>NZ_CP079759.1:172500-4187179 GCF_019334685.1 Bacillus sp. LJBS17
ACAGATGATTGGGGTGAAGTCGTAACAAGGTAGCCGTATCGGAAGGTGCGGCTGGATCACCTCCTTTCTAAGGATATTATACGGAATATAAGACCTTGGGTCTTATAAACAGAACGTTCCCTGTCTTGTTTAGTTTTGAAGGATCATTCCTTCGAAACGTGTTCTTTGAAAACTAGATAACAGTAGACATCACATTCAATTAGTAACACAAGATATCACATAGTGATTCTTTTTAACGGTTAAGTTAGAAAGGGCGCACGGTGGATGCCTTGGCACTAGGAGCCGATGAAGGACGGGACGAACACCGATATGCTTCGGGGAGCTGTAAGCAAGCTTTGATCCGGAGATTTCCGAATGGGGAAACCCACCACTCGTAATGGAGTGGTATCCATATCTGAATTCATAGGATATGAGAAGGCAGACCCGGGGAACTGAAACATCTAAGTACCCGGAGGAAGAGAAAGCAAATGCGATTCCCTGAGTAGCGGCGAGCGAAACGGGATTAGCCCAAACCAAGAGGCTTGCCTCTTGGGGTTGTAGGACACTCTGTACGGAGTTACAAAGGAACGAGGTAGATGAAGAGGTCTGGAAAGGCCGCCATAGGAGGTAACAGCCCTGTAGTCAAAACTTCGTTCTCTCCTGAGTGGATCCTGAGTACGGCGGAACACGTGAAATTCCGTCGGAATCCGGGAGGACCATCTCCCAAGGCTAAATACTCCCTAGTGACCGATAGTGAACCAGTACCGTGAGGGAAAGGTGAAAAGCACCCCGGAAGGGGAGTGAAAGAGATCCTGAAACCGTGTGCCTACAAGTAGTCAGAGCCCGTTAACGGGTGATGGCGTGCCTTTTGTAGAATGAACCGGCGAGTTACGATCCCGTGCAAGGTTAAGCAGAAGATGCGGAGCCGCAGCGAAAGCGAGTCTGAATAGGGCGCATGAGTACGTGGTCGTAGACCCGAAACCAGGTGATCTACCCATGTCCAGGGTGAAGTTCAGGTAACACTGAATGGAGGCCGAACCCACGCACGTTGAAAAGTGCGGGGATGAGGTGTGGGTAGGGGTGAAATGCCAATCGAACCTGGAGATAGCTGGTTCTCTCCGAAATAGCTTTAGGGCTAGCCTCAAGGTAAGAGTCTTGGAGGTAGAGCACTGATTGGACTAGGACCCTACCGGGTTACCGAATTCAGTCAAACTCCGAATGCCAATGACTTATCCTTGGGAGTCAGACTGCGAGTGATAAGATCCGTAGTCGAAAGGGAAACAGCCCAGACCGCCAGCTAAGGTCCCAAAGTATACGTTAAGTGGAAAAGGATGTGGAGTTGCTTAGACAACCAGGATGTTGGCTTAGAAGCAGCCACCATTTAAAGAGTGCGTAATAGCTCACTGGTCGAGTGACTCTGCGCCGAAAATGTACCGGGGCTAAACGTATCACCGAAGCTGCGGACTGTTCTTCGAACAGTGGTAGGAGAGCGTTCTAAGGGCTGTGAAGCCAGACCGGAAGGACTGGTGGAGCGCTTAGAAGTGAGAATGCCGGTATGAGTAGCGAAAGAGGGGTGAGAATCCCCTCCACCGAATGCCTAAGGTTTCCTGAGGAAGGCTCGTCCGCTCAGGGTTAGTCGGGACCTAAGCCGAGTACGAAAGGCGTAGGCGATGGACAACAGGTTGATATTCCTGTACCACCTCCTCACCATTTGAGCAATGGGGGGACGCAGGAGGATAGGGTAAGCGCGGTATTGGATATCCGCGTCCAAGCAGTTAGGCTGGGAAATAGGCAAATCCGTTTCCCATAAGGCTGAGCTGTGATGGCGAGCGAAATATAGTAGCGAAGTTCCTGATTCCACACTGCCAAGAAAAGCCTCTAGCGAGGTGAGAGGTGCCCGTACCGCAAACCGACACAGGTAGGCGAGGAGAGAATCCTAAGGTGATCGAGAGAACTCTCGTTAAGGAACTCGGCAAAATGACCCCGTAACTTCGGGAGAAGGGGTGCTCTGTTAGGGTGCAAGCCCGAGAGAGCCGCAGTGAATATGTCAGGCGACTGTTTAGCAAAAACACAGGTCTCTGCGAAGCCGTAAGGCGAAGTATAGGGGCTGACGCCTGCCCGGTGCTGGAAGGTTAAGAGGAGCGCTTAGCGTAAGCGAAGGTGCGAATTGAAGCCCCAGTAAACGGCGGTAGTAACTATAACGGTCCTAAGGTAGCGAAATTCCTTGTCGGGTAAGTTCCGACCCGCACGAAAGGCGCAACGATCTGGGCACTGTCTCAACGAGAGACTCGGTGAAATTATAGTACCTGTGAAGATGCAGGTTACCCGCGACAGGACGGAAAGACCCCGTGGAGCTTTACTGCAGCCTGATATTGAATGTTGGTACAGCTTGTACAGGATAGGTAGGAGCCTTGGAAACCGGAGCGCCAGCTTCGGTGGAGGCATCGGTGGGATACTACCCTGGCTGTATTGACCTTCTAACCCGCCGCCCTTATCGGGCGGGGAGACAGTGTCAGGTGGGCAGTTTGACTGGGGCGGTCGCCTCCTAAAAGGTAACGGAGGCGCCCAAAGGTTCCCTCAGAATGGTTGGAAATCATTCGCAGAGTGTAAAGGCACAAGGGAGCTTGACTGCGAGACCTACAAGTCGAGCAGGGACGAAAGTCGGGCTTAGTGATCCGGTGGTTCCGCATGGAAGGTACATCGCTCAACGGATAAAAGCTACCCCGGGGATAACAGGCTTATCTCCCCAAGAGTCCACATCGACGGGGAGGTTTGGCACCTCGATGTCGGCTCATCGCATCCTGGGGCTGTAGTCGGTCCCAAGGGTTGGGCTGTTCGCCCATTAAAGCGGTACGCGAGCTGGGTTCAGAACGTCGTGAGACAGTTCGGTCCCTATCCGTCGCGGGCGCAGGAAATTTGAGAGGAGCTGTCCTTAGTACGAGAGGACCGGGATGGACGCACCGCTGGTGTACCAGTTGTTCTGCCAAGGGCATCGCTGGGTAGCTATGTGCGGACGGGATAAGTGCTGAAAGCATCTAAGCATGAAGCCCCCCTCAAGATGAGATTTCCCATTCCGCAAGGAAGTAAGATCCCTGAAAGATGATCAGGTTGATAGGTCTGAGGTGGAAGTGTGGCGACACATGGAGCTGACAGATACTAATCGATCGAGGACTTAACCACATTTTGAATGATGTCACATCTGTTATCTAGTTTTGAGAGAACACTCTCAATTTGTTTGGTGGCGATAGCGAAGAGGTCACACCCGTTCCCATACCGAACACGGAAGTTAAGCTCTTCAGCGCCGATGGTAGTCGGGGGTTTCCCCCTGTGAGAGTAGGACGCCGCCAAGCAAGCTTAAACCCAGCTCAATGAGCTGGGTTTTTTATTTTATATCTGTGCCGATTTGCTTTCGTCAGTATCCATTTTATCAAGCTTCTGCTTTTTAAGTTTTCTAATATTTTTGTATCCCAATACAATCACCAGCATGATCAACATGAGAGTCATAAATAATCAAAATGCAGGTTGTACGGGAGACTCATCCAGACTCCATCCGACTGCGATTGGCAGGATAGAGCCGCCAATCCATTGGTAGCGAGCAGCATGCCTGTCGTTTGTTCGGAAACCGGCTCGGGTTGCCAAATGGGAGAAAAGATATTACTGTCATTAAAACGATTCTTGGTTTCATCCGGATATGATAAAATGTCTCAGACTATATATTTGAGCCATTTTTTTCTTCAGCATTCATCTTGCGTAATTGATAAAAATTTATTATGATACTCTTTGTATGACAACTCCTTGCCTCAATACAATATACTCAACGTTTCCCCGTTTTCTCCGGTCGTTTTTCTTTTCATTTTCTCCCGTAAAATAAAAAAAGCTCCCAATACAATAGATATGGTGCGGATAAATTTTTACTAAAAAGGAGTCGTTATATTTGAATGATAGTTTTACATTAAAACAGCAATGGTTCGGCAATATCCGAAAAGACATTCTTGCTGGCATTTTAGTTGCGTTAGCATTAATTCCTGAAGCGATTGGCTTTTCTATTATAGCCGGTGTGGATCCGATGGTCGGTCTTTATGCGTCATTTTGTATAGCCATTATTATTTCTATTTTTGGCGGCAGACCTGGCATGATTTCAGCTGCGACAGGCTCAATGGCAGTCGTTATGGTGTCGCTGGTTGCTGATCATGGGCTTCAGTATTTATTTGCGGCTACGATTTTGACAGGCATTATTCAGGTGATTTTAGGTATCAGTAAAATTGCAAGATTAATGAAATTCATCCCGCGTTCTGTGATGATCGGGTTTGTGAATGCGCTGGCGATCCTTATTTTCTCTGCGCAGCTTCCCCAGTTTGAAGGTGCTTCTTGGAGCATGTATGCGATGCTTGCCGGGTCGTTGGTTATCATTTATGTGCTGCCAAGGTTTACGACTGCTGTTCCGTCTCCGCTTGTGGCGATTATTGTGATGACAATTATTGCGGTCACTTTCCATGTGGATGTGCGGACGGTTGGTGATATGGGCAATATTTCTAGTTCATTGCCTCATTTCTTAATCCCTGCTGTTCCGTTTACCTTTGAAACACTGCAAATTATTTTTCCTTATTCAATTGCTTTAGCGTTTGTCGGGTTGCTTGAATCTTTGCTGACAGCGCAGATTATTGATGAAATGACGGATACGGACAGTGATAAAAATAAAGAGAGCCGCGGACAGGGAATTGCGAATATCGTGACTGGATTCTTTGGCGGAATGGCAGGCTGCGCTATGATCGGACAATCTGTCATTAATACAAAAGCGGGCGGTCGCGGACGTTTGTCAGCATTTGTTGCCGGTGCTTTTCTGATGTTTTTAATTGCGGTGTTAAGTCATGTCGTGGTGAAAGTCCCAATGGCGGCGTTAGTAGCTGTAATGGTTATGGTGTCTGTCGGCACTTTTGATTGGTCTTCTTTAAAAGGTCTCAAAAAAGCGCCGCTCACGGACTCGATTGTCATGGTTGTGACTGTGGTTACGGTTGTTGTGACGGATGACTTATCTAAGGGTGTATTTGTCGGTGTTCTTTTAAGTGCCGTGTTCTTTGTAGCAAAAATCTCGAAGCTGAAAATCGTTTCTCATGCAGAGGATCAAAAGCTTAGAACGTATCAAGTGAAGGGGCAAATCTTTTTTGCGTCAGTGACTGATCTTACGAATGCGTTTATATATCAAGAGGATATTGAGCGGGTTGTGATTGACTTAACTGAAGCTCACGTATGGGACGATTCTGGTGCGGCCGCACTTGATAAGATTGTTGCGAAGTTTAAGGAACAAGGCATTGAAGCTGAGTTAAAAGGTTTGAATAAAGCGAGTAAATCTCTAATGAAACAGATGGCATAAAATAGAGAAGCCCAGATGAATGAGATCTGGGCTTTTTTATATAACATACACTTAAGCAGCATTGATATAATAGAGAGAAGAGAAATTTTAAATAGGGGACTTGCATATGATGCTTCAGAAGCTGAACCGTGTATTGGGGAGAGTGATGCCGCTGTTAACGCCGACTAGTGTGGTGCTGGGCGTGCTGCTGTCTCAGTTTTTAAATGGGTATGAATGGGCTGTGCCTTGGATCTTTGCTTTTATTACGTTTGCAGGCAGTCTGAGCGCGAACTTTCAATCTTTGAGACATGCATTGTCTCATCCTCTCCCTATGATTCTTGCACTATTCGTTCTTCATATTTTCATGCCGCTTTTTGCTTGGGGCAGCGGCCATCTTATATTTAAAGGTGATCCTTTGACGATTACCGGTTTAACATTGGCTGTTGTGATTCCTACGGGGATTACAAGCTTGATTTGGGCAGCGATGTACAAAGGGAATGTCGGTTTGACACTTTCGATTATTTTAATTGATACTGTGCTGTCACCGCTAATCGTACCGCTGAGTCTTTCATTGCTGGCCGGCGCTCAGGTTCATATGGATGTGTGGGGAATGATGAAAGGTCTGATTGTAATGGTCGTGATTCCTTCTTTTCTGGGCATGCTGTTTAATCAGATGTCATCTCCAGAAAGAACTGCGTCTTTGAGCAGTGTGCTGTCGCCTTTTTCAAAGCTTTGCTTGATGGCAGTGATTGCGATTAACAGTTCAGCGATTGCTCCTTATTTCAAATCCATTGATTTGAGATTTGCAGGAATAGCTGTAACGGTATTCTTTATCGCGTTAACAGGTTATGCCGCTGCTTGGCTGATCGGAAAAATGATGAAAAGGCGGCAAGAGGAAATAGTCTCTCTTATATTTACGGGAGGCATGAGGAATATTAGTGCCGGCGCAGTTCTTGCCGTTACGTTCTTCCCGTCTCAGGTTGCCGTTCCTGTTGTGATTGGCATGCTGTTTCAGCAGATATTGGCTGCTTTGTTTGGCTATATGCTGAATCGTTTTGAATTAAAACCAATGTTGCAGAAAGTATAAAAAACCGCTCATAGGGTTGAGCGGTTTTTTCCGTATAGCCATTCGATCGCGTTGATGAACTGTTTGCAGAAATACTTGCGGTGGTGCACCGCTCCTTTTTCAATTGAAAGACACAACTGGTCTTCAGTGAAGCCTTTTTCTTTTAGACTTTGATGAACTTGCTTTGTTTTTTTCAGCATATGTCGCTGAATGGATTGTTTTTCACGGCCTTCTTCACTCCCGACAGACATGAAAACACGTGCAGTGCCAGGCTTTAAAGAAGATATATGAATGGTTTCCGCTGCGTTCTCGTACCAGTATGAACCTGATATAGAGCCTATTTTCCCGAACATTGACGGATATTTTAATAAGGCGAACATTGAGATGAGGCCGCCTAATGAGGCACCGATCATTCCTCTTGACTGCGGTTCCCTGGTGACGTTCCAGTTTTCTTCGATTAGCGGAATGAACTGGTTCGTTATATCAGACAGATAGTGATATCCCATTCCGCCGAAGTTCGTGAACCGATCACTGAGTGATGCAGCCGGCCATGGGGTGTATTCATCAAGCCGGTTTTCGGGTTCGATACCGATCAGCACGAGTTCAGGGAGCCTTTGCTGTTGAACTGCGCTTTCTAATAATTCGATTTGGTTTTGGAACAAAGAACTGCCATCCTGCACGTAAACAGCAGGAAATCCCCCGCTGTCTGTGCTGTAGGAAGGAGGGAGGTACAGCGTGAACCTCCTGTTGCCGGCTTTGTGTTCTGAAAGAGATCCTTTCAAGCATTCTCCCCCTTTTTTTGCTTGAAAAGCAGATATAAGAAATAAGGAACTCCGAGGATCGCCAAAATGATGCCTGCAGGCACTTCTGCGGGCTGAAAAAACAGTTTTCCGGCAAAGTCTGCGCTTATCACAAGAAGCATCCCGATTAAACCGCTCAGTGGCAGGATATAGCGATGTTCGACGCCAGCCAGTCTCCGTGAGATATGGGGAGCAATTAAGCCGACAAACGCCATGCTTCCCGCTACGGAGACACAGGCGCTGATGATTGCTACACAGGCTACGAGCAGGATGGTTTTTTCTTTATTTGATGAAATGCCGAGGCTTCTGACTGTGTCTTCATCAAAACGAATGGTGTCGAGCAGGCGGGATTTGCCGATAAGAATCGGTATAAACAGCAGCATCCATGGGAGTACGGCTGTGATATACGTCCAGTTAGCAGACCAGATGCTTCCGTTTTTCCACACCATGGCCATTTGATAGTCTTGCGGGTCCATTTTTAAAGATAAAAACAAAGACAGGGCGCTGAATCCTGAATTGATTGCAATCCCTACCAGAATAATTCTTCCTGAATCTAAATTGCCTCTGTGCCATGCAAATATGTAAATCAGGATCGCCGCGATGAGCCCGCCTATCAATCCAAAGAGCGGCATTCCCATCGCTGCAGCTATGGATGTCACTTCCTTCTGGCCTTGGAATAAGAGCATAAACGCTACAATGCCGGCTCCTGCCCCTGCGTTGATTCCGAGAATTCCAGGATCAGCAAGCCCGTTTCTCGTGATGGCCTGGATAACAGCGCCTGCAATGCCAAGACCGAGTCCAATAATAGCAGCCATGACAACCCGCGGGAGCCTTAAATCGAACAGCAAAATTTCATATTGCGGATTCGGGTCGATTTGAAAAAGAGTGGAGAGCAGCTCAGCAGGACGAACAGAAAATGATCCGCTCGTTAAGCTGAAATAACTGACAACAAGAATCAAAGCGATGAACAATGCATATTTTTTAGCCATTTTGCTCCCCTCCTTTTCGTTTAATTAAATAAAGGAAGAAAGGTACGCCGATAATGGATGTTACGACCTCAATCGGTGTTTCAAACGGATAGTTGATAAATCTGCTTGCGAGATCACACAGGGTTAAAAAGATTCCGCCCAAAATACAGGAGCACGGAATCAGCCTGCTGTAATCAGAGCCGACGAGAAATCTCGTGATATGCGGAACAACCAACCCGACAAACGCAATTTTTCCGGCCAGCGCTACGGCACTGCCGGTTAGAATGATGACGGAAAGCATCGCCATGATTTTAATGGTTTTTTTCTTTTGTCCTAAGCTTTTAGAAATGTCGTCCCCTAATGATACAGCGGTGACCTTTTTGCTGAGAGAAATGGCCATTATAATGCCAATCAGGAAAAACGGAGCGGCGAGCTTCAGGAAATCCGGATTCATTTGATGAAGTCTGGCACTGTACCAGAAACTGAGATCCTGAGAAATTTGAAAATAAATCGACATGGCCGCTGATAAGCTGCTGAGCAGCATGCTTGTGACTGTGCCGATGATGGCGAGCTGCACGGGGGTAAATCCGTTTGGCATCATGGCGGCAAGGCCGAATACTAACACAGCTCCTAACGCTGAGCCGATAAAAGAGTATATCATCATTTCAATCGAAGATGATTGCGGGAGCAGAACCATGCAAAGCGTAATGATAAACGCTGAACCATCTGAAACACCCATAATGGATGGCGAAGCTAAATAATTGCGCGTAATGCCCTGCATAAGCGCTCCAGAAACAGCAAGGGCTGCCCCTATGAGCAGAGCGCCGGCAGCCCTTGGAATCCGGGAGTGCCATATAATTTGATGGTCTGTGTTTCCCGGATCGAAATGAATAAGAGATGTAAAAACAATATCTGTGCTAAGATGCTTTGCCCCATAAAGGATTGAAAGCAAAAGCGACAGCGCTATAGCAAATGGAGAAGTAATCAATATGATACGTGTCCACTGTTTTGAATACATACAAAAACCTACTCTGAATTAGTTTTGTGTCAATTTTTCAGCAGCCGCTTTCAGGAAACGGACTTTGCTCCAAGCTGTGCCGCCTTGTGCGAGAGGGTCCACTGAGTTGACATACACATGGTCTTCTTTGACTGCTTTAAGGCTTTTCCAGATTGGATTTTTCTCTAAATCTTTTAAGGCATCAGGTTTGTCTGCATTTTCATCATCAGAAAATTGGACGAAAATATGGTCCGGGTTCATTTCACTTAATTTTTCTAATGAAATCAGCTCTTGCGCTTTTGCAGCTTTTACTTCGTTCGGCGCCTTAAGGCCTAAATCACCGTATAGTGTGGAGTTGAAATACACCTGTTCAGGGTAAATGTAAATGTTGCCTTGTCTGATTCTGATGACAAGCGCTTTTGAATCTTTCGCTTTATCGTTGATTTTTGTTTTTGTTTCTTTTAGATCCTGTTCATAGTCTGCAATAATTTTCTTTGCTTTTTTCTCTTTTCCAGTCAGCTGGGCAAGCAGCATCATGTTTTCCTTCCAGTTTGAAGAGATATGAGAAACTGGGATCGTTGTGCCTGCTGTGCTGATTTTTTGCAGCGTTTTTTCCGGAAACTTTGTTGAAGCAAGGATAACATCTGGCTTCATTTCAAGAATCTTTTCAATATTTGGCTCCATTTTTTCTCCGGTTGGTTCGGCTTTATCAGTAATGTCTTTGAACATATCAGGGAATTTGCCGGAGAATGAAATTGCGCCTTGCGGATGAACGTCAAGCAATTTCGCGTCTTCCATTGATTCAACGCTTCCCGTAATGGCGATTTTGTCTGTCGGTACAGTTACTTCATATGTTTTATCAAGGTATTCAATTTTCTTCTTCTCAGATGCTGTGCCGCTTGCCTTGCTGGCAGTTGATTCATTTTTGCTGCCGCAAGCTGCCGCTGTCAGCGCGAGAAGCAAGATTAATAAGGTAAGAGATATCTTTTTCATCTATAGAGCCCCCTGTTCAATTGATAACTATTATCAATTGGAATTATAGAGAATGAACAGATATAACACCATGGACAAATTCCTGATTTATCATGGATAATCTCCGGATAGTAAAGAAACAGTTTGCTGAACGATGCGTTCGTGCCCGCAAGCTGAGTATTCATTCCACGGATCAAGGGATAGAAGATAAACACGGTTATTCCGTACCGCGCTTAGGTTTTGCCATGCTTCTGTCTGCTGTAATTGCTGGTAGTAAGCTATGGTCTCCGGCTCTTTAAAAAGAAAAAGCATCATACAGTCAGCTTGGTAATTTGCGATATTTTCTAACGAAATCGCTTGTTCTGAAGGTGTGTCAGCCGTTGTTGCCGAGCTGAATCCTAAATCCCCAAAGAAAACTTCGCGGACGCTTCGGTTATGTGCCAGATAGAAGTTTTGCTTATGCAGCCTCAAAAAGAGAAAACGCAGCCCTTGAACGTGCTGAAGCGTTTTTTTGGCGGCTGTTGTCTGCTGGTCATAATCCGCTAGCCACTTTTCTGCTTCGGACTCCTCCTTTAAAAATGAGGCAGTTTGCAGAAAGTGGGTTCTCCAGCTTTCTTCTGAAGGAAGGTACATGACTTCTGCGATGCGATTCAGGCGATCTTTTTCTTCTGGAGAAATAGAATCCATGCTGACAATCACATCTGGTTCTGCCTGTGATAACGTGTACAGGTTTTCTTCCCACTTTTCATTAAACCGGTATGCACTGAGCTGGACGGGTATATCTGTCGAATAATGCTGATAGTAGTAAGACGTCCATTTCGGATGCAGAGCGGCCGCAAAAGGTATGTGGTGAAGAGGGATGAGATGGCCCATTGTGCCCCTTCCGTATGCAGCGATTTTCTTTCGGCGTTTTTTCATATAGCTTGTAGGTGAACAGCCTGTATGTTTTTTAAAGATTCTGCTGAAATAAAATTCATCTTGATAACCGGTTTGGTGTGCGATTTCTTTCAATTTGCAGTTTGATTTTGCCATGAGCCGTTTTGCCTTTGTGATTCGTGTTTTCGTAATAAATTCTGTTACGCTCTGTCCTGTCCATTTTTTAAAGCTTTCACTGTAGTGTTTGGCACTGATTCCTGCCATTTGCGACAGCTGGGCAAGCGTGATTTTTGTATCGGCATGGGTTTCGATATAGTGTTTTGTTTTTTCGATTGCTGAATGTGTATCCGTTTGATCAGATAAACTGGCAGTAAAGAGGTCATAAATCAGGCTTTGTATTTCAATCCCACATTTTAGCTGAGAAAGCTGAGACGATTCATTCCATAGTGCGGCAAGCTCTTGAAGCCGGACTGCAAGATTTTCGATATGTGAAACATTCATAAGCTTCAGGTTGGCTAATTCCGATTCTGTGCACGGTGTGAAAATATCTTGTCCGGTTTCCTTGATATAGCTTTGAAGCCTGATTATACAGGCATCTATATGTCCATCGGCTGCTGGAGTAAAGCCAAAGGTCTCGTTAGGCGGACAAACATAAAGTGTCTTTTTTTGCAGAGGATTGGTGTTTGTTCCGATCGAAATATAGCCGTTTCCTTTTAAATGAAAAATCAGCACGAATGAATCGGCTAACTGCTGTTCTGAGAAGAGATCACTTGTCTTTTTTAGATATTCAATTTGTACTGGTTGATAAATCACTGCATTTTGCACGAGTAGACCACCTTTTCAGAAGCATTCAATTGATAATCATTTTCAATAAAAATTGTACCAAATAAATGAAAGTTTTCCTATATAAAGCGGGTGGTTTTTTAGTATGAAAAAAACCCTTACACATGTGTAAAAGTAAGGGTCTTTCGTTCGGTAAGAATATGTTACACGTGTAACATACGATGCTTACGTTCTAATAAATGAGATATTTTTTTCTTGTTTTGCTGAATTGTTGGAGTGTTTTTTCATAGCTGTTTATGATGTTCTCAATCGAAGTTCCATTTTCAATTTTTGTCCTGATCCAGCCGTTGCCTGCCAGTTTATCGAATGAACCTGTTGACAGGAACTCAAAATCCTCAGGATAGAGATCGTGTATGGTTTTAATGACTGAAAGACCCGTTTTAACGGCTTCAAACTTATCTCTTTCTGTCACATAGAGCTGCACACCGTGGCAAAGCGTTCCTTGATGTTTAGAAAACGTCGGTGTGAAGGATGCTGCCCTAAATGTAACGCCCGGCAAATGGAGGCTGTTTAATGTTTCTTCAAGTTCTGTGCTTTTGATAAAGGGAGCTCCGATCAATTCGAATGGCTTTGTTGTCCCTCGCCCTTCGGATATATTTGTTCCTTCAATCAGCCCGGTTGCAGGATAAACAAATGTGCTTTCCACCGTCGGCATGTTAGGCGAAGGGAGGACGAAAGGCAATCGGGTATCGTCAAAATCCATTTTTCGCTTCCAGTGTTTCATTTTTACCACTGTAAGATCGGCATTAATACTAAATTCTTTGTTGAACAGTAAAGCCAATTCGCCTATCGTCATCCCATGCTTCAATGGAATGGGATACAATCCGACAAATGAGGCGTATTCAGGTTCTAAGATTGGTCCTTCAATATGATTCCCTCCTTGAGGATTCGGACGGTCCAGCACCATAAATGGAATGCCGTTTTCTTTAGCGGCTTCCATTGCGTATGCCATTGTATAAATGTACGTGTAGAAACGGGTCCCGACATCCTGAATGTCAAACATTAGAATATCGACATTTTTCAGCATTTCTGGAGTCGGTTTTTTCGTTTTTCCGTAGAGGCTGTATACGGGTACCCCGGTTTTTTCGTCAATGTAAGAGCCTACTTCGTCTCCAGCCTGGGCGTCACCGCGGACGCCGTGTTCAGGGCCGAATAAAGCTGTCAGTTTGATATCTGGGTTCTCGTAAAGAATATCGACACTGCTTTTCAGAGATGCGTTTACTCCGGTTGGATTGGTGATCAGTCCGATGCGTTTTCCCTTGAGCTGTTTTTTATAGTCTGGCAAAAGCGTGTCTATACCAGTCTGGACTTTAGGCTTTTTAGCCGTTTGATTCTTTGAATCGGGTGAAGCAGAGGCAGCGGTTATCGTTCCGAACATCATGAGCCCTGTCAGAAAAGCGAATATTGTTTTTCTCATGTGTCCCTCCTTATTAAAGCGGTCTTCCAGTTTTGATATTTAATCCGTAGCCAAATGGGTAAAGGGTGTTCCCTGGTTTCGTGACTGACGGAATGTCAACTGGAAGTGTGCCTTTAGGTTTTGCCTGGCCGAATATCGCCATCACTCCGGCCGGAATATTAGGTTGAAGATAACGGCCATTTGCGTATCCTTTAAAGCCATAGACTGTAATCAGTGCCTTTGCTTCTTCGAAATTGGCTGCGTCATAGGGGTTGCGCAGGCTCATTAAGACAAATGGTTTGTTGTGCTGCAGTGCGGCTTTCATGACAGCTCTCGGAAACACGGTGGCCCATTTGCTTGAATCTGATATTGTGTCGTCGATGACACCGTCGTTGACGACAGGGTCATTTTTGACGACATAGGAGCCGGTTATGATATAATCAGCCTTTTTTACTTGTTTTGCATGCTCGGCATTAAATACTTGGTTGGCAAAATTCATTTTGTCGACAGATACGGGTTTGATTTTCTTTCGCTTGATGAGATCGTGAATGGTTTGTTCGATTGAAGCAGTTTGTTCTTCGTAAGGTGCCACAATTAAGATTCGGCTGCCTTTTTTAGGCTTGAACGGCAAAGTGTGCTGTTCATTTTTTAATACAGTTACTGCTTTTTCAGCTATTTTTTTCTCTGCTTTCAGGTGCTGCTTGCTTCCTACGATTTTTTGGGCTTTGGCTATTTTTTCTTTTGTACTGTCGCTGTTTCGCGCTGGATACATGCCGCGTTTTATTTTCAGGGAAATGATTCTTTCAACTGATTTGTTGATTTGTTGTTCAGGGATATCCCCGTTTTTCACGGCTTCTTTCAAAGCTTGAATAACACGTGCGAATTTCTGTTCTTCTTTCATTGAAGTGACTGAGGCTGGCATTAATGCAATATCGACACCAGCTTTTACGGCCATGACCACAGCCTCTTCCTGTCCGAAATGATCTGCGATTGCCTTCATATTGAGCGCATCGGTAACGATCACACCATTAAAGCCCATTTCCTCACGAAGAAGACCTGTCATCACTTTTTTTGAAAGTGTAGCTGGAACCAGAATATCCGACCCATCGAGTTTGCTTTTGTAAGTGGTGTCATCAAAGGCGGGAAACTGAACATGGGCTGTCATCACCATATCAGCACCAGCATCAATTGCTTTTTGAAAAGGATAAAGCTCGACTTCGCGAAGCCGTTCTTGGTTATGGGAAACTAGCGGCAGTCCATAATGGCTGTCAACGTCCGTGTCTCCATGTCCCGGGAAATGTTTGAGGGCAGACGCGATATCCTGCCGCTGCAACCCTTTCATCGTGTATAAACCGAGGCGTGATGTCAGTTCTCGGTTGGAGCTGAATGACCGTACGCCGATTACAGGATTATTAGGATTATTGTTAATGTCCACGACAGGGCTGAAATCTGTATTGATGCCTAAGGCAGAGAGCTCTTTCCCGATGATGCTGCCGGTCTGATACGCATTGATTCTGCTTCTGGCTGCGCCCAGCGCCATATTCCCTGGGAAATTAGTGCCCTCCCCTAACCTCGTTACAATGCCGCCTTCCTGATCAATACTCAGCATGAGCGGGATTTTTGGACTTGCCTTTTGGTAATCGTCTGTCAGTTGGACAGTTTGTTTTGTTGTTTTTACATTTTCTGCAAAAAGGATGATGCCTCCGAATTGATATTTATTGACGAGGCTGGCGACTTCATCATTCATTTCTGTAAGGGCTTGCGGAGAGGACTCGCCTTCCTTTTGCCAGTTTCTAAAATCAGGCATCAGCATCTGGCCGAGTTTTTCATCTAACGACATACGATTGACAATCTGATTGGCATCGATTGAACGTTTGGATGCAGAGGCTTCTGTCTGTCTGGCACCGAAAAAGCATGAAAGAAAGAGAACGGCTGAAAGGATAAGCGGAAAGACAGGTCTCATAGAAACTTCCTCCTATCGTCTAATCATTCACTCCATCGCTTCATAAATCGCGGTTATGACACTTCCATAACTGCCTGTTGCAAATTGATCACCCTCAAAGGCGTTTGGATTTTCTTCCGGATCAATAACTGGCGTATGCTTTTTATTTGTTAACAATGCGATGCCCAAATTGTATGCTGGATCAATAATTGTAACTATCCCCGTCCAGCCGGTATGCCCGTAAGCATTTTCGCTGGCATGAGGGCCAAACATCCATTCCATGCTTTTACTTCCGTTCCGCCTCCAGCCAAGAGCGAATGTCGGGTCTGTTGCTGAAGGTGCTGTAAACAGGTCGGCTGTTTTCTGATCAAATAAAGAAATGTTTCGGTATGAACCTTTGTTTAACATGACTTGCAGCAGTATGGCCATATCATCTGCATTTGAGAACAATCCGGCATGCCCAGACACGCCATCCATTGAGTAAAACGCTTTTTCGTCATGCACCTCTCCTTGCAGCGTGTTTGTGCGGATGTTAGGGAATTGAATAACGCCGTCACGTGTATTGCCCATGCGTTCAGTAGCTGCGAACTGTTTCGGTTTAAAGCCCTTTTCCAGCGGATTGTACAAGGTATGCTTCAGCCTGAGCGGTTTGTAGAGCTCTTGCTCCGTGTAGACATCAAGCGGTTGACCGGTGAGTTTTTCGACAATACATCCGAGTAGCATATATCCAATGTCACTGTATACGTGCTTTGTCCCAGTTTGGTAATCGAGCGGAATTTTCGTCAAATATTCAATCGTTTTGTCCCGTTCCTGGGAATAGTACTTGCCGGCTTTTTCCGGCGTGTAAAAGTAAAAGCTTGATGGGAGCCCTGATTGGTGCTGGAGGACATCGATGACACGTATCTTGTCTTTTCCTTTTATGAGGTCACCCGGCTGATCCTTGAAACCCGGCAAATATGCAGAAACTTTTTCATAGACGTCAAGTTTTCCTTGGCTGACTAAGCGCTGCAATGCAAAATTTGTTGCGTACATTTTTGTATTCGAGGCTAAGTCAAACATCGTTCTGGTTTTCATTTTGGCTGGACGGCGCAGCAGTTCTGACCCTTCGTACTTTTTACTGTAGCCGTATGCTGCTTTTTTTATAATGCGTCCATCCTTCACCACCACAAGAACGGCGCCTGGAAATCCTGCTGCAATATCCCGTTCTATCATCTGATCTACCTTCCTTAGCTTCTTCGTCGAGAATTGTGCAGTTTCTGCATTTATGGTTTTCGGCTCAATCAAGTTGTCTGCTGTTTGTGCGAAGGTTTCATTTGGCGCAAATATCGATAGGGTTAAAATGGCACTGAATATGAACAGTGTCTTTGTTTTCACAGGCTAGCCCCTTTCTGTGCTTCTATCCCGTTTACTATCCCTAATACAGAAACAATTTAATCGAACTGAGAAGCCATTTCATCTTTATATCCGAATGCATAGGTCAATAAAAAGCCGGCCGCGTAGGAAATAAAGAGCCCAACGATATACAGGATGATTTGCGAAGGCAGGACTAGAAAGGAAAGCGGCAGTCCGGAGACACCAATCGCAATGGTGGCTACTTGAAAATAAGCTTGAAAGGCGCCGCCGATTCCAGCTCCTAAACATGCTGTTAAAAACGGACGGCCAAGCGGCAGCGTGACTCCGAAAATAAGCGGTTCACCAATGCCGAGCAGTCCCGATGGAAGCCCGCCGGCGATTGCTTTCCTCAGTGTTGTTTTTTTCGTCTTCACGAAAACGGCAAAGGCCGCGCCTACCTGTCCTGCACCTCCCATAGCCAAAATAGGGAGCAGAGGATCATTGCCAATTGAATTGATCAGTTCCATGTGCACAGGCGTCAAGCCTTGATGCAGTCCGGTTACGACGAGAGGAAGGAAGGTTGCGCCCAGAATAAAGCCCGCAGCGATGCCGCCGATGTCCAGGATGGACAGTAGGCCGGATGTAATAGCATCAGAAATGAATCCGCCTAAAGGCATAAATACGACATACGTTACGATTCCGGTGATTAACAGTGAAACGGTGGGTGTGACAATGATATCAAGTGATTGAGGAATAAAACGGCGAATAAATTGTTCGGTGTAAGCAATGAATATGGCTGCGAAAAGGACGCCGATCAGACCTCCCCTGCCCGGGAGAAGCTCTTCTCCAAATAAACTGATTTTTGCGATCTCCGGATTGATAATCAAGATCCCGGCTAAAGCCCCAAGTGCGGGTGTCCCGCCAAATTCTTTCGAAGCGTTAATACCGACGAGAATGCCGAGATAAGTGAACAGCCCTGATCCGATGACTGTCAGGATAACCGCAATTTGTGAGTCTGCAGAGAGCCAGCCTGCTTGAATAATTGCTTTGGTAATCCCAGTAATTAAACCGGAAGCGACTAGAGCGGGAATAAGAGGGATAAAAATGCTGGCAATTTTACGTAAGAAAAGTTTAAAAGGAGTGGCGTTTTTTCGATTGATATCGGCTTTCTTTTTGGCCGCTGCTTCTTTGACATCGGCACCTTCTTCTGCTGACACGAGCTTTGAGAAAGCAGCTGTAACATGATTGACAACTCCTGTGCCGAGGATAATTTGTAAGGTTTCAGCTTCAACGACCCCCAATACGCCGTCAAGCTTTCTTAAACCCTGAGCATCTGCTTTGCTTTCATCGTAAGGCGTAATGCGCAGGCGTGTCATGCAATGCGTATATGAAGAAATATTGGATTTTCCTCCGCATAGCTCAAGGATTTTCTGTGCGAGATGATGGTAGTTATTTTCTTTGCTCATTAAAACCCCTCCCCTTCAAGATGCCTTATTTTATTCTCATAGATTGTATGGCTGCTCTCGTTTTATCTATATAACCGGTTGTCGTTTCATACTGCTCAGCCGCCATGCCTAAAAACAAAACATCAATTATAAAAAGCTGGGCGAGGCGGGAGGAAGTGGCTGCACTTCGAATCAAGGCTTCATTGGAATGGGCTGTATACAAAGGGACATCAGCCAGTGCGGAGACGGATGTCTGACTGAATTGTGTGAGGCTGATCGTTGTGATGCCTTTTTCCTTGGCCATGGCAAACAGTTCAATGATTTCCTGTGTCTCTCCTGAAAACGAAATGGCGAATACGATGTCGTCTTTATCTGCATTTGCGATTAAAGATGCCACAAGATGAGTGTCTGTAAACGCGGTTGCTTGTTTATGAATGCGAAGCCACTTTTGCTGGGCGTCCTTGGCGACAATGCCGGAAGCCCCGAGGCCGATAAAATGCACGGTATGAGCTTTGAGAAGCAGAGAAACCGCTCGTTCAAGCTCTTTGTAGTCCATCAGGTCTGAAGTATCCTGAATGGCTTGAATGGCATTGCCGGCCGTTTTTTCGGAAATGGAGGGCAGCGGCTCGTGGGGAACAATATCCCGGTAGCCCTGAAACGTAGGCTTTGCCAGATCGCCCGCTACTCTCATTTTTAAATCTTGAAATCCTTTTAAACCGAGTGATTTGCAGAGCCTGATGACGGCAGCGTCACTTGAATTGGCTAAGGCGCTGATTTCGTTGACCGTGCTTTCGATTGCTTTGTGGGGATGGGCTAGGATATAATCTGCAAGTTTGCGCTCGGATGGAGGGAGCTTATGCTTCATTGATTGGATGATCGCTAAACCGCCTGTGGCCATTCTAGTTCTCTCCTTATCATGGATGGTAATGTTCGATTGCTTTGTCAATGAAACCGTTTGCTTCATCGAGTAATGTCTTTGCTTGTTTCTGATCTGTGCTTGTTTTGAGCATGACGATTGCTGTTTTGACGTGATGATCGGCTTGTTCCAGAGTGTATCTGGCTGTGTCGTATGAAGCGTTTGTAAGGCTTTGGATAATGCTGATGGCGCGTTCTTTTAGTTTTTTGTTGCTGACGTTGACGTCTACCATCAAGTTTTCGTAAACCTTGCCGATTTTGACCATTACAGCGGTAGATATCATGTTTACAATCATTTTATGAGCGGTTGCGGCTTTCATACGTGTTGATCCTGTAATGGCCTCAGGTCCGACGACAACCTCAATGCTGTGATCCGCATCCTTGCTGATGGCGGAATTTTCATTGCAAGTAAGGGCGATGGTGTGTGCTCCGACTTTGCGGGCGTATCTTAGGGCGCCTGCGGCGTAGGGTGTGCGGCCGCTTGCTGCGATGGCAATGACGGTGTCATTTGAAGTGAGCTGTATGTTTCTTAAATCTTCAGCTCCTGCTTCTTCACTGTCTTCAATGCCCTCTGCTGCCTGTAAAAAGGCTTTGGGGCCTCCAGCCATGATTCCGATGACCTGATCTGGGCTTACGCTGTAGGTGGGAGGACATTCAACAGCATCCATGACGCCGAGTCTGCCACTTGTGCCGGCGCCTGTATATATGAGCCGGCCTCCATTTTGAAACGATTCATAAGCGCAGTCTACAGCTGTTTTGATGTCGGGGAGAACCTCTTGAACGGCTGCAGCGACTTTCATATCTTCGTTGTTGATCATTTTGAGGATGCCGAGAGTGTTTGCTTTGTGGATTTCAACTGTTTGGCTATTGCGTGATTCTGTTGTAAGACGGTGAAGGTTTAATGGTTCTGACATGAGGATGCCCCCTGTTTTAAAATAATATATCTCAATATTCAGTATATTCATTTCTGTTATGATATTTCAACTATGTTTTTAAGTTTTTGAAATTTTATTTCACTCAAGACTATAAGAAATGATGAAGGATCAACTGTTCTCCAAGCGGCCCGATTCTTCGCCGTCCTTTATCAAGGAACCCGCTTTTCATATAAAGGTGTTTTGCGCGTATGTTCAGATGATTGACGGCCAAGATGATTTCGTCGCACCATGGAAAATATCCGCTCACAAAAGCGGGAAGCAAAAGCATGGCTTTTTTCGCATAGCCTTTTCCGTGATGCACAGCGTTTAAAGACAGGGAGCTGAGCAGTAAAGCAAATGGATTGTTAGAATAGGAAGCAAGCGTTTCTTTTGATGCATGTAAAATGAAAAAACCGACTGGAAGGTCGTCTTTTAAGATGACAACCGGGTATCGGTCCTGTATGCCCAGAGCCTGAGACAGCACCTCTTTCGGGAGGGAGGTAAAGCGTTTGTCATCGTTGGTGAGCGTGAATGATTGAAGCTCGGGCAAGTGTTCAGGCTTATAGAAGGATAAAGAAATGTCTTGAGTCATGGGGTGGCCTCCTTACAATATGTCGTCAAGCTCGTTTTCCGAAATGACGCGGTAGCCCGCTTGTTTTAACAGTGCGGCGGTTACTCCGCTGCCGGTGATTTTTTTCCCAGAGAATGTGCCGTTATAGATAAAACCGCTTCCGCAAGATGGACTGTTTTCTTTTAATATGACGGCAGAAGCGTTGATTTCTTTTGCGTAAGCCAATGTTTTCGCGGCGCCTTCCATATATAGTTCTGTGACGTCTTCTCCTGAAGCTGTCACGATTTTCGCTGTTCCATTGAGGACATCCTCGCCGGTGCCTCCTATGATTTCTGCGGGTTCGCGTGGGGTAGAGAAGCCGCCGAGAAGTTCAGGGCAAGCCATGACTGCTTTCTTTTCATCGACTAGTTTTCTGATTTTCTCCGACGCTGCGTGAGAGCCGTTATATCTGCATTCAATGCCTCCAAGGCAAGAACTGACTAGAATCATATTGGGTTCTCCTCTCTTGCTTTGCTTGTCTCTATCATAAAATAAATGGCTTTAGTTGGGAGGCTTTTTCAGTTAAAAAAGGAGTTAAAAAGTTTGAAAATAAAAAATTTAATTTTCCTCTTTACAAACAGGGGGTGACCTGTATATAATAACTTTTGTCAGCTCGACGAGAACACAACGGCCCGTTGGTCAAGCGGTTAAGACACCGCCCTTTCACGGCGGTAACACGGGTTCGAATCCCGTACGGGTCACCATTTGGAGGATTAGCTCAGCTGGGAGAGCATCTGCCTTACAAGCAGAGGGTCGGCGGTTCGAGCCCGTCATCCTCCACCATCTTGCCGGTGTAGCTCAATTGGTAGAGCAACTGACTTGTAATCAGTAGGTTGGGGGTTCAAGTCCTCTTGCCGGCACTGTTTTTTCAAAATTTTATGTGGAGGGGTAGCGAAGTGGCTAAACGCGGCGGACTGTAAATCCGCTCCCTCAGGGTTCGGCAGTTCGAATCTGCCCCCCTCCACCATTATTGGGCTATAGCCAAGCGGTAAGGCAACGGACTTTGACTCCGTCATGCGTTGGTTCGAATCCAGCTAGCCCAGTCACAGACACCTTTGATCAAAAGGTGTCTTTTTTCTTTTCGGAAAAATCATTCCAACTTCTAACTGTTCAGTCTGTATAATAATTTTAAAAATATGTTAAGGTAGTTTATTCACGAATTACCATCTACACCCTGCCAAAAATTTGATAAACTTATTTTATAAAAAAATTGAAACCTTTTGAAACG
This sequence comes from Bacillus sp. LJBS17, assembly GCF_019334685.1. NCBI lineage: Bacteria > Bacillati > Bacillota > Bacilli > Caryophanales > Bacillaceae > Bacillus > Bacillus sp. LJBS17. The sequence continues at coordinate 194,134 of NZ_CP079759.1, forward strand.
AAACTCGTATACATACAGACCGGTGAAGGCAGAGGTTAGATAAATATGGAAATGATGATTAAAAAAAGAATTAAACAAGTCAAAAAAGGCGACCAGGATGCATTTGCGGACATCGTAGATATTTACAAAGATAAAATTTATCAGCTTTGCTACCGTATGCTTGGCAATGTGCATGAGGCGGAGGATATTGCACAGGAAGCTTTCATCAGAGCGTACGTTAATATCGACAGTTTTGATATTAACCGGAAATTTTCAACTTGGCTTTATCGAATCGCGACCAATTTGACCATTGACCGCATTCGCAAAAAGAAGCCGGATTATTACCTCGATGCAGAGGTGGCTGGTACGGAAGGCTTGACCATGTATTCTCAAATCGCCGCAGATGGTGTTTTGCCTGAAGATGCAGTTGTGTCGCTGGAGCTCTCAAACACGATACAGCAGAAAATTTTAAAGCTTCCTGACAAATACAGAACAGTCATCGTATTAAAGTATATTGACGAACTCTCATTAATTGAAATCGGGGAGATTCTAAACATTCCTGTGGGGACTGTGAAAACGCGGATTCACAGAGGCAGAGAGGCTCTTAGAAAACAATTAAGGGATCTTTAAGTGGGGTGATGAAATGAGCTGTCCTGAACAAATTGTGCAGCTTATGCATATGCATCTTGATGGAGATATCCTTCCAAAAGATGAACACGTATTAAATGAACATCTGGAGACATGCGAGAAATGCAGAAAGCATTTTTACGAGATGGAGAAATCCATAGCGCTCGTACGGAGCACATCGCATGTCGAAGCCCCCGCGGATTTTACCGCTAATGTCATGGCAAAATTGCCTAAGGAGAAGAAAAGAGCTTCTGTAAAAAGATGGTTCAGAACCCATCCCGTTATCGCAGCTGCTGCGGTATTCATCATTTTGATGGGCGGGGGTTTTTTTAACAGCTGGCATAATGACCACAATTTCAGCGTGTCCAAGCAGCCGAATCTTGTGGTTCATAACCATACTGTGACCGTGCCAGAAGGTGAGACGGTCAAAGGTGATGTCACTGTTAAAAACGGCAAGCTGATTATTAAAGGCAAAATAGACGGGGATGTAACCGTCGTAAACGGCGAAAAGTATATGGCCTCTGCTGGACAAGTCACCGGTCAGATTGAAGAAATCAATCAATTATTCGACTGGACATGGTACAAGATGAAGTCTGCGGGGAAAAGTGTACTCGATGCATTCAGTCCGAACGGAGAAGAGTAAAGCGCGTTAGCCGCTTTGCTCTTTTTTTGCGGGCTGAGAGGGCTGGCACATTTCACTTGCTAAATCGAAATGTGGTATAATGGGCTCGCTATGTAAAGTACATATGCGTAACCCGTAAAACACAAAATACGAAATGACTGAAATCTTGGAGGACGAGGAAATGGCTTTTGAGGATATCCCTTTTTTGCAGTACCTCGGCAATGCCGTTGATATTCTCCTTGTTTGGTATGTGATATATAAATTGATTATGGTGATACGCGGCACGAAAGCGGTTCAGCTGTTAAAAGGAATTGTAGTCATCGTGCTTGTTCGTATGGCCAGCCAATATTTGGGCCTCAGCACACTTCAATGGCTGATGGACCAAGCGATAACATGGGGATTTTTAGCAATTATTATTATTTTTCAGCCTGAGCTGAGAAGAGCGCTTGAACAGCTAGGCCGCGGCCGCTTTTTTTCGAGGAGCGGCACGCCTGTTGAAGAAGCGCAGCAGAAAACGATTGAGGCCATTACAAAGGCGATCAATTATATGGCGAAACGCCGTATAGGCGCCCTGCTGACCATTGAGCGGGATACTGGAATGGGGGATTATATTGAGACTGGCATACCACTGAATGCCAAAGTCAGCTCTGAGCTGCTGATCAATATTTTTATCCCAAACACCCCGCTTCATGACGGTGCGGTGATTATGAAAAATAATGAAATTGCCGCGGCCGCCTGTTATCTGCCGCTTTCTGAGAGCCCGTTTATTTCAAAAGAACTGGGCACGCGGCACAGAGCAGCTGTCGGTATCAGTGAAGTAACAGACAGTTTGACGATTATTGTGTCTGAAGAGACCGGCGGCGTCAGTGTGGCAAAGAACGGCGACCTTCACAGAGAGCTTACAGAAGAAGCGCTGAAAGAAATGCTTGAAGCCGAGTTTAAGAAAAACACCAGAGACACTTCTTCTAACCGCTGGTATTGGAGGGGCAAGAAAAATGGATAAATTCTTAAACAACCGCTGGGCTGTGAAAATCATTGCTCTACTTTTCGCGCTCTTGCTTTATGTGGCGGTTAACAGCAACCAAGCACCGACTCCGAAAAAACCGGGTGAATCTTTCTTTCCGACATCAACAACTGATGAAGCAACTCTGACTGATATTCCGGTTAAAGCGTATTATGATGATGAAAATTACGTCGTGACGGGTGTTCCGCAAACGGTTAATGTCACGATAAAAGGCTCGACAAGCGCCGTGAAAAAGGCTCGGCAGACCAAGAACTTTGAAATATATGCTGATATGGAACATTTGAAAACCGGCACACATAAGGTTGAGCTTAAGGCCAAAAACGTGTCGGATGGGCTGACAATCTCAATTAATCCGTCTGTTACGACAGTGACCATTCAGGAACGGACGACCAAAAGTTTTCCCGTAGAAGTGGAGTACTACAACAAAAGCAAGATGAAAAAAGGCTATTCTCCGGAGCAGCCGATTGTCAGTCCGAAAAATGTGCAGATTACCGGATCGAAAAATGTCATCGATAATATTTCTCTTGTAAAAGCTTCAGTGAATTTGGAAAACGCAGATGAAACGATTGAAAAGGAAGCGAAAGTGACTGTCTATGATAAAGACGGAAACGCGCTTCCTGTCGACGTGGAGCCCTCGGTCATCAAGATTACCGTTCCGGTGACAAGCCCGAGTAAAAAAGTGCCCTTTAAAATTGAACGGACAGGAAGCCTTCCTGACGGTGTCAGCATAGCGAATATTGAATCCAGCCCCAGTGAGGTAACGGTTTACGGCTCACAGGATGTGTTGGATTCTCTTGAATTTATTGACGGCGTCAGCTTAGATTTAAGTAAAATTAACAAGGATTCCGATATCGAGGCAGATATTCCGCTTCCTGACGGTGTCAAAAAAATCTCACCGTCAAAGGTGACTTTGCATATAGAAGTCGATAGTGAAGCGGATCAGAAGTTCGAGAATGTCCCTATCAAGACTGTAGGGCTGAGCAGCTCACAAAACATTGAATTTCTTGATCCTGAATCACAAGCGATAGATGTAACGGCTAAAGGCTCTCCCACGAATATAAATAAACTGAAAAAATCAGATATTGAATTGTATGTGAATGTTTCAGATTTAGAGGACGGGGAGCATAGCGTGAAGCTTGAAGTGAACGGGCCACAGAATGTAACTTGGTCCTTGGGGCGGAAAACCGCCAAAATCAAGCTGACGTCTAAGAAAAGCAATACATCAACGAATGATAACAGCAGCAATACATCAGGGAACCAGGATGACACAGATAAACAAACAAATGATCAAAAGAACAATCAGCAAGAAGATACAAAGAACACTGATAAAAACAACAACGATCAAAACCAAGACGAAAATAAAGATCAAAACCAAGATCAGGATGAGGATGAATCCACTGCGAATTCACAATCCTCATCGGAATAAAAAAGGAGCGATTATAAAATGGGCAAGTATTTTGGAACAGACGGTGTAAGAGGTGTCGCCAATAGTGAGCTTACACCTGAGCTGGCCTTTAAAGTCGGACGTTTCGGCGGTTATGTGCTGACAAAAGACAAACAACGTCCAAAAGTGCTGATAGGCCGCGATACACGCATCTCCGGCCATATGCTGGAGGGAGCCCTTGTCGCCGGACTTTTATCCATTGGCGCAGAAGTCATGCGCCTGGGTGTCATTTCTACACCAGGTGTATCTTATTTGACAAAAGCGATGGATGCAGAGGCGGGCGTCATGATTTCCGCTTCTCATAACCCAGTGCAGGATAACGGCATCAAATTCTTTGGGGGAGATGGATTTAAGCTTTCTGATGAACAGGAGGCTGAAATTGAGCGCCTGATGGACGAACCTGAGGATAAGCTGCCAAGACCTGTCGGAGCAGACCTTGGACTTGTAAACGATTATTTTGAAGGCGGACAAAAATATCTGCAATTCTTAAAACAGACAGCTGATGAAGATTTCACAGGCATTCATGTGGCATTGGACTGTGCCCATGGCGCAACGTCATCCTTGGCGACACACCTGTTTGCTGATTTAGATGCAGATGTTTCTACAATGGGGACTTCCCCGAACGGATTAAACATTAATGACGGCGTCGGTTCGACTCATCCCGAAGCGCTCAGCGCGTTTGTCAAAGAGAAAAACGCGGATCTCGGTCTTGCGTTCGACGGTGACGGCGACCGCCTGATTGCTGTCGATGAAAAAGGAAATATTGTAGACGGCGACCAAATCATGTACATATGCTCAAAACATCTGAAATCAGAGGGCCGTTTAAAGGATGATACAGTGGTTTCAACCGTGATGAGCAACCTCGGCTTCTATAAGGCGCTCGAAAAAGAAGGCATCAAAAGCGTACAGACAGCTGTCGGCGACCGCTACGTAGTAGAAGCAATGAAAAAAGACGGCTACAACGTCGGCGGAGAACAGTCAGGACATCTTATTTTCCTTGATTACAACACGACAGGGGACGGATTATTGTCTGCTATTATGCTGATGAACACTTTGAAAGCAACAGGCAAGCCGCTGTCAGAGCTTGCAGCTGAAATGCAGAAGTTCCCGCAGCTGTTAGTCAATGTGAGAGTGACTGATAAATATAAAGTTGAAGAAAATGAAAAAGTAAAAGCAATTATTTCTGAAGTTGAAAAAGAAATGAACGGCGACGGCCGGATTTTGGTGCGCCCTTCAGGAACTGAACCGCTCGTCCGTGTCATGGCTGAAGCGAAGACGAAAGAGCTGTGCGATGAGTATGTCAATCGCATTGTTGAAGTCGTCCGGTCAGAAATGGGATTAGAGTAACGAAGTCTATTATCAGAGAGTGAACAAGACAAGCGAGGTTTACATAAGATAATTGTGAGACATACGGCAAAGTTGTTTAAAAAACAATTGACCGTTTATGCCACATGTTGTAAAATCAAGCTTGTCTTGTTCTTATTTTCTCAATAGGAAAAGAAGACGGGATTATTGCTTTACCTATAATTATAGCGCCCGAACTAAGCGCCCGGAAAAAGGCTTAGTTGACGAGGATGGAGGTTATCGAATTTTCGGCGGATGCCTCCCGGCTGAGTGTGCAGATCACAGCCGTAAGGATTTCTTCAAACCAAGGGGGTGACTCCTTGAACAAAGAGAAATCACATGATCTTCCAAAAAACATGTAGGAGGGGACGATTGAAAGTCCCCTTGAAATTTGACTTTCTTCGTCTCCTTTTACAATCTTAGGAGGAAGAAAAATATGTGTGGAATCGTAGGTTATATCGGTCAGCTTGATGCGAAGGAAATTTTATTAAAAGGGTTAGAAAAGCTTGAGTATCGCGGTTATGACTCTGCTGGTATTGCTGTTGCAAACGAACAGGGAATCCATGTGTTCAAAGAAAAAGGACGCATTGCAGATCTTCGTGAAGTTGTGGATGCCAATGTAGAAGCGAAAGCCGGAATTGGGCATACTCGCTGGGCGACACACGGCGAACCAAGCTATCTGAACGCTCACCCGCATCAAAGCGCACTGGGCCGCTTTACACTTGTTCATAACGGCGTGATCGAGAACTATGTTCAGCTGAAGCAAGAGTATTTGCAAGATGTAGAGCTCAAAAGTGACACCGATACAGAAGTAGTCGTTCAAGTAATCGAGCAATTCGTCAATGGAGGACTTGAGACAGAAGAAGCGTTCCGCAAAACACTTACACTGTTAAAAGGCTCTTATGCAATTGCTTTATTCGATAACGACAACAGAGAAACGATTTTTGTAGCGAAAAACAAAAGCCCTCTATTAGTAGGTCTTGGAGATACATTCAACGTCGTAGCATCTGATGCGATGGCGATGCTTCAAGTAACCAACGAATATGTTGAGCTGATGGATAAAGAAATGGTTATCGTCACTGATGACCAAGTTGTCATCAAAAACCTTGATGGTGACGTGATTACACGTGCGTCTTATATTGCTGAGCTTGATGCCAGTGATATCGAAAAAGGCACGTACCCTCACTACATGTTGAAAGAAACGGATGAGCAGCCTGTTGTTATGCGCAAAATCATCCAAACGTATCAAGATGAAAACGGCAAGCTGTCTGTGCCTGGCGATATCGCTGCCGCTGTAGCGGAAGCGGACCGCATCTATATCATTGGCTGCGGAACCAGCTACCATGCAGGACTTGTCGGTAAACAATATATTGAAATGTGGGCAAACGTGCCGGTTGAAGTGCATGTAGCGAGTGAATTCTCCTACAACATGCCGCTTCTGTCTAAGAAACCGCTCTTCATTTTCCTTTCTCAAAGCGGAGAAACAGCAGACAGCCGCGCGGTTCTCGTTCAAGTCAAAGCGCTCGGACACAAAGCCCTGACAATCACAAACGTACCTGGATCAACGCTTTCTCGTGAAGCTGACTATACATTGTTGCTTCATGCAGGCCCTGAGATCGCTGTTGCGTCAACGAAAGCATACACTGCACAAATCGCAGTTCTTGCGGTTCTTGCTTCTGTGGCTGCTGACAAAAACGGCATCGATATCGGATTTGACCTCGTCAAAGAACTCGGTATCGCTGCAAACGCAATGGAAGCTCTATGCGACCAGAAAGACGAAATGGAAATGATCGCCCGTGAATACCTGACTGTATCCAGAAACGCTTTCTTCATCGGACGCGGCCTTGACTACTTCGTATGTGTCGAAGGCGCACTGAAGCTGAAAGAGATTTCTTACATCCAGGCAGAAGGTTTTGCCGGCGGTGAGCTGAAGCACGGAACGATTGCCTTGATCGAACAAGGAACACCAGTATTCGCACTGGCAACTCAAGAGCACGTAAACCTAAGCATCCGCGGAAACGTCAAAGAAGTTGCCGCTCGCGGAGCAAACACATGCATCATCTCACTAAAAGGCCTAGACGATGCGGATGACAGATTCGTACTGCCGGAAGTAAATCCAGCGCTTGCTCCGTTGGTATCTGTTGTTCCATTGCAGCTGATCGCTTACTATGCTGCACTGCATCGCGGCTGTGATGTTGATAAACCGCGTAACCTTGCGAAAAGTGTTACTGTGGAGTAATAAATGTTTAACCCCTTTGGTTGTTTTTGCGGCTTTAAAATAAAGTTACGACGTTTATAAAAATGATGCGATGCTTTTTCCCTTAGATAATTTTTGTCTAAGGGTATTTTTCTATTTTAACTAAAGAGGCAGGTAACTAAAAATTATAAGGGGATTCCAATTGATTTTTGGCCCCCTTTTTACATAAATGATGTGACACCAATCTTACAAAAATGTAACTTTAATCTCAAATAATGTAATTTGGTTCGATGGCAGGTCATCTAATTTTCTTTTATTATGTTCTAAAAGAGATTGGATGGTGTTGGGTTTGGATATTTCAGAAGTTAATATATCACTGTTTAGACTAGTTAATGACTTAGGAAAAGAACATCCCTTTTTGAATCCTGTATTTAGTTTTATTGCTGAATATATGGTTTTTTTACTTGCACTAAGTGTTCTTTTTATTTGGTTTACAAGAGATACGGATAATAGAATTATGATTCTTTGTGCATCTATTGCTTTCATTTGTGCCTTTACGATAGGGAAGGTTTCAGGGGTATTTCACTCGAATTATCAACCTTTTGTTGAATTGGGAGAGGTTAATAAACTGATACATAAAGAAAAAGACAATTCTTTTCCAAGTGACCATACAATTTTATTCTTCTCATATTGTATTTCATTCTGGCTCTTTAAGAGAGGCTGGTCAATTTTATGGGTATTGTTAGCTGTTCTTGTGGGAGTCTCCCGTATATGGGTTGGGGTTCATTATCCTTTTGATGTTTTAGCAGGAGTATTAATAAGCCTAGCAGTTTCAACTTTTATATATTTAACATTCCCTAAACTAAATATTACTCAAACTACCATGAAAATTTATGAAAAATGTGAAAACATACTTCTTTATCGCTTCAAAAGAAAGGAAAACAAGTCAAAAAACCTTTAGATTTATTCAACAATCGGGTGCTAATGTTCAAAAAATCGTAACCTAAAATGATAAACTCTTTTATAAAGATTCCATCTGTATTTAAAGCTGTAGAATCCATTTTGATCTATCTTTTTTTCTATGGATTCTTTAAATTTGCCGTAAACTGAAGGTTCATGTGTTATTTTTGATCAACCTTTATTTTAAAGCTACAGTTTTAGCCAAAGGGGTTTTTTGTTTTAAAGATGGCTATGTTTAATTTTACTGATATTAGGATTGCCATAAGAATATGAAAATATTATAGAAGGTATTTTTAAGAAAAGTGATATCTACGGAGAAATTGGGGAATTCTAGCTATAACACTATCCACACAGCTAGTTCAATTTCTTGGTCGTTAAGGCTGTTGAAAATAAAGTAGGAACCAGTATTTATTTATAGTTCCTAATTGAACCTAGTTATTTACTAAACAAGAAAATAGAAAAATGATTATAAAATTCTTCTTGTATTTCTACAAAAAATTAAAGTGATAGATATCATAAGCCTTGGATAAAGATTCAGGATGTATATTTAAAGGGAAAGAAGGATTTGATACTTCATTCTCTGTATTCCAACATCTTGACAATGTTTAAAATTTAGCATATCTTATATTTATCTTAATAATCGCGACCAGATGTTTATTTTCGTTTGTTACATTATTAGGTCTTTAGCATTCTTTCAACTAATCTTGACAGGATGAAAAAGTATCCTAATTTAAGCGAAAGAGAAGCATAAGTCGATTTATTTATAATCAAGCACTATATTAAAGTGTAGCGGTGAGTTCATTCCTTTAGAATGAACTTAAAATATTGTATAAAGTAAAATGACCAATAATAAGGTAGCTCTTCAAAAAACTTCGCTGAAGTTAGTTGAAGTGAAGCCGACAATTTTCAGGATTCAATGATCTAACATAATCATTGAAATTTTGAAGTTGTCGGCTTTTTTGTTGGAAAAAATAGAGATAAATAAAAATTGAAATAAATAATAAACAAATATGATCTGATTGAAAGGTCTTTTGACCAATAATGAGTTTTAAAAAAGGGAGAATTTAGAATGTTAGTTTCACTGAGTTTGTCATCATTATTAACATTATTTTTTATTATGCTTATGGCTTCTGGGATTAGTGGACTATTGTTTTTACATCCGCGAGTACCCTTGAGTTTTGTTCGCATTCATATTGGGATCTTGGCTTTACCACTTTTGGTTTCCTTACTGATTCTTGCCAATAGTGGTGTGAGTGGAAATGTTGGCCCTTGGCACTTTGATTCCTTAGCTTGTTTAATGACTTTCTTTGTTCTTGCAATTGGATTCATCATTCAGCGTTTTTCTGTACGTTACTTAATGGGGGATCGATCTTATCGAAAATATTTTACGCTTTTTACTTTCACAACAGGAGCTGCTTCAATGACATGGTTAAGTGGTGATCTCCGCTTGATGGTTCTATTTTGGGGAGCGACTCTTGTTGGATTAACCTTACTTATTAGGTTAAACAGTGCTTGGCAAGTGGCTAGTGAAGCAGCCAAAATTTCTGGACGGTTATTTTTGTTAAGTTGGTTTTCTTTGTTTTTTGCGATGACGTGGCTTTTTCATGCCACAGGTCAATGGCAGTTATCATTGGTTGTAACAAATGAAAGTATAGCTGGGCTGGGAGAATGGGAGAGAACAGGGATTCAGCTATTGATTGTACTGGCGGTGATCATTCCTGCAGCTCAATGGCCGTTCCAAAGATGGTTGGTTGAGTCTATTGTTGCTCCAACCCCTGTTTCTGCAATTATGCATGCAGGTTTAGTAAATGCAGGAGGAATAATACTAACTCGATTTTCACCTCTATTTCATGGTGGTATCGCTTCGATTATTTTACTTCTGCTTGCTAGCATTTCTGTATTGATTGGAACTGGAATTAGTTTAGTCCAGGTTGATTATAAACGTCAGTTAGTAGGCTCCACGATTGGACAAATGGGGTTTATGCTCATTCAGTGTGCATTAGGCGCCTATATAGCAGCCATTATTCATCTTATTTTACATGGTTTATTCAAAGCTACGTTGTTTCTACAAGCTGGTTCAGCAGTAGGGCGTCATGAAGTATCGGCTCGCACTAATGAAAGAACATCCTATTTATGGGTCATGGCTGGTCGGATTTTATCCTTAGTAATAGGCGTTGCTTTTTGGCTCGCTGCTCCTGGAGAGGGATATCAATTCATTAGTGCGCTGATCTTAGGGTGGTCATTGTCCGTTTCTTGGAATCAGCTTGTCGCTTTTGGAGAGGGCCGAATTGGCCGAATTGCCGGCTTAACTGTTTTAGGAGGAGCAGCCCTCGTATATTTTATCATTCATAACCTTTTCTATAAGTGGCTGCATACAACCGTTTTTCAAAGTGTTCAACCTCCAATGTCAGCTGTCATGATTGTCGTATGTCTCTTATTATTTGGCAGTGCTTTAGGTACATGGGTTGCTCGTTATCGTTCTTCCGTTTTTTTCGCGGTGCTCTATCTTTGGTTAGTTCGATTAGGTGAAGCAAAACCAAAGTCAGTAGAGAGTCACCCAGACTACCTTAAACAATATATTTCATAAGGAGCTAATCTGAGATGGGCATTACATCCGTATTAACGAAAGATAATGTAAAAAAGATAGATACAGATATTGATGTTCAAGAAAGGGATCTTAACGTTTTCATTACATCTGCCAGCCGAGTGATTGCGCCACTTTGGCCTATTTCTACATTTGCTGCACGTAATCCGTGGATGGGACTTGAAAACCAACCTTTTGATCAGGTTGCAAGTTGGTTGAAAAACACTCGCGATGTTGATATATACCCTAGTGCGTCTATGATCCGTTCAGCAAAGAATAAAGGTGAGATTGATGAAGATTTTGTGGAAATGGGGCTGCAGCGTTGGCTTGATTCACATTCTTATCACATCCCACGGGACGTGGCAGAGCGATTTTGTCATGCTGCATTAAAGTTAGATCCCCTGCCTTCCGACCTTTTATCATCACATGAGCTGGAGAAATTAGTAGGTGAATGTAGTGGATTGGATCATATCGAGAATGTGTTTATGCAACCACTAAGTTCGTATATAGAGAATCAAGATGGTGAAAGGCTAGTCAATATACTAGATCATCATGTCATTAAGTGGAGTAAATTATATCTTGATGACTCTCAAGCAGGCTGGACAATGCCTAATCGTGAGGAAGGTTTCTATCGTGCTTGGCAGCATCTTATTCAATATGATCCAGCACTTAGCAAAAAGCAACGGGAAAGGGTAAAGGGTTGGCCGAAAGAGGCACATTTGGCTTTACAGAAAGCTTTATTCGCACTAGAAATCCCAGAGTCAGAAATCCAGACTTATCTTGAAGGTCATTTACTTTCATTACCTGGATGGGCAGGGATGATGCTTTGGTGCTCCCAACAATCGAGCCACGAACATGCACTCCTAACAGAATATTTAGCGGTTCGAATATCCATGGAGTGGGCTCTTATAAAGCCATATTTACCTTTGACTAATGAACGATCTAAGAAAACAATTTCAATTGCTCCCCTTATAGCAGCTTGGATTCATTGGGGGGGGCTTACATTAGAAGAATGGTCACAGATGACGGCCATTGAACAAAACGAATATTTATCATTTGCCTACAGCTTTGATGAAAAACTTCGCAAGAAACTTTGGTTAGAAGCTTGGGAACAAACGTACACTGATCGATTAAGCCAGAAGATTATCTCGAAACAACGTGAAACCGGCCGTAAAAAATCTGCATTAGCTCAATTAGCATTCTGCATCGATGTACGATCAGAACCTTTTCGTCGTCAACTAGAAAAAGAAGGCCCGTTTGAAACGATTGGTATTGCTGGTTTCTTCGGGGTGCCGATTGCAACTTGTGAACTTGGCAGTAAACACAGTCATGCTTCCTTGCCGATCATACAAAAACCGCAAAATAAAATAAAAGAGTTCGCAGATGAGGATGTATTCAAAAAATACAATCAACGGAAGCAAGCAATTCATTCTTTAAGCCATACCTTTAAAACGATGAAGCAGAATGCGCTTTCGAGCTTACTACTGCCTGAGCTAAGCGGACCTTGGCTTACTCTGCAAATGGCAGCCCGTAGCTTTGTGCCAAGAAAGGCGGGTCGTTTCATTCGTAATCTCCGTGAGGCTTGGTTACGCAAACCTGATACAAAACTCTCGCTTCATCATGATGCTACAGAGGCAGAAATACCTGTGGGTTTTACTGATGAAGAAAAAGTGAACTATGCTCGCCAAGCATTAAAAATGATGGGGTTAACAGAGAACATCGCACCATTGGTCGTGATTTGCGGGCATGGCAGTCAAAGTACTAATAATCCTTATTCTGCAGCCCTTGATTGTGGTGCCTGTGGTGGAGCGGCCGGTGGATTCAATGCAAGAGTATTAACTGCTTTATGTAATCTATCAGAGGTACGGGAGGCTCTTTTAACTGAAGGAATTAAAATTCCTGAGGATACGGTTTTTGCGGCAGCTGAACATAATACAACAGTAGATGAATTACATTGGCTTTATGTACCAGAGCTTTCCGAAGCTGCACAAGAAGCATTTGAACAAATTGAAGCCGTTATGCCGAAAGTGAGACATCATGTAAACGCAGAACGTCTAGCCCAATTACCGAATTTCCAATCGAAGCTAAAAAATCCGAAGGCTGAGGCAAACCGATTTGCGGAAGATTGGAGTGAGATACGTCCGGAATGGGGACTGGCTCGTAATGCCGCCTTTATTATCGGTAAACGTGAACTAACTCAGGATTGTGATTTGGAAGGCAGAGCCTTTCTCCATAATTATGATTGGAAGCAGGATGAAAGCGGTGAACTCCTAGCAAATATTATTGCAGGACCTGGAACTGTAGCCCAATGGATTAATTTACAATATTACGCATCAACGGTAGCACCTCATTATTATGGCAGCGGAAATAAAGCAACTCAAACCGTTACTGCAGGTCTCGGCGTTATGCAGGGGAATGCAAGCGACTTGTTAGCCGGACTGCCTTGGCAATCGGTCATGGAATCAGATCACGAGGCCTATCATTCTCCTCTTCGTTTATTGATACTCATCCAAGCACCTAGAGAATATGTAGAACGGTTATTAAATCATGACTCAGCATTTCTGCAAAAAGTTCAAAATGGATGGGTCCGACTGGCTAATATTGATCCAGAAGGATGTTGGGAAAGCTGGTAATGATGAATCTAAGCATTTATCAAATGGATTTGTTATTCAAAATAAAAATAATAAACATAAGGAAGAGGTGTGCTGTATGAATGTAAACCAAAATAAAAAAGTATTATTTTTGACGGATATTGAAAACGGTTTGGAGCCTATTTTACAAGAAGCGACTAACACTTCTGCAGAGAATATGTTGACTATACAAAGCTATGGTGCCAGTATTTCACATCCTTATGGAGAAATCATGAGATCTATTATTTTTGCGATTTACCAGGAAGATGTTGAGGAGATTTTTGTAGTAGGAACAAAAGATAAGAAGACTTCCGCAGGTAATGGACTAACTCAACTTGAAACAATGAAAGATAAAATACAAACATTGGATTATCTCTTTCAAAATTGCAAGCCTGAATTTTTTGGTGGTACGGTCGATGAATGGCTAAATGAAAATAGCAGTGACACCATTGAAAAAAGTGTTGATATGATTCGACATCATCCCCTAGTGCCGTCATATGTTAAAGTTAGAGGTTTATTCGTTCATCATAAGGATGGAAAACCCTCAATCGTGGAGGTTCCTGATGTTAAAACAGGTCAAGCCTTACCTGATCATTGTTTGTCATGATGAAATGCAGGTTCAACTTCTAAACGCACCCATATATGGAGAAAGCAGTTCTAAGGAGATTGTATGAGCGCTAATTTAACTGATTTTGTCACGAAAACAATAGAGGAAATGAACTCGTTTGATCGTGAAAATATGGAATGTATGAAAAAACTAATTAGAAAAGCAATTGATTTTTATCATCTAAAGTCTTATGAAGAAGTTGAGGAAACCCATTCAGGAAATGTTCAATTTTTGCATGTCCACTCTATGATGGAAGAAAATATGTTATCCAAAATGATAGTGGTCACAAGAAACGGTAAAACTGATTTGGATATAGAAGGTGTATATGAAGGATATGTTGTAAGAGAATATTAATGAGATGAAATCACAAATAGAATATGCCAATTTTTTTGCTCAGGAGATGTATTAGATATGAAAAAGTCGAAGGGTTCTATTGAATCAGAGATCAGTAAGTCCATTACTCAATGGGAGAAGGATTATCTTGGGCGGGGGTCTGTATCTGTTAAGACTGATATACTGCGGGACATGATCATCGTCAATTTAAAAGGGATTTTAACACCAGCCGAATATGTAGTTTGTGGATCAAAAGAGGGTATGTTATCTATCAAACAAACTCGTTCGGAGTTAGTCGAATCAGGTATAGAAGGCCTTAAGGATATTATCTTAAAAATAACCGGAGAAAAAGTGAAAAGTTTTCATACTGATTTAAGCTCCCGGACAGGTGAACGAGTGATGGTGTTTAAATTATGTAATGATCTAGAGAAAAATTTGGAAAAGATCTTATAATCTATAGAAAATAAATGTTTTGACGGTATGGAATTGGTTGTGAATTGAACATAATGAACTGCCGATTCTTTTGTTTTACAATTATGGCATCATTGATAACTTTTATTCATATCCTAAGCGGACATAAAGAGATGTCAATTCATAGTATACTGTCTTGTTATTCCTGTAGAAAGATCTAACATCCGCTGTTGTTATGAGCGGATGTTTTTTTACATCTATTTTAAATACATGAATTTGATGGTGGTGATTAGTCACTTGAACAATATTAAATTCATTTTAATTGAAAACTCCTTGTCACCTGCCGGGTTCCCCCAAGTGTTTAGTGACACGATTATGAGACCAATTTCGTAAAGCTTGATGATAAATTTAAGCGGTGAACAAAATTGATATGCTGTCTTCAGTTTCATTTCACGGAATTAGCTTTAATTAAATATATCCAAAAAACGGATTGACATATCGGAATATAACGATATAATAATCGATATGGAACCAATTGAAGTATTCAAAGCCTTATCAAATGAATCAAGGCTGCAAATTTTGCAATGGCTGAAGGAACCGGATCGTCATTTTGCACCCCATGAAGGGATTGATATGAACACAATCGGGGTATGTGTTAGTCAAATAACAGACAAATTGAAAATGACGCAATCGACGGCTTCCCAATATCTTACCATCCTTTTAAGAGCCGGCCTAATTAAGGCGGAGCGAATCGGAAAGTACACGTATTACAAAAGAGATGAAGAAGCCATTGGGAAACTTGCTGACTTTCTTAAAACAGAGATATAAAAATAAACATCAAAAGATGTTTATTTTTACACCATACATATCGACATATTACGATGTGTTTATTTTTTATAATAACATATCGATAATTCGTGATATGTTTATTAATAATTGAGGAGTGAATGTTTTATGTCTAACACTTGGAAAATTTATATTTTAGCCATTGTCAGCTTTTTAGTTGGAACCTCAGAGTACATCATTTCCGGAATTTTGGATCAAATTGCTCATACTCTCGGGATCACTTTAGCTGCCGCGGGCCAGCTCATTACCATTTTCTCACTTGTATATGCTCTTTCTACACCCGTACTTATGGCGTTGACAGCAAGTATGGATAGACGCAAATTGATGATGTATGCCCTAGGTTTGTTTGTGTTCGGTAATGTCCTGGCTTTTGTACTGCCTGGTTATGGATGGTTTATTGCAGCGCGGATCATTATGGCGATGGGAGCAGGTGTGGTTGTTGTCACCGCATTAACGATTGCGGCTAAGATTGCATCGGAAGGGAAGCAGGGCAGTGCCATCGCTACGGTCGTGATGGGATTTACCGCTTCTTTAATCATTGGTGTTCCGCTTGGAAGAATGATAGCAGTTGCACTAGGCTGGAAGTCTGTATTTGGAGCCATTACTTTGTTGGGATTGATCGCAATGGTCGTTATTTTCTTTACTCTTCCGCATACTGAAGGGGATAAGCCTGTGCCTTTGCTTCAACAGCTTGCTCTTTTCAAAAAACGGAAAGTGGCTATGGGATTGTCAATCACTTTCTTCTGGCTCGGGGGATATTCTGTTGCTTACACTTATTTGTCACCGTATCTCTTGAACATCTCAGGTATAAATGGCAAGCTGCTCAGCGGTGTTTTGCTTATATTTGGAATTGCCAGTTTGGTTGGATCGAAGTTTGGGGGATATAGCACCGATAAATGGGGAGTGTCCTTTACACTCGTTGGCGGGATGACGTTGCATATCGTCACACTGATTCTGCTGTCACTTGTTACTCATTCCTATATCGGAGTGTTGGTGATTCTTATATTATGGTCGTTTGCCGCATGGTCTACAGGTCCGACACAGCAATTTCACCTGGCTACCATAGAACCGGAAATGTCAGGTGTTTTGCTTAGCATGAATCAGTCAATGATGCAATTCGCCATGGCGGTCGGCGCAGGTATAGGAGGGGTTTTTGTGGAAAACGTATCATTGGCCTCGATTACCTGGGTTGGTGCGTTAGGGGTTATGATTGCCATTATTGCATCATTGCTGATTTTCAATTCGCAACCGAAACAAGCGCTAAAAGATATCAATCAATAATTTCGAAAGATCTAACATCCGCTCGTTATACAAGCGGGTGTTTTTTTAAAAAGCTCAAGTAGAAGGCACACTGAAGCTGAAAGGGATTTTTGCCGACGGAGAGCTGAAGCACAGCAAGTTATAATATACTAGGAAGGGAAATAACGGTATGGCGGAAGGGTTCTAGCGCTTCTCGCCTGTAAGATCATTACTTTGAGGATGTGTCATCGTGAATCAAAAGACGTACATTGAAATGAGCAGGACATCGCAGTACATCAACAAAATGAGAGAGTATTCAGTGCTAATTGATGGGGCTGAGATGGGAACTATCAAAGATGGAGGAAGGCTGCGAATTGATTTACCGCCTGGTGAGCATGTTATTCAAGTGAAGATTGCTTGGTGTACAAGCCCAACTTTGAGGTTTACTTTAGCGGAAGGAGAAGTGTTGAAGTTTAGATGCGGAAGTCCGCTTCGAGGTTGGAAATTGCTTTTGGCACTTTTTTCTGTTTTGGCCCGTCCTGAAAATTATCTGTTTATTGAGCAGGAAGAAGAGAAAAAAGCTTTGTGGTGACTTTGTGTGAAAGAATACCGCTGAATTACGTTTTGTATTTAAGTGGAAGCTCTCTCCTTGGAAGGCTGAGATAAGAGATTCTCGTCTATTCTTTTTCTTTCTCCTATAAAATTTATATAATAGGGAGAAAGAAATGGGGTGAACAGCATATGTTTAAAAAAATCATCAAAACGATTAAGTACCTCTCAAGCAGTTCTAGTGACCGATATCGCAGACACCGGCATTACAGCAGCAGTCGGCGCAGACATTATCGCAGCTACAGCAGCAGTTCGGGCAAAAGAAGACACTACGACCGTTATGGCGGCAGTCATCGTTACAAACGCCGGAGCTACAGCAGCAGTTAATCCAAAAAAAGTTCTTGTTCCGCTTTTGGGACAAGGGTTTTTTTATGTGACCGATTGAATGGCCCGGTTTAGATCCTCGCGAATGGAAGCGGTGTGCTGATACTCTTCCTCAATGCCCAATAATCTTTTCAGCAGCAAGGTTACTTCCTTTGTCAGTGTTAATTCCTCCAGCCAAGTGCCGTTTTTCTTCTTTTTTCCTTTATATTGAGAGTACAGCAGGAATAACAGCGTTTCTCCGAGATCGAAGAAGTCATCCTGTTTTCGTACCTTTATTTCCTCCATTTCTTCAGGAGTCAATTGTTTGGCAAGGCCGAAATCGATGAGGCAGAGCCTGCCGTCATTGATGATGATATTAGGCGTTCTGATGTCGCTGTGGAAGATAAGGCGATCATGCAGGTATTCTATAATCTCAAGCAGCTGCGAAATCAGTTGTAATGCCATAAGATCTGTGAACGGCTGTTTTCGAAAAAATAATAATTCTTCTATATTCTCTCCCTCAATGAACTGCATGACATAATAAGCCTGTCCGTCTATGATGAACTCATCTATGAAGCCCGGAATTTGCGGGTGGTGAATGCTTTTGAGCAGTTTTATTTCCTGTTGGAATCGGACTCTCTCTTTTTCCTTTTTGGCTTTTGTCGGCCGAAGCTGTTTTAAGACATAAGGTGTTTGAGTTAGGATATCGGTGCACAAATAAACCAAACCGTAGCCTCCCATACCGAGGCACTCTTCGATTTTGTATTGATGATTTAAGATAACGCCGTTCTTTAGAGGGCGGTCAAATAACAGTTTTTTTAGAAGTTTTAATGCCATGTCTGCACTTCCCTTGGTTGTACTGACTATAGTTTACCTTCTAGACGGAGAATAAAAAAGAGCCGGATAACCGGCTCGGTATAAGTTAAAACTGCTTTGTCACGTCGTATTCATAATCTATTTTTGCTTTTACGTTGCTCATCGTCGATCTGGCTGTCGCTAATGCATTATATTTAAAACTCCATACCTTTGCCACACTGAGTTGATCTGACAAAGAGATATCATAAGACCCTGAAGTCGAGCTGTTTACAAGAGCACGGCGCCATTCGTTGTTTTCGCTCGTCATGATCAGGTGGCGTGTATTTCCCTGGCTTGGTGTTTGAGTGGCGGTTGTCTGAACTCTGGTTACAATGGCATCACGCGGTATCCCGGATTGGTTTGTTAAATCAACCTTGATCACGCTGGAATCAGAACCTGAGGGGCTAAGGCTTGTATTTCCTTTATTTTCAGCAACGCCGCTGAATTGGAATGTTCCGCTGCCTGATTTGATTCGGTCTTCAATTGAAAGTGTAAAATACATGTTTCCGGTATAGGTGCCTCGTGACACTTTCACATAAAAGGTATCTGTCGTGTTTTGGGCGTCTGCATTTGCATAAATAAAAGAAGAAAACGTATTAGGGTTAATGACTTCTGTCCCTTGAGAAACAGGTATTCTATTCTTATCATAAATTTCAATTTTCATCCCTGTATACGCGCTCTGGTATGTACTCCTCACGTATACTTTTTCTCCCTTATTAGCCGTAAAAGTGAAATAGGCTTCATCTTGACCAGCTTCAAGTATTGTTGTATCGATATTTTTATATTTCCAATAACCGATCGGCATTGCGGTATCAAATGAATTGTTTCCTGTGATAGCAGTGACTCCGGCAGCTGATGCCGAATACGTAAAGGTGAATAAGACAGACAGCATAACAGCGAATGGAATAAGCCATTTTTTCACCATGCAAACAACCTCCTTTTATTTCCATCATACATAATAACGATTTAGGTGTAAATAAATGTTTTTTGAGGTTAATATATACATTATCTTTGCCGATAAAAAAGAATAAGAGAGAATACTCGGGAGGGAATTCAATGCGTCTGAATCGGCAATTTATCCGCACTCAGCTGATGGCACAGAACATATTGAGCAAGAATGCGCCTGCCAAACGGGAGAATGCGACTGAAAATCCAGCGGCAGTTCTGGAAAAGGCATACAGCAGGCTTAAGTCACAATCTTCAACTGGGGGAATCAATCAGTTCAATTATTCTAAAACCAGCGTGTCGGGAAACAGCGGGATGTTCAGCAAAGTGTATCAATCAGCGAATGATCGAACAGTGACAGACACAGGGGAAGAAACAGTGATTCAATGCCAAAACCCCTATGAATCTGAGAGTGATATCAGAATCAAAATACTAGATGAAAAATACAGCAGGATGAATGCGATTAACAAAACAAAGTCTGATCCATTAGGCTATATTAAGGATAAGTACCAAAATTCAAAGTCTCCTTATTTCAGAAGTGATCTGTCAGCTGCAGAAAGACAGGCCGCTTACGATAATGAAACAGAATGGCTATTCAAAGGCAAGGCCCAAAACTATAACCTTCAGGATGCTGCGTTTCGGAATGTCACATTTCATGGGGAAGTGGAAGCTGAGAATGAAAAGGTGTATCAGCGGGGACAGGTTAACCAGCAGCTGCAAGTGCTGTTGAATCGAAACCATATTCATATTCCAGAGGGGACAGAGCTGACGTTTACAATCACACCGATTGACTATCAGGTGCGGGTAAGCGGGTCAGACGATCAGGCACTGATTAAGCAGATTGAGCAAGTAATGCAATCTGGGGACAACAGCAAAGAGCTATTTTTGCACATCATGAAAAGCCAAAGCAGTGATTCAACACAATTTTCCGAAGAGGCCTATCAAAAGTATCAGGCTGCTCGTGAGATGTATGAAGTTACAGGCTACCATTTGAAGGATTTAGAAGTGATTGATGGGCGGTATGTCACGCCTGATGGACGTGACTTATTAGACGTCTATAAAGAAGAACTTGAAAAAGATCCAGTGCAGAAACAAACGGCTTCTTATGCTATATCTTACTATCGTTCAGAGCTCAGTAAAATCGCGGAAGCCGGGTATAATGCCATTCCGGATTTCATCCTATCAATTGATTACAGCAATGGATCTCTGAGAGATGTGGGACAAAGCAAGAGCTATGGGACCGGAGATACCGGGTGGCTTGAAGCATTAAAGCGTCAAACGGGTGTGAATTATTAGGTAAGCTGTTCATGTAGAACAGCTTATTTTTTATGAGAATCTAAGGGGTGTATTAATTTAAATATTCAAATAATTTTATTATTTTTATATAAAAGATTTTAAAAGAAGTGAACGATTCAAAACTCTGAACAAAGGTGTTTACCTGAAAAAAACAATTGTATTTTCCAGAGAAATTTATTATGATGAAATAAGTAATTTAGGAGATTATATAACAATTTTAAGTTTGAATTTTCTGATTGTTATCACTGATTCATGTGAAGGCAAGCAGGTCTGCTGTTTTCTCATTTATGAGTATTTTGTTAGGAGGAGGAAGAGGAGTGGCAAATAAAGAATTAAAGAGGGGCCTGGGCGCGCGCCATATTCAGATGATCGCCTTGGGCGGTACAATCGGTGTTGGCTTGTTTATGGGTTCTGCCAGCACGATTTCATGGACTGGCCCATCTGTCCTTCTGGCTTATGCAATATGCGGAATTTTTATCTTTTTTATTATGCGTGCGATGGGTGAAATGCTGTATGTCGAGCCGAGCACAGGCTCTTTTGCGACGTTCGGCCATCAATATATTCATCCGATGGCAGGTTATATAACAGCATGGAGCAACTGGTTCCAGTGGATTATCGTCGGCATGTCAGAAATTATCGCTGTCGGTTCTTATATGAAGTATTGGTTCCCGGATTTGCCTGCTTGGATACCTGGTATCGTGGCAATGGTGATTCTTGGTGCGGCGAATTTAATTTCTGTTAAGTCGTTTGGGGAATTTGAGTTTTGGTTTGCGATGATTAAAATCGTGACGATTATCTTGATGATTATTGCGGGAATCGGAATTATTTTCTTCGGTTTTGGCAATGGCGGAGATGCGATCGGTTTGTCGAACCTGTGGTCTCACGGGGGCTTCTTTGCAGGAGGTTTCTCAGGTTTCTTCTTTGCACTGTCTCTTGTCATTGCGGCCTATCAAGGAGTTGAGCTGATCGGGATTACAGCGGGTGAAGCAAAGAATCCGCAAAACACGCTAAGAAATGCGATTCAAAGTATTATCTGGCGTATTTTGATTTTCTACATTGGCGCTATTTTTGTGATCGTGACGGTGTATCCTTGGGATGAGCTCAACTCACTCGGAAGTCCGTTTGTGTCTACGTTCTCGAAAATCGGGATTACGGCAGCGGCCGGCATTATTAACTTTGTCGTGATTACTGCGGCAATGTCCGGCTGTAACAGCGGTATTTTCAGCGCGGGCCGCATGCTGTATACACTGGGTGTCAATGGACAAGCACCGAAATTCTTTAAGAAGATTTCACGCAATGGTGTGCCGCTGTATGGCACAATTGCGGTGCTGATCGGTTTGGCTGTCGGTGTTGTACTGAACTATATCGCGCCGCCGAAGATCTTTGTCTATGTATACAGCGCAAGCGTGCTCCCAGGGATGATTCCTTGGTTTATCATTTTGATCAGCCATATCGGATTCAGAAAAGCGAAGGGTGCTGCATTAGATAAACATCCATTCAAAATGCCGTTTGCTCCTTTTACTAACTATTTGACGATTGCTTTCTTGCTGATGGTTCTGGTTGGCATGTGGTTTAACGATGATACTCGTATCTCTCTGATTGTAGGCGTAATTTTCTTAGCGCTTGTGGTCATTAGTTATTATGTGTTTGGGGTTGGCAAACGCACCCAGGCCAATTTGACAAAAAGCGAACAAGCAGCTGAATAACGATAAAAAAGAGACATTCACGGATGTCTCTTTTTTTATTTTTCGCGTATGGATTTTCCCTATTTTAGCAAGCTATAGGGTAAAGATAGCAGAAGGAAAGGTGTTCATGAAATGGATGTTACACTCGGTTATTTGCGCGAATCACTTTCGAATCATCTAGAAAATGAAGTCTGCCAGCGTATTTGCAAGAAGATGCTGGCGAAGCGTTATGCAAATGAAGAGGAATTTGTAAAAGACTTAGATGATAATGAAATGTCTTTTTTGAACCATGTATTAGAAAAAGAAATTAAGTATGCCCAGAATGAACAGGATCAAAAACGGGCCAAGGAATTAAACGAGGTGTATGAATTACTGCTTTGAGAAAGGCGGGTAAGAAATGGGAGCAATTGAACGAAGCGGATATACATTTCAGCCGGAGTTTAGCGTTGTCCGTCAAAACGGAGCCATCCATGTGTACCATCAAGGAGAGTTTGTGGAAGAAATCGAATTTGAATTTAACGGGGAATATCCCGATCATGATTTGATTGAAGAGCTTGTGAATCATTATTGTTTTGAGCATGAGATTTAGAGCCCTGCCGCAGTGCAGGGCTCTTTTATTTAGGATGTGATCAGGCCATACTTTTTCAGGATATCCACGGTGATGTTTTTGGCTTTTGTGCCGGAATCATCGACATTGGTGACAAAGACATAAGAGCCATGCTCTGTTTTGATGAATCCGACAAACCATCCTAATCCCATATCAGTCAGGCGGGTTCCGGTTTTCCCGTAGAGCGTGTAATGATCGCCTTCCTCTTGAATCATCATGCGCTTGACGATTTTCATCACCGGTTTGTCAAATGGAAGCTCCTCTTTAAATAGTTTCTCCAAAAAGGTTTCTTGTTCCAGCGGAGATATTGTGAGCGAGCTTTGCAGCCAAAACTGGTCAATTCCCCCGCTGATATCCTTGTTGCCGTAAGATAGTGTATGAAGCCATGTTTTCATTCTTTCCTCGCCGATATCTCTCGCTAATGCCTGATAATACCAGATTGCGGATTCGCGCATGGCCGAGCCAAGCGTATGGTCGCGGTTCCATGATTCGAATTCACGCTTGACCCCGTCCCATCGTTTAACATCGTATTCATCTCTTACAGCTTTGACCTGCAAACCGATTAAAGCGTTCACGACTTTAAAGGTGGATTGCGGAGTTTGTCTTTGATTTGCCCGTTTTCTGTTATAGACAAATGTCTGCTCCTTTTGTAAATCGTGAAGAATGAAGGTTCCATCCGTATCCTTGAATTCATCATCGACATTCATTCTGCTGACATTCAAGTGTTTTTCATGAGCAGATGACGCTGCGTGGACGGAGAAGCCGCCGATCCCTGCAATACTCAGCACAAGCACAACATATATCCATTTTTTCATTTTGTTCTCCCCTTTGTTTTGATTAACTACCTTTTCTCTCTTTCGTTTGTTCTTCCTTTAAAAAATAATCAAAAAGCGCTTAAATTTGGTTTTGCAAACAAATACTGTTACTGGGTTTATAGTCGGAAGATAACGTGAAAATAGAGGGTAAAAAGGAAGGCAGGGTAAGCGGATGAATGAGCAGATTCCACATGACAAAAGTCTCGATAACAGTCTGACACTGCTGAAGGAAGGGTATTTATTTATTAAAAACAGAACAGAGCGCTACAATTCAGATCTGTTTCAGGCCCGTTTGTTGGGAAAAAACTTTATTTGCATGACTGGCGCTGAGGCGGCGAAGGTGTTTTATGATACGGATCGATTCCAGCGGCAGAACGCTTTGCCTAAGCGGGTGCAGAAATCGCTGTTTGGTGTTAATGCGATTCAGGGAATGGATGGCAGCGCGCATATCCATCGGAAGATGCTTTTTCTGTCGTTGATGACACCGCCGCATCAAAAACGTTTGGCTGAGTTGATGACAGAGGAGTGGAAAGCAGCAGTCACAAGATGGGAGAAGGCAGATGAGGTTGTGTTATTTGAAGAAGCAAAAGAAATCCTGTGCCGGGTAGCGTGCTATTGGGCAGGTGTTCCGTTGAAGGAAACGGAAGTCAAAGAGAGAGCGGATGACTTCATTGACATGGTCGACGCGTTCGGTGCTGTGGGACCGCGGCATTGGAAGGGAAGAAGAGCAAGGCCACGTGCGGAAGAGTGGATTGAAGTCATGATTGAAGATGCTCGTGCCGGCTTGCTGAAAACGACTCCCGGAACAGCGCTGCATGAAATGGCTTTTCACACACAAGAAGATGGAAGCCAGCTGGATTCCCGCATGGCAGCCATTGAGCTGATTAATGTACTGCGGCCTATTGTCGCCATTTCTTACTTTCTTGTGTTTTCAGCTTTGGCGCTTCATGAGCATCCGAAGTACAAGGAATGGCTGCGGTCTGGAAACAGCCGGGAAAGAGAAATGTTTGTGCAGGAGGTCCGCAGATATTATCCGTTCGGCCCGTTTTTAGGGGCGCTTGTCAAAAAAGATTTTGTATGGAATAACTGTGAGTTTAAGAAGGGCACATCGGTGCTGCTTGATGTATATGGAACGAACCACGACCCTCGTCTATGGGATCATCCCGATGAATTCCGGCCGGAACGATTTGCGGAGCGGGAAGAAAATCCGTTTGATATGATTCCTCAAGGCGGGGGACACGCCGAAAAAGGCCACCGCTGTCCAGGGGAAGGCATTACAATTGAAGTCATGAAAGCGAGCCTGGATTTCCTCGTCCATCAGATTGAATACGATGTTCCGGAACAATCACTGCATTACAGTCTCGCCAGAATGCCGTCATTGCCTGAAAGCGGCTTCGTAATGAGTGGAATCAGACGAAAAAGTTAAATCAAAAAGCTCTCTTCCTTTATCGAAGAGAGCTTTTTGATTACTTCTTTTTTTCATCGTAGTATTGGACGGGATACATGGAGCCTTCTGATACCATTTTGTTATCCTCGATATCTTGCGGGTCCGGGTGGCCGGCTTTATCAACTGGGAACGTTTCCATATCGGGCTGTTTTGTTATTTTCATCTTCATGCTGTGAATGAATTCCCTTGCCTTTTGGCGATTTGACGGGTCTTTTAATAGATAAGAAGTGATGCCGACAGTTGAAACAGCGAGACCTGAAAGTAACAGCTTTTGTTTCATGGTGATACTCCTTTCTATTTTAAGAATAGTGTTTCCTGTATCATTCCCGTTTTGGAAATAGCTAAACCTATTGTGTTTTTATCGTTGGGATTAACAGTAAATTCCATTTAAGAAGAAACTAGTGACTTCATTCCTGTATTGGAAGGTAATATACATTGACTTATTATAGTTTCAGTCAAAATTCGATAAATATTGACAAAGTAAAGTAATCAGAATAATAATATAATTAGCAAGAGAATGTCATCATACATGAAAGGTGTTTACGATATGAATCAATTGCATCGAAGAATGGGAACGTTTTCCCTCATGATGGTCGGGCTAGGGTCGATGATCGGTTCAGGCTGGCTGTTCGGGGCTTGGCGTGCGGCTCAAATAGCAGGACCAGCTGCTATTATTTCATGGGTTATTGGAATGGTCGTCATTTTATTTATTGCTCTTTCTTATAGTGAACTAGGTTCTATGTTCCCTGAAGCGGGGGGAATGGTCAAATACACGCAATATTCACACGGTTCGTTTATCGGTTTTATTGCGGGCTGGGCCAACTGGATTGCGATTGTGTCCGTCATTCCGGTTGAAGCGGTGGCCTCCGTTCAATATATGAGTTCTTGGCCTTGGGAATGGGCGAAATGGACAAGCGGTTTGGTGAAGAATGGAACGCTGACTGGGGAAGGACTAGCGTTTGCCTCTGTATTGCTTCTCATTTATTTTCTGCTGAACTACTGGACAGTCAATCTATTTTCGAAAGCGAATTCATTAATTACGATTTTTAAAATTATTATTCCGGGTCTTACGATTGGAGCTTTGCTGTTTGTCGGATTCCACGGAGAAAACTTTACTGGCGGTCAAAGCATTGCGCCGAATGGCTGGGCAAGTGTGCTGACGGCGGTTGCCACTTCAGGTATCGTTTTTGCGTTTAATGGTTTCCAAAGCCCGATTAATATGGCGGGTGAAGCAAAAAACCCGGGGAAATCAATCCCGATTGCGGTTGTTGGCTCTCTTTTCGTTGCGACAGTGATTTATGTCCTGCTGCAGATCGCCTTCATTGGAGCTGTGAATCCTTCTGATATTGCTCACGGCTGGAGCCATCTGAATTTTAATTCTCCTTTTGCTGATCTGGCGATTGCGCTGAATATTAACTGGCTAGTTATTGTGTTATATGCGGATGCATTTGTATCACCGTCTGGAACAGGGATTACGTATACGGCGACAACGTCCCGAATGATTTACGGAATGGAAAAAAACAAATATATGCCAAGTATATTCGGGAAGCTTCATCCGATTTACGGCGTTCCGCGACAAGCAATGTTCTTTAACTTGATTGTGTCGTTCATCTTTTTGTTCCTGTTCAGAGGGTGGGGCGTATTAGCGGAAATTATTTCCGTTGCTACGTTAATTTCTTATATCACCGGCCCGATCACAGTCATGACATTGAGACGGACGGGGAAAGACCTGTACAGGCCTCTTCGTTTAAAAGGCTTGAACGTGATTGCCCCGCTTGGATTTATCTTTGCGTCACTGGTGCTGTATTGGGCGCGCTGGCCGTTAACAGGACAGGTTCTGTTTATTATCCTGATCGGTCTTCCGATTTATTTCTATTATCAGGCGAAGGCGAAATGGAAAGGGTTTGGCCGAAACTTCAAAGCCGGCGTCTGGATGGTGTTTTATCTGCTGGCCATGATGGTCATTTCTTATTTGGGCAGTGATAAATTCGGCGGCCTGAATGTCATTCATTATGGCTGGGATATGGTTCTGATTGCGATGGTATCACTTGTATTCTATGTGTGGGCGCTGAAGAGCGGCTACCAGACAGAATACTTAAATGATGCGAAAGAGATAAATTCTCAGCTGCTTAATGGACAGTCAGAAGCTGCTGCCGGAAAAGAATAAAATGTAGAAGAAAACCTTGCGAACAGTTGTCGCAAGGTTTTTTTCGTTTAATAACCCTTTTTTACTTTGTGGAAAAGATCAGGATAGTTGGTAAACACTCCTGTTACGCCCCAATCAAGCAGGCGATGCATATCTGCTTCATTATTGACTGTGTAAGGGTGAAGCAGGAGGCCGTGGCTGCGGATCATACGGACGTTTTCTTGATTTAAAGCTTTATAATCCGGGCCCGCACCGACAGCGTATGTTTTGATTTCTTCCAGGGCAGCATCTGTCATTGACGCCATTTGTTTGGCTTCCAGCAATTGAACGGTCGGCAGGTTTGGCTGTAATTGATGGACTTTTATCAGGCTTTCTTTGCTGAACGATTGAATGATCACCTGGCCTGGCTTAGAATGTTTCCCCAGTAATTTATGTTTCTGCAAAGAAGCGATCAGTTTTTCTTCCATACCTGGGTAGGTGTCAGGCGATTTTGTTTCAATGTAGTAGTTCGCGTGCTTTCCGAAACGGTCTAATACCTCTTCTAATGTAGGAACTTTAAGGCCGACGTACTGCGGCTTTGCTTTTTCCGGATAGGCTTCATTAAACCAAGAACCGGCGTCAAGCTTCTTAATGTCTGCGAGCGTATGGTCTTTCACCCAGCCCGTTCCGTTTGTGGTACGGTCCAGTTTTTCGTCATGCATGACAATCAATTTCCCGTCTTTTGTCATTTGCAGATCCAACTCAATATAATCAGCTTTCATTTTCTGAGCGGTTTCGTAAGACAGAATCGTGTGCTCAGGCACATATCCAGAAGCCCCTCTGTGCGCGACGGTCAGGATACGGTCAGGTGACAGCAGGTTTCCTTTTGACGCTGCCGACACTGGCGTTGTCATAAATGCGAGTAAGCCCAGCGACAGAACAACTAAGGCTAGTATTCTATTTTTTTTCATGATTTCTCCTCCTTGTTAATAAAGACTACCTGTCTTTCATATTAAAAAACGGATGTAAACGGCGTGTTGGAAAATGATTAATCTTTTATGTTTCTTTCTTAAACGTGTTCCGCCCGTTTTCCTGTATTCCACGTCAAAGCCAAGAAGACGATGGCAAGAATGCAGGAAGAGATCAGCATGATAAAGCCGCCGTTCCAGTTAAAACGGTCAACGACAAAGCCCATAATGGCGTTTGCGAAGGCGGATCCGCCGATGTATCCGAAAAATCCGGTCAAACCGGCTGCAGTTCCGGCTGCTTTTTTCGGTGCTAGATCAATCGCTTGCAGGCCGATCAGCATAACAGGTCCGTAGATTAAGAAGCCAATGCTGATCAAGGCGATATTGTCTACGAGCGGATTGCCGGCCGGATTCAGCCAGTACACCAATACGGCAATGAAAACACCCGCCATAAACAAAACGCCTGCCGGTGCCCGGCGGCTTTTGAAGAATCGGTCACTGATCCAGCCGCACAAGATCGTTCCCGGTATGCCTGCGTATTCGTAAAGAAAATACGACCAGCGCGAGTCTTCAGGAGAAAAGCCTTTGGCTTCTGTTAAGTAAGTAGGCGCCCAGTCAACCACGCCGTATCGCACGAAATAAACAAATACATTGGCAAAAGCGATGTACCAAAGAAATTTGTTGTTCAGCACATATTGAAAAAGAATTTCTTTTGTTGTTAATTCTTTTTCCTGATTTTTAAAAGCGTGTTTTGGATAGTCATTCCGATACTCTTCAATTGGCGGGAGTCCGCAGGATTGAGGCGTATCACGAACCAATAAAACAATTAAAAATGAAATGATAATGGCGATGATGGCAGGGAAGAAAAACACGCTTTTCCAAGTGACGAACATCGCGATCCCAAGAGTGACAAGCGGAGCAAGAATACCGCCGCCTATGTTATGGGCGACATTCCAGATCGACATTTTTGTGCCGCGTTCACTTATGGAGAACCAATGGGCCATTGTCCTGCCGCATGGCGGCCAGCCCATTCCTTGAAACCATCCGTTGATAAACATAAAAATAAACATGATGGTGACGCTCGAAGTCACCCAAGGCATTGAAACGAATAGAATATTAACGATTGCTGATAAAAATAGGCCTGTCGCCAGAAAATATCTCGGATTACAGCGGTCAGACACCATCCCCATGATGAATTTGCTGAAGCCGTACGCAATGGACACAGCGGCCAGCACCAAACCCAGTTCTGTTTTCGAAAATCCCTGTTCCTGCAGATAAGGAATGGCAAAGGCAAAGTTTTTCCGTAGCAGGTAGTAGCCTGCGTAGCCAATGAAAATACCAATGAATACTTGCAGTCTGAGCCGTTTGTATGCCGCATCCATCTTTGAATCATCCAGTCTCTCAATATGAGGAGCCGGTTTAAATATATTAAGCATTAATAATTATCCCCCTTTGCTGTTTGTGCTGGATGTGTGGCGTGCCTCCTTTCCCGAAAAACAAAAAGAGCCAGAAAACACCCCTTGTCAAAAGGGGTTGGATTCCTGGCTCTCCTCATCTCCATCCAAGCTATTAACTTATCATGATAGCGCTTTCTTAAATTATCATAGTCCGGAGCGAATGTAAACGGGTAATTTTCAAATTGGGCCTTAGGTAAGTAAATATTATCCTTTTACTAAATGCAATTATATTTTTTTACTAGTAACATAAAAATCTGGAGGGAGGCTGTTTAAAGGTGGATGAATTAGATATCGCATTCTTTATTTTACCGTTAGGAATTATGCTGCTATCGATTGTCGGGACCTGTATTTGTAAAAACCCGTATCTGATGCCAATGCTTAGTTTGGTGATTTCTCTTGTGCTCACCTTTACCATTTTTAATGAATCATTTTTGGGATGGGCTGTTGTCTATAGCTTGGTTTCTCTGGCTTTATCCTATATCACATTGATTGTGGTAAGGAAAAGGAAGGAATCAGGAAATTAAAAAGACCTCACTCTCTAATATATCGTTGACTAAAGCAACTATATGTGATTATAATTGGCTTAGTCAACAATATTAGAAAGTGGGGATTGATTTGAAAACAAGAGAATCATCTGTCGGATTAAAATTCAGAAAGTTCAATCGATTTTACACAAACGTCCTTGGTTTCCTTAATGAGCACATTTACGACAGCCCGTTTTCCTTAACAGAAACACGGATTTTATTTGAGATTTATAATACGCCTAATTGTACGGCAAAAGCTCTTCAGGATAAACTGGGGCTTGACCGGGGATATGTCAGCAGGATTGTGAAGCAGTTTGAAAAAGAAGATTTGATTTATAAACAGAGGAGCAAAGATGACGCCCGCCACCATTACATTTTTGTCACAGAAACAGGAAAAACGATTTATAAAAAGCTGGAGGAGAAAGCCAATGAACAAGTGGAACTGATGCTGAAGGAAATCAACCAAAAGGAGCAGCAGAAGCTTGCCGAGGCGATGGCAGAGATTGAAGCGATTCTTTCACAGTCGCTTTCTGCCAGAGCATCAGAGATATCGATTAGAGATTATTTTCTTTCGGAGGATCTTCAACTCCTTATTGAGAAACAAAGACAATTTTACGCGGAGGCTCACGGTTGGGATGACACGTTTTTAGCTTATCTTCAGGAGACATTTGACGCTGACATCGAAAAAATATGGATTGCGGAAAGCGGCGGGAAATTTGCTGGCTCTGTCGGGTTGGTCAAGCATGATGAAAAGACAGTCCAGCTCAGATGGTTTCTGGTTGATGCGGATTTTCGGGGCAGGGGGCTCGGCACGCAATTGCTGGAGCATCTGGTTGCATACTGCCAAGACATGAAGTTTGACCGCATTTTCCTTTGGACGGTGAGCAACATGGCTGAGGCTCGTCCGCTCTATGAAAAATTTGGATTCAAGATAAGTGAAGTGAAACAAGAAGCGCCATTATGGGGACAGCAGCTGACAGAAGAACGGTGGGATTTGGAGCTGTCATGAAAAGACTGCATTATGCTTGGGTCATCGTCTCCGTCACCTTCTTGATCTTATTGGCGGTTCAGGGGGTGCGGCTGTCGTTTGGTGCGTTTGTGGAGCCGTGGGAACGGCAGTTTTCAATGGATAGAAGCACCATCTCGCTGATTTCGACGATGAGTTTTATTGTTTATGGCATATCACAGCCTGTGATTGGGCGGCTTGTGGACAAATGGGGTGCCCGGGCTGTTTTGGCATGGAGTGCGTTACTGACAGGAGTCAGCATTTTCTTAACATACCTTGTGACTTCGCCTTGGGAGCTGTTTTTGCTTTACGGGCTGGGTGTCTCGCTTGGAGTGGGCGGAGCATCGAATGTGGCGGCAAGTGTATTGGTCGTCAATTGGTTCAGCAAAAAGCGGGGACTAGCCTTTGGGATCATGGAAGCAGGCTTTGGCGCGGGGCAAATGCTTCTCGTTCCCGGCTCACTCATGTTGATCCATTGGTTTAGCTGGAAGCTGACGGTTGTGGTGTTGGGACTGCTGTTAATCTTGATTGTCTTTCCGGCTGCCCTGCTGATGCTGCGGAACAATCCTTCAGAAAAGAATACAGAGCCGATAGGCGGACTGGCTGCATCAGAAAAAGAAACAGCACCCAAAACAACAGCTCTTTCAGTGGCCGGGATGTTTCGTATGAGGCAATTCTGGTTCTTGATATTTCCGTTTTTGATCTGTGGATTTACGACCGTGGGGCTGATGGATACCCATTTGATTCCGTTTTCTCATGATCATGGCTTTTCAACCACAGTCACGAGTGCTGCTGTCAGTCTGTTGGCAGGCTTTAATATTGCTGGCATCTTGCTGTCCGGAATTGTAGCGGACCGGTGGAGCAGCCGGAAAATCCTGTGCTTTTTATATGCGGTGCGGGCGCTGTCGATCGTGATTCTTATTTACAGCCACGAGCCCTACTTGCTTTTAGCCTTTGCGATTCTGTTTGGATTAGTGGACTTTGCAACGGTAGCACCGACTCAAATGCTCGCCACCCAGTACTTTCAAAACTACTCGATCGGCCTCATGATTGGCTGGCTGTCACTCGCCCATCAGATCGGATCGGCACTAGGTGCGTATGTGCCCGGCGTCATCTATACGGTAACGGGTGAGTATACACTGGCTTTTTATTTGTCGATTGGAATGCTCGTGCTTGCGAGCGTAATGAATGTGATGCTGAGGGAGCCATCTGCGGTCACGCGTGACAGTGCGGCTGTGGTAGACAAGTGATGAGGACAAAGGGAAAGCATCTCTGATTTCGAGATTATTCAGAGATGCTTTTTTTGTATTTTTGTTCTAATACGAAGTCGATCATACCGACTATGCGGGCGTTTTCGGATTTTTGTTTGAAGTTTTGGGAGACTTGAATGGCTTTTGCGTTTTTAAAACAAGAGGCAAGCCAGATAAACCCGACAACAACAAAAAATAATCTAGCAAGCAAACTCCCTGCATGGGGTAATTCATTAGTTGTAAAATATAAAAATAGAGTAACTAATGTACCGTAGATTACTGTTTTTATACTATGTATAAGAGTCAGCTGAGGCTCACTAAAGAATACTTTTAATTGATTCAGCATGATAGAATCCTGTTTGGTTAGAAAAGTCAGGATTTCTGTATCATGTTCCTTGTACTGTTTAATAGTTTCGGCTATTTTTACGGTTTCTTTAAATGTTTGTTGATTTAGAGTCATCCAGTATCCTCCTTAAAAGTAAAGCACTACATGAGGAATGATGTAGATCCATAGACCCATGCAGTGCTGATATATTATTTATTTGCAGAAGGGAATAAAGCTAAAAACGCACTTATAAAAGCTACAGCTCCACCTACTGCTAAGGTTTCAGGTATAGCTGTTAGCAAGGCAGCAATTCCTAATACAGCAGCCACTCCAAATGTAATATGAGTGAGAGTAGATTCCCAATCTGGTGAGTATACTTCCTCAGTATCTGGTAAAGTAAAGTGCTTCTGTTTTATTTTAAACGTAATCGTAGTCGTTAGTCCAGTTGTGACATTGTCACCTACTGGAATATCAGGTGTATAGATTTTAATTTGAATATTTAAAGATTCAGCTGTTGGATTTACATAAACCTCCAAATAACCGTTGCGTACTGATAAGCTGAGACTATTTAAAAGGTTTTGATAAGAGTCGATTTGTGACGCAGTGAGAGACGTTTGAGTGTCGCCCAATAAACCCGTGATATAGGCACCTGGTTTACCATTTGTAATGGTAATTGTGTTTGGTGAACCTTCACTTGGTATGGTTGCCAGAAGTGAAGTTGATAGAATAATATCCAACTCAGGTGATGTGAAAATGGTTTCTGTCGTATCAAATTCAAACATCGCGTTTGCCAAACTTGTTAGATTTTCTAAAGCCGGAATGGTAGATAAAATGTCTGTCAGTGTACGCAGCCTTGCATCATATACCGGGTCAGACGGCGGATTTACATTGCTTGCACCTGAGTCTCTTCCTGAAAATCCGTCTTTATCAATCCCGATGCTTCCAGAACCGCTTCCGATGGTTCCTTCATAAAATTGATCAAAGGCCCAGTTGTTTGGCATCGGATAGCCGAGATTGCCGCTAAATCCTGTTGACATATTTGCCACAAAACTATACTTTGTCAGTCCTGCTTCTGATGTACGGATACAAATGTTTCTTGGTCCGTAAACCCCTATTTCATACTTAGGTGCGGTTGAAAATGTCTGCATTTTTGTAAATGCTGACTTAATCTCTTGGAAATAAGGAATGATTTTATCGGTCACTTCATAATCGTATGCATCAAAATCGACAGCGAAATAAATGGTCGTGCCTGACGGAAAACCTAATCTTCTAGCAGCAGAAGCGGCACTATATGCATCTCTTGTGCCTTGGTCTTTGACAAAATAAGAAGATTCATAGCCGCCGTCTTGATAAATTGGGAAAACCTTCAATCCGGCATCAAGAATAACTGCAAGCTCTTTAGATGTCAGGGCTTTTGATATGAGGCCGCTGCTTGTCCGCACATTTCCGGTCAAATATCTGCCAACCGTTTTATAACCGTTATTCCGAAGTGTTTGAGCTTTTTCTGCGGTTATAATTGTAGCAGTGTCACAAGCAGAAGCGGTGCGAGTTGTGTCTCCTGAGCTTGATAATAAAGCTTTAATGGTTGGCATATCTGCATAACCTGTTTGCGGCAGGCACATGAACTCTTGAAATGCTTTAACAGCTGAAACAACACCCACACCATATTTGCCGTCAAACTCACCAGGATCGAACGATTTTCCGTTACAATAGAGGGCGTACTGAACAATTAAGACAAATCCTGTTCTTGAATCGCCGGGAGTTAAAGTAGGGCATAAACTTGTGGTGCCGTTTCCGAAAAATCCATTGGCAACACTTGTGCTCATGCCTTCTTCTTTTTGTAGGGCATAAATAAGAGCTTTATTTGTATCGCGGCCATACAGTCCGTCACAAGGCATTAACCCGATATAGTCATTGTAGTCCCGATTTAAGTTTTGTTGAATCTGGCGAATTCTTGAATCACCCCCAGACACCAGCTTAAAAGCGCTCATGTCTAATAAGGCTTTCATAATTAACGTGGTGACAATCCCATCCTGTGTTGTCAGTCCGGCAGCTTTTTGAAATTCTTTTACCGCATTTTCTGTTTTTTCGTAAAAGACGCCTGTAAAACCGCCGGGATTAAAGCCTTTACACCATAAAGCCCCTTGTAAAATAAAATTCATGTTGCTTGGTTTTGAATCTGGAGCTTGGCGTTTAAGAGGCTTAAATAAGCGCTGTGTTGTCGGCCCGAAGTTATCGGCTGGCTCTGAGATACCCAATTCAATTTGAAGCGCCCGAGTCAGACCGTAGATCGTATCCCACCCAGTTTTCCCGCTTTCTTCAACTGGGTTATACCCATGTTTGCCGCTGTACGTATCGTTCAGCCATTGCTGTGTGATTAAGACCATTTCATCAACCATTTCGATTCCTCCTTTGTTAGATTGCGTTCATTTATAGGTGGCAAACGTAGGACAAAATAAAAAAATGGATGCCGTTAAGCATCCATTTTACATCCGTTCTCCATCAGCTTCGCTTTCGGTTTCATCTCCGAAATGTAGAGGCCTAAAAGCGTAAGGGCGCCTCCTAGAAGAGCGATCCATGTCATGTTTTCATGCAGGACCAGGAGGGAAGCGGCGATTGTGATAACCGGGACCATGTATATATACGCACTGGATTTGACGGCTCCGAGCACGCCAACTGAATAATTCCAAGTGGCGAAGCACAGGGCAGAAGCGCCAATCCCTAAGAAAAGCATGTTGAGTATATTTGAAGCAGATGAAAATCGGCTTAGGTCCAAATGGAAGTCGAACAAAAATAAAGCGGGAACCATAAATAATAGGCCATACAAAAATACTCTCTGTGTCAGCTCGATGATGTGGTATTCGTAAGCGCTTAATTTTTTCATGAATATCGAGTATCCGCCAAACACGAGAGCAGCCCCGGCTGCCATGATGTCTCCGAGCGGATTTAGACGCAGTACCACATTGCCGTTAAACGTAATCAATAAAAGCCCGATCAGTGCCGAGACAAATCCAATCAAAAAAGTCAGACGCAGTTTTTCGCCTTCGAGCAGAAAATGGGCCAAAACCGCAGTGATCATCGGTATAATGGACACGATCATGCCGACATTGGATGCGTATGTATAGGTGAGAGCTATATTTTCTAATAGAAAGTATAAGGTTACGCCAAATAAACCAGCTCCGGCAAACAACAGCTCCTGCCGCCAATTTCTGAACGGAATCATGTTGGGACGGACGAGGATAAGAGCGATAAAGCCCATCAAAAACCGATAAAATAATATTTCCATTGGAGAGAAGTCAGCCAGCAGAACTTTTGTCGAAATAAAGGTCGTCCCCAAAATCAGAATGGTCACAATGGCTGCGATATGCCCCGAAGTTTCTCTTTGTATGTTCATCTGTGAAGCTCCTTTTCAAAAATCTTCATGTATTGCTTCGGCGTCAGCCCCACCTGCCGTTTAAAAAACTTCGTCATATGACTCTGATCGCTGAATCCTGTCTGAAATGCCGCATCAATCGGCCTTACCCCTTGTTCAAGGAGTTTTTTGGCTTGATTAATCCGTATTGTTTCCATGTAGCTATTAGGGGTAATGCCTTTTTGTTTTGTAAATGAACGCAATAAATGATACTTGCTCCAGCCTGTTAATTCACTCAAATCATTGAGTGTAACATTTTCGGCATAATGCTCTTCTAAAAATTCACAAACCATTTTGACTTCGTCTGATGGTTCTGGAATGCTGCTAAGGAACGTGACATCTGAATAATGGCGGATCAGCTCCTCTAATAGATGAAGAAACAGCTCCTCCTTACGCAAAGCTTGTTTTTCCTCGGATATCAAAATATGCAATTCCTGCAGGCTGGCTGTCAGCTCATGGCGGAATAACACATGCTGGGAGAAATAAGGGAGATGCCCGGAGCCAGTAATCTCTTTCACCGCCTTCTCCATGATATCCGGCATGACATTGATACACCGATAATCAAGCGTCCGGCCGTCAATCTGTTCACAGCTATGCGTGTCACGGGGGTTAAAGAGGAGAAGATCACCTGGATTGATGATATATTCTTGATCCTGACAGGCCAGATACCGTTGCCCTTTTTCAATAAATCCAATCACATAATAATCGTGAAAGTGGTTCGGGAACTTCTGCATAATTCCCTTGAAGCGGTAGGCTTCTATATGAAGGTGTGGGTCAAGCTGCAGTGTGCGGGTTTCGTTTTGCATGGGATGCCTCCTGTCGGTGTGGTGGTCTTGGATTAAGTGTAGCATGATTTTGGGAGATTTCTTGTATGATGTTGCTGTTTAGGAATAGAGGAAGCAGACCGTTATTGGTCTGCTTTCGTTTAAGAATTTAAAAGATTTTAACCCCCAATAATAATTTTATCTTTTTTAATAAAAATTTATTTTTCAAATATTTCAGTTATAATGGTTTGGAACAGATAGGAGGGGCAAAGATGTATCAATCAAAGAAGGTTTTATTGTTAGGTTCAGGTGAATTAGGTAAAGAGGTAGTGATTGAAGCCCAGCGTCTTGGGGTACAGACGGTGGCAGTTGACAGTTACGAGCATGCTCCGGCGATGCAGGTCGCGCATAACAGTTATGTCGTTGATATGCTGGACCCAGAGCAGATCAGAACCATTATTGAGAAAGAAAAGCCGGATTTGATTGTGCCTGAGGTTGAGGCGATCGCGACGGATGAATTGCTGAAGCTTGAAGAGGAAGGATTTCACGTCATCCCGAATGCCCGTGCGGCCAAGCTGACGATGGATCGGGAAGGCATCAGACGGCTTGCGGCGGAAACGCTTGGACTTGCGACGGCTGGCTATGAATTTGCGAATACATATGATGAATTTATACAAGCGGCAGCACAGATCGGTTTTCCTTGTGTCGTTAAACCATTGATGAGTTCTTCTGGAAAAGGCCAAAGCATCTGCCGCTCTGAAGCGGATTTAGAGAGCTGCTGGGAGACGGCGATGGAAGGCGGACGGGTGAAAAACGGCCGCGTGATCGTTGAGGAGTTTATCCCATTCGAATCAGAAATCACACTCTTAACCGTACGTGCGGTTAACGGTACGGCATTTTGCGAGCCGATCGGTCATGTGCAAAAGGACGGGGATTATATCGAATCATGGCAGCCGCATGATATGACAGAGCAGCAAATAGAAGAAGCGAAGCATATTGCGAAAACGATCACGGATGAGCTTGGCGGATACGGCCTGTTTGGTGTTGAGCTGTTCCTTGCGAAAGATAGGGTATATTTCAGTGAGGTATCTCCCCGTCCGCATGATACGGGTCTTGTCACGCTGGTGACGCAAAATTTGTCAGAATTTGCGCTGCATGTCCGGGCGATTCTCGGCTTTCCGATTACAGAAATCACACAGCTTTCTCCTGGCGCCAGCAGGCCCCTCAAAGCGCCGGAAGAATTAGCGGATTACACTGTTGAAGGATTGGAAAACGCACTGGCAGTCCCAAAGACTCAAATGCGCGTCTTTGGAAAGCCGATAACGAAAGCCGGACGTCGTATGGCAGTTGCGCTTTCTGCTGCTGATACAGTTGAAACGGCAAGAGAGAATGCAAAGAAAGCGTTGGACCAGCTAACGATAAAATAGAGTTTGAGCAGGCCTTGTCATGGTACAAGGCCTGTTTTTTTCTTTCTCCGTAAAAGTTTTATCATAAGAATCAGAAACCCGATTATAATGTAAAAGTCTTCCATCAATACGGGTGGTTGACACTAAAGGAGGGAGATGACAAAATGAAATTAGTTCCAAGATTCAGAAAACAATGGTTCGCTTACTTAACGGTTTTGTGTTTGGCTTTGGCAGCAGCGGTATCTTTTGGCGTACCGGCAAAAGCGGCAGAGAACCCGCAAACTTCTGTTTCGAATACTGGTAAAGAAGCTGATGCTACGAAAAACCAAACGTCAAAAGCAGAACAGGTTTCCGCCCCTTATGAGGGAACCGGAAAAACAAGTAAATCGTTATACGGCGGCCAAACGGAACTGGAGAAAAATATTCAAACCTTACAGCCTTCGAGCATTATCGGAACTGATGAACGCACCAGAATCTCCAGCACGACATCTTTTCCATATAGAGCAACCGTTCAACTGTCAATCAAGTATCCCAACACTTCAAGCACTTATGGATGTACCGGATTTTTAGTCAATCCAAATACAGTCGTCACGGCTGGACATTGTGTGTACAGCCAGGATCATGGATGGGCTTCGACGATAACCGCCGCGCCGGGCCGCAATGGTTCGTCATATCCGTACGGTACTTATTCAGGCACGATGTTTTACTCCGTCAAAGGATGGACGGAAAGCAAAGACACCAATTATGATTACGGAGCTATTAAATTAAACGGTTCTCCTGGAAACACGGTTGGCTGGTACGGCTACCGGACTACAAACAGCAGCAGTCCCGTGGGCCTTTCCTCGTCAGTGACAGGATTCCCGTGTGACAAAACCTTTGGCACGATGTGGTCTGATACAAAGCCGATTCGCTCCGCTGAAACGTATAAGCTGACCTATACAACCGATACGTACGGCTGCCAAAGCGGCTCGCCTGTTTATCGAAACTACAGTGATACAGGGCAGACAGCTATTGCCATTCACACGAACGGAGGATCGTCATATAACTTGGGAACAAGGGTGACGAACGATGTATTCAACAATATTCAATATTGGGCAAATCAATAAATACAGCA
The DNA here is from genome assembly GCF_019334685.1 of Bacillus sp. LJBS17. Classification (NCBI taxonomy): domain Bacteria; kingdom Bacillati; phylum Bacillota; class Bacilli; order Caryophanales; family Bacillaceae; genus Bacillus; species Bacillus sp. LJBS17. The sequence continues at coordinate 233,894 of NZ_CP079759.1, forward strand.
AACTAGCCATATTCATGTCTATTTTGTTTTTATGCGGGTGCAGTTCGCAGACGCATTCTTCTCCAAAAGAAACGACTATTCCTGTCACTCTTCATGTGGAGGATGCTAAGGGGCTGCCGGTCGAAGGGGTTCAAGTGACGATTGTCAAAGCGCCCTCTTCAGATGAGGAGCCGAGTACAGAGATTGGCGAGATACTCGGTAAAACAGACAAAAACGGAGATATCAAATGGGATACCGGCAGAAAAGGCGATTACTCAGTCGCGTTGACGAAGGGTGAAACATCAGTAACCCATCACATCTCGTTAACAGAGGATAAAAAAGATCATGCCATTCCATTAGTCTTCAAAGAATAGCAGTTTCCTTGATTTTAAGGGAACTGCCTTTTTTATTTATTGCAGGAAACCAAACTATATACTGGAAATTTATTATGTGAGATAATAAGAAATAGGTATTTTTTCTTACGAGACAAAAGGGGCGTTATCCTTTATTTTATATTAATCAAACCCGGAGGAAAAAGAAGAAGATGATACAAGATTCAATGCAGTTTGCCGCGGTTGAAAGTGGTCTGCGCTTTTACCAGGCATATGATCAAAGCCTTTCTTTGTGGCCGATTGAGTCGGAAGCATTCTATGTTTCTACTCGTTTTGGAAAAACACATATCATTGCAAGTGGGCCAAAGGACGCACCTTCGCTCATTTTGCTTCACGGGGGCCTTTTCAGCTCTGCGATGTGGTATCCGAATATCGCGGCGTTGAGCCGTCAATTTCGTACATATGCGGTCGATATAATAGGAGACAAAAATAAAAGTATACCATCAGCAGCCATGGAAACGAGAGCTGATTTTGCAGAATGGATGAAAGATGTCTTTGATTCTCTTGGACTTGAGACGGCACACCTGGCCGGCCTTTCGCTTGGCGGGTCCCATATCGTGAATTTCTTACTCCGCGCGCCTGAAAGAGTAGAGCGGGCGGTTGTTATGAGTCCCGCTGAAGCGTTTATTTCATTTCATCCGGATGTCTATAAATACGCTGCAGAGCTTACAGGGGCAAGAGGAGCTGAATCATATATCAAGTGGATCACAGGCGACAGTTATGATCTGCATCCTTTACTGCAAAGACAAATTGTGGCGGGCGTGGAATGGAAGGATGAACAAAGGAGCCTGAAGCCGACAGAAAACGGCTTTCCGTACGTGTTCACAGACCAGGAATTGAAATCGATACAAGTCCCGGTACTGCTGATGTTCGGTGAGCACGAGGTCATGTACCATCAGCAAATGGCCTTTGAGCGGGCTTCGGTATTGGTGCCGGGAATTCAGGCTGAAATCGTAAAGAACGCCGGACATCTGTTATCTCTGGAGCAGCCAGAGTACGTCAATCAACGCGTCTTGTCCTTTTTATGCGGGGGGATAAACTAGTAAGGAACATGAAAAGATTGGCATTCATTTTTCAAAAGGTAACAAATGTTGTATAATAATAGAATTTGAATGCTGCTTTTTTTGGGAGCATTCTATGTTATCATGCTTATTGGAGAAAAATTTTTCCTGTAACGCTATTCGATCACTATCGTCAAATAATATAGATGGTTTTACAATTGGAGGTTTGGTTACACTGTGAATTACATCCCCTGTATGATTACGATAGGAAACTTCATTTGCGGATTGCTGGCGATTCATTCCTTGCTATATCACAACATTCATTCAGCAGTGCTTTTTATTTTTACAGGCATGTTCCTTGATTTCTTTGACGGGATGGCTGCTCGTAAGCTGAATGCCGTTTCTGATATGGGGAGAGAACTGGATTCGTTTGCCGATCTGGTTACGTTTGGGGTGGCTCCTGCTATGCTTGCTTACAGTGTCGCGTTGTATACCCTGCCATTTATCGGGATCTTATGCGCATTGACGTACAGCATTTGCGGAATGCTTCGCCTCTCTAAATTTAACATTGAACAAAGCAAGCTCCCGACGTTTATCGGTATGCCGATTCCGTTTGCGGGCATGTGTCTCGTTATTTTAAGCTTTACCTATAACCCGATCCTTCTGGCAATCGGCTCTTGCGGACTTTCATATTTGATGGTGAGTAAAATAAAATTCCCTCATTTTAAAAAACATGCGGCAGAAAACCTGGAGTCTGGGAGATGGAATTAGTTCAGCAGCTCATAGCGGATTACGGTTATCTCGCTATTTTTTTGATGCTGGTATTAGGAATTGTAGGATTGCCGATTCCAGATGAAGTGATGATGACCGTTGTTGGCTATTTCACGCATACCGATGTATTGAATTATGAGCTTTCGATATTGATTAGTTTTGTCGGGGCTTTGTTAGGTATGCTGATCAGCTACATGATTGGCAGAAAAGCCGGACGCCCGTTTATCGACAAGTACGGCAAGTGGGTCGGCTTAAAAGAAAAAAGAATGATGAAAGTGGAAAAATGGATGAAGAAATACGGTCCATATTCTCTTATTTTAGGTTATTTTATTCCCGGCGTCAGACATGTGACGTGCTACTTTTCGGGGATCGGCAAAATGGATCTGAAAACGTATGTTGCGTTTGCGGCAATCGGTGCCTTTTTATGGTGCTTTGTTTTTATTACAATCGGAAGGGTTATAGGGATTATTCATGTTTAATACGGCTGTAAAGATTCTGTATCGATCATTGATAGAGCTGACGAATCATCGTCTGTCATCCTATCTGATTAAAGGATTTTGCGAGTCAAAAATCAGCAAACCGGTCATTCCGCTTTTCTCAAAACATTTTCGGCTGAATTGGGATGATGTGGACGGTACGGCTGCTGATTACGGATCGCTGTCTGAATTGTTTATTCGACAAATAAATCTGGAGCGGCGCCCTGTGTCAAAAGAGGCGCATGCGGTGGTCAGCCCTGTTGACGGTGTGGTTCAGACGGTAGGAATCATCAACCCGAATCAAACCTTTACGGTGAAGGGAAAAGATTACTCATTCGCTGAACTCACCGGCTGTAAAAGCGCAGACCATCAATACAACGGCGGATACTTCGTCGTGCTGTATCTAAGCCCGAGGCATTATCACCGTTTCCATTCTCCGATCAGCTGCAGGTATCAAAAGCTGGCCGAGCTCGGAAATCGCTCATACCCGGTAAATCAACTAGGCTTAAAATACGGGAAAGATGTGCTGTCGAAAAATTATCGGTTTGTGTACGAGCTGAATAGCGGCAGCCGAAATGTCCTGATGATTCCTGTCGGCGCGATGAATATTAATTCTATCGTGCAGACGAGCACCCGTGCTGAATTGGAGATCGGCGAAGAGCTGGGATACTTTTCATTCGGGTCAACCGTCATTTTGATTTTTGAAAAAGACGCGTTCCAGCCGTCCGCCCATTTAGCAGAAGGCCAAGAAGTTCAAGTCGGAGAACTGATAGGTTATGAAGAGTAAAAAGAGGAGCTTGCATAAACGCAGCGCCTCTTTTTTTGAAGAAAGGTGAGACTTATGGAGAAACAAATCATCAGCTGGATTACAGATTATCAGAACACCGGAGATGAAGCCGTCCTGCGGCAAGTGCGAGAAGTGTGCTGGCCGATCGTTGAAGCGGTTTTGCAAGAGAAGGCAATAGATGATGAACAAGCGAACAATTTGCGCGAAAAAGGAATCGAGCGGTTTCCATTCATCATCAGCAAATACCAAGCGGATGTGCAGCTTCCGGTTGAGACATTTTTACGAAATACGTATCGGTTTTACTTTCATCAGGTGATGAGAGAATCCAGCTAAAGCTTCTTTCAACAGAGAAGCTTTTTTTGTTGGCAGGAAAAGGAAACTTTTTCTATATCTATCTCGTAATGACTAGAGAACCTAGCAGAAAAGGAGAGATAGAATTGAAACGAATGATAGTGAGAATGACCCTGCCGCTGCTGATCGTTTGTCTGGCGTTTTCTTCTTTTTCAGCCTCTGCCCGTGCTGCTTCTGAAGAAAAATATTGGGGTTCATGGATTGAACGACATGCACAGCCGCTGGATGCTTCCAATGCTTCAAACAAAGACCTTCGCTTTCTGAAGAAGGTGCTGAAGGGAAAACGAATCGTTCAGTTAGGAGAAACCACACACGGCGCTGGTGAAATCAACGCCACAAAGGTCAGAATGATCAAATATCTCCACGAAGAGCTGGGATACGATGTATTGGCCTTTGAGTCCGGTTTTCCTGATACAAATGCATCCTACCTTAATATGGACCAATTAACCCCTAAAAGCACGATGAAAAACTCCATTTACGCTGTATGGCACACAGAAGATGTCGTTGAATTGTTTGATTACATGAAAGAGCAAAAAGAGAAAGGCGATCCGCTGATCCTTACCGGTTTTGATATTCAAAGCATGAAGAATTCATTCAATGATGCTGCGACTCAATGGGTAAAAGCGGTGAACCCTGAGAAAGCAGAGTTGCTCTCCCAATCAGAAAATAATTTTTCAACGTTAGTGACAGACAGCAATACGTTTGATGAATTTTCGCAAAAGAAGGAAAAGCTTGTGAAAAACTATCAGAAGCTGATCAAGTTCGCTGAAACACACGCTTCAGAGCTAAAAGAAAACCTTCCAAAAGAGCCGAAAGCTTATGAGATGTTTATGCGGTCTCTTCAGCTGAGAATTGACGTAATGGAAACGTATATGCTGGAAGAAATGAAAGAAAAACTAGAGGAGTATCCGGAGAATATTGAGGATTTTTCATTCTTTATGAGAGACCGCATGATGGCTGAACAATTTCAGTGGGTAGCTGACACCCTTTATCCGAAAAAGAAAATCATTGTCTGGGGCCACAATTACCATCTGCGCAAACAGAATACGAAGATGATAAAGGACTGGGTACAGCTAAACGGCCCTAACATGGGTGATTATTTGCCGGAGCGGCTGAAAAAACAAACATATACGATTGGCATTTATGCTTACTCAGGTGCAAGTCTGGATAGTTCTGATAATAAGACGGTTATGCCGGTTACAAGCCCGCCGCCGTCTGGAAGTCTTGAAGCTTTGCTGAAAGCGGCAGACCGACCGGCTGTTTTTGTTGATTTTCTCCATACAAAAAACAAGAAAGGCACTTCGTGGATGTATACCCCCCGCACAGCACTCTATTGGGGATTCACAGAAGAGCAGATGATCCTTAAGGAACAATATGACGGTGTCATTTGGCTGGAGTATATCACGCCATCTGTCATTATCAAGTGAGCGGTGTCCCCTGTGCTATAACAGGTGGAGTTCACCTTTTGTTTGATAGTTTTCAGATAACTACATTGATTAGTAAATGAATGGAAAATACTTGTGTGCCGTGAGAAACCCTTGTGCCGCTTAGGTTTGTAAGAGCTTGGATATTTTTATCAGTCTGGGCGGATCTGTTCATCTTTGCGGCATTTTCCTGTATGATATAGTAAGAGTGTGCATAGCAACTAACTATAATTGAACAGGGTGTTTAAAACATGGAAAAACAATACAGAGTATTACTTTACTATAAATATGTTCCGATTGAAGATCCAGAGGCGTTTAGAGAGCAGCATCTGGCTTTTTGTAAGGAGCTTGGTTTGTTAGGCCGTATCCTTGTTTCTTCTGAAGGAATTAACGGTACGGTATCAGGTACGGTTGAACAGACTGAAAAATATATGGAAACAATGAAAGCTGATCCTCGTTTTGCGGACATGGTATTTAAAATTGATGAAGCAGAAGGCCATGCCTTCAAAAAAATCTTCGTCCGCCATAAAAAAGAGCTTGTAACGCTTCGTCTTGAAGATGATGTCGATCCGAACGAAACAACAGGCCAGCATTTGAAGCCTGCAGAATTTTATGAGAAGATGCAGGATCCAAACACAATTGTCATCGACGCGCGTAACGATTACGAGTATGACCTTGGCCATTTCAGAGGTGCGGTCCGTCCTGACATCGAAGCCTTCCGTGAATTACCTGAATGGATCGAAGAACACAAGGATATGCTTGAAGGCAAAAAGATTTTAACGTACTGTACAGGCGGCGTGCGCTGTGAAAAGTTCTCGGGATGGCTGGTGAAGCAAGGCTTTGAAGATGTAGCACAGCTTGACGGCGGAATCGTGACATACGGAAAAGATCCTGAGGTGCAAGGCAAGCTTTGGGACGGCCAGTGCTACGTATTTGATGAAAGAATCAGCGTGCCTGTCAACCGTGTCGAGCACGTGATTGTCGGTAAGGACTACTTTACAGGAGAACCGTGTGAGCGTTATGTGAACTGCGCAAATCCATCTTGCAATAAAAAAATGATATGCACACCGGAAAATGAGTATAAATATATGCGCAGCTGCAGCCACGAATGCCGCACGAACCCAAGAAACCTGTATGTGAAAGAGCATAATATGACAGAAGAAGAAGTAAACGCAAGACTGGCAGCGATTGAAACAGAAGATCACGCTGCTGCTGAATAAAAAAAGAACACCTCGGATTGAGGTGTTCTTTTTTCTATATGCTTTCGGTTTGGCTGTTTGCGGAAACCCATTCTTTTTGGCGGAAGGCCTTTTCCCATTTTGATACCACGATACAGGCGATCGCATGTCCCGGTACGTTCACGCCTGTTCTCGCCATGTCCATGACGCGGTCAACACCCGCGATAATGGCAACGCCTTCAGCCGGCAGTCCTACAGCATTGGCAGTCGCCAGAAGAACTACAAGCGATCCTGAGGGTACAGCTGCAATGCCTTTACTGGTCATCACAAGCACAAGCATCATGAGCAGCTGCTGGGACAATGTCATGTCTACTTGAAAGGCCTGTGCGAGAAAGATACAAGAAACCGATAAATATAAGCTGGAGCCGTCACAGTTCAATGACAAGCCGGAGGGAACGACAAATGATACCACTCGTTTGGGACAGCCGTATTTCTCCATTCTATCCATCAGCTGAGGGAGAATGGTTTCAGTGCTGGTGGTGGAAAATGCAATTAAAAACAGATCCCATATCATTTTCAATACTTCGAAATACTTAATCTGAAAGATGAGACCGACAAGCGGAAAGAGGACAAAGAGGATCAGGAACAGGCCAAGGAATACGGTGCCAACCAGCTTAAACATAGGGAGGAGGAGTTCAATGCCATATTGGCCTACAGAAGCAGCCATCAGGGCTAACACGCCGATAGGAGCAGTGACCATGACGATTTGCGTGAGCTTGAACATAATCTGAGCTGTAGATTCAAAAAACTTCATTACTGGTTCAGAAGCTTTGCCGATACCAGCTGCGGCGACACCAAATAAAATGGCGAAGAAAATAACGGCAAGCAAATCATTTCTGGCCATGACATCAATAATGTTTGTAGGGATAATATCCAGGACCATTTGCTTGAAATCAACAACTTTGTCTGTGTAGCCGGAAAGTTCATGAATATCTTTTTTTGCCAAATGGGAGAGGTCAAGCCCGACACCTGGTTTTAAGACATTCGCTAATAAAAGTCCAAGCCCTAATACCAACGTTGTAATCACTTCGAACCAAATGATCGTCTTGATGCCGAGACTGCCCATTTTTTTCATGCTTCCGCTTCCTGCGGCTCCAATGACAATGGTAGAAAACACAATCGGCACAACAATCATTTTAATCAGGCGGATAAATCCATCTCCGACAGGCCTCAGTGCCATCCCGAAATCAGGAAAAAAGTGGCCGATCACCGCGCCGACAGCCAAAGCGATTAAAATTTGAAACGCGATTAATTTTTTCAAATGAATCCCCCTTTAGAACGATAGAATGTAGGCATATTCATATCATTCGTGATTCAAATGCAAACACCTTTTTTCAAGTTATTTTATTTTGACAGCGCTTTCATTATGTTGGCGAAAAAGTCCCCCGCAGCAGGGGGGACTTTTTTACTTCATTTGAATGTGCTTTAGATCTTCTTCAGAGGTATTTGTGAAAATAACCGGTGTTATGGCTGAAGCGGCATGCTGCTTGATGTAATTGAGATCAAAGGTGAGAAGCAGTTCGCCTTGTTTGACGGCTTGTCCGCTTGTGACATGTGCTTCAAAGCCTTCCCCATTCAGTTTGACGGTATCAACGCCGACATGAATCAGGATTTCAGTGCCGCCGGCGCTCATAAAGCCGATGGCGTGTTTTGTCGGAAAAATCGAGACGATCTCGCCGTCCGCAGGTGCAACGACTTTTCCTTCTGATGGTATAATCGCAAATCCCTCGCCCATCATTTTTTCTGAAAAGACTTGATCAGGCACATCCCCTAAAGAGACTGTTTCTCCTTTAATCGGATAAATAAAGGTCTCACCGGAATCGGGCTTCAGCGGTTTGTCAGTTACCGTGTCCAGCGCGGCGGCGGTGGCAGGGACGTCTCCGGCCATGATTGTTTTGATGTCGTCTTTTAAGGCATCGGACTTGGTTCCGAATATTGCCTGGAAGTTGTTGTTGACCTCCAGCACACCTACTGCACCAAGCCGTTTTAATTCATCCTTGCTGACTTGGCTTGGCTGATGAACGGTCACACGAAGCCTTGTGATACATGCATCCAGGTTAGCGATATTTTGCTGTCCGCCCAAGGCCTGCAGCACGTGAAAGGCAAGCTGGTCTTTTGCAACTGGAGCTTTCTCCTCATTCTGACCGTCTTCATCTGTCTCACGGCCGGGCGTTTTCAAATTCCATTTCAGAATCGCAAATCGGAACAAATAATAATAAATGAAAGCAAACACGATCCCGACAGGAATGACAACCCAGCCATTTGTAGACAGTCCGTAGTTCAAGACGTAGTCAATTCCCCCGCCTGAGAACGTATAGCCGTGGCGGACATGGAATAAATCACAAACGACAAAGATGACGCCGGCAAGAATAGAGTTAATCAAATAGAGCACGGGCGCAACGAACAAGAAAGAAAACTCAACCGGTTCTGTAATTCCGGTCAGCATAGATGTGAGCGCCGCAGAAATCATCACGCCGGAGATCATTTTTTTCTTTTCCGGACGCGCGGTATGGATAATGGCAAGAGCAACGGCCGGCAGACAGAAAATCATGTAAGGGAAATCCCCCATCATAAAGCGCCCGGCTGTCGGGTCTCCCGCGAAAAACCTTGTCAGGTCGCCGGTTACGGTGTTGCCTGTTGATGGGTCTGTGTATTCTCCCATCATAAAATAGAAAGGCGTATAAAAAATATGATGCAGGCCAAAAGGAATCAGCAAACGATAGATCGTTGCATAAAAGAACAGGCCGACTGTTGAATCGGCAATTAAACTGCTGGCTGCGTTAATTCCGTTTTGGATCAGCGGCCAAACGAATGAGAAAATGACACCGATCACCAATGAACTGACGGAAGTAATAATCGGGACAAAGCGTTTTCCAGAGAAAAATCCAAGGACCGGATGCAGCTCGATTGATGAAAATCGCTTATATAAATAGGCGGCGAGAAGCCCGATAATGATTCCTCCGAAAACCCCCATATCAATCAGGTGCTCGGCTCCTTCATACGGAGGCTGAAGGCCGAGTAATTTTCCCATATTGTCGAGGGTGACGGTTAAAATTAAGTATCCGATGACAGCGGCAAGTCCGGCTACACCTTCTCCGCCGGCTAATCCGATCGCGACCCCCACGGCGAAAATCAGCGGGAGATTATCGAATACAACGCCGCCCGCATCCTTTATAATAGGGATGTTCAGTAAGTCCTTGTCTCCGAAACGGAGCAAAAGACCGGCTGCCGGCAGGACGGCAACCGGAGTCATCAACGCGCGGCCAAGCTGCTGCAGAATTTGAAATGCCTTTTTAAACATGACAGTCTCCTTTTATTGTTTTATGAGCATGGTGCAATCTTTAATTTTTGAGCTGCTTTATAATCGGCGATAACGGTTACATGATTGTGTATTTGAAGAATAGAGGCTGGTACATCTGTCGTGACAGGACCTTCAGCCATCTTTTGAATAGCGTCTGCTTTTTCCTCGCCGCTTGCTAAAAGCACAATATGTTTGCTGAATTCCATGATGGTTTTAATGCCCATTGAAATCGCGAGTCTCGGCACCAGCACTGGATCGCCGCCGAAGAATCTGGCATTTGCCTGTATCGTGCTTTCCGAGAGCTTCACAACACGTGTCCGGTCTTCAAAATCAGATCCCGGTTCATTAAAACCGATATGGCCATTGGCGCCGATGCCGAGAATTTGGACATCAATGCCTCGCGCTTGGCGGATGAGATCCTCGTATACTTTGCATTCCGCCTCAAGCTGCGGGTTGTCTCCTTGCGGGATATGAATATGATCAGGTTGCATATTGATATGCTGAAATAGATGCTCATGCATAAAGTGGTTATAACTTTGCGGATGAGATGGAGAGAGACCAGCGTATTCATCCAAATTAAATGTAGTAACCTTTGAAAAATCAATTTCGCCTGCCTGATAGCCTGAAATCAACTGCTTATACAAGCCGACCGGTGTGCTTCCTGTTGCCAGGCCGAGAACGGCATCTCTCTTAGCTTGTATTTGTTCTTTAATAATGGCAGCGCTTAACTTACAGAGTTCTTCGTAGTGCTCGGCGATCAGAATCTTCATGTGACACCCCCTCAAAGAGATAGACAAGCACCATATTTGTTATGACCAATTTATAATACTTGTCATTACGAATTTAGCACCAACATTATTAAACTGTCAATATTAATTTCTGAAAATTTGTTATAAAAGAAGGATACAAATCTTTCATATTGGGATGGCAAATGGTATTATGGTCTCAATGAAAAAGAACGGATTGCATACAGAATGGGGAGAATGAAATGACAGCTTTATATTCTGTTATCAAGTTTAAAATCATTGAGTTAATTAAATCGGGCAAATATCAGGCGAATGATCAGCTGCCGACAGAGAGTGAGTTTTGCGAACAATATGATGTCAGCAGAACAACTGTGAGACTGGCTCTGCAGCAGCTAGAGCTTGAGGGATATATTAAAAGAATTCAAGGAAAAGGGACATTTGTATCGGCGGCAAAAATACAAACGCCGATTCCGCATAAGATTACGAGCTTTGCAGAACAAATGAGAGGCCTTCGTTCTGAATCAAAAGTGCTTGAGCTTGTTGTGATTCCTGCCGATCACTCCATTGCCGAGCTTTTGAAAATGAAAGAGAATGAACCTGTCAACAAGCTTGTCAGAGTCAGATACGCCGAGGGGGAACCTTTGCAGTATCATACCTCATATATTCCCTGGAAGGCGGCACCGGGGCTGGTGCAGGAGGAATGCACCGGCTCGCTGTTTGAATTGTTAAGGACAAAATACAATATTGAAATCAGCAGGGGCACGGAATCGATCGAACCGATTTTAACGGATGAAACGATCAGCGGCCACTTATTAACCAATGTCGGAGCGCCTGCGTTTTTATCAGAATCCCTTACCTATGATAAAAATGAAGAAGTGGTGGAATATGCGCAAATTATTACCCGGGGAGACCGAACGAAATTCACCATAGAACAGTCATATCATTCATAAAGCAATGTGTTTTAAGAAGGGAATGGTGGTTCTATGTTTTTATTGACGAATGGAAAAGTGCTGTGGGGAGCAGTGATTGCTGCATTCATCCTTTCAATAGTATTTATTTTACCCTTCTCTGCCGACGCAGATGCCGATTCATTATGATGTTGCGAACAGTCCGAATCTGACGGTTAACAAGCTGGCGGGGACTGTGATGCTGCCTGTTTTGATGGTGGTGTTTGCATGGGCGCGGAAGATCAATTGGCAATTAGTGTTCGCAGTGTATATTTTGCTGATTTGCCACATTGTCGTCCTTTGTTTAGCGGTCTAAATCAAACAGCCAGAATAAAACTGGCTGTTTTTCTTTAATTTCAGCTTCATCTGACAATGAATGTGGTGTATAATAGCTGATGATCCTAAAGAATATTCTGAAATTTATAGGTGTGAAGCGGCGTATTATTAAAGGAAAGGCTGTATACTTTTTGCAGCTTTAAAAAGACTGAATATTTAAACAATTATGCGAAAGGTGTGCTGATTAGATTGAATAAGCTTATTGAACGAGAAAAAACTGTATATTATAAGGAAAAGCCCGACCCGTCTTCCTTGGGGTTTGGACAATATTTTACAGATTATATGTTTGTGATGGACTACGAAGAGGGGATTGGATGGCATCATCCGAGAATTGCGCCGTACGCACCGCTTACGCTTGATCCGTCTTCATCTGTTTTTCATTACGGCCAGGCTGTTTTTGAAGGGTTAAAAGCATACAGAACAGAGGATGGCAGGGTGCTCCTGTTCCGTCCGGATCAAAATATCAAACGGCTGAACAGATCGTGTGAGCGCATGAGCATGCCCCCTTTAGACGAAGAGCTGGTGCTTGAGGCATTGACGCAATTAGTTGAACTTGAGAAAGATTGGGTTCCAAAGAAAAAAGGAACGTCACTGTATATTCGTCCTTTTGTCATTGCCACAGAACCGAGTCTCGGTGTGAAGGCATCCAGGAGCTATACATTTATGATCGTGCTTTCGCCTGTCGGCTCCTATTATGGCGACGATCAGCTGAAGCCGGTTAGAATCTATGTCGAAGATGAGTATGTGCGGGCGGTCAACGGAGGAGTCGGGTTTGCAAAAACGGCTGGAAACTATGCCGCCAGTCTTCAGGCACAGCGGAAAGCGAATGAACTGGGCTATGACCAGGTACTGTGGCTGGACGCCATCGAAAAGAAATATGTGGAAGAAGTAGGGAGCATGAACATCTTTTTCGTCATAAACGGGGAAGCTGTCACACCTGCTTTAAGCGGAAGCATTTTAAGCGGGGTTACACGTGCGTCTGCGATTGAATTGATTCGAAGCTGGGGCATTCCGGTTCGTGAAGAGAGAATATCGATTGATGAGGTGTATGCGGCCTCTGCACGCGGAGAATTGACAGAGGTCTTTGGCACAGGCACGGCAGCCGTCGTTACGCCTGTCGGTGAACTCAATATTCATGGAAAAACGGTGATTGTAGGCGACGGGCAAATCGGGGACCTCTCGAAAAAGCTGTATGAAACGATAACAGATATTCAGCTTGGCAAGGTGAAGGGCCCGTTTAACTGGACAGTGGAAGTGTGAAAACTGAAAAAGAACCTGCCCGGAGGCAGGTTCTTTTTATTTTGAATGAGTCATATCAGCAGCCGGCTGGCTTTTGCGGTTTTTTACATAATATATTGCATAGCAAATGGCCATAAATGGAACGCCGCAATAGAGTGCGATTCTTTGATTCGGATCAAAGGCAATGCCAACAACGGAAGCCAGGCATAACAGGAACGCGGCAATCGGCACGAACGGATACAAAGGGGTTCTGTATTTCAAATCAGTAACCTTGTTTCCCGCTTCGATATAACGTTTTCTGAACATGAATTGAGAAGCAGCGATACCCATCCACACGACAACGACGGCAAAACCGGAAATCGACACGAGCACAACGTATACAGTGTCTGGCGCAAATACGCTGGACAGCAACGACAGAATGCCGCCGATCATGCTGAACACCAGCGCGTTAAAAGGGGTTCCTTTTGACGTCAGCTTTGCAAATGTCGGATGAAGCGTTTTTTCTTTTGATAAAGACCACAGCATCCGGGAAGAAGCGTAGAGTCCGGAATTAGCCGCTGACAGGATCGCTGTTAGGATAACAAAGTTCATGATATCGGCTGCGTATGGTACACCGACTCTGTCAAAGACAGCGACAAACGGGCTTTTGATGACACCTGCATCTTGAATCGGAATCAGCCCTGACAGCACAAAAATTGTTCCGACAAAGAAGAGTGAGAGACGCCAGACCGTTGTTTTAATCGCTTTTGGTATCGTCTTGTCAGGATCAACGCTTTCACCGGCTGCGATTCCGATTAGTTCCGTTCCCGAAAAGGCAAAATTAACGGACAGCATCGTCATCAAAATCGGGACAAATCCATTTGGAAAAAGCCCGCCTTCCGCGGTGAAGTTGGACAGCATCGGAGCGGCTTCTCCGCCTTTGATCGGAATGATGCCGAACATGGCAGAGCCGCCTAAAAGAATAAATAATACAATGGCTAATACTTTGATGCTGGAAAACCAAAATTCTGATTCAGCGAAAAACTTGACCGAAAATGCGTTAAGCAAGAAAATGAACAGCGCAAAGACGGCACTCCACATCCAAACCGATGTATGGGGGAACCAGCGCTGCATTAACAGGCCGGCTGCTGTGAATTCTGATCCCAATGCCACGGTCCATGTCAGCCAATACAGCCAAGCGACCGTAAATCCGGTGCCCGGCCCTATGTATTTGGCTGCATAGGTGTGAAAGGCGCCGGTCACAGGCATGGCGACTGACAGCTCACCGAGGCATAGCATGACCAGATAGACGATGCCGGCCCCGACTAAGTAGGCGAGTATCGTTCCGGCCGGGCCTGCTTGCTGAATGGTATAACCTGAGCTTAAAAACAGCCCGGTTCCGATGACACCTCCCAAGGAAAGCATAAAGAGGTGCCGGCTTTTCATACTTCTCTGAAAGGTTGTCTCATTCTTGTTGTGGGCAGAGTTCATCTTTTTCCAACTTTCTATCAGCGATTTATTTCCTTCCTAATAAAAAATCTCATGTCAGAAAGTGACACGAGACTCCGGCGAACCGGCTTTAAGTTAGAATATACAAACTATTCCGATAAGTCAAGTTGTTTTTAAAGAGCGGGCCCAAGCCGCAATTTCTTGAATATTTTCGGGTTTTGTCCGGCAGCAGCCGCCAATCAGCCTCGCTCCTTTTTCATGCCAGGTGCGGGCGCTCGCCCCGTAAGATTCTGCGCATGCTGCGCCGTTCCACGTTTTTGTTTCCGGATCATATTGCTCACCTGAATTCGGGTAGACAATGATCGGTTTTGACGTGTTCTTTTTTAACTCCTCTATCAAGGAAGGGATATGCTGAAGCGGCGTGCAGTTGATGCCGAGTGCTGCAATTTGGCGGTGTTCATCAAGCCACGATGCGCAGTCAGCTGCAGGTGCTCCGTCACTGATATGCAAGCCGTCTTTAGCACTGAAGCTGATCCACGCATACGTTTCAGGAAATTCCTTCAACAGCTGAACAATCGCTTTGGCTTCAGTCAGACACGGAATCGTTTCGCATGCCAAAACATCAGCTCCGGCTTCAATCAGCGCCTTCATCCGGGGACGATGAAATTCAATCAGTTCATCTTCTGGTATTGCGTAGTTGCCGCGATATTCAGACCCGTCTGCAAGATAAGCGCCATAAGGGCCTACAGAAGCCGCAATGATCGGCTTTGGCCGATTCAAACGGTTCTCTTCAAGCGACCAAAATTCATCGCGTGCTTCAGCTGCGATGCTGACGGACAACTCGATGAGCCGGCGTGCTTCCGCTTCGCTCAGCCCGCGTGCGGCAAAGCCTTCAAATGTAGACTGATAGCTGGCGGTGATTGCACAATCGGCGCCTGCCGCAAAATAATCAGTATGAACTTGTTTAATCAGCTCCGGCTCTTCCATCAGGATTTTTGCCGACCACAGACTGTCGTTCAAATCACAGCCCTTGCGTTCAAGCTCGGTCGCCATGGCGCCGTCTAGCACAATAAGCGGGTATGTATCTAATATGTGTTGGATAGGATTCATAGAATGTACCGATGCCTTCTTTCAGATTTTTTTGAAAAAGATATGAAAATCGTAATGGAGGCTTACGTGTTTGTCAATAAACGCAAAAAGAGAAAGGTGTTCAGCCCATATGTCTGAACACCCTTTTCTTATGATATTTGTTTGTTGTGCGTGTCAGTCTTTGTGTCTGAAACCGGCCAGCACTCAATGCCATTATGGTTTTTGAGCACATCTTTATAAAAGACCGGATCCTTGCCTGCTTTCTTCTGGCGTGTATAGTCTTTCAGCGCCGTAAAAACGACCTTTGATAGTAAGAAAATCGCGATTAAATTCACGACGACCATCAAACCCATGAACAAATCAGCAAGATCCCAGACGAGCTGGACTTTGGCAACACAGCCAAACACGATCATTGCCAGCACGCCGATACGGTAGACAAAAATCAGTTTTTTGCTTTTGTTCAAAAAGCCGATATTGGTTTCGCCATAATAATAGTTTCCGATTAAAGCACAGAATCCGAATAACAAAATCAGAATGGCGAGAAAGCCTGATGCCCATGATCCGACATGGGAGCTGAGAGAGGCTTGTGTCAAGGCGATTCCGCTCAGACCCGGAGTATGATAGGCATCCGAAAACAGGATGATAAAGGCGGTGCTTGTACAAATGACCAGTGTATCTGTCAGTACACCAAAAGCTTGGATCAGCCCCTGTTTGACGGGATGGCTTGTTGTGGCGGTGGCAGCGGCATTCGGTGCGCTTCCCATTCCCGCTTCGTTTGAAAAGATTCCCCGTCTGACGCCTTGCATGAGTGCCGCGCCCAAAGCCCCGCCGGCGGCCTGGTCAAAACCAAACGCATTTTTCACGATTAGCGCAAGCACACCTGGCAGCTGCGTAATGTTGGAGAAAATGACGAAAAACGCAACTCCGATATACAGGACAGCCAATACGACGACAATGGATTCAGCCAGCTTTGCAATGCGCTTGACTCCGCCAAAAATAATCGTGCCGAATACAGCAATTAAAATGAGTCCCAATGTCAGGCGGTTTGTGCCAAACGCGTTTTCAAAGGCAAGGCTGACTGTATTGGATTGAACCGAGTTGAAGACGATACCGAACGATAAGGTGATTAACACAGCGAACAGCGCGCCCATCCACCTTTTGTTCAGCCCTTTTTCCATGTAATACGCCGGCCCGCCGCGGAAGCCGTTTACATCTTTTACTTTATAAATCTGAGCCAGTGTGCTTTCCACAAAGCTGGATGCTGATCCGATAATAGCGATAATCCACATCCAGAAGATTGCACCGGGCCCGCCGAGTGCAATGGCGATGGCAATACCCGTAATATTTCCCGTTCCGACACGGGCCGCCATGCTGATGCAAAAGGCTTGAAACGGAGAAATGCTGTTTTTTGACCGGGAAGCAGCACCTTCTCTTAATACCCTGACCATTTCTTTCAGCATGCGAACCTGTAAAAACTTAAGCCTGAACGTAAAATAGATTCCCAGAGAAAGGAGCAAAACAATTAATAGCTTTGACCACAAAAGATCATTTGCAATACCGACGATATGTTCCAGGATTTGCTGCATACAATCACCTCTTTTTTCATGTTTAAAAAATGCTGAGCTCCCACTCCTGCGCCATATGCTTCAGCAGCATACCGCCAGTGAGGCTGTTGCCGTATTCATCAATGGCAGGCCCGTAAATGCCGATGCCGCATCCGGATTGAAAAGGCTGTTCTCTTCTGGCACTTGGAGGCACCAGCGCCATGATGCCGCCGGAGACGCCGCTTTTGGCCGGCACGCCGACAAACGCCGCATATTTGCCTGAAGCGTTGTACATGCCGCACGTCAGCATTAATGCCTTGGCCAATTTTGCCACATCTTTTGGAATCACCTGCTCGCGTCGAATCGGATGATACCCGTCATGAGCAAGGATCAGGCCGATCAACGCAATGTCTTCTGTGGTGCTCTCCATAGCGCATTGCTTCAAGTACACCTCAAGTGTTTCTTCTACGTCAGCTTCTAAAAAGTTTGTTTCTTTTAAATAGTAGGCCAGCGCTCTGTTGCGGTGGGCGGTTTCCCATTCAGAACGGAATACTTCTTCATGAATTCTTGGCCGTTTTCCTATCAAAGTTTCCATCACCGAGTAAAGAAACTCGAGCTTTTCGTATGCCGATTCTCCGGGAAGGATCGAAGCGATGGTGAGGGCACCCGCGTTGATCATGGGATTGAAGGGCTTTCCCGGCTTGTTGATTTCGAGCCGAATGATTGAATTAAAGGCGTCACCTGTCGGCTCGACATCTACGCGGTCAAGCACATAGGGAATGCCGCGGCTCATGCAGGCGGCAATAAAGCTAATCACTTTTGAAATGCTTTGCAGGGTAAAAGAGACGTTCCAGTCGCCGGCGTGTATCATCGTTCCATCAGGCTCCAATACACAGATGCCGAGCTGTGAATCATTGACTTTTCCTAAAGCGGGGATATAGTTTGCGCTTTGTCCATTGGCGGCAAAAGGGCGATAGTATTCAACCCAATCATGAAGCTGTAACGCCGTGTTTATGTCTTTCTGGTGCTCTTTTATCAATTCTTTCATCGAATTCCTCCTCACTGATTTTTTTCTTAAAGGACTGAGGTGTATCAAAACGAAGGCTAAAGGGGCGTTAAACGCTTTCATAATAGCGGAAGGTATAATTACTGTATAATGGAGACTACAGAATCATACAAAATACGACAAAAACATTTTGAAAATAAGCAGTAAGATTTATAAAAACCTCATGTTCTGGGTCAAAAGCAATTTGCAGGTTTTCTCCCGATTCCCCAAAATAAAAAGCGAGGATGTGATCAACATAAAACTGGAACGGTTTATTGAAAAAGACGGATATATACTGGCCCTCATGCTGATTACGGTGCCGCTGGCCGGTGAACTGAAATTTTATCCCCTCAATGAAGAATTCCGGGTCAGCTTTGGGGCACCGGTTTTTTTCTTCTTTTTATCATTGTTGCGGCATGTGCCCGCTGTGCTGCCGGGTTTTCTGACTGGAGCGGCTGTTTTCATCTTTCGCGTCTTTCTGGAATTATGGGGCGGAGGACACAATGGACTGACTCCGATTCTGTATGATCAAGCGTCTGGCTTTTTCTTTTATATGACTTACGCCTGTCTGTTTTCCATATTAAAGGCCAATCGTTTCCGTGAACGGCCGATTATGCTCGGTTTCATTGGGTTTATGATTGAAGTTGTGTCAGATTGTGTCGAGCTGGCTGTGCAATTTCTCATTTTTCATACGGTTGTCACGCCTGAGAAAATCACTGACATTGCGGTGATTGCGATTTCTCACACATTTATTGTGATGAGCTTTTATAGTGTGCTGAAGCTGTATGAAACACAATCGAGAGAAAAACAGACAAGGCAGCAGCACGAGCACATGCTGATGATCGTTTCCAATTTATATGAAGAAACGGTGCACCTAAAAAAGACATTGAAAACGACAGAGAAAGTGACAAACGATTCGTATCAGCTCTATCGGGAAATGAAGGGCAAGGATGTTCAGCTGAGCGGCAGAATCCTGAGACTGGCCGGAGAGATTCATGAAGTGAAAAAGGACAACCAGCGGATATTCGCAGGGCTTTCAAAACTGATTTCGAATGAGAGTTTGAGAGATTATATGAGGGCTTCTGATTTGCTGCAGCTCGTGATTAGAATGAATGAAAAGTACGCTGAAGCACTAGGGAAGCAGATTGATTTTTACTGCTCGATCGAGGGAGAGCATGACGAATATCACGTATTTATCGTGCTTTCGATCATTAATAATCTAACAGCAAATGCGGTAGAGGCTATGGATGAAGAGGGAATGGTCAGCCTGAGGCTCCGTAAGCCAAATGAGAGTATGGTAGAATTCCAGGTGGAAGACAATGGCCCCGGGATTTCCGAGAAAATCGGAGACATTGTGTTTGACCCGGGCTTTACTTCAAAATATGACGAATTTGGCACGCCTTCTACAGGTATCGGACTTTCCTACGTAAAGGAAATCGTGACAGAGCTAGAAGGGGATATCACGTTTGATAATCAGCAGCGGGGAGTGGTGTTTGCCATCAGGCTGCCTGTCCGGCATTTGATTCAGAAAGGGTGAACCGAAAGCTATGCGTTTTTTTATTGCAGATGATGACCGTGCGGTGCGGTCAATTTTAAGGCAGATCATTGAGGACGAAGATCTCGGGGAAGCTGCTGGTGAAGCTGACGACGGAAGCCAAGTGGAAGGGCATATGCTGCAATTTAAGCAGATTGATATTTTATTAATCGATCTGTTAATGCCCGGAAGAGACGGCATTGAGACGATTCGTCAGATCCAGAATACGTACTCCGGCAAAATCGTAATGATCTCTCAAGTGGAGGCGAAGGAAATGGTCGGGGAAGCGTACTCGCTCGGCATCGAATATTTTATCCATAAGCCGATTAACCGCATTGAAATTGTCACGGTTCTCCAAAAGGTGAAGGAGCGGATCGAGCTTGAACACTCGATTGGAGCCATCCAGCATTCTCTAAGCCGGCTTGTCAATCGGACTGAACGGAAAGCGCGTCCCCAGCAGAAGAGTGACAGCGGTTTAAAAGAGGCAGGAACATTCCTGTTGTCCGAGCTGGGCATGATGGGAGAAGGCGGCGCACATGATCTCATGGCGGTCCTGCAGTATTTAGCAGAACACGAGCAATCCGAGCCGCACGAAAAACAAAGCCCTTCGTTAAAACAAATATTCACCCAAGTAGCGGTACGGAAGCTGGGGACAGGGGCCTCACAAACGGACGTCAATCGCGAAATGAAAGCCTCGGAGCAGCGTATCCGCAGAGCGATTATTCATTCGCTGCACCATTTTGCTTCACTGGGCACAACTGATTTTTCGAATCCAAAATTTGAAACCTATGCATCGAAATTCTTTGATTTTCCGGTTGTCAGCCAGAAAATGAAAGAACTCCAATCCAAGGATGCAAAACCCCTTGCACCTGCTAGAATAAATATGAAAAAATTCATCCACGTGTTTTTTTTGGAAGCAAAGCTTTTGCATGAGACGATGAAACAAAGAAGGATATAAACCAAACAGCCGGCTGACCAGGCTGTTTTTTTGCTGCGCAGAATCCCGGCCGGACAGTGATTTACCGCTTTTTTATAAAATATCAGAAAATAAAGATATTGACTTATTGTTTATTTGTCTTACAATTAAACAAAAGGATATATGGGGAAGGAGCGGATGTGAAAGAAAAATTAATAAAAGCGCTTACAGATAGAGGCTGTATACACAAATAACAGGAGGTTATGTTGATGAGCCGTATCAGAAAAGCACCCGCTGGAATTTTAGGTTTTCCGGTTGCTCCTTTTAACACACAAGGAAAACTGGAGGAAGAAGCTCTTTTTCAAAACATTGAGTTTTTGCTGAATGAGGGCTTGGAAGCGATATTTATCGCTTGCGGGTCTGGTGAATTCCAATCTCTCAGCCAGAAGGAATATGAGCAAATGGTGGAAGTCGCAGTCTCGGCAGCCGGAGGAAAGGTGCCGGTCTACACGGGGGTGGGCGGCAACCTCAGCACAGCGCTTGATTGGGCGCAGCTGTCGGAGAAAAAAGGCGCCGACGGCTACTTGATTCTGCCTCCGTATTTGGTGCATGGCGAACAGGAGGGGCTGTACCAGTATGCGAAAACGATTATTGAAAGCACTGACTTGAACGCGATTCTTTATCAGCGCGATAACGCAGTTCTCTCTGTTGAACAGATCAAACGTCTGACCGAATGTGAACAGCTTGTCGGTGTCAAAGACGGGGTAGGAAATATGGATTTGAATATCAACCTCGTCTATACGATCGGCGACCGCTTGGGATGGCTCAACGGAATGCCGATGGCTGAAGTGACGATGCCGGCATATCTGCCGATCGGGTTCCACTCTTACTCTTCAGCGATTTCAAATTATATCCCGCATATTTCGCGAATGTTCTATGATGCATTGAAAAACGGAAATGACGAGCTTGTGAAGGAACTCTATCGGCATGTGATTCTGCCGATCAACGACATTCGCAAACAACGAAAAGGCTACGCCGTATCCTTGATTAAAGCCGGTATGGAAATCATGGGTTTGAATGTAAGGAATACAGCCAGACCGCCTGTCGGCCCGGTTGAAAAAGATCATTATCAGCAATTGGAAGCAATTTTGAAGCAGGCGGCTGACCGTTTTCCGAAAAAAGCCGCGACGGTTTGACCAGAAAAAACACGAAAGGGGCAATGGGCATGTCTGTGATCACGGAACAAAACACGTACCTCAACTTTATTAAAGGAGAGTGGGTTAAGTCTCAATCAGGCGATATGGTCAAGGTCGAAAACCCTGCCGATGTGAATGATATTGTCGGATATGTACAGAATTCAACGGCTGAAGATGTGGAACGTGCCGTCGCCGCCGCCAATGAAGCCAAAACGGCTTGGAGAAAGCTGACGGGTGCCGAGCGCGGCCAATACTTATACAAAACAGCGGATATCATGGAGCAGCGCTTGGAGGAAATCGCCGCCTGTGCAACGCGTGAAATGGGTAAAACATTGCCGGAAGCGAAGGGAGAAACAGCCCGGGGGATTGCCATTCTGCGCTATTACGCCGGAGAGGGCATGCGAAAAACGGGTGACGTCATTCCGTCTACTGACAAAGACGCGCTCATGTTTACCACCCGTGTTCCGCTCGGTGTGGTCGGCGTGATTTCTCCGTGGAACTTCCCAGTGGCGATTCCGATTTGGAAAATGGCGCCGGCATTGGTATACGGCAATACCGTTGTCATCAAACCGGCGACAGAAACAGCTGTGACATGCGCGAAGATCATTGCCTGCTTTGAGGAAGCGGGGCTCCCGGCAGGGGTCATCAATTTGGTGACAGGCCCGGGTTCTGTTGTCGGGCAGGGGCTTGCTGAGCATGACGGTGTAAACGCCGTTACGTTTACCGGTTCAAATCAAGTCGGAAAAATCATCGGGCAAGCCGCTTTAGCGAGGGGAGCTAAGTACCAGCTTGAGATGGGCGGCAAAAACCCTGTTATCGTAGCTGATGACGCTGACCTTGAAGCTGCGGCTGAAGCTGTCATAACGGGGGCCTTCCGTTCAACCGGCCAGAAATGCACCGCGACAAGCCGTGTCATTGTACAAAGCGGAATTTATGAGCGCTTTAAAGAAAAACTGCTCCAGCGCACAAAAGATATTACAATCGGAGACAGCTTAAAAGAGGATGTCTGGATGGGACCGATTGCCAGCAAGAATCAGCTTGATAACTGCCTGTCATACATTGAGAAAGGCAAACAGGAGGGGGCTTCCCTTTTAATAGGAGGAGAAAAGCTGGAGAACGGAAAGTATCAAAACGGCTATTATGTTCAGCCTGCCATCTTTGACAATGTGACATCTGAGATGACAATTGCCCAGGAGGAAATTTTCGGTCCGGTGATCGCCTTGATCAAGGTGGACTCGATGGAGGAGGCGCTGAACATTGCCAATGATGTGAAGTTCGGTTTAAGTGCATCCATCTTCACGGAAAACATCGGCCGAATGCTTTCTTTCATTGATGAAATCGATGCCGGGCTGGTTCGGATCAATGCAGAAAGCGCAGGTGTTGAGCTGCAGGCGCCTTTTGGCGGCATGAAGCAGTCGAGCTCCCACTCCCGAGAACAGGGTGAGGCAGCGAAGGACTTTTTCACAGCGATTAAAACCGTTTTTGTGAAGCCGTAATGGTGCTGGAAAGAGACGTGCGTCTCTTTCCCGGCTTTATCACAGCCAGCATATGATTCTCTACTTTGAAAAGGAGAAGATACTATGAAAAAAGACTTTGCGAATGTTACACCGGCGGGCAAAAAAACGTCCGTGCGCTGGTTCATCGTGTTTATGCTGTTTCTTGTGACCTCTATTAACTACGCGGATCGAGCGACGCTTTCCATCACCGGAGATTCCGTCCAGCACGATTTGGGATTGGACTCGGTCGCCATGGGATATGTCTTTTCTGCCTTTGGCTGGGCCTATGTCATCGGACAGCTTCCGGGCGGCTGGCTGCTGGACCGTTTTGGTTCAAAGACTATCATTGCGTTAAGCATCTTTTTCTGGTCGTTTTTTACGCTGCTGCAAGGGGCGATTGGCTTTTTCTCCGCCGGCACAGCGATTATCCTGCTATTTGCACTGCGTTTTCTGGTTGGTTTATCAGAAGCGCCTTCATTTCCCGGAAACGGCAGAGTTGTTGCCTCATGGTTTCCAAGCTCCGAGCGCGGGACAGCTTCAGCCTTTTTTAATTCAGCACAATACTTCGCAATCGTCATTTTTTCTCCTTTAATGGGCTGGCTTACCCACTCTTTCGGCTGGCATTCCGTTTTCGTTGTCATGGGTATTGCAGGCATTCTTCTGGCTGTCATCTGGCTAAAAACGGTGTATGAACCGAAAAAACATCCGAAGGTTAATGAAGCTGAGCTTGCGTACATCGAACAGGGCGGCGGGCTGATTTCCATGGATGACAGTAAAAGCAAACAAGAAACAGAATCGAAATGGCCGTATATCAAACAGCTGTTAACGAACCGCATGCTGATTGGCGTGTACATTGCGCAATACTGTATTACGACTCTCACCTATTTCTTTCTCACATGGTTTCCGGTATATTTGGTTCAGGCCCGCGGCATGTCTATTCTTGAAGCTGGGTTTGTCGCTTCCCTGCCGGCGCTGTGCGGATTTGCCGGCGGCGTCCTTGGGGGCATTGTGTCAGACATCTTGCTCAAAAAAGGCCGTTCACTGACCTTTGCAAGAAAAGTGCCAATCATTGCCGGCATGCTGCTGTCTTGCAGTATGATTGTCTGCAACTATACAGATTCAGCGTGGCTTGTCGTTGTTATTATGTCGCTCGCGTTTTTCGGAAAAGGCTTCGGCGCATTGGGTTGGGCTGTCGTGTCGGACACGTCTCCGAAAGAATGTGCAGGATTAAGCGGCGGTTTGTTCAACACTTTCGGCAATATTGCCTCGATTACAACACCGATTATTATCGGATACATTGTTAATGCCACTGGATCTTTTAATGGCGCGCTTGTGTTTGTCGGCGCTAACGCGATTGCGGCGATCCTCAGCTATTTGCTGCTGGTCGGGCCGATCAAACGGGTCGTGTTAAAGAAACAAGAACAAGACCCCGATCAATCGTTGCCTGTCTAATATTTATGAAAGCGCTTTATAAAGGGAGGAAAATGCATGAGTTCACCGATACAAGAGCAGGTTCAAAAAGAGAAAAGATCGAATATTCCCTCAATTACTGAAATGAAGGTGATTCCTGTTGCGGGACATGACAGCATGCTGCTGAATCTAAGCGGAGCGCACAGCCCGTTTTTTACCCGGAATATCGTAATCTTAACGGACAGCAGCGGAAATCAGGGAGTCGGCGAGGTGCCTGGCGGAGAGCATATTCGCCGCACACTGGAGCTTTCAGAGCCGCTTGTTGTCGGAAAATCTATCGGTGCGTACCAAGCGATATTGCAAACGGTCAGAAAGCAGTTTGGCGATCAGGACAGGGGAGGGCGAGGAAACCAGACGTTTGATTTGCGCACCACTGTGCACGCCGTCACCGCACTGGAAGCGGCTTTGTTAGATTTGCTTGGAAAGTTTCTTCAGGAACCGGTCGCGGCTTTGCTGGGCGAAGGGAAGCAGCGTGATGAAGTAAAAATGCTCGGCTACCTCTTTTATATCGGCGACCGAAAGCGGACGACCTTGCCGTATCAAAGCGATGAGCAGTCAGATTGTGCGTGGTTCCGTCTGCGCCATGAGGAAGCGCTGACGCCGGAGACCATTGTGCGTCTTGCCGAATCCGCACAGGAGCGCTATGGCTTTCAGGATTTCAAGTTGAAAGGCGGGGTGCTGCGGGGAGAAGAGGAAATCGAAGCTGTTACCGCATTATCGAAACGTTTTCCAGAGGCAAGGATCACTCTTGATCCGAACGGGGCATGGTCATTAGAGGAAGCTATTGCATTATGCAAAGGAAAGCAAGATGTGCTCGCGTATGCGGAAGATCCGTGCGGGGATGAGAATGGCTACTCCGCTCGTGAAGTAATGGCTGAATTCCGCCGCGCGACAGGGCTTCCGACTGCGACAAATATGATTGCGACTGACTGGCGGGAAATGGGTCACGCGATTCAGCTCCATGCGGTCGATATACCGCTGGCTGATCCGCATTTTTGGACGATGCAAGGGTCGGTGCGGGTTGCGCAAATGTGCCATGATTGGGGTTTGACATGGGGCTCGCACTCCAACAACCACTTTGATATTTCCCTTGCGATGTTTACCCATGTGGCAGCAGCGGCTCCGGGGCGGATCACGGCGATTGATACCCATTGGATCTGGCAGGACGGGCAGCGATTAACGAAACAGCCTTTTGAGATTTCTTCTGGCTGTGTCAAGGTGCCGGATAAGCCTGGACTAGGCGTCGATATTGATATGGAACAAGTGGAAAAAGCGCATGAGATCTATCGGAAAATGAATTTAGGCGCACGGAATGACGCGATCCCAATGCAGTTCCTGATCAGCAACTGGGAATTTGACCGGAAGCGCCCGTGTCTTGTGCGATAAGTTTGATTGTAAATATTGTCATATCCGCTATTTTGTCTTACAATTGAACAACTGAAGGGAGAGTTGTTCGTGTACGAAGGTTTAGAGGATTTGAAAGTCGATACAGTCAATCGGAAAACATTAGCCAAGCAGGTCATCGAACGGATTGTCCATTTATTATCGAGCGGACAGTTGAGGGCCGGAGACAAATTGCCGACAGAAATGGAACTGATGGACATTTTGCATGTCAGCAGGCCTGTGCTTCGGGAGGCACTCAGTTCACTTGAAACGCTGGGCGTCATTACGAGAAAAACACGAGGGGGCACATATTTCAACGATAAAATCGGCATGCAGCCGTTTTCCGTCATGCTTGCCTTGGCCACTGATAATCTTCCGGCTATCATTGAAGCGCGGATGGCGCTAGAACTCGGACTCGTGACAATTGCCGCGGAAAAAATCAATGAGGAAGAGCTTCAGCGTTTGCAGAAGACGATCGACGATATTGCCAACAGCACTGACAATCTTTATGGTGAAGCGGATAAAGAGTTCCATCGAATTATTGCGTTAAGCGCCAATAACCCCGTCGTTGAAGGGATGATTCAGTCCCTGCTGATCACCCATGCGAAAATTGACAGCCAAATTCCGTACAGGGAGAGAGATGTAACGGTCGAATATCACAAAAAAATCTACGACGCCCTTGCCAAAAGAGATCCGTACAAAGCACATTACCACATGTATGAGCATCTGAAATTTGTCCGTGACAAAATTCTAAAAGGAATGGATGAAAAATAATGGTGAGCAACCGCAGTTGAAACGTAAGAGCTGCGGTTTTTTTAAACCAATTTAGAAAACGCTTACTAAAATATGAGGAGTGATTTTCATATGGCGATGAACCTCAGGAAGAACCAAGCCCCCCTTTACATCAAAGTGCATGAAATAGATAACACCGCGATTATTGTAAATGATGGAGGACTGCCAAAGGGCACTGTTTTCTCATGCGGGCTCGTACTTGAAGAGGATGTTCCTCAAGGCCATAAGGTGGCCCTCACCGATCTCAATCAAGGGGACGAGATCGTGCGTTACGGAGAGGTGATCGGATTTGCTGATGAGACGATCAAACGCGGGAGCTGGATACGGGAAGACCTCGTGAGAATGCCCGCTCCTCCGGCGTTAGACGATCTTCCTCTTGCAAATAGAGTGCCGCAGCCGCGGCCGTCTCTTGAAGGCTATACGTTTGAAGGATATCGAAATGCGGATGGCAGTACGGGGACAAAAAATATTCTCGGCATCACGACAAGTGTTCAATGTGTTGTTGGCGTTTTGGATTATGCAGTCAAACGAATAAAAGAAGAGCTGCTGCCGAAATACCCAAATGTCGATGACGTTGTGCCGCTGCATCATCAATACGGATGCGGCGTGGCGATCAATGCGCCCGACGCTGTCATTCCGATCCGCACGATTCAAAATCTTGCGAAGCATCCGAACTTCGGCGGAGAAGTAATGGTAATCGGATTGGGATGTGAAAAGCTCCTCCCGGAAAGAATTGCCTCCGAAAATGGTGATGACATTCTATCGCTCCAGGATCACCGAGGTTTTGCGGCGATGATTCAATCCATTTTGGAAATGGCGGAGGAACGGTTAATCAGGCTGAACAGCAGAACCCGGGTGTCATGCCCTGTTTCGGATCTGGTTATCGGCCTGCAATGCGGCGGCAGTGATGCGTTTTCCGGCGTGACGGCAAACCCTGCCGTGGGGTATGCGGCTGATTTATTGGTTCGCGCAGGTGCAACGGTTTTGTTTTCTGAAGTGACAGAGGTGCGGGATGCCATTCATTTATTAACGCCGCGGGCTGTCAGTGAAGAGGTCGGACAATCGCTGATCAAAGAGATGAAGTGGTATGACAGCTATCTTCGGCGGGGAGACGCAGACCGTAGCGCAAACCCGTCACCAGGCAATAAAAAAGGCGGATTATCCAATGTGGTGGAAAAAGCGTTAGGCTCGGTAGCGAAATCAGGCACAAGCCCCATCTCCGGCGTGCTCGGCCCTGGTGAAAGAGCAAAGCAAAAAGGCCTGCTGTTCGCGGCGACACCGGCAAGCGATTTTGTGTGCGGCACCCTGCAGCTGGCTGCGGGCATGAATTTGCAGGTGTTTACGACAGGGAGAGGAACACCATATGGCCTGGCTGCTGCGCCGGTTCTGAAAGTATCGACTCGGCATTCCTTATCAGAGCATTGGGCTGATTTAATCGATATCAATGCCGGCCGAATCGCGACAGGAGAGGCCAGTATCGAAGACGTAGGCTGGGAAATCTTCAGGACGATTTTGGATGTGGCAAGCGGCCGCAAACAAACGTGGGCAGACCGTTGGGGTCTCCATAATGATTTGTGCTTGTTTAATCCTGCTCCAGTGACTTGATTCATGTTTTTATAGCGGAAAGATGGAATATGCTGTAAAATGAAAATCAGCGTATAGGAAACGGAGGGGTTACAGCATGGCATTCATTAGATTCCGAGTGACACGAATTCAATAGTGAACAACTCTCGCCTGAATGCGAGAGAATCGGGATGAATCCGCCTATGTATGAGCCCTTACATGATTATCAAAAAAGAGGGTGGCGTGCCTGCCCTTTTTTGTGCCTTCAAGCATCCCTTCTCTCTACTGCAGGCCGGAGCATGAGAAAGGGGAAATGGGATGACAAACCTTAACGAAAAACAGCTTATCACTGAGATTGTCGGGCTTGCACGCAGCCAAGGTTTGACGGTTCATTCTGAGAACGCGCAATTGAATGAAACCGGAATGGACTTTCAAGTTGTATTTGCCAAGGACGACACAGGTATGCCATGGGTGCTGCGAAAACCGCGGCGAAGTGATGTTGTGGAAAGAGCATCTGCAGAAGGCATAACGCTTGCCTTTCTCCGCGCGAATCTGACTGCTGATGTGCCGGATTGGAGAATTCATACACCGGAATTGATCGCTTACCCAATGTTAAAAGGAACGCCGGCTGCTGGAATTGACTTGGAACAAAAGCAATATGTATGGAATATGGATCATCAGCCGCCGTCAGACGACTTTGTCCGCACACTTGCCGACATACTGGCTGAATTACATGGCACGGATCAAATATCTGCTGGGCAATCCGGAATAGAAGTGATAAGGCCAGAAGATTTCAGGCAAATGACAGCAGACTCTATGGTTGATGTGAAGAATAAGCTTGGCGTATCTACGACGCTTTGGGAAAGATGGCAAAAGTGGATAAATGATGATGCATACTGGCCGGGTTTCTCTTCTTTGATACACGGCGATCTCCACCCGCCGCATATCCTTATCGATCAAAATGGACGTGTCACAGGACTTCTGGATTGGACAGAAGCGAAGGTTGCTGACCCAGCCAAGGATTTTGTTCTTTATCAAACCATTTTCGGAGAAAAAGAAACTGCCCGTTTGCTTGAATACTATGATCAAGCAGGCGGCCGAATATGGGCAAAAATGCAGGAACACATTTCAGAGATGCAGGCGGCGTATCCGGTGGAAATCGCCAAGCTAGCTCTGCAAACACAGCAGGAGGAACACATCAATATGGCGCTGGAAGCACTTGGTGTAAAACCGGGTTAACCAATTGACTTCATTTCAAGAACCAAGTATTATAAACTTTACAAATAATAGAACGGATCAACAATCGTGAGGAAGAGTAAGTACGCATCAGAATGGAGGTTCAGAGAGTCGGTGGCAGGTGTGAACCGATCCTCCCCTGATGTCGAATGGGCTTCTGAATTGCTTTGCTGAACGGATAGTAGGCGATGCCGGGTTTCTCTCCCCGTTACCAAGAGAGGAGTATCGAAACATAGGTTTTCTGTACTTAGAGTGAACGGCTGTATAGCTGTTAATAAAGGT
Organism: Bacillus sp. LJBS17; assembly: GCF_019334685.1. NCBI lineage: Bacteria > Bacillati > Bacillota > Bacilli > Caryophanales > Bacillaceae > Bacillus > Bacillus sp. LJBS17. The sequence continues at coordinate 263,856 of NZ_CP079759.1, forward strand.
GGTACCGCGAGACCCTCGTCCTTTGCATAGGACGGGGGTTTTTGTGTTTCTTAAAGGAGGTGACGGCCAATGGATGATGGCTGGTGGTGGCATAGCAGATGAGTTAGAAAGGAGGATATCAAATGGTCATTGCAACTGATGATCTTGAGGTCGCATGTCCTAAATGTGAAAGAGCGGGAGAAATCGAAGGAACACCTTGCCCGGCCTGCAGCGGAAAAGGTGTTATTCTGACTGCTCAAGGATATACGCTTCTGGATTTTATCCAAAAGCATTTGAATAAGTAAAGGAGAAAAGCTGAGCTGAGATGAGAGCAGAAGAGCAGAGTAAGATTCGTGAGGCCGCAGCAGGTACGATTTTTTTGCTGATCGGAACAGTTTGTTTTGCGTCTAAATCGATTTGGATAAAATGGGCATACCAAATGGGTGCTGAGCCAGATGCCGTGCTGCTATACAGGCAGCTGCTGGCTGTTCCGCTATTTTGGCTGATTTTTTTAATATACCGACCTCCAATGCCAGACGGTAAGAAAAAAGGAGACCTATGGAAGGCTTGTGGCGCGGGAGTGTTTTGTTTTTTTCTGTCTCCCTTGCTTGATTTTATCGGGCTGAACCATGTATCCGCAATGGTTGAACGTATATTGCTGATGAGCTATCCGTTGTTTGTGTTTGGATTCACCGCGTGTCGTGACCGGAAAATGTCTTCAATTCAGGACCTTTTCGCAGTTCTGGCAGTCATGTTTGGGCTTTTCTTGGCGCTGGGCGGCTGGAATGCTGAGCTTTTTCAGGCGAATATGATTGGAGCTGTATTCATTTTGTTATCTTCGGCCGTCTATGCTGGTTATCTTGTCCTTTCCGGGCATCTCGTCCATCAAATCGGGGGGATCCGTCTCAATGCATACGGGATGACAGCTGCTGGAGCTGCCATGATGCTTTACACAGGGATAAAATCGGCGGCTGGCATGAATACGCCAATGGCAGCATATCCGCTTTCTATGTATGGTTTGTTCGCGGTAATTGCAGTCGTAACCACTGTGATTCCATTTGTGCTAATGCTTGAGGGCATAAGACGAATCGGGGCACAGCGAGCCGCCGCCATTTCAATGGCAGGGCCTGTCCTGACGATTTTCTATGGAGCTTTATTTCTCGGTGAACGGCTTCGGCTTATTCAAGTCATTGGATGCACTGCTGTATTCTTTGTCATTACGGGCATAGAATACATGAAGCTGAAAACAGGAAAAAAAGAATAATTTTTATAAAACACACACGTTTTTCAATTACAATAAGTGTAATTACGTGTGTGTTTTTTGATTTTGTAAAGGTTAGGTGAGAAGATGCAGCGCATATTGCTTGTAGAAGACGACCACTCAATCAGTGAAATGGTGGATCATTATTTAACAAAAGAAGGCTTTGGAATTGTGCATGCCTTCGACGGAGAAGAGGGCATCCGGCTGTTTCAGCAGGGTTCATACGATTTGGTCCTCCTTGATATCATGCTCCCGAAGCTGAACGGAATGGATTTTCTGAAAATCATCCGGGAAAAAAGCAATATACCGGTCTTAATGATTTCGGCAAAAGACGGAGATGTAGACAAGGCATTGGGACTGGGCTTTGGGGCGGACGATTATATCGCCAAACCGTTTTCGATGATTGAGCTGACAGCCAGAGTAAAAGCCGCGATACGGCGGGCGACGCAATATTCGGCAGAGGAGCCGGCTGTGAATAAGGTGATCCGGATTCACCAGCTTGCGATAGATATAGACAATGTTTCCGTTTTGAAAAACGGAGAACCGCTCCAGCTGACGTCAACAGAATGGCAGCTGCTGTGCTTATTCGCATCAAATCCTAAAAAAGTGTTTACGAAAGAACAAATCTACCGTTCGGTTTGGAATGAAGAGTACTTTGATGATCAGAACATCATTAACGTACATATGCGGCGGCTCAGAGAAAAGATTGAGGATGACCCCTCCTCCCCTCAATATATTAAAACGCTATGGGGCATCGGTTATAAATTAGGAGAGTTTTAGAATGACAGTGCTATGGGTGGCAGCTGTCATCGCTCTGGCGTGTCTGAATGTGATTCAATTCATAATGAAAAAGAAGCGGGACGGGAATCTGGCTTACACGGCTGACCAGCTTAGCTACATGCTCAGCCGGGATTCGGCAGGACAAATTTTGCTTCCTACAGACGATCATGTGCTCAAAGACTTGCTTGTTAACATCAATCTTTTCCTTGAGAATCGTCAGCAAATCAGTGCCCGGTTTGCGAAAACAGAGCAATCCATGAAGCGGATGCTGACCAATATGTCGCACGACCTGAAAACGCCGTTAACGGTCATTCTCGGTTATATCGAAGCCATTCAAAGTGACCCGAACATGCCGGACGAAGAGCGGGAAAGATTGCTGGAGAAGCTCCGCCAGAAAACAAATGAACTTATTCAGATGATCAATTCCTTTTTTGATTTAGCGAAATTAGAATCTGAAGATAAAGAGATCCCGATCACCAAAGTACATATGAACGACATATGCAAACGAAATATCCTGCACTATTATGACGCTGTTCAGTCAAAAGGCTTTCAAGCAGCCATCGATATCCCCGATACGCCGGTGTATGCGCAGGCGAATGAAGAGGCTCTGGACAGAATCCTGCAAAACCTATTGTCCAATGCGATTCAATATGGCGCGGCCGGCAAGTTAATCGGGCTGACGCTGTCTTATGATGAGAGGAACATCGCCATCACCGTATGGGATCGCGGAAAAGGGATTAGTGAAACCGATCAGCAGCGGGTGTTTGAGAGGCTGTATACACTTGAAGAATCCAGAAATAAAGCATTTCAAGGAAGCGGACTGGGTTTAACCATCACAAAACGGCTTACAGAAAAAATGGGAGGCATCATATCCGTCCAAAGCAAGCCGTACGAACGGACTGCATTTACGATCACATTGAAACGCATGACATATTAATCGTAAGAATTTCTTAAGGTTTGAGAAATAAAAATGACAGGGCTCGCCGCTACAATAGAAAACAGGAAAAGAGAGGGAAGGAGAAACAAAGTTGACTTATATCGTACAAACAAACGGGCTGACCAAAACGTATCAGGGCATAGAGGTCGTATCCAATGTCAGCATGCATATTAAAAAAGGTGAAATCTATGGCTTTCTCGGCCCGAACGGCGCGGGGAAAACAACCATCATGAAAATGCTGACGAGCCTTGTCAAACCGACAAGCGGTGAAATCATCATTCTTGGGAACAAGTTCACCCACACGTCATATGAGGTGCTGGGGAACATCGGCAGCATGATTGAATATCCGATTTTTTATGAAAACCTGACAGCTGAAGAAAATTTAGATCTGCATTGTGAATATATGGGATACCACAATAAAAAAGCCATACAAGAAGTGCTGGATATGGTGAATTTAAAACAAATCGACAAAAAACCCGTCAAAACCTTTTCCCTCGGGATGAAGCAGCGCCTTGGAATTGCGCGTGCCATCCTTACAAAGCCGGATCTGCTTATTCTGGATGAGCCGGTGAATGGGCTTGACCCTCTCGGCATTAAAAAAATCAGGCAATTGTTTCAAGTGCTGAGCAAAGAGTACGGGATGACACTGCTGATCTCAAGCCACCTGCTGGGTGAAATCGAACAAATCGCGGACACAATCGGCGTCATTCGGGACGGCAGGCTGCTTGAAGAGGTATCAATGGAGGATGTCAGGGGCCAGAACACTGAATACATCGAGCTTGTTACATCGAATCAGACAAGGGCCTGCTTTGTGCTGGAGAAAGAGCTGCAATTAACCAACTTTAAAATATTAAATGAGAAAACGATTCGAATTTACGAGGCTGAAGCCTCTCAGGCTGCTATATCCAAAGCGCTGATTTTAAATGATGTAGACATTGAATCATTGAACAAAAAGTATACGTCGCTGGAGGATTATTTTATCAAATTGATCAACGGCAATAGCATCAGTGCGTAAAGGAGGAGAGACACGTTGATGAATTTGATCAGAATCGAATTAAGAAAAATGAAAATGGGCTGGTATATCAGAGGTGCCCTTATTGCCAACGTGATCATTATGGGTTTTATGTGGCTGATCAGTTATTCCGAAAAAGCCGATGGTGGGGTTTCGTTCCAAAGTACGGATGAAGCATTCCTCATCATCGGCACCTTCGTCAGAGCGGTATTTATCGTATTTGGCGCTGTGCTGATCGTAAAATTGGTGATTTCGGAATATAAAAACAAAACCATTCTTGTGATGTTCACGTACCCGATCAGCCGTAAAAAGCTGCTCACCGCTAAGCTCATGATCGCGGGCGGACTGACGTTTATCACGATTTTACTTTCAAATATACTCATAGCCGCCGGTTTCTTTTGGCTGAACTCGATCTACCATTTCATACCGGGAGAGCTTACTTCCGAGATCATTTCTCAACAGGCGGTCAAAATGGCGGTTTTCGCTTTTGGCGCCGCTGGAACCAGTTTAGTTCCCATCTTTTTTGGGATGCGTAGACACTCGGTTCCGGCGACCATCATTTCATCTGTAGTAATTGTGATGCTCATCAGCTCAACAAGTCCGGGCTTCTCGATTTCATCTGTTGTGTATATCCCGTTATCGTTAGCGGCATTCGGATTGTTCTTTTCCTACATGGCGATCAGGAATGCGGACAAGCAGGATGCGTAAACAAAGGCGCCCAATATGTATAAAAGGCCGATGCTGTCAGCACCGGCCTTTCCATTATGAGTCTGTTCTTGTTTCAAGATAATGCTTCTTGCCAATCTCTTTGCTCATCATATAGAAATGGAAGCAATATTCACCGATTGCCATGACAATCGCGCCGAATAAAGCCGCCAATGCAACTTCACCGCCAGTCATCCCCATAGAAAGCGGCATGCCCATCAGCCAGATCACGAGAAAGGCCAAACCAAAATCAGCCAAAGTTGCAATCATATTATTCCATTTCGGCAATACATAAAGATCGCCCAGTAAATAAGAAATAACCCCTAACACAATCGTCATTAGCAGCGTATCACCAAACGTGAACCCAAAGCCCAGACCAAGCACCAGATACAACACAATAATCGTCATAATACCTTTAATAGCGAGCGCTTTCACATGTGTCATTACAATTCCTCCTTTTGTCATTTGATTTGTTATGTATAATTCCTCAAATGTAAAAAGTTAAACCTTATTTTTTTTCGGAGGCGGGTGCAAATCTGCTGGGGAGGGGTCAATGATGTGAATCCAGGAATTGAGGCTGCGGCGCTTCGACAGCGGAAATGTGAAGCTTGTACTGCACCGGACGCTGCTTTGATGCCCAACAGCCCATTATGTTTGCTGTTTTTAGATGAATAAATTTAAAAACTTCTCCTGTCCCTCCGTCATCACTTCTGAAGTAATGAAATATGATGAAAAGAGATCAAGGGGAGGTGACGTGATGGCGGTCGTGAGAGCAACGAGTGCGGATGTCGATTTGATGGCAAGGCTGCTCAGAGCGGAAGCGGAAGGTGAAGGCAAGCAGGGGATGCTGCTTGTCGGCAACGTTGGAATTAATCGGCTGCGGGCGAATTGCTCAGATTTTAAAGGCCTCCGCACCATCAGGCAGATGATTTATCAGCCACACGCGTTTGAGGCTGTGACTCATGGATATTTTTATCAAAGAGCGCGGGATAGCGAGCGTGCCCTTGCACGCCGGTCGATTAATGGTGAAAGGCGCTGGCCTGCAAAATTTAGTTTATGGTATTTCAGGCCGGAGGGGGACTGTCCAGCCCAGTGGTATAACCAGCCGTTTGTGGCCAGATTTAAGTCACACTGCTTTTATCAGCCGACGGCGGAGACGTGTGAAAATGTATATAACACATTTTAGAGACAGGACACCGTTCAAGTTGAACGGTGTTTTTCTTTGAAAAGATGCAATGGAAAATATTCCTGTGAGATAATCGAAGAAAAAAGAGCTGACGGAGATGACAGAATGGCAACAATTGACCTGCAAAAGAAAAGTGTAAAGATCGTACTGGAGAAAAAGCAGTTAACGAAGGTGACGGCTCGTGTCGGACTGGTTCTTGATATTACGGGATCGATGAGACCGCTCTACAAAAACGGGACGGTTCAAAATGTGGTGGAGCGGATTTTGGCAGTGGCTGATCAGTTTGATGATAACGGTTTGCTGGATGTATGGGTGTATGATAATGAATTTTCCCGATTAAAGCCAGTTTCAGAAAAGGATTTTTCGGGCTATGTCGATCGTGAAATTTTAAATAATGACCGCTTGCATAAATTCGGCAGAAATGATGAGCCGCCAGTCATGAAGGACGTGCTGCGCAAATATGTTGCGGAGGAACCGAGCTCGTATCCTGCTTTCATTGTTTTTATCAATGATGGGGGCTGTAAAAAGTCAATCAAACCGATAATTGAAGCTTCTTCTGATAAACCGGTGTTCTGGCAGTTTGTCGGCATCGGAAACGGAAACTTTGATTTTCTCAATAAACTGGATACGTTAGAAGGGCGTGTCATTGATAACACGAATTTCCTGCATATCGAAGAGATTGACCGCATTTCTGATGATGAGCTTTATGATGCTCTGCTTGCTGAATTTCCATTTTGGCTGAAAGAAGCGAAGGAAAAAGGGATTGTAAGAGAACAAGAGCCTCCTGCTGAAAAGCCGAAAAAGAAGGGCTTTTTCAGCAGATTGTTTTCGAAATAACTGATAAGGCACTGAGCCATTCTGCGAAATGGCTCGGTGTTTTTGTTTTTTTAAGATCATGTGAAGAAAAATAGTCCGAATGGGCGGCTTGCAAACGACAGGATATGCAGAAAACGCGTCATTCAGCCAGCTTTCGGCATGTTTCAGCGGCAGGCTTGTGAGGGAAGACCTGTTTTTAATGTTCAGCGCTTACAATCGGTTCACACTTCTTCACAGTCGTTTAACAATGATTTCCTATAATGGAGACGATCAATGAGGAGAGAGGGGATCTTGAATGGCATACGACAGTCGTTTTGATGAATGGGTACAGAAACTGAAAGAGGAAAGCTTTCAAAACAATACGTTTGACCGCCGTAAATTTATTCAAGGAGCGGGGAAGATTGCAGGACTTTCTCTTGGATTAACGATTGCCCAGTCGGTTGGGGCCTTTGAAGTAAATGCTGCGCCTAAATTCTCAAGCTATCCGTTTACATTAGGGGTAGCGTCAGGTGATCCGCTTTCTGACAGTGTCGTGCTTTGGACGCGCCTGGCACCAGATCCGCTGAACGGCGGAGGAATGCCGAAGCAAGCGGTGCCTGTCAAATGGGAGGTCGCAAAGGATGAGCATTTCCGCAAAATCGTAAGAAAAGGCACTGAAATGGCTAAACCGAGTCTTGCCCATTCCGTTCATGTGGAAGCGGACGGGCTTGAGCCAAACAAAGTGTACTATTACCGTTTCAAAACCGGCCATGAACTAAGCCCTGTCGGAAAAACAAAAACACTGCCTGCCCCTGGCGCCAATGTGCCGCAAATGACCTTTGCATTTGCTTCCTGCCAGCAATATGAGCACGGATATTATACGGCCTACAAGCATATGGCGAAGGAAAAGCTTGATCTTGTCTTCCATCTCGGTGATTACATATATGAATACGGCCCAAATGAATATGTATCAAAAACAGGCAATGTCCGCACGCACAACAGCGCGGAAATCATTACGCTGCAAGACTATCGGAACCGTCACGCTCAATACCGTTCTGACGCCAATCTTAAAGCTGCACATGCGGCATTCCCTTGGGTTGTAACTTGGGATGACCATGAAGTTGAAAACAACTATGCCAATAAAATACCTGAAAAAGGACAGTCGGTTGAAGCATTCGTGCTCCGCCGCGCGGCAGCATACCAGGCATACTATGAACATATGCCGCTCCGCATTTCCTCTTTGCCGAATGGCCCAGATATGCAGCTGTACCGGCACTTTACGTACGGAAACCTGGCGTCCTTCAATGTGCTTGATACCCGCCAGTACAGGGACGACCAAGCCAATAACGACGGCAATAAGCCGCCTTCTGATGAATCGCGCAATCCGAATCGGACCCTGCTTGGAAAAGAACAGGAGCAGTGGCTCTTCAACAATTTGGGCAGTTCGACAGCCCACTGGAATGTGCTGGCGCAGCAGATTTTCTTTGCCAAGTGGAATTTCGGGACAAGCGCAAGCCCGATCTACAGCATGGATTCGTGGGACGGCTACCCGGCTCAGCGCGAACGGGTTATCAATTTCATTAAAAGCAAAAATCTGAATAATGTTGTCGTACTGACAGGTGATGTACACGCAAGCTGGGCATCGAACTTGCATGTCGATTTCGAGAAGACAAGTTCAAAAATATTCGGAGCCGAATTTGTCGGAACCTCGATCACTTCCGGAGGGAACGGCGCCGATAAGCGAGCGGATACGGACCAAATTTTAAAAGAAAATCCGCACATCAAGTTCTTTAACGACTATCGCGGATATGTCCGCTGTACAGTGACGCCTCACCAGTGGAAAGCCGATTATCGGGTGATGCCGTTTGTGACCGAGCCGGGCGCAGCCATTTCCACGAGGGCTTCATTCGTTTACCAGAAAGATCAAACTGGGTTGAGAAAGGTATCATCCACAACAATCCAAGGCGGGGTGAAGCAATCCGATGAGGTCGAAGAGGATCGTTTCTTTGCGCACAACAAAGCCCACGAAAAACAAATGATTAAGAAGCGGGCAAAAATCACGAATTAAGGAGTGGAAATTATGTTTTCAAACATTGGAATACCGGGCTTGATTCTGATCTTTGTCATCGCCCTCATTATTTTTGGCCCTTCCAAGCTGCCGGAAATCGGGCGTGCTGCCGGACGGACACTGCTGGAATTTAAAAGCGCCACAAAATCACTTGTGTCTGGTGATGAAAAAGAAGAGAAATCAGCTGAGCTGACAGCGGTAAAGCAGGACAAAAACGCGGGCTGAATGCTGATGAGGCAGACACCGGGTCTGCCTCTTTTTTTATGAAAGGGAGGGCTTTTTTGAATGGATAAAAAAGAAACCCATCTGATCGGGCATTTAGAAGAGCTTCGCCGCCGGATTATCGTCACCCTTGCGGCATTTTTTCTATTTCTCATCACGGCTTTTTTGTTCGTACAGGACATTTATGACTGGCTGATCAGGGATTTGGATGGAAAGCTGGCTGTGCTTGGGCCGAGTGAAATCCTCTGGGTGTATATGATGCTTTCCGGCATTTGTGCCATTGCGGCTTCTATCCCTGTTGCCGCGTACCAGCTGTGGCGTTTCGTTGCACCGGCGCTGACGAAAATGGAGCGCAAGGTGACGCTCATGTACATACCAGGTTTATTTGCGTTGTTTTTGGCGGGCATCTCCTTCGGATACTTTGTCTTGTTTCCGATCGTGCTCAGCTTTTTGACTCATTTATCCTCCGGCCACTTTGAAACGATGTTTACGGCTGACCGCTACTTTAGGTTTATGGTGAATTTGAGCCTGCCGTTCGGCTTCTTGTTTGAGATGCCCTTGGTGGTGATGTTTTTAACAAGGCTGGGTATCTTAAATCCTTACAGACTGGCCAAAGCGAGAAAGCTGTCCTATTTTCTGCTGATTGTCGTATCTATATTAATTACACCGCCTGATTTTATTTCTGATTTTCTCGTGATGATCCCGCTTCTTGTCCTGTTTGAAGTGAGTGTCACCCTATCGGCGTTTGTCTATAAAAAGAGGCTGAGGGAAGAAACAGCGGCGGCCGCTTAGTGCAGCGTACCGCCCGGTGACTTCACATCCTCATCATATTGTGCGGCCGTAACAGCGGCGATTCTCAATGCCCGGACAATCGTGTCCAGGCTGAGGCTCGGCGCTGTTTTGTCGATTGTTTGCTCCGGAATGTAAGGAATATGAATAAAACCGCCGCGAATGTGCGGGGATGTCCGGCTAATGTGATCCATTAACCCGTAGAACAAATAGTTGCATACAAAGGTCCCTGCTGTGTAGGAAACCGCAGCTGGAATGCCATGTTCCTTCATCTTAGCAGTCATTCGTTTCACGGGAAGCCCTGTCCAGTAAGCGGCGGGCCCATCTGGAGAAATTTCTTCATCAATCGGCTGATGTCCTTCGTTATCGGGGATTCGCGCATCTGCAAGGTTGATCGCCACTCGTTCCGGTGTAATCTGCATCCGTCCTCCTGCTTGGCCGACACAAATTACGATATCCGGCTGATGTTTTTGAATGGCTTGGCGCAGAGTGTCCAGAGCGGATCTAAAGACAGTAGGAATTTGTTCCGCTGTAATGATTGCCTCATCCGTCTCGAAGCCATTAAGCCGTTTCGCCGCTTCCCATGATGGATTGACGGTTTCTTTGTCAAAAGGGTCAAAGCCAGTGATCAGCACTTTTTTTCTCATTCTCCCATCTCCTTTTTCTTTTATTCTATTGTTTATTTATGGGTTTTTCATCAAAATAATGTAAAGGAGTGAATCATAATGGAGCATTTGCCGCAGCAGTATCGTCATTTATTCCCAACCTTGCAGACGCATATGATGCTTGCCAGCTGTTCTCAGAGCGCATTGGCAGAGCCTGTATCAAGGGCGATCCAGGATTATCATGATAGCCTGCTGTATATGGGGACGAACTGGAAAGAAGCGATCGAAAAAACAGAGTTTGCGAGAAACGAGTTTGCAAAGCTGATCGGGGCTGAACCGGATGAAGTGGCGATTGTGCCGTCAGTTTCTGATGCACTGGTTTCTGTAGCATCGTCCTTAACTGCATTTGGAAAGAAGCACGTTGTATATACAGATATGGATTTTCCGGCGGTGCCTCATGTTTGGCAGGCACACTCCGATTATACCGTATCCGTCATTCCATCAATAGACGGCGTGCTGCCGCTTGAACAATATGAAACGCATATTTCGGATGAAACAGTACTGACGTGTGTTCCTCACGTTCATTATCGTGACGGCTATGTTCAGGATATAAAAGCGATTGCCGAGATTTCTCAGAGAAAGGGCTCTTTATTGTTTGTAGATGCTTATCAATCAGCCGGGCATATTCCCATTGATGTGAAGGAATGGGGCGTAGATATGCTGGCAGCAGGCACCCGGAAGTATTTGCTCGGCATACCGGGTGTGGCGTTTCTTTATGTGAGAAAGGAGCTGGCTGACGCACTGAAGCCGAAAGCATCAGCTTGGTTCGGAAGAGAGAGCGGATTTGATGGGGCTTATGCAAAAGACGCGCGCCGTTTTCAAACGGGCACCCCAGCTTTTATCAGCGTATACGCAGCTGCAGCAGCTTTATCGCTGCTGAATCATATTGGGGTTTCTCATATCAGGGATCATGTGAAAACGATCTGTGCCGATGCAGTTCAATATGCCGCTGAAAAAGGCCTGCAGCTGGCGGCGGCACAAGGTGGGGATCAGCCGGGCATGGTTGCGATCCGGGATGAGCGGGCATCGGAAACGGCGGCGTTGCTGAAGAAGAAAAAAGTGATTTGCGCGGCGCGGGAAAAAGTTATCCGTCTCGCTCCCCATTTTTATAATACGAAGGAGGAAATGCGGCACGCGATTGATGAAATCGCGGCGAAAACGATCCACAAGTAAACATAAAAAAGCCCCTGAACATTAGTCAGGGGCTTTTCATATTAATGATCTACCTTCACGCGCTTCATAAAGAAAGCGCCAATTAAACCGATAATGGCAACAATCATTGCAAACACAAATGCGTGCTGTACACCCGCTGTCAAAGCTTGCGGGATGACTGCCGGATCGGCAGGGTTTTTAACTGTACTCATATAATCATGCTGGCCTGCAGCCATAATGCTGACCGCAACCGCTGTTCCGATAGCGCCGGCCATTTGCTGCAGCGTGTTCATAATGGCGGTGCCGTCTGGATAAAATTCACGCGGCAGTTGGTTTAAACCGTTTGTCTGTGCAGGCATCATGATCATAGAAATCCCGATCATCAAGCAGGTGTGCAGGATGATAATCAGCACAGCTGTTGAAGTGGTCGTTACATTTGAGAAGAACCATAGTACAACTGTGACAATCACAAATCCCGGAATGACAAGCCATTTCGGCCCGTATTTATCGAACAAGCGGCCTGTAACAGGGGACATAAATCCATTTAAAATACCGCCCGGCAAGAGAACAAGACCAGATGCAAATGCAGTCAGGACTAAGCCGCCTTGCAGATACATCGGCAGAAGCAGCATAGATGACAGAATGACCATCATACAAATGAACACCATGATCACACCCAAAATAAACATCGGGTATTTGAACGCACGGAGGTTCATCATCGGCTGCTTCATTGTCAGCTGGCGGATTGAAAATAGGATAAGGCCGACAACGCCGACAATCAGCGACACGATAACAGTCGGGCTGGACCATCCCCCGGAGCCTTCACCCGCGTTGCTGAATCCGAACACAATGCCGCCGAAGCCAATCGTCGACAGGATGATAGACAATACATCGATTTTCGGCTTTGTCGTTTCAGATACATTCTGCATATATGCGATACCGAACACAAGCGCCAGCACAAGGAATGGAAGAGAGATCCAGAAAATCCAGTGCCAGTTGAGGTGCTCCAGAACCAATCCTGAGAAAGTTGGGCCGATGGCGGGCGCGAACATAATGACAAGACCGATCGTTCCCATTGCGGCGCCCCGTTTATGAGGCGGGAAAATCACCAAGATTGTGTTAAACATTAGGGGCAGTAAAAGACCGGTTCCAAGTGCCTGAACGATCCTTGCTGCTAATAAAAACGAGAAGCTCGGCGCAAGCGCCGCGATCAAGGTTCCTATAATTGAAAAGATTAGTGACACGGTAAAAAGCTGTCTTGTTGTGAACCACTGTAACAGCAGTCCTGAAACAGGAACAAGGATACCGAGTACAAGCAGGTAGCCCGTCGTTAACCATTGGACGGTTGCCGCTGTAATGTTCAATTCCTTCATAAGGTCGGTTAACGCAATATTCAGTGCTGTTTCACTGAACATGCCGATAAAACCGGCCAACAGCAAGGAAATCATAATCGGCATCACTTTGTATTGCTGAGATGCTTTAGCTGTTGTTTCCAAAATCATTTCCCCTCTCTATCAACTGCATGTAGGATGTCGTTTTTTTATCTCTTCAGCAGGTCAGGAATGCAGCTGGAGATATGAAGGAGCGGCGTACTGTTTTTTGCCGTCAAAGATAAAAGAATACCGCCTTCAATCATCGCGTTAACCACAGTGCTGGCTTCTTTTGCACGGCTCTCGCTGCAGCCAGTCTGCCGCAGTTTTTCCTCATATACAGAGGCCCATTCTTTGTAGGCTTCATGACAGGCTTCGCGCAACGGTTCGCTTTTCAATGACGTCTCAGCCGCTAGCAAGCCCACAGGCAAGCCTTCAATGTCTTCCGTACATGAAAACTGGCAGGAGAGCTCCTTCAAAAAGGCTTGAATGCCTTCCGCTGGGTCGGTGTAGGCTTCCATGCAGTCCGCGATTTTCTGACGGATATACTCCTTCATCTCATTTACGGCTTCGATCGCAAGCTGTTCTTTACCCCCGGGAAAGTGGTAGTAAAGAGAGCCTTTAGGCGCACCGCTTTCCTTTATAATCTGGTTCAGCCCCGTGCCGTAATACCCTTGCAGCTGAAAAAGCCGGGTAGCTGCCGAAAGGATTTTCTCACGGGAATCTCCATAACTCATAACATTCCCACCTTACTGAATTGCAATCAAAAATATAGTGACTGGTCTATTATCTTGATTCAATCATCAATTGTCAAGAAAAATTCATTGTATGAAAAGACAAAAAAAGAAGGATATGACAACAAAAAATACTGAGAGAAAAGCTGACTGATCTTTTGACTGAATAGATAAAATGTTCAATGATTAATCATCATATGGATGTAAGGAGAGAAATAGATGAAAAAACAACGAATGCTCGTACTTTTTACCGCACTATTGTTTGTTTTTACCGGATGTTCACATTCTCCTGAAACAAAAGAATCCCCGAAAGAAAAAACGCAGACACAAAAAGTCTCTTCGGCTTCTGCCTCTGAAAAAAAAGGTCTGCCAAACATTAGAATTTTAGCGACAGGAGGCACGATAGCTGGTGCCGATCAATCGAAAACCTCAACGACTGAATATAAAGCAGGTGTTGTCGGCGTTGAATCACTGATTGAGGCAGTTCCAGAAATGAAAGACATTGCAAACGTCAGCGGCGAGCAGATTGTTAACGTCGGCAGCACAAATATTGATAATAAAATATTGCTGAAGCTGGCGAAACGCATCAACCACTTGCTCGCTTCAGATGATGTAGACGGAATCGTCGTGACTCATGGAACAGATACATTGGAGGAAACCGCTTATTTTTTGAATCTTACCGTGAAAAGTGATAAACCGGTTGTTATTGTTGGTTCGATGAGACCTTCCACAGCCATCAGCGCTGATGGGCCTTCTAACCTGTACAATGCAGTGAAAGTGGCAGGTGCCCCTGAGGCAAAAGGGAAAGGGACGCTTGTTGTTCTTAACGACCGGATTGCCTCAGCCCGATATGTCACCAAAACAAACACAACCACAACAGATACATTTAAATCAGAAGAAATGGGCTTCGTCGGAACAATTGCAGATGATATCTATTTTAATAATGAGATTACCCGTAAGCATACGAAGGACACGGATTTCTCGGTTTCTAATCTTGATGAGCTGCCGCAGGTTGACATTATCTATGGATACCAAAATGACGGAAGCTACCTGTTTGACGCTGCTGTAAAAGCCGGAGCAAAGGGGATTGTATTTGCCGGTTCTGGGAACGGGTCTTTATCTGATGCAGCCGAAAAAGGGGCGGACAGCGCAGTCAAAAAAGGCGTTACAGTGGTGCGCTCTACCCGCACGGGAAATGGTGTCGTCACACCAAACCAAGACTATGCGGAAAAGGACCTGCTGGCATCGAACTCTTTAAACCCCCAAAAAGCACGGATGTTGCTGATGCTTGCGCTTACCAAAACAAATGATCCTCAAAAAATCCAAGCTTATTTCAATGAGTATTGAAGAAAAGAAGGCGAATAAGCCTTCTTTTTTTGGCTTTTTAGGACCAATAATGACCTCTGAATCTTAAAATTTCTTTAAAAATAAGCCAAAATTACCCTTTACTTAATTAATTTGGTAACGTAATATAATTGGAGAATTTGTTACAAAAAAAGGAGGATATTATGAAATTTGTAAAAAGAAGGATTATTGCACTTGTAACAATTTTGATGCTGTCTGTTACATCGCTGTTTGCGTTGCAGCCGTCAGTAAAAGCCGCTGAACACAATCCAGTCGTTATGGTTCACGGCATTGGAGGGGCATCATTCAATTTTGCGGGAATTAAGAGCTATCTCGTATCTCAGGGCTGGTCGCGGGACAAGCTGTATGCAGTTGATTTTTGGGACAAGACAGGCACAAATTATAACAATGGCCCGGTATTGTCACGATTTGTGCAAAAGGTTTTAGATGAAACGGGTGCGAAAAAAGTGGATATTGTCGCTCACAGTATGGGGGGCGCGAACACACTTTACTACATAAAAAATCTGGACGGCGGAAATAAAGTTGAAAACGTCGTGACGCTTGGCGGCGCCAACCGTTTGACGACAGGTAAGGCGCTTCCGGGAACAGATCCAAATCAAAAGATTTTATACACATCCATTTACAGCAGTGCCGATATGATTGTCATGAATTATTTATCAAGATTAGACGGTGCTAGAAACGTTCAAATCCATGGCGTTGGACACATCGGCCTTCTGTACAGCAGCCAAGTCAACAGCCTGATTAAAGAAGGGCTGAACGGCGGGGGCCAGAATACGAATTAATGAAAAACAAAACCTTGAAGAATGCTATTCTTCAAGGTTATTCTGCTTTCAGCACAATGGTTTTCGCCGCCATATCATGAACGGTTTGTTTTTTCTTCGTAAATGCGGCAGTCAAATAGATCAGGCGGGAGAATACATGCACCCACGCTATGATGTAACGGACAATCGCCTGTAGGAAAGAAATTTTCTCGTGTGTTTCGTCCCTCACGATTTGCAGCCCGATGATTTTTTTGCCCAGTGTGCCCTTCCAATTTGTCAGCGGCATCAGCAAAGGATACACAATCAGCATCAATATGGCGACAATAATGACACCGGCGGACTCATCGCCAAACGTAAATCCGGCTGCCAAAATCACTGCTGCGGCAATGATTACATCAAGTACAAGAGCGCAGGCGCGCAGCATGAAACCAGCTAGTTCCAATAGAAACACTCCTTAAAATGTTAAATAAATACCTAATGATTGTAAAAAAGAAGGGCCTAAAGTGGGAATAGGTGATAAGCCTTAAATCACAAAAGTTGGTGAAAATGTCATAGGTAAATTGGCATAATCAGCCAGCTTATCACATTACCAAATTCTTTTTTAGCCCGAAACCAAGCCCTCAGAAGTTATTTTTGTTAAAATAGAAAAGTTACAACAGAATTCGGAGGGTTTATTGTGGGAAAAGTGAAACGAAATGCCCCTTGCCCATGCGGCAGCGGCAAGAAATATAAAAAATGCTGCGGAAGTAAAGTTGTCGACTTCCCGGCGGAACTAGCGGCAAAAGAAGCGAAACAAATTCAGGAAGACTTAGTGGAGTATGCCTTCACAGTACATAGAGAAAGCATTTCAGGCTTTATCAACCAGCATGATTTTCTTTCTGCTATGGACAGACAGACGAAAGACATCAGCGTATTTAACTTAGGAATCTGGGGAATCTTCTTCCACCCGCTTGCTGGTGAGAAGACAATCTTCGAAGAGTACCTTCAGAAAAAAGGCGATTCGATCACTCGTCCTAAAACGCGTGAGATCGTAGAATCATGGCAGAGCATGACGCCTGCTTTATTGCTGCTGAAGGACCTGAAGGAAGGCATCATTCACTTTGAAGATGTTATTACGGCAAAACAATTCGAAGTGGAAATGGACGCCAGCAATCAAGACCTTCCTCCAGTGGGAAGCCTGATTCTTGGATACCCAATCCACGAAGCGGAAAAAGCAGAATTCTTCATGCAGTTCACGATCTTCCCGGTGAAGAGAACAGAAGCGCTGATCAGCAAGGTGAAGAAATATGCGGATGCCGCTGTGAAGGAAGGCAAAACGCCGGAGGACTTCATGAAGCAGGAATTCAACAACGTTCTGTTCGCGTTGTTAGCTGAGAAAGATGAAGAGCCACAAGCAGAGAAAGCGGAAGTAAGCACTGTTGAGTGGGCAAACGACTTGGAGAAAGAAACCGCTGCGGCTATTGAAGAAGGCATGAGCGGGGAAGAGTATCCGACTGAATTGATCCCAGCTGTTATTGACATCTGGAAAACATTCTGCGAGAAAAAATCACCTGTCATCAGAAAGCCGGAAGCTTTTGCGGCGGCAGTTGAATATTATGTAAACGCGATTTCTCTCAACGGCGCGTCCGTTTCTCAAGCTAAACTGGCGAAAAAATACGGAGTTAGTGCATCAACGATTTCCAGCCGTTACAAAGAAATTGAAAGCACGCTGCAAGATGAAGCAGATCGTTTTGCACAAGCGTTATCCTCATAATGAAAAAAACCTTGAAAAGCCGGGCTTTTCAAGGTTTTTTTATTTCTGAAACGGAATTTTGATTTCTAACCGGAAGATGGGGTGGCGGTAGGTAAAATCCAGCCTGCCAAAAGCGCTCTTCACCAGTTTTTGAATGATATATGTGCCCATGCCTTCATGAGCGCCGTTTTTCGTTGAGCGGCCAAACGATTGATAGATTGTATCGAGCACTTTTGGGTCCATCCCGGGAGTGCTGTTTTCACAAGTCAGTACATAAAGTCCGCTGCGCAGTGAAGTCTCCAGTTTAATCTCTGCTTTTTCTCGGGCCTCCGCCGCGCTGTCGAGCGCATTTTCTAATATGTTGCCGACCAAGCTGACCTGATCAGCAGGCGAAAACGGAAGGGAAGAAAGCGGTGTATGAATATGCAGCGAAACACTCACATTCGAGGCGCGGGCTTTTTCTAAAAAATCATAAAGCACCCCTGCAACGTACGCGTTCTCTCCCTTCAAAAATCGGTCATATTGACTGTATTGATCCGCCCAGTTTTGAATATATGCTTGTGTATCTGCCTTGGGCTGAGCTGATTTGATTGCAGTGATATGTTTCATTGTGTCATGATTCCGGCTTCTCACATCAATCAGCATTTGATTGGCGTGCTGTTCAGCTTGAGTCAGCTTATCAATTTGATCAGAAAGCCTTGCCTGCAAAGCAGACTGTCCGATACGGAGCCCTTCACACCCTGCAAATATTACGATTACACATAATGCCTGCATGATGTCTGTGCCGATCAGCACCACTCCCGCCGACATCACTTGAATCACGGCAATCCATGCACAAAGCCCTGAGGAACAGTGTTTCCACACCCGATTCGTATTCCAAATGTACAATCCTGCAGCAGCTGCGCCTAAAACAGCGGTGAGCCAAGAGGCGGCTGTGCTGTGTGAAAAAGCAGCAGCTCCCTGATAACATATGAAACTAAATAAAACCAGATAAAGACATTGAAAAAGGGTAATCACGTTCTGAACTCCTCAAAAGTAGTAGTTTTGAAAATAATCAAGCTGCTGCTTGGTGATCATCGCTTTTTTAGACGTTCCCTCAAAGGAAACTGTGAATGAATGCTTGGTATAAGCGGAAAAATGCTTTATGTAATGAATGTTGATAATAAAGGAACGATGCGAACGAAGAAAATCTTTTTCGGGCAGGTCGCCTTTAATATCATTTAATGTTTGATACGTTTGCACCTCTTCGGCGGTTGTCACAATCGTCGTCGAACGTCCCGTCCGTTCTGCGAAAATAATATCCTTCTTTTGCAGGACGTGCATTTCAGACTTTTGCTTTATCAATATACGCCCATTCAAACTCGTTTCCGTTTTCTTTTTCAAGTAACGGTCGAAGGAAGCGGCCAGACGCTCGGCATAGTACGGCTTCATAATATAATCATGGACGTTCAGGTCAAAGGCGTGAACCGCATAACCGCCGTGGCCGGTAACAAAAATCACATCCACATCAAGTGAATGGGATTTGATCAAATCAGCAAGCTCGTAGCCAGATATATGGGGCATCTCGATATCGGCAAGCAGCAGATCAATGTCTCCATTCTTTACCCGCCTGTAGGCTTCCTCCGCTGAATCGGTGGAAAAGACAATTTCGACGTCCTGCATTCTTGACACGATCGCTTCCAGCTTCTCTAAATCTACTCGATAATCATCTACAAGTCCGACTTTTACCATTATCATTCCCCTAGTTACATAGAATCATCTTTATTCTATCCCATTTCGCGACATAAAAAGAACTCTTCGCGACAACTTTATCCAACTAATCCAGCTTTTCTTATATAGTCATTACTAGAAATAAAGATAAGGGAGATTGTGACATGATTACACTGACCGATTGCAGCCGCAGGTTTCAGGATAAGAAAAAAGTAGTTAAAGCGGTGCGAGATGTAAGCTTAACAATTGAAAAAGGAGAAGTGGTCGGCATTCTCGGAGAAAACGGTGCCGGCAAAACCACGATGCTGAGAATGATTGCTTCCTTGCTTGAACCATCACAGGGTGTAATCACAGTAGACGGCTTTGACACGGTCAAGCAGCCGGCTGAGGTCAAAAAAAGAATCGGTGTCTTATTCGGAGGAGAAACCGGGCTTTACGACAGGATGACCGCTAAAGAAAATCTCCAATACTTCGGCAGGCTGTATGGGCTGAACCGCCACGAGATCAAAGCAAGAATAGAAGATTTATCGAAACGGTTCGGCATGCGCGATTATATGAACCGGAGAGTGGGCGGGTTTTCGAAAGGCATGAGGCAGAAAGTCGCCATTGCCAGAGCGCTGATTCACGATCCGGACATCATTTTATTTGATGAGCCGACAACTGGGCTTGATATTACGTCAAGCAACATCTTCCGCGAATTTATACAGCAGCTGAAAAGAGAACAAAAAACGATTCTTTTCTCCAGCCACATTATGGAGGAAGTGCAGGCGCTCTGTGACAGTGTCATCATGATTCACAGCGGAGAGGTGATTTACCGGGGGGCACTTGAATCACTATACGAGAGCGAGCGCAGTGAGGATTTGAATTACATCTTTATGTCTAAGCTTGTCAGGGGGATTTCTTAAATGCTGAGCCATATTTATAAAAAAGAAATGATCGACGCTTTGCGCGACAGAAAAACGATTTTACTCACAATTTTAGTGCCGATGATTATGATGCTTGGACTTGTCTTCTTTTATGAAAGCATGCTGTCCGACAAAGGGGAGCAGTACACGCTGGCTGTCGGCCATTCGCTTCCGCCCGCACTGGAAAGCAAGCTTAATGAGATTGACGAAATCAGCGTAAAAACATTTGCAAAGCCTGAAGAGGCAGTTGATGAAGGAAAAGCAGATGCCTATCTGAACGTCCCGAAAGAGTTCGACTCATATGTCAACAGCATGACACCTTTTAAGGTTGATGTTTACGGCAATTCAATCGATCAAGGGTCTTCAAATGCCATGCAGCTTGTGCAGTCTGCCTTAGATCAGTACAAAAATGAAATTGTGCAGCAACGTTTAACAAATAAGCATATTGATCAATCGGTGATCCAGCCGTTTACGATTCAGCAAAAGGAAGCGGATGAGGAGAAAGAGACTTCCGCTATTATGCTTTCCGCCATTCTGCCCATGCTGATTCTGACTTCCATTGTTTCCGGCGCAATGCCGATCGCTCTTGATATCATGGCCGGTGAAAAGGACCGGAAGTCAATCGAGGCGCTGCTATTAACGCCAGTCAGCAGAAACAAAGTGCTGGTCGGCAAGTGGCTTGCGGTTTCCACTTTTGCCGTGGCTTCAGGTGTATTGGCTTTGGTGTTTTTGATTTTGTCCACCGTGTTATTTACCGAAAATTTAAAAACGGCCTTCCAGCTGGGAGATCATATGTGGAGTGTAATCGGCGCTTCAGCCTTAATCATTGTGCTCTCTGCATTGCTGATATCTGCGATGGAACTTTTCATCAGCATCATGTCCAGCTCGGTAAAAGAAGCGCAAAGCTATATGTCTCTCGTCGTCTTTCTGCCTGTGTTCCCGATGTTTTTCATCTTCAGCAAGGCACCGAACCAATTTGACTTATCATACTTTCTCATCCCGTTTCTGAACCTGCATGCGTTATTTAAACAGCTTTTATTCGGGATGGTTGACCCGGCTGCCATTTTGTCTACGTCAGGAACCATCGCCGTGCTCATCGCCATCTTCTTTTTACTAGCCAGAGCCTGCTTCCTGAAAGACAAATGGGTTCTTCCAAAATAAACTTGCGAAAGGAGAAATACACTTTCTCCTTTTTGTATATCCTGAAAAAAGAAGGAAAATAGAAAAAGGATATCTAATACAAAAAGTGACCCTGCACTATTTTTCATCAAAATTGGTTTCAAAGGAGAAGGAACAATGGATCAAACACGTACACTCGGCAAAACGAAGCTGAAGGTGAAGCGGATCGGATTCGGCGCGAATGCGGTCGGCGGGCATAATCTATTTCCAAATCTAAATGATGAAACAGGGAAGGATTTAGTGCGCACGGCATTGGATGGCGGCGTCAACTTTATCGATACCGCCTTTATATATGGATTGGGGCGATCTGAAGAATTAATCGGCGAAGTCGTACAGGAACGCGGCGTGCGGAATGAGCTCATCATCGCCACCAAAGGAGCTCATAAAGAAGTGAACGGCAGCATTGAATTAGACAATAGCCGGGAGTTTCTTCGCAGCGAGGTGGAGAAGAGCCTGAAGCGGCTGAAAACAGATTACATTGATTTGTATTATGTTCACTTTCCGGATGGAAAAACACCTCTCGCTGAAGTGGCGGGCACTTTGAAAGAGCTGAAGGATGAGGGGAAAATCAAAGCGATCGGCGCTTCGAACCTCGATTATCAGCAATTGCAGGATTTTAATGCTGACGGCTATTTGGAGGTCTTCCAGGCCGAATATTCTCTCATACAGCGTGATGCCGAGAAAGAGCTTCTTCCATACTGTGAAAAACAAGGCATCTCCTTTATTCCTTACTTTCCGCTTGCGTCCGGACTGCTGACAGGAAAATTCACGCGAGACACAGTCTTTGATGATTTCAGAAAGGATAAACCTCAATTTCAGGGTGAAACGTTTATCCACAATCTCGAAAAAGTAGATAAGCTGAAAGCAGTAGCGGAGGAAAAACAAGCGGATACGGCACATGTCGCCTTGGCGTGGCTGTTAACGAGACCGGCGATTGATGCCATTATTCCAGGAGCTAAACGACCTGAGCAATTACAGGATAACCTGAAAACCTTGAACATTGAACTGACCGAAGATGAAGTGAATTTCATCAGCGACATTTTCAAATAAAAAAGGAAATAGCCTCCGAGGCTATTTCCTTTTGGTGTTTTATTCTTTGATGAATGCTTCGACTAATTCTGCAGCTCTGTAATCATCCATATCAAGCTGCCATTGGTCGATGTCATTTTTCTTCATTTTTACTTCAACTGTTTTTTCAGATGAAGCAGGTCCAAGCTTTTTAAATTCCTCAGGGTAGACTTGAAGCGCGTATTTCACTGCCTCTTCATAGCTGGCACTAGAGTTTTTACTGTAGTAGTCTTTCACTTTGTCTTCGATACGGTCTGAAAGAGAAGATGCATCTACAGGTTTAACTGTGGCTTCAACAATTGCTTCGTCTTTAGAGATTGAAGTCGTTTTTGCTTGAATGGAAGAGTTTTTGCTTAATCCCTCTTTAATGCCGTTCACGATATTATCAAGCGCTTTGCTGTCCGCATATGTGCTGGAAAGGCCGGAAGCTGAGAGATAACCGTCTTTGGCTGATTCATTAAAATCATTTACAATTTCATTTTTGTTAGCGCCGGTGATTTTTTCGAAATCGGCGTTATCTTTGCCGAAAAGAAGGACATCAACATAAGCTGATAACGCTTTTGCAGAATCTTGGAGCTTATCTGCCGTCGCCAGAATTTTTTTGTCTTTTCCGTCAATTTTAAAAGTAACTGATTTTGGCTTTTTATCACCGTAAGATTCCGGCGTATAGTTGAGCTCGTATTGCTTGCCTTTATCTACAACGAAGAAAAGATTTCCTTCAACGGATTTGTCAGCGTTAATCGTGCTGCCTTGAAGCTTTTCGCTATAGTCTTCAGGGTCTGTGTCAGACATTTTGGTATCACCTTGATACAATGTGAAATCCATACTGTCTACATTCAGCGGGTCTTTTCCTGTGTTTTTCACCGCGACATTGACTTTTAACACAAGCTGGTCATCTGAAGTGGACTTATCATATTTAGACGGAAGCGTATAAGAGACATCCTTGATTTTGACTTGAGCTATATCTGAGCTTTTTTCTGTTTCTGATTCTTTCTTCTCCGCGCTTGTTTTGCTGCCGGAACAAGCAGCTGTAAACATCATCAGCAGAAGAATTAGGAAAACAGCGTACGTTTTTTTCTGAAACATTCATTTTTCCTCCTCGAATGGTTTAGGAAAGGGGAGTCTTTTGTCTTTGAGAAATGGATCTTTTTGAATGGATTAGCATCATATAACCAAAAAAATCAGTTCTTTTCTCACGGTTTTCACCGGATTTTCTGGAAACTCCGCCCTCCTTTGTCATGAATGGACCTATAAAAAGTTACAACGGAATTAATTTTAAGATTATTAGCTTTTATATTGAATAGGTTCATCATCCTATTTTTGGTGAAAAATGTTCTGGTAAAACTGGTAAACTCAGAAAACTGTGTATTTTAGACTATTACTTTTTGATTAGTTGGAGGGAACTTAAGAAGGATGAAAGGGGCTGCCTTTGTGAAGAAAGAGGGACTGAAACAAAAAGCACTGGAAATCGGCCGGGTGCCGACATACTTAAAACTGGAAATTGAAGATTATGGCGGTGATGACAAAAGAGTCTGTTTTTGTTGGACAGATCCTCAGGATGAGAATATCGGCATTATCGTGGAACTTGGACCGGACGGGGAGCTGGAATCCCTTTCCCGTGATATTGAGCCTGAAAGCGGAGAAAGGCTGTCTGAGGAGAAACTAGAGGATATCATACGCCAATTTGTCGAGACTCATCATCCGGGGGCACTCTCTGCCTTTGTTCGTGAAGAAAATGACCGTGCATACGGCGATAAAGTGAGATTTTCATATGTTCAAATGGAGGCTGGGCTTCCTCTCCCCATGAGCGGATTTATGGCTGATGTTTCCTTATCAGGTGAGATCGTTTACTTCCGCTATTACGGCGAAGCGGGCAGCATCATCAAGCCAAAGAGGGTCGCGGATGTTGAAGAGGCATTTGCCTTTATCAAGAAGGACGTGGAGTTCGACCTTTTGTTTGAGGTTCTCCATCGTTCTGTTTACAAAAACGGAGATGATCAGCCGCATTTGGTGTATGAGCCTGAATGTAGGGCCATTACCGTACCTGCGGATTTGGTTCAAGAAGAACAAGGAGGAGTTGATGATGACGATAATTACAGGGAGCCTGAGAGCTTTCCTCTCCCTTTATTCGAGGGCATCCGCGAAAAGGCCGATCCTGACAGCATGATTGGTATTGAAAATGGGTTTGTCAAAGAGCGGGAAGCGGATTTGGGAGATGGGAGAATCGGAATCGTTTGGCGGAATCCGGATGACCCTGTGTATCAGCCGGCGGATAAAAGCATGGACAGCTGGTTTAAGGGACGGACTCATCAAGTGCTGAAAACCATCTATCACAAAGAAACCGGAAAACTCGAAGGCGTCATGTCATTTATGGAGGAAAAAGGGCCGCTGACAGTAACTGAGGCAGAGTGCGAAAAAATCGCGCTTCGCTTTCTGTTTGCTTTATTTCCGAATGCCGATCAATATTTTAGGATCAGATACGATGAAAAGGATGAAGAAGAAAACGCAGTCGCTGTTTTTACATTTGAAGCGCATTGTCACGGAGTTCCGATCCGATTTGGGCAGATCAAAATTTGTGTCAGCCGCCAGACAGGGTATATCACCGTTTATATGGGACCAGATATTGACCCAAATGAGCTGGCAACCATTGATCCTGTGCCGGCCATTTCAGTTGAACAAGCCAAGGCTATCTTTTGGCAGCATTTTAAAGTTGAGCTTGGCTGGGAAAGAGAGTACGGAGATGATGAAGAACACAGCTACCGGCTCGTCTATAAGCCGGTGTATCCGCGTTTTATCGATGCACATACAGGAGAGCCTGTCTTCAGCTCATGGTAAAACAGCCAAAAGTCACGCAATTGCCTCAGGTATAGAAGAGAGTACGTGATGAAAGTAACAGAAAGAATCTCGAAAAACAATGACAATAATAGAAAAGGACCTTTCTTCACTTTAAAAGAAGAAAGGTCTTTTTATATAATAAACAGGATTCTCTTTGTCGTAGACTCTTTGAAAGGGATGACTTCATTGGTTAATAAACAGCTGAAAAAGAAGGCGCAGGAGATCGGAAATGTACCGACACATTATGAGCTTGAGATAGAAGATTACGACCAAAAGCAAAAGAAGAACGGGCAGGCATATTTTATCTGGAAGGACCCTAAAGATCCGGAAAAGCACATTACAGTTGAACTTAGAAATGACGGCGCTTTGCTCACCTTTTCAACAACTGTCCGCTCCGAGACAGACAAACAACTTCCAGATGCCGAGCTGAAGCTGACGGCTCTTCAGTTTGCCGCTGCCAATCATCCCGGCACATTTATGAATTTTCATTTTCAAGGCAAGGAAGAACGGGGGCAGCACATCCGGTTTGTCTATACCAAAATGGAGCTGGGGCTTCCGATTCCCAATTCAGGTTTTTTAATTGATATGACACGAAGCGGTCAGATTGTCCACTTTCTATATTACGGGGAAGGGTATAAAGCCGAAGTTCCGACGGAATTTGTAGCAAAAGAGAAGGTTGTATCCCATTACTTAAACACAATGTCTTTTGAGCTGATGTACGATGTCATTGATGGCGAACAGGAACCAAGGCTTGTATATGAACCGATTCTACCGGGATACAGCTATCCCGCAGATGTAGACGAAATTGTGCCCGACCAGCATATCGCAGATGAAAGAATAGAAAACACGGCGCCACTGCCGCCGCTTCAGAACAAGGAAGAAGTTGATATATTTGCCTTGCTGGGTTTTACCTCTGATATGCAGAAAGTCAGTGAAAGAGACTTTGGAGAACAAATTGGAAGCACGTGGCGCAGGGGCGCTGCGCCGGAGCGTAAGGATTTAAGCATAGGAAGCTATTTTGAAACGAGAAATAAAAACACAATCAAAATGAAGACGGATAAAAGAACCGGAAAATTAAAAGCAGCGCTTTCTTTTATGGACTGGCGGAACAACCTCCAATGCTCCACGGAAGAATGCCAAGAGATAGCGCTTCAATTTTTGTATGCCCTCTATCCGAGAGCGGCTGAGTTTTTCAGGGTGAATCCCGTCCGAATTGATGAAAGAGGGAGAGTCCGCAACCATTTTTCTGTCTGGTATAAAGGAGTGCCGCTGCGGTTCGGCGCTGCCCGCATCATTGTCAATCCGGAAACTGGGTTGATTGACGCTTTTATGGCGCCTGATATTGAACCTGAACAATTGGAAGCGATAAATCACAGGCCGGATGTTTCCGCTGAAGAAGCGAAAGAAGCATTTTTAGCCGCTTTTGATGTGAAACTGGAATGGCAGCCTGATTTTACAGCAGGCAGTGACCAGCACTGCAAACTTGTCTATAAGCCGGTTTACCCTTCCTATATTGATGCGCACATAAGGAAAAAGAAAAGGCTGTGAGGGGTGTCTAGTTAGGAATCATCTCCAAGTGGGGGTAGTCCTTGAATCGTTTCCAATCCCCGCCCCATTCGAAACCGAGTGTCTTAGCGATCTCGACAACCTCCAGCCAATCTGATTTTCCGTTTTGATTGCCGTCATATTCCATATCCCATATGATGCTGCCATCTTTTTTTTGAAGGGCGAAATCAATCGCTAAACCATAGTTATGATACGATTCCCCTCCTCTTGCATAGGTGACAATATTCCCTTTTTTTGTACGTCCCTGTTTATATAATTCATCTTGTTCCTTAAAGGACCTGAATCCTTCAGTAATGACGACGTCAATGCCCTTATTCGCTGCAGCGGCTTTGAGTGCATCGGCATTCTGCTTCACAATCGGATGAAGATCCGAGGGGACAGGCATGTCCTGCAAGGCGTTTTGAGAATGCCATTCATGCCGAATATAACTAAAACAAAGATCTAGAAGAAATAGAATACATAAAATAACAAGTGTTTTTGCGGGTAACTTCATATCGGTCTCACTTTCTCAAGATGTGCTGAATGTTAACGCTTTTAAGTGATTGACTCTCTCTAAAAGCGAACAGCTATGATAAAATATAACATAAATAGTAGCAGGAGGAAGGAGGCAGACCGATGAGAGCAAAGATTCCATCAGAAGAAGTAGCAGTAAAGCTGAATGAATGGTACAAGCTCATTCGCGCATTTGAAGCAGATCAAGCAGAAGCGTTAAAGCAGGAGATTGAATACGATTTAGAAGATATGGAAGAGAACCAGGACTTGCTTTTATATTTTTCTTTGATGGAATTCCGGCATCGAATCATGCTTGATAAGCTGATGCCGGTGAAAGACAGCGACACCAAGCCTCCGTTCTCTGATATGCTGAACGAAATTGAAAGCAATCAGCAAAAACTCACGGGCTTATTGGAATACTACTTTTATTATTTCAGAGGAATGTACGAATTCAAGCAGAAAAATTTCATATTAGCGATCGACCATTATAAACATGCCGAGGAGAAGCTCGAGTATGTCGAGGATGAGATCGAAAAAGCTGAGTTTCTTTTTAAAGTCGCAGAAGTGTATTATCACATCAAACAAACGTATTTTTCCATGAATTATGCGAGCCAGGCGCTTGATATCTATACGAAATATGAACTGTACGGTCGCCGCCGGGTTCAGTGTGAATTTATCATCGCCGGAAATTTGACTGATGTGTATCATCATGAAAAAGCACTGACCCACTTGTGTAGCGCTTTAGATCATGCCAGACAGCTTGAAGAAGCATACATGATCGCCGCTGCCTATTATAATGTCGGACACTGTAAGTACAGTCTGGGTGATTACAAAGAAGCGGAGGGCTATTTCAAAACAGCCGCCGCCATTTTTGAGGAGCACAACTTTCAGCAAGCTGTTCAAGCTGTATTTTCACTGACCCATATCTACTGTAAAGAGGGAAAATACGACAAGGCAGTAGAGGCGTATGACCGCGGGATAAAGAGCGCGGCTGAATGGGAGGATGACATGTACTTGACGAAATTCCGCCTCATTCATGAGCTGTATCTTGGAAGCGGCGACCTGAACGTGCTTACAGAATGCTTTGACCTGCTGGAATCCAGGCAGCTTCTTGCCGACGCCGAAGATCTGCTGCATGATACAGCGGAACGTTTCAATCAACTGGAACATTACGAGTCCGCCGCTTTCTTTTACCGCAGGCTGATGAATATTAAAAAGAAGCTTGCTGAGCAGCGTTTTCAATAGGAAATGGCAGAGAACTACAGGTTCTCTGCTTTTTTTGTGCTGTTTTCAACTCGGAAAAACAGGGTATTTTCCACTGCATAGTGAGAAACAGAGGAGGATATCAAGTATGTACAAAGATTTAACCGGAAAAACAGCGATTGTGACAGGGTCTTCAAAAGGAATCGGGAAAGCCATTGCGGAACGGTTCGGACAGGAGAGAATGAATGTTGTTGTAAACTACCACAGCGACCCGTCTGGAGCCGATGAAACCCTGGAAATCATTAAACAGAACGGAGGGAAAGCCGTCGCAGTTGAGGCGGACGTGTCAAAAGAAGAGGGGATTCAGGCGCTCTTGGACACAGCTTTAGAGCATTTCGGCACGCTCGATGTGATGGTAAACAACTCTGGTTTTAACGGCGTTGAGGCGATGCCGCATGAGATGAGTCTTGAAGATTGGCAGAGAGTGATTGATGTCAATGTTACCGGAACCTTTCTGGGAGCGAAAGCAGCACTTAACCACATGATGAAAAACAATATTAAGGGCAATGTGCTGAATATCTCAAGTGTTCACCAGCAGATTCCGCGCCCTGTAAACGTTCAGTATTCCACATCCAAAGGCGGCATCAAGATGATGACGGAAACGCTGGCGCTCAATTATGCGGATAAGGGAATCCGCGTCAATGCGATAGCGCCCGGCACCATTGCCACAGAATCAAATGTTGATACGAAAAAGGAAGAGAGCAGGCAAAAACAATTGAAAAAAATCCCGATGAAAGCCTTCGGAAAGCCTGAAGAAGTGGCGGCAGCAGCAGCTTGGCTCGTATCTGAGGAAGCAAGCTATGTGACCGGCGCAACACTTTTCGTCGACGGCGGAATGACACTTTATCCATCTCAGCTTGAATAGAAGACAAAACAGGGGGATTGCGGGATGAAAACGGACTGGTGGAAGGATGCAGTGGTGTACCAAATTTACCCGAGAAGCTTTCAGGACAGCAATGGAGACGGAATTGGGGATTTGCGGGGGATTATTTCCCGTCTTGACTACATAAAGGAGCTCGGGGCAGATGTGATTTGGATTTGCCCGATCTATCCTTCTCCGAATGTTGATTACGGCTATGATGTGACAAACCATAAGGCGATTATGGATTCTTACGGAACAATGGACGATTTTCACGAGCTGCTGGACCAGGTGCATCAGCGGGGATTAAAGCTGGTGATGGACTTTGTGTTAAATCACACCTCGGTCGAGCATCCGTGGTTTAAAGAAGCGGAGCTGGACAAAAACAGCAAATACCGCAGCTATTATTATTGGCGTCCCGGCACAAAGAACGGCCCGCCGACGGACTGGCTCTCAAACTATGGATGCCCGGTCTGGCAATACGAAGAGCACACCGGAGAATACTATCTCCATATGAATGCCGTCAAACAAGCTGATTTAAACTGGGAAAATCCCGAAGTTCGCCAGGCGGTGTATGACATGATGAAATTTTGGCTCGATAAAGGGGTCGACGGTTTGCGAATTGATCAGCTCCATCTCATTTCTAAGAAAGAATATCTTCCTTCGTATGAGGACTATATCAATCAGCAGGCAGAGCCGAAGCCCTTTCAGCCAAATGGCGAACAAATCCATGACTATTTAAAAGAAATGACAGATGAAGTGTTTTCCCAATATGATGTCATGTCTGTCGGAGAGGTCGGCAGTGTCACACCGGAAGAAGGCCTGAAATATACGGGAACAGATAAGCATGAGCTGAATATGATTTTTCACTTTCAGCATATGGAGCTTGATCAGCAGCCCGGAAAAGAACATTGGGATTTGAAGCCCCTTGAGCTTTCTGATTTAAAATCGGTTTTGACAAAATGGCAAAAGAAGCTTGAACATCAAGGCTGGAATACATTGTTTTGGTGCAACCACGACCAGCCCCGGATTGTGTCCAGATTCGGAGACGATGGGGAATACCGCAAAGCATCAGCGAAAATGCTGGCAACCGTACTTTATTTTATGAAGGGCACGCCGTATATTTATCAGGGAGAAGAAATCGGGATGACAAACGCGCCGTTCACCCGGATTGAAGACTACAAAGATATCCAAACGATCAATATGTATCATAAACGGGTGTTTGAAAAAGGCTATGATCCAAATGATGTGATGAGATCGATCTTAGCCAAAAGCCGGGATCACGCCCGGACCCCGATGCAGTGGAACAGCGGCAAAAATGCCGGGTTTACTGACGGCACGCCTTGGCTGAAGGTCAACCCAAACTTCACCGCAATCAATGTGGAGGAAGCGCAGGGAGATCCTGATTCTGTCTTAATCTATTACAAAAAGCTGATCAGCCTGAGAAAGCAGTATGCTGACCTCATGAAAGGGAGCTTTGATCTTTTGCTTCCGGACGATCCGCAGTTGTTTGTATACATGAGAGAAAACAGTAAACAACAGCTTTTGTCGGTCAATAATTTTTCAAAAGAGCAGGCTGTTTTTCAGTGGCCTAAGAACTGCGGCAAAGCTCAGGCCTCACTGCTTCTCAGCAATTATAACAACGATGATCTTGATGACGAAATGGTGTTCCGGCCTTATGAGAGCAGGGTCTATCTTCTGGACAAAACAAACTAATGATTGAAGTAGCCCGGCATTTTTAGCCGGGTTTTTTAGTACATATATTCGCTCTGCAGGCGGGAAGAATAAATGAAAATGAAATTTATTCTTGCAAAACGTAATGACTTCGGTTTATTATGATATAGGATTACAAAATCGTTATCATTTTGATTTAAAGTTACTGAAAAAGAGGGGATATACGATATGTTTAAAAAATGGAGCGGTTTGTTTGTGATTGCAGCGTGCTTTTTATTGGTTGCAGCATGCGGCAACTCATCAACAAAAGGGTCGGCGGATTCAAAGGGTGATAAACTGCACGTTGTCACAACGTTCTATCCGATGTATGAATTCACAAAACAAATTGTAAAAGACAAAGGCGATGTGGATCTGTTAATCCCATCTTCCGTTGAACCGCATGATTGGGAACCGACGCCGAAAGACATTGCTAACATTCAGGATGCTGATTTGTTCGTTTATAATAGTGAATACATGGAGACATGGGTTCCGTCAGCTGAAAAAAGCATGGGCCAAGGCCATGCCGTTTTCGTTAATGCAAGCAAAGGTATTGATTTAATGGAAGGCTCTGAAGAAGAACACGAAGAGCATGATCATGGGGAGCATGAGCACAGTCATGCAATGGATCCTCACGTATGGCTCAGCCCTGTTCTGGCACAGAAGGAAGTTAAAAATATTACGGCGCAAATCGTGAAGCAGGACCCGGATAACAAAGAATACTATGAGAAAAATAGTAAAGAATATATTGCAAAACTGCAGGATCTTGATAAACTATATCGTACAACCGCAAAAAAAGCGGAGAAAAAAGAATTTATCACGCAGCATACAGCTTTTGGCTATCTGGCAAAAGAATACGGCTTGAAGCAGGTTCCGATTGCAGGGCTGTCACCTGACCAAGAACCGAGTGCAGCCAGCTTGGCAAAGCTGAAAACATATGCCAAAGAACATAATGTAAAAGTCATTTACTTTGAAGAAATTGCATCCTCAAAGGTCGCAGATACGCTCGCCAGTGAAATCGGCGCGAAGACAGAAGTGCTGAATACACTGGAAGGCTTGAGCAAAGAAGAACAGGATAAAGGTTTAGGGTATATCGACATTATGAAACAAAACCTCGATGCCCTGAAAGATTCACTATTGGTTAAATCATAAGATAGTGTGCGCCGGAGGGTGCACACTATTTCTTTGTGAGAAAGGAAGATTAACATGAATCTCGTCTCATTGAAAGATATCGTTTTCGGCTATTCCCATACGCCTGTTTTAGATAAAGTATCACTTGATATTGAAAGCGGTGAGTTCGTCGGCATCACTGGACCAAACGGCGCCTCTAAATCGACGCTCATAAAGGTAATGCTCGGCATGCTGAAACCGTGGGAAGGCACAGTGACGATCAGTAAAAGGAATACAGAAGGGAAACGCCTGACCATAGGGTACGTCCCGCAGCAAATTTCTTCATTTAATGCCGGCTTTCCGAGCACGGTGCTGGAGCTTGTTCAGTCAGGCCGCTATACAAAAGGGAAATGGTTTAAACGTTTAAATGAAGAAGATCATCTTGAAGTAGAAAAAGCACTGAAAATGGTGGAAATGTGGGAGCTCCGCCATCGTAAAATCGGTGATTTATCAGGCGGACAGAAACAGAAAATCTGTATCGCCAGAATGCTCGCCAGCAACCCGGATCTGCTGATGCTGGACGAACCGACGACAGCTGTTGATTACGACAGCAGAAAAGGATTTTACGAATTTATGCATCACCTTGTGAAAAATCACAACCGCACAGTTGTGATGGTTACTCACGAACAAAACGAAGTACAGCAATTTTTAGATAAAGTGATTCGATTAGAGAGAGGAGAAAAAGGCGGATGGAAATGTTTGACTTGGAATTCATGCGACGAGCTTTTCTAGCAGGCGGCATGATCGCCGTCATGGCTCCGATACTAGGAGTGTATCTCGTTCTCAGAAGACAGGCCTTAATGGCTGACACACTTTCACATATCTCATTGTCAGGTGTTGCCATCGGCTTTTTTCTCAGCACCAATATAACCGCAGCAAGCATAGTCGTCGTGACCATCGGCGCGATCGGAATTGAATACATGCGGCGGGCGTATCGGACTTATTCAGAAGTGTCCATTGCCATCTTAATGGCAGCTGGTTTGTCCTTCGCGATGTTTTTAATCAGCCTTTCCAAAGGCACAGCCAATATGAGCATCGATCAATACCTATTTGGATCGCTTGTGACAGTAAACCAGCAGCAGGTCTATATTATCAGTATTATCACACTGCTGATCCTGCTTTATTTTATCGTACTGAGAAGGCCGCTCTACCTGCTGACGTTTGATGAAGCAACAGCCAAAACATCGGGAATCAATACAAACGTTCTCTCGTTGTCATTCAGTATTGTCACAGGCCTTGCGATTTCAGTCATTATTCCGATCATCGGGGTTCTTCTTGTATCGGCCCTGCTCGTATTGCCGGCAGCATTCGCCATCAGAATTGCAAAAGGCTTTAACATGGTTTTCATTACAGCCATACTCATTTCATTATTCAGCGTATTTACGGGACTGACATCATCCTATCAGCTCGGGACGCCGCCAGGTCCGTCTATTACCCTGCTATTGATCGTTTTGCTATTAATCGGATTTGCAGTTCAGGGAGTTTGGACGTTTATCAAAAAAGAAGCTCAGCGCAAAAAAAGAAGCCGATAACATGAAAAGCAGTTTTCCCTAGGGAAAACTGCTTTTTTTATAGAAACAATCCGGCAAGGCGCTCATAAGATTCTTTTTTCGCCTCAAAATCAAACACATTGCACAGAATCATGATTTCATTTGTTTCATAGCGGCCTGTGAGGTCTAACAGCTGTTGTTTGACAGTGCTTGGAGAACCGATCACCATCCGCTTTCTGTTTTCTTCTATGAGTTTTTTATCGGACGCTGTGTAGAGATGGGCTTTCGCTTCCCCGATGCTTGGCACGCGGCTGTCCAAGCCTTTTCCGACGCGAAGAAGCCACAAATCCTGGCTTAATGCGAGTTCTTCTGCCTCTTCATCTGTTTTTGCGCAAATGACAAAAATCGTAAACAGTGCGGATGGATTCGAAAAATGGGCTGAGGGCCGAAAGCTTTCCCGGTAGATGCGGAATGCATTTTCTCCTCGCTCGGGATTAATGAAATGCCCAAATACATATCCAATCCCCTGGTGCGCCGCGCGTCTTGCGCTGTTTTCACCAAGACCGAGCACCCATAGCTCGGGTGCCGTGTCAATAAGGGGCGCCGCTTTGATTCCGGCATACGGATGGTCGGGAGGAAGGGAATCTGTTAGAAAATAAGAGACATCCTGCAGCTGTCTGTTAAATTCGGTTAAGCTTTTTTTCACCCCGTCCGTTAATGCAAGCCTGGTTTTTGTCGTGCCGCCGGGTGAACGGCCGACGCCGAGGTCAATCCGGTTTGGATACAGGGCCTCAAGCTGGCGAAAGGTTTCAGCCACTTTAAATGGGCTGTATTGGGGCAGAAGCACGCCGCCTGATCCGACACGAATGGTGTTTGTCTGTGCTGCGATGCGGGCGATCATGATTTCAGGCGCTGTGCTTGCCAGTCCTTTCGTGCTGTGATGCTCGGCAAACCAATAACGCTTATAGCCCCACTCTTCGCTAAATCGAGCAAGCTCAACCGAATGCTGAAGAGTTGTCACAGGGCTCTCTCCTTTAGAAACAGGTGCCTGATCAAGTATGCTTAAATGAATCAAAAGGCCGCTTCCTTTCTGTCTGTTTTTAGATGGTGACACAAGAATAGGCAAAATGACTTGCCCGCGTCAAATGGTTTGTTTAAGAAGCGCACTTTATAGCATTTGCAAATCATATATCAAATATGGAAGTTTTTTTTCGAGGTTTTTCGTCAATTATTCTTAACTTTTACGAAACTTTGATATAATAACAAACGTATATATTAGTAATTTACGGCTTATTTTCCTTGTGAGCGTAAAAATAAATGTGACTATCTTCACATTTCGATGAGTAGGAGTGAATCGTGTGGCAATTTCTTTAGAAAAAGGTCAACGAATTGATTTAACAAAAGGAAAAGCCGGTCTGTCAAAATTGATGGTCGGTCTCGGCTGGGACCCAGTGTCCTCAGGCGGAGGATTCTTCAGCAAACTGCTTGGCGGAGGCGGTCCGAATATCGACTGTGACGCTTCAGTGCTGATGCTGGAAAACGGAAAATTCACCGATAAGAAAAACCTGATTTATTTCGGCAACCTGAAAAGCCGGTGCGGTGGTGTACAGCATACAGGCGACAACCTGACGGGTGACGGTGCGGGCGATGACGAGCAAATTATGATAGATTTAGATAAAGTGCCTGCAAACATTGATAAGCTTGTATTTGTAGTAAACATTTACGATTGTGTCAGAAGAAAACAAGATTTCGGCATGATTCAAAATGCGTTTATCCGCGTAGTTGATCAATCTAATCACGAGGAAATGCTCAAGTACAATTTGAGAGACAATTACGCCGGCAGAACAAGCCTGATTACAGCAGAAATCTACCGCAGCGGCAGTGAGTGGAAGTTTGCGGCGATCGGTGAAGGCACAAACGATACGAGATTAGAAGATATTATCAGCAGATACGTATAAAAGAAAAGGAGTGGATGAAACATGACAATTTCATTGGCAAAAGGACAAAAAGTAGATTTAACAAAAACAAATCCGGGTCTTTCAAAGGTTGTTGTCGGTTTAGGCTGGGATACGAACAAGTATGACGGCGGGCACGACTTTGATCTTGACTCAAGTGTGTTTCTGTTAGACGCCGCAGGCAAATGCGCGTCACCAAACGACTTTATTTTCTACAACCAGCTTGAAGGCGGCAATGGTTCAGTCGTTCATTCAGGCGACAACCTGACTGGTGCTGGCGAAGGCGACGATGAGAATGTAAAAGTAAATCTCAGCGCTGTACCGGCAAACATTGATAAAATCTCATTTGTTATTACCATTCACGATGCAGAAGCGCGCAGCCAAAACTTTGGACAAGTATCAAACGCGTTTGTCCGCATCGTAAATGAAGAAACAAATGAAGAGCTCATCCGTTACGATCTTGCAGAAGATTTCTCTATTGAAACGGCAATCATTGCAGGGGAGCTTTACAGACATAACGGCGAGTGGAAATTCTCAGCAATCGGCTCAGGCTACCAAGGCGGCCTTGCCCGCATTGCAACAGACTACGGTTTGCAAGTCGGTTAAGACAAATACGAAGAGCAGAAAGGAGAGAGGCAGTATGGCCATTCAATTAT
Organism: Bacillus sp. LJBS17; assembly: GCF_019334685.1. Lineage (NCBI taxonomy): Bacteria > Bacillati > Bacillota > Bacilli > Caryophanales > Bacillaceae > Bacillus > Bacillus sp. LJBS17. Next base: position 300,227 of record NZ_CP079759.1, read on the forward strand.
CAAAAGGACAGCGCATTGATTTAACGAAAACAAATCCGGGACTGACAAAAGCGGTGATCGGCTTAGGCTGGGATACAAACAAGTATTCCGGCGGACACGATTTTGACCTGGATGCTTCGGCCTTTTTAGTTGATGCGCATGATAACTGCGTAAATGATCTCGATTTCGTCTTCTATAATAACCTTGAACATCCGAGCGGCGGTGTCATCCATACGGGTGACAACCGCACGGGTGAGGGCGACGGAGATGATGAGCAGATTATCGTTGATTTCTCAAAAATCCCTGCTCACATTGAGAAAATCGGCATCACAGTGACCATTCACGACGCTGAAGCACGCAGCCAAAACTTTGGACAAGTTTCCAATGCATTTGTCCGCGTTGTGGATGAAGAAACGCAGAATGAGCTTCTTCGCTTCGATTTGGGAGAAGACTTCTCCATTGAAACAGCTGTTGTCGTTTGTGAGCTTTACAGACACGGCGGCGAGTGGAAATTCAATGCGATCGGCAGCGGATTTTCCGGCGGGCTGGCTGCATTGTGCCGGAATTACGGTTTGCAAGTGTAAGCGAGTGACAAATAGAGAAGTCACCGTTTCAAATTATAGGAGGAAAAAACTTGGACTTTTTACATCATATTTTGTCTACGTATGCTTCATTTTTCGATTGGAAAATGTGGGGGGAAGTTCTGACTGATCCTGTTTCCTGGGGTTTGATCGGTTCCCTTGTTGTTCTGGAAGGCCTTTTATCGGCCGATAACGCGCTTGTTCTTGCGGTCATGGTTAAACACCTGCCGGAAAAACAGCGGAAAAAAGCGTTAACGTATGGTTTGTTTGGAGCTTATATTTTCAGGTTTATTTTCATCGGGCTCGGTATGCTTCTCATTAAATTCTGGTGGATCAAGGTGCTTGGCGCGCTTTACCTGGCTTGGCTCGTCATTAAGCACTTCTGGATAGGCGAAAAAGAAGAGGAAGCGGACGGCATGAAGAAAAACTCTTGGATGGTCCGCACGTTCGGGATCTTCTGGGCGACTGTCATTTCAGTAGAATTAATGGATCTTGCCTTCTCTGTGGACAGCATCCTAGCCGCGTTTGCAGTATCTGAAAAAGTATGGGTGCTTCTGATCGGCGGTATGCTTGGTATTTTAATGATGCGTACAGTGGCAAAAGTGTTCCTTGTGCTGATTGATAAAATTCCTGAGCTGGAAAACACAGCATTCGTGTTAATCGGCATTATCGCGCTGAAAATGGCGGGGAGCGCTTTCCATTACGAAATGCCGCACTCTGTATTCTTCATTATCATTATCGCTGCATTTGCGGTAACATTGATCATTCACTACATCAATAAACAAAAGCAGGTGCGCGAACAAACAGCCGCTTCAAAAGAAGAATAAAACAAAACAAGGAGGGAGGTTCAATGTCCTTCCTTTTTTGTTACCGAAATATCGTTCAATGACAAACCGGAAAGGAGGATATGATGAGACAAGAAGAACTAACCATTCATAAAGCACTTCCGGCTGATGGCGATTGGAAAAGCCTGCTGTTTCAGCCATTGCCGGAGCGGGATCACTATGAAACTGCACAAGGCCTTTCTTTTTCTCGTCTTGCCGGTCAGATATTGGGCACGCCTATTGATGAGACAGACTACTATAACGAGCTATATGAGCTGTCTGTAAACGACCGCATAACGATTTTGAGTGAAACGCTCGATAAAACAATCGAACCGGAAACATTTCAAAAGCTTCAGCATATTCATTCCATCAATCAGAAAGAAAAAGGGCTGTCAGTCAGCCGCTTTGTTGCCTTTCTGGACGGGGAAAAGCTGATTGCGAAGCACTCAAATCCCCTGATGCACCGCCATTTAAGAAAAGCGCTGATGACGCTTTTACATACCTTTGCGGACAGTCATGAAAAGGGGCTGAATCATCCTGATTTTCGCAGAGTGCTGCTTGATGTCTCGAAGTTTTCCTTAAACCATCTGAATCCTTGGCTGGAAAAAACCGATATAGAGCGGGAGATGCCGAAGATTGTTTGGTATGGAGATGCGACGAAAAGCCAGCTCTATTTCTTATATTATCTGATGCTGGTCGGCTGTGATGTACTGCTGTTCCATCCGGCGGGAATCGATCAGCTGGCGCTTGTCGACCCGAAGCAGGAGCTCAGTTTTACGGAAAAGCTCCCGGATGTTTCGGAGCTTCAGCCGTTTCCGAAAGAAAAACCAGACCGGAAATCAACAGTGGCTTACCGCTCAACAAAGGAAATTGAACATGTGCTGAATCACGAGGAATCCATGCTGTATAAGCCGTGGCAGTTCAGAGATCACACACCGGTGTCCGTTACGCTGAAAACGACCTATGATGAATTGTTTTTAATCACGAAAGAACGCGCCTTTATTCGGCCGAATTTCAAAGCTGATAAACATTCCATTGAGATTCCGAATGTATTCGCCAAAATTATGGGCGTGTCGAAAGACAATAAGGAATATTGGAACAGGCTTCATACTCTAGCGGATTATCAGGAAACCGAAATGGTCAGAAGCTTTCCATTTACAGAAGAAATAAAGTCGAACTATCAATTTCACTACAGCCACGCACTTGATCAAGAAGGGAACATTGATCCGGACAAGCTGATGGCAAGCAATGTGTGGCAGTACAAACAGCTGCCGGCGGGCGTTCAGACTGCCATTGCCAAAACGATTTCGAGAATGTGCAGGCACCCGCGGCTTAAAGCTTTGCATCAGGAACAAGTCAAGGATGTTCAAATCTATTTGTTTAAACAAACAACAAACCTGCCTGCTAATCTGCTGAAATTGATTCAAATGTTCGACTATGCGCAAACCGTTCCGAAACTCGTTTTATATCATACGGAAATGAGCGGCGGACTCACGCGTTCGGATGCTGCTGCCCTGCTGTTCCTGAATGAAATCGGAATCGATATCATCATTTATAATCCGCCCGGACACCAGGATATTGAGCAGTTTATTGAAGAGGACCAGTATGATATCCACTGGCTGGATGACATGGTGTTTCAGCAGGACTACAAAGAGCCTTCGCTTGTGAAAAGGCTCTTCAGAACCATTACCCAAAAATAAGGAGAGAAGAAAAGCATGACAACAGAAAATCAAAATCCGCTTGTTCTCGATAAAAATGAAGAGATTTCCCAGCAAAAAGCTGACGATATCCGTCTTCAGCTCCGTCAGGAACCAGAAGTGAAGCGGCTTGCTCAACAAATTGACGTCAAAAACCAAATGGAGCTGCTTGAGTACGGCAAGGAGCCGGCCGTTGAAATATCCAAGTTCTCTGACCGCATCTTGGGGATGATGAAAACAACAAGCGTGACAGACTCCGGCACAATGCTGACTCAGCTTGGGAAAATCATGGACCGCTTCGACAAAAATGATTTTGATGAGCCAAAGGGATTAATGGCGAAAATTTTCAAACGCGGCGGCAGCATGATTGAAAAAATCTTTAAAAAGTATCAGACGCTTGGCGGAGAGATTGAAAAAATCCACGTTGAGATTTCAAAATACAAAGATGAGATGACGAAGACGAACTACACGCTCGATGAAATGTATGAAAACAATATCAAATACTATATGGAGCTTGAAAAATATGTCGTTGCCGGGCAGATGAAACTGGAAGAGATGCAGTCGATCCTTCCTTCATATGAGGAAAAAGCGGCAAGCGGGAACCAGCTGGCGCAAATGCAGCTCGATACGTTGCGCAACGGCATTCAGGCGCTTGAGGAACGGGTGTATGATCTGGACATGGCACGGATGGTGGCGCTTCAAACCGCACCTCAAATCCGTCTCCTGCAGCGAGGAAATGCAAAGCTGATCGGGAAAATCAACTCCGCGTTTATCATTACCATTCCGATTTTCAAAAACGGCATTATTCAGGCTGTTACGGTAAAGCGGCAAAAGCTTGTGGCTGATTCCATGAGCGAGCTTGACCGCCGGACAAACGAGATGCTGAAACGAAATGCTGAAAACATCTCAAGCCAAAGTGTTGAAATTGCCAGAATGGCCGGCAGACCGAGCATAGATATTGAAACGATCGAATCGTCTTGGAACACGATTGTCAGCGGCATGCAGGAAACAAAACAAATCGAGGAAGAAAACAAACGCCTCCGCGAAGACGGCGCGAGACGAATTGCACAGCTTCAGGATAATATTAAAAAAGCAGCATTGCAGCAATAATAAAAACCCCGCTTGTGGAACATAAGCGGGGTTTTTCAATTACATCATTTAGTTAATGACAATGTGTAAAGACAGGTGTAAACTTAAACGGTAATCATTTTGCATATCAGAGGTGTTGGCAATGGGAAAACAACAGCCTATATCCCAGCGTAAACTGCTGGGCGTCGCCGGTTTGGGGTGGCTGTTTGATGCAATGGATGTCGGAATATTATCGTTTATTATCGCCGCGCTCCATGTAGAGTGGAATCTGTCGCCCGAAGAAATGAAATGGATCGGAAGCGTCAATTCCATCGGCATGGCTGCGGGTGCGTTTTTGTTTGGTTTGCTTGCTGATCGAATCGGCCGCAAAAAAGTGTTCATCATCACCCTTTTATGCTTTTCCATCGGAAGCGGCATTTCCGCTTTGGTGACGAGCTTATCGGCATTTCTAATCCTTCGTTTCGTGATTGGTATGGGACTTGGCGGCGAGCTTCCAGTCGCTTCAACACTCGTTTCGGAAGCGGTTGTGCCTGAAAAGCGGGGCAGAGTGATTGTGCTTTTGGAAAGCTTTTGGGCCGTTGGCTGGCTCGGAGCGGCCTTGATTTCTTACTTTGTGATACCAAGCTTCGGCTGGCAGGCTGCCCTTCTGTTAACTGCGCTGACTGCTTTTTATGCGCTGTACCTGCGGACGAGTCTGCCTGATTCGCCGAAATATGAATCGCTTTCTGCCAAAAAGAGGTCGGTGTGGGAGAATGTAAAAAGCGTCTGGGCAAGACAGTATATACGGCCGACGGTGATGCTGTCGATCGTTTGGTTCTGTGTGGTGTTTTCTTATTACGGCATGTTCCTATGGCTCCCGAGTGTCATGCTGCTGAAAGGCTTCAGCATGATTCAAAGCTTTGAATATGTCCTGCTGATGACGCTTGCTCAGCTACCTGGCTATTTCTCTGCCGCATGGCTGATTGAAAAAGCGGGCCGGAAGTGGATACTCGTCGTTTACTTGATTGGCACAGCAGGAAGCGCCTATTTCTTCGGAACGGCGGATTCCTTAAGTCTTCTGCTTACGGCTGGAATGCTGTTATCGTTTTTCAATCTCGGTGCATGGGGCGTGTTGTATGCTTATACCCCGGAGCAATACCCGACTGCGATTCGAGCAACAGGTTCAGGAACGACAGCAGCGTTTGGAAGAATCGGCGGCATCTTCGGGCCTTTGCTCGTCGGAACGCTCGCAGCCCGTCATATTTCGTTTTCGGTCATCTTTTCAATCTTTTGCATTGCAATCTTACTCGCGGTTGCTTGTATTTTGATTATGGGGAAAGAAACGAAACAAACTGAGCTAGAATAGGAAAAGCACCTCTTTTAAGAGGTGCTTTCAGCGTGTCGACAAACCCTCGCATTCGTTGTCAGGACTGCGCTTCGGTGCTCAATGCGAAGTGGATCAACGGCTAAATTCTCAGGCGTCCTGCCTAAACGCCGTCGTCATCACATCCTGTGAATGTCCGCTCCTATGCTCGTCCTTCCTAGACTTCAAGGGTTTTCAATCACGCTGAAAAGATGACAAAATCCTAAAATGAAAACCATTTTAGGATTTTGTCAACAATCTGAGGCACCTCTTGAATGAGGTGCTTTTTTTACAATTGCGCCCGGGCTGCGGATTGGCGTTTCCCGGTTTTACTGATTTTCTGGTAGAGCGTCATAGAAAGTATGAACAAAATGGCAGTAAATCCTGTGACAGCTCCGAAATGCTGTGTGCTTTGATATAAAAAACCTGCAATACTTGTACCGACAGTGGTTCCGGCATACATAGCGGCATTGGAAAGGGAAGCGATGGTGCCTCGCGCATTTGGTGCAATGGATTGAAAGACACCCATCATTAACGGAAAGATGATGCCAGCTGTAAAAAACGTGAGAAAAAAGCTGGCTTCTACTAAAAACAAGTTTGGAAAGAACGGAAGAGCGAAATAGAGAGCGCCCATTAGCAGCATCCCGCTGATCAGTGTTTTAAACATGCCCAGCTTTTCTGAAACCCGGCTGCCGATAAGGCTCCCGAGCATATTTCCCAGTCCGAGTACAAGCATAGCTGCGCCAATTTGTGACACGGTTAAATGATAATCCGCGGAAAGCCAAGTACCCAGAAAGCTGAACGATGCGAAGTTTCCGGTTTGAAACAGAAAATAGGCAAGCAGAATAACCGATGTTTTCGGCAATGAAAAAAGCTCCCGATAGGGGTTGACAATTGATGGGCACGCCAATGGTTCAGAAGGCCGGATATCAGGCATGACAACCGCCAGGATCAATAGTAGAATAAGCGAGCACGCTGACAAAACGAAAAATGGCGTATGCCATGTAAAGGAAGCGAGAAACCCTCCAATAGGAAGTCCGAGCATTTGTGAAGCGGCCAAACCTGCTGTCGCAATCCCCATGCCTTTTATGATCTGAGAAGGCCGGACAATGACTGGGATGGATGCCCAAATTTGAGGCGTCACAAACGCAGCGCTAACGCCTGCGGCAAAACGGAACAGGCACATGGCGGCAAAAGAGGGAGCGATGCCGCATAAAAACGTGGATAGGATAAAGCCTGCAAGTCCCCACAGCATGACTGTTTTCCTGTTCAGCCGGTCTGAGATTGGGCCTGCAATGAAAGCGAAGAGCGCATAACCGAGTGCATAAGCGCTGACCATCCAGCCTGACAAATCAGTAGAGACATGAAACTGATTCTGTAAAAGGGGGAGAAGCGGCGAAAGCAAAAAGGTATCCGTGCCAATGACAAACATGACACTGAAGAAAAGCCAAATGCGATTCAAATTTTATCACTCCTATTGTTTTATAACTTTGAAACTATGAAACAGATATGTATAGAGAAAACCCTTTGTTAGAGGGTTTCCAAAAAGCCAGGCAGGTAAGTTTGAAATGTGTCTTCACGCAGACTGACGTATTTTGTCCGCGAATCTTTCCGGGTTGCCGTCAATCCCGCTTCACGCAGCGTTTTAAAATGATAAGATGCCGTGGTTTTGACAATATTGCACTTTTCACCTACTTCACCGCAGCTGAGTTCTTTTCCGCTGACATAAAGCGTACGAATAATGGCAAGCCTTGATTCATCAGACAGTGCTTTAAAAATTTGCGCTCTGATTTGATCATCTGATTGTTTCATAGTCATGAAACTATAATACATAATGGGTGTTGGAAAAGCAACTTATTTTTCCAGTAAAGGAGCAGGAAGTCATAAGAGGAAGGAGGAATTCAATTCCAATAAAAGCGTTTTCAAATAAAGATAGGAGAAAAATCACCCGTAAAATACAATCATATAGGAGGATTACAGAGCATTTAGAAGCATAAATAAGATCATGTGGTCACATGGATGTTTATAAAGAAATGGTACAGAATAAAAGAGAATATGCTGTTTGTGTGGGAAGTTACATAAATGTTACGGTAATAAAGATTGCTTAATATGGAGGGAAAATATGAGTGTAGATGAGAAACCAATTAAGATAAAAGTCGAGAAAGTCTCTAAGATTTTTGGGAAACAAACAAAGAAGGCAGTTCAAATGCTTGCCAACGGAAAGACAAAAAAAGAGATCCTGAAAGCAACCGGATCAACCGTTGGTGTTAATCAGGCAGATTTTGAAGTATATGATGGTGAGATATTTGTCATCATGGGTCTATCAGGGAGCGGTAAATCAACTTTAGTACGGATGTTAAACCGGCTTATTGAACCGACTGCCGGAAATATTTACATTGATGGTGACATGATAACAAATATGTCTAAAGACCAGCTCCGGGAAGTCCGCCGGAAGAAAATCAGCATGGTCTTCCAAAAGTTCGCTCTGTTCCCGCACAGAACAATACTTGAAAACACAGAATACGGACTGGAACTTCAAGGTGTAGACAAACAAGAGCGGCAGCAAAAAGCGCTTGAGTCTCTTAAGCTCGTTGGACTGGAAGGATTTGAACACCAATATCCAGACCAGCTTTCCGGCGGGATGCAGCAGCGTGTCGGCCTTGCCCGCGCGTTGACAAATGATCCGGACATCCTTCTGATGGACGAAGCGTTCAGTGCGCTCGATCCACTGATTCGTAAAGATATGCAGGATGAGCTTCTTGATCTTCACGATAATGTCGGAAAAACAATTATCTTTATTACGCATGACTTGGACGAAGCGTTGCGGATCGGCGACAGAATTGTCCTAATGAAGGACGGCAACATCGTTCAAATCGGCACGCCTGAAGAAATCCTGATGAATCCATCTAACGAATATGTTGAGAAATTCGTCGAAGATGTTGATTTGTCTAAAGTCCTCACAGCAGGCCACATTATGAAACGCGCTGAAACAGTGCGGATTGATAAAGGGCCTCGCGTAGCATTGACACTGATGAAAAACCTTGGAATTTCTTCAATTTATGCAGTGGATAAACAAAAGAAATTATTAGGTGTTATCTATGCGTCTGATGCGAAAAAAGCGGCTGAGTCTGATTTGTCACTTCAAGACATCTTGAATACAGAATTTACGACTGTACCAGAGAATACGTATCTGACTGAGATTTTTGACGTTGTGTCCGATGCGAATATTCCAATTGCGGTTGTGGATGAGAAGCAAAGAATGAAAGGAATTGTCGTAAGAGGCGCGCTGATTGGCGCACTTGCCGGCAATAACGAGTATATCAATGCTGAAGGCACTAACGAACAAACACAAGATCCTTCTGCACAGGAGGTGAAATAAGATGGATAGACTGCCTAGAATACCTTTAGCAGATATTATTGACCGTTTTGTTGACTGGATTACGATGACGTTTGGCGGATTCTTCGACGGAATCGCTAACGGATTGGCCGCTTTTGTAAATGGAATTGTCACCGGTCTTGGATTTATTCCATCTATTTTGTTAACGATTATTTTCGCCGCACTTGCGTGGTGGATCAGTACAAGGGGAATTGCGTTATTTACGTTGATTGGATTCCTCCTGATCGATTATTTAGGATATTGGGACCCAATGCTGCAAACATTGGCGCTTGTGTTGACATCTGTGATTATTTCGATTGTGGTCGGGGTTCCGATCGGAATTTGGGCGTCTCAGAAAGAAACGGTTCGCCGTATTGTAACGCCAATTCTTGATTTAATGCAGACAATGCCTGCTTTCGTATATCTATTGCCGGCGATTTTCTTCTTTAACATCGGTGTTGTGCCGGGTGTTGTTGCATCTGTTATCTTCGCGATGCCGCCGACAATCCGCATGACTGTTCTCGGTATTAAACAAGTGCCGGCGGATTTGATTGAAGCGACTGAGGCATTCGGTTCTACAACAGCTCAGCGTTTGTTTAAAGTTCAGCTTCCGCTTGCGACAAAAACGATTTTGGCCGGAATTAACCAGAGCATCATGCTTGCGTTATCAATGGTTGTTATCGCCGCAATGGTCGGTGCACCGGGACTTGGTTCTGAAGTATACAGTGCCGTTACACAGCTGAAAACCGGGGTCGGAGTAGAGGCCGGTATCGCCATCGTTATCGTTGCCATTACCCTGGACCGTATTACTCAAAATATTAAAGTGAAGAAGAAAAGCAGGGGGAATGCCTGATGCTTAAAAAAATCATCGGCATCGGCGTTTCCGCCATGCTGGCGCTCTCACTTGCGGCTTGCGGTTCAGAAAACGATGAAAATGCATCCGCAGCAGAACAAGTGAATAAGACCATCATCGGGATTGACCCCGGTTCAGGGATTATGTCCCTGACTGACAAAGCGATGAAGGATTATGACCTGAATGACTGGACATTGATTTCAGCGTCAAGTGCTGCGATGACCGCTACGCTTAAAAAGTCATACGACCGTAAGAAACCGATTATCATTACAGGATGGACACCGCACTGGATGTTCTCCAGATATAAGCTGAAATATCTCGATGATCCGAAACAATCTTATGGCAGCGCAGAGGAAATCCATACGATCACACGCAAAGGCTTCAGCAAAGAGCAGCCGAATGCCGCAAAGCTTCTGAGCCAGTTTAAATGGACGCAGGACGAAATGGGCGAAATCATGATCAAGGTGGAAGAAGGCGAGAAACCTGCCAAAGTTGCTGCTGAGTACGTCAATAAACACAAGGATCAGATTGCCGAATGGACAAAAGGCGTTCAAAAGGTGAAGGGAGACAAAATCAACCTCGCCTATGTGGCGTGGGACAGTGAGATTGCAAGTACAAACGTCATAGGCAAAGTCTTAGAAGACTTGGGCTATGAGGTAACACTTACTCAGGTAGAGGCTGGGCCGATGTGGACTGCAATTGCGACGGGAAGTGCGGATGCATCCCTTTCCGCATGGCTGCCGAATACCCATAAAGCATACGCCGCTAAATATAAAGGCAAATATGATGATATTGGCACCAGTATGACTGGTGTGAAGATGGGGCTTGTTGTTCCTCAATATATGAAAAATGTCAACTCAATTGAAGATTTGAAGAAGTAATCAAAAAAGCAGCCTGTGTCAGGCTGCTTTTTTTGCGTTATTTTACGTAAGCGGCAGCGGGTGAATCAGCCTTTTGAAAAGTTTTTAATACGGCATTCGCTAAAATGTGAATGCCGTTGAACATCGCATTTCTGTCAAAGGTCATGTTTGGATGATGGAGCCCCGGCTGGAGCCCGCAGCCTAGTCCGAGCATCGTTGTTTTCAGATTCGGCACCTTCACGGCGTAAAAATGGAAATCCTCTCCGCCGGTGGTGACAAGCGGGTCATCAAGCCGCTCAGCCCCGATGATATCTGTAATGGCTTCTGCCATGATCGCTTCAGCTTCTTTGTTTTGTGTTGCCGCAGGAAGGCTGTGTTCTTTTTGCAGCTCGATTTTGGCGCTGAATGCGGCGGCGGCCGCTTCACAGGCTCTTTCTGTTTCGGCGATTAACGCCTCCATGGCTTCATTGGTCTGTGCGCGCAAATCAAGGCTGAACGATGCTTTTCCTGGAATGATGTTAGAGCTTTCACCGCCGGCTTGAAGTTTTGTCATTTTGACGGTATGCGGGATTTGCGGGTCAATATGAATGAGTCCGAGCTTATGTACAAGAAATGCCGCAATTTCAATGCTGTTTTTCCCGAGGTGCGGACGGGCGCCATGAGCCTCTTCCCCGATGATCGTTCCCTCAATGTGCTGGCTTGATCCGTGCAGAATAGACGGAGCGCAGCGGCCGTTCTGTGTTTCCTGAATCGGACGGACGTGAACGCCATACAAATAGTCGATATCATCAAGCACGCCTTCTTCTATCATTTTCAAGGCGCCGCCGCCTTTTTCTTCTGCCGGCTGAAAGATAAAACGGATTGTGCCCTTCGGAAGCTCAGGTTGTTTTTTGAGCAGCATTAACGTGCCCAATGCCATTGTCATATGTGAATCGTGTCCGCAGGAATGGTTGGCGCGAAATGTGCCGTTAACCTCCTGCCACAGCGCGTCAATATCAGCGCGTACCGCTACAACAGGTGAGCCTGAGCCGATTTCACCGACAACCCCGGTGCAGTCTGAAAACGTGCGCGTCCGGCACCCTAAATCCTCAAGCTTTTGTTTCAAAAATGAAGTTGTCTCATATTCCTTCCAGCTGACTTCAGGGTTCGCGTGCAGATGCTCGAAGATGTCCATAATGGTTTGTTTCATGTCTTCTGAAAGCTTTTGCATGGTTAGAAATACCTCCTTCTATCAGAATGAATTTTTACCTTCTTTACTTTATTTATATTGAAACAGGAAGATAGGCTGTATATAATATAGCACATATTGCTACTTTTCAGAATAATGAATATATTCAAACAGAGGGGATGGATCGAACATGAGTATGCCAGCAGCCGAAACACAGCCTAAGAAAAAACGAACGACATTTAAAATGCCTGACGCCTATGTCCTCTTATTTATGATTGCTTTCATTTGCGCAATCGCTTCATATATTGTGCCGGCAGGTGAATTTGACCGCGTGACAAAGGGGGATGTCACGACCGCTGTTCCAGGAAGCTATCATTCAATTGAACAGTCTCCGGTCAGCTTGATCAGCTTTTTTACTTCTCTACAGGATGGAATGATTGGATCAGCACCCATCATCTTTCTGATTTTATTCACAGGCGGCACCATTGCTATTCTAGAAAAAACCGGTGCCATCAATGGCCTGATTTACAATGTCATCAGCAAATTCCGCACAAAGCAATTATTATTTATTTGTATTGTCGGCGCATTGTTCTCCATTCTCGGAACAACCGGGATTGTCGTGAATTCAGTTATCGGTTTTATCCCCATCGGCCTCATTGTGGCACGATCCTTAAAATGGGACGCAGTCGCGGGAGCCGCTGTTATTTACATCGGCTGCTACGCTGGATTTAACTCCACCATATTATCACCGTCACCGCTCGGTTTATCACAATCAATCGCGGAGCTCCCTCTTTTTTCTGGAATCGGCCTGCGAGTTGTGATATACATATGCTTTTTGCTGTCTTCTATTATTTATATCTATTTGTATACGAGAAAATTAAAAAAATCAAAAGATGCCAGTGTGTTAGGAACAGATTGGTTCCCTGCGGCAGAAATGGGCGAAGCCGGTAAAGAAGAAGATCAGTCAGTGCCGTTTACCGTTCGCCATAAGCTGATTTTGGCTGTGGCGGGACTCTCACTTGTCGGATTTTTATACGGCGCTTTGAAGCTTGGCTGGTCAGATTCCCAAATGGCTGCGACATTTATTTTTATTTCTGTCCTTGCCGGTTTAATAGGCGGACTTGCGGCGAACGATATTGCCAAAACCTTCATTACGGGCTGCCAAAGTCTTGTATACGGGGCGCTGATTGTCGGGATGGCACGAAGCATTTCCGTTATCCTTGAAAATGGAAAGCTTCTCGATACTGTCGTCAATGCTTTGGCTTCACTTTTGGACGGATTCAGCCCGATTGCCGGGGCAATCGGCATGTATATCGCCAGTGCGCTGCTTCATTTTCTCATCTCTTCAGGTTCTGGCGAAGCCGTTGTATTTATTCCAATCCTGGCGCCGCTCGCAGATTTGATGGGAATCACGAGACAGGTTGCGGTTGAGGCAGTTATGCTTGGAGAAGGGGTCGTCAACTGTGTGAACCCGACATCCGGCGTTCTCATGGCGGTGCTTGCCGCCAGCGGTATTCCGTATGTCAAGTGGCTGCGGTTTATGGTGCCGCTTGCTCTGATTTGGTTCTTGATCGGGCTTGTCTTTATCGTGATCGGCGTCATGATCAATTGGGGGCCGTTTTAACGATTGCTGCCCGCCGGCTTGTACGGCGGGCTTTTGAGTTATTCATTGCAGAAGCGCAGGCTGTTATTGTAACATGTAAGCCATAAGCCATTCGTAAAAGTGCGGGAGGAAGGTCATGAATAATCTGCGTAATAGACTTTCAGGCGTGAATGGGAAAAATAAGAGAGTAAAAGAAAAAGAACAAAAAATCTGGTCGGAGATTGGGATGATAGCGGGAGCATTTGCGCTGCTTGATGTGATCATCCGCGGCATTATGTTTGAATTTCCGTTTAAAGAATGGGCTGCAAGCCTTGTGTTTTTGTTCATCATTATCTTATATTACTGCATCAGGGCTGCGGCATCCGGAATGCTCATGCCGAGAATAGACACCAAAGAAGAACTGCAAAAACGGGTGAAGCAGCAGCGAATAGAATCAATTGCGGTCGCCTTTGCGGTAGTGGTGCTTACGATGTACGACAGGGGGATTCCCCATACATTCTTCGCTTGGCTGAAAATGATTCTTCTTTTTATCGTCTGCGGCGGCGTTCTGTTTCTGCTTCGGTATGTGATTGTGAAGCTGGCTTACAGAAGAGCTGTAAAAGAAGAAGTAAAAAAGAAATCATCTTGAAAAATAGATGGTTTCTTTTTTTGTTTGGAAAGCGAGGGAAGCGTTCACAGTTTCGGGCAGCTTTTTTTATAGGAACATTGATTTGTATTCACTCTGCCAAGTTGTTTTGATAGAGTGATTGTGATAATTTAAAATGTAAGCGTTAACAAAATTATCCAGTCTTCACATCAGTTTGAAAGGAGGAAGCGGAAGAATGAAGTAAGAGGGATTTTTGACTCCGAAGTAAGTCTTCAAAAAATCAAATAAGGAGTGTCAAGAATGTTTGCAAAACGATTCAAAACCTCTTTACTGCCGTTATTCGCTGGATTTTTATTGCTGTTTCATTTGGTTCTGGCAGGACCGGCGGCTGCGAGTGCTGAAACGGCGAACAAATCGAATGAGCTTACAGCACCGTCGATCAAAAGCGGAACCATTCTTCATGCATGGAATTGGTCGTTCAATACGTTAAAACACAATATGAAGGATATTCATGATGCAGGATATACAGCCATTCAGACATCTCCGATTAACCAAGTAAAGGAAGGGAATCAAGGAGATAAAAGCATGTCGAACTGGTACTGGCTGTATCAGCCGACATCGTATCAAATTGGCAACCGTTACTTAGGTACTGAACAAGAATTTAAAGAAATGTGTGCAGCCGCTGAAGAATATGGCATAAAGGTCATTGTTGACGCGGTCATCAATCATACCACCAGTGATTATGCCGCGATTTCCAATGAGGTTAAGAGTATTCCAAACTGGACACATGGAAACACACAAATTAAAAACTGGTCGGATCGATGGGATGTCACGCAGAATTCATTGCTCGGGCTGTATGACTGGAATACACAAAATACACAAGTACAGTCCTATCTGAAACGGTTCTTAGAAAGGGCATTGAATGACGGGGCAGACGGTTTTCGATTTGATGCCGCCAAACATATAGAGCTTCCAGATGATGGCAGTTATGGCAGTCAATTTTGGCCGAATATCACAAATACATCTGCAGAGTTCCAATACGGAGAAATCCTGCAGGATAGTGCCTCCAGAGATGCTGCATATGCGAATTATATGGATGTGACAGCGTCTAACTATGGGCATTCCATAAGGTCCGCTTTAAAGAATCGTAATCTGGGCGTGTCGAATATCTCCCACTATGCATCTGATGTGTCTGCGGACAAGCTAGTGACATGGGTAGAGTCGCATGATACGTATGCCAATGATGATGAAGAGTCGACATGGATGAGCGATGATGATATCCGTTTAGGCTGGGCGGTGATAGCTTCTCGTTCAGGCAGTACGCCTCTTTTCTTTTCCAGACCTGAGGGAGGCGGAAATGGTGTGAGGTTCCCGGGGAAAAGCCAAATAGGCGATCGCGGGAGTGCTTTATTTGAAGATCAGGCTATCACTGCGGTCAATAGATTTCACAATGTGATGGCTGGACAGCCTGAGGAACTCTCGAACCCGAATGGAAACAACCAGATATTTATGAATCAGCGCGGCTCACATGGCGTTGTGCTGGCAAATGCAGGTTCATCCTCTGTCTCTATCAATACGGCAACAAAATTGCCTGATGGCAGGTATGACAATAAAGCTGGAGCGGGTTCATTTCAAGTGAACGATGGTAAACTGACAGGCACGATCAATGCCAGGTCTGTAGCTGTGCTTTATCCTGATGATATTGCAAAAGCGCCTCATGTTTTCCTTGAGAATTACAAAACAGGTGTAACACATTCTTTCAATGATCAACTGACGATTACCTTGCGTGCAGATGCGAATACAACAAAAGCCGTTTATCAAATCAATAATGGACCAGAGACGGCGTTTAAGGATGGAGATCAATTCACAATCGGAAAAGGAGATCCATTTGGCAAAACATACACCATCATGTTAAAAGGAACGAACAGTGATGGTGTAACGAGGACCGAGAAATACAGTTTTGTTAAAAGAGATCCAGCGTCGGCCAAAACCATCGGCTATCAAAATCCGAATCATTGGAGCCAGGTAAATGCTTATATCTATAAACATGATGGGAGCCGAGTAATTGAATTGACCGGATCTTGGCCTGGAAAACCAATGACTAAAAATGCAGACGGAATTTACACGCTGACGCTGCCTGCGGACACGGATACAACCAACGCAAAAGTGATTTTTAATAATGGCAGCGCCCAAGTGCCCGGTCAGAATCAGCCTGGCTTTGATTACGTGCTAAATGGTTTATATAATGACTCGGGCTTAAGCGGTTCTCTTCCCCATTGAGGGCAAGGCTAGACGGGACTTACCGAAAGAAACCATCAATGATGGTTTCTTTTTTGTTCATAAATCAGACAAAACTTTTCTCTTGCAAAAGTTTGTGAAGTGTTGCACAATATAAATGTGAAATACTTCACAAACAAAAAGACATCAAAGAGAAACATACCCTGGAAGGATGATTAATGATGAACAAACATGTAAATAAAGTAGCTTTAATCGGAGCGGGTTTTGTTGGAAGCAGTTATGCATTTGCGTTAATTAACCAAGGGATCACAGATGAGCTTGTGGTCATTGATGTAAATAAAGAAAAAGCAATGGGCGATGTGATGGATTTAAACCACGGAAAGGCGTTTGCGCCACAACCGGTCAAAACATCTTACGGAACATATGAAGACTGCAAGGATGCTGATATTGTCTGCATTTGCGCCGGAGCAAACCAAAAGCCTGGTGAGACACGCCTTGAATTAGTAGAAAAGAACTTGAAGATTTTCAAAGGCATCGTTAGTGAAGTCATGGCGAGCGGATTTGACGGCATTTTCTTAATCGCGACAAATCCGGTTGATATCCTGACTTACGCAACATGGAAATTCAGCGGCCTGCCAAAAGAGCGGGTGATCGGAAGCGGCACAACACTAGATTCTGCGAGATTCCGTTTCATGCTGAGCGAATACTTTGGCGCAGCGC
Organism: Bacillus sp. LJBS17; assembly: GCF_019334685.1. Taxonomy (NCBI): domain Bacteria; kingdom Bacillati; phylum Bacillota; class Bacilli; order Caryophanales; family Bacillaceae; genus Bacillus; species Bacillus sp. LJBS17. The sequence goes on from NZ_CP079759.1 coordinate 317,143, forward strand.
CTCAAAACGTGCACGCGCATATTATCGGAGAGCACGGCGACACAGAGCTTCCTGTTTGGAGCCACGCGAATGTCGGCGGTGTGCCGGTCAGTGAACTCGTTGAGAAAAACGATGCGTACAAACAAGAGGAGCTGGACCAAATTGAAGATGATGTGAAAAACGCAGCTTACCATATCATTGAGAAAAAAGGCGCGACTTATTATGGGGTTGCGATGAGTCTTGCTCGCATTACAAAAGCCATTCTTCATAATGAAAACAGCATATTAACTGTCAGCACATATTTGGACGGGCAATACGGTGCAGATGACGTGTACATCGGTGTGCCGGCTGTCGTGAACCGCGGAGGGATCGCAGGTATCACTGAGCTGAACTTAAATGAGAAAGAAAAAGAACAGTTCCTTCACAGCGCCGGCGTCCTTAAAAACATTTTAAAACCTCATTTTGCAGAACAAAAAGTCAACTAACCGCAACTTTAGAGTAAAGGGCTGATTGTCAATGTGGGAGCAGTTGTATGATCCGTTTGGAAACGAGTATGTGAGCGCACTTGTGGCGCTCACTCCGATTCTCTTTTTTCTTTTGGCTTTAACTGTTTTGAAAATGAAAGGCATTCTTGCGGCATTTCTTACCCTAGCCGTCAGTTTCTTCGTCTCCGTTTGGGCATTTCATATGCCGGTTGAAAAAGCGATTTCTTCTGTTTTGTTAGGAATCGGGAGCGGGCTGTGGCCTATTGGCTACATCGTCCTGATGGCGGTGTGGCTGTATAAAATCGCAGTGAAAACCGGGAAATTTACCATTATTCGGTCCAGCATTGCCGGCATTTCGCCTGACCAACGATTACAGCTATTATTAATTGGTTTTTGTTTTAATGCGTTTTTAGAAGGCGCGGCTGGTTTTGGTGTTCCGATTGCGATTAGTGCGGCGCTGCTCGTCGAACTTGGTTTTAAACCGTTGAAAGCGGCGGCGCTCTGCTTGATTGCAAACGCCGCCTCCGGAGCCTTTGGGGCGATTGGGATTCCTGTCATCACAGGGGCGCAGATTGGTGATTTGTCTGCTCTTGAGCTGTCACGGACATTAATGTGGACACTGCCGATGATCTCATTTTTAATACCATTCCTGCTTGTATTCTTATTAGACCGAATGAAAGGAATCAAACAGACATGGCCCGCTCTTCTGGTTGTGAGCGGTGGGTATACAGCGGTTCAGACACTGACAATGGCGGTGCTCGGGCCGGAATTAGCAAACATTTTGGCGGCCTTATTCAGCATGGGCGGGCTTGCCCTCTTCCTCCGCAAATGGCAGCCGAAAGAGATTTACCGCGAGGAAGGGGCCGGCGATGCTGGTGAGAAAAAGGCATACCGTGCCGCTGACATTGCGAAAGCGTGGTCTCCTTTCTACATTTTAACTGCGGCGATCACCATCTGGAGCCTTCCAGCCTTCAAAGCGCTTTTCCAAGAAGGCGGGCTGTTATATCAATCAACGCTCCTGTTCAAAATGCCTTTTCTGCATCAGCAAATTATGAAAATGCCGCCGATTGCGCCATCTGCCATGCCGTTAGATGCAGTCTTTAAAGTTGATCTGCTGTCAGCGACTGGTACAGCGATTTTAGCGGCGGTCATCGTGACAGGGCTGTTCAGCAAAAAGTTCTCCTCCCGGGATGCCTTTGCTTCCCTGAAGGAGACAGGAAAAGAGCTGTGGGTGCCGATTATGACGATCTGCTTCGTGATGGGGTTTGCCAATCTGGCCAACTTCGCAGGGCTCAGCTCTTCAATTGGGTTAGCATTGGCGAAAACAGGAGACCTGTTCCCGTTTGTCAGTCCTGTTCTTGGCTGGATTGGCGTGTTCATCACCGGTTCTGTTGTCAGCAATAATGCTTTGTTCGGCCATTTGCAGGTTGTCACCGGAGCGCAAATCGGTGCGGGTTCAGACTTGCTGTTAGCCGCAAATACGGCGGGCGGTGTCATGGCGAAACTTGTTTCTCCTCAATCTATCGCCATCGCTGCCGCAGCGGTAGGCCAAACAGGCAAGGAATCTAAACTGTTTAAAAGGACAGTGGCGTACAGCCTGATTCTGTTATTGATCATTTGTATATGGACGTTTATTCTTGCAAGATTTGGAGTGTAATAGAAAAAAGCAGTACATGCCCAGCATGTACTGCTTTTTTATGTTAATTTGCTTTCTTTGTCATTTCGGCTGTTGTTTTCACTCTGGCTTTCCCCATAAATAAAATGGTAACCGCCGCGAGGACAATTGGAATCAAAGCGAGCAAAAAGACATACGTAATACTTGATGACATCGCGTCAATAATGCGATTCAGGATCGCATCAGGAATCTGGGAACGTGTTCCCGCTTGGAATATCTCCTGCGGGTCGCCAATATTTTGCGCAGCACCTGATCCCGCTGAGCCTTTCATACCGCTGAAGGCGTCACTCAGCTTGTTCGTGAATACGTTTGTTTGCACCGTTCCGAAAATGGTGACGCCTAAGGTCATGCCAAATGATCGCAAAAATGAATTTGTAGAGTTTGCCGTTCCCCGAAAGCGAGGTTCAAGATCATTCATCGATGCCGCCGGCAGCAGGGAGAAGTTAAAGCCTACACCAAAGCCTGAAATCATCATAAAGACTGTCAGCCATACCCGTGCTGTGTCAGGCGTCATATTGGAAAGAAGCAGCATACCGATAAAGAAAGCTATAACAGATATCAGCATCAAATTGCGGAAGCTTGCCTTCGTTTGGAAGATTCCGCCGATCATGCTTCCGATGACTGATCCAATCATCATCGGCGTCAGAATGAAGCCCGCGCTTGTCGCCGAGCTGCCGTAGACCGCCTGAACGAAAATCGGAATAAATACCGCTAAAATAATAAATGTTCCGCCATACAGGAAAGCGAGAATCTGTGCTGTGGCAAACAAGCGGTTCTTAAACATCCAGAAAGAAATAATCGGCTCTTCTGCTTTTCTCTCCACAATAAAAAAGGCAATGAAGAAAACGGCGAATACAATAAACAGCCCGATGATCTGAATGGAATTCCAATCGTATGTTTTGCCGCCAAGCTCAAGGGCGAACATCAGGCATACAATGGATACGACTAAGGTAATCGCGCCGCCCCAGTCTATTTTCTGCTTTCTGTGCTCCAGAGATTCTTTGTAGTAGCGAATAATGAAAAACAATGACAATGCGCCGATCGGCACATTGATGTAAAACACCCAGTGCCAGCTGATCGAATCTGTAATGATCGCGCCTAAGAGCGGACCAAGAACGCTTGATAATCCAAATACAGCACCGAACATGCCGGACATTTTTCCGCGTTTTTCCGGCGGAAACAAATCAAAGATAATGGTAAAGGCAATCGGCAGGAGCGCGCCGCCTCCGATCCCTTGAATGGCCCGGAAGATGATCAGCTGATTCATCGTCTGGGCAATCCCGCATAAAGCCGAACCGATTAAGAAAAAAATAAGTCCAAACAGGAAAAAACGTTTTCGGCCGTACATATCGGAAAGCTTGCCGTAAATCGGCATGCCAGCCATAACCGCCACCATATAGGATGCCGTCACCCAGGCAAATTTATCGAAGCTTCCAAGATCGGCTACGATATTGCCCATCGCGGTGGCAACAATCGTATTGTCCATTGCAGACATCAAGATGCCCAGCAGGAGACCGAGGACCACAAATTTGGTGGAAGCCTGTTTTGCTGTTGTTGTGTCCATTTGTTCTACCTCCTCTTACTTTTCTATGTAAGTTCTGATATCATGATAATAGTTTGATCGTTGAATATCTCGATTATCAAGATAAACTCGATTTTATAGGGAGGACTGTCAGTTGTCAACAAGAAATTCCAGAAGTGAGTTGGAAAAGACTGCTGTTCAGCTTTTTCGAAAACTGGGCACAAGAACGGTTCTGTTCCATCAGGCAGCCGCTCAAGCTCTCGGTCTGTTTCCTACCGATTTGAAATCAGCTGACATTTTAAATGAAGCAGGGCCGATGACGGCCGGAGAGCTGGGAAAAAAAACCGGCCTCAGCACGGGTTCCGTCACGGCGCTTGTTGACCGGCTGGAAAAAGCGGGGTATGTGGCTCGTGAAAAGGACCCGAACGATCGCAGGAGAGTCGTAATCGTCCCTTTGACTGCTTCGAAAAAACATATAAAGGATTTGTTCCGTCCTTTGTCTGAGTCGACGATGGAGTTGTGCCGCGAATATACGGAAGAGGAGCTGGAACTCATTTTTAGTTTTGTAGGCAAAGCCGCCGATATTATGGAGGAAGAGCTTGAACGTCTGAAACAGTAAGTGAATTTGTGCATAGCTTGGCCCGTTCCCGAATAAATTGTACAAGTTACATAAGAGAAGGGAGTACGGGCCGGTGAACATTTTTTTGAGCTATATTGTGCTGGGACTGTCCTTGTCTGCGCCTGTGGGGCCAGTGAATGCGGCGCAAATAGACAAAGGAATTAAAAACGGTTTTTGGCATGCATGGATTTTCGGTTTAGGCGCCATGACAGCGGATGGGCTGTACATGCTTTTTATCTATTTCGGGCTGTCACAGTTCTTGACCGCTCCATTTGTAAAAACGTTTTTGTGGCTGTTCGGCTTTTTTGTCCTGACCTATACCGGAATTGAAACGCTGAAAAACGTCAGAGAACCGATGGATGTGCGAAGCTCGCGGGGGAAACCGTCATACAGGAAAACATTCGCATCGGGTTTTCTCATTTCATTGTCAAACCCATTGAGCATCCTTTTTTGGCTTGGAATTTACGGAAGCATTCTTGCGAAAACAGCAGAGGCCTACAATATGAATCAGCTTCTAATCTATAGCTCCGGCATCATGATCGGCATTTTAATCTGGGATTTCTGCATGGCTATCACAGCCAGTACGTTCAGAAACCTGCTTCATGAAAAGCTATTGAGAGGATTGACCGGAATCGCCGGTGTATCCCTCCTTGTGTTTGGCTTTTACTTTGGTTATCAGGGCATCAAACAGTTATTGGGCTGATTCATGAAGGACAGTCACCTGCCGCTTCCAGTTTTAATATAGTATCCAGATGATACTGGAGGTGGATCAATGGTGAATGGGATTTACACCAAAAGTTTTCTGGAACGTATTCAGGAAGAGCTTCCTGAATGGCAAAGAATCGCTTTTGAACTGCTGGCAGAAACTCTGGCGGACGATGCGGATACGTTTCCATGCATTCCCGGACGCCAGGCGTTTCTGACTGATCAGCTTCGGATTGCTTTTGCCGGAGATCCGCGGGAAAACCGCACAGCGGAGGAACTGGCTCCGTTGCTTGCGGAGTACGGCAAGATATCGCGGGACACGGGAAAATACGCATCCCTCGTTGTGTTGTTTGATACACCGGAAGATTTGGCGGAGCATTATTCGATTGAAGCGTATGAAGAGCTGTTTTGGCGCTTTTTAAATAGACTGAGTCATCAAGACGAAAAAGAATGGCCGGAAGATATTCCGGCCAATCCTGAGCATTATAAATGGGAGTTTTGTTTTGACGGCGAGCCGTATTTCATTCTGTGCGCTACACCGGGGCACGAGGCAAGAAGAAGCCGGAGCTTTCCTTTTTTTATGATCACGTTTCAGCCAAGGTGGGTGTTTGATGACCTAAATGGATCTACTGCATTTGGCCGTAACATGAGCAGGCTGATCCGATCTCGTTTAGAGGCCTATGATCAGGCTCCGATTCACCCGCAATTAGGCTGGTATGGAGGAAAGGATAATCGTGAATGGAAGCAGTATTTCCTCCGTGATGACGAAAAACAGGTATCGAAGTGCCCGTTTTCTTATTTAAAGAACATGTTCAACAAAATGAAATAAATCAAGGACTGGCAGGGCGATCTTTATGACCCTGCTTTTTTTGATAGATCATGGTAACGATGGCGATAATCACGAGAAAACCTATGCTGACGAAAAAACCGGGCCGGCTTGATTTTTCAAACAATGTACCGGACACAGCTGCAGCAATCAGAACCATCGCTAAATAAATTTGCGTTTTTCCCATGCCCTCGGGATCAGTCAGCTTTTTGCTGGAGAACAGGATAAACAGCCAAGTGTATAAAAGCATAAGCCCCGCAGCTGTTGTCATATGCTCATAAATGTTTTTAGGCAGCACTAACGACAGAATAATGGAGAGGACAAGCCCCGCAAACGTCAGCCCAAGTGCCGGCCAGCATATTTTTTTGCCTTCCTTTAGAGTAAAGCATTTCGGCGCGTCGCCGTCATCAGCCATTGTACAAAGCAATGTCGTAACCGCAAATAGCGAAGCGACAAGGGTCGAGAACCCTGCGATGATGAAAATCCCGTTAAATATATCAAGGATGATCTCAAGGTTATATCCTTTTAATGACGTAATGAACGGACTGTCCTGTTCAGTAAACGCGTGTAACGGAACCAAAAGCAGAGCAAGCCCGATTGAAATGATATAAATAATCGCCAGCGTCGCCAGCATCAGTTTCCCTGATTTTGACGCTTCCTCAGGTTTTTTTAAGTGAACCGCCATCAGCCCCATGACCTCAATTCCGCCAAAAGCGTAAAACGCGTAGATTAAACCTGTCCACAGCCCCATGGCGCCGTATGGGAAAAACTCACTCGTCTTATTTGGAACATGTATGCCATGATTTCCGCCGGACAGGATACCGCATAAAGCCAGGATGGCAATGACAATAAACATAAAAATAGCAGCTGTTTTAATGACTGCCAGCACGTTTTCTGTTTTTTCAAAGACGGACAGGCCGGTGAAAATAATAAGGAGCCCCAGTACTGCGTAGATTGAGGCAAACACCCATAGCGGCACTTGAGGAAACCAATGCTTCGTAAAGAGCGAAATGGCTGTCAGCTGGCTTCCGGTAATCAGCATTTCTGATGACCAGTACACCCAGCCGTTGCTGAAGCCTGCCCATTTGCCGAATGCTTTTCGGGCATACGCACAAAACGAACCTTTTTCCGGCTGCTTCGCCGACAGCTTGGCGAGCTGTTCAAAGACAAAATACGTACCGATCCCTGCGATCAGAAATGAAAGGAGAACGGAAAAACCGCTTTTTACAATTGCGATGCTGGAACCGAGAAAGAAGCCTGTTCCAATCGTGCAGCCGACTCCGATCAGTGACAGCTGCCACCAAGCCAGATTCCCTTTTGGCTGGTCTTTTTTTGTTTGGCTCATTATTTATTCAACCCCTTTTATCTAAGGTTAGATTGTGATCTGTCCGAAGCTTATATACATCGGATTTTTGCCTCTTTTTACATGGAGAAGGAAGCGGACGCTCATACTAATGAAAAAAGGAGCAAACCAATGACACAGCAATATATTGTGGAGCCGAAAAAAGGGCTTGGGCTGAAGCTGAAAAAGGGGCAGATTTTAAAGGTGGTTGATGTAGAAGGGCAGCAGGTGGCTGATTTTGTCGCATACCATGCCAAGGATTTTTATGAACACCTTGATCAGGGAGCGACGATAGACGCCAATCACTCCATTCATGTGAAGGTCAACGACCATCTCTACTCCAACCTGTATAAGCCGATGTTAACCCTGATTGAAGATACGGTCGGCAAGCATGATCTGCTGCTGCCCGCCTGCCGTCCTGATATGAACAGGCTCTTATATGGGAAGCAAAAGGATGAGTTCCAGGATACGTGCTATGACAATATGAACCGTGCGCTTGAGCAGTTTGGCGTACCGAAGCCTCACATGCATTACCCATTTGCGATTTTTATGAATACTGTCCTTGATGAGAAAGGGAATCTGTCTGTGGAAACGCCGCTTTCGAATGCCGGAGATTATGTAAGGCTCAGGGCGGAGATGGATTTAATTGTCGCGTTTTCTTCCTGCCCGATTGAAAAAGGGAAATGCAATGGCGACAGTGTGACATCCATACGGGTTGAAGTCAGCTGATCTCTCTTGTTCACTGTGAATGAAGACCTGTGCTATATTTAATAGGGATACATAACAGTCATGATTCATTTTCATTGATTTGGGGAAATGATCAGTAACAAGGGAAAATGTACAGGAGGAATGATTGGGATGAGCATGCAGGAAAAGATTATGCGTGAGTTACATGTGAAGCCCTCAATTGATCCAAAGCAAGAAATTGAGGACCGAGTCAATTTTTTAAAACAATATGTAAAGAAAACCGGTGCTAAAGGCTTTGTATTGGGAATCAGCGGCGGCCAGGATTCAACACTTGCGGGAAGACTCGCTCAGCTTGCGGTGGAGAGCATTCGCGAGGAGGGCGGAGACGCTCAATTTATCGCTGTCCGTCTTCCGCATGGCACACAGCAGGATGAAGACGATGCCCAGCTTGCTTTGAAGTTTATTAAGCCGGATAAATCATGGAAGTTTGATATTAAATCAACAGTCAGCGCTTTTTCTGATCAGTATCAGCAGGAAACAGGCGATCAGCTGACGGACTTTAATAAAGGAAACGTAAAAGCAAGAACAAGAATGATCGCGCAATACGCGATCGGCGGCCAGGAAGGCCTTCTTGTGTTAGGAACAGACCATGCTGCTGAAGCAGTGACTGGTTTCTTTACGAAGTACGGTGACGGCGGAGCAGACCTCCTGCCGCTGACAGGCTTGACGAAGCGCCAGGGAAGAACCCTGCTGAAAGAGCTGGGTGCACCGGAACGCTTATACTTAAAAGAACCGACTGCCGATCTGCTCGACGAAAAACCGCAGCAGTCGGATGAAACAGAGCTTGGCATTTCCTACGACGAGATTGACGATTATCTCGAAGGAAAAGAAGTATCAGCGAAAGTATCAGAAGCGCTGGAAAAACGCTACAGCATGACTGAACATAAACGCCAGGTTCCGGCGTCTATGTTTGATGACTGGTGGAAATAAGTTGAAGAAAGCCCGCTCTCGGAGCGGGCTTTTGTCGTGTACAGGAGCTTTATTTGATGCGGATATGATTCAGCTTTACCATTAATCTGTCGGTGAACCTTCGGAGGCTGCCTCTCGTATCAGGATCTAATGGGAGTTCGGCTCTCGCGGCAATGTTCTCTGCCACATCCTGAATCGACAGGTTGTCTGTTTGAATGTGGTCCTCAAAAATGGGTGATGATAAACCTTCAACGCAGCGGTCAATTTGTTTGGCGGCCCATGAGTTTTTTCCTTCTGCTCTGGTGCGCAGCCTTTTTAACAAGGTTTCCTTTGAAGCCATTAATGTAAAGTGGTGAACGATCCTTCCTTCATGTCTGAGCCTGCCGATGATCTCATTGAAGTATTCAGGATGTACAATCGTCATAGGCACAATAATGATGCCGCGGTATGTATCTGTCAGAGAAGCTAGCAAACTGTAATTGAACGCCCGCCATAAAGGATAGCTTTGAAAATCGTCCTTTGCGATCTCCTGCGGCACCATGGAGCGCAGCGCAAAACCCATTTTCTCGGGATCATACACGTAAGATGGGTTCAGCCTTCTGTGCAGTTCGAAGGCTGTTTGTGTTTTTCCGGAACCGAATGCCCCGTTTATCCAAATGATCATCACCATTTCTCCCTTCCTATTCATCATACAGAAAAAGACCCTTCCATCGAAGAGTCAGCTGGAAAAACAATAAAGGCGGAAGGTTTTAACGCTTTTTTGCGTCGAAGTATTAAAATACCTGCAGAAATGTTGTACAATGAATGTCATTCAGGCAAAAATGGCTAAACAACAAAGCGCACTTTAAACTTGACCGGTAAAGCCGGTATCTATATAAATATTCGCTAAATAAGCATATAATGAATATAAAATTTCATTCCTTAGGAGGATTTCGCCGAAGATGAACGCTAAACGAGCCATCCCAGTAAGAGAAAGAAATATCGTCCTGATCGGATTCATGGGTGTAGGAAAAACAACAATCGGCCAATTGGTCGCTAAAAAATTATATAGAGATTTTATTGATATTGACCAGCAGATCGAAAAGGATTTCAATATGTCAATTCCTGAGATATTTGAGAAAAAGGGAGAAGACTTTTTCCGGAAAACGGAGAAGGAATATATTTTAGACATCTGCCATCATAAACGATTCAAAATCGTATCTCTGGGCGGGGGATCTTTTAAACAAGAAGAAATCAGGAATTGCTGTCTGGAAAACTGTCTCGTGCTTCATCTGGACCTGTCATGGGAGAACTGGAAGCAGCGCGCGGATTTATTGATCGAAAGCCGCCCTGTACTGCATAACCGTTCAATGGATGAAATGGAACAGCTGTTTAACGAAAGAAAAGTCATTTATGACAAGCACAATTCAAAAGTGGCAACAGACAACCTTTCCCCGGAAGAGGTTGCCGATTACATTGTTGAGACATTAAAAATTGGCTGGGATCTTTATCAGCCGATGTAAAAAGCCGTGCGCAGCGCACGGCTTTTTTTATCGTTTTATCCCTTGTATCAAAATCGCTTTTAAACAAAAGGAGATGGGCTGTCCGTTTTGGTTCAATGTAATACAGAACGTGTCGCGTGCTTCGTCTGATGCGTGATTCAAGTGGGTAATGATTTGTTTTTCTCGGTCAGCGGGGGTTCCGCCTCGTTTGATCCAGCTATCGTATTGAATCGGCAAATTCCACTTTTGGATGTCTTGATAGGCCAGTTGATTGGCGCTGAACATCGCCTGCCATTCTGATAATGAGCTTTCACGAACATGGGAAGGGTCTCGAAGCCGGTTCAAATGATTGACAAACTCATCAAGAACGGGATCTTCAGGCGCGTAATGATCAACTAAGAGAAAACGTCCGTCCTGTTTTAGTACGCGTGCAACCTCTCTGACAGCTTTGCGGACATCTGAAAAATGGTGGGCTGCGTATCGGCAGGTGATGATGTCAAATGAATCGTCGGGGAAGGGGAGTGACTCTGCCGTTCCTTGCTGAAAGCGTACGTTTTCAGCTCCTTTTTCTTGCGCGAAGGAGGACGCAACCTCAACCATCTCTTTCGTCGCATCAACACCGATGCACTCCTGTACATAAGGAGAAAATGCCAGGGCCGTATGGCCGGCGCCCGCTCCGATATCCAGCACCCGATGCTCTGCCCGGCATTCCGCTGTTTTGATCATCAACCCCAAATCTTCCCCCTCGGCAAATACCTTTTCATCCCGATACATCTCGGCGTTTTTAGAAAACGGTGTTTCATTTGTCATTTGAACCAGCTCCTTCTTTTCGTAAATGATGATATGGATTATGTTAGCAATTTCTGTTATGATTCGTCCAAGATATAAAAATGATGAAAACGATAGGTTCAACCTATGGAGGCTGAAATGGATATTAAAGTGATGGAATATGCAGCGGAAATTGCCCGGCGCCAAAGCTTTACAAAGGCGGCGGAACATCTTCATATCGCACAGCCGTCTCTCAGCCAGCAAATCAAAAAGCTTGAGGCTGAGCTGGGGCTTACCCTTTTTCACAGATCTCATGGCTCTGTTACACTGACACCCCACGGCAGGCGTTTCATTGAAAAAGCCGAGGACATCATTCGTTCCAGAGATGATTTGCTTCGGGAAATGCAGGAGCGATCACAGGGAATCGGTCATAAATTATCCATCGGGATTCCTGCTGTAACAGGGAGATATCTCTTTCCTCCGCTGCTGAAGCAGTTTTTGGCGCGCTATCCTCATGTGGAGGTTCAGCTTGTTGAAAAAGATCCGGTTTCATTAGAGGAGATGACGGCAAAGGGAGAAGTTGACCTTTCTGTTTTATCCTTGCCGATCGAGGATGAACGGCTCTCCATTACACCCTTGCTCACGGAACCGATTGTTCTCGCAGTACCGAAGGAAAAACAAAGGTGGATGCCGCCGGAAATGGTCGCGCTGATTGAGAAAGCGCTGGAAGGTAAGGAGGGACGCCAGCCGTGTGTGCCGCTTGACATGGTAAGGAACGTGCCATTTATTCTGTTAAAAGAAGGCTTCGGCTTTCGCAGGACAGTTCTCGATCTCTGTGCGGAAAGCGGCTTTAAGCCGAATGCCGCCTTTAAGACAAGCCATATTGAAACCGCCCAATCTCTTGTGGCTAACGGATTAGGTGTGACAATGGCGCCGAATATGGTCAGAAGGGATAAAGATCCGGGTGTGATCTATTTATCGATTCAATCCGCGCCATCACGAACCCTCGTCTTCGTCTTTTTAAAGAACCGCTATGTCAGTCTGACCGCCCGGGCCTTTATGGAACTAAGCCGGGAAAGTCTTAAACAAACGTTTGATGAAGGCTGTCTGGGAAACAATGATGAAAATATTTAGAAAACAAAGCCGAAACGTGGTAGTATAGGAATACAAACTATATCTTATAAAACAAAGGGGAATAATCGGAAATGCAACTATTCGATCTGCCGCTCGACCAATTGCAAACATATAAGCCTGAAAAAACAGCACCGAAAGATTTTTCTGAGTTTTGGAAATTGTCTTTGGAGGAACTTGCAAAAGTCCAAGCAGAACCTGATTTACAGCCGGTTGACTATCCTGCTGACGGAGTAAAAGTGTACCGTCTCACATATAAAAGCTTCGGAAACGCCCGCATTACCGGATGGTACGCGGTGCCTGACAAGGAAGGCCCGCATCCGGCGATCGTGAAATATCATGGCTACAATGCAAGCTATGATGGTGAGATTCATGAAATGGTAAACTGGGCACTCCATGGCTACGCCGCATTCGGCATGCTTGTCCGCGGCCAGCAGAGCAGCGAGGATACGAGTATTTCACCGCACGGTCACGCTTTGGGCTGGATGACGAAAGGAATTCTTGATAAAGATACATACTATTACCGCGGTGTTTATTTGGACGCCGTCCGCGCGCTTGAGGTCATCAGCAGCTTCGACGAGGTTGACGAAACAAGGATCGGTGTGACAGGAGGAAGCCAAGGCGGAGGTTTAACCATTGCCGCAGCAGCGCTGTCAGACATTCCAAAAGCCGCGGTTGCCGATTATCCTTATTTAAGCAACTTCGAACGGGCCATTGATGTGGCGCTTGAACAGCCGTACCTTGAAATCAATTCCTTCTTCAGAAGAAATGGCAGCCCGGAAACAGAAGTGCAGGCGATGAAGACACTTTCATATTTCGATATTATGAATCTCGCTGACCGAGTGAAGGTGCCTGTCCTGATGTCAATCGGCCTGATTGACAAGGTCACGCCGCCGTCCACCGTGTTTGCCGCCTACAATCATTTGGAAACAGAGAAAGAGCTGAAGGTGTACCGCTACTTCGGACATGAGTATATCCCTGCTTTTCAAACGGAAAAACTTGCTTTTTTTAAGCAGCATCTTAAAGGCTGATAAATGTGAAAAGCCGCCGCATATCATCAGGCGGTTTTTTTCTGCAAACTGCCAGAATGAGAACAGACTGGAGACGAATAGATATGAAACAAAGAATCATTGATGAATTAAAACGGATCGAGCAGTCATATGGAGTCAAAATCGTGTATGCCGTCGAGTCAGGAAGCCGCGCATGGGGATTTCCGTCGCAGGATAGTGATTACGACGTCCGCTTTATTTATGTGCCGAAAAAGGAGTGGTATTTTTCAATTGAGCAGGAGCGTGATGTCATTGAGGAACCGATTCACGATTTGCTGGATATCAGCGGCTGGGAGCTGAGAAAAACGCTTCGGCTTTTCAAAAAGTCAAACCCTCCGCTCCTCGAATGGCTGTCCTCAGACATTGTGTATTATGAAGCATTTACGACCGCAGAGCAGTTAAGAAAACTGCGGACGGAGGCATTTAAGCCTGAAGCAAGCGTGTATCACTATATCAATATGGCGAGAAGGAACGTCAAGGATTATCTACAAGGACAAGAGGTCAAAATTAAAAAGTACTTCTACGTTCTTCGGCCTATTTTGGCCTGCCAATGGATTGAAAAGCACGGAACTATACCGCCAATGGACTTTACTGTTTTGATGAATGAACTTGTTGCTGAACCCGAGCTGAAGGCTGAAATGGAAACCTTGCTTGAACGGAAAAGAAGAGGGGAAGAGCTTGACCTCGAAGCAAGAATCGATGTTATTCACCAATTCATTGAAACGGAAATCGAAAGAATCATGGAAGCGGCAAAAGAACTGAAGGCAGAGAAAAAAGATATGACATCTGAATTGAACCGTTTGCTTTTGAATACGGTTGAAGAAGTGTGGAAGGATGGAGGAAGCTGATGTTTTTGTCGCTTCCTTTTCTCCTTTATTCGACAGAATCCCCCCCGACTTTCTAACTATCTGATTGTGGCAAACCCACAAAAATAATCAGAATCTTTGTATTTTGAGAATATTGTGAACGTCGGTTTTGTCCATTTACAATAAACTCATACAAATACTTCTTAGATTGCGGGGTGTTGAGGTTGGAAGTGATCACAAGAGATTTTTTCTTATTTTTATCCAAAAGCGGCTTTCTCAATAAAATGGCGAGGAACTGGGGAAGCCGGGTAGCAGCGGGTAAAATTATCGGCGGGAATGACTTTAACAGTTCAATCCCGACCATTCGACAGCTTAACAGCCAAGGCCTGTCAGTTACTGTCGATCATTTAGGCGAGTTTGTGAACAGCGCCGAGGTCGCACGGGAGCGTACGGAAGAGTGCATTCAAACCATTGCGACCATCGCGGATCAGGAGCTGAACTCACACGTTTCTTTAAAAATGACGTCTTTAGGTTTGGATATAGATATGGATTTGGTGTATGAAAATATGACAAAAATCCTTCAGACGGCCGAGAAACATAAAATCATGGTCACCATTGACATGGAGGACGAAGTCAGATGCCAGAAAACGCTTGATATTTTCAAAGATTTCAGAAAGAAATACGAGCATGTGAGCACAGTGCTGCAAGCCTATCTGTACCGAACGGAAAAAGACATTGACGATTTGGATTCTTTAAACCCGTTCCTTCGCCTTGTAAAAGGAGCTTATAAAGAATCAGAAAAAGTAGCTTTCCCGGAGAAAAGCGATGTCGATGAAAATTACAAAAAAATCATCCGAAAGCAGCTCTTAAACGGTCACTATACAGCGATTGCCACACATGACGACAAAATGATCGACTTTACAAAGCAGCTTGCCAAGGAACATGGCATTGCCAATGACAAGTTTGAATTTCAGATGCTGTACGGCATGCGGTCGCAAACCCAGCTCAGCCTCGTAAAAGAAGGTTATAACATGAGAGTCTACCTGCCATACGGCGAGGATTGGTACGGCTACTTTATGAGACGCCTTGCAGAACGTCCGTCAAACATTGCATTTGCTTTCAAAGGAATGACAAAGAAGTAAAAAAGGAGAGATTATCATGACAACACCTTACAAACACGAGCCATTCACAAATTTCCAAGATCAAAACAACGTGGAAGCGTTTAAAAAAGCGCTTGCGACAGTAAGCGAATATTTAGGAAAAGACTATCCGCTTGTCATTAACGGCGAGAGAGTGGAAACAGAAGCGAAAATTGTTTCAATCAACCCGGCTGATAAAGAAGAAGTCGTCGGCCGAGTGTCAAAAGCTTCTCAAGAGCACGCTGAGCAAGCGATTCAAGCGGCTGCAAAAGCATTTGAAGAGTGGAGATACACGTCTCCTGAAGAGAGAGCGGCTGTCCTGTTCCGCGCTGCTGCCAAAGTCCGCAGAAGAAAACATGAATTCTCAGCTTTGCTTGTGAAAGAAGCAGGAAAGCCTTGGAACGAGGCGGATGCCGATACGGCTGAAGCGATTGACTTCATGGAGTATTATGCACGCCAAATGATCGAACTGGCAAAAGGCAAACCGGTCAACAGCCGTGAAGGCGAGAAAAACCAATATGTATACACGCCGACTGGAGTGACAGTCGTTATCCCGCCTTGGAACTTCTTGTTTGCGATCATGGCAGGCACAACAGTGGCGCCGATCGTTACTGGAAACACAGTGGTTCTGAAACCTGCGAGTGCTACACCTGTTATTGCAGCAAAATTTGTTGAGGTGCTTGAAGAGTCCGGATTGCCAAAAGGCGTAGTCAACTTTGTTCCGGGAAGCGGAGCGGAAGTAGGCGACTATCTTGTTGACCATCCGAAAACAAGCCTTATCACATTTACGGGATCAAGAGAAGTTGGTACGAGAATTTTCGAACGCGCGGCGAAGGTTCAGCCAGGCCAGCAGCACTTAAAGCGTGTCATCGCTGAAATGGGCGGTAAAGATACGGTTGTTGTCGATGAGGATGCGGACATTGAATTAGCGGCTCAATCGATCTTTACTTCAGCATTCGGCTTTGCGGGACAAAAATGCTCTGCAGGTTCACGTGCAGTAGTTCATGAAAAAGTGTATGATCAAGTATTAGAGCGTGTCATTGAAATTACGGAATCAAAAGTAACAGCTAAACCTGACAGTGCAGATGTTTATATGGGACCTGTCATTGACCAAGGTTCTTATGATAAAATTATGAGCTATATTGAGATCGGAAAACAGGAAGGGCGTTTAGTAAGCGGCGGTACTGGTGATGATTCGAAAGGATACTTCATCAAACCGACGATCTTCGCTGACCTTGATCCGAAAGCAAGACTCATGCAGGAAGAAATTTTCGGACCTGTCGTTGCATTTTGTAAAGTGTCAGACTTTGATGAAGCTTTAGAAGTGGCAAACAATACTGAATATGGTTTGACAGGCGCGGTTATCACAAACAACCGCAAGCACATCGAGCGTGCGAAACAGGAATTCCATGTCGGAAACCTATACTTCAACCGCAACTGTACAGGTGCTATCGTCGGCTACCATCCGTTTGGCGGCTTCAAAATGTCGGGAACGGATTCAAAAGCAGGCGGGCCGGATTACTTGGCTCTGCATATGCAAGCAAAAACAATCAGTGAAATGTTCTAAGCGGGACTAAATGGGCATCCTCCCTGCGGGGGTGTCCATTTCATCCATATACTATAAAAAAGAGGAGGAAGTGCCATAGAAAACACACAGCTGATTATTTCGATTTGTATTTATATGGCGGGAATGTTGCTAATCGGCTACTTTGCTTACAAGCGTACGTCGAATCTGACGGATTACATGCTGGGAGGACGCTCTTTGGGTCCGGCAGTAACTGCTCTCAGTGCCGGCGCTGCCGATATGAGCGGCTGGCTGCTAATGGGGCTTCCGGGCGCCATGTTTTCTACTGGTCTGAGCGGCGCTTGGATCGTCATCGGACTTTGCCTTGGAGCGTGGGCGAACTGGCTTTACGTCGCACCGCGGCTGAGAACCTATACTGAAAAAGCGGGGAATTCCATTACAATTCCCGGATTCCTGGAAAATCGCTTCGGAGATCAAACAAAGCTTCTCAGACTGTTTTCAGGAATTGTCATTTTAGTCTTTTTCACGTTTTATGTATCGTCCGGAATGGTGTCCGGCGGCGTCTTATTCAACAGCATCTTGGGGATGGATTATCACACCGGCCTGTGGA
This sequence comes from Bacillus sp. LJBS17, assembly GCF_019334685.1. Classification (NCBI taxonomy): domain Bacteria; kingdom Bacillati; phylum Bacillota; class Bacilli; order Caryophanales; family Bacillaceae; genus Bacillus; species Bacillus sp. LJBS17. The sequence goes on from NZ_CP079759.1 coordinate 334,461, forward strand.
TTGTGACGGGTGTTGTTGTGGCATATACCCTGTTTGGCGGCTTTTTGGCAGTCAGCTGGACAGATTTTGTTCAGGGGATCATTATGTTTGCCGCACTCATTCTTGTGCCGATCGTTACGTTTTTCCACACGGGAGGAGCAGGTGATACAGTTGCTGAAATCCGCTCTGTAGATCCTGATATGTTTAATATTTTCAAAGGAACGAGCGTCCTTGGCATTATTTCTTTGTTTGCCTGGGGGCTGGGATACTTTGGCCAGCCGCATATTATTGTGCGTTTTATGGCGATCACGTCTGTCAAAGAGATCAAAAGAGCGCGCAGAATCGGGATGGGCTGGATGATTTTGTCTGCAGTAGGCGCAGTGCTGACCGGTTTGGGCGGAATCGCTTATTACCATCAGCGCGGCATGACACTGAAGGACCCAGAGACGATTTTTATTCAATTAGGGAATATCTTGTTTCATCCGATTATCACGGGTTTTCTGATTTCAGCGATTTTGGCTGCGATTATGAGTACCATTTCTTCTCAGCTGCTTGTGACATCAAGCTCTCTGGTAGAAGATTTGTATAAGTCGATGTTCAGACGCTCAGCTTCAGATAAAGAGCTGGTGTTTTTAGGCCGTCTGGCTGTTCTGGCTGTTTCAATTGTCGCGTTGGTTCTGGCTTGGGAGAAAAATAACACTATCCTTGGATTGGTCAGCTACGCGTGGGCGGGCTTCGGTGCATCATTCGGGCCGGTTGTACTGCTCAGTCTGTTTTGGAAACGAATGACCAAATGGGGGGCACTCGCCGGCATGATTGTGGGAGCAGCGACTGTAATCATTTGGGCGAATGCCGGTCTTTCGGACTTTCTGTATGAAATGATACCTGGTTTTGCTGCGAGTCTATTATCTGTGTTTTTTGTCAGCATATTGACGCAGGCTCCGTCACAAGCTGTCACAGACCAGTTCAACGACTACCAAGATACAATGTCACAATAAAGATCGAAAGGAGGAGGAAGGGGCTGTCCCTTTTTCCTCTTTTTTCCTTTTAAGCGGCCATTTTTTTCTTTTGGAAACAAACGTATTTTTTTCTATACAAAAAGACCCCGTATGGATATGATTAAAGTAAAAAAAGTATAGGAGAAAAAGGTATGGAAGAGCTTTTAGAGAGAGTTTTTTCATTTTCAGATGTTGATAAACTGATTGATTTTATTAGCTATGAGCTGCAAAAGCCAGTGATACTGGAAAGCGCGGATTTCTTTTTGTTAGCCTATAATTCTTACTATATTAACCATTTTGATTCTGCCAACCAGCAGACTATTTTTTCGAAAAAGTGTCCGGTCCAGATTTTTGAGAGGTTTCTGAAGGACGGAATTATTGAAAAATTGAAAACAGAGCCTGAGCCTTTTCGCGTCAATAAAATTGAAAGCATTGGGTTAAACCAGAGGGTGGTCGTGAGTGCAAAGCACAAAGGGGAAGTCATGGGCTACATCTGGATTCAGGAGCTGGACCAAAATCTGACGGATGAAGAGCTCGACTTTTTGTACGAGACCTCCTTCCATGTCGGGAAAATCATTTATAAAACGAATAAATTGAAACAGGAAAAGGAAGAAAAAGCAGAGGATCTCATCAAACGGGCGATCTATCAGCAATTTACCTCTGAGAAGGAACTCAGACGAGAAGCTGAAAGGATCAACACCGTGCTGCCTTCCATGTTTTCAGTTGTGATCCTGCACGCCGCAAATGGGGATGGGGAAGCGGTTGAGGATTTAAAGGAAAATATCAGGTCGTACCTGAATTTACGGGATAAGGTCAGTCATGTCTTAACGATCGAATCAAACATTGTCATCGTCGTAGCGAGTTTTTCCCAAAAAAGCTCCGTCTCCTCAGCAGCTTCTGAATTTATTAACAAGCTGTTAACACATTTTCACTTTCAAAAAATACCTACCCCTATTTATATCGGTATCGGAAACGAATATAATCACCTATTAAAACTTGGCAAGAGCTACACAGAAGCACTTGAAGTCATCAAAGCCGCAGAAATCACCGGCAATCAGGAAAACATTCCATATGAATATGCCAAACTCGGCATTTACCGTTATTTAGAAAGCATCGAACAGAAAAATGAATTTTTAGAATACGAGAATAAAGATTTAGCTTTATTAAAAGCGAAAGACGAAGAAAGCAGCACTGAGCTGCTCAAAACCTTGGAAATCTATCTCCTCAACAACTGCAAAACAAAACCAGCGGCAGAACAGCTGTTTATTCACCAAAATACATTGAATTACCGCATCAAACAGATTACTGAGATGACGTCGATCGATTTAAGCGATTTCAGAACGCGGTGCCAGCTCTATCTCGATTTGATGCTGATGAAAAAGAAATAAAAAAGAAACCAGTACTTGTACTGGTTTCGTCTTCACTTAAAATCCTCTGTAAACATACGGATCATCAGGTTTTTTAATGGTATTCCAGTCAGTTACTTTGACGACAGGGAGAGTTGACTTGAATGGCTGGTAATACTCTGAGGCCAGAGTGCCCTTAATGTGAATCCATTCATCATCCTTAATGTCCATGTCCTTCGGAAATTCCACAAGCATCCCGTACACGCCGGAATCAGCGATACAGTGAATGATGCCAAACCTTAATACGAACAACTGATTTTTGTTAATTGCGTTTCCTTTGTAAGCAAATCCATGGAATTCTATCGTCCGTCCGAGAAATTCACCCGGATAGTTATAGATGGTTTCCATTCCTTTTAGGAAATCGTCATCGGTCAGAGAAATCTCTTTTTTGCTGGAATACTTATTAAACAGCTGTTTCATTTGTTTGTCATAGCTGTCTTGCGCGTAATAAAGGCTGGCATCAGGCCGCAAATACTGTGTTTGGGAGTAGTGATCTCCGCTCTCCATCGCCTTAAACGAGAACCCTTTTGTTTTGACTATGGATGAGTCAAGCGTTGCAATTGGGAAGAAGATGCCTGACACCAAAGGAAAAAGAAAAACAACATATATCAAATAACGCTGGTAAAATGGCTTGTTTTGTTCATGGTCATGCTCGTGATCATGGCCGCACCCGCAATCATGATCATGATGATGCCTTCTTTTTTCAGGCGACTTGATAAATAGGTACGCTTGAACGGCTGTCAAAATGGCCAGCAGGAAGATCGCAATAAAGGATAGATAGGCATATTTCATATTGATATATTTTGTTAGATTTCCTGAGGCATGCAGATGATAAAAGAAAAACGTAAATCCCATCAGCACCAATAGACGAAACATCCAATCACCCCTTTACCAGTAGTGATCCCGCTAAAACAATCACGACAATGTATGTAATCAGCAGGAAAACAAATCGTTTTTTGAAGGCCGCAAGCATCATCAATAGATTCTTAATATCCACCATTGCGCCAAAGACGAGAAAGGCGATTAACGATCCTAATGAAAATGTGCTGCTGAAGGAAGACGCGATGAACGCATCAACTTCTGAACAAAGCGACAGGACAAACGCCAGACCCATCATCACGAGGGAAGAGGATACATCATTCTGCCCGATCGCAAGCAGAGTGGATGTTTTGACATACGTCTGCATAGCGGCTGCGATAAAGGCGCCGATGATTAAATATTTCCCCACGGAGAAAAATTCATCAATGGCATGCCGCAAGGTCCCGCCCAGTTTTTGGAGCAAGGTGCCGTGATGATGATGGTGGTGCCCGGGTTCATCAGGCTTTAAAAGCTGGTTATCCTTAAATTGATAGGATAAAATGACCCCGATGATCAGCGAAACGGCGAGAGCCAGTCCGCCTCTGTAAAAGACCACGCTCCATCTATTCCCGAACGCAATATAAGTAGAAAATAAAACGATAGGATTAATGATAGGCGCGGTCAGCATGAAAGCAACGCCCGCATGCAGAGGAACTCCCTTTAACAGAAGCCGCCTCGTAATCGGGATGATGCCGCATTCGCAGGCGGGAAATAAAACGCCGGCCAGCGCACCGAATAAAACGGCGAGAAAACGGTTTTTCGGCATGATTCTTGCAATCATTTCTTCAGAAACAAACATTTGAATGATTCCGGAAAGTATGACGCCAATCAGAATAAACGGAATGGCTTCTATTAAAATGCTGATAAAAATAGAATTCAGCTGAAGAAAAGATGATTGTGCTGTCACAATAAAACCTCCGCTCATGTTAAGCTGCCTTTCTTATGATACCAGAAAAAAAGGCACTGCTTGTTTGACGGAGGAGGGGAAAGGATCGTTTCACTTTGGTTAGGATTCCAAAAAGCCGAATAGGATACTGTCTGTTTCTGCAGCTTCTTTTCCGAGCCAAATCAGGTGTCCCCATGAGTGAAGCAAACAGAGAACAGCGCCACGAATGTGCTCTTTTGCATGATGTGCATGTGACAAGTCAACCAATCCATCATAAACACTTTGCATAATCAGCACGGGACATATGATGGCTTGCAGGTCTTTTAAAGAGACAGCGGCGGTTTGTGACAAGTCAATCAGAAATCCTTCACCCGAGCGCTGCCGGCTGTTCATTTTCCGAAATGCTTCTATGTCTTTTTCATTCATCAAGGACTTGATTCGCTGAAACGGAAGCGTGCTGAATTTGGGGCTCATAGCTCGAAACATCAAACGCGGGAAAGCGTTATTCAAGGAAGAAATCAGCTTCCATATCCACTTTTCCACCGGCGGGCGGAAGAGAATTCTCCCCAATTTATATTCAGTGTCTTTTGGGGTGAGCCACTCTTTGGTGACCGCGGATTGCAGGGTCAATGTATTTACTCTTTCCGGATAATGTGAGGCAAAGCATATGCCGCTCGGCCCTCCTGCTGAGATGGCGATCACATGGACACTCTCGATTTGTAAATGATCTAATAATTTCACATAGAAACGGCAGGCATTGGCAAGACTTTTTCCAATTTCTTTTGACGTCCGTCCATAGCCAGGCCTTGAAGGCGTAATGATGGAATACCCTTGCTCAATCAACGCTGTGTATCCGAATTCCTCGTAACAATTTGAATGCCCGCCATGCATGATAAGGATGGGGGCACCCTTTCCAGCCACTGAATATTCTAGTGTATGTCCTTCGAAGGTGATCGTTTCGACTCGTCTTTTCATCTGTTTCACCCAATTGGTTTTTGCCTATTATAGAGTTTTCAGCAATTGACCACAAGGAGAAGAAATGAATAAACAAAGGCCCTTGAATATGATATACTTTGTATTGATATTCATTCTCAATTAAAACTTTGATATAGATGTGAACGGGAGGCAGGACGGATGGCTGAGAATCAAGAGGTATATGACGTTACGATTATAGGCGGGGGGCCGATTGGGCTGTTTACTGCTTTTTACTGCGGGATGCGGGAGCTGAAAACAAAGGTAATCGAATTTTTGCCGAAGCTCGGAGGGAAGGTGTCTTTATTCTTTCCTGAGAAAATCATTCGCGATATCGGCGGCATACCGGGGATTGCGGGAAAGCAGCTGATCGAGCAGCTGAAGGAGCAGGCGGCAACGTTTGATCCTGATATCGTATTGAATCAGCGTGTGACCGGGTTTGAACGCCTAGATGACGGCACCATTGTTCTGATGGGTTCTGAAGGCGAAAAGCACTATACAAGAACTGTGATTTTGGCTTGCGGCATGGGTACACTTGAGGTCAATGAGTTTGACAGCGAGGATGCGGCCCGATATGCGGGCAAAAATCTTCATTACGGAGTGGAGAAGCTCGATGCGTTTAAAGATAAGCGCGTGGTGATATCAGGCGGCGGAGATACTGCGGTCGATTGGGCTAATGAACTTGAACCGATTGCGGCGTCTGTGACTGTCGTTCATCGCCGCGAGGAATTCGGCGGAATGGAAAGCAGCGTGACGAAAATGAAGCAATCATCGGTGCGGGTGCTTACTCCTTATCGGCTGGAGCAGTTGAACGGAGATGAAGAGCGCATCAAAAGCGTGACCGTTTGTCATACTGAGTCTAGCCAGAGGGAAGACATAGAAATTGATGAGCTGATCATCAATCATGGGTTCAAAATTGATCTCGGGCCGATGATGGAGTGGGGGCTGGAGATTGAAGAAGGCAGGGTGAAAGCTGACAGACATATGCGAACGAATCTTCCGGGCGTGTTTGTGGCGGGCGACGCGGCTTTTTATGAAAGCAAGCTGAGATTAATTGCCGGCGGCTTTACCGAAGGCCCGACAGCAGTTAACAGCGCTAAGGCTTATTTGGATCCTAAGGCTGAGAATATGGCGATGTATTCCACCCATCATAAAAAATTGGTACATAAATAAAACAGCCCTTGGGGGAAAGGGCTGTTTGCCATCAGCTGTGAAGGAGCTTTTTCTGCGTCTGTTGATTCTGAATGAAAGCTAGCAATTCATCCTGTTCTTGTACAGCTGTGAATCCATAAGCTTCGGCAGCTGAGTCATCGCCTATACAGACGATAGGGGGCCGGCTTGCTGACGGTTCCGGCAAAATGCCAATTTGTTCGCCACCATTGATCAATTGCTGAACGGACAGCTTGTTCGGGCAAATGACCATGTGCAGCGGGGATTCACTGATGGTACGCTGAATCATGTGGGTGAACCGGTCATCTATGACGTTTTCATGAGTGATATAAAACGAACAGGATTCATGCTTTTGCATGTTTTCCACTGCATGGCGGCTCCCGACAACAAGACGTTTCTCTGAATCAGGCTGAATGGCGGTGACAAGAAAGCCCCGTTTCTCAAGCTCTGTCTTTGCTTGCTCAGATGCTGCACTCAGTTTGGCTGTCAGCTGGCGGATGTCGATTTTCTGAGAAGCCAGTGCTCTGAAAAATTCACAAACTGCCCGGCGCGATGTGAAAAAAACGTCTTCAAAGGTGCCAATTTTTCGAAGAATGTCTTCATTGACAGGCATGTTTTCGGTCCGCCATTTCGGCCACTCGATGAGATCGGCGCCGGAATCGCGCAGCTTGTCTGCAAGCGGGTCTTCATCTTCGCCATGAGTCACAACCATCAAATGCCGTCCGATGAGCGGTTTGCTTTCAAACCAGCTGTGTGTTTGAAAGTTGACGATGTCTCCGATGACGATAATCGCAGGGTTTGTAATCTGGTGTTCCTGCACTTTTTGCTGAATGTTCTCAAGTGTTCCTTTCACACTCCGCTGGCGGCCCCACGTTCCCCATTGGATGACAATGACAGGGACAGAAGGTGATTTCCCGTATGAAATAAGCTGCTGGCAAATATAAGACAAGTTCTTGACACCCATGTAAAAAACAAGGGTTTGTACGCTTCGTGCAAGCCCTTCCCAGTCAAGGTTCGGCGTGCCTTTTAATGATTTATCATGCGCTGTAATCATGGCAAAAGACGATGCGAAATCCCGATGCGTGACGGGGATGCCCGCATATAGCGGCGCTGCAATTCCAGAGGTGATTCCCGGCACCATTTCATAGCGAATGCCGTGCTCATGAAGAGCATCTGCTTCCTCGCCGACTCTGCCGAATACGCTCGGATCTCCGCCCTTCAAGCGAACGACGGTTAACCCATTTAATGCTTTTTCAACCAGCAGGGCGTTAATTTCTTTTTGTTTCATAAAATGGCGGTTTGGCAGTTTTCCGCAATAAATAAACTGGCAGTCCGGTGATGCAAATTCGAGCAGCTTCGGGTTGGCGAGCCGGTCATATAAAATCACATCTGCTTCCTCGAGCGCCTGTTTTCCTTTGATGGTGAGCAGGCCTGGGTCGCCGGGTCCGGCTCCCACGAAATATACGATTCCGTTCTTCATGATCATGTCATCCTTCCGTCACTGTAAAAAATGAAGGACCACTAGAAAAGTGATCCGGTCTTTTGATCAATATACGAGATAAACATGTTCTCCTTCGATCAGCGTTTCATATGTTTTGACGCATCCGTGGTCAGGTTCTTGGACGATTCCGTCTTCTAAGGAAATTTTCCAGTCGTGCATCGGGCAGAAAACATATTGACCGCTGACGATGCCTTCTGCCAGGACGCCGCCTTTATGCGGACAGCGGTTTTCGATGGCGCGGATGCTTCCGTCTGAAAGCTTGAAAACCGCGAGCTCCTTATCTTCAATATACACTGTTTTGCCTAATTGTTCAGGCAATTCTTCAATTTTTCCGATACATACTTTTGTTACGTCTTTGTTTACCATGCCCATTCCTCCTCAATGATTGTTTTTGTCATTATGATGTGGTCACGACATTTTCAAATAATTCTTTCGAGGTTTGTTTATCCTCTAAAAAGTCTTTCCACGGATCCTTGTGGACAGAGAGTGTTTCATTCATTCGGTCGTTCAGCTCCTGCCGCTTTTCCGGATCGTTTAACACGGATTGGACATGGGATAAACCGACGCGCTCAAGCCATGCGGACGTACGCTCCAGATAGTTTGCGGTTTCCCTGTAATATTGCAGGTAAGCGCTTGCGTATTCTAAGACTTCTTCATTTGTTTTCACCTTCATCAGCAAATCGCCGGCGCGTAAATGGGTTCCGCCGTTTCCGCCGACATAAAGCTCCCAGCCTCCGTCGATGCCGACTACGCCAAGGTCCTTAATGCCGGATTCCGCACAGTTTCGCGGGCATGCAGACACGGCCATTTTGACTTTGTGCGGCGTGTTCAGCCCTTCGAATTTTTTCTCAAGCGCAATGCCCAGTGCCATGGAGTCTTGTGTGCCGAAGCGGCAGAATTGCTCGCCTACACATGTTTTCACTGTGCGGAGCGTTTTTCCGTACGCGTAGCCCGATGGCATATCAAGATCTTCCCATACCTTCGGAAGGTCTTCTTTTTTCACGCCGATAAGATCAATTCGCTGGCCGCCTGTCATTTTCACGAGCGGGATCTCATATTTGTCAACGACATCGGCGATCTTGCGCAAGTCTGTGGAGTTGGTCACGCCGCCGTACATCCGAGGAACGACTGAGTATGTTCCGTCTTTTTGAATATTGGCGTGCATTCGTTCATTAACAAAGCGGGATGTCCGGTCATCCTCGTATTTGGTTGGATTGATCATGCCTAAGTAGTAGTTCAGAGCGGGCCGGCATTTGGAACAGCCTTCTGGCGTTTTCCAGCCGAGCACATTCATGACTTCTCTTGTATGTGACAGCCCTTTGGCTTTGATTTCTTCTACGACTTCATCTCTCGACAATGTGGTGCAGCCGCAAATGGATTCTTTTTGCGCTGACGCATCAAAGTCTGATCCGAGCGTATGCTGGAGGATTTCTTCTACGAGTGGCTTACAGCCTCCGCATGAGCGGGATGCGCCAGTGCATGCTTTGATTTCGTCCGTTGACGAGCAGCCCTTTTCCTGTATGGCTTGAATAATCGCACCTTTTGACACGCCGTTGCAGCCGCAGATGATTTCATCGTCGCTCATCGCTGCAGTTATGCTTGTGCCTGCTTCTTGGCTGAGAGGCTGTAAGATTGATATTTTAGAGGTTTCAGAGATATCGGCTTCTTTTTGAATCATAGAAAACAGGCGATTGCCTTCGCTGCTGTCGCCGAATAAAACAGCACCGACTATTTGATTGCCTCTCAGGACGATTTTTTTATAGATGCCGTCCTGCTCATCGAAGACTTTAATCGCTTTTTTCTCTTCTGATTCGTTAAAGTCACCGGCAGAGAAAACCTCGACGCCTGATACCTTTAACTGTGTGGAGAGAACGGAGCCCTCATACGGTTTTGTTTCGATGCCGCAAATATGCTTCGCCAGCACTTTTGCCTGTTCATAGAGCGGTGCCACAAGCCCGTAGGCGATTCCTCGGTGCTCGGCACATTCGCCGACCGCGTAAATGTGCGGGATTTCAGTCTGCATATAATCGTTGACGATGATGCCGCGGTTAACCGGAATGCCGCTCTCGGCGCCGAGTGTTGTATTCGGACGGATGCCGACAGCCATGACGACTAAATCAGCTTCAATGCTTGTGCCATCTTTGAAGCGAAGGCCTTCGACACGGTCATCACCGACAATTTCTTCTGTTTGCTTTTCAAGTAAAAAGGTCATACCTTGTTTTTCTAACTCGTTTTGCAGCAGGCGTCCTGCCGTTGCATCAAGCTGGCGCTCCATCAGGAATGGGGCAAGGTGGATGACGGACACGTCCATGCCAAGATTCAGCAGTCCGCGAGCTGCTTCCAAACCAAGAAGTCCTCCGCCGATGACGGCAGCTTTTTTATATTGTTTTGACGCGGCGAGCATTGTGTCTGTATCTTTTATGTCCCGGAAAGCTGTGACGCCTTTTTTGTCTGCGCCCGGAATCGGAAGGATAAAAGGGACCGAGCCTGTCGCCAGGATCAATTCATCGTAAGGCTGGATTCTGTCTGCATCTGTGATGACTGTTTTGTTTTCCGTGTCCACTTTGATGACTGTTTCATTTGTATACAATTGAATGTTGTTTTCTTCGTACCAGTCCCAATCGTTTAACGTAATATCTTTAATATCTGTATCGCCTTGAAGCACTTTTGACAAAAGGATTCGGTTGTAATTGGGATGCGGTTCGGCACCGAAAATTGTGATCTGAAACTCGTCTTTAGCAACACTCAGTATCTCTTCAATGGCCCTTACCCCGGCCATTCCATTACCAACAAGAACTAGCTGTTTTTTTCCCATCAGATGATCCGCTCCTTATCAATGTTTTTTCCAGCGTAGCACAGCAAAAAGGAATATTTAAGATACATGTTATAAAATGTAACAAAATATACGAAAAGTTCTAAAAATTTTATGAAAAATTTAAATAGGTCTGATTCGGACGGCGCATACCTTAAAACCGGGCATTTTACAGGCTGGATCTAAGGCTTCCCCGATTAAATCATTCACATTTTGAGCGTCTGCCCAATGGATGGGAACAAAAACAGTATCTTTTCTGATTTGTTCTGATAATTTGCTGCGGACGGTGATGCTTCCCCGCGGCGATTCTATTTTTACCAGTACACGGTCCTCGATATTGTAGGTCGCTGCTGTTTGCGGATGGATTTCCATAAACGATTCAAAATGTCTCGCGGCAAGGGCGGCGCTTTTTCTTGTTTGGACGCCTGTTAAGTAGTGAGACATGACTCTGCCTGTCGTTAAATAAAGCGGATAATCGGCTGTCGGCTTCTCTTTTGGAACAGGTGGTTCGTTTGGAATCACACTTAATGCCGCTTTTTGATCCGGATGAGCAAATGATTCTGTAAACAAGCGCCCAGTTCCGGGATGATCAGATTCCGGACACGGCCAATGAATGCCGCCTTCACGTCTGAGCCTGCCGTATGAGATGCCTGAATAATCGGCAATCCCGCCTCGGCTCGCTTCTCTCAATTCATTAAAAATATCCTCCGCTGACGTATAAGAAAAGTAGCGGCCCTTGCCGAGAGCGGATGCGAGATCACAAATGATCTGCCAATCATGCTTTGCTTCGCCGGGGCATGGCCGGCTTGCTTCTCTTAATGTCACGCGTCCTTCTACATTTGTCATGGTGCCTTCATCTTCTAAGTAAGAGGAGGCAGGTAAAATCACATCTGCGTATTTCGCAGTCTCAGAAATAAACAAATCGATTGCAACAAAGAATGTCAGTTTCCTTAAAGCCTTTTTCACGAGATTCGCATTTGGGCTGGAGACAGCAGGATTGGAGCACATGAGGAACAATCCTTTGATGTCGCCGTCGTTGATTTTTTCCATCATTTCATAGGCTGAGACACCTTTTCGCGGCAGATCATCCTGATGGATTCCCCACACTTTCGCAACATGTGCCCGGTGTTGTTCGTTTTCAATAGATCGATAGCCCGGAAGCTGATCGGCTTTTTGGCCATGCTCTCTTGCACCTTGCCCGTTGCCTTGTCCGGTGATCGCCCCGTAACCTGAGTAAGGCTTGCCGATTTTTCCTGTGATCAGCACCATGTTTAAGAAGCCTTTCACAGCCGCTGTTCCATCGGTTTGCTGTTCAATCCCGCGGGCTGTAAACAGCATGCCGGACGTTTCCTTGGCAAACTTTACAGCCGCTTTTCTTATATCCACCAGGGGGACACTCGTCTGTTCGGCGATGTCATTCAGGTCCAACGAGTCAGTATACTGCTTCAGCTCTTCGAATCCATTTGTTCGTGATTGAATGAAATCCTCGTTTATAAGCTGTTCGTCGATGATGATTTTGACGAGACCGTTGGCAAGAGCGGCGTCTGTGCCGGGTTTGATTTTCAAATGAAGATCGGCGATTTTTGTTGTCGCTGTTTCACGCGGATCAATGGCAATGATGTAAGCTCCGTTTTCTTTCGCTTTTTCAAAATATGGCATAATCGTAGGCTGGCACTCCGCGATATTGGTGCCGGCCAGAATGATCACACGGGTGTGGGGAATGTCTGATAAGGGATTCGTTAAGCCTCTGTCCGCGCCGAATGTTTGGTTGGCTGCGGTTGCTGCGGCGGACATACAAAGCCTCCCGTTGTAGTCGATGTATTTTGTCTGTAAGCCCACCCGTGCGAATTTCCCTAACAAATACGCCTCTTCATTTGTAATCGAGGCGCTTCCGTATACCGCCATAGCGTCATGGCCGTGTTCTACTTGGATCATTGTCACTTGGTCTTTAATGTAATTCAGTGCTTCTTCCCAGGAAACAGGCATAAACTCGCCGTTTTTCTTCAGCAGCGGCCGGGTGATGCGGGAGGAGTTCAGGGCATGCTGGTGGGCGTTCATGCCCTTCATGCATAGCCGACCCTGTGTTGTAGGATTATCAATCCCGATCGCAGTGTACTTTTTGCGCGTGACGATGGTTTGTTCCACGAGCTGCATTTTGCACTGCATGCTGCAAAACGGGCATTGAGTGTCATATGTTTTTTCTGATTGGACGTCTTGCTGTTTATCACGGAAATATCTAAGCAGTCGTTCAGTCAAAATGCCTCATCCTTTCTTATATGCACCCGTCTCTACAGTCGGGTTTTGAATCAGTGACAGATCTGTTTGGAGGCTTTCCAGCAGCTGGGCCCTTAGGTCTTCTTCGAATAGCACTTCTCTGATATGAACGATCCCGAGACGGTCTATCCACTGATGAACACCTTCTAAGTAATGAGCCGTTTCCCGATAATACTGGATCAGTCCTTTGATCATGCCGGCAGTGCTGTCTTCGTTCTCAGTCACGCAAAACAAAGCTCCTGAACGGGCATGAGTTCCCCGGACGCCGCCGATGTGAATGTCCCAGCCAGCTTGTGTCCGAATTGCGCCGACATCTTGCAGGGCGGCATCGGTGCAGTCTGTTTCACATGATAAGCTGATAGAAATGGGAGCGGGTAAGGGAAGCATCTCAAGTTGTCTTTCGATTTGGGCTGCCAGCTGCTGAATTGATCGATTTTGCCCGCATGTACATGCTTTGATGCTTTGCAGCGCGTGTCGGTGTTCATTAGTGTAAACGGGCATCTTCAGGTCTTTTTTTATGTTCGGGAGATCCGCAGGCTTGATCCCGGAAAGCTTCAGCCTTTGGCCGTGAGTGATGGATACGTCGGGAATGCTGTATGCCTCAATGATGTTGGCGATGGTTCTTAGCTGCTCCGCGTTTGTCCGCCCGCCGTACATTTGCGGAATCAGGATGCATGTCTCTTCAGTGGCTGGCTCAGGCTGGACAAACCCGGGGTACAGCATTTCCAGATAGTATTGAATCGCAGGAACACAAGTACTGCATCCTTTTTTTGTTCTCCAGTCAAGCTGGTCCATCACTTCTGCCGGATTAGTGAATGGCCTGCGCTGAAGCTCAGCGATGATGTCGTCTTCTGTAAAATCAGTACAGCTGCAAAACGAAGGTGTGCCGGCGGGCTTCGTATATTCGCTGTTGGTCATGTATCTCAAAAGGTCTTCAACGAGCGGTTTGCATCCTCCGCAGGACCCAGTGGCTTTGGTGCAGTGCTTGACTTCCTCAACAGTTGTTAAGCTATTCGTGTGCACCGCGTCTTCAATCGCGCCTTTCGTCACTGTGTTGCATTGGCAAATCGTTTCACTGGAAGGCATGGATTCTAATAAAGGGCCGCTTGTCTCCGGTTCGATGATCTGCTTTTTGACAATGGAGATGTCTCGTTGTTTAAGCAGGCTGTCGAGAAGCCGCTGCTTGTCACGAGTGTCTCCGAATAAAATAACACCGGCCAGTTTGTCATCTACAAAAAGCGCTTTTTTATAAACGCCTGCTTGTTCGTCGTAGATTTTGATGCTCGTCGTGCGTTCATCCTCTTGGATCTTTCCTGCTGACCACACATCGATTCCAGCTATTTTTAAAGCCGCAGATGGTGCTGAGCCTTGATATTCCTCACATGGAACGCCGCAAATATGACTGGCGAGAGCTTTTCCCTGCTCATAAAGCGGTGCCACCAATCCGTACACCGTCCCGTTATGTTCGGCGCATTCACCAACGGCGTAGATATTCGGTTCGCTTGTCTGCATGAAGTCATTCACGATGATCCCGCGGTTCACTTTGATTCCAGCGGATACAGCTAATTCAATATTCGGTCTGACGCCGGCCGCCATCACAATCAAGTCTGCTTTTAATGAAGAGCCATCTTTAAAATGGATTCGGTCTGCCTTGGTGGCGCCGGAAATGGAGACGGTGTCTTTCTCCAAAAGAAAGGTTAGGCCTTTTTGTTCCAGCTCTGTTTGCAGCAGCCGCGCCGCTGTTTGATCGAGCTGTTTTTGCATAATGCCGGCGGAGTGGTGAATGACGCTGACATTCATACCGAGATGCTGTAAACCGACTGCAGCTTCCAGTCCTAATAAGCCGGCTCCGATTACCGCAGCCTTTTGAAAGTGCTGGGCCATCTTCATCAGTGCTTGGCAGTCTTCTATTGTCCGAAATCCATAGACACCTTTTTTGTCTGCCCCGGGGATAGGGAGAATATGAGGGGAGGAACCTGTTGCCACTATTAATTTGTCATACGACAGAGTGCATTTCCGATCTGTGATGACCTGCTGCTGATCTGTATCAATCTGAATAACCGTTTCGCCTGTGTAAAGCGTGATCCCGTGCTTGTCGTACCAATCCTTGCTGTTCAGTGTAATATCATCGAGTGACGCTTCACCCTGCAATACAGAGGATAAGAGAATGCGATTGTAATTGGGATGTGGCTCGCTTCCGAAAATGACAATCTCAAACATGTGGCGATTCAGCTTTAATACTTCTTCAATACAGCGGATTCCGGCCATGCCGTTTCCCGCTAACACTAATCTTTGTTTCTTCATGTATCAGACCTCCTTTGGCGAAGCTCGTAAGTTTTCTCCTATTAAAAATTATGTCACAATGCATTGTTAACGCATTAAACGTGTCACAAAAACTTACACATGTCTTTTCCAGAAAATAATGGTCCTATATCCTTGATTCAGAAAATGTAAAATAATGAGGGTCTAGAAAGGGGAATCTTATGAAGCTGTCGGAACTGAAAACTAGCGGTCATCCACTCACTTTGCTCTGTTCCTTTTTATACTTTGATGTCAGTTTTATGATATGGGTTATGCTTGGGGCGCTGGGTGTTTATATTTCTCAGGATTTTGGCCTGTCTCCTTTTGAGAAAGGGCTTGTCGTAGCTGTGCCGATTTTATCTGGATCTGTGTTTCGTATCATTCTTGGTATTTTAACGGACAGAATCGGACCGAAAAAAACGGCAGTGATCGGGATGCTGATGACGATGATTCCGCTGCTTTGGGGGACATTCGGCGGCCGTTCCCTGACTGAGCTGTATGCCATCGGGATTCTGCTTGGCGTGGCGGGGGCAAGCTTTGCTGTAGCGCTGCCTATGGCCAGCCGCTGGTATCCGCCTCATTTGCAGGGACTTGCGATGGGGATTGCCGGAGCGGGGAACAGCGGCACGTTGTTTGCAACCCTGTTTGGCCCTCGTCTGGCAGAGCAGTTCGGCTGGCACATTGTCATGGGAATTGCGCTTATTCCATTATTGATCGTCTTTATTCTTTTTGTATCCATGGCAAAGGATTCTCCTGCACAGCCGGCTCCGCAGCCGCTCAAAAGCTATCTGCATGTGTTCGGGCAAAAGGAAACATGGTTTTTCTGCCTGCTGTACAGTGTCACATTTGGCGGATTTGTCGGGCTCTCAAGCTTTTTATCTATTTTCTTTGTTGATCAATACCAGCTGTCAAAAATTCATGCGGGCGACTTCGTTACATTATGTGTGGCGGCGGGGAGCTTTTTCCGGCCTGTCGGGGGCTTGATTTCGGATCGTGTCGGCGGCACGAAAGTTCTTTCTGTATTGTTTGTCATCGTGTCACTGTGTATGGCCGGAGTCAGCAGCCTGCCATCTCTTTCAATGGTTATTGTTCTATTGTTTGTCGGAATGATGGGGCTCGGAATGGGAAACGGCGCAGTATTCCAGCTCGTACCGCAGCGTTTTCGCAAAGAAATTGGCATGGTGACGGGAATCGTCGGTGCGGCCGGAGGAATCGGAGGGTTTTTCCTGCCGAACATCTTAGGATCTCTCAAACAGATGACAGGCACATATGCTATCGGTTTTATCACGTTTTCCTGTATCGCGCTGCTGGCGTTTGCACTTGTGCTTGCCGCAGGCTATTACTGGCGGAAAAGCTGGAGCGCGGAAAGCAGCCCGGCGGATGTTTAGGATTTTGACGGACACGCGTTTGTGCGTGTCTTTTTTATTTTCTCTTGATTTTCAACAGTGAACCGATCAAAATAAATAGTAATTATTACGATTTGTTAGTGAGAGGAGTTTTCTGAATGAATCAACATACGCTGCTCCCGAAAAAAACGGAGCGTCTTCAATACTTTGGATCGGTCAGTCCGATCAAAGGCGAGAAACCAGTGGAAAAAGAGAAAATGAAGGACCTGCAAAATATCAGGAAGGATTATTTTTTTGACATTCAGCATGTAGGTGTCGCTAATGTGTCCCATCCAGTCACAATCACTTCTGCCATGATGCCTGCCGAGCAAACCACGGCTGCGAACTTTACAATGACTTGTAATTTGCCGAGAAATCAGAAAGGGATTAACATGAGCCGGTTAACAGAGCTGCTGCAAGTCTATCATCAAAATGGCTGGATTCTCTCATTTTCCTCTCTTCAGCAATTTACGAAAGAGCTTGCGGAAAACATGGGCCAGTCCTCTGCTTCAGTTGAAGTGAGGTTTCCGTGGTTTTTCGAACGGAAAAGCCCGAAGCTTGAGAAAGCGGGTTTGATGCATGCTGATATATTCATGTCTGTCACCTATCGCAAAGATCAGCCGTTTAAACAGCGTGCCGGCATCTCAGCAAAAGTAACGACTCTGTGCCCTTGCTCCAAGGAAATCAGCGAATACAGTGCCCATAATCAGAGGGGAACGGTCAGCATTTGGGCGGATATTCACCCGGCCGCATCGCTGCCAAGTGATGTTAAAGCTGATTTGCTTCACGCCGCAGAATCAAATGCTTCTGCGAGACTGCATCCGGTATTGAAGCGGCCTGATGAAAAAGCCGTGACAGAAACGGCCTATGAAAACCCGAGATTTGTTGAGGATCTCGTCCGGCTGATTGCTGCTGATTTGTTTGAGCTTGAATGGGTGTCGGCCTTTGAGATTAAATGCCGCAATGAAGAATCGATCCATCTCCACGATGCCTATGCGAAGCTGTGTTTTTCGAAGGAAGTGGATAAAATATGAAACTCTCATTATTCATTATTGCAGTTCTTGTGCCGGCCAGCCTGCTGTCAGCCTGCTCCGATCATGCAGAAGAACACGCAAGTATCAATACAAAGAAAACGGTCAAAAACATAACGGACGTTCGAAAAACAGCAAAAACAAGCATTGATTGGACAAAGCCTTCGGGCGGAGAATACCCGGATATTAAACAGAAGCATGTCTGGATTGATGTGAATGTGAAGGAGCAGAAGGCTTACATCAAGGAAGGAAGCAACACCATCTATACAATGATGATCTCTTCTGGTCTTGATCAAACAAAAGATGATGCTACGCCAAAGGGCACCTTTTATGTAGAGCCTGAACGGGGAGAATGGTTTTTCTCCGAAGGATACCAGGAAGGCGCAGAATACTGGGTATCATGGAAAAATCACGGTGAATTTTTATTTCATAGTGTGCCAATGACTAAGGATCAAAAAGTCATCAAAACGGAAGCAGAAAAACTAGGAACGAAAGCATCTCACGGATGTATCAGGCTGACCATTCCAGATGCGAAATGGTATATGAAAATATCCCTGAACATACAAAAGTGGTGATCAGCTGAATTGAAAACCGTTGACAAAAAGGAAAAAAGACCATACAATTTAAATCGTAATAATTACGTTTTGTGGTAAATGGCTTATCATTGGCTGTATCTGTGAAAAGCGGAAAGGCTAAGGATCTTGCTGTCATTGATCCCCATGAAGCGTCTCTTGAAAACTTGAAACGAAACCCAAGCTACTTTCTGATGAGATGTTTGCGCTTTCCATCGGTTCAGCAACGCAAGTGGAGCAATTGCTTTATGCAAGCTGCGGTTTTTCGAATGTCGGCAAGGATTTGCGATGGGGAAAAGGATTAAACGCGGTTGGAGCCTTTACTGATTTAGAAATCGGGCGGCAGCGAGAAATAAGCGCGAATAGCTGCTCTACACCATTGTACATACGGCGAAGTATTCAATTTAAATCGTAATCATTCTATTTTAATGGAGGCACTATTATGAAAAAAATTCCGGTTACCGTACTGAGCGGTTATCTAGGTGCGGGAAAAACAACATTGCTGAACAGCATTCTGCAAAATCGCGAAGGCTTGAAAATAGCGGTTATCGTAAACGATATGAGCGAGGTGAACATTGACGCGGGCTTGGTCAAGCAGGAAGGGGGTCTTTCCAGAACAGATGAAAAGCTTGTGGAAATGTCAAACGGCTGCATTTGCTGCACGCTTCGCGAAGACTTATTAATTGAAGTTGAGAAGCTGGCAAAAGACGGACGGTTTGATTATATCGTCATCGAATCAACAGGAATCAGCGAACCGATCCCGGTGGCCCAGACTTTCTCTTATATCGATGAAGAGATGGGAATCGATCTTACAAAATTTTGTCAGCTGGATACGATGGTGACAGTGGTTGATGCCAACCGTTTTTGGCATGATTATCAGTCAGGTGAAAGCCTTCTGGACCGCAAAGAAGCATTGGGGGAAGAGGATGGAAGAGAAATCGCCGACCTCTTGATCGATCAAATTGAGTTTTGCGATGTACTGATCTTAAATAAATGTGATTTGGTCAGCGAGCAAGAGCTCGAACAGCTTGAAAACGTTCTTCGTAAACTGCAGCCAAGAGCCAGGTTCATTCGTTCCGTCAAAGGAAATGTAAAACCGCAGGAGATTTTGCATACAGGGTTATTTAACTTCGAGGAAGCGAGCGGATCGGCCGGCTGGATTCAAGAGCTGACGGCAGGCCATGCGGAACACACCCCGGAAACAGAAGAATACGGTATCTCTTCATTTGTATATAAGAGACGTTTGCCGTTTCATTCTACACGATTTTACCGTTGGTTGGATCAAATGCCAAAGAACGTGGTACGTGCCAAAGGAATCGTCTGGTGCGCATCTCATAACAACCTTGCTTTGCTGATGTCGCAAGCAGGTCCGTCGGTTACGATTGAGCCTGTATCTTATTGGGTGGCGGCGCTGCCGAAGCTTGAGCAGGAGCAAGTCAAACAGCAGGAGCCGGAAATCCTGGAGGAGTGGGACCCGGAGTTCGGTGACCGCCTAACGCAGCTAGTTTTTATCGGAACTGACCTGGATGAAGAAGCGATTACGAAAGAGCTTGATCAATGCCTGCTGACTGAATATGAATTTGATTCCGACTGGTCGCTGTTTGAGGACCCGTTTAAATGGAAGCTGAATCAATAGAAAAAAAGCCGTCCCATGGGGAACGGCTTTTTTTAATGAAACGTTTGTTTAAACATAATGAGCGTATTTTTTCTCAAGGATATTCTGAAAGACCGCGGCAATGGAGCAGATGGCCCAATAAATGAGAGCGGTCAGAATATACATGGTCATATAATCAAACTCTCTGCCCCCGATGATTTTCGCATGCTGGAGCAATTCCGGCACTGTAATCATCGCAGCGAGAGAGGACGCCTTGATTAAGTCGAGCAATACATTGGCAAGCGGAGGCAGCGCAATACGTATCGATTGCGGCAAAATGATGCCTCTCATCGTCTGCCAATAGGAAAGACCCAGCGAGGATGCGGCTTCCCACTGTCCTTTTTCGACGGATGAAATGGCTGAACGGTTAATTTCCGCAATGTAGGCGGCGCTGTTTAGGCTAAAGCCGATTAAAGCAGCCGTGACAGCGGAAAATTCAATGCCGATATAAGGAAACCCGAAATAAAGGATAAACAAAATCACCAAAATCGGAACGCCCCGCATAAATGAGATATAGAGCTTCGCCGGCCATCTTAACAAAGCAAGCTTTGACATTCTGGCGAGTGATATGAACAGGCCGATCACAGTTCCCGCAAACATGCTTACAAAAGAGATGAGCAGTGTATACCCAATGCCTTTTATGACATAAGGGAACGATTCAATAGCCAGCTTCGTGTTGAAAATATATTCCCATTGAATGCTATTGATCATGGCGTCCGATTACAAATCAACGTCCTGAACGTCGGCATCAATTTTTTTTGATACATCTGCTTTATTGAAGAATTGTTTCGACAGTTTAGTCAAAGAGCCATCCTTGCTCATCTCTTTCAATGTTTCGTTCATCTTTTTCTGAAGTGCCGCATTGCTTTTTTTCATGACAAGGGCCTGTTTGTTCGGCATGTACTTGATGTCAGGATGAATTGTAATGTTGAGATCCGGGAATGCCGCGAGCGCAAGTGTCTGCAGGTAATAGTCGTTTAAAATGACGTCAGTGCGTCCGTTGGCAACATCTTTTAAATATTGCTCATTCGTCGCATTATCATAAATCACTTCTTTGGCGCCGTATTTTCTCGCGACCTCCATGTAGACGGTTGTAGCCGCGCCAGCCGCTTTCTTCCCTTTTAAATCCTTAAGCGTTTTAATCCCTGATAAATCGTCTTTTCGGACAATTGCCGTACCGTATGAATATTTATATGGAGTAGAAAATGCGAACTTCTTCTCGCGGTCCTTCGTCACATCGATGTCATTCGCGGCTGCGTCAACCTGTCCGCTGTTCACCGCTGTCAGCATCCCGTCAATGCCCATCTCCTTGAACTCAACCTTCAGTCCCAGGCGTTTTGCCGCTTCACGAACGACTTCAACCTCGTAGCCCGTCAGCTTATCGGAGCCAGAGTCGGTATCATGATAAGAAGTGGGATAAAGCGTACCTGATGTAGCGACTACGATTTTCCCTTTGTCCTTGATTTGCTCCCAGCCTGTATCCTTGGAATCGGCTTCATTTTTGCCGGAACAGGCTGCCAATATAAGAAAGAAAGCCATTGTGAAACTGAATATAACGGCTTTGGAATGCATGAATGATTTCACCTATAGTTCCCCCAATCTGTTAATCAACTAAAAAGATAGCATTGAACATAAGGGGTTGCAATATGTTGATGACGTTTTCAAAAAGTTCGAATTGTGTATACAAAAAGCATAGGTGGGTGTTTAAAAGCGTCTATGAAGGGAAGAGGTGATGAAAAAAGGAGTTGTCCAAGGATGAATGCCAGACGTACCAAGGAAACACATGTGGACGTGATGGATGCAGAAGATCAGTTATTCCTCTATGCCAATACCGTAAGAAATGGTCAAGAAGCATGAAATCGATCTTCAGAATAAATTTAAGTCTTGCTGATGCCCCTAAGGCATATGATATATTCGATGAGAAAGAAAATGGAAACATTTAAACCATAATGGGGGAGTCAAATGAACATTTACAAACCAGCCGGATTTTGGATCAGACTTGGAGCTGCATTGTTAGACTACATTATAGTCTCCGTGCCTCTTTTGCTGATCTATTGGCTGATTACAGGAAAAGACCCGAATGACAGCATGTTCATCAGTTTGGTTGTTCTGCTGTACTCTATTTTGCTGCCGGTGTTTTGGCGCGGCTACCTTATCGGAAAAAGAATCTGCGGAATCAGAATCGTAAAAAAAGACGGATCACAAGTCAGCTTGTTAACAATGTTTTTACGGGTTATGGTAGCCGGCCTGGTTTACGTTATAACCTTCGGACTCGGCTTGATCGCCAGCCTGATTCTGATTGCCGTACGAGAAGACAAACGGACCCTGCATGATTTAATCGCGGGAACGTATGTCACTTATGCGACGCCAGGTGAAGAAGAACTTAATGCTGACGAAGAGATTAGAAAGAGCGAATAATGGTTCGCTCTTTTTAGTTTTATGCATAAAAAATACAAGGCAGCAAAACATATGAAAAATAGATTGGAGGAATAAACTGGATGAAACGAATAACCATCAACATCATCACAATGTTCATTGCAGCGGCTGTCATTTCTCTGACCGGTACAGCTGAGGCCGTTGAAAAACAGCAGCAGCCTCCCGCAAATGTTACACTGACAGATCAGCAAAAGAAAGAGATTGAACAACTGGAAGCAGAGATTCTTAAAAAGCGCAAAGACGTGATCTCAAAGTATGTACAATATGGTGTCCTGCCTAAAGAAAGAGGAGAACACATCAAAAATCACTTGGACAAACACTTTGAAATGATGAAACAAAACGGCTTTGTTCCAAAGCACCATCCTCATCCGCATAAATTTGAAAAAAGACATTAAAATGGTAAGCATCCAATGGGAATTGGGTGCTTTTTTATTGTTAAAAGTTACTGAATGAATTTTCCAAAAAAATATATCGCTTTAGTTGATTATATCTTATAATAAGATGTAAATGGGGTGTATAATGATGGAAATGGATTTAATCTCTAAACTTAATCAGCAGTGGACAGATATTTATTATTTATTACATTATCAACATAAAGATAATATTTCTCACCAGGCAATACGGATTATGCAGCATATTGAAAAGCAAGGTGAGGCGACAATAGGAGCTTTGGCTGAATACTTGTCTGTCTCTCACAATACAGCGTCAGAGCATACTAAACGTTTGATTCAAAAGGGATTTATAGCTAAACGGCGAAGTCAACAGGATGAACGAAAAGTTTTAGTTTTCTTAACACAAGAAGGAAGATCTGTTCTTGAACAGCATACACAGCTAGATAAAGAGAAATTAAAAGAAATAATTGAACGAATGAGCACATCAGAAAAGAAATTACTTGAACAGGCATTTGAACTTTTAAGTAGGGAAGCTAAACAATGGCAGTTTTAAGTAAAGTAATCATCTCTGCGTTGATTATCGGTTTTGTTACTGAAATATCAAAAAGACATCCGACCTATGGCGGCATCATTGCTGCTTTGCCCTTGGTCAGTTTATTAAGCCTTTTTTGGATGCAAATACAAGGTGAAAAAACAGCTCAATTAAGTCAATTTGCATCTGGTGTGCTTACAGGAATCCCAGCTACAGTTTGTTTACTAGCTATTTTGGCTTTTTTGCTGAAAATTCATGTGCCGTTTTGGTTTGCATTATGTGTTGGAATACTAGGATGGGCTATGTTTTTATGGATGCAGAAGATCTTTCTCAATATATTATTTAACTGAGTATAGAAAGGAGATGCTATGTTTTTAAAAAAGGTTACTCTTCTTCGAGATAAGATTTTGGACTTTGACAGATTTCCTTTTACTATCCCGGCTATAAGTCAATTAAATGACATCTTATTTACTAGCCAAGTGACTTTTTTTGTGGGGGAAAATGGATCTGGAAAATCTACTTTGCTTGAAGCGATAGCAGATAAGTGTGAATTCAATACAGCGGGCGGAAGCCGAAATAATGTCTATGAATTACGGGAGTCAGATTCCCATTTAGGAGATTATATACGTTTATCTTGGCTTCCAAAGGTAACAAATGGCTTCTTCTTAAGGGCTGAATCGTTTTATCATCTTTCTCTTCATCTGGATGAGATGGAACTAGATGCTCCTCAGCCATACCGTTCCTATGGAGGGAGGCCGCTACACAATCAATCACATGGAGAGTCCTTTATGTCTCTATTCCGTCATCGTTTTAAAGAGAAAGCGATTTACCTTTTAGATGAGCCAGAAGCAGCACTTTCTCCAGCTAGACAATTAGCTTTTTTGAGAGTTATACATGATTTGGTGAAGGGCGGAAATGTACAGATGATCATTGCGACTCACTCCCCAATCCTACTGGGCTATCCCAATGCTAATATTTTAAGCTTTGATGGTGGAAGAATACATCATATTGAATATGAGAATACAGAGCATGTTCAATTAACACGATATTTTCTTGGACAAAGAGAAAAAATATTAGCTGAGCTGTTCCGAGACTAACATCGAGTTGATATGAAACGCGTTTCATAGCCTATGATAGGTTTATCAAATAATTCAGGAGTGATAAACACTATGATCCACCGGCATCCAGAATCTTTTCCGAAACATTTTTTGTGGGGCTCTGCTTCTGCAGCGTACCAGATTGAAGGCGCTTGGAATGAAGATGGCAAAGGCCCTTCTGTTTGGGATGTGTTTACGAAAATACCGGGCAAAACGTTTAAAGGAACCAATGGCGACATTGCGGTTGACCATTATCACCGATTTAAAGAAGATGTCGCTCTGATGGCTGAGATGGGGTTAAAAGCATATCGATTTTCCGTCAGCTGGCCACGGGTTTTTCCAAAAGGAAAAGGAGAGATCAATGAAGCAGGTCTAGCGTTTTACGATAGACTGATTGATGAATTGCTTTCTCATCACATCGAGCCGGTTCTGACTTTATATCACTGGGATTTGCCTCAAGCGCTTATGGACGAATACGGCGGGTTTGAATCCAGAAACATCATAGAGGATTTTAATCACTACTGTATTACTCTTTATAAACGTTTTGGAGACAGGGTGAAATATTGGGTTACGTTAAACGAACAGAACTACAATTTTAATCACGGATTTATTACAGCCATGCATCCGCCTGGAGTGAAAGACAGAAAACGATTTTACGAAGCAAACCATATTGCGTTTCTGGCTAATGCAAAAGCCATCGAATCATTTAGAGAATATGTGCCTGAAGGCAAAATAGGTCCTAGCTTTGCTTATTCTCCGGCTTACCCTTTATCAAGCCATCCAGAGGATATACTGGCATTTGAAAACGCCGAAGAATTTACGAACAATTGGTGGCTTGACATGTATTGCTGGGGAACCTACCCGCAAATTCCATTCCGCTACTTGGAAAAACAGGGATGGGCGCCGACAATTGAAGCAGAGGATATGGACCTGCTCGCCAAAGGGAAGCCTGATTTTGTAGGTGTCAATTATTATCAGACGATCACCTATGAACGAAATCCGCTTGATGGTGTGTCAGAAGGGAAAATGAATACGACAGGCCAAAAGGGAACCAATCAAGAGACGGGGATACCCGGAGTGTTCAAAACGAAAAAAAATCCGCATCTGACAACGAGCAACTGGGATTGGACAATTGACCCAATTGGGCTGCGTATCGGTCTTCGCCGAATAACAAGCCGCTATCAGCTTCCAGTGTTTATAACAGAGAACGGTTTGGGTGAATTTGATAAAGTTGAGGACGGCACTGTACAGGATGATTATCGAATTGATTATTTGCGTTCGCATCTTGAGCAATGCAGACAAGCCATCAGTGACGGTGTCGATTTAATCGGCTATTGCAGCTGGTCGTTTACTGATCTGTTAAGCTGGCTGAACGGCTACCAAAAAAGATACGGATTTGTA
This sequence comes from Bacillus sp. LJBS17, assembly GCF_019334685.1. Taxonomy (NCBI): domain Bacteria; kingdom Bacillati; phylum Bacillota; class Bacilli; order Caryophanales; family Bacillaceae; genus Bacillus; species Bacillus sp. LJBS17. The sequence continues at coordinate 360,118 of NZ_CP079759.1, forward strand.
TATGTCAATCGTGATGAAGAAAGCACATCCGATTTAAAACGCTTGAAGAAAAAAAGCTTTTATTGGTATCAAGATGTCATCAAGACAAACGGAGAAAGTTTATAAAGAGTCCCTGAGAGTTATTCTCTCAGGGGTTTTTCATTACACAGAAACAGCATCAATAATATAAGTGTCGGCGTGCAAATCTGACATTTCAGCCGGCACAGTCCAGCATGTCAATTGATAGTCTCCTTTAGGCAGATCAAAGGACAGTCTTTTAGACATGATGCTTTCAATATGAATTCCGTTTTCTGTGACATGAAAAGGAACAGTCACTTTTTTTTCGTAGGAGCTTACTGTTTCTGAACTGTTCAGGCGCAAAAGAATAAAGGCCTTTGTATTTCGCTGTGCCTCAAAGGAAATGGCTCCGTCTGCCGCAGCATATCCTTTTTCAATCGCTTCGTCAGTCCAATCCATTACAGGAGGTGTAGAATCCTTTTGAAATACAGTAAATTGATGATATGAAATCGAAAGTTCTTGCGGCTTCCATGATTTGATCAATGTGCTGTTCCTCCTCTATGTACTGTTTACTGAATTGTGAATAAAACCTTTGTGCCGTCTGGGTAATCGGTAAGCTGATGCCCGACCCAAGAGCCTGCTCCGCGGTTGTCAGCGGGAGTAATGTATTCTACAGAAGCTCCCTCACCGCCTTCTTTGCACATGGCCATTGGCCATTCATCTCTGTCATACCCCTTTTTGGAAGGTACGTCCTTTAATGATTGCTCGCGGCGTTCCTCAGCTCCGTCTCTGTCGATAGTGCACACCTCTGAGTGCCCCTCATTTATCGCATCCTTAATATGCTTGGCCGTTTCGGGATAACGGTCAGAAGGGAAGGCGATTGTTTCATCATATTCTTTCGTTTGAGACGTTTTTTGATCAGCTGAGAAAAAGTCTCCTTTTATCAGGCCGACAGCTGCAGCTGCTATGATGACGATGACGAGAAGTATTGTTTTTATGATGTCCGTCGTGATGTTCACCTCCCGCTTTTAAAACTGACACAAGAGTAATCCAGAAAGCATTTGGTGTAAAGGTTTAAATTTTATGTTTTACGCTCAGTTTATTGCAGAAATCGTAATTTTAGCAGATCGAAATATTTGTTTTCAGCAAAATACGATTGCCAATTTACAATAATGATAGTAAGTCATCAGCCGTTTTCGGCTTGATTAATCATTTTAAATTGGCTTATGATACCGGTAAGCTCCTCAGCTAATTGAGAAAGTGTTTCAGAAGCTGCGGTAATCTCCTCCATTGCAGCAAATTGCTCCTCTGTTAATGCAGCCGCTTGCCGGGTATTTTTAGTAGATTCTTTAATGTCGGCCGTATTGGCTGCAAAGGAATCATTTATATGATGTGCACTGGCTGAAATGTTTGTTACAGATGCTGATAAATCACTAATCTCGGCGCTGATTTCACCTGTTGCAGCTGCAATTTCCTTAAATGCATCTCTGGTGCGCTGGATCATGGTGACTCCTTCTGCAGCTTCTGTTTTCACATGCTCAACAGATCTTGCAGACCGATTCATATCCTTTTGTATTTCTATGATCAGTTTTGAAATCTGTCCCGCAGACTGTTGAGACTCTTCCGCTAATTTACGTACTTCATCAGCAACAACAGCAAAGCCTTTTCCTTGTTCACCGGCTCTGGCAGCTTCAATTGCTGCATTCAGCGCAAGCAGGTTTGTCTGATCGGCAATTTGGGTGATGACCGATAAAATTTGCTCAATTTGTTTAGAGCGGCCGTCTAACTGGTGTATGATTTCTCCGCTTTTCTGAATTGACTGGTGAATCGCATCCATTTGCGCCTGTACATTTGCAATTTCCTTTTGTCCAATGTCTGCTTTTGATTGCGCGAGCTGCCCTTTGTCAGCGATAGCGGCAGTATTTGCAGAAATATCCCGGATGTCTGCTGAAGCTTGTTTTAAAGAGCTTTCACTGTTTTCAATTCGGGTGATCTGATCTTGGGCTCCATTTGCAATCTGCTGTACAGCTTCTGTGATTTTTTCTGAAGCTTGATTTGTTTCCTCTGCTCCGGCTGAGAGCTGCTGAGAGGCTGACGCAAGCTGAAGGGCTGATTGTTGTACGGTTTGTATGGTATCGTTCAGCTTCATTCTCATCTTATTATAATAGACGCTTAGTTCTGAAAGCTCGTCACCGGTTTTGTCTGACACCTCTATTGTCATATCTCCGTTTCCGGCACTTTCAAAGGCGCTTTTTAAAGCGTTCAGCCGCTTGTTGATTTTTCTGGTGAAAACCAAAACAAGGATGACTGATACTATAATGACGATAACAAGAACGATAGCGAATTGAGTGAAAAGTGATTGTGTAAGTGATGCTAAAATACTTTGATTAGCTCCGGTATACAGCATGCCGATGATGTTCCCATTTTGATCTTTTAACGGCATGTATGCAGTCTGATAAGAAGAACCTGCTACATCTGCTTGTCCGTAAAAACGCTTTCCTTTCTTTAAAACAGCGGCAATAACTTCAGAAGAAGCCTGGGTGCCGACAGCTCTTTCGCCATTCTTCATGACATTGGTTGCAACACGAGTATCGCCTTGGAAAATGGTAATGGTATCACCTGTTTTTTCACCAAGCAGATCAACAATATCTTCATTTCCATTGATTTGTGTTTGCCCTTTATAGAGCTTATTGTTTTTCACCTGCCAGTCGCCTGACATGACATCATCAATATATGTGCTGCTTAAAGCGAGATCACCTTTCGCTTTTTCAGTTGCCATTTGTTTCATGCTTTCTGTAATTTCTTTAAGCATCACAGTGCCAACTGATGCCGAAAACAAAAGAATCACCACGAAAACGAGGCAAAGAATTTTAGTTCCTAGCTTCATCTTAAATCGTTTTATCAACATAATTCCTCCTTTTATGATTTATAGGTCATATTACTTATCGGGTTTTTGGGTTTAAAGTTTTATTTTTAAAAAATAAAACCGGCCTGATTTTCAGGCCGGTTGTGTGATGCTATTCAAGGTTTGCGTGGTGAGTGAACATAGTTTCAGAATCGAGTGCTTTTTTCTCCATGAGTTTTAAAATCACTGCATCATAAAATAGCAGCAAAGTTTGTTCAAATAATGTTCCCATTGGCTGAATGGTTTTATAGCTTCCGTTTGACTGATCTTTAGGAGAACCAGGCATTCTGATGATGAGGTCCGCTTGTTTTCCGATGCTTGATTCCGGATTGATGGTTAAAGCGGCAACAATTCCGTGTAAGCTTTTTGCTTTTGCTGCGGTATGAATCAAGCTCTTTGTCTCGCCTGATCCTGAGCCGATAATAACTAGATCTCCTTCGGCGAGCGGCGGAGTGAGAATCTCACCTACTATATGGGCGTTGAAGCCCATGTGCATCAATCTCATCGCGAAGGATTTTGCCATCAGGCCAGACCGCCCCGCACCCGCAGTGAAAATTTGGTGGGATGAAAGAATGTGATCGGCAAGCTGGTCAGCCTCTTCATTAGAAATATAAGCTGCTGAACGGTGTAACTCATTGAGAATTTCCGCTACGTATTCAGTCGTTTTCATCGGAGTTATCCTTGGGCAATCAGCTGCTTCATTTTTGAAGCTGTTTCCGCTTTATCAGCTGCGCTTGTAATTCCGCCCCCGACAATGACAAGGTCAGGCTTTTGCTGGATCACTTCTGGTAGTGTATCAAGTTTGATGCCGCCCGCGATTGCGGTTTTTGCGTTTTTTACGGTGTTTTTGATTGTCGTTAATTCTTCGAAAGAGTTCTTGCCCTCTGCTTGAAGATCATAGCCAGTGTGGACGCAGATGTAGTCAACACCGAGTGCGTCAATTTCTTGCGCACGGGTCTCGATATCTTTCACGTTAATCATGTCCACTAAGATTTTCTTCTTTTGTTTTTTGGCTTCTTCTACTGCGCCTTTAATCGTTGCGTCGTCTGTAGCCCCTAAAACGGTGATGATGTCAGCGCCTGCTTCCGACGCTTTCATAATTTCGTAGCCTCCGGCATCCATGATTTTCAGGTCTGCAAGAACCTTCAATTGAGGAAATGCTTCTTTTATTTCTTTAACGGCTCTTAGGCCTTCATTAATGACGACCGGTGTTCCGATTTCAACTACGTCGATGTATTGTTCTACCTCTTTGACAAGCTCAATGGCTTCTGGAATGTTGACGAGGTCTAATGCAAGCTGTAATTCCATTGTTGATCCACTCCCTTTTTCGAATTATTGTTCATTCTATAGGTTCCCTCTTTTGTTGAGAAGTAGGCACTTTGAAGTCAACAAGTTACTTGGAGGATACTGTGAGGAGAGGCAATCAGATTTCTTTCGCTTGATTTTATGAGTGAGTATAATGAAAAAAGAGTCTGCAAAAAAGTAAGTAAGTGATGATACGTATCAAACATACAAAAAGGTTACTAAGGGGGGATTCTATTGAGCCGGATGGACGACAAAAGGTTTAATTGTGAGAAGGAATTAACGCTTGCAGTGATTGGCGGTAAATGGAAAATGCTCATTTTGTGGCATTTAGGAAAAGAAGGCACAAAACGGTTCAATGAATTAAAAACATTGATTCCTGATATTACGCAGAAGATCCTCGTGAATCAGCTGAGAGAGCTTGAGCAGGATATGATTGTTCACAGGGAAGTGTATCCGGTTGTCCCGCCGAAGGTTGAATATTCTCTGACCCCGCACGGAGAAAGCCTCATGCCTATTCTTGAAGCCATGTATGAGTGGGGGAAAGGCTATATGGAATTGATTGATATCGACAAAAATGTCATGAAAGAATCGTTGTAAGACGCTCTTCGCAAGGGTGTCTTTTTTTTGCCTTTTTTTCGGTTTTTGCGCGGTACACATAGTCATGTAAAGATTGTAAATTGCAGTCAGCAATAAAAAAAGATTGAACGCAGCAGTTCGGTTTAAAAATTTTTATTTTTCTGTAAATAATGTTTAGTGGAAATGATTGCGGCATCCCGCAAAAATATCCCTGTAAATAAACTGGAATCTTTCGGCATACCGCATGAAACTTTTCACCCATTTTTCGGTGATAAAAACATTTTTTTCATTTAAAGTGAACGGTAGTAAGATAAAAAATATTGAAAACAATGAATAAATAGCCAAAATTGTTTCCTATTAGGATAGGGGATCTTGCGGTCTTTATCCGCTTATGTTAAACGCCGTAATGCTGACTGACGGCTGCCCGTTTTTATAGCGGCAATCTGTTTTTTTGTTTGGAAGCTCTGCTTTTTCAGTGTAGTACTTTGGGCTATTTCGGCTGTTAGTTCATAAGAATTAAAAGCTGATATGGATAAGAAAGAGAAAATGCGTTGCACATGTTCACTGCTTATAAAGATTAGGGGAGGTATGACAATATGGAAATAACTTTTTACCCTTTAACGGATGCACAAAAACGAATTTGGTACACAGAAAAATTTTATCCTCACACGAGCATTTCAAATCTTGCGGGGATTGGTAAGCTGGTTTCAGCTGATGCGATTGATTATGTGCTTGTTGAGCAGGCGATTCAAGAGTTTATTCGCAGAAATGACGCCATGCGCCTTCGGTTGCGGCTAGATGAAAATGGGGAGCCTGTTCAATATATTAGCGAGTATCGGCCTGTTGATATAAAACATACTGACACTACTGAAGATCCGAATGCGATAGAGTTTATTTCACAATGGAGCCGGGAGGAAACGAAGAAACCGTTGCCGTTGTACGATTGTGATTTGTTCCGTTTTTCCTTGTTCACCATAAAGGAAAATGAAGTGTGGTTTTACGCAAATGTTCATCACGTGATTTCTGATGGTATCTCCATGAATATTCTCGGGAATGCGATCATGCACATTTATTTAGAATTAGCCAGCGGCTCAGAGACAAAAGAAGGAATCTCGCATTCATTTATAGATCATGTTTTATCTGAACAGGACTATGCTCAATCGAAGCGGTTTGAAAAGGACAAGGCGTTTTGGAACAAGCAATTTGAATCGGTGCCTGAACTTGTTTCCCTGAAACGGAATGCATCCGCAGGGGGAAGTTTAGATGCTGAGAGGTTCTCTAAAGATGTGCCTGAAGCGCTTCATCAGCAGATTCTGTCGTTTTGTGAGGCGAATAAAGTCAGTGTTCTTTCGGTATTTCAATCGCTGCTCGCCGCCTATTTGTACAGGGTCAGCGGCCAGAATGATGTTGTGACGGGAACCTTTATGGGCAATCGGACAAATGCGAAAGAGAAGCAGATGCTTGGCATGTTTGTTTCTACGGTTCCGCTTCGGACAAACATTGACGGCGGGCAGGCGTTTTCAGAATTTGTAAAAGACCGGATGAAGGATCTCATGAAGACACTCCGCCACCAAAAGTACCCGTATAATCTCCTGATCAACGATTTGCGTGAAACAAAGAGCTCTCTGACCAAGCTGTTTACTGTTTCTCTTGAATATCAGGTGATGCAGTGGCAAAAAGAAGAGGACCTTGCCTTTTTGACTGAGCCGATTTTCAGCGGCAGCGGATTAAATGATGTCTCGATCCATGTGAAGGATCGATGGGATACTGGGAAACTCACCATAGATTTTGATTACCGCACTGATTTATTTTCACGTGAAGAAATCAACATGATTTGTGAGCGCATGATTACGATGCTGGAGAACGCGTTAACGCATCCAGAACATACAATTGATGAATTAACGATGATTTCTGATGCGGAGAAAGAGAAGCTGCTTGCGAGGGCCGGCGGTGAATCTGTGAGCTACCGTAAGGACATGACGATCCCGGAACTGTTCCAAGAAAAGGCTGAGCAGCTTTCAGATCATCCAGCGGTTGTATTTGAAGGTCGTACATTGTCCTATCGAATGTTACATGAACAATCCGCACACATCGCCAATGTGCTGAAACAGAAAGGGGTTGGCCCGGACAGTCCTGTTGCGGTTTTGATTGAACGTTCTGAACGGATGATTACAGCTATCATGGGGATTTTAAAAGCCGGCGGAGCCTATGTGCCGATTGATCCGGGTTTTCCTGCTGAGCGCATTCAATATATTTTGGAGGACTGCGGGGCGGACTTCATCCTGACTGAATCGAAGGTTGCGGCGCCTGAAGCCGATGCTGAGCTGGTTGACTTAGATCAGGCGATTGCGGAAGGTGCAGAGGAAAGCCTGAATGCAGATGTGAACGCACGGAACCTTGCCTACATTATTTACACATCGGGAACAACCGGACGCCCGAAAGGCGTTATGATCGAGCATCGCCAGGTTCATCATTTGGTTGAATCTCTGCAGCAGACGATTTATCAAAGCGGCAGCCAAACCCTGCGGATGGCATTGCTTGCGCCGTTCCACTTCGATGCGTCAGTGAAGCAGATCTTCGCGTCGCTTCTTTTGGGACAAACCCTTTATATCGTACCGAAGAAAACAGTGACGAACGGGGCCGCCCTTGCTGCATATTATCGGAGAAACAGCATTGAGGCGACGGATGGAACACCTGCTCATTTGCAAATGCTGGCAGCAGCAGGCGATTTTGAAGGCCTAAAACTGAAGCACATGCTGATCGGAGGAGAAGGCCTGTCATCTGTTGTTGCGGACAAGCTGCTGAAGCTGTTTAAAGAAGCCGGCACAGCGCCGCGTTTGACCAATGTGTACGGGCCGACTGAAACGTGCGTTGACGCGTCTGTTCATCCGGTTATCCCTGAGAGTGCAGTTCAATCAGCGTATGTGCCGATCGGGAAAGCGCTGGGGAACAATCGCTTATATATTTTGGATCAAAAAGGCCGGCTGCAGCCTGAAGGCGTGGCGGGCGAGCTTTATATCGCGGGAGACGGTGTGGGCCGAGGCTATTTGCATTTGCCTGAATTAACGGAAGAAAAGTTTTTACAAGATCCATTCGTGCCGGGCGATCGCATGTACCGGACCGGGGATGTGGTGCGCTGGCTTCCAGATGGAACAATCGAATATTTAGGCAGAGAGGACGACCAGGTCAAAGTCCGCGGATACCGGATTGAGCTTGGGGAAATTGAAGCCGTGATTCAGCAGGCGCCAGACGTTGCAAAAGCCGTTGTTTTGGCACGCCCTGACGAACAGGGAAATCTTGAGGTTTGCGCATATGTTGTGCAGAAGCCTGGAAGCGAATTTGCGCCAGCCGGTTTGAGGGAGCATGCGGCCAGACAGCTTCCTGACTATATGGTGCCGGCTTACTTTACAGAAGTGACAGAAATTCCGCTTACGCCAAGCGGCAAAGTCGACCGCCGCAAGCTGTTTGCACTAGAGGTGAAGGCTGTCAGCGGCACTGCCTATACAGCGCCGCGAAATGAGACTGAAAAAGCAATCGCAGCCATTTGGCAGGACGTGCTGAACGTTGAGAAGGCGGGGATTTTTGACAATTTCTTTGAAACGGGCGGGCATTCATTGAAGGCCATGACCCTTTTAACAAAGATTCATAAGGAAACAGGCATCGAGATTCCGCTTCAATTTTTGTTTGAGCATCCGACGATTGCGGCTCTTGCAGAGGAAGCTGATCACAGAGAAAGCCGGGCATTTTCGGTGATTGAACCTGCTGAAAAACAGGAGCATTACCCGCTTTCATTGGCACAGCAGCGAACATATATCGTCAGCCAATTCGAGGATGCAGGAGTCGGCTACAACATGCCTGCGGCAGCAATTCTGGAAGGGCCTTTAGATATTCAAAAGCTGGAGCGCGCATTTCAGGGGTTAATCCGACGCCACGAGTCTTTGAGAACGTCATTTGTTCTTGAAAACAGCACGCCGAGACAGAACATTCACGATAGCGTTGATTTCAACATCGAAATGATTGAAAGAGGCGGCCGCTCAGATGAGGCAATTATGACTTCATTCGTTCGGACATTTGATTTGGCGAAAGCTCCGCTGTTCAGAATCGGTTTGCTGGGGCTTGAAGAGAACCGTCATATGCTGCTGTTTGACATGCACCACTTGATTTCTGACGGTGTATCGATTGGCATTATGCTGGAGGAGTTAGCACGCATTTATAAAGGCGAACAGCTTCCTGAGCTTCGTCTCCAGTATAAGGACTACGCTGTATGGCAAAGCAGACAGGCTGCTGAAGGGTACAAGAAGGACCAGGCTTATTGGAAGGAAGTCTTTGCAGGCGAGCTCCCGGTGCTTCAGCTTCTGTCCGATTACCCAAGACCACCTGTTCAAAGCTTTGAAGGGGATCGGGTGTCAATCAAGCTGGATGCGGGGGTAAAGGATCGCCTCAATCGTTTGGCTGAACAAAACGGCGCCACTTTATATATGGTGATGCTGTCCGCTTACTATACGCTTTTGTCAAAGTATACGGGACAGGATGACATCATTGTCGGGACACCGTCAGCGGGCAGAAATCACTCCGATACAGAGGGCATTATCGGGATGTTCGTCAATACGCTTGCGATTCGCAGTGAGGTGAAGCAGGACGAGACGTTTACCCAATTGATCTCGCGTGTCCGCAAACGGGTGCTGAATGCCTTTTCTCATCAGGACTATCCGTTTGAGTGGCTTGTTGAAGATTTGAACATCCCGCGTGATGTTAGCAGGCATCCGCTGTTTGACACGATGTTCAGCCTTCAAAACGCGACAGAGGGCATTCCGGCTGTCGGCGATCTGTCCTTGTCTGTTCATGAGACCAATTTCAAGATTGCCAAATTTGATTTGACGGTGCAGGCGAGAGAAATCGATGAAGGCATTGAGCTTGATTTGGATTACAGCACAAAGCTGTTTAAACAAAGCACGGCAAACAGGCTGCTTACGCATTTTACGCGTTTGCTTGAAGATGCTGCGGCTGATCCAGAGAAGCCGATTTCTGAGTATAAGCTTCTTTCTGAAGAGGAGGCCGCTTCGCAAATTCAGCAGTTTAACCCGGGCAGAACACCTTATCCTAAAGATAAAACAATTGTTCAGCTGTTCGAGGAGCAAGCGGCGAATACGCCAGACCACACTGCGCTTCAATATGAAGGCGAATCACTCACTTATCGTGAACTGAATGAACGGGCCAATCGTTTAGCCCGCGGCATTCTTTCTCTTGGAGCTGGCGAAGGCAGAACTGCGGCTGTCTTATGCGAGCGGTCAATGGATATGATTGTGTCGATCTTGGCAGTATTAAAATCAGGTTCGGCTTATGTTCCGATCGATCCGGAACATCCGATTCAGCGGATGCAGCATTTCTTCCGTGACAGCGGAGCAAAGGTGCTTCTCACTCAGAGGAAATTAAAGGCTTTGGCGGAAGAAGCGGAATTTAAGGGCGTTATCGTGCTAGCCGATGAGGAAGAAAGCTATCATGCCGATGCGCGAAATCTCGCACTGCCTCTTGATTCTGCAGCAATGGCCAACCTGACGTATACTTCCGGAACGACTGGAACACCTAAGGGGAATATCGTGACACATGCCAATATCCTCCGCACGGTGAAGGAAACGAATTATCTCAGCATTACAGAACAGGATACGATTCTCGGTCTTTCCAATTACGTGTTTGACGCGTTTATGTTCGATATGTTCGGCTCTTTGTTAAACGGAGCCAAGCTGGTGCTGATACCGAAGGAAACCGTTTTGGACATGGCTCGCCTGTCCCGCGTCATTGAACGGGAGAACATCAGCATTCTCATGATTACAACCGCTTTGTTCCACTTGCTTGTGGACTTGAATCCGGCATGCTTGTCAACGCTTCGCAAGATTATGTTTGGCGGGGAACGGGCCTCGGTTGAGCATGTCAGAAAAGCTTTGCAAACGGTTGGAAAGGGCAAGCTCCTTCACATGTATGGACCGTCTGAAAGCACGGTTTTCGCGACGTATCATCCGGTTGATGAATTGGAGGAGCACACGCTGTCTGTTCCGATTGGAAAACCGGTCAGCAATACGGAAGTATACATTCTTGACCGTACGGGACACGTGCAGCCTGCCGGGATTGCCGGAGAGCTTTGCGTCAGCGGCGAAGGACTCGTGAAAGGCTATTACAACCGTCCAGAACTGACTGAGGAGAAATTTGTTCCCCATCCGTTTACATCCGGCGAACGCATGTATAAAACGGGAGACCTTGCGAGATGGCTGCCGAATGGCGACATCGAATTTATCGGGCGAATCGACCATCAGGTGAAGATTCGCGGACAGCGCATCGAGCTTGGAGAAATCGAACATCAGCTGCAAACCCATGATCGTGTTCAGGAGAGTGTTGTGCTTGCCGTTGATCAAGGAGCGGGAGATAAACTGTTGTGTGCTTACTATGTCGGAGAGGGAGACATCTCATCACAAGAGATGAGAGAGCATGCTGCGAAGGACTTGCCGGCATATATGGTTCCTGCGGTATTTATCCAAATGGACGAGCTGCCGCTGACAGGGAACGGAAAAATTGACCGGAGAGCGCTGCCGATTCCTGATGCCAACGTTTCAAGAGGTGTTTCATATGTTGCGCCACGCAATGGAACGGAACAAAAAGTCGCAGACATTTGGGCACAGGTACTTCAGGCAGAACAAGTCGGCGTTTATGACCACTTCTTTGACATTGGCGGACATTCATTAGCAGGCATGAAGATGCTTGCCTTGGTTCATCAGGAACTGGGCGTTGAGCTGTCACTCAAGGATCTCTTCCAATCACCGACGGTTGAGGGCTTGGCACAGGTGATTGCCTCTGCTGAAAAAGGGACAGCCGCAAGTATCAGCCCGGCAGAGAAACAAGATACGTATCCTGTTTCTTCACCGCAAAAACGGATGTACGTGCTTCAGCAGCTTGAGGATGCGCAAACGAGCTATAACATGCCAGCGGTTCTGCGCCTGACAGGTGAGCTTGATGTTGAAAGGCTTAACAGCGTCATGCAGCAGTTAATGCAGCGTCATGAAGCCTTGAGAACCACGTTTGAAATAAAAGATGGAGAAACGGTGCAGCGGATCTGGGAAGAGGCTGAGTGCGAGATAGCCTATTTCGAAGCCCCGGAAGAAGAGACAGAGCGGATCGTTTCTGAGTTTATTAAGCCTTTCAAAATCGACCAACTTCCACTGTTCAGAATAGGGCTTATCAAGCATTCAGACACTGAGCATGTGCTGCTGTTCGATATGCATCATATTATTTCTGATGGTGCATCTGTCGGTGTGCTGATTGAGGAGCTTTCAAAGCTGTACGACGGAGAAACCCTTGAGCCGCTCCGTATTCAATATAAGGATTATGCCGTGTGGCAGCAGCAGTTCATTCAGTCTGAGCTTTACAAGAAGCAAGAAGAGCATTGGCTGAAGGAGCTGGACGGAGAGCTGCCGGTGCTGACGCTTCCGACTGATTACAGTCGGCCTGCCGTTCAAACATTTGAGGGAGACCGCATTGCATTTTCATTAGAAGCAGGCAAAGCTGATGCTCTGCGCAGGCTTGCAAAAGAAACGGATTCCACGCTTTACATGGTGCTTCTGGCTTCATACAGTGCATTTTTATCAAAACTTAGCGGGCAAGACGATATCATCGTCGGTTCACCTGTGGCCGGACGATCTCAAGCGGACGTCAGCCGCGTCATCGGAATGTTCGTCAATACATTGGCGTTGCGCACGTATCCGAAGGGTGAAAAGACGTTTGCCAACTATCTTAACGAAGTGAAAGAAACGGCACTCAGCGCTTTTGATGCGCAGGATTACCCACTTGAGGACTTGATCGGAAATGTTCAGGTTCAGCGTGACACAAGCAGAAATCCGTTATTCGATGCAGTTTTTTCAATGCAAAATGCGAATATAAAGGATTTAACAATGAAAGGGATTCAGCTTGAGCCGCATCCGTTTGAACGGAAAACAGCCAAGTTTGACCTCACGCTGACGGCTGACGAAACCGACGGAGGGCTTACATTCGTACTCGAATACAATACAGCTCTGTTTAAGCAGGAAACGATTGAACGATGGAAGCAATATTGGATGGAGCTTTTAGATGCTGTTACTGATAACCCGAACCAGCCGCTTTCCAGCCTGTCACTGGTCACAGAGACAGAAAAGCAAGCGCTTCTTGAGGCATGGAAGGGCAAGGCGCTGCCTGTGCCGACAGACAAAACAGTTCATCAGCTATTCGAAGAGACTGTCCAGCGCCACAAAGACCGCCCGGCTGTCACATACAACGGCCAGTCTTGGACGTACGGCGAGCTGAATGCGAAGGCAAACCGTCTCGCGCGGATTCTGATGGACTGCGGCATCAGCCCGGATGACCGCGTCGGCATTCTCACGAAGCCGTCGCTTGAAATGTCCGCCGCGGTGCTCGGCGTCTTGAAAGCCGGAGCGGCGTTTGTGCCGATTGATCCTGACTACCCGGATCAGCGGATTGAGTATATTTTACAGGACAGCGGCGCGAAGCTCCTCTTGAAACAGGAAGGCATTTCAGTGCCGGACAGCTATACGGGAGATGTCATTCTTCTCGACGGAAGCCGCACGATTCTAAGCCTGCCGCTTGATGAAAACGACGAGGGAAATCCAGAGACGGCTGTAACCGCGGAGAACTTGGCGTACATGATTTACACGTCTGGAACGACCGGACAGCCGAAGGGTGTCATGGTCGAGCACCATGCGCTTGTGAACCTGTGCTTCTGGCACCACGACGCGTTCAGCATGACAGCGGAGGACCGCAGTGCGAAGTACGCGGGCTTCGGGTTCGACGCTTCCATTTGGGAGATGTTCCCGACCTGGACGATCGGCGCCGAACTTCACGTCATTGATGAAGCGATCCGCCTCGATATCGTCCGCCTGAACGATTATTTTGAAACGAACGGCGTAACGATCACGTTCCTGCCGACACAGCTTGCGGAACAGTTCATGGAGCTTGAGAACACATCACTTCGCGTATTGCTCACCGGAGGAGACAAGCTGAAGCGCGCAGTGAAAAAGCCGTACACACTCGTCAACAACTACGGGCCGACAGAAAACACGGTCGTTGCCACAAGCGCAGAAATCCATCCGGAGGAAGGCTCGCTTTCCATCGGACGGGCCATTGCCAATACGAGAGTATACATTCTCGGCGAGGGCAATCAGGTGCAGCCGGAAGGCGTAGCCGGAGAGCTTTGCGTGGCGGGGCGCGGACTGGCGCGAGGCTATCTGAATCGGGAAGACGAAACCGCGAAGCGGTTTGTCGCTGATCCGTTTGTGCCGGGTGCGCGCATGTACCGCACCGGCGATTTGGTGAAATGGACGGGCGGCGGCATCGAATACATCGGCCGGATCGACCAGCAGGTCAAGGTCCGCGGCTACCGGATCGAGCTTTCAGAAATTGAAGTCCAGCTCGCCCAGCTTTCTGCGGTGCAGGATGCGGCGGTGACAGCTGTCAAAGATAAAGGCGGCAACACAGCGATCGCGGCGTATGTCACCCCGGAATCAGCTGACATAGAAGCACTGAAATCAGCACTGAAGGAAACCCTGCCGGATTACATGATCCCGGCGTTCTGGGTGACGCTGGACGAGCTTCCGGTTACGGCAAACGGCAAAGTGGACCGCAAAGCCTTGCCTGAGCCGGACATCGAAGCGGGAAGCGGAGAATACAAAGCGCCGACGACCGACATGGAAGAACTGCTTGCCGGCATCTGGCAGGACGTGCTTGGAATGTCTGAAGTCGGTGTCACCGACAATTTCTTCTCGCTTGGCGGAGATTCCATCAAAGGAATTCAAATGGCGAGCCGCTTGAACCAGCACGGCTGGAAGCTGGAAATGAAAGATCTCTTCCAGCACCCGACGATCGAAGAGCTTACCCAGTACGTAGAGCGTGCCGAAGGCAAACAGGCAGACCAAGGCCCGGTGGAGGGCGAAGTCATCCTGACGCCGATCCAGCGCTGGTTCTTTGAAAAGAACTTCACGAACAAGCACCACTGGAACCAATCGGTGATGCTTTACGCCGCGAAGGGCTTTGATCCTGAACGGGTGGAGAAAACGTTGCAGGCGCTGATCGAGCATCATGACGCGCTCCGTATGGTCTACCGTGAGGGACAGGAAGACGTCATTCAATACAACAGAGGTCTTGAAGCTGCTTCCGCTCAATTGGAGGTCATCCAGATTGAGGGCCAAGCTGCAGATTACGAAGACCGTATAGAGAGAGAAGCGGAGCGTTTGCAAAGCAGCATCGACTTGCAGGAAGGCGGCTTGTTAAAAGCAGGCTTGTTCCAAGCGGAAGACGGAGACCACTTGCTTCTTGCCATTCACCACTTAGTGGTTGACGGCGTGTCGTGGCGGATTTTACTGGAGGATTTCGCCGCAGTATATACACAGCTTGAGCAAGGCAATGAACCGGTTCTCCCGCAGAAAACACATTCATTTGCAGAGTATGCAGAGAGATTGCAAGACTTCGCGAACTCCAAAGCCTTTTTGAAAGAAAAAGAGTATTGGAGACAGCTTGAAGAACAAGCTGTCGCGGCAAAGCTTCCGAAAGACCGCGAATCTGGTGATCAGCGAATGAAACATACAAAGACAATTGAATTCTCGCTGACTGCTGAAGAGACAGAACAGCTCACCACAAAGGTGCATGAGGCATATCACACAGAAATGAATGATATTTTGCTGACGGCATTCGGATTGGCAATGAAGGAGTGGACGGGTCAAGATCGAGTAAGTGTTCATTTAGAGGGGCATGGACGTGAAGAAATCATAGAAGACCTGACCATTTCCCGCACAGTCGGCTGGTTTACAAGTATGTACCCAATGGTGCTCGATATGAAGCATGCGGATGATCTGGGCTACCAGCTGAAGCAAATGAAAGAAGATATCAGACATGTGCCGAATAAGGGAGTCGGATACGGCATTCTGCGCTATTTGACAGCGCCCGAACATAAAGAAGATGTGGCGTTCTCGATTCAGCCGGATGTCAGCTTCAACTATTTAGGTCAGTTTGACGAAATGTCGGATGCAGGTTTGTTTACGAGATCAGAGCTGCCGTCAGGACAGTCATTAAGCCCTGAAACAGAAAAACCGAATGCGCTGGATGTTGTCGGATATATCGAAAACGGAAAACTGACGATGTCACTGGCCTATCATTCTCTTGAATTTCATGAAAAAACAGTACAAACATTCAGTGACAGCTTTAAAGCGCATCTTCTCAGAATCATTGAACATTGCCTATCTCAAGACGGTACGGAACTGACCCCGAGTGATCTTGGTGACGACGATTTGACGCTGGATGAGCTGGATAAATTAATGGAAATTTTCTAATAGAGGTGGCATATGAGCAAAAAATCGATTCAAAAGGTGTACGCACTGACACCAATGCAGGAGGGAATGCTGTATCATGCGATGCTTGATCCGCATTCTTCCTCGTACTTCACACAATTAGAGCTTGGGATTCACGGCGCTTTTGATCTTGAAATCTTTGAGAAAAGCGTCAATGAACTGATTCGGTCATACGATATTCTCCGTACGGTATTTGTGCATCAGCAGCTGCAAAAACCGCGTCAGGTCGTGTTAGCGGAACGCAAAACAAAGGTGCATTATGAGGATATCAGTCATGCAGACGAGAACCGCCAGAAGGAGCACATTGAGCGTTACAAACAAGACGTTCAGCGCCAAGGCTTTAACCTGGCAAAAGACATATTGTTCAAGGTAGCGGTTTTCCGCCTTGATGCAGATCAGCTGTATCTTGTCTGGAGCAATCATCATATTATGATGGACGGCTGGAGCATGGGCGTCCTCATGAAAAGCCTGTTCCAAAACTATGAAGCGCTCAGAGCAGGAAGGACACCTGCAAACGGTCAAGGCAAGCCTTACTCCGATTACATCAAGTGGCTTGGAAAACAGGACAATGAAGAAGCGGAGAGCTACTGGAGCGAGCGCTTGGCGGGTTTTGAACAGCCAAGCGTGCTCCCGGGCCGCCTGCCTGTGAAAAAAGACGAATACGTCAATAAAGAATATTCATTTACATGGGACGAAACACTGGTTGCCCGTATTCAGCAAACCGCAAATCTCCATCAAGTGACAGGGCCTAACCTATTTCAGGCCGTTTGGGGCATTGTTCTCAGCAAATACAACTTTACGGATGATGTGGTCTTCGGAACGGTCGTCTCGGGACGACCGTCTGAAATCAACGGAATCGAAACGATGGCGGGGCTGTTTATCAACACCATTCCAGTGCGGGTGAAAGTTGAAGGAGATGCTGCATTCGCTGATATTTTCACAGCTGTTCAGCAGCATGCAGTAGAGGCAGAGCGTTACGATTACGTGCCGCTCTATGAGATTCAAAAACGCTCAGCTCTTGATGGCAATCTCTTAAACCATCTGGTCGCGTTTGAAAATTATCCGCTTGATCAAGAGCTTGAAAACGGCAGCATGGAAGACCGCCTCGGGTTTTCGATTAAGGTAAAAAGAGCATTTGAACAAACGAGCTTCGATTTCAACCTGATTGTGTATCCGGGCAAAACGTGGACCGTCAAAATTAAATATAACGGAGCCGCCTTTGATTCCGCTTTTATCGAACGGACAGCGGAGCACCTTACCCGCATGATGGAAGCAGCTGTCGACCAGCCGGCCGCTTTTGTGCGTAAGTACGGGCTTGTTGGAGACGAAGAGCAGCGGCAAATTGTCGAGGTGTTTAACAGCACGAAAGCCGAACTCCCTGAAGGAATGGCTATTCATCAGGTGTTTGAAGAGCAAGCAAAACGGACGCCGGCGAGCACTGCCGTCGTATATGAAGGAACCGAGCTGACGTACCGCGAGCTGAATGCAGCGGCCAACCGTCTGGCGAGAAAGCTTGTCGAACAAGGGCTTCAAAAAGGGGAAACAGCAGCGATTATGAACGACCGCTCAGTAGAAACCGTTGTCGGCATGCTGGCTGTTTTAAAAGCAGGTGCCGTATATGTGCCGCTTGATCCAGCGCTTCCTGGGGATCGTCTTCGTTTCATGGCAGAGGACAGCTCCGTTCGAATGGTTTTGATCGGAAATTCTTATACAGGGCAGGCGCATCAGCTGCAAGTGCCGATTCTTACACTGGACATAGGTTTTGAAGAGCGTGAAGCGGCTGACAATCTCAACCTGCCATCCGCCCCGTCTGATTTGGCGTACATCATGTACACATCCGGTTCAACGGGCAAACCGAAAGGCGTCATGATCGAACATAAAAGCATTCTGCGCCTCGTCAAAAATGCCGGGTACGTTCCTGTTACTGAAGAGGACCGCATGGCGCAAACGGGGGCAGTCAGCTTTGATGCCGGAACGTTTGAGGTATTCGGCGCACTGCTGAATGGCGCAGCGCTTTATCCGGTCAAAAAAGAGACGCTGCTTGATGCGAAACAATTT
The DNA here is from genome assembly GCF_019334685.1 of Bacillus sp. LJBS17. NCBI lineage: Bacteria > Bacillati > Bacillota > Bacilli > Caryophanales > Bacillaceae > Bacillus > Bacillus sp. LJBS17. Next base: position 378,337 of record NZ_CP079759.1, read on the forward strand.
GCTGCATTTCTGCGTGAGCAAAGAATCTCGACGATGTGGCTGACATCACCTTTATTCAACCAGCTTGCTGCAAAGGATGCGGGTATGTTCGGCACACTGCGCCATTTAATCATCGGCGGAGATGCCCTTGTCCCGCATATTGTCAGCAAAGTAAAACAGGCATCGCCGTCGCTTTCATTGTGGAACGGATACGGCCCGACAGAAAACACGACATTTTCAACCAGTTTTCTGATCGACCGCGAGTATGGCGGCTCTATCCCAATCGGGAAGCCGATCGGTAATTCCACTGCCTACATCCTGGATGAGCAGCAATGCCTGCAGCCAATCGGCGCGCCTGGTGAGCTTTGCGTAGGCGGAATCGGTGTAGCGCGTGGGTATGTCAATCTCCCTGAGCTGACAGAGAAGCAATTTCTCGAAGATCCATTCAGACCGGGTGAGAGAATTTATCGCACTGGTGACTTGGCAAGATGGCTGCCGGACGGCAATATCGAATTTTTAGGAAGAATCGACAATCAAGTGAAGGTGCGCGGCTTCCGAATTGAGCTTGGCGAAATTGAAACAAAACTGAACATGGCTGAGCATGTGACAGAGGCTGCGGTGATCATCCGCAAGAACAAAGCGGATGAAAATGAAATTTGCGCGTACTTTACGGCGGACCGTGAAGTGGCTGTGAGCGAGCTGAGAAAAACACTGTCTCAGTCTTTGCCTGACTATATGGTCCCTGCCCACCTGATTCAAATGGACAGTCTGCCGCTCACGCCAAACGGGAAAATCAACAAAAAAGAACTGCCTGCACCGCAATCAGAAGCCGTGCAGCCGGAATACGCAGCACCAGAAACAGAGAGTGAAAAGAAATTAGCGGAGATCTGGGAAGGAATACTCGGCGTCAGAGCAGGCGTTACCGATAACTTCTTTATGATCGGCGGCCATTCTTTGAAAGCGATGATGATGACGGCGAAAATTCAAGAGCATTTTCATAAGGAAGTTCCGATAAAAGTGCTTTTTGAAAAGCCGACTATTCAAGAACTGGCACTGTATTTGGAAGAGAACGAAAGCAAGGAGGAGCAGACGTTTGAACCGATCAGGCAAGCATCTTATCAGCAGCATTATCCTGTATCCCCGGCCCAGCGGAGAATGTATATCCTCAATCAGCTTGGACAAGCAAACACAAGCTACAACGTCCCCGCTGTACTTCTGCTGGAGGGAGAAGTAGATAAAGACCGGCTTGAAAACGCGATTCAGCAATTAATCAACCGGCACGAAATCCTCCGTACATCGTTTGACATGATCGACGGAGAGGTTGTGCAAACCGTTCATAAAAACATATCGTTCCAGCTGGAGGCTGCCAAGGGACGGGAAGAAGACGCGGAAGAGATAATCAAAGCATTTGTTCAGCCGTTTGAATTAAACCGCGCGCCGCTCGTCCGTTCGAAGCTTGTCCAGCTGGAAGAAAAACGCCACCTGCTGCTCATTGATATGCATCATATTATTACTGACGGAAGTTCAACAGGCATTCTAATCGGTGATCTTGCCAAAATATATCAAGGCGCAGATCTGGAACTGCCACAAATTCACTATAAAGATTACGCAGTTTGGCACAAAGAACAAACTAATTATCAAAAAGATGAGGAATACTGGCTCGATGTCTTTAAAGGCGAACTGCCAATACTGGATCTTCCCGCGGATTTCGAGCGGCCAGCTGAACGGAGCTTTGCGGGAGAGCGCGTGATGTTTGGGCTTGATAAGCAAATCACGGCTCAAATCAAATCGCTCATGGCAGAAACAGATACGACAATGTACATGTTTTTGCTGGCGGCGTTCAATGTACTCCTTTCCAAGTACGCGTCACAGGATGATATCATTGTTGGCTCGCCGACAGCTGGCAGAACACATCCTGATCTGCAAGGTGTGCCGGGTATGTTTGTCAACACGGTGGCACTCAGAACGGCACCAGCGGGAGATAAAACCTTCGCGCAATTTCTTGAAGAGGTCAAAACAGCCAGCCTTCAAGCATTCGAGCACCAGAGCTATCCGCTTGAGGAGTTGATTGAAAAGCTTCCGCTTACAAGGGATACAAGCAGAAGTCCGCTGTTCAGCGTGATGTTCAACATGCAGAATATGGAGATTCCTTCATTAAGATTAGGAGATTTGAAGATTTCCTCGTATTCCATGCTTCATCATGTTGCGAAATTTGATCTTTCCTTGGAGGCGGTCGAGCGTGAAGAGGATATCGGCCTAAGCTTTGACTATGCGACTGCCTTGTTTAAGGACGAGACGATCCGCCGCTGGAGCCGCCACTTTGTCAATATCATCAAAACGGCCGCGGCTAATCCGAACGTTCGGCTGTCTGATGTAGATCTGCTTTCATCTGCAGAAACGGCTGCTTTGCTAGAAGAAAGACATATGACTCAAATTACCGAAGCAACCTTTGCCGCTCTTTTTGAAAAACAGGCCCAGCAAACACCTGACCATCCTGCGGTGAAGGCTGGCGGAAATCTGCTGACCTATCGCGAGCTTGATGAACAGGCGAACCAGCTGGCGCATCATCTTCGTGCCCAAGGGGCCGGAAATGAAGACATCGTCGCGATTGTTATGGACCGGTCAGCTGAAGTCATGGTATCGATTCTCGGTGTCATGAAGGCGGGGGCAGCTTTCCTTCCGATTGATCCTGATACACCTGAAGAACGAATCCGTTATTCATTAGAGGACAGCGGAGCAAAAATTGCGGTCGTGAATGAAAGAAACATGACGGCTATTGGGCAATATGAAGGGACAATCGTCAGCCTTGATGACGGTAAATGGAGAAATGAAAGCAAGGAGCGCCCATCATCCATTTCCGGGTCTCGCAATCTTGCATACGTCATTTATACGTCCGGTACGACCGGAAAGCCAAAGGGCGTGCAGATTGAGCATCGTAATCTGACAAACTATGTCTCTTGGTTTAGTGAAGAGGCGAGCCTGACGGAAAATGATAAGACTGTATTGCTTTCATCTTACGCATTTGACCTTGGCTATACGAGCATGTTCCCTGTACTTCTGGGCGGGGGCGAGCTCCATATCGTCCAGAAGGAAACCTATACGGCGCCGGATGAAATAGCGCACTATATCAAGGAGCATGGGATCACATATATCAAGCTGACACCGTCTCTGTTCCATACAATAGTGAACACCGCCAGTTTTGCAAAAGATGCGAACTTTGAATCCTTGCGCTTGATCGTCTTGGGAGGAGAAAAAATCATCCCGACTGATGTTCTCGCCTTCCGTAAGATGTATGGACATACCGAATTTATCAATCACTACGGCCCGACAGAAGCAACGATCGGCGCCATTGCCGGGCGGGTTGATCTGTCTGAGCCGGATGCATTTGCGAAACGCCCGACAATCGGACGCCCGATTGCGAATGCCGGCGCGCTTGTCTTAAATGAAGCATTGAAGCTTGTGCCGCCGGGAGCGAGCGGACAGCTCTATATCACGGGACAGGGGCTTGCGAGAGGGTATCTCAACAGGCCTCAGCTGACAGCCGAGAGATTTGTAGAAAATCCATATTCGCCGGGAAGCCTCATGTACAAAACCGGAGATGTCGTACGAAGACTTTCTGACGGTACGCTTGCATTTATCGGCCGGGCTGATGATCAGGTGAAAATCCGAGGCTACCGCATTGAGCCGAAAGAAATTGAAACGGTCATGCTCAGCCTCAGCGGAATTCAAGAAGCGGTTGTACTAGCGGTTTCCGAGGGCGGTCTTCAAGAGCTTTGCGCGTATTATACGTCGGATCAAGATATTGAAAAAGCAGAGCTCCGGTACCAGCTTTCCCTAACACTGCCGTCTCATATGATCCCTGCTTTCTTTGTGCAGGTTGACGCGATTCCGCTGACGGCAAACGGAAAAACCGACAGAAACGCTCTGCCGAAGCCTAACGCGGCACAATCCGGAGGCAAGGCCTTGGCCGCACCGGAGACAGCGCTTGAAGAAAGTTTATGCCGCATTTGGCAGAAAACACTTGGCATAGAAGCCATCGGCATTGATGACAATTTTTTCGATTTAGGCGGCCATTCATTAAAAGGGATGATGCTGATTGCCAACATTCAGGCGGAATTGGAGAAAAGCGTACCGCTTAAAGCACTGTTCGAGCAGCCGACTGTTCGCCAGCTGGCGGCTTATATGGAGGCGTCTGCCGTTTCAGGCGGCCATCAAGTCCTCAAACCGGCTGACAAGCAGGCTATGTATCCATTGTCATCCGCCCAGAAACGGATGTACGTGCTCAATCAGCTTGACCGCCAGACGATAAGCTACAACATGCCATCTGTTCTTCTAATGGAAGGAGAGCTTGATATTTCGCGCCTGCGCGACTCACTCAATCAGCTTGTGAATCGTCACGAATCATTGCGGACGTCATTTATGGAAGCCAATGGTGAGCCTGTTCAGCGCATCATTGAGAAGGCGGAGGTTGATCTTCATGTGTTTGAAGCCAAAGAAGACGAAGCGGACCAAAAGATTAAGGAATTTATCCGGCCATTCGACTTAAACGACGCACCGCTCATTCGCGCAGCTTTGCTTCGAATAGAAGCGAAAAAACATTTGCTGCTTTTAGATATGCATCACATCATCGCAGACGGCGTCTCAAGAGGCATTTTTGTAAAAGAATTGGCGCTGCTTTACAAAGGAGAACAGCTTCCGGAGCCGGCGCTTCATTATAAAGATTTCGCCGTTTGGCAAAATGAAGCTGAGCAAAAAGAACGGATGAAGGAGCATGAGGCGTATTGGATGTCGGTTCTTTCTGGCGAGCTGCCAGAGCTTGATCTCCCGCTCGATTATGCCCGTCCGCCTGTGCAAAGCTTTAAAGGAGATACGATCCGTTTCCGTACGGGAAGTGAGACGGCAAAGGCGGTAGAAAAACTGCTTGCGGAAACCGGAACGACCTTGCACATGGTGCTCCATGCTGTTTTCCACGTCTTTTTAAGCAAAATTTCCGGACAGCGGGATATCGTCATCGGCTCCGTTACTGCCGGCCGGACGAATGCTGATGTTCAGGACATGCCGGGAATGTTCGTCAATACACTTGCCCTGAGAATGGAAGCGAAAGAACAGCAAACATTTGCGGAGCTTTTGGAGCAAGCAAAGCAGACGAACCTGTCAGCGCTTGAGCATCAGGAGTATCCGTTTGAAGATCTGGTTAATCAGCTTGATCTCCCTCGGGATATGAGCCGAAACCCATTGTTTAATGTGATGGTGACGACAGAAAACCCTGATAAAGAACAGCTTACATTGCAAAATCTGAGCATTTCACCTTATGAGGCTCATCAGGGAACTTCTAAGTTTGATCTGACACTGGGCGGATTTACTGATGAAAATGGCATTGGCTTGCAGCTCGAATATGCGACAGATCTGTTCGCGAAAGAAACAGTTGAAAAATGGAGCGAATACGTTCTGCGGCTACTAAAGGCTGTTGCGGATAACCCGAACCAGCCGCTTTCCAGCCTGTCACTTGTCACAGAGACAGAAAAGCAAGCACTTCTTGAGGCATGGAAGGGCAAAGCGCTGCCTGTGCCGACAGACAAAACGGTTCATCAGCTATTCGAAGAGACTGTCCAGTGCCACAAAGACTGTCCGGCTGTCACATACAACGGCCAGTCTTGGACGTACGGCGAGCTGAATGCGAAGGCAAACCGTCTCGCGCGGATTCTGATGGACTGCGGCATCAGCCCGGATGACCGCGTCGGCATTCTCACGAAGCCGTCGCTTGAAATGTCCGCCGCGGTGCTCGGCGTCTTGAAAGCCGGAGCGGCGTTTGTGCCGATTGATCCTGACTACCCGGATCAGCGGATTGAGTATATTTTACAGGACAGCGGCGCGAAGCTTCTCTTGAAACAGGAAGGCATTTCAGTGCCGGACAGCTTTACGGGAGATGTCATTCTTCTCGACGGAAGCCGCACGATTCTAAGCCTGCCGCTTGATGAAAACGACGAGGGAAATCCAGAGACGGCTGTAACTGCGGAGAACTTGGCGTACATGATTTACACGTCTGGAACGACCGGACAGCCGAAGGGTGTCATGGTCGAGCACCATGCGCTTGTGAACCTGTGCTTCTGGCACCACGACGCGTTCAGCATGACAGCGGAGGACCGCAGTGCGAAGTACGCAGGCTTTGGGTTCGACGCTTCCATTTGGGAGATGTTCCCGACCTGGACGATCGGTGCTGAACTTCACGTCATTGATGAAGCGATCCGCCTCGATATCGTCCGCCTGAACAATTACTTCGAAACGAACGGCGTAACGATCACGTTCCTGCCGACACAGCTTGCGGAACAGTTCATGGAGCTTGAGAACACATCACTTCGCGTCCTCTTGACCGGAGGAGACAAGCTGAAGCGCGCAGTGAAAAAGCCGTACACACTCGTCAACAACTACGGACCGACAGAAAACACGGTCGTTGCCACAAGCGCAGAAATCCATCCGGAGGAAGGCTCGCTTTCCATCGGACGGGCGATCGCCAATACGAGAGTATACATCCTCGGCGAGGGCAATCAGGTGCAGCCGGAAGGCGTAGCCGGAGAGCTTTGCGTGGCGGGGCGCGGACTGGCACGAGGCTATCTGAATCGAGAAGACGAAACCGCGAAGCGGTTTGTCGCTGATCCGTTTGTGCCGGGTGAGCGCATGTACCGCACCGGCGATTTGGTGAAATGGACGGGCGGCGGCATCGAATACATCGGCCGGATCGACCAGCAGGTCAAGGTTCGCGGCTACCGGATCGAGCTCTCAGAAATTGAAGTCCAGCTCGCCCAGCTTTCTGAGGTGCAGGATGCGGCAGTGACGGCTGTCAAAGATAAAGGCGGCAACACAGCGATCGCGGCGTATGTCACACCGGAAACAGCTGACATAGAAGCACTGAAATCAGCACTAAAGGAAACCCTGCCGGATTACATGATCCCGGCGTTCTGGGTGACGCTGAACGAGCTTCCGGTTACGGCAAACGGCAAAGTGGACCGCAAAGCCTTGCCTGAGCCGGACATCGAAGCGGGAAGCGGAGAATACAAAGCGCCGACGACCGACATGGAAGAGCTGCTTGCCGGCATCTGGCAGGACGTGCTTGGAATGTCTGAAGTCGGTGTCACCGACAATTTCTTCTCGCTTGGCGGAGATTCCATCAAAGGAATTCAAATGGCGAGCCGCTTGAATCAGCACGGCTGGAAGCTGGAAATGAAAGATCTCTTCCAGCATCCGACGATCGAAGAGCTCACCCAGTACGTAGAGCGTGCCGAAGGCAAACAGGCAGACCAAGGCCCGGTGGAGGGCGAAGTCATCCTGACGCCGATCCAGCGCTGGTTCTTTGAAAAGAACTTCACGAACAAGCACCACTGGAACCAATCGGTGATGCTTCACGCCAAAAAGGGCTTTGATCCTGAACGGGTGGAGAAAACATTGCAGGCGCTGATCGAGCATCATGACGCGCTTCGTATGGTTTACCGTGAGGAGAACGGAGAGATCCTGCAAGCATATAAACCAATCAGCGAAAGCAAAGTCAGCTTTGAAATCGTGGATCTGTACGGCTCCGATGAAGAGATGCTGAGAAGCCAGATTAAAATTCTCGCGAACAAGCTGCAGAGCAGTCTCGATCTGCAAAACGGGCCGCTTCTAAAGGCGGAGCAATATCGCACAGAAGCTGGGGATCACCTGCTCATTGCTGTACACCATCTCGTGGTCGACGGTGTGTCATGGCGGATTTTGCTTGAAGATTTTGCTTCAGGCTACATGCAGGCTGAGAATGAAGAGAGCCTTGTCTTCCCGCAAAAAACAAACTCCTTCAAGGACTGGGCGGAAGAACTGGCGGCATTCAGCCAATCAGCGCATCTTTTACAGCAGGCTGAATACTGGTCGCAAATTGCCGCTGAACAGGTTTCTCCTTTACCGAAGGATTGTAAAACAGAGCAGCGGATCGTCAAGGATACATCATCCGTCCTATGTGAATTAACGGAAGAAGACACGAAGCATCTTTTAACAGATGTTCATCAGCCATATGGAACTGAAATCAACGATATTCTTCTCAGCGCGCTCGGTTTGACAATGAAAGAATGGACAAAGGGGGCCAAAATTGGCATTAACCTTGAGGGACACGGCCGGGAGGACATTATCCCGAATGTGAATATCTCCAGAACGGTCGGCTGGTTTACGGCACAATACCCTGTTGTGCTCGACATATCTGACGCAGATGCCTCGGCTGTGATCAAAACAGTCAAAGAAAACCTGCGCCGCATTCCGGACAAAGGTGTTGGCTACGGCATTCTTCGTTATTTCACAGAAACAGCGGAAACAAAGGGCTTCACACCGGAGATCAGCTTCAACTATTTGGGCCAATTCGACAGTGAAGTCAAAACCGATTTCTTTGAACCGTCCGCTTTCGATATGGGGCGCCAAGTAAGCGGAGAATCAGAGGCGCTGTACGCTTTAAGCTTCAGCGGCATGATCAGAAATGGCCGGTTTGTGCTTTCCTGCTCCTACAATGAAAAGGAGTTTGAAAGAGCCACGATTGAAGAGCGAATGGAACGGTTTAAAGAAAACCTCCTGATGTTAATCCGCCATTGCACGGAAAAAGAAGACAAGGAATTCACACCAAGCGACTTTAGCGCTGAAGACCTTGAAATGGACGAGATGGGAGATATCTTTGACATGCTTGAGGAGAATTTAAAATAAAACGCAAGGGAATTACAGAAGGCGGGAGCGAAACATATGAGTCAATTTAGCAAGGATCAGGTTCAAGATATGTATTACCTATCGCCGATGCAGGAAGGGATGCTTTTTCATGCCATCCTGAATCCCGGCCAAAGCTTTTACCTTGAACAAATCACGATGAAAGTAAAAGGCAGCTTGAATATCAAATGTCTTGAAGAAAGCATGAATGTGATCATGGACCGGTACGATGTATTTCGTACCGTGTTCATTCACGAAAAAGTAAAAAGACCTGTCCAAGTCGTATTGAAAAAACGGCAGTTCCATATAGAAGAAATCGATCTGACACACTTAACGGGCAGCGAGCAAACAGCCAAAATCAATGAGTACAAAGAACAGGATAAGATCAGGGGTTTTGATTTGACGCGGGATATTCCGATGCGGGCAGCCATTTTCAAGAAAGCTGAAGAAAGCTTTGAATGGGTGTGGAGCTACCACCACATTATTTTGGACGGATGGTGCTTCGGCATCGTCGTACAGGATCTATTTAAGGTATACAATGCTCTGCGCGAACAAAAGCCGTACAGCCTGCCGCCCGTCAAACCGTATAAAGACTACATCAAGTGGCTTGAAAAGCAGGATAAACAAGCATCGCTCCGCTACTGGCGCGAGTACTTGGAGGACTTTGAAGGACAAACGACGTTTGCGGAGCAAAGAAAGAAACAAAAGGACGGCTATGAGCCGAAAGAGCTGCTCTTTTCACTGCCGGAGGCGGAAACAAAGGCCTTTACCGAGCTTGCAAAATCGCAGCATACCACTTTAAGTACGGCGCTGCAGGCAGTCTGGAGCGTATTGATCAGCCGCTATCAGCAGTCTGGCGATTTGGCCTTCGGTACAGTTGTTTCAGGGCGTCCCGCGGAAATCAAAGGCGTTGAACATATGGTCGGGCTGTTTATCAACGTTGTCCCGAGACGTGTGAAGCTGTCTGAGGGTATCACATTTAACGACTTGCTCAAGCAGCTGCAGGAGCAATCGCTGCAGTCTGAGCCGCACCAATATGTGCCGCTTTATGACATCCAAAGCCAGGCCGATCAGCCGAAACTGATTGACCACATCATTGTTTTTGAGAACTATCCGCTTCAGGATGCGAAAAATGAAGAAAGCAGTGAAAACGGCTTTGATATGGTGGATGTTCATGTTTTTGAGAAGTCGAATTATGATCTCAACCTGATGGCTTCCCCTGGAGATGAGATGCTGATTAAGCTTGCCTATAATGAGAATGTGTTTGATGAGGCGTTTATCCTGCGCTTGAAATCTCAGCTTCTCACAGCAATTCAGCAGCTCATCCAGAATCCGGATCAGCCTGTCAGCACGATCAACATCGTTGACGACAGGGAGAGAGAATTTTTGCTAACCGGCTTAAACCCGCCGGCTCAAGCTCATGAAACAAAGCCTCTGACGGATTGGTTCAAGGAAGCAGTGAACGTCAATCCGGATGCACCGGCGCTTACGTATTTCGGCCAGACCCTGTCTTATCGCGAATTAGATGAGGAAGCGAACCGCCTTGCACGCCGGCTGCAAAAACACGGTGCAGGCAAAGGCTCTGTTGTAGCGCTGTACACGAAGCGCTCACTTGAACTGGTGATCGGCATTCTCGGTGTATTAAAGGCGGGAGCAGCCTATCTGCCGGTTGATCCGAAGCTGCCAGAGGACCGAATCTCGTATATGCTGGCTGACAGTGCGGCAGCCTGTCTTCTGACGCATCAGGAGATGAAAGAACAAGCGGCTGAGCTGCCGTATACAGGCACAACGCTCTTCATTGATGATCAAACACGGTTTGAAGAACAGGCAAGCGATCCTGCAACCGCGATTGATCCTAATGATCCGGCATATATCATGTACACGTCCGGCACAACCGGAAAGCCAAAGGGCAATATCACCACTCATGCCAATATTCAAGGATTGGTCAAGCATGTAGACTACATGGCATTCTCTGAGAAAGATACATTCTTGTCTGTTTCGAATTACGCCTTTGACGCATTTACTTTTGATTTCTATGCTTCTATGCTGAATGCGGCACGGCTCATTATCGCAGATGAACATACGCTGCTTGATACAGAACGGCTCACAGATCTGATCCTGCAAGAGAATGTCAATGTCATGTTTGCGACAACCGCACTATTTAATCTTCTCACAGATGCGGGAGAGGATTGGATGAAGGGGCTTCGCTGCGTGTTATTCGGCGGAGAGCGCGCGTCTGTGCCTCACGTCAGAAAAGCGCTGCGGGTCATGGGGCCGGGCAAGCTGATTAACTGCTACGGGCCGACTGAGGGAACAGTGTTTGCGACAGCTCACGTCGTGCATGATCTGCCGGATTCCATCTCCTCATTGCCGATTGGAAAGCCGATCAGCAATGCCAGTGTTTATATTCTGAACGAGCAAAGCCAGCTCCAGCCATTCGGGGCGATCGGTGAACTGTGCATCAGCGGAATGGGCGTGTCAAAAGGGTATGTAAATCGTGCTGACCTCACGAAGGAAAAGTTTATCGAGAACCCGTTCAAGCCGGGAGAAACGCTTTACCGTACAGGGGATTTAGCGCGCTGGCTGCCGGATGGAACGATTGAATACGCCGGCCGTATTGACGACCAGGTCAAAATACGCGGACACCGGATTGAGCTTGAAGAAATCGAAAAGCAGCTGCAGGAATACCCAGGTGTGAAAGATGCGGTCGTTGTGGCGGACCGCCCTGAGTCTGGCGATGCATCAATCAATGCCTACCTTGTGAACCGAACGCAGCTTTCAGCTGAAGACGTGAAGGCGCACCTGAAAAAACAGCTTCCTGCTTACATGGTGCCGCAAACCTTTACCTTCTTGGATGAGCTTCCTTTAACGACGAACGGGAAAGTCAATAAACGGCTGCTCCCAAAACCTGATCAGGATCAGCTGGCGGAAGAATGGATTGGACCGCGGAACGAGATGGAAGAAACAATCGCACAAATATGGTCTGAGGTTCTCGGCAGAAAGCAAATTGGCATTCATGACGATTTCTTTGCGCTCGGAGGGCATTCCTTGAAGGCCATGACCGCCGCGTCCCGCATCAAGAAAGAGCTCGGGATTGATCTTCCAGTAAAGCTTTTGTTTGAAGCGCCGACGATCGCCGGCATTTCAGCGTATTTGAAAAACGGGGGTCCTGATGGCTTGCAGGATGTAACGATAATGAATCAGGATCAGGAGCAGATCATTTTCGCATTCCCGCCGGTCTTGGGCTATGGCCTTATGTACCAAAATCTGTCCAGCCGCTTGCCGTCATACAAGCTGTACGCCTTTGATTTTATTGAGGAGGAAGACCGGCTTGACCGCTATGCGGATTTGATCCAGAAGCTGCAGCCGGAAGGGCCCTTAACATTGTTTGGATATTCAGCGGGATGCAGCCTGGCGTTTGAAGCTGCGAAAAAGCTTGAGGAACAAGGCCGTATTGTTCAGCGGATCATCATGGTCGATTCCTATAAAAAACAAGGTGTCAGTGATCTGGACGGACGCACGGTTGAAAGTGATGTCGAAGCGTTGATGAATGTCAATCGGGACAATGAAGCGCTCAACAGCGAAGCCGTCAAACAAGGCCTCAAGCAAAAAACACATGCCTTTTACTCATACTACGTCAACCTGATCAGCACAGGCCAGGTGAAAGCAGATATTGATCTGTTGACTTCCGGCGCTGATTTTGACATGCCGGAATGGCTTGCATCATGGGAAGAAGCTACAACAGGTGCTTACCGTGTGAAAAGAGGCTTCGGAACACACGCAGAAATGCTGCAGGGCGAAACGCTAGATAGGAATGCCGGGATTTTGCTCGAATTTCTTAATACACAAACCGTAACGGTTTCATAAATGAAGTGATGAAAGGAGGAGACAGCCAATGAGCCAACTCTTCAAATCATTTGATGCGTCGGAAAAAACGCAGCTCATCTGTTTTCCGTTTGCCGGCGGCTACTCGGCGTCGTTTCGCCCTCTCCATGCTTTTTTGCAGGGGGAGTGCGAGATGCTCGCTGCCGAGCCGCCGGGACACGGCACGAATCAAACGTCAGCTATTGAGGATCTCGAAGAGCTGACGGATTTGTACAAGCAAGAACTGAACCTTCGCCCTGATCGGCCGTTTGTGCTGTTCGGACACAGTATGGGCGGAATGATCACCTTCAGGCTGGCGCAAAAGCTTGAGCGTGAAGGCATCTTTCCGCAGGCGGTTATCATTTCTGCAATCCAGCCGCCTCATATTCAGCGGAAGAAAGTGTCCCAACTGCCTGATGATCAGTTTCTCGATCATATTATCCAATTAGGCGGAATGCCCGCAGAGCTTGTTGAAAATAAGGAGGTCATGTCCTTTTTCCTGCCTTCTTTCCGATCAGATTACCGGGCTCTTGAACAATTTGAGCTTTACGATCTGGCCCAGATCCAGTCGCCTGTTCATGTCTTTAACGGGCTTGATGATAAAAAGTGCATACGAGATGCGGAAGGGTGGAAGAAGTGGGCAAAAGACATCACATTCCATCAATTTGACGGCGGGCACATGTTCCTGCTGTCACAAACGGAAGAAGTCGCAGAACGGATTTTTGCGATCTTGAATCAGCATCCGATCATTCAACCGTGATCAAAAGCGGACAGCTTCGGCTGTTCCGCTTTTTTTGTGTTGAATGCCAATTTTTGCATGGTACAATAGTCGAAATACTCAAATAAAGGCAGGTCGAAACATGCGCACGTCTCCCAGGATGAAATGGTTTGTATTGCTGTTTACGTTTGTTTTCGCCATCGGAATGAACTCATTCAGAAATTCCTTTCAATTTTTTATGCTGCCAATGGCAGATGCCTTCCATGCCGACAGGTCGCTGATTTCGGTTTCTGTCAGCATTTTTATGATCACAACCGGCATCGTCCAGTTTTTTGTCGGTTTTTTTATTGACCGTTTCAGTGTCAGAAAAATTATGGCGCTTGGAGCTGTCTGCATCAGCGCAAGCTTTTTGGTGCTTCCTTATTCACCGAATGTTCATGTGTTTTCCGCCATTTAAGGTGTGCTTGGCGGAATCGGCTATTCCTGCGCGGTCGGCGTGACGACCCAGTATTTCATCAGCCGTTGGTTTGACACACATAAAGGACTGGCGCTTGCTATTTTGACCAATGCCAACTCTGCGGGCCTGCTGCTTCTCTCGCCCATTTGGGCTGCGGCTCCGTATCATGCCGGCTGGCAGAGCACCTATACGATTTTGGGAATCGTCATGGCGGCTGTTCTGCTGCCGCTCCTCGTCTTTGGGATGAAGCACCCGCCGCATGCGCAAGCGGAGTCTGTGAAAAAATCTTATGATTGGCGGGGGTTTTGGAACGTGATGAAGCAATCCCGCCTCATTCATATCCTGTACTTCGGCGTGTTTACTTGCGGATTTACAATGGGAATTATTGATGCTCACCTCGTCCCGATACTGAAGGATGCGCATGTCTCTCATGTCAACGGAATGATGGCCGCGTTCGGGGCATTTATCATCATTGGCGGATTATTGGCGGGCTGGCTGTCAGATCTCCTCGGCAGCAGAAGCGTCATGCTATCCATCTTATTTTTCATTCGGCTGCTCAGCCTGATTTGCCTGCTCATTCCCATTCTCGGAATTCATCACAGCGACCTTTGGTACTTCGGGTTTATCCTGTTATTCGGGCTCAGTTACACAGGCGTGATCCCGCTGACCGCGGAGTCAATTTCGGAAAGCTATCAAACAGGATTGATCGGATCGCTGTTAGGCATCAATTTCTTTATCCATCAGGTTGCCGGAGCTCTCAGCGTGTATGCGGGCGGTTTGTTTTTTGACATGACTCATGATTATTTGCTGATTGTCGCTGTGTGCATCGTGTTTGTGGGTTTATCGGCTGTAATAGAGCTGGTGCCGTTTTTAGATAAACAGAAGGCAAAAGAAACTCACCATTCAATATAAAAGGATCAGCACTGTCAATGCTGATCCTTTTTAAATTTGAGTTTTTTTGTTCCGGTATTTTTAAGGATAATCTCCTTGAATCTGTTCATTTCCTCTTTGGAATGAAAAAAACGTTTTGGGATCGCAATATATTGGCCACTTGATGTATTGACCCTGAAGATATTTTTATATTCGAAAACAGCTGTGATTTCATCCCAATTGAAAATGAGGTCATATTTTTTAGAACATATACGAATTCCTTCTTGGTTCAGAGTATATGTTCTTTTAGATTTCATCCGTTCGTTCTTCTTGTATGCTTTGGAAAACTTCACATATAGAAGAAGGAGGAGCAGCAGTGTAAACAGAACTGACATCACGATAATCAACATACTGTTCATCAACAAGTTAAGCGCGTCACTGCCATAAACGATACGGGGCCATCCATTAATGAAGTTAACTGCAGCAAATATGGCGCAAAACAACAGAAAGTAAAAGCATGATATTTTTGCGATTTGATAAAAAAAGATTTCTCTTACATCCTTAAAAGCGATTTCTCCTGGAAGATTGATACTTTCACTAGCATATTGAATCATACGGTAAACCTACACCTCTAACCATGTTTTTCCTTTCAGTCTAGCATAATTTCTCATTTTTTCGCAGGCATACCAGGGCGCTTTGTTTTTTTCTCCAGATTGATATTGCTCCCCACCACGCCAATCATAATACAAACAGCCCCGGCAAGATGATACCAGGCCAGGCTTTCGTTGAGAATCACAACTCCTGCAATCATCGTCACAATGGTAGATACATGATTAAAAGCGCTCATTTTAAACGCCTCAATTCGCGACAGCGTATAGTTAGACAGAAATGAAGTGACAAGTGAAGACAGCACGCCCAAATACACAATGGCGAGAACGAAGCCGGGCTCCCGGAACGGCAGAAAATAAGTGCCGACTGTTCCCGCCGCTCCGTGACGCACAAGGGCGATGGCGTTGAAGACGACAAAGCCGATGGCTGACATGATGTAGGTGAGCTCGGTCAGCTTGAACCGCTGCGTCATTTTTCTGGCAGCAGTATTGTACATCGCTGAAGACAAAGCGGACAAAAGGATCAGCAAAGACCCTTTTAAGCTGGCTGATTCCACGTCAACGCCTTTCATCACAAAAATAAACATGACGCCGGCAACGGATAAAACTGTGAATCCCTTTTGCGTCCACGTTGGGCGTTCCTTTAAAACATAAGCGGCAAAGACCATCGTGAAAATCGGAATGGCTGCTTGAATAATTCCCGCTTCAGAGGAGGACGAGTACACAAGGCCGAATGCCTGAAAGCTGAAAAATAACGCGGGATACAGCAGGGCGAGCGGCAAAATGGCAATGACGTCCTTTACGCGGATTGATAGCTTTACCCAGCCGAATAAGATCGGTACAGTGGCCGCAGCAAACGCAATGGTGAACCGATGCGCCAAAATATCAAACGGCTCTGCTGTTTGCAGTGCGATTTTTACGAATAGAAAGGATAAACCGATAATGAACGAATATAAAATAGCCGCTATATAAGCGGGGGCTTGCTGATGTTTAACCATAATGGGAAGGGCTCCTTTACCTGAATTGCAGCGCCGGTCGCTCCCTTTATTGTATGGCCGCGGTCAGAACGGTACAATGAGAAAAACAATGAACTGTACCGGTACAAAACAGGGGGAGAAGGCATGGAGAAATATATGAGTCTAGTAACGAGGATAGAGGAGATGATGCAAAGCACCGCCTATCAAGAAGGAGACAGGCTTCCATCTATCCGTCAGCTGTCCGCCCGCTACCAAGTCAGCAAAAGCACAGTGATCCGCGCGCTGCAGGAGCTGGAAAAGCGCCACCTTATCTATTCTGTTCCGAAAAGCGGCTATTATATTGTGAAAAAGACAGGGAAATCAAGAAGCGGGCAGCCTGGCCCCATCGACTTTGCCACATCTGCGCCGGACCCAGATGTGTTTCCGTATCTTGATTTTCAGCACTGCATCAACAAAGCGATTGATACATACAAAAACGATTTGTTTATTTATGGGACGCCAAAGGGGCTTCCATCACTCATCCGCGTACTCCAAAAGCTCTTGGCCACTCAACAGGTATTTGCGGATGAACGGCATATTTTCATTACATCAGGTGTCCAGCAGGCGTTATCCTTGCTTTGTGCCATGCCGTTCCCAAATGGGAAAGAGAAGATCGCCATTGAACAGCCGGGCTACCATTTGATGGTCGAACAGCTTGAGACACTTGGGATTCCCGCCATCGGGGTGAAACGAACAGAAGAAGGGCTTGATATAGCCAAGGTTGAGCGGTTATTTCAAACAGAATCGATTAAATTTTTTTATACGATGCCGCGCTTCCATAACCCGCTTGGGTGCTCATTGTCAGAGCGTGATAAACAGGAGCTTGTGAGACTGGCAGAAGCGTATGATGTCTATCTCGTTGAGGATGATTACCTCGGTGATCTGGAGGAAAATAAAAAGGCAGATCCGCTGTACGCATATGATCTGTCCTCACATGTCATCTATTTGAAAAGCTTCTCGAAAATGATGTTCCCCGGCCTCCGCGTGGGGGCGGCTGTTTTGCCCGAAGCGCTGACTGACACGTTCTATGCGTACAAAAAACTGAACGACATCGACTGTTCGATGATTTCTCAAGCGGCATTGGAGATTTACCTGAAAAGCGGTATGTATGGCAGGCATAAGGAGAAAATCAGAGATTCTTATAAAGAGCGGTCGCTGAGGCTACATCAAGCCATTCGAACTCACAGGCAGCTGGGAAGCGGACGCTTTACGTTCTCCAGCGGGCAGGCACCCTGTATGCACACCCATCTGGTGCTTCCTCAGGATCTGCCCGCCTCAAGAGTGATTCATAGACTGAAAAAACAAGGGGTTCTCCTTGAGGCGATAGACCGTCATTATTTATCAGATTATCCGAAAGAAAATCTATTAAAAATCAATATTTCCAATGTGAAAACGGAAGATATTGAGCGCGGTGTCAAGCTGTTGATGAGCCATTTATAGAAGCTCTTCGTACGAGACCATTGTGATATCCTCAGGGAAATCAGGGTGTGCGGCGCATACAGCCATTTTGTAGCCGGGATCGACCTCATACGTTTTGATATAGCATGGGGAATGGCTGTCCGGAAGCTCAATGGATACTTGTCCGTCCTGGTGCAGGCGCACTGAAAAGGAATCAAGCGGAAGCGATAAGCCTTTGCCTTCCTGTTTGATAAAGCTTTCTTTCATTGACCATAGATGATAAAAATAGTCTGTCTGCTCGTCCTTGTCTTTTGCTAAAAGGTCGCTGTACTCTGTTTTTGAAAAGAAGCGCTTGGCGATCTCAAGGCTGATCGGTTTCGTTTTTTCGATATCTATGCCGATCGGCTGTGAATCAAACGCACCAATGACCCAGCGGCCGGAGTGAGAAATGTTGAAATGAGCGTCGGGAAGATCAGGGATGCACGGCTTCCCGTATTCCTGTGTGCTAAAGCGGATATCGGATTTGTCCAACTGATACTGCCTGCTTATGACTGAGCGAACGAGCACATCTCCCAGCAGGGTGCGGTGAGCATCTTCTTTATGATAAAATCTCCGGCATTTCTCCCGTTTTTCAGGTGATATGAAAGACATGAACCGTTCATTTTCTTCCTGTGAAAGCGGGCGGTCCATATAAATTCCGTAAATCTTCATTCTAGATCCTCCGTCTGCAAAAGATTGTCAAAACCATCCTATCATACTTCCACAAGACTCATATAGAGGAGAAAATAAAAAAACAAAGCCAAGGCGGCTTTGTTTTAGTGTACAGGCGGAGATGCTTTCACAGCGGCGGTCCGCCTTGCCACAGCATAATTCAGCAACTGGATTGACTGGGGCAATGAAAAGCGCAAAATAAGTCCGGTGAGGATGGCGGTCAAAATGGTGCCAAAACCGATCGGCCCGCCCATGCCCCATGCCGCAAACAAAATGGTTATTTCCATGCCGTTCCGCACCCATTGCACATTCCAGCCGGTTTTTTCTGTAATCAGCATCATCAGTGAATCACGCGGCCCCGCGCCAAGGCCTGCTGATACATAAACACCGACGCCGTAACCGATCAGCACCACGCCTAGAGAGAAGACGATGATCGAGCCTGTGTAGGTCGAGGGGGCAGGCAGAATGAAATTGAAAAAATCTATAAATACACCAATGAGCACCATATTCAGGAGGGCACCAATTTTCGGCCAAGCTCTCGTAAACAATGACGTGAATCCGACGATGAGCGCTCCAATAATGATGGACCACTGGCCGACGGTAAGCCCGAAGTGCTGAAACAGGCTGTAATGAAATGCATCCCACGGACTAATGCCGAGTGCTTTTCCTTCTATCGTCAGGGATACACCAAAAGCCAAAATGATCAAACCGGCAAAATAAAATGTCCAGCGCAGAACAAGTTCTTGCTTCACGTGAGGTCCCTTCTTTCGTAAAAATCAGTCGATTGTCATTGTAGCACATCTGACAGAAGGGCGGAATAGGCGAAAGGGGCTCAACAAAAAAACAGGGCCGCCGCGGGCGCCCTGTTTCAGCGTGTTGGCAAACCCTTGCATTCGTTGTCAGGCCTGTGCTTCGGTGCTCACGAATTTAACATTCGCTGTGCTCCAATGCTCGCCCTTCCTAGACTTCAAAGGTTTTCAATCACGCTGAAAATCACAAAATCCTAAAACGAAAATCGTTTTAGGATTTTGTCAATAATCTGAAACAGGGCGCTGGCGCCCTGTTTTCTTATTACAGCGGGTTCAAAATCCGGTTCAAGAACCGCTGTGTCCGTTCTTCTTTTGGTGCAGAGAAAATTTGCTCCGGCGGTCCTTGCTCCACGATAACGCCGCCGTCGATGAAGATGACTTCATCCGCAACTTCCTGCGCGAACTTGATTTCGTGGGTCACGACGACCATGGTCCAGCCTTCATTGGCCAAGTCCTTGATAACCTTCAGCACCTCTCCGACAAGCTCGGGATCAAGCGCTGAGGTCGGTTCGTCAAACAGCATGAGCTCAGGCTGAATCGCCAGTGCGCGGGCGATGCCGACGCGCTGCTGCTGGCCGCCGGAAAGCTGGAACGGATATAAATCCATTTTGTCCTTCAATCCGACTTTATCAAGAAGCTGAATCGCTTCTTTTCTGACTTCCTCTTTGTTCCGTTTTTGCACCTGAATAGGGCCCTCCATCACGTTTTCGAGGGCTGTGCGGTGCGGGAACAGGTGATACGCCTGAAACACCATTCCGGATTTTCGGCGAAGCTTTAGGATATCCGCCTGTTTCACCTTTTTAGAGAAATCGATGGAGAAATCATCAAATGCAAGCTCTCCGCGATTCGGGATCTCCAGAGCGTTCAGGCAGCGGAGCAGCGTCGTTTTCCCTGAACCTGAAGGCCCAAGTATGGCGATGACTTTTCCTTTTTCAATCTTCATATCTATCTTTTTTAAAATTTCATTTTCACCGAATGATTTGTTTAATCCTTTAACGGTAAGCATACTCGGAACCTCCTTATTTGGCCACGTAGCGGTCAAGACGCCGTTCGATGACATGCTGGACGAGTGAGAGCAGGAAGCAGATAATCCAATAAATAAAGGCTGCTTCAATATAGATCACTAAAATTTGATCAAGATTCCGCGCGCCGATTTCCTGGGCTTTTCTGAACAGCTCAGCGACCAGAATTTGAGAGGCGAGGGATGTATCTTTAATCAGGCTGATAAAGGTATTGGATAATGGCGGGATCGACACACGAAACGCCTGCGGCAAAATGACGCGGAACAGCGTTTTTTGATGTGTCATGCCAATTGTGTAGCCGGCTTCCCATTGCCCTTTCGGCACGGATAAAATAGATGCCCGAATGATTTCAGATGCATAGGCGCCGACGTTTAAAGAAAAGGCGATAACTGCGCTTGGAAATGGATCTAATGTGACGTTAAAGGCCGGGAACAGATAGAAAATGATGAACAATTGAACGAGAAGAGGAGTGCCGCGTATTGCGGATACGTATACGCTGAACACCCATCTCAAAGGTCTCACTTTCGACATTCTGGCAAGCGCCGTAATCAGCGCCAGGATCATTCCGAATATAAAGGAAAGAATCGTAAGGGGAATCGTATAGTAGATTCCCCCTGAAAGTATCGGCCAGAATGACTGCTGCACCAGATCCCACGGGATCGCCGTGCCAAGCGTCAATGCCGGCAGATTATTTAGAAACATCTTCGCCGAACCATTTTTTAGAAATTTTAGAAAGAGTCCCGTCCTCTTTCATTTCTTTTAATGCTTTGTTGACTTGATCAACAACCTCGCCGCTTCCTTTACGGAACGTGAAATATGTTGACTGAGGATCACCTGTTTCAAACGCGATTTTCACGTTTTTATTGCCAGATGTTTTTAAGTAGTTCAATACGGCAAGCTTATCGTTGTATGTCATATCGACGCGGCCTTGCTGGATCATTTGAAGGGCCTGCGCCATACCTTCAACGCCTTCTACTTTAGCGCCGGCATTTGTAGCTAATTTGTTGTAGTTGCTTGTCAGTGATTGAGCTGACGTTTTTCCTTTTACGTCTTTTTCAGACTTAATATCGTTGTTGTCTTTTTTCGTTACGACAACAGCTCTTGATGTTGTGTATTTATCTGAGAAATCATATTTGTCTTCACGATCTGTTTTTCCGACTTGGTTGGCAACAACGTCAAACCGTTTGGAATTCAGGCCGGCAAACATACTGTCCCACTGTGTTTCCTTAAAGTCGACTTTAAGCCCGAGGCGTTTTGCGACTTCTGTGATAACTTCGACATCATAGCCAGTCAGTTTATCAGTGTCTTTGTCGTGGTAAGTGAACGGCTCATATGTTCCTTCCGTTCCGACTGTGAGCACACCTTTTTTCTTAATTGAAGCCCAAAGATCACCATCTTTGGCATTATCTTTTGACTGATTGTCATTTCCTGCTCCGCAAGCTGCAAGAGCTGCAATACTTACGACCATGAATAAAGCCAATAATGCTTTTTTCATCTTATTCCCCACTTTTCTGGTTGATTTTATTGAAATAAAAAAATAGCTTACAAATCTAAAGGATAACTTTTTTTTAGTATGAGTCAAGTAATTGGTTTTCATAAGGCAAATTCTTTTAAAATAAATCCAAAAATTGCTGTGCCGGTTTAGGCAAATAACTGTCCGTTCTCCACATGACAGCCGGTGTCATAATGAAGGGATTATTTTCGATATGGACGGTGTGAACGTGATTTCTCATATGAACGGGAATCATTGTGACGGGCAAAATAGACGCACCGAATCCGGATGACACGAGGCTGAGCAAAGTTGCAGAGTCGTGGCATTCACAAACAATGCGCGGCTCCAGATTCAAACGATGAAATTCATTCATGACCTGATTATAGACGCCTTTTCCGTTGACAGGCCGCAGCAGGATCAGCGGAAATGAAGGAATGTCCTCCATCTTAATGGTGTCTCCGCACGGATATCCGGCTTCATCTGAAAGCACGAGCACACATGGAATGTCATCAAGCTGTTTGAATTGTACCGTGTCACTTTTGATCAGTGTTGTCGTGACCGCCGCATCGATTTGCCGGCTTTCCAGCAGTTCCAACAGTGTCGCGGGTTCATTTTCCCAAATATTAAAGGTGAGATGGGGGTATCTCTCTTTGATCTGTGTTACTTTTTCAAGCATCAAAGCCGCGCAATAAATCGTTGATCCCACGGCAAGTGTGCCGGCTACTTCCTCCTTCAGCTCCTGTACCTCAATGACTGCATCTTCAAACCTATGCAGAATCTCTTTTGCTCTTTTTAGAAAAACAGCTCCTTCATATGTAAGAGTCATTTGTTTTTTCTTGTTCCGGTCAAACAGAACAACACCAAGTTCGTCCTCCAGCTGTTTGAGCTGCCTGCTTAAAGGCGGCTGCGCCATGTGAAGCTTTTTGGCTGCGGACGTGATTTTCTGTTCTTGGGCAATGGTAATGAAGTATCGAAGCTGGCGAATGTCCAAAAGAAAGCGCCTCCTTATCATACCTTTTAGGTATTAAATATAGATTTAATAGATATTTTTCATATGGATATATCAGGAGTATGATTGAAATGAAAGCAGAATTCAAGCGTAAAGGAGGGGGCAAAGTGAAACTCGTTGTCGGAATGACAGGGGCAACAGGGGCCATTTTCGGGGTCAGGCTGCTGCAGTGGCTGAAGGCCGCCGGAGTGGAAACCCATCTCGTTGTGTCTCCTTGGGCAAACGTCACGATCAAACATGAAACAGGCTATACCTTACAAGAAGTAGAACAACTGGCCACATACACTTACTCACATAAGGATCAGGCGGCAGCCATTTCAAGCGGGTCGTTTGATACCGATGGAATGATTGTTGCGCCGTGCAGCATGAAATCTCTCGCAAGCATTCGCACCGGCATGGCGGATAATCTCCTGACACGTGCGGCGGATGTCATGCTCAAGGAGAGAAAAAAACTCGTCCTCTTAACGAGAGAGACGCCTTTGAACCAGATTCATCTCGAAAATATGCTAGCGCTTACGAAAATGGGCACCATCATTCTTCCTCCGATGCCGGCATTTTATAATCAGCCGAGCAGCTTAGAGGAAATGGTTGACCATATTGTATTCAGAACGTTGGACCAATTCGGCATTCGGCTTCCTGAAGCGAAGCGCTGGAATGGGATTGAAAAACAAAAAGGAGGAGCTTGATCATGGCTTATCAAGATTTCAGAGAATTTCTCGCTGCCCTTGAAAAAGAAGGACAGCTGCTTACAGTGAACGAAGAGGTAAAGCCGGAACCGGATTTAGGGGCCGCCGCACGGGCAGCCAGCAATCTTGGCGATAAAAGCCCCGCGCTCTTATTTAACAACATTTACGGCTATCATAACGCGCAAATTGCGATGAATGTCATCGGCTCTTGGCCAAACCATGCAATGATGCTGGGCATGCCGAAAGACACACCGGTAAAAGAACAGTTTTTTGAATTCGCAAAGCGTTATGACCAATTTCCGATGCCTGTCAAACGTGAGGAAACAGCGCCATTTCATGAAAATGAAATCACAGAAGATATCAATTTGTTCGATATACTGCCTCTTTTTAGAATAAACCAAGGAGACGGAGGCTACTATCTAGACAAAGCGTGTGTTATTTCCCGCGATCTTGAGGACCCTGACAACTTCGGCAAACAAAATGTCGGCATTTACAGAATGCAGGTCAAAGGAAAAGACCGCCTCGGCATTCAGCCTGTCCCGCAGCACGATATTGCAATCCATCTGCGCCAAGCTGAAGAACGCGGCATCAATCTTCCGGTCACTATTGCGCTCGGCTGTGAGCCGGTCATTACAACGGCGGCATCGACTCCGCTTCTCTATGATCAATCAGAATACGAAATGGCAGGTGCGATTCAAGGCGAACCATATCGCATCGTCAAATCAAAGCTGTCTGATCTTGATGTTCCGTGGGGCGCTGAAGTGGTGCTTGAAGGTGAGATTATTGCCGGAGAGCGCGAATATGAAGGGCCGTTCGGTGAATTCACAGGCCATTATTCCGGCGGACGCAGCATGCCGATTATCAAAATTAAACGCGTCTATCACAGAAACAATCCGATCTTTGAACATTTATACTTAGGCATGCCTTGGACAGAATGCGATTACATGATCGGCATTAACACATGCGTGCCGCTTTATCAGCAGTTAAAAGAAGCGTATCCGAACGAAATTGTGGCAGTGAACGCCATGTACACACACGGTTTAATCGCGATTGTTTCCACAAAAACCCGCTATGGCGGATTTGCGAAAGCGGTCGGCATGCGCGCACTCACAACGCCGCACGGACTCGGCTACTGCAAAATGGTCATTGTCGTTGATGAGGATGTCGATCCATTCAACCTTCCGCAGGTCATGTGGGCGCTTTCGACCAAAATGCATCCGAAACACGATGCGGTCATCATTCCGGACTTATCTGTCCTGCCGCTTGATCCGGGATCCAATCCATCAGGAATCACTCACAAAATGATTCTCGACGCCACTACACCGGTTGCGCCGGAAACAAGAGGCCATTATTCACAGCCGCTTGATTCTCCGCTAACAACGAAAGAATGGGAACAAAAACTAATGGACTTAATGAATAAATAAGGAAAGGATGTTCGAAATGCATACATGTCCTCGATGCGACTCAAAAAAGGGAGAAGTCATGAGCAAATCGCCTGTAGAAGGCGCATGGGAAGTTTATCAGTGCCAAACATGCTTTTTTACATGGAGATCCTGTGAACCGGAAAGCATTACAAATCCCGAAAAATACAATCCAGCGTTTAAAATTGATCCAAAGGAAACAGAAACAGCAATTGAAGTTCCGGCGGTGCCGGAACGAAAGGCTTGATCCGCGTGAACTGTATGTCAGACCGTCTCTTTGAGCTGCTTGACGGGAGCTGCCTGAATGAGAAGCAGCATGAGGCCTTCGTTCTGCAAACAGTATCAGAGGATGGCTGGCCGCATGCCGCTATGATCAGTGCAGGTGAAATCATCGCGCTGAGCCGAACTGATATCCGAATCGCTCTGTGGAAAAACACAATGACTTCGGCCAACATCCTTCGCACAGGAAAAGCACAGTTCACGGCGTGGTGGAAGGGAGCGGCCTATTATGTAAAGCTTGAATGCGCGCCTTTACCGTCTTTGAAAGATGCCGAATATGAAAGAGACCGTTTTTCCTGCCGCATCGTTTCATTGAAGGAGGACGTTGCGAAATACGCTGATTTGACTTCAGGTGTCCGTATACAGCTTCACAGCGCTGAAGAGGTGCTGAGCAGATGGGAAAAGACCCTGGAAGATTTAAAGCGGTAATATCGATAGCCTGACGCCATGCGTCAGGCTTTTTTTATATAATGAAAACAAAGGGGGCGTGAGAAATGGAACGTGCGGGGATCTGTCACTCGGACGGCTTTGATTTAGCTTATCGAATTGAGGGCGAGGGCGCACCCATCCTTGTGATCGGGAGTGCGGTTTACTATCCGCGCCTTTTTTCCTCAGATATCAAACAGAAATATCAATGGGTCTTTATCGACCATAGGGGATTTGCTAAGCCTAAGCGGGAGCTTCGTGCGGAGGATTCGAGGCTTGATGCCGTCTTGGCTGATATCGAAAGGATGAGAACATTTCTTCAGCTTGAGGATGTTACTATCCTGGGACATTCCGGGCACGCTTTTATGGCTTTAGAGTATGCCAGGACATATCCCAAACAAGTTCGGAAGGTGGCGCTCTTCAATACTGCGCCTGATAACAGTGAAGAAAGACAGCGAAAAAGCGAATCATTTTTCATGGAAACAGCCAGCCTTGAGAGAAAGAAACACTTTGAAAAAGACATCGCGAATTTGCCGCAGGACATCGACAAAGATCCTAAAAGGCGCTTTGTGCACATGTGTATTCGCGCTGAAGCGAAAAGCTTTTATCAAGAGCGGCCGCATGCAGCTGCCTTATGGGATGGCGTATTCACGAATATGCCGATCATTGATGAATTATGGGGCAATACATTTGCCCAGATTGATCTTATTCAGCGGTTAGCTGATGTTCGTATGCCGGTGTATATCGGATTAGGGAGATATGATTATTTGGTTGCACCCGTTTCGCTATGGGATGCTGTTGACGATTTATATCCCCATGTGGATAAGGTTATTTTTGAAAAGAGCGGCCATCAGCCGATGCTGGAAGAACCGGAAGCCTTTGATCAAAGCTTCAGCAAATGGCTGGATCAATAAAAAAACAGCCCGCAGATCAAAATCCGCGGGCTGTTTCTGATTATAAGACCCCTTTCATCGCGCGTTTGATAACCGGCGAGAGCAGCAGGAGAATGCCGCCAAGAACGATAGAAATCAAACCGATGGTGCCAAAGTACATTGTTTCAGGAATTTTATCAAACAATCCGGCTACTTGGGCATTGATCGCTTGGGCTGCTGCGTTCGTCAGAAACCACATACTCATTGTCTGTGCAGAGAAGGCAGCTGGGGCCAGTTTCGTTGTCACGGATAAACCGACTGGAGACAGGCACAGCTCTCCAAGCACGACAAGCAGGAAGCTGAGAACGAGCCAAAGCGGGCTTACGAGTGCTTCTTTTCCTTGCATAGCAGGGAATACCATAATGATAAATGACAATCCGGCTAAAATAATTCCGATTGAGAATTTAACTGGTGTAGACGGCTGGCGTTTGCCAAGCTTCATCCAGAGCCATGCGAATATTGGCGCAAAAATGACGACAAACAATGGATTTAATGATTGGAACCATGATGACTGAAGTTCGAATCCGCCCAATGAAAGTCTTATGCGTTCATCAGCGTATACCGCAAGAATGGTCGCTCCCTGTTCCTGAATGGCCCAGAACATGACAGCACCGATAAACAAAGGAATGTAAGCGGCAAGACGGGATTTTTCTGTGCTGTCCGCTTTTTTGCTTGTAAACATGATGATGAAATAAATGACAGGAATCAAAATACCGAGAATACTTACAAGGTCGATAAAACGATTGATCGTCAGCACGCCTGTTTGTACAGAGATCATCACTGCGATCGCCACGATGATAACACCGATTCCGGTGCCAATCGCAGATTTTTTAGACAGCGGATTCGGCACATTGGAACCTGCAAGCCCGAGGTTTTTCTTTCTTGTCAAAGCAAAAACGATAAGTCCGAGAAGCATTCCGACCGCGGCAGCTCCGAAGCCGAGATGATAGTTGTACTTCTGTCCGAGTGTTCCGACAATTAACGGCGCAAGTAAACCACCGAGGTTAATCCCCATGTAGAAAATACTGAAACCTGAGTCGCGGCGCGGGTCTTCTTTCGTGTAAAGATCCCCAACCACGCTTGAAACGTTTGGTTTTAATAAGCCTGTTCCGACAATAATAAGCACCATGCTGATATAGAATGCGATCGCGCTGCCCGGATAGGCGAGTGCAATGTGGCCGAACATAATGAATATGCCGCCGTAAAACACGGTGTTTGCGGTACCGAATACCCGGTCAGCGAGCCATCCGCCAATAATGGTGGACATGTATACGAGTGATCCGTAAATCGACATAATGGCAACCGCAGTGCCCTTGTCAAAGCCGAGCCCTCCGTTTACCGTCTCTGTATACAAATAGTAAAGTAAGATTGCTCTCATTCCATAGTAAGAGAAACGCTCCCAAAATTCGGTGAAAAATAGTGTAAATAGTCCTCGCGGGTGACCAAAGAACCCTTTTTGCGGGACGCTTTTAATGATACTTTCGTTATCAATCGAAGCCATGTCAGCCAAACCCTTTCTAAAAAAAGTGTATTATAAAAATCATATTCTTATATAATACTTGTGTCAATATAATTTATACTCATTTCAAATAGTTCCATAATGGAAAAATTATAAATACCTAAAAATAGTGATTTTCTCCTAATTTTTATACTCTTTATCGTGAGATTTTCTTACACAACTATTCCTTTATATTTTTTTAATAAAATTTTAGAGAAATGTACAAGCAGATCGGGCCTTTGTGAGTAACATGATAGTAATCATAGAGAAGGAGGCTCGCAATTGGCTGAATTCATATTAAATGCAGCGGATTTCGGTGTTCCTGGAGATGGTAAAACGGATTCGACAGAACGGATTAATCAGTGCCTTAGTACAGCTGTTTCGAAAGGCTATCATACTGTCTGGTTTCCAAAGGGAACATATTTAATAGACGCAACGCTTGGCGGAGATCTTAATCAGAGGTTTCGAAACGCGGGGATCATTGTTCCCGGCAACCTTGAGATTATGATGGACCCCGAATGTATCATGAAAGTGATACCAAATAGTTCGTGGGGTTATTCCGCATTTTATGTAGGCAAGCAAGAGAATATAACCATTTCCGGGGGACAAATTATCGGCGAACGGGATGAGCATACGTATGCCTCGGCAGGAATAAGGTCAACCCATGAATGGGGCTTTGGCATATGTATTGAAGGATGCTCGAATGTTGTCATTGATGATGTGAAAATTTCCGATTTTACCGGCGATGGGATCATAGTCAGCCCAAGGGGATTAAAGACCAATCAAGATTATCGAACGTCAGAGCAAATTATCATCCGCCGCTGTGAGGTTCGGCGGTCGAGGAGAAATAACATTTCCATTACCGGATGTGACATGGTCACGGTGGAGGAATGCTTGATTGAAGATGCCGGAACGGGGAATGGAACAGCCCCGAAATTCGGAATTGACATTGAAGGATACGGCGAAGGTGACGTTGATTATGAGGAACCGATTAATGTATCAATTCGCAATAACCACTTTGTTGGAAACGTTTCAAGTTCTGTGACCAATTTTAACGGGTATGGCATTTTAATAGAAGGAAATCACTCAGACAATACAATCAGCTACGGATATGGGACGCAAACAGTGATCAAGGGCAATATTCTGAGACGCCCTGAAGACGCGGCGGCTGCGCCAAGAGTCGGGATAACCGGACTCGGTGTATCACAAGGAAAAGAGACCAGTGATGCAGTGATCGCTGGCAACCTCATTACCGGATTTTCAACTGGAATTGATGTCAGGGGAAAGAGCGTTCTTGTGACGAACAACAAAATCAGCAACTTTGAAAACACAGGGATATTGGTTTATCAGTCTTCCGATGTAAAGGTAGACGGAAACCAAATTCAAAACGGACTGTCTGAAACAAGGCGCAGCATCGGTCTTCGCGCAGTGCTGTCAGATGACATCGCTTTTCTGAATAACTGTCTCATTCAAGTCGTTGACGGTGTGAACGTTTCCGGCGGAAATATGATCATTAAAGATAATCTCCTGAGAAAATTCAGCCGGGGCATTTGGATTGCTCAAGGGAACGCGGTGATTGAAGGGAATACACTGAATCCTGACACGTTTGAAGCAGTGCCGGAATCATATTCTGTTTCCGTCACAAACAATGCCGGCGCCATCATCAAAAACAATACATTTAAAGAGTTCAAAAATTACCCCATTTATTGCTCCACAAGTGCAAAAACCTCAATTATCGGCAACCACTTAGAGAGATCTCCGCTTTTGGTCACCATCTATATCAGCGCCGGTGTGCATGAGATTTTTGATAATACCATTTCAGTCAACAGAACAGCCGGGAATCCGATTGTGATTTATATTAATGGCTCTGCAGGCTCTATCATCTCTGGAAACACCATCAATAACCTCTCCACGGGCACTGCGATAGCTATTCAAACAAACACGGCAACCAATTCCAAAATCATTGGCAACCGCATTTTTAAAGGGACAATCAACAAACACAGCAGTGATACAATAGACGGCAATATGATTGTCTGAAAAAAGCGCTGGCCCCCTTTAGGGGTTCTTTTTTTTCGATTTATAGATCACATACATTTCTCTCACAAGTACTAAAACAAAAAATAAAAGCACGACCCATTCCGCAAATGTTGTCATCTTAAAGCTGGACATATTGTTATAAACGGCTTTTGTTAAACTGAACCCTTGAAGCATGTCCATCAACACAGAAATAGCTAATAAACAAATTAATATGACTCCGGTCACGCCCAATATCTTCATGCTTCATCATCCTCCGCTTTTAGTGTCTATCGTTGGCGGAGAAGTTATACCGCATCTAACCCTAATGCATAATCTCAATTTTAAAAGGAAGAATATGAGAAAACGACAAGGAAAGGTATTTGTGTATGCCTTTATTTTCTAAGCGAAAGAACAATACCGATTCAAAAGACAAGCAGAATACAGACGAAAGGAATCAGGAACAGCAGCAAGAAAAAGAAAGGCCGGTTCTCATTTCTCCAAGTTTGGCAAAGAATATAGCGGAAACGAAAAAGGAAGTCGGAAGCAGCTCTGACGTCATCATTCGCGAGATTAAAATCGGGGAGCAGGATCGTGTCCATCTAGCTGTTATTTATATTGCTGGGCTGGTCGATAATAACACGATCCATGAGTCGTTAATCGATCCATTGGTACAGGATGAGTCTATCCAGAATTCCCATGCGATCCAGCAAATTCTTGAAAAAACGCTCCCGCTGGGCGGAGTGAAAGCGGAAAAGAGCTGGGACAAGCTTTTTTCAGAGTTAATGCTCGGCAATGCGCTCATTTTTGCCGATGGCTATGCCGAAGCGCTGATTTGCAGCACTCAAGGGGGAGAGCAGCGCTCCATCCAAGAGCCGAGCACCCAGGTGTCATTCCGCGGCCCGCGCCAAGGGTTTACAGAATCTCTGCAAACCAATATTTCCATGATTCGGCGATACATTAAAAATCCCAATTTATGGGTCGAAAAAATGAAAAAAGGTTCTGTTACGAATACGGATATCGCTCTCATGTACATTCAAGGAATATGTGATGAAAAGGTGCTGAAGGAAGTGAAGCAGCGCCTGGAAAAAATAGATATTGACAGTATTTTGGAATCTGGATATATTGAGCAGCTGATTGAAGATGAAACCTTTACGACGTTTCCGACTATGTATCATACAGAACGCCCTGATGTTGTAGCGGGTAATCTGTTAGAAGGAAGATTCGCAATTATTGTGGACGGAACACCGTTTGTGCTTATAGCCCCGGCCTTATTTGTCCAGTTTTTTCAGTCTGTTGAGGATTATTATTCGCGTTTTGACATTGCGACAAGCATAAGAATTCTTCGTGTTTTAGTCTTTTTCATTTCGCTTGTGGCTCCGGCCGTATACGTGGCAGCCACGACGTTTCATCAAGAAATGATACCGACTCAGCTGTTAGTGGTCATTGCGGCCCAGCGGGAAATTGTCCCGTTTCCGGCTGTTGTGGAGGCGCTGACGATGGAGGTTGCTTTTGAGATTCTGAGGGAAGCGGGAGTCAGGCTGCCCCGGGTTGTCGGCTCGGCAGTGTCAATCGTAGGCGCGCTCGTAATCGGTCAGGCTGCCGTACAGGCTGGTATCGTCTCTCCGGCAATGGTGATTATCGTGGCACTCACCGCGATTGCGAGCTTCGCAACACCGGCGTTTGCAATGGCGATTTCAGCTCGGCTTATTCGGTTTATTTTTATTATTGCCTCAGCTGTTATGGGTTTTTACGGGCTGATTTTAGGGATCATTATGATGTTTGTCCACTTATGCAGTCTTCGTTCATTCGGCGTTCCATATATGTCGCCGCTTGCACCCTTTTCTTCACAAGGCGTAAAGGACGCGCTTTTCCGGGTTCCGTGGTGGGCCGATGAAAAAAGGCCGGAATCGGTCAGTAAGGAAGATAAGGTGCGGCAGGGGCAAGATCAACGCCCAGAGCCGGCCGCTTCACGAGGAATGGTGAACAAAGATTTGGAAGAAGGGGATCAGAATGGTACGTAAATGTCTATTAGCCGTTCTCATGCTTTTGAGCGTCATTGTGCTGCCCGGCTGCTGGGATAAGCGGGAGCTGACGGATCTTGCGATTATCTCGGCGATTGGCATCGATCGGACAAACGACAGCAACTACGTGCTGCATCTTCAAATTATCAATCCAGGAAATGTTGCCGGCGGCCTTCAGGGAGGCGGTGCTGGAGACAGGCCGCCTGTATATGTCTATTCGATTGAAGGTAACAATATAACGGAAGCACTCAGAAAAGCCTCCATGAAGGTATCACGGCGGCTTTATTTTGCCCATACCAATCTAGTCGTGATCAATGAAAAGCTGGCAAAAGAAGAAGGTTTGGATTTTGTATTAGATAATCTTGACCGGGACACAGAATTCAGGACAACAGCAACATTCGTCGTTGCTCATAAAACAAAAGCAGAAAATATTGTGAAAATCTTGACGCCAATTGATAAAATTCCATCAAATAAAGTCAATAAAACCCTGGATTTCACGGAGGCGCAATACGGGCGGGTGGTCAAAACCAATATTCAGGACGTTTTGAAAACACTTGCCGCCAACACTATGGCACCGGTTATCCCGGGATATATGATGATTGGTGACGATAAAAAAGGAGTCAGCATGGAAAACACGCAGGCGACTGACCCGAAAGCCATTCTTCAGGCAGATGGTTTGGCGGTTTTTGACAAGGCAGGTTATTTAAAATATTGGCTGGAAGATGATGAAAGCGTGGGGGCAGTCTGGCTTATGAATAAGATCCAGCATACGTTTATTAATGCTGACTGGGGCAAGACGAAGGATGCGGTCAGCTTGCAGGTTACCCATCAAGATACAAAGCTGGTACCGAAAATGCGGAACGGACGTCCGTACATCCATGTGAAAGTGTCGGTTGAAGGTATTATAGATGCTGTCAAATACCCTTTCCAATTGTCTGATCCCAAGGTGCTGGCCGCTATTGAAAAAGCGCTCAACAAAGAGCTGGAAAGGGAAATCAGCCATACTGTGAAAAAGATTAAGAAGAATAAAATAGATTTTATCGGTTTTGGTGACACGATATATAGAAAGTATCCGGAGCAGTGGGAGAAAATGAAGGACACATGGGACAAAGAGTATTTGCCTGAACTGCCCATCGATGTGAAGGCCGAGACGTATATCAGAAGGACGGGATTGCGAAACAATCCGATCAAACACCAGTTTAAAGATGATTAGGTCTGAAGAAAGGGGAAGTGACAGATGGAAAAAGCCAGAATAAGCATAAGGCAGCTGTTTGTCATGATTATCATTTTTGAACTGGGCAGCTCCTTATTGATTACACCGGGATCAATGGCGGGCAGGGATGCTTGGATAGCAGTTTTATTAGGCTGTGCGATCGGACTGTTTCTTTTCTATTTGTATCAAGGCATTTATCAATGTTATCCGAATTCTTCTCCGAAAGAATATATGGATGATATGCTGGGAACCAAGCTGAGCTGTCTGTTTTCATTTCTCTATATCTTGTACTTTGCCTATATTGCCGCAAGGGTGCTGCGTGACTTTGGAGAAATGCTGCTGACGTTTGCTTATCATGATACACCTATCATTATTGTAAATGCTTTATTAATGGTAGTAAGCATATATGCCGTAAGAAAAGGAATTGAAGTGCTCGCACGCGCGGCCGAACTTCTTTTCGGGGCCATGTATTTACTGGGCGCGATCGGCCTCGTGCTGATTATTGTCTCAGGCACTATAGACCCGCACAATTTAAAGCCGGTTTTGGCAAACGGCATTTCTCCTATTCTTCACTCTGTTTTCACGCAGACCATGTACGTCCCATTTGGTGAAGTTGTTTTATTTGTGATGATTTTCCCTAACCTGAATGACAGAAAAGATGTGAAAAAAATGGGGATGATCGCCATGGCTATTAGCGGATTGATTGTTGCGCTCACCGTGGCGATTAATATTAGCGTGCTTGATGTTGATCTTACACTCAGATCCCAGTTTCCGCTTTTAAGCACGATCCAGACCATCAAGGTCGAAGAATTTTTAGACCGGCTCGATGTCTTTTTTATGCTGGCGCTGATCATCGGCGGCTTCTTTAAGGTCAGCCTCTACTTATATGCCACAGTGGTTGGGACATCTACGCTCTTTAAGGAAAAGAACCCCTCTCAATTGGCTTATCCGATGGGATTGGGCATCTTAATCCTTTCTATAACGATCGCGACTAACTTTTCGGAGCACTTGAACGAAGGCTTGAAAGTGGTGCCGCTGTATATTCATTTGCCTTTTCAATTATTGTTTCCGCTCTTTCTGTTTATTGTGGCTGTTTGGAAAAAGAAACGAAGAGAGAAGTCAAAAGGGGCGGAAGCAAAAAAATGATAAAAAGAGCGGGGGGATGCAGCCGCCGCTCTTTTTATGTTCACTTCTATATAAAAGGGGGATATAGGGTGCGCCCCTGTCTGCACTGGCAGAGGCGCGTTTTGTTATACGACTGCGATGTTTTCCTTCACAGTAAAGCTTCCTCTTGAAAGTCTGATATTGATGTCTGACACTTTTGCAATTTGTTCATCGTGCGTCACCATGATGACACATTTATTTTCCTTGTGTGCCAGATCTTGAAAGAGCCGTACGATCTCTTTTGATGTGTCCTCATCAAGGTTTCCGGTCGGTTCATCGGCTACGATAAGATCCGTGTCACAGCAGAAAGCCCTTGTAATTGATACCCGCTGCTGCTGTCCGCCGCTCAGTGTGAGCACTTTTTGCCGGGCTTGTTTTTCGTTGATGCCAACCTTCTGCAGCATGTCAAGCGCATATGATTCTTTGTTCTTTTCTTTAGAACCTGTGATTTCCATAGCGGTTGTGACGTTCTGCAAAGCCGTCATATACGGGAGCAGGTTGTACGCCTGAAAGACGATTGATACATATTGATTTCTGAAATTGGTTAAGCCGATTTTAGAAACCGCTTTTCCGTCGTAAAGGATGTTTCCTTCTTTTGGTGCGTCAAGCCCGCCTGCCAGAGACAGGAAAGTGGTTTTCCCCGTCCCTGATGTGCCGACAATTGTGTAGAATTTGCCTTTTTGAAAGCTGATGTTAATATCCTGAAACAATGGCTGGCTTTTGTCTTTATACCAGTAGCCGACTTGCTGAAATTCTAATAAGCTCATAGGTTCCGCCTCTTTCTATTCCTGTTTTGTCAATATCGTTTTCGGATGAAGCCGCAGTACTGAAATTGACGGCAGCAATGTTGCAATGATTGCGATTAGGATGCCGATCCCGCCAAGAATAAGCATGTCGTTCATAGAAACCGCGACGTTCAGTGAATCGATAACGTCCACGTTTGATGAACTGTGGCCGAACATTCCGCCGCCCATGCCGCCACCGCCGCCGGGCATTTGTCCGCTTGCGGTTTGCGTTGAATCGGTTGATGAACTGATCTGCTGGGATAAAAGCTGATTTCCAAGCTGATTCGCGACGAGATTTCCCGTCACAGATGCAAGGCCGATAGCGATAACGGCCACAATCAGAATCTCAGTCAAGAACTGTCCAATCAATTTCCATCGTTTTTCACCGATGGCCATTAACACGCCCATTTCGTATTTGCGCTCCCTGATTGACATCATGACAATCAGGCCAAGGATGACGGCGCCTGCCACTGATACAAGATACACCACGTTTTTAGAGAAAGAAGCCACATTTTCAATCGGGCCGACCATTTGCTGGTAAAGCTGATCGTTTGTATTCAGTGTGTACGTATCGAAGTCAATTGATGTTTTCTTCGCTGCTTTTACGAAAGCATCCATATTTTTCGCGTCGTCCATATAGTAAACAGCTGAGTCAATCGTATTTTTATAGTCGTCGCCTTTCAGCGCCGCTGTTGCTGTGTAAGGCGTATAAAGCTTGTTATAAGGATTTAAGAAAGAGAAATTTTGGGCTTGGTCATCACCTGAAGATGTTGTTTTATAAATACCGACGATCTTCAGCTTTACTGTCGTATCTTCATCTGTTGCTGATTCAATTGTGATCGAATCGCCAACGCTCAAATCATTTTCTTCCGCTAATGTTTCGTTGATCACTGTTACTTTTTTGCCGACATCTGATTTTGTAATCGCGCGTCCGTCAGTGATTTTTGAATCTCCGTCAGAGAAGTCATCAACTAATGCTGTGCTGATGACACCTTCAATCGAAAGATCGGCTTGCACCATTTGCGGTCCGCCTTGTCCGCCACCTTGGCTGTTTTTAGCGGTTGAGCTTGAACTGCTGGAGCTGGAATCACTTGAACTAGAGCTTTCAATCGCATCAAAGTTTCCTGCGTTGGCTGAAGCTGATGTGGTGTAATTGTAGCTCTTCACATGATCAAGCGCTGCAAGCTTATTCGCATCAGACACTTTGATTGGTGTTGATTCGAAGCTGCGTTTTTCACCGCTGTCCTGCTGCTTTTCCATTTGCTTTTGGCGGTCAACCTGAAGTGTCACGCTTCCGCCGAGTTCCTGTCTGGCCAGTTCGCTTGACTTTTGTGCTGCCGACTGGATGGTGAGGCCTGATAGAACAAAGACACATATGACTGTAAACACAAATAATTGCAATAACGTTTTTCCCTTTTTAGCCTTCATATTCCAAAAGGCCCGTTTGATAAAGTTCATTTATGTTCCTCCGCATTGGTATTTTTATTGATAAGACCGCCTCTGGGGCGCGTCCCCTTGCTGATAAATTAATAGTAGTCCAAAGGTATGAAAAAAATATGAACAATCTATTTCTAGTTGATGAAATAAAAACTAACAATTGTGAAACGCAAAACCTTCTGTTTAAAATGGTGCTATTATATAAAAAAGCATCAAAACAACCGGAGGATATAATGAAAATATTAATGATAGAAGATAATGTTAGTGTATGTACGATGACGGAGATGTTCTTTTTTAAAGAAGGTTTTGAAGCGGAATTCGTTCATGACGGGTTAGAAGGGTACCAGCGTTTTACGGAAGAAAATTGGGATCTGATCATTTTGGATATCATGCTTCCATCTATGGACGGCGTGACCATCTGCAGAAAAATAAGAGAGACAAGCACGGTGCCGATTATCATGCTGACTGCCAAAGACACTGAATCAGATCAGGTCATCGGGTTTGAGATGGGGGCGGACGATTATGTCACAAAGCCGTTCAGCCCGCTGACATTGGTTGCCCGCATCAAAGCCGTCATCAGAAGATACAAGGCGACAGGCAAAGCTGTTATTGATGAAGATATGATCGAATCAGAATGCTTTACCATTAATAAGAAGACGAGAGAAGTATTATTAAACGGAGAGCCTGTAGAAAATCTCACGCCGAAGGAATTCGATCTGCTTTATTACCTTGTCCAAAATCCGCGGCAGGTGTTCTCCAGAGAACAGCTGCTCGAGCAGGTATGGGGCTATCAGTTTTATGGAGATGAACGAACGGTTGACGTTCATATCAAACGGCTGCGTAAAAAGCTTGCCAGCGAGGACAAGCCTTTCCTGTATACTGTGTGGGGAGTAGGGTATAAATTTGATGAAGATTAAATATTTATATCAGCTGCTGCTAAGCCATATCAGCATTTTGATTTTAGCGTTTGTCATTATCATTTCTCTGTTTTCCCACTTTGTGAAGGAATTTGCCTATCAGAACAAAGTAGAGGAATTGACGTCATATGCGGTGCAGATTGCAAATGAATTCCAAGCCGGCCAGGTGGACATGCGCAGGCTCTATCCTTATCAGGACATGTTAAGCACAAGAAAGACGCAGTTTATCATCTTTAATGAAGAGCAGCAGCCCTATTTTCTTCCTGAAGGCTTTCATCACCCACCAAGGGAACAGCTGAAGAAATCAGAATGGAATAAGCTAAAAAAAGGGCAGACTGTCATGATCAGGGCAGATGGCCGTTTTGATGATGAAGTGTCACTTGTGGCGCAGCCTATATTTGTTCAGAACGAATTTAAAGGCGCCGTTCTGCTGATTTCTCCGATCAGCGGCGTTGAACAGATGGTCAATCAGGTCAACCTCTATATGTTTTACGCTGTGATCAGCACGCTTGTGATTACGATTCTTGTGAGCTGGCTTCTGTCCAAATTCCATGTCAAGCGGATTCAAAAGCTGAGAGAAGCGACAGATAAAGTGGCTTCCGGCGATTATGACATCCATTTGGAAAACAGCTACGGGGACGAAATCGGCGTACTGGCGTCTGACTTTAATATCATGGCGAAAAAACTAAAGCAGTCAAGGGATGAAATCAATCGCCTTGAGAAGCGGAGAAGGCAGTTTATCGCTGACGTGTCACATGAATTAAAAACACCGCTGACGACGATCAACGGTTTGGTTGAAGGGCTGAACAGCCATACGATTCCTGAGGATAAGAAGGATAAATGCTTCTCGCTGATCAGTGAGGAAACGAAGCGCATGCTGCGGCTCGTAAAAGAAAATCTGGATTATGAAAAAATCAGATCCCAGCAAATTACCTTGAACAAGCTAAACGTTCCTCTGATCGAGGTGTTTGAAATCGTGAAAGAGCACTTGCAGCAGCAGGCGGAAGAAAAACAAAACAAGCTGATGATCCAGGTAGAGGATCACGTCATCGTACATGCCGATTATGACCGGTTCATTCAAATTCTCGTCAACATTACGAAAAACAGCATCCAATTTACGCAAAACGGTGACATTTGGCTGCGCGGAATGGAAGGTTATAAAGAGACGATTATTGAAATTGAAGACACGGGTATCGGCATTCCAAAAGAGGATATTGAGCATATTTGGGAGCGGTTCTATAAAGCAGATATTTCAAGAACGAACACGGCATACGGTGAATACGGACTCGGTCTCTCGATCGTCAAGCAGCTTGTTGAAATGCACCAGGGCACAGTAGAAATCAAGAGTGAAGAAGGGAAGGGCACAAAGTTCATCATCCGCCTTCCTTTAACGGCAAAACAGCAATAGCATACAGGGCGGCGGCATCATCTGATGGAGCCGCCTTTTTTGCACACCGCTTCGGTTTATTGCGTGCTCCCGAAAACAAAGATTGCGTGTTTTTCGGGTTGGGACGGTCTATAAACATGATAAAATATGACATAAACAGTTTTTGATGGGAGAGGGTGAAGGAATGAAGAGCGGGGTAATTCCTTCTTCAGCGGTCGGTCAAAAAATTAACGAGTGGTACAGATATATCCGGACATTCAGCGTGCCGGATGCCGAAGTGTTAAAAGCTGAAATCCAGCAGGAACTGAAACATATGCAGCATGATTCCAACTTGCTGCTTTATTATTCACTAATGGAATTCCGGCACCAGCTTATGCTGGATTATCTTGAGCCGTTAGAGAAATTAAATATCGAAGACCAGCCAAGCCTGTCTGAATTATCAAGAAACATTGACAGCAACCAGGCAGATCTCAAAGGGCTGCTCGACTATTACGTGAATTTTTTTCGCGGAATGTATGAGTTTGATAAGCGGGAATTTATTTCTGCCATTACATACTATAAACAGGCGGAGAAAAAGCTCTCCTTTGTCGCAGACCATATTGAACGGGCTGAATTCTATTTTAAAATCGCGGAAGCTTATTATTATATGAAGCAAACGTATTTTTCATTGATTAATATAAAAAACGCCTATGAAATTTACGTGGAGCAGGAAACCTATAATGTGAGAATCATTCAATGCCATTTCGTCTTCGGGGTCAACCTGATGGATGAAAGAAATTTCGAACAAGCCGCACGCCATTTCAAATTGGCGCTCAATATGGCCCAAGCGGAACAAAAAGCCCAGCTGGTCGGAAGAGCATACTACAATCTCGGATTATGCTATTACAATCAAGACCTTCTAGACCCTGCCATTGATTACTTTGAAAAAGCGGTCTCCACATTTGAAAGCAGCAGGATCGTCAATTCTCTCCCGCAAGCCTATTTTTTAATCACCCTGATTTATTATAAACAGGGAAAACATGATAAAGCTTCGGAATATCACAAGCGGGGCTATGAATATGCTAAAGAAACAGACGATGCAGACTATGCCGTAAAATTCGAGTTTTTGCAATCCCTATATCAGGATCAGCCCAATGAAGAAGGAATCGAACGATGTTTCCAGTACTTAAAAAATAAAAATATGTACGCTGATATAGAGGATTTAGCCCTAGAAGTAGCAAAATATTACTATGAACAGAAATGGTTTAAACTGTCTGCTTCCTACTTTCTACAAGTTGAAGAGGCAAGAAAACAAATACAAAGGAGTGAAGGTTTGTATGAAATTGAAATCTAAGTTGTTTGTTATTTGTTTGGCCGCAGCCGCGATTTTTACAGCGGCTGGCGTTTCTGCTAATGCGGAAGCACTCGACTTTCATGTGACAGAAAGAGGAATGACGTAAGAACAAGCCCCTTCTCATTAGCGAGAAGGGGTTTTTCTTTTCAAAAAACACCGCAAGACATAGTCTTGCGGTGCCGCCTTCATGGAGATTACGTTTATTTAGTAGCCTCCTACAAATGCAGTTCCCACAATGATCAAGAGGATAAATAACACAACAATCAAAGCGAAAGAAGTTCCGTAACCTGACATTTTGTGCACCTCCTTGCGAGATTGCTTCAGCAAATGCTGCAAAACTGTGGCGGACAGGGTTCCGCAGAGACGGTCAGCAGCTTAGTAGCCGCCAACAAACGCAGTCCCTACGATAATTAAAAGAATAAACAATACAACGATTAAAGCGAAAGAACTGATGCCGCCGTAAC
The DNA here is from genome assembly GCF_019334685.1 of Bacillus sp. LJBS17. Classification (NCBI taxonomy): domain Bacteria; kingdom Bacillati; phylum Bacillota; class Bacilli; order Caryophanales; family Bacillaceae; genus Bacillus; species Bacillus sp. LJBS17. The sequence continues at coordinate 418,975 of NZ_CP079759.1, forward strand.
CGCCGCCGTTAGAGTATCCTGACATAAGGTTTCACCTCCCTATGAAGGATACTATAAGATATGCTGAACCGATCCATTTGGCAGGGATAATAGTGGACAAGAGAAAAAATGAACAATTCGGCTATATGAAGGTGATATAAAAAATAGCGGGCGCTGCCGCCCGCTATTTATGTACGATTAAGAGATCAGCACGCCCGCGAAAAATTCCTGGTATAACGCTTGAACGGCTTTTCTTTCTTCGGCTTCTTTTACGCCAAACATCATGCTCACTTCAGAAGACCCCTGATTGATCATTTCGATATTCACCTGTGCCTCTGATAATGCTTTGGCGGCTCTTGCCGTTGTACCGACATTGTGGCGCATCGCTTCCCCTACAACCATAATCAGGGCGAGATGATGCTCGACGATGACTTCATCGGCATGCAAATCCTCTTCGATCCGTTTGATGACGCTGCGTTCAGTGGCGGCATCCATTTGCCCCTGCCGTAAAATGATTGTCATGTCATCGATTCCCGATGGAACATGCTCATACGTCAAACCATGCTCCTCCAGGATGTGAAGGGCTCTGCGGCCAAAACCGATTTCTCTGTTCATGAGATACTTGCTGATATAAATGCTGCAAAAACCGGTGTCGCTGGCAATGCCGACGACAGGCCCGTTTGTGTTATCCCGCTTGCTGACGACGCGGGTGCCTTCGGCTGAGGGGTTGTTCGTATTTTTGATCTGAACAGGAATCCCCGCTCTGAATGCCGGAATGAGCGCTTCATCATGAAACACTGAAAAACCCGCGTAGGACAGCTCCCGCATCTCTCTATATGTCAGCTCGCTGATTTCCTTTGGATTCTCCACGAAGGACGGATTGACAGAATACACAGCGTCTACGTCTGTAAAGTTTTCGTACAAATCGGCTTGTAGTCCGTTGGCAAGAATCGAACCGGTAATATCAGAACCGCTCCGTGAGAATGTGATCACATCGCCATCCTTGCTGAATCCGAAAAAACCGGGAAAAATGATGAGTCCGTCACGTTCCCGAAGACGATAGAGGTTTTGATAGGATTCAGGAAGAACTTGCGCGTTGCCGGGTTCATTTGTCACAAAGAGGCCGGCATCCTTCGGGTTTACATATTCCGCTTTGACGCCTTTATAACGGAAGTAAGCGGCGATCAGCTTGGCATTGTTATCCTCTCCGCTGGCCTTGACTGCGTCAAGGTATTGCTCGGGATTGCTTTTATCTCCTTCTAAAAGCGTAAACAGATCATTTCTGATTTTTTCGATAATGCTTTGCCCCAGCTGAAGCTCATTGGCGATGAGAGCGTACCGTTCCACAACAGCTTCCGCCAGTTCAGGTGCGCTGCCTGATGCCAAATATTGTTCTGCACATGCGATTAAGAGATCAGTCACTTTCGTATCCTCGGCATAGCGTTTTCCCGGAGCTGAGACGACTACAGCTTTCCGTGCCGGGTCTGAGGTAACGATGTGAAACACCTTGTCAAGCTGGGCGCCTGAAGCAAGTGAGCTGCCTCCGAATTTAACGACCTTCATGTTTACATCTCCTAATGTTTAAAATTTTCACACAAATTTAGTATTTATTATCTCTCTTTCAGTACTGTAAATCAAGGGGGAATTTCTATCCAGGGAGAACATTTGTATTTTCCACGAGGAATAATGTTAGGTTTGCTGACCGTATACCTGCGTTATAAAGATAAATATGGTAAACAGCCTAACGTTTTGGGATGGAAAATGGTTAGAATGATTAGTAAAATGGATAAATGACTAGGTTAATATTTTTAAAGAATATTGACTAACCCTAGAAAAATGGTAATATGTAAATGATAATGATAATCAATTACTATATGGCCATATTGTTTTGAGTCCTTGCGGAGTAGGAGATACGTTCTTTTTGCTGTAAGGATGTAAGGAGGCAGCATGAAGCTACGTTACTTATTTATTCTACTTATCATATTAGCAGTCACATCTGTATTTATCGGTGTAGAAGATCTGTCGCCGCTTGATCTCTTCGATTTAAGCAAACAAGAGGCGTCAACGCTGTTTGCAAGCCGTTTGCCGCGATTGATCAGCATTGTCATCGCGGGATTAAGCATGAGCATCTGCGGTTTGATTATGCAGCAGATCAGCAGAAACAAATTCGTGTCACCGACGACGGCGGGCACGATGGATTGGGCGAGGCTCGGCATTTTAATTTCCTTGCTGCTGTTTACATCGGCCAGTCCTTTAATCAAAATGCTGGTCGCGTTTGTCTTTGCCCTTGCAGGAAATTTTCTGTTTATGAAAATCCTTGAAAGAATCAAGTTTAACGACACCATCTTTATTCCGCTTGTCGGTTTAATGCTCGGGAATATCGTCAGTTCAATCGCGACATTTATCGCATATAAATATGACTTGATCCAGAATGTGTCATCATGGCTGCAGGGAGACTTCTCTTTAGTCGTGAAAGGAAGATACGAGCTTCTTTATCTGAGTATTCCGCTCGTCATCATTGCCTATGTGTATGCGGATAAATTCACATTGGCCGGTATGGGTGAAAGCTTTTCTGTCAACCTCGGCCTGAAGTACAAACGGGTTGTGAACATCGGGCTCATTATCGTGTCCCTGATCACGTCCCTTGTCATTTTGACTGTCGGTATGCTGCCGTTTCTCGGTTTAATCATCCCGAATATTGTCTCGATTTACAGAGGAGACAATCTGAAGAGCAGCCTGCCGCATACTGCGCTGTTGGGAGCGGTGTTTGTGCTGTTTTGCGATATACTGGGCAGAATCATTATCTTCCCTTATGAAATCTCGATTGGCCTGATGGTCGGAATCATCGGCAGCGGCATTTTCCTGTTTATGCTGTTAAGGAGAAAAGCCTATGCGTAACCAGATGAAAATAGCTTTGCTCGTTGTTTTAGCCATTGTATGTATCGGCTTGTTTCTGTTTTATGACTTAGGCAATTGGGATTACACCCTGCCGAGACGAATCAAAAAAGTCGCAGCCATTGTGCTGACGGGGGGAGCGATTGCGTTTTCGACCATGATCTTTCAAACGATTACGAACAACCGCATCCTGACGCCGAGCATTTTGGGCCTTGATTCTCTCTACATGCTGATTCAGACTGGCATTATCTTTTTGTTCGGTTCTGCGAATATGGTCATCATGAATAAAAACATCAACTTTATCATCTCTGTTCTGCTGATGATACTGTTTTCTCTTGTTTTGTATCAGATCATGTTCAAGGGTGAGGGGAGAAATATCTTTTTCCTTCTGCTTATCGGAATCGTGTTTGGCACGCTGTTCAGCAGCCTGTCTTCCTTTATGCAGATGCTGATTGATCCGAACGAGTTCCAAGTTGTGCAGGACAAGATGTTTGCCAGCTTTAACAATATCAATACGGATTTGTTATGGCTCGCGTTCATCATCTTCCTGCTGACAGGCGTTTATGTCTGGCGTTTTACAAAATTTTTCGATGTGCTGTCGCTCGGACGCGAGCACGCCGTGAATTTGGGCATTGACTACGACAAAGTGGTGAAGCAGATGCTGATCGTGGTTGCGATTTTGGTTTCTGTTTCAACAGCGCTAGTCGGGCCGATTATGTTTTTAGGCCTTCTGGTCGTCAACCTGGCGAGAGAATTCCTGAAAACATATAAGCATTCATACTTAATCGCAGGCTCCGTTTTCATCAGCATCATTGCGCTGGTCGGAGGGCAGTTTGTGGTTGAGAAAGTGTTTACCTTCTCAACGACGCTGAGCGTCATTATTAATTTTGCCGGCGGGATTTATTTTATCTACTTGCTGTTAAAGGAGAATAAATCATGGTAGAGGTCAGAAATGTAAGCAAACAATATGGCGGGAAAGTTGTTCTTGAAGAGACGTCAGTCACGATTCAAAAGGGCAAAATCACCTCGTTTATCGGTCCTAACGGCGCCGGCAAAAGTACGCTGCTGTCTATCATGAGCCGCCTGATCAAAAAGGATTCCGGCGAGATTTACATAGACGGACAAGAGATTGGAGCATGTGACAGCAAAGAGCTTGCCAAGAAAATGAGCATTTTGAAGCAGGCGAACCAAATTAATATCAGGCTCACGATCAAAGACCTCGTCAGTTTTGGCAGGTTTCCGTACTCACAGGGCCGGCTGACAGAGGAAGACTGGGTTCATATTAACCAGGCGCTCAGCTATATGAAGCTGGAAGACATTCAAGACAAATACTTGGATCAGCTGAGCGGCGGACAGTGCCAAAGGGCATTTATCGCCATGGTCATTGCCCAGGACACAGATTATATTTTTCTGGATGAGCCGCTGAACAATCTGGATATGAAACACTCAGTTGAAATTATGAAACTGCTGAAACGGCTGGTAGAGGAGCTTGGAAAAACGATCGTCATCGTTATTCACGATATCAATTTTGCTTCAGTCTATTCTGACCATATCGTCGCTTTGAAAAACGGCCGAATCGTAAAAGAAGGACCACCTGAAGAAATGATAGAAACATCAGTGCTTGAGGAAATCTACGATATGACCATCCCGATTCAGACGATTGATAATCAAAGAATAGGTGTCTATTTTTCTTAATATATAGAAGAGGTGAAGAGCATGAAAAAGTTCGCATTACTATTCATCGCTTTGGTGACGGCAGTTGTCATTTCTGCATGCGGAAACCAAAGCACAAGCAGCAAAGGTTCTGATTCTAAGGAAGAACAAATCACGGTGAAACACCAGCTGGCAAAAAACGGAACAAAAGTACCGAAGAGCCCTAAAAAAGTTGTCGTATTTGACTTTGGAAGCTTAGATACACTAGATAAACTTGGTCTTGATGATAAAGTAGCGGGACTGCCGAAACAAGCCCTTCCTAAATATCTGTCCAAATTCAAGGATGACAAATATGCTGACGTCGGAAGCTTAAAAGAGCCAGACTTCGAGAAAGTGGCAGATTTAGACCCTGACTTGATCATTATTTCAGGAAGACAATCTGAGTCTTACAAAGAATTCTCTGAAATTGCGCCGACAATTTACCTTGGCGTAGACACAGCGAAGTATATGGAATCATTTAAGTCTGACGCAGAAACAATCGGTAAGATCTTCGATAAAGAAGATGAAGTGAAGGATGAACTCGCAAAAATCGATCATTCAATCGCAGATGTAAAGAAAACGGCTGAAAAGCTTAACAAAAACGGTCTCGTCATCATGGCGAACGACGGGAAGATCAGCGCATTTGGTCCTAAATCAAGATACGGCCTGATCCATGACGTGTTCGGCGTGACACCGGCTGATAAAAACATCAAAGCGTCTACTCACGGACAAAGCGTTTCTTACGAGTACATTTCAAAAACAAACCCGGATTACCTGTTTGTTATTGACCGCGGTACAGCGATCGGTGAAACATCATCTACTAAACAAGTCGTTGAAAATGATTATGTGAAAAATGTAAACGCAGTGAAAAATGATCATGTCGTCTACCTTGATTCTGCTACTTGGTACTTATCAGGAGGCGGTCTTGAGTCTATGGCGCAAATGATCAAAGAAGTGAAAGACGGTTTAGAAAAGTAAAACCAAAAAGAGCCTCCGCTAAATAGCGGGGCTCTTTTTTTGTTAATCAGCGTGCCGGCTGCTGTTCGGCAGGGCGCTGAGGTTTCTTTAATGTGAATGAGAGAAGGAAGCCGACAAGTGCAATGACGGCAGCCACAATAAAAGCGGCGTTCATGCCGTGCAGGGCGGCATGCTTCACATTTGTCGTGCCTGCATGTGCCGCCTGGTTGCTCATCACGGAAACCAATAATGCGGTTCCGATCGAGCCGCCGACTTGGCGAATCGTGTTGTTCATCGCAGTTCCGTGCGGAATCAAGTGGCGCGGCAGCGCGTTGATTCCGGCTGTTGTCACCGGCATCATGATCATGGCGGTGCCTAAGAGACGAACGGTGTATAAAACGACAATCCAAGCGAGTGACGTATGGTCAGTCAGCTGCATAAACGGCAGAGATGTCAGGAAGATGATGCAGAAACCGGCAATCGCCAGCCCTCTTCCGCCGACACGGTCAAAAATTCTGCCGATAATCGGCGACATAAAGCCCATCACAACGGCTCCCGGAAGGAGCATAAGCCCTGTATCAAAAGCTGTGACGTCTCTGACATTTTGTGTATAAAGCGGCAGGATGGTTTCCGTACCGATTAATAATGCAAAGACGAGGGTTCCCAGCAGTGTTGTTAAACTGAAAACGCCAAACGTGAAGACGCGGAATTCCAGCATCGGTTTTTCAAGCTTCATTTGTCTTGTGATAAACAAGAGCAGCGCGATGACACCCACCAGCAGTGAAATCAAGACGGTTGAACTGGACCAGCCATAAGAGCCGACGCTTGAGAAGCCGTACAGAAGGCCGCCGAACCCAAATGTTGAAAGGATGACTGATAAAATATCAATCTGTGTTTTTCTTAAAGTCGTCACGTTTTTCATCAGGATGCTGGCAAGAATCAAATCAATCACAGCAAACGGAAGAATAATATAAAACAATGATCTCCAAGAGAAAGCTTCGACAGCCCATCCGGAAAGAGTCGGTCCGATCGCAGGCGCGAATGAGATGACCAATCCGACCATACCCATAGCCTGGCCGCGCTTTTCAATCGGAAAGATTGTCAGGAATACAGTCTGCATGAGCGGCATCATAATGCCGGCTCCAGCCGCTTGAATGATACGCGCTGTCAGCAGAACCGGGAAGTTCGGCGCGAACGCTCCGACGACTGTTCCGGCAGTGAAAATGCTCATTGCTGTGATGAGCAGCGCCCGGCTTGTGAATTTCTCAATTAAAAACGCGGTAATCGGAATTAAAATCCCGTTGGTTAACATAAATGATGTTGTCAGCCATTGTGCTTGGTTGGCATCGACATTGAAATCCCTCATGATATGGGGAAGTGCGGTAATCAACAATGTCTGGTTCAAAATCGCCACAAACGCTCCGGCTAACAAAATGCCGACAATGACAGAACGGTTAAAAGGTTTTTGTTCAATACTTGTGTTCAATACATATCCCTTCTTTTCTCTAAGTAATTAACAGTGTTTTTAACATGGAAACGGGCTGTGTTAAAACACCGGTTTGTTCCAGATAGCCAATCAGTGATTTGAGTAAAAAAGCGCGGGGTTCTTCCTTCTTCGCTTCTTCCTCCAGCATAGCGGCTGCGGATGTCAGTTCATCTACGTCATAGTCCGCGGCGGACAGGGAAGAGATGCCTTTATGTAATTCCTTCAGGCTTTCCGATAATAGGACTGATTTATCCTTTGGCTTGTAGGAGGATGCTGAATGAATATAAAGCTCGATGGCTTCGGGCGGAAGAAGAGACTGGCGGGTTTCCCTGTTTTTGATAATCTGATTGAGGGTGCTGATGATAAACTCTGCGATCGGATCAAGCTCAAGCGGTTTTTCCTCGATTTTGATCAGCATTAAAAACTCACGCATCATGCCGTGAAGAATGATAACCAAATCCCACACAAACGGGAGAATGGTTTCTCCATACGCCTGGATCAGCGAATCGCGGTGCCAGCAGATAATCGTCGATCTGGTCTGATGGATATGCTGTTTGACCCGGTCATTGTGCAGCTTGGGGTTTCCGTAGGTCAGCATATTGAAAAACTGCTGATTCCGCCTGAAGCCCTCCAGTTCCATTTTGACCTTTTGCGTCAAACGCTCCTCCGGTGTAAGTGCGGTATTTTCCTGAAGTCTTGAGGCCGCGGCCACCATTTGCTTCTGGTTAAATGACAGCAGCTCCAAAAGCAGATCTTCTTTAGATTGAAACAGCTTATATATCGAAGCTTTTGACATCTTACATTCTTCTGCGATCGCCTGCATGGAAACTGACGTAAAATCCTTTTCCGAAAAAAGCTTTCGCGCGGCTAACAAGATATCTGTTTTTTTATCAAGCATCTCATGGCTTCCTTCTTTCTTGAACATTAGAAAACCCATTGGTTCACAGAAAACCAATGAGTAACTATGAAAAAATTTTACCAAATAAACAAAATAGAAGTCAATGGATTTTAACCGGGTAAATGAAAGGCCTGCCGGAAAATCCGACAGGCCGAATAAGAGCTTATTTTTCAACTTTAAATCCTTGTTTTTCAAGCATTTCACGGATGTGCGGATAGTACAGGCGCTCATAGTAGGAAGCGATGCTCTGTGACCAGTTTCTTGTTTCTTTTCCGTTTGTCCGTTTATTCATGTATTCAGACATCTGTTCGTCGTATGCCTGAATGTGAGACGTCAGCTCATCCTGATTCAAATAAGTTTCCTGATGATTGACAGCTTCCTGCGGCAAGCGCGGTTTTTTCGCTGAACGGTCGGCAGGATGCCCAATGACAAGGCCGGATAAAGGGAACACGTATTTTGGAAGCTCAAGCAGTTCGATCAGCTCTTGAGGGTTTCCGCGAACTGCACCGATCGGAACTGTGCCAAGTCCGAGTGACTCAGCCGCTGCTGTTGCTGTGCCGAGGGCAATACCAGCGTCTACTGCGCCGACAAGAACAGATTCCAATCCATTTGTGATTTCCATTTTGAAATCATGCAGATCTTCAAGCGCAATTTTGGCCCGGTTGAAATCTGCGCAGAACAGCAGGAAAACAGGAGCTTGATCGATCCATGGCTGGCCGCCTGCCAGCTCGGAGATTTTCTTTTTGCGCTCTTTATCCTGGACTGTGATCACAGTCACTTGCTGTCCGTTGATAGAAGAAGGGGCTGATTGCACCGCTTCAATGATTTGGTCCAATTGCTCCTGAGCTACAGGCTCATCTGTGTAGCTGCGAATCGAGCGGTGGTCTGTTAAAGATTTAATCACTTCATTCATATGAGACACCCTTCCTTTACTCGCTAAGCTCTGTGCGGACAACATCAAGAGGAGCGCTCAGCAGTTCTTTTCCTTTTGCGACAAACCCTTGGAAATGCGCAGTTTCGTTATGGAATTTCATTGCCGCTTCATCTTTCCATTTTTCAAGCATGACAAATGTATTTTCTTCGCCTACTTTTTCGAATAGGTCGTATTGCGCGTTGCCTTCCTCAGCTCTTGAATGCTGAACAAGTGATTGAGCCTCGCTCAAAAATTCCTCGCGTTTCTCTGGTTTTACTTTGATGTAAGCTTGTAATACGATCATTTAAATCTCCTCCGTTGTTATGCGAATTTATTGTTCGAATTTCATCGAACTAAATGTAACATGTATTCTAAATAAGGTAAAGGAAAAACCCTTATATAGTAAAATTGTCATTCTAATTGTTGTATGATACATTTGTGTCATGAACATTCCAAACCATCCAGAAACAGAAACATTGCAGCTGACAAAGGTTCTTCATGCACTTAGTGATCCGCTTCGTTTAGAGCTCGTCAAGCAATTAGCTGAAGCAAAAGAAAAAACGTGCAGCACCTGTGCAGATGTGCAGGTTGCCAAATCGACTTTGTCGCATCATTTTAAAGTTTTGAGAGAATCAGGCATCGCTCAAGTTCGGATAGAAGGAAAGCGCCGGTATTATTCGCTTCGCGCTGAAGACCTTGAAAAGGCATTTCCGGGACTGCTTGAAGCCGTGCTGAATGTAGACCAGGACCGCTGGTGAATCAATCCCCTGTAACGGGGATTTTTTTATGTCCGTAAACCGCTTTGAAAAGCCGCTGCACACCCTCCTGAATATCTTCTTCCTTCAGCCGTGCAAAGCCGATAATGAGAGCAGGCCTGCCCGTTTGCCGCTTGTTTTCCTTCAAGTTAAATCGGCTCATTCCGAATATTTCAAGCTGCAGACCGGCAGCATGTGACAGGATGTCTTGTTCGGTGCGCCTGGTATCAAATTCGGTAACAAAATGCAGCCCCGCATTTGCTCCTTTTACGGTAACCTCTCCGCTGAACTCTGCTTCTAAAGCGGTGATCAGGCGTTCTCTCTTTTCTTTATAATGCTGCTTCATTTTTTTTATATGCTTCTGATATTCACCAGACTCAATAAATTCCTGCAGGGTGAGCTGTGTAAGTGATGAGCAAGTCTGCAGATCATAGCCCCGCTGTTTGTATGTCCTCAACAGCTCAGGCGGCAACACCATATAGCTGATCCGCAAGCCGGGGAGAAGGGACTTTGAAAAGGTTCCCATATAGATGACATTTTGAAAACGGTCGAGGCTTTGCAGCGCCGGAATACTGTCTACATCATATGTGAATTCACTATCATAATCGTCCTCAATGATATATCGGCGCGGCTCCTCGGCTGCCCAGTTCAGCAGCTGAATTCTTCTGGATACAGGCATAATCGTTCCGGACGGAAACTGATGCGACGGGGTGGTCACCAGCACATCTGGCTGCTGTCTGGTGATTTCAGCAATCGACATGCCTTTTTCATCCAGCATGATCGTCTTGACTTGTTTTCCGGCATTCTTCAAAAGCTGATACATGCGTCTGTAGCCAGGCTCCTCCATCGCATACACGGCTTCCTTGGGTAAAAGCTCAGTCAACAGCTGCATGAGCACCTGTGTGCCTGCCCCTATGATCATTTGTTCTGGCCTGCATTTTACACCCCTCGTCAGGGAAATGAGCCTCGTAATGGCCGCTCTCACTTCATATATCCCTTGCGGATGTGACATATCGCCGAGCGTGCGGTATGAGCGGGAGGCCGCTTTTTGCTCGCAGCGGAACCAGCTTTTGATCGGAAAATGGTCTGTATCGGAACTCATGTGTGAAAACGATATCCAATCACTCTGGTCGATGTGAATCTCTTTTAGGTCATCCGGCAGTGCAAATGGAGGGTGCTCCTCGGCGGAAAACATGTCTAGTTCCTCCACGAAGAAACCCTTTCGTTCAATGGTGTACAAATACCCCTCAGCCAGCAGCTGCTGATAGGCTGAATTCACTGAATTTACGCTGACCTTGAGATTTTCAGCCAGCTCCCGCTTGGAGGGAACCTTCGAGTGCGGCAGCAGATTGCGGCTGAGGATTTCTTTTTTCAGCTTTTGATAAATTTGCTGATAGATATAATCGGCTTGCTCTGAACGATCGAGTGTAATTGTGATATCCATTTTGTAGTTTCTCCTTCTGATACCATCAAAAAGTTATAATTGGTACTTTTCATCATACCAAAGAGAAGTCAGAATGATAAGAAAATACCGACAGGGGGATATTCACATGAGTCAAACAACAGCAAGCATCACAACTGCACAATGGCAGCAAAAACGGGATCAATTTGTGTCAAAAGGTGTGAGCAACGGCAACCGCAGTCTGGCGGTCAAAGGAGAAGGGGCCGAGCTGTACGATCTGGATGGCCGGAGATTTATTGATTTTGCAGGCGCCATCGGCACGTTAAATGTCGGACACTCGCATCCGAAGGTGGTTGAGGCTGTGAAGCGGCAGGCGGAGGAGCTGATTCATCCTGGCTTTAATGTCATGATGTACCCGACTTATATCGAATTAGCAGAAAAACTGTGCGGCATCGCGCCTGGCAGCCATGAGAAAAAAGCGATTTTTCTTAACTCAGGGGCAGAAGCGGTCGAAAACGCTGTGAAAATCGCCAGAAAGTATACAAAGCGCCAAGGCGTTGTCTCGTTTACACGCGGGTTTCACGGGCGCACGAATATGACGATGAGCATGACAAGCAAGGTAAAACCTTATAAATTCGATTTCGGACCTTTTGCGCCAGAGGTTTATCAAGCGCCGTTCCCTTATTATTATCAGAAGCCGGCCGGCATGAGTGATGAAAGCTATGACGATATGGTCATTCAAGCATTCAATGATTTCTTTATCGCTTCAGTGGCGCCTGAAACGGTGGCGTGTGTCGTGATGGAGCCAGTGCAGGGAGAAGGCGGATTTATTATTCCTTCGAAACGGTTCGTACAGCACGTCGCTTCATTCTGCAAAGAACACGGCATTGTTTTTGTTGCTGATGAAATCCAAACCGGCTTTGCCAGAACTGGCACTTATTTCGCAATTGAGCACTTTGATGTAGTGCCCGATCTGATCACGGTTTCTAAATCGCTTGCGGCAGGCCTGCCATTAAGCGGTGTGATCGGGCGTGCGGAAATGCTTGATGCGGCAGCGCCAGGGGAGCTGGGCGGCACGTATGCCGGCAGCCCGCTCAGTTGCGCGGCGGCTTTGGCAGTCTTGGATATTATCGAAGAAGAAGGACTGAATGAGCGATCTGAAGAAATTGGCAAAATCATTGAAGACAAGGCGTATGAGTGGAAAAAAGAATTCCCGTTCATCGGTGACATCCGCAGACTCGGGGCGATGGCCGCAATCGAAATCGTCAAGGATCCAGACACGCGTGAGCCTGATAAAGCAAAAGCAGCAGCGATCGCGGCCTATGCGAATCAAAACGGATTACTTTTGCTGACAGCAGGAATTAACGGTAATATCATCCGCTTTTTGACACCGCTCGTCATCTCAGACAGCCTTTTAAATGAAGGGCTCAGCATCTTGGAGGCGGGCCTGCGAGCTTAATCATTGGAAAGAAAACGGCTGGGTCTGCTATCATTTTAAGTAATCATGAAAAGAAAGGAATGTTCAATATGCCAGATCAATTAACGGTCTACAACCCGGCTACGGGCGAGGAGATCAAAACGATTCCTCAGCAATCAGCCAAAGAAGTAGAAGAAGCCATTGAACGTTCACATCAAGCGTTTAAAACGTGGTCTAAAACATCGGCGAACGAAAGAGCGTCTCTTTTGAAAAAATGGTATGAGCTGATTGTTGAACATAAAGAAGAGCTTGCAGATTTAATTACGAAGGAAAACGGAAAACCCTATCAGGAAGCAGTCGGCGAGGTACTTTACGGCGCAGGCTATATCGAATGGTTCGCAGAGGAAGCGAAGCGTGTGTACGGAAGAACGGTCCCGGCCCCGACAACTGGTAAACGAATTGTTGTAACACGCCAGCCGGTCGGCCCCGTTGCTGCTATCACGCCCTGGAATTTCCCGAATGCGATGATTACACGCAAAGCGGCGCCTGCTCTTGCCGCCGGCTGTACATTTATCATCAAGCCGGCGCCGGACACACCGCTGTCTGCTTATGAACTAGCGCGCCTCGCATATGAAGCGGGCATTCCGAAGGATGTTCTTCAGGTTGTGATCGGCGATGGAGAAGAAATCGGAAATGTGTTCACAAGCAGTCCGAAAATCCGCAAAATCACGTTCACAGGCTCAACACCTGTAGGGAAAATCCTTATGAAAAACAGCGCGGACACCGTAAAGCACGTCTCAATGGAGCTCGGCGGACACGCCCCGCTGATCGTAGATGAAGATGCGGACATTGACCTTGCCGTTGAACAGGCGATGGCGTCCAAATACCGAAACGCCGGCCAAACCTGCGTATGTGCCAACCGCCTGATCGTTCATGAATCCATTAAAGATGAATTTGCTGCGAAACTGAGCGAGCAAGTGTCTAAGCTGAAAGTCGGAAATGGACTTGAGGAAGGCGTCAATGTCGGCCCGATCATCAACAAACGAGGCTTCGAAAAAATCGTCAGCCAAATAGATGATGCGGTTGAAAAAGGCGCGAAAGTTATTGCTGGGGGCACATATGACCGAAACGATGACAAAGGGTGCTACTTTGTGAATCCGACAGTGCTCACCGATGTCGATACGTCCATGAACATCATGCATGAGGAAACATTCGGCCCGGTCGCCCCGATCGTCACGTTTTCTGATATTGATGAAGCGATTCAGCTTGCCAACGATACACCGTATGGCTTGGCTGCTTACTTCTTCACAGAAAACTACCGCCGCGGCATCTATATTTCCGAGAATCTAGAGTATGGCATTATCGGCTGGAATGACGGCGGACCGTCAGCGGTTCAAGCGCCATTCGGCGGAATGAAAGAAAGCGGCATCGGCCGTGAAGGCGGTTCAGAAGGTATCGAGCCGTACCTTGAAACAAAATATTTGTCCATCGGTTTATAAAAGAATGCACGCTCCTGAGAGCTGCCGGATTTTCCGGCAGCTCTTTTTGTGTTCCGGCGAATAATCACAACAATTCCAGCCAAAATAACAGCAAATACATTTTGAAAGAAGGTTCCCCAACAATGGATTTATTATTGGCTCTTCTCCCGGCTTTGTTTTGGGGGAGCATTGTTCTCTTCAATGTGAAATTAGGCGGCGGGCCGTACAGCCAGACACTGGGAACGACGATCGGGGCACTCATTGTTTCTATCGTTATTTACTTTTTTGTTCAGCCCGTTCTGTCCCTTCGCATTTTTATTGTTGGAATCGTATCCGGCTTATTTTGGTCACTTGGACAGGCCAACCAGTTGAAAAGCATTCAATTGATGGGCGTGTCGAAAACAATGCCGATTTCCACAGGAATGCAGCTCGTTTCCACCTCGCTGTTCGGTGTGATCGTGTTCCGCGAATGGTCAACACCGATTGCGATTACGCTTGGCGTTCTCGCTTTGATCTTTATCATTGTGGGAATCATTCTCACGTCCTTGGAAGATAAGAATGATAAAAAAGAGGGCGAGCCAAGCAATTTGAAAAAGGGCATTTTGATTCTCCTTGTTTCGACTCTTGGTTATTTGGTTTATGTAGTCGTGGCTAGATTATTCAATGTGTCCGGCTGGTCCGCGCTGCTGCCACAGGCAATTGGCATGGTGGTCGGGGGGTTAGTTTTAACCTATAGACACAAACCCTTTAACAAGTATGCGATCAGAAATATTCTCCCAGGGTTAATCTGGGCAGGCGGAAATATGTTTTTGTTTATTTCTCAGCCGCGAGTCGGCGTTGCAACGAGCTTTTCCCTTTCACAAATGGGAATTGTCATTTCTACGCTCGGCGGTATTTTCATCCTGCGTGAAAAGAAAACGAAACGCCAGCTAATAGCAATTGCGATCGGGATTATCCTGATTATTGCCGCCGCCGTATTCTTAGGAATCGCCAAAACAAATTCATAACAAATGGAGGAGGATGTATATGTATCCGGATTTAAAAGGAAAAGTCGTCGCTATTACAGGAGCTGCTTCAGGGCTCGGAAAGGCAATGGCCATTCGCTTCGGCAAGGAGCAGGCAAAAGTGGTCATTAACTATTATAGTAATAAGCAAGATCCGAACGAGGTAAAAGAAGAGGTCATCAAGGCGGGCGGTGAAGCTGTTGTCGTCCAAGGAGATGTCACGAAAGAGGAAGATGTAAAAAATATCGTGCAAACGGCAATTAAAGAGTTCGGCACACTCGATGTTATGATTAATAATGCCGGTCTTGAAAATCCTGTGCCATCTCACGAAATGCCGCTCAAGGATTGGGATAAAGTCATCGGCACGAACTTAACAGGTGCCTTTTTAGGAAGCCGTGAAGCGATTAAATATTTCGTAGAAAACGATATCAAGGGAAATGTCATCAACATGTCCAGCGTGCATGAAAGGATTCCGTGGCCGTTATTTGTCCACTATGCAGCTAGTAAAGGCGGAATTAAGCTGATGTCTGAAACGTTGGCTTTGGAATACGCGCCGAAGGGCATTCGCGTCAACAATATCGGGCCAGGTGCGATCAACACGCCAATTAATGCTGAAAAATTCGCTGACCCTAAACAGAAAGCAGATGTAGAAAGCATGATCCCGATGGGCTATATCGGCGAACCGGAGGAAATTGCCGCAGTGGCAGTGTGGCTTGCTTCGAAGGAATCCAGCTATGTTACAGGCATCACGTTGTTTGCGGACGGGGGAATGACGAAATATCCTGCTTTCCAGGCAGGCCGCGGTTAAACATAAAAAGCGACCCAGACATGACATCTGGATCGCTTTTTTATTAGGCGCGTTTTTTCTTTACAAGTGCTGCTACAGATAAAATAATAGCAGCCGCAGACAGCACAATCGCTGTAATGTCTAGAGCTGAAGAACCTGAGTTTTCGGAATCGTCTTCTGTTTTCGTGGCGCCGTGCTCATCTGTCACTTGTTTTGCAGACGTGATGTTTGTAATGGAATGAGGTGTATCGGCATCCTCGTCACCTGTCCACTCAACAATGCTGCCGTCTTTGTAATATTGGTATGCGTCCCAAGCAGCTTCCTCCGCTTTGTCAGGGTTTTTGGCAACAAAGGTAAACTGCTGGAACTGTCCTTCCTGAATGCCTCCGTCAGTCGCCTCCCATGTCACGGACACTGATTTGTCATCATGTTTTTGAGTGGAAACCTTCCAGCCCGGAATTGGCTCATATTGCTGGAATTCAACATCCTTCGGCATTTTGAGGACAACCTTCGTTGTCGGCAGATTTTTCTCAGAAGGAACCTTCATTGTATACGTTTCCCAAGAGCCTGCAGCAGACTCAGCCGGTTTTACAGAAACATGCGCGCTGGCAGGGGCCGTAAAGAATAAGAGGGAGCCGACAATAGCCGGACATAGTGTCAATGCGATTTTTTTCAACAACGTAAACACTCCTTAATTGGTCTTTGTAAACATGATATTGATTTCGTTAAAGTCGCCGGTCAGGCCGTGGACTTTGATCTTCCAGTTTCCTTTTTCATTAATCGACAGGTTTTGATCTTGGAAGACGCCTTTTGTTTTTTCTTTTAATGTAAAGGTGCTTTTGTTTTCGCTGCCTGACAGGCCTGTTTTATAAACGGTTAACGTGATTTGCTGGATGTTTTTCACGGGATCTCCGTTATGGTCGGTGACACGCAGCTCAAAAACATTTTTTCCGGGCTGGTTTGGGCTGATGCTGAGAGAAACGCTTTGTCCGTTCTCTATCGCTTTGGTTTGGTAGAACGGTTCCGGCGCTGGCTCAGGCGGGCTTGGCAGGCTTGTAAACACGGCCGCTGTGATCAATACAGCGATGCCGATTGTCCACTCCGCTTTTAACGTTCGGCTGATTCCTGTGCGGCGCTGCTTTCTGGTAAGCAGAAAATGAATCGCACCTAAGACCAGCATGAAAACAAACAGCCCGCTTTTCACTAAAAGAGCTTGGCCGTACGCTGTATGGAACAGAGAATCCATTGAACGAATGATGAAAAATCCATTGAGCAAGCCTGAAAACAAAATGACGCCGACTGCAGTGAGCGCCCATGGAGAGAAGCGTCTGACCGTCTCCCACGCGAGCGTTTTGTCAGGCTGCCTCCATTCTTTTGAGAGCAGCAAAACGAGTGCCGCTATTCCGCCGACCCAGATGGAAGCGGAAGTTAAATGAAGGAAATCCATCAAAATGCCGACCGTTTTTTCTTCAACGACAGCAGCATGCCCGGTAAACGCCTTGGCAAGCAGGAGACCGAAAAAGAAAATGAGCGGCGCTATCCAATAGCCAAATGATGAAAAGCGGTTTTTCCATATCGCAGGGATGACAGACAGTGCGAGCAGTACGAACAGCGCGGCCTGTATGATCCAAACGGAGCCGCCTGCTGTCTCAAACAGTGTTTCTCTGATGTAGCCCGGGTGGAATGCACTGCCCCAGCCGCCGCCTGCGTTCGCTTTTGTCTGAATCGGAAGCTGAAGCAAAAGCGCCAGCCCCAATGCTGCGATCGAGCCGGTCAGGATACGTCTCGTCCGTTTGACGAGCTGTTCTGATTTCCCTTTATACCAGAAAAGATGGAAGAAAACCGTTCCGATAAACAGAGATAAGGCTGTATACAGAATCGCGCGATCTGCTGCTGTTCCCGGATTCAGAGCTGAATCGGCTGCTTTTTGGCTGCTGAATCCGCCATCCGCTTTCCCGATACTGAATGGAATGACGCCGGAAACAGGATGCCCGTCCGCGGATACGGCATTCCATTCCGCTCTGTACACATCTTTAGGCAGATTCTTCTTCAGCTTCACTGTCATGATGTGATGATTATCTTTTTTGATTTCAGTCTTGTCCGTATCCACACGGTCGCCGTTTGAATTATAGACTTTAATGTAATGAAACCCTTCTTCAACCGGTTCATTAAATTCGATTTCCACCTGCGCAGGAGCACTTTTTAATTCGCTGTTTTCCCCAGGTGAAGATTTGACAATATAGGCGTGAGCAAAGCTTGTTTTCGGCAGGAAAACAAGAAAAAGCAGAAGGATGATCCACCATCTGTTTCGCTTCATCACTCAGACACCACCTTCCGCTGTATGTGTTGTGTTATTTCTTGGTGCAGGTGCAGCGTTTCTTTCGGTCTTGAAGCATGTCTTCCAGCGCTTGGTCGAAAGTGCAGACGGCTCCGCCGAATCCTTTTTGAAATCGTTCGGCATGATCAAGTGTCGCAAACGGAATGGCCTGCGGCTGGCAGCAATGCAGGTTTAATTCAGCATTTACGACGAAATAAGCCGAACCGGCACTGACGGTTGTCTGTAACAGAAAATCTCTGCAAATCAAGTGTGAAACCTCTTCCGTTTTATCCGCGTAACGCAAAAACGCACAATGTGCGCAGCATAGCTGTTCAATGTCTTGGTTTACCGTAATCAGCTGAACCGAATGAGCTTGATTGACGGGCTTCAAACAATAGCTGCACATATGATCCGTTTGAGGTGTTCGGGCGGGGAGCGTGATGCCGCCGGCCGTTTTAATGACCTCATTTGACTGAACCAGCTGATTGACATCTCTGTATACCGTCATTTCCGAAACGCCAAACCTTGCGCTGATGTCAGAAATTCTGAGCGCGCCTTCTTCTTTCAGCCACTTCAGTATGTGTTGCTGTCTATTAATCGGAAGCATTCATACACCCTCTTCATTAAGATCTATTTAAGCGTAGAGGATTTTAGAGACAGAGACAAGTAAGCTGATGATAAAAAATGTGAAAATGTGTTGAACAGCAACAAAACGAAACAGAAGGGACTCTGGTATAATAGACATATGGAATAGAAAGTGAGGAATACCCTATGAAAGAAACACCATGCCCGAACTGCGGCAAACCTTTGACAGGCGATATGGTCAGATCATCAAATGTGCCTTGTCAATTTCGCTGCGGCCACTGCCGGGAACGGCTTTATGAATATAAAGTTTCAGCTCCGATTATGCTGGTATCATTAGCGGCCATCGTGCTGCTTATTTATCTTTTGATGCTCCTCCGCAATGCGGCAGGCTCAGTGCTGCCAGCTGTACAGCACGTGCCGATGGCTGTATTTGCGCTTGTGTGCGCGTATCCCGTTTTTATTGTGAGTGAGCGGATGATTGCAAAGTACGTGATTCAAAATGGCAACATCATTTATAGAGGAAAGAGAAAAGGCTCCTGAAACCAGGAGCCTTTTTATTTTTAAAAAATTGTCACAGTCATGTGCCAAAGTCCTCTTTACTTTCAATTGTATAGGGACTGTAAGCGTTTTAACATAGAGTCAAAGGGAAGCATCATTCTCTGAACATATTTTTGTATCTTACAGCGACAAACAAAACAGGGAGGGTTTATATATGCAGCAGCAAGAACAGCAGCAAGGCGGCATGAAAGTGAAAGTGCAGCGCTTTGGGAGTTATTTGAGCGGAATGATCATGCCGAATATCGGCGCGTTTATCGCGTGGGGTATCATTACCGCGCTGTTTATTCCGGCAGGATGGTTTCCGAATGAACAGCTGAACACGCTGGTCAGCCCGATGATTACGTATTTATTGCCGCTTTTGATAGCGTATACAGGCGGAAAAATGATCTACGACCACCGCGGCGGAGTTGTCGGAGCGACAGCGGCAATTGGGGTGATTGTCGGATCGGATATTCCAATGTTTTTAGGCGCAATGATTATGGGTCCGCTTGGCGGATACCTCATTAAACAGACTGATAAATTATTCAAGGATAAAGTCAAGCAAGGCTTTGAAATGCTAATCAACAACTTTACGGCAGGGATTGTCGGCGCGGCTTTAACGATTCTCGCGTTTTACGCCATCGGCCCGGTTGTCTTGACGCTAAATAAATTGCTGGCGGCTGGTGTGGAAGTCATTGTACACGCTAATTTACTGCCGGTAGCCAGTGTTTTTGTAGAACCGGCGAAAGTGTTGTTCCTTAACAACGCCATAAACCATGGAATCTTAAGCCCGATCGGAATCGAGCAAGCATCTCAAACAGGAAAATCAATTCTGTTTTTAGTAGAAGCAAACCCTGGACCGGGGCTCGGCATTTTGCTGGCCTACATGTTCTTTGGCAAAGGATCTTCAAAATCAACGGCTCCCGGTGCGGCGATCATCCATTTCTTCGGAGGGATTCACGAGATTTACTTCCCGTACATTCTGATGAAACCGGCCCTGATTCTTGCAGCCATTGCCGGCGGAGCAAGCGGACTCTTAACGTTTACGATCTTTAATGCCGGACTTGTCGCGGCAGCGTCACCGGGAAGCATTATCGCATTGATGGCAATGACGCCAAGAGGAGGCTATTTCGGCGTATTGGCGGGTGTATTGGTCGCTGCAGCTGTATCGTTCATCGTTTCAGCAGTGATCCTGAAATCCTCAAAAGCTAGTGAAGAAGACCTGGCTGCCGCAACAGAAAAAATGCAGTCCATGAAGGGGAAGAAAAGCCAAGCAGCAGCTGCTTTAGAGGCGGAACAAGCCAAAGCAGAAGAAGCGTCTGAGCTGTCTCCTGAAAGCGTGAACAAAATTATCTTTGCGTGTGATGCGGGAATGGGATCAAGTGCCATGGGGGCATCTATCTTAAGAAACAAAGTGAAAAAAGCGGAGCTTGACATCAGTGTGACCAACACGGCCATTAACAATCTGCCAAGCGATGCGGATATTGTCATCACCCACAAAGATTTAACAGACCGCGCGAAAGCAAAGCTGCCGAACGCGACGCACATATCAGTGGATAACTTCTTAAACAGCCCGAAATACGATGAGCTGATTGAAAAGCTGAAAAAGTAATCTTATAGAAAGAGAGTGATACTCATGCAAGTACTCGCAAAGGAAAATATTAAACTCAATCAAACGGTATCATCAAAAGAAGAGGCCATCAAATTGGCAGGCCAGACGCTGATTGACAACGGCTACGTGACAGAGGATTACATTAGCAAAATGTTTGAACGTGAAGAAACGTCTTCTACGTTTATGGGGAATTTCATTGCCATTCCACACGGCACAGAAGAAGCGAAAAGCGAGGTGCTTCACTCTGGGATTTCAATCATACAGATTCCAGAGGGCGTTGAGTACGGAGAAGGCAACACGGCAAAAGTGGTATTCGGCATTGCGGGTAAAAATAATGAGCATTTAGACATTTTGTCTAATATCGCCATTATCTGTTCAGAAGAAGAAAACATTGAACGCCTGATCTCCGCTAAAAGCGAAGAAGATTTGATCGCCATTTTCAACGAGGTGAACTGACATGATCGCCTTACATTTTGGTGCGGGAAATATCGGGAGAGGGTTTATCGGCGCGCTGCTTCACCACTCCGGCTATGATGTGGTGTTTGCGGATGTGAACGACACGATGGTCAGTCTCCTCAATGAAAAAAAAGAATACACAGTGGAACTGGCGGAAGAGGGACGTTCATCAGAGGTCATTGGCCCGGTCAGCGCGATTAACAGCGGCAGTCAGCCCGAGGAGCTGTACCGGCTGATGAATGAGGCGGCGCTCATCACAACAGCTGTCGGCCCGAATGTGCTGAAGCTGATTGCTCCATCTATCGCAGAAGGTTTAAGACGGAGAAACACTGCAAACACACTGAATATCATTGCCTGCGAAAATATGATTGGCGGAAGCAGCTTCTTAAAGAAAGAGATATACAGCCATTTAACGGAAGCAGAGCAGAAATCCGTCAGTGAAACGGTAGGTTTTCCGAATTCTGCCGTTGACCGGATCGTCCCGATTCAGCATCATGAAGACCCGCTGAAAGTATCGGTTGAACCATTTTTCGAATGGGTCATTGATGAATCAGGCTTTAAAGGGAAAACACCAGTCATAAACGGCGCACTGTTTGTTGATGATTTAACGCCGTACATCGAACGGAAGCTGTTTACGGTCAATACCGGACACGCGGTGACAGCGTATGTCGGCTATCAGCGCGGACTCAAGACGGTCAAAGAAGCAATCGATCATCCGGAAATCCGCCGTGTCGTTCATTCGGCGCTGCTTGAAACTGGTGACTATCTCGTCAAATCGTATGGCTTTAAGCAAACTCAACACGAACAATATATCAAAAAAATCATCGGTCGCTTTGAAAATCCTTTCATTTCGGACGATGTGACCCGCGTAGCGAGGTCACCTCTCAGAAAACTGGGAGAAAATGATAGACTTGTAGGCCCAGCAAAGAAAATAAAAGAACCGAATGCACTGGCTGAAGGAATTGCCGCAGCACTGCGCTTCGATTTCACCGGTGACCCTGAAGCGGTTGAACTGCAAGCGCTGATCGAAGAAAAAGGATACAGCGGCGTACTTCAAGAGGTGTGCGGCATTCAGTCCCATGAACCGTTGCACGCCATCATTTTAAAGAAACTTAATCAATAACCGATCACCCGTGACACAATGTCACGGGCTTTTTTTACTATCTCGCAATCTAGTATAATAGAAAGCGCTTACGAAAACAGGGGGAGGAGAATGACAATGAAACAATTCGAGATTGCGGCAATACCGGGAGACGGAGTAGGAAAAGAGGTTGTAGCGGCTGCTGAGAAAGTGCTTCATACAGCCGCTGAGGTACACGGAGGTTTGTCATTCTCATTCACGGCTTTTCCATGGAGCTGTGATTATTACTTGGAGCACGGCAAAATGATGCCCGAAGATGGAATACATACGCTTACTCAATTTGAAGCGGTTTTTTTGGGAGCCGTCGGAAATCCGAAGCTGGTTCCCGATCATATATCGTTATGGGGACTGCTGCTGAAAATCCGGAGGGAGCTTGAGCTTTCCATTAATATGAGACCCGCCAAACAAATGGCAGGCATTACGTCGCCGCTTCTGCATCCAAATGATTTTGACTTCGTGGTGATTCGCGAGAACAGTGAAGGTGAATACAGTGAAGTCGGCGGGCGCATTCACAGAGGCGATGATGAAATCGCCATCCAGAATGCCGTGTTTACGAGAAAAGCGACAGAACGTGTCATGCGCTTTGCCTTCGAATTGGCGAAAAAACGGCGCAGCCATGTGACAAGCGCCACAAAGTCTAACGGCATTTATCATGCGATGCCGTTTTGGGATGAAGTCTTTCAGCAGACAGCCGCTGATTATAGCGGAATCGAAACATCATCTCAGCATATTGATGCGCTGGCCGCTTTTTTTGTGACGCGTCCGGAAACGTTTGATGTCATTGTGGCGAGCAACTTGTTCGGTGATATTTTAACCGACATCAGCTCAAGCCTGATGGGAAGCATCGGCATTGCGCCTTCTGCGAACATCAATCCATCCGGCAAATATCCGTCCATGTTTGAACCGGTTCACGGCTCAGCTCCTGACATTGCCGGACAGGGCCTTGCCAATCCGATTGGCCAGATTTGGACAGCGAAGCTGATGCTCGACCACTTCGGAGAGGAAGAGCTGGGGGCGAAAATTCTGGATGTAATGGAGCAAGTGACTGCCGACGGCATCAAAACACGCGACATTGGGGGACAAAGCACAACGGCTGAGGTCACTGATGAAATCTGTTCGCGCTTAAGAAAGCTCTGATGAATCAGGCCGGGGCAGATGGCTGCCCGGGCCTGTCCATTTCCTTACGAAAATTTCCACGAAAGTCTAACCAAGCAGATCCAAATGCTGTATAATAATTTGGAATTCTTAGGAAAGCATCGGGTGAAGGAAGTTGAATGCAAAAACAATCACGTTAAAGAAAAAAAGAAAAATCACAACGATCGTTATACTCAGTATCATTATGATCGCAGCTCTCATTTTTACGATCAGATTGGTGTTTTACAAGCCTTTTCTTATTGAAGGATCATCAATGGCCCCAACGCTTAAAGACTCAGAAAGAATACTGGTTGATAAAGCAGTCAAATGGACTGGCGGGTTTCACAGAGGCGACATCATAGTCATTCATGACAAAAAGAGCGGCCGCTCTTTTGTCAAACGTTTAATCGGTTTGCCTGGTGACAGCATTAAAATGAAAAATGATCAGCTATACATAAATGATAAAAAGGTGGAAGAACCATACTTAAAGGAATATAAACAGGAGGTCAAAGAGTCGGGTGTAACCTTAACGGGTGACTTCGAGGTTGAGGTTCCTACCGGTAAATATTTTGTGATGGGAGATAACCGTCTCAATTCACTGGATAGCAGAAACGGAATGGGCATGCCTTCTGAGGACGATATCATCGGTACTGAATCTCTCGTCTTTTATCCATTCGGTGAGATGAGACAGGCAAAATAAAACTCAGTGCAACAAAGAACATGGAACGTACGGAACCAAAACACGCGATAATAAAGCGCTGTAAGCGATTAAAAAATTTCTGATGAAACAGGGCGGAGCCGTTTTTCCGCCCCGTTTTTTATGATAGAGAGCGTTTTGAAGAAAAGGGCCCTGTTGAAATAAACAGAATCAGGATTGGCGAAGCCGTGAAGCGCATCGAATTGATAAATCTCAAGATGGGTATGCTGTTTTTCCCGCAGTTTTTTGATAAGAAGCGCTACGTCAAACGACGGCTCATAATTAGGGAAAAACAATAGGACCGGGCAGGCTGGCACGTGATGAAGAGAGTCGCGTATCCGGGAACCGTAATAACAAACCGATCCGCTCACCTCAGGCATACTGCTGCATTTCCATGCGATAGTAGCCCCCACGCTGAATCCAATCACAAAGATGTGCCGTCCGGCGTTTTGTCTGATCACATTCTGGATGATGGTTTCTCCCGTTTTCAGCCGTTCGTGTTTTGTAAATTGTTCGTATGCCGTTTTTTCTTCTTGCAGTGTGTAGACTTCATCCTCGCCGAGCAGGTTGGGCGTCAACACATCATATCCAGCCATTTTGATCAGCCGGCCCATCTTTTTCATATGGCTGTTTACACCGTATATTTCGTGTACGAGAATGACAAGCGGTTTTGGGGACATAACGGCCTCCTTTTGTGTTTTTTCCATTATATCCTATCGTTTCACTTTAGGCTGAGATATAATGGTCAAAAAAAGGAGATATAAAATGAACTCATTATCTTTGCCTCACCGCTATCCATTTTTGTTTATTGATGGCGTGACGGACAGCGAGCCCGGCAAACATGCGGCAGCTTATAAGCTGATTAGTGAGAACGACTGGTTTATCACTGATACGCAAACAGAAATGCCGTTTTCATTTGTGATTGAAGCGCTTGCGCAAACCGCGGCTTTTACAGGAATTACAGATGAGAACAGCTTGGGATTATTGTCTTCGGTGAGGAAAGCGGAAAAGCTGGGAGAAGCTGTGCCTGGTGACCGGCTTGATCTTACGTTTGAAGTCACGCGCAATCGGCGCGGGTTTGTGTTCGGACATGCCAAGGCGTCAGTTGGAGAGCAGCCTGTTGCTGAAGCTGAAATCGGCATCTATATTGAAAAATGAAAAAAACCCTTCACAACATTTTGTGAGGGGTTCTATTTTGTGTCGTAATCCCGTTCGCTTTGAGAGTTATCTCTTTGCTGGCGTTTGTGTTTTTCATCATTCATATTTTCCTTCAGCTCTTCATTAGGAATCGGATCGGTTAAGTCGTTGTGCTCGGGGTTTTCATTTGGTTTGTTTTGCTGTTTTTTTTCTGTCATGTTTGATCACCTCACCGTTTGTTTTCCTCTTATCCATTCTCCTCAAACATAGGAAATCGCTTTTTTGTCCCGCTGGGTATAATGTATTAGAATAGAGAGAAGCACAACAAAAAGATAAAGAGAGGTACATATATGTCTGTTCAAAGAGAAGATGTAGATATCAAGCTGATCGCAATTGATATGGATGGTACACTGCTGAACGACGAGCAGCTGATCTCGGATGAAAACCGCAAAGCCATTCGTGAAGCGGAGGATAAAGGTGTGTATGTGGTGATCAGCACGGGCCGGACGCTGATGACGTGCAGGGAGCTGGCGGAATCGCTAAAGCTGTCATCCTTTCTAATCACGGCAAACGGCAGTGAAATTTGGGATTCGAATTTTAATTTGGTGGAACGGAAGCTGCTTCATACGGACCATATTCAAATGATGTGGGATTTGCGGAATAAGCACAACACTAATTTCTGGGCTTCTACGGTGAATAAAGTATGGAGAGGCGAGTTTCCGGAAAACATTACGGATCATGAATGGCTCAAATTCGGCTTTGACATTGAGGATGACGATATCCGAAACGAAGTGCTTGAGGAGCTGAGAAAAAACAAAGAGCTCGAAATCACAAATTCAAGTCCGACAAACATTGAAGTCAACGCGCTTGGCATCAACAAAGCTGCAGCCCTTGCCAAGGTTACGGAAAAACTCGGCTTTACAATGGAGAATGTGATGGCGATGGGCGACAGCCTTAATGACATTGCGATGATCAAAGAAGCGGGTCTTGGCGTCGCAATGGGCAATGCGCAAGACATCGTAAAAGAAACGGCTGATTATATCACGGATACAAATATTGAGGATGGTGTCGCTAAAGCGATTCGCCATTGGGTA
The DNA here is from genome assembly GCF_019334685.1 of Bacillus sp. LJBS17. Classification (NCBI taxonomy): domain Bacteria; kingdom Bacillati; phylum Bacillota; class Bacilli; order Caryophanales; family Bacillaceae; genus Bacillus; species Bacillus sp. LJBS17. The sequence continues at coordinate 445,348 of NZ_CP079759.1, forward strand.
CTATAAAAAAAGAGAGTCCTAAGATGGACTCTCTTTTTTAGTTTGGCAGGTTTTCTTCTGGGACCATGGTAGGTTTTCTGACAAAAGTATTTCACAAACTGATATGATTCACTTATAATGAAATAAAGTTCAAAAATTCGGAATAGTCATTCCGAATTTCGGGACAATAAATGACATAAAGCATATCGTTTGCTTTGGCAGGAGGGATTCTGTGTTTCAGATTGATTTAAACTGTGATTTAGGAGAAAGCTTCGGAGCCTACAAGATAGGTCTTGACCAAGATATTTTAGAGTATGTGACATCAGCGAATATCGCATGCGGATTTCATGCAGGAGATCCTAGTGTTATGCGAAAAACCGTCGCGCTTGCAGCGGAAAAAGGCGTAAAAATCGGCGCGCATCCGGGCTTGCCGGATCTACTCGGTTTTGGGCGCCGCAATATGGCGATTTCTCCTGAGGAAGCGTATGATCTTGTCGTTTATCAAATTGGCGCGCTCTCTGGCTTTCTAAAAGCAGAGGGACTTCACATGCAGCACGTCAAGCCGCATGGGGCTTTATACAATATGGCGGCAGTCGATCAAAAACTGTCGGATGCTATCGCGAAAGCTGTCTATAAGGTTGATCCCGGCCTGATTCTTTTCGGTCTTGCTGAGAGCGAGCTTGTAAAAGCGGGAGAACGGATCGGACTTCAGACCGCAAATGAAGTGTTCGCCGACAGAACATACCAATCGGACGGCACACTGACACCGCGCTCCCAGCCGGACGCACTCATTGAAAGTGATGATGCCGCCGTCACCCAGGTCATCAAAATGGTGAAAGAAGGGGCGGTCAAATCTCAGCAAGGACATGATGTGTCATTAAAAGCAGATACAGTCTGCATTCATGGAGATGGAGCCCATGCGCTGAGATTTGCGCAAAAAATCAGAAAACAGCTCAAAGCGGCTGGAATTGAAGTGACAGCTATTTCAGAACAGAAGTCAACATAAAGGAGGAACAATAGATGGAGCAGCAGAAAAAGACAGCAGGAAAAAAAGCGGGCAGCTGGTCATTGCTGATGGGCGCCGCCTTTTTAATGGCGACATCAGCAATCGGACCGGGTTTCCTCACCCAAACCGCAACATTCACAAACACACTCGCAGCAAGCTTCGGTTTTGTCATCTTAATCTCTATTATTTTAGATATTTTCGCCCAAACCAATGTGTGGCGCATCATCGCAGTTTCTGGAAAACGAGGTCAGGAAATTGCGAATATGGTGCTTCCCGGACTGGGGTATTTCATCGCCATTCTCGTCGTGCTTGGCGGACTAGCTTTTAATATTGGGAATATCGGAGGGGCCGGGCTGGGACTTCAGGTGCTGTTCGGCATTACACCTGAAACAGGCGCTTTAATCAGTGCCGTTATCGCCATTTTGATTTTTGTCATCAAGGAAGCAGGAAAAGCGATGGACCGTTTTACGCAAATCGCGGGGTTCGTGATGATTATTTTAACGGTCTACGTTGCGGCGACGACAGCTCCTCCGGTTGGACAGGCAGTCGCAAATACATTCGTCCCGGAACACATCAGCATATTTGCCATTGTCACCCTAGTGGGCGGAACCGTCGGCGGTTATATCACATTTGCCGGAGGACACCGTTTGCTTGATGCCGGAATTAAAGGAAAGGAATCCATTCCGCAGGTGACAAAGAGCTCGGTTGTCGGCATTTTAATTACATCTGTCATGCGTATCGCTCTTTTTCTTGCGGTTCTAGGCGTTGTATCGAAAGGCCTGCACATCGATGAAAGCAACCCGGCGGCTTCTGTCTTCAAGCTGGCTGCTGGAAATGTCGGTTATAAAATTTTCGGATTGATCATGTGGTCTGCGGCGATTACGTCTGTTATTGGAGCAGCCTATACATCTGTTTCATTTTTTAAAACCTTTTCTCCAAAAATTGAAAAGAATTCACGCGGTATTATTATCGGATTTATTGTGGTTTCTACGTTAGCTTTTGTCACAATCGGCCAGCCTGCGAAGATCCTCGTCCTTGTCGGTTCACTGAACGGCTTAATTCTGCCGATTGCGCTCGGAACGCTGCTTGTTGCCGCCTACAAGAAAAACATTGTCGGTGATTATAAGCATCCGCTTTGGCTGACAAGCACAGGCGCGCTTGTAGTGATTGTAATGGCAGTTATGGGAATCTACACGTTAATTACACAACTTCCTCAATTGTGGAGCTGATATAAGTGGAGCAATTAAACAAAATGGCGCCAAAGGATGTACGCGCCCTGATACGAGAGGGGAAAATAAACGGGCCGACCGCAGGCATGTCCGGCGGCTACGCCCAAGCGAATCTTGTGGTTTTGAAAAAGGACCTTGCGTTTGATTTTCTGCTGTTTTGCCAGCGAAATCAAAAGCCCTGCCCCGTGCTGGATGTGACTGAAGCAGGTTCGCCTGTGCCGTCTCTGGCTGCGCCTGATGCTGATATCAGAACGGACTTTCCGAAATACCGTATTTACAGGCACGGTATCTTATCGGAAGAAGTATCTGATATTACGCCATACTGGGAGGACGATTTTGTCGGCTTTCTGATCGGATGCAGTTTCTCCTTTGAACAGGCACTGATCAATAATGGGATAGCTGTCCGGCATATTGATGAGGGGACAAACGTCTCGATGTATAAAACGAATATCGATTGTGTTCCGGCGGGGGCGTTTCACGGACAGATGGTTGTCAGCATGAGGCCGGTTCCTGAACGGCTGGCTGTACGTGCCGCGCAAGTGACCTCGCGTTTTCCGGCTGTGCACGGAGGGCCGATCCATATCGGCAATCCGGGAGCAATCGGGATTCGCGATCTCAGGAAACCGGATTTCGGAGATGCCGTTTCCATTCGTGACGGCGAGGTTCCTGTTTTTTGGGCATGCGGGGTGACTCCGCAAGCCGTGGCTATGAATGTAAAGCCTGAAATGGTCATCACACATGCGCCGGGGCATATGCTCATCACAGATATTCGAGACGAGTCGCTTGCGGTGCTGTAACCTCTCGTCATCCTGATGAACGAGAAATAAAAGAGGTGAGAAAGATGACTGTACGATATCAAATCGAACAGCTCGGTGATTCTGCAATGATGATCCGATTCGGAGAAGAAATCAATGAACAGGTCAACGGCATTGTCCATGCCGCGGCCGCTTATATAGAAGAACAGCCATTTCCGGGATTCATTGAATGTATCCCGGCTTTTACAAGTCTAACCGTATTTTATGATATGTATGAAGTGTACAAGCATTTGCCTCAAGGCATAAGCTCACCTTTTGAGAAGGTCAAGCGCGATGTCGAAGAGCGGCTGGTAGAAATAGCCGAAGACTATGAGGTCAACCGCCGTATTGTAGAAATTCCCGTTTGCTATGGCGGTGAATTCGGTCCGGATTTAGAAGAGGTGGCGAAGATCAATCAACTGTCACCGGAGGAAGTAATCGACATTCATACAAACGGGGAATATGTGGTGTATATGCTTGGCTTCGCGCCCGGTTTTCCTTTTCTAGGCGGGATGTCAAAACGCATTGCAGCTCCGAGAAAATCATCGCCAAGACCGTCGATTCCCGCAGGTTCGGTCGGTATTGCGGGATTGCAGACAGGCGTTTATCCGATTTCAACGCCGGGCGGCTGGCAGCTGATCGGCAAAACGCCGCTCGCTCTTTTCCGGCCGCAGGAAAACCCGCCGACATTGCTGCGGGCGGGAGATACTGTGAAATTCGTTCGCATCTCAGAAAAAGACTATCACGCCTATAAGGAGGAGTCCAATTGAGCATGAAAGTATTAAAGCCCGGACTGCTCACAACGGTTCAGGATATAGGCAGAACGGGTTACCAAAAATACGGCGTTCTGGCCAGCGGCGCTATGGACACGGTTTCACTGCGCATTGCCAATCTGTTGATAGGAAACGGCGAAAATGAAGCAGGTCTCGAAATAACGATGATGGGGCCCGGTCCGTCGTTTCATTTTTCAAAACAGACACTGATTGCTGTGACAGGGGCGGACTTCACGCTGCGTATTAATGACGAGGAAGCGCCTTTATGGAAGCCTGTGCTCATCAAGGAAAACAGCACGGTCAGCTTTGGCCCCTGCAAACTCGGCAGCCGTGCTTATTTGGCGGCAGCCGGTGGCATTGAGGTGCCTGCCGTCATGGAAAGTAAAAGCACATACGTCAGAGGAAGCATCGGCGGACTTCATGGCAGAGCGCTTCAAAAAGAAGATGAACTGAACATTGGAGAGATGTCAGCTCTTTCGCAAACTATCCTTTCCCGCTTAAGTTCGCAGCTTGGAAATCAGGGATTTGCAGCACCGAAGTGGTCAGTCAGCCGCGGCAGATTTCTGCCATTGAAGAAGAATCCCGTCATTCGGGTGCTGGAAGGAAGGCAATTTGCCTTTTTCACAGAAGAATCAAAAACGCGTTTTTATGAAGAAGCATTTCGTGTCACGCCGCAGTCCGACCGTATGGGCTACAGGCTCAAAGGAGAACCGCTCGAACTGAAGGCCCCGCTTGAGATGGTGTCGGAAGCGGTTTCATTCGGAACAGTTCAGGTGCCGCCTGACGGCAACCCGATTATCCTGCTTGCAGACCGGCAGACGACTGGCGGCTATCCGAGGATCGCGCATATCATATCCGCTGATCTTCCGATTGTTTCCCAAATCATGCCGGGCGAGCACGTCCAGTTTAAGCCTGTATCCCTTCAGGAGGCAGAAGCGCTTGCGATTGAACGGGAACAGCATATAAAAGAACTGAAAACGAGAATAAAGATGGAATGGCTGACATAGCAAAGGGGATGAATGATGCAGAATAAAAATAAAACCGTAGTCAAATCTATGGCGCTACTTAATTTGTTTTTGCATAAACCAAGCCTAACCTTAAGTGAACTGGTGTCGCTGACGGGAATGCCGAAGACCTCTGTTCACCGGATGGTCAGCTCCTTGGAGGAAATGGGGTTCCTCAGTCGGGATGCGTCCGGCGCTTATTCGCTGGGATTGGTGTTTTTGGAATTCGGACAGCTTGTCGCTGACAGGCTGGATATCAGAAAAATAGCGAAACCGGTGATGGAAGAGCTGTGCCGGGAAGTGGATGAGGCCGTGCAGTTGATCATGAGGGACGGCAATGAAGCGATATACGTTGAGAAAATAGAAGGGACACAGACTGTGCGGCTGTATACGGCGATCGGCAGGCGTTCCCCCCTATACGCGGGAGCGTGCGCCAGAAGCATTCTGTCTTTTCTTCCCCGTGAAGAAATCGAAGCATACATCAAACAAACCGAGCTCATTTCGATTGGCTCCGGAACGATTACCGATCCCGAAAAACTGCTTCAGGAGATTGATGCCTCTGTGCAAAATGGCTATACTGTCAGCTATTCAGAGCTCGAAAACTATACGGCGGCGATCGGCGCCCCGATCTTTAACCATAAGCGCCAGGTGGCAGCCGGCATTAGCATTGCAGGCTTTGAAGCGAGATTTACAGAAGACAGGCTGCCCTATTTAACAGAAAAGGTGAAGGACGCCGCTTTACAGATTTCAAGAAAAATAGGATATACATAAGTAGCCAATCTTTTCTCTGCTGCGTACATTAACGTATCGACGTTCAAGAGTGGAGGAAAGAACATGGTGCTTCGATATACAGCTCTGGGCGATTCCTTGACTACAGGGAGAGGCTCTGGGCTGTTTTCACCCGGCTTCGTCCAGCGTTTTGGGGACATGATGGAAGCTGACTTGAAAACAAGAACGGCAATAAAAATATTTGCCAGATCAGGCCTGAATACAGAAGAGATTTTGGGACTCCTGTCATATCCCTATGTGCAAAAATGCATTCGAGATGCTGATATGATAACGATCACAGGGTGCGGAAACGATCTCATCGATTCGGTCTTAGCCTACCAAACCTCTAAGGATGAAACGATTTTCAGCCGTGTATCCGCCCATTGCCATGAGAATTTTGAAAAGATGATTGCCAAAATCGCCGAGATTAAAGGAGAAAAACCTTCCCCGTACGCCATCCGAGTGTTCAACTTATACAATCCGTTTCCCGGCATTGAAATCGCCGGCAAATGGATCACATCCTTTAATTCACATTTAGAAACACTTGCATCAGCACCCCATGTCAAAATCGCAGATGCCTATAGCATCTTCAAAGGCAAGGAGCGGGAATATCTGTCCTTTGACGGTGTCCATCCGAACTGCAAAGGCTATCAAGCGATGGCTGAAGCCGTTCACAAGCTAGGCTATAAAGAACTATCAGTTTCATAGAAAACGCGCCTCATGACAGGCGCGTTTTTTATGTGTGATCGAAATATTAAAAGAAACTTAAAATTCTCTGTCTTCTGTTCTACAGACAAACAAAGTGCGCTAGAATAATGGAGGACGTAGGCAAATATAGCCATAACGTTCAATATTTCGTATATAAGGAAGGATGGTCCTTTTGTTTCGGATTTTTAAAATGTCTTTTGCGGTTATCATTATTATACTGGCGCTTATTGCTTTTAACTATACGGAACACACCTCTGTTATCCAATCGGTCATGCTCGTCTTTCTTGGCGCGGTCATGTTTATGCAGGGGCTTGAAGAGCGCAAAAAAGAAAATGACGGCTCAGGCGCTTTTAATATTTATACCGCCGTTTTTGTATGGTCTGTCTCCCTTATCGGTTTTACACTTCATATTATATAAATCTATTACACATCCTGAAAATGCTCGACCGTCGGGAACGGGGTATAGAATCGATGAAGCAAGGCTTTCCACTCTTGATACTCTGAAGAACCGCGAAAGCCTTCCGTATGGTTCTCAAGTGTTTCCCACTCCACAAGAAGCAGATATTTATGCGTTTCCTCCATGCATTTTGATAACGAGTGAGTGATATAGCCCTTCATGCCGGAAATAATCGGCGCCGCTTGCCGGAATGCATCCTCAAACTCTTGTTCAAGGCCTTCTTTAATGTGAAGCATTGCTGCCTCTCTGACCATGCTATCCCTTCTTTCTGTCTTTTCAAATAGTCTACAGCAAACGATAGGAGATTTCTGCAAAATCGGTGAACTTTTCCTTCATTTTCAAAAAAATCTTGCACGCACCAATTCAATTAAGAGAAAATAACAAGTGGAAGGCAGGGGAAAGTCATGTTAAAAAAGTGTATTCTACTAGTATTTCTATGCGTCGGATTGATTGGGTTAATCGGATGCTCCAAAACAGATTCACCAGAGGATCGCATGGAAGCATTCGTGAAACAGTGGAACGATCAGCAATTCGATGACATGTATCAAAGCCTGACTAAAGATGTCAAAAAAGAAATCTCCAAAAAAGATTTCGTCAACAGGTATAAAGCCATCTATGAGCAGGCCGGCGTAAAAAATTTGAAAGTCACTGCGGGAGAAGTAGATAAGGACGATCAAGACAACAAGACGATGAAACATATCCCGTATAAAGTCAGCATGAACACAAATGCCGGCAAAGTCAGCTTCAAGAATACTGCTGTGCTGAAATTAGAAAAAACAGATGACGAGGAGTCATGGAATATAGATTGGGACCCATCGTTTATTTTCAAGCAGCTGGCTGACGACAAAACCGTGCAAATTATGAGCATTGAACCGAAACGAGGCCAAATTTACGATAAAAATGGAAAAGGTTTAGCTGTCAATACAGATGTTCCGGAAATTGGAATTGTTCCCGGAGAGCTTGGCGATAAAAAAGAGAAAGTTATAAAAGAACTCGCCAAAAAACTTGATTTGACTGAAGACGACATCAAGAAAAAGCTGGATCAAGGCTGGGTAAAAGACGATTCGTTTGTGCCGCTCAAAAAGGTCAAGCCAGACCAGGAGAAATTAGTTTCTGAAGCGACGTCATTACAAGGCGTAACAAGAACGAATGTCAGCTCCCGCTACTATCCGTATGGCGAAAAGACAGCCCATTTGACAGGCTATGTCCGCGCCATTACAGCGGAAGAACTGAAGAAAAAGAAAGAAGGAACGTACAGCGATACGTCTAACATCGGTATCGCCGGACTTGAAAATGTGTATGAAGACAAGCTAAGAGGCACAACTGGCTGGAAAATCTACGTGCCGCAAACCGGGGAAGTCATCGCTGAAAAGAAAGCAAAGGACGGCGAGGATCTTCACCTCACAATTGATATCAAAACGCAAACGAAGCTGTATGATGAATTGAAGGATGACAGCGGGGCGGCAGTCGCGCTGCAGCCGAAGACAGGCGAAACACTAGCCCTTGTCAGCGCGCCTTCCTACGATCCAAATGGATTTATTTTCGGCTGGAGCGATAAGGAATGGAAAAAGCTAAACAAAGATAAAAACAATCCGTTTTCAGCGAAATTCAATAAGACATACGCGCCAGGTTCTACCATTAAACCGATTGCGGCTGCTATTGGAATCAAAAACGGCACCCTTAAAGCCGATGAGAAGAAAACAATCAAAGGCAAGGAGTGGCAAAAAGATTCGAGCTGGGGCGGCTATTCAGTGACACGTGTGTCTGAGAGACTTCAACAAGTCGATTTGGAAAACGCCCTTATTACGTCAGACAATATTTATTTTGCCCAGAATGCGCTTGATATGGGAGCGGACACCTTCACAAAAGGCTTGAAGACATTCGGTTTTTCAGAGGACGTTCCGTACGAATTCCCGATCCAGAAATCGTCTATTGCAAATGACAAGCTTGATTCAGACATTTTGCTTGCGGATACAGGCTACGGACAAGGGCAAATGCAAATGTCTCCGCTTCACTTGGCAACTGCTTACACGCCATTTGTTGACAATGGAGACCTTGTCAAACCGACGCTGATCAAAAAAGATTCACAAACAGCTGATGTTTGGCACAAGCAAGTGGTCACCAAGGAAGGAGCGGCAGACATTACAAAAGGTCTGAAAGGCGTTGTGGAAGATGAGCGCGGATCAGCGTATCAGCCTGTCGTGAAAGGAATCACAGTGGCCGGGAAAACAGGAACAGCCGAGCTGAAAACATCAAAAGATGATAAAGACGGCACGGAAAATGGCTGGTTTGTCGGCTACGATTACAAAAACAAAGACCTGCTTGTCGCCATGATGATCCAAAATGTGCAGGACCGCGGCGGCAGCCACTATGTCGTTGAGAAAGCGAAAAAGCAATTTCAATCGAATTAAAATGTCTTTTTAAAAGGAGCGAAAGGAAAAAGGGGATCTGAGGCCGAATGAACTAGTAAGGGGCAAAACCCGGTTTATACAAAGAAAAGAGGGATTTTGCATGCAGCGTATTCAATTGGCGGAGGATCTTCAATTTTCAAGAGTCATACACGGGCTTTGGCGGCTGAATGAATGGAACTATTCAGATGCTGAACTTCTGAGCCTCATTGAATGGTGTATCGATCACGGCATCACGACCTTTGATCATGCGGATATTTATGGAGGCTATACGTGCGAAAAGTTGTTTGGAAACGCCCTTGCCCTTTCACCTGGATTAAGAGAAAACATAGAGTTGGTCACAAAATGCGGTATCGTTCTTGAATCGCCTGAACGGCCCGCTCACAGATCGCATCATTATAACACAAGCAAATCGCATATTTTGGCATCCGTTGAGCAATCGCTTATGAACCTTAGGACGGATTATATCGATATGCTTTTGATTCACAGACCGGACCCGCTCATGGATCCGGAGGGGGTAGCAGAGGCGTTTCAGGCCTTGAAATGCTCTGGCAAGGTCAGGTACTTTGGCGTTTCAAATTTTAAAGATCACCAGTATCGGATGCTGGAATCATATTTGCCCGAGAAGCTCGTAACCAACCAGATTGAGCTTTCCGCATACGAATTAGAAAATATGCTCGACGGCACTTTGAACCTGTGCCAGGAAAAACGGATTCCGCCGATGGCTTGGTCGCCTCTGGCAGGCGGCAAAGTATTCACTGGAAACACGGATAAAGACCAGCGTGTCCGCACGGCGCTTGAATCCGTCCAAGGGGAAATCGGCGCTGCTTCATTGGACGAGGTCATGTACGCATGGCTGTTCACGCATCCGGCCGGCATCATGCCGATTGTCGGAAGCGGAAAGCGCGAGCGGATTTCCGCCGCGATAAATGCGTTGTCATACAAGCTTGACCAGGATCAATGGTTCCGCATTTTTACAGCCGTACAGGGTTACGATATTCCATAAAAAGCATCAGCTTACCAGCTGATGCTTTTTCAATATTGTCACACCGCATAGTGCCAAATTACCATTTATAAGTGATTGATTCTTTCTTGAAAGCGTTTTATATTAAAGGGAAACCTCTCTATATCCTCTACTGCATCTCCTTGCGACTTCATCCGCACATCAAGATAGTCTAGGAGGTCTTTTTTATGTATATGACTGCCAGAGAACAAAAACTGTTAAAGCACTTATTATTACAAAACAGATATATAACCGTAACTGAGCTTGCTGAGCTGATGCAAGTCAGCACGAGAACCATTCACAGGGAACTCAAATCAATTAAACCGCTGATGGAAACCGTGGGGCTTACGTTAGATAAACAGCCCGGTAAAGGGTTGAAAGCAGTGGGAAGTCCCGAAGATAAACAAAAGCTGCTTACTGATTTATCATATGAACAGCATGAATACAGCGCCGACGAACGGAAACTGCTCATTCTTTGTTCGTTATTAGAGTCTCAGGAGCCCGTCAAACTGTACACGCTTGCTCATGATCTCCAGGTGACGAATGCCACGGTCAGCTATGACTTAGATGAGCTCGAGAAGTGGATTTCTCCCTTCGGACTGACACTGATCCGTAAAAGAGGTTTTGGCATCCAGCTTATAGGGCCGGAGAATGCGAAACGGAAAATTGTCGGCAACTTGATTGTGAACCGTCTCGACATCCAAATGTTTTTGGAAGCGGTTGAATTAAACATCAAAGGAAAAACCGATTCTTCAGAGAAAATGTTCGGGGTTGTCAGCAAAGGTGAGCTGTTAAAAATGGAGCGCATCTTATTTCAGCTCAAAGAAAAAATCGCTTTTTCATTGTCCGACAGCTCCTATATAGCGCTCGTCGTCCATCTGACGTATGCTATCGAACGAATTAAGCTTGGGGAAACTATCACCATGGAGCAAAATGAGCTTGAGGAACTGAAGAATGCGAAGGAATACAGCTCCGCTCTTGAAATCGCGGGCGAGCTTGAACGTGCCTTCGGCGTGACGATTCCAGAGGCGGAGGTCGGCTATATTACAATCCATCTTCGAAGCGCCAATCGAAAATACAAAACAGAATACAAAGCGCAGGAAATTGAGCTGGAAACAGCCCTGCAAACAAAGCGGCTCATTGCTTTTATTTCAGACAAAATCAGAATGGATCTGACGAAAAACTACTCTTTATATGAAGGCTTGATTGCCCATTTGGAGCCGGCCGTCAGCCGCATAAAAGAAAATATTGAGATATACAATCCGATGAAGGAACAGATCAAGCGCGATTATTTTCTGCTTTATATGGCGATCGAAGAAGGCGTCGAAAAGTATTTTCCGGGCATGTCCTTTTCTGATGATGAAATCGCTTTTATCGTTCTTCACTTTGGCTCGGCTCTTGAAATCAAAAAAGAAGAAGCAAAAGTGAAAGCGCTTGTCGTCTGCTCAAGCGGGATCGGCTCCTCGAAAATGCTTGCCTCCAGACTGAAAAAAGAGCTGCCGGAAATTGAATCGTTTGATATGTCATCTCTGATCGAGCTAAAGGGGAAGGATGTTCAAGCCTATGATATGATTGTGTCCACTGTACCGATTCCTTATGAAAACATTGATTACATCATGGTCAGCCCGCTATTAAATGAGGAAGACGCAAACCAGGTTAAGCAGTATATCAAGCGGAAGATTCCCCTTATTCTTAACAAAAAAAGAAGCCCGAAGGAAGAGGCGCAGCAAGCTGATGTACCTGACATGCTAGAGGCGGCAGAAAGCATAGGGCGGTATATGGAGGTTATCCAAGATGTTCTGCGCCATTTTACGCTAGCTCAACTCAAAACAAACCCGGACCATAGCATGCTTTTGCTAGAGCTTTTTCAACAGCTGAAGAAGGATGGCCTGATCCGTGATCCGGAAAAAGCCGCGGTTTGCCTGGCTGAGCGGGAGAAACAAGGAGGATTGGGAATCCCCGGAACAAACATGGCGCTTTATCATCTCAAAAATGATGAAATCGTCCTGCCTTTTTTCAAAATGTTTGATCTCAGCACCTCCTATGAAGTGGATGGCATGGACGGAAATACCCTCAGGATGACACGCATTCTCGTCATGATGGCGCCTAGCTCATTATCTGCTGAAGGCTCGGAGATTTTAAGCGCGATCAGCTCGGCAATTATCGAGAGCGGAGAAAGCATGGCGGGGTTTCAGGAAGAAGGAGAACAAGAATTGTATCAGCGGTTAAACCGCATATTTTTCACATGGATGAAAGAAAAAAACATACTGTAAACCTGCATGGCACACGTCAAAAATTTGGCGTGTGTTTTTCTTTGGACGGGGAACAAAATAAGAAAATGTGGGACTATTTTATCATTCAGTATTGGAATAATTCCAAAATGAAATAGTTTTACAAGTTATCTTTTTTGGGTTAAAATGGGTGAGGTAAGGAAGAAAATCTAACAAATTATTGAAGATTCAAGAGAATATAGGAGATGACGATATGGAAACATTACAGCATCTGATTCTGCATGACATGCCGAATAGCGAAGATATAGAGGCTGTAAAAAGCGGAGACCATACACTGACATATAAAGGTTACCGTAAACGGATTAATCAGCTGGCGAATGCCATGCTTCAAAAAGGAATTCAAAAGGGCGACCGTGTTGCATTGCTTTGCAAAAACGGCCATCCCGCCTCAACTGTTATGTTCGCCGCACTTGAAATAGGTGCTGTTGTCGTACCTGTCAGCTGGCAGCTGAAACCATATGAAATGACAGGCATTTTAAAAGCAAGTGAACCGAAAGCAATGTTTTACGGAGCGGAGTTTAAAGAGACACTGGATGAAGTTCTTCCTGAATTGTCCTCACTGTGTGTAACAATGGAAACAGGAACAGCTTACGAAACATCTGCTGAATTTGAAGCGCTGTTTGCAGGTCCTGATCATTTGCCAGAGACGGAAATGGTTTCCCCTGATGATACAGCACTTTTGATGTTTACATCTGGAACAACGGGTAACCCGAAAAGATGCATGATTACACATGGCGGCATATACAGATACGTTAAAAAATCCAACAGCTCAATAGCACGCATGAAGGGCCTTCGTTTTCTCGCGTGCCATCCGATTTATCATACGAGTGCGCTCATTTGCATCATGCTTGGAACGTTTGCAGAAACAACCTTTGTGTTTACAAAGGATCAAGATCCTGTTCACATGCTGAAGGTCATTGAAGAAGAGAAAATTCAGACCGTGATGGCTCTTCCTGTGTTCTACACGTATTTGCTTGAGGCGTGGGAAACGCACCAAACTGACTTATCTTCGCTTGTTATTTTAATGACAGGCGGAACAAAAGTGCCGAGCAGCCTAATCCGCCGCTATCTTGATATTGGCATTCCGCTTGCGCATGGCTATGGAAGTACTGAGGCTTGGGGCATCAGCACATGGACGCCTGATATGGGAATGGATAAAGCGGCATCTGCAGGAAAACCTGTGGCAGGTGTTAAAGTCAAAGTGGAAGATCCTCTGACCGGAGAAGAACTTCCTCAAGGAGAAATCGGCGAAATCGTTGTTCATACTCCATTCTTATTTAAAGGCTATGAAGACAATCCTGAAGCAACAGCGAAAGTGCTGCAAAATGGATGGTTTAGAACCGGAGATTCAGGATATGTAGATGAAGATGGCTTTATTTTCATCACGGGACGCTACAAGGATGTCATTATTTACGGAGGCGATAACGTCTATCCTGATCAGGTTGAAGAAGTTATCCAGCAGATCCCGGGAATCCTTGAAACGGCTGTGGTCGGTATTCCAGACCCGCTTTACGGTGAAAAACCGAAAGCTTTTATCGTGAAAAATGGCGGCCAGCGCATCACGGAAGAGGATGTCATCGCATTTTGTAAAGAACGCCTGTCCGCTTACAAAATACCTGAAGTTGAATTTGTTAACGAACTGCCGAAAAACAACCTTGGCAAGGTGAAAAAAGACGTCCTGCGCAATCAGGCTGTACATTCATAAAAAAGAAGCCCGCCACTTTATGTGGCGGGCTTCTTTGCACTTGCACAGACGGAAAGCTCAGGCTTAATGTTCTTAAATTGTATATCAATGTCTTCGAAGCCGGCTGCTTTAAAGTCAGCAATCATCTGTCTTCCAAATGATTTGGTTTTCTCAGGACTGGCATCCGCTTCCCGCGGCTGCATCGTAATGGCTGCTTTGCCGCCTGGCTTTAATGCCCGATAAATCTGTTTCATGCCTTTTGTTTGGTCATTCCAAATGGTGTAGTTATTAACGGAAATCACTTTATCATAAAACGAGGCGGGGAGAGGAAATGTCTCGATGCTTCCTTGTATCAGGCGTACGCCCTTTGGTTTCACTCTGCGGGCGGCCAGCTTCAGCATGGCCTCTGACACATCAATCCCATGGAGATGAACATCCTTCTCGCGTTTCAGCATCTGCTGCATGCAGTATCCCGGGCCAAACCCGACTTCTAAAATGCTGTCCCCGCGCGTGATACCCAGCTGATTGATTGTCCACTGATTCAGTGTTTGATTTTCAGCAGCCATGATGTACCCGGCAATCATGCCGATGACGCCCTTTGGCCTGCTGAATCTTCTAAAAAGCATGTTAATCATTCAGCAACCAACCCCCTTTTTGAGTTAATTTCCTTCCAGCGTTCCATGTGAAACATTTTTCTGATAAAGCAATGCGAAGGTGCCAAGCCATGTTTATCCAAAGAGTGTGTGAGGTACACAACAAATAGACATGAAAACAAAGGAGGAGAATCATCATGGCAAATTATCCAAAAGAACTGCCGGCACAAACTCAAAGTCGCCAGCCGGGAATTGAAAGCGAAATGAATCCAAGTCCGGTGTATGAGTACGAGGATTATAAAGGAGCAGACAAATTAAAAGGAAAAGTAGCTCTTATTACAGGCGGCGACAGCGGGATCGGACGCGCGGTTTCCGTCGCTTACGCAAAGGAAGGCGCTGACATCGCCATTGTGTATAAGGATGAGCATGAAGACGCTGAGAAGACGAAGAAACGTGTTGAACAAGAAGGCGTAAAATGCCTGCTGATTGCTGGTGACGTAGGTGAAGAGGAATTCTGCAATGAAGCGGTTGAAAAAACGGTCAAGGAACTAGGCGGCCTTGACATCCTTGTCAACAATGCAGGTGAACAGCATCCGAAAGAAAGCATCAAAGATATTACGAGCGAACAGCTTCACCGCACATTCAAAACAAACTTTTATTCTCAATTTTATTTGACTAAAAAAGCAATTGATTACCTGAAACCAGGCAGCGCCATCATCAATACGACATCTATCAACCCGTACGTAGGGAACCCGACACTGATTGATTATACAGCGACAAAAGGGGCGATCAACGCCTTTACAAGAACAATGGCGCAGGCGCTTGTTAAAGACGGCATCCGTGTAAATGCAGTCGCGCCGGGTCCAATCTGGACGCCACTAATCCCAGCTACGTTCCCTGAAGAAACAGTTGCTCAATTTGGGCAAGATACGCCGATGGGCCGTCCTGGACAGCCTGTTGAGCACGTCGGCTGTTATGTGCTCCTGGCATCAGATGAGTCCTCTTACATGACAGGACAGACCCTGCATGTCAACGGCGGAAACTTTGTGACGACATAAGAGGGAGTGAGACATATGGGCATCACGAAAGAAGAAGTGAACAGCTACTATCAAAAAGCAGGGATTGTATTAACGGACGAGGAAGTAGACCAAATCCAGCTGATGGATTACGGCTTAGGAAAAGAAAGAAAAGTCGGGCTCCAGCTCTTCGTCTACGTCAATACAGACCGTTATTGTTCAAAGGAATTGGTGTTGTTTCCGGGACAGACTTGCCCGGAACACCGCCATCCGCCGGTCGACGGCCAGGAAGGCAAGCAGGAGACCTTCCGCTGCCGCTACGGAAAAGTGTATCTTTACGTAGAAGGAGAAAAAACGCCGCTTCCAAAAGTTCTCCCTCCTCAGGAAGACAGAGAACACTATACGGTCTGGCACGAAATTGAGCTAGAACCGGGCGGGCAATACACGATTCCACCAAACACAAAGCATTGGTTCCAGGCCGGGGAAGAAGGTGCCGTCGTGACGGAAATGTCATCGACGAGCACGGATAAACATGATATCTTTACCGATCCAAGAATATAAGGATGGGCTTAACAGCCCATCCTTTTTGTATTGAAAAAAACAGAATCATCGCTATAATGGTTAAAAAAGGAAAGAGGGCGAGGCAATGTTCACTTGCAAGGTAAATGAGCACATCACCATCCGATTATTGGAGCCGAAGGATGCGGAGCGGCTGGCCGAACTCATTATCCAAAATCAGCAGCGGCTTGGCAAGTGGCTGTTTTTTGCGGAAAATCCAAGCAGCGCTGAAACGTACCGAGAAACAATCATTCCAGATTGGCGGCGCCAGTATGCCGACCTGAACGGCATTGAGGCGGGGCTCCTTTATGACGGCAGCCTATGCGGCATGATCAGCCTGCATAACCTTGATCAAGTGAATCGTAAGGCGGAAATCGGATATTGGATTGCCAAAGAATTTGAAGGGAAAGGCATTATTACAGCTGCCTGCCGAAAACTCATTACGTATGCTTTTGAAGAGCTTGAGCTGAATCGTGTGGCGATCTGTGCGGCTGTCGGAAACGAAAAAAGCAGAGCGGTTCCGGAGCGGCTCGGGTTTCTAGAGGAAGGCAGGGCACGGGACGGCTTATACGTAAACGGCATGCATCACGACCTCGTCTACTACAGTCTGTTAAAGCGTGAATGGGAAGGCGAAAAATAAAGAGCACACTTTCTTGTTTAAATCTTCCCCGGATGTGGAAAAGTAACAGCGGAGACGTTAAAAAGGAGTGATTCGAGATGAATCAGCAAGACATTAAACAAAAAGTGCTTGATGTTCTAGATCACCATAAAGTAGGTTCGCTCGCAACAGTTCAAAAGGGCAAACCGCATTCCCGCTACATGACTTTTTTCCATGACGGGCTGACGATTTACACACCGACAAGCAAGGAAACTCATAAAGCGGAAGAAATTGAGAACAACCCCAATGTCCACATTTTATTAGGCTATGATTGTGAAGGGTTTGGCGACGCATATGTCGAAGTTGCCGGAAAAGCCAAAATTAACAATTCGGCAGAACTCAAGGACAAAATATGGAGTTCCAAATTAGAGCGCTGGTTTGACGGCAAGGATGATCCGAATCTGGTGATTCTTGAAATTGAACCGGAGGATATCAGATTAATGAATGCCGGGGAGAAAACACCGGTCTCACTAGACCTGTAAATAATAATTGTGTTTTCAGGGGCGATATGTTATTATGAATAGCTAGTAAGAAAAATAAGCAAATAAAAAAGAAAGTAAACTTCTTTTTTCTGTTTTGAGAGAGAAGCTTACCGCTTCCCAAGCAGCATAACCAGCTGCCCTTATTCTTTTCCTTCATAACAAATCGCCCCTAACGATGAGATGGAAAAAAGACTTTTTTGTTTTACAATTCACACCGGCGCGGCTTCGGAGCCGCAGTGACGATTGAGAGGTAGGGCTTTCGTTGTCTTGTGTTCAAGAAATTTCCATGGTGTTTACTTTCCAGAATGATTCTTCGGAACAATGCTTTATGAATCTAACCCGCCTGACTTGGCGGATGATATAATCTTTATTTGCGTATAGAAAAGAATAAGACAAACCGCCCGGCGTACGCCGGACGGTTTTTTTATTGCAAAAAACACATCGTACTGAAACCTCCTTGTCTTCTTTCCAGTCTTATCTCTAGGATGAAATTGGAGGAAGAATAACGTGCATGTCATTACAACACAAGTACTTTTTATTTTTTGTTTTTTATTGCTGATTCACTCGATAGAAACCTTAGCCTATGCTACAAGGCTTTCCGGGGCCCGCGTTGGATTTATTGCGTCCGCGCTTTCTCTGTTTAATGTCATGGTCATCGTATCCAGAATGTCGAACATGGTGCAGCAGCCCTTTACCGGGCATTTAATTGATGATGCTGGAAAAAACGCACTGGCGATTGTAGGGGAGCAGTTCCGCTTTTTAATTTTCGGATCGACAGTCGGCACCATTTTGGGCATTATCCTGCTCCCGTCTTTTGTCGCTCTTTTTTCACGGGCGATTATTCACTTGGCGGGCGGCGGCGGCTCCGTTTTTCAAGTTTTCCGAAAGGGATTCTCGAAACAAGGATTCAAAAATGCCCTTTCCTATTTGCGTCTGCCGTCTATTTCATATGTAAAAGGATTTCATATGCGCTTGATTCCGAAGCGTTTGTTTGTCATCAACATGCTGATCACATCGATTTATACGATTGGCGTGCTTTCGGCTTTATACGCAGGCCTTCTGGCGCCGGAGCGCAGTACGACAGCCGTCATGGCTTCGGGTTTGATCAACGGAATTGCGACGATTCTGCTGGCCATTTTTGTTGATCCTAAAGTATCCGTTCTAGCTGATGATGTGGCAAAAGGAAAACGAAGCTATCTCTATTTAAAATGGACCTCTGTCACAATGGTCACATCAAGGGTGGCGGGCACACTCCTCGCCCAGCTCATGTTTATTCCGGGGGCCTACTATATCGCGTGGCTGACAAAGTGGTTTTAATAAATAAGGCTGGATCATAAAAATCCAGCCTTTTTTGCGTTCCCTTATTTATATTTCCTTAATCCGCGGTCGTACAAAAAATTTCCGAATGGGACGAAAGCGGCGATGAAGCCGGCAGCTGACCATTTCAGCGGCCATTTGACAGAGAAGGTTGCATAAGCCAAGACAAGCAAATACAAAATGAACAACCCGCCGTGAACCGAACCGACAATTGTCACCGCAAGCGGAAGGCCTGCCCAATATTTAAGCGGCATAGCGATGAACAACAGGATTAAGAGTGACATTCCTTCAATAAAACCCATCGTGCGAAGTCTTCCAATCGGCGTGTGCAGCATAAATCGCCCTCCTTGTGGACACGTTTTCATTTTATACTATAAACAATCCGGAGGGGCATATGACAGCTTTCAAAAAATGTTCGGAAAACATTCATTTTTACATGCCTTTTCTAGGGAACTGTACTTGTCATTTACAAAAATACCCGAGATAATGTGTACAAAATCAAAAAAGAAGGATGTTGAAATGAAACTTGACCAGATTGATCTGAATATCATTGAGGAGCTGAAGAAGGACAGCCGTTTGTCGATGAGGGAATTAGGCAGAAAAATTAAGCTGTCGCCTCCATCTGTGACAGAACGGGTAAGGCAGCTTGAATCGTTTGGCATCATCAAGCAATACACGCTGGAGGTCGACCAGAAAAAACTGGGGCTTCCCGTTTCCTGCATTGTAGAAGCAACCGTTAAAAACGCGGATTACGAGCGGTTCAAAAGCTATATTCAAACATTGCCGAATATTGAATTTTGCTACCGGATTGCGGGTGCAGCCTGCTATATGCTGAAAATCAATGCCGAAAGCCTCGAAGCGGTAGAAGATTTCATTAACAAAACATCGCCCTACGCGCAAACCGTCACTCACGTCATTTTCTCAGAAATTGACACGAAAAACGGGCGCGGTTAGAGAGTGCCGCGTGAAGTCTGTTATAATAACAGGATGAGCGCGAAAGAAAGAGAAGTGATCAAGCATGTCAAAAACAGTAGTATTAGCTGAAAAACCTTCAGTCGGCCGGGATTTAGCCCGGGTGCTGAAGTGCCATAAAAAAGGAAACGGTTATCTCGAAGGCGATCAATATATTGTGACCTGGGCTTTAGGCCATTTGGTGACGCTTGCTGATCCAGAAGGCTACGGAAAAGAATTTCAATCATGGCGCCTAGAGGATCTGCCGATTATCCCAGAACCCTTAAAGCTTGTGGTAATAAAAAAAACCGGAAAGCAGTTCAATGCAGTCAAATCCCAGCTTACCCGTAAAGACGTCAATCAGATTGTCATCGCGACTGACGCAGGCCGGGAAGGTGAGCTTGTTGCGCGCTGGATCATTGAGAAAGCGAATGTCCGAAAACCAATCAAGCGGCTGTGGATTTCATCTGTGACGGATAAAGCGATCAAGGAAGGTTTTCAGAAGCTGCGCAGCGGCAAAGAATATGAAAACCTGTACCATTCTGCCGTCGCCAGAGCGGAAGCGGATTGGATTGTGGGGATCAACGCCACCCGTGCACTTACCACAAAATTCAATGCCCAGCTCTCATGCGGTCGTGTGCAGACTCCGACGCTTGCCATGATTGCAAAGCGCGAGGCAGACATTCAGGCGTTTACGCCCGTTCCGTATTACGGTATACGTGCTGCAGTCGACGGCATGGCGCTGACGTGGCAGGATAAGAAATCAAAGCAGACGAGAACGTTCAATCAAGATGTAACAAGCCGTCTGCTAAAAAATCTCCAAGGAAAGCAAGCGGTCGTAGCTGAGCTGAAAAAAACAGCGAAAAAAAGCTTTGCGCCTGCGCTTTATGATTTAACGGAGCTGCAGCGTGACGCCCACAAGCGCTTCGGTTTTTCTGCTAAAGAAACGCTTTCTGTCCTACAAAAGCTATATGAGCAGCATAAGCTCGTCACATATCCGCGGACGGACTCTAGATTTTTATCCAGTGACATCGTCCCGACGTTAAAAGACCGTCTGGAAGGCATGGAAGTAAAACCGTATGCCCAATATGTCAGCCAAATTAAAAAACGCGGCATTAAATCTCATAAAGGATATGTCAATGACGCGAAGGTGTCAGACCACCACGCGATTATCCCGACCGAAGAGCCGCTCGTTCTCAGCAGTCTGAGTGATAAAGAACGAAAGCTGTATGACCTGATTGCGAAACGTTTCCTGGCTGTATTAATGCCTGCATTCGAATATGAGGAAACAAAGGTCATCGCAGAAATCGGCGGAGAAACCTTTACGGCGAAAGGCAAAACCGTGCAGTCGCAAGGGTGGAAAGCCGTTTATGATATGGCGGATGAGGATGATGAGCAGGAGGATGACAGAGACCAGACACTTCCTGCGCTTCAAAAAGGCGACACACTTGCCGTCCGCACGTTAACGGAAACAAGCGGTCAAACGAAGCCGCCTGCCCGCTTTAACGAAGGGACCTTGCTGTCAGCGATGGAAAACCCAAGCGCATTTATGCAGGGAGAAGAAAAAGACCTCGTCAAAACGCTTGGAGAAACAGGCGGCCTCGGCACGGTGGCAACGCGTGCCGACATTATTGAAAAACTGTTCAACAGCTTTTTAATCGAGAAAAAAGGCCAAGATATTTTTATCACGTCTAAAGGAAAACAGCTCCTGCAGCTTGTTCCGGAGGATCTGAAATCACCGGCCTTAACAGCAGAATGGGAGCAAAAGCTGTCTGCGATCGCGGCCGGCAAATTGAAATCGGCTGTTTTTATTAAAGATATGAAGGCTTACGCTCACCAAACGGTAAAAGAAATCAAAAACAGCAGCCAAACCTTCCGACATGACAACATCACGGGAACGGCATGTCCGGAATGCGGCAAAATGATGCTGAAAGTAAACGGCAAACGCGGGACGATGCTCGTGTGCCAAGATCGTGAATGCGGAAGCAGAAAAACGATTGCCCGAAAAACAAACGCACGCTGCCCGAATTGCCATAAAAGAATGGAGCTTCGCGGCCAAGGCGAGGGCCAAACCTTTGCGTGTGTGTGCGGTCACCGTGAAAAGCTCTCTGTATTTGAAAAACGAAAAAACAAAGACAAAGCGCGTGCTACCAAACGGGACGTATCCTCTTATATGAAAAAACAAAATAAAGATGAGCCGATTAACAACGCGCTGGCAGAACAGCTGAAAAAACTTGGTTTGGATAAATAATAAAAAAACCTGTGCATATCGCACAGGTTTTTCTATTGGACTTAGGTCCTGTTTTTTTAATGTCCAAAAAGGGAAAAAAAGCTAGCAATCTGCATTTTTTTCTTTTATAGTAAATGTACTTTGTAACGTGGCAGTCATATTTTCGTCTATAACTATTTGTGAGCGTCTGATTTGCTTCAGGCGACAAAGGGGGATTTGCCTGTGAGGCATGTACTAATTGCTGTCATCTTATTCTTCTTATCTATCGGACTTTCCGCAGGGTGTGCTGAAGCTGGAAACAAGACCCAAAATCAGTCGGCAACAGAAGTGAATGCCAGCCCGCTCCAGCCGGCGGAATATTTCATCTATCACAATTTAATGAATGACCAAGGGCTGATCAAAACCGATTTTTCAGACCAGCCTTCTTACTTGTCGGAATCTCTCGGCCTGTGGATGGAGTTTCTGCTCAGCAAAAATGATGCACCGCATTTCCAGGATCAATATCAGCATCTTACTGATTCATTTCTGCTGAGCAATCACTTGGTGACGTGGAAGATTCAAAATGGCCAAGCGAGCGGGACGAATGCGCTGATAGATGATATGAGAATTATGCTGTCTCTTGACCAAGCCGCCGCAAAATGGGGCCGCAGCGACTACGCGCAAACGGCTAGGGATATCGGCACGTCTTTGAAGACATACAATATGAACAATGGGTTATTTACAGACTATTACGACTCACAGGCCGCTTCAAAGGATGTGACGCTTTCATACGTCATGCCTGACGCCTTAGCTGTCTTAAAGAAGAATGGAATCATAGACGAAGACACAGAACAGCGGAATGCCAATGTTCTCTATTCAGCTCCTTTAAAAAATGGCTTTCTGCCGAAAACATACAGCTCGGAGACGAAGGAATACACATACGACAGTGAAATCAACCTGATTGATCAGCTTTACACTGCTTGGCATTTGCCGGAAGGGGATGAAAAAGCATCTGTTTTAGCGGACTGGATCAAGCAGGAATTTCAGAAAAACGGAAAGCTGTACGGGCGGTATTCGGCAGATACGAAGGAGCCTGCCGTCCAATATGAGTCTCCATCCGTATATGCATTAGCCGTATTGTTTTTGACAAAACAGCATGAAAACAGTTCTGTCATCAAAGCCATATATGACAGAATGAATGACTTTGAAATTCATGATCCGGTGAAATCGTATTATGGAGGCTATATGAGCGGCACTCAGACGCATTCATTTGACAATCTGCTGCCGCTGTTAGCCGAAAGGAAGCTTTTTAATGAAAATATCATTCAGTGAATCACAAAAATTATTTGCTTATTTTTCAGGGCTCATCGCGGCCCTGTCTCTGTTTATTTATTATGTGTCAGCCCAGCAATCGGAAGGTGCTCTGATCCTTTGCATCACATTTGTCGTCATCGCCGCAGGCATCTGGTTCGGCCCGATTTACGCGCTGGCAGTGACCTTAATCGTACTCTTTGTTCTCGGCACCTTAATGATGTTTTTCCAGACTGGACAGACATCGCTCTTTCCGGCTGAGGAAGGGCTGCGAATGCTTGTCGTGTGGGGAATCGCGCTTTTGCTGTTTTCTTTTATTTCTGGACGAATCCACGATATTACGGCAGAGCTTCGGCGCTCAATGACACGGCTTCAATCCGAAATCAAAAGCTTTGTTGCTGTTGACAGAGTGACCGGTTTTGATAACAAGCAAAGGATGAAGCTGGAACTTTCAGAAGAAATCAAGCGGGCGGAGCGCTATGGCAATTCTTTTGTGTTTTTGCTGCTCCATATGCATTATTTCAAAGAGTTTAAGTCTTTGTACGGTGAAAAAGAAACGGACCGCCTCTTCCAATATGTCGGTCAGCAAATCAGGACAAGCGTTCGGGAAACGGATAAGAAATTCCGTCCCTCTGACGAGCGTATCGGGATCGTGCTGACGCACACGCCTGCTGAACATATGCCGGCCGTTCTGACCAAGCTGAAGAAACAATTGGATACATATCAGCTGGAAAATGGAAAGTATGTGTCGCTTACGTTCCACGTTTGCTATTTGCCCTACCGCAACGATATCAAAACAGCTGATCAATTTTTAGAAGAACTGGAAAACGAGATGATGATGAATGAACTATAAAGGAATCACATTGCTATGCGTCATGATGCTTCTATTTTCAGCTATTGCGTCTTTTCCCGTTTCTGCGCAAGCGAAAGATCAGGATGCCGGCATTCTCATCATCTACTCAACCTTGGACGGCAAAGAGTCGTCACAAGTCAAAATGCTCGATTTGCTTGCGGGTCACTTTACATCCCATGTGACAGTCAAAAAAGATTTAGACGTTGAAGCGTCGGATTTCAAAGGGAAAGACCATGTGATTTATTACGGCCAAACGAAAAGAAAGCTCAGCAAAAAATTGCTGTCTCTTATCAGCGGCGTAAAAAACCCGGTTGTCGCCATTGGCTATAACGCAGGCCAAATCAACCAATTTTCCGGGCTTTCATTAGCCCGCAAAGAAAATGTGTTTCAGGTTCACAGCAGGTCGGAAAAGGCCGATGTGTCTCTGGAAAGCGGGCTTAACGTGCTGAGCATATCAGGCCTGAAAGGAACGGCGCTTTACACCTTCAAAGCGGATGAAGGCACAACGCATTCTTTTATATGGAAAACAAAAAAAGGGAATGTGTACATTGGATTAACAAATTTGTTAAATGACAATTTGATCGTGGCGAAACAGCTCAGAGAAGCTTTCGGAGAGAAGGCGGGGACGACGTTATTGTATTTGCGTCTCGAGGATATCAGCCCGATGTCTGATGAAAAACTGCTGCTTCAAGCCGGTACATACCTGCATAAGCGGCATATTCCTTTTATCCTGGCGGTCATTCCGGTTTACTTGAATCCGGAAACAGGCGACAAAGTGTATTTGTCTGATAAACCGAAGATGGTCAAGGTGCTGAAAAAGCTGCAAAGCATGGGCGGCAGTATCATTGTTCACGGCTATACTCACGCTTATCGCTACAGTGAAACAGGAGAGGGTTTTGAATTTTGGGATGCAAAGGCGGATCAGCCGATTACATCCGGAAATGCCGAAGACCCCCCATCCATTTTGGAGAAAGAACAGGACTTCCCGAACGAACAAGCCTATCACAGCTATCTTGAACCATTTCGGGAAAAGGAAGAAACGTATACAAAACAAAAACTGACGCGTGCCATTGAGGATTTGACATCATCGGGTCTTTACCCGCTGGCGTTTGAAGCGCCGCATTACACGATGTCCGAATATGGCTATCAAATCGCCTCGCAGTATTTTACAAGCATTTTCGGCCAGGTCCAGCTCAGCAGCACAACATGGAAAACATCCGGTGCACCTCCGTTTGTGACTGCTCCTTCGATGTTGCACGGAATGACGCTTTATCCGGAAACGATCGGCTTTGTCGACACATCAAAGCAAAACCCGCTCGGTGAGATGGAGGAGCGCATCTCCCAGATGATTGATTTTGAAGGCGGAGTAGCCGGAGGATTTTATCACCCGTACCTTGGGATGAAATATCTGCCTGAGCTGGTTGATCAGATGGAACGCATTCCAGACAGTGAATGGCTTGATTTAAAGAAAACGAAACAAACCGTCAAAACAGACAAAGTGGAAATTCATACAAGCGGTGACGGAACGATTCAGGTGAAAAACGGTGTAAGCCCCATTGACGAGTTTTTCGATCATCACCGGCAAACCCCTCTGGAAAAGGCGTTATGGATTCTCTCCGCTGTTGTGCTCTTATTTGTCATCATGTTTGTCAGTTATACGTTTTACTTGAGAGCCACATTGAAAAAACGAATTTTTAAGGAGAGAAGAAGCCTTGGGTAATACGCTGTTCTTTATCTCGCTAAGTTTAATATGGGTTATGCTTCTCTACCACATGTTCCTCATGCAGGGCGGGTTTCGCCACTATATGACCTTCGAACGGAATATCCCAAAGTGGAGAGAAAACATGAAGGAACTGCCGAAGGTCAGCGTCCTTATCCCGGCGCATAACGAAGAGGTTGTGATTCGGCAGACGCTGAAGGCCATGGTCAACCTTTATTATCCGAAGGACCGGCTGGAGATTATCGTCGTTAACGATAATTCATCAGACCGGACGGGTGATATCGTCAATGAATTTTCCGAGAAATACGATTTTATCAAAATGGTGATTACGAAGCCGCCAAATGCAGGAAAAGGAAAATCCTCTGCACTTAACTCAGGTTTTGCCGAATCAAACGGCGATGTGATCTGTGTGTATGACGCCGACAACACGCCTGAGAAAATGGCCGTGTATTACCTCGTGCTCGGCCTGATGAATGACGAAAAGGCAGGCGCCGTGGTAGGGAAATTCCGCGTCATCAATGCAGCGAAGACGCTGCTGACGAGGTTTATTAATATCGAAACGATCTGTTTTCAGTGGATGGCCCAGGGAGGCAGATGGAAGTGGTTCAAAATCGCCACGATCCCAGGCACCAACTTCGCGATCCGCAGAAGCATTATCGAAAAGCTCGGAGGCTGGGATGACAAAGCGCTCGCTGAGGACACTGAACTGACCATCCGGGTGTATAATCTCGGCTATCACATCCGCTTTTTCCCTGCCGCCATCACGTGGGAGCAGGAACCTGAAACATGGAAGGTATGGTGGCGCCAGCGCACCCGATGGGCGCGCGGCAATCAATATGTCGTGCTCAAATTTTTGGCGCAGTTTTTTAAGCTGAAACGAAAACGGATTATCTTTGATTTGTTTTATTTTTTCTTTACGTACTTCCTGTTTTTCTTTGGCGTGATCATGTCAAATGCGATTTTTGTAGTGAATTTGTTTTATGATTTGCATTTGTCTGTTGGATTTTTAGCAATGATTCTCTGGATTTTGGCGTTTTTCTTATTTATGACAGAGGTCATGATTACGTTGAGCATTGAAAAAACAGAAATGAACAAGCAAAACTTTTTTATCGTATTTCTCATGTACTTCACATACTCGCAGGCATGGATTGTGCTTGTTATCTACTCTTTATTTGTAGAAATCAAGCACCGTTTATTCAAGCAAGAGGTCAAATGGTACAAGACAGAACGATACAATCAACATAAAAGCGGGTGACCTTTTTGAAACAAATAATGATTTTTCTCACAAGCTTCATGCTGCTGGCGATGACTGGACAAACGGCTCTTGCCAAAGACGTACAGGTCAGTGGTTTGCTCCTCGGGAAAAGCAGCCAAGAACAAGCCAAACAGCAGGTGCTTACAAGCGAGCTGATTACACTGTATGGATCAAAAGACAGCGCAGAGCTGACGTATCAGATCCCGGCAGGCGCTTCTTCGGGCAATCAGCAATTGGTAATCGAATACGAGGCATCAAATCTTTTAATTTCTCCATCATCGTTAACGGCTGTCATTGATGATGAACCGGTCAAGACGTTAAAGCTTGATGGTGATTCCAAACGGAAAACAGTGAAGCTGAATCTGAATAAAAGCCAGTCTGCGCAAGGCTATCACAACGTATCGTTGAAATTCTACGGCGTAATGAAAGAGGGCGTGTGCGTCAGACAGGATACATCAGGCAACTGGATCAAAATTTATCCGGACAGCCGGCTGACACTTGCTGACAGCAGTGAAGCGAAGGGAACGTCGCTGGACCATTATCCGTATCCTTTCGCCCAATCTGGAAATACAGCGGAAGAAACAGCCATCGTCATTCCGGATCACCCAAGTTCAGCAGAAATAGAAGCTGCTGTTAAAACAGAAGGCTATTTGAAAACGGTGGACAGCAGTGTCAGTATTGCGTATGTCACGGAATCTGAACTGAAAAAAATCGATAAGCCGACGATTGTTATCGGCGTGGACAAGCATTGGAACGGCAAAGTGAAAAACCTGTTGAAACAAGCCGGGCTACAGGCAAAAGGAGAAAACCTTCTGCTTGCGGAGCGGGTGCTGAAAGCAGAGGGCAAACAGCAGCCGGTTCTGTTTGCGCAAGCGGCGTCCGAGGACGCGCTCACTAAAAAAATCAGCGTGATGACAGATCAGACATATACAGGCCAGCTCAGCGGCGATACACTTTCAATCAGCAAGCTTCAGCAGACTGAAAAAAAAGAAAGCGATAAGCTGACCCTTGAGAATTTTGGAGCGGGCGATATCACAATTGGAGCCGACAAAACATCTTCAGCACATTATTTTTATCCGGCTTCGGCTGTTTTAGATGAAAACCAATTGGCGAAGCTGTCGCTTAAACTGAAAAAGTCTGAAACGATTCAAGCCTCAACGGCTGAAAACGAGTCAGCCTCTCAGGCCGTAGAACTGAAAGTGATGATCAACGGCCAGCCGCACTCGGTCCGGCTTGATGAATTAGGAAAAGAAGATAAAAACGGATTCTATCATGTCACAGTGAAAGTGGACCCTAAGCTGCTGCAAAAAAACCGCTACATTGATATTCAGTTCGTCACGACCGGTTTAAAGGAAAACAACCCTTGCAACACCACTGATGAAGAAAAGTGGGTTTTTATCGATAAAAACAGTACATTATCATACGCCATCAAAGGCATGTCTCCGTCAGCGGATTTTCAAGAGTGGCCGCTGCCTTACGCCGGAAACCAGGATCAAACAACGTTAATCGTGCTTCCTGACACCGTAAGCCAATCGAAGCTTGAGGAGCTTTCTCTCGTGACGGAATCCTTTGGCAGCGAAGCACAGCATTCATATACGGTAAAGAAATCATCTGACGTTACAGCAAATGATGCGAAAGGACGAAACCTCATTTTCATAGGAGGGATCAATCAATTTTCTCTTCTGAAGGAGAAATCATCAGATCTGCTTGTGCCGCAGGAAAAGAACGGATCGTTTGATGTATCTGGTTTCGAGATGCTGAATGAGACGACAAAACAAGTGGTATTTACCCAAGCATCGGTTTGGGATTCACGCTATACAATGGCTGTCTTTGCACCGTCAAAAGGAGATGGCGCGGCTGTCACAAAAGAGATCATCAGTTATCTGAACAGCAACGATGAGTCGGCAACCGTCCTTAATGAAACAAACAGCCAGCAGGTGTTTACAAACCACCAGCAGCTCAAATCGGAAACAAACAGTTCCGATGCAGAACAACCAACACAGGATCATAGCCAGAAATGGATGTATATTGGTGTGCTGGCACTCATTATGGTGGTTGCGGCAGTGTTCATTTGGATTGCCGTAAGACGCAGAAAAAGAAAGACAGATACAGAATAAAACAGAGGCGATTTTAGCCTCTGTTTTTTTATTTTTGGTAAGTAAATTCCATTTGTGGAACCTGTCATTTTATTTTTTTCTCTCAGCCAATAAGCCTCTTTACAACGTGCGGGAACGGGAGTATGATCTCTTTTAGAAAACAAATCGCTTAATCTGAAATCAGAGCGGGGGACCCAATAGAACGGCTTTTTGCCGTTGGGGTGAATCCTTTTTAGGTAGGGCTAACTCTCATATGCCCGAATCCGTCAGCTAACCTCGTAAGCGTTCGTGAGAGGAGATGAATGAAACCTGTGTTCGATGTTATGGCACAGGGGCATCCGTTTGCCTCTGTGTTTTTTGTTGTTCATTTTTGAATGCAAATCGCATACAGAGACATCATAGCAGAAAGGACTATCAACAACATGTGAGAGCAAGACACTGATGTTTTATTGTTTTAATTGAAAAATGAGAAATTAAAAGGGGAAGACATCGATGTATCATTCAATCAAACGTTTTTTGATTGGGAAACCACTAAAATCCCAAGCAGCTGGAGAGCAAAAACTGACGAAATTAAAAGCCTTGGCTATGCTTTCCTCAGATGCGCTGTCATCTGTTGCATATGGGACAGAACAAATTCTAATTATTTTGGCAACAATCAGTGCTGCCGCATTTTGGTACTCCATTCCGATTGCGGTTGGCGTTCTCATATTACTGCTCGCACTGATTCTTTCATACAGGCAAATTATTTACGCTTATCCGCAGGGCGGCGGGGCGTATATCGTTTCTAAAGAAAATCTCGGTGAAAAACCGGGATTGATTGCGGGCGGTTCATTGCTTGTTGATTATATTTTAACAGTAGCAGTAAGTATTTCCGCAGGCACGGACGCCATCACGTCAGCCTTTCCTGCATTGCATGATTATCATGTGCCGATCGCTATTTTTCTCGTGTTAGTGATTATGATTTTGAACCTGCGCGGTCTTTCGGAATCGGCATCCATTCTTGCCTACCCGGTTTATCTGTTTGTGGTGGCGCTTTTGGTTCTCATTGCAGTCGGGTTGTTTAAACTTATGACAGGACAAATAGACCAGCCAGCCCATCATACACCGCTGGGCACACCTGTAGCCGGCATTACGCTGTTTTTGCTGCTTAAGGCTTTTTCCTCCGGATGCTCAGCGTTGACCGGGGTTGAGGCCATTTCTAACGCGATTCCTGCATTCAAAAACCCGCCTGCGCGAAACGCGGCAAGAACGCTTGCGATGATGGGGATTTTGCTGGCGATTCTGTTCTCCGGCATCACGGTGCTCGCGTACGGGTATGGTACGGCGCCGAAGCCTGATGAAACAGTGGTTTCACAAATTGCGTCCGAAACCTTCGGACGGAATGTGTTCTACTATGTCATCCAAGGTGTCACATCGCTTATTTTGGTTCTTGCGGCAAATACGGGATTTTCAGCCTTCCCGCAGCTTGCCTTCAACCTGGCGAGAGACCAGTATATGCCGCGAATGTTTACAGTCAGGGGCGACCGCTTAGGCTTCTCAAATGGGATTATCTTTTTAGGCTTTGCCTCCATTGTTCTCATTATCTTATTCGGAGGACAGACGGAGCACTTAATCCCGTTATATGCTGTGGGCGTATTTATTCCATTTACGCTTTCACAAACCGGCATGTGCATGAAATGGATCAAGCAAAAACCAAAAGGCTGGATCGGAAAAATGCTGATCAACTCCTGCGGTGCTCTGATATCGTTTATGGTTCTATCCATTCTGTTTGTGACGAAGTTTAATGTCGTATGGCCTGTGTTAATCTTTATGCCTATCGTCGTTTTGCTGTTTTTTGCGATTAAAAATCACTATACAGCGGTTGGTGAACAGCTTCGCATCGTAGACAAAGAGCCGGAAGAAATCAAAGGCACCGTTGTGATTGTGCCTGTGGCCGGTGTCACCACCGTCGTGCAAAAATCGATTCACTATGCGAAATCACTGTCCGATCAAGTGATCGCCGTTCACGTGTCATTTGACAGAGAACAGGAAAAGAAATTCGAAAAACGCTGGGAAGAGCTTAATAACGGCGTGCGTCTCGTTACGCTTCATTCCTCGTACAGAAGCCTTGTCCATCCGTTTGATAAGTTTTTGGAAACAGTTGAGGCAAAAGCGAAGAAGGAACAGTTTTCCGTTATGGTGCTGTTTCCGCAATTTATAACGAAAAAACGCTGGCACACCATCCTTCACAACCAATCGGCCTTTCTCCTCAGAGTCCGGCTGTTCTGGAAAAAGGACATAATGGTTGCCACACTGCCGTATCATTTTAAAAAGTAAAGCTCTAGGACCAAGGGAATCACCTTGGTCCTTTTTTGCGGGAAAAGGAGGTATGGCGGTGTATACACAAGGTGCTTTTGTGATCGTATTGAACAAAAGTCAGCAAATTCTGCTGGTGAAACGAAAAGATGTCCCTCTATGGGATTTGCCGGGCGGCAGGGTTGATCCCGGGGAATCGGCTGAGGAAGCGGCAGTGCGGGAGGTATTGGAAGAAACGGGATACAATGCAGCGCTTTCTGCGAAAATAGGTGTTTACCAAAGGCCAAAGTTTCAAGATGAACAGCATCTGTTTTTCGGAAGCATTACAGGCGGACAAGCAGTGGCTGACGGCACAGAGACAGCGGGATTAAAGTGGGTTTCCCCGGGGCGTTTGCCGCTTTTTATGGTGCCGAATCGAAAAAGGCAGATCAATGATTTCAAGAACGGCGCTCAAGATGTAAATGTCACCGTCAAGGATAGAGGGTTGCTCGCGGCGATCGACCTGTTGAAAAGAAGACTGGGCAAGTGATTCAGGTCTCCGGGTTTTAAAGCCTTTCTCCTGTGGTTTTGAAAAAAGGAAAAAGGAGGATACGTTATGGCACATAAAACTGCAGGACAAGTAATGACAGAGCTGCTTGAGCAATGGGGAGTTGATCATGTATACGGCATCCCCGGAGACAGTATAAATGAGTTTATTGAAGAATTAAGACACGAAAGAAATCAACTGAAGTTCATTCAAACCCGCCACGAAGAGGTAGCGGCACTGGCAGCCGCGGCTGAAGCAAAACTCACCGGCAAGATCGGAGTCTGTCTATCAATCGCAGGGCCGGGAGCGGTGCACTTATTAAATGGTTTATATGATGCAAAAGCGGACGGCGCCCCTGTGCTGGCGATTGCAGGACAGGTTTCTTCTGGCGAAGTCGGACGGGACTATTTCCAGGAGATTAAGCTGGAGCAAATGTTTGAGGACGTGGCTGTGTTCAACAGAGAGGTACATAGCGCAGAATCACTTCCGGATCTCTTAAATCAGGCGATCAGGACCGCCTACAGCAAAAAAGGCGTTGCGGTATTGAGCGTGTCAGATGATTTGTTTGCGGAGAAAATCAAACGGGAGCCCGTGTATACTTCACCGGTGTATATTGAAGGGAACCTTGAACCGAAAAAAGAACAGCTCGTCACCTGCGCCCAATATATTAATAACGCTAAGAAGCCGATTATCCTGGCAGGGCAGGGAATGAAAAAGGCGAAACGGGAGCTCTTAGAATTTGCGGACAAAGCCGCCGCTCCGATCGTTGTTACACTCCCGGCAAAAGGTGTCGTTCCCGATAAGCACCCGCATTTTCTCGGCAACCTCGGGCAGATCGGAACAAAGCCGGCTTACGAGGCAATGGAGGAATGTGATTTATTAATCATGCTCGGAACATCATTCCCGTACCGTGATTATTTGCCTGATGACACGCCGGCAATCCAGCTCGATTCAGACCCGGCGAAAATCGGAAAACGGTATCCGGTGACAGCGGGCCTTGTCTGCGATTCGGCTCTCGGTCTGCGCGAATTGACAGAGTATATTGAACGCAAGGAAGACAGAAGATTCCTGAATGCCTGCACAGAACATATGCAGCATTGGTGGAACGAAATTGAAAAAGATGAGACAGAGGCAACAACACCGCTTAAACCTCAGCAGGTCGTGGCCCGTCTTCAGGAAGCGGCAGCTGATGATGCGGTGCTCTCTGTCGATGTCGGCACTGTGACAGTCTGGATGGCGCGTCATTTCAAAATGAACGCGAACCAGGATTTCATCGTCTCCAGCTGGCTTGCGACAATGGGCTGCGGCCTGCCGGGAGCGATCGCCGCAAGCTTGTCCGAACCGGAACGCCAGGCGATCGCCGTCTGTGGTGACGGGGGATTTTCCATGGTCATGCAGGATCTTCCGACCGCTGTCAAATATAAGCTCCCGATCACAGTCGTCATTTTAAACAACGAAAATCTTGGCATGATTGAGTACGAGCAGCAGGTCAAAGGCAATATCGACTATGTCACAAAACTTCAAAATGTCGACTATGCCGCATTTGCAGAAAGCTGCGGAGCAAAGGGCATCAAAGTGACCAAAGCGGAAGAGCTTGCGCCGGCATTCCATGAGGCGCTGCACTCTGACCAACCTGTTGTTGTGGATGTCATGATTGGAAACGAACCGCCGCTTCCTGGCAAAATCACCTACGGGCAGGCGAAAGGCTTTAGCAAGTACATGCTGAAAAACTTCTTCGAAAACCAAAAAATTGAAATGCCGTCACTGAAGAAAAGTTTGAAACGGTTATTCTAAAAAAACAGAGGCCCCAAAAGGCCTCTGTTTTTTGTTGGAAACAAACGTATTTTCAGCTATAACATGTTTGAATTCATAAAATGATCGGTGTATGTATTAGGAACTGATTTCGCCATACTCGAAACAGACAAAAGGGCAAATGCATCTTGTTTCAAAGGAAGATGCATTTGTCCTTGCATGCTTATTCTTATCAAATCTTACAGAACTCTTCTCATTATAAGCTTATTTCTCTTTTTTCTTCAGTCCGAAAAAGAAAGGAAAAGCAGAACCGACCAAGAAGGTGCCGAATAAAAACATGCCGCCGATAAACACGTGGAAATTTGTGTGTCCGGCCGTAAACGCCGTGATTAAGGAAATGATACTGAGCACGATCATGGCAATGCCGGGCGCGACTCTCATTTTCCCCTTGGATTTATAGGCAGCGACAGAACATATAATGCCGATGACAATAGGAACAATCCACAAATAAAACAAAATAAATACTGACATCATCAAAACTCCGATTTTTCTTCTATCATAACAAATTTCTGTCAAAAAGGGTATCAATGAGCTTTTGCGAAAAAATAAAAACCGGCTTTAGAAGCCGGTTTTTTTATCGAAACGTATCTACAATTAAAAACACATTCAAAGCAACGATCAATACAGCAATCAGCCAAGACACCACTGTGACCCATTTGGCGTTGATCAGAGATCCCATGATCCGTTTATTGCTTGTAAACATAATAAGCGGAATGAGGGCAAAGGCGATCCCGAAGGACAGCACGACTTGGCTCAGTACGAGAGCGGTCGTCGGATTAACACCTGACGCGATGATCAAGATCGGCGGAATGATCGTGATAAAACGCCGTACATACAGCGGAATGCGGTAGTTGATAAATCCTTGCATAATCACGTCGCCTGAAAGTGTGCCGACAGACGAACTGGATAGACCGGCAACGAGCAGCCCGATCCCGAATAAAGCCGCAGACATAGGGCTGACAAGATGTCCGAATTGCTGAAATGCGACGTCAAGATCCTCAACAAACAGGCCGTTTTTGAAGAATAATGCAGCAGCCACAATCAGCATACTTGCATTAATAGCCCCTGCAATCAGCATCGCTATTAAAATATCAATAAATTCAAACCTAAAGATTTTTTTTCGTTCTGCATCAGTTTTGCCAACCACCCGCCGCTGTGTAAGGGCAGAGTGTAAATAAATGGCGTGCGGCATAACAGTTGCGCCAAGAATACCCGCTGCAAGAAGCACACTGTCGGTGCCATGAAACGCCGGGACAAAAAGGCCCTTCATCACTGACACGGCATCAGGTTTTGCGAAAAAGGTCTGCAGCGCAAAGGCGATCACGACCACAAACAGCATACCGGCAATACCGGCTTCAAGTGAGCGATAACCGCGGCGCTGAAGCTCCAATATCGCGAAAGAACCGATCGCAGCTATAATAGACGCTTCAAGCATCGGAATGCCGAACAGCAAATACAGTCCCAGAGCCGCTCCGATAAATTCCGCCAGATCAGTTGCGATAATGACCAGCTCGCCTTGAATCCATAATCCGATCGAGACAGGCTTCGGGAATTCTTCACGGGCAACCTCAGGCAAATTTTTGCCTGTCGCAATACCGAGTTTGGCGGATAGGGATTGAATTAAAAGGGCCATGATATTAGAAAATAAGATCACCCATAAGAGCATATATCCGTATTTAGAACCCGCCGAAATATTCGTTGCGAAGTTGCCGGGATCAATATAGGCAATGGCTGCTATAAATGCAGGGCCGAGAAAAGGGAGCAGCCCTCTGAATCCTCTGATTTTCCCGTCAAGCGCATCTTGGACGGCTTTGGAACGGGGAGATTGTGCTGTGATGTCCTTGTTCATCATGTCTCACCTGAATTCTGTTTGTTTTTGCCGTACAACAAAGAGTTTCCTTAAGGCAAATTATTTTATCTACATCATATGACCATCCCGGTTTCTTGTCAACCGAAAATGTTCAAAATACACTTCTGAATTTTTCCCTGTTATGTAACATGATATGTAGGGATTCGGGATAAGGTCCCATATAAAAAGACATCGTTTCAGTTCGAAACGATGCCTTCTGTATCTAATGAGTCTAGGCTTCCTTCCGCAGCCCGCGGAATATAAGGCCCAGCAAGAATACGAAGATGGCTGCCCCGATGATGGCGGGGAAAATAGCAAAGCCGGCGAGGCTCGGTCCCCATGTGCCAAGAAGTCCGTGCCCGATCCAAGCGCCGATCAGCCCGGCAATCATAGAGCCGAAAATTCCTCCCGGCAGCCGGTTTCCTACAATGGCGCTCCCAATTAATCCGATAACAATAGCAACAACTAATGAAACCAAAAAGCTAAGCATCATGATCACCTCTCATAAATGATTTACCAATCAATAACCGCTTCTGATCATTTCGAAACACCTAAAAGCATATTCCTTTATGACCCTGTTTTAATCTTTCTCTGCACACTGCCGTCAGCTAAATGAACAATGACCTCAGTGCCTTTATGCGCCGCGATTTCCTTTGCCCGTTCAATCGCTTCTTTCTTTGTATCCTTGATTTCAGACACGCGTTTGGCGCCCTCGGCTTTGACTGCCCAGCCTTTTTTATGCTTAATAACATGTTCTGCTTTGTTCATGAGCTCGGGCCCGCTGCCGCTGCTTGGATCAGCATCGCGTTCTGTCTCATCATCATGCGTCAGGAAATCATCAATTTCATCTGTAGAGGCGTTTTCCGCCCATTCCTTCGCTTTGCTTGTCGCAATTGGAATCGCGCGCCCTTCCTCATAGCCTTCATCAATCATCGCATTCGCAATGTCTATCGCCTTTTTTCTCACCGGCTTCTCAAGATTTTTTAATGAAGCAGGATAATCCTTCATCGACCAAGGCATGTCCATCACTCCTTTTCCTTTTATAAAAATGGTACCCGCAGGTGAAAAATAAAAACGCATCCGAAAAAATGAAGGTATACTATATAGTAGAAAAAACGGAAGGGAAGTGCGGGTTGGGTGCCAACAGAACGAAAAGAAGACTTACATCAGCAATTAAAAGAGATAGAGAAATGGGAAAAAGATCAGCAAAAAGTCTGGTTTTGGGAAAAGCTCAGCCGTCTCCCGTTTCAACTGCTGGACAAGCTGACACCAGAATTCATCCAGAAAAAGATCGGCAAGCTCTTGGATGAGGTCGGCAGCTTTGTTCAAACAGGCGGACAGTACCTGACATCTGAAAAACAGATTATCAGGATGTTTCAAAAGAAACTGCCGGGGGAGATCTTTGAATCGCTGGAGGACATCCGGAAAGCTCCTCTTCCTGTCATGGATGAAATTGCGGAAGGAATGGGCAAAAACAGAACCAACGCAGCAACCGTTCAAGGCGCGACAACCGGTGTGGGCGGCGTGTTTACGCTGGCGGCAGACATTCCGGCAGTGCTTGGCTTATCACTAAAAACATTACAGGATATCGCAGTCGCATACGGCTATGACCCAAAGGAGAAAAAAGAACGCGTCTTCATTGTGAAATGTCTGCAGCTGACGTCGGCTGATGTTGTCGGCAAAAGATCGATTTTGCAAGAATTAAAACACTACGATCAAGACCGTACATATAAGAATGTCGCTTCTCAAATCCAAGGCTGGCGAGAAGTTGTTTTAGGCTATCGAGACACGTTTGGCTGGAAAAAACTTTTCCAGATGGTGCCGGTTGCCGGAATGGTTTTTGGCGCCGCTGCCAATCGCTCAACATTAAACGACATTACCGAGACAGGCATGATGCTGTACAAAAAGAGGCGCATTCTTGAACGACTGAAAGAAACAGAACGAGAGATGGAATAGCAGAAAGCAGACGGACACCGCGATCCGCCTGCTTTTTTTAGTGGAAACACACCCAATGTGTTTTGTTTGTTTAAAAGAATTGATAGCGGGAATACAACAACCAACACCAATTAAAGGAGGAATTCAAAATGGCAGACGATAACAAAATGAGCAGAGAAGAAGCAGGTAGAAAAGGCGGAGAAACAACAAGCAAGAACCATGACAAAGAATTCTATCAAGAGATTGGGAAAAAAGGCGGAGAAGCCACAAGCAAAAATCATGACAAAGAATTCTATCAAGAAATCGGTGAAAAAGGCGGAGAAGCCACAAGCGAAAATCATGACAAAGAGTTCTATCAAGAAATCGGTGAAAAAGGCGGAGAAGCCACTAGCGAAAACCATGACAAAGAATTCTATCAAGAAATCGGCCGAAAAGGCGGAGAGGCAACAAGCAAAAATCATGATAAAGAATTCTACCAAGAAATTGGCTCAAAAGGCGGAAACGCCCGCAACAACGACTAATCAAAAGCATAAAGGCAGACAACCTGTAAATAAAAAAGCGATCCGGCACATCAGCTGGATCGCTTTTTTTTGGAATCTTCTCAATT
Organism: Bacillus sp. LJBS17; assembly: GCF_019334685.1. Lineage (NCBI taxonomy): Bacteria > Bacillati > Bacillota > Bacilli > Caryophanales > Bacillaceae > Bacillus > Bacillus sp. LJBS17. Next base: position 483,495 of record NZ_CP079759.1, read on the forward strand.
TATGCCGCTATTGAGATACAATAAGTGAAAAAGGGGTTTTCGCTAATGTCCAAGATGCAAAACTTGCTCGCCATCGCAAATGAAGTCAAAGAAAAGCACGCCAATTTTTCAATCTCAGAGGTCAACGACCACTGCGTGCGCCTTGCGGTGTTTACGGGAGAATATGACTGGCACCATCACCCTGACTCAGACGAATTGTTTATTGTTCTTGAAGGGGAGCTGCTGATCGATTTTAAGGACAAAGAAACCGCGGTGCTCAAAGCAAATGACAGCCTGCTGATCCCTAAAGGCACGGTTCACCGCACACGCTCTTACGTCAGAACGGTAAATCTCTGTGTGGAGCATAAACAAGCCGAAACCGTCATCATAGAGGAGCAGCCATGCTAATCAAAAAGATGATATGTGAAGTAGATGCTGCAAACGCTGAAGCATTTGCAAAAGCGCAGTCACAGTGGGAAGCGTTATCGCATATAAGCGGCTTTATCAAACAGGCCGGCGGCTGGCGAAAAACGATAGACGAGCCGCTCACCGCAGAAATCATCAGTGTATGGGAAAACAGAGAAGCCTATGATCATTTTATGGAGAACGAACATGACAGCATATACGAGGAAAACGATCAGAAGGCTGTAATTCTTTCGATAGAGGTGACGGTGTACGAAGAGGATAAACCGTTCGTTCACGATCTGTTACATAACCCCGATATCCGGTACGAACCAGACTGGACGGTTCTGAAGGCATAATCAAAGCCCAAAACATCATGTTTTGGGCTTGTCTCTTTACTCGCGTCCCGGAAGTGTATTATGAACAAAAGGCGGTGCTGGTTTTAACTCCGGTTTTTCTCCAAACGTTTTTGCTTCTTTCACATATTCAAAGGCTTCTCCGTCCGGCGCTTTTTCATTCAGCCAGTTTTGCTCGGCGCTTTCTTCGCCTTCAGAGAAATTGATAAGCTGATGTGAGAACTCTTGTTTTTCGAGCGCTTTCGGGAATGTACCCGGCACAACCGGACCTTCCTGTGCTTCTAATTCTTTAATGGCGGCAAGCCATTGATTTTGGTGCATCGTGTCACGCGCCAGCAGGAAGCTGAGCATATCTTTGACGCCTTTGTCATCCGTCATTTCAAACAGGCGTGCGACCTGCAGACGGCCCTGAGATTCCGCATTCAGGTTGGCGCGGAAGTCTGCCAGCAGGTTTCCGCTTGCTACGATATAACCGCCGCTCCAAGGTACGCCTGTACTGCTTTCCGGCATGGCGCCAAGTCCTGATACAATCGCATGGTGAGGGTTCATGCCGCCTAGGATGGAGCCGATGACCGGATCTTCAGCAGCTTTTTCCTGCTGATCAAGAGGGGCATCCTCAAGAAGTCTGGCAATCATCGTTGCGATCATTTCAACATGCCCGAGCTCCTCAGTTGCCGTATCCATCAGCAAGTCCTTGTATTTTTCATTTCCTCTTGTGTTCCAGCCTTGAAATAAGTACTGCATGGCAACTGAAATTTCTCCGAATTGCCCGCCTAAAATTTCTTGCATTTTTTTAGCGAATAATGGATCTGGACGATCTGGTTTAGCAGGATGCTGCAGCATTTTTGTGTGCTTAAACATGTACCCATCTCCTTTTTCGTTTATCTCTTTTTATATTTCCGATCGATAGAAAGATAAACGAAAAACAGCGTATCGAGATGGGAACTATGAATCTTTTCGCAGCTCCAACAGTTCCCGGATCAGCTCCCGGCCAAAGATGGGCTCATACTGCCGGTAAACAGGGTCAAGACGCTTCATCCATTCTTGTTTCTCTTTATCTGACAGCTCATAAATATGTATAGCAGAAATCTTTTTGATTTCTTCCAGCTGCTCCTTGTTCATTTGTTCGGCATACGTTTCATTCCACTCCGTCGTCTCCTTCATCGCTTCAGTCAAAATGCGTCTTGTTTCTGGTGTTTGCGCCTTCCAGAAGTGTTCATCAGTCATGACAGCGTAGCCGAGGTAACCGTGGCTGCTTATTGTCAAATAGTCCTGAACATTATAAAATTTTTTAGAATAGATGTTTGAAATTGTATTTTCTTCGCCATCGACTACATTGTTTTCTAACAGCTGAAAGGTAGAATTGAAGGATTCCTGATGAGGTGTTGCGCCAAGCAGCTTGAACTGATCCTCAATCACATCGCTTTGCATAATGCGCAGATCCTGCCCTTTTAAATCATCCGGTGTTTTGACCGGCCCTTGATTTGTTGTGATTTGCTTAAAGCCGTTCGTCCAATAGGCCAGTCCTTTTAATTGGTTTTTCTTTAGAGAATCAAACAGCTGTGTGCCGATGCTTCCGTTCAGCCCTTTTTTGACGGCGTTGTAATCTGTAAATGCATACGGCAGATCAAGCACTCCCCATTCAGGCGAGAGCATGCCGAGCTTCGATGTGGAGGGGGCGATAAATTGAACATCGCCGTTTTGCAATGCTTCAATTTCTTCAATGTCCGAGTACAGGCTTCCATTCGGAAATACTTCTATTTTTATTTTCCCGCCTGATTTTTCGTTCACCAGATCAGCGAATTTATTGGCGGCCAGCCCTTTTGGCGTATTTTCAGCAACCACGTGGCTGAATTTAAACACGATTTGATCCTGCAGGCCTTCCTGGTCGTCATCATAAACAATCTTTTTATTGCCGGTATGATCATGGAATCCGATAAATAAAGCGGTTGCAATTCCAGCGATCATCAGTGCGAGACATGCAAGCAAACTCTTCATGAAAAGCCCTCCCCTATGTTAAGGATAATGGGGGCAATGACATTCGTAAAGACCTGAAAGGAGAAGCTGATGAACAAAAAGAAGCTCTCAATCCGTTGGAAAATCACGATCTTATCCTATATACTCGTCATTTTCTCCTTTTTGATCGGCGGCATTGTGCTCATCGGCAACATTCAGCATACAGAGGAGCGGGAGCTGAAAAAGCGGCTGATGAATACGGCCCGGACGGTGTCAGAGATGACAGAAGTGAAAGAAGCCTTGGCGCGAAAAAAACAAACAGAAGCTGTTCGCCATGCGGTTGAAGAAATCAGGATGATTAATGAAGCAGACTATATTGTCGTCATGGATATGAATCACATCCGATATACGCATCCTGTCAGCACAAGCATTGGCAAGAAATCAGAAGGTGCAGACGAGGAGGCAGCGTTTGCGGAGCACATTTATTTCTCTGAAGCAAAGGGCGAGATCGGCACGGCGGTTCGCGCTTTTTATCCGGTTAAGGATCAAGACCTGAACCAAATAGGCGTGGTGCTTGTCGGAAAAACGCTGCCGGGGATCGCTGACATCCTGCTTCATTTAAAGCGTGATATCGTCTTTATCGTTGTGCTGACACTCGGCTTTGGCCTTGCTGGTTCCTTTTTGCTAGCCCGCCATATCAAAAAACAAATGTTTCAGCTTGAACCCCATGAGATTGTCCGAATGTATGAAGAACGGACAGCGACGTTTCACTCGATGAATGAAGGGGTGATCGCCATTGACAATCGTCTCATTATTACGATTTTCAATGAAAAAGCGAAACAGATCTTTGAAGTGCAGGGGGATCTGATCGGCAAGGTGATTTGGGAGGTTCTCAAGGATTCGCGCCTGCCCGAAATCGTGGAGCGGAACAAAGCGGTTTATAATGAAGAAATTCGTGTCAGCGGAAAAGTCATCATGAGCAGCAGAATTCCGATCGTCATGAAGAAAAAAGTGATCGGCGCCGTTGCGATTTTTCAGGACAGAACGGAAGCGGCCAAGATGGCAGAGGAATTGACTGGTGTCAGAAACTTTGTGGAGGCGCTCCGTGTCCAAAACCATGAGCATATGAATAAGCTGCACACGATCGCCGGTCTCATCCAGCTGGGGAAATCTGAAAAAGCCTTGCAGCTTGCATTCCAGGCGTCAACTGAGCAGGAAAATGTGACTGAATTTCTGCACCGCTCGATTCAAAATGACGCTGCGGCAGGCCTTCTATTAAGTAAAATCAGAAGGGGAAGAGAGCTCGGCATTGCTGTTCATATAGATGAAAACAGCAGTCTTCAGCAATTTCCCGAGCATGTTGATCAGCATGATATTGTCGTGCTTTTGGGGAATCTGATTGAAAATGCCTTCGGCTCATTTGAAACCGTTCAATCTGAAGACAAACGAATTGACATTAGTATCGAACAAACAGATGATATCCTTGCTATTTTAATAGAAGATAACGGCTGCGGAATTGAACCGACACATATGCCTCGCCTTTATGACAAAGGTTTTACGGTCAATAAAACTGGCGGCACAGGCTATGGCCTGTATTTAGTGAAACAAATCATAGACAAAGGATCGGGCACGATAGAAGTTGATTCACATGCGGGGCAGGGGACATCTTTTTCTATCGTTTTTCCAATGAAGGGGGAGGAAGCACAGCATGGCTCGTAAAGAATGGAAGGTTCTGCTCATTGAAGACGATCCGATGGTTCAAGAGGTCAATAAGGATTTCATTACAACTGTTAAAGGCGTTACTGTCTGTGCAACGGCAGGAAACGGAGAGGAAGGCATGAAGCTGATTAAAGAAGAACAGCCGGATCTCGTCATTCTCGATGTGTACATGCCGAAAAAAGACGGCATCAAGACCTTGCAGGAGATCAGAAAGCAAAAGCTTGAAGTGGATGTCATTGTCGTCTCCGCTGCAAAAGACAAGAAAACGATCTCACTCATGCTGCAAAACGGGGCGGTTGACTATATCTTAAAGCCGTTTAAGCTTGAGCGAATGAGACAGGCGCTCGAAAAGTACAAGCAATATAAACAAAAAATCGAAGCGAATGATACGCTGTCCCAGGAACAGCTCGATGCGATCCTGAATATTCCGCAGCAGGCCGTACAGGATCTGCCGAAAGGGTTGAATCACTTCACGATGAATGAAGTCACTGCTTTTTTGAAACAGCAAACCGCATCCCTTTCTGCTGAAGAGGTTGCCAAGGCGCTCGGCATCGCCAGAGTGACAGCCAGACGATATCTTGATTACTTAGAAAAAACCGGGATCATCAAATTGGACGTTCAATACGGCGGAGTCGGCCGGCCGGTCAACCGCTACGTGTTAAAAGGATAAACCTGAGACCAAAAAGACCAAAATGTCCGTTATGATCATAAACTTCCCCAGACTGTATGAAAACGCTATCATTCTAGTAAGAAAGACACAAAAGGCGAATAGGACAGGGGGATGAAGATATGAAACTGTTTAAAAATTTAACAGTTCAGGTCATAACCGCGGTCATCATCGGGGTCATTGTCGGGCTGGTCTGGCCGAATGTCGGCAAAGAAATGAAACCGCTTGGCGATACATTTATCAACGCTGTTAAAATGGTGATCGCACCAATCATTTTCTTCACAATCGTTCTCGGGATTGCAAAAATGGGCGATATGAAGAAGGTTGGAAAAGTAGGGGGAAAAGCGTTTATCTATTTCGAGGTTGTCACCACCCTCGCACTCATTATCGGTTTATTTGTCGTCAATATTATGAAGCCGGGTGCGGGTCTTGATTACAGCAAGCTTGAAAAAGGAGATGTATCACAATACACGCAAAATGGCGGTCAGGGAATCGACTGGATTGAATTTATTACACACATTGTTCCGTCCAACATGGTTGATGCCTTCGCAAAAGGGGACATTTTGCAGGTCTTATTCTTTTCTATTCTTTTCGGAGTGGGTCTTGCGGCATTAGGCGAAAAAGGAAAAAGCGTCATTGATTTCTTCGACAAGGTTTCTCACGTTTTTTTCAAAATTATCGGCTACATTATGCGTGCCGCGCCAATCGGGGCATTCGGGGCGATGGCGTATACAATCGGACACTTCGGGCTCGATTCCATCAAACCGCTGGCAAGCTTAATGATGTCTGTTTATATTACGATGTTCCTGTTCGTATTTGTTGCTTTAAATATCATCTGCAAGCTTTACGGATTCAGCCTGTGGAATTACCTTCGCTTCATTAAGGATGAGCTTTTGATCGTGCTTGGCACAAGCTCTTCCGAATCGGTGCTTCCGCGTATGATGGATAAAATGGAGCGCTACGGCTGTTCCAAATCCGTTGTCGGGCTTGTTATTCCGACGGGCTATTCGTTTAACCTCGACGGCACATCCATCTATTTATCAATGGCGACTGTCTTTTTGGCACAGGTGTTTGGAGTAGACCTCAGCATCGGCCAGCAAATTACGATTATCCTCGTTCTGATGCTGACATCGAAGGGAGCGGCAGGTGTGACGGGAAGCGGATTTATCGTCCTTGCCTCAACGCTGTCAGCGCTGCAGGTCATTCCGCTGGAGGGGCTTGCACTCCTGCTCGGGGTCGACCGTTTCATGAGTGAAGGAAGAGCCATTGTGAACCTGATCGGAAACGGAATCGCCACGATCATTGTTGCCAAAAGCGAAAATGAATTTGATGAAGCAAAAAGCGTAGAGGCTGTTGAAGGCATGAAAAAAATGAAAACAGCAGTCTGAAAAAAGAACGGCCCATCCATGGGGCCGTTTTTTTAATTGTTTAAGAATTATTAAGGTAAGGACAGAGACCTCAGCATTTTTTTGTTATATAATTTACAAATGGATACTATATTGAATGAAGGACGTTTGTCCTAACAGGAGTGTATAAATGGCCGCTTTAGTTAAATTTTTTCAGCACCCGGGAGTAAGGCGTTTCTCCATCTTTGTCGTGTTAACTGGTGTGTTATATCTATTTAAGAGCATGATCAACTTAATATTGCTTACCTTCATTTTCACATTTCTAATGGATCGTTTGGAGCTTGTCATGCGGCAGTTTGTAAGCCAGTTCTTCCGCGTGAGCCAGCGGGTTGTCATTACGTTTCTTTACATGTTGCTGGCTGTGCTGCTTACAGTTGGGGGCTTTGTGTTTTATCCGGTCGTTGCGGCGCAGATCCAGCAGCTGGTAAAGCAGATTAAACATATTGCGTATCATCCTGACAGCATCCCTTTCTTTGATGAGATCACCAGTGTCTTCGGAGATATTAACATCAGTTCATATGTCAAAGAGGGCTTCAATGTAGTGTATACGTATCTGGCCGATATCAGCACATTCGGCTTGCAGGTTGTGATGGCGCTCATTCTTAGCATGTTTTTCTTATTTGAGAAAAAACGGCTTTCTGAATTCATGGCGAAATTTAAAACGAGCAAACTGAGGGTCTTTTATGAGGAAATTGCTTTTTTCGGAAGCAAATTTGCAAGAACGTTCGGCAAGGTGCTCGAGGCTCAATTTATCATTGCGCTCGTCAACTGTATTCTGACGTTTATCGCGCTTTGGATTATGCATTTTCCGCAGCTGTTTGGGCTTTCGATTATGGTGTTCTTCCTTGGATTGATCCCTGTAGCAGGCGTCGTCATTTCCCTGATTCCGCTCAGCATTATCGCCTACAGCACTGGCGGTGGAATGTATGTGCTCTACATTGTCCTTGTCATATTCGCCATTCATGCGATCGAAACATATTTCTTAAATCCGAAGCTGATGTCGGCGAAAACAGAGCTGCCAATCTTTTTCACCTTCACAGTACTCATTTTCTCTGAACACTTTTTCGGCATTTGGGGTTTAATTATCGGGATTCCGATCTTTGTGTTTCTCCTTGATATTCTGGATGTCACCAACAAGGAAGATAGGTCTAAAGGACCCCGAGAGAATAGCGATAAAGTTTAAAATCGAATAATGAGTGCGCCTCGATCTGCCGGCCTGCCTGTTCAGGGCATGGAATTAAGACTCGGAATCGGAGCTTGGCATTGCTTCGCACAGTGGTGAACACAACAGGTGACAATGCCTGTCATCATTACAAAACCTGAAAAGAACAAACAGTCGGAGCAAACGCTCATCATCGGTTTAACCAAACATTTGGAAGCAACAAATGCTATAATACAAACAGTGCCTAATGTTGGGCACTGTTTATTTTTTGTCGAAAAAGGAGGAAGGCTTTATGGCTGAGCCGATTTTACATATTGAAGGCCTCGATAAAAAGATTGGGTCTAAACAGATTTTAAAACAGATCAGCATGGACGTCATGGAGGGTGAAATCATCGGCCTGCTTGGTCCAAATGGTTCCGGAAAAACAACACTCATCCGTATTATCGTCGGGCTGCTGAAACAAAACAGCGGAAGCGTGACAATCAGCGGATTCCAGCATGATACAGAGTTTGAAAAAGCGATGGAAGCGGTTGGAGCGATTGTTGAGAACCCTGAGTTCTATCCGTACCTGACAGGCTGGGAAAACCTCAAGCACTTTGCGAATATGCACAAAAAAATAGCGGATGAACGGCTTAATGAAGTGGTGGAACGTGTCGGGCTGACGTCAGCGATTCATGATAAGGTGAAAACCTATTCCCTTGGGATGCGCCAGCGTCTGGGAATTGCCCAGGCAATTCTTCACCGGCCGAAGCTTCTCATTCTAGATGAACCGACAAACGGCCTCGATCCTGCGGGGATGAAGGATTTTCGCGATCATATTAAGGAACTCGCAGAAATGGAAGGAACAGCTGTCCTGTTTGCCACTCATTTATTGCGCGAGGTTGAAGACTTGTGCGACCGTGTCATCATCATTCAAAAAGGTGAGATCAAAGCGGAAGTCAGCTTACAAGGAACTGATCAAACCACAGAAAAAGCGATTATAGAAGTGCAGCCGCAAGAAAAAGCGCTCAATTGGCTGACAGGCAATCAATATCAAGCTGAGAGCCAAGACGGGACGATTGTAGTTGAGGTGGCAAAAGAAAACATACCGGAGCTGAACCGATCACTTGTCGGACAAGATCTGAATGTATTTTCCATTACGCCTTACACGCAATCACTGGAAGACGAATTTATAAAAGCGACGACCGCTCATCAAGAGGAGGGAGAAGAGCTTGTCTAAATTAATTTGGAATGAACATATGAAACTTTTTAATCGGAAGGTCACTTTGGTTTCCCTTATCCTGATGGCTGTCTTTCAATTCTTCATGGCTTTGATCATTAAACGGATTGTCATCAGTGCCGGAACAGATGAAAACTTCATCGGCTATTTATCGTATACACCGAGCCTGAACATTTTGCTGCAGGCTTTAACGATCGTAATTGCAGCAACAATTGTTTCGATGGAATTTGATAAAAAGACGATCAAATTTTTGCTCATTCGTCCGGTTAAACGCCAAAAGGTCTTTTGGTCAAAATTAATCACAGTCGTGATGGTCAGCTTCTATTTGTATCTGGCATACTACATTCTGGCATTATTATTCGGTCTTGTGTTTTTTGGCACATCGGTGACTGCGGAATCAAAGACATTGCTGGTCAACACCTTGGCGCTGATCGGGTCAAACTGGCTTGAAGCCGTAATGATGGGATTATTCGGGCTGCTTTGTTCTTCGCTGTTCCGCAACAGCGCGGTAGCAGTTGTTGTTTCTTTTGTCGTTTTATACGGAGCGAGTACACTTGTTCAGCTCATGAAGTTGTTTGAAAACAAGTGGGGCAGCTTTTTGCTTTTTGCGAACACTGACTTTACGCAATACAGAAGCGGAGAGACAGCGTTGTTTTCAGGCATGACGCCATTGTTTTCAATTGGAATTCTCATCATACATGCCATATTCTTCATCGTTGTTGGCTGGTGGTGCTTCTGTAAACGGGATGTTCGGGTCTAAAGGCAAGGAATGACATTTTTGTGAAAAAGCTCACGTAAATCAATATCATTTGATATTTTGGTTTATACTAAAGGTACTGACGGAGGTGTCTCGATTGAGGAACTTTATTACCGCTTTACCGATCGTATTGCTGCTTGGATTCTCATTTGTGTCATTCATGTTTCAGTTTGAACATCTTGTTTATTTCAGGCTCGCGCTTGGGTTGTTTTCTCTCGTGGGACTGTACATGATATATAAAATGAAGACGGGCATCCGCTATTTTATCATCTATCTGTATGCCAGCTGGATTGTGTTGGCCGCAGTGACCGCTTTTGAAGAGCCGATTTTCTCAAGCTTTTTCTTTGGCGGCCTGGTGATGACGATGGGTTACCTGACATATATGCTGATTTATCTCGGCATGAAACAAGACCGGGATGCAAATCCTGTGTAATCGCGCTGTTCCCTTGGGGAACGGCGTGTTTTTCTATACTGGGCAAAAGGTTAACAGTTGCGGAAAAATGGCAGGGAATCTATAATACATATTAAATTTATCGGAATTAAAACTGGGGGGCTGCCGGATGTCATTATTTATACAAAACGATCAACAGCGGCAATGGATGGAGAAAATCGGACGGATTGCGGATGAATTTCAGCAAACAGCTGCTGAAGATGACGAACAGGGACGTTTTCCTGCAGAGAAAATACAAAAACTGCGTGATGCTGGGTATACAGCATTAACATTGCCGGCATCTCATGGCGGAGGGGGCATTTCTGTTTACGATATGCTCCTGTTTCAAGAACGGCTTGCACGGGGAGATGCTTCGACGGCTCTTAGCATCGGCTGGCATTTGAGCGTGATCGGGGAGCTTGGAGAAGGCAACAGCTGGGATGAAGACGTATTTGCATTTGTTGCCAAGGAAGTCCAAAACGGAGCCGTCATTAACAGGGCGGCGACTGAAGCGAAAACCGGAAGCCCGACAAGAGGAGGGCGTCCGGGTACACACGCCGTCAAAAAGGATGGCAAATGGGCAGTGAACGGGAGAAAAACCTTTACGACGATGTCACAAGCTCTGGATTATTTTTTAGTAACCGCATGGATTGAAGACAAACAAACAACAGGCGTGTTTCTCATTCATAAAGATGATCCCGGCTTGTCGATTGAAGAGACGTGGGATATGATGGCGATGCGGGCGACTGGGAGCCATGACCTTGTACTGAACGAAGTAATGCTTGATGAGAATAAGCTGGTGGAACTGCTTCAAGGGCCTCGTGGAGCTAAGCCGAATGGCTGGCTGCTTCACATTCCTGCGATTTATCTTGGTGTGGCTCAAGCTGCTCGTGACTATGCAGTGCAATTTGCATCTGAGTATTCTCCAAACAGCTTGAATGGACCGATCAAGAATGTCCCGGCCGTACAGCAAAGAACAGGCGAAATGGAGCTTGAACTGCTCAATGCCAGACACTTTCTTTTCCATATCGCTCAATTGTATGACGATCCGGAGCGGCGTCCACACTTGACCAGCGAGCTCGGTGCGGCGAAACATATCGTCACAAACGCTGCGCTGTCTGTTGTTGATAAAGCGATGAGAATTGTCGGGGCCAAAAGCCTGGGACGAACCAACCCGCTTCAGCGCTATTACCGTGATGTGCGCGCCGGTCTTCACAACCCGCCGATGGATGACGCCGTGATACACAAGCTGGCAGCTGAAGCATTTGAGTCATAAAAAAAGAGCCTTACCGGCTCTTTTTATGTATTGTTTTGCTCTTGCAGATTTTTTTGATGCTTGCGGTCGATCCTGTCATAAATAACGTTCATCAGCTTTGGATTGCCCATAATCGCCTCTTTGTTTTCCTGGATCAGCTGTTGGTAAGTTTTCACTTTACGCTTCGGCATGCTCCGGCGCCCTCCTGACATGTTTGTATTCACTTTCTAACTCCGTCAGCGACAATTCATACAGATGACGCTTTGACTTTTTGTATATACCATTCTGTATTAACAGATGAATGAGCTGTTTTTTTCTGATTTCTGCAGACTGAGGTGTCATTGTGTCACCAACCTCCAATCAAACGATATTGATAATCATTATCAATTAACTTAAGTATACAATGTCCGCAATAGCCTGTAAAGATGAAAAGAGTCCTATTCTTTCTCCAATTTACAAACATTCAACAAATCGACAAAAAGTTTCCCGGGCAATAATTTGCTGTCGAAATATTCCGCTTCATTGAACGCACCCTGCTATTTTTCATGTTTTGAACCATACTATGTAATAGAATGGAGGCTGGTATTCAATGGAGCGGACAGAAAATCTGAAAAAGGGAGAAAAAGGGGCGCTCCTCAATATTTTTGCATATGTCATCCTTGCTGTTGTAAAGCTAGTTATCGGGATTCTATATCATTCTGAAGCGCTGAGAGCAGACGGGTTAAATAATGGAACAGATATTGTTGCGTCAGTAGCAGTGCTGATAGGATTGCGGATTTCTCAAAGACCGGCTGACAGCGATCATCCATACGGCCATTATCGGGCTGAAACAATTTCGTCTCTTGTTGCGTCTTTTATTATGATGGCAGTCGGCATTGAAGTGTTAATCGGCGGAGGAAAAGCGATTGCGGGCGGCACAACGGAAACGCCAAATCTTATCGCGGCATGGACGGCGTTAGGCAGTGCTGTGTTTATGTATGGCATCTATTTATATAACAAAAGGCTGGCAGCGTCCATTAAAAGCTCTGCCCTGATGGCAGCGGCAAAGGACAGCAGGTCAGACGCTTTTGTAAGTGCCGGCGCGTTTATCGGTGTTTTTTCGTCCCAGCTGAAGCTGCCGTGGATTGATCCGGTAACGGCTTTTATCATCGGCATCATCATTTGCAAAACTGCGTGGGATATCTTTAAAGACGCTTCACATTCCTTAACAGACGGCTTCCATTTAAAAGATCTTGAGCCTTACAAACAGACCGTCGGCAGGATCGAAAATGTGCATCGCCTAAAGGATGTGAAAGCGAGGTATTTAGGCAGTACAGTTCATATCGAGATGGTGATTACGGTTGATCCGAAGCTTACAGTAGAAGAAGGCCATGGAGTGGCGGATGAAGTAGAAGACAAAATAAAACATGAACACGATGTCACTCATGTTCATGTTCATGTAGAGCCTGACGACATAAAATAAGGCTGTTTAACGAATTAGCTTATATGTTCAGATAAAAATTCAGTCACTTCTTCAGGCGTTTTGGCATTGGCGCTGTGAAGGTGAGCTGTTTTTTCACCGTTCTTGAAAATAAGCAGGCTGGGAATGCCCATTACTTGGTATTTTTCAGCCAGGTCAGGAAGCTCGTCCTTATTCAGCTCATACCAGTCGTTTTGGTTGTATTCTTCCAAAATATCGCCGATGAACATATTCATGCGTGTGCAGTCTGGGCACCAATCAGCATAAAACTTTACAATGATTTCTTTATCAGATTGAATCAGTTCATTAAATTGTTCGTTTGTTGTGATTTTTTTCATATGTCACATCTCCTTTTCAATGCCATTTTAATATAAAATAAAAAGGAATTACATACAAATGCATTCAACATCAGCATGCCCAAAAATAATTAGATCATTTTCCGGTGAAAATGATAAGATAGTAAAGATGAATTGTAGTGGGGGGAGTATCCATTGAAAACAAGTCTAGGATTAGTGTACGGAGGAAAGTCGGCAGAACATAATGTTTCCCTGCAGACAGCTCTGGCTGTAATCAAAGCGCTAAATACTGAGAAGTTTGATATACATCCGATTTATATAACAGAAAAAGGCGAATGGGTTAGAGGCGCCCGTTTAACTGAACCTGTTTCAAACGTGAAAATGCTTCAATTTGAGCAAGGAGGCAGTGCTTTTTCTCCAGCTGCCCTGAACCAGGAGATGTTTCCGCAGGAAGCGTCACAGCAAAATGAAGCCATCGACGTCGTATTCCCGCTCCTCCACGGACCGAACGGAGAAGACGGTACGATCCAGGGAATGCTCGAGCTGTTGAACATTCCTTATGTCGGCAACGGAGTGCTTGCTTCCTCAGCCGGCATGGATAAAGTTGTCATGAAACATTTATTTGCTCAGGCCGGCCTTGCTCAGGCTAAATACGCAGCTTTCCTTAAGAAAGACTGGACTCGTTCTCCGAAAGAAAGCTGTGAGCAGGTTGAACAGGAATTAGGCTACCCTTGCTTCGTAAAACCGGCGAACCTCGGCTCAAGTGTCGGAATCAGCAAATGCCGAAACCGTGAAGAACTGCAAAAAGCGTTTGAGCTTGCTTTCCAATATGATCGCAAAGTCGTCGTTGAAGAAGGAATTAACGGCCGCGAGATTGAGATCGGCGTTCTTGGAAATGATGATCCTAAATGCTCTGTTGTGGGAGAAATCGCACCGAAGACAGATTTCTACGATTACAAAGCGAAATATGAGGATGGAGATACTGATCTGATGATTCCGGCGATTGTGACTGATGAGGAATACGCAACAATCAGTGATATGGCGATCAAAGCGTTTAAAGCGATCGATGGTTCAGGACTCGTCAGAGCGGACTTTTTCCTGACAGCTGACGGCGAAGTTCTGATCAATGAAGTCAACACAATGCCTGGCTTTACACCTTTCAGCATGTTCCCGCTGCTCTGGAAAGAAGCCGGAGTGGAATATGCTGAGCTGATTGAACAGCTTGTGGAGTTTGCAAAAGAACGCCACGCTGAAAAACAATTGATTAAGCATACATTCTAATGAAGAAGGACACTGCCGGTAAAAGGGCAGTGTTTTTTCCCGTATATACAAAAGAAAGAGAGGGACCTTACTTGATTAAGCGAACAGTAAAAAACATTGCCGAAATGGTTAAAGGCACACTAACAAATCCGCAATATGAACAAACAGTCATTCATGGAGTGGCAACCGATACAAGAAAACTGGAACAACATCAGCTCTTCATTCCGCTGAAAGGGGAACGTTTTGACGGCCACTCTTTTGTGGAGCAGGCTTTTGAAGCTGGTGTAGCGGCTGTTCTTTGGGATCGGTCAGTACCAAATCCGCCCGAGAATCACGCCGTCATTTTAGTGGACGATACCCTTACTGCACTTCAGCAACTTGCAAAAGCCTATTTGCAGGAGCTTGGCACGCGTGTCATCGGAGTAACCGGAAGCAATGGCAAAACGACAACAAAAGATATGATTCACGCCGTATTGGGGACCCAGTACCGTGTCCACAAAACTGGAGGAAACTTCAATAATCATATCGGTTTGCCGCTGACGGTTTTAGCGATGCCTGAAAATACGGAGATCGCCGTATTGGAGATGGGAATGAGCGCCAAAGGAGAAATTGACCTCTTGAGCCGACTGGCAAACCCGGATGCGGCAGTGATTACGAATATCGGCGAATCGCATATGCAAGACCTCGGCTCTAGAGAGGGCATCGCGGAGGCGAAGCTTGAAATCATAAACGGGCTTAAAGAAGACGGAGTGCTGATTTATATCGGGGACGAACCGCTTCTTCAAAATGCATACAGCTGCCAGACGAAAACGTACGGTACGGGAACGCATAATGATTATCAGCTTCAGGATGTCAGCCAGAGTGAGGAAGGAACCCATTTTACAATCAAAGGGATAGAAAACACGTTTTTTATTCCAATACTCGGCAAGCACAATGTGATGAACGCCATGGCTGCAATTGCTGCAGGGGCTTATTTTGGCATCGCGCCTGAGGATGCGGCAAAAGGACTGAGCGGCCTAAAGGTAACCGGGATGAGGCTTGAACTCATCAAAACAGACAGCGGCCTTTCGATAATCAATGACGCTTATAATGCGAGCCCGACTTCTATGAAAGCTGCCATTCAATTGACAGAAAGCCTTGAAGGCTACGGCAAAAAAATGCTCGTGCTCGGTGATATGCTTGAACTCGGCGATCTTGAAGAAACGTTCCATAAAGAGTGCGGCGCTGTGATCAGCCCTGAGAAAATTGACCGCGTCTTTACGTACGGAAAACTGGGAGCTTTTATCGCGGAAGGCGCCCTGAAACACTTTGAGAAAGACCGCGTCAGCCATTACACTGAGAAAAAAGATCTCCTCCAAGCTGTGAAGGAAAACGCATCAAAAGGCGATTTGATTTTATTCAAAGCGTCCAGAGGTATGAAGCTTGAAGAAATCGTTAAAGATTTAATAGAGAGCCCGCTTTCATAAGAAAATATTTTGCGAAAAAACGCATATTGCATCATAAAATAACATGATATGCAAACACTAATGTATGCCGGCCGAAAATTATGTATATCTGGCCGGCTGCGGCTATGATACAATATATATAGGTTATTTCGCGATACGAACATATTCGTCCGGACTTTTCATCGTGACCCGAAGTTCTCCGCTGGATTCTTGGGAGCGGATGGAGCAGCAGCCGGCATATTCGAGATGCCGATCTGCTTCTCATCTTATTGAAAAACAAATAGTGTAATGGTAAGATAAAACTTAAAGTAATTCGGGCTTTGTATACGGATGGATCCTGTCCTTCTTGTCTAAAGGGCAGTTTTATAAGTGGTAAATCACGACATTACTGAAACAGCAATTAGAAGGAGTTTGAATAATTTGACTATAACGTTTCAAGATTTTAATTTAAGTTCTGATCTCATGAAAGCAATTAATCGTATGGGATTTGAAGAAGCAACACCGATTCAGGCACAAACGATACCGCTCGGACTTTCAAATAAAGACGTCATTGGACAAGCGCAAACAGGTACAGGTAAAACAGCTGCGTTTGGTATACCCCTTGTTGAAAAAATTAACCCCGAGTCTCCTAATATTCAAGCAATCGTAATCGCGCCAACCCGTGAATTAGCCATTCAAGTATCTGAAGAATTGTATAAAATCGGACAAGATAAACGTGCGAAGGTTCTTCCTATTTACGGCGGACAGGATATTGGACGGCAAATCCGGGCGTTAAAGAAGAATCCGAATATTATTGTCGGAACACCTGGCCGTCTTCTTGACCACATCAACCGCCGCACAATTCGTTTAAACAACGTAAATACCGTTGTAATGGATGAAGCGGATGAAATGCTGAACATGGGATTCATTGACGATATTGAATCTATCCTTTCAAACGTGCCAAGCGAGCATCAGACACTTCTGTTCTCTGCCACAATGCCTGCGCCGATCAAACGCATTGCAGAGCGCTTTATGACTGAGCCGGAACACGTAAAAGTAAAAGCGAAAGAAATGACGGTTTCTAACATTCAGCAGTTCTATTTGGAAGTGCAAGAACGCAAAAAATTCGATACACTGACTCGCCTTCTTGACATTCAGTCTCCTGAGCTTGCGATCGTATTCGGACGTACAAAACGCCGTGTCGATGAGCTGGCAGAAGCCCTGAACCTTCGCGGATATGCAGCTGAAGGAATTCACGGTGACTTAACGCAGGCGAAACGTATGGTTGCGCTTCGTAAATTTAAAGAAGGCGCAATCGAAGTTCTAGTCGCAACTGATGTTGCCGCTCGCGGACTTGATATCTCAGGTGTTACACACGTATACAACTTCGACGTGCCTCAAGATCCTGAAAGCTACGTTCACCGTATCGGAAGAACGGGCCGTGCAGGAAAAACAGGTATGGCGATGACGTTCATTACACCGCGTGAGAAAAGCATGCTTCGCGCAATTGAACAAACAACAAAACGCAAAATGGACCGCATGAAGGAGCCTACACTTGATGAAGCGTTAGAAGGCCAGCAACAGGTTACTGTTGAACGTCTTCGCACAACAATCAGTGAAAACAACCTGAACTTCTACATGACAGCGGCAGCTGAGCTGCTTGAAGATCATGATGCAGTAACAGTGGTTGCGGCGGCTATCAAAATGGCTACAAAAGAGCCAGACGACACACCGGTTCGCTTAACAGACGAAGCGCCGATGGTCAGCAAACGCTACAAGAACCAGCGCTCTTCTAAACGCAGAGACGGTCAAGGCGGCGGCTACCGCGGCGGAAAAGGGAAAAGCAACAACCGTTCTTCCTATGACAAAAAGCGTTCAAACGATCGCCGTTCTTCAGGTGACAGACGCCAGAAAAAATCTTACTAATTTGATCGATCGAGAGCCCAAAACATGATGTTTTGGGCTTTTTTATGTTCGCGATTTGTTATTCAGCAAACTTTCAGCTGACGGAAGCCATTTTTCTCTGTATGCTTAAGAATGAAACCTTTCTGTAAAAGAGACGTATAAATAACGACGAAAAAAAGGGAGGTAGGTATTTTTGAGAGAGCAGCCAAAAAACCAAATCAGTCCAGACGGATTAAAGGTTTGGCGACTTCAAGAGATCATCATATCCGCTGTTTGCTTACTTATTGTCATTGCAGTTGCAGTGTTAAGCTATTATTTTCATTGGCCGTACTGGATCAGCGGCGTGCTCGGCGCTGTTTGGCTGCTGGGATCGATTGTGACGGTCTTTATCATTCCGAAGGTCCGTCATAAGGTGTGGCGATATGAAGTCCATGAACATGAAATAGATATTCAGTCAGGTATTTTTGTGGTGACACGTGTGATTGTTCCGATGGTCAGAGTTCAGCACGTCGATACGTCACAAGGGCCATTATTAAAAAAATACAACCTGGCAACGGTGAAAATTTCCACGGCCGCGACCGTTCATTCGATCCCCGCTTTAGAGATGGAGGAAGCGGATCGGCTGAGAGACTCCATTTCCCGTCTGGCGAGGGTGACTGACGATGATGTCTGAACCGAAACGCCTGCACCCGGCAGCAGTCATTTTGAATTTATGCCATACCATTATTCAAACGATAAAAAATATCATTCTGCCATTCTTTTTTGTGTATATTGTCAATTCAAACCATACTGTCCGTTTTTACGGGGCTATTGCGCTCGGTGTGCTGTTCATCTGGCTTGTAGCGGCAAGCATCATCAAATGGAGAAGGTTTACCTATCGAATTGAAGATGATGAATTTAGAATTGAAGAAGGCTTATTTGTTACGAAAAAACGATACATATCGATTGATCGGATTCAAACAATGAATACGAGCGCGGGCCTTGTCCAGCAAATCTTTAAGCTTGTGAAGCTGCAAATTGAAACAGCAGGCGGAGGCAAGGAGGCAGAAGCCGTTCTTTCTGCTATTTCTGTTGAAGAAGCCGAACGCATCAAAGAAGCTGTCTTTAAGAAAAAAGCGCAAAGACGAGAAAATGAACTTGATGAAGAATGGCTTGAAGCTGAAGAGGAGTTGGTTCCGGTCGTTGAGGTGCAAGAGCACTATCGCATGAACGCGAAAGAATTGCTCATGGCCGCTTCTACCTCCGGCGGAATCGGAGTCATTATCTCAGCTGTATTTGCACTTATTTCCCAGCTTGATGAAGTGCTGCCAATGGATTGGTTATTCGATAAGTTTTCCTTCCTTCAGCACGCCAGTATTGGTATTTACGCGGTACTCATTTTTATCGGTTTATTTATCGCCTGGATTTTCAGTATCGCGGGCATGATGTTTAGATACGCAAACTTTCAAATCATAAAAAAAGAACAGGAACTGGTGATTTCAAGGGGAATTATTGAAAAACATCAAGTCACGATTCCGCTGCGAAAAATACAAGCCATTAAAATCAAAGAAAATATCATTCGCCAGCTTTTCGGCTTTGTAACGGTGTCCATCGTCAGCGCAGGAGGCGGCGACCGGGAAAAAGAAGAAGGCGCTTTGACCATTCTCTTTCCAATGATTCATAAAAAAAAGCTTCCGCACATGCTCCGAACATTTACACCGGAATATACGCTGGAAGAAAACTGCCGCCGCCTGCCGCGGCGCGCGTTGAAACGCTATTTGTTCCGTTCTGTCATTTTTTCACTCTTTTTGATCATCCCGTTATGTATCTTCTTTCAGCCATGGGGCTATCTGTCAGTGATCCTGCTGCCGATAGAATTGCTCTTCGGCTATCTCGCGTATAAAGAGGCTGCATGGACGATCAACGGGGACCGTCTTCAGCTGACGTCTAGATTTATAGGCAGAACAACCGCCATTGTACTGAAAAAACGAATGCAGGTCTGCAAGTTCAGCCAATCCTATTTCCAAAAGAAAGGCCGCTTGTATACCATTTCTACTTCGGTGAAATCATCGAGCCATATGGAAGAATTAACGGTGAGGGATGTAGGTGAAGAGGATGCAGCCTTCATTTTAAAGTGGTACTCATATGAAAAAGCGGACGGTTAATACCGCCGCTCCAGCGTGTCGGCAAACCCTCGCATTCGTTGTCAGGACTGCGATTCGGTGCTCACGAATTAGAACATTCGCTCCGCTCCTATGCTCGTCCTTCCTAGACTTCAAGGGTTTTCAATCACGCTGAAAAGATGACAAAATCCTAAAATGAAAACCATTTTAGGATTTTGTCAACAATCTGAAGCGGCGGTTAATACCGCCGCGCTTTTTTTTGCACGCATAAAAACGAAAGAAGAAACCCGCCGCATAGTCCAAACAGATGGGCCATCATGTTAATATTGGAGTTGATAAACGACATGAGAATGGCAAATGCGAGCAGTGTGATGATCATTTTGGAATGCTCCTGCCCAATTAACTCATTGCGAAAAAGAACCATAAACAGGTATACGCCAAATAGCCCGAAAATGGCGCCTGAAGCCCCGACATGCACGTAATCAAGCGGCTCTGTAACATAAGTGCCGATATTGCCGATGATGCCGGAGCCGGCGTATACAAGAAGGAAACGCGCTTTTCCCAGCATGCGTTCCAAAGCCGGGGCAAATAAAAAGATGGACATGGAATTAAACAGCAGATGTGTGAAACCGGCGTGCAGCAAAATCGGTGTGATAAGCCGCCACCATTCACCGTTTGCGACACCTAGATTATAGCCTGTGACGGTATCCCTCCATAACACGACTGAATGGGCAGGAAGTGAAAAAAACAGCCAGAGAACAGCTTGCAAAGCCAATATAAAGGTGACAACGGGGTAAAGCCTGATAAATGTTTGAAAATTTTCAGTCCGTATAAACATTCCGAGCCCCTTTTCTTCATTTTGGTATATCTATAGTAACACGTTTATGAGACAAACCATTTAAATAGTACGTACGCAAAGGAGGTTATCATACATGATTTACGGCATTGGGCTGGACATTACCGAGCTTAAACGGATCGCCTCTATGGCTGGGCGCCAGAAAAGGTTTGCCGAGCGGATTTTGACGCGAAGCGAGCTTGACCAATACTATGAGCTTTCAGAGAAAAGAAAAATCGAATTTCTCGCGGGCAGATTCGCGGCAAAAGAAGCTTTCTCGAAAGCATTTGGCACCGGCATTGGGAGACAGCTCAGCTTTCAGGACATTGAAATTAGGAAAGACCAAAATGGCAAGCCCTATATCATTTGCACGAAACTGAGCCAGGCAGCCGTTCACGTATCAATCACTCATACAAAAGAATACGCTGCCGCGCAGGTTGTGATTGAAAGGTTGTCAAGCTAGTCTGCATATTAGGGAAACCCCACTCATATATTTGATAGTGCATTAAGGGAGACAAGTTGTTTGAGGCTTTTATGGTACGCATCTGTTCTGCCTAAACGTGTACCGAGCGTACCGTTAAAGTCAAACAAGCGATTTCTTCCTTTTACATCAATTGAGAAAAAGGGGTTGAAAAAGGTGAGAAAAAGCTTTGTTTTGCTTTTAACGGGACTGCTTGCTGTTCTTATTCTTTCTGCCTGCGGGCAAAAAACACAGCAAGATATTGTGGCCGGGTTAGATGAAAAGGCGAAAGAATACACCTCGTACAAAGCAAAAGCGAAAATGACCATCGAGACAGGGAGTGAGCCTCAAGTATACAATGTGGAAATCTGGCACAAAAAGCCGTCTCTGTACAGGGTTTATTTAGAAAATCCGAAAAAGGACCAAAACCAAGTCATTTTACGAAATGAAAACGGAGTATTCGTTCTCACGCCGTCTTTAAATAAGAGCTTCAGATTTCAAAGCGATTGGCCGAACAACAGCAGCCAGGTTTATCTGTTTGAATCGCTCGTAAAGGATGTTCAAAACGATTCGGATGCAGTTTTCACAGCGAAAGAAAAGAAATACGTATTTGAAACAAAAACAAACTATCAGCATAACAAAATGCTGCCCACGCAAGAAATCACATTTAACAAAAAAGATATGAGCCCGTCATCTGTCAAGGTGATGGATACTGACCGGAAAGTGATGGTCAAAGTAGAATTCAGCAGCTTTGAATTTAATAAACAATTTGATAAAGAATCATTTGACGAAAAGAAAAATATGACTCTTTCTCAAATGGATGTCGCCACAAGCGCGAAGCCTTCCGATACATTTGCGGTCAAAACGCCGCTGGAACTGCCGCTTGGCGTCAAGCTGCTTGAAGAAAAAGATATATCTACTGAAGACGGGAAGCGCATCATCATGACGTACGGAGGAGAAAAATCATTTACGTTAATTCAGGAAAAAGCCCAGATTGCCAAGGCTTCCTCCTCCGTTACGCTGAACGGCGAACCGGTAAATCTCGGCTACACCATCGGCGCCCTGTCGGATGCATCATTATCATGGACATATGACGGCGTAGATTACCTTCTCTCTTCTAAAGATCTTTCTAAAGAGGAAATGGTGACAGTAGCGAAAAGCATGCAGGGACAATCATCGAAATAACCGCCAAAGGCCAAACATGATTTGGCCTTTTTTTCGTTAGACATCGTTTCCCTTTAGCCTTTAATTTTAGTATGATATGTAAATGATATTGAATAAAAGCTAGGAAGTGTCGTAATGAGCACAAAACCTTTTTACAGAGATACGTGGGCGGAAATTGACTTGTCCGCGATAAAGGAAAATGTCAGCAATATGAAAAAACATATCGGTGAACATGTCCACCTGATGGCAGTTGTGAAAGCAAACGCCTACGGGCATGGTGATGCAGAAACAGCAAAGGCTGCTCTTGACGCAGGTGCTTCATGCTTGGCCGTGGCCATTTTGGATGAAGCGATTTCACTGCGCAAAAAGGGATTGAAGGCGCCTATATTGGTGCTTGGCGCGGTTCCCCCGGAGTATGTTGCAATCGCTGCTGAGTATGACGTGACCTTAACAGGTTATTCTGTTGAATGGCTTCAGGAGGCAGCCCGCCACACGAAAAAAGGTTCTCTTCATTTTCATCTGAAGGTCGATACGGGGATGAACAGACTTGGTGTAAAAACAGAGGAAGAAGTTCAGAACGTGATGGCCATTCTTGACCGCAACCCTCGTTTAAAGTGCAAAGGGGTATTTACCCATTTTGCGACAGCGGATGAAAAAGAAAGAGGCTATTTCTTAATGCAGTTTGAGCGTTTTAAAGAGCTGATTGCTCCGCTGCCGTTAAAGAATCTGATGGTCCACTGCGCGAACAGCGCCGCCGGACTCCGGCTGAAAAAAGGCTTTTTTAATGCAGTCAGATTCGGCATCGGCATGTATGGCCTTCGCCCGTCTGCTGACATTTCGGACGAGATACCGTTTCAGCTGCGTCCGGCATTTACCCTGCATTCGACGCTGTCGCATGTCAAACTGATCAGAAAAGGCGAGAGCGTCAGCTACGGAGCCGAGTACACAGCAGAAAAAGAAACATGGATCGGGACGGTGCCTGTAGGCTATGCGGACGGCTGGCTCCGAAAATTGAAAGGGACTGACATCCTTGTGAAGGGAAAACGCTTGAAAATTTCCGGCAGAATTTGCATGGACCAATTTATGGTGGAGCTGGATCAGGAATATCCGCCGGGCACAAAAGTCACATTAATAGGCCGGCAGGGGGATGAATATATTTCCATGGATGAGATTGCAGGAAGGCTCGAAACCATTAACTATGAGGTGGCCTGTACAATAAGTTCCCGTGTTCCCCGTATGTTTTTGGAAAATGGGAGTATAATGGAAGTAAGAAATCCTTTATTGCAGGTAAATACAAGCAATTAACTTACCTAAATGGAGAATTCATAAAACAGCTTTGCTTGAAGAGTGAATAATGGTATCATTATCACTGGATGGATAAAAGAGTCGTATCCGTAAGTTTGGTGGAGGTGTATGTTTTTTGTCTGAATCCAGCGCAAGAACCGAAATGAAAATCAGCTTGCCCGAAAACCTAGTAGCTGAATTGGATGGTGTAGCGATGCGGGAGAAACGAAGCAGAAACGAACTGATATCACAAGCAGTGAGAGCGTATGTCAGCGAACGAACAACTCGTCACAACCGTGATTTGATGAGACGCGGCTATATGGAAATGGCGAAAATCAACCTGAATATTTCTTCTGAGGCTCACTTTGCGGAGTGCGAGGCTGAAACGACAGTTGAGCGCTTAGTCAGCGGAGGATAATCATTTGATTGTGAAACGCGGCGATGTTTATTTTGCTGATTTATCTCCTGTTGTTGGCTCAGAGCAAGGCGGGGTGCGCCCGGTTTTAGTGATCCAAAATGACATCGGAAATCGCTTCAGCCCAACTGCTATTGTTGCAGCCATAACAGCACAAATACAGAAAGCGAAATTACCAACCCACGTCGAAATCGATGCAAAACGCTACGGTTTTGAAAGAGATTCCGTTATTTTGCTGGAGCAAATTCGGACGATTGACAAGCAAAGGTTAACGGATAAGATTACTCATCTGGATGATGAAATGATGGATAAGGTTGATGAAGCCTTACAAATCAGTTTGGCACTCATTGATTTTTAGACATATTTGCAGGTTGCTCAAATAGAGCAACTTTTTTTGTTTTCAAAAAACATAAACGATATAATAGTGAAATAACGAAAAAATATGTTGTTTTTTATTGGGAGGTAAGCGAATTTGATGTCGAACCAGACTGTATACCAGTTCATTGCCGAAAATCAAAATGAACTGCTCCAACTGTGGACTGACACACTAAAAGAATTAAGCGAGCAAGAATCCTATCAGCTGACTGACCAAGTGTATGAAAATATATCTAAAGAATATATCGACATTCTGCTGCTGTCTGTTAAGGACGAAAATGCTGCTGAAAGCCAAATCAGCGAACTGGCGCTTCGAGCGGTCCAAATCGGACTGTCTATGAAGTTTTTGGCTACTGCGCTTGCTGAATTCTGGAAGCGTCTCTACACGAAAATGAATGATAAGAGATTGCCAGATCAAGAGAGCACGGAATTAATCTGGCAGATTGACCGCTTTTTCAGCCCGATTAACACAGAAATTTTTAATCAATACTCAATCTCATGGGAAAAAACAGTATCCCTGCAAAAAATCGCGCTGCAAGAGCTGTCTGCGCCGCTTATCCCGGTGTTTGAAAATATCACTGTGATGCCTCTTGTCGGAACAATTGATACCGAACGCGCGAAACGAATTATGGAAAACCTTCTTAATGGCGTCGTCAAACACCGTTCCCAAGTCGTGCTGATTGACATTACAGGTGTCCCTGTCGTCGATACGATGGTTGCCCATCATATTATTCAGGCATCAGAAGCTGTAAGGCTTGTCGGAGCAAAATGCCTGCTGGCCGGAATCCGTCCGGAAATTGCTCAAACAATCGTCAATTTGGGGATTGATTTATCCCAAGTTATAACTAAGAATACCCTGCAAAAAGGAATTCAAACAGCATTGGAAATGACGGATCGAAAAATCGTTTCATTGGGGGAATAACATTTTGAGACATCCGAAAATCCCGATCTTGAAACTGTATAATTGCTTATTAGTATCCATTCAATGGGAACTTGATGACCAGACAGCATTAACTTTTCAAGAAGACTTATTAAATAAAATATACGAAACAGGTGCTAACGGAGTCGTCATTGACCTGACATCTGTGGATATGATTGATTCATTTATCGCGAAAGTGCTGGGCGACGTCATTACAATGTCTAAGTTAATGGGGGCTAAAGTCGTCTTGACCGGCATTCAGCCCGCTGTGGCAGTGACGCTGATTGAACTTGGAATCGCGCTTGAGGAAATCGAAACTGCGCTCGACTTAGAGCAGGGGCTTGAGACATTGAAGCGGGAATTGGGGGAATAGCGAATGAACGACCAATCCTGTGTAAAAATCATGACAGAATGGGATATTGTGGCCGCCAGACAGCTGGGACGAAACGTTGCGAAAGAACTGGGTTTCGGCACGGTAGACCAGGCTAGAATTACAACGGCTATTTCAGAATTAGCCAGGAATATTTATTTATATGCCGGCAAAGGGCAGATTGGAATTGAACAGGTCGCAGACAGAGGAAAAAAAGGCCTGAAAATCATAGCGGAAGACCAAGGGCCGGGAATTCCTGATATCCGAAAAGTCATGGAAGACGGGTTTTCAACGTCTGGAGGACTTGGTGCGGGACTTCCTGGGGTCAAAAGGCTGATGGATGAATTCAGCTTAAATTCCGTAGCGGGGGAAGGAACAGAGATACAAGCCATCAAATGGCTTCGGTAGGAGGTAAGAACGTGGATTTTAGGGAGGTTATTGAGCAGCGGTATCATCAGCTGCTTAGCCGATATATAGCCGAATTAACAGAAACATCTTTATATCAAGCCCAAAAATTCAGCCGAAAAACAATCGAGCACCAAATTCCTCCGGAAGAAATCATCAGCATTCACAGAAAAGTGCTGAAGGAGCTGTATCCAAGTCTCCCGGAAGATGTGTTTCATTCGCTGGATTTTTTAATAGAAGTCATGATTGGTTATGGAATGGCTTATCAGGAGCATCAAACCCTTAGAGGGATACAGCAGGAAATCAAATCAGAAATTGAAATCGCGGCAAATGTCCAGCAGACGCTGCTCGGAACTAAAGTTCCTCAGGAGGAAGCGCTGGATATCGGCGCCATCAGTGTTCCCGCTAAACAGATGAGCGGTGATTACTACCACTTTGTCAAAGACAAGGAATCCATCAATATCGCAATCGCGGACGTGATCGGAAAAGGCATTCCAGCGGCTTTATGCATGTCCATGATTAAATACGCGATGGACTCTTTGCCGGAAACGGGCATACACCCTTCTCAAGTGCTGAAAAATTTGAATCGTGTTGTTGAACAAAACGTTGATGCCAGTATGTTTATTACGATGTTTTATGCGAATTATAATATGGACAATCATCAATTTACATATGCTTCAGCGGGACATGAACCGGGATTCTATTATTCTCAAAAGGACAACACGTTTTACGATTTAGAGGCCAAAGGACTCGTTCTCGGCATCTCGCAGGACTATGACTACAAACAATTCGATCAGCATCTGGAAAAGGGCGATATGATTGTTTTATTTTCTGATGGCGTCACAGAATGCAGAACGGAAAACGGTTTCTTGGAGCGTCCTGATCTGCAGAAGCTCATTGAGGAACATATGTGTTCCTCCGCGCAGGAAATGGTCAAAAACATTTATGACAGCCTCCTCAAATTGCAGGATTTTCAGCTTCACGATGATTTTACGTTAATTGTTTTGCGGAGAAAGGTTTAACGTCTGCCAGACGAGGGTATAAAGCAACTAGTGATTAGTGATTTGAAGGAAAATTTGAGGTGATACGAATGAATATAAATGTTGATGTGAAGCAAAACGAGAATGATATACAAGTAAACATTGCAGGAGAAATTGATGTATACTCAGCCCCGGTGCTCAGAGAGAAGCTCGTTCCTCTGGCAGAACAAGGAGCTGACTTAAGAATTTGCCTGAAAGATGTCAGCTACATGGACAGTACCGGATTGGGCGTTTTTGTAGGGACCTTTAAAATGGTGAAAAAACAAGGCGGTTCGCTGAAACTTGAAAATCTTTCTGACCGGCTGATCCGACTGTTTGACATTACAGGCTTGAAGGACATCATTGATATTTCTGCAAAGTCAGAAGGTGGAGTGCAATGAAGAATAATGTTGATTACATCGAAATGAAAGTGCCGGCCCAACCTGAATATGTTGGAATTATAAGACTGACGCTATCAGGGGTCGCAAGCAGAATGGGCTATACGTACGATGAAATTGAAGATTTGAAAATCGCAGTCAGCGAGGCGTGCACAAATGCGGTTCAGCACGCTTACAAAGAAGATAAAACTGGGGAAGTGTCAATACGATTCGGTGTGTTTGAAGACCGTTTAGAGATTATTGTGGCGGATGAAGGAGACAGCTTTGACTTTGATCAAAAGCAGCAGGATCTAGGGCCGTACACACCTTCGCACACAGTTGATCAATTATCAGAAGGAGGGCTCGGTCTATATTTAATGGAAACGCTCATGGATGAAGTCAGAGTGCAAAACCACTCCGGCGTCACCGTAGCGATGACAAAGTATTTAAATGGGGAGCGAGTTGATCATGACACAACCATCAAAAACTACGAAACTAACTAAAGATGAAGTCGATCGGCTCATAAGCGATTACCAAACAAAGCAAGATGAACAGGCGCAGGAAACGCTTGTGCGGGTGTATACAAATCTGGTTGACATGCTTGCGAAAAAATATTCAAAAGGCAAAAGCTTCCACGAGGATCTCCGCCAGGTCGGCATGATCGGGCTGCTAGGCGCGATTAAGCGATACGATCCTGTTGTCGGCAAATCGTTTGAAGCTTTTGCAATTCCGACAATCATCGGTGAAATTAAACGTTTCCTCAGAGATAAAACATGGAGCGTTCATGTGCCGAGACGAATTAAAGAACTGGGTCCAAGAATCAAAATGGCGGTTGATCAGCTGACCACTGAAACACAAAGATCGCCGAAAGTAGAAGAGATTGCCGAATTCCTCGATGTTTCTGAAGAAGAGGTTCTTGAAACGATGGAAATGGGCAAAAGCTACCAAGCCTTATCCGTTGACCACAGCATTGAAGCGGATTCGGACGGAAGCACCGTCACGATTCTTGATATCGTCGGATCACAGGAGGACGGATATGAGCGGGTCAACCAGCAATTGATGCTGCAAAGCGTGCTTCATGTCCTTTCAGATCGTGAAAAACAAATCATAGACCTTACGTATATTCAAAACAAAAGCCAAAAAGAAACTGGGGACATTCTCGGTATATCTCAAATGCACGTCTCGCGCTTGCAGCGCAAAGCTGTGAAGAAGCTCAGAGAGGCCTTGATTGAAGATCCCTCGATGGAGTTAATGTAATGATCCAGGTTGAAGAAAATGAGCATATTCAAACTCTAGTATATCAACTGAATAAAGAAGGGAAATCGATTTGCGGTGACAGCTTTTTTATGAAAGCTGATGATAAGGAGTTAATTTGCGCGGTTGCTGACGGACTGGGAAGCGGATCACTTGCTAACGAATCCTCTGCAGCCATCAAAGACTTAGTGGAAAACTATGCGAGTGAAGACGTAGAAACAATTATCGAACGCTGTAATCAGGCGATGAAAAACAAAAGAGGCGCTACAGCATCTATCCTGAAAATCAATTTTGAGCAAAGGCAGTTTACGTACTGCTCTGTCGGAAATGTACGGTTTATTCTGCATTCCCCGTCTGGTGAAAGCTTTTATCCTCTGCCGATTTCGGGCTATTTATCAGGCAAGCCGCAAAAATACAAAACGCACACCGCCACCTATGAAAAGGGTTCAAAGTTCATTATACATACAGATGGACTCAACGTACCTGATATCCGCTCCCATTTAAAAAAAGGCCAATCGGTAGAAGAAATATCGAATTCGCTGAAAATGTATACGACATCGAGAAAAGATGACCTGACCTATATTCTCGGACAGCTGTCCTAAAAAACCAGAAAAAGAAGCTGGACATCCGGCTTCTTTTTTTTTGCGGTTGACTATTAATAAGTGCGCTTATTATAATTAATAAGTGAACTTATCATTCTGGGAGCTTATGGATGTGGAATTATGAATACACAGCGATAGCTGATGCGGATGTGGGAAAACCTGGAACTGTTATCAGGAAACAGAAACAATGGATCAATGGGAGACGGGTATTGCATCAGATTCTTTGAAAGGACAATTTCAAAATGGAACGGAAGGAACATTGCTTCTGCAAGGAAAAACAATTCTCTTATGGCTTGAGCATGTGGAGAAACATCGGGCGTTTTCTGTCATGGTCAACATGCCCGCATAGCAATGTAAAAATGGAGTTTTTTCACGTGCTTCAAAAGCAAAAAGAAGATTTGTGTATCACATATGGAATTGTATTAGAAGGCGCTGAAGCAAAAAAGTGGGGAGAAATCATTGGGACTGAACTGTCTAAAGACATGCCGACGGCTGTCAGCAGGCTTGTTCACCTTTGCGGAGGAGTGATAAAATGAACACAAATTATTGGATCGGCGTTGTGTCAGAGCAGCATGTATTAAAAGGCGCTGCCGGCGGTTTTGCACAGCTGTGCCATGGAAAAAAAGCCCCGCTCGCCAAAATGAAAGAGGGAGATTGGCTGATTTATTATTCTCCGAGAGACGCATATCCAGACGGCAAACTGCTGCGAAGCTTTACTGCGATCGGCAAAGTAAAAAGCGGAAACATCTATCCGTATCAAATGGCTCCGAATTTTATTCCATACCGATTAGATATAGACTATTATCCATGCCATAAAATCGGTTTTTACGACATTAAATCAAAGCTTGAATTCGTTCAGGAAACCAAGCATCTTGGCTTTTTATTTCGCAGAGGACACTTTGAAATAAGCAAAAAAGATTTTTTGACAATAGCACAAGCGATGGGAGTTAACATAAGTGGAATGGCACTCTAAATTTAGCGGTCCGAACACAAGCCCGGGCTTTTTATTATGGCAGGCCACGCAAAGCTGGCAGCGGAAAGTGGGAAAAGCATTGGCTGAGTTTGACCTGACCCACGTTCAATTTGTTCTGCTGACCTCGTGCAAGTATATGATTGCTCACGGAGAAACCGTCACGCAAAAAAAACTTGCAAGCTTCAGCCAGACCAATATCATGATGGTTTCGGAGGTTGTGCGGACGCTTGAGAAAAAAGGATTTATCGAAAGAAGCAAAAATCCCCAAGATAAAAGAGAGGTTCTCCTGTCTCTTACAGAAACAGGAGGAGAAAAAGTAACAGCGGCTTTGCCAATTGTTGAGAAGATTGATCAAGCCTTCTTTGCAGCTGCGATGAAAAAAGAGAATTTTCTGAGCGGATTACAGGAACTATTGAAACATGAGTAAAGATACGGGCAGCGTCAGCTGTCTTTTTTTATGTGTTTTTTTCGGTTTTTGATACACTAGAGACAGAACGACAAAATTGGAGGCTTTGGTTACATGGAAACGTCAGCCCTTTTAAAACAGCAAATTGCGAAAGAAATAAGTTTATCACAAAAACACGTTGAAAGTGTCATCCGCCTGCTTGAGGACGGCAATACAGTCCCGTTTATTGCCCGGTATCGAAAAGAGCAGACGGGTTCAATGGATGAGGTTCAGATTCAGACGATTTCTGAACGCTGGCAATACATACAAAACCTGAATCAGCGAAAAGAAGAAGTCATCAGGCTGATTGCAGAGCAGGATAAACTGACAGATGATCTAAAACGTAAAATCGAGCAATCGGTGAAGCTTCAGGAAGTGGAAGACCTTTACCGCCCTTATAAACAAAAACGTAAAACAAAGGCGACAGTCGCCAAAAGCAAAGGCCTTGAGCCGCTTGCCGACTATATCCTGACACTTCCCCAAGATGATCGTCTGGCAGCAACAGCAGACCAATACATCAGCGAAGAAAAAGAAGTGTTCACACGAGAAGAAGCGATTGAAGGCGCCAAGCACATTATTGCGGAACAAATTTCAGACGAGCCGACCTTCAGAAAGTGGATTCGCCAGGAAACCTTCAAAAGAGGAACCATTAAGTCCGCAGCCGGAAAGTCGGCAGACACCGATGAGAAAAATGTGTATGAAATGTATTACGAGTATGAAGAGCCAATTGCAAAAGTCGTTCCGCATAGGGTACTGGCAATGAACCGCGGCGAAAAAGAAGATATTTTAAAGGTATCAATCGAACCGCCTGCGGATCACATTAAGGCGTATTTAGAAAAACAAATCATTAAAAATCGCTCAACATCCGTAAAAGAGATTTTGCAGGAGACAATTGAAGACAGCTATAAAAGGCTGATCCAGCCGGCAATCGAGCGTGAAATCAGGAAAGAGCTCTCAGAAAAAGCTGATGAACAGGCGATTCATATTTTCTCAGAGAACTTGAGAAAACTTCTTTTGCAGCCGCCGATGAAAGGCAAAACCGTTCTCGGTGTTGACCCAGCCTTTCGAACCGGCTGTAAGCTCGCTGTGTCAGATGAGACTGGAAAAGTCTTGAAAATTGATGTGATCTATCCGCATGCGCCAGTCAACAAAACAAAAGAAGCCCATGAAAAAGTGAAAAAGATTCTTGAGCAGTATCAAGTCGAGATGGTGGCGATCGGAAACGGCACAGCATCCAGAGAAACAGAACAATTCATCGTCAATGTACTGAAAGACATGCCGCGCAAAATTTATTATGTGATCGTCAATGAAGCGGGTGCAAGCGTCTATTCGGCTTCAGAGCTGGCCCGAGAAGAATTCCCTGACCTTAAGGTTGAAGAGCGCAGTGCCGTGTCTATTGCGCGAAGACTTCAAGACCCGCTTGCGGAGCTCGTTAAAATCGATCCGAAGTCTGTTGGTGTCGGACAGTATCAGCATGACGTCAGCCAAAAACGCTTAAATGAATCTCTGCGGTTTGTAGTCGAAACGGTCGTAAACCAGGTGGGAGTAAACGTCAACACAGCCTCCGCCGCGCTGCTTCAGTATGTAGCGGGATTATCGAAGTCTGTAGCAGGCAACGTTGTCAAAAAACGTGAGGAAATCGGAAAGTTTTCAAATCGAAAAGAACTGAAGGACATCCCAAGGCTCGGTGCGAAAACCTATGAGCAATGTATCGGTTTCTTAAGAGTGCAGGAAGGGACAGAGCCTTTGGATAGAACAGGCATTCACCCGGAAAGCTATAAAGAAACAAAAGCGCTTTTGAAAAAACTTGGACTTTCAACAGAACATATCGGCACGGCGGAATTGAAGGACAAAATCAATCAGCTGGCGCTTTCTGAAACGGCAAAAGAGCTGGGAATCGGCGAAATCACTCTGAAAGACATTTGTGAACAGCTGACAAGGCCGGAACGCGATCCGCGCGATGAGGTGCCTAAGCCTTTGCTGAAAACAGACGTCCTTCAGCTGGAAGATTTGAAAGAGGGAATGGAACTGCAGGGCACCGTGCGCAATGTAGTGGACTTCGGAGCGTTTGTTGATATTGGAGTCAAACAAGACGGGCTTGTGCATATCTCAAAATTGAGCAATCAATTCGTCAAGCATCCTCTTGATGTCGTATCTGTCGGCGATATTGTGACAGTTTGGGTTGACGGCGTAGATGTACAAAAAGGCAGAGTATCGCTGTCTATGGTAAAATAAAAGCACTGCTTACGAGCAGTGTTTTTTCCTATAGAAATACCAGCATTGATTCAGCAGTTTAATTTGGTAATTATCTTTTTCAAGGAACGCTTTTTGCATCTGCTTTTTAAGCCAATTTGGCATAGGCTCATTCCTCCTCAGCTTTTATCATAAGAGGGACGGTGATTACCATATTGTATGCGAACGGTGAATTGTCCCGTTCAATGTTTTTTAAGTGAGGTGCACTATGGATAATATAGAGCTTCAAAAGCTGACAGAGGATATTTCTAAAACATATTTTAAAAAGCCGTTCCGCCATCAGGCGCTTTTTAATGACAGGCTTAAAACCACGGGCGGAAGGTACCTGTTAACCTCTCATAACATTGAATTGAACAGAAAATATCTGATTGAACACGGCAGGGAGGAGCTGATCGGCATCATCAAGCACGAGCTCTGCCATTATCATCTCCACCTTGAAGGAAAAGGGTACAAGCACAGAGACAGAGATTTTAGAATGCTATTGCAGCAGGTCAACGCGCCGAGGTTCTGTACACCCCTTAAGAAAAAAGCGGAAAACAAAAAAACTTATATGTATATCTGTACGGCCTGCGGCCAACAGTATATAAAGAAGCGCGCCATGAACCCTGACAGATACAGATGCGGAAAATGCCGCGGAAAAATAAAAAGAATTTTTTCGTGAAAAAGGTTGACGAATATGGCAAGCCTATGTTACATTATAAAAGTCGTCACGAGAGATAAATAAAAATATTTACCTCTTGACACTGAAAATCAAGGCTGATATAATAAGTCTTGTCTCATTATTCCACAGTAGCTCAGTGGTAGAGCTATCGGCTGTTAACCGATCGGTCGCAGGTTCGAATCCTGCCTGTGGAGCCATATTGGAGAAGTACTCAAGTGGCTGAAGAGGCGCCCCTGCTAAGGGTGTAGGTCGCGTAAGCGGCGCGAGGGTTCAAATCCCTCCTTCTCCGCCATAAGATTTCGATATAAGTTCTCAACCATCGGCCCGTTGGTCAAGCGGTTAAGACACCGCCCTTTCACGGCGGTAACACGGGTTCGAATCCCGTACGGGTCATTCCATTTCGTTGGGCTATAGCCAAGCGGTAAGGCAACGGACTTTGACTCCGTCATGCGTTGGTTCGAATCCAGCTAGCCCAGCCATTTTTATTTTTGAAATCTAATAGTAAGAGCCATTAGCTCAGTTGGTAGAGCATCTGACTTTTAATCAGAGGGTCGAAGGTTCGAGTCCTTCATGGCTCACCATTTGTCTTTTTGCGGGTGTGGCGGAATTGGCAGACGCGCTAGACTTAGGATCTAGTGTCTTACGACGTGGGGGTTCGAGTCCCTTCACCCGCACTTTATTTACAAAGTGCACGCAAATCGGTTTTACTAGGTTAAGAGCCTACTAAACCAGCACAAACACAATTTAATGATCACGCGGTCGTGGCGGAATGGCAGACGCGCTAGGTTGAGGGCCTAGTGGGTGAATAACCCGTGGAGGTTCAAGTCCTCTCGGCCGCATCAAGGATACCAAGGGTTTAGAGTACCTTGGTATTTTTTGTGTCTTTTGAACAGAACATATTTTGTGACTAAAACTGTCCATCTACTTAAAGTAAGTGGTCTGATTTGTCCGCGAAAGTATATAGTTAAATAAGATAAAAAGGGCATAGTATATTAGCGTACAAAATATGTTATGCCTTTTTTGTTTTAATAACGCATCCGTTATTTTAAGCGTACAATGTTACTTTATTATGGAATAAAAACAAGTGTCGGTCAGCTTGCTTCCATCTGCGGATAAATCATCATTTCTTAAAGTGCCTTCGAATACAAACCCAAGTTTTTCAGGAATAGCACGACTTTTAAGGTTTGTTGATTCACACCTTATTTCAATTCTTCTAAATTTGATATTGTTTAACCCAAAGTCAGCTAATTTCTTTACTGCTTCTATCATATATCCATTCCCGCTAAATGTGGTATTTCCCCAGTATCCAATTTCACATTTAGGTATGTCCCAGTCAATCCCCTGAAGGCTAGTTATTCCAATAAAGCCCTTGGTATCTTTATTAAAAATAAGAAAACGAAAACTTTCTCTTTTTAGAAAATTTATATAGGCAAGTCTTAAATTTATCTCTGTTTCTTCAACAGTGGGAAGTTTTTGAGCAAATGGCAACCACGCTTTTAATTCACTAAAGGAATCCCTAATTGCTTGGTTTACAATTTTCCCGTCTCCTGTTTGGTGTGGTGCTCGAAGGATTAGTCTTTCTGTTTCCAATTGTAAAGGCACATCTAACAATAAAGGATTCATTTGATAACTCCTCTCGCAAGTTAAATGTTAAAAAAATGAAAAAAGTAATGAAAACTCTTATCTTTAAGAAATAATTCTTGAGGACGTGAGTTATAACTTCTTGGTATCTATTTGTTTATCTAAGACGCCTCCAGAATTGAATATTCTTTATTCTCATCAAAGAATTTTTTCACTCTAGAGTAATTCACATTTTACCTCACATACATTTAATTTTGGTTTGCAATTCATCAATTTTATTAAGTTCATACTCATAATCACAGTTTTCTTCTAAAACAAAGTTCATAGTTTCAAAGAAACTTTTTGCATTCTTTAAGAGTGATTTAAAAAAAACAAGTTTCGGTAGTAATACTTTTTGTTTTTGGTCAATTTCAAATAACAACATATCATTCGATATTGATTTCATTTTCAATAGAAGGGGTTGATCTGGAAAATAAGTTTCGCTTTTTCCTGTTTCAATAGCTTCTTCAATTAGATTTAAAAAATAAGCCCACAATTGATCAACCAAGTCCCACATAGTGACATCAATCAAATCTTGTTCACCATATTTTAAAATAATCGCCCCAGATAAATAGTAAGAGTCTAACTGTGGTTTTATGTTCTTTAGTCCCTCTATATTGCTAAGTGGAACAAAGTAATCGTCAATATTATTTTTTAAGATTGAAAGATCGTTTATCTTCTTATTTGGCCTAAGAATTAATGATTCAATATAAAACATTTTACCTCTCCTATTTTTCTGGATAGAATTGTCCTACTCTTCCTTTTTGAAAGCCAACAACATATTTTTGACCCTCATATGTTCCTCGAATTTGATAACTAAATTTAGTTCCTTTTTTTGTTAACTCTTCACGGTTTTGTTTCATAATTGATTCTATCGCATCTGCAACATCGTTAACAGTCATCTCTTTATTGAGAAAAGGTTGTTGAGACTTAATTGAACCATCCCATAAATTAGGATGATGGCGCTCTAAAATATGCTTCATTCCTCGCTTATCAATGAGGAATGATTGTCCTCCAAAAGTGTATTTTCTGCTTTGGAAAGTTTTTAATTCGTTTACAACTTCATGCGGCTTAGCTTTCTTTAATCCTTGTACAGTAGATGAGGTCTTGAATATTTCAAGTGCAGAGCTTTTATAATTCTCTCCATCAATCACATTGAAAGGAAAAGTCCCTGAACCACCAGCCATTGCATAATGTTGTTCAAAAACATTTGGTATTTTAACGTATTCAATACCTTTTTTTATTCCTGTTTTTGAAACTTCAAGTGCCTTAATTGCAGCAACTTTTGAACCGGCTTTTGCAACTTTGGATACTTTATCAATACCTTTCGGACCAACTATTGCAAGAACAACAGTACTGCTTACATAGGAAACCATTTTGCTCTGCTGTAGCTATCTCCATTAAATTCCGATGATAGTGTTAGGAAGACTGTATAATAAAAAGAGATACAGAATATGGGGGAACTAAAAGTGAGTTTAGGGAAAACAGTTGCACTAAACATAAAAGAAAAACAAGCCATTAAACCGACAGGGTTCTGGACATTTTTCTGTAACCCAAAGGTTTGGGCTATTGATGATTTTTTGAGTTCAAACCAAATAGAAGATACATTTTCCATTACAAGTTGGCAAAAAGAGTGGTTTAAGGAAGGTCAACAAGGGATTATTAGAGTTGGACATGATAACCGGAATAAAGAAATGTTAAATGGTAAACCAAAATTAAATCGAGGAATTTATGCAGTAGTAGAAATAACGGGAAAACCCGTCTACTCATCTGATAAGGATGAAAATTATTATTATGAAGAAAGTGATCATTTCAATTACCGAGTACCAGTTAGATACATAAAGAATTTGCTGCATTCACCAATCTTACTTGAGGATCTAGACTTTGAAAATGATGAATATGATAAATACTTAATAAAAGGATTTCAAGCCTCATCAATGCCGTTAAATCCAAAAACATTTACAAAAATAACTTCATTGATTCATAACACTGATGCACATCCTTTGAAAATTGGAGAACAATACTCAAGAAAAGATATATACAAGATTTTTAACGTACCAGAAGGTAAACAGGGCGGGAATTGGAACACGGGGTATACTTCATTTAATAATGACGTATTTGTCTTTGTTAATATAAGTTCAGCCGGAAGAACGGGGCATGATTACGATAATAAATTTATCGGAGATGACCTTCAATGGTTTGGTAAGAATAGTCATTCATTACAAAATGCTTCTATTCAATCTATGTTAAAACCCAAAGGTAATATTTATATTTTCACGCGGGAAGATAGTAATAATCCCCTGTTTACTTACCAAGGAAATGCCAGAGTAAAAGAATTTTATGACACTAAGCCAGTCAAAATTATTTGGGAATTTAATGATGAAAAAGAAATCCGACATAATCAAATGGCTGAAGAGATTGATAACCCAACAAGGTATATAGAAGGAGCCACAAAAAAGGTCTCAGTCAACATCTATGAGAGAAATCCCATGGCAAGGAAAAAGTGTTTAGAGCATTATGGTTTTAGTTGTGTCATTTGTGGATTTGATTTTGAAAAGGTATTCGGAGAATTGGGTAAAGGCTTTATACACGTACATCATATAATTGAGTTAAATCAGATAGGCAAGGAGTACGAAATTGACCCGATCAACGATTTACGACCAGTTTGTCCAAATTGTCATGCTATGTTGCATAAGAAGAAACCTTCTTTCACAATCGAGGAGTTAAAAGACATTATAAACGATAATAGATAAAAGCAACCATTACTTAATGTGGCTACTCCATTTTTACTCCCGAATGTGAATTAACCAGTGTAAGTGCGTAATAATCAAAATAAACAAACACTGATATATAAAGGTCTTGTAACAGAAAACACTGATTCACTTTATTGAGGGCCCAGTGGGGTGAATAACCCGTAAAGTTCAAGTTCGCTCGGCCGCACCCCAATAATACCAAGGGTTTAACCATCTTTGGCGTTATTCTTTTGCGGAAAATACGGCAACAAATGTACCGCATTGTGGAGTCCACTAAAAAAGTGCTGACCTCTGCACAACATCGTTGCGCGAGTCTGCACTTTTATTCTGCGATTATGGGGAGTTTATTTTAATCCGTTGTTAGCCGCGCCGATACTTGGCTTTTAGAAGCTTTTTTTAAGTGGCTAAAACCAACAAATTTTTTGCCTTCTTCATCCCATAGGCGGAACTTTAACGACTTAAGGCTTGTTGCCAGTGTAATGGTCGGAACGTTTTGCAATGGTTCAGTGTTGTTATGCACTTTTTCAAGCTTATAGTTTGGGACTCTCGGGCTTAAATGATGAACATGATGAAAACCGATATTGCCTGTTAGCCACTGCATGACTTTTGGAAGCTTATAAAAAGAGCTTCCTTCAACTGCTGCTTTTACATATTCCCAATGCTCATCTTCTTCAAAATAAGAATCCTCAAACGTATGCTGAATATAAAACATCCAAATTCCGAGAGAGCCTGATATCATAAAAATCGGTACCTGAACCAGCAGGAAGTTTTGCCAGCCAATAGCCCAACATAAAAGTGCTGCCAAAGCGACGATCCCCAGGTTCGTTACATACGTATTCATCCGTTCTTTGCGTTTTGCCCCTTTTCGATTAAAACGATTGGCAATCCCGAAAACGTAAATCGGCCCAATAATAAACATAACAAACGGATTTCTGTACAATCGGTACATTATTTTTGTCTTAGTTGAGCCTTTCTTATATTCCTCAACCGTCAGTATCCAAATATCGCCTGTACCGCGTTTGTCCAGATTGCTGCTTGTCGCATGATGGACAGAATGGTCGTGTGCCCAATGATCAAAAGGATGCAGAGTCAGAATTCCTGTTAATGTTCCAAGGATTCGATTCGCCTTTCTGTTCTTAAAAAAGGAATAGTGGCAGCAATCATGAAAGATGATGAAGGTTCTCACTAAAAAACCTGCCGCAACAACAGAAATCGCTAACGTAAGGAAATAAGAAATCGACAAGCTCTTATATGCCAAACACCATAATAGGAAAAATGGTACCAATGTGTTAATGATTTGACAAATGCTTTTGTGTAAATCGGACTTTTCATAAGGTGTAACCAGTTTTCTCAAAGTCCTTAGGTTTTGTTCTTTCATATTAAAAAGTTTCCCCTTCCCTGGTGATCTTCTAAGTGTAGAAAACGTTTTATAGCCTTTGAAGGGCCCAACGTGATACACCCCATATATGATAAGTATCCTTCCCATTCATCTGTGAAATTATTGGAAATGATAAACTGATTTCCAGTTCAATTACATCTTTATTAGCAGAGTCAGCCGGGATACAAAAGGTGTATGAAGATTATACCCAGCACATTATCGGGTCAAACTCTCTCACTGCTCCCCTATGGAAATCGATTTATTTAGACCTTGAACATTGATTGTTTGAGGAAAAAAAGGTTTTGGACAGTGATAATGAAGTAATGGGGATATCATGAGTGACTGTTTGGAAACATCTGCAGAAACAAAGTTTTACAAGTGAACAGCCCTGTGTTTTAAAAGATTATCTTGCACTTGAACAAGAAACAGCTGAGCTATTCATTAATGAAGTACTATTAAGCAAAGAAAGACACTCGTGGTTCATTTTTCACGTTGTTTTCAAACCAAAGTTTTTAATAGGCCTCTTATTCTGCGCTGGTATACACATGTTTAACAAATAATGCCATGAATAAATCGGAAATATAATTTGCAGTTATTTCCGATTCCTGATATAATAAAGAAGAATTATTTTTGTTCGGTGTAAAGGATAGTATGAAGATTGACTTTTCGTCTTGATGATACTTTGGGCAAGGATAGTATATACTGTGTGGTTACACACTAGGAGGCAACAAAAATGGAACAAGGTACAGTTAAATGGTTTAATGCAGAAAAAGGTTTTGGTTTTATCGAACGCGAAAATGGAGACGATGTATTCGTACACTTTTCTGCAATCCAAAGTGACGGATTCAAATCTTTAGACGAAGGTCAAAAAGTATCGTTTGACGTTGAGCAAGGTGCTCGTGGAGCTCAAGCTGCTAACGTTCAAAAAGCTTAATCTTCAATCGTTTATACAAACAGGCTCTTTATATAGGGCCTGTTTTTTTATGTCTATATCATACTCAATAAAAAACCCTACTCAACGTTCGAGTAGGGAGATGCTACAAGGTAATAGAAAAAGATTTAAAACTTCAAAGGTTTGTTTACAGTATAACATACTGGATTGACAATATGCGGAATGTATATAAAATATTTAATTTTTTGTTGAAATATAGATAACTCTTTTTTTCACTAACCTGTTCGTTCATTTAAGTAAGATTAGATGAATTATAAAAATGGTTTCATCTAAATGTTATCAACTCGCATATCTTTTTATGAGAAGAAGATAAACAATTATTATTCAATGTGGCAGTGGATATAAGAAATTCTTAAAAATAATGAGGAGATCGATTGTTTTTTTTCTCCTGGAAATAATCACTTAGAGATACCTAAAACAATGAAAGCCCTACCTCTCTTCCATCCTTACGGCTCCTTGTCCGTGCCAGTGTGAATCAGGATACTAAAAAAAGTGACTATTTTATTGAGTTTTTTGGTAAAACTTCAATCTTCGCAGAAGAAATGTAAATAATAAAAATGGATTAGAATGTAGGAATAACAAAAGAGGTCGTTAATGTTCTAAACATAAGTTGGAGAAGATTTGCTTTTCATCATAATATTCCGAAATATCTTTTGGGATGTATCTAACCAAAACTTTTTATTTGTTTTTCAGTGATTCCTTTAATTACTTCCAGTTCACTAATCAAAAATTCATATGCATTATCCAGCATTTTTTTTTCGCTTGCATTAAGTGCTTTTTCTTTCTTCATACGCATTAAATCACGTACAACTTCAGCGCCTTCTTGTATTTCACCTGTTTTTATTTTGTCCGTGTTTATTTTATACCTTTGCTTCCATGGCAGTAATCTATCTGATTCTCCATGCTGAAAAATGTGCATAATGTGTTTTAATGCAAGTATATCGGTAACTGGTCGTATATTCGAACTCAATATTTTACTCGTTGGAATCATAACTGTCATATTACTGATTGACATTCTTATGACATAATACTGTTGTTTTTCCTCTAAGAATTCTTTTTCTTCTATGGCTTCAATTATACCTGCTCCGTGCATTGGATAAACAATGTTATCGCCAATTTGAAACATATCATCCACCTCCATATATGGTATCCTTCTTAAGATTACCATATATGGAGGTGTAATATCAAAATTTTAATAATAACATGATCGAATTTTTGATGTCAATAACTTTTTTAAAAAAACAGATC
The DNA here is from genome assembly GCF_019334685.1 of Bacillus sp. LJBS17. Classification (NCBI taxonomy): domain Bacteria; kingdom Bacillati; phylum Bacillota; class Bacilli; order Caryophanales; family Bacillaceae; genus Bacillus; species Bacillus sp. LJBS17. The sequence continues at coordinate 525,011 of NZ_CP079759.1, forward strand.
AAGCAAAAACAATAGGGAACGTGTCGGATTTCCAATCAAGGAAAAGGTCAATTGATCCGTGTATATCCTAAAACTTCGACTAATTAACATAGATCAGTTTTTCATTGAAAATGGGTTATTCCATTTCCTTTAGGAATTCATGACTTGGCTCCATGACATTACAGAAATGATTTGAGTAGAAATAAGAAGGAACGATATTTGTGAAATGTCAGCTAAAAATATTAAAAGCACATGATTAAGTTCTAATTTCTTTACCGATTTGATATGGATAACGGCCCACTTACTTAATGATGCATTTTCACTTATCTTGCGAACAGATAAAGGTTTGTTGATAAACATTTAGCCACCAAATTGGCATTATTATCAGGGAAATTGACAACCTTCAAAAGGGTATTGAGGTGAAAAGAAAAATAAAGAAAGGAGAGATTATAAATGAAGACCAGAACATAAAGAAGTGAAGGGGAAAGAACAAGGTTAATTGAAAAGCAAACTATATAAAATAGTTTGCTTTTTTTTGTTATGAATTCACTTCTTTTTCTTACTCTTTAATGACTAATAAAACACCGCTAAGAATTAAAAACGAACCTATCCAAAATGTCCCGCCTATTTGTTCTCCAAGCAGAATCCATCCGAGTAAGGTTCCAACTAGAGGCTGAAAAAAGAAAAAGAGGCCTCCACTTGAAGCATTATAATTGTAAGCCACGGTTCCACAATAAAAAAGCACAAGCGGTTGAAACAATTCCCAAATACAAAAGGCAACCTAGAATTTTAGGGTCATGCAGTTGTGGCGTAAAAATCGTGCTAGGGGAGTACCATTAACAGGGACTCCATTTATTAATAGAATAAACTTTATGAATTCATTTTTTTGTATGATAATGGCGTCATATTCATCGCTTGTTGAAATTTACTTATAAAATAACTGGTACTGTTAAATCCAACTTGATAAGACACTTCTGTCACATTGGATTCAGGGTGTTGCAGTAATAATAAGCTTTTTTGAATTCGATAATCCATTACATAACGTAATGGCGTCTTATTCAGCATTCGTTTAAAATAACGGCAGCATTCAGAACGGCTCAGTTGGCCAGCTTTTGCAATGTCCTCTAATGTGATTTTTTCAGCATAATGGAGATGGATCCAGTTTAACATTTGTTTCATTCGATGACTTTTTATCATTTCAGATTGATCGTACTCTAATTGAAAACCATTAACGACCAGGTTTTTCCACATTAACGTTAATTGCATCGTAATGTCAATCTCATAGAGCGATGTCTTTTGTTGAATCAATTGATTTATTTTTTTAACAGCATCTAGAATATTTTTTGCCCACTGTTGATTTCCATCCAAAAATAAATAGGACAAATTGGTTGAAAACATATAGGGCTGAACATAGCTTGAATACAGTTCCTGAGATAAAACGAAATGGGGTGACACATTCAAGCAAATATACGTACAATCCGAGCCTTCCTTTTCTTCGGCCATGTGCAGGCAGCCGCTATTGATAAATAATCCATCCCCTTCGTGAACCTCTATTTTTTCTTCATTTATTTGAAAGAGAGCTATCCCTTTTAGTATCAAAACAAATTGGATTTCATCATGCCAATGAAGCGGAATATAGCCATTTATATTTTGATTGATCGTTGTCTTGTAACAGGCAACTGGTAATTCTACCGTTCGGTGCTCTGTTAATTCTTTTAAATTTTGATCGATCACAAAATTCTTCATTCTGACTTCTCACCTCAATATATTTATATTTTTTCATTCAATTTGAGTATTTTTTATCATGTTTTGCATTTATTATAACACTATTATTATATTTATTAGTGAGGAGTCATGTATGAATACTTCCAATAGAAGAATGGGATTGTTCTATGTTATAACAGGGGCGACATGTTGGGGGATTGGAGGCACAGTAGCCAAAAAGCTTTTTCAAGAATATCAAATTGATGTCAATTGGCTTGTAACGACACGCTTGCTTACGGCTGGAATGTTACTTTTAATGCTGCAATTGTTCAGAAAGGATCGGTCTCAGGTTATTGAGGTGTGGAAACACAAAGCGTCGGCTGGCCAGCTTCTTATTTTTGGCCTATTGGGAATGCTAGCTGTGCAGTACACATATATGGCATCCATTCAACATGGGAATGCTGCCGTTGCTACGTTATTGCAATATTTATCCCCAGTAATCGTCATTATCTACACGCTGTTGCGAAAACAAACGGTTCTTACCAAACAAGATATCATAACTGTTGTACTTGCTTTAGTGGGTTGCTTTTTTTTGTTAACAAATGGTTCAATGTCTCAACTTTCAGTGCCGGCAGCTGCAGTAGTATGGGGAGTTTTATCAGGATTCGCGGCAGCTTTTTATACTTTGTATGCCGTTGGTTTATTAAATAAATTTGATTCTCTTGTCGTTGTAGGTTGGGCTATGATTATTGGCGGTTTTGCATTGGGTTTTATCCATCCGCCATGGCAACTGGATTTTCAACGATTAACTGCTGAGGCGTATGCATATATCTTATTCGTGATATTATTTGGAACAATGATTGCGTTCTGGTTCTTCATAAAAAGCTTGGAAAGCCTCTTTCCAAAAGAAACAAGCCTACTAGGCAGTCTAGAGCCTCTATCAGCTGTTGTAACAACTGTCGTTTGGTTAAAAGCGCCATTTGGTTCTTTTCAATGGATTGGTGCTATTTGTATTATAGGGATAACTTTAATATTGGCTTTACATAAAGAGCCTTCTATGAGTGAAAAATCGATATTAAAGATTAGGAATCATGCAAATCGGGATATATAGGGGCTTTTTTTGCTTACATGACCGGTCCGGCAATGAAAAACACTGGTGGAGTTTGAGCCCTCTCGGCAGTATCAAAAATACCAAGGGTTTTGACGCCCTTGGTATTTTTTCTTCAAGAACCTTCAATTTTTCTTCTTTGATCGAAAAACGTATTACTTTTTTGTAATTGGTATCCAAATTTCACTTTTAAAAGATGGTGATGTTACATCCTTATGCTCGTTCCACAATATTTCTGGACCTTCTATTTGTTCGTAATTTGACGATGGAAACCATTCGGAATAAATGCGTCCCCATACTTCTTGCAGTGTATCCGGAAATGGCCCGATTGATTCGAATACAGCCCATGTTGAGGCAGGAACTTCAAGCCGTGAGAAGTTATCTGGACACCGTTTCGTTGTGGCTGCGCCAATATAGTGATCGAGCTCTCCGTTTTCCTCTGTCCGACCTTCAGAAAAATTCGTGGATGCACTAATGAGGCCTGATGGTGCTACATTAGATAGCTCTTTTAGTTTATTTATTGCTTTTTCATCTAAACTTTCCCACATAGATGCAATTTCCGGATTAATTCCTTTGAAAATAATAGGAACTCTTTTTTTAATGCCAACGATGCGAAATGCCTCTTTTTCTTCAATACGGTAGTTCATTTCATTTCCTCCTTTAATTGTTAGCTGGAAGGTCATTCGTGGATAAGCTTTAAGGGAATGGCCATTAAGTCTGGCTTGTGATGGGTTTATGCCATGTAAATTTTGGAATGCCCGTGCAAAAGAATCTGGTGAGTTATAACCGTACTTTATTGCAATATCAATCACTTTTACATTGCTGTCTTTCAGTTCAAAAGCTGCAAGAGTAAGACGTCTGCGACGAATATATTCCGATAATGAAATACCTGAAAGGAAGGAAAACATCCTTTTAAAATGATATTCAGAGCAGAAAGCAAGCTTTGCTGCCTCTTGAAAATCAATATCGTTAGTGAGGTTTTCTTCAATATACTTTAACGCCCTATTCATACTTTTAAGCAAATCCATTTATTTGGCCTCCTTTAACCAAAGAATAACAGGAGTGAAATGTATTTATCCGACATTCTGTGCACAGTTTTGCAGGATGACTTATATGAAATAAAGTAAGTGATTCACTTGTATTTGTACAGGTTTTATTGAAGCATGCTGTTCATAAAAAGGCATCAATAAAAGATAATTATAATTGTCTTATAAGCAGCACATTCATATAATTGAGTGAAAAAGGATGCGTATCATGCCTATCAATTCTTTTGAAAACTATCCGATGAGCTGGAAGCCATCGATTGATAAAGCTGAAAAGCCTATTTATAAAGCACTTGCAGGGCAATTGGAACAGGATATTTTAAACGGAGTTTTATTACCTGGAACAAAACTTCCTCCACAGCGAGAATTGGCCGATTATCTAGATTTAAATGTGAGTACGATTTCAAAAGCATTTAAAGTGTGTGAGTTAAAAGGGCTGCTGAGTGCGACTGTAGGGAGCGGCACATTTGTATCGTATGATGCGTTGTCGAATGCGTATTTACTTGAGGATACTAAGCCGACACATTTAATTGAAATGGGAGCAATACTTCCAGATCACGCTTCATATGAGCCCTTGTTATACCAACTAAAAAACATGGTTCATGAGGAGGATTATGAAAAATGGTTTAGCTATGGCCGGGCAGGTGAAAGCCTTTGGCAAAAAGATGCAGCTGTAAAGCTCATCCAAAGAGGCGGATTTGAAACATCCGTTGATCACATTTTATTTGCAAATGGAGGGCAAAATGCGATTGCTGCGACTTTGGCGAGTCTTTGTAAGCCTGGAGATCGCATCGGAGTTGACCATCATACGTACCCTGGATTAAAAACTGTTGCATCATTGCTTAGTGTGCAAATCGTACCGATAAAATCAGAGAACGATGAAATGAGTCCGGAGTCACTTGAATATGCGTGTAAAAACGAAAATATTAAAGGTTTGTATTTAATCCCGGATTATCATAATCCGACGACTTCCTTTATGTCTGTTGAGAATCGAAGAATGGTTGCAGACATTGCAAAGAAATATAATCTGTTTGTTATTGAGGATGCATCGTACCATCTTCTTAGCAAAAAGCCGCTTCCGGCACTCGCCTCATTCGCACCGCAACAGGTTATTCATATTGCAAGTTTATCAAAATCGTTAGCGCCAGGCCTGCGTTTGGCTTATGTAGCAGTGCCGAGACAATATAAGGAGCCAATATCAAAGGCGCTTTATAATTTAAATATAACCGTTTCCCCGCTATTAGCTGAACTTACTGCTCGCACGATTGTATCAAATCAATTTGAAGTCTTAATTGAGAGTCATCGTGAACAAACCATTCGCAGAAATCAAATCGTAAACCGATATGTTGCGGGATATACATGTTTAGGTGTTGAAACAGGCATTTTTCGTTGGTTGATGTTACCCGGTAAAATAACTGGCGCTCAATTTGAAGAGTTGGCTGCTCGACATGGCGTGCAAGTGTATGCGGCTGAACGCTTTGTAGTAGGCAATAGTTGTCCTGAAAGGGCTGTAAGGGTTTCTGTCTGTGCACCAAAAACACTTGAAGAGCTTGAACAAGGATTAATGATCCTGAGACGTTTGCTAGACGATCTTACCTAATATTGTTTGCCATACAATTATGACATTGTATGGCTTTTTTGTGCGTGTTATGATGATCCACATCTAGAGGGAGGTTTATACAAAATTGGCTTTTAGAAAGGAAGGTCAGATGATGTTAGACAAGGACAGCGTAAAAGCAATAGATGTTCAAACTGCTTCATTACAAAGCTACATCAGTTCACCAGAAAAACAAAAATCGTTATACAAGCGTACACTATTCGTTGTGAGTATCTCACAAATTTTTGGCGGTGCGGGGCTGGCGGCAGGAGTGACTGTCGGTGCGCTTATTGCACAGCAAATGCTTGGCACTGATGCGTTTGCTGGTCTTCCTTCTGCTTTGTTTACTTTAGGGTCAGCAGGATCTGCATTAATTGTTGGAAGACTTTCTCAACGTTATGGCCGTCGAACAGGTCTTTCAGCTGGCTTTATGATTGGCGGACTTGGAGCAATAGGCGTTATTATGGCAGCAATCATAAATAGTATTTTCTTGTTATTTATTTCGTTGCTTATTTACGGTGCAGGTACAGCCACTAATTTACAGGCCCGTTATGCAGGTACAGACTTAGCAAATCATAAGCAGCGAGCGACTGCTGTTAGTATAACCATGGTTTTTACTACATTTGGCGCAGTGGCAGGTCCAAGCTTAGTGAATGTGATGGGGGATTTCGCTCTTTCTATTGGTGTTCCATCACTTGCTGGCCCTTTCATTTTAGCCGCAGCAGCATATATGTTAGCAGGTGTGGTCCTTTTCATTATGCTTCGTCCAGATCCATTAGTTATAGCAAGAACAATAGAAGCGGCAAATGAAGAGCCTGGTGATAAAGGACATTTGGCGGCAACTGAGCATACAGAAAACAAAAAAGGGATAATCGTTGGGGCAACGGTTATGGTTCTTACCCAAATAGTAATGGTAGCTATTATGACAATGACACCGGTTCATATGAGACATCATGGGCATGACTTGGGTGCAGTCGGTCTTGTTATTGGTTTTCATATAGGTGCTATGTATCTCCCTTCACTGGTTACAGGTGTTCTTGTAGATAGGTTGGGACGTACCGCAATGGCTATTTCCTCTGGAACAACGTTGCTTTTGGCAGGTGTAATAGCAGCATTTGCTCCGGGAGATTCTATGGTTCTTCTCGTCATTGCTCTTTCTTTACTGGGATTAGGGTGGAATTTTGGTTTGATCAGCGGGACTGCCCTTATTGTAGATTCAACTGATACTGCCACACGAGCTAAAACGCAGGGGACAGTGGATGTTCTGATTGCGTTGTCAGGAGCTGCTGGCGGAGCATTATCTGGAATGATTGTGGCAGGTTCAAGTTACCTCGCATTATCACTTATTGGAGGGATTTTGTCCTTATTACTCATTCCGGTGGTGGTATGGTCTAGGGGCCGCTAAAGGGTAGGATTGTTTAATTTACATTAATTTGTTATATTGTTAGATAAAGTATATTGCAGCATCTAATATTCTAACGAACTATAGTTGCTCCATTAAATCTATTATAAAGATTTGACCAGGATTCCTTATAGCTATGTCACTCACTGCATATTCTTTAATTGAATCACATAAAATGGTTATCGGATTTGAAAAAGGCAGGATTACTCGCTTTAGGTAAAGGAGTCATAACGTTGTTAAAAAGGTTTTCTCTTGTTTTTGTTACACTAATGATGTCTATCGTTGTTGTTTTAGCGGCTGCTAAAGAGTCGCCTGGAGATCATGTCATCTCATTTGATGAACCTATTATCTTGATGATCTCAATTGGAATCGTTGTATTTTTATTTATCCCTCCATTAGTCATGTCCTTTTTTGGCAATTTGGTTGTAAGAATAATATCTGGTGTATACCAATGTTTTATCGTTTTCACTTTTCTGGGGCTCATTCCAATTGGTTTTCTTATTCCCAATGGCTTTTTGACAATTTTAGTTTCTATTGCAGGAACTTTAGTCAGTATAGCTAGTGTTGCCGTAACCTTATGCATTGGCAAGAATAAAAAAGATATATAATCATCGAATTGTTATTTTTTCAGATTGTCAGTGAAATAATTATACAAAAAGAGAAGGCTTGTGGGCCTTCTTTTTTTTTGTTGCATCATCCCTACTTTAAGCTTAATCTATTGAATAATAAGAGAAGGAACCTAGAGAAGAATAAAATAAATACCGAGATGTCAAAAATAAAACTGGACTTCATTATTGTCAATTCACGTAAATGTAAAAAGCTTGGAAAGAGAGGAATTCCTTCATGACAAATAGCAGAACGAATCCGAAGGTTGATGAATTTTTAAGTAAAGCGAAAAAGTGGAAGGAAGAATTTGAGAAGTTGAGAACCATCATTCTTGACTGTGAGCTGACTGAAGATTTTAAGTGGATGCATCCTTGTTACACATACAATAATAAAAATGTCGTTTTAATACATGGGTTTAAAGAATATTGTGCGCTTCTGTTTCACAAAGGTGCCCTATTACAGGATGCCCATGGAATTCTCATTCAACAAACGGAGAATGTACAGGCGGCGCGCCAGATTCGGTTTACAAATGTTCAGGAAATAAATGAGCTAGAAAACATTTTGAAAGCCTATATTCACGAAGCCATTGAAGTTGAAAAAGCCGGTTTGAAAGTGGAAGTTAACAAAAATATTGAATTGAACATTCCTGAAGAACTTCAAAATAAATTCGATGAAATCCCTGCCTTGAAAACTGCTTTTGAAGCATTGACCCCGGGACGGCAAAGAGCGTACACTCTTTATTTTTCTCAAGCCAAACAATCCAAAACCCGAGAATCGAGAGTCGAAAAATATGTGCAAAAAATTCTCGATGGAAAGGGATTAAAGGATTAGGCACGCCAAGGTTCAGGCTAAAGGAATAGCATCATAGCGTAATAAGATCCTTTCTATAGAAGAAAAACAAGCATAGTAAGATGCTTGTTTTTCTTAGGACAACATTCACTTACTGCTGAAATGCTTCTTTAGATTAACATTGTATGCCACTAGCAGCGCTATAAAATATTAATGCAACACCTAGAAATAGCTCATCGGTACGGCTCATCACATTTAGAATGCCTCCAACTGATAGGAGAACTAATAGAACCGGAAGATTTTTCAGCAAGTTACTGCACTTCAAACTTTGTTTTTATATTAATATATCTTATTTCCTTATTAACCATTGTATTTAGTCAGGTGCAGACAAACGAATACTGATTAATGAATCATCATGATATCAATGAGCCGCTTGATTTTTTCATCGTCGCCTGTATCAACGTACACTGTTTTTCTGTTTTTTATGATACTCTCAGTCACTTCCCGCATGACACCTTTTTCTACATCATCAGCAGAATCCCAGCGTAAAGGCACATTATATACATGAATCGTGCCATCCCCATTGCCATGATAAGTGACTGATCCATCCACTAAACGAGAACCTGCTAACTGGGTTACATCTTCTGGATAGCTGGCACTTGTATCATCATTAGGATTAATTGGCTCGCCAGCCGAAATATGTCGAACATTTAATTCATCTATCTCTTGATTAGGTCCGAGTTGAAGCCAAACTCTGGCATATTCGATTTTTTCCGAAGAGTATGCTGCCAATACATTGTCTTCTTTGCTTTTCTCTTCTGCTGAAGAGGTATCATTTGCAGCTTTTGTTGCGGATTCTTCTGATTCTGTTATTGGCTCCGCTTCATCCTTGCGTATTTTGGTGCTCTCTTCAGGCTCAGTGTGTTTTTCGTCAGATTGTACAGCAGAAGCTTGATTTGAAGGTTGTTGTGCTTCTCCATCCTTACTGTCCGTACATCCAGCAAGCAAAATCATAAGCAGCAGGGCAGTATTGCAATAACATATCTTTCTGCGTTTCTTCATTTTTTCATTCCTCTCTATTAATTCAGGTCAGCTTCATATATAAGTTTATGTATCTAAATATTACCATGGAATAGATAGGATGATATTGAAAACTGTTTAAGAAGAGGAAACGATCTTGAATAGCATCGCGAAAACTTAAGAATTCTTAAGAAGTTTTGCCCCTTTTTCTTCAGGTATTGAATGTAAAGTGGGATATAAATGCAAACAAAAACGAAATGCCTTATCCGCCTCGTGTCATGGCAGAAAAAGTGGGAGATTTATTAGAGAGGATTTGATAATGGCGGCAGGTAAATGGGTGTTGACTTATATGTCTAAGCGGGAGACTCAAGTTTGCTCGATCGCGTGCAAAATACCAAGGGTTGCTGGCCCTTGGTATTTTTATACCCTCATGCATTTTTGAAGTTTACGATAAAGGTCTGCCTTACTTTGCAAATCGCCGTGCAGCTGCAACGCACATGATAACGGCGATATTTACTGCTACGAGTGCCCAGCCCACTTTCTCGTGCAGAATCACTGAGGCAAGCAGCAGTCCAAAAAAAGGCTGGAGAAGCTGGAGCTGCCCAACCGCCGCAATTCCGCCTTGGGCAAGACCTCGATACCAGAACACAAAGCCAATCAGCATGCTGAATAAGGATACATATGCAAGACTGAGCAGCGCGGGAACGCCGATCGCCGACCATGAGTCCGGCGTAAAAAAGAACGACAATGGCAGCATAAGAGGAAGCGACAGAACGAGTGCCCATGAGATCACCTGCCAATTCCCCAGACGCCGTGAAAGCCTTGCCCCTTCTGCATAACCGAGACCGCATACGACAATAGAAGCCAGCATGTACGCGTCGCCAAGCGGGGATGAACCTCCCCCCTGAATGAGGGCGAAACCTGCTACTAACAAGCTGCCAACGGCTGAGAAAATCCAGAAAACGGGGCGGGGGCGTTCACCCCCGCGCAGTACGCCGAAGACCGCCGTTGCAAGCGGAAGAAGTCCAATGAAGACAATGGCGTGTGCGGAAGTGACATGCTGAAGCGCTAAAGCTGTCAGCAACGGGAAACCAATCACTACGCCAAACGCTACCACTAATAATGAAATGAGGTCTCTTTTGGAAGGATGCTGCTGCCGGAAGATGAGAAGGAGACCTCCCGCCAGTACACCAGCTATCGCAGCGCGGCATACGGTGAGGAACAGCGGATCGAAGTCCGACACAGCCAAACGGGTCGCAGGCAGCGAGCCGCTGAAAATGAGTACGCCTATAAAACCATTTATCCAGCCATTTGTTCGTTTGTTCATTACAATCACTCCACATATCTTTCTTGTTCATTGTCTGTATTTTCTTAACAAAACCAGTAGCTAAGGATTACAATGACTATAAACTGGAATTGGCCTTTTATAAACAGCCAGTTTTCATAAAAAAATGCATACCAGTTAGGAGAACAACGCGCAAATGGATATCACGCCTTTTTTGGATAGAAATCTGGATATTCCGCTTTATCAGCAGCTTTATCGATATTTTAAAGAAAATATGCATCGGGGCCGTATTCAAAAAGGAATGAAGCTTCCTTCAAAAAGACTCCTGGCGAATCAGCTTTCCATCAGCCAAACGACTGTTGAACGTGCCTATGAACAGCTCGCTGCTGAGGGCTATATTGTGAGCAAGCCAAGAAGCGGGTGGTTTGCTGATTATCATGATTCTGATTTTGCTTATGATAGAATGCCAAGCACAACACCCATTCAACAAGAAGCAGAAGAAAATAAACAATCGATTGATTTTCATTATGGGAATGTAGATTCTTCTTACTTCCCTTTTTCCGCATGGCGAAAAAGCATGGTCAATAGCTTAGACCAATATGGACACGAGCTTTATCGGCCGGGACATGTTTTAGGAGAGTTTGAGCTGAGAACACTCATTGCAGAGTACCTGTATCAATCTCGGGGTGTTCATTGCGGCCCTGAACAAGTGATTATAGGTGCCGGGAACCCTATTCTGCTGCAAATCTTGTGCCAAGTTTTTGAGCCGAATATTTCTATAGGGTATGAGGATCCTGGTTATCCAAGAGCACGCAAAATTTTTGAAGCCAATCGCATGAATATTGTTCCGATACCAGTCGATGAGGAAGGAATCTGTATACAGAAGATCAAAGAACAGCAGCCAAACCTTGTATATGTCACACCTTCCCATCAATTTACGCTGGGAACCATAATGACAATAAACAGAAGAATTCAGCTGCTCAAATGGGCGGCCGAAAATCAATCCTTTATCATAGAGGATGATTATGACGGGGAATTTAGGTACACAGGACAGCCGGTTCCTTCTCTGCAAGGGCTTGATCAGCATAACCGTGTCATTTATATGGGCACTTTTTCTAAGTCACTTCTGCCCTCGCTGCGCATCAGCTATATGATTCTTCCTTCGCCTCTTTTAAAAAAGGGGCATGAAATCACGTCCTTATATAAGCAAACAGTGTCCTGCCACAGTCAGCTAACCCTAGCTGAATTTATAAAAAATGGAGAGTGGCAAAAACACATCAACAGAATGAGAAAGCTTTACCGCAAAAAAAGAGCCATTGTATTAGAGGCAGTGCAAAGGGAATTAGGAGAGCATGTCAGAATTCGCGGAGAAAACTCTGGGCTTCGTATCTTACTTGACGTTTATTTGCCATTTGGTGAAAAAGAGTTAATTGAGAAGGCGAAAAAACATGGAGTAAAAATTTATCCTGTTTCTCTTTCTTATCAAAATCATCCTCCCACAAAAACGGTCTCGCTCGGGTTTGCAGGGGTTTCTGAATCCGACATAAGAGAAGGCATAAAAAAACTGAAGGCTGCCTGGAAGATATGAGGGAGCTTTCAGTTTAGCAAGACGGCCAAGTGACGACTAAGTGTTGAGAGCTGTTCAATATTTTTTAAGTATATGATGTGAGTGCCAGCAGTCCAGCCCACGATATGTCTGTTTAGCGAAAAACAGAATTTTTTATTTGCTCATCACAGTGCTAAAATAAACAAAATAGACAATTGAAAAAATAGAGGTGTAAGAATGAAGTTAGATGAGTTTACAATTGGCCAGGTCTTCAAAACGAAATCATTAAAAGTATCAAAAGATGATATTATGCGGTTTGCGGGTGAATTTGACCCTCAGTATATGCATGTAGATGAAGAAAAAGCGAATAAAGGCAGATTTAATGGAATTATCGCTTCCGGCATACAAACACTGGCCATATCTTTTAAACTTTGGATTGAAGAAGGTTTCTATGGAGACGATATTATAGCCGGAACAGAGATGAATCATATGACATTCATAAAACCTGTATATCCGGATGATGAATTGTTTACAATTGTTAAGGTTCTTGATAAGCAGCCAAAGAGAAATGAATTGGGAATACTCACAGTATTGCTATCTACTTATAATCAAAAAGAAGTAAAAGTGTTTGAAGGTGAGTTATCTGTATTGATCAAACGATAACTCAGAAAGCCCGCTTTTCGCGGGCTCGATTGAAGCAGATGGGTGAAAGATGTTAGCGAGTTTCCTTTGAAAAATAAGAGGTTAAAACATCATAAACAATAGGCAAAGAAGTAAATCCCTCATCTTCTAGAAAATGACCTCCGTGCTGAACTTCATATAACGCAGCATCAATTTGTTGTGCCAGATCCTTGCTGAATGAAAAAGGCACAATTTGGTCGTCCTTAGAAGCAATGACAGCACGGTGCTTCGCGGACTCAATGATTGTTTGATGATCAAACGATCCCTGTGTAAATTCATCTAACATCTTTAAAGTGGGCAATGATTTGGCAAAGCCGGAAACAAGTATGATTCCGCCAAGCTGTTTTCGTAATTGAAGATGTTCCAAAAATCTCAAAATGGCGGGGCAACCTAAGCTGTGCGCAACCAAATACGTATTTTCATGTAAAGTGTGCTGATATAAAGAGAGTGTATCCAGCCAATCCTCAAGTCTTGGCTGGAGCGGATTAGGCATGTTTAAAATGTCTGCTTTGACCCCATCTGCGAGCAGGCGTTTTTTCAGCCAAGGGAACCAATGATTTGTTGAGGAGGCTCCGTAGCCATGAATGATATAGACTTGTTTTGTCATTTTTTCCTCCACACGAAGCATTTTCATTCAGTATAAAATTCCTCTCATTGGGAAACAAGTACGCACTTTTTTGTAAGTAGTTTTACATATGAGGCATTCCTTGTGCCATTCCCCACTTACACATTTCATCTATGAGGGGATACAAGGATCGCCCTCTGTCAGATAACGAATACTCTACTTTCAGTGGGGTTTGAGAAACCTCAGTCCGATGAATAAGGCCGTCAGTTTGCAATTCCTTAAGCTGTGCGCTTAACATTTTATGGGTGATGAAGGGCATAGCCCTTTTCAGCTCGCCGTATCTCATCGTTTTTTCACACCCTAACTCATAGAGAATTCTCATTTTCCATTTGCCCCCTATAAGAGACAAGGTGTATTCAAATGGGGCTTGTTTACTGCGGCACAGGCTATCCATGTAATCGAACCTCCTTTTTAAGGTATCATATCAGAATAATTCAGGATTTTCGGTGTTGAAGTTTGAGGGCGATTCACGATCTGAAGTGAAAGGGGCCGCTTGCTCAACAGGCGGCACGGTACATGAATGTTCTAAGTCAAAGAGGGTTACCTTACTGTTAATTACTTTATTTAAAAAAACGCATGTTTTTAGCTGAAAATATCTATTATGGTATATTTAAATATAACGAAATATTTGAGAAATGAGGAATGGTATGAATACAACCAAAAAACATAAGAAATTTAAAGCGAAAATGATTCTCCAAATCATCATGGTTATCATTGGAGGAATCATTGCGGCATATGGACTAGAAACAGTGCTCATTCCAAACAGTGTATCTGATGGAGGGGTGACGGGTCTTAGCATCGTTGGTTCACAGCTATTCAACTTGCCGCTGGGGATTTTGATTGCTGTGATCAACATTCCATTTGTCTGGTTAGGATATAAGCAAATAGGGAAAAGCTTTGCATTATTATCAATTATCGGAATCGTATCGCTTGCCGCGGGGACAAGCTTTTTCCACCACACACCCGCAATCATAGAAGGAGATACCCTGTTAATTACCGTTGTCGGCGGGATTATCCTTGGATTTGGAATGGGGCTGGCGCTGCGTAATGGCGGCGCATTAGATGGTATTGACATGCTTGCTGTGCTGCTATCCCGAAAACTGCCCTTCGGAACGAGCGATCTCATTCTATTCTTAAACCTATTTGTGTTTATTTTTGTTTCCACAGTATTTGGCTTACAAGGGGCATTGCTTTCAGTCATTGCTTACTACATTGCATCCAAAGTGATTCATGTTGTGGAGGAAGGCTTAAGCGGCTCTAAAACCTTTCAAATTATTACAACCCAACCTGAATTAATGGTAGAGACAATACGTGATCAATTAGGCCGAAGCGCCACATATAAAGAAGCTTACGGGGGTTTTTCCCACGAGAAATTTAAAGAAATCACATGTGTCATCAACCGTTTAGAAGAAACCAAACTAAAGGAAATTATTAATGATATTGATAAATCCGCCTTTGTCACCGTATATGACGTAGCTGAAGTGAAGGGCAGCAATTTTAGAAATCTTAATCATCACTAAAAAATAGAATGACCTTTTTAACCGTAACTGACATGCCGCGGGTAATTTAATCAAAAACACTTTTTTGAGGCTTGTGGGTGAATAACCGGTGAAGGTCTCAATCATAAATACCAAGGGTATCAAAACCCTTGGTATTTTTTGTATTTTGCTGATTGCTATTATGCTTTCCTGTCCGATATCCATTTCAGTTACTGATTTGGGAATGAAATGCTTTGTCCGCCATAAGTGTTGTCCTGGCCATCCTTCCTGCCAAAAACCAAAAGCAAACACAAGCTATATTGCCGTACTCGGTTCAATGTACAATGGGTAAAGGAAAATAAAGAGATTGATATTAATTGAATCAAACATATTTGATGTTCCAAATATAAGGGATTGTTTATATAAATAAAAGTTTATATAATGACGGTGGCGCTAAGGTAACGCGGGGAGCTACTCAGGTTTTCGTTTCGAAGTTTTGATCCTTAAGATATACGGAGCGCTAAATATGGAAACGTAAAGGGGAATGTAGAATCATTTGGCGTGTATATAATGATTTGCTTATATATTGATTTGGGAAGGAGGAGCTCATATGACGATTGATGTTGCGGCGATGACTCGTTGTTTGAAAACACTTAGTGATCAAACTAGGCTTATAATGATGAGATTATTTCTTGAAAAAGAATATTGTGTCTGTCAATTGGTTGATATGTTCGAAATGAGCCAGCCCGCCATAAGCCAGCATTTGCGGAAATTAAGAAACGCAGGTTTTGTGAATGAGGACAGAAGAGGCCAATGGCGTTATTATTCAATAAATGGTTCCTGTCCTGAGTTTGATACATTGCAATTGATCTTACATCAAATCGATCAGGAGGATGAATTGTTAAACCATATCAAACAAAAGAAAACTCAAGCGTGTTGCCAGTAAGGAGGCATTAGATTGACATCAATGATTTTGGCAGTATTCATCTTTTTATTAACTCTAGTATTGGTCATATGGCAGCCGAAAAATTTATCTATAGGGTGGTCAGCCTGTGGAGGCGCAGTTTTAGCTCTAATAGCAGGTGTTGTCAATTTTCATGATGTGTTAACTGTGACAGGGATTGTTTGGAATGCGACCTTGGCTTTTGTGGCCATCATACTGATATCGTTAATTCTTGATAATATCGGTTTCTTTGAATGGGCAGCGCTTCATATGGCTAAGGCTGCAAAAGGAAACGGTGTGCGGATGTTCGTTTATGTATCTCTTTTAGGAGCTATTGTCGCCGCGTTATTTGCAAATGACGGTGCAGCTCTTATATTGACACCAATCGTATTAGCGATGGTCAGAGCATTACATTTTAATGAAAAATTAGTTTTTCCTTTTATCATTGCCAGCGGATTTATTGCGGATACCACTTCGCTTCCTTTAGTAGTGAGCAATTTGGTCAACATTGTTTCAGCGGACTATTTTCATATTACGTTTATTGATTATGCATCCAGAATGGTTGTCCCGTACTTGTTTTCGCTGCTGGCGAGCATCATTGTACTTTACCTTTTCTTTAGAAAAAGCATACCAAAACGCTATGATCTGACTGAGGTTAAAAAACCTGTTGAAGCAATTAAAGATCAAAACATGTTCAGACTGTCATGGTATATCTTAGGGCTGCTGTTAATTGGATATTTTGCAAGTGAATTTTTTTCTATCCCTGTATCAGTGGTAGCGGGTAGCATTGCGATCATTTTCTTAATCGCTGCGCAAAAGAGTCCGGCCGTCCATACAAAGAAAGTGGTGAAAGAGGCGCCATGGGCTATCGTATTCTTTTCAATTGGCATGTACGTTGTTGTGTATGGTGTCCGAAATGCCGGATTAACGGATGTCCTTTCAGATGTGATTCAAGCCGCAGCTGATCAAGGATTGTTTGCTGGGACAATTGGAATGGGCTTTATTGCGGCGATTCTTTCTTCCATTATGAATAACTTGCCGACTGTTATGATTGACGCATTGGCTATTGCCGGTACAGACACACATGGGATGATGAGAGAAGCGCTTATTTATGCAAATGTGATCGGTTCAGATTTAGGGCCTAAAATAACACCGATTGGTTCCTTGGCGACATTATTATGGCTTCATGTTCTTTCGCACAAAGGTATGAAGATTTCCTGGGGCACGTATTTTAAAACAGGAATTATCCTCACGATACCCACTTTATTGATCACACTTGTCGGCCTGTATATTTGGCTGCTGATAATCCATTCTTGTTTCTAAAAGGACAAGGTCACTATATCAAGGAAAACAATGCACAGGTAACTCTTGCCGCAGCCAAATGGCTGAAGGGTGGGGGAGAAAATACCTTGGGGACAAGTGGAATATGTACAGCGCAGGAATCGAAGCTCATGGATGACATCGAGTGCTGTCAAAGCAATGAAAGAAGCAGGGATTGATATTTCAAATCAAACATCGGATAAATTTGATGATCCGGCAAAAGCACACGGAACAGAAGAAGTGTTTCCAAAGGGTCCGTGCTGAAATTGGTGACCGTTTAAAACAGTTTGCTGTAACTGGGAAATAAAGAATCGATATACTCAGCGTTTTCTTGGGTTATATAATGCAATGTGTTGTTCAACAGGTGTCTGCGGGCTGAGTGCAGACACCTGTTTTTGTTTTTTATTTGTCTGAGATTCGTAACAGGGAAGTTATTTAGCTGGTGACAGAGGAAAATTGATTTTGTGAACAGAATCAAGAAGAAGACGGTGTTTTAAAGGAGTTGTCTGTTTTGCAGGAATTAACAAAAGAAAAGTATAGTAGCTTAAAAACAATGTTTGATGACAAATATTGTCCCACATTTGTCTATTCAATATTAGACCAAACCATTCCGGGAGCTGTTTATGCAGATGATCAAACCTTTCCTAAATCGTTTTTTATAGGAACTGAATCAGGCATTTATTTTATTGCGGGAGACCAAGGGAATCGGGATTTTCATGATTTCATTGCAGGATATTATGAAGAACAAGTGAAATCATCAAAACGATTTACCTTGTTTTCTTCCAGTGATACATGGGATAGCGTACTGAAACCCATACTGAAAGATGACTTAAACCAAATGAGAAGAGCTGCATTTTCTTATCAACCAAAATCTTCCAAAAAGACTTTGCAACTGCCAAAGGGTCTTGTATTGAAAAGAATAGACGAAGACATCATTTCACACAGCACAGCGTTTAACAGCGCGTATTATGAGGAGTATTGGGATTCTGTCTCACAGTTTGCTTCAAAAGGTTTTGGATTTGCCGTATTACATGGCAATCATGTAGTAAGTGAGTGTACCTCTATATTTTTAGGGCATAATCGAGCGGAAATGGATATCTATACACTTGAGGAATATAGAGGACTGGGGTTAGCTTATTGCGTAGCAAATAAGTTTATAGCGTTTTGTATGGAAAATGGGATTGTTCCTAGCTGGGATTGTGATATCTGCAACAATTCGTCCATTGCATTAGCAGCTAAACTAGGGTTTAAGAAAATAATCGAATACTCTCTTTTTTATTCCGGGAAATCATAAAAAAGAGAAGAGGCAAGAACTCTTCTCTTTACATGAGTAAGCGGTTGGTGAATACCGGTTTTTATTTTATTAAGAATCTAGATTTAATTGCTGGCGAAGTTTCTTCGATAAGTCCTTTCTCGTTTCATCAGTTACAACATGATACCATAAGTGATCTATCTTTTTATCCTCACCTTTTATTTCGATCTGTTTGACATGTTGAACGGCTTCTTTATAAGAGCGTTGAATATCAATCATTTTATCAAGTGTTAAGTTTGTTTGTATATTTTTTTCTAAGGCAGCCAAAATTCCTTGATAGTTTTTTAATGATTTTAATTGTGCTCCTTCGTGAATAATTTGGTTAATGATTTCTCGCTGCCGCTTCTGCCGCCCAAAATCACCGCGAGGATCTTCTTTTCTCATCCGTGCGTATTTAAGGGCAACCTTTCCATCCAGGTGCTGTTCCCCTTTTGGTATATGCACCCCTTCAAGGGTAAAAGGGAAATCATTATTCACTGTGATTCCGCCAATCTCATCTACAATATCTTTAAACCCTTCCATATTGACTTTGATATAATAATTGATTGGGATGTTTAAAAATTGTTCAACGGTTTGAACGGCACCTTCAATACCCTCGTAAGTATATGCTGCATTCATTTTAATATTGGTATTCTTTGATCGCATAAATACTCTGGTATCACGCGGTATACTTACCATCGTCGATGTTTTCGTCTCTGGATTTAAAGTCAGTACGATCATCGAATCAGGTCGTCCTTTATCACCGGGGCGTTCATCTACTCCCAGCAAAAGAATCGATATAGGATCATGCCCAAGACTAGCATCTTGTTGCTTAGAATCTCTTTGCAGAGGTTCATACATATGGTTGACCGATTTTGCTACGTTTCGGTAAATGCTATAGCAGGTCAGGCCTCCAATGGTTAACAAGAGGGCTAGAACAAACAATAAAATACTCTGCATTTTCAGTTTCCTTCTCCCAATTTTCACTATCAAATTCCTTCCTGATCAAGTTGAATATTTATATGTTGTACTGGTTCTTAACGGTTCTATAATAAATAATTCTTTTATCTTCGTGATATTTTGTAGTTCATAAAAGATACTTTAAATATATACTTCAATTGAATCTGAATTGTACCGGTTTGATTGAATCATGAATTGCTTTCATTTCGTATCCGCTTTCCCGGAAATATTTTAATAATTGTTCCAAATACGCCGCGGTAGTCGGCTTTTCATGCATTAATACAATAAGCGGCTCTTTTCCTTCAAGGGTTTTGACTTGCTGAATGACACTCTTAACAAACTCTCCATGAGTGTACTTCCAGTCCTCTGAGTCAACTGTCCAATCCCACAGGTTAAAATGATCACGCTCCACAACATCTCTAAAAGGGCCAGTAATGTAAGGCTTTGACCCGTAAGGTGCTCTTATTAAATGCGTGTTGACTTTGGTTGTTTCTTTAATGTAGTCCAATGTATCGTTCATTTCTGCAGCAAAGCTTTCAGGGGATTTATAGATTTCGGAAACCTGGTGCGTCACGCCGTGAGACCCAACAGAATGACCGTTTTCCGCCATTTTTCTCACAATATTAGGATTTCGCTCGATATTTGGTTTTAACATAAAAAACGTTCCCTTTGCATTGTATTTATGAAGCAAATCCATAATTTTCTCTGAAGCAGCAGGGTTTGGTCCGTCATCAAATGTTAAATAAACGACCTTCCCGATTTCAGCAGGTTTTTTTTGTTCTTTTTTCTGTGCTGAATTTTTGTGTGTTTCTATATGCGCCTGCTCAGAAGCGTTTTTACTTTCTTTTATTGGTTCCTGCTTTGGGCCGGCAAGTGCCTTCCAGGAAATGCATAGTAACGTTACACCTAGAATAATCAATATCCCAAAACCTATTTTTCCTATTTGATTCAACTTACGATCCCTTCTTGGTGAATTTGACACTTTTTCCAACTCCTCAATTGTAGATATCAAAACTAGTTTTCTCGCGAACGAGTCACATAAATTAGAAGGACCAATGAAACTTTGGAGACAAAGCCCGGTAAAAATGATGCTCTTTTAATATAGATGAGAGTTATCGCAGAAGTTTGATCAACTTGTAAACAAAATGTCAACAAATGAAGGAATCATTGTTATGTAATATCTTGCAGGTATAAGAAAAAACCTTATTTCAATAGAAATAAGGTTTACTTGAAGGATATGATATAAGAGCGATCGTCAAAAAATCGGGCTGATGAGTTTTCCATAGAAATATACCGGTTTTGTTCATAAACGAGCAGGTTGCTGCCATCTGGACTCCAATATATTTCTGATGGGCTGGTGCCGTGGTATATAGGTTCTGCGTAGAGGACATTTTTCCCTTGCAGCTTTCCTGCATAAGTATTGTCCTTGTCATATAAAGAGTAAGCGATCTTCTTTCGATCATTAGATATGGTAAAAACAGCTACATTTTCGAGCAGAACAGAGAGCTCACTGTTTCTGAGGTCGTATTCGTATAAGGTTTCTCCGATACCTAAAAATACAAATTGGTCATTGTTTAACCAAACAGGTTCACCATAGGGGCTAATCTGCCGCTTATTTTGAATAGTGATGCTGTCACCGCTGATGGTCCCCGTCATAATGCGATATTGTTGCCCTTGTAACATGGTTAGCAGCAAACTACGTCCATCATCTGAAATGGAAACTGCCGTAAGCGAATCCTTTTCATCAACATTCTTCAATGGATACGTTTTGAGGGTTCCGGAATCTATGTTGAATACATTGACCGCAGTCTGGTCACTTTTTGCCGTGTCAATGACAAGATAACAAATGTATTTGCTATTATTTGACCATGAAATATCCTGTACAAAGGCATCCTTGCTAGAAGAAAAGCTGGCTACTTCCTTTTTGTTTCTGTTCGTCAGTGATATTAGATTTAGTGTTATCTTATTTGATGACATCGTTAATCCGGCGATACTTTTCCCGTCGGGAGACAACTTAAGGTTGGAAGTATTGCGGTCAATGCTCTGCAGAGTTTCAGGTTTTTCAAAAGGATAGGAGACATTCTGAAGATGCTGCGCTTTACCTTCCGTTGTGTCATTTCCTTTGAAAAAACCAACTACAGAGTTTGATGAAGACCAGCCAAGCAACTGGTCAGCTTGAGGGAGGCGATATATCTTCTTCACCTGAAAGGAGTCCGACTTCTGATCGTCATCAATCTGGCTCTCTTCCTTGTTTGGAATGATAATGGTTTCAGATCGCTTGCCCATATTATAGCTGGATACAAAAATCAAGGAAATCAATAATATCCCTGACAATATAATAAACCGTTTGTTCTTCATGATCATTTCTCAACCTTCATGTAAGCTAGTTCAATAGTGATGATTGTATGGTTTTCTTCGTAGAACATCTTGATTGTTCCTCCATGTTTTTCGACAATTGTTTTAACTATGCTTAACCCCAACCCTAAACTTCCTTCTTCCGTCACCTTTTGGTTTATTGAATAAAAAGGCTGAAACACTTTTGTGTATTGGTTGTCGTCATATGGATCACTTGGATTTTTGAACATAAAAAGAACCTGATCTCCCGTAACTTTAGCCTGAATCATGATTTCAGAATGAGATAAACTGTATTTGATCGCATTGTCCAAAAGATTAATAAAGAGTTGGCGCACTCTATTCTTTTGACCATACACATAGAGACTGTCTTCTATCTCATAGGTGATCTTCTTTTTATATCGTTCTGCACGAAATTTCATAGATTCGCATACATCTTTCAAAATCGTTCCTGCATCAATCCTATCGAATTGTTCTTTAGAGGTTTCTCTAGATACCTCAAGAAGTTTTATAACCAAATTGTGCAGACGCCGGCTTTCTTCAACAATATGATTCATTCCTTTATCAAAAAACGCCTGATCTGATTCCCCTTTTTGTTTTATGATTTCAGCATAGCCTTGAATAGAAGTCAGAGGTGTTTTCAGTTCATGGGTCATATTGTCAAAAAAACGTTTTTCCTGTTCATTAAGTTCCTTTAACCTGTCCCGATCTTTTTCGATAGTTGAAATTTGATCCCTAATTCTGGTGATCATATCATTGAAATTAACCGTAAGCTGGCCAATTTCATCTTTTCTAGAAAAATGGATATCCACATCCAGCTTTCCCTTTTTGACTTCTGAGGTGGCCTCTGTCAGCTTGACGATTGGAATCGTGATGTGTCTGGAGAGTATATAAGAGAAAAGAAACGCCGCCACAAATATCGCAAGAGCGATATAAAAAATAATATTTAAAATCTCTCCGCTTTGTTTGTAAAGCAAATTAAAATCTTTAGAAAAACGCAATATGCCAACTTTTGCACCATCAATGACAACTGGATAAGAAAAAAACACCTGTGCTTGATTTCGATCATAGGTGATATGATAAGCATTTTTTCCGTTAATTGCTTTTGCTAGGTCCTCGTCAATGCCTTGCGAAAACACTGTTTTATTAGAAGAAGACAACAAAGTGCCATCTACGGTATAAACGCCTACATTGCTTCCTGTTGAATGAGTTAAACTATCCACTATTTCATCGGCCATATCGCCGAAGTATAATTCATTGTTTTTATAATGATTGATTAAAAATGCTTGATTGATATACATGATGCTGTTTTTTTTTAAGTCTATTAAATCTGAGGTCACAATTTTTTCATTGCTTGACCAAATGACGCTTTTGACCGTTTGATTGAGCACTAGGAAAGAGAGAGAAAAAATCAGAAAAAAACCAATAATAAATTTACCCTTGATCGTCCGTAACACTCTCTACTCCTCCTGCTTCTCGAATTTATATCCAATGCCAAACACTGTTTTAATGAGGTCGCTTGCATCCAGTTTTTTACGGAGTCTTTGGATATGAGTATCTACCGTACGTGTATCCCCGGCAAAATCGTAGCCCCAAACAAATTCCAACAGCTCTGAACGTGTAAAGATTTTTCCACGATGGTCAATCAATGTCTTAAGCAGATCAAATTCTTTAGGAGTCAAATCAACAATGATCCCATCTTTTTTTACTATTCTTTCGTCTGGGATCATCACAATATTTTTTAATTGAATGTGATCCTCATTAGACGATCCTCGATCATTCACGTGGTTAGCTTGTTCAAGACGCCTGAGTATTGTACGAATTCTGGCGATAACTTCACGCAAGTCAAATGGCTTTGTAATATAATCGTCAGCCCCAAATTCCAACCCAAGGACTTTATCAGTGATATCTGACTTTGCGGTGATCATAAGTATAGGGATATTATAGCGTTGGGTCACTTTTTTACAGATATCCAATCCGCTGCAATCTGGCAGCATCCAATCAAGCAGCAGAAGATCGGGTTTAAATTGGTCTAGCTGTTTCATCCCTAAAGTTCCGTTAGATTCAGTACATGTTTGAAAACCTTCCTGCGTAAGCCCGTATGAAAGCAGATCTGCTATTGCTTCATCATCTTCAATAATAAGTATTTTCGTTTTATCCATTATTTCATTCATTCCCTGTTTCATGATTAAATTGAATATATCTATCTTAGAGTCTGCAATATCACTCATTATAGCATCCTTTTTAATAGCGGTTATTCAGAACTTCAGATCAAACTATAATGGGATATATTTTCACCATCGTCAACAAAATCGGGGGAATTGAGCTATCGTTGGATTAGAGGACTATGGTAAACAATTTTAATTGATAAATGAGCTTATTAAAAAGAGATGCGGGTATCTTCTTTATTTATGTATAAGAGCGTTTCCATATCGTTTGATTTTATTGGGTGTTAAATAGGTAAAACATACCCCGCCAACTGTAACCACTCCGCCTAGCAGAGAGATCAATGTGGGTATCTCGCCGATCCAGAGCCAAGATATGATCAAGGCTAAAGCCGGTGTAACATAAAGTGAAAGGGTTGCTTCTGAAGCACCGACGAGTGAAGTGACATATGCTAGTGCGAAGTAAGGAATAACCGTCGGCAATAATCCTAAGTAAACGATAGACAAAGTTGCGCTTATTGAAGCGTTCATCATCTCTTCGCCTAAGCCTGGCAGAAACACAAGCATAGGTATTGTTCCGCCCCAAATGGTGAATGTAACGAATGGAATAAAACCATATTTTTTTATATAGCGGGCTTGAAAAACGAAATAAATACTCTCCGAAAATGCTGCCAGCAGGATGACCAAGATACCGCTCATTGAATATGTAAAGTCTCCCGCCCCAAATGCAATCAATAATACACCCAATAAACTGATCATAGAGCCAAGCCATTTCGCAAATCCAAAATGCTCTTTATAAAACAGGCGGGATAGCATGGCTGAGAAGATCGGTGCCGTAGTAACGAGTAAGCTTGCAACTCCGGCACTAACTGTTTTTTCACCGATGTTCAGCAAAATGTGATAGAGTGCAAATCCTAAAAACCCTAAAAGAAAAATGGCAGGAATGTCTTTCAAGTCGGGTAGGCGCATCTGAGTCAAAACAGCAAAAAGCAATAATGCCATAGAGCCGATTAACAAACGAAATAAAGCAAGGTGTTCTGGTGTGTACCCTTCTAGTCCTGCGCGAATTCCCGGAAAAGCAGATGCCCATAAACCAATCATGAGACTATGAGATATAATTATTTGAACTGTTTTCTTTCGCATTCCTCTCACTCCTCTTTACAAAAACCAACCAGTTATTTAATGTGTTTTTATATTAATAAAGATTTGGTGATATGGCTTCAACCAGTTAAACGGATTTTGACCCAACCAATTTATTTTAAGGAGACCGATTCTATGAGCTTTCCAGAAGAAAAAAAGATGAAAAAGCTCCCTAAGTACAGACAAATCGTTCATTTTATTAAAGAGAAAATAGGAAATGGAGAGTGGCCGATTGGAAGCAAGATTCCAAGCCAGCGCACGCTTGCAAAAGATTTTCAGGTAAATCGGAGCACAGTGATTACAGCGTTAGAGGAATTGATGGCCGATGGGCTAATAGAAGGCACAATGGGGAAAGGCACAGTTGTTATCAACAACACATGGACACTGATGGCTAAGAATTCTGCTCCCGATTGGGATCAATATGTCACCTCTGGCATTCAGATGCCAAGCCGAAAAATCGTTCAAGAGATCAATCAATCGGAATCCAATCCGGATCTGATACAGCTCAGCAAAGGTGAGCTTTCACCTGAGATTTTTCCTTTGGCTGTTATGAAAGAGATGATGGGGAAGGTATCTCATCACATGGAGGCATTCGGTTATGAAGAACCAAAAGGTTACTTACCTTTGAGGGAGGCATTAAGCAACTATTTAAAAACCATTGGAATCAACGTCTCATCTTCTTCCATTCTGATTGTCTCAGGAGCGTTGCAAGCCTTGCAGCTGATATCAATGGGGCTGTTACAAAGAGGATCAACCGTTTATCTTGATCAGCCCTCCTACCTTTATTCATTACACGTATTTCAATCAGCTGGTATGAAGCTGACTGGACTTCCTATGGATAATGAAGGACTTTTGCCTGAAAATGTTCATTTAACAAGAGGAGAGCGAGGAAGGGCTATCTTATATACAAATCCATGTTTTCACAATCCGACTGGTATTCTTATGTCTAAAAAGCGGCGTGAAGAGATCCTGGCAGTAAGTGAGAATACACAGCTTCCTATTATTGAAGATGACATTTATCGTGAGTTATGGATCGATGAAATTCCGCCATATCCTATTAAAACAATTGATAAAAATGGACACGTACTGTACATAGGAAGTTTATCGAAAACATTAAGCCCAGGTTTGAGGATTGGATGGATCGTCGGACCGGAACCGGTGATTGAACGTTTATCTGACATTAAAATGCAAACAGATTACGGATCCAGTTCGCTATCCCAGAGAGTAGCGGCAGAGTGGTTTACTTCCGGCCACTACCAGCAGCATGTAGAAAAGGTTAGGCAGCAATTAAAGGTGAGAAGAGAATTGGCCTTGAGTGCTATAGAAACTCATTTGAAAGATGTGGCGACATGGAATATCCCAAAAGGAGGGTTTTTTGTCTGGATAAAAATATTGCCTTCCATATCAATGAAATTACTTTATACTAAAGCCTTATCAAAAGGGATTCTGCTCAATCTCGGCAGTATCTATGCTCAGGAAAAAGGGAATTATATTCGCTTATCATATGCTTATGCATCTCTTGAAGACCTTCAAAAGGGGATTTATGAGTTGGGTTTAATGATAAAAGAATTAGCAAGCAGGTAACTTTTATATCCTTAAATGGATGTTTCACTAAAAAAGAGATCAAGCCTAATGATCGCTTGATCTGATAATAACAAGGGTTACTAGAATAGACCAAATCATGGTTCGGTCTTAAAATGATCATGTCTCTGAACGAAAAGTCTTTCCGACTTCTCTTCCTAAACCAAAATAATGTCTGAAATTATAGATAAGCGGGCTCCATTTGGAAGGGTTGATATGGTTTTCGTCCAGAATGATACTTTCCTCGGCATGAAAATGTAGTGCCTGCGTCTCTACAATTGCGAATGACGATTCATATTCTGGAAGCCGAATGTGTTTAACTTCGGCTTCGATTTGGATTGGGCATTCTTTAATTCGTGTTGGTGATACTGTTTTTGATTGTAAAGGCGTTAACCCTGCTGCCTCGTATTTTTCTTTTTTATATGTAAATCCGAGCTGCTTCTTTAAAGGCGGTATACTCTTTTTTCCGCTATAAGATGAAATTCTTTCAATGTTTTCCCATAATT
The DNA here is from genome assembly GCF_019334685.1 of Bacillus sp. LJBS17. NCBI lineage: Bacteria > Bacillati > Bacillota > Bacilli > Caryophanales > Bacillaceae > Bacillus > Bacillus sp. LJBS17. Next base: position 552,132 of record NZ_CP079759.1, read on the forward strand.
CCGGGCCAGGCAAGTTTATGACACATTCTTTGTGTCTTTCCAAATTGTCGATGGCTTTTCCTCCCAGTCCTACTCCAAGGATTATATAATGTCCAAGAGCCCAAGAAGATGACATAGGACTAATATTAGTGGTTCCATCCTCATTCAATGTGGTTAGAAGAAATGTCGAGGTACCATAATACATGATCTTGGGTTTGATTTCCTTAAATCGACGAGTGTCTTGTTTTTTGATGTCCAACGTTTTTTCCTCCTTGTCACGCTTCCATTTATATTGTAAAGGATTAACATTTCAACTATCATCGAAATATGAATGTAAGGAGGAAAATCATGAATCCTAATATTGCAAAAATCTCTTCGTTGCTATCAGATCCCTCGCGTTCTTCCATTCTTCTCAGTCTGATGGATGGCAGGATACACCCTGCGGGAGAGCTTGCATATCTCGCTAACATTAAACCTCAAACCGCCAGTTTTCACCTGAATAAATTGCTTGAAGCAAAGCTGATTAGCGTAGAGAAGCATGGGAGACATCGGTATTACAGATTGTCTGACTCAGATGCTGCAAATGTGATCGAACAATTGCTTCATATTGCGCCTAAAGCAAAAGTCAAATCTTTAAAAGAGTCAAAAGAGAAAAAGGACTTGCATTTCGCCCGTACCTGTTATGATCATTTGGCAGGTTATGTGGGCGTGCAAATGGCACATTCATTAGTTGAGCAGGGGATGTTAAAAAAAGTTGATTTAAACTTTGAGGTGACTTCAGAGGGTGCTTTATTCTTTTCAAAGTTAGGCATCAATGAAGAGCAACAACGGAACAAGAGGAGAGCCTTTGCCCGCTGCTGTTTGGATTGGAGTGAACGGCAGCATCATATTGCAGGAGCATTAGGAAACGCCCTATTGGTGCGCATGTTAGAAGAAGAGTGGATCGTTCGTATGCCTAAAACGAGAGCGATTAGGATTACACAAAGCGGGAAAATCGCGTTTGAAAAGCACCTAAACGTGAAGATTTAGGATGTTGAAACGGAAACATCAGATGATGCGGTACGAAATCTAGGGAGGAGTAAGATTTGTTCTAATCTTACTCCTTCTTCTTATTTTGAAGCATCTCGATTCCCCATTGCAATCGAGATGCGGTTCCAACTGTTTATTTGATTAATGATCAGAACAAGGTCAACATATTGTTTTTCATCATAATGTTCCCGCACCCGATGATATAGCTCATCAGGAACCCTTTTAGATGGAATGAGCGTGATGTGTTCAGATAGTTCGAGAGCCGCTTTCTCTTCAGGTGAGTAAAAATCACATTCATTCCAAGCATGTAAACAGTAAATTCGCTGTCCAGTTTCTCCCATTTTGCAGGCATCGGACGTATGCATATCTATGCAGAAGGCACAGCCGTTCATTTGAGAGACTCTGATTTTGATTAGTTCTCTCGTCGTTCGGTTAATTGAGGATTGTTTCGTGTATTTCTCCATATCCATCATGATTTTCATACCTTCAGGTGCAATCTCATAGTAGGACACTCTTTGACTCATAAGGCAAGACTCCTTTCCATAGAATACCTAGATTGTATCCCGGTATTGATCATTTTACCAATGTGCGGTTTGAATGACAGCTGTTTCACCGTCTTTTGGAAAGAAGTTTCTTTGAATAAAAATAAGGGTAGCCAGCAATGATGAGTGGAGCTGCTAATGCAAGCAGTATCCATGAGCCTGATTGGCTGTCTCTAGTGACTCTAATGAATATATAAGTACCGATCAGAAAATATAATAAAGCACCTAGAAACCAATACATGTTCAATCCTCTTTTTCCTTGCTTTTTGGTTGCGCATTTTTGTCTGTCATATGGCTTAATCGATCAGGGTTCTGATTTTTTAATACCTTCTCAGTCCGGATTCCTTTTCTCTTTAATGATAAAATTGTGAGATCAATCGATTTCAATGATGATCATTCCTTCAATGAATAGTAAGTTCCTTATGATTTTAAAGGTAAATTTGAAAAGATAAAACGTACATAGAGGCAGAACGTTCATGTACGTTTGGGCAATGATCACTTATTGGAAACTCTAATGTTTCCCTGCACCTGATATTGTTGTGTTCCTTCTCTTCCTATAAAATGATTGGATACATGTATGTTTGCACGTTGAAATATGGGTTCGATTGTCATGAATCTCTATTCGGTGAAACAGGTAAAGGAAGTGGATAAGGTTTGCTTATAAGGAATCCTTTCAAAGATAAATATTACTCACATGATAGGCGGGCATTAAACATGCTTGCACTCAGAGTGCCGGGCCTGGCTTTTATTCTCATGATCTATATAGCCTCTATCGTGCTGCAATTTGTTTCTGGGGGCTGGTCCATTTTATTGCTTTATGCGTTTACCATATTAATCGCCATTTTTGCTTTGCTTCATTGGCACTCATATCGCTGGGTTAAGAAAAGGGTGGTTCTGTATTTTGTGATACAAGGTTTGATCACCTTTACACTTGCTAATCTCATGACTGGCTACCTTATGCTGGTCATCATTGGCCTTTATGCATTTTTGATTGGACAGATTATAGGAATGGCAGACAGAAGAAGGACGATTCCCATTCTTTATCTATTGCTGCTGCTGGTCATAAATTCGGCGTATCACCTTCATAAAGGTGAAGTTTTGCATTTTATTGTTATTGCTGCGCCGATCATGATTGTCATCATCACTTATGCCGCAACATTTTTTGCCCAAGTCGATGAAAAAATAAAAGCTCAATTGACTCTTGAAAGGCTGGAGCTGGCTCATCAGCAGGTAGAACAGCTGACGCTGCAGAACGAAAGACAGCGGATGGCCCGAGACTTACACGATACGCTTGCTCAAGGTCTTGTCAGTTTAAATATGCAGCTGGATGCGATTCATGTTTATCTCGCCAAAGGCAACACAGAGAGAGCGAAGGAAATCATACAACAATCGATGAAAAGAGTAAAAAGCACATTAGCTGATGCACGTTCAGCTATTGACGATCTCCGCAGCAAATCAGAAGAAATCGGTGTTTTAAAAGAAAGAATTACCTCGCTAATGGATCATTTTATAGAGTCGACAGGCATGGCTTGTTTATTAGATTACAGATTGCACCAGGTGCTGGATGTGCGTACAGCTGAAAACTGTTATTACATCATTGGAGAATGCATGACGAATGCGGCAAAGCATGCTGAGGCGAAAACAATCTGGATATCCATTTGGGATGATGAAAAGGGAAGGCTCCATTTAACAGTTAAGGATAACGGCAAGGGATTTGATGTTGAAAAAGGAAAGAAAAAGAGAGGACATTATGGGCTTCTTGGCATACAAGAACGTGTCAGGGCAATAAATGGCCAATTCAATATCAAGAGTACAAAATTGAAAGGAACACAAATTGAGATCACTGTACCAATTCAGGGAGAGATGCAAGATGAATAAGGTTTTAATCGTTGATGACCATCTTGTCGTGAGGGAAGGTCTGAAGCTTTTAATTGAAACGAATGATCAATACACCATTATAGGAGAGGCGGAAAATGGAAAAGTCGCAGTCCGTCTTGCAGATGAATTAGAACCGGATATCATTCTGATGGATTTGTATATGCCGGAGATGAGCGGGTTAGAGGCCATTAAACAAATAAAAGAAAAACACGATACCCCCATCATTATTTTGACTACATATAATGAAGATCACTTAATGATCGAAGGGATTGAATTAGGAGCGAAAGGATATCTGTTAAAGGATACGAGTTCAGAAACCCTTTTTCAAACAATGGATGCAGCGATCAGAGGAAATGTGCTGTTGCAGCCTGATATCCTCAAACGTCTGCAAGAAATCCAATTTGAGCGGATGAAAAAGCAGCGCAATGAGACGCAGCTGACAGAAAAGGAAGTCATTGTTCTAAAAGCAATTGCTAAAGGTCTTAAAAGCAAAGCGATTGCCTTTGATTTGGGCGTCTCTGAGCGAACAGTAAAGTCCAGATTAACGTCCATTTACAATAAATTAGGCGCGAATTCAAGAACTGAGGCAGTAACGATTGCCATGCAAAAAGGTATTCTGACAATAGACAACTAAACTGCATATTTGAAAATTGCCCAAACGTACATGCCCGAATGTACGTTTTTTTCATTTCATTGTCAACTACAATGAGAAAGAATGTGATCAAGCAATGTGTTGAAAGGAGATTATCATGTCAAAAATGTTATATACATTAGGAGGATGGGTTGCTCGCAATCGCATAAAAGCAATTTGTGCGTGGATCGTTGTGTTAGTTGCTTCGATAGGCCTTGCAGTCACCTTGAAACCAAGTTTTTCTGAGGATATGTCCATACCTGACACACCTTCGGAAAAAGCGATGGATGTGATTCAAAAAGAATTTCCTCACGGTCCTGATAAAGGGAGCATACGGGTTATTTTCGGTGCTGGTGATGGGGAGAAACTTACTGGGAAGCCAGCAAAAAAAGCAATAGAAGATACGCTCAAAGAAATCAGTAAAGATGATTCTGTTGACTCGATTGCAAGTCCTTTTGTGACAGGGACAATCGCGAAAGATGGCACAGTTGCCTATGCTGATATCAAGTATAAATCATCAGCAGATGATATAAAGGATTACTCTATCAAACACTTAAAAGACAGTTTGAAAATGGCTGATGATGAAGGATTGCAAACTGAGCTAAGCGGAGATGTACCGGGAGCCGAGATGGAGATAGGCGGTGTCTCTGAAATTGTCGGCATTATCTTGGCTTTTGTCGTTTTAGCCATTACATTCGGTTCTTTATTAATAGCAGGTTTGCCGATTTTAACTGCACTGATTGGTTTAGGTGTAAGTATTGGACTGGTTTTGATTGGGACACAAGTATTTGATATTGCTTCCGTCAGTCTTTCATTAGCCGGAATGATTGGCCTTGCTGTTGGTATTGATTATGCTTTATTTATTTTTATGAAACACCGCCAGTTTTTAGGCGAGGGCATACAAAAGAATGAATCAATTGCGAGAGCCGTGGGAACAGCGGGAAGCGCAGTCGTTTTTGCCGGACTTACTGTTATCGTTGCACTTTGCGGATTGACTGTTGTTAACATTCCTTTTATGTCTGCGATGGGGCTGACAGCAGGGCTTAGTGTACTGATGGCTGTTTTGGCTTCCATTACACTTGTGCCTGCGGTCTTATCGATTGCAGGGAAGCGGATGATTCCGAAATCAAACAAGAAAATAGAAAAACAAAGCACTGAAACAAATGTCTGGGGACGCTTTGTCACCAAAAATCCTATCATGCTAAGTGTATGCAGCATTCTGATTTTGATCGTCATTAGTATCCCATCTATGCATTTGGAACTGGGCTTGCCTGATGCTGGGATGAAAGCTAAGGATAATCCGGATCGCCGGGCATATGACTTGCTTGCCGAAGGCTTTGGAGAAGGATTTAATGGCCAATTAACAATCGTAGCGGATGCCACAAATGCTACAGAAAATAAGGCGGAGGCTTTCACAGATGCAGCGAAAGAAATAAAGGATTTAGACCATGTAGCAAGTGTCACCCCTGCAATGTCTAATAAAGAAGGGAACTTTGCCATCATTACTGTCGTTCCGGAAACAGGTCCAAATGATGTCACAACGAAAGATTTGGTACACGATGTACGCAGTTTGTCAGATAAAAACGGAGTAGATTTGCTTGTTACTGGATCGACTGCAGTGAATATTGACATTTCAGATCGATTGAATGATGCGATACCGGTGTTTGCTGTACTTATTGTTGGCTTTGCGTTTGTATTGCTGACCATCGTTTTCCGTTCGCTGCTTGTGCCGCTTGTTGCTGTTGCAGGTTTCATGTTGACGATGACAGCCACTCTTGGAATCTGTGTATTTGTCTTGCAAGACGGGAATCTCATCGACTTTTTCAAAATACCGGAAAGAGGGCCGATACTCGCGTTCCTGCCGATTTTATCGATTGGGATTCTGTTCGGGTTAGCCATGGATTATCAAGTATTCCTTGTCAGCAGAATGCGTGAAGAATATGTAAAAACAAAGAATCCAGTACAAGCCATTCAGGCTGGATTAAAACACAGTGGTCCTGTTGTTACAGCAGCCGGCTTGATCATGATCTTCGTTTTTGCAGGATTTATCTTTGCAGGCGAAGCTTCTATTAAAGCCAACGGATTAGCTCTTTCCTTTGGTGTGCTCTTTGATGCCTTTATTGTAAGAATGACACTGATTCCAAGTGTCATGAAGCTGATGGGGAATGCAGCCTGGTATTTGCCGAAATGGCTGGACAAGATGATTCCGAACGTGGATATAGAAGGGCATCAACTGACAAAGGAAATACAGCCAGAAATAGATCATGAACAAAAGAAGCAAATCATGTAATAGAAAAAGCAGATCTTTTATGATCTGCTTTTTTGTTAAATAGTTAAAGTAATAGCATTAAAACCGCAATCCAAATGCATGAATCACAAAAATCACAACAGGAGGGATCAGGAGGGAAGGCAGCAGATTCAGTGTTTTGAACTTCTTGATTCCAAGAATGCTTAGACCTGAACTGAGGATGAGTATGCCTCCCACAATGGTGATTTCATTAATAAGGTCTGTATTGATTGCGCTCTCCATTACTTGTGCAAATAAATAAATGGAGCCTTGCCAGGCAAATAATACAATGGCAGCAGCCGCTATTCCAAAACCAAAAGTTGAAGCGAGCACAATGGAGGTGATCCCATCTAACATCCCGTTTGTCAGAAGGTATGTATAATCTCCATGCAAAGCGGCTTCAACAGGGCCTAATATTGACAGCGAACCTATACAAAATAATAAGACCGCAGTTGATAAGCCCTCTGCTAAATTGCTTTTAGAAAATTTGTTCACCAGATTGTTGAATCGTAATTCTAAATTGATGATCTGGCCTAGCAAACCTCCAATGGCTAAACTCACAATGAATAGAATGGGGTATTTACTATCAGGCAAGTGCTGTGTAATGGCGTTGATCCCCAGCGCGACCGCAGCGAATCCCATTGCCTGCATCAAAATATCCTGGTATTCATCTTTAATGCCTTTTTTGAATATCCCCCCGATTATGCTTCCTGCAATAATCATCACTGTGTTAAAAATCGTTCCAAACATAAGCTTTCTCCTCCAAAAATCATTCCTGCATAAAAAATAAACCCTCTAGTTAGTAGAGAGTCAAGGGAGATAAAAACATATTCATGAGATTATTTGATGGGCAGCAGGATTTCAGTCACATAATTATCTAGGTTATTCGTAATGCCATAATCAATGAGTGTGATTTCAATTGAGTCCCCTGCTACCTCATAATGATGTTCTTTCATATATGCCAGTAATTTTTTGTAGTATGGTTCGGCTTCTGGATGTGACCCTTTAAACCTAATTTGCAGATATACTCTTGAAGGAAAGATGATTTCTGAAGAAGTTTTTTCATTTTCATCTTCAAGAATCATAAATATACTGGAATATTTGTCAAACTGTTTTGCTTTCACATTTGCTGCTGATATGGATAAACCGATCTTGCCTATGAATATACCTTCGTTCACATTCAGGTGGGTTCTCAATTCAGCTAACGAATGTTCGATATCATGGCCGAGAACATATTCATGCTGCAAGTAAGCCACACGCATTGCGGGAAGTTTGATTTTTGAAATTTGATGTAACGGCATGTTAACGGCATCTTCTATATGTGTGATGCGCCGGGAGATCTTTCGTTCAATGCGTTCCAATTCTTTCTTCTTGCGATCAATTTCAGCCTGCTGGCTTTTTAGTAAATGAAGAAGAGTGTTTGTATTTTGAGAGTTATAAAAATCAAGAAGCTTATTGATTGGCAGGCCTAGGGCCCTCAAATACTTGATGGTATCAAGCCGCTCAAACTGTTGGGTAGAATAATATCTATAGTTCGTTTGCTCATCTTTATATTCCGGTTTCAAAAGGCCGATGTCATCATAATACCGAAGAGCAGAGATTTTCACATTGAATAACTTTGACACTTCTCCAATCGAAAAAAATTCCTTCATTCTAACAACCTTTCTGTCCCTATGATTGATATACACACATTATATAGTACGGCGAGTTCTAAAGGTAAAGTTTGCAGCATAAAGAAAAAACTCCTTCTAAAAAGGAGCTTTTCATTCTTCGAAATAAGGATTCACATGGATGAGCACTTCTTCTACATCTGAAAACTGTCTTTTGATTTCATTTCGAATTTCGCGGGCAATATCGTGTCCCTGCTTAATTGTCAAATCATGATCCAAAGATAAACGGACATCAAGCAATTTATAGTGGCCATGTTCTCGTGCGCGGATTCTATCAATTCGTTTTACTTGATCACATTGAAAAATAACAGCTTTATATTCCTCTATCAGCTCGGGATCAACACTCTTTTCCATGAGCACATCAACAGACGGCCTGATTAATTCCATTGAAATCTTAAAAATGAGGTAAGCAACGATTGCACTGGCAATGGCATCGGCGTACAACAGATAGGGCCATCCGCGGATGTTTCCGATGATAGCCAACAGGACGCCGATAAAAGCGGCAAGAGAGGCAACGATATCGCCTTTATGATCGTACGCAATCGCTATAATTGCTTTGCTGTTCCATTTTTCCCCTTGCTTTATAGAATAACGATATAAGATTTCCTTAGCCACGTACGAAATCAGAGCCGCAAACAATGCGCTGTATTGGGGAACGCTTGGCCCTTTAACAAAGGACAGAATCGCTTCTATGAGGATATAAACGGATACGATCACTAAGATAATTCCTACAATCGCCTCACTAATGACTTCAGCTTTTCCGTGACCAAAAGGATGGTCTTGATCGGGCGGTTTATTGGAAATGCCGATCACTGCCAAGACTGCAATCGAAGCAACGACATCTGCCGCGGAATGTATTCCGTCTGCAAACACGGCTTCACTATCGCCTACCAGCCCAAAAAAGACCTTTCCTGCCATTAAGATCAGATTGGCGATCAATGCAATCAAAGCAACTTTTCTGCTTATTTGTTCTCTTTCACTTGCCATTTTTTCCTCCTATAAAACTGCACAAAAAAATAGGAGTGCTCTATATACGCTCTCCGTATCCTTTCCTGTGTAATCACTTTGTTTATCATACCAATTCAATTTCGAGTGGGTCTATAGCAACGTTGTTTCCTGTTTACTAATAAATAAGGTGACAGAAAAAAAGTTGGAGCTATGCTAAAAGGTTATAAAGCAAACAAATGAGTTCTTATGTAACAACAGTGATGATTCGCTATTAAAATGCTGCCGTCAGTGAAAAATTCCCACTAATTTTCAAAAACCTATTGACATGAGAAGATCTGTATTTTACTATTATCTCATATTCAAGATATTTTAATTTGAGATATTTGGTCGAAAAGATCAGCGATCAAGCGCAACTCGAAGTGTTCAATCCGTTGTCATTTCTTTTACACAATATTCAATATGGATTTTTTATAATATAATATCTCGAATTCGAGATAAAAGGGAGTGTATCGTAATGGCTGAATTTATACAGTTAGTCAATGAAAGACGATCTGCAAGCAATTTTCTTTCAGGTCATCCAATCACAAAAGAAGACCTCAATGAAATGTTTGAATTGGTTGCATTGGCGCCATCGGCTTTTAATTTGCAGCATACAAAATATGTGGCGGTTCTAGATCCGGATATCAAAGAAAAGCTGAAGCAGGCCGCAAACGGACAATATAAAGTGGTTAGCTCATCTGCGGTTCTCTTGGTATTAGGGGATAAGCAGGCATATCAACAAGCGTCCGATATCTATGAAGGTTTAAAGGTATTGGGGATATTAAATAAGCAAGAGTATGACCACATGGTGCACGACACTGTTTCGTTTTATGAAAACAGGGGAGAACAATTTAAGAGAGATGAGGCGATAAGGAATGCTTCACTTTCTGCGATGATGTTTATGCTGAGTGCTAAGGAAAAAGGCTGGGATACCTGCCCGATGATCGGCTTTGATGCGGAAGCCGTAAAACGGATTTTGAACATAGACGCCCAATTTGAGGTTGTCATGATGATTACGATTGGAAAAGAAAAAACAGAGAGCAGAAGACCTCGCGGCTACCGGAAGCCTGTGAATGAGTTTGTTGAGTATATGTAAAGGAGCGGATAAAAATGGCTAAAAAAACGATGGGAATTCATCATATTACAGCGATTGTCGGTCACCCTCAAGAGAACACAGATTTCTACGCAGGAGTGCTTGGGCTTCGTTTGGTCAAGCAAACTGTCAATTTTGATGACCCAGGTACGTATCATCTTTATTTTGGGAATGAAGGCGGGAAGCCGGGAACAATCATTACCTTCTTTCCGTGGGCCGGAGCCCGCCAAGGCGTCATTGGAGACGGTCAAGTTGGTGTGACTTCGTATGTCGTGCCGAAAGGGGCTATGGCATTTTGGGAAAAGAGACTAGAAAAGTTCAACGTTCCATACACCAAAATCGAGCGCTTTGGGGAACAATATGTAGAATTTGATGATCCTCATGGACTGCACTTAGAAATCGTGGAAAGAGAAGAAGGAGAGGCTAATACGTGGACTTTCGGAGAAGTAACGCCCGATGTTGCCATTAAAGGTTTTGGGGGTGCAACCCTATTATCAGCGCAGCCTGACAAAACCGCTGACCTTTTAGAAAACATCATGGGGCTGGAGCGAGTCGGCAAAGAAGGAGACTTCGTTCGTTATCGTTCCGCCGGTGATATCGGAAATGTGATTGACCTTAAGTTAACGCCTATTGGCCGCGGGCAAATGGGGGCCGGAACGGTGCATCACATCGCTTGGCGGGCTAACGATGATGAAGATCAGTTAGATTGGCAAAGATATATTGCTTCCCACGGATATGGTGTAACTCCTGTTCGGGATAGAAACTACTTTAATGCCATTTACTTCAGGGAACATGGGGAAATCCTGTTTGAAATCGCAACTGATCCTCCAGGCTTTGCACATGATGAAACACAGGATACAATGGGCGAAAAACTGATGCTGCCTGTACAATATGAACCGCATCGCACACAAATTGAACAAGGGCTGCTGCCGTTTGAAGTAAGAGAGTTAGATTGATTTGACACATAAAAAATAAAGAAACATATATTCAATTGATGATTGCTGGATACTGTCAGCAAAGAATTAGATAAAATCAAAGATGAGGAGAGATACAAATGGAAGATGCAGGACTGTTGCTTATTCGTATAATGATTGGTGTGGTGTTTTTGTTTTATGGCACACAAAAATTATTCGGCTGGTTTGGCGGATACGGGATTAAAGGAACCGGACAATGGTTCGAGTCAATTGGGGTGAAACCAGGAAACGTTGCGGCCGCTCTATCAGGTCTTGGGGAGTTAGTAAGCGGTATTCTATTTATTTTAGGCGTATTCCTCCCGCTTGGAGCTGCTATCATAACGATCATTATGTTAGGTGCCATCGTAAAAGTCCATGGAGCGAAAGGTTTTGCGAATGGCGCGGGAGGTTTTGAATATAACCTGGTGCTCATTGCAGTTTCCGTAGGGGTTGCACTCATCGGTTCAGGAGCTTACGCTTTGCATTTTTAATACGAAAGTATGTAAGAACAGTTGCTGCTTGTCAGTAACTGTTCTTTTGTTTTTACATTTTCCGGCAAGCTTACAGGTACTCTGCAAAGCAAAAAAGCGGATATCATAAATAAAAATCTGTATAGTGAATGATACGTATTGATGAGCTTGGTCATGAAAACAGACCTATTTGAAGGAGTAAATGGATGAAAGAGATGACAGAATTACATTCATTAGATTCTATAGAAAATTTTATCAAACAGCACAAATTCAGTTTTATTTATATATCAAGGCCTGGCTGTACAGTATGTCACGCAGTTCTGCCCCAGCTCAGAATAGTATTGGATCAGTTTCCAAACATCAAATTGGCGCATATCAATGCTGACGATGTAGCAGAGGTCGCCGGCAGATTTTCAGTTTTCACCGTTCCTGTGCTTCTTTTGTTCATTGATGGGACTGAGTTTCTAAGAGAAGCCCGTTTTGTTCATTTTGAACAGCTTGAACAAAAGCTGAAAAGGGTTTATCGATTATATGAAGGCGAATAAAGAAATAAGGCAAAAAAAAGAACTCAAATGAGTTCTTTTTTTTGCATCAATTTATTCTTCACTAGGCGAAGAAGGGTTATCAACCTGCCCTTGATCACTTGTATCATTATCACAACTTGCTGAAATAATAATTGAATGAGAAGGAGAGTAATCTCCTAATGTGAAATTGACACCGTAATTTTTGCTGTTCGCAGTATGGCTGTTTTGCAAGTTTTGTCCGATATCTGTATTGGCGTTTTGTGTCATTCCATTTATCGTGAGATTTGAGATATTGATTTGAGATCGCATGCTTCAAAAACTCCTTTCACTCAGAAGTAGCCGTCATAGAGGACGCTGGCAGTCTATTTACTTCTATGATATTGCGTTTTTATATCATTGCATCAACATAATGGTAAAAATAATAGCGAGTGAATGAGTCTCTTTTGAAGATGATCAACCTATCAGCAGAAATAAAGCCGCCTGATAAAGAGGCGGCAGATCGTTATATGTCATCTATGAATTTGATGTATCGTTTTTCGTTTGCCTAAAGGATAAGATGGTCGTTTTTAATGATGAGTAGGAGCCTATAGCAGCGTAGCCATAAAACCAGCCCATAAATACGCCAGAAAAGAGGCTGTGTCGATGGCTTATGAAAACAGAAATGACAAGGCCTGTTATTAAGGCAACTGATGGTACAAAAGTTTTGGGGATTTTCAATAATATTTTGAGGATTTGGGTTATCAGTATGATGATTGGAATAGCTATCACAGCATCCCAAAAGTTTGTGTGAATAATTGGAAAATCCATACGGCACCTCATGAAGTGTTCATTTCTTATGTTTACGCTAAAAGCTTGGAAAGCAGTTCTTGGACCGCATTTGTAACATGTAGGGCTTGATTGGCGGAGCTTGTTTGGCTTAAAGCATTGGATTCAAAAACCAAACCTGTATTATTCCCTCCGGAACCATCTGTCTCTTTAGAAACAGAGAAAGGGCTGATGGAGAATGCAAAACCGTTATTAAAAACGCTGTTTCCGGATATCGAATGAATATAAACTGGGAATTTCATCATTCATCTCTCCTCTCCGTTATGACTGTTTATACAATATGGTGTGTGAGCAGCAATTGCTTAAACAAAACGGCAAAAACATTCAGTGAGAGACAAAAACCTGCAAAATTCTCCAAGTGCCTTTTGTTAATGCAGTTTTTTAGGGATGTTTTTTTATTCTTTTTGCCAATTTCATCAAAAATATTCTGATTGCTAGACAAATGGGCTTGTCCGTCCTTATTTATGAAATCCGGGTGAATGAGTTTTTTCAGATCCCTGACTGTTAAGGGTTTGGCGTCATCAGTTAATTCTATTCCTAATTGCCCGTTTGCCTCTAATGTCGCAATTTTGACATCTTGTATAGCCGAAACGCCGTGAAGCCGTAGATGCATTTCAAGTTGATCAACTGTAAGTCTCATCTTCTTTAAGTTTTCGATATGAAGCTGTCCGTTTTCAATAACAACTTTTGCTTTTCCGGTCAATTTCAATGAAGTTCGATCTCATTTGGATCCATTCTATAAGTTATTGTGAAAATTGCCGCCGCAATTAATGTTTTGAAGAGGCTGTACTTGATGATTGGCTGCACGATAATAGTTCCGATTGAAATCATGACAACCGTTTGAGTTGAAGGCATTTGTGCGATTGATTTCATTCCTGAAATTCTCAGCAAGATGACTCCGGCTACAATGAGAACAAGAGATTCCCAAGTGAAATTCATGCTACCACCTGACCAATGATGAATTAGATTTGTCATGGGACTGGCTTTCCTTCCGGCCAATCGCAATTTAATATATCCGAAAGGCAGTTGGTTCATTCTGTCCTGAACCGAACAATATTTTTGGTATAGATGGATATATTAAGCCAAACAATGAAAGCAGCAGGAGTCTTTTGGCCGAAACAATCTGGGAAGCGGGGAGCGCCATAACATGATTGAACTTGAAGTTGTCATTAGAACGGTTGCCAGCTTTGGCTTGCTGTTAATCGCAGAACGAATTTTAGGCAAACAGACAATCTCTCAAATGACGATTTTTGATTTTATTGCGGCGATCACACTAGGGGCGATTGCTGCCGGATTAGCTTACAATACTTCAATAAAACCGCACAATATGGCCATTTCGTTTAGTATTTTTGTGCTAACCATTTTTCTAATTTCGTTTCTGTCGATAAAGAACAGGAAGCTGAGGAAATTTTTTGCCGGAGATCCAACAGTGCTGATTCAAAACGGGAAGATAGATACTTGAATCAAATATGAGGAAAATGCGTTACACACTTGATTATTTAAATCAGCAATTACGGGAAAAAGAAATATTTAATATCGAAGAAGTTCTTTTTGCCATTCTTGAAACGAATGGTCAGCTGACTGTGTTAAGAAAACCGCAATTCCGGCATGTGACCAAACAGGATTTAATGATTGCGGTAAACCAAGAACACAGGCTTCCGATAGAGCTTATTATGGACGGAGAAATCATTGAGAATAATTTAAAGCAGAATCGTTTGACGGAATCCTGGCTTTTGGAGGAATTGCGAAAAAGAGACATAAAGGTGAAAGAGACCGTGTACGCAGTGCTGCTGGGTAATGGGGATATTTATGTGGATCAATATAAAGACCATATATCAGTCCCTATGGATAAGGAATGAAGGAAAATCAATCTTAAAGCCCCTTATTGAACGCAATGGTTCCAACTTGTCTTGGGTACGAAATGTGCAGAAGCCCGTTTAACAGCTGAATCTGTAACAAATGAGATTCAGTGGCTTCGGGAAGCTGAATGATTCGCTCAATTTCTCCGTAATACCGTTCACGCAGCACTTCCATTTCGGCTGGAAAAACAGGCGTGATCGTTCCTTTGATCAGCAGCTGGGTTTTAGATAGTAAACGGATCGTTAATTCTTCCTCATACACACCGGGCATTTCCACAATGATAAAATTATCTTCTTCATCTTGATAAAAGTCGTAAACGAGCGTATAGGTGTTGGTATTAAAAAATTGTTCCGGGGCTTTATACTTGAGCACATTTGTCCAAAAGTCATTTTGCTTATATTCATTTGTAATCTCAAGCCACTTTCTCATTTTTTCGAGATCCATCTAGGATCCTCCTTAAATTTGGTTTGAAATCGGTGCAGAAGGGTTTCCAATTTGGTCTTGATCACTGATATCAGTATCGAGGTTCCCAGTATTTAAAAGAGAAGAAGAAGGCGAAAAATCCCCTAGAGAAAAGTTTGCCCCAAAGTATTTGCTGTTCGCTGTATGGCTGTTGTGTACGGTTGGACCGACATCAATATTTCCGTTTTGTGTGACGCCGTTCACCTTAATATTTGCGATGTTAATTTGGTATGGCATAGCGAAACTCCTTTTAATCTAAAATTGGCGGTACTGGAAGCGGAGGAGCATTCATATTGGTAGTATCAGAGTTTCCGAGTTCTGTCTGATCGTTGACATCAGGATCATTTAAGAAGTTTTCCATGATTGATTCTGCAGGTGATGTATCACCGAAAGAGGAGTTGATCCCTTGGGATTTATTATTTGCGGTATGGCTGTTATGCGCGGCTTCACCTATTGTAATTGAACCATTGCCCGAAATACTGTTGATCTTTAAATAATATAGGTTGATTATTGTAGACGGCATCCCATCACACCCTTCCATCATTCTGTACAGTACATTATGCGTCGCTGCACCCAATTGTTCCTTGCATTTGCGGGCAAAACTCTATCTGGCCCCGGAGTGGTGCTCGTTAAAAAAAGAATAAAGTTTGTCACAGCCTGAATGTCAATCTATTTGGCAAATACTTATCAGTGAATAAAAAGCCATTGATACAGTAATTAATGAATTGATTCAGTTATTCGAAATACTGAGACCCTTTAATAAAGGAAGCTGGCAAACAGGGTCAGATTGAAATCATTGACAATGAAGCAAATGACATGAAATAATACTCGTTAGTAACATTACTTGCGAGTATTATTTTTGGGGGTGGTCCTCGTTGAAAAGTAAAAAAGGACGTAAAGGAGAAGAAAGCCGGAAACGGTTACTCAAAGCTGCCGCTAATGAATTTTCGATTCGGGGATTCCATGACGCGAAGGTAAGTGAAATTGTGAAAAAAGCTGGGTTCACGCAGCCTTCATTTTACCTGTACTTTCAAAGCAAAGAAGCCATCTTTGCCGAGTTAATAACCGATTTTCACGCTCGAGTCAGAAAGCTGACAGAGTCACTTCTTCTGGAAAACGGATTAAACACGGAGGATGTATCAAAACGGGTACTGCTAGTTGTAGAGACTGTTTTTCAATTTTTGGCTGAGGACAAGGATTTAACCAAGATCGGCTTTTTTCTCAACCCGGAAGCAAAACAAATGAAAAAAGACTTGGCGATGGTTTTGAAAGAGAACTTAGAAGCAGAACAGCGGCTTGGCTATTTTCACTCTGAACTGGATATGGAAACTGTCGCTGAGTGTTTGGTCGGCATGATTGAACATTTAACCGATTCATTTTTGTTAACCGGAATCAAAGATCCGGCAAGCCTCGCAGCAGAGGTTGTGAATCTTTTAATATACGGGATGCTTCCGAAAGGGAATGACGTAAGATGATATCTATTATTACGAAAGTCAGTTTGGCAGTTTTTATGCTTGCGGGAGGCATCATAAAGGTAAGCCGCGTTCCCTTTCAAGTTGAGCATTGGCGGCATTATCAATATCCATTATGGTTTCTGACTGTTACTGGCATTCTTGAAATAGCCGGGGCACTTGCTATGACAGCGGGAATTTGGAATTGGTATGCAACGATTGGAGCAGGTGTTCTGTTTGTCGTTCTCATGGCGGGAGCCATTCATGCGCATATGTTTCGAGCAAGACAATCGGTCATCATGGCGATACCAGCGATGATTTGTTTGATTGTTTCTATCATGATCATCATGGGGAGTTACACGTAAGCTTTTCTAATGTTTAAGAACAAGCCCATTTGCAGGAAATCTCCTTTTCTTATCGAATAATTGAAAGTCCAGGAATTAACTGAATCAGTAAAATAGAGCTCCATTTCTGTGTTATTCGTCCGGCATCAGCTGGGCTTTTTTTATAAAGGAGGAATACAGGATGGCATTCACTTTGGAAGACATGACTGAGGAAGAGTTCGAAGCCTTTCGCGGGATGTCCGTGCAAAATTATGCGAAACAAAACACAACGTCAGGAACTTGGACGGAAAAAGAGGCATTTGAGAAATCGGAGCAGGCATATGAGAACATGATTCCGAATGGGCGAGACAGCAGCAATCATTATTTTTGGAACATCACAAATGACAAAGGAGAAAGAATGGGCTGGCTCTGGCTGTATGCTGATCCGTTTCATCCGCAAAAGGAAGCGTTTATCTATTCCTTTGGATTGTATGAAGCCTTTCGCGGAAAAGGACTTGCTCAATTGGCGCTTCAAACGCTTGATGAAAGAGCAGGAGAGCTTGGTGCGGAAAGGTTGGCCCTTCATGTGTTTGCACACAACGAGACAGCTGTCTATCTTTATCAGAAGATGGGCTATGCCATGACCAATATACGTATGCGGAAACAGCTATACTGAAAA
Organism: Bacillus sp. LJBS17; assembly: GCF_019334685.1. Taxonomy (NCBI): domain Bacteria; kingdom Bacillati; phylum Bacillota; class Bacilli; order Caryophanales; family Bacillaceae; genus Bacillus; species Bacillus sp. LJBS17. Next base: position 569,775 of record NZ_CP079759.1, read on the forward strand.
AATTCGCTTACGTTACCCAAACACAAGATGCCTATCTGGAAACAGTGGCAGGGTACTATAAGTCATCATTAGAAACATTAAGGTCATGGGAAGGCTTGAAATATAAAGAAAAAAGGACAACAGCTGTTGTCCTTTTCAATGCCGCTTGAACTTTCACCCTCAGTCTTTTTTGTCTTGATGATCCAGCTCTTTTATTCGTTTCGTAAGCTCATTGAAAGCCTGATCAAGCTCCTTATACCCTTTATCATTTGGCGTCATAAAACTGAGTTTTCCCAGCACTTCTTGTCTTTCTGTCTCAAGCTTTAATCGAAGCTCTTCCCGCTCATTTCTTTCAGAAGGAGCGGCGTCATTTAACTGCTTTTCGATGCCGTTGTTTGAGATGACGAGTTTACTGTTTGTTGTTTTTTCGAGAAAGTATCGGTCATGTGAAACCGCCAGCAATGTGCCGCTGTATTGTGACAGTGTTTCTTCCAGCTGTTCGCGTGACGGCAGGTCGAGATGGTTTGTCGGCTCATCTAAAATCAGCACGTCTTTTTCCTCCAGAATATATGCCATCAGCTTGATCTTTACACGCTCACCCATACTCATATGCTTGATCGGTTCAGTCCATTGGGCGGCTGTAAAACCTAAGTGCCTCATCAGATTTTGAACGTGCCCCCTTGCTTTGAATGTTTCATTCTCAAATAACTCTTCCGGTGTTTGTTCTAAAGGCAAATCAAACACCTCCTGCGTTAAATAGCCGATGTTTGCTGACGGCGACACCCATACGCTTCCTTCTGCTGTTTCCTGTCCCAGAATGATGTTCAGTAAAGTCGTTTTTCCGCTGCCATTGGGGCCTATGATCGCAACCTTTTCGCCGTGCTGAATCGTAAAGTTTGCGTTCTTAAAGAGGATCCTTTCTCCAAACGCTTTTGTTACATTCTGAACTTCTAAAAAACGTTTTCCTGTTTTGTGGGTTGTATCGATTGAAAAGCGGACTGTATATTCTGGGGTAACGGGTTCCGCCTTTGCTTTTTCCAGCTCTTTTTCAAGCCGCTTCTGCTTGGATTTAATCTGGGCATCCGTACGCTTCGCTTTTACCCGGTGATATTCTTTAAACCCTTCCTTTTTCGTCGATTGGGCGTGGGCTTTTTCCGACCAAGAAGCGAGCTCATTCATTTGTGCTTCAATCCGTTCAACCATTTTTTGCTGCTTTTCATATTCACGCTGCTGGGTGAGTCTTTTCTTCTCCCGGAACTTCATATACCCGGAGTAATTCCCTTTGAATTCAATCAGCGTCTGATCCTCAAGCGACCATATTTTTGTTGCGGCTTCGTCTAAAAAATATCGATCGTGAGAAACGAGAATCACAGTGCCGTTATAATGTTTCAGCTGTTGGATGAGAAATTGCAAGCTTTTTTCATCAAGGTGGTTTGTTGGTTCATCTAACAGCAGCAGATCTGCATCCTCTGATAGTCCTTTCGCCAGCCGCGCTTTCAGTTTTTCACCGCCGCTTAACTGATGAAAATCACGAAGAGGCACATGCCATTTCTCCAGTAACTTCTTTTCGGCAGGTGTCTGATCCGCAAAGGAATACGCCGCGGTTTCTTGTTCAACCAAAGCCAGTTTTATATCCTTCCAAAGGATTTGACCCTGTGCAGGGGCTAAGTCATTGTGAATGAGGTGCAGCAGCGTAGATTTCCCAGCGCCGTTTTTTCCGATAATCCCAATGATATCTCCTTGCTGAACACTGGCATTTACCTTTTTAAAAACAGTCAGATCCTTTACTTCATAGCTAACGTTTGTTAATGTTACGATCTCTTTCATCCATATCCCTCGCTTTAAAGGGAGAATAAAAAAATCCTCCCAAATGTGTTGGAAGGATTAGCCGTGCCTGTGCATGATCAAATAAGCTATTTTTTATAAATAGCAGTGTCGTATATATAGAAAATGGGCAGACTAATCCTATTTTTTGATTTGAAATATTGATTTCAAACGGTAAAAATAAGATTAGTTAATCATTGTCCACCCATCATCCCTTCTTGTTTTGATTACAAACACTATAGCATACCTTCAAATTCAAAAGCAAAGGTCATTTTCATCAAAAAAACTCCTGCTCTCATTTTTGAGGCAGGAGTTTCGAGTGTTATTGATGCTTCGCTTTTCTCACTTTATAAATCACAATCAGCAAAATAAACCAAACCGGTGTGACAAATAAGGAAACACGAGTATCCTGTGCCAGTGCCAGCACAACCAGAACAAACGCCAGGAACGCAAGAATCAGGTAATTTGTAAACGGATAAAGCGGAAGCTTAAACTTGTTTGTTTTCGCTAATTCAGGTCTTGTTTTGCGGTATTTCATATGGCAGATGACCGTAATTCCCCAAATGTAGATAAAGCATACGGTTGAAATACTTGTGATCAGGGTGAATACGCCTTCTGGCATGATGTAGTTTAACGTAACACCGATTAAAATCACGATAGCTGAAAAGAATAAAGCATTTCTAGGCACTTTACGCTGAGTCAGTTTCGCCATTGACTCAGGCGCATTGTGATCTTTCGCCAGGGAATAGACCATACGGCTTGTACTGAATACAGCGCTGTTGCATGCTGAAGCAGCGGATGTCAACACAACAAAGTTGATAATACTTGCAGCCCCGACGATGCCAACAGCGACAAATACTTGTACGAATGGGCTTTCGCTGGGATTGATGACATCCCAAGGATAGATGCTCATAATCACGAGAAGAGCCCCGATATAAAAAAGCAGCACACGGACAGGAATATTGTTGATCGCCTTAGGGATTACTTTTTCAGGGTTTTCTGTTTCACCGGCTGTAAGCCCGACAAGCTCAATCCCGACAAAAGCAAACACAACCATCTGGAACGAGAGGATAAACCCGTGCATGCCATTCGGGAACAGGCCTCCGTGGCTCCAGAGATTTGTGAAGCTGGACACTCCTGAGCTTGTGGAAAAGCCTTTGAAAATCATCACAAGGCCAATGACGATTAACGCCAAAATGGCAATGACTTTAATCAAAGCAAACCAAAATTCTAATTCTCCAAAAAGCTTGACTGTCGCCAGGTTCATAATCAGTAAAATAATAAGAGCGATTAAGCCAGGCACCCATTGCGGCACACCCGGGAGCCAATATTGAGTGTAGAGCCCGACTGCTGTCAGATCAGCCATCGCAATGGAAATCCAGCAGAACCAATATGTCCAGCCGGTGATAAATGCTGCCATATCGCCTAGGTAGTCTTGTACAAAATCCACAAAAGAGTGATAGTTCAAGTTTGATAACAGCAGTTCACCCAGCGATCTCATAATTAAAAAGCAAATGATCCCTGTGATCATATAAGCAAATAAAATCGAAGGTCCGGCAAAATGAATCGATTTGCCCGAGCCGAGAAATAAGCCTGTCCCAATGGCTCCGCCGATGGCAATGAGCTGGATATGCCTGTTTTTCAAGCCTCTCTGCAACGTTTGCTGATTTATATTGTCTTTCGTCATGTCGTCTGTCACTTTATGTGTTCCTCCATTGAAAATTGTTTATTGAGTCAGCAATCTATTTTTAATGATTATTATAACACTAAAATTTCTATCTTTTTTACTAAAAAAGGATTGATGAAAAGAATTTTAATGTGATTTGGACTATTTCCCGAAAAAAGCGGCTCCATTTAGGGAGCCGCTTTCTTATGCTTTTTCAGTTTTTTTCATATACAGGTAGAGCCCGTAATCTGTCGGTGCGGATGCGTAGCCTGCCTGCCGCAGCATTGCTGTGATATTGCCGCGGTGGTATGTCCCGTGATTGACAACGTGGGGAATCAGTTCGGAAACAGTTGTTTTCATGATTCCGCTTGAGGGATTTTGAATCTGGAGTGGCTTATTGAGCTGTTCTTTTTGCTGTAAAAATAGTATATAGCGCTCGGATAACCTCAGAAAAAGGTCTTCCATTTCCTCTATTTCTTTAGCCTCTGTCTGTTCTTTAAGCTGTTCAGCTAAAGCCAAAGCATCGCTCAAGTTTTTGCCGGAAAACACTTCAATCCAGCCGAGATCAGAAAGATAAACATGAGACAATACATGGGATATTGACGGAAACACGCTTTGAATTTCCTGATGGTATACCTCTTTTGGAAGCTCTTTTAATCGGTTGAATATTTGTTGATTGGCCCAGACGTTATATTCATACAATTTGAACGCCAAATCTGACATGTTAAAATTCCCCCTTTCGTGTGTATAGCTTTCATTATACACGAACATGAGTTCCTATGTAGAGTTGCCCGTGAATAAAATTTGTTGACATATATAGTTTAGAGGAATAAACTAATTGACATTGAACATAAAGTTTAGCGGGGTAAACTATAATGAGGAGGGGAAGATATTGAATGAACAAAAGCTATGTCAGGCGATAAACCTGTTTGTGGAAGTCCTGCTTGAAGGGACAGAATTTGTGCATCGTGAAATCAAACAGGATGTCTTCAAGCATATCTCAAGGGAACAGGCAGACCTGTTGAAAATTTTAAAAGTCAAGGGCCCAACATCTCCCGGCAGCCTGGCCATGTACCAAAATGTACATAAGAGCGCGATCTCTAACAGACTGAAAAAGCTGCTCGAAAAGGGATTGGTTCAATGGGGCGACTGTCCGGAAAAAAGTGATAGGCGCTCTAAGCTTATTAACATTACACCCAGTGGTGAACACATACTAGAAGAGTTAGATTCTGCCATCTTTAACGCGCTCAAACCGCTGATCGATGATATAGATGAGGAACACTTACATTCCATCATCGAGATATTCACCATTTTAAAAAGCAAATTTAAAGGAGGAGATTCTGCCGAATGAGAGCAATCATCAAATTCAAGTGGGCAATTGCAGCCATAGTATTAGCACTTACCGTCGTTTTGAGTTTGTTTTCTCCGAACTTAACGGAGCTGGCCAATCAAAAGGGGCAGGCCCAGCTTCCCGCTGATGCTGTTTCAGAAAGGGCAAACGCCATTTTAAAACAAGCGGGAGAAGACAATAATTCGATCAGTGTTGTCTTTACATTAGACAACGCTTTAAAGAAAGAAACAGAGAATCAGCTCCGGATAATGATCGATAAAATCAAAAAGATCGACGGTGTAGAAGAGGTAACATCTCCTCTGTCAGCGGAAAAAGAAGTCAAAGACCAGTTGATGTCGAAAGACAAGAAAACCGTTCTCATGCCTGTCACGATTACAGGTTCTGATAAAAAGGCGGAAAAAATTGCGGACGAGATTTATCAAATCGTTCCTGATGATTTGACCGCATATATTACGGGAGCTTCCCTTATCAACCAGGATTTCGCTCACAGCTCAGAGGAAGGGCTTAAGAAAACGGAAGTGATCACAGTCTGCCTGATCATCGGTTTACTGTTGATCGTGTTCCGATCTGTTGTGACGCCTTTTATCCCGATTGTGGTTGTCGGTTTTTCTTATCTGATCAGTCAATCCATACTGGGCATCCTTGTATACAATGTTGATTTTCCAATCTCGACGTTTACGCAAACCTTCTTAGTCGCGATCCTGTTCGGCATTGGAACAGATTACTGCATACTGCTTCTTACACGATTCCGTGAAGAATTGGCAAACGGGCATGATAAAAAAGAAGCGGCGCTTATCGCTTACCGCACAGGGGGAAAAACCTTATTTATCAGCGGATTCGCGGTATTAATCGGATTTTCCGCCTTAGGATTTGCGAAGTTTGCGATTTTCCAATCCGCAGTAGGGGTAGCAGTCGGTGTGGGAATTTTAATGATCATCCTCTACACACTGCTGCCATTATTTATGGTGACGCTGGGTGAAAAATTATTCTGGCCTTCTAAGAAAGTGCTGTCGCACAGTGATAACAAATTATGGGCGTTTCTCGGCAGGCATTCCGTCGCCCGTCCGTTTCTGTTTATAGTCATCACGGTCATTATCACGCTTCCGTTCATCTTGACCTATGATGACCAGATTTCATTCGACTCAACTGCGGAAATCAGCAGCGATTATAAATCTATAAAAGCTCTCGAGGCCATTAAGGATGGATTCGGGGAAGGAAAAGCGTTCCCGATCAATGTTGTCGTAAAAGGAGAGAAAGATCTTACAACAGCTGATACAATCCCTTATCTCGGAAACATCAGCAAAGCGATCGAGAAAGTCGATCATGTTGACTCTGTCATGACCATCACGCAGCCGACTGGTAAAAAAATCAAAGATTTATATATTGATAACCAGCTAGGATCGGTTTCAGACGGGCTGGATAAGACGGTAAAAGGGATTGCCGATGTCCAAAGCGGATTAACGGATATAGAAAACGGACTGAATCAAATGGCAGGACAAACCGGCTCGGCCTCAAATGGAGGGTCTGGCGGTTCACTGGGCGATGCGGCAGATGGCTTGGGCAAAATCAATCAGCAGCTGCAGCTCGTGAGCAAACAGATTTCCCAAACCGGCAATACCGCACAGACCGTGCAGCAGCTTACGGCAATCAGCGGACAGCTTGGCCAGATTCAAACCGGTCTTGAACAAGCGAACCAGCAGCTCTCAGGCCAGCAGGCACAAGCCGGAACGCTGACAGAAAGCCTAAAGAAGCTGTCCGAAGGCGTGAGGAGCGCAAATCAGGGCCTGACGAAAGTCTCTGACGGTATTACAGCTTCCAGTGATATGTTAGAGGACATGAGCAAAAGTCCAACTGTAAGAGATACAGGCATATTCATTCCTGATCAAGTAATGAAGGACAAAGACTTTAAGAAGTCAATTGACCAGTATTCCTTTGCAGACGGCAAAGGTGTTCAATTAAGTGTCGTTCTGGATTCAAATCCGTACTCAGAACAAGCTATTGCGACAATAAACCAAATCAAAAAAGCTGTCGCAAACGAAGTTGACGGCACTCCTTTGGAGGATGCACAGATCGTATACGGCGGGGTCACGAGTATGAATGCGGACTTAAAGGAGCTGTCCACAACGGACTTCTCCAGAACAATGGTGATTATGATTATAGGCCTGTTTATCGTGTTAACCATTTTGTTCCGCTCAATGATCATGCCGATTTATATGATCGCGTCATTGCTGCTGACGTACTATACGTCGATATCCATAACAGAATTAATTTTTGTAAACGGCTTAGGAAACGCGGGTGTCAGCTGGGCAGTGCCATTCTTCAGCTTTGTCATCTTGATCGCGTTAGGGGTAGATTATTCGATCTTCTTGCTGGATCGATTTAAGGAAGAGGTGCACCTTGGCATTGAGCAAGGTGTCGTCAGGTCAATGAGCAAAATGGGATCTGTCATTATTACAGCTGCCATTATATTGGCCGGTACGTTCGCGGCGATGATGCCTTCAGGTGTCAATACACTGATGCAGGTGGCAAGTGTTATCATCATCGGGCTCTTGCTTTACGGCCTTGTCATACTTCCGCTCTTCATCCCGGCAATCATTGCAACCTTTGGAGAAGGAAACTGGTGGCCGTTCGGCAGGAAGAAAGGAAAAGAATATTCGAGAGAAGAGTGATGAATGGTCATCACTCTTTTTTCATGACTAAACGACTAACTTTAGACGTGTTACCCAAAAAGGTCAGACGCAAACGGCGGCTGTACTTAAAAACAAAGAGCCCGGAAAACATTCCCGGGCTCTTTGTTTTATTTCCATTCTGCAATTGTATCAATCGGCAGACGGTAGGAAGCATAGCCTTCGTCTGCTGCTTTTCCGATAGAAAGTAGCATAACCGGTACATAACGTTCTTTATCTAATCCGAAGGTTTCCGCGATGTTTTCTTTATCGTATCCGCCGATCGGGTTTGTATCGTAGCCATGCGCGCGTGCAGTCAGCATCAGCTGCATGGAAACGAGACCTCCGTCAATCAGGATCGTTTCACGGTTGACCTGTGCCGGAAGCTTTTCAAAATGTGCGGTCAGCGCAGCGATTTGTCTGTCTTTGACCTCCTGCGGCATGTAACCAAGTTCCACGGCTTTTGAATAGATTTCTTCTAAGTAGTCTGCATTGTTCATGTCTGCAAATACAGCGATGACAGCAGATGATGTTGTGACCTGTGTTTGGTTAAAGCTTGCAAGCGGTGCGAGCTTTTCTTTTCCTTCCGGGCTGTCAATGACAAGAAAACGCCATGGCTGCGCGTTAACAGAAGATGGGGCAGTTGTTGCTTCCTCTAAGATCTCTGTCATTTCTTCTTTGCTGATTTTTACTGCCGGATCATAGTTGCGGATAGAACGGCGGCCTTTCATAATTTCCATAAAATCGTTTGTTTTGATCATGTTGATACACTCCTCTTAAGCTTCGATATTATTTATATTGTTTCGCATGCGCGCCAGCACATCAATGAGCAGGCGGCGTTCTTCTGCGCTTACATTTGCGAGCATTTCCTTCATGAAACGCTCCTTTTCCTTCTTAGAAGACTCAATTCGCTCTCTTCCTTGGTCTGTTAACCGAACAAGGGTGATGCGGTTGTCCTCAGGCTTGCGCCGCCTTGATACCATGCCTTTGGCTTCCAGCTGTTTCAGATGTCTGGTAACGGCTGCGCTATCAATATTTACTTTTTTTTGAAGGTCGCTTTGACTGATCTCATCTGCATGATAAAGCAATGTCAGCAATTCCAAACGAGATTGGCTGATGCCCGTGCATGCCTCGAACTTCACGCCAATCACCTTGTTCACGCCTTGCAGCTGATATAAAATCTCGGCTTCCTCTGAACAAAATGACGCCAAAACCCATCCCTTCTTTCCTGTCAAAACTATTAATTGATATATCAATGATTGACATATCAATTAATATACAACGATTGATTTCATCTTGCAAGCCATTTGCACTCTAGAAAAACCTCCCAGCGTATAAAATTCGCTAGGCTAGAACTTAGATAAAAAGCTGGCCGCTTCTTCAGATGATGCTGGTCACGATGATTCCCTGCATCATTCCATTTATAGGTGTTCGGAATATCACTTTGCCGAGCACGTGCTCAAGCGGCTTTCACAGGCTGAAAGTTATGATACAATATACAAATGTTTCACAGCTTCAATCCATTGTTGGAGCTGACATCCATTATATAAGGGACTAGGTTGAAGGGAAGGTTTGATAACATGCTGCACAATCCAACTGGAAAAGAACGCTTGGCACTAGCGTTTCTGCTCGGCATGCTTGCTATATTGGGCCCGCTTAATATAGATATGTATTTGCCAAGTTTTCCTGAAATCGCGGAAGATTTATCAGCAAGTGCTTCACTTGTTCAGTTAAGTTTAACAGCCTGTCTGGTCGGGCTTACGATCGGCCAGCTGATTGTCGGGCCGGTCAGCGATGCGCAGGGAAGACGAAAACCGCTATTAATCTGTATCTTTTTATTTGCGTTATCTTCTCTGTTTTGTGCACTGTCGCCCAATATAACAACTTTAGTGGCTGCGCGTTTTTTACAGGGCTTCACTGCTTCTGCAGGGCTTGTGCTGTCTCGCGCAATCGTCCGCGATGTGTTTACCGGAAGAGAGCTTTCTAAATTTTTCTCGCTGTTAATGGTTATTACCGCGGTGGCGCCAATGGTTGCGCCAATGACAGGCGGTGCCATTTTGCTTTTGCCGTTCGCAACGTGGCATACAATTTTTCACGTTCTCATGATCATCGGATTTTTACTAGTTCTTCTGATTGCATTGAGGTTAAAAGAAACGCTTCCGCCGGAAAAACGGATTCCAAGCTCAATCGGAACATCCGTCAAAACGATGTGCAGCCTGCTGAAGGATCGATCCTTTATGGGGTACGCGTTAACTGTCGGATTTATTCACGGGGGAAGCTTTGCATATGTGTCTGGTACGCCTTTTGTATACCAGGATATCTACGGGGTGTCTCCGCAGGTATTTAGTATTCTTTTTGGCATTAACGGGCTGGCGATTATATCGGGCAGCTTTATCATCGGGCGCTTTGGCGGAATCATTCATGAAAAAAGCCTGCTTCGTATAGCGGTCATTACGGCTGTGATTGCGACGGCTGTGCTATTAACCATGACCATGATTCACGGTCCTCTTGCTACATTAGTCATATCCATTTTCATTTACATGATTACGATCGGCATGGTTCTGACCAGCACGTTTACCCTGGCCATGGAAAAGCAGGGGCACCGCGCCGGAAGTGCAAGTGCGCTGCTTGGAATGCTTCCGCTGCTCCTCGGTTCAATCGTGTCACCGCTTGTAGGCATTAATGAGACAACAGCTGTTCCGATGGGGGCGATCATGTTTGTGACAGCTGTCATCGGCTCACTGGCGTTTTTTGGATTAACCAAAGAACGAGTAGGGCAGAATTCATAAAAAAACCTGACATGACGTCAGGTTTTTTGTTTTATTTAGAATAACAACAGCAGGCCTGCAATCGCCGGAGTCAAAAAGATGGCTGATTTCAACACCACCTTTGGCATGAGGTTGGTGAATTTCGCGCCTACATAGGCACCGCACATTGTCCCGACCAGAACTTTGACAAGCAAAACGTAATCAACAAAACCTTCTGTGATATATCCGATCCCTCCACCTACAGCCAGAGGGATGATCACAAGCATCGTCGTTCCGACAGAATGGCGAATGGACAGATTCAGCATAATCATTAAACCAATTTGAATAAAAGGTGCCGACCCAATGCCGAATGTGCCGGAAAGAACGCCGGCTGCAATTCCTAAGATGACCGCTCTCGTATACGTTGAAAGAGTGCTTTGATTCACTTGAGCCTTCTCTTTTAAAATAAATAATCTGATTAAAATGAGAATTGCTGATAAAAATAACATTCCAGCCGTCAAATAATGAAGCAAATCAGCCGGAATAAAAGATGTCAGCTTGGCGCCGAAAAATGAGCCAACTGCAGCAAAGCCTCCGACTATTAAGCCGATTTTCATTTGAATGTTGCCCTCGCGATAGTGGCTGTATGCCCCTGATAAGCTTGTAAAAGCCATGCCGGCAAGTGAAGTGCCTAAAGCCGTATGAATCGGGATATGGAAAAGAAGCGTTAAAAGGGCAATGACAAAGCCGGCTCCACCGGCGCCAATAAAGCCTAAAATAATTCCTAGAAGAAACATAACAAGAATAATGAGCATATTTTTTCCTCCATTGAAAAGATGTAAAAATGTAAACGTGCGCTATTCTGGCGGAGGTATGGTGTCCTATTGACGAAGAAAAACACGACGTTTTTTCAGTTGCCAGTAGTCCGTCGACCGTCGTTCAGCAAACATATCGTACCTCAAATTCAGGGATCTGACAAGGCAGTTTGTTGCTTCCCATTACCATCTGTTATATGATTTTGATGAAGAAAAGCCCTTGAATATATTCAAAAGAGGTATTATATATGGACGATTTTAAATTAGATAAGCCGACTCCCTACTACCTGCAATTTTATAACCAGCTAAAAAAAATGATCTTTAACGGGACTTTTAAGCCTGGGGAACGGATAAACGAAACACAGCTGGCGAAAAGCTTTGGCGTCAGCCGCTCTCCGATAAGGGAAGCCATGCGATTGCTTGAGAAAGATGGTTTGTTAAAAGCAGATGACCGAAATGGGTTTTCGATCACGTCATTAACGGCAAAAGATGTAGATGAGATTTATAAAATCAGAATTCCGCTGGAGCAGCTGGCAGTCGAATTAGTCATAGATGAAGCGGACGAAGAAGAGCTGACCATACTCCAAAAACAGCTTGAAGAAACAGAGAAGGCGATTCACAACGGCACGGAAGATACGGAAATCATTCGTTTAAATCAAAAATTTCATGAGCTGCTGGTTGATTTCAGCCATAACAGACATTTGAAAAATTTGCTTGAGCATGTAAATGACCTGATTCATTTTTGCAGAATCCTTAATTATACCGGCGACCACCGTGCAGAAACGATACTGCGTGAGCACCGCAGGATATTTGAAGAAGTGAAAAAGAAAAACAAAGAAGCAGCCAAACAGCATGTGCTGGCTCATTTCAATCATGACTGTGAGCATTTGAAGCATGTGCTTGAAGAAGGCAAAGAGAATTGATTTTTATGATCCGGTACCAAGGGGGAGCAGAACCCTTGGTATTTTTTTATGTATTCACCACATATCTGAGAGGCCCCGTTAATAAGATTTTATGATGGTTTGACTAACGAATAATGGGGGTTAAACATGTTTATCCATATCGTCGGGCCTGGTGATTCTTTGTTTTCAATAGGCAGAAGATACGGTGCTTCTGTTGATCAAATACGGGGTGTGAATGGTTTAGATGAAACGAATATCGTGCCGGGGCAGGCTCTGCTTATCCCTCTTTATGTATATACAGTCCAGCCGGGAGATACGTTTACCGCCATTGCAGCCAAAGCGTTTGTGCCATTAGAGCGACTGCGAGCCGCCAATCCGGGCATCAGCCCAAATGCTTTACAAGCGGGAGCAAAAATAACGATTCCTTCGATCTCAAATTACATTGCGGGGACATTGAGTTTTTATGTGCTCCGAAACCCAGACCTCGATCGGGAATTAATCAATGATTATGCGCCATACTCGTCTTCGATTTCGATTTTCGAATACCATATTGCACCGAACGGCGACATTGCAAACCAATTGAATGATGCGGCCGCTATTGAGACAACTTGGCAAAGACGAGTCACGCCGCTGGCAACAATTACGAACCTTACATCAGGAGGCTTCAGTACGGAGATTGTTCACCAAGTGCTAAACAATCCGACAGCGAGAACCAATCTGGTCAACAACATTTATGACTTAGTTTCCACAAGGGGATATGGCGGTGTCACAATCGATTTTGAGCAGGTGAGCGCCGCGGATCGCGATCTTTTCACTGGATTTTTACGCCAGCTGAGAGATCGACTTCAGGCGGGAGGGTATGTGCTGACGATAGCTGTTCCTGCAAAAACAAGTGATAATATCCCATGGCTGAGGGGCTACGATTACGGGGGGATAGGAGCGGTTGTCAATTATATGTTTATCATGGCTTATGATTGGCATCATGCCGGAAGTGAGCCGGGTCCTGTAGCGCCGATTACTGAAATAAGGAGAACCATTGAGTTTACGATTGCGCAGGTGCCGAGCAGAAAAATCATTATCGGAGTCCCGCTCTACGGGTACGACTGGATCATACCGTACCAGCCGGGCACAGTTGCTTCAGCGATTTCAAATCAAAACGCAATCGAAAGAGCGATGAGGTACCAAGCTCCGATACAATATTCAGCCGAATATCAATCACCGTTTTTCCGGTACAGTGATCAGCAGGGACGGACGCATGAGGTATGGTTTGAGGATGTCAGAAGCATGAGCCGGAAGATGCAGATCGTCCGTGAATACAGATTGCAGGCTATTGGCGCTTGGCAGTTAACGCTGGGCTTTACGCCGGGCCCATGGCTTCTGCGGAAATTTTTTACGATCAGAAAAGTGTAAAAAAAGACACCACAGCTGATATTATCCCCTCTAATGTAGACAGTGTAAAAAGCCCACTTTTCTAAAGTGGCTGTACACTATACGTGGAGGGGGTTTTTTATGGCGAAAAAAGGGCAACACTTTCAGCACTGCATGAAAGAATTTAAGATGAAAGCTGCCAAAATGTATGAGGAAGGAAATAAAAGCTATAATATGTTATCAGAAGAATTAGGGCTTCGGAGTTCAACTCAGCTCAAAAATTTGGATCGGGAAGGCTAGTCTTCTGGTGATCAAAGGGGAAAAGATACAAAGTCAGGCAATCCTTTTACTGGACTCCTTAAGGCAACGTTTAAAAGTGTTGAGGAAGTACGAGATTATTTAAAATGCACAGGTCGAATCACCTAAAAAAGCGTTATCCAAATCTGCATGGGAAGGACGGATTTTGAAGGTAGCCCGATTTGAAGCAGTTCACGAATTGAAGGACCGTTATCCAATTACGTAGCTGGTATGTATCGCCAAAGTGTCACGGTCGGGATACTAGAAATGGTGCAACACTCAAAGGATTCGAATGGCAAGGGAACAGAGAGATCAGATCATAAAAGAGCACATCATGGCATTCATCATTCACGCCCATTCTATGGATACCCTCGGATCACTGTCGCTTTAAAGAAAGAAGGCTTCTGTATCAACCATAAGCGTGTTTACAGATTAATGAAAGATATGAACATCCAATCGATCATTCGAAAAAAAACGGCGTTACTTTGGAAGAAAAGCATCGGTTGTTCTGCCAAACCAGCTTAACCGAGATTTTCAAACCAACCGGCCTAATCAGTTATATGTAACCGATATTACCTATATTGCTTGTGGATAGCTATTCTATTATCTTTCTGCAATACAGATCTTTACAACAATGAGAATTCCCATAGAAACTGTCAAAGCGAAATGATCTTGAACTGGTGATGAAGACAGTGGAAAGTTTAACAGCTCAATGGGATGTTCAAGGAGGCATTCTTCACTCAGATCAAGGTTTTCAATTCAAGGCTTTCAAAACACAATAAAATTATATCAAAAGCGCCTCGAAACTGTTGGCTTAAGAGGCAGTCATTCACGAAAGGGAAACTGTCTGGATATCAGCTGTATCAAATCATTTTTCTCACGTATCTCAAAATAAAGATCACATACTTTTCTTCATACTAAACTGAAAAAGAGCTCACAAAGCATTAAAGATTAAATCCAATTCTATAATCTGGCGAGTAAACCACTGAATAACTTCTAAACTTAAGAACAATAAAAAAATCCAAAAAAACCCTAGGAATGGTTTACTTAATATATATAATATGGTAAATTGTATTTGACAAAATATTATAAATATTAAGCATGAATGTCTTTGTTTTATCTCATAAGTAGCACATATTTTTCTCGAAACTAACCAGCACTTCAACCATCCCCTTATTTTAGCGATACAAATCACTTTAGAATTCTCTAAACAATTATTAAATTGGTTCAATAAATGACTTAGAATGACTCATGAAGAGGAACATTTCATGGAGGAGACTTTTAGTTAGGAATATTTTTATAACTTAAATGAATCTAATACCCTAGAGATATGTATTGAGGTGAAAGTCTTTATTATGATTGAAAATTTAAATTTCATATTTATAGAAGCAGGTGAATTTGAGTTTGGAACGGAGTGGAACAAAGAAGAATTCATTAAAATGGTAGAGCACTATAAAATCCCACTTGAATGGTTAGTGAAAGAAGTTCCACAAAAAAAAGTATATTTAAATGATTATTGGATCTCTGATGCGCCAGTTACTATTGGAATGATGAAAGAATTTTATCTGAATAATCCCGATATTCCAATTCCCTTAGTGATAAAAGAACATATAATAAATAGTGATTTAGATTTACCAGCATATAATATTGATTTTAAAGATGCTTTGATGTTTTGTTATTGGGTTTCAGAAACCACTGGAGAATTCGTTGATCTTCCAACTGAACCAGAATGGGAAAAAGCTGCTAGAGGGAGTTTAGATGATCGAGAGTTTCCATGGGGAGATGATAAAATACTTGAGAATGTGAATATTAAAGGTAGGTTCAATTCTTTTCCTATCCCAGTCAAGTGTATAAAAAATAATATATCTCCTTATGGGATTTATGACCTTTCAGGAAATGTAGAGGAATGGACTAGAAGTTATAACAGGCCTTATTTAGGATCACCAATCAAATATTCAAGATTATTAAATTATCCCATTCTGAGAGGAGGAACATGTGAACATGGATTAGATTTAGCTAGATGTTCAAGAAGGCATGGGAATATTCCTAGTATTTTTAGGGGGTTTAGAGTTGTAAAAAGAAAGGATGCAACGGACTTTTTACAAAATAAACTATATTCCAATGACTTTGAAATTAATGAAGGCGATTTTATATTAGCAAAGACTTCGGAGTTTAACAATAAAGAGCTGTTAGTTAATGTTGATTTTAATATGAATGCTATTCTCGATATTCAAAAATGGCCTTCTGATGAAATTCAATTATTTAGAGGCTTTACCAATCCAGGATCAGAAATACTGGTTCAAATAGAAGAAAATGTAGGTGGTCAATTAAAAGTAAGAAGACCCTCAATATCTGAAATAGATGTCGTATTAAGCAACGTATAGAAAAATTTTTCTGAATATTTTAAATTTAATCTAAATCATATTAATGAAAAACTAACTATACCCAATGTATTAATTATTGAAAGACTCTGGATAATCGAAGGGTTATTTTTGATCTTATTATTTAAACAAGGTATATATAAATTTTAATACACCGGTTTTTAAATAATTCCTAATAAAAAGTGTAAAATTGAATTTAAAATTTGAAAAACATATCCTAAAAATGGAATTAACTATATGTTAACGAGGAGAATTGATACTGGTGGATAGTTCATTATTACAACTTAAACTTAAAGATATTAAGTTATTAGCTAAAAAATTAAAAGTTATTCCCTATAAAAAAAGATACATATACTTATTTGGACCTGTTGAATTACCTGTCAGTTTAAATGGAGAAAGTATCTTTTTTAGGTGGTACACCTGGTTTATACATGGTGAGATGTGGTCTTTAACAAAAGTTCTTGGGGAATTACCCAACCTTTCTCAGCATGAATTTCAACAAAGTTCAGTACTAATATATGGGGACTTTGAGAATTCTGAAAGAGCTAAAGTAAGATTACATAGTATCTGTCACACCGGAGACATTTTTGGAAGTGAAAAATGTGACTGTGGTACTCAATTGCACTTATCTCTACAAAAAATTTATGAATCAGGATCAGGTGCATTATTTTATTTGTCAAATCATGAAGGAAGAGGAATAGGTCTATTTAGCAAATCAATGACCTATGTTTTGCAGCAAGAAGGTTATAGTACTGTAGAAGCTAATTTATTATTAGGTTATAAAGAAGATTGTCGAGATTATGAAGAAGTATCTTTTTTGTTACAAAAACTAAGAAAAAAGCCAATAATCTTGCTTACTAATAACCCCAATAAAATAATTAATCTAAGAAAAAGGGGAATTATAATAGAAGGATTTGAAAATGTAATTGGTGACGTTAATAAATATAACATTAAATATTTAGAGACAAAGATAAATGATATGAATCATTCTTTTAAATTAGTGAAGGAGGATGAAGAATGCATACAGGACCAATAAGGGCTATAGTAATTGATCAGACTGGGAAATATGCATACACCGGTGGTTACGATAAAAGAGTATACAAATGGGATTTAAAAACCGGTTCCTCTTATCTTCTTACTCAACATGATCATTTAGTTGGAGGGTTATCAATCAGCAACAACGGAAGATATTTACTAACTGGATCTTCTGACTATACTATGAAATTAATTGATACAAAGAGTGAATTAGTTATAAGAACTTTTTTAGGTCACACCGATGACATTGAATATGCAATATTCACAGAAAACGATCAATATATTATTTCTACATCATTACAACATGATGGGAGAGTTTTAGTTTGGAATGTTGAAACTGGCAGTATTATTCGGAAATTTAATGAACATAAAAGCAGTGTAAAGTCTGTTTGGACTATTAACAATAAGGTTTTTTCTTGCGACAATAACGGGAATGTTTTGGTGTGGGATTTTAATACAGGTGAAATGATTGATAATATAGGACCTTATGATTGTGATATAGATACGATTAATGGGGATTTAAATAGAAGTATTTTATTAATAGGTTTAGATAATGGTGATATAGATATTTATGATGCTAACGAACATACTAAAATCAAGACATTAAGAGGTCATAAAATTGGTGTTAAGACTATCGAGGTATCCCCATCCGGAAATTATCTATTAACAGCTGCATATGATCATCAAATATTTATATGGGATCGAGATTTCAATAAAGTTGCATCATTACCTCAATATCAATACCAGTGGGAAGTAGGCTTTGCTTTTAGTCCGGATGAAAAAAATGTATATGGATGCACATTTGGATACAAGTTTTGCGAGTGGGAGTTAGAAAATAATCAGCTAATTGATAATAAAATAAAATGTGCAACCCCATCTATTAATGATATAGCTGTAAGTGAAAATGGAGATATTGCTACTGCCTCAGATGATGGAGTATTTAGGTTAAATGGAAGAGAAATATTGTCAGTAAACAAAGTTTTGAATAACGCCGTAGGGATTACTAATGATGGCTCTATAATAGCTTGGGGAGATCATAAAGGGTGTTTACATTTAGTAAATGCTGAGCAGGAGACAATTATAAAATCATTCGATTTTTCATCAGGGCCTCTAAATTCAATAGTCTATGACAGAGAAAATCATTCATTTTTTATAGGATCATATAGTGGTGATGTATTCGAACTAAACCTATGGGAATTAAAAATTGTTGATAAATTTCGTGCGCATAATGGTGCAATTAAGGGTATGGTGGTCGAAAGGGATTTTATTGCTACTGGATCTTCTGGAGGCGAAGTACATATTTTCAATCGAAAAAACATATCAGAACATATTAGCTTAGTTGGGTCCTCATTTGTAATAAATGATCTTTCGTACAATGAAAAGACAAATTTACTTGCAACCGTTAGCCGAGATAGAATCGTTAGGATTTATGATGCTACAAACGGAATTTTAAAAGACCTTCATAGTTTGCATAACTACTCGGTAAAAACGGTATGTTTTAATTCTTCAGGAGTACTATTTGCAGGAGATTACTGGGGATATGCAAGTATATGGGATTTGGATTCTGATTCTAAGAAAATTTTAAAAGTAGCAAGTAACGGTATTAGTTTTATGGAAAAATTGGGTGATGAAATTCTCGCTGGATCATATGATGGGGGGATATATTCGATAAATCAGAATGGGGAAAATTCCGAATCGCTCAGATTATTTGACCAAACAGAAAAAATTAATATATTTAATGAGAAATAAACTATTTTCTCAACTTTAAAGGAGGTGAGAGAAATGGGCCGTAAGATTAAAGTCCAGCCAATTCGTAGCTCAGTATCCACTCGTAAGTAACTAAAAAAGAATCAAGTAGGGATATAGAAAAGTATCCCTACTTGATTCGGATTAATAAGGAGGAAAAAATGCTAATAAGACCTCTCAGAGTTGATTATGTTCCTAGTAAAAATTATATAGTCACTGTTGATACGCAAGGTGTAATCCACCGCTTAAATGATAAATTAGATATAATTAAAAGCTCTGCTGCTCCGTTGATTAATACAAAAGTTTATTGTCTTACAGCAACAGATGACCACGTTTATACTAGAGATTACGTTGGTGTAATAAATAAATACTGTATTGAAACTTTAAAGAAACTAGCGACACTACATACTGAACATTATGCATTGTCAGAAAAACTTTTACAAGATGAGGAGCCATCTCCTTCAAACGCAAGAGGTATACAAGTCTTCGGTGAATATTTATATACAACTAATGGATATGGTCAAATTTTAAAGCTAAATAAAAATACATTGGTTGTTGAGGAAATAATTGAGCATCCGAGCAATGAAAAGACATTTATCGACTATTTTAATGTTGAAAATAGTAATGAACAAATTATTTCAGATAAAGAAGGGAACTTATTTTTCGGTGATTTAGCTAATTTGGAATTTCACAGAAGAATTAAAGTTGACGAGGGAAGTGTTCATGTAGTCAGATATGACTCCAGAAATGAACGTTACATCGCCACACAAGATTACGGTTTGGAAAATTCATATGGTATTGAATCAGGTCTTGCGGTTATCGATACGGACTCACTAGAATTTACAAGCCATCCCTTCACAACAGATGATGTAGAATTTATTTTCTTTGATAAAGATTTAACTGAAATTTATACTGGAGGATTTGACGGGAAAATTTATGTCTTTGATAATACTACTCCTAAGCTTAAACTTATTCGAACCTTAGGTCCATTTAATCATCAAATATCATATGGATTAATGATGAACGAAGATAGAATATTAGTGCTTCTACAGTCTGGCGAAATGCTGATTGTTGATAAATTTGGGAATGAATTAGAAAGATTAGATTTTGATTATGTTTGCTATTGGGATTTTGTAGATGGTGAAAGTTCAAATGAATTCTATGCTCCAAACGGTAAAGGAATTACTAAATTTACTGTTGAGGAAATTAGAGATTCAGATATCATCATAAAAGAATCTGAAAAATTCGAATACGGATTTGGCTTAATATTTAAATTAGTACGTATCAACAATTCAAGATTTGTTGCTTTGTCTAGAAGAAATTTGGTTTTCAGCTTTGATGAAAATGGTTATGTTTTATGGAGTACGAATTTAGAATATCTCCCTAAAAGTATATCTTGTGATGATAAAAAACAAGTTGTGCTAGTTGGCTTAGATAACGGAGTTATGCAAGAAGTAGACTTAAACAATGGTAGGTTATTAAGAAGAAAGAATTTCGGTGCTTCTGTTACTACTTCAATATTTAATGGTGAAGATGTTGTAGTAGGTACTTCAAATGATTCTCTACACGTTGTTAATTATGAAACATTTGAGGAGAGTCATGAAACACTCTTTTTAGACGGATATCCAAAAAGGATTCGCCTTGAAGGACATCATCTCGTTTTAACCGGTGGAGGATTTGGCTACCTCGAAATAGAAAAAGACACCTATAAAATTAGCAAACAAATTGTAGGTGATTTATTATACAACACAAGAGAAGTAGCTGTAAGAATTGAGAATTACGTTTTCATTTCTTCATATGGTCATCAACTTGGCGTATATGACTATGAAACTAATCAGATTGTTTATTTAGTTGAAAGACTACCTGATTATGTAAAATCTATTAAACATTATAAAGCGAGAAATGGAGGAAATTATTTAATAATTGGGGGAAACAATGGTTTCTTACAATGCTATCAAGTAAATGAAGATGGGTCTCTACTTTTATTAAAGGAATATAATTTTTAATGCACAAGCTAAGATTATTATTAGCGGCTAACCTTATTTCAACAGTGGGTACCGGAGTAACTTCTTATTTAATTATTTGGTTGCTAATAGACCAATTGAATCAGTCAGTATTATATGGGATTTTAACTATGGTCACGATGATTTTAGTATTCTTTGCTTCTCCCTATTTGGGAAGTTTGGTAGACAGGCATTCCAGGAAAAATGTATTTCTTAATCTAGAAATAACAGGAGTATTTATGCTCGTTGCTTTTCTAATTTTTTTTGATATCTCAACTGTTTTAAATATCATACTTGTCGTTTTGTTGATCTTTTACAATACTGCTTACGATTCTATAAAATACCCTGCTTTATCAGCTTTAACCCAAGAAATGTTTAATGAGGAAGAATATAGTAAGGTGAATAGCAGCCTAGAGGTTCAGGGACAAGCAGCATTGATGATAAGTTCAGGTTTAGCGGCTTTTATGATTGGTCAGATATCCACTACTTTAATACTGGTTATGAATGTAATTACATTTATCAGCGCTTCAATACTCATATATAAACTTCCCTACCGACGTAGTAGTGAAGTAGAAGAGCAATCCAAAGCAATAAAGAAAGAATCATATTGGGAAAACTTTAGAGCTTCACTTCAATATCTATCTCAACGAAAAATTTTATTTATTATTTTATTAACTACTTTCGTACCGAGTATCGTCATTATTGTTGCAAATTACTTGGATCCGATTTTTATTTATGATTTTTTGAATGAAGGTCCTTCGGTAATTGGCACTGCTAATATTTTTTACGCAGTCGGAGCAATAAGCGCTGGTTTCATAGCGTATCAAATGTCAAAAAAACTTCCGGAAATTCAAGGAGTAATTTTATTTATGGTTGTATTTGCAATCTCAATCATAACCATCTTCCTTGTCCCTCACTCTTTAACGTTTATTGCAGCAAGCTTTTTTTGGGGAAACTCAAATGCTGCAATAAGAGTATTTAGAAAAAGTTATATGTTTCATCATGTCGATAATGCATATATGGGACGAGTGAACTCATTGTTTAATGCGTTTAAGTTATTAGGTCAGGTTGCTTTAATTGGAACTTTAACACTAACTGTTGTACCGATGGGGCAATCAAATTATGGATATTTTATTTTATTCATCATTGTAATTGTCTCTCTTTTCGTAACAACATATTTATTTTTGAAAAAATCGCAACATAAGAATGAGAAAAAACATGTGTCTATCTAAGGATAAGTCCTTGGCATTATTTTTCTCTAGAGGAGACTTTCTAATTTTTTTAAGGAAAATAAATTATTGAGGAACTGTTCAATTTATATTCAGGCAAGGATCATGTCGGTATACGTCTGTTTTACGCCGAGTTTTTTTGATGAAAATTGAACTGCCCTCTGTCAAATAAACAGTGGAAATAACTAAAACTCACTAGACGGCTTTAGCCCTGTATTCAGTCGGGCTAAGGCTGTTTAGTTTTTCTTGTAGACGATCATGGTTGTAAAAGTGGATATATTCGTCAATATCATGTTGAAGCTTTTCAAATGCCTCGTACGTATTCCGTCTGTTTTCTCGCATTTTAATTTTCCACAAATCTCCTGGATATATGGTCCGCAGTAGAATTTGAAATTCTGACTGAGGTGATTTCGAACCTGCTTATCGATGACCGCTACATCCGCTAGTCAAAAAAATCCATGATTCGCTGAAAATCAGATTTTTTAAGTGCTGGAGCAATCGGATGTTTTCATTACACACGGCGGAATGAACAGCGTAAACGAAGGGATTCATTTCAGCGTGCCACTGGTTGTCATGCCTCATGACAAGGATCAGCCGATGGTGGCGCAGCGTCTCTCTGAACTCCATGCAGGCTATGTCATCTCTAAAGATGAAGTCAATGCCCAAATATTAAAACAGGCCGTAGATGAGGTTTTGCGCAACGATCAGTATACGGCAGGCATTAAAAAAATCAATCAAAGCTTCAAAGAATGTATGGACATGGAAGAAGTGATGGAGCGGATTGATGAGTTGATTCGCCAAAAAAACAAATAAGAAAAAGAACTCCCGTACCTTGTACGGGGAGTTCTTCATTTAAAACTTGATTTTGATTTTTTGAGCATCACTGATTTTCTTATGGTTATGGTCAAAGACGTCACTTGTCGTGATTTCGATCCACTTAATCTCTTTTGTTTTCTTCTCCGCATCCGCGGCCTTATCATGAGCATGGCCGCTTGATGCGTTCACAATAAAACCGAGATTTCCGGACTTTTCGGCGCCGCCTTCCAATTTGCCGTTTAACTCTTCAAGATAAATATCTTTGTTCCAATCAAAGGTTTCGCCCGTATTTGTTTTCATCAATGCAATCGGCGCAACATTTACTTTTTTTGAAGAGGTGTTCTTGATATCAACGAAAACCTTAACAAAATCAAACTCTTCATCGTGTGTTAACTCATGAAAGTAATCAATCATGCTGTAGTCCGGGCGCAAGTGGATCAGCTTCATTTCTTTTACTGTTAACTCCACGTCGCCAATCTTATAGGTTTTGTTCACTTGTTTGATATCTTTTAAGACAGCTTTTCCTTTATCATCTGAAAACGTTTGGCCGACCTTAAGCAATGACCGGTCATCAGTTACCTGGGAATTAGGCTGATAATCATCTGAGCTGTCCTTCTGGGATGAAGTGCTTTGCGGCTCAGCTTTTACTGTTTTCTCCCCGCCTGCATGCTGTTTTTCAGTACTGGCGTTTGATGAGCAGCCCGCAAGCATGATAGCAAAAACGAAAATTGAAAGAATTCTTCTCATGATGATTCCTCCATTAAAAAGAGATCCCGTTACTTCATACAAGCAACGGGACACCTTGTATTCTTTTACTTATCGTTAATCTTAATGTTGTATTGTAAAGCTTTGAAGACATTTTTGGCGATTTCTGTATTGTCGATTTGGCCGGCAAATGTCTCACTAGACGGACCGTATGCATAGACGGGCACATCTTCACCGGTATGTCCGCCTGTGGTCCATCCAGTGTGAGAGCGTTTGTTAAAGATGTTCTCGATTGCGTTATCGATATCCAGTACTTCCTTCGATTTTGCCGCTTCTTCAACAGATTGAATTTCGGCTTTTGTTAAAGCCAATTTTTTTTGATCGATATATGTTTTCAACGTTTTTTCAACATCCGCGCCGTCAGCGATCTTTTCTGCCATAAAGTCTGGTGTGCGCTTTGCGGCTTTAATGGGTTCACTGAACCAATTGTAGATGCCGTCCGCACCGATGGAATATCCGCCGGTTGAGTGGTCAGCCGTTGCGACAACCAATGTGTGCTTGTCTTTTTTAGCGAAATCAATAGCCGCCTTATAAGCTTGTTCGAAGTCTTCCATCTCGCTCATGGCGCCGACGATATCATTGTCATGGCCCGCCCAGTCAATTTGGCTGCCTTCCACCATGAGGAAGAATCCGTCTTTATCCTTGTTTAATTTTTTTATGGCTGTGTTTGTCATGTCTTTAAGTGATGGAACATCCTTCGTCCGGTCAATCTTTTTAGGCAGGCCGCCGTCAGCGAATAGGCCGAGAACTTGGCTGTCTTTGTTTTTCAGCATGTCCTTGCGGTTATCCACATAGCTGTATCCCGCTTTTTTGAATTCCTTGATCAAATTACGGTCCTTACGGTCAAAATTGCTCTTTCCTCCGCCTAGAAGGACATCAATTTTGTGCTTGCCGTTGACCATCTCATCAAAATAATCATCCGCAATTGAGTTCATATTTTTTCGGCTGTGGTCGTGGGAACCGAAAGAGGCCGGAGTGGCGTGTGTAATTTCTGAAGTGGCCACAAGTCCTGTTGCTTTTCCTTTTTCTTTCGCAGCTTCAAGCACCGTTTTGGCTTCTGATCCGTCGTTATCCACCGCTATGGCATTATTGTATGTTTTAATTCCCGCAGACATAGCCGTTGCCGCCGCTGCAGAATCCGTTACATTTTGTTCAGGATCATCGGGGTAAGTTGTTTGCTGGCCGACAAGATACTGATCAAAAGCCGTAGGCTCCACAACTTTTGTCTTTTTATTATCCTTTAAGTATCGATAAGCAGACGTATAAGACACACCCATACCATCACCAATCAGAACAATAACATTCTTAATTTCGTCGTGGTTCCCCTTTTTCTTTTCCTGGGCGCTGGCTTCAGGCACACTGCCGCTGGCTAAGCTGCTGAACGCAATTGATGATAAAACCGCGATAGGCAGTAATTTCTTCGGGAATTTTTTCAACTGGATAACCTCCTAAATATAGATGAATCTCAATGACAACCCAATTATATTTTTAAACTGTTAAGCTAGTATTAATCGATTTTAAAGATTGGATTTACAAGAATAATGAACTGCTATCAAGAGAAAGGAAAGAGTGATAGTACTATAGAAATAAATTGGAGGAATAGATACTGGCCGTGGATAGGCGGACTGAAATCTGCTATAGTCGCATAGAAGCAACCCGCTTACATCTTGAACAATTTTAAGTATTATGTTGGAAGAGGTATTGTGTAAGTACATGTCTGAGCAGTTCATATGGAGTGGCATCATTTTATTTTAGGAGGGAACAACATGGACGTTTTTTCTGAGTATTTAGCCGGGATTGATGACCCGTTCCACCGAGAAAGAACGGAAGAGGTGTTAACTTGGATAAAAAATAAATATCCAAATTTACATACAGAAATAAAATGGAACCAACCGATGTTTACGGATCACGGTACATTTATTATTGGCTTTAGTGTTTCTAAAAAGCATTTAGCTGTCGCTCCTGAAAAAGTAACGATAGCGCACGTAGAGGATGATATTGTGAAGGCAGGATATGACTACACCGAGCAGCTGATACGTATCCCTTGGAACGATCCAGTTGATTACACGCTACTTGAGAAAATGATTGAGTTTAATATTCGGGATAAGGCAGACTGCTCCACTTTTTGGCGAAAATGAAGGAAAAAGGCATAACATATGAGCTGTATAAAATATGTTACACCTTTTCATTTGTCTATTTTTCGTTTTGATCATCTATTGCTGCTTTTCTTCAAACAAGGTCTTTTCATTGAGCGTAAGCTGGCTCGCAGAATAATGATTACCTTGTTTCCATTTCACTTCAATCGTAATATCATGGCCTTCAAGCTCATGTTCATCTAACCGCTCTAAAAAAGAAACGGACTTTTCTTTTGCGCTTCCATCAGAAAAAGTGCCTCCAGCATAATCATGCATCGGGATTTCCGTGTCAGAACTCAGCAGAACTTCATCATCCTTTTTTACAATCAGTGATTCCAAATAAGTGTTGTCTGTTTCATGTGGTCCACCGATCCAATAAAGTTCGCCGCTGTATTCATTCGGTGCATCTTCATTTTTTTTGAAAACAGCTTCCCAATTCTGATCTTTGCTTTCTCCCTGCCAATTCGGATACTCCAAACGAACATGATGAATCAGGTGATAGGAAAAAAAGATCAAGCAGAAAGCGATTAATAGGAATGCCGTGAAAATGAGAGGGTATTTATAATGACTGGACATAAAAGACTCCTATTCGTTTAATCAATTACCTTCGAAAATAGAATTTCATCCCGAATCAAAATGCCGTTTTCAGCCACCTCTGGAATCTCTGGCTTGAGTCGGCGCGCTTTTTCAACTGCGTTCGGAAACACTTCGGCGAATTGATAGCCTCTCTTTTGATAAAACGCCATCGCATGTACATTATCATTCGTTGTGATAAGCTTTATTCGTTGACAATGTGCATGTTTAGCCGTCTCTTCAACCTGCTGAAGTAAAGCTGTGCCGATTCCTTTATTTTCAATCATACTATCTAATGAAATAATTTCACAATCTTTCCCATCTATTGTGTATGTAATACAGCCAATGATTTCGCCGCTTTCATTTACTGCGGCAAATCCATCTAATTCATCACATCGAAAAATGCCGCTGGAAATCGCCATCTCGGGTGTACCCCAATGCTTGGCAAAAAAAGCGGTCAACATATGTTTCGCTATCTCATTGTTTGGGATGATGATCATCGTAACACTCCTCTATTGAAAGATTGCATGTGTACTATCAATATAAACAATATATAACAAAAAAAATAGATGTTGAGGTGACGGCATGGAAATCAGCGATGTCATTTACGGGCACCACCATATAGACGGAGTGCTGGAAGAGCTTATCAAAAGCGCTCCTGTGCAAAGATTAAAAGGGATCTATCAAGGCGGAGCAAGCTTTTTAGTCAATCGAAGGTGGAATGTGACCCGGTATGAGCACTCCATCGGCGTAATGCTCCTCATCAAAAAGCTCGGAGGAACGATAGAAGAACAGATTGCGGGTCTGCTCCACGACGTATCACACACAGCTTTTTCTCATGTGGTCGACGTTGTCTTTGAAAATCAAGCAGAAGACTATCATGAAAACATCTTTCAACAAGTCATTGTTCACTCTGAAATCCCGGACATTTTACAAAAACACGGCTATCATACTGAAGAACTTTTATCTGACGATTCAAGGTGGACATTGCTCGAACAGCCCGCACCGGAGCTGTGTGCTGATCGGACAGACTATACGCTGCGTGATATGTACCGATATGGACACATTAACCTGCACGAAGCGCAAACCTTTTTGGATCATCTTATTGTGAGAAACGGAAGGATGTTTCCTGATAGTATTGAAGCCGCCGAATGGTTTGTCAGTGTGTACTACAAGGAAGTAATTGATTTCTTTTTGAATCCTGTGAATGTATATGGATATGAATATTTAGCGCGAGCATTGAAGGCAGCGCTGCGGCATGATGTCATATCCGCAGAGGATCTGCTGAAAACGGACCAAGAGGTACTGAACATCCTGCGTGCATCAAAAAATGAAGAAGTCCTGAGCTTGCTTACAACCATTCATCCCGGCATACAAGTAATAGAGGATGACATCCAGTACGATTTCCATCAAAAGAAGAAAATGCGCCTAATCGATCCATCCATTTTTCTTGATGACGAATGGATCAAATCCTCAGATGCTTCTGAAAAGGTGAGGAAAATGGGTGAGGCTGCTTATCAAAAAGCAAAAAAAGGTGTGTATATAAAAATCTTAAAACAGTAATTGCCGCCTGACAGCGGCTTTTTTCATGTTTGGCTTTGCAAACAAAGGGGAATAGGACAAACTGCGGGAATGCTTTATGAGAATATCAGCGTATTTACATACCGTTCGGGGGTATAGTATTATCGATAGGGCATGTTTTCATTGTCTGCGGGCAAAAGTTACAGGGAAAAATGAAGCAAAGGAGAATGAACATGAAAATCTCTAAAAATGCACTGGGAATTCTGATGTTATCTCTTGTTTTAGTTTTATCAGCATGCGGCAATAACAACAGTACGAAACAAAGCACACATGACAATCATTCAGACTCCTCAACACATGAAGAGATGGACCATTCCGGATCAGCTGACGTTCCAGAGGGATTACAGGAATCTAAAAATCCGAAATACAAAGTAGGCAGCCAGGTAACCATCAATACTTCCCATATGAAAGGCATGAAAGGTGCCGAAGCTACGGTAACAGGCGCCTATGATACAACGGCGTATGTTGTTTCTTATACTCCGACTAATGGGGGACAGCGTGTGGATCATCACAAATGGGTGATCCAAGAAGAAATCAAAGATGCTGGAGATAAAACGTTACAGCCCGGAGATCAGGTGATTTTAGAGGCTTCTCATATGAAAGGCATGAAAGGAGCAACAGCCGAGATCGACTCGGCAGAAAAAACAACTGTATACATGGTTGACTATACATCGACAACGAGCGGCGAAAAAGTGAAAAACCACAAATGGGTCACAGAAGATGAGCTTTCAGCTAAATAATAAAAAATCCTCCTTTTACAAGGAGGATTTTTTTGCTGTTTGAACAGGTCTTGTTAAAGAAATGAAAGCAAACAGGACAGCGATGATCACAATTGACCCGCCGCACCATGCTGTTGACACTACAGTACCCGTCTGATCCAAAACAACACCGCCAATGGCTGAGCCAAGGGCAATTCCGACTTGGAGGGCCGACGTGTTAAAGCTTTGCTGAATGTCAGACGAATCAGGTGCAATTTCAATTAAATAGCTTTGCTGAGCCGGGGCGAGGCTCCAGCTCAGAAGACCCCAAATCACCATGACAGGCAAAAAGAAAATCATAGACGATGTAGACAGCGGCAGTAAGAACATAATGATGGCAAAGGAACCCGTCACCAGCAAAATGCTCTTAAAGGAACCAAGCCGGTCAGATAGCGCTCCTCCGAAAGGGCCTCCGCATACAGCAGATATCCCGAAAAGGAAATAACAAATGCTGACCCAGAAAGAGCTCAGGTGAAGAGTCTCTTCTAAAAACGGTGCAAAGTAAGCGTAAAGCGTGTAGTGGCCAGCTAATGTAAACATCGTGACGAGGTGTGAACTCGCGATTTTCAGATTACCGATCGTCTTGAGCTGTTCCCGGAAAGGAATCATTTTCTCCGCCGGTATTCTTTCAAAGAAAATTGAAATAATCAGCATGGAGATCAGCGCCAACAGGCCGATGCCAAGGAACAAAATCCGCCACCCGAAGGAATCGCTGATTAAGATTCCGAGCGGCACGCCTAATGCGATAGCAGAGCTGAAACCCATAAAAATAATTCCGATTGCGCGGGCTCTGTATTCAGGCGCTACAATTTTCGGGGCAATTGTTAAAGAAAGCACAACAATCAGCCCTGTACTCATTGCTGCCAATACCCTAGATACCATCAATGTGGCGAAATTAGGGCTGAAATAGGCGACAAGATTGCTAAGGAAGAAAACAAATAAAGCAATTAGATATAAGCGCTTCCGCTCAATCTTCGCAGTCAATGCCAAAAGCAGCGGCCCAGATACTGCATATCCCAGCGCAAACACACTGATCAGCTGTCCGGCTGAAACAATGGAAATGTCTAAATCATTTGCGATCTGAGGAAGAATCCCCCCCACAATTAACTCAACCAATCCGACTGCAATCGTAGAAGCTGCAAGCAGGAAAACTTTGAAATTCATAACAAACTCCTTTACTTAAATGTTTTGATAAATAAAAAAAATCCTGATTACAAAAAATGTCATAAACAAATTTTGTAATCAGGATTTTACGGTTCCTGGTAGACACCCTCAAACCATATTATTGAGGTTATACAAGTGATAATAGCTATTTAATTGATTCGTTTCCGTTGATGAGTGTACCACATTATTAATGAATCTTCCATAGAAAAATTTACAAAGTGATGAACCGGACAAGTGTATGATTATATTTATTTTATAAAAGTATAGACATTTAAAAATAAATGACTATAATAATCCATGTAAGCGTTTTAATCTCAAGGGGGGATAGCAGTTGAAAAAAATATTACTCGCGTGCAGCTCAGGAATGTCTACCAGTTTATTGGTGACAAAAATGAAGGAATACGCACAGTCTATCGGTGAGGAAGCAGAGATTTGGGCTGTTGGCCAGGATAAAGCAAAAGAAGACATGAGAAAAGCGGATGCCGTTTTGATCGGTCCGCAAATGAGCTTTCTGAAAAGCGAACTCCAAAAAGAAGCGGATCAATACAACATTCGGGTTGAAGTCATTGACATGATGGCCTACGGAATGGCAGATGGGAAAAAAGCGTATGAGCAGGCATTGTCCTTAATGGAGAATCAATAATGGAACAGGTGAAAATCACGAACTTAACAGACGAACAAATCAGTTTTCAGCTTATCCTGCACAGCGGCAATGCCCGCAGCTGCATCATACAATCACTGCGCGCCTACAAAGAAGGGAACAAGGATGAGGCGGATGCCCTCATTGCCAAGGCTGAGCAGGATTTATCCGCGGCCCATGACATTCACTTTCAAATGATACAGAAGGAATCCGGCGGAGAAGCACAAGCTTTCTCATTGCTGCTTATGCATGCAGAGGATCATCTGATGTCAACATTATCCATGAAAGAATTAGTGAAAGAGATGCTTGATCTCTTTAAAACCAAGAATCTATAAATAATCGGGGTGGATAGGGTGTTCGAGAAAATCAGCCAATTCCTTGTTCCAATTGCAGGGAGGTTAAACAATAACCGCTATTTGCAAGTACTGCGTGATGCATTTATGCTGGCTTTCCCGCTGACGATATTCGGGTCCATTTTTGTCGTGTTAACGAATTTGCCGTTTCTAAACAAAATCATGAACGCCTCAATGCTTACGTCGTTTCAGTCTCATTTCGGCATTGCCTCCACGGCGACAATGGGCATTATGTCTGTCTTTGTTGTGTTCGGGATAGGCTATTACCTGTCAAAAAGCTATCAGGTCGAAGCTGTATTTGGCGGAGCGATCGCTTTGGTTTCCTTTTTGCTCTTAACGCCATTTATCATTCAGCCAGAAACAGGAGATGCCATTACAGGGGTTATCCCGGTCGATCGTCTCGGTGCAAAAGGGATGTTTCTTGGGATGATTACGGCATTTCTTTCTGGAGAAATCTACAGAAGAATCGTTCAAAAAAACCTGACAATCAAAATGCCAGCCGGCGTTCCGCCTGCTGTAGCAAAATCATTCGCCGCACTTATTCCGGCTTTTATCACATTGACCGTATTTTTGCTGATTAACGTAATGGTGACTCTGTTTTTTAAAACAAATATGCACGACGTCATTTATCACGCAATTCAGGCTCCGCTTGTCGGACTTGGAAGCGGTATCATTCCAACGCTTATTGCCGTGTTTTTCATTCAAATTCTTTGGTTTTTCGGACTGCATGGACAGATCATTATCAACTCCGTGATGGACCCGATTTGGAATACACTGCAGGTAGAAAACCTTTCTGCTTACACGGCGGGAAAAGAAATCCCTCATATTATTTCAAAACCGTTTATGGAGATTTATACAGTAGGGATGGGCGGAACCGGGATGACGCTTGCGATTGTGTTTACCATTCTCATATTCATGAAAAGCAGGCAGATGAAGCAAGTATCAAAACTTGGCCTCGCTCCCGGTATTTTTAACGTAAACGAACCGATTATCTTCGGGCTTCCGATTGTCATGAATCCGATCATTATTGTGCCTTGGGTGCTGGCACCGATGGTTGTTACGCTCGTCACCTATCTGGCTATGTCAGCAGGGCTCGTTCCGCCTCCGACTGGTGTGACAGTGCCGTGGACGGTTCCATTATTCATTAATGGTATCATGGCGACGAACTCAATCATGGGGGGCGTGATGCAGCTTATCAATCTGCTGATTGTCTTCGTGATCTGGTTTCCGTTCCTAAAAGCAATGGATAAATTAAATCTGGCAAAAGAAAAAGAACAGGCTGTGCAGGAGACAGCTGCTCAGCAAAATGATAACAGCATAAAAATGTGACATAAGGGGAGAGAGACTTGGCACAAACAGAACAATATCGTTTTCCAAAGGATTTTTGGTGGGGATCATCCGCTTCAGCAACACAAACGGAGGGTGCCGCCGACAGAGACGGAAAAGGCCAGAATATATGGGATTATTGGTTTGAAAAAGAACCGCATCGTTTTTTTGATCATGTCGGACCCGCAGACACATCCCAATTTTACGACAACTATAAAGAAGATATCAGGCTGATGAAGGAGCTTGGCCACAACTCGTTCCGGATGTCGATTTCCTGGTCACGTTTAATACCAAACGGAACGGGCGAGATCAACGATAAAGCCGCAAATTTCTATAACAATGTCATTGATGAGTTGATCGCTAACGGAATTGAACCTTTTGTCAATTTGTTTCATTTCGATATGCCGATGGCGCTTCAAAAAATCGGCGGCTGGGTCAACAGAGAGACGGTTGACGCTTATGAAAACTATGCGAGAACGTGCTTCCGTTTGTTTGGCGGCAGAGTGAAAAAATGGTTCACGCATAATGAACCAATTGTTCCCGTAGAAGGCGGCTACTTATATGATTTTCATTATCCAAACAAGGTCGACTTTAAAGAGGCCGTCCAAGTTGGATTTCATACGATGTTATCAAGTGCCCGCGCCATTCAGGCTTACAGGGAGATGGAGCAGGACGGAAAAATCGGCATCATCTTAAATTTGACCCCTTCATACCCGAGAAGCAGCCATCCGGCGGATGTGAAAGCCGGGGAAATCGCAGACGCGTTTTTTAACAGATCTTTTTTAGACCCATCTGTCAAAGGCGAATTTCCCAAAGAGCTGGTTGACATTTTGAAGCATGAAGGCTTTATGCCAGATTACAACGCTGAAGATCTTGACATCATCAAAAAGAACACGGTTGACCTGTTGGGAGTGAATTATTACCAGCCGAGACGTGTGAAAGCGAAAGAACATCTTCCGAATCCCGACGCTCCTTTTTTGCCTGACAGGTATTTTGATTCCTACGTCATGCCGGGCCGCAAAATGAATCCGCATCGTGGCTGGGAGATCTATGAAAAAGGCGTTTATGATATTTTGATTAATTTAAAAGAAAACTACGGCAACATCGAGTGTTTTATCTCTGAAAACGGTATGGGGGTTGAAGGTGAAGAGCGATTCAGGGATGAACAAGGCATCATTCAAGATGATTACCGGATTGAATTTATAAAAGAGCACCTCAAATGGATTCACCGCGCCATACAGGAAGGCTCGAACGTAAAAGGCTATCACTTATGGACGTTCATGGACAACTGGTCTTGGACAAATGCCTATAAAAACCGATACGGATTTGTATCAGTCAATCTTGAGAAAGACGGAGAAAGAACCGTCAAAAAGAGCGGAAAATGGTTCAAAAAGGTTGCTGAGCAAAGCGGTTTCTAGATTTTCCTAAAGGTCAAGATCTTCCGGCAATCATCATAACGAATAGAGATGACGAAAATCCGCAACATTGATGAAATAGGGAAAAGGACTTATGATATCCGTAAAAGCTTATGTGATATCAAACTCTAACAGCTGCCGGAGGATACCAATGAATAAATACGAAATCATTGCAAATGAAATGAGAAATAGAATTAAAAATAACGTATATCCGATCGATCAGCCCATTCCTGATGAAGTATCTCTTGCAAAAGAATTTAACTCAAGCCGCATGACGATGAAGAGAGCCTTGGATAATTTAGTTGCCGAGGGTCTGCTGTTTAGAAAACGAGGCCATGGCACGTTTATTATTCAATCTGCAATACAGGATGACCATGTACATGTAGTCAGCAATGAGATTCTCGGATTGACCAACTTGCTGAAAGATAAAAAAATCCAAAGCAAGGTCATTCAGTTTGAAGTGCAATTTCCCACTGAGGAAGTGGCCGCCCATTTGTCTATTGATCAGAAAACACCGGTTTATTATGTCGTTCGGCTGCGAATTGTAGAAGGTGAACCCTATGTATTAGAAAAAACATATATGCCGACTCATTTAATACCGGGCATTAATGACGATGTCCTTCATGATTCGATCTACAATCATATTACAAATGTGCTGCAGCTCAAAATCGCCGGAACGCATCGGAAAATCAGAGCCTGCAAATCTGATCATATTGACCAGCAGCATCTGGGCTGTAAACAGGATGATCCAATTCTTGAAGTGGAACATGTGGGCTTCTTAGATACCGGGATTCCATTTGAATATTCCTTTTCACGTCATCGGCATGACAAGTTTGTTGTGACTTCTGTAAACATACGGCGCTGATTGCGGAGACAACAAGGAGGCCATCTGCATGCTTGGCGGTATTGAAGCAGGCGGCACAAAGATTGTTTGTGCTGTCGGTAGAGAAGATGGAACGATCATTGACCGAATAGAATTCCCTACAAAGATGCCGGATGAAACGATAGAGAAAGTGATTCAATATTTTCGCCAATTTTCATTACAGGCAATCGGCATCGGCTCCTTTGGCCCCGTTGATAACGATAAAACCAGTCAAACATACGGTACCATTATGGCCACGCCGAAAGCAGGCTGGAGACACTACCCCTTTTTGCAAACCGTTAAGAACGAAATGAAAATCCCAGTCGGATTTAGTACAGATGTCAACGCTGCGGCGCTGGGTGAATTCCTTTTCGGTGAAGCGAGGGGTCTCGACAGCTGCCTGTATATAACGATTGGTACTGGCATCGGTGCGGGCGCAATTGTAGGGGGCAGGCTCCTTCAGGGGCTGTCGCACCCAGAGATGGGCCATATTTATATCCGGAGGCACCCGGATGACGCATACCAAGGGAAGTGTCCTTATCATGGAGATTGCTTTGAAGGCTTGGCTTCCGGTCCCGCCATTGAAGCGCGCTGGGGAAAAAAAGCCGCGGATTTATCAGATATAGCACAAGTCTGGGAACTGGAAGGGTACTATATTGCCCAAGCACTGGCTCAGTATATTTTGATCCTTGCACCTAAAAAAATCATTCTTGGCGGCGGCGTCATGCAACAGAAACAAGTGTTTTCTTATATCTATCAATATGTACCGAAAATCATGAACAACTACTTAGATTTTTCTGAATTGTCAGATGATATAAGTGATTATATTGTACCTCCACTTTTAGGCTCTAACGCCGGAATCATCGGCACGCTAGTTTTGGCGCACCAGGCCTTACAAGCAGAGGCAGCATCCGGGGAGGTGCGATCATGACGCATCCTTTATTTTTAGAGCCTGTCTTTAAAGAAAGACTATGGGGAGGGACGAAGCTTCGTGACGCTTTTGGCTACGCAATACCCTCACAAAAAACAGGTGAGTGCTGGGCCGTTTCTGCCCATGCCCATGGCCCGTCGGCTGTAAAGAACGGCCCGCTGGCAGGAAAGACACTAGATCAAGTATGGCAAGATCATCCAGAGATTTTCGGTTTTCCAGATAGGAAGGTGTTTCCGCTGCTGGTAAAGCTGCTGGACGCCAATATGGATCTCTCCGTGCAAGTCCATCCTGATGATGATTATGCAAAACTGCATGAAAATGGCGACCTTGGTAAAACGGAGTGCTGGTATATCATTGATTGCAAAGATGACGCCGAACTGATTTTGGGACATCACGCAAGCACAAAGGAGGAATTCAAACAACGAATAGAAAGCGGTGATTGGAACGGGCTGCTGAGGCGAATCAAAATCAAGCCCGGAGATTTCTTTTATGTGCCAAGCGGTACACTCCATGCTTTATGTGAGGGAACCTTTGTCCTTGAAATCCAGCAAAACTCTGATACAACGTATCGCGTATACGATTATGACCGCTGTAATGACCAGGGCCAAAAAAGAACTCTTCATATAGAAAAAGCCATGGAAGTCATAACGATACCGCATATCGATAAAGTGCATACACCGGAAGTAAAAGAAGTTGGTAACGCTGAGATCATTGTTTATGTGCAATCAGATTATTTCTCAGTGTACAAATGGAAGATTAGCGGCCGAGCTGCTTTTCCTTCACATCAAACCTATTTGCTGGGGAGTGTTCTGAGCGGATCAGGACGAATCATAAATAATGGTATTCAGTATGAATGCAATGCAGGCTCACACTTTGTCTTGCCTGCGCATTTTGGCGAGTTTTCAATAGAAGGAACATGTGAATTCATGATATCTCATCCTTAATGAATGGGGGAGTTGCATTTGTTTAAGAAACATACGATCTCTTTGCTCATTTTATTTTTACTTGCGTCTGCTGTTTTAGCAAAACCAATTGAAGCGCATACTGTGTCGCCTGTGAATCCTAATGCCCAGCAGACAACAAAAGCAGTGATGAACTGGCTTGCGCACCTGCCGAACCGAACGGAAAACAGAGTCCTTTCCGGAGCGTTCGGAGGTTACAGTCATGACACATTTTCTATGGCTGAGGCTGATAGAATCCGAAGCGCCACCGGGCAATCGCCTGCTATTTACGGCTGCGATTATGCCAGAGGGTGGCTTGAAACAGCTAAAATTGAAGATTCAATAGATGTAAGCTGCAACGGTGATTTAATTTCGTATTGGAAAAATGGCGGAATTCCGCAAATTAGTTTGCACCTGGCGAACCCTGCTTTTCAGTCAGGGCATTTTAAAACACCGATTACAAACGATCAGTATAAAAAAATACTAGATTCTTCAACAGCAGAAGGAAAGCGGCTAAATGCCATGCTCAGCAAAATTGCTGACGGACTTCAAGAGCTGGAGAACCAAGGTGTGCCTGTTCTGTTCAGGCCGCTGCATGAAATGAACGGTGAATGGTTTTGGTGGGGACTTACATCATATAACCAAAAGGATAATGAAAGAATCTCTCTATATAAACAGCTCTACATGAAAATCTATCATTATATGACCGACACAAGAGGACTTGATCATTTGATTTGGGTTTACTCACCCGACGCCAACCGAGATTTTAAAACTGATTTTTACCCGGGAGCGTCTTACGTGGATATTGTCGGATTAGATGCGTATTTTCAAGATGCCTACTCGATCAATGGATACGATCAGCTAACAGCGCTTAATAAACCATTTGCTTTTACAGAAGTCGGCCCGCAAACAGCAAACGGCAGCTTCGATTACAGCCTGTTCATCAATGCAATAAAACAAAAATATCCTAAAACCATTTACTTTCTGGCATGGAATGATGAATGGAGCCCAGCAGTAAACAAGGGTGCTTCAGCTTTATATCATGACAGCTGGACACTCAACAAGGGAGAAATATGGAATGGTGATTCTTTAACGCCAATCGTTGAATGAATCAGTAATGTACAATAAGAAGGTGCTCAAGAAGTTTCTTGAGCACCTTCCCACTGGATTAAGCATTCATATCGCCTAACCCAGGACTGTGTTCATTCGGTATTTCAGGAAGCACTGGTACGGGAAACCCTGCCGGAGGATCTATTACTTGCAACTCTCCGCCATTTCGGCTTGGAGATTTCCCTTGATAGATTTCACTGATTCTCGTTTCATCCAACCTAAAGTTAAACTGTGCATTATGGTAGCCTAATTCGACATACTTTCTGCACTCAGGATATTTATTAATGTCATAATTCGGTACAGGGAGGAGCTTCGCCCACTCAACGCCCAATGTCTCGAGCGCTTTTGCGAATGCATTCTGGTGAGCATTGTCGCGTACAATCAGAAAAGCAAGTGTTTCGCGGAACGTCTGATTAGAGCTCATCTCATAAATTCTTGTTTTTTGCAGCACACCTGTCGACTCAAGAAGCAGGTTATCCAGCAGGTCAGTAATTAAGTTTCCGTGGTTATACACCCACGACCCGTTCCACGGATTGCCTCCTGCATCAACAGGAAGGGAACTTTGCGCACCAATAATATAATGATGAGGATTAGCATGTTTAACAGCTTCATTAAGTGGTGCTTGATCTGCACCTTGACTGCCGACACCTTCACCGCCTGATTCATCTAATAAAGCATTGATTGTGTTTTGAACCAGTTCAACGTGGGCAATTTCCTCTAAAAAAATGCCGCGAAGCAGATCGCGATACTGTTTCTGCTTTCCTCTGAAATTAGAGCTTTGGAAAAAAAACTGCATCATTGTACGCATTTCTCCGTAATGACCGCCTAATATCTCCTGCAGGACCTTAGCAGCTGCCGGGTCTGGTTTGTCCGGTTTAATGATATTAATCAGTTCCTCTTTGTAGTAATACATAACACGCCTCATTTCTTCTTAAGAGATTTTCTTATATTATTTGTAAGATGAGATAAAATATATACATGAGAAGGGGGGAAAGAAGAGAATAAAAAAATACAGAAAAAGTGTTGACCAAATAAAACAGGCATGGTATATTATTAAACGTCGCTGATGAACAGCGTGAAACAAAACGAAAAACAAAAAAAGTTTTTCTAAGGTGTTTACAAGATTTTAAAAATGTGTATAATAAGAAAAGTCGAATTGAAAAAGATTCGAAAAAACATTTTAAAAAACTTCTTGACTTCACCATCAAATGATAGTATGATAGTTAAGTCGCTTGATAAGCGCCCGTAGCTCAATTGGATAGAGCGTTTGACTACGGATCAAAAGGTTAGGGGTTCGACTCCTCTCGGGCGCGCCAATATAAGATACTACGCGGGTGTAGTTTAGTGGTAAAACCTCAGCCTTCCAAGCTGATGTCGTGAGTTCGATTCTCATCACCCGCTCCATTATTGAATGATCTTTGAAAACTAAACAAGACAAAACGTACCTGTTAATTCAGTTTTTAAAAAATCGCACAGCGATGTGCGTAGTCAGTCAAACTAGGGCCTGCACGACGCAGGTCACACAGGTGTCGCCGCAGGAAGCGGTGGACTTAACCTGTGATCCATTTATCGGAGAGTTTGATCCTGGCTCAGGACGAACGCTGGCGGCGTGCCTAATACATGCAAGTCGAGCGGACAGATGGGAGCTTGCTCCCTGATGTTAGCGGCGGACGGGTGAGTAACACGTGGGTAACCTGCCTGTAAGACTGGGATAACTCCGGGAAACCGGGGCTAATACCGGATGGTTGTTTGAACCGCATGGTTCAAACATAAAAGGTGGCTTCGGCTACCACTTACAGATGGACCCGCGGCGCATTAGCTAGTTGGTGAGGTAACGGCTCACCAAGGCAACGATGCGTAGCCGACCTGAGAGGGTGATCGTACACACTGGGACTGAGACACGTCCAGACTCCTACGGGAGGCAGCAGTAGGGAATCTTCCGCAATGGACGAAAGTCTGACGGAGCAACGCCGCGTGAGTGATGAAGGTTTTCGGATCGTAAAGCTCTGTTGTTAGGGAAGAACAAGTACCGTTCGAATAGGGCGGTACCTTGACGGTACCTAACCAGAAAGCCACGGCTAACTACGTGCCAGCAGCCGCGGTAATACGTAGGTGGCAAGCGTTGTCCGGAATTATTGGGCGTAAAGGGCTCGCAGGCGGTTTCTTAAGTCTGATGTGAAAGCCCCCGGCTCAACCGGGGAGGGTCATTGGAAACTGGGGAACTTGAGTGCAGAAGAGGAGAGTGGAATTCCACGTGTAGCGGTGAAATGCGTAGAGATGTGGAGGAACACCAGTGGCGAAGGCGACTCTCTGGTCTGTAACTGACGCTGAGGAGCGAAAGCGTGGGGAGCGAACAGGATTAGATACCCTGGTAGTCCACGCCGTAAACGATGAGTGCTAAGTGTTAGGGGGTTTCCGCCCCTTAGTGCTGCAGCTAACGCATTAAGCACTCCGCCTGGGGAGTACGGTCGCAAGACTGAAACTCAAAGGAATTGACGGGGGCCCGCACAAGCGGTGGAGCATGTGGTTTAATTCGAAGCAACGCGAAGAACCTTACCAGGTCTTGACATCCTCTGACAATCCTAGAGATAGGACGTCCCCTTCGGGGGCAGAGTGACAGGTGGTGCATGGTTGTCGTCAGCTCGTGTCGTGAGATGTTGGGTTAAGTCCCGCAACGAGCGCAACCCTTGATCTTAGTTGCCAGCATTCAGTTGGGCACTCTAAGGTGACTGCCGGTGACAAACCGGAGGAAGGTGGGGATGACGTCAAATCATCATGCCCCTTATGACCTGGGCTACACACGTGCTACAATGGACAGAACAAAGGGCAGCGAAACCGCGAGGTTAAGCCAATCCCACAAATCTGTTCTCAGTTCGGATCGCAGTCTGCAACTCGACTGCGTGAAGCTGGAATCGCTAGTAATCGCGGATCAGCATGCCGCGGTGAATACGTTCCCGAGCTTGTACACACCGCCCGTCACACCACGAGAGTTTGTAACACCCGAAGTCGGTGAGGTAACCTTTTAGGAGCCAGCCGCCGAAGGTGGGACAGATGATTGGGGTGAAGTCGTAACAAGGTAGCCGTATCGGAAGGTGCGGCTGGATCACCTCCTTTCTAAGGATATTTTACGGAATATAAGACCTTGGGTCTTATAAACAGAACGTTCCCTGTCTTGTTTAGTTTTGAAGGATCATTCCTTCGAAACGTGTTCTTTGAAAACTAGATAACAGTAGACATCACATTCAATTAGTAATACAAGATATCACATAGTGATTCTTTTTAACGGTTAAGTTAGAAAGGGCGCACGGTGGATGCCTTGGCACTAGGAGCCGATGAAGGACGGGACGAACACCGATATGCTTCGGGGAGCTGTAAGCAAGCTTTGATCCGGAGATTTCCGAATGGGGAAACCCACCACTCGTAATGGAGTGGTATCCATATCTGAATTCATAGGATATGAGAAGGCAGACCCGGGGAACTGAAACATCTAAGTACCCGGAGGAAGAGAAAGCAAATGCGATTCCCTGAGTAGCGGCGAGCGAAACGGGATTAGTCCAAACCAAGAGGCTTGCCTCTTGGGGTTGTAGGACACTCTGTACGGAGTTACAAAGGAACGAGGTAGATGAAGAGGTCTGGAAAGGCCCGCCATAGGAGGTAACAGCCCTGTAGTCAAAACTTCGTTCTCTCCTGAGTGGATCCTGAGTACGGCGGAACACGTGAAATTCCGTCGGAATCCGGGAGGACCATCTCCCAAGGCTAAATACTCCCTAGTGACCGATAGTGAACCAGTACCGTGAGGGAAAGGTGAAAAGCACCCCGGAAGGGGAGTGAAAGAGATCCTGAAACCGTGTGCCTACAAGTAGTCAGAGCCCGTTAACGGGTGATGGCGTGCCTTTTGTAGAATGAACCGGCGAGTTACGATCCCGTGCAAGGTTAAGCAGAAGATGCGGAGCCGCAGCGAAAGCGAGTCTGAATAGGGCGCATGAGTACGTGGTCGTAGACCCGAAACCAGGTGATCTACCCATGTCCAGGGTGAAGTTCAGGTAACACTGAATGGAGGCCGAACCCACGCACGTTGAAAAGTGCGGGGATGAGGTGTGGGTAGGGGTGAAATGCCAATCGAACCTGGAGATAGCTGGTTCTCTCCGAAATAGCTTTAGGGCTAGCCTCAAGGTAAGAGTCTTGGAGGTAGAGCACTGATTGGACTAGGGACCCTACCGGGTTACCGAATTCAGTCAAACTCCGAATGCCAATGACTTATCCTTGGGAGTCAGACTGCGAGTGATAAGATCCGTAGTCGAAAGGGAAACAGCCCAGACCGCCAGCTAAGGTCCCAAAGTATACGTTAAGTGGAAAAGGATGTGGAGTTGCTTAGACAACCAGGATGTTGGCTTAGAAGCAGCCACCATTTAAAGAGTGCGTAATAGCTCACTGGTCGAGTGACTCTGCGCCGAAAATGTACCGGGGCTAAACGTATCACCGAAGCTGCGGACTGTTCTTCGAACAGTGGTAGGAGAGCGTTCTAAGGGCTGTGAAGCCAGACCGGAAGGACTGGTGGAGCGCTTAGAAGTGAGAATGCCGGTATGAGTAGCGAAAGAGGGGTGAGAATCCCCTCCACCGAATGCCTAAGGTTTCCTGAGGAAGGCTCGTCCGCTCAGGGTTAGTCGGGACCTAAGCCGAGTACGAAAGGCGTAGGCGATGGACAACAGGTTGATATTCCTGTACCACCTCCTCACCATTTGAGCAATGGGGGACGCAGGAGGATAGGGTAAGCGCGGTATTGGATATCCGCGTCCAAGCAGTTAGGCTGGGAAATAGGCAAATCCGTTTCCCATAAGGCTGAGCTGTGATGGCGAGCGAAATATAGTAGCGAAGTTCCTGATTCCACACTGCCAAGAAAAGCCTCTAGCGAGGTGAGAGGTGCCCGTACCGCAAACCGACACAGGTAGGCGAGGAGAGAATCCTAAGGTGATCGAGAGAACTCTCGTTAAGGAACTCGGCAAAATGACCCCGTAACTTCGGGAGAAGGGGTGCTCTGTTAGGGTGCAAGCCCGAGAGAGCCGCAGTGAATAGTCCAGGCGACTGTTTAGCAAAAACACAGGTCTCTGCGAAGCCGTAAGGCGAAGTATAGGGGCTGACGCCTGCCCGGTGCTGGAAGGTTAAGAGGAGCGCTTAGCGTAAGCGAAGGTGCGAATTGAAGCCCCAGTAAACGGCGTACGTAACTATAACGGTCCTAAGGTAGCGAAATTCCTTGTCGGGTAAGTTCCGACCCGCACGAAAGGCGCAACGATCTGGGCACTGTCTCAACGAGAGACTCGGTGAAATTATAGTACCTGTGAAGATGCAGGTTACCCGCGACAGGACGGAAAGACCCCGTGGAGCTTTACTGCAGCCTGATATTGAATGTTGGTACAGCTTGTACAGGATAGGTAGGAGCCTTGGAAACCGGAGCGCCAGCTTCGGTGGAGG
Source organism: Bacillus sp. LJBS17 (assembly GCF_019334685.1). Classification (NCBI taxonomy): domain Bacteria; kingdom Bacillati; phylum Bacillota; class Bacilli; order Caryophanales; family Bacillaceae; genus Bacillus; species Bacillus sp. LJBS17. The sequence continues at coordinate 612,623 of NZ_CP079759.1, forward strand.
CATCGGTGGGATACTACCCTGGCTGTATTGACCTTCTAACCCGCCGCCCTTATCGGGCGGGGAGACAGTGTCAGGTGGGCAGTTTGACTGGGGCGGTCGCCTCCTAAAAGGTAACGGAGGCGCCCAAAGGTTCCCTCAGAATGGTTGGAAATCATTCGCAGAGTGTAAAGGCACAAGGGAGCTTGACTGCGAGACCTACAAGTCGAGCAGGGACGAAAGTCGGGCTTAGTGATCCGGTGGTTCCGCATGGAAGGTACCATCGCTCAACGGATAAAAGCTACCCCGGGGATAACAGGCTTATCTCCCCCAAGAGTCCACATCGACGGGGAGGTTTGGCACCTCGATGTCGGCTCATCGCATCCTGGGGCTGTAGTCGGTCCCAAGGGTTGGGCTGTTCGCCCATTAAAGCGGTACGCGAGCTGGGTTCAGAACGTCGTGAGACAGTTCGGTCCCTATCCGTCGCGGGCGCAGGAAATTTGAGAGGAGCTGTCCTTAGTACGAGAGGACCGGGATGGACGCACCGCTGGTGTACCAGTTGTTCTGCCAAGGGCATCGCTGGGTAGCTATGTGCGGACGGGATAAGTGCTGAAAGCATCTAAGCATGAAGCCCCCCTCAAGATGAGATTTCCCATTCCGCAAGGAAGTAAGATCCCTGAAAGATGATCAGGTTGATAGGTCTGAGGTGGAAGTGTGGCGACGCATGGAGCTGACAGATACTAATCGATCGAGGACTTAACCACATTTGAATGATGTCACACCTGTTATCTAGTTTTGAGAGAACACTCTCAATTTGTTTGGTGGCGATAGCGAAGAGGTCACACCCGTTCCCATACCGAACACGGAAGTTAAGCTCTTCAGCGCCGATGGTAGTCGGGGGTTTCCCCCTGTGAGAGTAGGACGCCGCCAAGCATTACTTTTATCATCGCGGGGTGGAGCAGTTCGGTAGCTCGTCGGGCTCATAACCCGAAGGTCGCAGGTTCAAATCCTGCCCCCGCAACCAAATATATGATTAAATAAGGAGTGCCCTAAGGGTACAACTAAAATAATCTTATACAAATATGGTCCGGTAGTTCAGTTGGTTAGAATGCCTGCCTGTCACGCAGGAGGTCGCGGGTTCGAGTCCCGTCCGGACCGCCATTAATGTAAACGAAACGATCATGTTTTCGTTTTTTTTGTGTTTTCTTTTACTGTATCTTCTGCTTGGTGTCATAGCCAAGCTTTCTTTATATCGGGAACATCTTGGATATTCCAGCAAAATTCGATAAACTAGGAAGAGCACATATAGGCACAGGGGTGAAAGGAGATTTTGGTTCATGGATGAATTTGATTTGATACATAGCATTACTCCGCGGACCATTCACCATTCTTCCGTTGATGTAGGAATAGGTGATGATGCAGCGCTCTACACTGCGAAACACGGCGTTCAGGAAATTGTTTGTGTTGATACTATGGTAGAAGACGTGCACTTCAAATTACACTATTCCTCACCTGAAGATATCGGGTATAAGGCGTTAGCCGTTAATATAAGTGATATTGCCGCGATGGGAGGCATTCCGAAATTTTATTTGGTATCACTTGCGGTACCTTCAAAATGGACTGAATCTGAAATCAAGGCGATGTATGAAGGAATGAATGAACTGGCGAAACTATATCATATGGATCTGATTGGCGGCGATACAGTTTCTACCGCTGACAAATTAGTCGTTACAGTCACTGTGATCGGTGAAATTGAAAAGGGACAGGCCTGTTTGCGCAGCTTAGCAAAACCGAATGATATTGTGTTTGTAACCGGTGAAATCGGTTCTTCTGCAGCAGGACTTTCTTTATTATTAGAGGAGACTCATCCTCAAAATTCTTCTATTGACACGGATTACTTTATCCACAGGCATAAACGGCCTGAGCCAAGAGTAAGTGTCGGCAGATTATGCTCGAGTCTTAAACGGGCAGCTTTAAATGATGTTAGTGACGGATTGGCTAGTGAACTGAACGAGATTGCAGAAGCCAGCTGTGTTTCAATTGAAATTGTTGAAAGCATGCTTCCAATTCATTCTGATTTACCTAAGCTTCATCCTAACTGGAAAGAATGGGCTTTGTTTGGCGGTGAGGATTTTGAGCTGACAGGGACGGTTTCAAAAGAGGAGTGGGAAGTGTTGAAGCAGCAGTGCGCAGCACGTCAACTTCCCATTACAAAGATTGGCCATGTCAGGGAAAAAACAAAATCTAAAGTGATCCTAAAAACAGATCAAACATCAATGATCTTAGAGAAAAAGGGATATAATCATTTTAAATAAGACGGGTGACTCGTGTGAAGCAATTAAAATGGAGAACTGTAAATCCAGAAGAAACAAAAGCAATTGCCAAGCTTGCGGCAGCGTTTGCTAAACCGGGAGACGTCCTGACATTAGAGGGCGATTTAGGTGCAGGAAAAACGACTTTTACGAAAGGTTTTGCAGAAGGGCTGGGAATTACACGTGTTGTAAACAGTCCGACTTTTACAATTATAAAAGAATATAACGATGGCTTACTTCCTCTTTATCATATGGATGTGTATAGAATGGAAGATGAAAGTGAAGATTTGGGACTTGATGAATATTTTCACGGACAAGGTGTCTGTCTCGTTGAATGGGCTCATTTAATTGAAGAACAGCTGCCACAGGAGCGACTGCAAATTGTCATCAAAAGAGCTGGTGATGATGAGCGGGAAATTACCTTTACTGCTGTCGGGAATCGGTATGAAATGCTTTGTGAGGAGTTAAGTAGACATGACAATATTAGCAATTGATACATCAAATTATACATTGGGCATTGCGCTGCTTCGAGAAGACACTGTTATAGCAGAATACATTACATATTTGAAAAAGAACCACTCTGTAAGAGCGATGCCTGCTGTTCATTCATTGCTGAATGATTGTGATATGGCACCGCAGGACCTTTCTAAAATTGTCGTTGCAAAAGGCCCTGGTTCATACACAGGAGTAAGAATAGGTGTGACGTTGGCCAAAACACTTGCCTGGTCTTTAGACATTCCAATAAGTGCTGTATCAAGTCTTGAGACGCTTGCGGCAAATGGCCGGCATTTTGACGGTCTGATCAGCCCAATCTTTGATGCTAGACGGGGACAGGTGTACACAGGTCTGTATCAATATAAAAATGGACTTTTAGAGCAAGTTGTTCCAGATCAAAATGTGATGCTGGCAGATTGGCTGGAGATGCTAAAAGAAAAGGGTCGTCCTGTTTTGTTTTTAGGTCACGACACTTCTATTCACAAGCAAATGATAAAGGATGTTCTTAGAACAAAAGGATTCATTGGAACTGCTGCCCAGCATAACCCGCGTCCTTCAGAATTGGCTTTTCTCGGGAAGGAAAAGGAAGCAGCTGATGTTCATGGGCTTGTCCCGGATTACTTGCGGCTGGCAGAAGCTGAAGCGAAATGGATTGAAAGTCAAAAGTAGGGTGATAGGATGAAAACAAAAGCAGCGGTCAGAAATATGCGGCTTGAAGATATAGATCACGTATACGAAATCGAAGCATCCTCCTTTACGTCTCCTTGGACGAAGGATTCGTTTTATCATGAGCTGCTGGAAAATCCATATGCTCATTATCTCGTGATTGAAAAGGACGGCCATGTTGTTGGGTATTGCGGGATTTGGATTGTGATGGATGATGCCCAGATTACAAATATAGCGATAAAACCAGAGTATCGCGGTCAGTCTTTAGGAGAAACGCTTTTTCGCTCAGCTGTTGAACTGTGCAAAGAAAAAGACGCAAGGCGGCTTTCGCTTGAAGTGAGGGTTTCGAATCATCCTGCTCAAGGCTTATATAAGAAATTCGGGATGCAGCCCGGCGGAATAAGAAAGAACTATTATACTGATAACGGGGAAGATGCGTTAATTATGTGGGTGACGATAAATGAGTGAGCAAAAAGACATGTACGTATTAGGAATTGAAACAAGCTGTGATGAGACTGCTGCAGCTATTGTGAAAAACGGGAAAGAGATCATTTCAAACGTAGTAGCCTCTCAAATTGAAAGCCATAAGCGCTTCGGAGGCGTTGTGCCGGAAATTGCTTCAAGACATCATGTTGAACAAATCACTTTGGTTATAGAAGAGGCGTTTCGCAAAGCTGGCATGACGTATAGTGATATTGATGCGATTGCAGTAACAGAAGGTCCGGGACTGGTGGGGGCGCTTCTTATTGGAGTGAATGCCGCTAAAGCATTGAGCTTTGCACATAACATTCCGTTAGTAGGCGTTCATCATATAGCCGGTCATATATACGCGAACCGTCTTGTAGAAGACATCGTGTTCCCGGCACTGGCATTGGTCGTTTCAGGAGGCCATACAGAACTGGTTTATATGAAGGAACATGGATCATTTGAAGTCATTGGGGAAACCCTTGATGATGCGGCAGGAGAAGCCTACGACAAAGTGGCGCGGACGATGGGATTGCCATATCCGGGTGGACCGCAAATTGACAAGCTAGCTGAAAAAGGGAATGACAATATTCCGCTTCCTCGCGCATGGCTTGAAGAAGGCTCTTACAACTTCAGCTTTAGCGGATTGAAGTCTGCGGTGATCAATACGCTTCATAATGCATCCCAAAAAGGGCAAGAGATTGCTCCGGAAGATTTGTCTGCCAGCTTCCAAAATAGTGTGATCGATGTCTTGGTCACCAAAACGGCGCGCGCGGCAAAGGAATATGATGTCAAACAGGTCCTTTTAGCCGGAGGAGTAGCTGCAAACAGAGGCCTCAGAGCTGCATTAGAAAAGGAATTTGCCCAGCATGAAGGGATTACGCTTGTCATTCCTCCATTAGCTTTATGCACGGATAATGCTGCGATGATTGCTGCTGCTGGTACAATTGCTTTTGAAAAAGGAATTCGCGGTGCGTATGATATGAATGGCCAGCCCGGCCTTGAATTGACTTCTTATCAAAGTCTCACGAGATAATAGCGTGAGACTTTTTATCTGTTTGTTATTAACAGATAATTCACAATTTATCCACATGTCTGTGAGTAATTATAGAGATATAGATGGATAAAGGGCTGAAGTCGCTGTTAATAAAGTGGATAAATTCAGAATATTTTGTGGATATTGTGTATAAAGCGCTTACTTTGTTTTGCTTATTAGGGTATGTTCTGTGGATAAAAAGCACCTCTAAAAAGAGGTGCTTGACTTTTTTAATCTTCTTCTGTGGATAGTTCTTCCCATTCGGACAAAAGAGATTCCAGCTCCTGATTGAGCTTCTCATTGTCTGCATGGATAGCTTGTACTTTTTCATGATCCTGATAGACTTCAGGGTCACATAGCAATTCATCATTGCGGCTGATGTTTTCTTCAATGGTTTGAACGGTGGTTTCAATTTCTTCAATCCGACGGAGTCGTTGGCGCTCTTTCTTTTTCCATTCTTTTTCTTCCTCGTAGGAACGTTTGGAGTCAGACTTCACTGTAGCTGGCGTTTTATCAGTTTCCTCTTGCTGATTCATTTTCTCCAATTCAAACTGCTCTGTTTTTTTCTCTGTATAATAATCGTAATCTCCCAGATACTCCTCTATATGGCTTGAAGAAAGCTCCAATACTCTTGTGGCGATTCTGTTAATAAAATATCTGTCATGTGAGACAAATAACAGTGTGCCTGGATAATCAATCAGCGCGTTTTCGAGAACTTCTTTGCTGTCTAAATCCAGATGGTTCGTCGGTTCATCAAGGATGAGAAAGTTGGCTTTTTGAAGCATCAGCTTAGCTAGAGCCAATCTTGCTTTTTCGCCTCCGCTCAGTGAATGAACTGGTTTCAGCACATCATCTCCGGAGAATAAGAAATTTCCGAGACACGTTCTGATTTCTTTTTCTGGGAGCCCGGGGTACTCGTCCCACAGCTCATCAAGGACACGTTTAGAGGAAGTCAGCTCAGCCTGTTCCTGGTCATAATAGCCGACACTGACATTTGAGCCGTATGAGATCGTTCCCTGATCTGGTTTTAGGGTGTCTATTAATGTTTTCAGCAATGTTGATTTACCAATTCCGTTAGGGCCGACAAGCGCGGCGCTTTCTCCTCTTGTGAGCATGAACGATACCTCTGTTAAAAGCGGCGGCTGGTTTTCATAGCTGATTGTGAGATCCTGAACACGGAGGACTTCATTTCCGCTCTGTTTGGTAATATCAAAATGAAAGTTTGCGGATTTTTCATCGCCGAGCGGTTTTGACATGACTTCCATTCGTTCAAGCTGCTTTCGGCGGCTTTGCGCTCTTTTTGTGGTAGAGGCTCTCGCCAAATTTCGATCCACGAAGTCCTGAAGCTTTGCGATTTCATCCTGCTGCTTTTCATACATTTTCAGATCTTTTTCATAATGCGCGGCTTTTTGGTCGAGATAAGCGCTGTAGTTGCCGTGATACTTTTTGCTTTCTGCTCTTGATACCTCGTATACCTGGTTTACTACTTTGTCCAAAAAGTAGCGGTCATGCGAAACGATGAGGATGGCTCCTGAATAGCCTTGCAAATAATGCTCAAGCCAGGTAAGCGTATCAATATCCAGATGGTTTGTCGGCTCATCGAGAATGAGCAAATCAGGCTGTGTTAACAGAAGCTTACCTAAAGCCAGTCTTGTTTTTTGGCCTCCGCTGAGGCTTTGAACCTGTGTAGAATCGTCAAAATGGCTGAAGCCGAGACCATGCAGCACAGATCTTACATCCGCTTCATATTGATAGCCGCCTTTATCTTTGAATTCCTGCTGAAGGCGGTCGTAGGTTTTCATGATGCTTTCTAATTCACCCGGGTCAGCTGCCGCCATTTTTTCTTCCATAGCCCGCATTTCCTTTTCCATTGCTTTTAAGTGGTCAAAAACAGTCAGCAGCTCTTCTTTTATGGTAAGCTTAGAATCCAAGCCAGTATGCTGGGCGAGATATCCCATTGTAATATCTTTCGGTTTAATAATTTCGCCCTTCTCATACGAAAGCTGGCCTGCGATAATTTTAAGGAGCGTGGATTTTCCGGCGCCATTTCTTCCTACAATGGCGATGCGATCACGATTTCTGACTTCCAGTTTTATATTGTTTAAAATAGTATCAGCACCAAATGATTTGGACAGCTGATTAATTTGTAAGATCATCATATTATTTCACCTCTGCTATAATAAGTTAAGTGTAGCTTATGAACCAGAAGTCAGCAAACAATACATTGGCCATATAAGACATAGAGAAGAAAATAGTGTATGATCTGTTTAAGGAGCGTTTTAATATGAATGGATTTTCTCATTTTAATGAACAGGGCAGAGCCCAGATGGTGGATATTAGCGAAAAATCTTCGACTGTCCGTACTGCGGCGGCTGTTTCAAGCGTACACATGAAGAATGAGGTGTACGAGAAAATACAGAGTCACGATATCGGCAAAGGAGATGTACTGGCTGTCGCACAGGTGGCAGGCATTATGGCCGCAAAGCAAACGTCGAATATCATTCCGATGTGCCATCCGCTTTCATTGAGCGGGGTAGATATATCGTTTGACTGGAAAATAAAAGAAGCAGAAGTTATACTTCATATAAAAGCACAGGTCAAAACGAAAGGGAGTACAGGTGTGGAAATGGAAGCGCTCACTTCTGCATCGGTGTGCGCTCTTACCGTTTACGATATGTGCAAGGCCCTTGATAAGGGGATGGTCATCGGCCCTACTTTCTTGCTGGAGAAGACAGGCGGGAAAAACGGTGACTTTAAAAGAGAACTATCCGAGTATAATTTGGAGGACCAAAAATGAATAAGGATCAATCAAAAATTCCGCAGGCGACGGCGAAACGGCTGCCGCTTTACTATCGCTTTTTAAAGAATCTGCATGCGTCAGGAAAACAGCGTGTATCATCCGCTGAACTCAGTGATGCCGTAAAGGTTGATTCTGCCACGATTCGGAGGGATTTTTCCTATTTTGGAGCTCTTGGCAAAAAAGGATACGGATATAATGTGGATTATTTGCTGTCTTTTTTCCGGAAAACGCTTGATCAGGATGAGATGACAGACGTCATCTTGATTGGTGTCGGGAACTTGGGAACGGCATTTCTTCACTATAATTTCACAAAAAACAATAACACAAAAATTTCTATGGCTTTTGATATAAATGAGAGTAAAATAGGAACTGAGGTAGGCGGCGTGCCCGTCTATAACCTTGATGACCTTGAACAACACGTAAAAGATGAATCAGTTGCCATTCTTACAGTGCCTGCAGTTGCCGCTCAATCCATTACAGACAGATTGGTCGCATTAGGAATCAAGGGAATCCTTAATTTTACGCCGGCCCGTTTGAATGTGCCGGAACACATTCGAATTCATCATATAGATTTAGCAGTTGAGCTTCAGTCACTGGTTTATTTTTTGAAGCATTATTCAGTTTTAGAGGAAATCGAATAGAGGGAAAGGAGGAGCCCAAATATGCCGATCGGTCCTGGAAGCCTTGCTGTTATCGCAATCGTTGCTCTGATTATCTTCGGTCCCAAAAAGCTGCCTGAATTGGGGAAAGCAGCGGGAGACACACTTCGTGAATTCAAAAACGCTACTAAAGGATTAACGAGTGATGAAGAGGAAAAAAAGAAAGAAGATCAGTAAGTTAGGATGACACGAATGAAAGTGAATCAAATGTCGCTGCTGGAGCATATTGCTGAGCTTCGAAAACGGTTGCTGATTGTAGCGCTGGCGTTTGTCGTTTTCTTTATTGCTGGATTTTTTTTAGCAAAGCCGATTATTGTGTACCTGCAAGAAACAGATGAAGCGAAGCAGCTTACGCTTAACGCGTTTAACCTGACAGACCCGCTTTATGTGTTTATGCAATTTGCATTTATCATCGGCATAGTCTTGACCTCGCCGGTTATTCTTTATCAGCTTTGGGCTTTTGTGAGCCCGGGCCTCTATGAGAAAGAGCGCAAAGTAACGCTCAGCTACATTCCGATCTCTATTTTGCTGTTTTTAGCGGGCTTATCTTTTTCATATTATATTTTATTTCCTTTTGTTGTTGATTTTATGAAGCGGATTTCTCAGGACTTGAATGTCAATCAGGTGATCGGAATTAATGAATATTTTCATTTTCTTCTGCAGCTGACGATTCCGTTTGGACTGCTGTTCCAAATGCCGGTCATCCTCATGTTTTTGACCAGGCTCGGAATTGTGACACCGATGTTCTTGGCGAAAATCAGAAAGTATGCGTATTTTACGCTGCTGGTGATCGCAGCCCTGATTACACCGCCTGAGCTTCTGTCCCATATGATGGTCACAGTCCCGCTTTTGATTTTATATGAAATCAGTATCCTTATATCGAAGGCCGCTTATCGGAAAGCACAGAAAAGCAGTGCAGCCGATCAGGACGTGTCTTCCGGGCAATAATAAAAAATCCATTTCTCATGAGAGAAATGGATTCAGCGTGTTGACAAACCCCCGCATTCGTTGTCAAGTCTGTGCGTTGGTGCTCACGAATGAAAACATTCGCTCCGCTCCAATGCTCGCCTTTCCTAGACTTCAAGGGATTTCAATCACGCTGAAAATGACAAAATCCTAAAACGAAAGCCGTTTTAGGATTTAATTTGAATCCATTTCTCGTTCAGAAATGGATTTTCTTTATTTCTGGTTCTTTTTGATTTTAAATGAAAAGGCGAACATCTTAAAAGAAATGCTGATGTTGTAAGCGGCGAACACCATCAGCAGGATGGAGTAAAATGACCACATGCTGCCTGGCGAGCTTGCGGCAAGATAAGTAAAGATGCACCCTACGGCAAAGTAGATCATTCCCCAAACTACCGGGTTTCTCATAAAAATAATCCTCCAATAATCAATTGCATTTGTGTGCTCTGCTGTTCAAGGTAATTCCGAACAGGCTCAAGCTGCATGATGACGACGAATGTATTCATCATTAAATGGGCGAAAATCGGCACCCATATCCGTTTTGTTCTCGCATATAAAAAGGCAAAGGTAAAGCCCATTGCTGTATATAGAAGAAGATGCTTCAAATCAGCGTGAACAATACCGAAGATAACCGAGCTGATCAGTCCTGCGAAAAAGAAATTCGTTTTTTCGTACAGCGCGCCGAAAATGATTTTTCTGAAGATGATTTCTTCTAATATAGGCCCGACGATGGAAGAAACGATAATCATGAGCGGGACTGCCTGAATGACATCCAGAATCGCTTGTGTATTTTCTGATTCTCTTCCGATGCCAAAAACATAATATTCAATAGAGCCTGCTATTCCTTGAGAGAAAAGGGCAATGAAAAAACCGGCTATCGCCCAAAGGATAGAAAGTCCGATTGAGTCCTTCTGTCCGTTTCGCAGCGTTTCTTTCGGAACGGTTCTCAGAATGAGCAGAACAACAACGAGACAGGCGATAAAGCTGATAACGGACCATAAACCTTGTGCATGCAGCATATTTTCATCTGTAGGCTGTCCTCCGGCATAACCGAATTTAAATAACAAGGGAATCGCGATTAATGCGGAAAACTGCATGATGATATATGTCAAAATAATAAACCAATACTGTTTTCTCAAATGGTATGTACTCCTTTGTTAAGTGGGTTTCGTTCATCTCTACAGCTATTGTAACATAATCGGTACGGGGGTGAAAAAGCTAACGGAAAAGGGAGCGGAAAAGAATGATGTAAGCGTGAAAAATTTTTTATCTTATCACTTGAAATTGGAAGGGAGATTCTTTATTATAAGAATTGTGTTAGCACTCTTTAGTGCTGAGTGCTAAAATTACATATTCATACTATTGAGGAGGTTATTACATTGTTAAAGCCATTAGGTGATCGCGTTGTCATTGAACTCGTAGAATCTGAAGAAAAAACTGCCAGCGGAATTGTGTTGCCGGATTCTGCAAAAGAAAAACCGCAAGAAGGCAAAATCGTGGCAGCTGGTTCAGGTCGCGTGTTAGAAAGCGGAGAGCGCGTTGCTTTAGAAGTAAAAGAGGGCGACCGCATTATCTTCTCAAAATACGCAGGTACTGAAGTGAAATATGAAGGTACTGAATACTTAATCTTACGTGAAAGCGACATTTTAGCTGTTATCGGCTAATTCTTAAATAAACAATACTTAAAACATTTGAGGAGGTCTTGTAAACATGGCAAAAGAAATTAAGTTTAGTGAAGAAGCTCGCCGCGCAATGCTTCGCGGTGTCGATGCACTTGCTGATGCTGTTAAAGTAACTTTAGGACCAAAAGGACGCAACGTGGTTCTAGAGAAAAAATTCGGTTCTCCGTTAATCACAAATGACGGTGTAACAATCGCTAAAGAAATCGAGCTGGAAGACGCGTTTGAAAACATGGGTGCTAAGCTTGTTGCTGAAGTAGCCAGCAAAACAAACGATGTTGCCGGTGACGGTACAACAACTGCAACAGTTCTTGCGCAAGCAATGATTCGTGAAGGCCTTAAAAACGTAACAGCAGGCGCTAACCCTGTAGGCGTGCGTAAAGGGATGGAACAAGCTGTAGCGGTTGCGATCGAAAACTTAAAAGAAATTTCTAAGCCAATCGAAGGCAAAGAGTCTATCGCTCAGGTTGCTGCGATCTCTGCTGCTGATGAGGAAGTCGGAAGCCTTATCGCTGAAGCAATGGAGCGCGTAGGAAACGACGGCGTTATCACAATCGAAGAGTCTAAAGGCTTCACAACTGAGCTTGAAGTTGTTGAAGGTATGCAATTCGACCGCGGATATGCGTCTCCTTACATGGTAACTGACTCTGATAAGATGGAAGCGGTTCTTGACAATCCTTACATCTTAATCACAGACAAAAAAATCACAAACATTCAAGAAATCCTTCCTGTGCTTGAGCAGGTTGTTCAGCAAGGCAAACCATTGCTTCTGATCGCTGAGGATGTTGAAGGCGAAGCACTTGCTACACTTGTTGTGAACAAACTTCGCGGCACATTCAACGCAGTGGCTGTTAAAGCTCCTGGCTTCGGTGACCGCCGTAAAGCAATGCTTGAAGACATCGCTGTCCTTACTGGCGGAGAAGTCATCACAGAAGATCTTGGTCTTGACCTGAAATCTACTCAAATCGCTCAATTGGGACGCGCTTCTAAAGTTGTCGTTACTAAAGAAAACACAACAATCGTTGAAGGCGCTGGCGAAACAGACAAAATTTCTGCCCGCGTGACTCAAATCCGCGCTCAAGTGGAAGAAACAACTTCTGAATTCGACAGAGAAAAATTACAAGAGCGTCTTGCTAAACTTGCTGGCGGCGTAGCTGTCATCAAAGTCGGCGCTGCGACTGAAACTGAACTGAAAGAGCGTAAACTTCGCATCGAAGACGCCCTGAACTCAACTCGCGCAGCTGTTGAAGAAGGCATCGTATCCGGTGGTGGTACAGCGCTTGTAAACGTATATAACAAAGTCGCTGCAGTTGAAGCTGAAGGCGATGCTCAAACTGGTATCAACATCGTGCTTCGCGCGCTTGAAGAGCCAATCCGTCAAATCGCACACAATGCTGGTCTTGAAGGATCTGTCATCGTTGAGCGCCTCAAAAACGAAGAAATCGGCGTAGGCTTCAACGCTGCAACTGGCGAATGGGTAAACATGATCGAAAAAGGTATCGTTGACCCAACAAAAGTTACACGCTCAGCTCTTCAAAACGCTGCGTCTGTAGCTGCAATGTTCTTAACAACTGAAGCCGTTGTCGCTGACAAGCCAGAAGAAAACGCTGGCGGCGGAATGCCTGACATGGGCGGCATGGGCGGTATGGGCGGCATGATGTAAAACCGACAAAAAAACCTTGATTTACAAAGGTTTGTCGGCAACGGACGTCATTTTTGATGCCCTATTGATGCCATTTGTAAATTTCGAGGCTTCTCATGAGTTCATTGAACTTGTGAGAAGCTTCTTTTTTTTTGTCTTTCGTAGTTTGATTTTTTCAGCACTGTTCTATATCGATTTTCAATAGTTTTGATAATCCCGATATGAACTAATCAATTGACCAAAATACAAAAAATCTACCCGCTCAGATTCCTGTTTACCTTTAACAAACGGCTTACTGTAACTTCAGTAAACTGCATTTCTGTTATGATTATAAAAAGGGTTTAAAAATTATTCGTGCAAATCCTCTGTTACTTCTCTCCCTATTGCAGACAGGAGATGGTATCCTCTCATAAGATAAAAAAGCCCCAGTTATCTAAATAAATAGTGTCACCAACACTCTTAGACGTTTCCCCAAGGAAAACATTGTCAAAAGAAATCCTATTAAAATGTCTATTTGTGCTGCTTTTTAGCTACTAAGACGATGTATGTAAATTCACTGGCGATGTAGTTAGGTTCTTCCACCAACATCTTGATAATATTGATCCCTACTCTATGGAGACCGACATTCCAATTATTAAATCTAATATTAGTTTTTTATGATTACCAAGGAGGACTTAATAGTGCATTTTTCAGAAATGATAGATCGCTTGGCTTTATATGATTTACACAGAAAAAGAAGCAAAGATAAACATTTTTCTGCTGCTATTGCAGCCGATATCGATGATAGAGAGGAATTTTACAGTGCAAATATAGCTGATGTTTCAATTGACTTGAATGAATCTAAAAAAAATTATAGGGTTGGAACATTTTGTTATGAATCCTTAATTCAAACTGGGAATCCTGTTAATGATACTTTAAAAGGGGAGGTTTTTTTAAATAAAAATGATATAGATCAACCCAATGTCATCTTTGTACACGGCTGGCGCATGGATTCGTTCGATAGAATCAAAAAAATATTTCATAAACGTATAATGAACGATTTAGGCTGGAATATGTATTATTATTCTCTTCCATACCATTTTGAAAGAGAACCGGAAAATTCACTGTATAGTGGCGAGTTGATGATTAGTGCAAATATTGATCGTACAATTGAGTCGACAAGACAGGCCATTGTCGATTTACGGGCATTAATTCACTGGATAAAAGCAAATAAAAAAGGCCCTGTTATCATAGTGGGGGTAAGCTTAGGGGGATGGGTTACTAATCTAATTGCAACCCTAGAATCCCAAATTGATGTAGTGGTATCAATCTTTTATGCCAATCGCCTTTCTTATTCAATATGGAACACGATCCCAGGTAAATTCATAAGAGAAGAATTAGAACAAAATGGTGTGACCTATGAAGATTTAACAAAATATTGGAATATCACAGATCCTAGTCAAGCCTTGCCGAAAGTTAATAATCTGCTGATTTCTGCTAAACATGATCAGTATATTGACTTAAAAGATGCAGATTATTTATGGGAAAGCTGGGGGAAACCCACAAGATATGTCTACAATTGTGGTCATTCCGGTATTGTTCTTTGTCGCAAAAAGCTGGCAAATGATACGCTTTCCTTTATAAGAGAAAGGATAAATACGGGAAAACCTGGTTCAGTACATTTGTAGACCTTAATAAGAAACGAAAGGCCAACTGCAACTTCAGTTGGCCTTTCCTATTTATTGAGTGAGAGTGCTGACAGAACTACGTACTACTCGTTTTCTTTAGTCACCCTTGCCAAAAGTTCCACCTCTCCCCGAATCCCAATCGCAGGCTCCCACGAATCAATCAAACGAAGCGCCTTCTGATTAGCTTCCATCGCTTTCGTTTTCTCTCCTTTACGGTACAACAGCTGCGCCATTCCGTAGTGATAGTAGATCAGTTCAACCTGATTGGCGTTATGTTTGTCATAGAGCATTTGCTCAAAAGCTTCTTCCGCTTTCTCAAATTGACCACATTTCACGTAAGCGACACCCAGATTGAAATAGGCTTCTATCGTTTTTTCGCCGCCGTACGTGGAGCTGATTTCATTTGCCGCTTCGTATAATTGAATGGCTTCTACATGATAACCTTTCGCAAAGCTTAAGTCACCGCGAACCAATAGAACTCTGTGTTGAATGGTAGGGGAAATCGGTTGATTTTCGATTTCGTTTAAAATGGTCTCTGCATTTTCCTGTTGCCCGTCTTTTAAAAAAAGCCTTGCTTTGAGTGCGTGTCCCCAAACCTTTAGATCATAGGCATCGTGAGCGTCTGATTGTTCCAGAATCCTCAGCCCGGCTTCAATTTGCTGTAAGGCCCTGTCTAAATCATTGACTTCCATCAGAGCCCAGCCTGCTGTGTCGATTCGGAAGTACGCTTCTCGTGTGTGTTTGCCTAATTGATGGGCGGCGTCGGCGGCTTTGCATCCGTATTCGATACGCAGGGGAAGGTTGATTCTGCTTAGAAAATGGCTAATTCGGGTGATGAGTTCGATTAGGATTTCTTTTTGATCGGTGTCGCTTGCCCATTGGATGACCTTTAAGATGTTTGGCCAATCTTGTTTCATTTGATCTAAATTCCGTCCCAGCAGGTAGCTCCAATAGATAGAGTTTGGCTGTTCCCGCTTTAAATGGGTTTCAGCATAATCAATATAATAGTAAGCCCAGCGATTGCGGGCTTCTTTTTCATATTCGTGTTGTTCGGACAAGTGCCGTTCTCCGTAAGCGACAACGGTTTGGTGCGCTAAGTATTGTGTCCTTCCTTCGCTTCGTTCCGGCTGAATCAGCGCATATGACCGCATTTGTTCCATAGCGTAATGAAAACGGCGGGCGTCTAATCCGGCTGCTGCCGCCAGGCTTTTTTCATCAGGCGGCTTGCTGAAAAAGCAAAGCGTCTGCCATAGCTTTCGCGTATCTTCATTGCATCTATCCCAGGTGCGGCCAAAGAGGAATTCAAACAATTCCAGCAGTGAGTAGCCTGCTTTTCCAAGCTCATGAATCAGCTGCTGAGCGGGGATGTCATCGTCTGACATATAGGCAATGCTGAGTGCCATGGCTTTCGGGTTTCCGGCAGTCGCTGAAATGAATTCGTTTTTCAGGTCAGATGATAGATGTAACAGCTGCTCCAGCTTTTCCCGTTTATTTTGAATGTTGCATGTTTGTAAGCATCGGTGCACTTCTTGCTGAAAAAAATCCAAGGCATCTGTTTGGTCAAGGCCGCTCAGCTGAATAGCTGTCATTTCTCCGAAGCTTTCCCGATAGGTTTGCTTTACGTTTTCCCGCGCTGTGAGGAGAACTTTCACGCCTTGCGGAAGGCTGGTGATAAATTCATGAATGTCACGTTCTGCAGTATCAATGCTGTCAACGATCAGCAGGATCGGTTTTTCTCTAGTGTAATTAGCTAACGCATTGCGGACGACGAACCGTTTTTCATTGATTGATTTATCGATTTGTTCTGTGCGCCCGAGCTGATAGGCGATCGTATTTAAAAAATCGCTAAAGCTCAATCCTTTCCAATCAGCGCTGACCCAGATGATGCTGTTGAATGCGGGCCAATCTGAAGTATCGCCGACACAGGAATAGGCGGCTTCAAGAGCGATTGTGGTTTTACCCATACCAGCCCAGCCGGTGATTAAACAGACTGGTGACGGAGAAAGCATCCATTGCCGTATTGCTTCCATATCAAAGCTGCGCCCGATAAAGCGTCCGGACCAGCGTGAGGGTAAATTATGAGTGATAGGCTGTTCTGTAAGCGCATTCGTTTCATGGCCGGGTCTGTCATGAAACAGCCGTTTTACTACATTTTCAATTTCGTCTTCACTCGGAGCCCCGAATAATCCGTCTTTTCGCAGTATTTTCGCTTTTTTCAAACAAGATGCTGCCCATACAGGCAATGCGGGTTTGATGACTGGGATAGTGGTGGCTTCCAGCAAGTCGGTCAACCACTCGATATCCAAGTCGGTCTTTTCGAGAATGATCCAGATCATTCCGAACAGTTTTCCGTCGTCAATTCTTCCGGGAATGTAGTTTGCCCCCATCTGTCCGATCCAGCTTTTGATCGTGTTTGGGGAGACTCCCAGCTGGAGTGCGATTTTATCTATGTAAGACTGTCCTGATTCTTCATTCTTTTTCCTTCTGACTTTATAATCAGGATGAAGTTTTAGCGTTTTGACGCCAGGTGCCAGCAGTTGTGCAAATTGTTTTCGGTTTTCAAGTTCAGCCATAAGCCTGCACCTCCTATTAGTACTATTTTATCAATCCAGCGTTTTTTGTATATGAAAAAATAAAAGTACAGTGCCGCTGTCCTTTTATACAGCAGGAAAGGCTGTTGAACGTGTTGAAAAGCAGATAAAATGGGGGCAGTAACAGAGAAAACAAAATGTATGCACTTACATTTTATTTTCTAAAGAAAGGAACTTGCCAAATGACTCACACAGTACCTCAAAACATGAAAGCGGCTGTTATGCACAACACAAGAGAGATCAAAATTGAAACATTGCCTGTGCCTGATATCAATCATGATGAAGTGTTGATTAAGGTGATGGCTGTCGGAATTTGCGGATCTGATCTGCATTACTATACGAATGGCCGAATCGGCAACTACGTTGTGGAAAAACCATTTATTCTTGGCCATGAATGCGCGGGTGAAATTGCCGCTGTCGGATCAGCTGTCGATCAATTCAAAGTCGGTGACCGCGTCGCTGTTGAACCTGGTGTTACGTGCGGACGCTGTGAAGCGTGCAAAGAAGGGCGCTATAATCTTTGCCCGGATGTACAGTTTTTGGCTACACCGCCGGTAGACGGCGCGTTTGTCCAATATATTAAAATGCGTCAGGACTTTGTTTTTTTAATCCCAGACTCACTTTCTTATGAAGATGCTGCTTTGATCGAGCCGTTTTCTGTCGGCATCCATGCGGCGGCCAGAACGAAGCTACAGCCCGGATCAACGATTGCGATTATGGGGATGGGCCCTGTTGGGTTAATGGCTGTTGCCGCAGCTAAAGCATTTGGGGCAGGCACAATCATTGTCACCGACTTAGAGCCGCTGCGGTTAGAAGCTGCGAAAAAAATGGGAGCGACTCACATTATTAATATACGTGAACAGGATGCACTTGAAGAGATTAAAACGATCACGAATGATAGAGGCGTTGATGTTGCTTGGGAAACAGCAGGGAATCCAGCGGCATTGCAATCCGCACTGGCTTCTGTGCGCCGGGGCGGAAAATTGGCGATTGTCGGTTTGCCTTCACAGAACGAGATTCCGCTCAACGTACCGTTTATTGCGGATAATGAGATTGATATTTACGGGATCTTCCGTTATGCCAATACGTATCCAAAGGGAATCGAATTTCTTGCTTCAGGCATTGTGGACACGAAGCATCTAGTAACGGACCAATATTCGCTGGAGCAGACGCAAGATGCGATGGAGCGGGCGCTTCAATTTAAGAATGAATGTTTAAAAGTGATGGTGTATCCAAATCGCTGAGTGAACAGGGAGGATCTTCGTATTCTCCCTCTTGTTTACTGGAAATGAAAACGGATTCTTGGGGTGGGAAATGATGATTGAAACAGAAAAAGTAACGGCAATGAAAGTGAAGCATCAGTCAAAATCCAGTACCGGACTGTCCTGGTTTGAACGAATCGGCTATGGATTCGGCGATATGTCGTATAATATTATCTTTCAGTTTGTAAACGCATACTTATTATTCTATTATACAGACGTCGGCGGCATTCAGCCTGCGGTGATCGCAACTTTGTTTCTTGTTGTGCGTGTGCTGGATGCTATTTTTGACCCGATCATGGGATTGATTTTAGATAAAACGAATACAAGGTGGGGAAAAGCAAGGCCCTATTTGCTGTGGGTGGCATTTCCTTTTGCGCTATTCACATTCTTATGTTTCACGACGCCTCATTTCGGTGAGACCGGAAATATGGTATATGCGTATGTCACTTATATTCTGCTTGGGATGTCCTTTAGTATGCAAACGATCCCGGTGAACAGCTTAACGGGGCGGATGACGAATTCGGTGGAGGAACGAACGGTTCTGACCACAACCCGGATGATTTTGGTGTATATCGGCATTCTTTTATCCATTTCCTGTGCGACACCGCTTGCAACTGCTATCGGAGGAGAGGATCAGGCGTTTGGATTTCAGATGACGGCGCTCATCTATGCGGCTGTCAGCATCGTTTTGAATCTATTTAGTTTCTTTACTGTACGGGAGCGAATTCAGCCTAAAAAGAGAAAAAAACAAGGGATCAAAAAGACGTTATCCGTTTTATTCCGAAATAAACCCTTGCTTATGTTAATTTCATCATTTTTGGCTTTTGCGATCGGGTTTAATATTAAGCTCAGCACGATGGTGTATTATTTTACGTATAACGTCAACCATAAAGAGTTCGTGTTTATGGGCACCGTTTTATTTTTCGGGGCAGCGCTGATCAGTAATTTGTTTATTCCTTTCTTTTCTGAGAAGTGGGGCAGAAAACAAGTCATGATCATCACGGCAGCTCTATCGCTTATTTCTTATGCCGGCCTGCATTTTACGCCGTATTCTTCAATTCCACTCATTTTCATTTGGCTTTTCGCTTCGGGATTTTTCACAACGCCTTTAAATACGCTTGCTTGGGGAATGGTTGCGGATTGTGTCGATTATGCGGAATGGAAAACCGGAATTCGCGCGGATGGTGTGGTGATTTCGAGCATGAGCTTTATCAATAAGCTGGGTGTGGCGTTGGCCGGGTCATTTTCGGCCATCTATTTAGGAATCGCCGGGTATGTGGCGAATACAGACCAGACAGTTGCGTCATTGAATGCGATTAAAAATATGAATGCTTTGATTCCGGGATTTTTCATTTTGCTTTCTATTATTCTTATCGCCTTCTATCCTTTAACGGAAAAAAGATATAAACACATCATCTCTGAGCTGGAGCAAAGGTCTGCGAGATAAATATATGTAAAATTTTTAATATTCAATGTTGTATTTATGGCAGAAAGTAATATACTGAGACTGTAATCTAGACTTTATAAATGAGTGTGATAATATGCGTAGTCATTCTGTAGTTTGTATTGGGGAATTGTTGATTGATTTCTTTTGTACCGATGTTGACGTTGATTTAATGGAAGGGCGCCAATTCCTGAAAAGTGCCGGGGGTGCACCGGCGAATGTGTCAGCAGCGATTGCCAAGCTGGGCGGAGACGCCGCTTTCAGCGGAAAAGTAGGAAAGGATCCGTTTGGGTATTTTCTGAAGCAAACATTGGACGCTGTACATGTCGATACCTCTATGCTGGTGATGGATGAGAAAGCGCCTACAACGCTTGCTTTTGTTTCATTAAAACAAAATGGAGAGCGTGACTTTGTTTTTAATAGAGGCGCGGACGCTTTGTTTACGCTGGAGGATATTGACCAGGAAAAACTAAACGGAGCGAAAATCCTTCATTTCGGCTCTGCGACGGCACTGTTATCGGATCCGTTTTGCTCAGCCTATTTACGGCTGATGTCGATTGCGAAAGACAATGGACAGTTTATTTCGTTTGACCCTAACTACCGTGAAGATTTATGGAGGGGAAGAGTCTCAGAGTTTGTAAGTGTTGCGAAAAAAGCGATCGCTGTAAGTGATTTTGTGAAAGTCAGTGACGAGGAGCTTGAGATTATAAGCGGTGTGAAGGATCATGAAAAGGGAGTTGCGATCCTTCATGAGATCGGAGCCAACATTGTCGCTGTGACACTTGGGAAAAGCGGAACGCTTCTTTCCAATGGAAAAGACCGTGAAATCATTCCAAGCATTCCTGTGACATCAATTGACTCAACAGGGGCGGGAGATGCTTTTGTCGGTGCGGCTTTATATCAATTGGCAAACACGGATCAGATTCAATCTGTAGAAACAGATTTTGTGAAACTGCGTGAGATTGTGGCGTTTGCCAATAAGGTCGGAGCTCTTGTGTGCACTAAAATTGGAGCGATTGATGCACTGCCGAGCTTGGATGAGATCGAAGTTTCTTTGTAAATCATTGAAGATGTTTCTTGAAAGTCTTTGGACTTTTGGGGGCATCTTTTTTTATTGCTTACATTTTTGTTCAGGTAAAAAGTTGTGTATTTTTTGTTTGGAATGTCATTTTTTATTAAAAAAGTGAAACTTTTAACGATAATAAATAGTATATGTAACAAGGGTTACCGAATTAGCTTTAGGAGGAACGATATAATGAGTATAATTGGAAGATTTAAAGATATTATGTCTGCGAATATCAATGCTTTATTGGACAAGGCTGAAAATCCGGAGAAAATGGTAGATCAATATTTAAGAAATATGAATAGCGATTTGGCTAAGGTTAAGGCAGAAACAGCAGCTGTTATGGCCGAGGAGCAGAGAGCAAAAAGAGAATATCACGAATGCCAGGCGGATATGGAAAAGATGGAAAGCTATGCAATGAAGGCGCTGCAAGCCGGGAATGAGAGCGATGCGAGAAAATTTCTTGAAAGAAAAACATCTTTGGAGTCAAAGCTTTCTGAGCTGCAGGCGGCGAATCAAATTGCTGCAACCAATGCCGCACAGATGAGAAAGATGCATGACAAATTGGTATCTGACATTGGAGAGCTGGAAGCACGTAAAAATATGATCAAGGCGAAGTGGGCAGTAGCGAAAACGCAAGAAAGAATGAACAAACTGGGCGCTTCTGTTTCAAGTACAAGCCAATCAATGTCTGCATTCGGCCGAATGGAGGACAAAGTAAATAAGGCACTTGATCAGGCCAATGCAATGGCTGAACTGAACAGCGCTCCGCAGGATGATATGGCTGATCTGACTGCAAAGTATGACACTGGCGGTTCAAGCCAGATTGATGATGAACTTGCGGCGTTAAAAGCGAAAATGATGCTCGATAAGTAATACATAGGAGGCCGCAGCTCTCGGCTGCGGCGTCATTTTATCATAAGATGTGAGAGGGAACGGTAATGATAATATCTTATAAGTGTCCGAACTGCGGCAGTGATATGGCATTTGACAGTGAAACCGGCTCGTTATCCTGCAGCAGCTGCGGAAGACAGGACAATATTGAAAGCCTTCCGAAAGAAAACATTGCGGCACGGTTTTCTGATGATGAAGCAAAAGAATATCAATGTGAAAACTGCGGTGCCGTTTTGATCACGGAAGCTGAAACGACAGCAACGACGTGCAGCTTCTGCGGAGGTGCTGCAATACTTGCCGATCGTTTATCAGGACATTTGGCGCCGGCGAAGGTCATTCCATTTACAATCAGCAAGCAAGAAGCGGAGCAGGCATTTCGAAAGTGGTGCAAAAAAGGCCTTCTGACACCAAGAGGTTTCATGTCTGCCGATCGCATTAAAAGCATCACCGGCATGTATATTCCGTTTTGGATGTTTGATTTAAATAGTGAAGTACAGGTGAGAGCAAACTGTACCAGGGTCCACCGGTATGAAGAAGGGGATTATATTTGCACGGAAACAGAGCACTTTGAAGCGTTTCGTGATATCAATCTCGATTATTTGAAAATCCCTGTCGATGCCTCTGAAAAAATGAAAGACGAATTAATGGACAAATTGGAGCCTTATTCATACGAAGAGCTGAAGGACTTTCAAACGGCATATTTGGCCGGTTATATTGCGGAAAAGTACAATTATACCGATGAGGAGCTTTTTCCGAGGGCAAAAGAGAAAATCAGCAGTTATATAGATTCATACATCCATTCTACTTTTTCCGGATATACGTCAGTCAATGTGAGGGACAAACATATTCACACGAAAAACGTGAACAGCTTTTACGTTTTGCTTCCTGTTTGGATGGTCAGTTACGATTATGAAAGAGCGGAGCATATCTTTGCGATGAACGGGCAAACAGGAAAGGTTGTTGGAAAGCCGCCGATTAGTCGAGGAAAAGTGGCGGCATGGTTTAGCGGAATAGCAGGCGGGACATTTCTTGCGTTGAAGCTCGTCTCATTGATGATGGGAGGCGGATTTTGATGCGTGGATTTTTTGGGAAAGCGATCTTTGTTGTGCTGGCTGTTTTCATCATGATGCCTTTACTGGGTATCGAAGCGGCAAGAGCCTCTGAATCGCAGCAGCATGTGTACGATCGCGCTCATCTATTGTCAAAAGCGGAGATCGGAAAACTTGAATCTCTCTCGGCAGAGCTGGGTGCAAAGAGAGACACTGATTTCATCATTATTACGATCAAAAGCACAAACGGTGAAGATATTGCAGACTATACCGGCGATTTTTATGATCGTTACGGAAAAGGCAGTACAGCCATTCTGACCATTGATATGACAAACAGAGAAGTGTTTATCGCAGGCTTCAAAAAAGCCGAACAGTATTTGGACAACAGCAGGCTCAATAGCATCAGAAATACGATTTCATCTGATTTATCCAATGAAAATTATTTTGAAGCTTTTGAGACATATATTCAGCTTTCCTATAAAGATATGGGCATAAAACCGGGAGTAAACCCCGACAACATATTCTTTACATGGTGGTTTCAGCTGATTGCTGCCATCGCAGTCGGGGGAATTGCGGTTTCAATCATGCTTTATCATGCAGGCGGCAAAGTAACGGTTAATGGAAATACATATATGGATCAGCGTACGTCTGATGTGATTGATCAATACGACACTTATATTAGAACGACTGTAACAAGAGAAAGAAAACCATCAGATAAAGACAGCGGCAGCGATGGCGGTGTTACGAAAGGCGGCACGTCATACAGTGGGAGCCGGGGCAGTTTTTAAATGTAAGAAATAGAGAAAGGGAGAGGCGTAATGTCGTTTTTCAGAAATCAATTAGCGAATGTAGTAGAGTGGGAAGAATTTAGAGATGATATGATTTTTTATAAATGGAAAAATCGTGAAATCAAAAAAGGGAGCCGTTTAATCATTCGTCCCGGACAGGATGCTGTCTTTTTGAACAATGGGCGGGTTGAAGGAGTCTTTCAAGATGATGGCGATTATGATATTGAATCAGAAATTATTCCATTCCTTTCAACGTTAAAGGGCTTTAAGTTTGGCTTTAACAGCGGCATGCGAGCTGAGGTGCTGTTTGTCAATACGAAGGAATTTACCGTAAGATGGGGAACAAAACAGGCGATAAATATTCCGGCAGCGGGAATGCCAGGCGGGATGCCCATTCGCGCAAACGGCACATTTAATTTCAAGGTGCAGGACTATATCAGCCTGATTGATAAAATCGCTGGCGTGAAAGATCAATATTTTGTAGAGGATATTAAAACCCGTATCATTTCTATTCTGGATCAGCTTCTCATGAAGTGGATCACAAGAGAAGGGAAAGATATGTTTAATCTTCAAGCAAACGCTTTTGATATTGCCAAGGGAATTCAAGAGGACTTAGATATGCAATTAATAAGCGACGGGATGACGGTCACTGGTTTTCAAATCATGAGCTTTAATTACCCTCAAGAGGTTCAAGATATGATTACAAAGAACGCTTCCTACGGTATGGTTGGGGATGTGAACAGATACCAGCAAATATCAATGACGGATGGAATGGCATCCGGAAAGATGAGCGGAGGCGGAGCGGCTTCGGATATGGCTGGAATGATGATGGGAATGAATATGGCCAATCAGATGATGAACCAAATGAATCAAAATCAGCAGGCACAGTCATCAGGCCCACAGTCAACTGGCAGCGGAAGCAAACCGAATTTCTGTCCAAACTGCGGAACAAAAACGGGCGAAGCCAATTTTTGTCCGAATTGCGGCCAGAAGCTTGTGTAAGACTCATACAGTGAAAAGTCCGGAGTGATCAGCGCTCGGGACTTTTTTATTTAGAAGAATAAGCGTTACCTATTGCTTGCTCCTGAACAGGCCATTTTCGAGCACCCGCTTGGATAATTCCCAGCAGCAATTGACGACGTTCCTTTATTGAATTGACGGCAATTTGAAATGTTTGCTTTGATAAAGCCGGTATGCCTGATTGTTGAAGCTTTGAGATGTCTGGTTCCGGCGGCGCTTGTTCTGCAGGATGGATATAGGCAGTATGAACGGTATCCAGATAGTTTTTGATACTTGAGCGCGCTTCTTTGATATGAAGCTGATTCGGCTGATATTGTTCAGGAATTCCGTATTTGAAAATGGTTAGAGCTTCATCCAATACAGCAACAGCTATAATGGATGATTCCTGATTCTGCGTGCTGTGGTAAAAATGAAGGATGGGGAAGGCGTTATGCTGAGCGGTCAGCTTTCCCAGTTCTGATGAGGCAGCGACAAGAAGAAAATCAATGTCGTGAAAATCTTTGCCATTCCATGCATTATGGACGATTTCTGTTCCGTCATGCCCTAGACTTAATACACTTTGGGCAAAGGAGCGTTTTTGATTAACCGCACTCAAGACGGAAATCAAATACGTGACAGAAAACGTGATGGTAAGCAGTCCTTGAGCTGTTTCAATAATCGTGACAAGCTTCCATAGGCCTCCGTTCGGAGCGAGGTCGCCATTTCCTAATGTAAACATGACATAGCCGGAAAAATAAATTCGGTCTGACCAGGAAGAAGGTTCTTTTGATTGAGTTTCCATAAGTGAGTGAGGGTCACTCGAGTAAATCAAAACCCACCCGCCCCAAAATAGACTGATCCATATCACTAACGTCAGGCATAACAGCAGAGGACCAGCCATACTTAGAACCTTTGCGTGGTCACCGCTGATTCTGCGGCAGCCCTTCCACAGCCAGGCAGACAGGCATCTTGTGATCGGGCCTGCACCGCTCTCTAACCATAACGTGGTCCATAAAAAATCAATCATCCCCGCTGTCAATAATAAAAGGCCTGCAATGATATAACCCTCATTCATTTTGGTTGCCTCCCTTAAGTCAGCCTTCTTTTATTTTCTTCTCTATTTCCTTTTATCCTGAGTCTGAAACAATTGAGCGAATGTTTGATTTTACAGAGAAAAATAGGAGAAGTTAACCAACACTTACTCATTTATCGATATGAACAAAAAATCACAGGATTTTTGACTTGATTCACACATTTTCATGAAGAAAAACGTTCATTTTCCCCTTGAATTGGTGATTTTCCTTTTATAGAGTAAAAAATTTTCAGAAATTTATATTGACTGAAAGCGTTTTTATAATTATGATAATATCAGATGTAACAAAAATATAACTATCATATCACTACAATTGAACTATCAAGTGACTATTAAATGCCAAATTTACAAGGTTATGCACAAAGAAATGACCATTTCTCTTTTAGTGAGAAATGAAATCGCTTCCATTGGGACTGACATGCTAAGAAGAAGGGAAGGTTATGAGGTTATTGGATAAAAACATGAACAACTATTTTCTGAAGCCTGCTTACAAAATGTGAGGAAGGCAGCAGCCCTGGAATAAGTTTTTGACATACGCATTTTGAAAAAGACTGGGGGAAACAGTATGAATAAACAAGGCAATCAAATGTCATTTTTACGTACAATTATTTTAGTCTCCACTTTCGGCGGGCTTCTTTTTGGCTATGATACCGGTGTGCTCAATGGAGCTTTACCGTATATGGGAGAGCCGGATCAGCTTAATCTCAATGCCTTCACAGAGGGCCTTGTCACCAGTTCACTTCTTTTTGGAGCCGCGCTGGGTGCTGTGTTTGGCGGCAGGATGTCTGATTTTAACGGCCGCCGCAAAAATATTTTGTTCCTCGCTGTTATATTTTTCATTTCAACGATCGGGTGTACGTTTGCTCCAAATGTTACGGTCATGATTATTTCCCGTTTTGTGCTTGGTATTGCGGTTGGGGGTGCATCCGTAACGGTGCCTGCCTATTTAGCAGAGATGTCTCCTGTGGAAAGCAGGGGACGGATGGTGACGCAGAACGAATTGATGATTGTATCAGGACAGCTTTTGGCCTTTGTTTTTAATGCAATCCTTGGAACAACAATGGGAGACAACTCCCATGTGTGGAGGTTCATGCTGGTCATTGCGTCGCTTCCAGCCGTGTTCCTGTTTTTCGGCATGATCAGAATGCCCGAGAGTCCCCGCTGGCTTGTTTCGAAAGGGAGAAAAGAAGATGCTTTGCGTGTTTTGAAAAAAATCAGGGATGAAAAGCGGGCAGCAGCTGAGCTGCAAGAAATTGAATTCGCTTTCAAAAAAGAAGATCAGCTTGATAAAGCAACGTTTAAAGATCTTTCAGTCCCATGGGTGCGCCGTATTGTGTTTATTGGATTAGGGATTGCGATTGTACAGCAAATTACAGGTGTTAATTCGATTATGTATTATGGGACTGAAATTCTAAGAAATTCTGGTTTCCAAACGGAAGCCGCTTTAATCGGAAATATTGCGAATGGCGTGATTTCGGTATTGGCAACATTCGTCGGAATCTGGTTGCTGGGAAGAGTGGGGCGCCGGCCGATGCTGATGACAGGCTTGATCGGTACGACAACAGCGTTATTGCTAATCGGGATATTCTCACTTGTACTTGAAGGATCACCGGCACTTCCATATGTAGTCCTGTCATTAACGGTCACATTTCTTGCTTTTCAGCAGGGCGCCATTTCACCAGTGACTTGGCTGATGCTATCTGAAATTTTCCCGCTTCGCCTTCGCGGACTGGGAATGGGTGTTACGGTATTCTGTCTGTGGATGGTGAATTTTGCAGTCAGTTTCACGTTTCCAATATTGCTGGCAGCCATCGGGCTGTCCACAACGTTCTTTATCTTCGTTGGATTAGGAATTTGCTCTGTCTTGTTTGTGAAGAGGTTTTTGCCGGAAACGAAAGGGCTTTCGCTTGAGCAACTGGAGGAAAACTTCCGCGCTTATGATCACGGCGGGGCAAAGAAGGATTCTGGGGCTGAAGTGATTGGATAATTAAAAAAAGAATCCGCACCCGAGTGCGGATTCTTTTTGGTTTCAAATTAGTTAGGTTTGACAAGGATTTTGACTTGGCTTTTCTCTTTAATAAGAGCCCCGAAGCCTTCCTCGATCAAATCATCTAGTACGATTTTTTTCGTTACGAGTTTGTCGGCTGAGAAATAGCCTTCTTTCATTAATGACAATACAGCCGGGAAGATGTCGCGGTATCCGATAATTCCTTTTACTGTACGTTCTTTGATTACGATATCGTTCGGATGGATTTCAGCACCTTTTTCCCAAATGCTGACGATGACGGTTTCACCGGCAATTGTAGTGGACTGGATGGCTTGTCGTAACACCACTGGGACACCCGTGACTTCGAATGCTACGTCAACACCGCCTCCTGTACGTTCTGCAATCTCAGCGACTACATCGTCTGTTTTAGACGGATCAACGATGATCGCGCCAAGCTCCTCAGCTTTTTGCTGGCGTTCAGGAGAAAGCTCAACAGCGTAAATATCAGTTGCACCGGCAGCCTTTAGCGCTTCAATGACAAGAAGTCCGATCGGGCCGCAGCCGAATACAGCCGCTTTGTCGCCTGCTTTGAGTTTGCTTGAGCGGACAGCGTATAGAGCAACTGCAGAAGGTTCAACGAGCGCGCCTTGTTCATATGATAATTCATCAGGAAGTTTGAACAAAAGCTCTTCATCTACAGAGACGTATTCAGAGAAACCGCCGCCTCCGCCGGCTAAGCCGAGGAATCCCATTTGTTCATCAAGGTTGTAGGCGCCTTGGTGGCCGTGTGTAGCAAAAATCGGCTCGACTACGACGCGGTCTCCAACTTTATAATTTTCAACGCCTTCTCCGACTTCGACAACTTCACCGGAGAATTCATGCCCCATTGTGACAGGTGCCGTTTCATTTGTTAATGGATGCGGTTTGTCAACCGGAATAAAGATCGGGCCGCCCAGATATTCGTGTAAATCACTTCCGCAGATGCCGCACCATTTGACTTTGATCTTTACTTTTCCCGGCTCCGTTTTTGGCTCTTCGATATGTTCAATACGGATATCCTTTTGGTTATGCCATCTTGCTGCCTTCATGGATTACCACTCCTATAGCTTTTGATGTGAGTAATTCCGCACCGGTCAATATGAACTGTTCACAAAATCGCCATTTTTAAAACCAAAAAAGAAATGAAATTTTTATATAATATAATCTACGTTTTTTTGAAAAAAGAAACTTTGAAGAAAAAAGGGTCTCGCACACTCTTTTTTCTTTATATGAGAGTATCAATCGTTTACATAGCTATGAATTTGGTTTGAACAATACGGTAATGGTTCGTTCATATTGAATGCGACAACTACTCTATCAATAATTATAACGCTAATACTGCTATTATAATAGGATAATCTTCCATGGTTTAATTTAACAGAGGTAACTTTTTTGACTTTGTAACATTACTGTAAGGATATTGAAATAAAAAATAGCTGGTTGATCGTGTATAATCTTCCTAGATGTTAACAAACAGGGGGACGAAATGTTGAAGAAAGTCATTTTAGCCGCTTTTATCTTAGTAGGAAGTACTTTGGGAGCTTTTAGTTTTTCATCAGATGCCAGTGCGAAACATGTGAACGGAAATATTACTTGGTATAATGGAGTCGGGAAAAAAGGCTCTTCAGGTAAGAAACTTGGACATTGGGATTGTGCGACCAAAATCGGATTTGATGTTCCTAGAAACGGGACAAAAATCAGAGCTTATGCAAAAGCGAAGCCTAAAAAGGTGATTACGGTTTATAAAAATGATGTTGGCAGAATGCCTAATGCAGTGCTGGATGTTAGCCCTAAAGCGTTTAAAGCGCTTGGATATCCATTAAGCAAAGGTAAAGTAGCGGGGCATTACAGCTATTAATGTACATATATAATCTGGAAAGCAAGAAGTCACATTCTTGCTTTTTCTATTGGTGGAGATAAAAGATGAAAAAAAGAATCATATTATTGTTAGCAGTGATAATAGCGGCAGCTGCCGCGGGGGTTGCGTTTTATGTTGCAAAGGATAAAGGCCATGAGAAGGCTGCTGATGTTTCAGTCAATACCGAAAGCGGTGATGAGCTGCTGGTTTCAATTACAGATACGGATCTGCTGACAAAGTATTATGAAAATGACAAGGTGATCCATGAGGAGAAGCTGACCAGCTATCCGGCATTTGCCTTGGATCAAAAACAGCAGGTGCTCTATTATACGGGCAATAATGAACAGAATGAAATGAGGCTTTTTAAACTGGATCTAAAGTCTAATAAAAAGACGGTGCTTTATAAAGGCGCGGAGAGTGCGGACAGTTTGTTTTTATCAAAGGACCGTTCAACCATCTATTTCCGCTTAGGAAAAGCGGACGAAAGCAATTTTCGGATCGCCGCTTTTGATCTGAAAACAAAAAAGTACAAAAATCTTTATCCTGCCGCTAATGATCAGGATAACACCGTTAGCAGCTTCTTTTATAACCAAAAAAACGATTCATTTGCATTGCTTCATTATTCTGTAGAAGAAGACTACAAGAAAACAGATGAAGCAAACGAAAAGGGCATCGACCCTGAACCGACAACGATTCATTTTGCGGAAGGCCGTCAACATAAATTTAATGAGCTGAAAAGCCTGAACCAATTTATCAGCGATATTGCTGTTTCTGATGATGATAAACGTATTTTATTCACATCATATACGCAAAAAGGAACGGAGCAAACCGCTTCTATTCAAATGCTCAATGCGGATACGAAAAAATATGAAAGCATCATCTCAAATCAGAAATCATTTAAGCTGTTAATTGACGCACAGCCTCAGTTTTCTAAGGATGGGAAGAACATTTATTTTCTTGCCGAAGCCAAGGGGGCTAAAAAGCTGAAGGACGAAACAGGGCGTGAAGCTAAGGTGCGGACGATTTATTCCTATAGCCTTGAAAATAAGACCTTCAAAAAAGTATGGGAAAATCCGAACGGCATCATCAACAGCTTTTCTGTGATTAACTAATAAAGACCACTCGGCATGAGCTGAGTGGCTTTTTTAATGGATGAGGTGCAGGGCTAATGATCCGAGCCATTTAAAGATATGAATCAGAGGGACCGACAAAAACAGAAGTTCAACATAGAAGTTCATTGCAACATTCAGCTTTTTGAACGCAGCTCTTTTTTTCAAGTCTTTTTGCTGCTGGTTTGAGATCACGTTATCCCTCCTCTTATATCCATATTATACCATTAAAACAGACAAAAAAGCCCTAAACGTTTACAGTTTTGGGCTTCTTTCTTCGTATTTGGCCTCTTGCAATGAGAGGCTTTTATTCTGAAATATAGAATTTTGTCTCCGTTCGGGGTTTGTTTGCTTGCAGGAGACTGCATTTGTTATAGGGAAGAACTAGCTTGTTTTCGTTTGGCTGTTGTTTTGGAGATTCACTAATGAACGGATGCCGTCGACCATTTTACTTCCGCATAAAGGGCACAATGGCGTATCACTGCTGGCGAAGTTTTTTCGGGTCCAGCCATTACAGTCTTCTTTTGTGCATTCCCAAGTACTCACATCTTCTTTTGGCAGCGGTTCTTGATTTCGTTTGTTATAGTAAGACATAAAGTCACTTCTTCCCTCATGTATTTTACTGCACACTTCATATTGTCTCATACTTTTCCCTAATCTCCTAATTCCTTTTTCTTTATGACTTTCCAATAACCCCATCTAAAAAGGAGAGGAGTGTGCTGTTAAAAGCATCTGGCTCTTCTAAAAACGGGCAATGGCTGCTTTTAGAAAAGGTAACGAGTGTCGCGTTTGGAATATTGCTGCGCAAGTGTTCTCCAGCTGCTGTAGAGAAAAATTTCTTGTCTTCCCCGAAGCACAGCAATGTCGGCACATTGATGTTTTGGAGGGTGCCCCGGTAATCAGCGGCCGTTTGGTTAAATAAAATCGTGCTAGAAATGGCAGCCGGCTGTTTGAGGATTTCTGCCAGCATCCATTCTGTTTCGGTCTCGGCAGGCGGTTCTGCGAACATATTCTGGATGAAGCTTTCGTAGAAAGGCAGCGGGTCAGTTTGAATGGCGTGCATCGCTGTTTTTAAGCCGTCAAAATCAAATGGACCGTGTTCCCAGCCCTCCCATTGATAGTCGGAAGCGGATTGATCGATGATCACAGCGGCTTGAATGTTATCATTCCCAAATTGATTGAGATAATCCCATACGACAAAAGCGCCCATTGACCAGCCGGCAAGAACGACATGATCAAGCTCCATTACATTTAGAAATTCCCTTATGTCACGGGCATATTGGGAAATGGTGTGGCCGTGAAGCACTTTGTCAGATTCGCCGTGTCCTCTAAGATCAAGACGAATACATTGATAATTGGCAGAAAGCGCCGAAAATTGTTTGTGGAAAAATTGTCCGCTCATCAGCACCCCATGTATAAACAGGATCGGCGTCCCGCTCCCGTGTGTTTCATAGTAAAGGCGTGTCTGATCTTCTAATGTGATGTATGGCATGTTTCTCCTCCTTTAGTTTCCATCATGAGTATGGCTGGCTGCTGTTGAGCTGATGATGGCAGCTATCGCGGCTGCCTGCTGCGCTTGAATGACTGTTTCGATAGAGGTGTATAGTCCTGATTCCATCAGCAGATTTTTCTCCATATGCTCACTGAGATAGAGGCTGACAGCAATTTTAAAATTCATTTCCTTTTGCCGTTTAAAAGCTTTTTCCTGGTTTAATTCGTCAGTGATGCACAAAACGGTTTTGATATCTGGCTCTTCCAGAAATGTGAGGAGAGCAAGGTCTGGATAATGATAATCCTTTGGTTTTTTGACAGATTCAGTGATCGATTGATATATCTGTTTGCAAGCGGAAACAATCATTTCGGGCTCTTTTTCACTTTGCAAGGCCAGAATATGGCTGACCTGATGTAAGTACTGTCCTTTTTTAAAGCCGTTGGCTGCCAGCAGCTGATAGCATGTTTCCGCCTTCTGTAGCGCCTGCAAACCTTCTCCGTTTTCTCCAAGCAGTACGGCAAGCGGAACATTCTGAGTTGAAGTGAGGAAATAATGATTTTTCTTCATCTGCTGATAAACTGCTAGCCCCATGTTCATCTGTTCTTTTTGGTTTGTCGTTTCAGATTTGCCGGTGAGCAAGATTAGAGCGGAAAGGTATGTGAACATATCCCGCTTATATCCTAGCTTCACCATTTCATTGTATACATCGATAAAAGTATGAAATGTTTGTTTTGCCTCATGCTGAAAATGAATGTCCAGAATAGATGCAACAGTAAAGCGGTGGTGTGAATTGAGTGTTGAGAAGCTGCCGATGTTTGATTTGATATAGCTGCTCAAATCATAAAAGCGCTGAAAATCAAACTCTCTTTTATTCACAATATATGCAGAAGAAATGAGCATTAATATCTGATCGTGTGAAACTTTCCATTTTAATTTTGATTTTAATTCAGCATAAATGGAAATGTATTGCTTTATTTTTTCATGTAGGTTGTGTGTCAGCATAAAAAGCAGCTCCTTTTTGCTGTTTTTACGTAATACGATAAATAGGGCCAAAGGTTTCATAAAGAAAAAACTTGCCTGCTAGAGGCAAGTTTGTCGGATTATTTATGGGGATCTGTTATATCCATCGGTCTCATCATGTCATAGTCTTCATGCTCTAGAATATGGCAATGCCATACGTATCGTCCGCTGTACGGACCGAATGTCGCCGCGATTCTCAGGACTTCACCTGCATGCGCTTGAATGGTGTCTTTCCAGCCCTTTTCACTTGGCGGCGGCGGGACAGCCGGACCGGTATAGGACAATTCCCCGCTTTCTTGATAACGGGCGATATCAAACGGCCGCCGGTCTAATACACGGAAGGAGACTAGATGCAGGTGAATCGGATGTGTTCCGCGTGTTGGGTTGATAATGGACCATATTTCAGTTGTGCCGACTTTTGGTGCTTCTGTGACGGGATCGTGCCAGCGTTTGTTATTAAGCAGAAGGACGGGTCTGCCGTATTCGTCCTGGGTGCCTGCCAGTTTTAACGTTCTGATGTTTTGTATTCTTTCATGCTGTACCGAAGGGTATGAGGCGAGGTACTTCGGCTTTCTGCTTTCGTCTTTTTGTGCCAATGGTTTTGTGACTCTGAATTGCATGATATTCGCATCTGTTTCAGGATTGACGTCACCGCCGCAGCCCGCGCTGTTTGCCAAAATGATCGATTCTCCTTCATATGCTGTGAAGTCAATGATGATATCATAACGTTCAGCAGGCGCAAGGCTGAAAGAATTCAGTTTAACAGATCGCGGCAGGAGCCCTCCATCTGAACCAACCTGAATAAACTCTCCGCCATTATCGAGTGACAGATTATAGGTTCTTGTATTGGAGGCGTTGATGACACGGAATCGGTATTTCCTTGGCTCGACTTCCAAGTATGGCCATACCTTCCCGTTGACGAGTATGGTTTCTCCGCAAAAAGCCGGAACGATTGAAGGATTAGGCAGTGACGGAGAAGGGTTTTCCGGTGCGCTCGGATAAAACAAAGAACCATCCTCATTGATCGTGCGGTCTGTGATAAGAAGCGGCACATCGTATTCGTCTGAAGGCAGTTTTAAGCGTTTTTCCTTTGGGTCATGAATGATATAAGCACCGACAAGTCCGGCATAGACATTTAGCCTGGTGAGCGCCATGGCGTGATCGTGATACCACAATATAGCCCCGCGCTGCTGGTTTGGATAATGATAAACCTCTCTTTTGAAATAAGGTCCTGTTTGTTCAAAGTCTTTGGAAAACCAAGCCTCCGGATACCCGTCACTATCATCTGGCGTGACGCCGCCGTGTAAATGAACAACAGTCTTTACCTCGGGCTCTTCATGCTGGCTGTCACTGTGATGAATGGTGTGATCAATCGGAAGGAAATGCGTGGAAGGAAGGTTATTCATCCATTTTACATATACGTTTTCATTTCTTTTAACCTCAATGGTCGGCCCCGGAAATAAGCCGTTGTAGCCCCACAGGCGGGTTGGAGGGAGATCGCGATGGAGCTGATGGGTGCATTCCTCCATGGTGACTTCGTAGTATGTTTTTTCTTTTGATTGCTGTACTGGCTTTAGTGTATCTGGGATTGGGAGAGCATCCACAAATTTTTCAAGTGTCATTTTCATCTTTCCTTATCTAAATTTTCCAAATTGGTACTATAGTTAATGACAATAAGGACGTGATGGTTACAAAAAATCTTCGTGCTGCAGACTGCCCGAAGAAGAAAATAACAAAATCCTAAACGGCAGGCCGTTTAGGATTTGATCAGCATTAAGGCAGGATATCGGGCTGCTGCTGTGTGACTGGGTTGGCAGCCGCTTTCTCGCTCACATTGCGTTTTCTGAACACAAGGTAAGAAATCAGAACGATTCCCGTGATGACGCCTGTCAGCAGCAGCTCGTCTCTCATGGAATCAATAAACGCCATGGACACTAAAATTCCGCAAATGGCGAGGATGGTCAAGTAGGTTAGGAAAGGGAAGAGCCACATTTTGATCTTCAATGCTTCTGGGTTTGTTTTTTCGAGTTTTTTCCGCATTTTCAGCTGGGAAACTGCGATGACAAGATAGACGAGTAAAGCGATTGCGCCTGATGAGTTGACTAAGAATAAAAAGACGGTATCCGGTGAAAAATAGTTCATTACGACCGCGATATAAGAGAAAAATGTCCCGGCCACAATGGCTTGTACGGGAACGCCTTTTTTGCTCAATTTCATAAAACGGCGCGGCGCTTCGTTTCTTTCTGCAAGTGAATACAGCATTCTGGATGTGGTGTACAAACCTGAATTCAGGCAAGAGAGTACGGCTGTGAGGACGATAAAGTTCATAATCTGTGCGGCTGCGGGCACTCCTATATGCTCAAGTACAGCGACGAAAGGGCTTTCTAAAATATTTGCTGAATTCCATGGCAACAGCGCCACGACAATGGCGATTGAGCCCACGTAAAAGACGATGATGCGCCATACAACGGATCTGGTGGCTTTTGTCACAGATTCGATCGGGTTGGATGTTTCCCCTGCTGCAATGGCAACGATTTCAGTTCCCATAAAAGAGAAGATGACAACGACAATGCCGAGCAATACGGAGCTGATGCCCTCCGGGAAAAATCCGCCTTTGCCTGTAAGATTCGAAAAACCGACTGGCTCACTGCCCGGTGCAAAGCCAAAAATAAAGGCAAAACCAACGATTAGAAAAGCAATGATAGTCACAACTTTAATGAGGGAGAACCAATATTCAAACTCACCGAAAGACTTAACGGAGTAGACGTTTGTCAGGGTGAGCACAATGGTCAAGATCAAACTTGTCAGCCACAGCGGAATATCATGGAACCAGTATTGAATAATGCCAGCACCGGCAATGGCTTCGATCGCGATGACGATCACCCAGAAAAACCAGTACAGCCAGCCGATTGTAAATCCTGCCCACGGTCCGATGGCGTCGTGAGCGTATTGAGAAAACGATCCGCTCGTCGGGTTTACGGCAGACATCTCACCGAGCATTCTCATAATAAAAATCACCAATAATCCGGCTAACGCGTAAGAAACAACGGCACCCGGACCGGTCGAGTGAATCACTGAACCGCTGCCTACAAATAGGCCGGCTCCGATTACACCGGCAATCGAAATCATTGTCATATGGCGGGTCTTTAATTCCTTTTTTAATCCTGATTGAGACTGGTTCATAAGTTACCTCCTTTTAAAATGCAATCATTACTGAATATTATGATAATTGAAACTCTATCATAAATATACAGTTTGTCGAAAATTCGTGTAAGAAAATATACCAGCTTATTTCAAATTTGTAGTGTTTTGTTTGCGCTTTCAGCGAATGTGTGGAAAAAATGTTTCGTTTTTTATTTGCTGTGTGATTTTGTGTACTATTTACAATTCGATAGAATGCGAGAAGTGCTGGTATCATTGGATCTGATGGGCTTTTTGGCGGAGCAAATAAATTGGATGAGAGAAAAAGTGTTCCATCGTCACTATTTTTCTGTGGCGGGTGAATCATGTTTCTGTAGACCCACTGCGGATCAGCTTTGTAAGATAATAATAGGAAAATGTGAGCGGGGAGGAGGTTTTGTATGGAGAGATATGATGAACTGAAAAAGGGAGAATCCGGAGCGCTGGTCAGCATTGCCGCGTATCTAGTTCTTTCCGCAATTAAACTGATCATCGGTTATCTTTTTCACTCGGAAGCACTTACGGCAGACGGATTAAATAACACAACTGACATTATTGCTTCTGTTGCTGTGCTGATTGGCCTGCGCATCTCTCAAAAGCCTCCTGACGAAGATCATCCATACGGCCACTTTCGAGCGGAAACGATTGCATCGCTTATCGCATCGTTTATTATGATGGTTGTCGGCCTGCAAGTGCTGTTCAGCGCCGGAGAATCTATTTTTTCTGCTAAACAAGAGACGCCGGATATGATTGCGGCTTGGACGGCAGCGGGCGGGGCAGTCCTGATGCTGATCGTTTACCGGTACAATAAAAGGCTGGCCAAGAAGGTGAAGAGCCAGGCGCTCCTTGCTGCGGCTGCTGATAATAAATCAGACGCATTCGTCAGTATCGGCACATTTATCGGCATTGTAGCTGCTCAATTCCATCTTGCTTGGATTGATACGGTCACTGCGTTTGTGATCGGTCTGCTTATTTGCAAGACCGCATGGGATATCTTTAAAGAGTCATCTCACTCTTTGACAGATGGATTCGACATAAAGGACATTTCCGCTTATAAACAGACAATCGAAAAAATCTCCGGTGTGAGCCGTTTAAAAGACATAAAAGCAAGATACTTGGGCAGTACGGTTCATGTTGATGTGGTGGTTGAGGTATCGGCAGATTTAAATATTACGGAAAGCCACGATATAGCCAATGAAATTGAGCGGAGAATGAAGGAGGAGCATGCGATTGATTATTCGCATGTTCATATGGAGCCTTTAGAACACAAATAATTGAGCTTCCTGCCACAGGAAGCTTTTTTGTGTGTTTTGGCCAGCTTTATTGGAAACAATTTGCTAGAATCGTTTTTTTATACAGATTGCTTTTTGTGGTAAAGTTAGGTTACATTATGATGAATTTTGTAGATGACTAGGAGGAAAAGAATGGCATATCAAGAAGACCTGCATCCTTTGCTGGGGAAAGCAGTTGAACATATTAATAGAGTAATGGTTGGAAAACGAGACATCGCCATACTCAGCTTAGCAGCCCTTCTTGCCAAAGGGCATGTGCTGCTTGAGGATGTACCCGGAGTCGGAAAAACGATGATGGTCCGCGCGCTGGCAAAGTCAATCGGCGCTGATTTCAAAAGAATCCAATTCACTCCGGATTTGCTGCCATCTGATGTAACAGGGGTATCTATCTATAATGCGAAAACGATGGAATTTGAATATCGTCCCGGCCCAATTATGGGAAATATCGTGCTGGCCGATGAAATCAACCGTACCTCTCCGAAGACACAGTCGGCTTTGCTCGAAGCGATGGAAGAGGGAAGCGTCACGGTAGATGGCCATACGATGCAGCTTGCCGCTCCTTTTTTTGTGATGGCAACGCAAAACCCGGTCGAATATGAAGGAACCTATCCTTTGCCGGAAGCCCAGCTTGACCGGTTTTTATTCAAACTTCGGATGGGTTATCCGTCCTTTAATGAAGAGCTTGACGTCTTATCTCTTCAGGAAAAAAGCCATCCGATTGAGACGCTTGAGCCGATTATTGCAAAAGAAGACTTCATCTTTTTACAGAGGGAAGTGCAAAATGTCCGTGCTGATGACAGCATTAAGGAATATATCGTTGAAATTGTGCAGAAAACGAGACAGCATCCTTCTGTTCAATTAGGCGTCAGTCCGCGCGGCTCAATCGCCCTCATGAAAGCGGCACAGGCATACGCACTGCTGCATCATCGCGACTATGTCATACCGGATGATATTCAATATTTAGCTCCTTTCACGCTGCCGCACCGGATGATGCTTCATCCTGAGGCAAAATTTGAAGGGATTCAGGCAGAAGCGATCGTAAGGGAGATCATGTCAGCTGTGAAGGTGCCGGTTCAAAGGTCGTCGGTCCGCTGATGAATAAGAAATGGCAATGGCTCGTATATGGTTGGAAGCTGATTATATTAACTTTATTGACGGCTGCTGTTTTTTCTTATGCGATGTTTCAGGGCGGCTTTGTCAGCTGGTTTTTGTTTTACGCGTTTCTCCCTTTTGTCTTGTATGCCGGGCTGCTGGCCTTGTATCCGCTCCGTTCTTTTCAGGCTTCAAGGCAAATGGATAAAACACAATTGCATGCGGGGGACAGGCTGGGCGTAACGGTTACGCTGAGAAGAAAGCTGCCATTTCCCCTGATGTATATGGTGATTGAAGATTGCCTGCCAGAAGGTATCGAGTCATTAAATCGAGACGGAGCCGCGGCCAAACGGCTCGTTTTTCCTTGGTTTAAACGGAGCATGACGATGTCGTATGAATTAGCTCGGGTACCGCGCGGAGAGCATCACTTTCATTCTGTCAGGGTGCGAACCGGGGATGTTCTTGGCTTGATTGAAAAAACTGCATTTTTTGAGCTGGATGATACCCTGTTTGTTTATCCATTCTATCAGCGTTTTTCCTATCAGGTGAATGAGAGGCATCAGGAAGACGGTGTAAGCGGTTCTTCTCCAATTCATGAGCACCATTCCTCAGTCGCAGCAAGTGTGCGGAATTATCAGCCGGGAGACCGGTTTGCTGCGTTAGATTGGAAGACATCTGCACGGCGGAGCCAGCTGATGACGAAGGAATTTGAGCCTTCTCGCAGCAAAAATCTGTTTCTGCTGATGGACCGTTTTTCCTCAGACGCATTCGAAGAGGTCGTTTCAGTGACAGCTTCGATTCTTCATTCTGTTTTAAAAAACGGCGCGGGCGCTGGCCTGGCTTCCATCGGGAAGGAAAAAAACATTTTCCCTATTCAGGAAGGGGATCAGCATTTTAAGCACATGCTTCGGCATTTAGCCATCGCTCATTGTGATGCGGCAGACCCGATAAGCCGATATGCACGGGAAGAGCTGGGAAAGCCATCTGTTCGCCAAGCTGATCAAGTTGTTGTCACGGGACAGTTAACGGAAGATATGCTGCACCTCGCAGAAATAGGAGGCGGCCGGGTTACGGTGATACTGGCAAGAGAGAAAGATGCTGTGCTCTCTCAAGCTGAAAATGCCATGATTGAACGCATGATGAAACGCCAAATCAGAGTTCGGGTCATGAGGGGCGGGCGAGTTTCGCGTGTTGTTTAGAAAGAGAGGTGACTGGTTCACATGCCGCACGATGATCACAAGGGAAGCCGTTTGAGCTTGCTGTTATTTTATTTTCTGGCTTTTTTATTGCTGTGGGAGTGGCTCAGGCCGCTTGACAGTTTTACTGAAACGAAACATACAGGCTTTTTTAGTGTCTTTATCGGTTTGACGTTTCTGCTGACTTTTTTCAGGATGAGGTGGTTTGTCACAGTTCCTTTTTGTGTCATATTTACATTGATCTCGATACACATCCTGTTTTATCAAGGGCCTATTTTCGACTTGAGCTGGGTCAGCTCTTTTTTGCAGGATGTCTATCTGAATATCACGCTGATTCAATCAGGGCAATGGAATGACATGATTCCTTCATTTCGGACCCTGCTGTTTTTTGTGCTGCTGTGGCTGCTGGTCTATCTCCTGCATTATTGGGTGATTTACCAGAGAAGAATTTTGTTTTTCTTTTTGATGACAGTAGCGTATATTACGATTCTTGATACCTTTACGCCATATGATGCCACTTTTGCCGTCATCCGTATCGTGCTGATCGGCTTCTTTATGCTGGGCCTTTTATACTTGGAACGCATTAAGCTGATGGAAAGAATCACACTGCCAAAAACATCTGTCCTGAAATGGTTTCTTCCTTTATCTGTATTGGTTTTGGCTGCAACGGGATTCGGACTCGCCGCTCCAAAATCAGAGCCGGCCTGGCCTGATCCGGTGCCTTTTCTTAAAAAAATCACTCATCAAGACCGCGTGTCTGCAGGGGAAAGCAAAATCGGATACGGGAATCATGATGAATCACTCGGCGGCCCGTTCCAGCAGGATGCTACACCTGTTTTTACATGGCAGGGAAAAGAGCGTACGTATTTCCGTGTGGAAACGAAGGACACGTATACCGGAAAAGGCTGGATTGAAACAGACACAGGCATGTCGTATCAGCTTAGCAATGGAAAAGTTGAAAATCTGTGGTTTGACCATAAGGTTGCGACAGAGCGCCGCACCGTCCGTGTAAAAGTCGATAAGCACTACGGGTATAATCATCTGATGTATCCGATTGGTGCGGAAACCATTCAGCCAAAGCAGGCTGTCTCACTTGAAATGAACGGCAACACGGAGCAAATTTCTCCGATCAGTGAACAAGCCGGTGAAATCAGAAATATGGGAAATTATACTGTAACGTACAATTCCCCGGTCTATAAGCTGGATGAACTGAGAAAGGTAAAAGTGAGAAAAAACAGTGAGGAGTACACATTCAGCGATCGCTACATGCAGCTTCCAGATTCACTGCCAGAGCGGGTGAGAACCCTTGCGATCAAACTGACTCAGGATCACGACAATATGTTTGATAAGGTGAAAGCGGTTGAGGACTATTTAGGGTCAAATGCGTTCACATATGAAACAGAAAACGTGACCATTCCGAAGAATGATGAAGATTATGTCGATCAATTTCTCTTTGAAACGAAAATGGGTTATTGTGATAACTTTTCTTCCGCCATGGTGGTGCTCTTGCGCTCGGCCGGGATTCCGGCCCGCTGGGTAAAGGGTTATACGTCCGGCGAATACAAAGAAGCAGGGAACAAAAATGGCAGCATTTACGAAGTGACAAATAACAATGCCCATTCCTGGGTAGAGGTGTATTTCCCGGAACAGGGCTGGGTTACATTTGAGCCGACTAAAGGGTTTACAAATCCGGCTGAATTTACTTCTTCTGACACAAAGGACTCCGGCAGCGATAACAGCAGCTCGCCGAAGAAAGCACAAGAGAAACAGAAAGAAGAGAAAAAACAGCCGCAAAAAGAAGAAAAACAAAAGGAAAAACGGGAGCCAGCTGTTTCTAAAAAGCCGTCCGCTTCACATACCAATGCAGGTGCGGGCTTGTATGCAGCGCTTGCGGTTCTTGCAGTCCTCCTGGTGGCAGCTGTATTGCTGTATGTTTTCCGCTCGTTATGGATTCCTGTTTTCACCGTGAGGAAATTGAAGCGGCGCAGCGATCAGCACGCGTTTTTTGAGGCATATGACGCGCTGCTGAAACAACTGAAGAGAAAAGGGCTGCCGAAACGAGGCAGTGAAACGTTGCGTGATTATGCAAAACGAATCGATGAAAAATACGACATAGAAGACATGTCAAAGCTGACATTAAGCTATGAAAGGGCGCTTTACAGAAATGAAGATTCTTCAGCGCTTTGGAATGATTCCAAAGAGTTATGGGAAAATTTAATTAAAAGCAGATGGTCTTGACCGCTTATCAACG
The DNA here is from genome assembly GCF_019334685.1 of Bacillus sp. LJBS17. Classification (NCBI taxonomy): domain Bacteria; kingdom Bacillati; phylum Bacillota; class Bacilli; order Caryophanales; family Bacillaceae; genus Bacillus; species Bacillus sp. LJBS17. Next base: position 654,682 of record NZ_CP079759.1, read on the forward strand.
TGTTGTTAGAATTAGTGAATATTATCGGAGTCTGGGAGCGAGTTGGCCTGACTCCGGCAAACGGCCTTGCCAAAGAGGGCGGAGCGAGCTTCATATCTGTCCTCGTTTTTTTCTGTGTCAAAAAACTTAGAGGAGATTAGGTGACAACCATGACAAAGTTAGTGAATGAAATGATTCTTGTCCTTGATTTCGGCAGTCAGTATAACCAGCTGATTACACGCCGTATCCGTGAATTCGGTGTTTACAGCGAGCTGCATCCACATACATTGACGGCTGAAGAAATTAAAAAAATGAATCCAAAAGGAATTATTTTATCCGGCGGTCCAAACAGTGTGTATGATGAAAACTCTTTCCGCTGTGACGAGAAAATCTTCGAGCTTGATATTCCTGTTTTGGGAATTTGCTACGGCATGCAGCTGATGACTCATTACCTTGGCGGTAAAGTTGAAGCGGCAAGCCAGCGTGAATACGGAAAAGCAAATATCCGCATCGAAGGCACACCTGATTTGTTCAAAGATCTTCCAAACGAACAAGTGGTTTGGATGAGCCACGGCGATTTGGTTGTAGAAGTTCCTGAAGGCTTCACTGTTGACGCGACAAGCCATCACTGCCCGAACTCAGCAATGAGCAAAGCGGACAAAAAATGGTATGGCGTTCAGTTCCACCCGGAAGTGCGCCACTCTGAATACGGCAATGATCTTCTGAAAAACTTTGTATTCGGTGTTTGCGAATGCGAAGGCGAATGGTCAATGGAGAACTTTATCGAAATCGAAATGCAAAAAATCCGTGAAACGGTCGGAGACAAACAGGTTCTTTGCGCGCTAAGCGGCGGCGTTGATTCCTCTGTTGTTGCTGTTTTGATTCATAAAGCGATCGGCGACCAGCTGACTTGTATCTTTGTAGACCATGGTCTTCTCCGTAAAGGCGAAGCTGAGGGTGTTATGAAAACATTCAGCGAAGGCTTTAACATGAATGTGATTAAAGTAGACGCAAAAGATCGATTCTTAAACAAACTAAAAGGCGTTTCTGATCCTGAACAAAAACGCAAAATCATCGGTAATGAATTCATTTACGTGTTTGATGATGAAGCGGACAAGCTCAAAGGCATCGACTACCTTGCACAAGGTACGCTTTACACAGATATCATCGAGAGCGGTACAGCAACGGCGCAAACGATCAAATCTCACCACAATGTCGGCGGACTTCCTGAAGACATGCAGTTTGAGCTGATCGAGCCGTTAAACACGCTCTTCAAAGACGAAGTGCGCGCGCTTGGCACAGAGCTCGGCATTCCGGATGAAATCGTATGGCGTCAGCCGTTCCCAGGACCGGGCCTCGGAATCCGTGTTCTCGGCGAAGTAACAGAAGAAAAACTGGAAATCGTTCGTGAATCAGATGCAATCTTGCGTGAAGAAGTTGCAAATCACGGGTTAGAGCGTGATATCTGGCAATACTTCACTGTTCTTCCTGACATCCGCAGCGTTGGTGTTATGGGTGACGCAAGAACATATGATTACACAATCGGAATCCGTGCCGTTACATCAATCGACGGCATGACATCTGACTGGGCGCGTATCCCGTGGGATGTGCTTGAAGTCATTTCGACACGTATCGTAAACGAAGTGAAGCACATTAACCGCGTGGTGTACGATATTACAAGTAAGCCGCCTGCGACGATTGAGTGGGAATAAGTAAATAACAATGAGAAAAACGTCCCTTTTTCAAAAGGGGCGTTTTTTTTGTTAACTTTTTGAAACCGTTTCGACAATTTTTGTATCTAACAACATAGGAGGTGGATAAGGTGAAGGAAGAAAGATTGATTACAAAGGCGAGAAAAGGAAATGCTCGGGCCTTTGAAAAGCTTATGCTGGCACATCAGGAGACTTTATATAAAACAGCTTATCTCTATTTAAGAAATAAAGAAGATGCACTTGATGCTGTACAGGAAACAGCTTATAAAGCTTTTATCAGTATAGAAAAACTAAAAGAGCCAAAGTATTTTTTAACGTGGCTTACTCGAATATTGATTCATACCATTTTTGCCATGAATAAAAAGAAAGGAGATTTGGTTCCGTTTGAGAAACATCATGATGCTGGAACTAATCAAGCAAATATTGAGGAATACATAGACTTGCGAAATGCGATTGATTTACTTGATGAACATGTTCAGTTAACAATTCAGCTCTATTATTTTCAAGATTATTCGATTTCAATGATAGCTGAACAAACAGGAATGGCAGAAGGCACAATTAAAACCCATTTACATAGAGCGAGAAAAGCATTGAAACAGGAGCTGGAAAAGGAGGATCAAAACAAATGGACAAACACCAAATGAAGCAGATGTATGATGACATAGCAGTGCCAAAGAAAGCACTCAAAAAGGCAATACATCAAGCTGTCGTTCGTGCTGAAAATGAAAGTAACACAAGGCGCCGTTTTAAATGGGCACGAACTATTACAAATGGAATGGCTATTGCTGCTGTGGTATGTATATTGTATTTATCATCTGGTCTTTTTCTTCCCTCTGTAAACAAAGCGATGGGGAGCATACCCATTGTCGGACAAATTTATAAGGATTTTCAAGATAAAGTTGGTCTATCATTGTTTAAAAGCAATTTGGTCACAGCTTTAAATGAAAAAGCAGACTCCAGGGGGATCACTGTTTCTGTAAACAGCTCCTATTACGATGCCGGACAGCTTGTTTATAACTTCACTGTTGATAACTTCCACTCTGATGAAAAAGAGATCATGTATGATGTCGACGAAACGAGTTATAGCGACAACTTTTCAATCAACTACGATTCCTTAATGCTTAAAAAATTAAATAACAAGCAATACGCAGGACAATTAAGGATTTATACAAATGGTACTGAAATAAAAAATGGGGAAACCGTGCCCTTTGTAATTACTCATATCAATGAAATACAGGGAAATTGGAGATTCAAACTGCCTATTACCAAAAAGAATGCGGGTTATTTAGAAAGCTCAAAAATTATATCGGCTTATCATAATCGTTATCAATTTTCCAATATTCAAGTGGAAAACGGGAAACTTGGATCTGTCCTTCAATTTACAATCGATTATCAAGGCATAGCAAAGCATGATACGGTTGAAATTAACGAAGTTAAAGATGATTTAGGAAACACATATGAGATGTCAGCATCAAACATCGAACTTGGAGACCGCATAAAGGTAAACGAGAGAACGGTAAGAGCAAAAGGACAAACACAGTTAGAATCACCAATCAATCCAAAAGCGAAAAAGCTAACATTAATTGCAGATATTAGATCTGAGGCTGAGGGTAGTGAAATCGTCCCGCTTAATGCAGGGATGCCGTATCGTCTTTCTGAAACAAAACATCAAAACATAGGGATTGAAATCGAGAACATTAAACAAGAAGGGAGGAAAGTATTGGTACATTACCGTTTCACTGGAGTTGATACTTCAAATATGTCAAAAGATGACTTAGTGAATATAGGTGAAATGATTGGCCTTGGTGATAAGAAAAAAATGCAATCATGGTCTGATCCAATGGCTTATTATGAAGAAGGCTATTATTTGAAATGGAATAAAGCTGAAGTGAAGAATATGGACACAGCCGAAATGTTATCAACTTTTGAACTGGATGACGCTTATCTTGATAAGCTGTCTTTAAAGCATTTTGAGTTTAATGAATACGGTCTGTATATTGATAAAGGCGTTTTAAATGACCTGATTCAACTAAAGCCATTCTCGTTTACTGTACCAGTGCATCAGGTGAGTCAGCCTTCAAGATAAAATAATCATAAGTTGAAAAGCCGTATGAAGTCATGCATACGGTTTTTATCATTGTTGCCAATTTAGTCAATAGACGAATAAACCAATTTTTTTAATAAGTAATGTTCGTTGTTTATATTGTCAATTCAAAATGAACTTGGTACAATAGACACAGAAATCAAATAAGATGAATTCGTATAATCGCGGGAATATGGCTCGCAAGTCTCTACCAAGCTACCGTAAATGGCTTGACTACGTAAACATTTCTTTCGTTTGATATAAATAAAACACGTTTATTTATTCGAACTGAAATCCGTCTGTAGTCAAGCGTCCCAAAATGTATTGGGGCGTTTTTTATTTGGCGTTTTCAGGACAGAATAAATAGCAAAGAGTGAAGGGAGTCAAATAGCTTGAAAACGTTTTTTCAGTTTGATGAGCTGGGCACCAGCTATCGCAATGAAATCATTGGCGGATTAACGACTTTTTTATCTATGGCATATATTCTGTTCGTCAATCCGATTACGCTTGCTTTGGAGAGCGTGAAAGATTTTCCGGAGGCGCTGAGAATTGACCAGGGTGCGGTCTTTACGGCGACAGCGCTGGCGTCTGCAGCAGGCTGTATCTTAATGGGATTAATAGCGAGATATCCGATTGCCATCGCGCCGGGTATGGGGCTGAACGCGTTTTTTGCGTTTTCTGTTGTCCTTGGTATGGGTATTTCATGGCAGGCAGCTTTGTCTGGTGTTTTTATTTCAGGTCTTATTTTCGTTGCTCTTTCTTTAACAGGTTTTCGTGAAAAAATCATCAACGCCATTCCGCCTGAGCTGAAATTGGCAGTCGGCGCGGGGATCGGCCTGTTTATTACATTTGTTGGATTACAAGGTTCAGGAATCATTACAGCGAATCCTTCTACGCTCGTCACGATCGGAAACATTCACAGCGGTCCTGTGCTGTTAACGATTTTCGGTGTGATTGTCACGGTTATTTTAATGGTGCTTCGCGTGAACGCAGGCGTGTTTATCGGGATGCTGTTAACAGCGGTTGCCGGCATGATTTTCGGTTTGGTTCCGGTTCCGACTCAAATTGTCGGCAGTGTGCCAAGCCTTGCGCCGACTTTCGGACAAGCGTGGATTCACCTCCCGGATATTTTCTCCGTACAAATGCTGATCGTTATTTTAACATTCTTGTTTGTCGGATTTTTTGATACAGCTGGTACACTTGTTGCTGTGGCAACACAAGCTGGTTTAATGAAGGAAAACAAATTGCCGCGTGCGGGCCGTGCGCTTTTAGCTGATTCATCTTCTATTGTGATCGGTGCCGTGCTTGGTACGTCTACAACAACTTCTTACGTGGAATCAAGCTCAGGTGTCGCTGCGGGTGCCCGTTCAGGATTTGCCGCAATTGTAACAGGGATTCTCTTTTTACTGGCTACGTTTTTCTCTCCGCTCCTATCAGTCGTTACGTCAAATGTAACAGCGCCGGCGCTTATTATTGTTGGTGCATTGATGGTGGCTCCGCTTGGCAAAATCGCTTGGGATAAGTTCGAAGTGGCCGTTCCTGCTTTCCTTACCATGATCATGATGCCGTTAACGTACAGCATCGCGACTGGTATTGCCATCGGATTTATTTTCTATCCGATTACAATGGTGTGCAAAGGAAAAGCAAAAGAGGTTCATCCAATCATGTACGGGCTGTTTGTCGTATTTATCCTGTACTTTATCTTCTTAAAATAAGGAATGAAAAACCAGCTGCACTGGCAGCTGGTTTTTTTGTTGCAAAAGATAAAACCATTTCATACGATATACCGTCATGTAGATGTGCCGCCATGCTTTACTTAAATGGAAATGACTTGACTGTTCAGGAAGGCTTCGGTACCTTATATAAGTGTTTTATTTTCTTGCTGAATGGTATTCCGCCGTATTTTTTTGATAGGAGTTGCTGACATGACGGAAGAAAGAAAAGAAACGTTTGAAGAAGAAATTAACCAGAGTGAAAGAATAGATGCAGATGAAGAACCGCTATCGAGAATGTCCAGAAAGGCGAGCCGGCAAAGCAAGCAGAAGCAAAAACAAAAGCAGAAACCGCGCCAGGAACGCGGTGAATCAACTGTTAAAGACAAGCTTGCGTCTGTTTGGGCAGCCATCAACAGATATTGCTGTTTTGCGTTCTCGATTTTAAAATCACCGGCGAAAACTGTCGTAACGGATGGTTTTTCTCATTATAAGTACGGTCTGATTTCAATGCTTATATTCAGTATCATTTTTTCAATTGGGAATTGGTTTCAGTTAAAGGCAAGCTGGAATCGGCCGCTCGGTTTCGGAGAACGCCATCATGCTTTCTATGACGGGTTTTTAGTTGTTCTTGTGTATTTGCTGATCTTTTTCGCGGTAATGGTCTTTGCTATATGGGCTGTCTCCCGCTATATGATGAAGCAGAAGGTGACGTTCAGAGAAGCGGCTGCCGTATTGGGTTCATTGCTTGTACCGGTAATTGCTGTTTCAATCCTTTGGCTGATCTTTGCGATCGTAAATATCCCAATGCTGACAGTACTGTTTACGGTGCTGATCTTGTTTTCCATCTTTTTTATCATCGCGCTGTATGTACAGCGTGTGTACCAGGCGGCACAAGATGCACCAATTGATTATATCTATTGTGTATTTGCAGTGGTTGCGATAGCGCTGCTGTTTACGGCAGTGACTTGGCCGTTTATTTCTGAATATTTTACGGCGTCGCTGATTCCGCTTTAATGAAAAAACCGGCTAATCCTAGCCGGTTTTTTTATGTCACACTTTTTACAAATATATCTAAAAAACATAGTTGATTTGTAGGATTAATCCGTGTATGATGGGGAAAATGCTGAAAACGTCCAGCGCAAAAACCTTTATGTTTAAGGAGGATGATGGACATGGCTGATGTACTTCGCCGAGCAATTATCCAAAAGAAGCAATTTTTAAAAACCAAATTACTGCTCTCGGAATTTTATCAAGGAAGAGGGGAACAGCTTGCTGACTACACGCTGAGTGAGCTTGAGAAAGAATACAAGTCCCTTCAGAAAATGAAAAAAGAGATCTGACAATAGATATAAAGAGGTGAGTCTGCTGAAAAGCGGGCTTTTTTGTTTTGATTTTGAAAAGGCGAGAAAGAGGGTAAACTACTACTGTTCAACACATAAAAGCATGTCGAAATATTTTGCTTAAACTTACGGGCGAAGCTGATTGTAAACGGCTCATTTCTCTAGTAGAATATGAATGCTTTGTGCAAGCTGAAGAGTAGGGGGATGAATAAAATGATGCAAACCATCTTATCAAATGGGATAGCCATGGTTCTCATAATTCTCATTATTAATATTGTCTATGTGTCATTTTTTACGATAAGAATGATTTTAACGCTGAAAGGACAGCGTTATTTAGCGGCCGGCATCAGTACGATTGAAATACTGGTTTATGTGACAGGGCTGAGTCTGGTGCTCGATAACTTAGACCAGATTCAAAATGTGATCGCGTACGCGCTCGGTTACGGTCTAGGCGTAATTGTCGGCATGAAAATAGAAGAAAAATTGGCGCTTGGCTATATTATGGTCAATGTGATTACGAAGGAGCTCGATCTTGATCTTCCGAAGCAGCTCCGTGAAAAAGGCTACGGCGTGACAAATTGGGTGGCAGGCGGGCTTGAAGGCGACCGCACAGCCCTTCAGATCCTGACGCCGAGAAGATATGAACTCCAGCTATATGATACGATTAAAACACTTGATTCAAAAGCCTTTATTATTGCGTACGAACCAAAAACAATCCACGGCGGCTTCTGGGTCAAAGCGGTGAAGAAGAGGAGAATTAAAGAATAATGGCAAAGCCGAAGAAGAAAAAGTTTGAAGTGACAGAGCAGCAAACGATTGATGCGGTGCTTCAGCAAATGAAAGAAGAAGGATATCTGCCTGTAAGGCGAATGGAAGAGCCTATTTTTATGGAAAAAAAGGAAAATGGGTCAATTCAGATCGTTCCGTGCGGGAAAAAAATCGTATTTGAAGGGAAATTGATCTAAAACACGAACATTAGTAGAATGAATTTTTGTATCGTTCGATAATATCGTTGACATTATCCATGTCCGTTGTTAAGATAAACATGAAATCAAAACACGACCTCATATAATCTTGGGAATATGGCCCATAAGTTTCTACCCGGCAACCGTAAATTGCCGGACTATGCAGGAAAGTGATCGATAAAACTGACATGGATATATCGCAGAAGCGAACGACTGACGATACATGTACCATGCCCGGTTTGTATTGCTTCCTCATAAGTGCAATGCAGAGCGGGTATTTTTTATTTTCTGAAAACAAAAGCATTAGAAGGTGGGGAACAGAATGCAGCCGCTAGTAGGAATCATCATGGGAAGCACTTCCGATTGGGAGACAATGAAACACGCATGCGACATACTTGACGAACTCAATGTTCCGTACGAAAAAAAGGTCGTTTCCGCTCACCGGACGCCTGATTTCATGTTTGAATATGCTGAAACTGCTAGAGAAAGAGGCATCAAGGTGATTATTGCCGGTGCCGGAGGAGCGGCGCATCTGCCAGGGATGACGGCTGCGAAAACAACACTGCCAGTCATTGGAGTTCCGGTTCAGTCCAAGGCGCTGAACGGAATGGATTCACTTCTTTCCATCGTCCAAATGCCTGGAGGCGTGCCTGTTGCGACAACATCCATCGGCAAAGCGGGTGCTGTGAACGCAGGCCTGTTAGCGGCGCAAATTTTGTCAGCATTTGACGAGGATCTTGCCAGTAAGCTGGATGAGAGAAGAGAAAATACAAAACAGACAGTGTTAGAAAGCAGTGATCAGCTTGTCTAAACAAATCATCTATCCGGGAGCTGTAATCGGCATTATCGGCGGCGGCCAGCTTGGGAAAATGATGGCTGTGTCCGCCAAACAAATGGGGTATAAAGTCGCGGTCGTTGATCCGGTGAAAGATTCGCCGTGCGGGCAGGTTGCGGATGTCGAAATTACCGCTCATTATAATGACCGTGAAGCGATTCGAAAATTGGCTGAAATCAGCGATATCATCACATATGAGTTTGAAAACATCGACTATGATGCGCTGCATTGGCTGAAAGATCATGCGTATCTCCCGCAAGGAAGTGAGCTGCTGCTCATTACCCAAAACCGTGAAACAGAGAAAAAAGCAATTCAATCCGCGGGCTGTGAAGTCGCACCGTACAGCATCGTCAAAACAAAGGATGAACTGAAACAGGCGGTACAGGAGCTCAGGCTTCCGGCAGTGCTGAAGACATGCCGCGGCGGGTACGACGGCAAAGGCCAATTTGTGATAAAAGAAGAGGCGCAAATGGAGCAGGCAGCCGGTCTGTTAGAACACGGAACTTGCATTCTTGAAAGCTGGGTTTCTTTTAAAATGGAACTGTCGGTGATCGTCGTCAGATCGGTAAACGGTGAAATTTCAACATTTCCGACAGCTGAAAACATTCACCACAACAATATTCTTTTCCAAAGCATCGTGCCCGCACGGGTAGAGAAAGGGATTCAGCAGAAGGCTGCTGATCTCGCAGTTAAGCTTGCAGATGAGCTTAACCTTGTCGGACCGCTTGCTGTTGAGATGTTCCTGACAGAGGACGGAGAGCTTTTGGTCAATGAACTGGCGCCAAGACCGCACAATTCTGGGCATTATACGCTGGACCTTTGCGAGACGAGCCAGTTTGAGCAGCATATCAGAGCGGTATGCGGGCTTCCGCTTGGGAAGACAGATTTGCTGAAGCCGGGCATGATGGTGAATCTTCTCGGCGATGAAGTGAAGCTTGTTGAGGAAGACCCGGAGCTTTTAAAAGAGGCAAAGCTATATATATACGGAAAACATGAAATCAAAAAAGGCCGCAAAATGGGGCATATTACATTTATGAAGCAGCCTGAAGACGAATGGATTCAGGAGATCACAAATAAATGGATGAATAGAGACGGAGGACAAGCAGAATGATCGAACGTTATTCAAGACCTGAAATGTCCGCGATTTGGACGGATGAAAACAGATTTCAAGCATGGCTGGAGGTAGAGATTCTTGCCTGTGAAGCGTGGGCGGAGCTTGGCGTCATTCCGAAAGAAGATGTAAAGGTTATGCGCGAAAACGCGTCATTTGACATCAACCGCATTTTAGAAATTGAAAAGGACACGCGCCATGACGTTGTCGCTTTTACACGCGCCGTTTCCGAATCACTGGGCGAAGAAAGAAAATGGGTGCACTACGGATTAACGTCAACTGACGTTGTTGATACGGCTCTTTCCTACTTATTAAAACAGGCAAACGATATTTTGCTCAAGGATCTTGAGAGATTTGTTGACATTATAAAAGAAAAAGCGAAAGAACATAAATACACAGTCATGATGGGGCGCACGCACGGCGTACATGCTGAGCCTACAACTTTCGGCTTAAAACTTGCGCTTTGGCATGAAGAAATGAAACGTAATCTTGAGCGCTTCAAACAAGCGAAAGCAGGCATTGAGGTTGGAAAGATTTCTGGCGCTGTCGGCACATATGCGAACATTGATCCATTTGTTGAACAATATGTCTGTGAGAAGCTCGGATTGAAAGCAGCACCGATTTCCACTCAAACCCTTCAGCGTGACCGCCATGCTGACTATATGGCAACACTTGCTTTGATTGCGACAAGCATCGAGAAATTCGCTGTGGAAATCCGTGGACTGCAAAAGAGTGAAACACGTGAAGTAGAGGAATTTTTCGCGAAAGGGCAAAAGGGTTCATCTGCAATGCCGCATAAACGAAATCCGATTGGCTCTGAAAACATGACAGGCATGGCGCGCGTAATCCGCGGCTACATGATGACAGCTTACGAAAATGTTCCATTATGGCATGAGCGCGATATTTCTCATTCTTCAGCAGAACGAATTATTCTTCCGGATGCGACAATTGCGCTGAACTACATGCTGAACCGCTTCTCCAACATCGTGAAGAACTTAACGGTCTTCCCGGAAAACATGAAGCGCAACATGGACCGCACTCTCGGCCTTATCTATTCTCAGCGTGTGCTGCTTGCTTTGATTGACACAGGCCTGACTCGTGAAGAAGCCTATGATACTGTTCAGCCGAAAGCAATGGAAGCGTGGGAAAAACAAGTGCCGTTCCGCGAACTTGTGGAAGCGGAAGAGAAAATCACGTCACGTCTTTCTCCAGAAAAAATTGCTGACTGCTTTGATTACAATTACCATCTGAAAAATGTTGATCTGATCTTTGAACGTTTAGGTTTAGCATAGAAGAAGCTTTTAGCGGCTTCTTCTAAGCCGCCGCAGTTTGAAAATTCCCAACATTCGGGTTAGGAGGCCTTCCGTGAATATTGTGAAGAATGAACTTTTATACGAAGGAAAAGCAAAAAAGATCTACAAAACCGATGACGAAAACATGCTGTATGTCGTGTATAAAGACTCCGCCACTGCCTTTAACGGCGAGAAAAAAGCAGAAATCAGCGGGAAAGGGCGCTTAAATAACGAGATTTCAAGCTTAATTTTCAAACACCTTCATGCAAAGGGCATTAACAATCATTTTATCGAGCGCATTTCGGAAACGGAACAGCTCATTAAAAAGGTAACGATTGTGCCGCTTGAAGTCGTCGTCAGAAATGTTGTGGCAGGAAGCATGTCCAAACGTCTCGGCATTCCAGAAGGCACGGAGCTTGAGCAGCCGATTATCGAGTTTTACTACAAGGATGACGCGCTGGGTGATCCGCTCATCACAGAAGATCATATTTGGCTTTTGAAGGCGGCGACTCCTGAGCAGGTAGAAACCATTAAGTCCATTACAAAAACAGTAAATGAAGAGCTTCAAAGCATCTTCGACGATTGTCATGTCAGATTAATAGATTTCAAGCTTGAATTCGGTTTAGATGCAGAAGGGCAAGTGCTTTTGGCGGATGAAATTTCTCCTGACACATGCCGCTTGTGGGATAAAGAAACGAACGAAAAGCTGGATAAAGATTTATTCAGACGCAATCTGGGGAGCTTAACCGACGCATACGAAGAGATTTTCAAAAGACTGGGAGGCATTCATCATGTATAAAGTAAAAGTTTATGTCAGCTTAAAAGAAAGTGTACTAGATCCACAAGGGAGCGCTGTCCAGCATGCCTTGCACAGTATGACTTATAACGAAGTTCAAGATGTGCGCATCGGGAAATACATGGAGCTTACCATTGAAAAATCTGACCGTGATCTTGACGTGCTAGTGAAAGAAATGTGCGAAAAACTTCTTGCGAACACAGTGATTGAAGATTACAGATACGAGGTTGAGGAGGTAGTCGCACAGTGAAATTTGCGGTGATTGTGTTACCCGGCTCCAACTGTGATATCGATATGTATCATGCTGTAAAGGATGAGCTCGGCCATGAAGTGGAATACGTCTGGCATGAGGAAACAAGTCTTGACGGCTTCGACGGCGTGTTAATTCCGGGAGGATTTTCTTACGGCGATTACTTAAGATGCGGCGCCATCGCCCGATTTGCGAATATTATGCCAGCTGTCAAACAAGCAGCGGCTGAAGGAAAACCTGTTCTTGGCGTCTGTAACGGATTCCAGATTTTACAGGAGCTTGGGCTGCTGCCAGGCGCAATGAGACGCAACAAAGATCTGAAGTTCATTTGCCGTCCGGTTGAATTGATTGTTCAGAACGACGAAACATTATTCACAGCTTCCTACGAAAAGGGAGAATCGATTACAATCCCGGTTGCCCATGGTGAAGGGAATTTCTACTGTGATGACGAGACGCTTGCTACATTAAAGGAAAACAATCAAATTGCTTTCACATACGGCTCTAATATTAATGGAAGTGTCAGCGACATTGCCGGTGTCGTGAATGAGAAAGGCAATGTATTAGGCATGATGCCTCACCCTGAGCGCGCGGTCGATGAACTGCTTGGAAGCGCCGACGGTCTTAAATTGTTCCAGTCTATCGTGAAAAATTGGAGGGAAACTCATGTCACTACTGCTTGAACCAAGTAAAGAACAAATAAAAGAAGAGAAACTGTATCAGCAAATGGGTGTCAGTGATGATGAGTTTGCATTGATAGAATCCATTCTTGGAAGATTGCCGAACTACACAGAAATCGGAATTTTTTCTGTCATGTGGTCTGAGCATTGCAGCTATAAAAACTCAAAGCCGATTCTGCGTAAATTCCCGACAAGCGGCGAGCGTGTGCTGCAAGGGCCGGGGGAAGGCGCCGGAATCGTTGATATCGGTGATAACCAAGCGGTTGTGTTCAAAATTGAATCCCATAACCACCCATCAGCTCTCGAGCCTTACCAAGGCGCTGCGACTGGCGTAGGCGGAATTATCCGTGATGTATTCTCAATGGGTGCACGCCCAATCGCTGTATTGAACTCTCTTCGATTTGGTGAACTGACTTCACCACGCGTGAAGTACTTGTTTGAAGAAGTAGTAGCGGGTATCGCCGGATACGGCAACTGTATCGGCATCCCGACAGTCGGCGGAGAAGTGCAGTTTGACAGCAGCTATGAAGGAAATCCGCTCGTCAACGCCATGTGCGTCGGTTTAATCAACCATGAAGACATCAAAAAAGGCCAGGCAAAGGGTGTCGGCAACACAGTAATGTACGTAGGAGCGAAAACAGGGCGTGACGGCATCCACGGCGCTACGTTTGCTTCTGAAGAAATGTCAGACTCGTCTGAAGAAAAGCGTTCTGCTGTCCAAGTCGGCGATCCGTTTATGGAGAAGCTTTTGCTTGAAGCATGTCTGGAAGTCATCCAATGCGACGCCTTAGTCGGCATTCAGGATATGGGAGCTGCCGGTTTAACAAGCTCAAGTGCAGAAATGGCAAGTAAAGCCGGTTCTGGCATTGAAATGAACCTTGACCTGATTCCTCAGCGAGAAACAGGCATGACCGCGTATGAAATGATGCTTTCTGAATCACAAGAACGGATGCTTTTGGTTATTGAGCGCGGACGTGAGCAGGAAATCATCGATATTTTTGACAAGTATGATCTTGAAGCGGTTTCTGTCGGACATGTGACAGATGATAAAATGCTTCGCCTGACACACAAAGGAGAGGTTGTGTGCGAGCTGCCTGTTGATGCCTTGGCAGAAGAAGCACCGGTTTACCATAAGCCTTCTCAAGAGCCTGCTTATTATCGCGAGTTTTTGGAAACGGACGTTCCGGCTCCGCAAATTGAAGATGCGAATGAAACGCTGAAGGCCCTTCTTCAGCAGCCGACGATCGCGAGTAAAGAGTGGGTGTATGATCAGTATGACTACATGGTGCGCACGAATACAGTTGTCGCTCCTGGGTCTGATGCTGGTGTTCTCAGAATCCGCGGAACGAAAAAGGCGCTGGCGATGACGACAGACTGTAACGCGCGTTATCTCTATCTTGATCCTGAAGTCGGAGGGAAAATTGCTGTCGCTGAAGCAGCGCGCAACATCATTTGCTCAGGCGCAGAACCGCTTGCGGTCACAGATAACCTTAACTTCGGAAACCCGGAGAAGCCGGAAATCTTCTGGCAGATCGAAAAAGCGGCAGACGGCATAAGCGAAGCGTGCAATGTTCTCAGCACACCGGTTATCGGCGGTAACGTATCGCTTTATAACGAATCAAACGGCACGGCGATCTATCCGACACCAGTTATCGGCATGGTTGGCTTAATTGAAGATACAGCACACATTACAACACAGCATTTCAAACAAGCGGGAGATCTCGTATATGTGATCGGTGAAACAAAACCAGAGTTTGCCGGAAGCGAGCTGCAAAAAATGACAGAAGGCCGTATTTACGGCAAAGCGCCGCAAATCGATCTTGATGTAGAGCTGTCTCGTCAAAAAGCACTGCTTGACGCGATAAAAAAAGGCTTCGTTCAATCTGCGCATGATGTGTCTGAAGGCGGCTTAGGCGTAGCGATTGCGGAAAGTGTCATGACGACGGAAAACCTTGGCGCTAATGTGACTGTAGAAGGGGAAGCGGCATTATTATTCTCTGAATCTCAATCCCGCTTCGTCGTTTCAGTGAAAAAAGAACATCAAGCTGCGTTTGAAGCAACTGTCAAAGATGCGGTTCATATTGGTGAGGTAACAGCTGACGGAATTCTGGCGATTCAAAACCAAGACGGACAACAAATGATTCATGCGCAAACGAAAGAGCTTGAACGCGTATGGAAAGGAGCTATCCCATGCTTGCTGAAATCAAAGGCTTAAATGAAGAATGCGGCGTTTTTGGGATTTGGGGACATGAAGAAGCCCCGCAGATCACGTATTACGGTCTCCACAGCCTTCAGCACCGAGGACAGGAGGGTGCGGGCATCGTAGCGACTGACGGTGAAAAGCTGACGGCGCACAAAGGCCAAGGGCTGATCACTGAAGTATTTCAAAACGGCGAACTCAGCAAAGTAAAGGGAAAAGGCGCTATCGGGCACGTTCGGTACGCAACGGCTGGAGGCGGCGGATACGAAAATGTTCAGCCGCTCCTCTTCCGTTCCCAAAACAACGGCAGCCTGGCGCTTGCTCATAACGGAAACCTTGTCAACGCCACTCAGCTGAAGCAGCAGCTCGAAAATCAAGGGAGTATTTTTCAAACCTCTTCGGATACAGAGGTTTTGGCTCACCTGATCAAAAGAAGCGGACATTTCACGCTGAAGGACCAAATTAAAAACTCGCTTTCTATGCTGAAAGGCGCCTACGCGTTCCTGATCATGACCGAAACAGAAATGATTGTCGCACTTGATCCAAACGGGCTGAGACCGCTATCCATCGGCATGATGGGCGACGCTTATGTGGTCGCATCAGAAACATGCGCATTTGACGTCGTCGGCGCAACGTACCTTCGCGAGGTAGAGCCGGGAGAAATGCTGATCATTAATGATGAAGGAATGAAATCAGAGCGTTTTTCCATGAATATCAACCGTTCCATTTGCAGCATGGAGTACATTTATTTCTCCAGACCAGACAGCAATATTGACGGTATTAACGTACACAGTGCCCGTAAAAACCTTGGAAAAATGCTGGCTCAGGAATCCGCAGTTGAAGCTGACGTCGTAACCGGGGTTCCGGATTCCAGTATTTCTGCGGCGATCGGCTATGCAGAGGCAACAGGCATTCCGTATGAGCTCGGTTTAATCAAAAACCGCTATGTTGGCAGAACGTTTATTCAGCCGTCCCAGGCTCTGCGTGAGCAAGGCGTCAGAATGAAGCTGTCTGCGGTGCGCGGGGTTGTAGAAGGCAAACGCGTCGTGATGGTGGATGACTCTATCGTACGCGGAACAACTAGCCGCCGGATTGTCACGATGCTTAGAGAAGCGGGTGCGACAGAGGTGCATGTGAAAATCAGTTCACCGCCGATCGCTCATCCGTGCTTTTACGGCATTGATACGTCCACACATGAAGAATTAATCGCGTCTTCGCATTCTGTTGAAGAAATCCGTCAGGAAATCGGAGCCGATACCCTCTCATTTTTGAGTGTGGAAGGGCTGCTGAAAGGCATCGGCAGAAAATACGATGACTCGAATTGCGGACAGTGTCTCGCTTGCTTTACAGGAAAATATCCGACTGAAATTTACCACGATACAGTGCTTCCTCACGTAAAAGAAGCAGTATTAACCAAATAAAACTTGAAAAATGACATAAAGGCAGCGCAGTTCGGCTGCCTTTCTCTTTCTGCCCTCGTTCGGGGAAATATTTTGAAAAGCGCCTTAAAGGAGTGAATAGGATGTCTGAAGCATATAAAAACGCAGGAGTTGACATCGAAGCCGGATATGAAGCTGTAAAACGAATGAAAAAACACGTGGAGCGCACGAAACGGCTTGGCGTTATGGGCAGCCTTGGCGGTTTTGGCGGCATGTTTGACCTGTCTGAGCTTTCTTATCAAAAACCAGTTCTCATTTCGGGAACGGACGGTGTCGGCACAAAATTAAAGCTCGCTTTTTCCATGGATAAGCATGACACGATTGGCGTGGATGCTGTTGCAATGTGTGTCAATGACGTGCTGGCACAAGGTGCAGAGCCGCTGTTTTTCCTCGATTATTTAGCGGTCGGCAAAGCGGACCCAGTGAAAATTGAACAGATTGTACAAGGTGTTGCGGAAGGCTGTGAGCAATCAGGTTCAGCCTTAGTCGGCGGTGAAACGGCTGAAATGCCGGGACTCTATACAGCTGATGAATACGATATTGCCGGTTTCTCAGTCGGAGTGGCAGAAAAGGACGAAATCGTGACTGGAGAAAATATCGAAGAGGGCCATCTGTTGATCGGCCTCAGCTCCAGCGGCCTTCACAGTAACGGCTTTTCCCTTGTCAGAAAAGTGCTTCTGGATGATGCGGAGCTGGACCTCGATACAACATATGAGCCGTTTGAACGCCCGCTTGGCGAGGAATTGCTTGAACCGACAAGGATTTACGTGAAGCCTGTGCTTGCCGCGGTCAAAAGCGGAAAAATCGACGGCATGGCGCACGTGACAGGCGGAGGATTTATTGAAAATATTCCGCGTATGCTTCCGGAAGGCTTAAGTGCGGAAATTGATCATGGCTCATGGCCGATCCCGCCAATTTTTTCTTTCTTGCAAGAGTACGGCAAGCTAAAGGAAGAAGACATGTTCAACGTCTTTAATATGGGTATTGGTTTTGTTTTGGCTGTCAAAGAAGAGCATCTGACAGATGTGATCGGAACGCTTGAAAGCCATGGCGAAAAAGCCTATTTAATCGGGCGTGTGAAAAAAGGTGAAGGCGTCACATTCGGCGGTGCGGCACTTTCATGAAAAAGTTTGCGGTATTTGCATCAGGAAACGGTTCAAACTTCGAAGCCATCGTCACGCGTTTGAAGGAGGAGAACTGGGATGCGTCAGCAGCGCTCCTCGTTTGCGACAAACCGCAGGCGAAAGTCATCGAACGGGCGGAAGCATTCCATATTCCTTCCTTTGCATTTGAGCCCAAGTCTTATGAAAACAAGGCTGCATTTGAACAAGCCATCATTGAACAGCTTCGTCTTCACGAGGTTGAATTGATTGTTCTTGCCGGCTATATGAGGCTGATCGGTGATACGCTCCTTCAAGCATATGGAGGAAAAATCATTAACATTCACCCGTCGCTTCTTCCGGCGTTTCCTGGAATCGACGCAGTCGGACAGGCATACCGGGCGGGTGTGAAGGTGGCTGGAATCACCGTGCATTATGTCGATGAAGGAATGGATACAGGTCCGATCATCGCTCAAAAGGCAATCGAAATTGATGAACATGATACATTGGAAACAATCGAACAGCGGATTCACAAGCTTGAGCATAAATGGTATCCGAGTGTGATTAAACAGCTATTAGGATTAAATAACAGAGGTGAAAAGGCATGACCATTAAACGTGCGTTAATCAGTGTTTCAGATAAAACAAATCTTGTTCCTTTCGTAAAAGAACTGACAGATCTTGGCGTTGAAGTCATCTCCACAGGCGGAACGAAAAAGCTTCTTCAAGAAAACGGTGTGGATGTGATCGGAATTTCTGAAGTGACAGGCTTCCCTGAAATTATGGACGGCCGGTTAAAAACCCTACACCCGAATATTCACGGCGGCCTTCTGGCGGTTCGCGGCAATGAAGAGCATATGGCGCAGATCAATGAACACGGAATTCAGCCGATTGACCTCGTTGTCGTCAACCTCTATCCATTTAAAGAAACGATTTCTAAAGAAGACGTCACGTATGAAGAAGCGATTGAAAATATCGACATCGGCGGACCTGGCATGCTGCGTGCGGCATCAAAGAACCATCAGGATGTCACGGTTATCGTCGATCCGGCCGATTACAGCCCAGTGCTAAATCAAATCAAAGAAGAAGGCAGCGTATCTCTTCAGAAAAAACGCGAGCTCGCGGCAAAAGTATTCCGTCATACTGCGGCATATGATGCACTGATCGCTGACTACCTGACAAATGCTGTCGGTGAAAAAGAACCAGAGCAATTCACTGTGACATTTGAGAAAAAACAATCGCTTCGCTATGGAGAAAACCCGCATCAGGAAGCAACTTTCTATCAAACAGCTCTTCCTGTCAAAGGCTCCATTGCGCAAGCAGAACAGCTTCACGGAAAAGAGCTTTCTTACAACAACATTAAAGACGCGGATGCGGCAGTTCAAATCGTTCGTGAATTCACTGAGCCGGCTGCTGTTGCTGTAAAGCATATGAACCCATGCGGCGTGGGAACAGGAAAAACGATCGCAGAAGCGTTTGACAGAGCGTTTGAAGCGGATAAAACATCTATCTTCGGCGGCATTATCGCGCTGAACCGTGAAGTGGACAAGGCAACTGCCGAAGCGCTTCACAACATTTTCTTAGAAATCATCATTGCACCTTCATTCAGCCAAGAAGCGCTCGACGTCCTGACTGCGAAGAAAAATCTCCGTCTGCTGACGCTTGACGTATCCGCCGCTGTTCAAAAGGAAAAACAGCTGACATCTGTTCAAGGCGGGCTATTGATTCAAGATTTAGATATGCACGGCTTTGATGATGCTGAGATTAGCATTCCGACAAAAAGAGAGCCGAACGAGCAAGAGTGGGAAGACTTGAAGCTTGCTTGGAAAGTCGTGAAGCATGTGAAATCAAATGCGATTGTTCTCGCGAAGGACAACATGACAGTCGGCGTGGGAGCAGGCCAAATGAACCGCGTCGGATCGGCAAAAATCGCAATCGAGCAAGCAGGGGAAAAAGCGAAAGGCAGTGCGCTCGGATCTGACGCATTTTTCCCAATGCCGGATACTGTTGAAGAAGCAGCAAAAGCGGGCGTTACGGCTATCATTCAGCCGGGGGGATCTGTGCGTGACGAGGATTCCATCAAAAAAGCGGATGAATACGGCATTGCCATGGTATTCACCGGCATCAGACACTTCAAACATTAAGGGGATGAAACGACGTGAATGTATTAATTATCGGTAAAGGCGGAAGAGAACATACGCTGGCGTGGAAGGCAGCGCAAAGCAGCCTCGTCGAGAATGTATTTGCCGCTCCTGGAAATGACGGCATGGAAGCTTCCGCACAGCTTGTAAACATTGAGGAAAGCGACCACGCAGGGCTTGTCTCGTTTGCAAAAGAAAACCAGGTCGGCCTAACCATTGTCGGCCCTGAGGTTCCTTTAATTGAAGGTCTGGTGGATGAATTTGAAAAAGCGGGTCTGCGCGTGTTCGGCCCGTCAAAAGCCGCGGCGATCATCGAAGGAAGCAAACAGTTCGCTAAGGATTTAATGAAGAAATACGACATTCCGACCGCAGAATACGACACGTTTACATCCTTTGATGAGGCGAAGGCATATGTGCAGGAAAAAGGTGCTCCGATTGTGATAAAAGCAGATGGACTTGCAGCTGGAAAAGGCGTTACTGTGGCTATGACAGAGGAAGAAGCAATTGCGTGTCTGCATGACTTTCTTGAAGATGAAAAGTTCGGTGATGCGAGCGCGTCCGTTGTCATTGAAGAATACCTTTCTGGTGAAGAATTTTCTCTAATGGCCTTTGTCAAAGGAGAAAAAGTGTATCCAATGGTGATTGCCCAGGATCACAAGCGTGCGTTTGACGGAGACAAAGGCCCGAATACGGGCGGAATGGGCGCTTACTCTCCAGTTCCGCAAATTTCGGAAGAAACGGTTCGCCATGCTGTAGAAACGATCGTGAAGCCGGCCGCAAAAGCAATGGTACAAGAAGGCCGTTCCTTCACTGGCGTTTTGTACGCTGGATTGATGCTTACTGAAAACGGCTCGAAGGTCATTGAATTTAATGCCCGTTTCGGCGATCCGGAAACACAGGTCGTGCTTCCGCGCATGGAATCTGATCTGGTACAGGTGCTTCTTGATCTTTTAGATGATAAGGAAGTTGACTTAAGATGGAAGGATACCGCTGCTGTTAGTGTGGTGCTTGCTTCTGAAGGATATCCGGAAAGCTACGCAAAAGGCACGCCGATCGGCAGCCTTGCTGCGGAAACTGAGCAGGTCGTGGTCTTCCATGCCGGAACGAAAGCAGAAGGCGGAGAGTTCGTTACAAACGGGGGGCGCGTCGCCAATGTGACAGCTTTTGATGAATCGTTTGAAGCGGCTAGAGACCGAGTGTACAAAGCGGTTGATGAAATTTTCAAACCGGGACTCTTTTTCAGAAAAGACATTGGGGCACGCGCTTTAAAGGCTGCTCAAAAATAACTGAGGAAAACCCGCAGATTAGCTGCGGGTTTTTTGTTATCAAAAAGCGGGATGGCAGCTGGAAGAAGAAAGGACAACGAGCGTGGTCGGTTTTCCATGGGCCATAGAGGCGTCAATAAAATCCTCAAGCGTATGTACCGATTCAGTCACGACCTTTGTCACATAGCTGTACATACCCGTGATGCGGTGATTTTCTGCTACATCAGGATGCGATGTTGCAAAGGCGGCGTAGTGCTTGCAGCTTTTCGGCTCCATGAGAATAAAAGCGGTGACATGCTTGTTTAGTTTTTCGTAACAGATATTCGCGCTGTACCCGGTAATCACGCCTTTGTCTTCCAGCTTCCTGACACGCTCCGCCGCGCTTGGCGAACTGAGTCCGACAAGCTTTCCCAGCTCAACCATCGTTAATCTGCCGTTTCGCTGCAAATGCGAGAGAATCTGAAGGTCTGTATCGTCCATTTGTCCGGCTCCTTTACATATTTAGGCGAATGAATGAAAATTCCTTTGATCATAAGGCAATGCTGTTGATTTACCTTCATTGTAGCATATGGATGCCGTCTTATTTTTTCTATAATAAAGCCATCAATCAGAGAGGAGGCATCATGTTGCCAGAATTACAGCGCTCTATTACTTGGATACAAGGGACGGCGTTAACGATTGGGGCGGTTTTAGGATGCGGGATATTAATTTTGCCGTCTGTTACCGCGGATACGGCCGGTCCGGCTTCTTTATTTGTCTGGGTATTCATGTCTTTTTTATCTTTTCTTCTCGTCGGCACGCTGGCCCGGCTTGTGAAAATAGCGCCCAGCGCGGGAGGAATCACGGCTTATGTGCAGCTGGCCTTTCGAAAAAAAGCCGGAGCGATTTTGGGCTGGATCATGTTAGGGTCCGTTCCGATCGGCGTTCCCATCATCGCTTTGACTGGCGCGCATTACGTCAGTTACGTCACAGAGGCGGCGGATTGGCAGGTTACATCGATTGCTGGTTGTATGCTGGCTATATCTATTTTGCTTCATATGAAAGGGATTCAACTATCAGCAAACATCAGTACACTCGTCATATGTGTCA
This sequence comes from Bacillus sp. LJBS17, assembly GCF_019334685.1. Lineage (NCBI taxonomy): Bacteria > Bacillati > Bacillota > Bacilli > Caryophanales > Bacillaceae > Bacillus > Bacillus sp. LJBS17. The sequence continues at coordinate 676,670 of NZ_CP079759.1, forward strand.
TCGTATTTCTGCTTGTCCCTTCTATTGCTGTGTCATTGCCACACGTCACGATAGCAGAATTCAAGCCGTTTCTTCCGCATGGCTGGTCTGTTGCTGGATCTGTTTCTGTTATGATTTTTTTCTCTTTTGTAGGCTGGGAAATGATTACTCCATTGGCTGAGGAATTTCATCGCCCTGAAAAAGATGTCCCAATCAGCTTGTTCTTGGGAGCGTCTTGTGTGGCAGGGCTGTATATCATGCTGTCATTTGTGACGGTGGGGACTCATTCATATGGAGAGAATGGAGAAATTGCCTCGCTTGCCATGCTCATCTCAAAAGGAGCAGGGGAAAGCGGTGTATATGTTACGGTATGTTTAGCGCTGTTTATTACATTCGCCACCATCCATGCCAATATTGCTGGTTTTTCAAGAATGGTGTATGCATTGGCGAGAGAGGGGCACATTCCTGTATATTTTGGAAAACTCAGTGCGACAAAACGTACGCCTATTCGCGTTTTGACAGCGATGGCCGCAGTGTTTGGCTTAGTGCTTGCGGCGCATGGCCTGTTTCAAATCGATTTGACGACTCTGTTGAAAGGGCCGAGCGCGGCTTTTATCGCATCTTACATATGTACAATGGCGGCAGCACTGAAACTGTTGGGCAGGAGAGATATAGGCTGGTGGATGGCGCTCGGGGCATTTGTCGCGTGCGCGGTGATTTATTCATTCAGCGGCTGGGCACTGCTTTATCCGGCAGTGCTGGCAGCTGCAGGATATTTCTATATGAAAACAAAGGGTGGGCATAAAAAAAAGCTTGATCACGTTTTGTGATCAAGCTTTTCCATTTATCCGTTTTGATGCTCGTTATTTCCAGAATCACTGTGTTGAAACATGTAGGTCACAGGACAGAAGCGCAAGATTCCCGAACCCGCTTTCATGGCCCCCATAAAGATGTAAAAGAGATGCATTCTGCACCAAGGTTTTTTCGTAAACTTTGCACTGGCGGCTGACATAATCGTCAATCCGCAGGCGATTCTGAACACGGCATTGATGAGACTGATGTTTGGCTTCAAGGAAATCCGCTCCTTTTACTTAAAAAAGTTTTTTAACCGAACCTTCAAAAATTTGTAACGTTTTTATCGTGCGTGATGAGGAAGGATGTGATACCATGAGTCTAATACATGTAAAGGAGAGTATGTGAATGTCCGAACGCACCTTTAACTGGAAAAACAAAGACATCAGGGCACAGGTTGATGTTGTAGACTCAAAGCTGCTTCCAACGCTCCTTTTACGGAATGCTCTCGTCTTAAATCCATATGTAAAACAATGGCTGAAAAAAAACATTTGGATTTATCAGGACCGCATTGTTTATGTGGGTCATGAACTTCCGAATAGAGCCGAAGAAATTCATACGATTGATTGTGAAGGAAAATACATTGTGCCAGGTTATATTGAACCGCACGCACATCCTTTTCAAATATATAATCCCCAAACACTGGCGGAATATGTGTCTCAATACGGAACAACGACATTCGTGAATGATAACTTATTTTTGCTTTTGCAAAGCGGAAAAAAGAAAGCGCTTACGATTTTGAATGAACTCAAAAAGCAGCCTGTCCAGTATTTTTGGTGGTCACGCTATGACCTCCAGACCGAGGTTCTGAACGAGGACCACGTCCTTCCATTTGACGTCAGAAAACAGTGGATTGAACATCCGGATGTGATTCAAGGCGGAGAAATGACCGGGTGGCCTCGCTTGGTAGATGGTGATGATTTAATGCTCCACTGCATGCAAGCTACAAAGAAACAGCGAAAACGCATTGAAGGGCATTTTCCCGGCGCATCTGATAAAACGCTTACAAAAATGAAGCTGTTCGGTGCGGATTGTGATCATGAAGCGATGACAGGTGATGAAGTGATGAGAAGGCTGGAACTGGGCTATTATGTTTCCCTTCGGAACTCTTCCATTCGCCCTGATGTAAGAAAAATCTTGCAGGAGCTGCATGAGAAGGGCTTCCGCTATTATGACCACTTCTTTTTCACGACAGATGGCGCAACCCCGAATTTCTATAAAGGCGGCATGACAAACGAGCTGATTCGCATCGCGTTAGAAGAAGGCGTACCTGCAATCGACGCCTACAATATGGCATCATTTAATATCGCAAAGTATTACCAAATGGATGATTATTTAGGAGTTGTCGGACCGGGCAGACTGGCATCGCTGAACATATTGGAAGATCCGTTAAATCCGAATCCCGTGACTGTTCTGTCAAAAGGGACCATTCTGCGTGAAGACGGCTGTGATTTGAAGGCGTTTACAAAGACGGACTGGCACAAAGGCGGTCTTGTCCCGCTTGAGCTTTCATATGATATGACGATGGATGACTTGCAGTTTTCTATGCCGATGGGCGTGAAAATGCGGAATGCGGTTATTATGGAGCCGTATATGATTGAGATCGACAATTCGATGGAACAGCTCTCGTTTGACCATGATGAAAGTTATTTGACGATGCTCGACAGACACGGGAAATGGCGCGTCAATACGATGATAAAAGGGTTTGCCTCAAGCGTGCAGGGATTTGTAAGCTCCTTTACGACGACGGGCGACATTGTCGCGATTGGAAAAAATAAAGCGGATATGCTGCTCGCTTTTGCCCGCATGAAAGAAATCGGAGGAGGAATTGTTTTAGCGGAGAACGGAAACATTCTGCATGAAATCCCGCTTGCGCTGTGCGGCTGCGCCTCTTCGGAAGCGTATGAAGACGTGCTTGAGAAGGAACAAAAGCTGAAAGATCTTTTGACTGAAAGAGGCTATGAGTTTTGCGATCCTATCTATACGCTGCTCTTTTTGCAAAGTACGCACCTTCCGTATATACGCATTACGCCAAGAGGAATCTTCGACGTCATGAAAAAAACTGTACTCTTTCCATCGATAATGCGTTAAAATATAAAAGAGCAGGGAGCCGACATATGAAAAAATGGATGACAGTTTGCGCGCTGTGTTTCGTGTTTTTTCTGCTGGTATCCTGCCAGCAGAAGGATGCTGTCCCGGATACTGCAAAGAAGCTGAAAGCTCCTTTAACGGGGCTAAAGACTGAACAGAAGGTGACTGAACGCCGGCCTGTTGCTGTTGTGGTGAACAATCACCCGAAGGCGAGGCCGCAGTCGGGACTGTCTAAAGCCGACATTGTCATAGAAGCGCTAGCCGAAGGGCAAATCACAAGATTTCTGGCCATTTTCCAAAGCCAGATGCCTGAAACTGTCGGACCTGTGCGGAGCGCGCGGGAATATTTCGTCACTCTCAGCAATGGCTTTGACAGCATATTTGTCCATCACGGCTGGAGTCCCGGCGCCAAAGAGCAGCTAGAATCCGGAGCTGCTGATTATATGAACGGATTAGATTTTGACGGAAGCTTATTTTGGAGAGCTGATTTCAGCAAACCGCCCCACAATTCCTATACGTCTTATGATTACATAAAAAAGGCGGCAGAACAAAAGGGTTATAAGCTGAAGCCAGGAAACAAATCCGCTGCTGTTTCAAACATCAGATGCAAAACCTGCAAATGAATCTTACAATGTTCGGGTAGATTATGGAACAAATAACGTTACAAATCTTGTCGAATACAACTATGATAAAAAAGCTGAATCTTATACAAGAAGCTCTGATGGTGTCATAACGACAGACCGGGAAACCGGAAAGCCGGTTGCAATGCAAAATATTTTCATTGTTGAAGCCAGCCATCATATTATTGATCAAGATGGAAGGCGGGACATCGACTTGGAATCAGGAGGAAAAGGTCTGTTGTTTCAGCACGGAAACGTCATTGAAACAGACTGGAAACAAGTGAATGGCAGAATTGTGCCGGTAAAAGACGGCAAGTGGCTTCCGTTTGTGCCAGGAAAGACTTGGATCAATATCGTACCTGATCTTGATGCGGCTTCCATTAGTAAAGGAGAAGGTGTGTAACGATGCAAATCGATAAATTACGCGGCAAAGAGCTGGACCAGTTATTTAACTCGATCTTATCGCTGAAAGACCTGGAGGAATGTTACCGATTCTTCGATGATCTATGCACAATTAACGAAATTCAATCGCTGGCTCAGCGCCTTGAAGTGGCGCGCATGCTTCGCGAAGGAAACACGTATCATAAGATTGAAACAGAAACAGGCGCTTCCACGGCTACGATTTCCCGTGTGAAACGTTGCTTAAATTACGGGAATGACGCTTATGAAATGGCGCTTGACCGTGTGAAGGAGAATGAAACAGAGTCTTCTTCCAAATAAAAAACCGCCCTGCCGTTCGGCAAGGGCGGTTTCTTTATGAAACAAATTGATGGATCAGGTTGTCGATATCGATGATACTGCCATCCTCTTTCCGATAGACAACATGCTCCTTGGAAAAGTGAATCGGCGAATTGATCCCTGCTGCGGCTGCAAGATTAAACAGCCCCTCGCGCAGGGAAATGACGTAGTTGCAGACACGATGCTGTTTTTCCTCAACGCTCAACGCTTTTTGCAATTTCGGATCTGTCGTCGCCACACCTGCCGGACAGGTGTTGGTGTGGCAGACGAGAGCGCGGATGCAGCCAACGGAAAACATCATGCCGCGTGCGATGTTGACAAAGTCAGCGCCGAGGGCTAAGGCAACCGCGATTTTATCAGGGGTCAGGAGCTTTCCGGAAGCAAAGATTTTCAGCTGGCTGCGCAAGCCGTACTGTTTAAGAAGCGTGTCAACAATAGGCAGCGCTGTCATAATCGGAAGGCCGACTGTATCCGCGAGCTCGTAAAAGGAAGCTCCGGTACCGCCTTCACTTCCGTCGATCGTGATAAAATCCGGATGCTTTCCGCTTTTCTGCATATGAGAGAAAAGCTCATGCAATTCTTCAGGATGCCCTGCGACCAGTTTGATGCCGACTGGCTTTTGTCCGACATCTCTAAGTTTTTCAATAAAGTCGAGCATTTCAGGAGGGTTTGAGAATTCATAAAAGCGGTTCGGGCTGTCAATCGACTTTCCAGGTTCGACATTCCGAATGTCTGCCACTTCCTCTGATACTTTGGCGCCGTCCACATGGCCGCCGCGGGTTTTCGCTCCTTGTGCCAGCTTTAGCTCAAACGCTTTAATCTGGTCAATCCTGCTTTTTCTTTTAAATTCCTCCCATGAAAATTCTCCGTTTCTTTTGCGCACGCCGAATAGGCCCGGACCGATTTGGCAAATGATATCGGCGCCGCCCTTTAAGTGATACTCAGACAATCCTCCTTCACCTGTATTCATCCAGGTTCCGCCTGCCTGATGGAGCCCTTTTGAGAGCGCCGTAACAGCCCGTTCTCCAAGAGAACCGTAGCTCATGGCAGACTGGCCGACTAATCCCTTCACATAAAATGGCTTCTCGCATGTATGCTCGCCAATCACCTGTACATCATCAGGATGGAGAAAATACGGGTCTGCCTTGATATGTTCGGCATGCTCCTTGCGTTTGAACAGATTGTCAGCATCCATTTTATAGATTTGGGTATCAATTTTTGGCGTTTGATTTACGTGCATTTCTTCCCTTTGTTTTGGAAACATAGCGTTACGGATATAATAGCCAGGTTTATCAAAATCTCTTACAGATCCAAAGCCCATCATTCTGCTTTTGTATTTGCCGGAGATGACGGTTTGCTCATATTCCTTTCGTGAAAAAGGCTGCTCCTCATTGTCATTGCTGTATAAATACTGTCTGAGCTCCGGCCCGATTTTTTCAAGGATATACCGAAACCTTCCGATGACGGGATAGTTGCGAAGAATTGAGTGCTCCTGCTGTTTTTCATCCTTTATGTAGATCCAGGCAAACAAGACGATCGGGATAGCGATGATCCCAATGATAAATGCGATGAGTGCTATTATGATGGTTTCCATCTCTCAGCCTCCCTTTTTATGTAACCATTTCCACAGTTGAACACTTTCCAAACAATAGCAGAAGGAATTTGGTGAAAAATGTGTGCTCCTGCCGATACAGGACTCACCATGCAGGTACTGCCCTATGCTCTCTTTTTTTATGAAAATAGAATCAAAACACCTTTTTCAGTGAATAACGAGATTAACGGCTTTTTCCGTTTTTCCGCGCTATGTGAATTTGTTATAATGTTTAAATGGTAACAAACGAATGGAGGAACGTATGACGTGTACGATGTAACAGAGTGGAAGCATGTCTTTAAACTCGATCCAAATAAAGATTTGCCTGACGAACAGCTGGAGATTCTTTGCGAATCAGGAACGGATGCGGTCATTATCGGAGGCAGTGATGGTGTGACAGAGGATAATGTCCTGCGGATGATGTCTAAGGTAAGACGGTTTTTGGTACCGTGTGTCCTTGAGGTATCAGCGATTGAAGCGATCGTTCCCGGCTTTGACTTATATTTTATTCCGAGTGTATTAAACAGCAAAAACGCGGATTGGATTGTCGGAATGCACCAGAAAGCCATGAAGGAATACGGAGAACTGATGTCTATGGAAGAAATCGTGGCGGAGGGCTACTGCATCGCAAATCCAGATTGCAAAGCCGCGGCACTGACTGAAGCGGACGCCGATCTGAATATGGATGATATTGTCGCCTATGCGCGTGTGTCGGAGCTGCTGCAACTGCCGATTTTTTATTTAGAATACAGCGGCGTGCTTGGAGACATAGAAGCTGTCAAGAAAACGAAGGCTGTATTGGAAACGTCCACCTTGTTTTACGGCGGCGGCATCAAGGATGCGGAAACGGCCAAGCAGTACGCAGAGCATGCGGACGTGATCGTTGTAGGCAATGCTGTGTATGAAGATTTTGACAGGGCTTTGAAAACAGTAGCGGCTGTGAAAGGCGAGTAGTAAATTGTACGGATTTGGTTTATGATAGAACATATGTTTTGTATAGGCGGGTGAACAAATTTTGAATTATATTAGCAATCAATTACTAAGCGGTTTAAACCCCGTTCAGCAGGAAGCAGTCAAAACAACGGACGGGCCCCTTTTGCTGATGGCGGGAGCGGGAAGCGGAAAGACGCGTGTCCTGACACACAGAATTGCTTATTTAATGGCAGAAAAGCATGTGGCGCCGTGGAACATTCTGGCGATCACATTTACAAATAAAGCGGCACGCGAAATGAAAGAACGTGTGGAAAGCATCCTTGGACCCGGCGCGGACGATATCTGGATTTCCACATTCCACAGTATGTGCGTGCGGATCTTGCGCAGAGATATCGACCGGATTGGGATCAACCGAAATTTCTCCATCCTTGATACGGCTGACCAGCTTTCAGTGATCAAGGGGATTTTGAAGGAGCGCAATCTTGATCCGAAGAAGTTTGACCCGAGAAGCATCCTCGGCACGATCAGCAGTGCAAAAAACGAATTGACCGAACCGGAGGAATTCTCTAAAGTTGCCGGCGGCTACTACGATCAGGTGGTCAGCGATGTATATGCTGATTATCAGAAGAAGCTATTGAAAAACCAGTCGCTCGATTTTGACGATTTGATTATGACGACGATTAAACTGTTTGACAGAGTGCCGGAAGTGCTTGAATTTTATCAGCGCAAATTCCAGTACATTCACGTTGATGAGTATCAGGATACGAACAGGGCGCAATACATGCTCGTTAAGCAGCTTGCCGAGCGTTTCCAGAACCTTTGCGTTGTCGGGGATTCTGATCAGTCAATCTACAGATGGCGCGGCGCGGATATCACCAACATTCTTTCATTTGAAAAAGATTATCCGAATGCAAGCGTGATTTTGCTAGAACAAAACTATCGTTCAACGAAACGGATTTTGCGCGCGGCTAACGAGGTCATTAAAAACAACTCTAACCGCAAACCGAAAAATTTGTGGACGGAAAACGATGAAGGCATCAAGATTTCCTATTATCGCGGTGATAATGAGTTCGGTGAAGGACAGTTTGTGGCCGGCAAAATTCATCAGCTTCACAGCACAGGCAAGCGGAAGCTGTCGGATATCGCCATTTTATACCGGACAAACGCGCAGTCCCGTGTGATTGAGGAAACGCTTCTCAAAGCGGGTTTGAACTATAACATTGTCGGCGGCACAAAGTTCTATGACAGAAAAGAAATTAAAGACATTCTTGCGTACCTGCGCCTCGTATCCAATCCGGATGACGATATCAGTTTCACGCGCATTGTCAATGTGCCGAAGCGCGGAGTCGGCGCGACATCACTTGAAAAAATCGCTTCGTATGCGGCCATAAACGGCTTGTCCTTTTTCCAAGCGATTCAGCAGGTTGATTTTATCGGCGTCAGTGCCAAAGCGGCAAACGCGCTTGACAGCTTTAGACAGATGATTGAAAACCTGACCAATATGCAGGATTACTTATCCATTACAGAGCTGACAGAAGAAATTCTTGATAAGACGGAATACAGAGAAATGCTGAAGGCTGAGAAATCGATCGAAGCCCAAAGCCGTTTAGAAAATATCGACGAGTTCCTGTCTGTAACGAAAAACTTTGAACAGAAAAGTGAAGACAAGACACTCGTTGCGTTCCTGACAGACTTGGCGTTAATCGCAGATATTGATCAGCTCGATCAGAAGGAGGAAGAGTCAGGCGGCAAGGATGCGATCACCCTGATGACACTGCACGCCGCGAAAGGACTGGAGTTCCCGGTTGTTTTCTTGATGGGGCTTGAAGAAGGCGTCTTCCCGCATAGCCGTTCACTCATGGAGGAAGCGGAAATGGAAGAAGAACGCCGCCTTGCGTACGTTGGGATTACAAGGGCTGAACAGGAGCTTTATCTGACCAATGCTAAAATGCGCACCTTGTTTGGCCGGACAAATATGAACCCGGAATCTCGCTTCATTGCTGAAATACCGGATGATTTATTGGAAAACCTAAATGAGAAAAAAGAAACGAGAGCGACGTCTGCGAGAAAAATGCAGCCGAGACGCGGCCCTGTTTCACGCCCCGTATCCTACGCCAGCAAAACAGGCGGCGACACCTTAAACTGGGCAGTCGGAGATAAGGCGGGCCATAAAAAATGGGGAACAGGAACTGTCGTCAGCGTGAAAGGCGAAGGAGAAGGGACGGAGCTCGATATTGCCTTCCCGAGCCCTGTTGGCGTGAAACGCCTGTTAGCAGCATTTGCTCCTATTGAAAAGCAGTAATCGAAGAGGAAAGGAAGAAGCAGATGGACAAAGAAACAGCGAAGCAGCGGGCAGAAGAACTGCGCCGCACCATCAACAAGTATAGCTATGAATATTACACCCTAGATGAACCGAGCGTCCCTGATGCGGAATATGACAGATTGATGCAGGAGCTGATCGCGATCGAGGAGGAGCATCCAGACCTCAGAACGCCTGACTCTCCTACGCAGCGCGTCGGCGGAGCCGTGCTTGAAGCGTTTCAAAAAGTCACCCACGGCACACCGATGCTCAGTCTGGGCAACGCCTTTAATGCTGATGATCTTCGTGATTTCGACCGCCGTGTGCGCCAAGCCGTCGGCGATGATGTGGCGTATAATGTGGAGCTGAAAATAGACGGTCTTGCTGTTTCTCTCCGTTATGAAGACGGCTATTTTGTCAGAGGAGCCACCCGAGGTGACGGAACGACGGGAGAGGATATTACGGAGAATCTGAAGACGATCCGCAATATCCCCCTCAAAATGAACCGTGAGCTGTCGATCGAAGTGCGCGGCGAGGCGTATATGCCGAAGCGTTCGTTTGAAGCACTCAATGAGGAACGGATTAAAAATGAGGAAGAGCCGTTCGCCAATCCGCGAAATGCCGCGGCGGGATCTCTCAGGCAGCTCGATCCGAAAATTGCAGCGAAACGAAACCTCGATATCTTCGTCTACAGTATAGCGGAGCTTGACGAGATGGGTGTGGAGACGCAAAGCCAAGGGCTTGATTTTCTCGACGAACTCGGATTTAAAACGAATCAGGAACGAAAAAAATGCGGCGACATAGAAGAAGTCATTACGCTGATCGATGAGCTTCAGGCGAAGCGCGCTGACCTGCCGTATGAAATAGACGGCATTGTCATTAAAGTCGATTCCCTCGATCAGCAGGAGGAGCTCGGTTTTACGGCGAAAAGCCCGCGCTGGGCCATCGCGTATAAGTTTCCTGCTGAAGAGGTCGTGACGAAGCTTCTCGATATCGAATTAAATGTCGGCAGAACGGGTGTGATCACGCCGACCGCGATTCTTGAGCCGGTAAAAGTTGCCGGCACAACGGTCTCAAGAGCATCCCTTCATAACGAAGATTTAATTAAAGAGAAGGACATTCGGATTTTGGATAAGGTTGTCGTCAAAAAAGCGGGCGATATCATCCCGGAAGTTGTGAATGTCCTCGTTGAACAGCGCACAGGAGAAGAAAAGGAATTCAGTATGCCGACGGAATGTCCTGAATGCGGCAGTGAGCTCGTCCGGATCGAAGGAGAAGTGGCGCTTCGCTGCATTAACCCTGAATGTCCGGCGCAAATCCGGGAAGGGCTGATCCATTTCGTTTCCCGCAATGCCATGAACATTGATGGGCTCGGCGAACGAGTGATCACACAGCTGTTTGAGGAAAACCTTGTCCGCAATGTGGCAGATTTATATAAGCTGACGAAGGAACGAGTCATCCAGCTCGAGCGCATGGGCGAAAAGTCCACTGAAAACCTGATCAGCTCCATCCAAAAATCAAAAGAAAATTCGTTAGAGCGCCTGCTGTTTGGGCTTGGCATCCGTTTTATCGGATCAAAGGCCGCAAAAACGCTTGCCATGCATTTTGAAAGCTTGGAGAACCTGAAAAAAGCCTCTAAAGAGGAACTTCTCGCGGTAGATGAAGTCGGTGAAAAAATGGCTGATGCTGTGATCACCTATTTTCATAAAGAAGAAATGCTTGAACTCTTGAATGAACTTCAGGAGCTGGGCGTAAACACGCTCTACAAAGGCCCGAAAAAAGTAAAAGCAGAGGACAGCGACTCTTACTTTGCCGGTAAAACAATTGTTCTGACAGGAAAGCTGGAAGAGCTGTCAAGAAACGAAGCCAAAGCGCAAATCGAAGCGCTGGGCGGAAAGCTGACTGGAAGCGTCAGCAAAAACACAGACTTAGTCATCGCCGGAGAAGCGGCGGGAAGCAAGCTGACAAAAGCACAAGAGCTGAACATTGAAGTGTGGAATGAAGAACAGTTAATGGGAGAGCTAAAGAAATAAGAGGAGTGTTTTCTATTGAAAAAGACGTTGGCATTGGCGGCAACGGCGGCAGTATTAATGCTGTCTGCCTGCTCGTCAGGTTTTGGGGGGGAGAAGGAGGAAGAGATTACGCAAAAGACGGCGAAATCGTCAGAAAAAGCGATTGTCCCGAAATATAATATCTCTGACTCCTATTACAAAATGGTGCTGCCGTTTAAGGCAGGCAAAGCGCGCGGCTTAACAACGGAACAGCTGAACACTAGGCTGGACATTGACGAGTTTGAAACAGGGCTGATGCGTCTTGCCCAAGATTCTTTCTCGACTGACGATTATCTGTTCCAAGAAGGACAATATTTAGATGAGGATACAGTATTAAGCTGGCTGGCACGGAAAAAAACGGGCTCTGATTTGAAAAAAGCCGAAAAAGAAGATAAAAACTTCAAAAATGAAGGCTTGAACCCAGCGCTCCCGAGCTCTGGTTCAACAGAAGAAAAGAACGAAAGCAGCCCGATTTATTTAGCATCCATGCTTGAGCACGATTATTTAGTCAGAAAAGACAAGAATTCTATCCAGCTTGGCGGCGTAATGATCGGACTGGCGTTAAACTCCGTGTATTACTATCGTGAAAAAACTGGAGACCCGCAAAAAGAAGTGGAGATTAAGGACAGCACGCTCCGCCAGCAGGGAGAAAAAATTGCACAGGAGGTTATTAACCGCCTCCGCAAAAAAGATAACTTGAAGAATGTGCCGATTACCGTCGCACTCTACAAGCAGGCGTCAAAAACATCGATTGTGCCGGGGAACTTCATCGCCAAAACAGAGGTCAAAGCAGGCTCTACTGATATCTCAAATTGGGATGACATTAATGAAAAATATGTATTCTATCCGGCGGATACAACCACAGCAGAAAAATACCCGGATGACACCGAGGTCTTTAAGCGGTTCAAAAACTCAATTGAAGAATATTTCCCGAACTATACAGGCGTTGTCGGTACAGCGCTGTATGAAAATGATGAAATGAAGAAAATGAAGATTGACATACCAATGCAATTCTATGGAAAAAGTGAAGTTGTCGCGTTTACCCAGTTCTTAACGGGTGAAGTGATGGACTACTACTCTAAAGGCTCAGTTGATGTCGAAGTCAATATCACGTCCTCAGACGGACAGGAAGCGGTTATTATCCGCAATGCCGGAGATAAAGAGCCGACTGTTCACATTTATGACTGATAGAAAACCCTTGTGCCATATTGGCACAAGGGTTTTTATGTTACAATTAACAGGAAAAGGGAAATTATTTTCGCTTCTGCCGAAACACAAATCAAGGGGAGGTATGTTGATGCTGGAAATCGTGTGAAAACAATCATTATCAAATCTATAGCAATGAAAGGATGTTAGACGTGCATAAAGATATCAAAAAAATATTTCATGAAGAGCAGGTTTTGGCAGAAGCTGCAGCGAGATACGGTTTCTCAAAAGATCAGGTGCGTTTTCTGGCTGATGCGGAAAACTATGTATATGAATGTATGAAAGACAATCAACCTTATATTTTAAAGATTACCCATACGATTCGGAGATCTTCTGATTATATAATGGGAGAGATGGAATGGCTCCGTCACCTTGCAATAGGGGGAATTTCAATAGCCAAACCGCTCCCGTCGCTGAACGGAAAAGACGTAGAAGCAGTGCCGGACGGAAACGGCGGGTCATTTTTATTGAGAGTGTATGAGAAAGCTCCGGGGCAAAAAGTGGATGAATCGGACTGGAATGAAACGCTATTTTATGAGCTTGGCAGATACACAGGCAGCATGCACAGCCTGACAAAAAGCTACAAATTGAGCAATCCCGCTTTCAAAAGACAGGAATGGGATGAAGAGGAGCAATTAAAGCTGAGAAAATATGTGCCTGAAGATCAGATAAAGGTGTTTCAGCAAGCCGATTCTTTGATGAATGAACTGCGGAGGCTCCCGAAAAGCCAGGACAACTACGGCTTGGTGCATGCGGATCTGCACCATGGCAATTTTAACTGGGATCATGGCAAAATCACGGCATTTGATTTTGATGATATCGGCTACAACTGGTTTGTTAACGATATTAGCATTCTTCTCTACAATGTCCTGTGGTATCCTGTTGTGCCATATGATGATAAAGCTGCGTTTACAGAAGAATTTATGACGCATTTTATGAAAGGGTACTGGGAGGAAAATGAGCTTGACCCTGCATGGCTGATGATAATACCTGATTTCCTCCGCCTTCGCCATATGCTGATTTACGGATTGCTGCATCAGATGTTTGACCTTAACACAATAGGAGAAGAAGAAAAAGAAATGCTGGCCGGTTTCAGAAGAGATATAGAGAATGGCACGCCGATTACAGCATTTGATTTTTCAGCACTGGTGTAGATAGAAAAAGCCAATGGGATTCCAGTCCCATTGGCTTTTATAATGTATCACACTTCACGCCGACTACGCCTTCAATGGCTTTAATGTCATAGTAGACATCGGTCGTGTATCTGTTTTTATGGACGCGGACCTTCACTTCCATAATTGGAAAATCCTTTTCGCCCAGGTCGTCGATCCGAACGGAGTGTGCTTTGATATCTCTTCTTTTCATTTCTTTTAAAATCTCTGTCATTTTGTCTTTATCAGAAAGCGACATTCTGATGCGGATGTCTTTTTCCTGCAGGCGGTCGGGGCCGATTTTTCTGACCACCCATGGGAGAAACTCCACGCTGATCAGGATGAACAGAAGACTGGCAAACGCTTCTTTATAAAAACCGGCTCCCGTAGCAAGCCCGAGCCCCGCTGCCCCCCAGATCATGGCCGATGTCGTCAGGCCGGAAATGACATCATTGCTTTTTCGCAGGATGACACCGGCGCCGATAAACCCGACGCCGGAGATGATTTGTGCCGGCAGACGAAGCGGATCCATCATGATGCGGTAGTATTTAGGGAAATGATATGCCGCATTAATACTGACGATCGTCAGCATGCATGAGCTGACTGCGATGACAATACAGGTTTTTAATCCGAGCGGCTTATTTTTTAATTCGCGTTCAAGCCCGATGACCATGCCAATCAATGTGGCAATGCCCAATTTCAATAAAATATCAGGATCAATATACCAGCTCAACAGCAAACTTCCCCCTTCTCTATGGTGTTTTTAAATAAATATGATTTTCTCACAGTATTTATAGCAAAACAAGGGCACAAAAGCCACCAAGCTGCGCTTGATGGCTTATTGCTTACTTTTTGCGTTTTAACAGCTTTTCCATGACACCGAATAATCGGTAAGAGGCTTTTGCAGGACGTTTTGTGATCATGCTGACAATGATGCCGGCAATCATACTGAGAATAAACCCAGGGATGATTTCGTACACACCGGTTGATTTTGCCAGGCCGGTTGTAATCCAGATCAACACGGTCGCAGCCCCGACAATCATGGCAGCAAGCGCGCCCCATTCGTTCATTCGCTTCCAATACAGACTGAGCAGAATCGCAGGTCCGAAAGCTGAACCGAAGCCGGCCCAAGCGTATCCGACCAAATCAAGAATGGTGCTGTTCGGGTTCAATGACAAGAGTACCGCGATAACGGCAATGACTAAGACGGACAATCGCCCGATCATGACCAATTCTTTATCAGAAGCTTTTCGTCTGAAAAATGACCGGTATAAATCCTCTGTTACAGCACTTGCTGTGACCAAGAGCTGTGAGGAAATCGAACTCATGATGGCAGCCAAAATAGCTGACAATAAGAACCCTGTAATTAATGGGTGGAACAAGATTTTAGAGAAGATAATGAAAATCATCTCCGGATCTTTTACAGCAACTCCGAATTTATGGGCGTATGCAACACCGATTAAACCCGTCAGCACGGAACCTAGAACTGTAATGATCATCCAGCTCATGCCGATTCGGCGTGCAGGCTTCAAATCTTTAATGTTTTTAATCGCCATAAATCGGACGATGATATGAGGCTGGCCGTAGTAGCCCAAGCCCCAGGCTAAATAGGAAATAATGCTAATGACGCTCGCGCCTTTAAAAATATCCAATAAGTGTGGGTTAACAGCGCCGATTTCATGGAGAGTCGGAGCAACGCCGCCCACGTGGGTAAAAGCAACGATCGGCACAAGCACTAGTGCTGCAAACATGATCGCACCCTGCACGAAGTCAGTCAGACTGACAGCAAGGAAACCGCCAAACAGTGTGTATAATACTACAACTGCGGTGGTCAGAAACAAGCCTAATTTGTAATCCGCACCAAAAGCAGATTCAAACAGCCGTCCGCCAGATACCATACCGGAAGAGGTATACAATGTGAAAAAGATCATGATGATCAATGCAGATACGATTTTCAGCAGTGATGAAGAATGCTGGAATCGTTTATCAAAGAAATCAGGAATCGTAATCGCATCATCCGCCGCTTCTGTATAAGCACGCAGCCTTGGAGCCAGCAGCAAGTAATTTGAGTACGCCCCGATTGTAAGACCTAAAGCAAGCCATAAGGTGGACAGCCCTGTCGCAAACATCGCGCCGGGAACACCCATCAGCATCCATCCGCTCATATCGGCCGCGCCGGCAGACAAAGCAGTAACGAATGGTCCGAGGCCTCTTCCTCCAAGCATGTAATCATTGATGTCAGTGGTTTTCTTGAATGCATACCAGCCGATTAACAGCATGGCAATAAAGTAAATTCCTAAAGATATAATAATTTCAATACTCACGTTTTACCCTCTCTTCATTTCTAATAATGTTGCATCACCTCTCAAATTGATGGTGCCAGTTAAGCAGCCTGGCGTAAGTGCAAAACAAAAGAAATTCTTTTGCGGGTGCACTTGGTAACTTAACCTAACAAAGTATTCCCGGCCATTCAAGCGATGAAACATTGATCATAAGCTGGAAATACCGTTGCAAACCTAGAAGGGAATAAAGAATAAAACGCTTTCAAAAAATAATTAAAGTAAAAATATTCAGAAAAATATTTCGTTTCTCCTTCGCCTCATTTTAGTATAAAATATATAGGGTATTGTTTCGAAAACACAGGCCTGTCTTAAGGCGTTTTGTTGCTTTAAAGGGCTTGTTTTTGATATGATCAGTATTATATGACTTAACGGAGAAATATGTGGAGGTGGATCATATGTCACGAATTTCAATAGAAGAAGTAAAGCACGTTGCGCACCTTGCAAGACTTGCGATTACTGAAGAAGAAGCAAAAATGTTCACTGAACAGCTCGACAGTATCATTTCATTTGCTGAGGAGCTTAATGAGGTTAACACAGACAATGTGGAGCCTACAACTCACGTGCTGAAAATGAAAAATGTCATGAGAGAAGATGAAGCGGGTAAAGGTCTTCCGGTTGAGGATGTCATGAAAAATGCGCCTGACCATAAAGACGGCTATATTCGTGTGCCATCAATTCTGGACTAAAGGAGGGACACAAGAATGTCATTATTTGATCATAAAATCACAGAATTAAAACAGCTCATACATAAAAAAGAGATTAAGATTTCTGATCTGGTTGATGAATCTTATAAACGCATCCAAGCGGTTGATGATAAGGTACAAGCCTTTTTGGCATTAGATGAAGAAAGAGCGCGCGCATACGCGAAGGAGCTTGATGAGGCGGTTGACGGGCGTTCTGAGCACGGTCTTCTTTTCGGTATGCCGATCGGCGTAAAAGATAATATCGTAACAAAAGGGCTGCGCACAACATGCTCCAGCAAAATTCTCGAAAACTTTGATCCGATCTATGACGCTACTGTCGTTCAGCGCCTTCAAGACGCTGAAGCGGTCACAATCGGAAAACTGAACATGGACGAATTCGCCATGGGATCATCTACCGAAAACTCAGCTTACAAGCTGACGAAAAACCCTTGGAACTTAGAAACAGTTCCCGGCGGTTCAAGCGGCGGATCTGCGGCTGCGGTTGCTGCGGGAGAAGTTCCGTTTTCTCTTGGATCTGACACAGGCGGCTCCATCCGTCAGCCGGCATCTTTCTGCGGCGTTGTCGGATTAAAACCTACATACGGACGTGTATCTCGTTACGGTCTGGTCGCATTTGCGTCTTCATTAGACCAAATCGGGCCGATTACACGTACGGTTGAGGATAACGCGTTTTTACTTCAAGCGATTTCCGGCGTAGACAAAATGGACTCCACGAGTGCAAATGTGGACGTGCCTGATTTTCTTTCTTCATTAACTGGCGACATCAAAGGACTGAAAATCGCCGTTCCGAAAGAATACCTTGGTGAAGGTGTCGGCAAAGAAGCGAGAGAATCTGTCTTGGCAGCGCTGAAAGTCCTTGAAGGTCTCGGCGCTACATGGGAAGAAGTGTCTCTTCCGCACAGTAAATACGCGCTTGCGACATATTACCTGCTGTCATCTTCTGAAGCGTCAGCGAACCTTGCACGCTTTGACGGCATCCGCTACGGCTACCGCACAGACAACGCGGATAACCTGATCGACCTTTACAAGCAAACGCGCGCTGAAGGTTTTGGAAATGAAGTCAAACGCCGCATCATGCTCGGAACGTTTGCTTTAAGCTCAGGCTACTACGATGCGTACTACAAAAAAGCGCAAAAAGTGCGTACGTTGATTAAGAAGGATTTCGAAGACGTATTTGAAAAATATGATGTTATTGTTGGACCGACTACACCGACACCTGCGTTTAAAATCGGTGAAAACACGAAGGATCCGCTCACAATGTACGCAAACGATATCTTAACGATTCCGGTCAACCTTGCCGGCGTACCGGGAATCAGCGTGCCATGCGGATTAGCAGACGGTCTTCCGCTCGGCCTGCAAATCATCGGAAAACACTTTGATGAAAGCACTGTATACCGCGTTGCTCATGCATTTGAACAAGCGACAGACCATCATAAAGCAAAACCTGAACTGTAAGGGGTGAAAAGAATTGAACTTTGAAACGGTAATCGGACTTGAAGTCCACGTTGAGTTAAAAACAAAATCAAAAATTTTCTCAAGCTCTCCAACGCCATTCGGCGCGGAGGCGAATACGCAGACAAGCGTCATTGACCTCGGATACCCGGGCGTCCTGCCTGTCCTGAACAAAGAAGCCGTTGAATTCGCAATGAAAGCCGCTATGGCGCTCAACTGTGAGATCGCAACGGATACGAAGTTTGACCGCAAAAACTATTTCTATCCTGACAACCCGAAAGCGTATCAGATTTCTCAATTTGATAAGCCAATCGGCGAAAACGGCTGGATCGAAATTGAAGTCGGCGGCAAAACAAAACGCATCGGCATCACGCGCCTTCACCTTGAAGAGGATGCCGGAAAGCTGACGCATACAGGCGACGGCTATTCTCTTGTTGACTTCAACCGTCAAGGAACGCCGCTTGTTGAGATCGTATCAGAGCCGGACATCCGCACGCCGGAAGAAGCGTACGCGTATCTTGAAAAGCTGAAATCCATCATCCAATATACAGGCGTTTCTGACTGTAAAATGGAAGAAGGCTCACTTCGCTGTGACGCCAATATCTCTCTTCGTCCGATCGGCCAAGAGGAATTCGGCACAAAAACAGAATTGAAAAACTTGAACTCCTTTGCGTTTGTTCAAAAAGGCCTTGAGCATGAAGAAAAACGCCAGGAGCAGGTTCTTCTTTCCGGCGGCGTCATCCAGCAAGAAACTCGCCGTTATGATGAAGCAACGAAGAAAACCATTCTTATGCGTGTCAAAGAGGGATCTGACGACTACCGTTACTTCCCAGAGCCAGATCTAGTCGAGCTCTACATTGATGATGAATGGAAGGAACGCGTAAAAGCAAGCATTCCTGAGCTTCCGGATGAGCGCCGCAAGCGTTATATCGAAGAGCTTGGCTTGCCTGCATATGACGCGATGGTTCTGACGCTGACAAAAGAAATGGCTGATTTCTTCGAAGAAACCGTTCAAAAAGGCGCTGAAGCTAAACAAGCGTCTAACTGGCTGATGGGTGAAGTGTCAGCTTACCTAAACGCAGAACAAAAAGAGCTTGCCGATGTTGCCCTGACACCTGAAGGCCTTGCCGGCATGATCAAATTGATTGAAAAAGGCACCATTTCTTCTAAGATCGCGAAGAAAGTGTTTAAAGAATTGATTGAAAAAGGCGGCGACGCTGAGAAGATTGTGAAAGAGAAAGGCCTTGTTCAGATTTCTGACGAAGGCGTGCTTCTGAAGCTTGTCACTGAGGCGCTTGACAACAATCCTCAATCAATCGAAGACTTTAAAAACGGAAAAGACCGCGCGATCGGCTTCCTAGTCGGACAGATTATGAAAGCGTCCAAAGGACAAGCCAACCCGCCGATGGTCAACAAAATTCTGCTTGAAGAAATTAAAAAACGCTAATAAAAAAGCAGCCCTTAGAGGCTGCTTTTTTTATGGTCAAATTGAGATAAAGACAGAGATGAGGGCCCGAAGCCTTTCAACTTCTTTGTCGTTGGTTCCGGTCAAATTGGACAGCATGCCTTTAATAATCGGTTTGCGCGGTTTATCCTGAGCCAATTCTTCCTCGATAACATCAAGTGACACGGTGATATCCTCGGGCAGCGTGCTGTTTTCTTTCACTTTCTGAATGTCCTCAAGCAGCTGGTCTTTCCCCGCAGGCATCGGGTTGAAAATGTCTTTTGGCACAATCGGATTGAGTGCTGAACGGCTCAGCCCCTGTACAAGATCATCCAGTCTTTCAATAATAAAGGCTGAGATTTCTTCTGCATCGATATTAAGCTCACCGTTAAATACCATCACGTTCATATAAGAATGCACAATGCCTCTTGCCATAATGGACAGATCTGCGACATACCGCTCGATTCCTTTTCCATAGGACGACAGCAAGGCGTTCCGGTACAGCTTATCCGTCTCCATGGTTACTTTGTAAAAGTATTGCTTGATTTCTTGATTTTCCGGAATGATATTTTCGGTAAGCAAAAGTACGATAAAATCTTTATGATCACGAAAATCCTCAAATTGAGCGCCAATTTGTTTTTTCAAAACTTCTTTAGGCGGCTTTCCAGCAAGATCTTCTTCTATATTTTTCATTTTGTTCATAGACATACCGATATAATATTCACAGGCAGATAACAGCAGCGCTTCTTTCGATTTGAAGTGCAAATAAAAAGCGCCCTTCGAAATGCCGCATTCACTGGCGATTTCTTGGATCGTCGTAGCTGCGAATCCTTTTTTCGCAAATAAACGAATGCTGGTTTTTATGATTCTCTCTTTTTTTTCATTCATGACGTGCTTCCCCTTAATCCTTGAAAAATTTAGTAAAATTTTCTGGTATATGAGTTGACGTTGTTGCGTTATAACGTTTAGTATTATATAGAATGACCAGTCAGTCAATAAAAAATGTAATGGAGGATATGATGAACCACGTTATTAATTTCGTTCTGAAAAACAAATTCGCCGTATGGCTGATGACGATTATTGTAACGGCAGCCGGCTTGTATGCGGGTATGAATATGAAGCAAGAGTCTATTCCTGACGTGAATATGCCTTACTTGACGATCAGCACGACATATCCGGGTGCGACACCAAGCCAAGTGGCTGATGAAGTGACCAAACCGGTTGAACAAGCCGTGCAGAACTTGGACGGTGTCAGCGTTGTGACGTCGACGTCCTATGAAAACGCATCGTCGGTCATGATTGAATATGATTATGAGAAAGATATGGACAAAGCGAAAACAGAAGCAGCTGAAGCGTTAGAAAACGTCAGCCTGCCTGATGACGCGAAGGATCCGGAGATTTCACGCTACAGCTTGAACTCATTCCCGATTCTGACGTTAAGTGTGTCCAGTGATAAAGATAACCTGCAAGAGCTGACGAAAAAAGTGGAGGACAGCCTCGTTTCTAAGCTTGAAGGCATAGAAGGCGTTGCGTCCGTCCAAGTATCGGGCCAGCAGGTGGAAGAGGTTGAATTCTCTTTCAAAGAAGACAAACTGAAGGAATACGGCCTTGATGAAGATACAGTCAAACAAGTGATTCAAGGTTCAGATGTGACAACTCCGCTTGGATTGTACACATTCGGAAATGAAGAAAAATCTGTCGTCGTCAGCGGCGATATTGAAACAATTAAAGATTTGAAGAATATGAGAATCCCGACGGCATCAGCTTCAAGTGCAGGCAGCAGTGCAGCATCTCAAGCGGCGGCGCAGAGTGCACAGGCAGCCCAAAGCGCACAAGCGGCAGCACAGGCGCAGCAAAGCGCAAGCACAGCAGTGCCGACGGTCAAGCTTTCTGACATTGCTACAATTAAAGATGTGAAAAAAGCTGAATCCGTTTCACGCACAAATGGCAAAGACAGCATCGGCATCAACATCGTCAAAGCAAACGATGCGAATACGGTAGAGGTTGCCGACAATGTCAAAGCTGAGCTGAAGAAGTTCAAAGAAGACCATAAAGGCTTCAATTACAGCGCAACTCTCGACATGGCGGAGCCGATCACACAGTCAGTTGACACGATGTTAAGCAAAGCCATCTTCGGTGCTATTTTTGCGATTGTGATTATTCTCTTATTCTTAAGAGATATCAAATCAACATTAATTTCGGTAGTTTCAATTCCATTATCATTGCTGATCGCACTCCTTGTGCTGCAGCAGCTTGATATCACATTGAATATTATGACGCTCGGCGCAATGACCGTTGCCATCGGACGTGTAGTCGATGACTCCATCGTTGTCATCGAGAACATTTATCGCCGAATGAGACTCAAAGACGAGCCGCTCCGCGGAAAAGCCTTGGTTCGTGAAGCGACGAAGGAAATGTTTAAACCGATCATGTCATCAACGATTGTGACAATTGCGGTATTCCTGCCGCTCGCACTTGTAGGCGGACAAATCGGTGAGTTGTTTATTCCGTTTGCCTTAACGATTGTTTTTGCGCTTGCCGCATCCCTGGTGATTTCAATCACGCTTGTGCCGATGCTCGCACACAGCCTGTTCAAAAAATCATTAACCGGTGCGCCGATTAAAGCGAAAGAACACAAACCTGGCAGACTTGCAAACATCTATAAAAAAGTATTGAACTGGGCGCTGAGCCACAAATGGATCACGTCTATCATCGCTGTTCTGATGCTCCTTGGAAGCTTGTTCCTTGTACCGTTAATCGGTGCCAGCTACCTGCCGTCCGAGGAAGAAAAAACGATGCAGCTCACATACAGCCCAGAACCGGGTGAAACGAAAAAAGAAGCCGAAAATGAAGCTGAAAAAGCAGAAAAAATCCTGCTTGACCGCAAGCATGTCGATACGGTTCAGTATTCATTAGGCTCTGGCAGCCCGCTTGCCGGAGGAGATTCTAACGGTGCGTTATTCTATATCAAATATGAAAGCGACACACCTGATTTTGATAAAGAAAAAGATAACGTTCTGAAGGAAATCCAAAAGCAATCTGACCGCGGAGAATGGAAGTCACAGGACTTCAGCTCTTCAGGCAATAACAACCAATTAACATACTATGTGTATGGCGATTCTGAAAACGATATTAAAGACACGGTTAAAGACATTGAAAAAATCATGAAGGATGAAAAGGATCTGAAAAACGTAAATTCAGGCCTTTCCAGCACATATGATGAGTACACATTTGTCGCTGACCAAGAAAAACTAAGCAAACTCGGTTTAACTGCGTCTCAAATTTCTCAGGCCTTAATGTCACAAACATCACAAGAACCGCTCACAACTGTGAAAAAAGACGGCAAAGAGCTTGATGTGAACATTAAGACAGAAAAAGACGAGTATAAGAGTGTGAAAGATTTAGAGAATAAAAAGATCACTTCCGCGACTGGCCAGGAAGTCAAAATCGGCGATGTGGCAAAAGTGAAGGAAGGATCAACATCAGATACCGTGTCAAAACGTGACGGAAAAGTCTATGCGGATGTCACAGGTGAGGTTACATCTGACAACGTCACAGCCGTATCAGCTGCTATCCAGAAGAAAATCGATAAGCTAGACCATCCTGATAACGTATCGATTGACACAGGCGGCGTATCAGCGGATATCGCTGATTCCTTCACGAAGCTCGGTTTAGCGATGCTGGCAGCAATAGCGATCGTTTACCTTGTGCTCGTGATTACCTTCGGCGGAGCACTAGCGCCATTTGCGATTCTGTTCTCATTACCGTTCACAGTCATCGGTGCCCTGGTCGGACTTTACGTATCAGGTGAAACGATCAGTCTGAACGCAATGATCGGTATGCTTATGCTGATCGGTATCGTTGTCACGAATGCCATTGTCTTAATTGACCGCGTGATTCATAAGGAAGCGGAAGGCCTGTCTACGAGAGAAGCGCTCCTGGAAGCCGGCTCTACACGACTCCGTCCGATCCTGATGACAGCCATTGCGACAATCGGCGCCTTGATTCCATTAGCCCTCGGCTTCGAAGGCGGAAGCCAGGTCATTTCAAAAGGACTCGGCGTCACGGTTATCGGCGGTTTGATCAGTTCAACGCTTCTGACGCTCTTGATCGTGCCAATCGTATATGAAGTATTGGCGAAGTTCCGCAAGAAAAAACCGGGAACGGAAGAAGAGTAAAAAACTAAAAGCCTCAGCTCTGCTGAGGCTTTTGTGCGTTTTCACCTGTAAGATTATGTACATTTTGTTGCGATTTTTTTAACTCATAGTATAATTAAAGGTTGTTAGTGTAAAAATGGATCGGATACTCTTAAGTAGGATGATGAGATAATGAAACGTGCACGCATAATATACAATCCGACTTCAGGACGGGAGATCTTTAAAAAGCATCTTGCCCAGGTCCTGCAAAAATTTGAACAAGCCGGCTATGAAACCTCCACCCATGCAACGACATGCGCAGGAGACGCTACACACGCTGCCAAGGAAGCGGCATTGCGTGAGTTTGACCTGATCATTGCGGCAGGCGGAGACGGAACGATCAACGAGGTCGTCAACGGGCTTGCGCCTTTAGACAACCGTCCGACACTCGGTGTGATTCCAGTCGGCACCACGAACGACTTCGCCAGAGCGCTCGGCATTCCGCGAGAGGATATTTTAAAAGCGGCAGATACGGTCATTAACGGCGTCGCCCGCCCGATTGATATCGGACAGGTCAACGGCCAGTATTTTATCAATATCGCCGGAGGAGGCCGCCTGACGGAGCTGACGTACGACGTGCCAAGCAAACTGAAAACAATGCTAGGCCAGCTTGCTTATTATTTAAAGGGAATGGAAATGCTGCCTTCACTTCGTCCGACAGAAGTCGAGATTGAATATGACGGCAAGCTGTTTCAAGGTGAAATCATGCTGTTTTTGGTCACGCTGACAAATTCCGTCGGCGGGTTCGAAAAGCTCGCGCCGGATTCCAGCCTGAATGACGGCATGTTTGATTTGATGATACTAAAGAAAGCAAACCTTGCTGAATTTATCAGGGTCGCAACGATGGCGCTTCGCGGCGAACATATCAACGACCAGCACATTATTTATACAAAAGCGAACCGCGTGAAAGTCAATGTATCAGAAAAGATGCAGCTGAACCTGGACGGCGAGTACGGCGGCATGCTGCCGGGCGAATTCGTGAATCTGTATCGACACATTCACGTCGTCATGCCGAAGGAGAAAGCGGAACAGCTGGATG
Organism: Bacillus sp. LJBS17; assembly: GCF_019334685.1. Classification (NCBI taxonomy): domain Bacteria; kingdom Bacillati; phylum Bacillota; class Bacilli; order Caryophanales; family Bacillaceae; genus Bacillus; species Bacillus sp. LJBS17. The sequence continues at coordinate 701,358 of NZ_CP079759.1, forward strand.
ACTAAAACTTGGCTGGTAAGCCAAGCTCAGAATGTTGACAAAATCCTAAAACAGTTTTCGTTTTAGGATTTTGTCATCTTTTCAGCGTGATTGAAAACCTTTGAAGTCTAGGAAGGACGAGCATTGGAGCGTACTTCCGCAGGATGCGGTGACAGCGGCGTTTGAGCAGGACGCTCTAGTTTTTAGCCGCTGGTCTTTTTACGTGAGCACCGAAGCACAGGCCTGACAACGAATGCGAAGGTTTGGCTACACGCTGAAATTTGGCTTGAATAGGCCAAGTTTTTCTTTCGCTTAAAACAAGAGGTGAACATACATGAAAATGAAACCCCCAGTAGAAAAAAATGAATACTACGACGTGACATTTGAGGATTTGACTCATGAAGGAGCGGGCGTCGCTAAGGTGCAGGGCTTCCCGATCTTCGTGCCGAACGCCCTGCCGGAGGAAAAAGCCCAAATCAAAGTGACACGCGTCAAAAAAGGGTTCGCCTTCGGCCGCCTGATTGAGCTGAAGGAAGAAAGTCCGCACAGAACCGACGCCCCATGCCCGATTTACAAACAATGCGGAGGCTGCCAGCTACAGCACATGACCTACGAAGGCCAGCTCCTGTTTAAACAGAAACAAGTCAAAGACGTCTTAGAACGCATCGGAAAGCTGGACCTGTCCAACGTCACCGTGCACCCGACACTCGGCATGGAAGACCCGTGGAACTACAGAAACAAAGCGCAGGTGCCGGTAGGAGAACGGGAAGGCGGACTCGTCGCCGGATTCTATCAGCAAAGAAGCCATGACATCATTGACATGAGCGCCTGCCTGATCCAGCAATCCAAAAACGACGAAGCCGTCCAAGCCGTCAAAGACATTTGCGCAAACTACGGTGTCAAAGCCTACAATGAAGAACGCCACAAAGGCTGGCTCCGACACATCATGGTCAGATACGGCGTTGTTACGGGCGAAATGATGATCGTCTTCATCACAAGAACAAACGATTTCCCGCATAAAGCGAAGATCATCGAAGACATCACAGCTCAATTCCCGCACGTCAAATCCATCGTGCAAAACATCAACCCAAACAAAACAAACGTCATTTTTGGCAACGAAACAAACGTCATCTGGGGCGAAGAATACATCTACGACCTCATCGGAGACGTCAAATTCGCCATCTCCGCCAGATCGTTCTATCAGGTCAACCCAGAGCAGACAAAAGTGCTCTACGACAAAGCGCTTGAGTACGCTGAGCTTCAAGGGGAAGAAACCGTCATTGACGCCTACTGCGGCATCGGAACAATTTCTCTATTTCTGGCAAAGCAGGCGAAAAAAGTGTACGGTGTAGAAATTGTGCCGGAAGCGATTGAAGATGCCAAACGCAACGCTGAGCTAAACGGCATCACAAACGCTGAGTTCGCGGTCGGTGAAGCAGAAACCGTGATTCCAAAGTGGTATGAAGAAGGCATCACGGCCGATACGCTAGTCGTCGACCCGCCAAGAAAAGGTTGCGACGAAGCCCTCCTGCGGACAATTGTGGAGATGAAACCGAAGCGGGTGGTGTATGTGTCCTGTAATCCTGGCACGCTTGCGAGAGACTTGCAGGTGCTTAAGGATGGCGGGTATCAGACGCTCGAAGTGCAGCCTGTGGATATGTTTCCGCATACGAATCATGTGGAGTGTGTGGCTGTTCTGGAGAGAATTATAAATATTAATTAGTGATTAAAGAGCCTTTCACAAATTCCCGAAGGGCTCTTTTAGAATTTCATATTAGTGAGAAGTATAAAGCCCATCCTTCTTTTTGGCAAACATATTTAAGTATGTTCTCCTTCTTGTCAAAAGCTAGCTTTACAAAAAAAAAACTAGCCATCTTATTTTGCTAGGGATGGCTAGTTAATTAAAGGAAAGCATTCAATTTAACTGGTTTTGATACTTAAAAAAGTCCTAATTGAAAGCTTGCGTTCTCGTTCTTTATTTTATTATTTGGAGAGCTTTCGAGATAATTTATTGCCCAATTTGCAATAGGAGAAGCAACTGCCTTAGCCAGCAAAACTGGCACAGCATTCCCTATTTGCTTGTATTGTTTGTCTAGTCTATTGTTAATTGAAGTCTGGCTGTTTGTTCCTTGACTAAATTGAAACCAATCTGGGAAAGTTTGCACCCTGGCAATTTCCTTTACAGACAACCTTCTATGGTTTTCTTCCCCATCAGGGAAAACCCACTTATCTTTTCCTATTTTTTTCATAGATAAGCCACCTGGATGGAGGGGGGCCTGTCTCCCTGAAGCTTGGATGGTAAAGCTTTGCTCGTCCCAGCTTTTCTTTCTGTTACGAGACATATAAATAGAAGAATATGACCCCGTAAAGTACGGTCCTGGATCAGTCACTAAATCTCCTATAGAATCTCTCAGCGTTTTGAATGGCTTTAGGCCCGTTTCTTCACCATGGGTTGGAGATGGATATTTGTAATTGAAGCTAATGTCTTTTCTGACGCCAACAATTATAACACGCTCTCTGAGTTGCGGAACTCCATAGTCCCTTGCATTTAATAGCTTAAACTGAACCCTATAGCCAGCTGAAGCAAAATCTTCGATAATCTGATTTAAAACCTCGCCTTTTCCAAGAGTCATCATGCCTTTAACATTCTCTGCTACAAATATTTCTGGCTGTGCTTGTATCAGGCTTCTAATAAAATGTAAATATAAGAAGTTACGATCGTCATCTATCAAACGTGGGCCAGCTTCACTAAATCCAGGGCAGGGGAATCCTCCAAGGATAAGGTTGCATTTTGGGAAATATTTAACTTGTCTTATATCCTTTTCGTGCTGTATAACATGACCTGGAAAATTTGTTTTGTATGTTTGATTGGCTTCTTTAAACAAGTCATTTGTATATATGGTATGGAAGATGCTTTTATTCCTTAGTTCATTAAATCGGTCTTTATCTTTAAATGCTTCCATAGCTGCTTGTTCACCGATTACTGCAGCCAATCCTGCTAATTCAAATCCAAGGTCGAGTCCGCCGCAGCCCGAAAACAGGCTAAGCACATTTATTTTATCAGTGCGAAAATCAACCTTTTCAATGATTTCTAGATCATCATCAGAATTAATAATTCTTGAAGATTCCTCAAAGATCTTCTCCATTAGTACATTCTTTACATCATCTATAGAATAATCAGACGCCGGCTTATATTTGCCTCTACCTTTGATATCAATTTTTAAAGTCATATTTTAAACAACCTCCTGTTGCACCTCTTATGATATCTTATCAAATTTCAATTCAAAAGGCCAGCGCCAGTGTCCTTAATATAATGATTTTCCTTATATATTTACATTATTATTTAATGGTTATTTTGTGTTATTCTGTTAATTGGGAAATTGAATTAAATTAGAAACATTGCTAGCCATTGATTTAATGGAGGAAAGCGAGGTCATAATATAAGATGGATTTGTTCAAAACATTCCACAAGAAAGTTCTTTTTAATCTAATTTTGCTCTTTATTTTCTCTTAGATTGTTCAATAAAATTAGCTATCGTGTCAATGGCAAAATCAAAATCTTCCTTGAATTCATGTTCCCATACACGAAGTATATTCCAATTATTCTCCTTATAAAATGTGTTGACTTCTTCATCTCGGGTTTTATTTTTTATATATTTAGCATTCCAATAATCTGTGTTGCTTTTAGGGATCTTGCCGTGAACAGGGCAGAAATGCCAGAAACAAGAATCGATAAAAATGACCACCTTATACTTTTTTATAGACAAATCTGGTTTCCCAAAAAGGCTTTTGGTGTTTCTTCGGAACCGATAGCCCCGATTCCACAATGCACTTGCAACCAAATTTTCTAATTGGGAAACTGATTTAATGGATTTCATAACATTGCTTCTAGACTCTTTTGACATCTTGTCCATTTGCCCCAACCTTTCTTTTGGAATCATTTATAATATTCCCTCATAAAAGATAGAAAAAACAAAAGTGGTTATTGGTCATTGGACATTGTTTATTATCTGCTTTCCAACTGGCATTCTGATGTTAATTTAATAGAAGACCAGCCGCGCTTTTGACCTCCGCTAAATTTGGCCCGTAAACTAATTGACTCTAACTCATTATTCCATGTTAAGGTATTTTGTATAGCAGAAGGCACATTTACATACACTTTTACTTCACCGTCAATTTCAGAAGGCTCTTTGCAAAAGCTGATTCCCTCACCATAAATAGTAATAGCTATCATTGCTTTTCCTAATAAATTGTGAATTCCTCTTCTTAATTGTTCCTGAGTTGCACTGTTAAGTTTTATTCCTAACTCATAAGAGAGTATTTCTAAACTTTTTCTATGATTTAATTCCCCTACGGCAAACTTTGTTTTCACCTCATTAATAACTGATTCCATGCTTCCCATATTAAAATATGTTGGTCCAAGAATGCTACCCATCCCCGGATTCTTAGTAGTGATTTTGCTATTCCTTTTTGCTAAAGCTTTTAGAGAAATATTCTCAACAATAATATTGTTATTTACTTTTAAGACTAACTGAAGGTCCCCTGTATCAAGCCTATCTTTAATATATGCATCTGGAATTAATTCAATACTTTCTATAATATAGTCATTATATTTTTGTCTAAGTTTATTTGTTATAGCATTTACTATTGTAGAAGTTGAGCTATATAGTTTTTTTAGTGTAATTGGATTTACGCTAGAAAAGTACGTATCAATTAATTCAATACATTGCTTTGGATCTACTTGTACAACGTCGGGAAACGCTTTTAAGAAATAATAATATGTCCATGCTTCATGGCATTTGCCTATTGCATTACTGTTATTCGATGTTTTAACGTACTCATGTTTACTCAATAGTTTTACCATTTTCCTCATGGTTTTTAAGTTGACATCCACTCTCTCTTGCTCTTTAGGGAATTCATGGTAACTCGTAGCAAGTTTAATCGATTTTCCAGGAGCACTTTCAAATTTAAACCTTAGGGTGAGTCCCACTTCTCCAAATTTAATCCCAACTGTACTCTTTCCTGTTTTGTAAAGTTCAATATCCCTCAAAGATGGGGGGGCAGGTGCAAACTTTTCAACCTTGACATCATTTTCATCTTTGCCGTAACTTGTGATGATATTTGTGTCATTGACCATGAAAAAGACATTAAAGGCATGGGTAAATCCTATATTCTTCTCATTATAAAATTCCTGCAATAATGTAAAACAAGTTTCACGCAAGTTGAAAAGAAACTTGTCTCTATATAAATTAATTTCTTCTGTGAATTTTGGAAAATGGTTTGACACAAGCCTTTTTAACTCTCTTTTATCTGTTATGTAGTGTGTTCCTTCTTTATGCTCTACTACTTCTTTTAAGTAGTCTAAATAGTACCTTTCAAATTCTTTGTTAAAAATCTTTTGCATTCCTGTAGATAAAAAATACTTTTCCAAAAAACTCTTTGCACCAGGATTTTTTGGCTGAATGCGTCGGCCTTTTTTAATTAGAAATAAATTTAACGAGATAGTTTTGCCACTTTTCAAATATAAAGTAAGATCTTTTGATTTATCAGGACATAAATTATCGAACTTTGAAGTAACAGAATCAATTTCTGGGTATAAATTTCTAATAAATGATATAGTCTCAATTGTTATTTTAGAAAAACTGCTTATGGATTTTGAATTTAAAGATTGCAATAATGCTTGGTATACTGATTTAACATGATTATCACCGATAGCCTTTGAATTTTTCCCCATTGTATACACCCTCTGTTTTCTATTTCTCTATTGTTTTCTTAAGAAAGTGAAAATGATTACTAAGTAAATAGTACCACAAGTAATCTAAAAAAGTTATGGTTTCCTAAAAAACTAAAGCTTTCAAGTGGTTCTGGTAAAAGCTTATAATATAAATTGTAAATGTTAACATGCGAAAATGCGAACTGAAGGAAGTTGAAGGGGAAAATATACTTAATTCAATTTACCCATTTGAAAGTTTAGAAAATGCTCCCCTCTGTATAAATGCAATTTATGAAGGCGGGAATAAAGGGAATTTTGGTGATGATCCTTTGAATAAGCTATTAGGCTTAGCGGGGGCTTTTGCCTAAAAAGAGGGATACAACCAAACTCGTAGCATTTTGGTTGTATATAGCTGGAAGTGAATTGGAATGTCCTGATGAGATAAACTTTGAGACTGGACATGTACCGTTATCGGGATACCAAAGATGCTGGTAGAGAATTGAGCGAAAAGAAGGGAACCAACTATTAAGAGGCTTTTCATAACAATAAGTTGCAAAATTATGAAAGTGTCCCTCCTCTCCTATTTCGAAAGAGCCCAACATCAAAGAGTTAAAGGGGCGTAACATTTTTAGGTCTTGATATTTTAGAAGATGAATATCCGAGCCTTGTTATTTCAGGTCGGCAAATTTTTGTATTTTGAAAAAATCCAAATTGATGAAAGACACATAGAAGCATATATAGAAGGAGTTCATTTTTTCTTGAATTTATTTTACAGCCTAAACTCTATCTAAAACTTTCGCGAGAAGTAATTAATGGGAGATAAAAGATTGATTTTATATATGGAGATGAAATAGTTAATGATTTTTAATAATTGGAAATATAGAGACTTTAAAAATGATTTTGTTTACTTAGAGGACTGGATGAGATTTAGTATAGAATTAGCTAATTATGTAAAAAAAACAAACCGACATATAAAGTTATATATATCCGTACCAGCTAATCTAATGTTCTCTTATTTTTTTGTTCTTGGAGCTATTAATTATGATTTCAGGAATCCATCTAAAGAAACACTATTAGGGAAGTATCTTAGTTTAAAAAAAGGTCAAAGGATTCTTTACAAAACAGGAGAAGATTGGATAGCTCATTCTGTTTTAGAAGTAAGCAAAGTCCCTAATGAAGAGACTAGAGCCATATTAGTGAAAGATCGTTCAAATTGTACTACCTATATACCGGAAGCAAGATGGTTTGACCATGTGAGGATACATAAAGATGAAGTAACTAGAGTTAGAAACACCAGGCGAGTGAGAAATGTAGAGAACATAGTCGATAATGCCAAATTAAGAAATTTGTATTCAGAGTACAATCTCAATTTGTTAATGATGCAAAACATTCCAAAAACCTATTTATGTGCTAATCAAAAAGAATGGAAAGACAGTATATCAGTTATCCAATTTGAAATAGGTGAAGAGCACTTGCAATTGGACGAATTATTGTTTGATGGTACAGGCGGCACATTTAAGAACTTTTCATTTATCCAGCAAAACCATTCATCAATTCTTCCAGATGACTCAATGATAATATTTGCTGGAAGCAGCAGGGCACTTAGAAATATGGATCAATTTAAGCAACAAAAGTGTATATTTATTATAGATCAACATGAGGCAAATGAAAAAGTAGAGGAGCTTCAATTGAAAATAGAGCGGGAGTTTTTAATAGACAGGTGCCAATCTTTCAACGAAGACATCTTAAAATACATGGATAATAACCAAATTGAAATCCCAAAAGGAGTGGAGATTTTTGCTTGGTCACAGAAGAGCTGATTTAGGTTTAGCAAACAAGTTCTATTCCTCGTCAGTAAAAGTGGAATTTATACAAGTGGAAGAGGACCAAATAGGAAAATTAATACAGGCATTAAAAGATTTAAAATATGAAGTCAAGACTTATTATGAGCATGATCAACTGTTACAAGAAGAGACTGAGGCATTCATCCAAGCATGCCGAAGCGTAGTTGGCACGATAAACAAATATAGCACTTACTTTAGAGAGAATAATGAACTGATTGTGAAGTACTTTACTTTAACGAAAAGACGCATTTATGCTGACTTGTTCAAGAACAATATAGAGCCTATTATAGATTTAATAAAAACATTACGGAAAAAGCAGAATAATGCCTATGTTGAAACCCTTTTAAAACTAGTTACCGAGAAACACCTTTCTTCAGAAAACACCTATATTTTAACTAAGAAAAAGCCTTCAGATGAACTCATTGAAGTTAAAGGACTGAAATATAAACTGATGGAGGACAAAGAATTTATAGACCTAGGAGTTTTTGCGGACGCGGTTATATTTCTAGGGACTCCTGGATATTTTGACAGCAAATTTTCTAAAGTATTTTACGGAAAACAAACTATATTTGTGGGATATTCTTGTTTCGCAAATCGATTGGTAAAAAAGAAAGCCTTTTCGGATTTAATTAATAGCAACCATATAATAAATACAATGTATAAAAACGTTAACATCGATAAAGGCTTTGCAGGCTTAGATTTCAATGAAACATTTGTGAAAGGAAGAATAAAAAAATCAGAAGAATCTTTAATCAATCAGTTTGAGAGTATTACAAACATTTCCCTAGGAGAAAATGTAGAAGTGAAGCTAGCGACTATTTCCAACGATAATTATATTTTCTTACCCATTAAGCAAAAGGTAAACATCATCGATCGAGATTCTCTAAAAATCTCTCAAGAAGCGGTCAAGGAATTATCCGCAGGGGATTTATTAATATTTCGAGATCATAATGCGTCTAGCTTAATTCGCGAAGAAGCAGACAACATTATGGGCGTTAAAGCCGAAAGATACCGAGAAAGCTTAGAAAAATGGAAGAAAAGGCTGCGCCATAATGTAAAAGGAAAGGGAATCGATAGAGTTTCTAAGATTTTAAGAAGAAGTTATAAAATTTCAATGGCCACAGAGAACAATATTAAAAATTGGATGAGTAACAATTCAATTAGGCCATCGTGCTTAGATGAATTGTTACGGGCTTTCAAATTTAATCCGGAAGAGATCAACGAAATATTAAGTGCAGCTAGTGAAATACGTAGTGCGCATATTTCAGCTGGTCATCACATTTCTCGATCCTTAATGAATGAATTAGATAAGCACCTGGAAAATGTGGTCAATGAGAACGGGTTTTATACGTTTGAATCAAAAGAGTTCAAAGGGGCTTGTTTTAATATTGAAGAAATAAAAAGCATTTCTAATGAAATATATTTTATTCCTGAAAACGAAATATTAAAGATTATTAAAGGGTGAGGTGTCAAGTATGAATAAAAAGTTAGAAAAGGCTTTGCATAACCGAGAGCTTATTATTGATTCTATTGAGCAAGAAATCGTCGGTCCTAGTGATATTAATAATGCTGAAAAGCCCTTAAATGTTATCGGCAATACAAAATTTAATAGTTTCGATGACTTAAACACTAATTATTATTGGAACAAAGCAACTCTAAAGGAAGAGGTAATCCAAAGAGACACTCCTTCGCGCAGGTATGCTGCAGGAATGCTGTATCCCATGAAACTTGAAATTGAAGAAGCAGAAGAAGAGCTAATAGTAGAGGTAGTTAACAACGAACTACAAGACAAGTTTTATGATCAAATAGATGATTTGAAAACAGAAGAAATAGATGAAGAATCAGGGCTAAATGACACCATTCCCAAAATTCAACAAAAAGATGCAATGCCTTCAAGCATGGGGATGACATTTTGCTTAGCTAAGGGCACGAGAGCCTTTACAGTTAATTTTTCGGGTGGAATATACGACAAGCATAAGATCTATGCGGACATTAATCACGAAGACGAAGAGAATGGCAAACAAAAAGATTATAAGTTTGAGGAATACTGGTGGTTGCGTACCTCTATTTTCGCTCAAGAAAAAGTTGAGCTATCAGAATTTGATTCTAAAAAAAGCGTTAGTGTAAAGCAATTACCTTTACATATTTATGACAACTCAAAGAACAAAAATGATAAACTCAGCTTGCAATTGCATATTCAATGTCGCTCAAAAAAAGAGTATACGTTAGTGACAGTAACAGTTTTAAATGTGACTGAACCTCCAGCAAGGCATAATGTCAATGAGTTTACAGTATTCCAATCCCGCTTACATATTTCGACTGAGCCAGGTAGCTTTTTGAATTATCCCAAGGTTTTCCAACGTAATTTAGATTTAACTGAGGATGAATGGAATAACGAATTGCTATTCAGAAACAAATTCAATTATGCATTCGGTCACGGCTGTTCCGTCACCTGGGATCAGCATGCTAAAAACATATCAGAAATCCGTTCTACATTTATCCCAAGATATGAAACAGAAAGCATGACACCGGAGGTTACTCTCAATGTTAATGGTAAAGAAGTAAGTTTAAAAATTGAAATGCAAGCTTTAATGAATGTTAAGAACTATGATGAACTGGTTCAAATCTTACAACCTTTAGTAATGGGATATAAAGACTGGATTGATAAGCGCGAGGAAGAATTAAAAAGCTTGCAGAAAGAGTTGAGAAAAGCTGCTGAAACTAATTTGGGACGGTGTAGGGATAGCTTAGTTAGGATAGAAAAAGGGTTAAAACTATTAAAAAAACCAAAGGTATTGCAAGCATTCAAGATGGCAAACAAAGCTATCTTGTTACAACAAATTAACGGTAAAACACCACGTACAGCTCACTTTGAAAAACTAGATACAGGCTTGGAGCTAGTCATTGATAAGAAATCTGCTGAATTAATAAAGAAAATGAATAATTTAAGTTCTTGTGGCAATAGCTGGCGCGCTTTTCAGATCGCGTTTTTCTTGCTATCAATTCAATCTTTAGTGGAAAAGGATTCTATGGACCGCGAAATAGTTGATTTAATTTGGTTCCCTACAGGTGGCGGAAAAACCGAAGCATACCTAGGGGTGGCAGCATTTCAGATGTTTTATAGACGCTTGTTAAATCCGTCTGATGCAGGTGTAGATATTATAATGCGCTATACTTTGCGGTTGCTAACAGCTGACCAGTTCCAGCGGGCTTCTAGATTAATTTGCGCAATGGAGTATGTGCGGCGTGAAAATGAGAGTGATCTTGGCAACACTCCTTACTCGATTGGAATTTGGGTAGGATCAAAAACCTCTCCTAATACAAATAAAGAAGCCTTAAGCCAAGTAAATGCAATGAGCAGATCGAGAGGATCTGAAAACCTAATAGTGACAAGGTGCCCTTGGTGCGGATGCCAAATCGGCAAGGTTAATGTTAAGGGAAAAGGGGCTCGGCATAACGAAAACAAGGTAATTGGATTTAAGAAAGAAGATAACTGCTTACTAGCGGCGTGTCCAGACAATCATTGTGATTTTCACGATGAAATTCCTGTCTACTTCGTAGATGAAACAATTTATGAGAAACAACCAACCTTCTTAATTGGAACCATCGACAAGTTTGTCCAATTAACATGGAAGCCTGAGGCTAGAAGACTCTTTGGATTAAATGAAATGGGAGAGCAGTTTGTGTCACCACCACAAATTATTGTTCAGGACGAGCTACATTTAATCTCAGGACCATTAGGAACACTTGCGGGATTATATGAAGCGTTAATTGAAGAATTATGCATTGATGATCGTGGGGAAACACCAATTAAGCCTAAAATTATTTCGGCAACAGCAACGATTAAAGAATTTGAAGAACAAGCGAGATGCCTATTTGGAAGAACAAACGCAAGATTATTCCCAAGCCCAGGTATCGACATTGATGATTCGTTCTTCTCTAAAGTGGCCGTTGATGAAAATGGAAAGCCCCTGCCAGGACGAAAGTATATCGGCGTTTTCACATCAAGAGTCCGCCTCCTAATGGCACAGGTAATGACGTATTCATCTATTTTGCAAGAAGTCGAGAGCTTTTCTGAGGAAGAACGGGATCCGTTTTGGACATTGCTTTCTTTCTATAACAGCTTAAGAGATTTAGGAGCTGGATTGAATTTATTCAACAGTGATATTCCAACATATATTGATGCATTAATTAAGAGAGAGGGATTCAATAAGAGGAGATTTTTAGGGGCGCCACTAGAATTAACATCCCGTAAACAAAGTAATGAAATTTCCAAAACTATAGATGATTTGAATGTTTCTTATGAGACAAAGGATGGCAAGGGGCGAACGAAATCCCTTACAGCGTGTCTAGCTTCAAACATTATTGAAGTAGGCGTCGATATTGATCGTTTATCGCTAATGGGTATCATTGGGCAGCCTAAAATGACAGCTCAATATATCCAGGTAAGCGGGCGAGTAGGACGACGCCCTAATGAAAGACCAGGCTTAATTGTAACCGTGTATTCCAATCAAAATTCCCGTGATAAATCGCACTTTGAGCACTTTAACGAATACCATCAAAGACTCTATGCACAAGTAGAAACCACAAGCTTAACCCCTTTCTCTACAGCTTCCTTGGAACGGGGGTTATCGGCCGTACTAATCGGTTTCTTGCGCCAGAGATTAGATATGCAAATAGCAAGATATCCTACGAGGCAAGAGTTAGAGCGCGCTATAAAAGATAAGCGTTTTAATTCTTTCCGGTATCGCTTTAAAGAGCGAGTAGAACTTATTGATCCAGATCAATTAGGAGTGTGGAAGGATATCTTTACAACCTTCATCAAGGGAGTACTGAAAGGGCGTTATGAAACTTGGCGAGTTTCTGATACAGAGCGTGGCTTAATGTATCAAGCTGGAAATTCAAATGATGGAGAGAAATATCCTGGCAGCCTTCCTGTAATTAATAGTTTAAGAAGCGTGGATGCTGAAAGCAGAGGATCTATTGTTTTACTAGATAAAGAGGAAAAAGAATTTGAATTACCTTGGGGAGATGATGATTAAATGCGATATCTACCAATGAGACGCTCGAAGCTAGTTGGAACAGAAGGACCTGGTTCTCTAGTTATTAGCCCTGAAGGTGAAACAGCCGTTGTAGGTGCTTTAGACCTCTGGTTTAAAGACTTTAAAGGTAACAGAGCAAAAAATATTGAAGAATTTGCGGTCAACGAACCACGCTTAAAATCAATCTTAAAAGTGGACAAATTCTACAAGCCGCCTGAATTCAGAAAGAGTTCTACAAATGACATGGACGTTGTTCCAAACAGCGGACTTGTCATGCCTCTAATGCGTTTTCCTAGATGGCACTATTGTAGCTCATGCAAATCATTAAGGGAGCTAGAACTTGATCAGACTTCAGTATATTTAGATTGCCCAAAATGCCAGACGAAAAGATATTACAAACAAGTCCCTTTTGTAGTGATTTGCGAACACGGGCATTTATCTGATTTTCCTTGGCGAAAGTGGATTCATTCTAACGAAAACACTACTTGTGAAGGCAATTTAAGAATCCGCATGAGCGGGGGGACAACACTTGACTCTTGGAGAATTGAATGTGAAGGGTGTAAGAAAAGCCGTGGATTACAAGGGATCACAACTTCAAGTGATGGCGAGAAGAAAACAAGCTTTTTGGGAGACAACCTGAACGAAACAGGGTCCCAAAAATATACTTGTGAAGGCGAACGTCCATGGTGTGGAGAAGAAAAAGAAGAATGCTCTGCAGCCCCTGTTGCAATTTTGAGAAATTCTATTGGTGTCTACATGGCAAAAAAAATTAGCGCTTTGGCTATACCAGGTGATTACAGCGAGAATGTGGATCGAATTGTGTCAAAGGTTCAATCCCCATCTAAGTATTTACTACAAACCAATCTTGCTCTTTTAGATGATATAGATAAGAAGATAGAATTTATAAGAAAAAATCTTAGGTTTGAATTGAAAGGGGACGTAACTGATGAGGATATTCAGGAAGCCCTAATGTATATAGAAGCTGGAGAAAAATACGAATACACGGACGAGGAGCTAAAAAAACCAGGACGGTTAATTAAGCAAAAAGAATTTGAGAAGCTTATCTCCAAAGTAAATTCGGAAGAACTAAGAGTCGAACCTGAATGGATTTATGAAAATGATACGAAAATCCACGACAATTATTACAAACCATATTTAGAACGATTATCTAGGATATTAAAGCTGAAAGAAACAACGGCTTTATATGGTTTCGATCGCAAAGATTACAAAAACACTATTGATTACGGCAGTTACTACCCTTCTCTCTATAAAGATTATGATAATGCCCATGAGAAATGGCTGCCTGTAAATGAAGTGTACGGAGAAGGGATATTTTTACAATTAAACCTGGAAAAGGTTGAGCAGTGGGAGTCCTCTAAGGTGGTACAGGACTATTTCCAGCGCTACCTTCAACGGATAAATCATATTGAACATCGAGACGATACAATTCTCAAACCAAGAAATATTATGTTGCACACCCTATCCCATTTTCTAATTGATGAGCTTGCAAATGTCTGTGGTTATAACCGTGCATCAATTAGAGAAAGGCTTTATTTAGATGAAGGACAGGCAGGTGTTTTAATCTATATTTCTGCGGGCGATTCGGAAGGTACTTTAGGTGGGCTTGTACGATTGGGATTACAAGAGAAATTCTTCAATGTTTTAGACAAGGCTAAAAATAAAGCAGAATGGTGCAGTTCTGACCCAGTTTGTACAGAGCTCGGAAAAACACAAGGACAAGGTGTAAATAATTTAAACGGGGCAGCTTGTTATAACTGTTCTCATATTCCGGAAACGTCTTGTGAATTTTGGAATTTATATTTAGATAGAAGCTTACTTATTGATGAGAAGATAGGCTACTTTAGAGACCAGATAAATAACCCTTACTAAGAAACTCTGTTGGCTCTTATAAAGGTCTCTCAGTCCCCAATGATATTTAAAGGGATAAACGTAATATTGCCTTCCTTAAAAATTCGACTTTTATGGTTGTGTATTTTTATTCTATCAATAAAGTTTTCAAAATATATTGTGGAAATTAAGATTAAACGTTATCAATTGGTAGGGTTAGGTTTTATGGTTGTTTAGCAAATAAGATAAATTTGTTGATTTTGTTTGTGAGTTTTTTAAAATTTTCCACATCTTGTTGTGTTTCCTCCGAAAAAGAGACGCAGCCTAAGCTGCGTCTCATTCTTAACCAAGCGTTCCGTTTTCTGCAATCGTCATTTCCTTGTCAAAGATGGCTTTGTCTGCTAGGGAGTTCGTTGAATCGTTTGCAGCTTTGCTTGTCATGTTTCTGGATGCCACGTTTACTTCATTTCCTAAGGAAGAACTGATAAAGCTTACACCGATCAAAGCAATTACAGCGCACAAAGTCAGTTTAAATTTCATACAAACAATCCCCTCTCTGAATTTGTTTGCGGGCATGAACCATCTTTTTGAAACAGATAACAGAATCATCCATCTGCCCAATTTCAGTATAAAACTTTGCGGCTAATAATGCCAACTCTTCCATATAAGGATAACCTTGGGATGTCTCTAATTTGTTGAAAACATTTAATAAAATGGACGTTTCTCCTTTTTTGATAAACAGCGCCTGCAATCCTTCGAACATGATTTTAAATAGGCCATTGTCGAATTTACATGCGAAGCGTACGCCTTTTCTGAAACAATCCATTGCCTGGTCTTGTTTATGTTGAAGAAAATAAATTAAGGCTAAATCGTGATAAGCTTGTGTCAAGTTGTTGAAATTTGATTTTTTGAATTGGAGTATCGATTGCTCCATGTATTTTGCTGCTTTCGTCAATTCGCCCATTTTAAGATAACAATTTCCGATATTGAATAAAGCTTGGCCGTAAATCCGCTTGTTTTTGCTTTCAAGCAGCCGTGCGCCTTTTAGTGCCTGCTCGAGGTGAGGGAGTGCCTTTTCATGACTTTCTAAATCGTCGTAGTTACCTGCGATCACAAAATGGCATTGTATGCGGCGGACTGAGTAAAGATCGTGCGTTTTATAGATGTTATACGCCTGAGAAGAATAGTGCATGGATACGTGGGTTTGTTTCATATGATAAAACACTTCAGCCATTTTAAAATAAAATTCCGCCCGCTCAATTTCATCTGAAATATAGGGAATTGTGTTTTCTGCTTTTTGATAGAGTGTAATAGCAGTCAAGAAATTGCCTTGTTTAAATTCATACATTCCCTGAAAAAAGTAATAGTAATATTCAACTAGTTTCTCCATCTTCCTGTTGTTGCCTTCAATTCTCTTTAAATATTCTGACAACTTCATTTGTTTTCCTTCAGATGGAATCACATAGTCAATCATAAGCTGATGGCGAAATGCAATGAGCTGATAGTAAATCAAGAGGTCTTGGTCTTCTTCCATAATGTCAATGTCCCGTTCGATCTCAGCTTTAAGCATTTCAGCATCTGTCACATTAAACTTTTGAATATGCCGGTTCCACTCATTAATTTTCATCCCAATGTGCGGAGACGAAATCTTGCCCAAACTTCTCACCCTTCCTCTTCTCACTAATTATGTAAATTTTATCAATACTGAAATTTAATAGGAAGGGGTTGAGCAACCGCAAAAAAAATTTTCGGTGCAGTCCGCAAATGGCAGTTTGGGTGTTTCGCGTTATATTTGGTTTTGTGAAGGTTAGCGGAAACTCAATTCGTGAAGTTAGGATTGCGGTTATTACGACTGAGTAGTCGTTTCGTCATACACTTTTAGCAGTTTTTCTGTCTTATGCATTTCTTTGAGCATCGGATTCATGTAGTCGCTATCTGATTCTAGGTTTGCTCTTGTCAGAGTATCTAGTTTATTTTTAAAACTTTAGAGAGGTCTTATTCGAATTGTTCCTCTGAATGTTGGATAAATTCTTTTGCCTCTTCATATCTTTTTAATATGTTTTTCATCATTGGAGTTGGATTCTTTTGATTAATTGTTTTTATTACGGTGATTGTTAAATTTATTTGCTTTATTATTTCTTTTCTTACTGTCAAGGTGATGCTCCTTTTATAAAGTGAGATGAGATAAAAATAAAGCCCTCGAGTAAGAGGGCTTCATATTTATTTAGAATTTTTTACTTAAACATAGGATACTGCACCAATAAATTTAAATGAATAGTTTTTATCGTTTATTTCTTTCTCCCTGCCGTCATATTCAAAATTATATAAAAGAACAGCAGCATTGATGTGTTCAGGAATTGCGGTACCTACTATGTTCTCAAATCGAGGTAAGATGACACTATCGTACGAACAGCCGCCAATTAGTTCAGATAAATTATTACAATTTTTTTCATGTGCAACTTTTTCTATAAAATCTTCATCTAATTCATCTATATCTATATCAAAATCAATTAAAAATTGGGAAGGAAGAAAATCACCTTCATCCTCATTGTAATCTAATTCAACATATTTACTTAATGATTCATCATCATTTATACTTCCAATCCACAATGATACGAAATTTTGACGTTCCATATTAACCTCCTATTATTTAGTCCTTAATCCTTCTGGCAGTGCTGCCGCTCCACCTTTTAGCCTATAGTTCGCCCAATTATTTAATCTTCGGACAAACATATTATAGTTTAAGGATGAATCAATAATTCCTAGCAATTCATTATGAGCAGCGGTTGAACCCAATCCTCCGTGTTTACCAACTGGATTCACAAACTCGACTTTGTTTATGGCAGTTCTTAAATCTCTAATTTGTTCAGCTGTAACTCCCCAATGTTTGAAAGTAGGGGCCCGAGAAACTAAATGCCATTCGTGCATGCCGCCGGGTGCTCTCAATTGTCTTTCAATTGCTCTTCTAACTTTCTTATCTGTCCAAAGCTCATCAAGTTGCTTCGTTGTTAATGAGTTGAACCAATTATTAAATTCACCACTTTTTACTGTAGGAATTATTGTTTTTCTAGGTTTCTTTATGTTCTGTGTTTTTCTTTCAGTTTTTTGCAATGCATTTGATTTCTGTTCTTCAATTTCTTTTTTCAGAAGCGATGTATTCTTTACATTATGCGTATTCTCAATATCCTGAGCAATCCCTGCAAAAGCGACTTGATTTTTACCTTTTAAAGCACTGCTGAAATCTTTTGTTTTCTGGATTCCTGTCTTTACATGTCTAGTAGTAGCTTTTTCTCCAGCTTCAAGCACTTTATCGATTTTGGCAGCACCTGCTTTACCAAGTTTACTTGTTACTTTCACAACAGAGCCAGCACCTTTTAGTCCGACGAGGCTCCCGACTACATAGGTAATATAATGAGATCGTGAGTATGCATCACCGTTAACCATTTTATCATTCCATGAATCTGCTATGTTTGTCCATATGATTTTTGCATAAGAAGGTGTCTTCAATACAGTTGAAATTGTTTTGGCTAATTTTTGTTCTTCGGAGAGCTGGGAAAACTCCCACGCTCCGACAGCTAAATCTTTAACACCAGTCACAGTATCCTTAGCGACATCGTAGAGACCGACTCCAACTCCTTTCAGAACTTCCCATGTGGTTTCACCAACTTCTTCGAGCTGTTTTGCTTGCTCAAGCTGCACCACATACTGTAACTGTGCAGGCTCAAGGTTCTCATACCCAATCTTCTTCGCAATTTCTAAATATTCATCAGGGTCAGATACCCCATCCGCAAGCTTTTTCTTCAATTTCTCAATCTCGCGTTCCTTGGCTTCCTCTTTCTTAATCTTCAAGTAAGCCTCAGTCCGCTTTTCAATGTCGCCTTTTTTCTTATGTATGTCGCTCTCACGGTACGCCTTGGCGTTGTAGTGGATGGGTGTTGCGTTTTTTCCTTTGCCCGTTGCTTCTTGGAGCTTTTGGAAGTCGGATTTGATGAATTGTTCGTTTGGTTCTGACAGGGCGTATTCTGTTTTCAGGTCTTCGTCCAAGGCGTCCAATTTTTCCAGTGTTTTTTTGCGTTTGTCGTTGGCATCAGCCAGCTCGTCTTTGAAGGTTTCTGTTGAAAACAAGTCGAGCGGGAGGATGTCGTCGATATCGTTTAAGATATCTTTCATCGCTTTTTTCTGTTCAGACATGATGGATTTCGATTTTTTGTGCGCATTTTCCAGTTCATGCTTCAGGAAGGATTCTTCGATGTATGCGTCAGAGAGGCCTTTGTCCTCGGCGGCTCCGGCGATGCTGTTGAAAAATGCGATTTTCATGTCGATGTAGTCGATCCAATGGTCGGTGACGCCGACGTGGTCGTGGTAGAAGGCTTTGATGTTGCTGGCGCCTTTACCTGAGAATTCACTGTCACTGAGATTAGCGACGCTTTTTAATGCTTTTCTCAAATTAACCATTTGCGTTCTTAGTTCTTTGTACTCTTTTGCACGGTCTGCCGCTTCCGAAAGCAGTGTTTTCGCTTCAAATACTTTCATGACCATTTCCCTTCTTTTGTTCACTCAATATCAAAATTTTACCACGGGGTGGGATGATGGTGGGTGTGAGAACGTGTTTTGGTGGAAAAATGAGTCATTTGGCATGTGTCTTTATTCGTGGAGGGATTGGCGGAAACATGGTCGAAATGATATTGATTGCTACACATTTTTTGGAAGTTTGTATTCTATATTGTTTTTTAAGGAGCATGTTGATGACGAAAAAACGGATTACATTTGGTTTATTAGTTTTAATGGTATGTGTCATCCTGTTTGTTCTGTATGTTCAGTTACGCAATAAAGACAGTATTCCTGTCCAATCTTCCGCCATCCACCCCGAAGAAGACCGCATCTTTTTTATCTACTCCAATCCTTTCATAAAAGAAAGCGTGCTGGTTTCAACCTCTACAGGCGAACGGTTTAACAGGCGTACGTTTAAGGTGGCGGATGTGCCTTATATTCAAACGAAATCTTATGCATCAACAGAACTTGTATTATTGGCGGAACACGAGCCTTTTTACTACACGCTGGAGAAGGATGCGATCAAAGAGCATCCGCTTTCAGATCCATTTGCGTTTTGGTATGAGGAGAAGGATGTCTCTGTTAAGGCCTATAATGTTGATACGACGGGAAATGAGATCCACATAAATGACAGAAAAAAGAAAAAGGAATATAGCCTTACCTTGCCTTCGCTTGTCACGATGGGGGCCAGTGATGAGAACTATATTTATATCATTCAAAGCATGGCTATTTACGTGATTGACAGAAAAACAGAGGAAATGATTGAGACCCTGAGTTTAGCTTCGTACGCTGATCAATTCGCAGACTCGGAGGAATTTATTGTCGCGAGCTCGGAGCATGAATTGACTGTGATTGAAAAAGGGACATGGAAAACGACATATATTCCGTATCCTGAAGATCTTGAATATGCAGATACTGTGTATTATGACAAAGAAAGCGGCAGTTTTTACGTGGCGTACGAGGACAAAGAGGGTGAGGCGAACTTGCTGGAGTATGGGAAGGGATTTTCTTTTCATACATATAGTTTGAATTTCCCTTATATGGAGGCGAAGTTTAAGGGGAATTTATTGTATATAGTCGCCCAGAAAGAGCATAAAAAGGGCATCGGCGGCTATGTGGGTGTGTTTGATATCCATTCTAAGAAGATGCTTTATCAGTTTGATTTGCCTGAGGAACAGGTGAAGGTTCAGGATTTTGTTGTGGTTGACAATAAGTGAATACGTATATGAAATAGAATGACAAAGACCCTTGCATAAAGGGTTCTTTTTTACGAAAAAAACAAATTGACAGGATGAAAAAACAATTTCTTCCTTTCGTATTGTTTTCAAAATTTGGGATTGATAGAATATGACATATCTCATAGAGAAGGAGGGAAGCCGTTGAGTCAAGCCATACCGTCTTCGCGTGTAGGTGTTAAGATTAATGAATGGTATAAAATGATTCGCCAGTTCAGTGTTCCGGATGCTGAGGTTCTGAAAGCGGAGGTGGAGCAGGACATTCAGAGGATGGAAGAGGATCAGGATTTGCTGATCTATTATTCTCTGATGTGTTTCCGGCACCAGCTGATGCTGGATTATTTGGAGCCGGGACAACCTTACGGGAATCGCCCTACAGTGACAGAGCTTCTTGAAACGATAGAGACCCCTCAGAAAAAACTCACAGGCCTTTTGAAATACTACTCTTTGTTTTTCCGCGGCATGTATGAATTTGATCAAAAAGAATATGTGGAAGCGATCGGGTATTATCGCGAGGCGGAGAAAGAACTGCCGTTTGTGTCAGATGAAATTGAGAAAGCGGAATTCCATTTTAAAGTGGCCGAAGCGTATTATCACATGAAGCAAACCCATGTGTCGATGCATCATATTCTTCAAGCCTTAGACATTTATCAAAAAAATCCCCTATACAGCATTAGAACGATACAAAGCTTGTTTGTGATCGCCGGCAACTATGATGATTTCAAACATTATGATAAAGCGCTCCCGCATTTAGAGGCGGCGCTGGAATTGGCAATGGACATTCAAAATGACAGGTTTATCGCCATTTCTCTATTGAACATCGCGAACAGCTATGACAGATCAGGAGATGATCAGATGGCTGTAGAACATTTCCAAAAAGCGGCGAAAGTAAGCAGAGAGAAAGTGCCTGATCTGCTTCCGAAAGTCTTGTTTGGATTAAGCTGGACATTATGTAAAGCGGGCCAAACACAGAAGGCGTTTCAGTTCATAGAGGAAGGATTAGACCATATCACAGCACGTTCTCACAAATTTTATAAAGAATTGTTTCTGTTCTTGCAGGCCGTGTACAAGGAGACTGTTGACGAACGAAAAATTCATGATCTTTTAAGCTATTTCGAAAAAAAGAACCTGCACGCGTACATTGAAGCATGTGCCCGGAGTGCTGCCGCTGTTTTTGAAAGCAGCTGTCACTTTGAACAAGCTGCTGCGTTTTATCGGAAAGTGCTGAAAGCCCAAGAAGATATTCTAAAAGGAGAGTGTTTATATGCCTATTAAGAAAAAAGTGATGATGTGTCTGGCTGTTACTCTAGTTTTCGGAAGCATGTCGTTTCCAACCCTGACAAACTCCGGCGGATTTAAGGAATCAACAGATCGAAATACGACGTATATCGATCATTCCCCTTACAAACTTAGTGATCAGAAGAAAGCCCTTAGCTAGGGCTTTTTCTTGCTTTACGGAAGACGTTCCATTTTCCACATCGCGGCATTCCTTCTATTTCTAACGCAAGACACTCGAAACAACCAAACCATTTGAGGTATAATGGATAAAGTGAATAACAGTATTTAGATTGATATATATGAAAGAGAGTGGAACATCATGGGCCGTAAGTGGAACAATATTAAAGAGAAGAAGGCGTCTAAGGACGCAAATACGAGTCGGATTTATGCGAAGTTTGGCCGTGAGATTTATGTGGCGGCGAAACAGGGCGAGCCTGATCCGGAATCCAACCAGGCGCTGAAGGTTGTGCTTGAGCGTGCGAAGACTTACAGCGTGCCGAAAAACATCATTGAACGTGCGATCGAGAAGGCGAAGGGCGGAGCGGAAGAGAATTACGATGAGCTTCGTTATGAGGGCTTCGGGCCGAACGGATCAATGATTATCGTTGATGCGCTGACGAATAATGTAAACCGTACGGCGCCGGAAGTGCGTGCGGCGTTCGGGAAAAACGGCGGAAACATGGGTGTGAGCGGATCTGTTGCTTACATGTTTGACGCGACGGCTGTAATCGGTGTGGAAGGCAAAACTGCTGACGAAGCGCTTGAAATCCTGATGGAAGCGGATGTTGATGTCCGTGACATTTTAGAAGAGGATGACAGCGTGATCGTATATGCTGAGCCTGATCAATTCCATGCGGTGCAAGAGGCGTTTAAAAACGCGGGTGTCGAGGAATTTACAGTAGCGGAGCTGACAATGCTTGCGCAAAGTGAAGTAACGCTTCCGGATGATGCAAAGGAACAGTTTGAAAAATTGATTGATGCATTAGAAGATTTGGAAGATGTTCAGCAGGTATATCATAACGTTGATTTAGGTGAGTAAGGAGTGAGCAGGCTGTTATGGCCTGCTTTTTTTGTCCTGGAAATTGTTTTAGCTGTATGTAGGCGGCCGCCTATACGATCTATAAGATATTCTCATACTCTGGACTGTAACCTATGTGAAGGAGAGAGTGAATATGACTGATACAAGACATATGTATGGCGGACCTGGTTTTGGTCATTATCAGGGCTTTGGTATTGGCTATCCGGGCTATGGCATGCAAAGCACAGGCCACCCGGGCTTTGGCATGTATGGAGGCTACCCAGATCACGGCATACATGGAGGTGTCGGCGGCTATCCGGGATATGGAACGTACGGAGGATACGGAGGATCCGGCGGTTACCCAAGCGGCGGCTATGGAGGCTCTCCGGGAACTGTAAGTTATCCGAACATGCACCATGAAAATGATGGCCATCACCACTATTATCACCATCATCATGATGGAAAAGATAATCTTCATCACCATGTTGGAAAGGATAATTATCACCACCATCATGATGGTCATTATGGCCACCATCACCACCATATGGGCCACTGGGGAAAAGACGGTTATAAATAAAGAAGATGATGATAAAAAGAGGACACTCTTGCAGATCAAGAGTGTTTTTTTAGCTTTTTTCTTGACTGTTCAGTCTGGAAAATGGTAACATTTGTTTCAGGAGGTGATCATTTTTTGGGGAGGAATAAAGAATTTGATACGGCGCTTGTTCTTCACAGGGCGATAGAGGTTTTTGGAGAGTATGGCTACGAAGGAACGTCTCTTCAGGATCTGCTCTCTCATTTAGGCATTGCGCGCCAGAGCTTGTATGATACGTATGGCACGAAGCGTGATTTGTTTTTGTCCGCGGTGAAATCGTATCTTGAAGGGAAAAACGCTGCAGTTATGGAAAGGCTTGAAGCGCCAGGATCTGTAAAGGAAGCCATTCGTGATATTTTTCAGGAGGGTGTCAATGCCCTGAGGGATCCGGAGCGGGCGAAGGCGTGCTACATTATGAACAGTGCGATTGAACAGATCCCGCATGACCCTGAGCTTGCCCGGTATTTTGACAGACAATCCAAGCAGCTTGAGGACGCTTTTTATCAGGCGCTTTTAAGGGCGAAGGATCAAGGAGAATTGAATGGCGAAGATCATGATATATCTGCGCTCGCCCGGTACCTGAATCAGAGCAGGCTGTCACTGACATTTATTGCAAAAGTGACGGCAGATATGGATCGTCTTCAGGACCATGTTGACGTGAGTTTATCAGTGCTTGATTAACATGTGGTAAAGAATGCTTTGCCCATGTGTGTATTTTTTGGACTGAATGGTCTGGAAATAAAAAAAGAGGTGATGATGAATGTTGATGAATGAATTTGAAAAAGCATGTGAAACATTGAGAAAGTTTATGGCTTATATGCTTGAGAAGGACATGAAGAGCTGGATGGAGCTTTGGGATGAGAATGCTGTATTTGAGTTTCCTTATGCGCCGGAGGGATCACCAAAAAGAATAGAAGGAAAAGCGGCCATTTACAACTATATTAAGGATTATCCTAAGCAGATCCATCTTTCTTCATTTACCACTCCGACAGTGTACCGTTCAGCAGACTCGAATACGGTGATTGCGGAGTTTCAATGTGACGGCCATGTGATTGAGACTGGACTGCCTTATCGCCAAAGCTATATCAGTGTCATCGAAACGAGAGACGGCCGCATTGTGCGTTATAGGGATTATTGGAATCCGCTTGTTGTAAAAGAGGCCTTTGGAGGATCATTTTTGCAAACAGAGGAGAGTGGGAAATGATGAAACAGAATCCGATTTTAATCACGGGCGGGACTGGCACAGTCGGCAGCCGAATCGCCAGCCGTTTAATAAAGCTGGGATACAGAGTGCGTATTGCAAGCCGAAAAAAGGGCGCGCTTGCAAGTGCGGAGCATGTGTATTTTGATTGGAAGGATGCCTCCAGTTTTACGCCTGCTCTAGAACAGGTAAAAGACATCTATCTTGTTGCTCCGGTCGGTGTACTTGATCCGGCTCCCTATGTGCTTCCCTTTTTAAAGGAAGCAAAGCGTCTCGGCGCAAAGCGGGTAGTGATGCAAAGTGCGTCTGTTGTCTCCGAGAACGGTCCCGTGTTTGGCGCGCTTCACCAGGCAGTGCGCGAGTTTCCAGAATGGACGGTGCTGCGGCCCTCATACTTTATGCAAAATTTCATCAATGTCCAGCATCGCATGTCTATTCAAACGGAGGGGCGCATCACAACGGCTTCGGGTGAAGGAAAACTTGGGTTTATTGACGCTGATGACATCGCAGAAACAGCCGTCAGGGCTTTGATTGATGATGTTCCTCATCAAACACATCATATTCTGACAGGTCCCGAGGCGCTGAGCTATGCCGAAGCGGCGGAGATCATTGGAGCTGCGGCGGGACGCCGGGTGGAGCATGTCAGCATTTCTCGTTCCGAGCTGCAGCATAAAATGGAGGCAGGAGGTTTGCCCGCGGATTATGCCCATTTTATGGCGAAGCTTGATGAGGCAATCAGCCATGGTGCGGAACATCGGGTAACGGATACAGTGAAGCGTGTGACGGGAAAAGAACCTCGTTCGCTGTCAGAGTTTGCGGCTGCTCATGCTGCATATTGGAAACACTGACCTCATTCTGGACTGAATAGTCTAGAAAGACCTTCGGCGCTTCCGAAGGTCTTCTTATTGAAAAAGCTAAGTCGTGTTTCAGTCATAATCATGCCTCCTGCCTCATACCTATTAAGGTCATTGTTTTTGAGAAAGGAGGAGCCGGAATGAAGGATATGCAGCCGTTTACGCCTGTCAAATCATATACGCCCTTTCACAGCCGTTTTGATCCCTGTCCGCCCATAGGGAAGAAATATTACAGAACGCCCCCTAACCTTTATATGACCTTTCAGCCTGAGCACATGGAGCAGTTTTCGCCGATGGAGGCTTTGAGGAAAGGCACCCTTTGGAAGGATCTCTATGATTTTTATGAAAACCCTTATCGAGGGGGAGACGCACATGGCAAAAAAGGTTGACGCCGAATATTATCGTCAGCTTGAGCAAATACAGGCTGCTGATTTTGTGCTTGTTGAGCTGAGTCTTTATTTAAATACACATCCTC
Organism: Bacillus sp. LJBS17; assembly: GCF_019334685.1. NCBI lineage: Bacteria > Bacillati > Bacillota > Bacilli > Caryophanales > Bacillaceae > Bacillus > Bacillus sp. LJBS17. The sequence continues at coordinate 726,991 of NZ_CP079759.1, forward strand.
ATGATGAAGATGCGCTGAAGCAATTCAATCAATATTCCGGCTATTCAAGGCACTTAAAAAGACAGTTCGAATCCTCTTACGGACCGCTTCTGCAGTTCGGCAACAGCCCCGCGGGCAAGGATTGGGATTGGGGAAAAGGGCCATGGCCGTGGCAAGTATAAGGAGGAATGCCTGAATGTGGGTGTATGAAAAGAAGCTGCAATACCCTGTCAAGGTCAGTACGTGCAACCCGACGCTGGCGAAGTATTTGATTGAGCAGTATGGCGGAGCGGACGGCGAGCTGGCCGCAGCTCTCCGGTATTTGAACCAGCGTTATACGATTCCTGATAAGGTCATCGGCCTTTTAACAGATATCGGCACGGAGGAGTTTGCCCATTTGGAAATGATTGCGACCATGGTCTATAAGTTAACAAAAGACGCCACACCGGAGCAGCTGCGTGAAGCCGGGCTTGGCGATCATTACGTCAATCACGACAGCGCGCTTTTTTATCATAATGCGGCGGGCGTGCCGTTTACCGCGAGCTATATCCAAGCGAAGGGCGATCCGATTGCCGATTTATACGAAGATATTGCCGCAGAAGAAAAGGCGCGGGCGACGTATCAATGGCTGATTGATATTTCGGATGATCCTGATTTAAACGATTCCCTGCGTTTTTTGCGTGAGCGTGAAATCGTACACTCTATGCGCTTCAGAGAAGCGGTTGAAATTTTAAAAGAAGAACGGGATAAAAAGAAGATTTTCTAATAGGCAGATTGGCCTCTCTTTCATACACCCTTTTACATACAGAGAAAATGGTCTGTTTTTGCAGTTTGGTCTGCATTATAATCAAGGTGTGTGTGCAAGCTTACTTTTTGATTGGGAGGCCTTTATGTCAGCTTTTAAGATTGAGAACGAAACGATTGCAGATGGATTTTACGCGTGTCCGGCCGTCTATGAGGATGCAGAATCGATTACCGGGTTGCTCGTCCGAACAGCTGAATGGCTCCGGGATCGGGGTTCTAACCAATGGAGCGGACTTCTGAAAGGGCAAGATATACATGATATCACGGGGTCAATTGAAAAGGGACATGTGTTTGTGTTTAAAAAAGATGAAGAGCTTGCGGCTGTCGTGATGCTGCTGCCTGAACCGAGCGAGTGGGACCGGACGCTTTGGGGAGACGATGGGCATGAGGAGTCCATTTATTTGCACCGCCTCGCAGTAAGCCGCCGATTTGCGGGACAGGGGCTTGGAGCCCGCGTCCTTCAGTGGGCGGAGACGGGCATACACTTTCCGGGAAAAACACGGATCCGGCTTGACTGTGTCGCTGATAGCGACGCCCTGCATTCCTTTTATCGGCGTATGGGATATGAATTCATGGGTGCTGATGCGTCCGGATATCATTTGTTTGAGAAAGAGATTTCGGCAGAATAAGCGTCCTTTGCAGGGGGCTTTTTTGTCTTTTTCTAAAAGGGAGGGCAGGCGATGTGTGGCCAATTTTATTTGTGACAGGGATTGTGACGGCTTGTCTGTTTGCTGGCGTATCCGTTTTGATGCAGATGAGATTTCCTGACAAAAGTCGGCCGGAATGGATGTTGGCCGGGCTGATCGTCCTTGGTGTGTTTGCGATCTGGTACAGCCTCGTGTATGTACGCGGCTGGGAAGGGGCTGCGCTCGGAATGCTTGGATTCAATGTCATTTTCGGAGCCATTGCCGGATATTTGATCGATAAGGCCATCCGGCGTTACAGGAAAAGATAAGGCTGCTGCCGTCTCTCATCATGTCGAAATTTTCACAGAACGGCAGGAATTTTCTTTCGAAAGGAGAAATACATATTACTTTAAAATGAAAGCGTTTTCCGAAGCGGGAAGGTGATGTTGATGATACACAGTGTGACAAATGGGCTGAATCGTTTTTGTACGTGGGTGATGAGACTGGCCTATTTGAATGTGCTTTGGATTTTGTTTTCTCTTGCAGGCCTGGTTGTATTTGGGCTGATGCCCGCTACTGCCGCGATGTTTACAGTGGCGAGAGAATGGGCGAAGGGGAATACAGATGCCCCGGTGTTTTCTGTCTTTTTTCGGACGTTTAAAAAGGAATGGCGGGCATCACAGATCCTCGGGCTTATCGTTGTGACGGCTGCCCTGTTTCTGTTTGCGGATATGCGGATAGCGGCTCAGATGGACCAGCCTGTGCTCGTCAATGTATTCCTGAGCATTAGTTTGATTTTCGTGTTTGTTGTGCTGTATGTGTTCCCGGTGTTTTCTCATTTTGATGTAAAAATCAGAGAGGTGCTGAGCATCAGCTTTTTGATTGCTTTCAGCCGTCCGGCGGTGACGCTTTTGATGGCAGCGGGCGCTGTCGGTGTGCTTTGTCTCGTTCTGTTTCATGTCACGTTTCTATTGTTTTTCAGCGGGAGTTTACTCAGCCTGATCTTAACGAAGCTGTCCTTTAAAGCGTTTCGGTCAATGGATCAGCGGCAGGAGAAAGAAAAGGCGGCATGAAGAAAAGAGTTGCTGGCTGGTACAGGCGGATGAAGATTAAGGATAAGCTGTTTGTGTTTCTATCGTTGATTATGGCCGTATCCTTTCTGTTTGTATACAGCGGGGTCCAGTATGCCTTTCATGTGTATGATGAGCAGATTTACCGCAAGTCCTCGGAGGTGCTTCGGATGTCTTCTGAAAGGATCGAAGACGAGCTGAAGAAGATAGAGGATGTGTCATATGAAATCATTACAGACGAACAGATTCAGCGCATCCTGAGCATGCAAAATCGGGATGATACGTATGATCAATATCAAATGAAGCAGGAGCTTTGGGATCAGCTTGCGGGATATGCCAGCGATGAAAAGTACATCGATTCCATTCATTTGATTGATGCCCGCGGCTCAGAGTATTCAGCCGGAAGCAGTTCTTCAGATCTTTTGCAGCAGGAGCAGGAAGAGGTATTTAAGCGAGCGAAAGCGAAAAATGGAAGAAATCTTTGGATGACGCTCGGCGGGTCAGATCCTGTCCTGATTTCAGCACGGCAGATCAGGTCCTATCACCAGCTGAGTCTGAACGGCTTGGGCATGGTGCTGATCCAAGTCAATGTAAAACAGATGATTCGTGATGTGCCGAAGGATTGGGGCGATTCAGTCGGAGACATTATGATTGCTGACCAAGGCGGGAATTTGGTGTATACGGCACATGCATCAGCGCATGTTCCTGAGGCAGCAAAAGAGACGCTGAAGCACCCCGGTTATGACTTGATAAAAAAGAATGGCAAACGTTACTTTATTTCTTATCTTCAATCATCCTACCAAAATTGGAGCTACTATAACGTTATCCCCTTTGATCAGATGTTCGCGAAAATTTCCTTTATGAAAACAGTGATCGGCACATGCTTTCTCCTCTTTTTCTGTGTGGTTTTGCTTTTCGGAAGGAAAATCGCCAACAGCATCACGGAGCCGATTGAACAGCTTGTGACCGCGATGAAATCGGTACAGCACGGCGGTATTGAAGCAGGTGTGTCGCTTTCTCTGCCGGAACATACACAGGATGAGGCCGGCATGCTGAACCGCCATTTTACTGTCATGATGAAACGGATTAATGAGCTGATGGAAGAAAATGTGGAAAAACAGCTCATTATTAAAGAAACCGAATTGAAAGCACTGCAAGCCCAGATCAATCCGCATTTTTTATATAACACGCTCGAGTCCATCAATTGGCTGGCCAAGGCGAATCAGCAAAAGCAAATCTCAAAAATGGTGGAATCGCTCGGTTTTCTTCTGAGAAACAGCATACATATGAAAAAGGATATCGTGACCATTCAGGAGGAGGCGGACATTTTACGTCACTATATGACCATTCAGCGATTTCGATTTGAAGAGCGCCTGAATTTCACGTTGGATATTGACGATGAGGTGAAGCATTGCCTCATTCCGAAACTGACGCTCCAGCCGCTTGCGGAAAATGCGATTCAATACGCGCTTGAACCCTTTACAAGGCCATGCGCCATCCGGATTCAGGCCAAAAAGGCAAAGGAATGTGTCTGTATTACGGTCGAAGATAACGGTCCTGGCATGGATGGACGGATTCTTGAATCAACGGGCGGAAGAGGAATCGGACTTTGGAATATTCGCGAGCGTATCAGCCTGACATTCGGAGAGCCATACGGCTTGCGGATTCATAGTGAGCATGAAAAGGGGACGAGGATTGTGATCACAATACCGTGCCGAAATGAGGTGGTGTGATGTATAAAATACTGCTGGCTGATGATGAGAGGATTATCCTTGATGGAATGGCAGGAATCATTGAGTGGGAGTCGCTTGGCGCCTCATTGATCGGTAAAGCGCAGAACGGACATGAAGCATATGAAAAGATTGTACATAAGCAGCCGCATATCGTCATCACAGACGTCAAAATGCCCGGTATGGACGGGCTTGAGCTGATCAAAAAGGTGTCAGCCATCAGTCCGTCGGTGCAATTTATCGTCCTGTCCGGGTTTGGAGAGTTTGAGTACGCAAAGGAAGCCATGAAATATGGGGTGAAGCATTATTTGCTGAAACCCTGCAATGAACAGCAGATTATCAGCTCGCTGGAGGAAATCATTGCTGAGCTGAAGCGGCAAGATGTGCACAAAAAGAAAACAGCCCATCTGAAACACGAGCTGGACCATATCCGTTCCTTTGCAGCCGATCAATACTTGGAAGGCTTGATCGCAGGTGTAGCCCAGTTGTCTCCGCCGCCTTCACTTGCCGGAAAAAAGATCCGCCTCTTGATCTTAAAAGGGGAACAATCTATTGATGCCGCAGCCAGAGAGGCACTCGGATCGGCACTGACAGCGGTTTGCAGCAGCGGAGAATGGACAGTGCTCGCCGTAGAGGAGAACGCCGCTGAAAAGGCGGCGGAGGTTTTTGCGGACCGCAAGATGGCCATCAGTCAGGCGGGAGAACTCCGGCACGCGGGGCAGCTGTTTCGTGACACAGCTGAAGCGTCTGGTGACCTGCATGGGAGCGCAGTGATTTCAAAAATGATCAGGCTTATTGCCGACGAGCTCGGAAATCCGAATCTGTCCTTAAAATGGGCGGCGAAGGATATGCTGTTTATGAATCCTGATTATCTCGGGAAATTATTTAAGCAGGAAACAGGCGAGAAATTTTCCCAATATGTTACACGAGTGCGTCTTGAACATGCGATGAAACAGATGAAAATGAGGCGGGACGCGAGTGTATCAGAAATTGCTGAAGAAATCGGATTTGGCGATAATCCGAAGTATTTCAGTCTTGTTTTTAAAAAATATACCGGTCTGACACCGTCAGAATTCAGAAGAAAACAGGGAGGCGCTTCCGCAGGATAGCCATCTCTGTTTTTTTGACTTTCGCCACTGTTTTTTGAGTGTTTCGCCTTATCCGAACGCTTTAAAATAAAATGTAAGCACTTACATTAAAGGGGGGATTGGTTTGAAGAAGATTTGTTACGTGCTGTTATCCCTTGTCTGCGTCTTTTTTTTCAGCGGATGTTCAGCGGGTGAAGAGGCCTCAGGAAAAAAAGAAGACGTTACACTCAGAATCGCGTGGTGGGGCGGGCAGCCAAGGCATGATTATACGACAAAGGTAATTGAACTTTACGAGAAAAAGAATCCGCACGTCCATATTGAAGCGGAATTTGCGAACTGGGATGACTACTGGAAAAAGCTTGCGCCCATGTCTGCCGCCGGCCAGCTTCCTGATGTCATTCAAATGGATACCGCTTACTTAGCCCAATACGGAAAGAAGAACCAGCTGGAAGATTTAACGCCGTATACAAAGGATGGGACGATTGACGTCAGTTCAATCGACGAGAATATGCTGTCGGGCGGAAAAATCGACAATAAGCTTTATGGATTTACGCTAGGTGTCAACGTGCTGTCTGTGATTGCGAATGATGATTTGCTGAAAAAAGCCGGTGTGTCTATCAATCAGGAAAACTGGACGTGGGAGGATTACGAGAAGCTGGCGTATGATCTTCAGGAAAAAGCCGGTGTCTACGGTTCCAACGGAATGCATCCGCCTGATATTTTCTTCCCTTATTATTTGCGCACAAAGGGTGAGCGCTTTTATAAAGAAGACGGCACTGGCCTCGCGTATCAAGATGATCAGCTGTTTGTCGATTACTTTGAGCGGCAGCTGAGGCTGGTGAAAGCGAAAACGTCCCCAACACCTGATGAAAGCGCACAGATTAAAGGGATGGAAGACGATTTTATCGTCAAAGGCAAATCAGCGATTACATGGAACTACTCCAATCAATATTTGGGCTTTGCCCGGCTGACAGACTCGCCGCTGTCTCTCTATCTGCCGCCGGAGCAAATGAAGGAAAAGGCGCTGACATTGAAGCCGAGTATGCTGTTTTCCATTCCGAAAAGCTCTGAGCATAAAAAAGAGGCAGCGAAATTTATTAATTTCTTCGTGAATAATGAGGAAGCGAACCAGCTGATTAAAGGCGAGCGAGGCGTTCCAGTCTCCGACAAGGTGGCGGATGCGATTAAACCGAAGCTGAATGAGGAAGAAACCAACATCGTGGAGTATGTAGAAACCGCGTCAAAAAACATCAGCAAAGCCGATCCGCCAGAGCCTGTGGGAAGCGCGGAGGTCATCAAGCTGCTGAAGGATACGTCAGATCAGATTCTGTATCAGAAGGTATCGCCGGAAAAAGCCGCCAAAACGTTCCGGAAAAAGGCCAATGAGATATTAGAGAGGAATAATTGACGGGAAATGGGGCTGACGCAATGAAAAAAAGCCGGAGTATTAGAAAAGACAATCTGGCGGGATATGCTTTTATTTCTCCGTTTATCATCGGGTTCCTATGCTTTACGGTGATTCCGATGGGGGCGTCCCTGTTTCTGTCCTTCACGAGTTATGACTTGTTTACGGCGCCGAAATGGATCGGGCTCGACAACTTTAAGGAAATGTTTACGGGTGACGAAAAGTATTGGCAGTCTCTGAAGGTGACGTTTACGTATGTGCTTGCCGGGGTTCCGCTCCGCCTCGGCTTCGCGCTTTTTATCGCTGTCATTTTAAACAATGCAGCAAAAGGAACGGCCATTTACAGAACGCTCTTTTATCTGCCTTCGATCATCGGCGGGAGCGTCGCCGTGGCGATTATGTGGCGCAATATATTTGGCAATGACGGGGTCATCAATGCGCTGCTGTTTTTTGTCGGGATTGATCAAAAAATTCTTTGGTACCAGAATCCGACAAGTGCGCTGTGGACATTGATTCTGCTGTCCGTCTGGCAGTTCGGGTCGTCAATGCTGATTTTTCTGGCCGGGCTGAAAAACATTCCGTCTTCGTATTTGGAAGCGGCAAGTGTGGATGGGGCAAATCGGGTGCAGCGTTTCTTCAAGATCACGCTTCCGATTCTTACACCGATTATTTTCTTTAACCTAGTGATGCAGACGATTTCTGCTTTTATGACATTTACACCTGCCTATATCATTTCGAAGGGCGAGGGCGGGCCGCTTGACGGGACACTTCTCTATTCGCTCTATTTGTTCCAGCGTGCGTTTAACTATTTTCAAATGGGCTACGCATCGGCGATGGCGTGGGTCATGCTTGTCATTGTCGGGCTGATTACGCTCATATTGTTTAAAACATCATCATATTGGGTTCATTACGAGTCAAAGGAGGAATGACGGATGGAGCCGGTCAACGAGCCTGTCAGAAAAGCCCCGGTTTTAGAAAGAAAAAAAGCCGGTCGCGTCAGTCCCAAACGCATACTGTTCCATGTTTTTACGGCAACGCTGGCGGTGTTGCTGCTGTACCCGGTCATTTGGCTGTTTGTCAGCTCGTTTAAAGAAAGCGCCAGTATTTTTACAACCTCACATTCTCTCATTCCCGACCCTTTTATTCTCAGTAACTATGCTGAAGGGTGGAAGGGTATCGCGGGACAGCCGTTTCTGACGTTTATTAAAAACTCGGCGATCATTGTCGGACTGTCAACAATCGGTGCCGTCCTGTCATCGGCTGTCATTGCGTACGGATTTGCGCGTATTCCGTTTAAGGGAAAAAAATTTTGGTTTGCGTGCATGATGGGGACGTTAATGCTGCCTCATGAAGTGTTGATGATTCCGCAGTATATTATGTTTGCGAAATTAGACTGGCTGAATTCCTTTAAACCAATTGTCGTTCCGCAATTTTTCGGGCATGCGTTTTTTATCTTTCTGATGATCCAGTTTATCCGGACGATTCCCGAGGAGCTGGATGAAGCCGCGCGAATCGACGGATGCGGACGCTTTGCCTGCTTTTGGCGGATCATTCTCCCGCTGATTGCCCCCGCGCTTGCGACGTCTGCGATTTTCTCCTTCTATTGGAAGTGGGAGGAGCTGATTCAGCCGCTCTTGTATTTGAATAAGCCGGAGCTTTACCCTGTTTCACTTGCGCTGAAGCTTTTTCTCGATACAGAGTCGGCTTCGAACTGGGGCGCGATGTTTGCCATGTCAGCCGTCTCGTTATTGCCTGTGATTCTTGTTTTCTTTTTGTTTCAGAAATATATCGTTCAGGGCATCAGTACGACCGGATTAAAATAAAAAGGAGTGTTGCAGATGGCACAGCTTATCTTTGATGAAGAAAAGGTGACGTCGGTTATTGACCGGATCGTGAAACGGACATTTCAGATGGATTTTGCGTGGGATTGGCCGGGCGGCGTCGCGTTTTACGGCGTGGCGGAGGCCTATGAAGCGACGGAAAACGAGGAATATATCAATCTGTTAAAAACGTGGGTGGATGAACAGCTGGAGGATGGGCTGCCGCCGCTTTCAATCAACGGAGTTTCCATCGGGCATACGCTTTTGTTCCTCCACAAGGTGACGGGTGATGACGTGTATTTGGAAACAGCGGCCGAGATGGCGGAATATGTGCTGCATAAGGCGCCGCGCTTTGGCGAGGGTATCCTTCAGCATACGGTGAATGCGGCAGAATATGTGTTTCCTGAGCAGGCATGGGCGGATACGCTGATGATGGCTGGGCTGTTTATGCTGAGAATTGGGCGGGTCATGGAGCGTGAGGATTATTTTGAAGACGGCCTGCGCCAGTTTCACGGACATGAGGATGTGCTACAGGACCCTGTCACGAATTTGTACTACCACGCCTGGGACAACAAAGCGCAAAATCATCTGTCGGGGATTTATTGGGGCAGGGCGAACGGCTGGGCGGCACTCACGATGGCAAAGGCGCTCCCGCTCATTGAGGTGACACATCCTTCCTTTATGATCATCGACGGATCGCTCAGAGACCAGCTGAGCGCGCTTGTCCGGCTTCAGGATGAATCAGGGCTGTGGCATACGATTTTGGATGATCCGGATTCTTATCTGGAGGTTTCGGCATCAGCGGGTATTGCTTCTGCTCTGATGTCGAGCGGAAAGCTGTATACAAAATATGTGCAGAAATCGCTTGCCGCCATTTTGGATGCAGTGGAAGAGGACGGACGGGTCAGCAGGGTATCGGCCGGGACAGCCGTCATGAAAAATGCCGAAGGATACAAACAGGTGCCTTACAAACGAATACAAGGATGGGGGCAGGGACTTGCGCTGACGTTTCTTGCTGATGTTTTGAAAACGAAAAAACGCGTGTATCAGTAAAGACAGCGGCGGGGGGAAAGGGATGAAAAAACAGCCTCAACAGAAGGAACGGGTTTCTCGCTGGAAGGGAACGTATTTCAAAAGAAACTTTGTCTTCATTTTGCTGATTGCCTGTATTCCCGGATTGCTGACTGGCGGCGCAATCTACTTTCTTTCGATCGACAAGGTGGAGAAAGAGCTGCAGAGATCGCATGAAACACAGGTGGCGCGTGAGGTCAGCCGAATGGATGAGAAGCTGGGAGTGCTTGAACTGGCACTCACCCAGATGGCCTACGATTCTTCACTGATGAATGGATTGGCCGAGAGGGATTTGGAGAAAGACTTTACGTTCTCCTATCAATTAACGAAAAAGCTGTTTCTTTTGCGGGACCAGCAGCCGCTGATCGAGCAGGCTTCCATCTTTCTGAACAGCCCCCGGCCACTTGTGCTGAGCCCTGAATACAGCGCTTTGACAGAACAGGAGGCGCTTCGCAAGTATCGCTCGCTGCTTGCCTCAGACCACAGCATTTATTGGAAACGGTCGGGAAAACAAGCGATGCTGATCCAGCTCATTCCGGGCGCGGCGGAGAAACCGTTCGGCGCGATCATGCTGGCGGTTGATCCGAAAGAAATGGAATCAATCCTGCAAAGCTTGTCCCCCTATCCTGATGGCAGTGCGCTACTTTTAGATCAAAATCAAGAGGTGCTGTTTCATGAAGGGGAAAAAGATTTTGAAAAGACTTTACTTCAAGAGATAAAAAAACAGCCTGCTGAGAACGGCCATTTTCAGTTGGAATGGGAAGGCAAGGTGTATTCTGTCTCCTTTGGAGAAATGAACCGGATGCATCAGCAATGGACCTTTGTGTCAGCGGCGCCTCTTTCAGCTATTACAGCGCCGATGGTGTTTTTATCAAAAGTGATCATCGTGATGCTGGTCATTTGCATCGGTTTGGCGGTATGCATGACATGGTATGCATCAAAAAAAATCTATCGTCCCATTCAGCATTTGCTTGGCTTGTTTACCGGAGGAGAGAAGAAAGTATGGCAGGCGTCCGGGCAGGATGAATTCAAGTGGATTGAAAAGAGATGGCAGGATCTATCCCTTGAAAGCCGGAAGCTCCAAGAGCAGCTCCTGCGGCAGACGCCCCATATGAAAAAAAGTTTTTTGCAGCACCTCTTGCAGGGGGATTTTTACTATGACAACGAGGACAGTCTCAGATCTCGGATGGAGGAGGCCGGCTGGAACATCGGCGGAAACGTGTTTCATGTGCTTGATCTACAGGTGACAGGACTCCGCTGTGAAAAAAGCATCTTCTGTTGCGATGATGAACAGCTCGCTGTGTTTACACTGACTAATATCGCTGAGGAATTGGCGGATAAACGCGTTTTTCAGCTCTCCATACTTGATATCGGCCGGCTTTCTATCACCGTTCTTGTGATGAAAACAAACAGCTCTGATCTGAAGGCGTATATAACGGAGCTGGCACGCCAATTTGGGGATGTAACCGGACTATGCCTGACCTCGACATTGAGCAGCAAAACGGAGCGTATCACGGAAATCCCTTCTTTATTTCAGAATGTGAAAAGCGGCAAATCCCGCAGGCAGTTTGCTAACCGGGATCAGGTCATTGATTTGCAGGCCGACTTTCCTCAGAATGAGCAGTTCGCTCCTTATTACCCCTTTGAGCTGGAAAAACAAATTGTTCAGGCCATCCGGCTGGAAAGAAAACAGGAAGCCAAGGAACTGATAGATGGATGTATGAGGGAACTGGCGGAAAAGGCAGCCATAGACAGGCATGTGCATTCCGCCCTGATTCAGCTGTTTTCCCGCATTCAGGAGGATATTTTGCATTCCGGGCTCAATCCCAGCGAACTATTTCAGCACCGGAATCCGTTTCTTGATATTTCAGAATTGCGCGAACCTAATGAAGCGGCGGCCTGGCTGATGGATGTAGTGGTGACGCCTTACCTTTCCAAGCTTGAGGGCAGAAAAAACAGACAGCAAAAGCAGCTGGCAGAACGTGTGATTGCGATGATTCACGAACAGTATATGGCGGATATTTCATTGGAAAGCTGTGCCGATGCGCTTGGCATGAATTCATATACGTTAAGCAAGGCATTTAAGCAAGTGACCGGCATTAATTTTATCGATTATGTGACCCAGATCAGAATCGAAAAGGCGAAAGAACTGCTGGTCAATACGAATAAAAAAATTCATGACGTGTCAGAAGAAGTCGGCTACCGCCACAATTACTTTAACCGGATTTTTAAAAAACAGGTCGGCATGCCGCCGGGTGTCTTCAGGCAAATGTATCAGGAAACGCCGTGAAAGGAGAGAACATGTGATGAAGAAACCAATTCAAGTATTTTTAGCGGGAGATTCCACTGTGAGTGACTGCCCGCCTCATGAAGCGCCGATGGCGGGGTGGGGGCAGGTATTCGGGCAATTGTTTTCTGAAGATGTGCTGGTCCGCAATCATGCCAAAGGAGGAGCGAGCACCAATTCTTTTGTGGAGGAAGGAAGGCTTCAAGCAATTGCCGAGCACATCACACAAGGCGATTATTTGTTGATTCAATTCGGCCACAATGACCAAAAACCGCGGGGGACGAAGCCGTACTCCACATTTCAGCAGTTTCTTACCTTGTTTGCAGATACGGCACGCGAAAAGCGCGCGCATCCTGTGTTCGTCACATCGGTGCAGCGCCGCCGCTTTGATGAAAACGGACGGATCGAGCATACGCTCGGTGAGTATCCCGATGCGATGAAAGCACTGGCGAAGGAGCTCGATGTACCTGTGATTGATCTGCTTGCGAAAACAAAGGTGCTGTATGAAGCATACGGGCCGGAGGAGTCGAAGCGATTGTTCGTTTGGTTTCAGCCGAATGAACATCCGAATTACCCGGACGGCATTGAGGACAATACGCATTTTTCGGAAGAAGGTGCAGTGGAGGTTGCGAAGCTTGTGGCAGAAGGCATTGAAGAGCTCGGACTTCCGCTTAAGAACCACCTTGTGAGCCGGGAGGGGAAAGAACATGTATAAGGAAGGCGCGTGCCTGTACCGCAATCCGCTCCGGTCTAAAAGCGATGTGAAGGACTGGCGGATGGAGGGAGGCGGACAGATCTCATTTGACGATTACAGCTTGCACCTGTCACATGTCCAGGACGATGTGCACTTTGTCTTTTGGTGTCCGGAAACCTTTCCAGACGGCATCATTGTGACATGGGACTTCTCTCCGATCGAGCAGCCGGGATTGTGTATGCTGTTTTTTTCTTCTGCGGGAATGGGAGGCGAGGATTTGTTTGATCCAAGTCTCCAGAAAAGAACGGGAAAATACCCCGAGTATCATTCGGGGGACATCAATGCGCTCCACCTGTCGTATTTCCGCAGAAAATACCCGGAGGAAAGAGCGTTCCGCACCTGCAATTTAAGAAAAAGCCGCGGTTTCCACCTCGCCGCAATGGGGGCCGATCCGCTGCCTTCTCCAGACGACGCTGATTCTCCGTATCGTATGAAGCTGATCAAAGACAAAGGCTATGTGCACTTTTCAATCAATGGTCTGCCCATTCTTGAGTGGATGGACGACGGCAGCACATATGGGCCTGTGTTAACAAAAGGAAAAATCGGGTTCCGGCAGATGGCCCCCATGAAAGCAGCTTATAGGGATTTTGCTGTACATCAAGCGGTGAGAAGATGAAGACGACTGTAACGGACACGCTTTATGCAGGCTGCGAAGCGGTGGTGAAAATAGCATGGCTCAACGGGCTGTGGCTGTTGTTTACACTTTTGGGCGGCGTTCTTTTCGGATGGGCGCCGAGCACAGCCGCGATGTGTGTCATTATAAGGAAATGGCTGATGGGGCAAAAGGATGTCCCGATATTTTCGTTATTTCTCGATACCTATAAAAAAGAGTTTCTCAAGGTTAATGCGATCGGATTGGCGTTTTCGGCTCTTTTGCTCATATTGTCTGCCAACTATCATTATTTTTCTGCCAGTACGGATTGGCTGTCCTTTGCCGTAACAAGCTGCACGCTGCTTGCAGGGCTTTTGTATATCATCGCGCTGATGTATGTGTTTCCCCTTTATGTGCATTACCAGCTCCCGCTTCGCAAATATATTCCGCAGGCACTGCTGTTTGGCGCCATGAGACCGCTGACAACCGGCTGTATGCTGATCGGGTGCGGATTTGTCCTTTATTTGCTTTATACGCTTCCTGGCCTGATCCCATTTTACGGCCCGTGTTTATTTGGGCTTGTGTTGATGTTTTTTGCTCTTAGGGGATTTCAAAAGACGGAGGCCCAGCACCATCAAGCCGGGTAACAAAAAAGTGACAAATACGCAAAAAAGTGCAGTGTCCGAAATAGGCAGATGCAAAAAAGTGAAATTGAAGACAGCTCACACAGCGCATAAAATTCAATTTAAGTAAGCGCTTACAGATAAATGAGAAGGAGCTGTCTGATGATTACACGAAGGAAACGCATGTTTACCGCTGTTACGTTGCTGGTCTTGTTGGTGATGGGAACCTCTGTATGTCCTGTGAAAGCTGAAGGGGCAGCGCGGCAGATGGAAGCGCTGAACCGGGGGCTTGTAGCGGTCAAGACGGACGGGGGCATTTTTGTCAGCTGGCGGTTTCTTGGAACCGAAAACGCATCTGTTTTGTTCAATGTGTACAGAGACGGGCAAAAACTGAATGCTGCGCCTGTCAAAACCACGAACTATGTGGATAAAAACGGATCGGCGGGCTCAACGTATACGGTTCGTGCTGTTGTAAACGGTACCGAACAGCCGGCTTCTGAAAAAGCCTCCGTATGGGCGCAGCCGTATCATTCCGTCCCGCTGGATAAACCGGCTGGCGGCACGACGCCAAAGGGTGAAGCTTACACGTACAGCGCTAATGACGCAAGTGTTGGCGATGTGGATGGTGACGGGCAATACGAGCTGATCCTGAAATTTGACCCGTCCAACTCAAAAGACAATTCACAGGATGGCTATACGGGTGACGTGCTGATTGACGCGTATAAACTGGACGGCACAAAGTTATGGCGGATCAATCTCGGCAAAAACATCAGAGCGGGCGCGCACTACACCCAGTTTATGGTGTATGACCTTGATGGTGACGGAAAAGCGGAAGTGGCAATGAAAACGGCAGACGGGACAAAAGACGGCACGGGCAAAGTAATTGGAGATGCCAATGCAGATTACAGAAATGAACAGGGGCGTGTGCTTTCAGGCCCTGAATATCTCACTGTGTTTCAAGGTTCAACCGGGAAAGAGCTTGTCACCGCAAATTTTGAACCGGCGCGCGGCAATGTGTCGGATTGGGGTGACAGCTACGGCAACCGTGTTGACCGTTTTCTCGCCGGCATTGCCTACCTTGATGGACAGCGGCCGAGCCTGATCATGACCAGAGGGTATTACGCTAAAACCATGCTAGTTGCCTATAACTTCAGGGATGGAAAGCTGTCAAAGCTTTGGACGCTGGACTCCTCAAAGTCAGGAAATGAAGCGTTTGCCGGACAGGGGAATCACAACCTGAGCATCGCGGACGTTGACGGGGATGGAAAAGATGAGATTATTTTCGGCTCAATGGCTGTTGATCATGACGGGAAAGGCATGTACTCGACCGGCTTAGGCCATGGGGATGCCCTCCATACAGGAGATCTTGATCCGGGCCGGCCGGGGCTTGAGGTGTTTCAAGTTCATGAGGACAAAAATGCAAAATACGGCTTATCTTTCCGGGATGCTGCAACCGGAAAAATCCTTTGGGGCGTTTATGCCGGCAAGGATGTAGGCCGGGGAATGGCTGCTGATATTGACCCGCGTTATCCGGGACAGGAAGTGTGGGCAAACGGTTCTCTCTACTCAGCGAAAGGGGTCAAAATTGGAAGCGGGGTTCCGTCCTCGACCAACTTCGGCATCTGGTGGGACGGCGATCTGCTCCGGGAACAGCTGGACAGCAACCGAATTGATAAGTGGGATTATCAAAACGGCGTATCGAAAAATGTGCTGACTGCATCAGGCGCAGCGGCTAACAACGGCACAAAAGCAACACCGGCGCTTCAGGCTGATCTGCTCGGTGACTGGCGCGAGGATGTCGTGTGGAGAACGGAGGACAGCAGTGCTCTGCGCATTTACACGACGACCATTCCGACTGAGCACAGGCTGTATACGCTGATGCACGATCCGGTGTACCGGCTTGGCATCGCCTGGCAAAATGTCGCCTATAACCAGCCGCCGCACACAAGCTTCTTTTTAGGAGACGGCATGGCGGAACAGCCAAAACCAAATATGTATACGCCTTAACTGAAAGGGGGAAGGAGCGGGCTGCGCGCAGCCCGTTCCCATCAAATGAAACCAAAAAAGAGGCAAATGGAATACTTGACCAGAGGTTTGATTGCGGTAAAGACAGATCAGGGCGTGTTTGTCAGCTGGCGTTTTCTCGGAACAGATCATGAGACGACGGCTTTTCACCTTTATCGGGATGGAAAGCGGATCACACGCGATCCAATCGCTGAAAGCACTAATTTTCTCGATCAAAACGGAACGGCTGACTCTGTTTATCAAGTGGCGGCTGTCAATAAAGGACGGGAAGAAAAGCTTTCCAAGGAAGCTCGTGTTTGGCAGGAAAATGTCCTGGAGGTTCCGCTTGCCAGACCGGAAGGCGGTGTGACGCCGGACGGAAAGCCGTACACTTACAGCGCCAATGATGCTAGTGTCGGGGATGTAGACGGGGATGGAGAATATGAAATGATCCTGAAGTGGGACCCATCCAATTCAAAAGACAACGCTCATGACGGTTATACCGGGGAGGTGCTCATAGATGCCTATAAACTGGACGGCACCTTTTTGTGGCGCATCAACCTCGGCAGAAACATCAGGGCGGGTGCTCATTACACGCAATTTATGGTGTATGACCTGGATGGTGACGGAAAAGCAGAAATCGCCATGAAAACAGCTGACGGCACAACAGACGGGAAAGGACATATCATCGGTGATGAGCATGCCGATTTTAGAAACGAACAGGGCAGAATTTTGTCCGGTCCGGAATATTTGACGGTGTTTAAAGGAGAAACCGGTGAGGCGCTCACGACCGTGGAATATGAACCGCCCCGCGGCAAGCTGGAGGATTGGGGAGACGGCTATGGAAACCGGATGGACCGTTTTCTCGCCGGGATCGCTTATTTGGATGGGGAGCGGCCGAGCCTTGTAATGGCGCGCGGCTACTATACGAGAGCCGTGCTCGTGGCATACGATTTCAGAAACGGAAGGCTCAAAAAACGCTGGGTATTTGACTCCAACCAGCCGGGACATGAAGCGTACGCAGGACAGGGGAACCACAGCTTAAGCGTGGCGGATATCGACGGAGACGGAAAAGATGAAATCATATACGGCGCAATGGCTGTCGATCATGACGGAACCGGCCTGTACTCAACGGGGCTCGGGCACGGAGACGCGATGCATGTAGGGGATCTGGACCCGTCACGAAAAGGGCTTGAAGTGTTCCAGGTGCATGAGGACGCCACGAAGCCGTACGGACTGTCACTGCGAGATGCCGGAACTGGTGAGATATTATGGGGCGTCCATGCTGGAACTGACGTTGGCCGGGGCATGGCGGCTCATATTGACCCAAGCTACAAAGGGTCGCTCGTCTGGGGAATTGATCCGCCGGGCAATGATGGCATGTCGTACGGACTTTTCACGAGCAAAGGCGAAAAAATCAGCGACAAAGCGCCCCCTTCAGCCAATTTCGCCATCTGGTGGGACGGTGATTTGGTCAGAGAACTGCTTGATCATGACTGGGACGGAACGATCGGCAGGCCAAAGATTGAAAAATGGGATGCTGAAAACGGGTGTCTGAAGACGATATTTCAGCCGGCCGGCGTGCTGTCCAACAACGGCACGAAAGGAAACCCGGTTCTTCAGGCCAACCTGTTCGGAGACTGGCGGGAAGAAGTGATATGGAGAACGGAAGACAGCAGCGCGCTCCGTATCTATACAACGACACATCTCACCCGCCACCGCTTTTACACGCTGATGCATGATCCGGTTTACAGGCTCGGCATCGCCTGGCAGAATACCGCCTACAACCAGCCGCCGCACACGAGCTTTTACCTCGGAACGGGAATGAAAAAACCGCCGAAGCCCGCCCTGTACATAGCGGGAAGTAAAGCGGAGGCGCCGCTGTAGGAGGACTAAGGGATAAGACGCAAAGGCTGAACGCTACGACAAGATGATTAGAGAACGGGCAGGACGAACCAATGCACAAACGCTGTACGCACCGGTTTTTTCAAGGGAAGAGCTATCCGTGATGGAAGCTGTATAAAAAACGAGGGGGAATGAAAAATGGCAAATCATATTTATCTTGCCGGCGATTCGACTGTTCAAACGTATGGAGACAGCACAAATCAAGGGGGCTGGGGGCAGTTTCTCGGCTCGCATCTGCCGGAGCATATTCAGGTGATCAACAGAGCGATCGGGGGAAGAAGCTCGAAAACATTTGTGGAAGAGGGCAGGCTTCAGGCAATCCTCGATGTGATCGAGCCGGATGATTGGCTGTTCGTGCAGATGGGCCATAATGACGCGTCGAAAAATAAGCCGGAGCGCTACACCGAGCCCTACACTACTTATAAACAATATTTAAAGCAGTATATCGCAGGCGCGCGGGAAAAAGGCGCCCATCCGCTTCTCATTACCCCCGTAGCCCGCTTTCATTACGAAAACGGTGTGTTTTTGAACGATTTTCCAGATTACTGCATTGCCATGAAGCAGACGGCTGAAGAGGAGAATGTCCAGCTCATTGATCTGATGGAGAAAAGCCTTGCTTTCTTTACTGAGAAGGGCGAGGAAAAAGTATACACCTATTTTATGATTTCAGAAGGGATTAACGATTACACGCATTTTACAAAAAAAGGCGCAAATGAAATGGCGAAACTTGTGGCAAAAGGCATAAAGGAGCTCGGCCTGCCATTGACAGAATCGATCATCAAAGAAAGGTGAAAATGTGATGAGAAAACTGTATCATGGCGCTTGCTATTATCCGGAATTATGGGATGAAGAGACGATTCAGCAGGACATTGACATCATGCGTGAAGTTGGCGTAAATGTTGTGCGGATCGGCGAATTTGCCTGGTCTGTCATGGAACCTGAAGAAGGAAAAATTGACGTCGGTTTTTTCAAAGAAATCATCGCCCGGCTGTATGATAGCGGGATCGAAACGATTATGTGCACGCCGACGCCTACCCCGCCGATTTGGTTCTCACATGGCCGGCCCGAACGCATGCATGCCAATGAAAAAAGAGAGATCATGGGGCATGGCTCCCGTCAGCATGCCTGCACGAACAACCCGTTTTTTCGAAAAAAAGCCGCTATCATCACCACAGCCATCGCCAAGGAGCTTGGCCGGCTCCCGGGGCTGATCGGCTGGCAGCTAGACAATGAGTTTAAATGCCATGTTGCAGAATGCATGTGTGAGACATGCATGCGCTTATGGCATGACTGGCTCAAAAATCGCTACGGGGTGATTGAGCGGTTAAACGAAGCTTGGGGAACCGATGTGTGGAGCGAAACCTATCAGACGTTTGAGCAAGTCCCGCAGCCGGGACCGGCCCCGTTTCTGCATCACGCCTCTTTACGCACTATGTATCAGCTGTTTTCGATGGAGATGATCGCTTCGTTTGCGGATGAACAGGCCAAAATCATCCGCTGCTATTCAGATGCGCCGATCACGCATAACGGATCAGTCATGTTCAGCGTGGACAATGAGCGAATGTTTCAGAATCTCGATTTTGCCTCCTATGACACGTACGCTTCGCAGGAAAACGCCTCTGCCTTTTTATTGAACTGTGATTTATGGAGAAATCTGAAACAAGGGCGCCCGTTTTGGATTTTGGAAACGAGTCCGTCGTATGCCGCCTCGCTTGAAAGCTCCGCTTACCCGCACGCAGACGGGTATTTGCAGGCCGAAGCCGTATCGTCCTACGCCTTAGGAAGCCAGGGATTTTGCTACTGGCTATGGCGACAGCAGCGTTCAGGCAGCGAGATTTCCCACGGTTCGGTTCTCAGTGCCTGGGGCGAACCCACCATTGGCTACCAAAATGTGCTGGCGGTTGAGCGGGCAAGAAAGGAAATCGAGCCTGTTATTCTATCGACTGAACCCGTTCAAGCCGAGGCGGCGATGACTTACTCTGACAGAGCAAAAGCATTTATTAAAACTGAGCCTCACCGGGGACTCCGGCATCGTTCGCTTGTGACGCATTTTTATGAACGTATTCTCAACACGGGGATTCACCGTGACCTTATTCCGGAAGGCGCTCCACTGGACGGCTATCGCTTGCTGTTTACGCCATTTGTGCCGTATTTGTCTTCTGAATTTATCAAAAAAGCTTCGGCATTCGCTGAAGCGGGCGGCATCTGGATCACCGGGCCGCTGACAGGAGGGCGCACATGCGAGCATACCATTCATACCGATTGCGGACTTGGCGAACTTGAGAAAACGTCAGGGATCAAAACACTTTTTACCTTTCCGATGAATGAGAACGTGAATGCAGGAAAAGCGTTTGGCATCACGGCGCCGCTCGGACTATGGAGCGCGGTGTTTGACACAGAGAGCGGAAACACCCTTGGCACGGTTGAAGCAGGACCGGGGGCGGGCCATGCTTTTCTGACGGAACGGAATTACGGCGAGGGGAAAATTGTCATGCTGGGCTCGCTTCCATCCGGGAAAGAAGGGGATGCGATGCTGGAGGCGCTTGTCAGGCATTACGCCGCTGAGGCAGCCATTTCTGTCCGCTCGGATGTAACACCCGGCACGATCGTTGCCCCGCGCAAAGGCGATAACGGCCTTGTGTGGATCATCGTGAATATGGATGGAAAAGGAGGAAGTGTGACACTGCCGGAAGCGGGAACAGATCTGTTGACGAACCGTTTGGAAAAGGCGGGGAGGCTGGCGGTCGGACCGCATGAATACCGTGTGATTCAATTTGACAATCACAGCTGATTCTTTGCATCGAATCAGCTTTTTTCTATGGAGGGAGAGACCGATGAAAAAGATCAAATGGTTATCAGAACAGCCAAAGTTGACAAGCGGCGTGACGTGGGGCGTGCCATGGAAAAAAGGAGAATTAAAAAAGGGAGACCGTCTGGCGCTTATGAATGAAAACGCGGAAACGCGATATGTGCAAAGCGAACCGTCGGCCTATTGGCCGGACGGGAGCATCAAGTGGACGAAGCACGCGGCGGTGTTTGGCGGTCAGGAAAACCAAAGCTTTACAGTTCGCAAAAGAGAAGTGCCGCAGCCAACTGAATCGCTCAGCATTCTTGAGACAGAGCATGACATCCAAGTGAATACAGGAGCACTCGTTTGTACCATTCATAAAACAGGATCTGATTTCATTCAATCATTGCAGATCAACGGAAAGCCGATCGCCGCAGGCGGGAGGCTCGTTGCAATAAGAGAAACGAGAAAAGAGTCGGCGGCGGAAACGGTTTTTTTGCATGAAAGGTCTGCCAGCTTTATCAAACGGGCGGCGATTGAGCAGAGTGGTCCTGTCAAAGCAGTAGTCAAAATCGAGGGAGTGCATGTGCTCCATAAAACGTATGAGGAATGGCTGCCGTTTGTCATCCGATTAACGTTTTATGCCGGGCTGTCTGAGATCGGCCTTGTGCACACGCAGCTGATTGACAGGAGCGGTAAACTAGAATTCGTTAAGGGGCTCGGCATCGAATTCGACCTTTTTTTGGAGGGAGAGCCGTACAACCGCCATTTCCGCTTTGCGGGAGAGAAAGGGATGTACAAAGAACCCGCCCAACTGTTTGGCACACGTAAATTCAATGAACGATATCCGCTTTATGAAAAACAAATCAATGGCGAAATGCTGTCTCCAGATGAAGAGCATAAGGAATGGTTTGCACATGGCACACAGAATGCGGTTTGGGACGATGTCAAGCTCGTGCAAGATTCCAGCGATCATTACAGCCTGTCAAAACGGACCGGAAAAGATTATGCGTGGGTTGGAATGCTGCATGGCAGCCGGGCGAAGGGGCTCTGCTATGCGGGCGGAAAAAATGGCGGTGTGGCTCTCGGCCTGCGGTATTTCTTTGAGAAATATCCTTCAGCACTGGAAATCACAGGTCTTGCCGGCAGCCGCCCCAAAATGACTATCTGGCTTTGGCCTCCGGACGGCGAAGCGATGGATTTGCGGCATTATACAGGAAACACCCACGTGGCCAGCGCGTATGAAGGCTTTGATGAAATGCGCTCTGATCCGACAGGCATTGCGAACACAAATGAAATAAGCCTGGCGTGCTTTTCGCACATGCCGTCTGACGAAGTCCTCAATGCGCTGGCTGACAAATGGCAGGCGCCGCCGCTCATTGTATGCGAGCCGGACGTCTATTACGAATCAAAAGCACTCGGGGTATGGAGCATCATTGACACATCCCATCCGCTCAAAAAAGAGCTGGAAGAACAGCTTGATGCGGCCTTTCTGTTTTATAAAAAGGAAGTAGAGCAACGCAGATGGTACGGTTTTTGGCATTATGGCGATGTCATGCATACGTATGACCCGATCCGGCATATGTGGCGGTACGATCTCGGCGGATACGCATGGCAAAACAATGAGCTCGTTCCGACCCTATGGCTGTGGCAGGCGTTTTTCCGCTCAGGCAGAGAGGATATCTTTCGCATGGCAGAAGCCATGACCCGCCATACGAGCGAAACGGACAGCTTTCACCTCGGTGAATACGCCGGGCTTGGTTCACGGCATAACGTTGTGCACTGGGGATGCGGCTGCAAGGAAGCGAGAATCAGCATGGCCGGGCTTTATAAATTCTATTATTATCTGACGGGTGATGACCGGACGGGAGATCTTTTGACAGAAGTGAAGGATGCCGATTATGCCCTTGTCAAAACCGATCCGATGCGCGCTTTTTACGAGAAAGGCAAGCACCCGACTCACGCCAGAACGGGACCGGACTGGGCGGCGTTTTGCTCGAACTGGCTGGCGGAATGGGAGCGGACCGAAAATCCGGAATATCTCAAAAAAATCGAAACGGGAATCAACTGTCTGAAGCGGCTGCCGCTCCGCTTATTATCTGGCCCGACATTTGAATATGATCCGGCGACCTCGATGCTTCATCATATGGGAGACGGCATTGCGGGCGGATATCATATGATCATTGCCTTCGGCGCGCCGCAAGTGTGGATGGAGCTGGCTGAGCTTCTTGATGACCGGGAATGGGAAGATATGCTGAGTGAATTCGGCGAATTTTACACACTCAGTGATGAGGAAAAACGGAAAAAAAGCGGAGGCGCTCTTCATGACGGGCATTTTCACTGGCCGATGTTCGCCGCCGGTATGACAGCCTACGCCGCAAGAAAAAAGCAAGATCCTCATCTCGCCGCCAAAGCGTGGAATCTTTTGCTAGAAGATAAGCTCAGTCATACGCCGCTTCCGATCAAACCAGAGCGCATCGAGACATGGACGCAGCTAGAGGAGCTTCCATGGGTGACAACGAACACTGTCTCTCAATGGTGCTTAAATGTCATAGCGGCGCTGGAACTGATCGGAGATTCCCTTCCGGCAAAAAAAGAAACATCGGGCAAAAAAGGATAACAGCCGGAATTTCATAGGATAAATGGTGCAAAAAATGAAGATTGCAAGAATTTATGTAAGCGCTTTATATTGAGAGGGGCAAAGGGGAAATGCAAATTGAAAAAAGGGGGACTTACGCAACATGAAAATAAGAATGCGAAAAAAATGGATGGCCTTGCCGCTTGCTGCCATGGTGATCGCCGGATGCAGCCATTCGGAAACATCCAATTCAGCAAGCGGTTCGAAAGGTACGATCAAAATTATGGCGCCGCTTTTATCGCCGGAAAGCCCGAGTGATAAAAGCCCTTCATTAAAAGCGCTCGAAAAATACACAGGCAAAGAGATTAAGGTCACATGGGTGCCTGATTCATCCTACAACGACAAATTCAACATCGTCATGGCTTCAGGAGAGATGCCTCACGCGATTGTCATTAAAGATAAGTCAGCCGGCTTTATCAAGTCTGTCAAAGCAGGGGCGTTTTGGGAACTGTCTCCTTATTTAAAAGACTACAAGAATTTAAGCCAGGCAGATGAAAAGATTTTGAAGAACAGCTCGGTGAACGGCGAGGTGTACGGAATCTACAGAACGAGGGATCTGATCAGGGCGTGTATGATCATCAGAACCGACTGGCTGAAAAATGTCGGTCTGGATATGCCGGAAACGCTTGATGATTTCTATGAAGTGCTGAAAGCCTTTAAGGAAAAAGATCCTGACGGAAACGGCAAGGATGATACGTACGGCATGGTCGTGCCGAAATGGATGGGACTCGGCAACGGAAGCCCATGGGATGTTCTGCAAATCTGGTTCGGAGCGCCAAACCGCTACGGTGTTGAAAACGGAAAGCTGATTCCGGATTTTACAACGAAGGAATACATGGATGCGCTCACGTTTTTTAAAAAGCTCTATGATGAGGGCTTGATCAATAAGGACTTTGCTGTCATGGATTCTGCGAAGTGGAATGATCCGGTTGTAAAAGGAAAAGCGGGTGTCATCGTTGATACAGGCTCAAGAGCGTCTCAAATCCAAAGCGCGATGGAGGAGGCGGATGAGTCGAACAAGGATATCATTGATATCGTCGGCTCGCTTGAGGGACCGAATGGCAAGCGCACTTTCCCGACATCTGGTTATTCAGGCATGATCACGATACCAAAATCAAGCGTCAAAACCGAAAAAGAGCTGAAAGAGGTGCTGTCCTTCCTCGATAAGATGAATGATAAGGAAGCGCAGATTCTCACGAACAACGGAGTGAAGGGCCGCAATTACGAGCTCAAGGACGGCGTATTCACCTCACTTGAAAAAAACAACAAATCTCTCCTGTATGAGCATGAAGGCTTGGCACAGTTCAGCATGTCGATTCCGAAAAGCGAGTATTACATCGAAGACCAGAAAACAAAGCTCTTCCAGCATCGCAAGGACATCATAACCGAAGGAGAAAAAATAGCCGTCTTTAACCCGGCTGAGTCGCTTGTATCTGATGTCTATACCCAAAAAGGAGCCCAGCTTGACAACATCATCCTCGACGCGAGAACACAATTTATCATTGGAGAAATTGATGAAAAAGGGTTCGCTGATGCAGTGGAGCTTTGGAAAAAAAGCGGCGGCAATGACCTGATGAAGGACTTGAACAAATTGTACCAATCGTCAAAATAAACCGATGCGCCTGCCTTTCGGCGGGCGCCCCGGTATCACGAAAGGAGAACAGATATGGAAACAGTGCCGAAGAAGGGAGATGCACCTGTTCTCACCGCTGGAAAAGGCATCAGCTGGATGGCTGCGCTCAAACGGGACAAATGGCTTTATCTTCTTCTTATTCCCGGTCTGCTTTATTTCTTGATTTTCAAATACTTGCCGATGTGGGGCGTGCTGATCGCTTTTAAAGACTACTCGCCATATCTCGGCTTCTGGAAAAGCGAATGGGTCGGCTTTGATTATTTCAAAGACTTTTTTATGAATCCGGATTTTTTCCGGCTGCTGCGCAACACCCTCATGCTGGCGAGCCTGGATCTTTTGTTTGCCTTTCCCGCGCCTCTCATTTTAGCCCTGCTTTTGAATGAGGTAAGAAAGGCCGCGTATAAAAGATGTATCCAAACCTTCATTTACGTACCCCATTTTGTATCATGGACAATTGTGGTCAGCATCACCTTCGTTTTCTTTACTGTCGATACAGGTGTGATCAACAAAATGATCATGAGCCTGACAGGTGAGCAGATTTCTTTCTTGTCGGATGCAGACTGGTTCCGGCCGATGATTGTGATGCAAAGCATTTGGAAGGAAACAGGCTGGGGAACGATTCTATTTTTGGCAGCGCTCGCTACGGTTGATCAAGAGCAGTATGAAGCGGCCATCATGGACGGAGCGGGGCGGTTCAGGAGAATGTGGCATATTACGCTGCCGGCGATCAGAAGCACCATTATCGTTTTGTTGATTTTAAGAATCGGCAGCTTTTTGAATCTTGGCTTTGAACAGGTGTATTTGATGACGAACTCACTCAACCGCAGTGTGGCTGACATCTTCGACACGTATGTGTATATGATGGGGATTACCCAAGGGGCGTATAGCTACAGCACGGCGGTCGGTTTGTTTAAATCAGTTGTCGGGATTATCTTGATTTTTGGAGCCAATTACATTGCGAAAAAGTTTGATCAGGAAGGATTGTTTTAGAGGAGGGAGAGGTATGGCTGAAATTCACACGATGCACAACACCAAAGCCGGACGGGTGTTTGACGTCTGCAACATTCTGTTTCTCGGCGGTGTCGGCGCGATTACCATTTTGCCGTTTTTATATATTATCGCCGGTTCCTTTGCGACAGAAGCGGAACTCGCCCAGCGGAGCTTCTTTATTTTCCCGAAAACCTTTACACTTGATGCTTACAAGTATGTGTTTTCGACACCAACGTTCCTTCGAAGCATGGGTGTGTCCATCTTCATCACGGTGGTCGGGACGGCTGTACAGCTGTTTTTCACCTTCACGATGGCATATCCGCTGGCGAAGCGGCATGTGAAGGGACGGAATCTGCTGTTGAATCTGGTGATTTTCTCCATGCTGTTTTCAGGCGGCATGATTCCGACGTACCTTGTCGTAAAATCACTTGGCCTTTTGGATACGTATTGGGCATTGATTCTGCCGATGGCGATTAATCCGTTCAACCTTATTATTATCAAAAACTTCTTTCAGCAGCTGCCGCGCGAGCTGGAGGAATCAGCAAAAATTGACGGCTGTTCCGAAATCGGCGTCTTCTGGCGGATCGCCCTGCCACTGTCAAAGCCAGTTATTGCGACCTTTGCGCTGTTTTATGCGGTCGGGATTTGGAATGATTTCTTCCACGCTCTCTTATATATCAATGACAGTGCAAAATGGCCGCTGCAAATGGTGCTTCGCCAAGTCACAATTTTATCGGATTTAACGGCGACCAATGGTGATACGATGCAAAATGCAGTTCCGCCGGAGCAGGGAATTAAACTCGCTGTCATTGTCATTGCGACGCTGCCGATTTTGGCGGTCTATCCATTTTTACAAAAACACTTTGCAAAAGGAATGCTGATCGGTTCGGTGAAAGGCTGAGAAAGGGAGTGTTTCATATCAGTACATTAGATCAGATTAAGATTGCCTATATCGGCGGGGGGTCCCAAGGCTGGGCCAGAAGCCTGATGAGTGATTTGTCGATTGATGAACGGATGTCAGGCACGGTGGCGCTCTATGATCTTGATTTTGAAGCCGCTCAGAAAAATGAAGTGATCGGCAATCACAGCGGGAACGGCAGATGGAGATATGAGGCTGTTTCTACTTTGAAAAAGGCGTTATCAGCCGCTGATATCGTCATTATTTCCATTTTGCCGGGATCACTGGATGATATGGAAGTCGATGTCCACTTGCCTGAGCGCTGCGGTATTTATCAGTCTGTAGGTGATACTGTCGGGCCCGGAGGGATCATCAGGGGCTTGCGTGCTGTGCCGATATTTGCGGAAATTGCCCGGGCAATAAGAGACTACGCACCTGAATCATGGGTCATTAATTATACAAACCCGATGTCTGTCTGTACAAGAGTGCTGTATAAAGTGTTTCCCGGAATCAAAGCGATTGGCTGCTGCCACGAGGTATTCGAGACGCAAAAGCTATTGGCGGAAATGGTCACGGAAAGGCTGGGGATAGAGGTGCCGCGGCGTGAGGATATCCGCGTTAATGTGCTCGGCATTAACCATTTTACATGGATCACAAAAGCCTCTTACCGCCATATTGACCTGCTGCCTATATTCCGTGAATTCAGCGCGCACTATGGGGAATCAGGATATGAGCTGGAGGGGGAAAGCTGGAGGGACAGCGTCTTTTGTTCGGCACACCGTGTTGCGTTTAATTTATTTGAAACGTATGGCGCCATCCCTGCTGCAGGAGACAGGCATCTGGCAGAGTTTCTTCCCGGCCCATACCTCAAACAGCCTGAAGTATGGAAATTTCATCTCACACCTATATCATTCAGAAAACAAGACAGAGCTGAGAAACGACAAGAAACAGAACGGTTGATCGTGCAACAACGGGGCGTTGCTGAGAAAGCTTCGGGAGAAGAAGGCGTGAACATCATAGCGGCTCTTCTCGGATTGGGTGAACTCGTCACAAATGTAAATATGCCGAATCAAGGCCAGGTCTCAAACCTTCCTAAACAAGCCATTGTCGAAACAAACGCATTCATCACAAGGAACCGTGTCCAGCCGATTTTTTCCGGAGCGCTTCCGAAAGGTGTGGAAATGCTGGCGGCTAGGCATATATCCAATCAAGAGGCAGTGTCGGAAGCAGGTCTAACAAAGGATACTGGCCTCGCGTTTCAAGCTTTCCTCAATGACCCGCTTGTCAGGATTGACCGCAGTGATGCAGAGCAGCTTTTCAATGACATGCTCCAATGCACCATGCAACGTTGAGCGGAGCTTTTCCGGTTTAGAAAAGAAACCATTGACCATACTGATAGTATAATCAAGAAGTAGGTGCTATCAATATGGGAGATTATTTAAGTGTTGCGGTAGAATTGGTCTGCGGTTTAGGCATTTTATTTATTATCTTAAAGCTTCTCGGGAAAACCCAATTTTCTCAAATTACGCCGTTTGACTTTATTTCTGCTTTAATTTTAGGAGAATTGGTCGGAAATGCCGTCTACGATCATGATATCAAAATCAAAGAAATCATTTTTGCTTCGCTGCTGTGGGGCGTGCTGATTTATGTTATTGAATTTATCACGCAAAAAATGAAATCATCGCGAAAGTTCTTGGAGGGTGAGCCGAATATCGTCATCCGCAAAGGAGAGCTTCAATATAAAGTAATGAAGAAAAATAAGATAGACATTAACCAGCTGCAAAGCCTATTGAGGCAAGCGGGGAGTTTTTCGATCCAAGAAGTAGAATATGCGATTCTTGAAACAAACGGGATGGTCAGCGTGCTTCCAAAATCAGACTTTGACAAACCGACAAATAAGGATTTGCAGATTCCTTCGAAGTCCGTTTCTCTGCCGATCACGTTAATCATAGATGGAGAGATTGTGCGGGATAATTTGAAGGAAGCAGGTGTGGATGAACAGTGGCTGAAACAAGAATTGAAAAAGAAGAACATTGATAAGACAGAGGACGTGTTATTTGCAGAATGGCATAAAAATAAGCCGCTGTATACTGTAACGTACGAACAAAGCAGATCAACATGACTCTTAGAAAAAAGCTTGCAGCAAGGCGCAAGCTTTTTATTGATTGTATGTCCCTTGTTTGACAGCACGTACATGGTACATGCTCACTTCAGTGCTGATCAGATAGTCAGGCTTTGGTTTGCCTTTGTTTGCTTTATGGCCGGCGATATGCGCATCGCTTTTTTCCCATTGCTTCCAGTGATCCTCTGATTCCCAGCGAATCATGACAACAACTTCTTCATCACCGCGGCGCACATTTTTCTCAAGCACTGTCACATCAATTAAACCTTCTTGTTTTTCAATGATTCCTTCAGCGCTGAAACGTTCTATAACTTTATCTGCAAAGCCTTCTTTAACCGTCATTTTTCTCAACTGTACAAACATTTGTCTCACTCCAATCATTCTCACATATGAATAATTGTAAATGAAATTCATTCTCAATGTCAAAGAAAGCGCAGGACGGAATCGAACCGCCGTGCGCAACAGTTTATTCTTTTAATAAAAACACATTTCCGTCTTCGTCCTTAAATTGGACGAAGGTGCCCCACTCCATTTGATTGGGCTCACCGAGAAATTCTACACCGTTTGTCTTCATTTTCTCGTATGTACCAAAGATGTCTTCGCATTCAAACACAATAGAAGCCTTCATTTGCTCTGAGCCTTTCATCATGGCTTTCGGGTAAATGACTAAACGAGTCTCGGCCCCTTTTGGCGCAACCTCCAGCCAGCTTGCTTCAGGTCCCATTGGGTGGTCCGCTGCAATATCAAAGCCTACCTTCTCTGTCCAAAATTGCTTCGCTTTCTGCTGGTCCTCGACATATACAGCAACAGTGCCAATTTGTTTGATCATAGGGAAACCTCCAAGTTGAAAAGATAATAATACTATAACCTGTTTACGGCCGAAGTAACATAAAAAAATCAGCCGGGAAACCGGCTGATTTTTAAAATGAGCAGCTTACAACATCGATGTGATTTGTGTCTAAGGCGAAATAAACCCAGCGGCGCCGTGAGGAATCCCAATAAAAGCCGCCGACAGACCTTCTGCCAAGGATGATCGGGTAAAACCAAAAGGAGCGGCCATTGGTTAACCAAACATAGGTAAATCGGAAAAGGCAAGGACGAATGGTGATTGGTTCAACTAACAAAACGGCTCCTTGAGAACCCTGCGGTTTTGGGGGTTTCGCTGGTATTTGGGAAGGAGGAGGTCCCTGCGGCGCACCGCCGAAGCCTGGGCTAGCACCGCTGCCAATACCAGGGCCGGAGCCGCCGCCAAAGCCTGGAACAGCGCCACCGCCAATACCAGGGCCGGAGCCGCCGCCAAAGCCTGGAACAGCACCACCGCCAATGCCAGGGCCGGAGCCGCCGCCAAAGCCTGGAACAGCACCACCGCCAATGCCAGGGCCGGAGCCGCCGCCGAAGCCCGGAACAGCGCCGCTGCCAATGCCAGGCCATGGATATCGGTATTCATATTCAAAAGCAGGCCAAGGCTCATAAAAATGCCCCGCAAACATATAAGGATCAACATAATACATGTGATAACGTCCTTTCTCATTGTAAACTGTACATTGCAGTTTATGCGGGCGGACTCTTATTGGTGCATTCGCCTAAGGATATGAAGCAGGAATGCTCTCAGAGAGCAGAATCATTTGATTTTTCTCTAGTCTTATTCACAATTCCGATTTATCATTTTATAATGAAAGTGCTTCTATTACGAAAAAGGAGACAGACCGTGAATATCGATCAATTATTATATCAATATATCATAGACAACACTGCGGATATTACTGAGAAATGGTTCAGTTTGCGTTGCCAGCTAAAAGGCGAGCTATATTCCGCCAGCCATTTAAGTGAAGAAACGAAAACACTTTTAACCGAGCAGCATACATTTACCAATATAACAATCGCAAGCGCATTTCTGGAGGATCAAACCGATTTTCAAGAAAACATGACAAAATGGGTGCAAAACGTTGCGAAAAACAGGGTAGAGCAGGATGTTCAAGTTCATGAGGTCGTAGAAGCCATATCCAATTCAAGAATCTCATTCTGGGACGCAGTCGTCACATTTATAAAAGAGAATCAGGAGATTGTGACAAATGAGGATGCAGACCGATGGAACCGCATTGTGAATCAGTCGTTCGATAAGCTGATTATTGAATTCTCCGAGCAGTACCAAAAATTCATGCTGATGAGGCTTACATCTCAGCAGGAATTGATCTCAGAGCTTGGCTGCCCGGTTATTTCAATTGCCGATGGAATCGGGATATTGCCGCTTATTGGCTCCATTGATACAAAACGGGCACAGGTCATTTTAGAAACAGTGCCGGTCCGCTGTGTCGAGAGAAAAATCACAAGCCTCGTCGTTGATCTTTCGGGTGTTCCGATTGTGGATACCATGGTGGCTCAGCAATTGTACAACCTGTCTAAAACGCTTTTCTTATTAGGCGTCAAAGCCGTATTTTCAGGGATTCGCCCGGATGTGGCCCAAACATCGATTCAATTGGGGCTTGATTTTAGTGAATATGAAACGTACGGCACGCTGAAGCAGGCATTAGAAAACATGGGTGTCCGCTGTATTGTTGAGGAATTGGAAGAAAACAAATAGGAAGTTTCCAGGCATATGATTGTCCGTCACCGGGTGATCATATGCCTTTTTGATTTGAACAGAAATCACCATTGATTTATCGAAAAAAACATAATATTATAATTCTTATAAGAATACTGTGAATTAAAACCTATTCAACAGGGGGGAAGGTCTTTTGGTTTCAAAATTAACGATTGATCCGGAAGTGATTGAAAAAATTATCAGCTCGCTGGAAACACTCGATTTCGGCACCGTTCAGATTACGGTTCATGATTCTCAGGTTACCCAAATTGAGAAAATAGAAAAGCACCGTTTTTCGCTGAAAAGGAAAGAATCAAAATGATAATGTAAAGGGCGTTTGTTTTCATTAAATTCTCCTTAAAACATATACATATTTCATCCAATTTTTATATAATAGACCTTTAAGATCATTTTTTAGGAGGATTTTTGACATGCAAGCTACGGTTCACGAGAGTAAGCAATCTATCATGCAACGCATTTTGACAGTCTTTGTCTTCACATTGCTGATCGCGACTGTCGGCCTTTTTATCGGCCAATTTGTTCCTGTCGCTTTGATGCTGCCGCTTTCTATTCTTGAAGTGGCGATGATTATTCTGGCCTTTTGGATGCGCAGAAGAAAAGCGGTCGGGTATGCGTTTGTATATACATTCGCGTTCGTTTCCGGCATTACCTTATTTCCGATCGTCAGCCATTACGCTTCCATCGCCGGCGCCTATGTCGTGCTTGAAGCCTTTGGTTCTACATTTGTCATTTTTGCCGTCTTAGGCACAATCGGCGCAAAAATGAAGAAGGATTTATCCTTCCTGTGGTCGTTTCTGCTGGTTGCGGTGCTCGCCCTCGCAGTGGTAGGGATTTTCAACATTTTCAGCCCGTTAAACTCAGCGGCGATGATGGCGTATTCCGTGATCGGAACCATCGTCTTTTCCCTTTACATTTTGTATGATTTGAATCAAATCAAACACCGCCACATTACAGAAGACTTGATTCCGGTTATGGCGTTATCGCTGTACCTTGACTTTATCAACTTATTCATCAACCTGCTCCGCTTCTTCGGCATTTTGAGCAGTGATGATTAATGAAAAAGCGCCTGTCTTTGGATAGGCGCTTTATGAATGCAAGTGATCAGGTAACAGTTAAACAATGATTGAGTCTAGTCCTCGCTTAATTCTTCTTACACCCTTTTCAATTTCCTCAAGGCTCAGATGGCCGAAGCCAAGCAACCATTTTGAATTATGGCTATGAGATCGTCTAGTATAATCATTTGCCGGATAGATATGAACCCGTTCCTTTTTTAGTGCCTGCTGAAACTTGTCACTCGGATGATCATACTGAAAGTCGACCGCTAAATGAAGACCTGTGCTTTCCCCCATAATGCAAATGGATGAAAATTCTCTCTTCAGCATTTTTGTTAACAGGTTATTTTTTTGCTTATATATCTTATTGGCTTTTCTGATCTGACGGTCAAGGTGGCCCTGTGAAATAAATTCAGCAAGTGCTTTCTGCTCGAAAAGGGAAGAATGCAGGTCGCTGTACCATTTTTCTTTTCTGCATTGTTCAATCAGTTCATCGGGCAAAATCAAATAGCCGATGCGAAGAGCGGGCGACAATGTTTTACTGAATGTGCCAATATAAATCACACGGTCCGGATCAAGTTCATAGAGCGAACTGATAACGGGGCTAGTATAGCGAAATTCACTGTCATAATCATCTTCTACAATATAAGTGTTATGGTGCCTCGCGTATTGAATTAATTCAATTCTTCTTTGAATCGGCAGTGTTCCGCCAAGTGGAAATTGGTGGGATGGCGTCACATAGATCAGCTTTGGGGCTTCTTTGAATTTCAGATGTTTGGTGACTGCACCCAGCTGGTCTACTTCAAGAGAATACATAGAGCAGTTCTTTTGGTTGAATATTCGGTAAATATCAATTGAACAAGGATCTTCTAAGCAAATTGAATCACCAGGATGAACCAAGGCATGAGACAAAATAGAAAGTCCTTGTGCGGCCCCATTTGTAATAATGATGTTTTCA
Source organism: Bacillus sp. LJBS17 (assembly GCF_019334685.1). Classification (NCBI taxonomy): domain Bacteria; kingdom Bacillati; phylum Bacillota; class Bacilli; order Caryophanales; family Bacillaceae; genus Bacillus; species Bacillus sp. LJBS17. The sequence goes on from NZ_CP079759.1 coordinate 760,430, forward strand.
CTGGAGCAGCAAATTCCTCGTTTTAAATAGAGATAATCGGCTAAAGCCTTTCTCAATTCATACAGTCCCTCAGGTTTGCCATACCCGAATAACTGCTTTGGACTGTTTTTCATTGTTTCACTGTACACCTTTTGCCATTGAATTCTCGGAAATAATTGCAGGTCGGGCATTCCCGTTTTGAAATCTACAATATCCCCTGTATCAGTATGACAGGGATTAGTGAGAGTAGCAGTTTTTTGGTCTTTTATATTCTTACGTTTTGCACAATCTAATAAAATACCTTTGGATATAAAGCTCCCGGCCCCCTGCCGGCTTTCAATGTATCCTTCGGCATATAGCAATTCATAGGCCGAAATGACAACATTTCTCGATATCTTTAACTCTTTGGAAAGTTCCCTTGTTGAAGGGATTTTCCATCCTTCCTTTAGGCGGCCCGATAAGATTTCTTGTCTGATTTGGATGTAAATCTGTCTTGTAAGCGGTACTTTTGAGCTTTTATTTACCTTAATCCAAAGCATAGTGCGCACTCCTTCATTGTATAAAATACTCTTTTAAATAAATTATTAGAAAGAAATTTTATCCATTTTATAACAATTTTCGACGTAAAATGGTACTGTTAATTTTTTTAGTAATGGACCTATAATTGTAAATACTACCATGATATATTAATTACGCAAGTGAGAGGTTGTTTAACAATATAAGGAAAAAGGAGTGTTGGAGTGACAGCATTTAATCGTTATATTAAGAAAATAATCAATGGGAAACACCTGAACAGAGAAGAAGCCTATCAATGTATGAAACACATATTGGAAGACGATTACAGTACAGTGCAAATAGGAGCGCTGCTCACCTCGCTTACGCTCAAAGGGGAAACAAAAGATGAGATAATTGGTTTTATCCGTGCGATACGGGACAAAATGATTCCCTTTGAAAGGACTAAAGAAGTACTTGATACATGCGGAACAGGCGGTGACGGCAGCAATTCGTTTAATGCATCAACGACAGCCTCCCTGATTTCTTCTTCCGCAGGCATACCCGTAGCCAAAAATGGAAACAGGTCTTCTACCAGCAAATGCGGAAGTGCTGATTTATTAGAAGCGTTAGGACTCAATATAGAATTGCCCGCAGTACAATCACAGCAACTGTTAGAATCAACTGATTTTACCTTTTTATTTTCTCAATTCTTTCATCCGAAACTTAAAAAACTGGCGTCCGTCAGGAAGAGTCTGACTTTTCGAACTTGTTTTAATTTAATTGGGCCTTTATGCAGTCCGGCAAGGCCTGAAAGACAGCTGTTAGGTGTGCCCGATCCAAAGCTGATCCCATTTTTCGCAGACTTATTACTGGAATCAGGGGTGAAAAGAGCTTTAATTGTCAGCAGTATGGATGGATTTGATGAAATCAGTGTGTCAGCCCCTACTTCTATTTGTGAGATAGATCACAAAGAAACGAAGGAATATATCATTCATCCGGAACATTTTAATGTGTACAGGAGTAATGCCGAAGTGGTCAGCTGTGATAGTTTAGAAGATAGCGTCCAGGCTTTTTACAGTGTGTTAGATTGTCAGCAATCGGCCATTACTGATTTTTGCATTATGAATGCCGGGGCCGCGCTATATCTTGGTGGGAAAGCTGACAGTATAAAACAAGGTACTGAGCTGGCACGAGAGCTGCTAATCTCAGGTAAAGTGAAAGAACATTTCTTCCTTATTAAAAATGAGAGTCAGCGTTTGACAGAAGGAGAGCAGCTACATGAACATGTTAGACGAAATTATTGAATACAAGTATTCCGAAGTGAAAGAAAAGAAAAAATGCAAGCCTGAGTCGGAATTAATAAATATGATTCAGACTGCCAGGAAAACGAGAGACTTTTATCAAGCGATCCAAAAACCGAATATTTCTCTTATCGCCGAAGTGAAGAGAAAATCTCCTTCAAAAGGATTGATTCGGAAGGACTTTGATCCGCTCAAACTAGCCCGGACATATGATAAAAGCGGAGCAAGCGCAATTTCGGTGCTCATCGATGAAAAGTTTTTTGGAGGCAGTGCGAAGTATTTGAGAAAAGTCGCTAACGACCCCGATATTACAATACCAGTTATGTACAAGGAGTTTATTGTCGATCCCTATCAAATCTATGAAGCGAGAGCAAACGGAGCAGACGCTGTATTAATCATTGTCAGAGCGATAGATCAAACACTGTTATCAGAGCTTATTCAATTGGCCTACGACTTAGATATGGATGTACTTACAGAGACGTTTACACCGGAAGAAGTCACAAAGTCCATTGAAGCAGGCGCTAAAATTATCGGGATAAATAACCGTGATCTGCAAACTTTTGAAGTGGATCTGGAGAAATCAAAGGTAATGAAAAAACGAATTCCTGATGAGTATCTAGCTGTTAGTGAAAGCGGTATCTTAACAAGGCAGGATGTACTTGCAGCACAGGAATTGGGGTTTGACGGGATGCTCGTCGGAGAAACCATTTTAAGGGCTGACAGTGTAGAAGAGAAAGTGAAGGAATTAACAAACTTTTGAGCTAGGGGGAGACGAATGTGAATGGTTTATTCGGTGAATATGGAGGAGCATACGTAGCTGAAACACTTGTCAGCAATTTAAATGAATTTGAAAGAAGCTTTGAAAGGCTGATGGCTGACAGTACTTTTATTGACGATTATCATGCGTTGCTAAGAGAGTTTGTGGGAAGACCCACCCCACTTACATATTTAAAGCAGCTCAGTACAGCATCCAAAGAAGGGCCTGCCATTTACCTGAAAAGAGAAGATTTGACTCATACGGGAGCTCACAAAATTAATAATGCACTCGGACAGGCGCTTATGGCCAAAAAATTAGGAAAAGAGAGAATTGTTGCCGAAACAGGTGCAGGCCAGCACGGTGTGGCTGTTGCAACAGTTTGTAGTTTTCTCAATCTTAATTGCGTTATTTATATGGGGGCATACGATGCGGAGAGACAGCGTATGAATGTCCAGCGGATGAAGCTTTTAGGAGCTGATGTAAAACTTGTCCATCACGGGACAAAAACGTTAAAAGACGCAATTAATGAAGCGATTCGCGATTGGGTTTCTTACGCAGATACGACTCATTATTTGTTAGGTTCAGCGGTAGGACCACATCCTTTTCCATCCATTGTCCGCCATTTTCAATCGATCATTGGAAAGGAAGCGAAAGAACAGATGATACAGGCGATCGGGGGGCTGCCGGATTATGTCATTGCCTGTGTCGGCGGAGGAAGCAATGCAATTGGCATGTTTAGCGCTTTTCTTGAGGAATCCGATGTGAAACTGATTGGCGTTCAGGCAGGCGGAGCGGGTCTTGAGAGCGGACATCATGCATCGCCATTGCTGGTCGGGAAAAGCGGAATCGTTCAAGGAATGAAAACGTATGTCCTGCAGGATAACGATGGACAAATTCTTGAAACTAAAAGCATAGCACCCGGTCTCGATTATCCCGGAGTAGGTCCGGAACACAGTTATTTAAAAGATTCGGGAAGAGTGGAATACACGTCTGTTAACGATCAGCAGGCATTGGATGCATTCCAGCTATTATCCAGAAAAGAAGGAATTATACCTGCACTTGAGTCTTCTCATGCTGTAGCCAAGGCAGTGGAACTTGCTAAACAATTAACGGGAGACAAAACCATATTGGTGAATCTTTCGGGGCGAGGCGATAAAGACTTGGAACAGGCGCTTTCGGCTATCGAAACAAGGCAAAAAGAGGGGGCTTCCTTATGATACAGCATAAAGTTGAAGAGATGTTTCAAGATTTGGAGAGGAAAGGGCAAAAAGCGCTGATTCCATATATTCCAGTTGGATATCCTCGTTTAGATGAAACCTTAGATTATATTGAGTGCATCAGTAGGGCTGGAGCCGATATGATTGAATTGGGTGTTCCATTTTCTGATCCGCTTGCGGACGGACCCGTCATCCAGGAAGCGGCGCAGATAGCACTTCAGCAGGGGGTTACTCTTCGAAAATGTTTGGAAACTGTAAAAGCTGTTCGTGCCAGCGGAAATACAATACCTATTGCGTTGATGGGCTACTGTAATTCATTCTCTGCTTATCAATTTGAAACGTTTGCCGCAGACGCTGAAGAAGCAGGAGTGAACGCCTTGATCATCCCTGATTTGCCGCCAGAAATGGCCGAATATTGGGTTAATTGTGCAAGCAAGCACCATATTGACATTATTTTCTTCATTGCTCCAACAACAACGGAAGAACGGATCGAGGTTATTTCTAAAGCCGGATCAGGTTTTATCTATTGTATTTCCGATCTTGGTGTAACAGGTGAAAGAGATAAGGTACCGATCGCTTTACCAGAGTTTATAAATCATCTCAGGGAAAAAATTAAGCTTCCTTTAGCAATTGGTTTTGGCATATCAATACCGGATCATGTCAGAGAAGTCAGTTCATTTGCTGATGGTGCCATTGTAGGGAGCGCGCTGATCAGGCTGATAAAAGAAACACCCAAGGATGAGCGGCTTCAAGCTGTATCCGTATTTATATCTAATTTAAAAGAGAGTACAAAATCAGTCCATTTGAATAGATGAGGTGAGATTGTTGAGTGTAGTCAAAATCTGCGGCATCAAAACGATGCTAGAAGCAGAAGAAGCTGTTGCGGCTGGAGCACAGGCTGTTGGGTTCGTTTTCTCTGCAGAAAGTAAACGGTACGTTACGCCCCAGCAAGCGCGGGAGATCATTCAGACGCTGCCCCCATTTGTATCCGCTGTTGGCGTTTTTGTAAATGAAAATCTAACGATAGTTAATGAAATTACTGCCAGCTGTGGAATGACATTTGCCCAGTTGCACGGTGAAGAGCCGCCTGAATATTGTGAACAGGTGATTTGTCCCGTGATTAAAACCATTAAAGTACGGTGTGAACAGGATTTACACGCATTCAGCCTTTATAAACCGCATTCATTTTTGCTGGACAGCTATGTGAAAGGAAGTCAGGGAGGGACAGGACAAACCTTCAATTGGGAGTTGGCCAAAGATGTTTCCAGCAGGCAGCGTGTGATACTGGCCGGAGGGCTGACGCCGAACAATATAACGGAAGCACTGGAAACTATTAAACCCTATGGGATTGATGTAAGTAGCGGTGTCGAAACCGGCGGCAAAAAAGATTTTTATAAAATGAGAGAACTGATCCGGCAATGCGGGTACTACCAAAACGTGAGGTTAGGAGAGAATGCGTCATGCTGCAGCCAATAATCATTGGATTTGGAAGATCGGGAAGAGATCTGCATTTGCGATGTTTACGGAAGGCTGCGGCATCAGAGGAAGCTGAAGACTTGTTTCATCAACAGGTCATCGTAATCGATCCGTATATTAAAAACAAATCGTTCGAAGATGTGGCGTTTTGCGGGAGTCTTCAAGAGGCGGCTGGACTTCGGCCATCAATCTGTCAGGATGCTGTTCTGCATATTTGCACTCCGCCATCGGCACATATTTCTATCATTAAGGAAGCTGCTTCGGCCGGGTTTAGACATATGATTGTGGAAAAGCCGCTTACGGATGATGTTGGTGAGATTGATGCGCTGATCAAATCAGTAGAAGAACATCAGCTTGATGTTATCGTTGTCGCGAATTGGCTGTCCAGCCGATTAACCGCTAAAATTCAAACATTTTTAGAGCAAAAAACGTTTGGGAACCTGCAAGCTGTCTATCTGCAGCAGGATAAACCGAGATTTTGCCGTACACTTGAAAACTCATCACATGGCAATGCATTTGATATTGAGGCACCGCATCAAATGGCGCTTGCGTGCTTTTTACAAGGAGCCGATGCTGAAGTCATCGCTTCGGAGACAAAAGATATGGTGATCGGCCAGCAACGGTATATGCGCCTTGGCGGAGCGGAAGCTGTTCTTAAGCATGCGAATGGTAGCCGTACATATATTGCATCGAATTTAACATCATTCGTTAAACAAAGAACCGTTAAAATTCAATTCGAGCAATATACGCTTCTAGGGCATTTTCCGCCTGATGGAAGCGACAGCTATTCAAACATTTCTATATATAACAGTGCTAACGAAATGGTTCATTCAGAATTAATTTATGATGACCCTTTAAGTTTATGTTTTATTGAATACTATCAATATTTTCACGGTATCTCTCAAATAAAACCAGTTAGTGATATTTATTTCAATCAAAAGATCATCCAATTACTTGAGGAAGCTAAAGCTAAAAGCGAGATAAAATTACATACAAAAGGAGCAGTCATATGACAGTAAAGAAAGACATGAGGATTCCATTTTTCTCTGGGAAAATTTCTTTCCACAAGCGTTGGGGCCTAATCTCAGAGAGACTGGACGAAGTCATTTCAGAAGGTAAATTTATTGACGGAGGTGCTGTCCGCTCTTTTGAAGCAGCTATACAGAATTATACAGGCGCAAAACATGCCGTAGCAGTGAATAACGCAACAGACGCACTGCAAATCATTTTAAAGGCAGCGGGCATTCAGCCTGGCGATGAGGTGATTGTACCTTGCTATTCCTTTTTTGCCTCGGCTTCGAGTATTGCGAATGTAGGCGCCACTCCAGTGTTTACAGACATTGAGCCTGAAACGTACAATATTTGCCCTGAACAAATTGAAGAAAAAATCACTCCAAACACAAAAGCAATTATGGTTGTTCATCTTTTTACACAAATGGCTGATATCAAAAAGCTGAAAGAAATTGCAGAAAAACACAATCTGATTCTGCTGGAAGATAGTGCCGAGGCGATTGGTATGAAAGCTGAAGGTATCCATGCCGGCCTTCACGGTCTGGCGGGTGTCCTATCCTTTTTCCCAACAAAAACGCTGGGCGGAATTGGCGACGGGGGCATGATTTTAACCAATGATGATGAGTTTGCTAAAACCTGTCGTTTACTTAGGCATCACGGCAAACTGGGGACAGAGTATTATCATGACATCATCGGTTATAACAGCAGAATGGATGATATTCAAGCAGCGGTCTTAGAGGAGAAATTAAGATATTTGCACGAAGATATTGTCCGCAGAAAAAAATTGGCAGAAGGATATGATGAAAGACTGAAAGAGCTTCATCCCACGGTGACGACGCCAACAGTTGTGGAGAAACCATATAGTGCTGTCCATGTTTATTATGTGTATTTAATAGAAGCTGATAACAGAAATGAACTTGCAGCTTATTTGCAAAAAAGAGGAATAGAAACAGAGGCTTATTATCCGTATCCGCTTCATCTGCAGCCATGCTTTCAATATCTCAATTATACACATGGAGACTTCCCGCATGCTGAGAGAGCGTCAACTCGTGCGTTAGGCCTTCCGCTATACCCAGATTTAACCGAAGATGAGCTTGATTATGTGTGTGATGTTATAACAGACTTTTACGAGGGTGGAGGCAGCTTATGATACAGCCATATCAAAACTATCAGTTGAGATATAAAAATGAGAAAGAAAGAATAAAATCTATCGTTTACGAAGCGGGATTGAAAGATCAGTTTATTTTAAAGGAAAAGGTCGCTCGCCTTGAAGAAAAAATAAAAGGATATACAGGTGCTCCTTATGCAACAGCAGTATCGAACGGCACTTCTGCCTTGATCATCATATTGAAAGCACTTGGTGTCAAACCCGGTGTGGACGTCCTGACGCCGGCATTCTCCTTTATCGCGACAGCGAGCTGTATTTCTGTTCTCGGCGGAAACCCGATTTTTGTCGATATCGATAAGGAAACAGGAATGATTGATCCTGATGATGTTAAGCGAAAAATAACACCTTCGTCCCGCGTCATCATTGCTGCACATTTATTCTCTGTCATGGCTGATATGAAAAGATTGAGAGACATTGCAGATGAGCATGGACTGTTTTTGGTCGAAGATAGTGCTGTCGCGCTCGGGGGAACTATAGATGGCGTATCAGCGGGGCTATTGGGTGACATCGGCCTGTACTCGTTTTTCCCTGCAAAACCGATCGGGGGGATTGGTGACGGGGGCATGATTGTCACCAAGGATGATGAATTAGCAGCAAGATGCAAAATGCTGAGAAACCATGGTCAAGAAGAAGGCAAACGGTTTTATCACACTTTAATAGGCTATAACTATCGAATGGATGAACTAGTAGCCGACTTTATTTCACAGCGGCTGGAACAGTTGGAGCAAATCATAGAAAAACGAGGTGAACTTGCGGAACTGTATCATAAAGAGCTGGCACCTTCCGCAACTTATGTATCCTTGCCACCAAAAACGGAGTATCAGCGAGTATACTACACATATCTTGTACAAGCTGAATACCGTGATGAGCTTCAGTCATTTTTAGAAGAGAAAGGCATTGAGACTGTTGTTTTTTATCCTCTTGCCATTCATGAGCAAAAAGCTTATCAGCATTTGGGTCATCAGCCAGGAGATTTCCCAAATGCGGAGCAATTCGCAAGAAAGAGCTTAGCGTTTCCTTTGTATCCTGAGATGAGACATACCGACGTGCGACAGATCACAGAAAGGGTGAATGAATTTTATGCGGCTAAGCAACATCAGTCTTAGCGGGATAGCGGATGAAGCTGCCCAAACGCTTGATATGCAGATTAAAGCTCATCAAATGCTGGGGTGGCAAAGCATTGAGCTCCGGTCTATTCAAGGTTTATCTATTGCTGAACTTGACGAGGCTGCCTTCAATGATGTGGTTTCTTTGATACAGTCGCATGAAATGAAAGTAACCGCTTTTTCTTCAAAAGTGGGAAATTGGGAAAGGCCAATTACATTCGATAAGGAAACTGAAAAAGAAGAACTAAAAAGAATAGCTGAACGCATGCACCGTCTGAAAACACGTTACGTTCGGATTATGTCTTATCCAAATGACGGATTAGAGCCACAGGAATGGAAGGAAAAAGTAATCGCTCGCGTCAAAGAGCTGACAACATTAGCGGAGCAGGAAGACATTATTTTGCTGCATGAGAACTGTGCCGGCTGGGGCGGACAAAGTGCAGAGAATACAATTGAATTAATCACATCCATAAACAGCCAAGCATTAAGGCTATTGTTTGATATCGGAAACGGCATCACTTACGGCTATGACAGCTTATCCTTTTTAAAGGCTGTTTATCCTTATGTGGAGTATGTTCATATGAAAGACAGCTTGAGTGATGGTCAAAACATCCATTTTACCTTCCCAGGAGCCGGTGAATCGAAAGCGGCGGAGTGTTTGGCTTATTTAGCAGATCTGAATTATAAAGGTGTCATATCGATTGAACCGCATATTCATCTGATTCCTCATCTTGGTGAAGTTCCGGGGAATGAGAACGATCACTTTGCTTCATATATTAGATATGGAAGAGAAACGGAACAATTGGTCAGGTCGATCATGAAAACAGGAGTACACAATGGCTGAATTATTCACTGAATATTATGTTAATTTATTGACGGATTTGCTGAATATCGACACGACAACTCCGATGGAAACAGGAGTTGCCGGACACCATGAATACGCGTTGAAACGTTATGCAGAAGCTGCTTCACACTTAGGGTTTAAACCGGTTTATTTTGCTCCTCCGATGGAAGAAGATATTCTCAGATCTGAAATACCGGGGGCTGTAAAAGAGATGTATGCAAAAATGGGCGATGCTTTTTTAAGCTCGCAGCCCAATCTGGTTATGGAACTGGGGTATTCACATGAACGAGAAGCAACCATTATGTTCAATTTTCATATCGATACAGTTGAAGGATACGGAATGACAAGCTATCGAAATGAGAGCTTTTTTGGCCGGGGAGCCGTTGACATGAAGGGACCGGCAGTTGCTCTGTTGGCGGGACTGCAAGCGGCTCTTGAGGAAGCACCCTCGCTTACCGGAAATATGAAGGTGATCATCCAGGCTGTCTCCGGAGAAGAGGGAGGTGCAATGGGAGTGTATGGGACAAAGCTTCTTTGTGAAAGAGGATACGTTGGCGCGCTGAATGTATTTATAGAACCAACGGAGCGTTTATTTTTCGATCATTCTACAACGTCAATGACCGCACAAATCACTGTTGATGGAAACGATTCAACCGACGATGCCCCTGCTGTAGGTCATAATGCCACCTTGGTTTTAGGATTCCTCGCTCAGTTTATGACGAAGGCGCTATCAAAGCGCTTAAACAATACGGATGCAAAAATGTGCCTTTCCGGTTTGCATACAGGCCGCATGCATAACAAGGTGTATGGATCAGGGGTTCTTAAGTGGAATTTCGCCTACTCTTCAATGGAGCAGCACAATTTAATTGAAAAGCTTGTAGAAGATAGCTATTCCGAAGCGATGAAAGCCTTTGTTTTGCAATTTGCCGATGTTCCTGATGCTGCAAAAACTGTGAGAGAAATAGACAGTATATGTACCTTAACGTGGGTAAAGAAGGAACTCCCAGTATTAAATAATAAGAATGAAGCAAAAAGAGCTTTACTCGAGGAATCTGGCTTGAAGCTGCTTCCCGGTCATATGCAATCAAAAGCGTTTACTTGTGATGCAATGTGGGCGCAAGGTGACGGAATGTATACTGTTGTATATGGACCAGGCAGCCTGGAAATCAATAATGCACATGGAAAAAATGAATATATCGAAAAGGCTGAATTGGAGAAGTTCAGCATGGACATCAAAAATCTGATTTTACATGTTAATGAGAAAACAAAGAAACGGGTGCTCAAATGAACTTTTATACATTTAAAGAAGATCAGTTATCTGAGTTTGTCAAAAATACTTTTATTCATCACGGTTTGCGAGACGATCATGCTGAAACTGCTGCTAAAGTACTGGCATACGCCGATTTAAACGGATTCTCAACACACGGAATCGCAAACTTGGAGAAAATTTACTTAACAAAAATTCAAAACGGCGATATGAATCCTAAAGCCGAAGTGCAGCATGTCATCGACCATCAGGCGATTTCGGTTTTAGACGCTCAGCACGGCATTGGGCTCGTCGTTGGTGATACGGCGATGAAAATCGCAATTGAAAAAGCGAAAATGTTCGGCGTCGGGATCGTAACCGTCAGAAACAGCTCTCACTTCGGTAGTGCAGGCTATTACAGCCATAAAGCATTACAAGAAAATATGCTAGGTTTTTCTATGACCAATTTAGGCTCACAAGGAGTGGCTCCGCCGATGGGCGGGACGGTAAATATGCTTGGTACAAACCCCATCAGTGTAAGCGCACCTTCACAAGAACTGCCGCCATTCTTATTAGATATGAGTACGACTGTTGCAGCTACTGGAAAAATAAAAGAAGCAGCGAGACAGGGGCGGTCTATTCCTGAGGGATGGCTGATCAACAAGGAAGGCCAAACGACAACAAATCCGCATGACTACCTTAATGGACAAGGGTTTATCCAGTTCCTTGGCGGGAGACCGGAAATGGGAGGAAACAAGGGATACGGCTTATCGATTTTAGTAGATATTTTATGCGGACTGCTTTCGGGGGCGGATATCGGTCCTCATTCCGGTGTATTGTCGGAAAAAGGGGCTGGAGAGAATGACTACAATGTCGGCCATTTCTTTATGACAATTAATATAGATGCATTCGTTCCAATCTCACAATTCAAACACCGTATGGAACAAATGCTAAGCACGCTAATGGCTTGTCCGACAACACAAACAGCGGATCAAGTCATTTATCCGGGTTATCTTGAAGGGGTGAGGAAGAAGGAGAACATTACGGTGGATGAAGTGATATTTGGTTCTTTAACCAACTTATCGAAACAGGCGGGAATCAGCATACCAGAATATGCACAGGCTTCAAAAGTCTATTCTTAATAAATTGGGGGATAACATTATGAAAATCGGGATCATTGGATTGGGCGTCATATCAAAATATTATGTAGAGGCCATTAAACAGTTAGACTCATTTACACTGTCAGCGGTATGCGATATACAAAAAGAAAAAATGAGTCCTTTTCCTGAGGCGGAGCACTACACAGATTACCGAACGTTTTTAGAAAAGGCCGATATTGACGGTGTTGTCATTAATGTTCCGAATCACATGCATTATGACATTTGCCGCTATGCATTGGAATGCGGTCATCATATTTGTTGTGAAAAACCGCTAACAATTGAACTGAAAGATGCTGACCGTCTGGCTGAACGTTCTCAACAAGTACAGAAGACACTTTTTACAGCATTCCACAGACGGTACAATATCAATTTTCTAAATGAGATGAAAAAAATAAACCTATCACAAATCAAAAGCGTAAAAGCCCGTTATTTAGAAAATATTAAAGAACACGCCGGAAGTGACAGCTGGTATCTCGAACCGGACCAATGCGGAGGTGGATGTGTTGCTGATAACGGACCGAACGTATTTGATACGCTATCTTATTTCTTGGGCAAGCTTGATGTAACAGGTGCACAAATTTGGAACAATGCGAATGACATTGATGTACAAGCTGTTATTCAATTGAAAAATGGTGACGGCGTACAGGCACAAGTGGAGCTTGATTGGGAATTTCCTCATGGAGAAAGAAAAGATGTTGATATTACGCTGCAAGACGGTACAACGATTCATATTGATATGCTGAAAGATTTTGAAGTGTTTAAATCCTCTCTCTATCATGAGTATGAAGAAATTTTAAAAGATTTCAAAGCCAGCATCGGTGCCGGAAATTGCTTCGGAGAAAGCAGTCAAGATGCTGTCCGGCTTGTACAAGAAGCGTACAGCTTTGGAAGAGTAACCTTATAAGGGAGCTAAACAATGAAGATTGCAGCTATAAAACGGACCGTAACCGGACGGTTTGTGAAACTTTTATTTCATAAACAGGATAAACGAAACATGGTTTTAAAAAACTTTCAAACTAGATGTATCAGAGAAAAAGAGATTCATGAAATTGTGACAACTGATCAGAAAGCATATGAACCCGGACAGCTAGTAGGAAGGATCGGTTTCTTAGGATTTGCTGAGATGGACACAGGCGGGGTCATACAGAAGGGTGATCGTGTGTATATCAATGAAACGTATCTTGGCGTTGTTGCCGGATTTGATGCTTGTCATTTTCCGAATCACTATAACATTATCATTCAGACGGATCTTCTGCTGTCAGCAACTGATATTGATCTGTCTGTAGAAGAAGAAATCCGTTTTGTGAGTTCGGGATATCGAACAATATGAATAAGGAGCCAGTATTCCAGATTCGTATAACAGAAGATGTACGAACCGCTTTTCCGAATCTAATTATTTTTGCTGCTGACATTCAGGTAGGCAATCTCAAAAGAGAGACGGAAGAAGTCATGAAAGTGCTTTGGAAGAAAGAACATGCACAGTGGCGGGGGAAGACAAAGCAGGATGTAAAACAAACGGATGTAATCAAAGCATACAATGCTTTTTTTGAATCAATCGGACTTCAGACGAAAAAAACACCTCCGTCCGTTCAAAATATGATTCAGCGATTTTTACTGAAAGATCAATTAGTTAAATATCCGAAAATTAATCCTATTGTCGACGTTTTGAACGTGGCTGCGGTGCAAAGCTTGATTCCGTTGGGAGCATTTGACTTGGATAAGATCAATGGTGAGATGAGACTGGATGTCAGCTCTGCCGGTGAATCATTTTTACCGGTGAATTCTGACAATGAAATTCGCCTGTCAACAGGCAGTCTTGTGATAAGGGATGACAGCAGAATCCTATCCCAATTTTGCTATAGAGACAGCGATTATCAAAAAATAACGGATCAATCTGCCAAGATTCGCATTATGGGGTGCCGTGTAGAAGGAGTTCGTGACATAGATGTGATCCAGGCTGTTAACGAGACAATCCGTATTTTAACCACTTTATATGAAGATTGTGCAATGATTTAACTCATTTATTTTAGGAGGGATGCGAAATGGAAATGTTGGAAAAAATCAAGCACAAGCAAGCCTCAATCGGCATTGCTGGTCTTGGATATGTAGGGCTTCCGCTAGCTACTGCTTACGCTGAAAACGGTTTTTCTGTCATGGGAATTGACAGTGATTCGGAAAAAGTGAAACTCATCAATCAAGGAATCAATTATATAGACGGTATTGACCTTGAAAAGGTCGTAGCAGACGGCCGGTTAAAAGCTGTAGATCACTATGAAGAGGTTAACAAGCTTGATGTAATGATCATATGCGTACCGACTCCGCTTGATCAAAACCAGCAGCCTGACATTTCATATATTGTCAATGTGATGAACCATGTCAAAAAACGATTGAAAAAAGGCAGCCTCATTATATTAGAATCCACAACCTATCCGGGAACAACCGAAGAAATTATTCATCAATCCGTAACGGAAGAAGGCTTCATTGTTGGAGAGGACATCTACATTTGCTTCTCGCCTGAAAGAATTGATCCAGGTAACCTAAGTTTTACAATCAAAAATACAACAAAGGTAATCGGAGGAATTACGCCGAAATGTCTGGAACGGGGACAATTACTGTACAGCCACATTATTGATACCGTGTTTCCGGTTTCTTCCCCGCGAGTTGCCGAAATGTCAAAGCTGCTGGAAAACACATTCCGAAGCATTAATATCGCTTTTATCAATGAAATGGCACTGATGTGTGAGAAGCTTGAAGTGAATATATGGGAGGTTATAAAGGCGGCCTCTACAAAGCCATTCGGGTTTATGCCGTTTTATCCCGGCCCGGGGATCGGAGGGCACTGTATTCCGCTTGATCCGATGTATCTGTCCTGGAAAGCAAGAGGAGAAAATTTTTACAGCCGTTTTATTGAAACAGCGCAGGAAATCAATAAACAAATGCCTCAGCACATTGTAAGTAAAATCAGCGAAATCTTGAACGAAGAGAAAAAATGCCTGAATGGCGCTTCTATTTTGCTGCTGGGGATGGCATATAAGCCGAATGTAAGTGATTGCAGAGAATCACCGAGTCTAGATGTATATGAGTTGTTAACAGAAATGGGTGCAAAGGTCAGTGTGAATGAACCGTTTTGTGAGAATATTTTTGACCGGAATGGAGCTAAAATGGATAACAGGCCGCTTCATTACAGCCAATTTGCTGAATATGACTGTGTGGTGCTATTAACACCACATTCTATGTACGATCCGGATCTGCTGACATCTTCAGCAAAGGCCCTTCTTGATACAAGAAACTTGACTGATGGTATTCATCAAGACCATGTTTATGTCATCGGCAGCCCAGTAAAGAAAAGAAAGGGGAAGCAGCTTCTCCCAAATTAAAAAGCAAAATTCCACTTTAAGATGATACGAATCACAAGGAGCTGGCTTTTAAATGGATCTATTAGTTTCTTGTGAATTGGACCTGTAACAAACTAATTTTACATGCTATGTTTAACAAAAATGTTAGGTGGAGTATGATGAAAAATCAATTAAGCGCATATATTTCCCTGGGAACGGCCATGGCAATCGTCGGCAGCTCTGTCGTCGTAGGAAAACTCATGGTTGAGCGTATTCCTGTCTTTCTATCCTCGGGACTGCGTTTTTTGCTGGCTTCTGTCGTATTGCTCACGCTGCTGTTTTGCATTGAAAAAGGGTTTCCGGCTTTAACGAAAAAAGATGTGCTCGTTTTGCTGGTGCAATCATTTACAGGCGTGTTTTTGTTCAGTATTTGCCTGCTGTATGGGGTTCAATATACTACGGGAACGGAAAGCGGCATTTTGACAAGCACAACCCCCATGGTGATCGGTATTTTATCCTTTTTCCTGCTGAGAGAAAAAATTGAGAAAAAGACGCTGATCGGCATTTTGCTGGCGGTTTGCGGCGTAATGGCGATTAATCTGTTTGGAGCGGGGAGCCAAGACGGGACGCCGCACGCCTTATTCGGGAACATGCTGATCATTGCTGCAGTCATTGGCGAAGCGTTGTTTACATTGATGGCCAAGCTGCTATCTCCGCATGTTTCGGCACTGGCGATTTCGACCTTCGTATCACTCTTCGGTTTCCTGTTTTTTCTCCCGTTTGCTTTGTTTGAGGCCTCTTCATTTGATTTCAGCGTGCCGACTGTTTTGGATTGGTCGTATGTGCTGTATTACGCGCTTTTTGTCACTGTTTTGGCGTTTTACTTATGGTATAGCGGGGTGACGAAGGTGCCGGCTGGGGTGTCTGGCATTTTCACATCCTTTCTTCCGGTCTCTGCTGTCATTTTGTCAGGCGTGATATTAAAGGAGCCGTTTGAGCTTGTGCATTTGATTGGCATTGTATGTGTCATCGGCGGCATATTTGTTACGGTCATAAAGAAAAAACAGCCGGATGCGTATCCGGCTTCAGAAGAAAAGACGCTTTAGCCTGTCCTGGTCGGACGGGTTTTTTTAGTCTTTAAATACGCTCAGCCTTTCAAAAAGATCACCAAGCATCTTCACGAACATGTCTTTTTCCTCGTCGCTGTAGTTTTCCATGACAGCGGATATTTTGCTGAAATGGCCGGGCAGAAATTGCTCAAGGCGTGCTTTGCCTTCCGTTGTCAGTTCAATGCTGATTTTTCGTTTATCCTCTGTGTGATGCCTGCGGCTGACAAAACCGTCTCTCGCCAGCCCGTCCAGCAGGCCTGTAATTGTTGCTTTCGTGACATTTGACCGCTTGGCAAGCTCTGTCGGACTTAACCTATGATCCTTGGCATCAAAGAGCAGCATCAGGATTTTGAATTTTCCTTCTGAAAGCCCTCGGCCAGCAAAGTAATGCTCCATCACATGATTCATTTTTTTTGAAATATCAAATAGAGATAAAAACAATTCAAGAGAGCCGGCGTCAATATTGGCATACGTTTCGGCGTGCTCTGTTATATGCTTATATTTCGGTAAATGTTTTAATTCCATCGCAAGTAGCTCCCGTACATTCGTTGTGAGACGATTATAAAGGAGGGAAAACCATAACGCAACTTGGCTTGGAGATGATTGACAGCTTTTCTTGGGACATAGTAAGGTAATATAGTTAGGCGCCTAACTAATACATATAGAGCTGAAAAGGTGGTTATTTATATGAAACATATGTTAATAGCAGGAGGCGGAATCGGCGGCTTGTCAGCGGCTATTTCTCTCCGTAAGGCAGGGTTTTCCGTCACCTTATGTGAAGCGGCTTCAGAAAACCGAAAAACAGGTGCGGGGATTCTTCAGCCGCAAAACGCACTGGCGGTGTTGAAAGAACTGGGCGTATTCGAAGAGTGCTGTAAGCACGGCTTTCAAACAGAATGGTTTAAAACGTTTGATGAACAGGGGAATTTGCTGTTTCAAGTCAGTGAATCCTTTTTAGACGATTCACTTCCGGGACGCAATAATATCCTGCGCAAAACGTTAAATGACATTCTCATGAAGCATGCCGAGGCGGCGGGTGTAGACATCAAGTGGGGGAAAAAGATTGTCGCCTATGAAGAAACAGTTGAATCGGTCACTGCCGTATATGAAGATGGGGAAAAGATGCAGGCTGACATTCTGGCGGGCTTTGACGGCATTCACTCCGTTGTTCGCGATATAATGCTGCAAAAGGAGACGGAAAAAGAGCATCTCGGCATGGGAGCGTGGCGCTTTTATATCGAACTTCCTGATTACACATTCGAGGACGCAACATTCATGTATAGAAGCGGAGACACACAAATTGGGGTGGTGCCATTGGCGGAACACGCTGGCTATGTCTTCGTCCTCCAGCCTTGCACGAGCGATTACTGGGATGAGGAAGATACCCGGTTTGATAGAGTAAAAGAGATTCTTTCTGGTTTTCGGGGGCTGGATTTTGTCACAAAGCACATGTCAAAACAGCATCCTGTCATCTTTAACAAACTGGAGCAGGTCGCCGTGCAGGAGCCATGGCACAAAGGCCGCGTTGTCATCGGAGGAGACGCTGCCCACGCCGGCGCGCCGACCCTGGCGCAAGGAGCGGCAATGGCGATCGAGGATGCCATCGCCCTCGCCGAAGAACTCCAAAACCACGCCGACCACGAAACAGCATTACAGGCATACTACAAAAGAAGAGCCCCACGAGCGCTCAAAGTCCAGAACCTA
This sequence comes from Bacillus sp. LJBS17, assembly GCF_019334685.1. Lineage (NCBI taxonomy): Bacteria > Bacillati > Bacillota > Bacilli > Caryophanales > Bacillaceae > Bacillus > Bacillus sp. LJBS17. The sequence continues at coordinate 778,338 of NZ_CP079759.1, forward strand.
TCATCGGAAATCGTCCGCCGCGGGCTGAAAGGAGAGCCGGGAGCGGAAGAACTGATTGGGGAGTGCTATGCGGTGTTGAGGGAAGGGTATTAAATAGGAAAAGTCCAGAAAGTGATTTCTGGACTTTTTTGTTTAGAAAGACACAAGTGTTTAACTAAATTATCTAGAAATTGATAACAATAAATGATGTAAAATCATCCGGTATTTGGTAAAATTAAGTCAAAAAATATAAGTTTCTGTTAGAATATCATTATGTAAAATAGGGGGACATTATGGAAAAGTGGATAGGTAAACGCCCTACAATAGGTCAAAAAACCTTAGTAACAAAGTATGAAAGATTATTACAAGAAGCAGAAATCGCAACCTTATCGTCGCAGGAAAGCGTTCTAAAGATTATCGAAGCTGAATGTGATAAAAAAAGTGGTAGAGAATTAAAAGGGATATTAGCACTTACTACACAATCCATTTTCTTTGTTTCTAAGCACGAACAGATGACTTATGAATATTCACAAATTAATGATATTGAAGTAAGGACTAATGGAAAAGATAAAAATAGTTGGAGTTTAAGCCTTAAAATAGGCCGTAAAAAACGTACATTCGATGATATTAAGAAAAACGATGATAGCCAAGAATTTATAGAGATTTTAGAATACATAATAACTAATCAATCAAAAGAAATTCTAACGACAGTTACACATGATTTTGATTATTTTTTACATGCTGAAAAATTAAATGATTTACAAAATCGAAATGTTAAAATTACTTCATTTCTAATGAAGAGGGACAATCTAAATCTGTCGAAAAATGGTGAACGATTATTGCGTGAAAAGCATAAAGGTGCTTCCTTGATAGCGGAAGGCTTTTTTCAAGAGGATAGACAAAGTAAGGGTAATTTTATTGTACTCGACAATCAAGTGGTGTACTTATATGAATTTAATAATAAAGAAAGAAAAGCCAAACTATTAAATAAGTGGGATTTTAAATATTTTTCTCATGCGGTTATTGATCGATTTGCAATAAAAACAGTTATCAATGTTACGGAGACAGGAAAAAGTTTAATTATAAATCTATCTGGCAAGGAATTTGTTTCTATTTTAAATGATGCAAATATTCCCCTACATCAGAAGAAGAGGAAATGGTACCAAAAAATCCTAGGGTTCCGAAGTGGTAAGTGGTGGAAGAGAGCTATTGCTTCATTGGTTTACCTGCTGATATTACTGTTAACCTTTAACGCATTTTTTGGTGAAAACAATAAAGAAGCTAGCTCTGTAAAATCAAGTGATAAAACAGCTGTTTCAAAGACCGAACAAAAGGAAGAACAGACAGAAAATCAAAGCAAACAGGAAGGTAATGAACAACAAGATAATAAGAGTAAGAAAGAAGAAAAAGCAAAAAAGCAAGCAGAAGAGAAACGTAAGCAAGAGGAAGAAGCGCGATTAGCAGAAGAAAAACGCAAGCAAGAGGAAGAAGCGCGATTAGCAGAAGAAAAACGCAAGCAAGAGGAAGAAGCGCGACTAGCACAAGAAAAGCGTAAGCAAGAGAAAGAGATACAACAAGCAGAGGCACAAGAACAACAGACGAATGTCTATTACAAAAATTGTACCGTAGCACGGCAAGCTGGTGTGGCACCTATCCATTCTGGTGAACCGGGATATGCTAAACATCTTGACCGTGATGGTGATGGAATTGCTTGTGATCGCTAATTCATATATGGTTATCTAAAGAAAGAGAGAATACTGAAATATTCTCTCTTTTATTATTTTCAACAAACGTTAATCGTCATTTATATTTTTCCCTTTTATCCGCTCAATCACCTCATGCAGCCCCTCAGGCTTATAAAACTCCACCGGCGAACTGCCTTTCTCAAACGAAATCGTCTCGGCTTCAATCAGCGCGACATAGCGCCCGTTTACTTTTGCGAGATGAATAGAATCGCCAAAATCCGCTAGCAATCCCTTAATCTCTGTTTCTCCGACTTTCATTTTCAGCTGGGCCTCTGGCGTGTGCTCGATGATTTGGGCGGAGGCTTCGATGACTTGATGGGTGTCGAGGCGCTCTTGGATTTCCCGTTTTTCGCTTGCTTCCCAAATTTCAATGTCGTGCTCGAACTGCTTGAGCTCTTCGCTGTTGTCTTCAAATGTCTCGTAGACGTGCTCCTGTACCATGTTCATGACCTGATTTTTCATGATTTCCGGCATCGATTCGCCGTACTCGACGAATTTCAGAAAGTCCTCAAAATAGCGGGCGTGTGAGGCCTGGTGGATTTTCAGTTCACCTTCCTCGACCATTCCTTCCTCTGGCATGTACGGGTATTGGATGCTTTTCATGTTTTTTGTCGTGATCGCCATTTCGACTTTTTTAATGAGAGAAGACGCGTCAGAGATGCGGGCGACCTTCGGCTCAAAATCACATTTCATAATGAAGACAAATGACTCGTCAAAGTATTTTCTCGGTACGGCCGAAGCGACGAGAAACACGCCGCCGCGAACCGCGCTTGTGTCAAGGTACGTGCGGACGAACTGCTCGCTCAGCTCATTGAAGTCTTCTTTTGTTTCCGCCAGACGCGCGCGGTTGAACATGTTGTAGTTTGGGTTAGAATCGAGCTCGTGGCCGGGCTCGACGATAAAATGGCCGATTTTCGTCGGCACCTGCTCGGACTGCGGATGGCGGTCTGCTTTCCGTTTCACGATTTTTTTCAGTTCCCCGTCGAGAAAGTCCTTCAGCTCGCTTTCTTCAAATTCGCCCGTATCAAGGGTCTGGAAGTGCTTGAACTGCTTGTTCGCCTGCTCATCTTTGCCTTCCACCTGTATGACATAAAAGGATAAAAACCGAATTTCAAAATCCATATATAAACTCACCTTATTCGCGTATTGTACAGCTTCTCAAGTATAGAAAAAACAGCAATCATGCGTCAATTGGGAGAACGGAATAATCATGACCATGAAAGGGAATTGTAGTCAAATAGAAGGCATCTCATACGGAAAGGAATGGTTCGATGAAGGAAACAAGCCCGATTCCTCAGCCGAAGACGTTTGGACCGCTCGGCAATTTGCCTTTAATCGATAAAGACAAGCCGACGCTTTCGCTGATCAAACTGGCGGAAGAACAGGGCCCGATTTTTCAAATCCATACACCCGCGGGCACGACCATTGTAGTGTCCGGCCACGAATTGGTGAAAGAGGTTTGTGATGAAGAACGGTTTGATAAAAGCATTGAAGGCGCCTTGGAGAAGGTCCGCGCGTTTTCCGGTGATGGATTGTTTACGAGCTGGACGCATGAGCCTAACTGGAGAAAAGCGCACAACATTCTGATGCCGACGTTCAGCCAGCGGGCCATGAAGGACTATCATGAAAAAATGGTCGATATCGCTGTTCAGCTTATTCAAAAATGGGCCAGGCTTAATCCGAATGAAGCAGTTGATGTCCCGGGGGATATGACGAGGCTGACGCTTGACACCATTGGGCTATGCGGGTTTAACTACCGCTTTAACAGTTACTACAGAGAAACGCCCCACCCGTTTATCAACAGCATGGTGCGGGCGCTTGATGAAGCGATGCATCAAATGCAGCGGCTTGATGTTCAAGATAAGCTTATGGTCAGAACAAAGCGGCAATTCCGCCATGATATTCAAACGATGTTTTCTTTAGTCGACAGCATTATTGCAGAGCGCAGGGCGAATGGAGACCAGGATGAAAAAGATTTGCTTGCCCGCATGCTGAATGTGGAAGATCCGGAAACGGGTGAAAAGCTCGACGACGAAAATATCCGCTTTCAAATTATTACGTTTTTGATTGCCGGCCATGAAACAACGAGCGGCCTGCTTTCCTTTGCGACCTACTTTTTATTGAAGCATCCTGACAAACTGAAAAAGGCGTATGAAGAGGTCGATCGGGTGCTGACAGATGCAGCGCCGACCTATAAACAAGTGCTGGAGCTTAAATACATACGGATGATTTTAAATGAATCACTGCGCTTATGGCCGACAGCTCCGGCTTTCAGCCTTTATCCAAAAGAAGACACAGTCATTGGCGGGAAATTTCCGATCACGACGAAAGACAGAATTTCTGTGCTGATTCCGCAGCTTCATCGTGATCGAGACGCTTGGGGAAAGGACGCCGAGGAATTCCGGCCGGAACGGTTCGAGCATCAGGACCAAGTGCCTCATCATGCGTACAAACCATTCGGAAATGGACAACGGGCCTGTATCGGCATGCAGTTTGCCCTTCATGAAGCCACACTTGTGCTGGGGATGATTTTAAAATATTTCACACTGATTGATCATGAGAATTATGAGCTTGATATCAAACAAACCTTAACACTTAAGCCGGGCGATTTTCACATTAGGGTTCAAAGCCGTCATCAGGAAGCCATTCATGCGGACGCTCAGGCAGATGAAAAAGCCGCGCCTTATGAGCAAAAGGAGAAAACGGAAGCAAAGGGCGCATCGGTCATCGGTCTTAACAACCGCCCGCTTCTCGTGCTGTACGGCTCAGATACTGGCACTGCAGAAGGCGTCGCCCGGGAGCTTGCTGATACTGCCAGTCTTCACGGCGTAAGGACAGAGACAGCACCTCTGAACGACCGGATTGGAAAGCTGCCGAAAGAGGGAGCGGTTGTCATTGTGACCTCGTCTTATAATGGAAAACCGCCAAGCAATGCCGGACAGTTCGTGCAGTGGCTTCAAGAAATCAAACCGGGTGAGCTTGAGGGCGTCCATTACGCGGTATTTGGCTGCGGCGACCACAACTGGGCGAGCACGTATCAATACGTGCCGAGATTCATTGATGAGCAGCTTGCAGAAAAAGGCGCGACTCGGTTTTCTGGGCGCGGGGAAGGAGATGTCAGCGGTGATTTTGAAGGGCAGCTTGACGAGTGGAAAAAAAGCATGTGGGCGGACGCCATCAAAGCATTCGGACTTGAGCTTAATGAAAACGCTGATAAGGAACGAAGCACGCTGAGCCTTCAGTTTGTCAGAGGGCTGGGCGAGTCTCCGCTCGCTAGATCGTACGAAGCCTCTCACGCATCCATTGCCGAAAATCGTGAACTCCAGTCCGCAGACAGCGATCGAAGCACTCGCCATATCGAAATTACATTGCCGCCGGATGTTGAATATCAAGAGGGCGACCATCTTGGCGTATTGCCAAAAAACAGCCAAACCAATGTCAGTCGGATTCTCCACAGATTCGGCCTGAAGGGAACCGACCAAGTGACATTGTCGGCAAGCGGCCACAGTGCGGGGCATCTGCCATTGGGCCGGCCTGTCAGCCTGCATGATCTTCTCAGCTACAGCGTCGAGGTGCAGGAAGCAGCCACAAGAGCGCAAATACGTGAACTGGCGGCATTTACAGTGTGTCCGCCGCATAGGCGCGAATTAGAAGAACTGTCAGCAGAGGGTGTTTATCAGGAGCAAATATTGAAAAAACGAATTTCCATGCTGGATCTGCTTGAAAAGTATGAAGCGTGCGACATGCCGTTTGAACGATTTTTAGAGCTTTTACGTCCGTTAAAACCGAGATATTATTCAATTTCAAGCTCTCCAAGAGTGAATCCGCGGCAAGCATCGATCACAGTCGGTGTCGTGCGCGGCCCTGCGTGGAGCGGCCGTGGCGAATACAGGGGCGTGGCTTCAAATGATTTAGCTGAGCGCCAAGCCGGTGATGATCTCGTGATGTTTGTACGCACACCAGAATCTCGGTTTCAGCTTCCAGAAGACCCTGAAACGCCAATCATTATGGTCGGACCTGGCACGGGAGTCGCGCCATTCCGCGGTTTCCTTCAAGCCCGCGAAGTTTTAAAGCGGGAGGGGAAAACGCTCGGTGAAGCTCATCTCTATTTTGGATGCAGAAACGATCGTGATTTTATATACCGCGATGAGCTTGAGCAGTTTGAAAAAGACGGAATTGTCACTGTCCACACAGCCTTTTCCCGCAAAGAAGGCATGCCGAAAACGTATGTCCAGCATGTCATGGCTGACCATGCAGAAACGTTAATATCGATCCTTGACCGCGGAGGCAGGCTTTATGTATGCGGTGACGGCAGCAAAATGGCCCCGGATGTGGAGGCGGCACTGCAAAAGGCGTATCAGTCTGTTCATGGCACCGGGGAGCAAGAAGCGCAAAACTGGCTGAGACATCTGCAGGATACCGGTATGTACGCTAAGGATGTCTGGGCAGGGATATAGATAAAGAAGACTGGAGACATCCAGTCTTTTTTGTCCTTTAGAAAAAATGGTGATCGCGCTAAACATTGATGCATACAATAACTTCAGTCCGCCGGAAGGGCGGGCTGTCTGCAAAACCTATTTTTCGTTTTTGCTAGTTTATGTTATTCTTATACTCGGTATCTATTTCTTTTTTCAAAGGCACACATGACAAAAGAAATCCTTTTTTTATTTCTGAGAAAAAAATGTGAAACGAAATGAAGGTTTCTTTCGTCCAGTGATTGGTTTCCAAATGGTTGTAATAAAAATGATATGGTGCGAAACATAAATATTCCGGCTTGCCGCGGTGTATTTATTGTTGTGTGATGCCTTGATTTTGTTTGGAAAGAAGGAATTGGAAGGCAGGATATAAAGAGCAGGTAAATATGAATGAAGAACTTAAAGTGTTTAAGAAAGTAGAGGTTGCCATGAAGAAACTTTTTTCTTACAAACTTAGCTTTTTTGTGCTGGCTGTTATACTGTTTTGGGCAAAAACGTATTTATCCTACAAGACTGAGTTTAATCTTGGGGTAAAAGGCACAACTCAGGAGATCCTCCTGATATTTAACCCATTCTCAAGCGCCGTCTTCTTTTTAGGACTGGCTTTGCTGGCGAAAGGGCGTAAATCAGCCATTATTATGCTGATTATCGATTTCTTGATGACATTTGTGTTATATGCAAATATTTTATTCTATCGTTTCTTTGACGATTTCTTGACGTTCCCGAACATTAAACAGTCCGGAAACGTTGGAAACATGGGAGACGGGATTTTCAGTATCATGGCCGGTCATGATATTTTCTATTTCTTAGATATTATCATTTTGATTGCGGTATTGATCTGGAGACCTGAATTAAAAGAATACAAAATGAAAAAACGCTTTGCGTCTTTAGTGATCCTTTCTGGGATCGCACTGTTTTTCATCAACCTGCACTATGCGGAAAAAGACCGTCCGCAGCTGCTGACAAGAACGTTTGACCGCAATTATATCGTGAAGTATTTAGGTCTGTACAACTACACCATTTATGACGGTGTGCAGACGGCTCAAACAGAAACGCAACGGGCCTATGCAAGCAGCGATGATTTAACAAGCGTCGAGAATTACACGACGTCTCATTATGCGAAACCAAACGCCGAGTACTTCGGCTCTGCCAAAGGCAAAAATATCATTAAAATTCACCTCGAAAGCTTCCAGTCATTCCTGATTGACTACAAGCTAAACGGTGAAGAGGTGACGCCTTTCTTAAATAAACTTGCGCACGGCGGGGAAGATGTGACGTATTTTGATAACTTCTTCCATCAGACAGGCCAGGGAAAAACATCTGATGCCGAGCTGACAATGGATAACTCGATCTTCGGTCTTCCTGAAGGCTCCGCGTTTGTGACGAAAGGCGAAAACACTTACCAATCGCTTCCTGCGATTTTAGACCAGAAGGAAGGCTATACAAGCGCCGTCCTGCATGGTGATTACAAATCGTTCTGGAACCGTGACCAGATTTACAAACATATCGGATATGACAAGTTCTTCGACGCAAGCACGTATGATATGTCAGATGAAAATGTGATTAACATGGGACTTAAGGATAAGCCGTTCTTTACAGAATCGATTCCAAAGCTTGAGTCTCTTAAACAGCCGTTTTACGCGCATTTGATTACTTTGACAAACCATTATCCGTTTAACCTGGATGAAAAAGACGCGTCTCTTAAAAAAGCGACAACTGGCGATAACACAGTTGACAGCTACTTCCAGACAGCGCGTTACCTTGACGAAGCGCTTGAGCAATTCTTCAAGGAGCTGAAGGAAGCCGGCCTGTATGACAACTCAGTCATCATGATTTACGGTGACCATAACGGTATTTCTGAAAACCATAACCGAGCGATGAAAGAGATTCTTGGAAAAGAGATCACAGATTATCAAAACGCACAGAACCAGCGTGTGCCGCTGATGATCCGCGTTCCTGGCAAAAAAGGCGGAGTGAACCATACGTATGGCGGCGAAATTGACGTCATGCCGACACTTCTGCACTTAGAAGGAATTGATTCTCAGAAATACATCAACTTTGGTACTGACTTATTCTCTAAAGACCACGACGATACAGTGGCATTCAGAAACGGAGACTTCGTAACGCCGAAGTACACATCAGTCGACAATGTCATTTATGATACGAAGACTGGTGAAAAACTGAAAGCGAATGAAGAAACGAAGAATCTGAAAACAAGAGTGAACCAGCAGCTGAGCCTTTCAGACAGTGTCCTGTACAAAGACTTGCTGAGGTTCCATAAACTAAATGATTTCAAAGCCGTTGATCCGTCAGACTATCATTACGGCAAGGAGAAAGAAATCAAATAAGATGAAAAAGAGCCTTGAGCGGGCGCATTGCCTTCGCTCAAGGCTCTTTTTTTTGGTTATACAACCAACTTGAAAAAATAGATTCCATTTGGTCACCAAGGCTGGCTTTCTCTCATATCATTACAGTAGATTTTGAAACCGGTATTGAAATCGGACAAATTATCGGGGAAATGCCTTGATAGATTGTGAAGATGTACCAGGTTTCGAACTCAATATTCATAGAGATGAGGGGTAGAGATGAAAGCGGTCATTCTCTGCGGCGGAAAAGGAACGAGAATGAGTGAAGTCACGAATGACATTCCTAAACCGCTCGCCATGATAGGCGGCAAACCGATTCTATGGCATATTATGAAAATTTATCAGTACTACGGAGTAAACGAGTTTATTCTGCTGTTGGGCTATAAAGGAGAAAAAATCAAGGAATACTTTCTCGACTATGAATGGAAGCACAACAGCCTGACACTCGACAGCTCTACGGGAGAGGTACAGATCCTGGGGCAGCCTGAAACGTGGAAAATTACGTTTTTGGAGACTGGGGAAGATACGCTGACAGCCGGAAGAATCTTGCAGGCGAAAGACTATATCGGTGATGAAACATTTCTGCTCACCTATGGGGACGGGCTGGCCAATATCAATCTTTTCCATCTCATCAGCTATCATCAGACAAAAGGTGTTGCCGCGACTGTCACCGGCATTGACAAAGTCTCGCAGTTTGGCACCTTGACGGTTGAGGACGGCATGGCGAAAACATTTTCTGAGAAGACATCAAGTGACGGAATCATCAACGGCGGATTCTTCGTTCTCAGTCCAAAGGTTTTCGAGTATTTGCCGAAGGACGGGAACGCGATGTTCGAAGATGAACCGCTGAAGAACCTTGCCAAAGACGGGGAGCTTGCTGTGTACCGCCATTATGGATTTTGGACGGCCATCGATACGTATAAAAATCTCTTAGAAGTCAACAAAATGTGGAATCAAGGACAACAAGTATGGAAGGTATGGTGAATCGATTTGAGTTTCTGGAAAAATAAAAACGTATTTGTCACGGGATGCACAGGTCTTTTAGGAAGCTATTTGGTGAAAGAGCTGATCGATCAGGGCGCAAATGTTACGGGGCTTGTCAGGGATCATGTGCCTCAATCCAATCTTTATCAGGGAGAACATATCAAGAAAATGAATATCGTGCGGGGCTCTCTAGAGGACTTGGCTGTGATTGAACGCGCGCTTGGCGAGTATGAGATCGACACTGTCTTTCATCTCGCTGCACAAGCGATTGTCGGCGTAGCAAACCGCAACCCGATTTCTACCTTTGAAGCGAATATCCTCGGTACCTGGAATATTCTCGAAGCCTGCCGCAAGCATCCGTTAATTAAGCGGGTCATTGTCGCTTCAAGTGATAAAGCTTACGGCGATCAAGAAAACCTTCCATACGATGAAAACATGCCGCTGCAAGGCAAGCACCCGTACGACGTCTCAAAAAGCTGTGCAGATCTGATCAGCCACACCTATTTTCACACGTACGGGCTTCCGGTCTGCATTACGCGCTGTGGAAACTTATACGGCGGCGGAGATTTGAACTTCAATCGCATCATTCCTCAGACGATTCAGCTTGTGCTGAACGGGGAAGCGCCGGAAATCCGAAGCGACGGCACATTTGTACGGGACTATTTCTATATTGAAGACGCCGTTCAGGCTTATCTGCTTCTTGCAGAAAAAATGGAAGAAAACAATCTTGCCGGAGAGGCCTTTAACTTCAGCAATGAGATCCAGCTGACCGTACTTGAACTGGTAGAGAAAATATTAAAGAAAATGAACAGTAATCTGAAACCTAAGGTGCTGAATCAGGGAAGCAATGAAATCAAACATCAATATTTATCCGCGGAAAAAGCAAGAAAGCTGCTGAATTGGACACCGGCCTACACCATTGATGAGGGACTTGAAAAAACGATTGAGTGGTATACGGAATTCTTCAAAAAGTAATGTGAAACGAGGTGAACAAGACTGTGACCAGCGCGTATTGCACCGTTTTATCAAAAGGAAGATTATATCAGGCAGTCGCTTTGTTTAAGTCGTTAGAGCTAGTTGATCAAGACAGTCCCATTTTTATACTTTGCATGGATGAAGATACGCACCGCGTGTTACAGAAGCTGAAGATGAAGCAGCTGAACCTTGTGCCGGTGGCCGCTCTTGAAAATGAATTGCTATTGAAGCTGAAGGAAACTAGAGATCAAAGTGAGTATTGCTGGACGATGAAGCCGATCTTTCTGCAAGCTGTGCTGAACAGCAATCCCGGGCTGGAGCGTGTGACGTATATTGACGGGGATCTCTTTTTCTATGCAGATCCATCGCCGATTTTTGAAAACCAGCCGGACTGCTCGGTGCTGCTTTCACGGGGGGATATTGTAATCCCTTCTTTTGAGAAAGAGCAGATTGACATGCTGCAGCGTCTTTTAGGCAGATATAATTCCGGGTTTATCAGCTTCAAGCATGATGATGCAGGCACGGATTGCTTGGAGTGGTGGAAGGAACGCTGTCTTGAGGAATGCAAAAATGCACCGGGTGAAGGAAAATTCGGTGATCAGGGCTATTTGGATTATATGTCTGAGCTGTTTCCGAATGTGTGTGACATTACAACACCCGGCGTGAACATCGGGCATTGGAATTATGGGCAGCATACGTTTTCCTGGAAAGATGGCCGGATCGTGCTGGAGGATGGCAGTCCGCTGATCTTTTATCATTTCAGCGGATACCGAATCGTCAGCATCAATGAAATCAAACAGATTCATGAAACAACCCGCACAGATCTGCCGTTTGTGCATGAACTGTATCAAGAGACACTGCCGCATATCATTCAGCACATCAAAACGTTAGACCCTGAATTTAACGGTTTTGCTTCAAAAGATGACAACAAATAAATGAGTAAATACAGGAAGTGAAAATGAAGTGAAAGCAAGCGTTATTATTCCTGCATATAATTCGAAGGAGCGTCTTTACAACAGCCTTCTGTCATTAAACCAGCAGGAGTGCGATGAAGAATTCGAAGTCATTGTAGCGGACAATGGCTCTGAGGACGGGACGCTCTCGATGCTTGAGTCATTTCAAGCTGATTTTCCGCTGATCTTTACACGGATTAAAGAAAACAGGGGCATTGCGTACGGACGAAATCAGGCGCTTCGCAATGCCAGAGGAGACATCCTGATTTTCCATGACAGCGATATGCTTGCGGCAAAGGACCTTGTGGCAAAACATATTAAAGCCCATGAGAACGAAGAGAATCTCGTCGTGTGCGGGTTGTTTTGGAAACGGATCTACAGTTTTTATTATGAACGGTTTGAAGAAGAACATAAGGAACAGCTCGCAAAGCTCACAGGTGAAATGCCGAAGAAAGACAAACAAAAGCTGCTGGAGGAGGCGGACATCAAAAACGGAAGCTTTCTTGATAAAAGCTTTGACCTCGATACCGACTTTATAGACGTGCTCAAGAAGATTTTAGATGAGTACGGCGATGACTTGAAAGGCTATCATATGCCATGGCGCTTTTTTATCACGAATAATTCCTCTGTGAAACGCAAGCATGTGGTTGACCTCGGTTTATTTGACGAAGGCATTGTGCGGTACGGGTTTGAGGATTATGACCTCGGGATCAGGCTTCATCAGGCCGGATTGACCTTCAGGCTTCGCCGCGATATTGTCAGTGTTCATCAGGAACATCCAAGCAATTGTAAGTCTGTAGATGATATTCGGGCCAACATTGCCTATATGTGCGATAAATACAATAACATCCGCTCCTTAGACGTTCATCTCGCTTTTAACGGGCCGTTCCCGCCTGACATGACGAACAGAATCATGACTGATATTCAAAAGCTGCTGGAGTCTCAGAAATATGATATGCTGCTGAATCTGTTTCTTGAGCTTCTGCATGTTGTTAAAGAGCGCAACATTGATCCGGATTGGCGAAAGAAAGCCCCAAGGGTGACGGCGAAAAGCTTTGATTTACAAACTGTCCGCAAGCTTCTGCCAAAAGCGAAGAAAAAGCTAGGCGTGAACGATTTTGCCAACGCACTGTATGCGCTTGTCAACGATTTGCTGCACGTGGATCTTAGATCATTGGATGTGGTATAAGTGAGTACATTTCATTTTTCAACGATAGTGTCAAGGACACATATCTTTAAGCTCATGCCTATGATTCATTCTCTCCATGAGCATTGCGATGATTTTCATTTATATGTGCTGTGTGTCGACCAGAAAGCGTATGAATTGCTTCAGCACGTGCCATGGGAGCATGTAACCTTTGTGCAGCTGCATGAAATGGAAGACCCGGAGCTGCTGAAAGCGAAAAGCAACAGAACGTTTCATGAATATTGCTGGACGTTAAAGCCCGCCTTTTTGTTTCATGTGATGAGCAAGTGGGATGACGCTGAGTACTTTGCCCATATGGATACGGATCTATTTTTCTTTTCTGATCCGGCGCGTATTTTTGCAGAAAACCCAACGGCGTCTCTGTATTTGACTGATCATCGTAATTCGCCGCGCTTCATGTCCTACTACGACCGAACCGGACGCTTTAATACAGGCTTTGTCGGTGCCGGTAATACAAAGGAAGCATATGAAGCGGTGTGGCAGTGGAGACAGGACTGTATTGAATTTTGCACGGTCGAAATGGATACGGAACGAAAGACATACGGTGATCAAAGATATGTGGAGAAATGGCCGGCGCAGTTTAAAGGTGTTCATGTTGTCAAATCAATAGGAGCCAATACAGCGCTTTGGAATATCGAAAACTATAAGGTCGGGCAAAAGGACGGCCGCGTGTATATAGATGAAACGCCGCTGATTTTCTATCATTTCTCTGGGTTTACACTGGTGACAGAAAAAGAGTTTAATCTTTGCTGGTACTATCGGATTGAAGACGAAGCGACAATTGAGATGATTTATATGCCGTATATATTAAATCTGAAAAGATGGATTGATGAAATACAGTCGGCGTTTCCGGACTTTGCGGATGGCTTTATCCCGAAGCACGCAGTGCCTGACACTCATTTTATCCAGCTGGATTAAAAAACCCCTGCCGCCTGGCAGGGGTTTTTTCAGCTATGCCATTCTCTCAGCTTCTGGTCACTTGGCAATAGGAAGGCAAGGATGCCGAGAACAGGGAGAAAGGCAATGGCGATCATCGTCGGGGTCAGTCCCGCTGCGTCAATCAGAGCGCCCAGCGCCACAGCGCCGATCGCGCCCATCCCGAAGGCAAGCCCGACGGTTAAACCGGACATTGTGCCGATTTTTCCAGGAACTAGCTCCTGTGCGTAGACGACCGTTACAGAAAAGCTCGACATCAGAACCAAGCCAATCAATGCGAGCACGCCATAGGCGAGAACCGGGCCGGCAAATGGCAGCACAATCGCCAGCGGCGCCGAGCATAACAGCGAACCGAGGATAACGAAGCGTTTTCCAAAACGGTCTGCAAGCGGGCCGCCGAGAAACGTGCCGATTGCGCCGAACAGCAAGAAGACAAAAATATAGCTTTGTGCCTGCTGAATGCTTACGTGATAGGTATCCATCGCGTAAAACGTGTAAAAGTTACCGATCGCACTCGTATACCAAGAACGAGCAAAAATGAGAAATATAATAATAATAAGAGCAGATACAACAGATTTGGTGATGGCCGTGTTTTCAGCCGTTTTCTTTTGTTTGCCTGATTTCTGGGCAAGGCTGCCGAGACGTGAGGCGTACCATTTCGCAATATACATGAGAAACATAACAGCAAGCGCGGCGACAAGCGTGAACCAAACAGCGCCGAATTGCCCGAGCGGTACAAGGATCAGCGCGGTGATCAGCGGCGCCATCGCCTGGCCTGAGTTTCCGCCCACCTGATAAATCGACTGGGCGAGCCCGCGTTTTGTGCCGGCGGCCATATACGCCACACGGGAGCCCTCCGGGTGGAAAATGGCCGAGCCTAATCCAATGAAAAACACACAGCATAAGATCGTTATGAATGACGGGGCAAATGCAAGGCCCAAAATGCCAAGCATGCTGGCGGTCAAACCGACTGGCAGCGCATACGGCCGCGGCCGTTTATCGGTATACCAGCCGACAACAGGCTGCATGACGGATGACACCATGTTTAATGTGAAAGCGATGATGCCGAGCTGTGTAAACGTCAGGCTCATGGAGCGTTCCAAAATAGGGAACATGGCCGGAATCACAGCCTGAAGCGAATCGTTGAGCATATGGCAAATTCCGATAATAATCAAAATCGGATACACCGTGGTGCCTGGTTTTTGAACTGTTTTTTCTTTTAACGGGGCGGCGATAGCCAATTGAGTCTCCTCCTTACATATATAACCAAAGCATACCACCATATTATTCATAAGGTGAAGAATTTATCAAGAGGAAAAAAGATTCTTATGAAAGAAATACCGTCAGCCTGATTAGGAGCTGACGGTATTTTCGATATTCAAAATGTGATATAGCTCTTCAAGCTTACGAATCTCATAGGTTGGTATGATCTCTGGCACATTCGGCTTCATGTCAGGGTTCATCCAACAAGTGTCAAGTCCGGCGAGCTGTCCGCCTTTGATATCAGCAGTCAGTGAATCCCCAATGATTAATGTGTGCTCTGCTGAAAATTGAGGAATCCGTTCAAATACGTAATCGAAATATTCCTTCATCGGCTTTTGGAAGCCTGTGTCTTCAGAAACGAAAATGTCCTTGAAGAATGGACATAATCCTGAATCACGGAGACGCTTATATTGTGTGTGAGACACGCCGTTTGTCACGATGTACAAATCAAACTGTTGCTGCAGATTTGAGATGAGATCAAATGCACCGTCAATAAGCTGATGTCCTTCTTCAAGAAAGCGGCGGTATTTTTGCTCAAGCAAAGCGCCGTCCGCTTCGTAAACTTACTCCTTGAGCAAAGCGGAGAAACGTGTGTTTACGACTTCATCCCGTGTCATCTTACCTTCTTCAAAGGCTCTCCAGAGACCTTGATTGATGGTTTTATACTGCGCCTTCATGTCATTTGTTAAAGGAATGTTCTGATCTTCAAACAGCAAACGCAGGGCTAAAGCTTCTGCCGCTTGAAAATCAAGGATGGTATCATCTACATCAAATAATAAAGTGCGGTATCGTTTCATCTGTGTGTCTCCCTTTCTCATATGTATTCAAAGTATAGCACATAAAAATAGGAAAAAGCCGGCGGGTGAGGCACCGCCGGCTGAAAAGAGATTATTTGTTTAATAAGCTGTGTTTTCTCGAATATAGGAAGTAAACCAGTGTTCCGACAGCGATCCAGATGACAAATGAAAGCCATGTGACGCCGGGAAGGCTGTACATGAACCAGAGGCAGATGCCTGCGCTGATAATCGGCACAACCGGAACGAACGGCACTCTGAAGGACGCCTTGATTTCAGGATGTTTCTTTCTTAGCACAATGACAGCAATAGATATGACCGTAAACGCGGCAAGTGTTCCCATGTTCACCAGATGGGCTAGCGTTCCGAGGTTAATAAAGCCGGCGATTCCCGCTGCAACGATCCCTGTCAGCCATGTGTTGCGGAACGGGGTTTTAAATGACGGATGAACCTTTGCGAACAATCCAGGCAGAAGGCCGTCTCTGCTCATGGCAAATGTCAAACGAACCTGAGCGTACAGCAAAGCGAGCATCACCGTCGTAATCCCGATAATCGCACCGACAGAAATAATTCCGGCAACAGCGTCCTGTCCGACGAATTTCAGAGCAAAGGATACAGGATCTCCGACATTCAATTTGGCATAAGGCATCATGCCTGTCAGCACAAGCGATACCGCGATGTACAGAACCGTACAGACGGCTAGAGCTGAAATAATGCCGACGGGCATGTTTTTTTGCGGATTTTTCACTTCCTCTGATGCGTTAGAAACCGCGTCAAACCCAAGGTACGCGAAGAATACAGTGGCAGCGCTAAGTATGACGCCTTTCATCCCGAATGGCATAAAAGGAGACCAGTTATCCGGTTTCACATAGCCGATGCCGACAATAATGAACAATAATATGATCGCGATTTTCATCAGTACGATGACGTTGTTAAAGCGTGTGCTTTCCTTGACGCCTCTGCTGACAATCGCAGTGATGAGGAGAATGATCACCGCAGCCGGAAGGTTAAATACGGCGCCCGCCGTGCTTCCCGGCGCTCCTGTCAGTGCAGCCGGAATATGAAGATTGAAGCCGGCAAGCAGTGATTGAAAGTATGAAGACCAGCCGGTGGCAACCGCCGACAGTGCAATGACATATTCAAGCATGAGATCCCATCCGATCAAAAAGGCGAGCAGCTCTCCAAGTGTCACGTATGAGTAGGAGTACACGCTTCCCGAAATCGGAATGGAAGACGAAAACTCAGCATAACAGAAAGCAGCCAGCGCACAGGCGAGCCCCGCTAAAATAAACGATATGATGAGGGCGGGACCTGCACCGGTCGCTGCCACTGTTCCTGTAATGACAAAAATCCCTGTACCGATGACACAACCGATACCGAGCAAGGTTAAATCAAATGCGCTTAACGTACGGGCAAGGCTTTTTGACTTGCTCTGCGCACTCAATGTTTCAAGCGGTTTTTTTCTAAATAATGAACTCATCAAAAGTTCCTCCTGTAAATATTCAAAATATTCTAATCATTATATACAGTTCTTGTTGTATTATATTGTCGAAATTTGACGCAGTCAATAAAATATTTTTCTGCTTTAAATGATAGAAGCGAAACAGCGTTGTCGTATCATAGGATAGTAATTTTTACTAATCGTATATTCAATTTTATGCAAGATGAACCGATAGAAAAAATAGATTCGCCCATATTTTGATTTGCGGTTATAAAGGAGATGCTGACCATGTTTCAATATGAAGAGTTGAATAAACAGTTTATCGGCGGGAAATGGCAGGAGGGCAGCAGCCCAAATGTATTGGAAAACAAAAATCCTTATACTCAAAAAACATTCACAACATTCCGTAAAGCGACTGCTGACGATGTAGATGAAGCGTATCGGGCAGCGGCGCTGGCAAAGAAAAAATGGGATGCGGTCAATCCGTTTGAGAAAAGAACCATTTTAGAAAAAGCCGTCACGTATATTGAAGAAAATGAAGAAGCCATTATTTATTTGATTATGGAGGAGCTAGGCGGTACAAGGCTCAAAGCGGCTTTTGAAATCGGACTTGTCAAAAACATCATGAAAGAAGCGGCAACGTTCCCAATCCGCATGGAGGGGAAAATTCTTCCGTCCACAATAGATGGCAAGGAAAACAGATTATATCGTGTGCCGGCAGGCGTTGTCGGTGTCATCAGTCCGTTTAACTTCCCATTCTTTTTATCTATGAAATCAGTGGCGCCTGCACTCGGAGCCGGCAATGGCGTTGTGCTAAAGCCGCATGAGGAAACGCCGATTTGCGGCGGAACGCTGATTGCGAAAATTTTTGAGAACGCGGGAATTCCAGCGGGGCTGCTGAATGTTGTTGTCACAGACATTGCTGAAATCGGCGACAGCTTCGTTGAGCATCCAGTGCCGCGGATCATCTCATTTACCGGTTCTACGAAAGTCGGCAGCTACATCGGACAGCTTGCGATGAAGCATTTTAAAAAGCCGCTTCTTGAGCTTGGCGGAAACAGCGCCTTCATCGTACTTGAGGATGCAGATATAGAATATGCGGTCAATGCGGCGGTGTTCAGCCGATTTACACATCAAGGACAGATTTGCATGTCAGCCAACCGCGTGCTAGTTCATTCTTCTATTTATGACAAGTTCCTTGAGCTGTACCAGGCAAAAGTAGAATCGCTGAAAGTCGGCGACCCAATGGATCCTGATACGATTATCGGGCCATTAATCAACAGCAGACAGACGGACGGGCTGATGAAGACTGTTGAGCAAGCAATTGAAGAAGGCGCTGTACCAGTGAAGCTTGGCGGATTTAACGGGACGATCGTGGAACCGACGATCTTAAAAGACGTCAAACCGTTCATGAGCATTGCCAAGGAAGAGCTGTTCGGACCAGTCGTCTCCTTTATGAAGTTTGATTCAGAAGACGAAGCGGTGGATATCGCAAACGAAACCCCGTTTGGCTTGAGCGGTGCCGTACATACGTCAAATCTTGAGCGCGGCGTGGCTTTTGCGAAACGCATTGAAACAGGCATGATTCACGTCAATGACACGACCATCAATGATGAACCGAATGTAGCCTTCGGCGGTGAAAAGCAATCAGGCCTCGGCCGTTTAAACGGTGAGTGGAGTCTCGAAGAATTTACAACGCTGAAATGGATCTCGGTCCAGCACGAAAAACGCAGCTTCCCTTATTAATGAAAAGGAGTGAATGGAATTGACCATAAATACGGAAAAAGAAACCGCAGATATTCTGGACGCATTTATCAAAGTAGCCCCTTATTTAAACAGCCTGGTTCAGGATGATATTACAATCGGCATTTATGATACGGAAAAACTGCTCGTGAATATACCGGCCAAAACCTTTTCGCTGAACGTAAAAGCCGGCGATCCGCTGCAGGAAGGGGATATCATCACAGATGCCATCCGAAGCAATCAGAAGAAGACGAGCATGGTTCCGAAAGAATTGTTCGGCTTCCCATTGATCGCGCGTGCCATCCCGCTGCACGACGAGAATGGAAGAGTCATTGGAGGCGTCGGCCTCGGAACGAGCCTTGAGGAGTCGTCAAAGCTGCATGATGTCGCGGAAAGCTTATCAGCTGTCGTTGAACAAACAGCCGCGGCTATTTCCGACATTTCTGAATCAATTAACGGGTTTTCAACTCAAATGTCGGGCATTTCCTCTCAGGCGAAAAAAGTAAGCGAAAGCGCCGGTGAAATCGCCGATATTTCAGTAACTGTTAAAGGCATCTCTGACCAAAGCAATCTGCTCGGCTTGAACGCCGCGATCGAAGCGGCAAGAGCAGGGGAGTCCGGAAAAGGCTTCTCTGTCGTCGCAGATGAGATCAGAAAGCTAGCAACGCATTCAAAAGAAAATGTCGGCCAAATTGACCAGATTACGAAAAAAATCCACAGCCTGCTGAAAGGGCTGGAGGAATCCATTGAGTCGATTAACCAGCATACAGACGGACAAGCCGCTGCTGTTGAACAAATTTCCGCCACAATGCAGGAGATTTCAGGAAGCGCACAGCATCTTGCAAAAATGGCCGAAAAAGCGCTTGAGGAAGAGTAAAAGACCGGGGACAAATGTCCCCGGTCTTTTTCTATCCTGCATTTCCATGAAATTCGTCTGACGTTTTACTAGTTTTATTCCAGCGGCTGATTTAAAATGTACACATGAACTTACGTGAGGATTGATAGGAACCATGAGCATATTAAAAGCGGAAAATCTTTATAAAACATACGGAGATAAAACATTATTTGACCATATCTCCTTTCATATTGAAGAGAATGAGAGAATCGGATTGATCGGACCGAACGGAACAGGAAAATCAACGCTGCTGAAAGTGATTGCCGGCTTGGAATCTATCGAAGAAGGAGAAATCACGAAATCTGGAAGCGTGCAGGTCGAATTTCTTCATCAAGACCCGGAGCTGCCTGCGGGGCAAACAGTGCTGGAGCATATCTATTCCGGTGAATCGGCTGTGATGAAAACCTTGCGTGAATATGAAAAAGCGCTGTATGAACTGGGGAAAGATCCCGAAAATGAACAGCGCCAGAAACACCTGCTGGCAGCACAAGCGAAAATGGACGCAAACAATGCATGGGATGCAAACACCTTGGCAAAAACCGTATTGTCTAAGCTGGGCGTCAACGACGTAACAAAACCGGTCAATGAGCTCTCAGGCGGCCAGAAAAAACGGGTAGCCATTGCCAAAAACTTAATTCAGCCCGCTGATCTGCTCATTTTGGACGAGCCGACAAACCATTTGGATAATGAAACGATTGAGTGGCTTGAAGGGTATTTAAGCCAATATCCCGGCGCCGTCATGCTGGTGACGCACGATAGATATTTCTTAAACCGTGTCACCAACCGCATTTATGAGCTTGAAAGAGGCAGTCTCTACACGTACAAAGGCAACTATGAAGTGTTTTTAGAAAAACGCGCGGAACGGGAAGCGCAGGCTGAGCAAAAGGAAACGAAGCGGCAAAACCTGCTGCGCCGCGAGCTGGCTTGGCTCAGACGGGGAGCGAAAGCCCGCTCCACAAAACAAAAGGCGAGAATTGACCGGGTAGAGTCGCTTAAAGAGCAGAAAGGCCCTCAGTCATCAGGTTCACTCGATTTTGCCATTGGCTCGCACCGTCTCGGAAAACAGGTTATTGAAGCGGAGAACGTCATGATCGCTTATGACGGCCGCATGCTCGTCGACCGTTTTAATGAACTTGTCATACCAGGTGAACGGATCGGGATCATCGGGCCGAACGGCATCGGGAAAACAACGCTGTTAAATGCCCTTGCCGGCCGTCATACGCCGGACGGAGGCGATATTACGATCGGACAGACGGTCAGAATCGGCTACTATACTCAGGATCATAGTGAAATGAACGGTGAGTTAAAGGTCATTGACTATATAAAAGAAACGGCGGAGGTCGTAAAAACGGCAGATGGCGATATGATTACAGCTGAACAAATGCTCGAGCGTTTCCTCTTCCCGCGTTCGATGCAGCAGACGTATATCCGCAAGCTGTCCGGCGGGGAAAAACGCCGTTTATACTTGCTTCAGGTTCTCATGCAGGAGCCGAATGTCCTGTTTCTCGATGAGCCGACGAACGATTTGGATACTGAAACATTAAGCGTTCTTGAGGATTATATTGACCAGTTCCCTGGCGTCGTCATCACCGTATCCCATGACCGCTATTTCCTTGACCGCGTCGTCGACCGTTTGATTGTATTTGAAGGAAATGGCGTCATTTCCCGCTTTCAAGGCTCCTATAGCGACTATATGGAGGAGTCAAAAGCGAAAAAAGCGGCCCCAAAACCGACAGCTGAGGAAAAAACGGCTGAAGCCGAGCCGAAGAAAAAACGGAAAAAGCTTTCTTACAAAGACCAGCTGGAATGGGATGGCATCGAAGATAAAATTGCCCAGCTGGAAGAAAAGCATGAGCAGCTCGAAGCTGACATCGCCGCAGCAGGCAGTGATTTTGGCAAAATCCAAGAGCTGATGGCCGAGCAGGCGAAAACTGCTGAAGAGCTTGAGGCTGCGATGGACCGCTGGACAGAATTGTCCCTCATGATCGAAGAACTGGAAAGCTAAAAAGCGCGGCCGCAGCAGGCCGCGCTTTTTTTCACATAATGGACAAAAACGAACCGGCCTGCTTATGTTAGGATAAAATTGTGTGTCAGCGGCACATGGAAAACTAACGGAGATGATGAAGTATGACATGGGCGATCGTGATGTTAATTCTCATGAGTCTGGTGAAAATCGTATTGACCTGTCTTCCTACAGGCGTCATAGAATGGCTGCTCAGCAAATTTGAAGTGCACGCCAAGCTTAGTGGCGAAAATGCGAGTCTCTCTCTAGATGGAAAACGTCTCGAGGGTACAGAGAAGCAGAAAGTGATTGATCAATTTAACGAAGCTGTCTTCCTGGAGAAATATTATATCTATCCAGGTGATGAAGAGCGTTATTTACATCCGGCAAACGGCGGCACGCCGCTGGTGATAGATACAAAAAAAGGAAAAAGAGACGTGAAGCTGTTCGTGTACCGCTACGACGACCATATCGACGTCGTGAAACAGTACAAGAAGAAAGTGATCGCGTATCGAGTGCTTTCTGAAAGCCTTCAAAAAGAGTCTCTGTCAGTGGCGGGAAGTTTAGCTTAAACAGGAAAGTGAAAGACGGGTGCTTTATGCTACTCGTCTTTTTTATTGTTTTTTAAAACTTAACGTTTACGTTAAGGTTCAAAAGGTGTATAATGGTAACAGAAACGGCGAAGGGGGATTTACCTTGGAATGGATGAAGATTGATCAAGTGGCCAAAAGAAGCGGACTGACAAAGCGGACCATCCGGTTTTATGAAGAAATCGGCTTGATTCCGGCGCCGAAACGGACAGACGGCGGCGTAAGGCTTTATTCAGAGGATGATATGGAGGAGCTTGAGAAAGTCATCAGCACAAAAGAGGTGCTCGGTTTTTCCCTTCAGGAGCTTCAGCATTTCATGGAAACCAGCCGCCAGCTAGAGTTAAACAAAGAGGGGTATTTGTTGTCACTGGATCCTAAGGAACGGAAAGAAAAACTGGAGGAAATTCAGGAAACCCTGAATCACCAGCTGAGTTTGATTGATGAGAAAATCCGCACATTCCAAAGCTTTAAAGAACGCCTGCAAGGCATGAAAGGCAAAGCGGAACGCGCCATTCAATCAATCGAATGAAAAGTTTGTTAAACGCTATTTTTGTAGCGTTTCTTTTAATGGAATAAAGATGGAGGTTAGGTCAAATGGATAAGACAACACAAGTGAATCAGAAAACGGGTTTGCTCAGCCAGCCAAAAGCGGTATGGGCTGTCGCATTTGCCTGTGTGATTTCCTTTATGGGAATCGGGCTGGTCGATCCAATTCTTCCGGCCATTGCCGCACAACTACATGCTTCACCTAGTGAAGTATCACTCTTGTTTACAAGTTATTTGCTTGTAACCGGATTTATGATGTTTTTCTCAGGAGCCATTTCCAGCCGCATCGGCGCGAAATGGACGTTAATTCTCGGACTTATTTTTATTATTGTGTTTGCGGGGCTTGGCGGCAGTTCAAGCTCAATTGCTCAGCTAGTCGGCTATCGCGGCGGCTGGGGATTAGGTAATGCTTTGTTTATTTCAACAGCGCTTGCGGTTATCGTCGGCGTGTCAGTCGGGGGCAGCGCCCAAGCGATTATTTTGTATGAAGCTGCGCTCGGTCTTGGGATTTCCGTCGGGCCGCTTGCAGGCGGAGAGCTTGGAAGCATTTCATGGCGCGCACCGTTTTTTGGGGTATCTGTCCTGATGTTTATTGCGTTAATCGCGATTTCTTTCATGCTGCCGAAATTGCCGAAACCGGCGAAACGCGTCGGTGTGTTTGATGCGATGAAGGCGCTCAAATATAAAGGTCTGCTGACGATGGCGGTATCTGCGTTCTTATACAACTTTGGATTTTTTATTTTGCTTGCTTATTCTCCGTTCGTACTGAATTTAGATGAACACGGTCTCGGATATGTCTTCTTTGGCTGGGGTCTTCTGCTGGCTGTTACGTCAGTCTTTACTGCGCCGCTCGTGCACAAAGCGCTGGGCACAGTGCGTTCCTTGGTTGTTCTCTTTATCGCCTTTGCAGTCATTCTCATGATCATGGGGATCTGGACAGAGCATCAGACATTGATTATTACATGTATCGTTGTCGCTGGTGCTGTCCTCGGTATGGTGAATACGATCATGACAACCGCTGTGATGGGTTCTGCGCCGGTTGAACGTTCAATCGCGTCTTCAGCCTACAGCTCAGTCCGCTTCATCGGCGGTGCGCTCGCTCCGTGGATTGCGGGAATGCTGTCAGAGCACTTCACCGCAAGCACACCATATACAGTAGGCGGGATCGTCGTTTTTGTCGGCATGCTTGTCCTTCTCATGGGACGTAAACATCTTGCCGGAATTAAGGCGGGTCATTAATAACGAAAGACACTGCCACAGATGCAGTGTCTTTTTTTAATCGTGGAATCTTCCCATTACTACCGTATTGTAGTAATTTCCGTCAGAAAGCAATTTCTCCTTTTTTAAGATTCCTTTTCGTTTGTTTCCAGGACATTCAGTGAGATTTTTTTAACTCCGTTGATGGTTCATGCTGTAGAGGGGACGTTTGCCATGGATAAGGCAAAGCCTGACGAATATGATCAGAAGTGTTTACAGGTGCTCTATCATTACATACACAGCGTCATGAAAAACAGCTTTTCGCCCGAGTGGTTTACCGCTTGGACAGATGAGGAGGATTTTGAGCTGTCTGCCAAAAGAGAGCTGACACTTGATGAATTCACATCTCCATTTTAAAAGACAGAGAGCTTTTGAGAATCGTTCAGAATAAATGGCAGTAAAAAACCCGCTCTTTAGCAGGCGGGTTTTTTTATAAATTAAAGCACTTTCGTCGTCCAAGACTCGCAGTTCCACGTTTCTGTCGCGATATCCATATAAAAATCTGGCTCGTGGGAAATGAGCAGAATGGAGCCTTTATATTCTTTCAGGGCGCGCTTGAGCTCTTCCTTGGCATCGACATCCAAGTGGTTTGTCGGCTCATCGAGCACCAGCAGGTTTGTTTCTGAGTTGATTAGCTTGCACAATCTGACTTTCGCTTTTTCGCCTCCGCTTAATACGGAGACGCGGCTTTCGATATGCTTTGTCGTAAGTCCGCATTTTGCCAGAGCGGCACGGATTTCATACTGCGTATAAGAAGGGAATTCGCTCCATACTTCTTCGATGCACGTATTGTTGTTTGTTTCCTTGACCTCTTGCTCGAAATAGCCGGTATAGATGTGCTCACCGCGTTCAACAGAGCCTTCGAGCGGCTGGATTTCACCAAGCAAACTTTTCAGCAATGTCGTTTTTCCGATCCCATTCGCGCCGTAAAGGGCAATTTTTTGGCCGCGCTCCATGCGGAGGTTGAGCGGACGGGACAGCGGGGAATCGTAACCGATCACGAGATCCTTTGTTTCAAAAATCAGCTTGCCTGACGTTCTCGCCGGCTTAAAGTGGAATTCCGGCTTTGGCTTTTCTGCCGCCAGCTCGATCATATCCATCTTATCGAGTTTCTTTTGGCGGGACATCGCCATGTTTCTCGTGCTGACGCGCGCTTTGTTGCGGGCGACGAAATCTTTCAGCTCTGCGACTTCCTGCTGCTGCTTTTTGTAGGCCGCTTCAAGCTGCTGTTTCTTCACCTCGTAGACTTCCATAAACTGATGGTAGTCGCCGACATAGCGTGTCAGCTCTTGATTTTCAACGTGATAAATCAGGTTGATGACACTATTCAAGAACGGAATATCGTGGGAAATCAGGATGAACGCGTTCTCGTATTCCTGCAGGTAGCGTTTCAGCCATTCAATATGCTGTTCATCAAGATAGTT
The DNA here is from genome assembly GCF_019334685.1 of Bacillus sp. LJBS17. NCBI lineage: Bacteria > Bacillati > Bacillota > Bacilli > Caryophanales > Bacillaceae > Bacillus > Bacillus sp. LJBS17. Next base: position 803,913 of record NZ_CP079759.1, read on the forward strand.
GGTCGGCTCATCGAGAAGCAGAATTTCCGGCTTTTCAAGGAGCAGCTTAGCGAGAAGGACCTTTGTGCGCTGTCCGCCGCTCAAATCGGTGACATCTCGCTCTAATCCGATATCGCTCAAACCGAGACCGCGGGCGATTTCTTCCACCTTGGAATCAATGACATAAAAATCATTGTTTGTCAGCGCGTCTTGAATGACGCCGACTTCTTCAAGCAGCTTTTCGAGCTCGTCGGGATCAGCCTCGCCCATTTTGTTGTAAATCTCGTTCATTTCCTCTTCCATCGCAAATAAATAATGGAATGCGTCTTTCAGGACGTCGCGAATGGATTTTCCTTTTTCCAGCACGGTATGCTGATCAAGGTATCCGACACGGACATTTTTTGACCATTCGACTTTTCCCTCATCAGGTTCAAGCTTTCCGGTAATAATATTCATGAAGGTTGATTTTCCTTCACCGTTTGCGCCGATCAAGCCGACGTGCTCGCCTTTTAACAGGCGGAAGGAAACGTTATTAAAAATGGCCCGGTCCCCGAAGCCGTGGCTTAAATCCTTTACAGATAAAATACTCATGTTTACACCTCTATCGTTATCAAACACGCACAATCGGCGTGTAATATTCACCCTTTTGATTATAAAGGAGGATTCGGAATGTTGAAAGGTATAGGAAAGAAAAAGAAAAATTGCGTTCCGGGCGAGGTTTTGAGATACTATGGAATAGATTTCAGGAATTGAGGAGAACAAAATGACGCAAACTTGGCCATTTTTACATAATGCACAATCATTTATACAAGAGAATTGGAATGCTTCCGGCTTTCAAACGCCAACCCCTGTTCAAGAGCAGGCAGCCCAGCTGATCATGGACGGAAAGGATGTCATCGCGGAATCGCCGACAGGCACAGGGAAGACGCTGGCGTATGCGCTGCCGGTCTTGGAGCGGATCAAACCAGAGCAAAAGCATCCGCAGGCGGTGATTTTAGCGCCTTCCCGTGAGCTGGTCATGCAGATTTTTCAGGTGATTCAGGATTGGAAAGCGGGCTCAGAGCTGCGCGCGGCTTCCTTAATCGGCGGGGCGAATGTGAAGAAGCAGGTCGAAAAGCTGAAGAAACATCCGCATATCATCGTCGGCACGCCAGGCAGGGTATTTGAACTGATTAAAGCAAAGAAACTCAAAATGCATGAAGTGAAAACGATTGTACTTGATGAAGCGGATCAGCTTATCCTGCCGGAGCATCGCGAGACGATCAAACAAATTATTAAAACGACATTAAGAGACCGCCAGCTTCTATGTTTTTCCGCGACACTCAAAAAGGAAACAGAGGATGTGCTCCGCGAATTGGCGCAAGAGCCTGAGGTGTTGAAGGTACAGCGAAGCAAGGCGGAGGCAGGGAAAGTGAAGCATCAATACCTGATTTGCGACCAGCGCGACAAAGTGAAGCTGCTGCAAAAGCTGTCAAGGCTTGAAGGCATGCAGGCACTCGTATTTGTGAGAGACATCGGCAACCTGAGTGTATATGCGGAAAAGCTGGCATATCACCATGTCGATCTTGGCGTTTTGCACAGCGAAGCGAAAAAAATGGAGCGGGCGAAAATCATTGCCGCATTCGAAGACGGAGAGTTTCCTCTTTTATTGGCGACTGACATTGCCGCACGCGGTTTAGACATTGAAAACCTGCCATACGTGATTCATGCTGATATTCCAGATGAAGATGGCTATGTCCACAGATCAGGACGAACAGGCCGGGCCGGAAAAGAAGGCAACGTGCTGAGCCTTGTGACAAAATTGGAGGAATCAAAGCTGAAAAAAATGGCGAAGAAGCTTGGTGTTGAACTGAGTGAAGCTGTGTATGCAGGCGGAAAACTGAAGACGAAATAAAAAGAAGGGCGAAAAGCCCTTTTTTTGTTGTAAAATAATAGAAAAAGTTTTGCGCAGGGGGTGGGAAGGTGGTTTCAATAGACAGGTTTCAAGCAGTGAAGGAGTCAGAGCTGAAAATTCTTGAACACTGGTTTGAGAATGAGGATACCAGACGGAGAATGGATGGGATGCTGCCATTAGATGAGTGGTATGCACGAGTAAATAAAGATAAACACGATACTGTCATCATGGCGTATGATGGACAGCTGCCGGCAGGGATGGTCGTTATTGAGTTCGGGGAGAAGCGGACATATATTGGATTGATCGTCAATCCTTTGTACCGGCTTCAAGGGTACGGAAAACGGATATTGCAAAAGCTGATGACCGAACCTGATTTTACTAGCGTGCGGGAATGGGTGGCATGCATTGAAGAAGACAATCGAATCAGTTTAGCTTGCTTTCAAGCAGCAGGATTCACTTTGGAAGATACAGAACCTGATGAAGATGGTTTTCTTACGCTGATTCTTCGCAGCTGATCTCATCGAAACATAAAAGGAGGGCAAAAAGCCCTCCCGTTTTCATCTTCATTCAGCTCGGATCACTGACCTTGATCAGCTGTTTCCCTTTATTTTCTCCCTTAAATAAACCGAGAAACGCGTCAGGAATGTTTTCGAAGCCTTCTGTGATGGTTTCCTCGTAATGGAGTTTACCAGCCTTCAGCCATTCGGCCAGCTGTTTTGCTCCCTCAGAAAAACGATCGGAGTAGTCGCTTACGATAAAGCCTTGCATCAGCGACTTCGTTTTAATGAGTTTTGATTGGACACGAGGGCCCATGTCATCTGCTTCGCTTTCTGCGTTATAGGAAGAAATGGCGCCGCACACCGGAATGCGGGCAAATTCATTGAGCAGATTCATCACCGCGTCTGAAATCGGTCCGCCGACATTGTCAAAATACACATCGACACCGTCAGGACAAGCGTTTTGAAGCGCTTTTTGGATATCATCCGCTGTTTTGTAATTGATGGCTTCGTCAAACTGAAGCTCCTGTTTTAAGTAGTCGATTTTTTCATCAGAGCCCGCGATACCGACAACTCGAGCGCCTTTGATTTTGGCAATTTGCCCGACTGTTGAACCAACGGCTCCCGCAGCTCCGGAGACAACCACGGTTTCGCCTTCCTTCGGGCGTCCGATGTCCAGCAATCCGAAGTATGCTGTTAAGCCGGTCATTCCCAAAATGCCGAGATAGGCCGAAGCGGGAGCAAGGCTTGTATCAATTTTTCGCAAGGCAGACTCGCTCACAGCGGAAAATTCCTGCCAGCTGAGATTTCCGATGACGATATCTGCTTTTTTCAATTGGTCGCCGTCTGACACGACTTCAGCGATAACCCCGCCAGAAAGCGCTTCATCCAAGGCGAACGGCTCAACATATGACTTCGTATCCTGCATACGGCCGCGCATATAAGGGTCAACCGAAACATAAAGCGTTTTGACAAGCACTTCCCCTTGCTGGGGTTCAGGAACCGGAATGGTTTCAAAGCGAAAGTCTTCATGAACAGGAATACCTTGTGGACGTCTTGCTAATTGAATTTGCTGCTGAGATGCTGTCATTTTCATCCTCCTAACTTGGTTGACACCACTGTAACATGGACAGGAGAGGAAATACAAAAGGTAAGCTGGCATACAAAAAAGGAGAGGGGGCTCCTCTCCTTTTCATTTCGCCCGTAATTTCGGGCACAGTCCCGTCGGCAGGCACATTGGCTTCTGGTCGATCGGGCTTCTCATGATGCAGCATTCCAAGCCGAAGACTTCACGGAAAAATGGCTGGGTGAACACATCTTCCGGTGTTCCGGCATTGTAGATTTTTCCGTCCAGCACACTGATCAGATAGTCAGCATATTGAGCGGCTTGGTTTAAATCATGGAGCACCATGACAACGGTGCGGCCATGGTCGCGGTTCAGCTTTTTCAGCAGTTCAAGCACTTCAATCTGGTGAGAGATGTCTAAATACGTGGTCGGCTCATCAAGCAAAAGCAAATCAGTGCCTTGCGCAAGTGCCATGGAAATCCAGGCTCTTTGTCTTTGGCCGCCTGAAAGGGCATCCAGCGTCCGCTCCTTCAGTTCAATCATGCCCGTTGCTTCCAGCGCCCACTCTACCATGTCATGATCCTCTTGGGTATGCTTGGATAACAGCTTTTTGTGAGGATGTCTGCCAAAATAGCATAATTCCTCTACCGTCAATCCTTCAGGAGCCTGAGGAGATTGTGGAAGAATGGCCAGTTTTTTTGCGACTTCTTTTGATGGCTGGCGGTGGATGTCTTTTCCTTCTAGTAGCACTGTACCGCTTTTCGGGGCCATCAGCCTGGCGAGCGATTTGAGGATTGTTGATTTACCGCAGCCATTAGCGCCGATGAGCGCAGTGATTTTTCCTTCTTCTATCTTTAAGTCGACTCCGTCAATAATCACTGTACTGTCATATGAAAGAGTGAGCTGGTCTGCAGCCAGTTTTCCCATGGTATCCTCTCCCTACTGTTTCCTCGCTTCGAATTTCAATAAATATAAGAAATAAGGCGCGCCGATCACGGCTGTCAGTATTCCGGCAGGTATTTCAACCGGAGGCATGATGCCGCGCCCTAACGTATCTGCAATTAATAATATAATAGCACCAATCAATGCCGATGCAGGCAGTAAATATTTAGCTTTTTCTCCGGTAAGCCGTCTGGCGATATGCGGAGCAAGCAAGCCGATAAAACCGATTGAGCCGACGACGGCTACACAGCTTCCCGCCAGCGCCACCGCGGTGAAAATCAGGATGAATCTCAGCCGGTTTGCGTTTTCTCCGAGACCCTGTGCAAGCTCATCCCCGAGTGACATAAGATCCAGCTTCGGTATGAGTATGCAGACGATCGGAAAAAGAATCAAAAGCCATGGCGCAAGCAGCTTGACTTCTTCCCAGTTTCTTCCCCAGAGGCTTCCTGTCAGCCAAATGAGTGCAGCATTCACGTCGCCTGGAAACTTTACCATCATATATTGCATTCCGGCGTGGCAGACCGCGCCTAAAGCAATGCCTGATAAAGCCAGTGAAGAGGGCTGAATGCTCTTTTTTCGGGCTATCATTAATAATAGTACAGCAATAATGGCGGCTCCGGCAAATGCGGAGAACGGAAGCACGTATACCGGCGACTCAGGAAAGATGAGAATCACAGCCATCGCCGCAAGTCCGGAGCCTTTTGAAATGCCGACAACGTCCGGGGAAGCGAGCGGATTTCGGATCACACCCTGTAAAATCGCTCCGGCAGCGGCAAGCCCTGCACCGGCCAAAATTGCTAATATGATGCGGGGAAGGCGATATTGCTGGATGATAAATTCAAAGGAATGATCCAGTCCCAGCAGATTCGTCACTACCGCATCAGGTGAAATGTATAATGCACCGATTCCAATGCTGATGACGGACAGAACGATCAAAATCACGGCCAATATGAGTATCGCCAGTAAGGGGCGTTTTTGTTTTCTGGTTGTTTTCTTCATTTCAGGTTTCGCCCTTTCCTTGCCAAATATAAGAAAAACGGCGTTCCGATAATCGCGGTGACAATGCCGACCGGTGATTCATAAGGAAATGCAATCCATCTGGCCAGAACATCTGCGTACACCAGCAAAATGGCACCGAACAGTGCCGAAAACGGAAGCACGTATTGATAATGTTCTCCGATCAGTTTGCGGACAATATGCGGGACGAGCAGCCCGACAAAGCCAATCGGCCCGGCGACGGCTACGGAAGCGCCGGAAAGGATTAAAATAATCAAACTGATCAGAATCCGGATGCCGTTCATATTTTGTCCAAGCCCTTTTGCTGTTTCGTCTCCGAGACCGAGAACAGAAACAGAACCGGAAAATACGAGGGCAAGCCCGATGCCAATGACAGAAAACGGAGCGATGGTTATGACATCCTGCCAGTTGCTGCCGTCGATTGCGCCTGTCATCCAGTACAGAACATCCTCACCTGACTCATTTAAAATAATGATGGCCTGTGTCATAGAGGAGAGGAACAAATGCACGGCCATTCCTGACAGCGCCAGCTTAACAGGTGTCATTCCGCCGGATGAGGCAATCATATACACAATCGCGCCGCCTGCTGCCGCACCCGCAAAAGCGAATATAACAGATGAATAGGGCGATGCCGGCAGAATGACGAGAGAAGCAACGACAAAAAGCGATGCACCCGCATTCACACCGAAAATTTGGGGTGAAGCCAGAGGGTTTCTGGTCATAGCCTGCATCAGCGCCCCTGCTACAGCTAGGCTGGCGCCGACAAAAACGCCGATTAAAGTGCGGGGAAGGCGAAGAGTAGAGATGATGAGCTGTTCCTTTGAACCGTCCCATACAAAAAGATATTTCAATGAATCTATGATGCCGATGTCTGAGGCTCCTACTGAAAGATTCAGCCCAAGCCCAAATATAAAAATAATCAGTGCAATGATGAACATCATCAGTCTTGATGATGAGCGCCGTTTGGCTGAATGATACAACAGTCTCACTTCCTTACTGCGTCTGGTTGCAAAAACGAAGAAGCAAGGATTTCCCCTCGCTTCTCATTTGTCCTATTTATTATACACTTTTTTAAGCACATCTTTGGCGCTTGTTTCACTAGACTTGATGCCTCTGAATCTTGTCCAAGTGTCACGGTCCGCATCATAGACTTGTCCATTTTTCACCGCTTTGAGATTTTTCCAGAGCGGGTTCGTTTTCCACTCGTCTACAATGGTTTTGCCTTCGTTGGCTGAGATGAACAAAATATCAGGATCGGTTTTGCTCAATTGCTCGAGGCTGACCTCTTGATAGGCGTTATCTGACTTCACGGCGTGTGTAAAGCCGAGCATTTTAAAGATTTCTCCGTCATAGGATGATGATGTATGAAGCTGGAAGGAATCCGCTCTTGCAACGCCGAGAACGATGTTGCGGTTTTCATCTTTCGGAAGTTCGGCTTTTAGATCGTTGATGACTTTTTTGTGCTCGGCAAGCTTTTCTTTTCCTTCATCTTCTTTATTTAATGCTTTAGCAATGGTCGTAAAGCTGTCGATCGTTTCGTCATATGTCGCTTCACGGCTTTTTAATTCAATCGTCGGAGCGATTTGTTTCAGCTGTTTATAAATGTTTTTATGGCGCTCAGCGTCAGCGATGATTAAATCAGGCTTCAAGGAACTGATAACCTCAAGATTGGGTTCGCTGCGTGTGCCTACAGATGTGTAATCAATGGAGCTGCCGACAAGCTTTTTAATCATATCTTTTTTGTTGTCATCTGCGATGCCCACCGGCGTAATGCCGAGATTGTGAACGGCATCCAAGAATGAAAGCTCAAGCACAACCACCCGCTTAGGTGTGCCGCTTACTGTCGTTTTTCCTTCTTCGTCATGGATCACTCTGGAATCCTTAGACTTGCTTTCGCCGCTTCCGTTGTTATTCTGGCTTGATGAACAGCCGGATACAATGAGGCAGGCGAGCAATAAAACACTCATGATGGCAATCAACTTGTTAGAATAGGTGCGCATGTCATTCTTCCTTTTTTAAGATTTAGTAATGAGAATCATTATCACATGTAACACTATAATAGCATGGCTTATCATGTCAATATTTTTTTAGTAAAGAAAGATGCGTTTTTACTGCTTTCTCATGAAAGCATCATCAGACACAAATAAGTGGTATGCAGCGTTACCGTGTCTTCGAGACAAAAACGCATGGGCGTTGGCTTTAGAGGTTTCGAACATATCAGCAGTGACATAAGGAAGGAGAGTGCTGAGATAACCGGACAATTTCTTTTCTATTTCATCTGTTAGTGCAAATTCAATGTCGCCGATATTCATGATAATCGAGAAAACAAAGTCGATATCGATATGAAAATGTTCCTCGGCAAAAACCGCAAGCTCGTGAATTCCTGGTGAACATCCGGCACGCTTATGGAAAATCTGTTTGACTAAATCACTCACAATCCAAGCATTGTATTGCTGTTCTGGTGAAAAGTATTGCATTAGACATACCTCCTGCTCGTACGGATAAAGGCAGCGTTTCATGGTCGTGTGCTCCGTGCAGCGGCTTCTCTTTAATTTTGATTTTTCTGAAAATAGGTCCCGTTCCTATCACTTTACCATGGACGGAAAACAAATAGCTACTACCATTCCTCCTGTTTTTCTCTTTAATGTTCTGGAATCTGTTTCAGGTACAGACGATCGGGTATGAAAGAAATATAGAAAACATGAAGGAGGAATATCGACATGAAACCAGTTGTAAAAGAGTATACAAATGACGAACAGCTCATGAAGGATGTAGAGGAATTACAGAAAATGGGTGTTGCGAAAGAGGATGTATACGTCTTAGCTCACGACGATGACAGAACGGAACGCCTGGCAGACAACACGAATGCCAATACGATCGGAGCCAAAGAAACAGGTTTCAAGCACGCGGTGGGAAATATCTTCAATAAAAAAGGAGATGAGCTCCGCAATAAAATTCACGAAATCGGTTTTTCTGAAGATGAAGCCGCTCAATTTGAAAAACGCTTAGATGAAGGAAAAGTACTTCTCTTTGTGACAGATAACGAAAAAGTGAAAGCTTGGGCATAAAGCAAGGAAAAAACCAAAAGGCTATGACGGCCTTTTGGTTTTTTTGCGGTCTTTGCGGTGGCATTTTGCAGAATGCCGCAATAGGATAGCGGAACATTTTCGGTTCTGAATGTCCCTCAATTTGCTATTATATTTTTGTGATAAATTGGAATAAAATCTCACAAAATAGAAAATGGGGGTACATAGTGGATGAAAAAAGTGATGTTAGCTACGGCTTTGTTTTTAGGATTGACTCCAGCTGGCGTGAACGCAGCTGATTTAGGCCACCAGACGTTGGGATCCAATGATGGCTGGGGCGCGTACTCGACCGGCACGACAGGCGGGGCAAAAGCATCGTCCTCAAATGTGTATACCGTCAGCAACAGAAACCAGCTTGTCTCGGCATTAGGGAAGGAAACGAACACAACGCCAAAAATCATTTATATCAAGGGAACGATTGACATGAACGTAGATGACAATCTGAAGCCGCTTGGTCTAAATGACTATAAAGATCCGGAGTATGATTTGGACAAATATTTGAAAGCCTATGATCCTAGCACATGGGGCAAAAAAGAGCCGTCGGGAACACAAGAAGAAGCGAGAGCACGCTCTCAGAAAAACCAAAAAGCACGGGTCATGGTGGATATCCCTGCAAACACGACGATCGTCGGTTCAGGGACTAACGCTAAAGTCGTGGGAGGAAACTTCCAAATCAAGAGTGATAACGTCATTATTCGCAACATTGAATTCCAGGATGCCTATGATTATTTTCCGCAATGGGATCCGACTGACGGAAGCTCAGGAAACTGGAACTCACAATACGACAACATCACGATAAACGGCGGCACACACATCTGGATTGATCACTGTACATTTAACGACGGTTCGCGTCCGGACAGCACATCACCGAAATATTATGGAAGAAAATATCAGCACCATGACGGCCAAACGGATGCGTCCAACGGCGCTAACTATATCACGATGTCCTACAACTATTATCACGATCATGATAAAAGCTCCATTTTCGGATCAAGTGACAGCAAAACCTCCGATGACGGCAAATTAAAAATTACGCTCCATCATAACCGCTATAAAAATATTGTCCAGCGCGCGCCGAGAGTCCGTTTCGGGCAAGTGCACGTATACAACAACTATTATGAAGGAAGCACAAGCTCTTCAAGTTATCCTTTCAGCTATGCATGGGGAATCGGAAAGTCATCTAAAATCTATGCCCAAAACAATGTCATTGACGTACCGGGACTGTCAGCTGCTAAAACGATCAGCGTATTCAGCGGGGGAACGGCTTTATATGACTCCGGCACGTTGCTGAACGGCACACAGATCAACGCATCGGCTGCAAACGGGCTGAGCTCTTCTGTCGGCTGGACGCCGTCTCTGCATGGATCGATTGATGCTTCTGCTAATGTGAAATCAAATGTCATAAATCAAGCGGGTGCGGGTAAATTAAATTAAGAAAGTGAAAAACACAAAGGGTGCTAACCTTTGTGTTTTTTAATTAATTAAAATGTTTATTAACTTAGTTAAGGAGTAGAATGGAAAAGGGGATCGGAAAACAAGTATATAGGAGGAGACCTATTTATGGCTTCAGAAAAAGACGCAGGAAAACAGTCAGCAGTAAAGCTTGTTCCATTGCTTATTACTGTCGCTGTGGGACTAATCATCTGGTTTATTCCCGCTCCGTCCGGACTTGAACCTAAAGCTTGGCATTTGTTTGCGATTTTTGTCGCAACAATTATCGGCTTTATCTCCAAGCCCTTGCCAATGGGTGCAATTGCAATTTTTGCATTGGCGGTTACTGCACTAACTGGAACACTATCAATTGAGGATACATTAAGCGGATTCGGGAATAAGACCATTTGGCTTATCGTTATCGCATTCTTTATTTCCCGGGGATTTATCAAAACCGGGCTCGGTGCTAGAATTTCGTATGTATTCGTTCAGAAATTCGGGAAAAAAACCCTTGGACTTTCTTATTCACTGCTATTCAGTGATTTAATACTTTCACCTGCTATTCCAAGTAATACGGCGCGTGCAGGAGGCATTATATTTCCTATTATCAGATCATTATCCGAAACATTCGGATCAAGCCCGGCAAATGGAACAGAGAGAAAAATCGGTGCATTCTTATTAAAAACCGGTTTTCAGGGGAATCTGATCACATCTGCTATGTTCCTGACAGCGATGGCGGCGAACCCGCTGATTGCCAAGCTGGCCCATGATGTCGCAGGGGTGGACTTAACATGGACAAGCTGGGCAATTGCCGCGATTGTACCGGGACTTGTAAGCTTAATCATCACGCCGCTTGTGATTTACAAGCTGTATCCGCCGGAAATCAAAGAAACACCGGATGCGGCGAAAATCGCAACAGAAAAACTGAAAGAAATGGGACCGTTCAAAAAATCAGAGCTTTCCATGGTTATCGTGTTTCTTTTGGTGCTTGTGCTGTGGATTTTTGGCGGCAGCTTCAACATCGACGCAACCACAACCGCATTGATCGGTTTGTCCGTTCTCTTATTATCACAAGTTCTGACTTGGGATGATATCAAGAAAGAACAGGGCGCTTGGGATACGCTCACTTGGTTTGCGGCGCTTGTCATGCTCGCCAACTTCTTGAATGAATTAGGCATGGTGTCTTGGTTCAGTAATGCCATGAAATCATCCGTATCAGGGTTCTCTTGGATTGTGGCATTCATCATTTTAATTGTTGTGTATTATTACTCTCACTATTTCTTTGCAAGTGCGACAGCCCACATCAGTGCGATGTATTCAGCATTTTTGGCTGTCGTCGTGGCAGCGGGCGCACCGCCGCTTTTAGCAGCGCTGAGCCTCGCGTTCATCAGTAACCTGTTCGGGTCAACGACTCACTACGGTTCTGGAGCGGCTCCGGTCTTCTTCGGAGCAGGCTACATCCCACAAGGCAAATGGTGGTCCATCGGATTTATTCTGTCGATTGTTCATATCATCGTATGGCTTGTGATCGGCGGATTATGGTGGAAAGTACTAGGAATATGGTAGAAAGAAAAAGGCAGACGCGGTCTGCCTTTTTCTTATTTTCACTCCTTCGCAAGAAAACGGATTTTGAAAAATGAGAAAATTGCCTGTGAAAAATGGTATGATCTAGGTAGAAAGGACGGCTGGTGCTGTGGTGAAAAAGCGGTTCCATTTTTCCCTGCAAACAAAAATAATGGGGCTGATTGCGGCTCTGCTGGTCTTTGTCATTGGTGTGCTGACCATTACGTTAGCCGTTCAGCATACACAGGGAGAACGGAGACAGGCAGAGCAGCTGGCGGTTCAAACGGCGAGAACCATTTCCTATATGCCGCCGGTTAAAGAGCTCATTGAGAGAAAAGGCGGACATGCGGCTGAGACGCAAGAGGTCATTGAACAAATGAAAGAACAGACTGGCGCGTTTGCCATTTATGTTTTGGACGAAAAAGGAGACATTCGCAGCGCCTCTGGAAAAAGCGGATTAAAGAAACTGGAGCGCAGCAGAGAAATTTTGTTTGGTGGTTCGCATGTTTCTGAAACAAAAGCGGATGGACGAAGAGTGATCAGAGGAAGCGCGCCGATCATAAAAGAACAGAAGGGATACAGCCAAGTGATCGGCAGCGTGTCTGTTGATTTTCTGCAAACGGAGACAGAGCAAAGCATCAAAAAGCATTTGAGAAATTTGAGTGTGATTGCTGTGCTTGTACTGCTGCTCGGATTTATTGGCGCCGCCGTGCTGGCGAAAAGCATCAGAAAGGATACGCTTGGGCTTGAGCCGCATGAGATCGCGGCTCTATATCGTGAGAGAAACGCAATGCTTTTCGCGATTCGAGAAGGGATTATTGCCACCAATCGTGAAGGCGTCGTCACCATGATGAACGTATCGGCGGCCGAGATGCTGAAGCTGCCCGAGCCTGTGATCCATCTTCCTATAGATGACGTCATGCCGGGAGCAGGGCTGATGTCTGTGCTTGAACAAGGAGAAATGCTGCCGAACCAGGAGGTAAGCGTCAACGATCAAGTGTTTATTATCAATACGAAAGTGATGAATCAAGGCGGGCAGGCGTATGGGATTGTCGTCAGCTTCAGGGAGAAAACAGAGCTGAAGAAACTGATCGACACATTGACAGAGGTTCGCAAATATTCTGAGGATCTCAGGGCGCAGACTCATGAATTTTCAAATAAGCTTTATGCGATTTTAGGGCTGCTTGAACTTGGGGAGTATGATGAAGCCATTGATCTGATTAAAGAGGAATATGCGATGCAAAATGAACAGCATGATCTTTTATTCCATAACATTCATTCGCAGCAGGTGCAGGCCATTTTGTTAGGGAAAATAAGCAAGGCATCGGAAAAGAAGGTCAAGCTGGTGATTGATGAGAACAGCTCACTCGCGCCTCTTCCTGCACATATCGGCTTGTCCCATCTTATTACGATTATTGGCAATTTAATTGATAACGCTTTCGAAGCTGTAGCGGAGCAAAGCGTGAAGGAAGTTTTGTTTTTTATCACGGATATGGGCCATGACATTGTCATTGAAGTATCAGACACAGGGCCCGGTGTGCCGCCAGAGAAAATAGAAGCTGTGTTTGAGAGAGGCTATTCTTCAAAGGGGATGAGGAGAGGCTACGGTCTGGCCAATGTGAAAGACTCAGTGCGTGAACTGGGCGGCTGGATCGAACTGGCGAATCAAAAAACTGGCGGGGCGGTATTCACTGTGTTTATACCGAAGGAGAAACAAAGGGGGAATCCATTTGATTCACATCGCGATTGCGGAGGATGATTTTCGAGTTGCGCAAATCCATGAGAGATTGATTAAACAGCTTGATGGATTCAAGATTATCGGCAAGGCGGCTAACGCAAAAGAGACATTGGCGCTTTTGAAGGAACACAAGGTTGATTTGCTTCTGCTGGATATTTATATGCCGGACGAGCTTGGGACCGCGTTGATTCCTGATATACGAAGCCGATTTCCTGAAGTGGACATTATGATTATCACAGCGGCAACAGAAACCCGGCATTTGCAGGAAGCGCTAAGAGCAGGAATTGCCCACTATTTGATCAAACCCGTAACGGCTGACAAGTTCAGGCAGGTGCTGCTTCAGTATAAAGAAAAAAGGAAGCTGCTCATGTCTCAGCCGGAGGTCAGCCAATCCATGATCGACCATATTTTTGGGAACAGTGTGAAGACAGCTTTGCCGGCAGAGGATTTGCCGACTGGCATTAATTCGATTACACTGCGAAAAATTAAGGAAGCGCTTCAGACTGCGTCAGAAGGATTGACAGCGGAGGAACTTGGGGAAAAAATGGGGGCGTCACGAACAACTGCCCGCCGTTATGCCGAGTACCTTGTGTCAAAGGAAGAAGCAAGAGCCGAGCTTGAATACGGGATTATCGGCAGGCCGGAGAGAAAATATTATTTGGCGGCGGATTAGATATGAAAAAATCTATAATCCTATTGATTATTCTATTGATCTTTATGCAGGGTGATATCAGGCAGGCGGCTGCGCCGCGCCTGCCGGACGGGCCGATAGAAATTGTCGTCCCTGCCGAACCTTCTGGCGGCTGGGATGTCACAGCGCAGGCGATCCAATCAGTTTTGAGGCAGAAGCAGATCGTGAAGGGAGATGTTCATATCGTCTATAAATCCGGCGGCGGGGGAGAGAAAGGCTGGAAATATGTCAACAAAAGCAGCAAACAAACCATCAGCATGACGTCCAGCCTAATATTGAGCAATGATCTTCTCGGGCAAAGCAAATTAAAAATGTCCGATTTTACGCCGCTCGCCATTCTCTCCAAGGAATGGCAGACGGTTGCATTGCCAAAAGGATCAGCGTTAACAAATGGCAAGGATGTGCTGAATGAGATCAACATGCATCCCGGCAAGGTGAGAATCGGCTTTGCCCCGGGGTTTGGCAATGATGATCAGCTCTCGTTCGTCAGAGCGGCAGATATGTACGGCATTGACCCGTTTGACATTCAATTCTCACAGTATGACAGCAGCGAACAGCTCATTCAGGCGCTGATCAGACATGAGATAGAAGCGGCTTCCATGACACTTTCTGAAGCGAAACCATATGAACGAAACGGCGATATCACGTTAGCCGCTGTAACGTCTGATAAAAGACTTCCCGGTTTTCCAAATGTACCGACGTGGAAGGAGCAGGGAATCCCGTTTGTTTTTTCTCATTGGAGAGGGATTTTGGGCCCGAAAAATATGTCTGAGGAAGAGATTTCTTACTGGGATCAAGCGCTAAAGAAGGTCACCTCCTCACCTGAATGGAAGCGGAAAATAAACGAACAGGACTGGGAAAGCTTTTATTTGAACAGCAGGGAAACGAAACGGTTTTTAGAAGAGCAATCTGCTTTTTATCAAAGCATCATGACAGGAAATTAAGATCCCGGCATCCCGGGATTTTTTTCATGCCGAAAATTGATCAAAAAGAACAAAACGGTTTTAAAAAATTAAAAATACAAAAAAACCAAATTATTTACTTGCGGTTGGTTTTCCCATACGATGGCAAAAAGGTAAGACAAAAAGGGGAGTAAGGGAGAAAAAAATGTAAGCGGATTCATTTAAGGGGGAATGGATGTGTTAGCAATCTTAGGCTTTCTCATGATGCTTGTGTTTATGGCATTGATCATGACAAAACGGCTTTCTGTTTTAACAGCATTAGTTTTGACGCCGATTGTGTTTGCGCTTATCGCCGGATTTGGATTTACTGAAGTTGGGGACATGATGATTTCGGGGATTCAGCAAGTCGCGCCGACTGCGGTCATGATTATGTTTGCGATCTTATATTTTGGAATTATGATTGATACAGGCCTGTTTGATCCAATGGTTGGCAAAATTTTAAGCATGGTCAAAGGAGACCCTTTAAAAATTGTTGTCGGGACAGCGGTTCTTACAATGCTCGTCGCCTTGGACGGAGATGGCTCGACAACGTACATGATTACGACAAGCGCCATGCTTCCGCTCTATTTGCTGCTAGGCATCCGGCCAATTATCTTGGCAGGAATCGCGGGAGTCGGCATGGGAATCATGAACACGATTCCATGGGGCGGTGCGACGCCGAGGGCGGCGAGTGCGCTGGGAGTTGATCCAGCTGAGCTAACAGGGCCGATGATTCCTGTCATTGCAAGCGGGATGCTTTGTATGGTGGCGGTTGCGTATGTGCTTGGAAAAGCGGAACGAAAGCGCCTTGGTGTGATTGAACTGAAACAGCCAGCTAATGCCAATGAACCGGCGGCAGCGGTTGAAGATGAGTGGAAGCGGCCGAAGCTTTGGTGGTTCAATTTATTGTTAACGCTTTCTTTAATAGGATGTTTAGTATCGGGTAAAGTCAGTTTAACCGTACTGTTTGTCATTGCGTTTTGTATTGCACTGATTGTGAATTATCCCAATCTCGAGCATCAGAGACAGCGCATCGCGGCGCATTCCAGCAACGTGCTGGCTATCGGTTCAATGATTTTTGCCGCGGGGGTGTTCACGGGGATTTTGACAGGCACGAAAATGGTTGATGAAATGGCGATCTCACTCGTGTCCATGATACCGGAACAAATGGGCGGATTGATCCCAGCGATTGTTGCCTTAACAAGCGGTATTTTCACATTTTTGATGCCGAATGACGCGTATTTCTACGGGGTGCTGCCGATTTTATCAGAAACAGCTGTCGCATACGGTGTGGATAAAGTGGAAATTGCCAGAGCCTCTATTATCGGCCAGCCGATTCATATGCTGAGTCCGCTTGTGCCATCCACTCATTTGCTTGTCGGACTCGTCGGAGTTTCTATTGATGACCATCAAAAATTCGCATTGAAATGGGCGGTTCTCGCAGTGATCGTCATGACGGCTATCGCTCTATTGATCGGTGCGATCTCTATTTCCGTATGATAATTCAGGCGTAATGACACACACTAACGGCATATAACATTCCGGAGGTGTCATTATGAGTGATCCTTATATGCCGCTGACTTCAGTCAGAAGCGGAACGGGGTTCGAAGCGGCAAAAGGGGTGCACGGCCTGACTGTGCAAATTGCGAATGTCTATTTTATTCAGCTGCCTTCTGAACCTCACTCATTTGTTTTAATTGATGCCGGCATGCCTCAATCAGCCGGCATGATTGTCAATGAAGCCAAACAAAGATTCGGTGAAGGGTTTCAGCTGAAGGCGATTATCCTCACACACGGGCACTTTGACCATATTGGGGCAATCGAAGAGATCCTTGAGCATTGGGATGTGCCTGTTTATGTCCATTCTCGGGAAATGCCCTATGTAACAGGTAAAGAGGATTATCCTCCGGCTCGTCCTGACAGCAAGAGCGGGCTGGTCGCCAAGCTGTCGCCGCTGTTTCCGCGGCACTCCATCGATATTTCCTCACATGTCCAGGCACTGCCGGAAGACGGTTCAGTCCCTTTTCTTGACGAGTGGATGTGGATTGCGACACCAGGACACACGCCGGGCCATATTTCGTTATTCCGCGATGACGGCCGCGTGCTTGTGGCAGGTGATGCTGTTATTACAGTGGAACAGGAGAAAATGGCTGACGTCTTGATACAAAAACAGGAGCTTCACGGTCCGCCGGCTTATTTCACGCCTGACACAGAGACGGCCGCTGAGTCCATTCTGAAGCTGGCCGGTCTTGAACCGGAAGCGTTATTGACCGGGCACGGCATACCGATGACCGGCAAAAACTTTCGAAGTGACTTAACTGAATTGGCAAATCGATTATCGTCTATTTGACACCCGCATTACGCGGGTGTTTTTTATTGTTTTCCAGGAAGTTGCAGAAAAATCATTTGTCTTGCCGCTTAAAAACGATACAATGAAAAGCATGAAGTGATGTGAAGGGGAGAGTTTGTTGGAAGAAAAAGAAATACTCTGGAACGAAGCGAAAGCGTTTATTGCCGCATGCTATCAGGAATTGGGAAAGGAGGAGGAAGTGAAAGACCGTCTCGAGGACATTAAAAGCGAAATTGACCTGACCGGAAGCTATGTACATACGAAGGAAGAGCTGGAGCACGGAGCGAAAATGGCTTGGAGAAACAGCAACCGCTGCATCGGCAGATTGTTCTGGAATTCGCTGAATGTTATTGACAGACGAGACGTCCGGACGAAGGAGGAAGTGCGTGACGCCCTCTTTCACCATATTGAAACCGCCACCAATAACGGCAAAATCAGACCGACCATTACGATTTTCCCTCCGGAAGAGAAGGGTGAAAAGCAAGTCGAGATCTGGAATCATCAGCTGATCCGGTACGCTGGATATGAGTCAGACGGAGAAAGAATCGGTGACCCGGCTTCCTGTTCACTGACAGCAGCCTGCGAAGAGCTCGGCTGGCGCGGAGAACGAACGGATTTTGACCTGCTGCCGCTCATTTTTCGCATGAAAGGCGACGAACAGCCTGTCTGGTATGAGCTGCCGCGTTCACTTGTGATCGAGGTTCCAATCATACATCCGGACATCGAGGCGTTTTCTGATTTGGAGCTGAAGTGGTACGGCGTGCCTATCATCTCTGATATGAAGCTTGAGGTCGGGGGCATTCATTATAATGCCGCGCCATTTAACGGCTGGTATATGGGCACGGAGATCGGAGCGAGAAACCTCGCAGATGAAAAGCGGTACGACAAGCTTAAAAAAGTAGCGTCCGTGATCGGCATCGCCGCTGATTACAATACGGATTTATGGAAGGATCAAGCGCTAGTTGAATTGAATAAAGCAGTGCTGCACTCGTATAAAAAGCAGGGTGTCAGCATCGTTGACCATCATACAGCGGCAAGCCAGTTTAAACGGTTTGAAGAACAGGAGGAAGAAGCGGGCAGAAAGCTGACGGGAGACTGGACGTGGCTGATTCCGCCCATTTCACCCGCTGCCACTCATATCTTCCACCGCTCCTATGATAACTCAATCGTTAAGCCGAACTATTTTTATCAAGATAAGCCTTATGAGTAAACAATAGAAAATCGATGATGGCCTTCAAGGCTGCGGGATTCAGTCACAGAGATGTCGGTAACCTTTGAGAAAGGGCTTCCGTTCTTTACAGCCTCAACAAACGATTGCAGGGCGTTTTCCGGACCCTCTGCCAAAATCTCGACACGCCCGTCATCACGGTTTTTGACCCAGCCGGCCAGTTTTCGCTTATCAGCTTCCATTTGAACAAAATAGCGAAAGCCCACACCTTGAACCCGGCCGTTTACAATGATTCGGTATTGAAGCATGTAAAAACCACCTTTTCTTTTTATGATAATCAATCATTTTACAACCTGTAAAGGGGATGTGTTTGTATGAAACCAGAGCGCTATTCAGTTCTTTCTCTTAATCTGGGAAAACCGCAGACGCTTGAATATGACGGAAAGAAAATCGAAACCGGCATCATGAAGCGGCCGGCTGAATCAGCCGTCATGCTGTATCGGGAGAATTTTGAAGGAGACGGACAGGCGGACCTCGTCAACCACGGCGGACCTGATAAGGCTGTCTGTGTCTACCCGGCGGAGCATTATCCGTTTTGGGAAGAGTTCCTCTCAAGACCGCTGTCAAATGCCGCATTTGGAGAAAATCTGACGGTCGCGGGCCTGACTGAGGAGAATGTTTGCATCGGGGATGTGTTCAGGCTTGATGAAGCTGTTGTTCAGGTCAGCCAGCCGCGCCAGCCGTGTGTAAAGCTGGCGAAAAAGTTTGGTGTAAAAGAAATGGTGCTGAAGGTCCAGCAAACCGGCTATACAGGGTTTTATTTTCGCGTGCTGGAGGAGGGCAGGGTGTCTCCCGGCGCGAACCTTGAATTGCTGTCCAGAGGAGAGAAGGGCATCTCCGTCCAGTTCGCCAACCGCATCAACTACCATGATGCAAAAAATCTCACCGCCATAGAACTGATTTTAAGTGAGGCTGCACTATCGGAAAGCTGGAGAGCGTCCTTTATGAAAAAAAAGGACAGGCTGCTGCCGGTTGAATAGAAAAAAGCCGCGCATATCAACGTGCGCGGCTTTGCCATATTTAAGATTGTTTTTTCTTTGTTTCAAGCAGGTTGGCAAGAAAATAGGTTTTATAGCTTTGAAGCTTTCTTCCCTCATGGTGCGTGATCCCCTGCTTTTTTAGTTCTGCCACATACCAGCCTTTACTGCCGTAATGCATGTCAGAAAACTCCTTTCCCTATCTGATTTCGAAACGATTGGCATTGTAACATCTATAAAAAGATGCTGAAAAGAGATGCGGGGAAAACTGAGTCTTTCGCACTAGATGTACGAATGTTCTTCTGTATGTATATGCGGAGCAAAAGCCGAATATGATTTAATGGCCGGTTAGTTTGATCATGACAACGCCAAATGTCATAATGGCGAAAACAATGCCGATATATGTGAGCATCCCGTTTTTTTTCTTAACGCCGTAAACGGTCATAATGATGCCTTCAATGAAAAAAATGATGCCGAAAATAATAAACCACATGCAGATAAAGGCTCCTTTCACAGACATAATAGTAGTGTAGCATATCTGAAAGAGCCGGGCTGTGACAATATCAAGAAAGCCGGGCGCATATCGCCCGGCTCATGTTTTATTGTTTATCAACCAATTTGACCAGAAGCTGTGCCAAAAGTTCTTTCTCATCTTCGTCTGCAACGCTCCAAAGCTCTTGCAGCAGCATTTCTTCACCGTTTTGCGGCTCTTCATGCTTTGCGAGGTAGTCTCCCAGGATCGCAGCGCTTTTTACAAGCTTGCCGTCATCCAATCCCAGCTTTTTGCCTCGGTTGACTTGTTTTTTCAAGTAGCCTTTAAATTCCTCAAAGTCTTTTAAAATGTCTTCTTTTATTGTGCCATGCATCGCGTTCATTTCGTTTTCAATTTGGATTTTTTCTTGATCTCTGTTCATTGCAAGACCTCCTCGTGCAGAATAATGATGTTTTACCTGCTATTGGAGGAGGTTAAACCTGCCGGAAGCCCGGAATGTGTTTTACAGTTTCGTCAGGATAATCGGTTCATCTTTTGTGATGACGATCGTGTGTTCAACTTGGGCAACCATGCTTTTATCCGGCGTCTTGAACGTCCAGCCGTCTCCAGCTTCAACAATCGTTTCTGCTTTCGTTGAAATAAACGGTTCAAGCGCGATGACTGTGCCATTTTTGAACAGTGCGTTATCAAACGGATCATAATAGTTCATGATGTGGTTCGGCGCTTCATGCAGGCTTCGGCCGATTCCGTGGCCGGTCAGGGTTTTGATGACGGTAAAGCCTTGAGAGCGTGCTTCATGATAAACGGCTCTTCCGATCTGGTTTTGGCGCTTGCCCGCTTTTGCCTGCTGAAGCCCCTTTTGAAATGCGTTTTCCGCGCATTGGCAAAGCTTATGAAGGCGTTCTTCTCCTTCACCGAGCACAAATGAGATGCCTGTGTCGGAATAGAAGCCGCCAAATTCAGCGGAGATGTCGATGTTGACAAGGTCCCCTGCTTTTAAAATTTTGGATGTGCTTGGTATGCCGTGAGCCACTTCATCATTTACGCTGATGCATGTCACACCTGGAAAATCGTATTCCTTCTCAGGAGCTGAAACGGCGCCGTGCTCATCAAGCACAGCTTTTCCGATAAGGTCAAGGTCTTTTGTGCTCATGCCGGGCTCTGCCTTCCGCTTCATTTCTTCACGCGCAAGCGCGACGATTCTTCCGATTTTTTTCAGGCCTTCTAATTCTTGATCGTTTGTTACAATCATCTGTCATTCCCGCTTTCTTTTTAAATAATCTAGATTAAGCTTACCACAACTGTCTTAAAAATAGGAAACACACGGACCTGGGAAAAAAGAAATACCCCCGGGAAAATTGGTATAGATCACTAGATATCTTATATGGTATATTTGAAAAAAAAGGGTATGAGGGGGATGGGTATGCTTTCATTTTTACAAAAACTCGGGAAGTCATTTATGCTCCCGATTGCGGTTCTGCCTGCGGTTGGAATTATCCTTGCGCTTGGCAGAGAGGATGTATTTAATATCCCGTTTGTCTATCAGGCGGGGACGGCGGTTTTTGATCATCTGCCGCTTATTTTTGCGATCGGAATTGCCATCGGCATTTCAAAAGACAGCAATGGGGCCGCGGGTTTATCAGGGGCGATATCGTATCTGATGCTTGACGCGGCAACAAAGACAATTGATAAAACAAATAACATGGCGGTGTTTGGGGGAATTATTGCCGGTTTAATTGCCGGTTACACCTATAACCGCTTCAAGGATACCAAGCTGCCTGAATATCTCGGGTTCTTCAGTGGCAGACGGCTTGTGCCGATTATAACAGCCATTATTACGATCATTTTAGCGGGCATATTCGGAGTCGTCTGGCCGCCGATTCAATCGTGTATAAACTCGTTTGGAGAGTGGATGC
The DNA here is from genome assembly GCF_019334685.1 of Bacillus sp. LJBS17. NCBI lineage: Bacteria > Bacillati > Bacillota > Bacilli > Caryophanales > Bacillaceae > Bacillus > Bacillus sp. LJBS17. The sequence goes on from NZ_CP079759.1 coordinate 825,722, forward strand.
TCGGGCTCGGCGGCATCGGGGCAGGCATATTCGGCCTATTCAACAGGCTGTTAATTCCGCTTGGCCTTCACCATGTGCTGAACAATATTTTCTGGTTCCAATTTGGAGAATATAACGGAGTGACAGGGGATCTGGCGCGCTTTTTCGCGAAAGATCCGACAGCGGGCACATATATGACCGGATTCTTCCCAATCATGATGTTCGGTCTTCCGGCGGCGTGTCTGGCTATGGTTGTGACTGCGAAGCCGTCTAAACGGAAAGCGACGGCTGGAATGATGATTGGATTTGCTTTAACAGCGTTTATCACAGGGATTACGGAGCCGATTGAGTTTGCATTTATGTTTTTATCTCCGCTTTTATACGCTGTTCACGCGGTCTTAACCGGGTTATCTTTATTTATCGTCAACTGGCTCGGCATCCGTTCAGGCTTTTCTTTTTCAGCTGGAGCTATCGATTATGTGCTCAGCTATGGAATCGCAGAAAAACCGCTGCTTCTGCTTTTGGTAGGTATATGCTATGCGGCAGTATACTTTATCGTGTTTTATGTACTGATTAAGGCTTTGAATTTAAAAACGCCTGGACGGGAAGACGATGATGTGGATGAAGTGCTGGATGAAAATACTGTCCAGGATGTAAATGAAAACATCATGCTGAAAGGGCTCGGCGGAAAAGAAAACCTTCAAACCATTGATCATTGCGCCACAAGGCTGCGACTGACTGTGAAGGATACCGCTTTGGTGGATGAAGCGCTGCTAAAGAAAGCAGGCGCAAAAGGGGTTGTCAAATCAGGCGGGCAATCGGTTCAAGTCATTATTGGCCCGAATGTGGAATTTGCGGCGGAAGAATTGAGGGCTGCTGTCAAATAAAAAAAGCGGAGAGGGCAACCTCTCCGCTTTTTCTTATTTATCTTCGTTATCCTTTGACGTTTCGGAAGAATCTTCGTCATGTTTTGTGTAATCATAATCAGAAGGATTCACCTTCTTAAAACCTTTCGGCTCGTAGAACCGCAGCAGGTCTCCGTTTATGATTTTATCGGACATTTCAAGTTCCTTCTTGACGAGCGAGTCTTCTGACTTGTCGACTTCGGATTCATCGAGTTCTTTTCCGGTTTTCGTGTCGTAATACTTACCGGATATTTTCGTGTACTTCGGTGAAATAAAGTCTCCGTTTCGGAACGGAATCACTTCACGGTGTTCTTTCGATAAAATATCAGACCCGGACATCAGATAGTCCTTCGTATCCACTCCGAGCAGATGCAGAATGGTAGGAGCCACATCAACGTCTCCGGCATATTTATGAACTTTCTCGCCCTTCACGCCGGCAGCGTGGATAAAGAGCGGCACCCGTTGAAGCTGGGCGTTGTCGTAATCAGTGATTTCATCCTTGCCAAGCACTTTCGCCATCGCTTTATTGTGGTTTTCAGAGATGCCGTAGTGGTCTCCGTACATCACAATAATCGATTTATCATATAACCCGTCTTTTTTCAGATCATTGAAGAATTGTTCAATGGACTGATCAAGGTAATGGGCTGACTGGAAGTAGTTATCGACGACAGAGTCACCAAAGTCTCCAGCCGGGAAGTCTGTATCCCCCTCATCCATTCCGAATGGGAAGTGGTTAGACAGGGTAATGAACTTCGTATAGAACGGCTGCGGCAGGCTTTCCAGCAGCGGCATTGATTCTTTGAAGAACGGTTTGTCTTTCATGCCGTAGTTTTTCGTGTTTTCTTCGTTCATGTCATAGTAAGCAGAATCAAAGAATTTATCAATGCCTTCCGCTTTGTACATTTCGTTACGGTTCCAGAACGTCTGCGTGTTCCCGTGGAAAGTAGCAGATGTGTAATTCTTAGACTTCAGAATCGCCGGAACGGATTGCAGCGTGTTTTGTGCTTTGTTTACGAAAACTGAACCTTGAGCCAGCGGGTACAGAGAGTTTTCCATCATAAATTCAGCATCAGATGTTTTACCTTGTCCCGTTTGGTGGAAAAAGTTATCAAAGTAGAACGTTTCGTTATCATGTGCCAGTTTATTTAAGAACGGTGTCACTTCTTTGCCGTCAATTTTATAGTCGATAATAAATGACTGCAAAGATTCAAGTGAAACGTAAATGACGTTTTTTCCTTCCGCTTTGCCGAAATACACGTTATTCGGCACATCGTAATTGGCTTTCATGTAGTTTTCCACTTCCGTCACGTCGCTGGAATCGGCAAGCGCGCGCTGGCTGTTGGACTTGATATTCTGTACAGCGTCATAAATCGTGAAATTGTATGTTCCCAAGTATTTCACAAGATAGTTCCGGTCGAATGATCTTGTCAGCAATTCAGGACGGTCTGATTCCGCAACTGCCAGGTTGATCAAGAACACAAGAATTGAAGACGCAAAAATAATTCGGAACGATTTTTTGCTTGACGTTTCGGCAGGCTTGTTTACTTTGATCGCCAAGATGATCAGGATGATCGTATCGATAAAGTAAAAGGCGTCAGTCGGTCTCATCAGCGAAAATGCGCTGTCACCGAGTTGGCCGCCGTTTGTTTTAGCCTGCATAATGACCGGAATTGTAATAAAATCATTGAAAAATCTGTAGTACACAATGTTTGCGTACAGTAAAAAAGACATTAAAAAATGAATCACTATAATGGCTGTCTGCTGTAATTTTTTCTTGAACAAGAGTCCAAAGCCAAGAAAGAACAAGCTTGAGCTAAGAGGATTCACAAAAAGCAATATTTTTTGTATCGTGTTGTCTATTCCTAAGTTGAAGTTCAGGACATAACCGACATACGTTTTGATCCATAACAGGACGACCGCAATTAAGAAGAAGGCCAGTCCTCTTTCTTTTATAAATGTTTTCATTGTTACACTCCTTTTTTCCGATCCAGTTCGAGCGAAACGATAGAAAAAACGAACGTATCCAATATAACACGAATCAGCAGATTAGAAAAGTGAAAATCGTATGATGGAGAAAGTGGCGAAAAACGCCGTCGAATCAACGTTTCGCTTTGATATTACCAAATGTAAAACAAGGTATCTTTCTAGAAATAAAGGAATAAAATGGTACATTGAGAATTGTATGATAAAATATAAGGTATAGATAAAAAGAGGTGAAATGATGGATTTTTCCCATATTGTGTCTGAAGATAAAATTAAGCGCGCCATCAAAGACGGGGACTTTCAAAACCTCCCGGGAATGGGAAAGCCGCTGCCGAAGGATGACGCGGCACACTTGCCGGAATCGCTGCGCATGGGCTATCGTATTTTGAAAAACGCGGGAATGGCAGAGGACGAGGGCGCGCTCAAAAAAGAGCTTATGACCATCGACCATTTAATCGAAAAGTGCTATGACGAAAAAGAACGCGAGCAATTAATTAGAAAAAAATCTGAAAAGCAATTGCTGCTTGATAAGCTTGTCGACAAAAAAAGCATGTTTTCAAAGCCAGCATCCGCTTTTTATAAGAATAAAGTATATGACCGGCTTGGACGAAACAGACCTTCTTCCAGCTGATTTGTCTGATCTGCAGGATGGCGATTGATAAAAGCCATCCTTTTTATGTTCCAAGTTCTATGTCAAAAGGTTTATGTTTTTCCATCTATGGGAAATGACCCATAAACGAAAAAAGGGTGATGGGATGGAACGACTATTAGTATGGATAGAGCATATATCTGATTGGCTGTGGGGCCCGCCGCTAATCATCCTGCTGACGGGGACGGGGTTGTATTTCACTATTTTGCTGAAAGGTTTTCAATTTCGCTATCCTTTATACATTTTCAAACAGACAATTGGCAGCGTAGGAAAAAAGCCGAAGGGAGAGGGCACAGTCACACCGCTTCAGGCATTGACCTCAGCCCTCAGTTCAACGATCGGTGCAGCGAACATTGTCGGTGTGCCTGCCGCTATTATGTTTGGAGGACCAGGAGCGGTTTTTTGGATGTGGCTTATTGCCTTATTTGCCATGGCGATTAAGTTTTCTGAAAGTGTTCTTGCTGTTCATTACAGAGAAAAAAATGAGCAGGGTGAATACGTCGGGGGACCGATGTATTACATAACAAAAGGGCTGCGCATGAAATGGCTCGGCGTATTCTTCTCTGTTGCGCTGATTGTGGAGCTGATCCCCAGCATTATGGTTCAGGGAAATTCGGTTTCAGTCTCGCTTGCCGAGACGTTTTCTTTCAATAAAATATACGCAGGAATCGGAATTGCATTTTTGATTGGGTTAGTGGTGATAGGAGGGGTAAAGCGGATCGGAAAAGTAACAGAGTTTGTCGTGCCTCTTATGGCAGGGGCATACGCGGGAGCCGGTCTCCTGATTGTTCTCATGAATCTATCATCAGTGCCGGCGTTTTTCTCTCTCGTTTTTTCAAATGCGTTTACCTCTTCTTCAGCAGTTGGAGGGTTCGCAGGTGCTGCGTTGGCGGAAACCGTTCGCTGGGGATTTGCCCGCGGGCTTTATTCTAATGAAGCCGGAATGGGAACAGCCCCGATTGCACATGCGGCAGCAATGACTGATCATCCTGTGCGGCAAGGGTTTTGGTCTGTGATCGGCATTGTCATTGACACCTTGATCATCTGCACGACCACCGCTTTTGTCGTTCTTGCATCTGGTGTCTGGACAGGGAAGAACGCCTCAATTGATCCGGCAGCACTGACGACGGCTGCATTTCAGCATTATTTCGGTTCTGGCGGAGGGTACTTCGTTTCGGTTTCCCTAGTCTTCTTTGTCGTATCAACCATTATGGTTGTCATTTTTTACGGCGTAAAGCAAGCTGAATTTCTGTTCGGGCGGCTGGCAGGACACGTGATCAAATTCGTTTATTTAGCGGCTATTATCATAGGTGCCGCAGGCGGAGCAAAAGCCATTTGGGGTTTTTTGGACTTAGCATTGGCTTTTATTCTCGTTCCAAATGTGATTGCGCTGTTGTTATTGAGCAGAAAGGTAAAAGCGCTGTACACCGAATTCTTTACATCTGAACAGTACTACCTGAAAGATATAAGGAAAACAAAACAGAATCCTGTTTATCAAACAAAAGAAGCTAAAAACTCCTAGTGCTTTGCTTTGGCGCCGAACAACGCTTTGCTTTTTATGATCAAATAAATGAGTAAAGGCAGCAAAAGAGAAATCACTACATTAATGATTGGTTTGATTCTGTTAAAGTCGATTAGCTGATTTGTATTTAAAAAGAACCAAAAGCTGCATACGACTGAGAACATGCCGATTGGTGTATACATGGCTTTCGGGTCGATTTTTGAGTGTAAAAACGAAAGGCCGTATACCACGATATATAGGGAACCTGCTATCTTCACCATAATGACCGGAATCCAAAAGGCCGCGATGATCAGGTCTGAGCGATCCAGAAAATCCGTAATGCGGATCTGCCTGATGACCATATAAGCAGGATCAAAGAAAGTAGATGTCAGGTTGGGACCAAAGACAGAAATTGAAGAAAATAACATCACGGCCAGCAATAAAGCGCCCGGCAGTATCGCGAAAATGGTGTATTTTAGCGGGACGCTCCGGTTTGAGAAGAGAAGCGGAAGGATAATCAATTCCCCCATTGTCCCAAACGCGTAATAGCCTGATTGAAGGTATGGGATTAGACCTTCAAAAACAGGCGTCAAGTTTTGAAGCTCAATTTGTGTGGCCAGCGTAAATGGAAGGAACAAGACCAGGATGCCGAATGGAAATAGGAATATCTGCGCCATTCTGGTCAATGTTTCTTTTCCCTCTCTGGCAATACAGATCGCCACAAAGATAATAACACCGCCAAGAACAGCCATTGGTGTTCTCGGGAGAAATAAAATGTTAATCAAATTGATGAAAAAACGTATATCATGAGCATTGATTAACAGGAAATACAAAGAAAACAGTAAAATGATAATCCGGCCTGCGATTGGTGAGGAATCGCTCAGCAGCTCATAGATATTTTTATCCTGATGCTTTTTCATCAGCCTATGCATGAGCCAGAGTGCCGGAATCACGATGACAACGCCGAGGATGTAGCTGTGCCAGGCATTTTGTTTTGCTGATTCGATCATGAGAATCGGAGCATGCTTTAATCCGACCGCTAACGTATACAGAGCTCCGAAAAATAATCCTTGGTATGCAGAGGTCTTGTCCATAAAGCACATCCTTTCTGTCATGTTCAAAACGGAATATATTTAAACAGGTGCCCCAGCCGCGGAAGCAGGGGATTCACTCTCATATAAATCCATAGAAAAGCACTTCCTGCAATCAGCAGGCTGAAGGCCCATTTTGTTAGATTGTTAGCGGAACGAAAATTCTTCCATTCATATGCGTATATGGCAATGCACACAATCAATGTCTGTACGATATAGCTGATCATGCTGACGCACCTCCATTAATGGCTGATCGTTTTGTATAGGACACCGCCCTGCTCAATCGTCACAATTGGGACGACGTGAACCTCCATATCCTTATATACCTCTTCCCATTCCTTTTTCAGCAGATTCTTCGTGGTTGCCGTGCTTCTGATGGTCCTGTCTTGAAAGCCGGCCGGGTCCGCCTTTAGCTTTTGCAAACGATGAACGGTGCTGATCACGTCCTTCTTTATGGTTCTGTTTAATGCTTTTTGAATGATGTAATACTGGTCAGTTTCTCTCGTCTCATAGGTTGATTGGTTTTCCATAATAATTCCTTTGGCTCTGATCTCAATTGTCATTGACAGCTTTCCGTTTTTTTCAGCGGCATGAAAGTATGCATTAGACTTTTGAAGCTGAATGGATGCTTGTCCCATTTGATTCGGCAGGTCTACTATGAATTCTGGCTGGCGGGCTTGATTCAGCAACATTAGGGCTGCTGTCATGTGTTCATCTTTGAAAATATCCATCAATCTGTCCTTTTTAAAGATCGCAAGCCCGTCAATTTTCAAATTAGATTTGCCTTTCCCTCCAGGTTTTGTTTTAGATGCAGAGATGACCGGTGCATACGGATCACTGCCTATTTCTACTAGATCAGACATGAATCTGCTTAAGAAAACGGGGCGGCTCGTTGCGATAATGGCCAGCTCCCGAATCATTTCCGCCGGAAACTGTTCAAGCTGAACATCGGTGTTTAAAATGTCCCGCGCTTCTCCCCGGCTGACTAAAATGAGCGCCGTTAATCTGTTCTGCGGATTTCGCGTTAAAATATCAAAGACTGGGGCAACGCCGTCTCTCGCCATATCCTCTCCAATAATGACTGTACGTCTGTGGGACGTATTGATTGTCCGTGACAAGGAGGTTTGCAGCTTGTTGTTCGCTTCTCTGATCGTAGTGCCGGAAGCTGAATCAACATACCATGTTTTTGAACCGGCAGTTCCGCCGCCGCCCCCTGTTTGTCCGCCTAATTGACCGACCAAGGGAATCTGCATGGCCACTCGATGCTGATCTTTTTTCTTATCAATGGCTGAGCTGACAACAAATGCAATGTCATTGATTTCTGTCCGGTCCCAGCACCCCGTTAGAAGGATACAAATGAGAAGCGGCAAAACACACTTATATATTGTTTTCTTCATCTTTTGGGTCCTCTCTTTTCGCTCCCTTCTGTCCGTTGCCGCGCGAATACGTGCCCGGCCTTCTGGTCATCGTCCACCAAGGCGCCCTGACAAAAATATCTTTTACTTCATCTCGTTTAAACGGAGAAATCCCGGATAAATAAGGAATGCCGAAAGATTGCAGCTTGCATAAATGAAGCACTAAGATAATCGTGCCGAGCATAATGCCGAATATCCCAAAAATACTTGCCAAAAACATAAGCGGGAAACGAAGCATCCTGATGGAGATAGCTAAGTTAAACCGCGGAATTGTAAATGACGCGATCCCTGTTAACGATACGATGATCACCATGGGGGCAGACACAATTCCCGCTTCAACAGCGGCTGTCCCAATGACTAGGGCCCCGAGAATACTGACGGTCTGGCCGATGGTTTTCGGCAGGCGCACTCCCGCCTCACGGAGAGCCTCAAAAGAAATTTCCATAATCAATGCTTCTATGATGGCGGGGAAAGGAATCGGTTCACGCGCGGAGGCCACACTGAACATTAAGTTTGTCGGCATTAAGTCCTGATGGTATGTAATAACGGCAACATAAATAGCCGGCAAATATAAAGCAACGAATAAAAACATATAGCGAAGCCAGCGGATTAAGTTAGACATCAAATAACGCTCATAGTAATCTTCACTGGCCTGCATAAGCTGCCAAAACGTAATCGGGCCTGTTAAGACAAAGGGCGTATTATCTGTGAAAATGGCAAATCGGCCTTCGAGAAGCTGGGCGGCGACGGTGTCCGGCCTTTCTGTGTATTGCAGCTGGGGGAATGGCGAGTACGTGTCGTCTTCGATAAATTCTTCAATATATCCGCTTTCTAAGACAGCATCAATCTTTATCTTTTTGATTCTTTTTTTTGCTTTGTCAATGACCTTTGGATCGGCAAGCCCGTCAATATAGGCCAAGACAACATCTGTTTTGGTTTTTGTGCCGATTTTAAATGAGATCATTTTAAGCTGAAACGTTTTGACGCGAAACCGCACAAGAGCGGTATTGACCCTGAGGCTTTCAGTGAAGCCCTCTCTTGACCCTCTGATGGTCGATTCTGTTATCGGCTCTTCAATGCTTCTTCTTTGTCCGCCTTTTATATTTAAGATCAGGCCTTTTGAGTGCCCGTCGGCAAATAAAACCGCGTTCCCCTCAATGATGGATGCAGCCACTTTGCTCATACTCGTTTCTATTGCAACACTTGAAATTGATAGAGTATTTTGCAGCGCCTCTTCATGTTCATTTATTTGTTCCGTCAAATGCATTAAGAAAGGGCGGAGTGCGTGATCCTGAATATGTTCAGATTTTACAATTCCTTCGATATAAACAATAAATCCGCACAGCCCGTTTCCAAAGTCAAATTGTCTAAATACGATGTCTGAGCAGTCTTCTGTTAATAAGGTCAGATTATCGAGGTTTTCCTTCAAATTGGGAGAGATCGGCCTGTCCTGATTGTCTTCAAGCTCTTTGATGAGCTGAAGCGCTTTGTCGCGTTTATTCATAGAGACTCACCCTGCTTTTTAATGTCACAATAAGTGCTTGTGACTTTTAGGGTAACCTTGTCTGTTTCATATATTCCAGACTAGGATGAAAGCGCTATAAAAAGTGTTGACTACCTGTATATACAGGAATACAATATGATTATAAGTTGTATATACAAGTTATAAAAACGGATACGGAGGGGTTGGCATGGGGGAACTGAACAAATCGGCACGTCAGATTGTCGAAGCAGTCGGCGGTGCTGAAAATATTGCAGCGGCAACTCATTGTGTTACACGTTTGCGTTTTGCTTTAATAGATGAAAGCAAGGTTGACCAAGAGATGCTTGATCAAATTGATGTGGTAAAGGGATCATTCTCGACAAACGGACAGTTTCAGGTCGTAATCGGCCAGGGAACTGTCAACAAAGTATATGCTGAACTGGTCAAGGAAACGGGGATTGGCGAGTCAACAAAGGATGAAGTGAAGAAGGCCTCAGAAAAAAATATGAATCCTTTGCAGCGTACTGTGAAAACGCTTGCAGATATTTTTATTCCAATATTGCCTGCGATTGTCACGGCGGGTCTTTTAATGGGGATCAATAACATTTTAACGGCGGAAGGCATTTTCTTCAGCACAAAATCGATTGTGCAGGTTTATCCGCAGTGGGCGGATCTTGCTAATATGATTAACCTGATTGCAGGCACGGCCTTTACGTTTTTGCCTGCGTTAATCGGATGGTCTGCCGTCAAGCGGTTCGGCGGCAATCCGCTTCTCGGCATTGTGCTCGGAGTTATGCTCGTGCATCCTGATTTGCTGAATGCGTGGGGATATGGCGCGGCAGAACAAAGCGGAGAGATCCCGGTATGGAATCTATTCGGCCTAGAGGTGCAGAAAGTCGGCTATCAGGGCCAGGTGCTCCCAATTTTGCTTGCTTCTTATATGCTGGCGAAGATTGAGGTATTTTTAACAAAACGCACACCTGAGAGCATACAGCTGCTCGTTGTCGCACCAATTACGCTTCTCTTAACAGGATTTGCCTCTTTTATCATTATCGGCCCGATTACATTTGCGATCGGTAATGTACTGACTTCAGGGCTTATCTCGGTGTTTGGTTCTTTTGCCGCACTGGGCGGTCTGTTATATGGCGGTTTCTACTCAGCGCTCGTGATTACCGGTATGCATCACACGTTTCTTGCAGTCGACCTGCAGCTCATCGGTTCAAAGCTCGGCGGCACCTTTTTATGGCCGATGCTGGCGCTTTCTAATATCGCACAAGGTTCGGCCGCTCTAGCCATGATGTTTATCGTGAAGGATGAGAAACAAAAAGGCCTCTCCCTCACATCAGGGATTTCTGCTTATCTTGGCATTACAGAGCCTGCCATCTTTGGGGTGAATCTGCGATACAGATTCCCGTTTATCATTGCAATGGTCAGCTCTGGCCTGGCCGGAATGTATATTTCTTCTCAAGGTGTGCTGGCAAGCTCCGTCGGTGTCGGCGGCGTGCCGGGGATTTTCTCAATCATGAGCCAGTACTGGGGCGCGTTTGCAATCGGGATGGCTATTGTATTGATCGTGCCGTTTGCCGGAACATACGCGTATGCGAGATTCAAACATAAATAACAAATGGGGAGCGGGACGTGTTGAACGTTCCCTTTTCCCGTTTTCAATTTAAATATGGTGGTGGAAACAGATGAAAACAGAACAAACGCCATGGTGGAAAAAAGCTGTGGTTTATCAAATTTATCCGAAAAGCTTTAACGATACGACAGGAAATGGTGTCGGCGATCTGAACGGCATTATTGAAAAGCTTGATTACTTAAAAACACTTCAGGTGGATGTGCTTTGGCTGACGCCGATTTATGATTCTCCGCAGCATGATAATGGGTACGATATTCGTGATTATTACTCGATTTATCCTGAATACGGAACGATGGAGGATTTTGAGCGGCTAGTGTCCGAAGCACATAAAAGAGACCTGAAAGTCGTCATGGATCTTGTTGTCAATCATACGTCAACAGAGCACAAATGGTTTCGCGAGGCGATCTCTTCAATAGACAGCCCGTACCGTGATTTTTATATATGGAAAGACCCGCAGGAAAACGGTTCTGTTCCGACGAACTGGGAATCGAAATTCGGCGGCTCGGCATGGGAGCTTGACGAAGCATCGGGCCAATACTATTTGCATCTGTTTGATGTGACGCAGGCTGATTTGAATTGGGAAAATGAAGAGGTCAGAAAGCATGTCTATGACATGATGCATTTTTGGTTTGAAAAGGGAATAGACGGCTTTAGGCTTGATGTCATCAACCTGATTTCTAAAGATCAGCGCTTTCCGAATGCGGAGGAAGGCGACGGCCGCTCTTTTTACACTGACGGGCCGCGGGTGCACGAATTTCTGCATGAAATGAACGAAAAGGTGTTTTCACATTACGACAGCATGACGGTCGGTGAGATGTCTTCAACAACCGTAGACCACTGCATCCGGTATACGAATCCTGACAATAAAGAACTTGATATGACATTCAGCTTCCATCATCTCAAGGTTGACTATCCTAACGGCGAAAAATGGGCCTTGGCGCCGTTTGATTTTTTGAAGCTGAAGGGGATCCTATCCGACTGGCAAACTGGGATGCACGCAGGAGGGGGATGGAACGCTCTGTTCTGGTGCAATCATGATCAGCCGCGCGTTGTATCAAGATATGGAGATGATGGCGCATATAGGGTGAAATCGGCGAAAATGCTTGCTACGGCCATTCATATGATGCAGGGCACGCCTTATATTTATCAGGGCGAGGAGCTGGGGATGACGAATCCGAAGTTCACTGACATAAGCTCCTATCGGGATGTCGAATCGCTGAACATGTATCACGCCTTTAAGGAAAAAGGAATGGCTGATCAAGATATTACAGCCATTTTACAGGCGAAATCCCGTGACAATTCCAGAACCCCCGTTCAGTGGGATGCTACGGAGAATGGCGGTTTTACAACGGGCACACCATGGATACCGGTTGCAGGAAATTACCGGGAAATCAATGCTGAAGCGGCGCTGAGGGATCAGAATTCGGTGTTTTACCATTATCAAAAATTGATTCAGATTCGCAAAATGTATGACATTGTGACAGAGGGTACGTATGAGATAATCGCAAAGGATGACCCGAACATTTTTGCGTATCTCAGACACGGCAGCAATGAAAAGCTGCTCGTGATCAATAATTTTTACGGGACAGAGGCGGCCTTTACACTGCCGGACTCTTTAGCGCCTGACGAATGGAAGGCAGAGGTGCTGTTGACGAACGATGAAGCAAGGGAAGGGCTTCAGAACATGACGCTTCGCCCGTATGAGTCCATTGTTTATCGTTTAACGAAACCGTGTTAAACTAAGCTGGGTGGTCCATAATGAAGGTGAATAAATTCATCACAATTTATAAAGACATCGCACAGCAAATTGAAGGCGGCCGATGGAAAGCGGAGGAGATTCTTCCGTCTGAACATGAGTTGACCGCACAGTACGGTACATCAAGAGAAACGGTCCGAAAGGCGCTTCATATGCTCGCGCAAAACGGTTATATCCAGAAAATCAGGGGAAAAGGCTCCGTCGTGCTCAATCGTGAAAAAATGCAGTTTCCCGTTTCGGGCCTTGTCAGCTTCAAGGAGCTCGCGCAAACGCTTGGCAAAGAAACGAAAACAACTGTACACAAATTCGGGCTGGAGCCTCCGTCAGAGCTGATCCAAAAACAGCTCCGGGCCAATCTGGATGACGACATCTGGGAAGTCATCAGGTCTAGAAAGATTGACGGGGAACATGTGATTTTGGACAAGGATTACTTTTTCAGAAAGCATGTCCCTCACCTGACGAAAGAAATTTGTGAAAACTCCATATATGAATATATAGAAGGAGAGCTCGGTCTTTCGATCAGTTACGCCCAAAAAGAAATTGTCGCCGAGCCGTGTACGGACGAGGACAGAGAGCTGCTCGATTTACGCGGCTATGACCATATGGTCGTGGTGAGAAACTACGTCTTTTTGGAGGATACCAGTTTGTTTCAATATACGGAAAGCAGACACCGTCTCGACAAATTCCGATTTGTTGATTTTGCGCGGCGGGGGAAATGAGAGAGGCGCCTGCCTGCGGCAGCGCGCTTTTTTGTTTGGTATCAAAATTGATACTATCCAACAAAAATGTGCGTACTTTTACTTTTTATCATAATGGCTACAATAGAGATGAGAGTAACCTAAAGGAGAGGTGTTTTACATGGCAGATCTAAAGAAACAAATTCTGGATGCATACAATTTCAGGCATGCGACTAAGGAATTTGACCCGAATAAAAAAGTGTCAGACAGCGATTTTGAATTTATTTTAGAAACAGGAAGACTGTCTCCGAGCTCACTCGGCCTTGAGCCTTGGAAATTTGTCGTCGTCCAAAATCCGGAGTTCCGCGAGAAGCTTCGTGAATACACATGGGGCGCGCAAAAGCAGCTGCCGACCGCAAGCCATTTCGTCCTGATTCTTGCGCGTACAGCGAAGGATATCAAATATAATGCGGACTACATCAAACGTCATTTAAAAGAAGTAAAACAAATGCCGCAAGACGTGTACGAAGGCTATTTAAGCAAAACAGAAGAATTCCAGAAAAACGATTTGCATTTGCTTGAAAGTGACAGAACATTGTTTGACTGGGCATCAAAACAAACCTATATCGCGCTTGGCAACATGATGACTGCCGCTGCGCAAATCGGTGTTGATTCCTGCCCGATAGAAGGCTTCCAGTACGATCACATTCACCGTATTCTTGAAGAAGAAGGCCTTCTGGAAAACGGAAGCTTCGATATTTCTGTGATGGTGGCATTTGGCTACCGAGTGAGAGACCCTCGTCCGAAAACAAGATCTGCTGTTGAAGATGTTGTGAAGTGGGTTTAAATAAAGAAAGCTGCTCGCTTAGCGAGCAGCTCTTTTTTATGCCTGATTCGCTCTATTCTGTTTTCTCCTCTGATGTAAGTACATTGCGGTGCCGAGTGCGCTGATCAGAAATCCGGCCAACAGGATCGAGTACATGGATGTGGCTGTGTCCGGAAGCAGGCCGCCAGCCGGACCGTCTGTTCCTGATCCGCCCGAACCGTTTCCTCCAGAGCCGTTAGTCGGTTGAGTGCCGGGAGGCGTATCATTTCCTCCGTTTCCGTCAGTTGGCTGTTTTCCGCCTGGTTTGTCGGAGCCGCCGCCATGATTGCCGTCATCACCGCCTGTCGGTTGATCTGACGGGAATGCAGGCGGTTTGTTGTTCTCTCCGGAATTTAAGATCGTGTATTCGCTGAAGTGGTTTGTATATCCTGTCACCATATCATCGTCAACTGATCCGTGATCTGTCTTTATGAAAGCTTTCTTTTTCCTGTCGACATGATAAATGGCAGGGTTATGGGCTTCTTCAATATCAAACATGCGAAGCGAAAGCTGAACGGGCTCCTTGAATGATTTTATTTCTTTTCCTTTTTGCTTCACTGTAAAGTCATATACATCTGCCAGTGACACATCCAATTCTCCCGTCGACTTGATTCCGATTGCAGTGTCTGCTGATTTAAGGTTCGCCATTGGCATCTTCATGCTGTACCAGTAGTTGAACACCGTCAATGAAGGATCTGATTCTCTTTCTTTCAAAAGTTTGACCTGATCTTTTTTCATTTTAAGATTGATAGGCTTCTCTTGAGATCCTTCATGTGTTCCATAATAGACAAACGGCGTGTTGGCATTTTTAGCGTAAATCGCAAATTTGTCTTCATCAAGTGTCCAGCTGCCGTCCTCCTGCTTTGTCGGCAGGAATACTTCTTTGATCCGTCCTTCAAGCTTAGGAGAGACCTTGTTTCCTAGTTTTTTCAGCTGTTCGGTGAAAATCTCATAATCAACGTAGCCAAGGTCTTCACCATGGGAGGCTTCTGTAAAGACAGAGTATCCGTCTCCTCCGGCACCGACAAAATTATTTGTTGCCACGCGGTAGGTATCATCCGTATTTATAGCAACTTTGTCTCCGTTAGGCGATTCAATTTTTACTTCTAACACACGGTGTCCAGGTTTGTTGTTTAATGTAAAGGTATATTCGATTCCGGCCACCTGAGGGAAAGCGCCGCCGCCATTTTCCACATTGCTTAGGCCTTGTTCAAGGGCTTCTTTAATTTGTTTTCCGGTTAAATCGGCCACGTAAAGCGTATTGCCGAACGGCATCACGTTGAGCACATCGCCGAGTGTGATATCCCCTTTGTCAATGCCGGCTCTGATGCCGCCGCCATTTGTTATCGCTATTCTGGCGCCGGCTGCTTCTTTCGCTTTTGCCAGCATACCGTCCGCAATGAAGTTTCCGAGATTTGTTTCCTTCGTGCGCACATGCTCACGCTGGCCGTCAAGCGCCACATCCGTATAGCCGACTTTTTCATTTTTCACGTCTTCTAATTCACTTTTGAACTGATCAAGCTCTTGTTTTGCTTCTGCGTTTTCTTCTGTATGCTCATCAATTGGCAGCACGCTCAGATTTGATTTGTCTGTTTGCACAACGCCATTTTCATCAAACGCGACATCAACGCGCCCCAAGAATTGGCCGTATTCTTTTGCCTGCGCCACGATCGTCGGTTCTTCGCTGTTTACGACCTCCATTTTGTCAACGAGGGTGTGAGTGTGTCCGCCGATGATCAAGTCAATGCCTTTTACTTTTTTGGCTAGCTCAAGATCACGGTTATGACCGATATGGGTTAAAGCAATAATTTTATTTACCTGTTCTTCTTCCTGAATCGCTTTGACGGTGTTTTGTGCTGTTTCAAAGGCATCATTGAATACGATGCTTTTGCCCGGGCTTGATGTGGTGGCCGTATCTTCCGTTGTCAGGCCGAATACGGCGACTTTCTCCCCGTCAACGTCTAACAGAATGTAAGGATGGATGCCGGCCTCTTTCTTTTCACCTGCCGTAAAGGTTTGCGGCTTTTTGACAAATGATTTCAGTTTGGGCTCATTTGACACATCTACGTTTGCGCTGACAATCGGAAATTCCGGCGCTTCAAAGTGATAGCGGTTCGCCGGATCAACGGTTGCGCTGTTTCCGCTTAGAAAATCAGAAAGCACTGTCGGGCCTTTGTCAAATTCATGATTTCCGAAGGTCATGGCGTCATAGCCCATCATGTTCATCATTTTCAGATCGGCCAAACCGTTCCATTTTGTAAAATACAGATCGCCGGAAAACACATCTCCCGCATCAAGGAGAATGTTGTGATTTGTTTCGCTGCGTACTTCGTTGATTTTCGTCATTCGTCTCGCTGCATCATCGAGATGTGCGTGCGTATCATTGGTGTGCATGACGGTCAGGTCCCACAGTCCGTCTTTAGGAGGATCTGGATTTGAATCATCATCGAATTGCAGCTTATACACACCATAGCCTTCATTCGCAGACTTGCCTACATAAGCGACGTCGTCTGCTTTATCGGCAAATGGCTTGGCCAAAAGCGAGGATTCAAACGTCAGATTCGTGCCGGAAACAGGCGCGATTGACCAGTTGTTGTCTGCCTTTGGATTGACTGTTTTTTGTTCAATAATGTAATCCATCAGCACCTGCCTATTTTCAACTGCAGAGCCGTGGACAATTTTATCGCTTGTCAGATGAGGGAACCCGCCGCCTCCGGACGCACGATAGTTATTGGTGACTACGAGAAATTCCTGGCTTGGGCTGATCGGCTTGCCTTCATAGGAAAGGTTGATGATCCGGGATGAATCCGCATTGATCACTTTTCCGTTCTCATTGTATTTAGCCGGTTTTGTCACATCGACCTGATATGTGACACCGTCAATCACGTCAAAATTATAGGAGCGGAAATTCTCGTTCAGCAAGGCCTGATCGCCGCCTTTGGCTGGATCAATTTGGTTGAATTGGCCTGCTGACATCTCCAGCCAGTCCTTCACTTCGCTGCCTGTCAGCTTGACGATTTGAACAGTATTATCGTAAAGGTACAAGTCACCGACATTTTTAATCGCAAGATCTCCGGCTGGAATGTTTGTATAGTAATTGGCTCCGTTTCTGCCGCCTGCTTTAAACGGCGCCCCCGCCGACAAAATTGGAAGGTCCTTGTACTCAGTATCCTTCATTTCTTTTTGGGCATACCATTTTTGCGCGTCAGTCACGATCTGAATGGAAGGATCATCTTTGACCTGTGCAAAGAAGCTGTTAATATCTGCTTCGGTTTTGCCGACTGGCTTTCGGACATACTCCAGTGTGTTTTGGTGTGTTTGCTGAATGGTGTTTGTAACGGTCTCGTTTTTTGATGTGACGTTGCCAGCAATAGATTCAATACTTCCTTTGGAATCTGCTACCTTCCATGAGCCGTCCGCCTTTTCAAGCTTGAGGTCAATCACGCCTAAATATTTGCCCCAGCTGCTTGGCATGACGACAGGAATGCCGTTTATTGTTCCCTTTTCCACATTGAACTGAGCAACACCCGCATACTCGGCGGAAGGAAAGAGTCCGTGCTGATGGCCCGAGATAATCGCGTCAATGCCTTTCGTTTTGGTGGCAAGGTCAAACACGGCGTTTTCTGCACCTGATGATTGTGACTGCTTTTCAATGCCGGTGTGGGCGAGGGCAATAATGACATCTGCGCCTTCCGCCTTCATTTTCGGGATCGTTTCATTGGCGGATTCTACAATATCCTGCACCTGCACCTGCCCCTCGAGATTCTTTTTGTCCCATGTCATGATTTGCGGCGGGACAAAGCCTATGTAACCGACTTTTACTTTCTGCTCATTACCGTTTTCATCAATGAGGTTTTTTTCATTAATCACATACGGCGTATAACGGTTTTTACCGCTAGTTGTTTTGACGTTGGCATTTACAATCGGGAAATCGGCTCCTTTGATTGTGCCGTCGAGAAAGTCGAGCCCGTAGTTGAATTCATGATTGCCAAGCGTTCCGGCGTCGTATTTCAGCGCATTCATGACGCTGATAATCGGATGGGGTTTCGTGCCGGAGATAATGTCGTCTTTTTGATATTTCACCGCGTATTCACCCAGCGGATTCCCTTGAATCAAGTCGCCGTTATCCACAAGCAGGGTGTTAGGGTTTTGCTCGCGGTGCTTTTGGATCAATTGCGCTGTTCTCGCCAGACCGAAATCCGCCGTTTCTTTGTCGCTGTAGTAATCGTAATCCATCATGTTGGCATGAATATCAGTCGTAGCCAAAATACTCAGATGCACCTGAGGAGCCGCGCTTTCTTCTGCATGAATGGGTGGTGTTGGGAGGATTAGGCTAAGTATCATAATTGGGGGCAAAAGAATACGGAGAATGTTTTCGACGTGTGTTCGTCTTTTCTGTATTCTCACCAGTTCTCCACCTTTCAACGAAATTTGTGTTACAGCTCCTATTGTAAGAATATTTTGTAACTATTTGTAGGTGTTTCTTTATGATTATTGTAAAAGGGAGAAAAATGAGTATTATGTAGCAGTATCAAGCGACAAATACTGGGTATTTATGCTTATCGTTTGTCACAATCGCGGAATGTTTATTTTAGTGTGGCTGGGGTAGAGTGTTTTATGTAGACATATAAAGCGGGAGGTTATGAATCATGGGGAAAAAAATTGCAGTTGTTTTAACAGATTATTTTGAGGACAGCGAGTACACTGAGCCTGCGAAAGCCTTTAAAGAAGCGGGACATAAACTGACTGTCATCGAAAAAGAAAAAGGAAAAACAGTAAAAGGCAAGCAGGGAACAGCGGGAGTGACGGTTGACGCGTCCATTGACGACGTAAACCCTTCAGACTTTGATGCGCTTTTGATTCCCGGAGGATTTTCACCAGACCAGCTTCGCGCTGACGATCGTTTCGTCCAATTTACAAAAGCATTTATGACTGACAAAAAACCGGTATTCGCCATTTGCCACGGCCCGCAGCTTTTAATCAATGCGAAAGCGCTCGACGGCCGAAAAGCGACGGGCTATACGTCCATTCGTGTTGACATGGAAAACGCCGGTGCCGACGTTGTGGACAAGGAAGTGGTTGTTTGCCAGGATCAATTGGTCACTAGCCGCACACCGGACGATATACCGGCATTTAACCGCGAGTCATTGGCATTGCTTGAGAAATAAGAAAAAACGGACGCTCTTGGGCGTCCGTTTTTTTGTTGCTTAGGCTTGAGCACCTGTCAGTTTCTTGTACCTGTAATACAAGAAAGCAGCTGCAGCCGTTCCGATGACCGCAATGCCGAAGTCGAATATGAAAATATGGGCGATGCCCCCCGCTTTTGCGATAAGCCCTGTTGCAATCGGCAGCAGAATCGATGCAAGGCTTGAAGCGGTCGCTACAATTCCGGTAACGGTTCCTTTTCGCTTCCAGAAAAGCTCTGTCATTAACGTAATGGTAATTTGAAACACACCCGCAGTTGAAAAGCCTAAGAAAAAGGCAGTGATGTCCAGCACAACTGGGATATGAACGGTCAGCATGACTGCGAGCGTACATAAAGTAATAATAGGATATAAGAGCGTTATGAAGACAGGTTTGACCCATCTATTCAGCAAAACGGCTAATAATAAAACAGATGCCAGAGATCCTATACTATAATAGCTCAGCAATTGTACAGATGCTGATTCAGCTAAACCGGCTGCCTTTTGCGCGTAGCTCGGGAGCCAGATTTGAGAAACCGTAAATAAAGCCGTGGATGTAAAACCGATGATAATCAGTGCGGTGCCTTCCTTCTGAAAAACGGGTTCAGACAAGAAAACGGGAGATTCCTGTTGGCCGCTATTAGTTGGTTTCTTATGTTTTTTAGGAAACGAAAGCGTTGATAAATAAATAATATTCAGGAGATAGACCGCTGCCGGCAGATAAAAAGCAAATCCGTAAAACATGCTGTGGTCTGCTAAAAATGTGATCAAAAGCGGCAAAAGTGCGGCCCCGACAGACATAAAGGCTTTGACCAAGACATTCGCCGAACCGGAAGCAGACGGAAAGAGCTCGGTTAGGGCCGGATATGTTCCGGCATCCATCGCTGAATTTGCGACTCCGGCTAATAAGGCGAACACAAACGCCAGCTCATAGCTCGGTGATAAAGGAATACCTACTAAAAAAACGGCCATAATTCCCGCAGAAGCGACAACAAGCGGCTTTCTGCCGATTTTATCTGATAGAACTCCGGAAATGCCGTATGTCAGCAGTTTGCCAAACCCGATAGCGGCAATGACATAACTGATGCCGGTCGGATCGGTATTCCACTGTTTTGTTAATGAAGACATATTGGATGCGAGAATGATGTTGACCATCCCCAGAAAGAAGTAGTTGATATACATTCCGGATGCTGTTTTGATAGATGTCGTTTGCATGCTTGTACTCCTTCAAATCTTATTCGAACACTTTGCTGTTTTGGTTTGGGGAAATGATAAAAAAGACTCGCCGAGTTTCCGGCCAGTCTCCATTATTTACGAAGCGAGGCTAATTCTTGAGCAATCGCCTGCATTTCACTTGGGCTGAATGATTCTTTTTTCATCACCATTCTGTGAAGGTACGTGAGGTCTTCAATCTTCTCATCACTGAAATCCTCCGCTTTGATTACGCCGACGTTCAGCATGTTCAGCTTTTGGGAAATCTCTTCAATCATTTGAGTTAATGTTTCTGTATTTGGGCTGGACAAATGGTTCCATCCTTTCTATGCGCAATATAGGTATGTTTTATTCTAACAGAATTCCATCAGAAAAAAACCCTATTCTAAAAGCAGGCTGTTCATTCCAAAAAAGTGAAGACATCAGTTGAAAAGAAAATGAACATCCTACTAAGATAGTCATGAAGGTTTCTTTTTAGAGAAATAGGGGCAAAGAATAGGGAGGTTGGACAATATGATAAGCGTGTTATTTGTTTGTTTAGGAAACATTTGCCGGTCTCCGATGGCGGAAGCGATTTTTCGGGACCTTGCAGCCAAAAAAGGATTAGAGGAGAAAATCAAGGCGGACTCAGCGGGAATCGGCGGCTGGCACATCGGCAATCCGCCGCATGAGGGAACGCAGGAGATATTGCGCAGAGAAGGAATCAGCTTTGATGGCATGCTGGCGCGTCAAGTCAGCGAACAGGATCTGGCCGATTTTGATTACATCATTGCAATGGATGCAGAAAATATCGGAAGTCTCAGAAGCATGGCGGGATTTAAAAACACCTCACATATCAAAAGGCTTTTGGACTATGTTGAAGATTCAGATCTTGCCGACGTTCCCGATCCTTACTACACAGGGAATTTTGAAGAAGTCTGCCAATTAATCAAATCGGGCTGTGAGCATCTGCTTGCGTCTATTCAAAAAGAAAAACAATTGTGAGTGAAAGGAGAATTTGCATGAACAACGAACGTTTAATGCTGAAAGGGATATTTCTCGGAGCTGCGGCAGGCGCGGCGTTATCACTGCTCCATAAGCCGACAAGACAGGCGTGCGGCATGAGATGGCTGACATGCAAGCATAAACTTTCACTGTATAAAAGCAATCCGGAGCTGTTAAAAAACACTGTTATCACAAAAGTGGATGAGGCCAAAAAGCTCGCCCAAACGCTTTCAAAGGAAGTCGACTTTGTGAACCAGCAGGTGAAAGAGCTGAAGAAAACAACGCCGCAAGTGATGGAACTCGTGCAAGAAACGAAAGAGCATTTTTCAAAAAAATGATCAAACATGCGAGGTGAGACGACATGAGTTTTTTGAAAGAGCTTTTCAGCAGATATACCCTTCATGAAGGACAAAGTAAATCAGCGGAGCTGGCGTATTTTTTTCTATTGTCACTGTTTCCGTTTTTGATTTTTATGCTGACGCTCACCGCGTATCTTCCGCTTTCTACCGATGATGTTTTAGGAGTCATAGAACAATATGCTCCCGCCAGTGCGATGTCTCTCGTTGAATCCATTACCCATCAAACCTTAAATAATCGAAATGGCGGTTTGCTGTCATTCGGGATTATCGCCGCATTATGGTCTGCGTCTAATGGAATGAACGCGATCGTCCGGTCGCTGAACCACGCGTATGATGTGGAAGAAAACCGCTCTTTTATCATTGTTCGTCTAACCTCTATTTTTTTGACGATTGCCATGGTATTTACGATTTTAGTGGCTTTGCTTCTGCCGGTATTTGGCCGGGAGGTTGGAAGGCTCGCTTCTGACTTTGTCGGCGCGTCGGATCTGTTTTTATCCGTCTGGGCCGCCATTCGCTGGGGTGTCAGCCCGCTTGTGCTTTTGATTGTTTTTTCCGCGCTGTATGTGATTGCGCCGAACAAAAAGCTGTCTCTCCGGTTTGTCATGCCGGGTGCGGTCTTTGCGACCATCGGCTGGATCGTTGTCAGCACATTGTTTTCATTTTACGTCAGCACGTTTGCGAACTATAGCGCCACTTACGGGAGCATCGGGGGAATCATCGTTCTGATGATTTGGTTTTACTTGAGCGGCATTTTAATTATCCTAGGCGGAGAAATCAACGCTCTTTTACATAAACGTAAAAAGCTTCCTGATGAAAATCCCTACCATTAGCGCACCCTATAAACGAACTTCGGTTCAAAAAGAAGTCGGGGGGATATCGTGATGACCAAGCATACGAAAAAAGGCGGAAGCCATAACAAACAAAATTCGAAAAGCAAATCGAGCCATAAAACAAGCGGAAGCGCCAACGGACAAAACGGCTACCATTAGCATAAAAGCCTCCTGACATGATGTCGGGAGGCTTTTTGATTAAGAAGATGAAGAATAGGTTTCAGCCGGTGACCAGCTTTTCGGTTTGCCCAGCACAAGGGCCAGCCACACAGCGCTAAGCGTGAGAGTAATGAAGTAGAACAAGTTTGCGCTTTCAAATGTCTGCATATACCAGCCGCCGGCAACCGGACCGAGGATGCTGCCGAGACTGAATGTAATGCCGCAAAGCAGGTTTCCCGCCGGCAGGAGATGAGGCGGAAGAAGATCTGTCATATAGCTGATGCCAAGTGTAAAGGTTGATCCGACTGCCATTCCCGCAATAAAAAAGCAGCCGCCGATCACGTAAGGCGAAGGAAATACACCGGCGATGAAAAAGCAAAGAGCCCCAGTCAGTAAAATCACCAGCAGCACATTCCGCCTGCCGTATTTATCGCTGAGGATGCCGAGCGGAAACTGAAAAATAATGCTTCCAATCGCAAATGCGGGAAGGATGATCGCTACTGCGTCTACTGATATCCCCAAACGGAGCGCGTACACCGGAAAGCTTCCGTTCAGCGCCGTTTCCAAAAAGCCATAGCCAAATGTAGGCATAAAGGCAACCCACCCAAACAGCATGGCCTGATAAAATCGCCTGAAACTATTGTCTGATTTGGTTTCATGAGGACTGGTTTCCGGGTATGCATTTTGTAGAAAGAAAACAAAAAGCCACGCAAACAGACTGATGCAGCCGGACACGATAAAAGGAAGCGACGGACTCAGCTTGACAAGCGGCACCATGAACGGGCCTGCGGCAAAGCCAAGGCCAAAGGAAAGCCCGTAAATAGACAGGTTTCTTCCGCGATTTTGTTTTGATGACATGGAGGTCACCCACGTTTGCGTAGAAAAGTGAAGCATGTGGTCGCCGATTCCAATGAACAGGCGAAGCAGGAACCAGACCCAAACTGACTGAAGCCAAATAAATCCGAATAAGCTTAAAATGACAATGCTTCCGCCCATGACGATCAGCGGCTTGAATCCGAGCTTTCTGAGCGGCGCTTCCATAAACGGCGAAGCCAAAAGCACACCGATATACAGCCCGGTCGCGTGCAGGCCGTTGATAGCAGCGGATTCTCCATTTGTTTCAAAAATGATTGAAATGACAGGCAGCAGCATGCCTTGTGAAAACCCGGAAATGGATACGAGCAAGACAAGGATAAAGAAATGAAATCGTGACATCGTGTCAGTTCTCCTTATGTGGAATCTATGTTGATCGTACAATGTTTTCCAAAAGCAGGCAACCTGAAAAAAGCCTATATCACGCTATACATTTGCCCTCGTGTAATCATGAAGGTTTTTGTGAAGAATAAAAATAAAACAAGTCATAAAAAAGGAGCTATTTCACCATGAATCGTATCTTTTTTATTTTAGTGGCGGCCGGTGTTCCGCTTTCTGTGATTGGTAGTTTGATGCATTGGCCTTCCGCGGTTCTATTTGCCGTTTATTGCGTGACGATTATCGCGCTTGCAAGCTATATGGGGAGGGCGACAGAATCACTGTCCATCATTGCAGGACCGCGTATCGGCGGTTTGTTGAATGCAACCTTCGGGAATGCGGTGGAGCTGATTATTTCCCTTTTTGCATTAAAAGAAGGCCTGACAGGAATCGTGCTTGCCTCTTTAACCGGTTCAGTGCTGGGGAACCTGCTGCTGGTAGCGGGCCTATCGTTTTTTGTCGGCGGTTTAAAATATAAGCGGCAGGAATTTAATATCCATGATGCCCGCCATAACTCCGGGCTTCTGATTTTTGCCATCATTGTCGCCTTTGTGATTCCGGAGGTATTCTCTGTTGGTATGGGAAACGCCAGCAAGCTCAATTTAAGCATCGGCATCAGCATCATTATGATTCTGTTATATGTCGCGGCGCTGTACTTTAAACTTGTCACGCATCGGGGCGTTTATCAGCCGAATAATGCCGCTCAGACTGAAGAAGAGGAAGAGCCGGAATGGTCAGGGAAGGTTGCGACGATTGTCTTGTTTGCGGCAACGATTGTGGTTGCATACATATCCGAAAACCTGGTCCATACCTTTCACTCGGTTGCTGAACAGTTCGGGTGGAGCGAGCTGTTTATCGGGGTCATCATCGTGGCGATTGTAGGAAATGCGGCGGAGCACGCGTCAGCGATTATTATGGCCTTCAAAAATAAAATGGACATTGCGGTTGAAATTGCAGTCGGCTCTACGCTGCAGATCGCTATGTTTGTCGCACCGGTTCTCGTCATCTGTTCTATCTTTTTTCCGACAAGCATGCCGCTTGTTTTTACATTGCCTGAGCTCGTCGCGATGGTATCAGCGGTTCTCTTGATGATCGCGATTTCGAATGACGGGGATTCCAACTGGTTTGAAGGGGCGACACTGCTTGCTGCATATGTCATTATGGCGATCGGCTTTTTCCTTCTTTAACCTGAAAAAATGATGGATAACAACAAAGCGGGATGAAAAGACTAAGGGAAAATGCCATAGAAAGAGTGATATGATGAAAAAGCTATTTCATTCCACACTTATCGTGTTGTTATTCTTTAGTTTTTTCGGCGTTCAGCCCATCCACGCGAAAAAGCAGTTTAAGGTTCCTAATTCTGTCGCAAGCATTTCAAAGGAAAACACGTATCCGAATGCTTCACAGGATCAGCCAATGCTTCAGCCGAGCAAGCTGGCAAAGGAATTGCTCGATCATTCTGAGGTGAAGATTGAAAATCCGCATCTCATCAAAATGCTGAATGAATCCAACATATCCGGCACACCGCTTGCAGTAGGGTACCGGGCGACAATATTTCTCGGGAAATGGGCGCTCGGCTATGAATCAAATGAAACAGTCGCAAACTGGGAATATAAAAAAATCAATACAAACCGTGCGGATAACCGCGGCGGGAAAGAAACGGCTGAAATGCATTATGCCCAGGAACAGCAGTACAGAGTGAAGGGCGGCCTGACAGCTAAAGTTCCAAATGCTGAAGATGTCAAAAGCATGATGATGCAAAAAGCAATGAAGAAAACGAACCTTCCGCTTGCATTTGAGACGGTCATCGGGGCTGGCACAAAACGGGATCAGATTTATAAAGTCGCTCCTAAAAAAATCGGTTATTTACATGCATATGCACCGGCTGTGAATGAAAAAGGAAAAGTGACTTACGGAGAAGTGTACTTAGTGCTGAAAGGAAATAAACGAAAACTCGTCGTGAAAAATGTCACGTCACAGGGCATCGGCGCGTGGATTCCGGTTCAAGACCATGTCACATTTGGCTTTCAGCTTTCCTCACTGCCAAGATAAATAAAAAACTGATTCCAACTCGGAATCAGTTTTTTTTTGTTTATTGGGTTCTCTCGATTCGGACCGCTTCCTCAAGCATTTGCACATTGTTTTGGTAGAGCTGGCGAACGAGAACCCGTCTGACTGCAAGGCTGGCACTGAAATAATCATCATCTTTCACCATGCCTTTAACCGTAAATTCGACGCCGCGATTGATTTTATTCAATGCGGTGATGCCGTGGATTTGAAACGGTTCTGTCGGATTGCCGAATTCATCCCGCTTCAATGAATCACGAAGCTCTTCATTCAGCATGTCACATGCCTCTTCCAACACGCTGTACACGCGGTCCGGATCTTCTTTAAAGCTGATAAGAAAGGATTCGGTAATCCGCATAAAATCAATATTATAGTTCTCTATTTGTCTGACCTCGCCGTTGCTGATGGTGAGCAGCTTCCCGCTCCATTCCCGGATTTGCAGCGAGCGGAGGCCGATTTCCTCCACTGTCCCGTTGAACAAGTTGTTGACGGTGACATAATCGCCTTTGTGCAGCTGGCGTTCATATATTAAGAACACACCAGCCAGCACATCTTTGATCAGCGATTGGGCGCCAAAACCGATCACGATACCTGCTACGCCCGCCCCGGCCAATATCTTGCCGAAATCATGCACAAATAAAGAAATAACGTAAAAAATAAAACCAATTGTCGCCGTATACTGGGTGACAGAACGGACAAGGCTTTCAATCGTTTTTTCCTTTTTTTCTTCAATAAAATCCGTCCGTTTAAAAAATAGCTGTACCAGCCGGTTGATGATAAAGACACCGATCCAAAGGATAACGGCAACGAGGAGAATATCGACGATTTTATTTTGAAAAATCTCCGTAAGTGTTTCTTTCATCCGCATCTAACTCCTGGCTTGACGTTTTGTGAAGTCTGTATCCTGATAATAACTGTTTTTGACAAGAACATTCGGTCCGAGGCACCGGACATTCGGGCAGTGGCAACTTAGTTCTTTCGCAAGCTTGGTCTCTCTCCACTTTTCATAGGCGGAAGGGAGGCTGTCCGTCTGAATGTTGCCAAGCGGCGGGGTATCACCGAAATCGGTCACGATAATGTTTCCGTCGAAAATGTTCACATTCAGGCGGGACCGGCCGTCAGGGTCATTTCGCACTGTGACGTTTTTCGCCGCGCGAAGCCGGCGAAGCAGCTTTTGGTCGTCTTCGTCCGGACTGCAGGCAT
Source organism: Bacillus sp. LJBS17 (assembly GCF_019334685.1). Classification (NCBI taxonomy): domain Bacteria; kingdom Bacillati; phylum Bacillota; class Bacilli; order Caryophanales; family Bacillaceae; genus Bacillus; species Bacillus sp. LJBS17. The sequence continues at coordinate 852,913 of NZ_CP079759.1, forward strand.
AAAACGGCAGCGTTCCGAACAGCATCCACGTATTTTCATCACGAATATCCAGCAAGCGGTGAATGGCCTGTCTCATCTCTTTCAGGCTGAGGGATTCAAGAGCGCTTGCGAAATCGCTTGGATACATTGGGTGGACCTCGTGACGCTGACATTTCATATCTTCTGTGATTTGGCGGTGAATATGCTCAATATGCGGAAGAGTTCGTTTGTTCAGCATCGTTTCCGCAGATACCATTACTCCGGCATCCACGAGCGTGCGGCTGTTTTCGATCATTTTTTCAAAATAGCGCGCGCGCTGTTCGAAGGTCGGTTTTCTGTCCATCATGGCAAAGCCGATTTCAGCAAAATCTTCAACTGTACCCCAGTTATGAGAAATATGTAGCACATCGAGATACGGAATGATCCATTCGTACCGCTCGATGTCGAGGGTCAGATTTGAATTAATTTGTGTCCGCACACCCCGTTCATGGGCATATTTCAATAAAGGAACAACATATTCTTTTACTGATTTCAACGAAAGCATCGGCTCTCCGCCTGTGATGCTGATGGATCTGAGGCGCGGGATTTCCTCCAGCCGTTTTAACAGAAGATCTATTGGCAGAGCATTCGGGTCTTTAGGCTGCAATGTATAGCCTACAGCACAATGCTCGCATCTCATATTGCACAGTGTCGTCGTTGTGAATTCAACGTTTGTCAGCTGCATGTCTCCGTATTGGTCAACATCCATATAGGCTTCCCAAGGGTCAAACTCGGGCGTAATCGGACGCAGCTTCGTGTTTTGTGTCATGACTATCTAACTCCTTTATAAATGGGCATACTAACGCTGCCAACAGTTAATTTTAGACCTGATTTGCCAAGATCGCAAGTAGCGCGGCGATTGAAAAACGGCAAAAAATGAGCTACCATAATAAAAAATGAATGGAGGAACAGAATGGGGAACGCCGTAAACAATAAAGATCAGCAGATTGATTATTTAAAGAACAGACTTGACATGTTTATGAACGTCATCGATTCATTAGACCCTGAAGCAACCGACGTTGAAGATATAGACAGGCTTATCAGCATGCTTGATGACCTGGAAGCCAAATACGAACGTTTTAAAAAAGATTGGGAATAAAACCGCGCGCCCGCCGCGGTTTTTTTATTGGCATAAAGCAACAGTATAAAACAAAGCCCCTATCTGTAAAATAAGAAAAAATGCAGAAGGAGCGCTGGCCATGAAGTGGATGTGTTCAATATGCTGCGCCGCCGTATTGCTTGCCGGAGGTGCAGCACAGGCGGAAGCGGTGCCGAATGAGCCGATTAATTGGGGCTTTAAACGAAGTGTCAATCATCAGCCGCCAGATGCCGGGAAGCAGCTGAACAGTTTAATTGAAAAATATGACGCGTTTTATTTAGGGAATACAAAGGAAAAAACGATTTACTTAACGTTTGATAACGGATATGAAAATGGCTATACGCCAAAAGTGCTTGATGTCTTAAAAAAACATCGCGTAACAGGAACGTTTTTTGTCACCGGGCATTTCGTAAAGGACCAGCCTAAGCTGATCAAACGTATGTCAGATGAGGGCCATATTATCGGCAACCATTCCTTTCACCATCCGGATTTAACGACAAAAACAGCTGATCAGATTCAGGATGAACTTGATTCAGTCAACGAAGAGGTTTATAAAATTACGGGAAAGCAGGACAATCTGTACTTGCGTCCGCCGCGCGGCGTGTTCAGTGAGTACGTACTGAAAGAAACGAAACGCCTCGGCTATCAAACCGTTTTCTGGTCGGTCGCTTTTGTTGATTGGAAAATCAACAACCAGAAGGGAAAGAAATATGCCTACGATCATATGATCAAGCAGGCGCACCCGGGAGCCATTTACCTGCTTCACACCGTATCGAGGGACAATGCAGAAGCGCTGGATGACGCGATTACAGATCTGAAAAAACAGGGCTACACATTTAAAAACATTGATGATCTGATGTTTGAGAAAGAAATGAGGCTGCCGTCTTTGTAATGAGAAGAGCCTCTCCTGAAACGGAGAGGCTTTTTATTATTTTATACATTTAATCAGTGCGGCCCAGTCCAGATCCCCGAAGCCTTTCTCAATCCCGCTTTCAAAATGGCTCTTGGCCAGCTCGGCAAGAGGAAGATTTGCAGAAACCTGTTTTGCGGCGGCGAGTGCCAGGTTGGTATCCTTCAGCCCTAAAGACATTTTGAAGCCGGCCGGCTCAAATTTCTGCTCGGCCATAATGGTTCCGTAATTTTGATAGACTGGAGAACCAAAGAGCGCGCTGGCGATTTCTAAAAATTGTTTTTGTTCTAAGCCGTATTTCTCCATCATTAAAAAGGATTCAGATAACGCCTCCAGCATGGACACAAGCAAGAAATTGATGCTGATTTTGGCTGCATTTGCCGTCTTGCTTTCTTCGCCGACGTCAAATACCTGCTGGCTCAGGCTGTCGAGCAGAGGCTTGGCAGCTTGCTTTGCTTCCGCCGGTCCGGCTGTTATGATACGGAGCGCGGCTTTGGCTGCGGCATCCGGTCTGCCAAGAACAGGAGCGGCGAGAAAAAATTGTCCTTTCTCTGCATGAGCTGCTGCGAGCTTTTCTGAGAACTCAACACTGATTGTGCTCATCGAGATGTGAATGCCGTTCTCTGCTAATCCTTCAAGCAGCCCGTCTTCTCCGAATGTTACGGCGCTGACAGAATCATCATCTGCAAGCATAGTAATGACAATATCAGCGGACTTTGCCGCCAGCCGCGGCGTATCAGCTGCCTGTGCGCCTTTTGTGACAAATTCTTCTGTCTTTTGTTTCGTCCGGTTATAGACAGTCAATTCGTAGCCTGCTTGAAGAACATTTCGGGCAATGGGCTGTCCCATATTGCCGAGTCCGATGACAGCAATTTTCAATCTGATCACTCCCTGAATATTTTTTCCATTATAAACAATATGAACAGAATATGCATAGCGATCGGCTTACAACAAAAAAGAACAGCTGCTCGCTGTCCTCATTTAAAAATATTGAACCATCCTTTATGTACAAACCAAATCAGCATTCCAATCACAAGCGCGGCCATCAGGCCAAGTACAGCGAAATATCCGTATTTCCAATGCAGCTCCGGCATAAAGTCGAAGTTCATACCGTATACACCGGCAATAAAGGTGAGCGGGATGAAAATGGTTGATACGATCGTCAGTGTCATCATAATCGCATTCATCCGGTTTGAGTTTAGCGTCACGTAGCTGTCACGCAAGTCGGACGTCATGTCACGGTTGGATTCCACAATTTCAGACAACTTTAACAAATGATCGTATATGTCGCTGAAATAGGCTTTCGTTTCCCGCTGCTCTTTCACATGGTCAAGGCTTAAAATCCGGTAGAGCAAATCACGCATCGGGATAATCGTCCGTCTCAAATGCAATAGGTCTGTTCTGAGATCAAACACCTCGTTCATCAGCGTTCCATACGTTTTGTGGGGACGGCTTTCTTCAATTTCATTCAGCCGGTCTTCAATTTTATACACGAGAGGAAAATATTCATCAACAAGCTGATCCATGATCATATAAGAAATATGCCCGGGCCCTTTTTTCAATATATCCGGTGAAGCATACAAACGCTCCCGGACTTTAGCGATACCGGGCGTTTCGTGTAAATGAAAGGTGACGACAAATTTTTCGCCTTGAAAGATATCGACTTCCTCCGTCTCAAGTGTTTCCTTATTCAGCGCATGAATCACGTAAAAACGATAGCCGTCATAATGGTCAAGCTTCGGCCGCTGCATATGCTGGAAGCAATCCTCAATGGCAAGCGGGTGAAAATGAAAAAAATCTCTCAATAACGCCGTTTCCGTATCCTCCGGGCCGTAAAAATCAACCCAGTACCATGCAATATCAGGCTGTTCCACTCGTTCGATCGGTATATTTTTCAGCAGCTGATGCTCTGTTGTGATTGCGGTAATGTTGATCATAAACAACCCTCCACCTGCCATTATATCATGCGGTCTTTATGAGAAAAGTATACGGTACTCTCTGCCTAATTCAAGCGGCATGTTATACTGAACAAAAACGGAAAAAGGGTGGATCTCATGTGGAAGGAAAAAGTATCTGTCACGCCTCCGTATCATTTTGACCGCGTGCTGGACAGGCTGTCTTTAGACCCCCTCAATGCTGTTGATCGAGAGGCGAGGGAAGTCCGTGTGCCAATCAGAAATCAAGCGGGGGACGTATGTATTGTAAAGATACAGGCGTTAGGCCATGCGGGTGAGCCTGAGTTCCTCGTCAGCGGGGAAACGGATCAGGGAGAAATGATGAAGGAAATCAAGCGGATTTTTCAATGGGAAAATCATTTGCAGCACGTTCTGGATCATTTTTCAAAAACGAGCCTGTCCGCCATTTTTGAAGAGCATGCAGGGACTCCGCTTGTTCTGGACTACAGCGTGTACAACTGCATGATGAAATGCATTATCCACCAGCAGCTCAATCTTTCCTTCGCTTACACGCTAACAGAACGGTTTGTTCATGCGTTTGGCGAGCAGAAGGATGGCGTGTGGTGCTACCCAAAGCCGGAAACGATTGCAGAACTCGATTATCAGGATCTGCGTGATCTGCAATTCAGCATGAGAAAAGCGGAATACACCATTGATACATCAAGGATGATCGCAGAAGGCACACTCAGCTTGTCAGAGCTGCCGCATATGGCGGATGAAGACATTATGAAGAAACTGATCAAAATCAGGGGTATCGGCCCGTGGACTGTGCAAAACGTCCTCATGTTCGGACTTGGCCGTCCCAATTTATTCCCGCTTGCCGATATCGGCCTCCAAAATGCGATCAAACGCCATTTTCAGCTAGACGATAAGCCGGCAAAGGATGTTATGGTGGCGATGAGCAAGGAGTGGGAGCCTTATTTAAGCTATGCGTCTTTGTATTTGTGGAGGAGTATAGAATAATTCGTCTGACAATGAAGGAAATCCTGCAAACGTGTTATACTAGAAAGATGTGAAAAAACCATTTCACTTTCTGCCATCCGCAGAAAGCTTCATATAGAAACGGAGAGAACAACGTGAACCAACAAAAGAAACAGGCGCCCGTCGAACTGAAGGTCGGACAAACCTTTCCGCTGACGATTAAGCGTCTCGGCATTAACGGAGAAGGTGTCGGCTATTTTAAGAAAAAAGTCGTCTTCGTGCCCGGCGCGCTTCCTGGTGAAGAGATTGTTGTGCAGGCCACAAAGGTCCAGCCTAAGTTTTCGGAGGGCCGCATTAAGAAAATCCGCAAAGCGTCTGAGCACCGGGTGGCACCGCCTTGCCCCGTGTACGAACAATGCGGCGGCTGTCAGCTTCAGCACCTTGCATACAGCCAGCAGCTTCGGGAAAAACGCGACATCGTCATTCAGTCTCTTGAACGCCATACGAAGTTTAAAGTAGAGAACATGGAAATCAAAGAAACGATTGGCATGGACAACCCGTGGAATTACCGCAATAAAAGCCAATTCCAGATCGGACGCTCGCAAAGTGGGAGCATCATCGCCGGCTTATACGGCCTTGATTCTCATGACATCGTGCCGATTAAAGACTGTATCGTTCAGCATCCGGCAACGAACAAAACAACAGGCATCGTCCGCCGCATTTTAGAGGACTTCAATGTGTCTGTTTATAATGAAAGAAAACGAAAAGGCGACGTTCGCACGATCGTGACGAGAGTCGGCTTTGAAACAGGCGAAGTGCAGGTCGTGCTTGTAACCGCAAAAGAAACGCTTCCGCACAAGGAAGAAATCGTCAAAGCGATTCAAAAGCGATTGCCAGAGGTCAAATCCATTATTCAGAATGTAAATGGTGCGAAAACTTCAGTGATTTTTGGTGAGAAAACAAAACAGCTCGCCGGAAAAACAGTAATTCAAGAAGTGCTAGGCGACGTATCTTTTGAATTGAGTGCCCGCGCTTTCTTCCAGCTCAACCCGGAACAGACCGTCAAGCTGTATGATGAAGTGAAAAAAGCGGCGCAGCTGACCGGAAAAGAAAAAGTCGTTGATGCGTATTGCGGCGTCGGCACTATCGGCATGTGGGTGGCGGACGGAGCGAAGGAAGTCCGCGGCATGGACGTCATCAAGGAATCAATTGACGATGCTAAGAAAAACGCCAAAAAACACGGCATGGCAAATGCCACATATGTAACAGGAACAGCCGAACACTGGCTCCCGAAATGGACGAAAGAAGGCTTCCGCCCGGACGTCGTCATTGTAGACCCGCCAAGAACGGGCTGTGACAGCACGTTCCTGGACACGATCAAAAAAGTCAAACCGAAACGCTTCGTCTACGTTTCCTGCAATCCATCCACGCTTGCGAAGGATTTGCAGACGCTGTCGAAGGACTATCGCGTGGACTATATTCAGCCTGTCGATATGTTTCCGCAGACGGCGCATGTTGAAGCAGTGGCGAGACTTGTATTGAAATCGTCTAACTAAAAAGAACATTTCCCAGTCATAAAATAGTTTTCCTAATAAGACCTGGATTTCGGTAAAATAAACAATTCCGATTTCCGGGTCTTTTTCGTGCGCAGCCCTTGTCCTAACTGTCTTTCCCCAATTTTATCTTCCTTCTTTTCTCGGAGATCTTTATTTTAACTGGCGAAAAGAATTGAAAAAACGTGTTGAAAAGCGGGTGAAAAAAAGCGTTATTTAACCGGAAAAATTTCCTTCCAGTATGATTAAAATACATGAGTAAAATGATGTAAAATCATAGATATATTTTTCATAATTTGTAAAATTATATATTGACTTGCAGTTATTACGTGTGAAATATTGATTATAGGAATATAAGGAAAGGTATGGCGTATATCATTTCAAGAGTCATTCGATGTAAAAAGTTGAAACATTGTAATAAACGAAAGAGGTGAAAATGATGGCCAACCCCATTTTAAAATGAATAACGTATGAGCACTACAACAATTAAATAATAGTGCCGACGATAACAACTATTAAAGTAATACCTACAATGGTTATATCCTTGCGACAATCATGCTTCATAATAATTTAGATTGACACTTGGCTAAAAAGTATTGCAGAGAAGGAAATGGATAACTAAATGGATAAAGTATATAAAAAACGACCGTTATATAAAAGAAGTTGGTTTCAAACATTTTTGGCATTTTTAGTATCTCAGCTTTATTTTAATTTTGTAGAATTAACGGGATGGGGTCCTAAGTACAGAGAAATGAATGGATTCCCAGCAAACATAGTTGAACTAGATTTCTTTCAAACATATCTTTCATTCTATGATAATCCATGGTTTAATATTATTACTGTTTTCTTGGGAGTTTTCACTATTATACAAATAATTACAGGGATAACAAAGGATATTCGAAATTAAAGCAATAACTTCTGATGCCTTATTTAATGATGAAAGAAAATGAACACTTTCTTAATTATCTTATGAGTGAAGACTGCGACATTTAGTCAGCAGTCTATTTTATTGGTTCTGGATCAGGATTACCGAATTATAACCCTATACAAATATATAGTAGGTTGCCACTTGCTGCGTTGGTTATTTTCTAAATCATGAGCAAATCCCAAATGGTTCAGATTGAAGTTCTTGAATTCTTTTAAATAAGGGTTTATTTTCTCTTCTCATCCTCTTTACTCCATGTGATTCACAAGTGTTAGCAGCTTAAGTAGAGGTTTTTTCATTCTCTTGAGTATTCAGTTATACCACCCCCAACTCAATTTGCTTAATCGAAGTTTATCTCTTGAAATTAGTTTTTCCGCAAATATGATATTGAGATACGGATATGGTGTAGCGTTAAATATCTTATCTTCAATAACAGGGCAATTATTTTGCGTTGGTAATATGGAGAACTCATATGATATTCTATTTAGGTTGGAATTCTTTTTATCCAAAAAGTTCAAAAGTAAGGCCACAAAGAAAGACGAAGGTCAGCGCCAGTGTTAACCACAATATAAAAAATGGTGTAGATAATCATCCCATGTGAAAATGTTCAAAATTTACTATAGATTGATAAGAAATGCTTTCGCATGCGAAAAGAAGCATGGTCAGTTTTTTAATATTGAGATACAGGTATAGCCGTATCCCCTAATGAAAGGATTTGATTTTTGTTATGACAGAAAATTTCTGGCGTGAATTACCACGGCCATTTTTTGTACTGGCACCAATGGAAGATGTGACAGATGTTGTTTTCCGGCATGTAGTAAGTGAAGCAGGCAGACCGGATGTATTTTTTACAGAGTTCACAAACTCAGAGAGCTATTGCCACCCGGATGGGAAGGATAGCGTGCGCGGCCGTTTGACGTTTACAGAGGATGAACAGCCAATGGTAGCCCATATATGGGGAGATAAGCCTGAAAACTTTCGTAAAATGAGTATTGGCATGGCAGAGTTAGGATTTAAAGGCTTAGATATCAATATGGGCTGCCCTGTGCCTAATGTGGCGGGGAATGGAAAGGGAAGCGGCCTTATTTGCCGTCCTGCAGTTGCGGCAGAATTAATACAAGCTGCAAAAGCAGGGGGATTGCCTGTAAGCGTGAAGACAAGACTTGGATACACGGATGTGGATGAATGGCGCGAGTGGCTGACACACATTTTGAAACAGGATATTGCGAATCTTTCTATTCATCTGCGTACTAGGGCAGAGATGAGCAAAGTAGATGCGCATTGGGAGCTCATCCCGGAGATTAAGAAACTTCGTGATGAGGTGGCACCAGATACACTTTTGACGATCAATGGTGATATCCCTGACCGCCAAACTGGCTTAAAACTTGCTGAACAATACGGCGTCGATGGAATTATGATAGGGCGCGGTATTTTTACAAATCCATTTGCCTTTGAAAAGGAGCCGAAAGAGCATAGCAGCAAGGAATTGCTTGATCTCTTAAGGCTGCATCTGGATCTTCATGATAAATATTCAGCATTAGAAGCCCGTCCGTACAAGCCTCTTCCTCGCTTTTTTAAAATTTATCTCCGCGGGTTCCGAGGGGCAAGTGAATTAAGAAATCAATGCATGAACACAAAGTCAACAGATGAAGTGCGTGCATTGCTCGACGACTTTGAGAGAAAGTATCTTGATGGGATAGAGTAACTGCAGTGCTTGATTCAAAAAAGGCTAACAAAATAAAGGGATTTTTACACCATTCTTGACTAAAATAAACCTGGATTTTCGGTAAATCCGGGTCTTTTTTGTACGAAGCTTTTACTCAGCCTGTCTTTTCTCTAATTTATTGTAAGAAAATAATGGTATATTGAGTGGAGATATCTTATAAAGGGGGAGAGGAAAATGAAACGGCTATGCATCATCCCCTGCGGCAAGAAAAAAATCTGGGATGTCCAGCCTGATGCCGGGCCGGTAAGAGCAGAGGACGCTTATCTCAGCCCGTTTCATCAGGCGTGCGAGCGGTATGCAAAAACATTTTTCGATGAGTGGGTGATTTTGTCTGCGAAGCACGGGTTCCTCCGCCCTGATGATCTCGTTTCGGGAAATTACGATGTCACTTTTGGCACCGGTCATCCGGAAATCATGACAGCGGACGAGCTGCGCCGTCAATTTCACGAAAAAGGCTTTTCTGATATCGAAGAGCTAGTCATGCTTGGCGGAAAAAAATATCGAAGCGTTCTAAACGCCGTCATCGGAGAGCACCAGCATATCAGCTGGCCGCTATCATCTTACAAAGGCATAGGCTATATGCTCCAAGCGCTGAACCGGGCTGTTGAAGAAAAGCATGAACTGTAGCACATACATATGAAGAAAAGAGTGTGAACATGTGTGCCAGCGGGTTATCAAAAACAGATGCCGAAAAGACGGCGGTATCGGATATGTTAAATATTCAATTGATTTTCTTTCAAAAACAGCTATTCAGTCAAACGATGCAGAGGAACTAGGAAGTTAAAAAGATTTCCAAGGAAATAAATACGTCGATCATTGTCAAAGGCCGGGTGATATCCGGTCTTTTTTTGCATGCTGTAAAACGAGACAAATGAATCAGTTTGAGACAAAACGAGACACACGTCTCAAACTGTCTCCAAAGTGAAGACGAGAAGACTGATTTTACGGGTTCAAAAGACTGGCACACTTCTTGCATTTATAATGGTGAACCCTAAATAGAAGGAGGCGCACAAAATGAAATTGTTAAAACGAGAAGGCTTGTCATTAACTGAGGAAAAAGCGCTGTGGATGTACCAAAAGATGCTGGAGATCAGGGGCTTTGAAGACAAAGTGCATGAACTGTTCGCACAGGGAGTGCTTCCCGGATTCGTTCATTTATATGCCGGTGAGGAAGCCGTGGCTGTAGGGGTGTGCGCTCATTTACATGATGGCGACAGCATTACAAGCACCCACAGGGGACATGGACATTGTATCGCCAAAGGCTGTGATTTGGACGGCATGATGGCGGAAATTTTCGGGAAAGCGACCGGATTGTGCAAAGGCAAGGGCGGTTCTATGCACATTGCGGATCTTGATAAAGGCATGTTAGGCGCAAATGGAATCGTCGGGGGCGGCTTTACGCTCGCATGCGGATCAGCGCTCACGGCTAAATATAAACAGACTAAAAATGTAAGCGTTTGCTTTTTCGGGGACGGGGCAAATAACCAAGGCACCTTCCACGAAGGGCTGAATTTAGCGGCTGTATGGAACCTTCCTGTCGTGTTTGTCGCCGAAAATAACGGCTATGGCGAAGCCACCCCATTTGAGTACGCATCAGCCTGTGATTCAATCGCCGATCGGGCGGCTGCTTATAACATGCCGGGGGTTACAGTTGACGGCAAAGATATTTTAGCAGTTTACCAGGCAGCCGAGGAAGCGATAGAAAGAGCAAGAAACGGCGGAGGCCCATCTTTGATTGAATGTATGACCTACAGAAACTACGGCCATTTCGAAGGAGATGCCCAAACCTATAAAACGAAGGATGAAAGAGTTGAGCACCTTGAAGAAAAGGATGCCATTCAAGGTTTTAAAAACTACCTTTTAAAAGAAACAGATGCTAATAAGCTGTCAGACATTGAACAGCGTGTCAGCGAATCGATTGAAAAAGCCGTCTCGTTCAGCGAAGACAGCCCATATCCAAAAGATTCGGAGCTGCTGACAGATGTGTATGTGTCATATGAAAAAGGAGGAATGTAAGAGATGGCGAGAGTCATAAGCATGTCAGACGCGATCAATGAAGCAATGAATCTTGCGATGAGAAAAGACGAAAATGTACTTTTGATCGGTGAGGATGTCGCCGGGGGAGCGGCGGTCGATCATTTGCAGGATGATGAAGCATGGGGCGGTGTATTAGGGGTCACAAAGGGGCTCGTACAGGAATTCGGGCGCACAAGAGTGCTGGACACTCCGATTTCTGAGGCGGGCTATATGGGTGCGGCTATGGCTGCGGCATCAACCGGTTTGAGACCGATTGCCGAGCTGATGTTTAACGATTTTATCGGCACGTGCTTTGACCAGGTGATCAACCAAGGGGCGAAATTCCGTTACATGTTCGGCGGAAAAGCGCAAGTGCCGATTACCGTCCGCACCACATACGGAGCAGGGTTCCGGGCCGCTGCCCAGCATTCACAAGCGCTGTATGGCCTTTTCACGAGCATCCCTGGACTGAAGACAGTTGTTCCATCCAATCCGTATGATGCCAAAGGTCTTCTGCTTTCAGCAATAGAAGATAATGATCCGGTGTTCTTCTTTGAAGACAAAACGTCCTACAACATGAAGGGCGAGGTGCCGGAAGATTATTATACAATTCCGCTCGGAAAGGCGGACATCAAACGCGAGGGCAATGATGTTACGCTCTTTGCAGTCGGCAAGCAGGTCAATACTGCGCTTGAAGCGGCTGCACAGCTTTCAGAGAGGGGCATCGAAGCCGAGGTCCTTGATCCGCGCAGTCTGTCCCCTCTGGATGAGGATGCGATTTTCACATCGTTAGAAAAAACAAACCGGCTGATCATCATTGATGAAGCCAATCCGCGATGCAGCATTGCCACGGATATTGCTGCGATTGTCGCTGACAAGGGCTTTGATTTGCTTGATGCGCCGATTAAACGGATTACAGCGCCGCATACACCGGTTCCGTTTTCACCAGTGCTTGAAGATCAATATTTGCCGACACCAGATAAAATTGTCAGCGTCACGCTTGAATTGCTTGGCGAGCCGGCAATGAATTAAAGGGGGGACACAAATGGCGGTAAAAGTAGTGATGCCAAAATTGGGAATGGCTATGAAACAAGGGGAAGTATCGATATGGAATAAAAAAGTAGGCGACCCGGTTGAAAAGGGAGAAAGCATTGCCAGCATTCAATCGGAGAAAATTGAAATGGAGATCGAAGCGCCTGAAAAAGGAACGCTGATCGATATCAAAGTGAAAGAGGGAGAAGAGGTTCCGCCCGGCACAGCAATCTGCTATATCGGGGACGCCAATGAGTCGGTGCAGGAAGAGGCGAGCGCGCCTGTTGCTGAAGACAGTGTGCCGCAAGCCATCCAGCCCGTCAAACAAGAAAACAAACCCGCAGCCTCCAAAAAAGATCGAATGAAAATATCTCCAGTCGCCAGGAAAATAGCAGAAAAAGCAGGATTAGACCTAAAACAGCTGAAAGGAACTGGACCAGGCGGACGAATCGTGAAGGATGACGTGACAAAGGCCCTTGCTGAACAGAAAAAAGATCAGGCAAAGCCTGTGTCGGAGCAGAAAGCGCAGGAAATCCCGGTGACAGGCATGAGAAAGGTCATCGCTGCCCGAATGCAGGAAAGCTTGGCAAACAGCGCGCAGCTGACGATCACGATGAAAGCTGATATCACCAAGCTTGCCACTCTTCAAAAACAGCTTTCACCAACTGCGGAAGAGAGATACGGCACAAAACTGACGATCACTCATTTTGTCTCAAGAGCCGCCGTTCTCGCTCTGCAAGCTCACCCTGTGCTGAACAGCTTTTATCAAAATGAGCGCATCATCACACATCCTCATGTGCACCTTGGTATGGCTGTAGCCTTGGAAAATGGCTTAGTGGTGCCTGTGATCCGCCATGCTGAAAAGCTATCGCTGATTGAACTGGCTCAATCTATCTCAGAAAATGCCAAAAAAGCACGCGAGGGACGTAAGGGAAGCGAAGAACTGCAAGGCTCTACCTTCTCCATTACAAACCTTGGCGCGTTTGGAGTTGAGCATTTCACACCGATACTAAATCCGCCGGAAACAGGCATTCTCGGCATCGGAGCAAGCTATGATACGCCGGTGTATCAAGGGGAGGAGATCGTCAGAAGCACAATCCTGCCGCTCAGCCTGACATTTGATCACAGAGCGTGTGACGGCGCCCCAGCCGCTGCATTCCTGAAGGCGATGAAAACATATTTGGAAGAACCCGCAGCATTAATTTTATAGGAAAAGCAGGTGAAAACGACATGACATTAGCCATTATCGGCGGCGGACCTGCAGGCTATGCGGCTGCGGTTTCCGCGGCACAGCAGGGCAGAAACGTGCTGCTCATTGACAAAGGCAAGCTTGGGGGGACCTGCCTGAATGAAGGCTGCATCCCGACAAAGTCTTTGTTAGAAAGCGCAAACGTTCTTGATAAAATCAAGCATGCCGACAGCTTTGGAATCGAACTTCCGGCAGGTGCGATATCAGTCGATTGGAGTAAAATGCAAAGCCGGAAACAACAGGTTGTCAGTCAGCTTGTCCAAGGCGTTCAGTACCTAATGAAGAAAAATCAAATACAGGTTGTAAAGGGAACAGCCTCCTTTCTTTCTGAAAGAAAGCTCTTGATCGAAGGAGAAAAAGGAAAAGAAATCAGAGAGGCGGACCAAGTATTGATTGCCTCCGGATCAGAGCCAATCGAGCTGCCTTTTGCCCCGTTTGACGGCGAATGGATCCTCGACAGCAAAGACGCGCTTTCTCTTTCCGAGATTCCGTCTTCACTAGTCATTGTCGGCGGCGGTGTCATCGGGTGTGAGTATGCAGGGCTGTTCGCCAGATTGGGATCGAAGGTGACCATCATTGAAACAGCGGACCAGCTGATCCCGGCTGAAGACGAAGATATTGCCCGTCTTTTTCAGGAGAAACTTGAGGAAGACGGTGTCGAAGTGCATACCTCATCCAGATTAGAGCGGGTGGATCGGACGGCCAAAACGGCAATATGGAAAAGCGGTCAGCGAGAGTTTAAAACGAAGGCCGATTATGTGCTGGTGGCTATCGGCAGAAAACCCCGTCTTGACGGATTACAGCTTGAACAGGCCGAAGTTGATTTTTCTCCAAAGGGCATTCCGGTGAATGGGTACATGCAGACGAACGTGCCTCATATTTACGCGTGCGGAGATGCTATAGGGGGCATTCAGCTCGCGCATGCCGCTTTTCATGAGGGCATCATCGCTGCTTCTCATGCTTCCGGAAAGGATGTCAAAATCAATGAGAAACATGTGCCGCGCTGCATCTATACGTCCCCGGAAATCGCGTGTATCGGAATGACAGAACGTCAGGCAAGAAGCATATACGGCGATGTGAAAATTGGCGAATTTCCTTTTTCCGCAAACGGCAAGGCACTCATTAAACAGCAAGCGGAAGGAAAGGTCAAAATCGTGGCTGAACCGGAATTCGGCGAAATCGTAGGTGTCTCGATGATTGGCCCGGATGTAACCGAGCTCATCGGCCAAGCGGCAGCGATCATGAATGGTGAGATGACGACAGATATGGCGGAGCATTTTATCGCCGCCCATCCGACTTTATCGGAAACATTGCATGAGGCGCTGTTAAGCACGATCGGCCTTGCAGTACATGCATAATAAAGGAAAAAGCAGGTGCATGGATATAAGGCGCCTGCTTTTTTTTATTGTTGAAAGCGCTTTATTTTTCCCCTACAATAGATGAAAACGGCGTGTAAGGGAGGAGCGATCAAGGAAATGAATTCGGTCCCAAACGATTTGCAAACCTGGAAACGTTTTGTGAAAGACGGTGTGCTTGACGAAGCCCGATTAAGAAAACGGATTGCCGAGTCATGGCATCGCTGCAAAAAAGCTGAGGTCAATCCTTATTTAGAAAAAGGCCCGAAGGTTTTACAGCAAACGGAGCTGGATCAGCAGTCAAAAAAACATTCATTCTACTTGACGACCGCAAAGCCTTACCTCGAAAAACTGCTGCCTGCCATAAAAGAAATGGAAATGATGGCGCTGCTAATTGATTCAGACGGTGTTGTTCTGGCATTGGACGGCCATTCCCGCGCGCTCTATGAAGCCAAACGCATCAACTTTGTCGAAGGGGCATGCTGGACGGAAACGGCTGTCGGAACAAATGCGATTGGCACGGCGCTCCACATTAGCGAGCCGGTTGCGATACAAGGATCAGAGCATTACTCCATTGCTTCCCATCTTTGGAACTGTTCAGCCGCTCCGATTCACCATGAGGATGGCAGCCTTGCGGGTGTGATTGACATATCGTGTCCGGCGGCAGGCGCTCATCCTCATATGCTCGGTATTGCCACTGCGATCGCCTATGCAGCTGAACGGGAGCTCGCAGCTAAAAGCCGTGAGAAAGAGCTCGAGCTGATCAGCCGTTTTGGAGAGAGGGCTGCATCCAGTGTGCCGATGGTGCTATGCAATAACAAGCAGCACATCATCAGTGCGAGCATACCGATTCGAACCTCAATGCCTGATTGGCAGGGCCGGCACCTGTATGAGTTGAAGGAACGGGGCTACTCAATCGAAAAAGCTGTCACCATAGGAGATGGCGGCACTTGTTTTTATCTTTCGGAACATAAGAAAAAGAAGGTGTTTCGATTCAATGGAGTGATCGGGAAAAGCGGTCGATCGCAAGCGATGCTGATGAACCTTGAACGTGCAGCTGCGGCAGATGCAACGGTCTGTTTGTCGGGCGAAACTGGTACGGGAAAGGAAGTCGCGGCTCGCGCGCTTCATGAGAACAGTGAGAGACGGCACGGTCCGTTTGTTGCTGTCAATTGCGGAGCGATTCCGTCTGATTTGATTGAGAGCGAACTGTTCGGATATGCAGAGGGCGCTTTTACGGGAGCGAAACGAAATGGCTATAAAGGCGCCTTTCAAAAAGCGAATCAAGGCACATTGTTTTTAGATGAAATCGGAGAAATTTCCCACTCGATGCAGGTTGCACTTTTACGGGTGCTTCAGGAACGCAAAATAACGCCAATCGGCGGGACGAAAG
Organism: Bacillus sp. LJBS17; assembly: GCF_019334685.1. Classification (NCBI taxonomy): domain Bacteria; kingdom Bacillati; phylum Bacillota; class Bacilli; order Caryophanales; family Bacillaceae; genus Bacillus; species Bacillus sp. LJBS17. The sequence goes on from NZ_CP079759.1 coordinate 869,065, forward strand.
AAATTCCGGTTGATATCAGAGTTATTGCCGCCACACATTGTGATTTACGCGAGCTTGCCGAAAACGGAAAAATCAGAGAGGACTTGTTTTACCGTCTTCATGTCTATCCAATTGAACTCCCTCCATTACGCGATCGCACCGAGGATATCCCGGATCTCTTTGAGTACTACAAACAGAAGAATCATTGGCCAGGCGAACTTCCTTCTGATTTTTGTAATGTGCTGAAGCAATGGAAGTGGCCGGGGAATATCCGTGAGCTGTTTAATGTGTTTGAACGTCTTTCTATCAGATTTCCGGACGGCCGGCTGAGGGATGAATCGCTTCCCGCTTTACTGGAAGCCGCTGGATTGCAGGCCAGCTCTGCAGAAAAAAAGCCGGCTGCTGCCGGCGTGCTTACTTTTCGTGAGCAAATCCAAAAAGATATGATGATTAAAGCGCTTGAATCTGCAAAAGGAAACGTCTCTCAAGCCGCAAAAATCAGCGGGATCCCCCGAAGCACTTTCTACAAACGCCTGAAAAAATTCAACTTGTCCGCTGAATCATAAAGCATACTTCCTTCAGGAAATGGAAACGTTATGTATTGAAGGAGGGTGTTACGATGAATATTCAAAGGGCGAAAGAAATTGTAGAATCTCCCGACATGAAGAAAGTAACATATAACGGCGTTCCTATTTACATTCAGCACGTAAATGAAGAAACTGGAACAGCAAGAATTTATCCGCTTGACGAACCGCAAGAGGAGCATGAAGTGCAGCTGAACAGCTTAAAAGAGGATTAAACAAAAATGGCCCGCTTCATAAGCAGGCCATTTTGTTATCCGCGCGGCGCAAATAAAATAACACAGACACCGATGAGACAAATGAATGCGCCGATCCAGTCATACAGATCAGGTGTTTTCCGGTCAACAAGCCATCCCCACAGGACCGCAAGCACGATGAATACTCCGCCATAAGCGGCGTATACACGGCCGAAAGATGGGAAGGACTGAAACGTCGGAAGAATGCCGTATACAATGAGGATCAGCGCCCCGGCGATTCCGTAGCCGGCTGGCTTTGCCTCTCTCAGCCATAGCCAAACCAGATATCCGCCGCCAATTTCGGCAAGCCCTGCCGCGAGAAATAAAAGAATGGTAATCAGCATCATGAGCACTCCTCAATTTGCATTTATCTTTCATTATAGAGGAGGAGAGCTTTTAAAGCTTCGGATGATTCTCAAATTCCTTCAAATACGCTTTTCGCTGAACCTCTGTAAATTGGCTGATCCAATTGTTTTGAGCCTCTTCATTCAAATGGGGAAGGATATAGCGTTCAACCGCTTCGAAAAACAGCGGATTCGCGATGATGTTCCAGGTCGGGATTCGAACGATTTTGCCGTCTGTTTTCTCGATGATAATATCCTCAAAAAAGATCCCTTTCAAACTGTATTGATGGCGTCCCATATAAAGCCGCTTCACCTCGGAAAACAGCACGCTGCGCTTTCTCGAGAAGATTTCGCCACTAGGTCCGGTCTTTATGGTGAAAATGACATTTCCACGGCTTGTGAACGCAGGAAAAGCCATAAAGAATGTGATCAATCCATAAATCATCGCCAGTAATCCGCCGCCCAAATAAAGCAGGGCATATTTAGATTCAAACGTGAGGGCTTCAGACACCAGCCAGACTCCCACAATAAAGGCGCCCCCTGTAGCGAGGAACAGCCAAGCCCTTAGAAACATCATGCTTTTTACTTCAATCATGTGCTGCCCCTAAAGCTTCGGATGATTCTCAAATTCCTTCAAATACGCACTGCGTTGGATGTCTGTAAACTGTCCGATCCAATTGCTTTTCGCCTCTTCATTCAGATGTGGAAGGATATAGCGTTCAACCGCTTCGAAAAACAACGGATTCGGAATGATGTTCCAAGTGGGAATGCGAATGGTCTTCTGATCAACGGTTTGGATCAATATATCTTCCTGGAAAATTCCTTTTAGACTAAATTTATGGCGGCTCATCTCAATTTTCTTGATATCAGTAAACGTAACAGACACTTTGTCAGTGAACACTTCTCCATTTTTTCCTGTCTTGATGCGGAAAATGGTATTTCCCCGCGGGGTGAAAGCCGGAAAGAAGATGATAAATAAATATAAACAAAACAAGGTGAACAGAAAGCCAGCAGGAATGGCTAATAGGTAATATTTCGTTTGAAACGTAATACCCATATAAAAGAGCCAAAAACATGCTAATCCCATACCGGCAGATCCGACAAAAGCCCATATTCTCAGGAACATTTTGCTTTTGACTTCAATGATTTCTTGGTTTTTCAATGCTTTTCTCCTTTTGTTAATTCAATTCTTATCATTTTGAAATGATTTGATTTACAACATCCTTATGAGCAGGGAGGATAGAAAATTCATTCTGGGTGATGCCTGTGACAAGCCAAGTATGGTGGGCCCCCGGCAGGACAAATGCCATGTCAGCCACTTCAGGAGTGTTATCTTTGCCATATGCCAGACGCATAAGTGTATCCATTTTCCCTTTCCGCAAAGCCAGATCATTTGCAAATCGGGTAACGTCCTCTTGGTGGTCATGTTTTTCAAGGAACTCTTTTAGATATGAAGGGTTGTCTGAAGCGCCCTCCAAGAGTTTTTCAAATTCATTTGATGTCAATGTCACAATCGATTCTCTTTTATCCTCTGTATCTATTATATGTAAAAACTCATCTGTCTTAGCAAGTAACCCTTCACTTGATTCCATTTTTGTAATGCGATGGACTTGTTCATCAAAAAGGAGTTCGTGAGAGTAGGTGCCGAATTTTGATACATGGCAGGACACATTCTGTTCGGCGCCTTGCCCGTTAAATTTAGAAAGCTTCACTGTATAGTCAGCGTCGTTTAATACATGGATAAACGGACAGTACTCGTCCTTTAACCGATATTGATGGTTCCGATATTCCGCTGCATCCTTAGCTAAGAGTGAGCGGCAAGCTGCTTCGAACAAAGCGCCGAGCTGTTCATCTTCTATTTCCGGAAAATAGGCCTGCTTCAAGGCCATCCCCTGTTCAAAAAACCCTTCGCTGTAAAAGCAAAATAAGAGTTCTTCTATGCTAATTGTAAACTGCTTCATTGTTTATTCTCCTATCCAAATGAAAATTTCCCTTTAAGGAAATGGGTTGCGCCGTGTATGAGCGAATCCGCTGTTTTCTTTGCTTTTTCCATTCCTTTTTTCGCGCTGTCTATCCCTTTATGTATCGATTTATTCGCCGCATCTATGCCGTCATTCACTGATTTGACGACTTTGCCGGCTGATTCCAGCCCTTTTTTGGCTGTATCAACGACAGCATGGATCGGTTCTTTCAGCTTTAAGGCTGCTTTTTCAGCAAAACCGGCTGTATATTTGGCGATTTGTTCTCCGACGACTCCGCCAATGTATGAACCTGCTGCCCCAAGAAGGACAGTACCCACAGGTCCTGCAAAGCTTCCGATTGCACCGCCGATGACAGCACCAGCTGTCGCACCGCCGGCAACAAAAATCGTATTATTCACAGCATTACCGACGGCCTTGGCGTTTTCACGCTTGAGAACTTCGGGTTTGTCCTGGTATTTTGCATAATTTTCAGCAATTTTCACGCCTGCTCCGAATGTTTCGGTTGCACCGGTAATCAGTGTGGCGGTAATGGCATTTCCTTTCGCGAATCTCAAGCCCGTTTTTCCCACATCCTTCAAAGTGGAGCGTACGCCGGCTTCATTAAGAAATCCTTTTGTGTAGCTTCTGACGCTGTTTGAAAAATCCACCGTGTCCTGAGGGAAGTATTTTGTAAACTTTTTATGTACCAAATCTGAAAAAGGACGGTTTGTCTTTTTCAACAAATATTTAGGATTCAAAAGCACTCTTGCCGCTTTTTGATAACGTGAGCTGTCAACGGCCCTGGAAATATCCAAGAGCAGTTTTGAGTGCTGTGCTGTATGCAAGCCGCTTGGCTGTTTCACAAATTTCGTAAGCCCTAATCCGTAATATTTTCCCTGCGTCAGCATAAGGGCGGTTAAGCTTGTCAACGTACCGTATTTGTCGTAGGCATTGTAGAGCTTTCGCAAAATATCATCTTGTTCCACAAATTTATCGCCCGTTTTTCTGATGAAAATCTCATTGTCACTTAGCTTAGTGACGAGCGCTTTTCCTGAGCTCCACGCATCGCCCACTCCGGAAAAACAGCTGCTGTAGCGGGGATCGCATTGCAAAATCATCTGCCCCAGCTCCACATGCAGGTCCTTATATTTGTTTTCCATATCAGTTAATTCAGTGACTACATCATTTGCAAGCTGTTCGAGCTTATCCGGATCAACTGCAATGTTTCCTGACACACCGTTCACCTCCCGAGTTTATGTCTTTCCTCTCTTGCTTTACGCTCCAGTTCTTCCATTCTGGCAATTTCAGCTTTTCGTTCTTCTATTTTGACAGCGGCAGCCTTCAGCTCTTGGCTTGTTTCAAGCAGCTCCTGTTCGAATTGATCGTAGGCGGCTTTTGTTTCCTCGAAATCCTGGTCAAACGAATCTCTTGCTTTGCCCTGCCAAGCATCTCCCAATGCAGATAACCGGGATTCAAGCAGCATTTTGGAGCTTCTGACCTCTTCTGCGGCCGCACTATACTTGTTTGCCAGCTCAATGACTTTATATGAGTCCAACTTTTGTCCCCTGCCTTTTCTAAATTCACGCACAATTGGATGTTTTATATAAATGATTATAAATAATTCGGCATGTATCCGAATCGTACAAAAGAACCTTTTCATAAGAATTGGAAGGGCGTATATTCACTTAAAATTCACAGTTGGTGAGACTTTAAGATTACAAAAAAGGTAAAAAAACCAAATCTCTCAGACATAAGGCAAATGAGAAATTTCCCGCTCTATGGGAAAAAACACTAAAGTTGATCAAATGACCTAAGTGCGCCAAACGTGTTACGGGACGGGCTATCTCATGGTATAAATGGAATTGTAAACGTTATCAAGGAGGTCGTCATATGAAGAAAAAATCATTCTCAATCGTAATAGCGGGCGGAGGGAGCACTTTCACTCCAGGGATCGTACTCATGCTCTTGGACCATTTGGAGGAGTTTCCGATCAGAAAGCTGAAGCTGTATGATAATGATAAGGAGAGACAGGATCGAATTGCAGGCGCCTGTGACGTTTTTATCAGAGAAAAAGCGCCGGATATTGAATTTGCAGCGACGACTGACCCGGTAGAAGCTTTTACAGATGTCGATTTTGTTATGGCGCACATCAGAGTAGGGAAATACGCGATGCGTGCGCTTGATGAGCAAATTCCGTTAAAGTACGGAGTTGTCGGCCAGGAGACGTGCGGGCCGGGCGGGATCGCATACGGTATGCGTTCGATCGGCGGTGTGCTTGAAATATTAGATTACATGGAAAAATACTCGCCTGATGCGTGGATGCTCAATTATTCCAATCCGGCGGCGATTGTGGCTGAAGCTACGAGACGCCTTAGACCGAATTCTAAAATTCTTAATATCTGTGATATGCCGGTTGGGATCGAAGACCGGATGGCGCAAATTCTTGGCTTATCCTCAAGAAAAGAAATGAAGGTCCGCTATTACGGATTAAATCATTTCGGCTGGTGGACATCAATTCAGGATCAAGAGGGCAACGATTTAATGCCGAAGCTGAAGGAGCATGTATCTCAATACGGCTATATTCCGAAAACAGAGGCTGAAGCGGTGGAGGCGAGCTGGAATGACACATTCGCCAAAGCGCGTGACGTGCAGGCCGCAGATCCTGACACACTGCCGAATACGTATTTGCAATATTATTTGTTCCCGGATGATATGGTGAAAAAATCAAATCCGAATCATACGCGGGCAAATGAAGTGATGGAAGGGCGCGAAGCTTTTATTTTCAGCCAATGTGACATGATTACACGTGAGCAGTCCACAGAAAACAGCGAAATCAAAATCGATGACCACGCATCATATATCGTTGATCTTGCCCGGGCGATTGCCTACAACACAGGTGAAAGAATGCTGTTGATCGTTGAAAATAACGGCACAATTGCGAACTTCGACCCGACTGCGATGGTCGAGGTGCCATGCATTGTCGGCTCAAATGGGCCTGAACCGATTACCGTCGGCACCATTCCGCAATTCCAAAAAGGGCTTATGGAGCAGCAGGTATCCGTTGAGAAGCTGACTGTTGAAGCATGGGCGGAGAAATCGTTCCAAAAGCTGTGGCAGGCGCTAATTTTGTCAAAAACAGTGCCGAACGCGCGTGTGGCAAGACTCATTCTCGAGGATTTAATGGAGGCCAACAAAGACTTCTGGCCTGAGCTTGATCAAAGCCCGACCCGTATATCATAACTGAAATTCCCCCATTTTCGAATCTGTAATTGTATATAATAGAAAGAAAATGGGGGGATCTGATATGCAGCTCGAAGAACTGATCAATCAGCACTACAGCAAATTGAATGACAACGATTTTCATATTTTAAAATATATATTGAATCATAAGCACACATGCTATCACCTTGGAATCGACGCGCTGGCCAAAGCTTGCAGTGTATCGCGTTCCTCAATTTTACGGCTTGCCCAAAAGCTCGGTTTCAGTGGCTACAGTGAATTTCGCGTCTTTTTAAAGTGGGAAGATCAGCCGGAAGAAGGCGAGAGTATGAGTTTTGAAAAGCTGCTTGATGATATTGAAGCAAATTTGAAGTTCTTAAGGACAAAGGACATGACGGACATGTGCCAGCTGATTGATGAAGCTGACCGCATTTTCGTCTACGGTTCTGGAAATGCGCAAAAGATATGCGCCCGCGACCTGCAAAGAATGTTTATTCCGCGCCATCGCTATCTTATTTTAATTGAAGACACAAATGAATTTAATCTGATGCGCGGGGATTTTAAAGTGAACGATCTGTTTATCATCATTTCTCTTTCCGGAGAAACACCGGAGCTGATTCCTCAGGCAAGAATGCTTTCTGCAAAGGGTATTCCCTTTATTTCCATTACGAATTTAAAAAACAATGTCCTCGCCCAGCTGACTCCGCATAATCTTTATGCGACAAGCAAACCTGTGACATTAAGCGATAAAACGGAAATTGTCGCTTTTGCACCGTTTTTTCTCGTTGGCGAAGCATTGTTCCGCGCATATGTTGATTACAAAGAGGCAGAAAAAAATGACAATGAGTAGCAGGGGGTTCTGGTATGATGCAAAAAATTCAGCGCTTTGGAAGCGCGATGTTTGTGCCTGTTTTATTATTCGCGTTCGCCGGCATTATCGTCGGTATCAGCACGCTCTTTAAAAATAAAACCCTCATGGGACCGCTCGCCGATCCTGACGGTTTTTGGTATCAGTGCTGGTATATCATTGAGCAGGGCGGCTGGACTGTCTTTAACCAAATGCCGCTCTTATTCGCCATTGGCATCCCGGTTGCTTTGGCGAAGAAAGCTCAGGCACGCGCTTGTTTGGAAGCGCTTACTGTTTACCTGACATTCAACTATTTTGTCAGCGCGATATTGACGGTATGGGGAGGAGCATTTGGCGTCGACATGAATCAAGAGGTCGGCGGAACGAGCGGGTTAACGATGATTGCGGGCATAAAAACGCTCGATACCAACATTATCGGAGCCATCTTTATTTCTTCGATTGTCGTCTTTTTGCATAATCGCTATTTTGATAAAAAACTGCCCGATTTTCTCGGCATCTTTCAAGGCTCAACATATATCGTGATGATTTCCTTCTTTATTATGATCCCAATTGCCTTGGCTGTGTCTTATATTTGGCCGATGGTTCAATCGGGAATCGGCTCGCTTCAAAGCTTCCTGGTTGCTTCTGGGGCGGTGGGCGTTTGGATATACACGTTTTTGGAACGGATTTTAATTCCGACCGGCCTTCATCACTTTATTTACACGCCGTTTATTTATGGCCCGGCTGTAGCGGAAGGCGGGATCGTCACGTATTGGGCACAGCATCTCGGCGAATATTCGCAAAGCGCCAAACCGCTGAAGGAGCTCTTTCCGCAAGGCGGATTCGCGCTTCACGGCAACTCGAAAATCTTCGGTATTCCGGGTATCGCCCTGGCTTTTTATGTGACAGCCAAAAAGGAAAAGAAAAAACTCGTCGCAGGGCTGCTGATTCCTGTCACACTGACAGCGATTGTCGCCGGTATTACAGAGCCAATTGAGTTTACGTTCTTATTCATTTCACCTTTCTTATTTGCGGTTCACGCCGTGCTTGCCGCCACAATGTCGACAGTTATGTATATGGCCGGCGTCGTCGGAAATATGGGAGGCGGACTGATTGAGGCGGTGACCTTGAACTGGATTCCGCTCTTTGGCAGCCACGGTATGACATATGTGTATCAAATTTTGATCGGGCTCTCGTTTACAGCAATTTATTTTTTCGTCTTCAGATTTTTAATCCTCAAATTCAATATCGCTACACCAGGACGGGAAAAGGATGAACAGCAGGAAACAAAGCTGTATTCGAAAAAGGAATACAGAGAACGAAAAAACAAGGATGAAACGGCCTCCGCTGCTGAAACGGCTGATGACACCGCTTTTCTGTATATTGAAGCGCTGGGCGGAAAAGACAACATCACTGAAGTCACAAACTGCGCCACCCGCCTCAGAGTCAGTGTCAAGGATGAAACAAAGGTTGAACCCGACAGCGTTTTCCGCGCGCTTGGCGCACACGGCGTCGTCAGGAACGGGAAGGCGTTTCAGGTGATTATCGGATTAAGCGTGCCGCAGATGCGGGAGCGTGTGGAAAAATTACTAAATGAATAGGTGAAATTATTTGATCAGTGCGCTGTTTAAAGACAGCGCTTTTTTGTTTGTCATACGTTTGCCACTTATAAGTGCAAGGGATGTTATGTTTCTTAAAAACTGAAACCAATAGGGGGAGTAAAAATGGAAAATTATACAACGTTTTTAGGTCTTTACAAACCTGAAAGCACTGAAAGTATTGAAATTGATTCCAAGCTTGCCGAGAATTTCGAAACGATTGATAGTAAAATTGGGATTGCATTAAGTAATGGAATAACAACTTTTGAAAACTTAAATGAAAGACTCAAAATGTATGAGAACAGATTTGAGTACCTTGATGAACGAAACGTAATGGATTATGGAGCTAAAGGAGACGGGGTCACAGATGATACGCAAGCATTTCATGATGCGATGGCCGAAGGCGGTTATCTCATAAAAGTCCCTGCAGGCGTATTTAGGGTATCTGGCTTGCTCGTTCCTTCGAATACAATGCTGGTTGGAGCGGGTAAAAAAAGGACCATCATTAAGTTATTAGACGATACGCCAGTTGGTCACTCTGTACTCACCAATAGTGATCATACAAATGGTAATGAAAATATCTACATTGGACATTTGACACTGGACTGGAATAAAGATACGCGTCCTGCTGGATGGAAGATCCCTAAGGGGCCCACTTCAAGCTGCTTGCTTTTTGCAAATGTGGATTACTCTTTTGTAGAGCATGTTTTTGCAAAAAATGCCGGCCTTCACGGGTTTGATGCTACAAGCCCTAATTATAACAGACACGGAGAAAATGATGATCCTACCTTTTATCAGCCTGGTGGCTGCAACTTTGTAACCTTCTCATATTGCGAAGCAACAGGCTCTGGCGATGATAATTTCACATGTCACTTTGGAAAGCATACGACTTTTAGTCATTGTCTTTCTTACCATCCGATGGGGTTAAATGATGGGTCTTCAAATACAAACTGTTTTGAAATCGATGATGGCTCTCAGGATGTAATGGTTGATAGCTGCATCGCAATTGGAGGAGTTCGAGGATTTGAAATTAAAGCTCATGATTATGCTCCGGCTGCAAAAAGAGTTCAACTTGTGAACTGCCGTGCCTATGAAAATGCAATTAGTTTTTGCATTCGGCATATAGGACACCACACAGCAAGTGATCCTCAATCAGCATCAGCTCATGACGTTCAGCTGGCTAACTGTATCGCATATAACCCTAAGCCGAGTGATCTGTACAAAGGGGCAGGGCCGAATGCATTGCAAATTTCAGGTTACGATGGCGTCAATGTGGTTAATTTTCATGCTATATGCGATGATTCCTCCATTAACTATAAGGGAAATTCAGTCGTAAGCGTGTATTATAAAGGGCGTCTAATCAATTTAAAGAATATAACGATTCGAGGATTTAAAACTGCTGATAATGATCTTTATATTGTAGGTGGCGACAATTCTGTCGGTAAGGTAATGATTGATGGTGTGACATTGATCGATTCAGCCGAAAAGGGTGTTGTTTTTGGGAGCGGTATGTACGAGTCTGTAGTTAGTAATGTATGGGGGCAAAGATCGCCTAAAAATAACAGTGGTACAGTTGGAATTTTTTCTGTTGACCCTGATCTTAATGTTTCTAATTGTGACTTTTCAGGCTATGAAACAGATTTTAAGATTGGCGGCGTCGTGACGCCGTACTTTTTGTTTAAACATAAAGGAAGCGGGATTATTGGCTCTCGTGATTCCCACGCTACTGGAAATAATAATTTTGTAGCTGGATCTGTTCGAAGCAGAGCAACTGGGGCTGCTCAATCTTCTGTGATAGCCTCATATAATACGATCAATCCGAACTCAGACTCAGTTGCTCTAGGATGGGCAAGTGGGAGCACACCATCCTCATCAAACAGAAAGATAGAATTTCATGCAAAAGATGGAACGATTAAGGCTTCAGGAAGCATAAAAAGTTCCCAAACGTTCTCGGATTACGCTGAATATTTCGAGAGCCTAAGCGGTGAAAAAATTCCGGCAGGAACCCTAGTTACTTTGGAGGGTGATAAAATTAGACCTGCAAAAAAAGGTGACTTTATGCTTGGAGTTATTTCTGAAACAGCTGGTGTGATACTTGGTGAGTCAAGCTTCCATTGGTCTGGAAGATACCTGAAGAATGATTTTGGCGGGTATATTTATGAAAAACAGAAAGGTGCCAATGGCCAAATCGTCATGGCGCCTATGGAAAACCCTGATTATAAGCCAGATAAGAACTATGCCTCTAGGGAAGAGAGGGATGAATGGAATGTTGTGGGCCTTGTAGGACAGGTTTATGTAAGATGCGACAGCACAGTAGAAGCCGGAGACTTTATTCAAGCGCATAACAACGGAATTGCTACAAAAACGGTATCTCCTAAACAAAGGTGGCAGGTCATGAGAGTCATCAAAGAGTTCGACAAAAGTAAGGGATATGGAGTGGTTTTAGTTTTTATTCGGTAACATTAAAATGTACAGATTCTAAATAGAGTGCTTAACAATGCACTCTATTTAGAGTTTTAATTAGATTTTAGAAATTTTTCACCGCATTTTTATCAGATTATATTCCTCGCAAAAAGGTCTTCGTTTTAAAATTTATATTTTTCATTATTCCTACGGTTCCAGCAATCTTCCTAATTTATCTAAGTCTATCCAGCACCTCAACTTGAGTAGAGTAAAATCTTTGATATTTTTTAATGAACGCAGATCAGCAGTGAATAGCTCTCGAATAAAAGATAAAGTGATTTTGGTTATCGATAAATTCAGTGCTTTTCTATGCTTTCATAACACTTCATGACAGTAAAATTCTTTCATCAAACCCTATAAACAATTAAAATAAAAAGTACATATTGCTAAAAGGGGTTTGGAGGCTTTTACATGCAAAAAGCTTTGTCGTTTTTAAAACCATATTCATTGCTGGCGGGAATTGCTCTGATTCTTATGCTGACGGAGCTTGCAGTTGAACTGATGCAGCCTTTATTGATTGCAAAAATCATCGACGATGGGATATTGAAGCAAGATCTGCGGCATGTATGGATATGGGGCGCGGTCATGATCGGGCTGACCGTGTTATCCTTTGCGGCGGGGATGCTGAATTCTTTTTATGCCGCCCATGTCAGCCAAAGCTTTTCCTATGATACGAGAAAAGGGCTTTTTCAAAAAATCCAGTCCTTCTCCTATTCCACATTTGGACAGTTTTCGTCCTCTTCTTATATTACAAGGCTGACGAACGACGTCACACAGGTTCAAAATATGATTTTTATGAGTTTGCGGTTTATGCTGCGGGCTCCCTTAATGATTGCAGGCGGCATTGTGCTATCGCTTGCCGTTAATGTGAAACTCGGCTTTTTTCTGCTTGTGACCATTCCGATCCTGATCTTGTTTTTGCTATGGGTATTAAGGAAAGGCGGGGCACTGTTCCGCTCAGTGCAGAAAAGGCTGGATCAAGTGAACACTATCATGCAGGAAAATTTAACTGCAATCAAGCTGATCAAAGCGCTGCTTCGCGGCAGCCACGAAGTCAAACGATTTATCAAAGCCAACACAAGGCTGATGGAAAAAACGGTTTCGGCCTTTCAGCTTGTGGAATTCACGATGCCTGTACTGATGCTTTTGATGAATCTCTGCATCCTTTTGATTTTGTGGGCGGGGTCCTACAGTATTACGAGCGGAAGCACTCAGGTTGGCGATGTTGTTGCGATAATTAACTACGCAACACGAATTACAGGCGCGCTTTCGATGTTTCCGTTTTTGATTATGATTTTCACCAGGGCGAAAGCTTCAGGGGATAGAATCGGCGAGGTGCTTGAAACAGAAGGCGATGAGCGGGAGGAAGGCATCATATCTGATCGTTTGTCAGGACGGATTGAGTTTCAGCATGTATCCTTTCGCTATCCTGAAATGGACAGAGAAGCGCTCAGGGATGTCTCATTTTCCGCAAAGCCAAGAGAAACGATTGCGATTCTCGGTGCGACGGGCTCGGGCAAGTCCACGCTTTTTCAGCTCATTCCGCGGCTTTATCAGCCGGATTCAGGCCGCATTTACATAGATGAAAAGCCGGTTCAAGATATTCCGGCTGAAGGGCTGCGCAGGCAAATTGGATATGTACCGCAGGAAGTCCTCTTGTTTTCCGGCACAATCAAAGAAAACATCGCTTGGGGCAAAGAAAATGCTTCACTAGATGAAATAATGGATGCGGCCAAACATGCGCAAATTCATGAAACGATTTTGAAGCTCCCAAATGGATATGACACAGTTTTGGGACAAAGAGGCGTCAACCTGTCCGGCGGCCAAAAACAGCGAATTTCCATTGCGCGGGCACTGATTCGAAAACCGGCTATCCTTCTATTAGATGACAGCACAAGCGCGCTTGATCTGCAAACGGAGGCGAAGCTGCTTGAAGCAATCAGCACATACCATTGCACAACTTTGATCATTACACAAAAAATAACCACGGCGATGAAAGCTGATCAGATTTTGCTGCTTGAGGACGGCGAACTGATTGAAAAAGGCACTCACAGTGAGCTGCTTTCTGCATCTCAGTTATACAAGCGCATTTACGAGTCACAATTCGGAAGGGAGGGGAGCGAGTCATGCTAAAAGACATCCGCAAGCCTTTCCAATATCCCAAACTGCCAATTGACAAAAAAGAAGGCGCGAAAAAGCGGGCGAAAGCAAAGGATACAAAGGGCACACTGAGACGAATCTGGTCTTACTTGGCTGAAAGAAAAGGACTGCTCATACTTGTCATGCTGATGGTTGTCATCAGCGCCATATTCGGGCTCCTTGGCCCCTTTGTGATCGGAAAGGCCATCGACCATTTTATCGTCGGGAAAACGGTCAGCGGCTTGATTCCTGTTTTGCTTCTTCTGCTCGCTATCTATATCATTCAGTCCCTGTCGCTTTGGTTTCAAAACTATTGGATGATTACGATCTCGCAGGGCACGGTTTTCAGAATGAGAAGCGAATTGTTCACCCATCTGCATGAGCTGCCGATTCCATTTTTTGATAAACAGCGGCACGGCGAGCTGATGAGCCGGGTGACGAATGACATCGAAAATGTCAGTTCTACCTTAAACACGTCAGTCATTCAAATTTTGTCAAGTGTGATCACCTTTGTCGGGACGATTGCGGTGATGCTGTACATGAGCCCGCTCCTTACATTGATTACGCTGACCATTATTCCGGTGATGGCAGCGAGCCTGAAATGGATCACCAACCGAACGGGAAAGCTGTTTAAAGAACAGCAGAAAAACCTTGGTGATCTGAATGGGTATATTGAGGAATCTGTTTCAGGCGCAAAGGTCATCAAAGCATATTCACGTGAGAAGCAGATTACTGCTGAATTTCTCGAAAAAAACGCTGCACTCAAGACGTCGGGCTTTTGGGCGCAGACGATTTCCGGGTTTATCCCGAAGGTCATGAACTCTTTGAATAACTTAAGCTTTACAATGATAGCGGCAATCGGCGGTTTGTTTGCGCTGAAAGGCTGGATCTCGATCGGCTCCATCGTCGTCTTTGCCGAGTATTCAAGACAATTTACACGCCCTTTAAACGATCTGGCCAACCAGTTTAATACGATGCTGTCCGCAATCGCCGGCGCTGAACGGGTGTTTGACGTGCTTGATGAAAAAGAAGAGCGCGAGGATGAAAAGAACGCCATGCATCAGCCCATCCAAACAGGCAGCATTGAATTCCGCGATGTGTCCTTCGGTTACGATAAAGGGCAGCAGACACTGAAGCATTTACAGTTTACCGTGCCTGCAGGGCAGTCCATCGCGTTTGTCGGACCGACGGGGGCGGGGAAGACAACCGTCACTAACCTTATCGCCCGTTTTTACGAGCCTAACGATGGAAAAATTTTAATCGACGGTATAGATATTAAAACCCTTACTAGAGCAAGCCTGAGAAAAAACATGGGGTTTGTTCTTCAGGATTCTTTCTTATTTCAGGGAACGATCAGAGAAAACATTCGCTACGGCAGGCTTGATGCTTCTGATCAGGAAGTCGAAGCCGCTGCAAAAACAGCGAATGCCCATAGTTTTATTGAAAGGCTGCCAAAAGGGTATGACACCGTGCTGACGCAAAACGGTTCGGGCATCAGTCAAGGACAGAAGCAGTTGATTTCTATAGCGAGGGCGGTGCTTGCCGATCCGGTTCTTCTCATTTTGGATGAAGCGACAAGCAACATTGATACCGTTACAGAAGTCAACATTCAAGAAGCGCTCGCCCGTTTAATGGAAGGAAGAACAAGCGTCATCATTGCCCACAGGCTGAACACCATTCAAAGAGCGGACCAGATTGTGGTGCTAAAAGATGGTGAAATGATTGAAAAAGGCAGCCATGACGAGCTGATTCGGCAAAAAGGATTTTACAGTGACTTATATGAAAGCCAATTTGAGAAATAGACCTTTGTCCTGCACAGAGGTCTTTTTTGTTACAGTTTTATAGTACTTTTATTTCATTTTCGTAAAATGTAACGAAATTACTTGACGTAAACAAGTTATGTATATATACTAGCTTACATTAAGTAAGTGATAACTTTTATCAAGGAGGATAAAATGAATAAATCATTTGAAATTGGCACATTACTTTTAAGGCTTATTACAGGTATTATCTTTTTTGTTCACGGTTTATCAAAGTTTCAGGGAATGGAGGGCACCATCCAATTTTTCGGCAGCATAGGCCTTCCAAGCTTTATGGCGTATGTCATCGCAGCGATTGAACTCATTGGCGGAGTGCTTGTCTTCTTCGGATTGGCTACACGTATTGTCGGTGTACTGTTCGCCCTTACACTGATCGGCGCCATCATCACTGTTAAGCTGAAAGCGCCATTCATGGGCAATGCAGAATTTGATTACCTTCTGCTTTTGACATCCATTCACCTGGCGCTTACTGGAAGTCGATTTCTGGCGCTGGATCCATTTGTGTTTAAAGGAAAAAAGAACGGAAACGTTTCAGCATAAGAAAAGAGGCATGCAGCATGACCAGCATTCATGAGGATACACACATTGGCTATGCCAAACTCACAATTCGCAGTCTGGAGCGTTCGCTTCAGTTCTACTGTAACGTCATCGGTTTTCAAGTCTTAAAAAAGACGGATCGCCAAGCTGAATTAACGGCTGACGGGAAACGCGTACTGCTTATTCTTGAAGAAAATCCGAGCGCTGTCGTCTTTCCTGAACGGTCTGTGACAGGCCTTTATCACTTTGCGATTCTTCTTCCGGACAGGAAGGAACTTGGGATCGCGCTCGCCCGCTTGATTGAACACGGCATTGCTATCGGACATGGGGACCATGCTGTCAGCGAAGCGCTCTACCTGTCTGATCCTGACGGAAACGGCATTGAAATGTATGCTGACCGCCCCCGCAGCACGTGGCAGCGTGATCTGGAAGGAAACTATGTCATGACGACAACCGCTGTTGACATTGAGGGCCTTCTGGAAGAGGCAGGAGATGAGCGGAAAGCATCGCTTCCGAACGATACAATCATCGGACACATTCATCTGCATGTCAGTGATTTGAAAGAAGCAAAGGCGTTTTACACAGATGTACTGGGCTTTGACATTGTCGGAAACTATGCGGGCATGTCCGCCCTCTTCGTTTCAGCCGGGGGGTACCACCATCATATCGGCTTAAACATTTGGGCGGGAAGAAATGCGCCGCCTAAACCGACAAATGCCAGCGGACTAGACTATTACACTGTTGTCCTGCCTCACCAAGAGGAGCTGGTTTTAGTGGCGAACCGAGTCAAACATGCCGGGTATTCGATTGAAGAGACGGAAAACAGTTTTCGTGTGAAAGACCCTGTTTCCGGCGCCTATATTACATTTGTGATTTAACTGCAATCCCCTTGCCGAAAAAACGGCAGGGGGATTTTTTATTTTCCAGAAACTCCTGTCAAAAATGCCCTCAGGCAGGTATGATAAGAAGGGAATTGGGTATCGGGAGTGATGAGCGTGAAGGCTCTTTTTTTTACTAGGATTTTCACCTTAATGGTAAGCTGTTCGGTTTATTTTTTTCTTGTAGAGGATGACAGCTGGTTTGAGTATTTGTTCATCGCTGGCGGTGCAAGTGTATTCTTAGCAAATCATCTCTTATTAAGGGTACAGAAATATGCAATTATTTTTTGTCTAATTGATATTGCAGTTGGCTTTTCGTTCGGTTTCATGTTTCCGGGTACAGGTTTATATATTACATTGCTCAGCCCGGTTGCAGTTACCTTTTTTCTGAAGGGATTTGACCGAAAAACTGTATGGTCTGTCCTGTGTTTTTGTTTTATGATGTGGCTGATTGTTCTATTACGCACATATCATATGCTTGGTGATGAATATGTGATGGATCATTGCATCAGCATGACATTCGTTGTCTTCTGCGGTGTCGTGGGCAAATTAATCCGCAAGCTGTTGGAGGCTCAGGATACGGCAAAACAGCAGTTTCAGGAACTGACGGAGTCCCATCTGGCGCTGTCTGCTGCACATCAGGAGCTCCATTTATATGCGAAGCAAGTTGAAGAGCTGACTGCCATTTACGAGCGGAACAGAATGGCGCGGGAAATCCATGATACAGTGGGGCATAAAATGACGGCTCTTCTTGTCCAGCTGCAGCTTTTGCGTGAATGGCAAAAAAGAGACAGTCAAAAAGCGGATGAGACAGTAGGTGTCTGTGAAACACTTGCCCGTGAAGCGCTTGATGATGTCCGCTTATCAGTACGCACTCTGCAAACTGAAAACGATCCTTCGCTAATCGAATCGCTGAAACAGCTGACAGAGGACTTTTGCAAAAATGCAGGAGTCACAACAGAATTTGCGGTCAGCGGCGATCCTGCAATCATCCCGCTGTCTCTCCATCCGACCCTGATCAGAACGGCGCAGGAAGCACTGACCAATGCCAAACGGCACGGCGGCGCCACAGCTTGTTCGATACAGCTTGCCTGCACAACGGACAGCATCAGCCTTGTCATTAAGGATGACGGCAAAGGCAATCCCGAGGCAGCACTTGGTTTTGGCCTCTTGAATATGAAAAAGCGGGCAGCGGAACATGGCGGAATGATCCGCTTTGAAAGCGAACGGGATCAAGGATTTACTGTGAATGCAGAATTTTCACTCGCCAATAAAAAATGGAGCTTCAGGCCCGTGCAGCAAAAGGAGAGTTTATCATGATTAAGATCATCATTACCGACGATCAGGATATTGTCAGAGAAGGGCTGGCATCCCTGCTCCAGCTCCGAGAAGAGCTCGATGTGATCGCAACGGCGCGAAACGGACAGGAAGCATTCGAAAAGGCGAAAGAGCTGGAGCCGGATATCGTATTAATGGACATCCGCATGCCGGTTTCCAACGGGGTGGAGGGAACAAAATTAATCACAAGCTCGCTGCCCGGTGTAAAGGTTTTGATGCTGACAACCTTTAAGGATTCAGCGCTGATTGCTGAAGCGCTTGAAGAAGGAGCAAGCGGGTACCTGCTGAAGGATATGTCGGCAGATACGATTGTAAAAGCGGTGATGACTGTTCATTCTGGCGGAATGGTGCTTCCGCCGGAATTGACTGCTCAAATGCTGAATGAATGGAAGCGTGAAAAACAGCTGAAAGGAATAAATGAGATAGAAAAACCTAAGGAGCTGCTCGGCCTGACCGAGCGCGAAATCGAAGTTCTGGCTGAGCTGGGGTACGGGCTGAATAACAAAGAAATTGCCGAAAAGCTTTACATTACAGAAGGCACAGTCAAAAACCACGTTTCAAATATTATCAGCAAGCTGGCTGTCAGGGACAGAACCCAAGCCGCCATTTACTCGGTCAGATATGGTGTATCTGTCTTTTGACATATGACGTTTTGCATATACGCTTCTCTGAAAAGGCCTTTTACAGGCCTTTTTTTCATGCCCTATGTTCTATCTGCCGCTACATGCCGCACGCCTTTCTTTCTTCTACAATGGCAATGGATCAAAAAAGGAGTGAGACGACGTGCTGCAAGCAGAAAATATCAAAAAGGCATATGGGAAAAAAACAATCGTGAAAGGCATTTCTTTTTCCCTCCAAAAGGGGGAGTCGTTCGGTCTGCTCGGGCCAAACGGTGCGGGGAAGTCCACAACCATCTCGATGATTTCCGGCCTTGTGCCGCATGACAGCGGGAACATCACGGTGGGCGGCTATGTCATCGGAAAAGAAACGGCCAAAGCGAAACAAAAAATCGGCATTGTTCCGCAGGAAATTGCATTATATCCGACGCTGACGGCTCATGAGAATCTTATGTTTTGGGGGAAAATGTACGGACTTACGCACGGTGAGGCCAAAAAAAGATCGGCAGAGGTCCTTGAATATGTCGGTCTGACTGAGCGGGCTAAAGATAAGATTGAAACATTCTCCGGGGGGATGAAACGAAGAATCAACATCGGTGCGGCTTTAATGCATAAGCCCGAGCTGCTGATTATGGATGAACCTACTGTCGGTATTGACCCTCAATCGAGAAATCACATTTTAGAAACGGTTAAACAGCTCAACGAAACGGGCATGACGGTGATCTATACGAGTCATTACATGGAAGAAGTTGAGTTTTTATGCGACAGGATCGGGATAATTGATCAGGGGGAAATGATTGCGATTGGCACAAAAACTGATTTGTGCAGCCGCCTTGGGGGCGATACCATCATTCAGCTCACGGTCAGCGGGATCGATGAAGCGTTTCTTTTGGCGATCCGTTCCCTGGCTCATGTGAATGATGTAACAGTCCAAGAGTCAGAGCTCAAAATTGACATTTCTGCGGCTCATCATGAGAAAGTCGTCACAAGTCTGCTTGCTGAAGCTGCTGCTCATCATATAAACCTGCTGTCCCTTCAGGTGCAGGAACCGAATCTGGAGCGCCTGTTTCTGAATCTGACCGGCCGCACGTTGCGGGATTGAGGAGGGACGGCCATGAAAAAAAGCATATGGATCGCATGGAAAGATGTCAAAATCAGAATCACGGACAGAAAAGGGTTTATGATGCTTATCCTAATGCCGCTGATCCTAACGTGTATTTTAGGGGCGGCGCTCGGATCAGTTGTTGACGGAGGCAGCCGGATTGATGACATCAAAGTCGGCTACATTCAATCAGACCAGTCAGATGCAGCAAACATGTTTACAAAAGATGTTCTCAAAAAAATGAAGTCGATAAAGGCCACAAAAGCCGGCAGCGAAGACAAGATGAAAAAACTGCTTGATGAAAAGAAAATCGATGTAGGTATCGTCATCCCAAAAAATTGGGAAGCCGGCAAAACCTCAGCTGTTGTTTATGCCGCTCCTGATCAAACATTGAAAACTTCCATCATCGAAACAGCTGCAAGCTCTTTTATAGAGCAATATAAAGCGGTAAAGGAAGCCGCGTCAGCCTCAATGGACTACATCAGCAAAACGGAAGCTGTACAGCAAGGAAAACTTGACCCTGCACAGTTTGCAGAAAAGCTGGCAAAGATGCTAGAAAAAGAAACAGGTGACAAGCTGACTATTGCGGAAAAATCTGTGGGCAGCAAAGCCGTTAACAGTTTTCAATACTATTCGGCGGCAATGCTTTGCATGTTTATGCTGTTTCATATCACAGTCGGGGCGAAATCATTTTTACAGGAAAAGGATACGGAGACGCTTGCCAGAATGCTGATGACGCCTGCGCAAAAATCCGTCATTCTCTTCGGAAAATGGCTTGGGACGTATCTGTTTGCCATCATACAATTTTTCATATTTCTGATCGTCACAATCAATGTATTTGGTGTGGACTGGGGCGGTAATCTGCTGTTCGTGAGTGTACTCGGGCTTTCTTACGCCGCAGCTGTATCTGGTATTTCAATGCTGCTTGCGTCGTGCATCAGCGATATGAAAACTGCAGATGCGATAGGCGGCTTCGGCATTCAATTGCTTGCGGTTCTCGGCGGGTCCATGCTGCCGCTGTACCAATTTCCGGACGTCTTGCAGTCTGTATCCAAAGCGGTGCCAAATCGCTGGGCGCTTGACGGCTTTCTTTCTTTAATGGAAGGGGGAGGCTGGGCTGACCTTCAAAAGCCTGTGCTTCTTTTTGCGGCGATCGGCTTTTGTTCACTTGTAATTGGTATCAGACGGCTTCATACAAGATAAGGAGGTACAAAAGGTGAAAAAAATTCTAGCCATTTGCGGCATTGAGCTTTCTCTCATTTTTAAGAAGCCACAGAACTATTTGATCATGTTTGCTGCCCCGCTTTTGCTTACCTTTGTATTTGGGAGTATGCTCAGCGGCAATGATGATAAGGTGCGGCTTGCAATCGTTGATCAGGACGATACGATTCTCTCACAGCATTATATTCGGCAGCTGAAGGCACACGATGATATGTATGTATTCGAAAACATGTCTGAAAGCAAAGCGTCAGAAAAGCTGAAACAAAAGAAAATTGCCGGGATCATCGTCATTTCCCGCTCGTTCCAGACACAGCTGGAAAAAGACAAACATCCTGAACTGATTTTCCGTCACGGCCCTGAGCTGTCGGAAGCGCCGATGGTCAAACAATATGCAGAAAGCACATTGGCAACGCTCAATATTCAGGTGACCGCGGCAAAAACGGCATCGCAGACAGCTGGAGAGAACTGGAAGGCTGCGTATAAAACCGTTTTCGCCAAAAAACATGAAGATACAGTTCCGGCTGTAACACGACAGACGCTCAGTGATAAAAAAGAGGGTGCGGAAGCAAGTGACACAGCCTCCAGAGCAGCAGGGTTTTCCATCCTGTTTGTCATGCTGACCATGATGGGAGCGGCTGGAACCATTTTAGAAGCAAGAAAAAACGGCGTATGGTCCAGATTGCTTACAGCCTCTGTCAGCCGAGCCGAAATCGGTGCTGGGTATGTGCTGTCCTTCTTTGTCATTGGCTGGATTCAATTTGGCATATTGCTTCTCGCAACCCATTGGCTGTTTGGCATCAACTGGGGGGATCCGGCTGCAGTTATTGTATTAGTGTCACTTTTTCTATTGACCGTTGTCGGCATTGGATTGATGATTGCGGCCAATGTCAGAACGCCAGAACAGCAGCTTGCGTTCGGTAACTTGTTCGTCATCGCAACATGTATGGTGAGCGGGATGTATTGGCCGATCGACATTGAACCGAAATTGATGCAATCCATCGCTGAATTTCTTCCGCAAAAGTGGGCGATGAGCGGGCTGACAGAGATTATCGCTAACGGTGCCCGCGTCACAGATATTCTCGGAATCAGCGGCATTTTGCTTTCATTTGCTGCGATCACTTTCGTAGCGGGGCTTAAGGCGCTCCGAGCCTAAAAAACATCTGCCGTTTAGGCAGATGTTTTTTTGCATGTGGGTACATTCGTATGGGTGCAGCCTGAACTGCGGTTAATCCTTATCTATCATAGCTAAAATTGATTCCAGCCAAGAAACGTAATTTTTCTCCCGCTCCAGCGCTTTCGTCAGCACAAGATAGTGGCCGAAGTCCGGTGAAGAAAATGACATCGGCTCTGCTGAAGCCATAAGCTTTTCATAGCTTCCCTGTAAGTCAGAAAGCTTGGCCTGGCGTTTTTGCAGCTGGTCTTTGAACAAATCAGAAGCCTCCTGGCGCGATAGACAAGAAATGAAATAAGCCTTCAGCATAAATTCATCCTTCACCGTCTCGGGTATCGGCTGGTGGCGGATCAGCCAGTCATGCAGCTCCTGCTTTCCGCTGTCTGTCAGGGTGTACATCTTTTTCTCCAGCTTTGTGCCCTGAATCGTTGTCCGGAACGTGATAAATCCTTCATCCGTCAGCTTTTTGAGCTCAGGGTAAATCTGGCTGTGCTTGGCGCTCCA
The DNA here is from genome assembly GCF_019334685.1 of Bacillus sp. LJBS17. Classification (NCBI taxonomy): domain Bacteria; kingdom Bacillati; phylum Bacillota; class Bacilli; order Caryophanales; family Bacillaceae; genus Bacillus; species Bacillus sp. LJBS17. Next base: position 891,620 of record NZ_CP079759.1, read on the forward strand.
AAACTGGCCGAGCTCCTCTTTAAAATAACTCGTAATATCGTATCCACTCAATTCGCCTTTTCGCAAAAGCCCTAATATGGCGTATTTTAATACTCTCATGCTATCCTCCGTGTCTGGCTGTTTCGCAAAACAGATGAGCCGGTGCTCAACTGTGATTCTAACTGCCTATTCCCCTTATTATAGAAAAGGGAGGAAGGGAACACAACCGGGCTCTTTGGAAATGAAGATAAAAGGTTTGTCAGTAGGTATCCGATTTATCTCCGTCAATATAAAAGAGATTTAAATTTAATTTTCAGAAAAAATATTAACCATATTGATTTTTTATGTATAATAGGAAATTGGTGTTATCAACATTTTAAGGGGGAATAAACTTGAAAAAAGTACTTATGGCATTCATTATTTGTTTATCGCTGATTCTATCTGTTTTAGCCGCTCCGCCGTCTGGCGCAAAAGCTGAATCAGTACATAATCCTGTCGTTCTTGTTCATGGAATAAGTGGTGCATCATACAACTTTTTCGCTATTAAAAACTACTTAATTTCTCAAGGCTGGCAAAGCAACAAACTGTACGCAATTGATTTTTATGATAAAACAGGAAATAACCTAAATAACGGCCCGCAGCTTGCTTCATATGTTGACCGTGTTTTAAAAGAGACGGGGGCAAAAAAAGTAGATATTGTGGCTCATAGTATGGGAGGCGCCAATACGCTGTACTATATTAAATATTTAGGCGGAGGCAATAAGATTCAAAATGTCGTAACGCTTGGAGGGGCTAATGGTTTAGTGTCATCAACCGCGCTGCCGGGTACAGATCCTAATCAAAAGATCCTCTATACATCTATTTACAGTCTCAATGATCAAATTGTCATCAATAGCTTGTCTCGGTTACAAGGAGCGCGAAACATCCAGCTTTATGGCATCGGTCATATTGGCTTGCTCTCTAATAGCCAAGTGAACGGCTATATCAAAGAAGGGCTGAATGGCGGAGGCCTCAATACAAATTAATATCTTCATAAAAAACCTGCAGTCTCCGTTACGGCAGGTTTTTTGCATTTTTCTAGCAATCTCGTCTGAGAAAGATACACCAATAAGCCAGAGGGGTTTATGACCTTAGTCTATCATGCATACGTCAATTTATGACATCAGGCACTTTTTCAAATAGAGCGGACATGTTAAGGTACAACCATCGATTTCTATCAATTTGAAATAAAAGGAGCGCTGTTATGCAAATTAAAGAAATTTTTATGATCCGCTGCATTTCGTGCTTAAGTGTCGTCTTGCTCCATATCATTTCAATGGTCCTGATGCTTCAGGCAGAAGCTCTTGCAGATATTTCTCACACTGTTGATTCTTTCCGCACACTCCTGATGTTCAGCACGCCCGCTTTTATTTTCATCTCTGAATTTTTACTGGCCCGTTCTTATCCTGATGGGGTGCCTGACGGTTTTTTAAAGAAGCGGGGAAAAGTGATTTTTGTTCCTTTTCTATTTATCGCGGCCATCGATGCGCTGCTGATGACCAGTGCGATGGGGGGAGAGGTAACCTTTCTCGCGTTTGTGCAAAAATATCTGGAGAACGTATTCTTAGGAAACTTTATCGGATACTTCATTCTCGTCATCTTTCAATTTTACATGCTGCATATGATGTTTCATGAGTATTTGAAAAAAGCATCGCCGAAATGGGTGCTGTCTATCTCATTTGTGGTGACAGCCGCTTATTTAGGCTATTTCTCCGCAGCCAGCCCGGCTCCTGCTTCTGAAGAGGGAGGGGCATTTCCGTTCTTCTGGGTTCCGTTCGCAGGCTGGCTTTTCTACTTTTGTCTAGCCTACTATTGCGGAAAAGAATACAAGCGTTTTTTAGCGCTGCTGAACCAATACCGCTGGGTGGTGTACGGCGCTGCAATTGCTTCTGGGGCGCTGGTTGTCACTGTTTCTTATGTCGGTGAAATCGGCATGATCAGCTCGAAGCGGCCTGATATCATGCTGTATTCAACAAGCATGATTTTCCTGTGTTTTCACTTGTTTTCCAAAATGAAGCATGTGCCGAAAATCATGATGTTTATCAGCAACTATTCCTTTTCGATTTATCTGCTTCATGCCTATTTTATGATTATAGGCTACGTGTTGCTTTTGAATATGCCCGAAATTCCTGCCGTACCGGCTGTTCTCCTGCTGTTTGCCGTGTGTACAGCCGGCCCGATTCTGACCTCGTGGGCACTGAATAAATTCAAATACGGGTATTTATTTGTGGGGAAAATTTATCAGCCAAAACAGAAGAAGGTAACAGTCGAAGTGCGTGATCACGCAGGGTGAAAAGCAAGCGGCAGGAGGGCTCCTGCCGCTTGTTGTGTATTAAATCATACAGCATACACAATCTTTTTCTTGTAAAATAAAAGATAAGAGTGAAAAGAAGGGAGAACATGCATGACATCAGTCAATCTAAGCTACCCAATAGGAGAATACAAGCCGAGGGAATCCATATCGAAGGAGCAAAAAGATAAGTGGATTCAAGTGCTTGAAGAAGTGCCGGCAAAATTGAAGCAAGCTGTAGAGGGCATGACGGACAGCCAGCTTGACACACCGTATCGGGACGGTGGATGGACCGTTCGGCAAGTTATTCATCATCTGGCTGACAGTCATATGAACAGCTATATTCGTTTTAAATTGAGCTTGACGGAAGAGACACCGGCTATCCGTCCGTATGATGAAAAAGCATGGTCGGAGCTAAAAGACTCGAAAACGGCAGATCCGAGCGGCTCACTTTCGCTTTTGCAGGAGCTTCACGGAAGATGGACGGCTCTGCTCCGCACCCTGACGGATCAGCAATTTAAGCGCGGATTTTATCACCCTGATACAAAGGAGATCATTACCCTGGAGAACGCGCTCGGCCTGTATGTCTGGCACTCACATCACCATATCGCTCATATTACGGAGCTTTCCAGACGGATGGGGTGGTCTTAACGCTTTTGCCGGCGGAAAGCCGGAATACTGATAGCAGCAATCACCAGAAGTGAGATCACAGCAGCCGCTGCATATAAATGATCATAGCCGCTGGCGACACTCGCATGAATGGCGTCGCTTATCGCGGTTTTGACTTCAGGAACGGGAATGCGTTCGATTTGTTCTTGTAAAGAAGAAACATCAGAACTGTCGATCTCCGGAATCATCTGCATCGCCTTTTCTGAATATCCGCTGTCCGATAAGTGGCTGCTGATCTCATCACCTATTTGGTCAAACCCGGCTGTGATAAAACCTGCATAAAGAGTAGGCGCCAAGGTCAGTCCAATTTGCCTTACTAATGAAAGCGTGCCAAGAGCTGTACCCTTATTTGTTTTTGCCGCTTCTGATACAAGGACGTTCAGCGGAGCGCCTAACAGAAAGCCAAAACCGATCCCAGCTGCCACACTTGCGATCACAAACTCCCATTTTTCCGTCACCCAGAGCGGAAATAAAGCAAACCCCGCACATGAGATGATTCCCGAAAGAATAACGGTTTTTACAGGACCTTTTTTGTCGGTAAGCGCTCCGCCAAGCCAAGCGCCGATTCCGGAAGCCAACGCAAGCGGTGTCATCCAATAGCCTGCTTTTGCGGCAGGGACACCCAAATACTGCTCGACATATGACGGGATAAAAATGACTGCCGCCAAGAGCCCCCCGGATAACAAACCGATGATAAGCGTGCGCTGAAACATATGGTTTCGCAGCAGAGAATACGCCAAAATGGGATCGCCTCCTCGCATTTCAACTCTCTTTTCATACGAGATAAGCGCTGCAAAACAAAGTATGCCAAAAATAATACATCCATAAACCTCCGGATTCCCCAAGCTGTGTAAGAGATTTGCCCCGTCAAGGTTCGTCATGCCGTACATCACGGCTAAAATCGACAGGGATAGAAGGAAGATTCCGGCCGTGTCGAGGCGCTTAGCTTCAGGTGCTTTTGTTTCCGCGATAAAGTATGCGCCGAAAACAACCAATAGCACTGCAATCGGCAAATTAATCAAAAATAGCCAATGCCAAGACCCGGTCCAATCAAGCAGAAAGCTTCCGATATTTGGCCCTAGCACAGCGGCCATCCCGTTCATTGCGCCAAGCAGCCCAAGGGCCTTCCCCTGTTTTTCCTTTGGGAGAGTCGCGAGAATGTGAGAGCTGCCGATGATGAAAATCCCGCCGCCTCCAAGCGCCTGAATCAGCCGCGATATCAGAAAGAGCGGGAAGCTTTGGCTCAAAGCAACAAGCAAAGAACCAAGTCCGAACAGGCAAACCTCAATGAGAAAGAGTTTTTTTCTGCCGTAGCGGTCGGAAAGCTTTCCGACGATTGGCACACTGACGCTAAGACCAAGCGTATAAAGGGTAATGCCCCATGATCCCCAGGAAGGAGAAACGGAAAACGACTCGTTTATCGTTGTTAAGGCAGCTGAAATAATTCCGTTATCTAGCGCAGCCATAAATACACCAATCGTAAACAGGCTGATCGCCCACTTTTGGCCTTTCTGCTCTGTTAATGATTCAGACATATTCATCAACCCCTTTTTTATTCATTCAAAGTATATTATTCATTTTAAATGAACTAAATGTCAAATAAAAAAAGCCTGCTCCCGCAGTTTGCGGATGACAGACTTACAGATTTATTCTTTTTTCGCTTTTTCTAATGCTCTTGAAAGGATAGACAGCCCTTCGGAAACCGCCTGCTTTTCTTCAGGGGACAGCAGCTCTAATGAACGCTTCAATTTCAGGTGGCCTTTTTCATACAAACCCCGGAAAATCTTTTTCGCATTCTCTGTCAACTGAACAACTACAGAGCGGCGGTCCTCTTCAGAATGTGAGCGTTTGACAAATCCTGATTTTTCAAGCCGGTCAAGCAGCCCAGTTGTATTGGACAGGGAAGCCCCCATTTTTTCAGCAATGTCGCTCACTTTCAATGTTCCATGGTTGTTTAATAGCATCAGCACCTTCATTTGCGGCATGCTCATATCCAGCTTCATCCACTCGGACACATCACCGAGCCCGGCGGAAGTTAAGACTTTCATATAGAGCACCCATATTTCCCGTTCCTCCGATGAAAGAATGTTTTCGTTTAATACTGTTGTATCGTGTAAATTATATTCCATTTCATCACTTCCTCATCATTCACTCCTCTTACCATATTACTCGATTTTCACTCCTGAAAGAAAGTGAGCAAAACCGCATGCGGGACTTTGTCCGAAAAATAACGGTAGTGTATAATGAGTTGGAGATTATTGGGGGAGAGGATCGAACTAGAATATGATTGGAGAGACCATTGCTGATTAAAAAGAATGCTTTATCAATATTAAAAATCGTTTTTCCTATTGCTGTTTTGCTATTTGTTATTTATCAATCGAAAAAAGAACTGACAAATCTGTCTTTCAAACGTACGCTCATGGTCATCAACGGACTGGAACGAACGGACTTATTCATGCTTGTGTTGATCGGCTTGCTGGCTGTTGCGGCCATGTCGCTGTATGATTACGTCCTGAAATACTCACTGCGCCTATCGATCACAAACGGAAAAGTATTCAGGGTTTCCTGGATCGCCAATTCATTTAATAATGTGCTGGGCTTCGGCGGTTTAGCCGGCGTCGGGTTAAGAATGATGTTCTATAAGGAGCATACGAAAGACCATAAGGCACTCGTGAAAGGAATCGCCTGGCTCACATCATCTATGCTGCTCGGATTATCTGTTTTCAGCATTTTCGTCGCTGCGAGAGTGCTGCCAGTGGATGAAGTGATTCATGAAAAGCCTTGGCTATGGGCGGTCGTTATCGGTTTTGCGCTGATATTGCCGCTGTCTTTGGCGGTGTCCAAAATAAAAGACCGCAAAGCTGGGGACGAAGAGAATGCGGATAAAGTGAAAAATCCGATTTTCGCATATATTGGAGCTTCAGTTGTTGAATGGCTCATGGCCGGGATCGTCATCTATTTTGCTTTGTTCGCTATGGGCATTCATGCAGATATCAGGTATGTGTTCGGGGTGTTCGTCATTGCGGCGATCGGAGGAATGATCAGCCTCGTGCCGGGCGGCTTCGGCTCGTTTGACCTTTTATTTTTGCTGGGGATGGAGCAGCTTGGCTATCATCAGGAGGCCATCGTTACTTCTATTGTGTTGTACAGGCTCGCCTACTCATTTATCCCATTTATCTTGGGGCTGTTCTTTGCCGCCGGCGACCTGACGGAAAATACAATGAAGCGGCTCGAAACGAACCCGCGCATCGCACCGGCAATTGAGACGACAAACGTTCTGCTTGTTGTTCAGCGTGCGGTATTAGTGAGAATTTTGCAAGGCTCGCTTTCCCTTATTGTGTTCGTAGCAGGTCTGATTGTCTTGGCCTCTGTTTCCTTGCCGATTGACAGGCTGACGGTTATACCGCACATTCCGCGCCCGGCGCTTTTGCTGTTCAACGGCCTGTCCTTAAGCTCAGCGCTCATTCTGCTAATTTTGCCGATTGAGCTTTATAAACGGACAAAACGTTCCTATACGATGGCCATTACAGCGCTTGTCGGCGGCTTTGTGTTCAGCTTTTTAAAAGGGCTTAACATCAGCGCGATATTCGTACTGCCGATGATTATCGTATTGCTTGTGCTATTGAAAAAACAATTTGTCCGCGAACAGGCATCCTATACACTGGGACAATTGATATTCGCTGTGGCGCTGTTTACTGTGGCGCTCTTTAACTACAATCTGATCGCGGGCTTTATTTGGGACCGGATGAAGAAGGTGCTGCGTCACGAATATTTCGTCCACAGCACCTCGCATATTACACATGCAACCATCATGGCGATCATTATTGTGCCGCTGTTCTTCTTGATATTTACAGTGGTCTATCATAAGAGAACGAAACCGATCGGAGAGAAAGCTGACCCTGAGCGTCTTGCTGCGTTTCTTAATGAAAAAGGCGGCAACGCGCTGAGCCATCTTGGTTTTCTTGGAGATAAGCGGTTTTATTTTTCCAGTGATGGGAATGCACTGCTTCTATTCGGGAAAATCGCCAGAAGGCTGGTCGTGCTCGGCGATCCGTCTGGCCAAAGAGAATCATTCCCGCTCGTGCTGGAAGAATTTCTGAACGAAGCGCATCAGAAGGGATTCAGTGTTTTGTTCTATCAAATTGAACGAGAGGACATGGCGCTGTATCACGATTTTGGCTACAACTTCTTTAAACTTGGCGAGGAAGCATATGTAGATTTAAATACATTCACCTTGACTGGGAAGAAAAAAGCTGGCCTTCGGGCAATCAATAACCGCTTTGAGCGGGAGGAGTATACTTTCCATGTGGATCATCCCCCATTTTCTGATGCGTTTTTGGAGGAGCTGAAGCAAATCACAGACGAATGGCTCGGCTCGAAAAAGGAGAAGGGATTCTCGCTCGGATTTTTTGATCCTTCCTATTTACAGAAAGCGCCGATCGCCTATATGAAAAATGCAGAAGGAGAGATCGTTGCATTCGCAAATGTCATGCCGATGTACCAGGAGGGAGAGATATCGGTTGACCTAATGCGCTATCGCGGCGACGCTCCAAATGGCATTATGGACGCATTGTTTATCCGCATGTTTTTATGGGCAAAGGAAGAGGGCTGCACGTCATTTAATATGGGGATGGCACCCTTGGCTAATGTCGGCACTGCCTTTACATCCTTCTGGTCCGAAAGGTTTGCCGCTGTCATTTTTAATAATGTCAGATACATGTACAGCTTCAGCGGCCTAAGAGCCTTTAAAGAAAAATACAAACCGGAGTGGCGAGGGAAATACTTAGCGTATCGGAAAAACAGATCTCTTTCTGTTACCATGTTCCTCGTTACACGTCTGATTGGCAAAAGCAAAAAAGACTCCGTCTAATAAGACGGAGTCTTTTTTTTATTTCGTTTTTAAGAAGTAGGTTTCAATATCATCAAGCAGGTAGTTTGCGGCTTTAATTCCGCCTGCGGTTGTCCATACGACGTCATCGACTTCATGCGCATTACCTGATTTCACGGCCTTTAGGTTTTTCCATAGTGAACTGCTTGTCCACTGATTGGCCCATTTTTCATTTTCCTTTGCATTATCGGCTTTATAAGTGAAATAAAACAGCACATCAGCATCCATATCAGGAATAGATTCTTTACTGTCAGTTGAGAACGTAAATTGGTCCTTTTGTTTCTTGAACAGTTCTACTTGTTTTTCAGGGCGTTTGAAGCCAAGCTGGTCTAAAATAATCCCTGAGAATGAATCGGTATAATAGATTCTTGATTCACCGGATAAAAAGCGTACGACTGAAACGGTTTTGTTTGTCTGGTCGCCCAGCTTGTTTTTTAAATCAGAAACACGTTTATCAAAATCGGCAATGACTTCCTTGCCTTTGTCCGCCTTATTCACCGCGTTGGCGTATAGAGTCAGGTTATCCTTCCAGTTCCCGGCCAAAGATTCAGCAAAAACAGTCGGCGCAATCGCATTTAACTGATCATAAATTTTTTCCTGGCGCACTTTGTTTCCAATAATCAAATCAGGCTTTAATTCTGCGATGGCTTCCACATTCGGTTCCGTTTCAAGACCGACGTTTTTAACACCTTTCATGTCATCTTTCAGATAGTCATACCACGGGTCGCCCTTCCATGACTTTACGGCTCCGACCGGCTTAATGCCAAGCGCTAAGAGCGCCTCTGTTCCTTCATTAGTTAAAACAACAATCCGTTTTGGATTGGCGGGAATGTTGTCTGATGTCCCCATTGCATGTTTGACCGTTCTTGTTTTGCTGCTTGACCCCTCGCTGTTGCTTGAACTTTCTGAACTATTACAGGCAGAAAGTACCATAACGGCCATTAAAAATACGAATAGCATGCTGATATGCTTTTTCATCTTTTTCCTCCCAATATTGAAATTCATTATCATTTAGATCATAATAAGCAGTGTTAAGAGTGTCAATCCCTAATTGAGGATTATTCTCAAAAACAAACATTACATAGTAAATAACTAGGAGAATTAGATCATGATCTGCAAAAAGGCATCTTCAAAATGGATTGTGTTAGTATGTCTGATTTTCATTTTACTGGCGGCTGTCTGCGCAAGCGTCGTGTACGGCTATACAGGTACGTCATGGAGACAGGTCTATCAGGCGTTTACTTCCTTCAATGGAACAAATGAGCATGTCATCATCAAGGATGTCAGGCTTCCGCGCGCTTTGGTTGCGACAGTCGTCGGCGCCTCGCTTGCAGCCGCAGGCGCTCTCATGCAGGCGCTCACAAAAAATCCGCTTGCGTCACCGGGGATTTTCGGGATTAACGCCGGTGCAGGTTTTTTTATTGTTGCCGGATCGTTTTTTCTGCATATTCAGTCACCTCAGGCATTAGTATGGAGCTCGTTTCTGGGGGCAGCATTTACCGCCGCGATCGTCTATGCAGCAGGCTCGCTTGGGAGGGAAGGGCTGACGCCAATCAAACTGACGCTGGCGGGAGCTGCCATGGCAGCCATGTTTTCTTCTCTGACACAGGGCTTGCTGTCTGTCAACGAACTCGAGCTTGCCCAGGTGCTTTTTTGGCTGACTGGCTCTGTGCAGGGCCGGAGTCTGGATCTGTTGATGACGATGTTTCCATATGCAGCGGCAGCGCTGGTAATCTGCTTCTTTCTCGGCCAAAAAATTAATCTCCTCGTTATGGGAGAAGATGTGGCAAAAGGACTCGGCCAAAAAACGGGTCTGTTAAAATTTGTGATGGCGCTTTGTGTTGTCATGCTTGCAGGGTCTGCTGTCGCCATTGCCGGGCCGATTTCTTTTATCGGCATCATTATTCCGCATTTTGCCCGCTTTGTCGTTGGTAATGATTATCGCTGGGTTCTGCCATTTTCCGCTGTTTTGGGTGCCATTTTGCTTGTTTGCGCGGATATCGGTGCGCGATATATCATTATGCCTCAGGAAGTTCCTGTCGGGGTCATGACCGCCATCATCGGAATGCCTGTGTTTGTGTACATCGCAAGAAGGGGGGCGAAGCTATGAAACTTCGTTTTGGCGTTACTGCGGCTGAAAAGAAAGCATGGATCGTCTTTTTAATTTTACTGGGGTTAACAGCTGCTGTACTCATCATAAGCGCAGGTCTCGGACAAAGGTTTATTCCTCCCTGGGATGTAGCAAAAACATTCTTTGGTGCAGGTTCCAAGCTGGATGAACTGATGATCATGTCGTTCCGCATGCCAAGAATTTTGACGGCTTTATGCGCCGGTGTCTGCTTGGCAGCGGCAGGCGCGATATTGCAGGGGCTCGTCAGAAACCCTCTCGCATCTCCGGATATTATCGGAATAACAGGAGGAGCGGCGGTAGCGGTCGTGCTTTTAATGATGTTCTTCTCAGACCGCAGCAGTTCACTTACGATCAGTCTGTCATGGCTTCCAGCAGCCGCATTTATCGGCGCATCGGCTGTCGGGCTCATCGTCTATTTACTGGCATACAAAAATGGCGCCTCCACATTTCGGCTGGTGCTTATCGGAATCGGATTTTCAATGTCGGCGCAGGCGATGACTACCCTGTTGATGATCAAAGGCCCGATTTACCGGGCATCACAAGCCAATGTATATATCACTGGGTCAGTTTATGGGTCAAACTGGCAGCATGTAAAAATAGCTATTATCTTATCTGTCATTCTCTTATTCATTTGTTTTGTCGCGCTAAAAAATATGAATATACAGGTGCTGGGTGAAGATATTGCGGCGGGTGCAGGAAACGCTGTGCAGCGAAATCGTTTTTTCTTGCTCCTTTTGAGTACGGCTCTTACGGGTTGTGCAGTTTCAGTTGCCGGCACAATCGGTTTTGTCGGGCTGATGGCGCCCCATATTGCAAGACGGCTTGTCGGCTCATCTTATGGCGCGCTGCTCCCAACGTCGGCACTTATTGGAGCTCTGCTCGTTTTAACAGCTGATATCGTCGGCAGAACCTTATTTGCTCCGGTGGAAGTGCCGGCCGGCGTCTTTACAGCGGCTATCGGCGCACCTTATTTTATTTATTTGCTCTATAAAACAAGAAATTCTTGATCGTTACACCCATTTTCTTAAAAAAGAAAATGGGTTTTTATGATAATGACTGAAGATTCGTAATTATTTTTGCTATACTGACAGAGACATTGATAAAGAAAGGGCGGCAGATGAATGAAAGAAGCAGAGGTATTAAAATATGAAGCATTTACAAGCAGTCCCGGCAAAGGAAACCCCGCAGGCGTCGTATTGCAGGGAGACGATTATACGGAAGACGAGATGCAGATCATAGCTGAGCGTGCCGGGTATTCAGAAACCTCCTTTATCCGAAAAAGCGAGTCGGCCGATCTTGAACTCCGTTACTTTACCCCTGGACACGAAATGAATTTGTGCGGTCATGCGACAGTTGCTTCTCTTTACGCATTATGTGAGAAAGGAATGCTGGAGAGCGGTAAAACGTACAGCATCCAAACGAAAGCGGGTATCCTGCCTGTGAAGATTTCTGAAAAAGATGGCCGCATTCATATCACGCTTGAACAGGCCTCTCCGCAATTCAAACCATTTACAGGCGATCGGAAAAAACTTGCGGACGCACTGGGTATCACCGATGAAGATTTTCATGAAGACCTTCCGATTGTGTTTGGCAGCACTGGCATATGGACAGCCATCGTTCCGCTTAAATCATTGGAGGCTTCCAAAAAAATGGTGCCAGATAACAAACAATTTCCGGAAGTGTTAATTGATCTGCCAAAAGCTTCAGTCCATCCGTTTACCTTTGAAACCGTTCATCCCGACAGCGACCTGCACGGACGCCACTTTTCATCCCCGTATTCGGGAACGATTGAAGACCCCGTGACCGGCACAGCATCCGGCGTGATGGGGGCTTATATGAAACATTATGGCAATGCCGAGCAGCATAAATTTATCATTGAACAAGGGCAGGAAATTGGAAAAGACGGAAAAGTGGAGATCGAAATGAACGAAGCCGGCGGCCATGTGAAAGTGAACATGACAGGAACAGCCGTTTACTCAGAAACCCGTATTCTTAAAATCTAATACGGATGATGGTTTACAAAAAGATGCACTTTCCGTTATCATTATGAAATGATAATCATTTTCAATTGCATAGGAAGGTGAGACGGTATGCCTCAAACCGAACAAATACATCAGCATTCAGTACTGCGGGACATCATACGCAGCAGAAGATCGATTCGAAAGTTTAAACAAGAGCCAGTACCTTCAGCAGTCATTCTTGACATGCTTGAAACGGCAAAATATGCGCCAAATCACAGAGTGACAGAGCCATGGAGATTTATTTACGTTTCCAGTGAGTCAGGTAAAGCGAACCTCATCAATACATTTGCAGCGTTCTCTAAGAAATCCAAGCCGGATATGACAGAGGAAAAGCTTCAAAATTTCAAAAACACACTTGGGCGCGTTCCGGGATTTCTCCTCGTCGTGTTTCAGGAAGATGAAAACGAAAGAGCGCGGGACGACGATTTTGCGGCAACAAGCTCGTTGATTCAAAATCTTCAGCTTCTTGCTTGGGAAAAAGGAATCGGCATGGTTTGGAAAAGCGGAAAAATCCTTTATGACAAAGAAGTCCATCAGGCCTTTGGTTTGCAGGATAATGAGCGTTTCGCCGCCATCATACAAACAGGTTATCCTGACGAGGCGCCGGAAGTGAAAAAACGCACACCGATCCGCGACCGGTTCACTGAAATGTAAAAAACCCCTTGTCTCAAACGGAGACAAGGGGTTTTTCATTAACGAGATTTCTTTTTCGCTCTGTTGTCGGCTGCTTTCGCACGCTCTTGCGCTTCGCGGTCATCTGCATCAGCAAGCTCGGTTGAATATTCTTCGTAAACGCCGTCAGTTTCCCTTTTTAATGCATCGGGAACTTGTGGAAGCTTTTGTTTGTTTTTATCACGGTTTTTGTGGATATGATTTCTGCCCATATCAAATTCCCCCTAAAAAGTGATATCAAACAAAGATAGTATTTGGTTTTAAGGAGCTATGTATTCCTACTTTCGCTTAGCAGCTTTTTCCGCTTTTTTAAATTCGCCTGAATAAAGAACTTCCTGCATTTTTTTCAGGTTGGCGCCTTGCTGGTGCTTCTCCCTCTTTTTTTCCATATAAAGGACCTCCTTCAACCATGTTATTCTTAAGGTTGACGCTTCCTGCTGTTTTTATACAGTCTTTCGGTCCGCTATCAGCTGTGAGAGTGCAAATTCAAGATCCGAATATGTAAAACGAAATCCAGAGGTTATCGCTTTTTTAGGAAGAGCGCGCTGTCCTTTCACAATCAAAAGACTCATTTCACCCAATGCTTTTGATAAAAAGAATTCCGGGACGGGGAGCCAGTGCGGGCGGTGCTTCACCCGTGCAATCGCTTTTCCGAATTGCTTCATGTCCACAGGATTGGGTGCGGTGACATTCATTGGGCCTGAGATGCCGGCGTTTTCCACCGCATATCGGATCATCTGGGCCGCATCCTCGACATGAATCCATGACAGCCACTGCCTTCCCGTTCCAATCGTTCCGCCGGCCAGAAACTTATAGGGGAGAACCATAAGCGGTAAAGCGCCTTTTTCTCCAAGCATCACGCCAAATCTCGCATAAACTGTCCGGATACCCATCGCTTCAATATGCTGTCCTTCCTTTTCCCACAGGTGTGCAGTATGACTGAGAAAATCCTCATCTGACGTTGCAGAATCCTCTGTGAAAGTTTTCTCAAGGCTTGTGCCGTAAATGCCCACGGCACTGGCTTGGATCAATGTCTTCGGCTTCTCCTTCTGTTTCTGAATAAGCCGCTGCACTTCACGCGTCGCATTGATACGGCTGGAGAGAATGTGCTGCTTTGTTTTATTTGTCCAGCGGCCAAAAATCGATTTTCCCGCAAGGTTTATCCAGACATCAATATGAGGAAGTTCCTGCTCCGGGGCGGCTCCTTCCGTCAGCCATTGGACATATGTCATATTTTTTTGTTCAGTTTCCCTTGCGTTTCTTGATAAAATATAAACATGGTGTCCCTGGCGGGTAAGAACGCCTGTCAGATGCTGGCCGAGAAAACCGGTTCCGCCCGTCATTGCGATATTCATGAACATCTCTCCTCATCGTTCTAATAAATATACTTTACCTCATTGTAATAAAAGAAAACGCGTTTCAGGCCTGAGAAGGGAGATTAAGATGCCGTTTATTACAAAAATATCAACGCAAAAAAAGAATACGGAACGCTTCAATATTTTTCTGGATGATAAATACGCCTTCAGTGTGGACGCGGATGTGCTCGTGAAATTTGAGCTCAAGAAGGGAAAAGAACTCGATGATCTTGACATCATTGAGATTCAATACGGCGATGAAGTGAAGAAAGGCTTCAACCGTGCGCTTGACTTTTTATCCTATCGAATGCGGTCGACGAAAGAGGTCGAGGACCACTTAAAGAAAAAAGAAACCTCGCCCCCCGTCATTGCGGAAGTCATCCATAGGCTTAACGATTACAAGTACTTAAACGACCAGGAATTTGCCGCAGCCTATGTCAGCACTCACAAAAAAACAAACGGAAAAGGCCCTGATGTTTTGTTCAGAGAGCTAAGAGCGAAGGGAATTGATGACGATACAATTAAGGAGGCGCTAAGTTCCTTTTCCTTTGAAGATCAGACAAGAGAAGCGGTCAAGCATGTTGAAAAGCTTCTCAAAAAAGATAAAAAGCTTTCGACGAAAGAATTCAAACAGCGCGCCCAGCTGCAGCTTCAGCGCAAGGGCTTCTCATTTGATGTTATCAGCGCGGCGATGGATCAGATTGAATATGAAAATGATGAAGACACAGAGAAAGAAGCGCTGCGCCTTCACGCGGAAAAAGCGTTTAGAAAATACCGCTATGACGGCTCATATGAAAGCGCCATGAAGGTCAAACAATTTTTATTCCGCAAAGGATTCTCACTCGATTTAATCGAGCAATTACTGCAGGAAGAGGAGTACTGAAATGGAGAAACGATACAGTCAAATGACACCTCACGAACTCAATACCGAAATCGCATTACTTTCTGAAAAAGCAAGAAAAGCCGAACAGCATGGAATCATAAACGAACTGGCAGTGCTCGAACGGAAAATTACGATGGCAAAAGCATATTTACTGAACCCGGAAGATTACTCACCGGGAGAAACATATCGTGTGGAAGACACTGAGGACGAGTTTACCATCAGTTATTTAAATGGCGTTTTCGCATGGGGGTACAGGACCTCTTCCCCCCAGCAAGAGGAAGCGCTGCCAATCTCAGTATTGCAAGAAAAAGAATAAAGCGTAACAGGAGGCTGATGATCAGCCTCTTTTTGTTTGCAGCACATTTACACGAATTCTTAAAGAAAAAATCATTGAATTCACTTGAAAAATCTTTTAAGATGAAACTCGTTGTTTTTTAAAATCAAAGGAGGCGATGACGTTGAGTATCAAAAACCCATCTGTAAAATTTATTATATTTGTTCTTATGATTTGTACATTTTCAATCGGCTATACAGAATACGCGGTGATGGGTATTTTGACGTCGATTGCCAATGACTTTCATATACAGGTTTCATCCGCAGGGCTTCTTGTCACGGCTTATGCGGCAAGCGTTTGTTTGACAGGACCGCTCGTCACCATCATTTCCGTCAAGCTTCCGAGAAAGCCTGTGCTTCTTGGGCTTATGGCGATATTTATCCTTTCAAACCTGATGAGCGCACTGGCGCCGAATTTTGCGGTATTGGCCATTTCAAGAATTTTATCTGCGTCCATTCACGGCGCTTTCTTCGCTATTGCCATGGTATTCGCAAGTGAAATGGTTCCGCCGGAAAAGCGTGCTGCAGCTGCTGCTTCAATGAACGGCGGACTGACAGTGGCTCTAATGCTTGGTGTTCCATTCAGCTCTTATCTCGGAGATGTCCTGAATTGGAGAGCGGTGTTTTCCATCATTACGGCACTTGGTGTCATCGGATTTTTAGGCCTTATGGCTGCCGTGCCGAACAGAAAACCAAAAGTGATCCCAATGCTTATGAGTGAGTGGGGGGTTTTTAAACACAAACAAGTGCTGTTTTCCTTCGCGATTACCATTTTAGGCTATTCCGGTGTCTTTATCGCCTACACCTTTATCGAACCCATTTTAAGGCATTCAGCCGGATTCAGCACGGTTGGCATTACAGGTGCTCTCTTTGCGTATGGATTGGGAGGCGTTGCCGGGAATTTCTTTGCTGGAAAAGTACCGCTGCCTTTGCTGACTCGGACGATGATCGGCGTAATGATCGGTTTAATTGGTGTTCTGGCTGTATTTCCTTACATCGCCATTTACCCGGCTGCAGCCATTGTGGCAACGTTCCTATTCGGGGCATGCGCATTCGGCACGCCGCCTCTTCTGCAAACAAAGGTCATTTCCTCATCTGAGGGCGGCACAACCATTGCCGCAGCTGTCAGCGTATCAGCATTTAACCTTGCCAATGCCCTTGGTGCATGGATCGGCGGAATGATTTTAAACGGAACAGGCTCTTATTCCTGGCTGTTTGCAGGAGGTGCGCTTATGACCGCATGCGGACTTGTGCTTTCTACCTTCGCACACTTATCAGAAAAGAAAAGCGTCTACGAATATCAAGTCAATAAAGGGTAAAAACAGCTGCAGTGTATGCAGCTGTTCTTCTTTACCGTTTGCCTGAGGCTCTCATTCTTTCTTGAGGATGCTGATTGATAGATCCGTCAGCACGCTTTGAAGCATAGTCGTCCTTTGCTCTCGGTTCACCCTGAAATTTGTTTTCGTTTTCGTAAGGAAATCCTTTTTCTTTATTTCGGACCATGTCATATCCCCCTAGGTTCGAGATCAAAAAGTTGCGTCTTTCCAGATGAAGACGTAAGGTTAGTATATGGAGAACACCACGTAATAAAGCGTTATTTTTTTCCTGAAGAAAGGAGACTGCACACATGAATATGTACATTGAGAAACTGACTAATCTGCTTCTGGAAAAGAACGAGATGATCAGCTATATACAGGCAAAAACGTGGGTGGAATTGTTATGGAGCGATTTCGAAGCAACCTATGCAAAAGCCGGACACGCCTATCAAGGTGAAAAAATGACTGAAAAAATCGTCACACAATGGATTGAAAACTATGGCGGCCAGCTCCACCTTTTTCAAAGCTCCCGTAACGACGTGAATGATTACTTAAATCAAAGCAGAGGCCTTTTGCACTAAAAACCTGCCGTTAACGACCGGCAGGTTTTTTCATTTTCTTAAAATTACCTTAAAAGGAAGAAATCATAAACAAAACATGTTTCACCAGCCTGTCAATCAGGGAATACCACTAATATCTTGTCAAAATGCGAGGAGGAGCTTTATATGAAAAAGAAACAAGTAATGCTCGCTTTAACAGCTGCCGCAGGACTGGGTTTGACAGCACTTCATTCCGCTCCCGCAGCAAAAGCTGCGCCCCTTCACGACATATCTGTCAGCATGCCATCATCCGATTCTTACATCATAAAAACAGGAAAGCTGAATGTCCGGACTGAGCCAAATCATAAAGGTGACATTCTCGGCACTGTATCATCAGAACAAAAAGTAAAAGTCTATGGATTTGTAAATGCCGATTGGGCTCAAATTCATTTCAAAGGAAAAAAAGCGTATATTTCAACCCACTTTTTAATGAAAACCGCAAGCCAAGCGAAAACAATGAAACAGACAGCCTTCTATGCACCGACGCCCGAAAATGGAAAAGCTAAACAGCTCCCATCTGGAACAGAGGTGACAATACTTGGGTGGGGATTCAGTGAAAACGGCGGATTTGACTTCACTTGGGCGTTCGTGGATTATGGCGGAGTTAAAGGCTATATTCACACAAAGGATTTACAAATGCGATAAAAAGGCAGGCCGAGGCTTGTCTTTTTGCCTATGCATGAAACATTTCTCCTTTCTGCACGTAACAATGAGAAAGGAGATGAGGATATGACGGGTTTAGTCGGCGGAGGGCTTATGATCATTGCTGGCATACTGATCAAACTGTTTCCTCCCA
This sequence comes from Bacillus sp. LJBS17, assembly GCF_019334685.1. Classification (NCBI taxonomy): domain Bacteria; kingdom Bacillati; phylum Bacillota; class Bacilli; order Caryophanales; family Bacillaceae; genus Bacillus; species Bacillus sp. LJBS17. The sequence continues at coordinate 909,591 of NZ_CP079759.1, forward strand.
AATCGATCAACAGTGTGCTCGGATACAGAACGAGACGCTCAATGTCAGATCAAAGATTATGGAATGAAGCGAACCGTTACAGTGCATCATTAATGATCCTGTCAGGCTTGGTGATTGCGGGAATGGGTTTGCTGCTGGGATCAAACTTGTTTATTCTTCAGCTTATCCTGCTGATTGCCGCCTGTGTCATAACATTTATGCTGACGGAGAAAAGGCTGAAAATCATGACGCACAGTCAAGGAGGAGATAGAAGTGGACGGAGTTAAATGCCAGTTTGTCAATACGAACGGAATCACGCTCCACGTTGCAGCCGCAGGACCGGAAGATGGCCCGTTAATTGTCCTGCTCCATGGATTTCCTGAGTTTTGGTACGGCTGGAAAAATCAAATCAAACCGCTTGTTGATGCGGGTTACCGGGTCATTGCTCCTGATCAGCGGGGCTACAATCTCAGTGACAAACCGGAAGGAATTGATTCGTATCGGATTGATACATTAAGAGATGATATCATCGGGCTTATTACGCAATTCACTGATGAAAAAGCAATTGTCATCGGGCATGACTGGGGAGGGGCTGTTGCATGGCATTTGGCCTCCACACGCCCGGAATATCTTGAAAAACTAATCGCGATCAATATCCCGCACCCGCACGTCATGAAAACCGTAACGCCGCTTTATCCGCCGCAATGGCTGAAAAGCTCGTATATCGCATACTTCCAGCTCCCCGATATACCGGAGGCATCACTAAGGGAAAATGATTATGAAACATTAGACAAAGCGATTGGATTATCCGACCGTCCCGCGCTTTTTACATCCGAGGATGTCAGCAGGTACAAAGAAGCGTGGAAACAGCCGGGCGCGCTGACAGCTATGCTGAACTGGTACAGAGCCCTCAGAAAAGGAAGCTTGGCAGAGAAACCCTCTTACGAAACAGTACCTTACCGAATGATCTGGGGAATGGAAGACCGCTTTTTGAGCAGAAAGCTTGCGAAAGAGACGGAAAGGCATTGCCCGAATGGACATCTCATCTTTGTTGATGAAGCTTCCCATTGGATTAACCACGAAAAGCCAGCCATCGTCAATCAGCTGATTTTGGAATATCTTAAGAACCAATAAGCCAAAATTTCTCTCCATCCGTCTGTCATAATGGCAGACTTTTTCTGTGCGTTTTTTTCATAGTCTGTTTTAAACATGACAAAATAACATTAAAAATCATGAATGTCACCATAAAATTGTAACAAAAAACAGGTTTAAACGACTTTAAAAAAAGGAATAGCCTTACTGAAGATTTGTGTAAAACTCCCCTAAGGCAATACTTAAAAAGAATAAAAAAAAGAAGGTGCCTTAATGAAGCAAGGATTAATCTCGATTATTATCCCGTCTTACAATGAAGGGTATAATGTCAAACTCATTCATGAATCTTTAAAAAAGGAATTTAAAAACATTCATTATGACTATGAAATATTCTTCATAAACGACGGAAGTGTTGATGACACGCTTCAGCAGATCAAAGACTTGGCAGCGACGTGCAGCCGGGTAAAATATATATCTTTTTCTCGAAACTTTGGAAAAGAAGCCGCAATTTTGGCGGGCTTTGAGCATGTTCAGGGCGAGGCGGTTATTGTAATGGATGCCGATCTGCAGCATCCGACATATTTGCTGCAGGAATTTATCAAAGGCTACGAAGAAGGGTATGACCAAGTCATTGCCCAAAGGAACAGAAAAGGGGACAGCTTTGTCCGCTCACTCTTATCATCTATGTATTACAAGTTCATTAATAAAGCGGTGGAAGTCGATTTGCGTGACGGTGTCGGTGACTTCAGATTGTTAAGCCGCCAAGCTGTGAATGCACTTTTGAAGCTGAGCGAAGGAAACCGCTTTTCAAAAGGCCTTTTTTGCTGGATTGGCTTTGATCAGAAAATTGTATTTTATGAAAATGTCGAACGAAAAAACGGCACTTCCAAATGGTCGTTCAGCAGTCTGTTTAACTACGGAATGGACGGCGTCGTTTCATTTAATCATAAGCCGCTGAGATTATGTTTTTATACAGGCATTTTCATCCTGCTGCTTTCCATCATTTATATCATTGCCACATTCGTTAAAATTCTGACTAACGGTATTTCTGTGCCTGGGTATTTCACCATTATCTCAGCAGTGTTATTTCTCGGCGGAGTACAGCTGTTAAGCCTCGGAATTATAGGCGAATATATCGGCCGAATCTATTATGAAACAAAAAAACGCCCGCATTATTTGATCAAAGAAGCGAATATCCCGAACAAAGACCTGCCTGAAACGAACGAATTAAAAAGCATGCGGCGTCTGACAAAAATGCACTGAAAATACCAAGCGCCATTGGCAGTGCTTTTTTTGCGTGTCTATTATCTTAAAAGCAAGACTGGAGAATTCATATGAAAAGAAAACATATCATGATCTATGCGGCCAGTTTGCTGGTGTCCGTTCTGGCACACGCTTTTTTTGTGAAAGAATGGGCGGAAGGCAGGTATATGACAGGTCCGGGTGACGGGCTTGCGCAAATGATCGTATTTAAAAAATTATTATTTGACCAATATACACACGGGAATTTTTTCTACAATTATTCATTCGGACTTGGCGGCGGCACATTCAGTCAGCTCGGCTATTATTTTTCTGCGTCTTTTCTTTTTCTTGCTGTATCCGCCGCTGTTTGGATGCTTCAAGCCGTCCAGCTGATCGGAGAAGCGGATACGCTTTTTTGGGCTGAGTCAGCTGTTTTTATCAGTATTTTCAAATTGAGCTTGATCATCTTTACGTCCGCTTCTGTTTTTCATTATCTTATTAAGCACAGGGCGGCATCGTTCACGGGAGCCGTGTTATACGGCGTCTCAATTATTTATTTCCGTCACGAAGCGTATTGGGAATTTTTCACCGATACAATGGTTTGGCTTCCGCTGCTTGTGCTTGGCGCAGAAAAAATTATTAGAGAGCGGCGTCCGGCGTGGTTTATCGTTGCGTGTTCGCTGACGTTAATCAACAATTTTTACTTTGCATACATAAACCTTATATTCATCGGAATCTATGTGCTGTTCAGATGGCTGATTAGTTTGGAACCACATGAAGAGAAAAGATGGATTCAAATCAGATTATTTCTCGTTTCAGGCTTCATTTCTTTTGGCATCAGTGCGGCGGCGTTTGTGCCGGTAGTATACGGTTTTTTAAACAACCTGCGCCCTCCATACAGCCAGAAAATAGAGTGGCTCAATTTCGATGATAATATCTTATTTTCGAGCCGGATCATCATTGTGCCGGCCGCTTTTCTGCTGTTTTTGTTTATGATTTCTTTTTACAAAAACCGTGTGTTTCGTCTCTTTGCCGGGTTGAGCCTGCTGTTTATTCTGTTTCATTTCAGTCCGTATGCGGCAAGCGTCTTTAACGGTTTTTCCGCCCCGCAAAACCGGTTTGAATATATTCTGGCCTTTACCATTGCGGGAGCAGCTGCGGCTGGTTTGTCACAGCTGTCTGAATTGAAACGGAAAGAACTGCTCCCGGCCGCAGCTGTCGTCCTGCTTCTTTACTTGTATCATATTCAAAGGTATAAGCTCGATATATGGAAGCCTGCGAATGAAAGTATTCTATTGCTCTTACTCATGACAATCGCAGCCTTGTTTGCTGCAGCTTTTGCGAAAAAACGGGCAAAAATGGCTGTGTACGGTATAATCATTCTTTCTTCGCTGTTTGTCGCCAACTCCTATCAAAAATACGCGCTCTCAGAAGGCGGCGATTTGGATAGTGTGACAAAAGAATATCTTACAAGTGAGGAATACAGAGGGCGGGAATCATCTGAGCTCATCAGACGTTTACAGAAGGAAAACGATGATCCGCTCATGAGAATCGACTGGATGAACGGGGTCCGCAATAATACGCCAATCATTTACGGGTTTAATGGCTTCAGCGCCTATTCCAGCATTTTAAACAAAGATCTGCTGGCCTTCTATTGGAATGATTTAAGCATCGATATGGGCAGGGAAAGCGTCAGCCGTTACGCGTCATTGGGAGACAGGGCGAATTTATACAGCCTGCTTTACGGCAAATATTATATGACCGAAAAAACAAACGAAGCCAGCGTTCCGTACGGCTTCAAAAAGCATTTAGAAACAGAGCATTATGCAGTTTATGAGAATCAGTACATGCTTCCATTCGTCAAAACAGCGGATGCCATATACAGCGAAAGTGAGCTGGACCGATTGCCCGCTCTTGCGAAAGAACAGGCGATGTTGAAAGGAATCATATTAAAAGATCCATCAGGAAAAACGGAGCAGACACCAAAACCGTCCAATATGATCACCAAGTCGGACATTACCGCAAAACAAGCCCAGTATCAAAACGGGCTGCTAACCGTAACTGGAGAAAACGGAGGAGAGCTGATCATCACCCCGAAACAGCCATCATCCGCTCCGGGAGACTACTATGTCAGCTTTTATTTGAAAAGCAAAGCAAAAGACAGAGGATTTACGTTAAAGGTAAATGATTATGTCACAACAAGGAAATCGAACAAATCGATATATAAAACCGGAGTAAATAATATAACGGTAAGAGTGCCTAAATCAGGCCATATCTCAATCAATCTTCCGAAAGGAACCTATGAGCTGAGAAACTTAGCGCTCTATGAAGAAAATTACCAAACGCTGAAAAACGCTGTAATGCAAAATAAAACAGAGAAAGCAGACAAACTGAATTGGAACAAAAATCGACTGACCTTTGCCTATCATCTGTCAAAAGACCAGTACATCATGCTTCCGATCCCATATGAAAAAGGCTGGGAGCTGAAGATCAACGGAAAAACACAGAAGATCGAAAAAGCGGATTATGCTTTTATAGGCTTCAAGGCGCAAAAGGGAGACAATCACATTGAGCTGACTTACTATCCGCCATACTTCAAAATATCGGCGATCATATCTCTCGTCAGTCTGCTGCTTGCTGTTTTCTATATAAGACGTAAAAAGCCCGGCTCTATATAGAGCCGAGCTTTAATTTTTTCTGAAGTTTTTCTTCGCTGAATATCCATCCCGTATAGGACGAACGGATCGTGAGATCATGGCCGATATGAACAATCGCGACAAACGGATAATGGCCTTTGCTCCGATAACGCAGGTCGATAAATCTCACCTCATAATGATCTTTAAACGTATCCACTTCCCACCGGTAAACCGGAGAAAAGGACAGAAACGCCGCGATGTTATCATCCTGCTTTGCCGCATGCATTACATCGGTTTCAGGAACAGGCACCCGATTAAATGTATCCAGAATCACGACATGTCCTTCCATGCTTCTTCCTACATAGAAAGCATGTGCTGTCGTCACTGCGATTCGCCATTGCCTGAATTTCATCGTTGGAGAAATAATAATGCTTTCGATCTCATCATGAATCATCTCATGAAGCTTCCGTTTAATTCTCAGCTGCATGATCAGGCGCACCAAATAATAGCCTGCCAATATGATATATAAGCTGAGAAACGTGATGCCGGGACTCCCGCCTGCATACCAAATCGCGATAGCTGCCAGATGGCTGATAAAAATAAACGGATCAAACGTATTAATCAGCCCGAGCGCAACCCATTTTTTCGAAAACGGACGAATGGCTTGTGTTCCATAGGCGTTGAATATATCAACAAAGACATGCAGAACGACTGCCAGCAGTGTCCACAGCCACAGGTGCAGAAAATCGGCCTGAGGATAAAATAAATACAGAATCGCCGGGATGATGACAGACCAAAACAAAACGGCGGGAATTGAATGGGTAAATCCTCTGTGATTCCTTATATAAACAGCATTGTTTTTAAGCTTTAACACAGTATCAATATCCGGAGCCTGAGAGCCCGCAAGCGTTGCGATCATAACAGCGTGAGCCATTGCCGGATCTGATCCGACAACAGGATCAAGCGTCGCAATACCGCCCAGTGCGATGCCCATAACGACATGTGTGCCCGTATCCATAGGTGACCTCCTTGCAGGATGATCCTGCACATTCACTTTGTAAGAAATTCCCCATTTTCATATACCCAATTTTTAAACTGATTCAATCGTTCTCATATGTTTCCGCTTTTTCTTTATTACTATTTAATGTAACATATTATCGTACTGTGCCCTTAGTGTACAACAAAAAACAGTCTAAAGAAAAGCGGGGCGCGAAAGACTGGGGAGAAACACATATGAACGTACTTGAAGACAAATTAAAACAAAAAGACATACAGCAATTTCGCGATGATTTAATCTCATGGTTTGAACGAGAGCAGCGCGTTCTGCCGTGGAGAGAGGACCAAGATCCATATAAGGTGTGGGTATCTGAAGTGATGCTACAGCAAACGAGAGTAGAGACAGTGATTCCTTACTTTCTCCGGTTTGTGGAACAATTCCCGACAGTGGAAGCGCTCGCTGATGCTGATGAAGAAAAGGTGCTCAAAGCATGGGAAGGGCTCGGCTATTATTCGCGAGTTAGAAACCTGCAAAGCGCGGTAAAAGAAGTGAAACAGGAATACGGCGGCATTGTCCCTCCAGACGAGAAAGATTTTGGCGGGTTAAAAGGCGTCGGCCCTTATACAAAGGGAGCGGTGCTCAGCATTGCCTACAATAAACCCATTCCCGCAGTTGACGGAAATGTGATGCGTGTCATGTCCAGAATTCTTTCTATTTGGGATGATATTGCCAAACCAAAAACAAGAACGATCTTTGAAGACGCCATACGAGCTTTTATTTCCAAAGAAAAACCATCTGAATTTAATCAGGGCTTGATGGAGCTTGGAGCCTTGATCTGTACGCCAAAATCACCCTCATGCCTGCTATGCCCGGTTCAGCAGCATTGCTCAGCATTTGAAGAAGGCACTGAACGGGAGCTTCCGGTAAAAAGCAAAAAGAAAAAGCCCGGGATCAAAACCATGGCCGCGATCGTACTGACTGATGAAGACGGACAAGTGTATATCCACAAACGGCCGTCTAAAGGTTTGCTCGCCAACCTGTGGGAATTCCCTAATCTTGAAACACAAAAAGGGATCAAAACTGAGCGTGAACAGCTCATTGCTTTCTTAGAAAACGAATATGGCATACAAGCTGATATCAGTGATCTGCAAGGTGTAGTCGAGCATGTTTTCACCCACCTGGTATGGAATATTTCAGTGTTTTTCGGTAAAGTAAAACAAGTGTCGGATACCAGCAAGCTGAAAAAAGTAACGAAAGAAGAGCTCGAACAATTTGCGTTCCCGGTGTCACATCAAAAAATCTGGAAGATGGCAGTAGAAGCAGCCGCCATCTCGGCTGCTCCGTAAACCATTCTTAATCGTAAGAGACGCGCGTGCCGTGGCTGTAGTCCGCTTCATTGCGCTTCATTCCGCCGCGCGCTTCAATTTCTTGCGTTAACTCCCGGTATTTTGATTGGCCTTCTTCGTTCAAATAAGGCATAATTTGCTGAAAGGCATGATGAAAATAAGCGAGTTCACTGTTCTTCCAATCTTTTTTGGAAACCATGTTCAATTCGCTCATATCACGTCCGACATACATAACAGAAGACCCCCTTTAAAGTTCTTGCCATTATTGTTTGTGGAAATAAAAGAACTATACGCTACAAGGAGATGAGGAAAAATGGAACAAAATAAATGTGCACTCGTAACAGGAAGCAGCCGCGGTGTCGGAAAAGCGGCCGCGATCAGACTTGCTGAGAACGGCTATAACATCGTCATTAACTATGCACGCAGCAAAAAAGCAGCATTAGAAACAGCGGAAGAAATCGAAAAGCTTGGCGTTAAAGTTCTTGTCGTAAAAGCAAACGTAGGACAGCCTGCAAAAATCAAAGAAATGTTTCAGCAAATTGATGAAACGTTCGGCAGACTTGATGTTTTTGTCAATAATGCCGCATCAGGAGTACTAAGACCTGTCATGGAATTAGAAGAAACACACTGGGACTGGACGATGAACATTAATGCGAAAGCATTGCTTTTCTGCGCTCAGGAAGCTGCCAAGCTAATGGAGAAGAACGGTGGCGGACATATTGTCAGCATCAGTTCATTAGGCTCTATCCGCTATCTTGAAAACTACACCACGGTCGGTGTATCAAAAGCAGCGTTAGAGGCTTTAACCCGTTATCTTGCCGTTGAGCTTTCACCAAAACAAATTATCGTCAATGCTGTTTCAGGCGGAGCGATCGACACAGATGCGCTGAAGCACTTCCCGAATAGAGAAGATCTGCTTGAGGATGCGCGCCAAAATACGCCGGCGGGACGCATGGTCGAAATTAAAGACATGGTTGATACTGTGGAGTTTCTAGTGTCTTCCAAGGCTGACATGATCCGCGGACAGACAATTATCGTTGACGGCGGACGCTCACTGCTCGTTTAAAAATTTTTAAAAAAGAGGAATAGCTATACGATCACCTGCACATTCTAATGACCGTGGAGGTGATAACAATGGCTAACTCAAATAACTTCAGCAAAACAAACGCTCAACAAGTTAGAAAACAAAACCAACAATCAGCTGCTGGTCAAGGTCAATTTGGCACTGAATTTGCTAGCGAAACAAACGCTCAGCAAGTCAGAAAACAAAACCAGCAATCAGCTGGCCAACAAGGTCAATTCGGCACTGAATTCGCTAGTGAAACTGACGTACAGCAGGTAAGACAGCAAAACCAATCTGCTGAACAAAACAAACAACAAAACAGCTAATCACTGAAACAGAAAAAAGCACTTCATCTTCGGGTGGAAGTGCTTTTTTCTGTTTGAAAAACGACAAAACTTGTGGAAGGTCTACAGAATGAGTCAAAGGGTTTGCTTTATGGAGATCGAAATGATTAAAGGAGGAAATGTTTATACTTTCATCAGGCTGAAGGAGGAACCGATGACGGAATTTGAAAAGCTGGTAAGTGAACAGATGAAAACGATGGATAAGCTTCTCGATCTCCAATCAGAGCTCGACCGCTGCAAACAAATTGAGGCGGAACTCCGGCATTTGGAAAGGGATGCAAAGCTGCGTGGGATTCAGGCTGAAATTGCGGTAAAACGGAAACACCTTGCCGATATACAGGATATGTTTCAAAAGCAGACAGAGCAGGTCATTCGTTCATATCGCAGCTCAGAAAAGCCGTCTTCCTTTGTGTAGTGCAGGAATGTGCCATTCCCCGGCCGGAATGGCTCTTTTATTTTCATTTTTCAATTTGTAACGTTATAATAGGTAAAAGACGTTGTCGGTAAGCAAATTTGGACATACTAACTGTAGGGCTTTATAGAAAGTAGGGGAGAAATATGGGCTATCCCAAGGAAGGAGAAACCATTCAAATTCACAGCTATAAGCACAACGGGCTGATTCATAGAATTTGGAATGAGACAACAATCTTAAAAAGTACAGAAATGTGTGTCATCGGAGCCAATGACCGGACGATGGTAACCGAATCAGACGGCCGGACATGGATAACCAGAGAGCCCGCAATCTGTTATTTTCACGCAAGACAATGGTTTAATGTCATCGGGATGCTGAGGGAAGACGGGGTTCATTATTATTGCAACATCAGTTCTCCGTTTGCCTATGATGGCGAAGCAATTAAATATATTGATTATGACTTAGATGTTAAGGTTTTTCCTGACATGACCTACAATATTCTCGATGAAGACGAATATGATGATCATCGGAAAGCCATGAATTATCCAAAAGAAATCGACAGTATTTTAAGAGACTACTTAAATACGCTGCTCCATTGGATTCACCAGCGTCAGGGACCGTTTGCGCCCGAGTTTGTCGATATGTGGTATGAACGGTATTTGCGCTACACAAAATAATGGTTACGTAAAAACCTGTTGCGGGGTACAACAGGTTTTTCACATGGGCTCACACACATCATGATAAAGAGAGAGGGGGAATCAACGTGGGGGTTATGAAACGCTACATGCAATTCGTCAAACCTTATAAGAAGCAAATTTTCGTTACAGTGTTAATCGGGATCGTAAAATTCTCCATTCCGCTTGCTCTCCCATTGCTTCTGAAGTACGTAGTTGACGACATTATTCAAGGAGGCGGCACGGCTAGTGACAAAACAACGTCATTGTTCACGATTATGGCGATCATGTTCGCCTTATTTTTAATTTTGCGCCCGCCTGTTGAATATTACCGGCAATATTTTGCCCAGTGGACTGCCAGCAAGGTGCTTTATGATATAAGAGCTAAGCTGTTTGACCATATACAAAAACTGAGCCTGCGTTTTTACGCGAATACAAGAACAGGGGAAGTCATTTCCCGAGTGATTAATGATGTAGAACAAACAAAGGATTTCGTCATCACAGGGCTGATGAATATATGGCTCGATATGCTGACGATTTTGATTGTAATCTCGATCATGCTCACACTGGACGTTAAATTAACGCTGATCTCTATCGTATTATTCCCATTATACGGAATATCAGTGAAGTATTTTTACGGCCGTTTACGAAAGCTGACAAGGGAGCGCTCACAGGCTCTTGCTCAAGTGCAGGGGCATTTGCACGAACGCATTCAAGGCATGCCTGTCATCAGAAGCTTTGCGATAGAAGATCATGAACAGGCTCAATTTAATGAGAAAAACGGTCATTTCTTAGATAAAGCCATCCGACACACGAATTGGAACGCCAAAACCTTTGCGGTCGTTAATACCATTACAGATTTGGCGCCGCTCATCGTCATAGCGTGCGCCGGGTATTTTGTCATTAATGGACCGCTGACAGTCGGAACAATGGTCGCGTTTGTCGGATATATTGACAGAATGTACAACCCTGTTAGAAGGCTGATCAATTCCTCTACAACTTTGACACAGTCAATCGCATCAATGGACAGGGTATTTGAATTTATTGACGAGCCCTATGAACTCACTGACAAACCAAATGCGATAAAGGCCGATCAGATTCGCGGAGGAGTGGAGTTTCAAAACGTTTCGTTTCAATATGAGAAGGACAAAGAAAATATTCTTCATGATGTATCCTTAAAAGTAAATAGAGGAGAAACTGTAGCTCTCGTCGGCATGAGCGGAGGAGGAAAATCAACGCTCGTCAGCCTGATCCCAAGATTTTATGATGTAACAAGCGGCAGACTGCTGATTGATGGGACGGATATTCGCGATTATGAAGCAAGAAGCCTTCGCAACCAGGTTGGTATGGTGCTTCAGGATACCTTTTTATTTAGTGAAACGATTCGGGAAAATATCGCGATCGGCAAGCCTGATGCCACACTTGAAGAGATAATCGAAGCCGCCAAAGCTGCAAATGCCCATGAATTTATCATGAGTTTTCCAGAAGGATATGAGACCCGGGTGGGAGAACGTGGCGTTAAGCTTTCAGGCGGACAAAAGCAGCGGATCTCAATTGCGCGGGTATTCCTGAAAAATCCGCCGCTCCTCATTTTAGATGAAGCTACATCAGCTCTGGATTTGGAAAGTGAGCATTACATTCAAGAAGCAATGGACAAACTGGCGAAGGATAGAACAACTTTTGTTGTCGCCCACCGTTTATCGACAATCACCCATGCGGATAAGATTGTTGTCATGGAAAACGGCACAATCATTGAAATCGGAACCCATGATGAACTCATGGACTATGAGAGCCAGTACAAGCACTTATTTACCATTCAAAATTTGAACTAAAACATCAATCTTATATCCTTTTAACGAAGGATATAAGATTTTTTTGTATATAAAAAAAACCCGGCTGTTTAACCGGGTTACTCTTCTGTTTCTATTTCGCAGTCTTTCGGATGATACGTTTGAAAACTTGTGATAAGTGTTTCTAAATGTTCAAGCTGCTCGCGATATTCCACGGCGCTTGCCATAATATTGAGCATGTTGTAATCAATAAGCTCCTCATCCGTATTCTGCTGATTTTTTAAAAATGACTTTGTTAAAAGCTGCTTATACCGGATGCCTTCTTCAACCGCGTCATCATGCGGCTTGATTTTTCCGACAAACCTCATCAAAATCCGTTCGTGCCAGTAAAGCAGGTAATCAAGTTCTTCAGTCAATGTTTCCTGAAACTCTTCCGGCATATGATAGATCTCGTTTTCCAGACGATGCAGCTTCTTCAATGTATCAAGCGCCCGATTTGCAGTAATAATGGCCTGTCTGAACAGGACAAGCTTTCTTGATTTCACATAAGTCGTTTTCTTAAAGTAACTTCTTTCTTCTTTATATAGAAGATATGTCTGATCAAGCTTGATCATTTTTTCTTTCAGTTTTTCAATATCCTCTTTCAAAATCGAATGCTCTGTCGACTGCCGCATGGACAATCTGATCCACTTCATAATTTCTTCGGTGTTTTCGACGGTATTATGAATCAGTTTTGTTTCGTACTTAGGAGGCAAAAACACAAGGTTGACGATAAAGGAAGAAAGCACCCCTAAGATGACTGTGCTTGTTCTGATCAGCGCGAACATTAAAAAGTCGTCACCGGCAGATTCTAATATCGCAATGACTGTTACAAGAGCAATTGAAATTGTATGTTCAATTTTAAGTTTCAGCATGATTGTAATGACAATAACTGCTGTTAACCCGATCATAATCGGGCTGGGTCCGAAAATAAGGCCGAACACTGTGGCAATCACAGCTCCGATGATATTTGCTTGAACCTGGTCAATAATAATGAGAAAAGAGCGGTAAATCGACGGCTGGATCGCAAATATCGCTGCAATTCCAGCGAAAATCGGCGCGGGAAGCCCGATCCACGAAGCCAAATAAAGAGCAAGTGTAATCGCAATCCCGGTTTTGAAAATGCGGGCACCAAGTTTCATTGGTTTGTGCGTGCATTCCTTTCTATAGTAAATTGTGTGACATAGCAAATGGGCTAATCCTTAAAATTCCCGGTTAGTTTATTTGCTAAACAATTAAGTAATATACAGGGATCGATACAAATATTCAAGCTATTTTTCTAGAAAAAGACCAAAATCTTACACGTTGTTTGATTCCATAAAAAAACAGGAGCCCAAAGCTCCTGTTCAAAGTATCTGATTCTAGTTTTTAAGATGTTTAAAAGCATCCTCGACCGCTGCAAGCGTGTCTTTAATATCCTGCTCTGTATGTGCTGTGGTAATAAACCAAGCTTCATACTTAGAAGGTGCTAAATTAATTCCGCGTTCCAGCATCAGCTTGAAAAACGTAGCGAATGTTTCTCCGTCACTCCGTTCAGCCTGCTCGTAATTTTCCACTTTCTCATCAGAGAAGTATACCGTGAGCGCACCTTTTAACCGGTTGACCGTAATGGTGATGCCGTGTGTTTCTGCGTGCTTCAAAATACCCTCCTCAAGCATAGCGCCAAGGTGATCAAGCTTTTCATACACGCCTTTTTCTTTGAGCACTTCCAGACAAGCGATGCCTGATAGGATGGAAGCGGGGTTCCCTGCCATTGTTCCTGCCTGATAAGCAGGCCCTAGCGGAGCTACCTGCTCCATGATTTCTTGTTTGCCGCCATAGGCGCCAATCGGAAGTCCGCCGCCGATAATTTTCCCGAGTGCTGTTAAATCTGGTTTCACCTGTAAGAGATCCTGAGCGCCGCCATACATAAAGCGGAAAGCCGTAATGACTTCATCGTAAATAACGAGAGCGCCTGCATTATGTGTCAATTCATTTACTTTTTCTAAGAAGCCCTCTTTCGGCTCGACGATACCGAAGTTGCCGACAATCGGTTCAACGAGAACCGCCGCGATTTCACTGCCCCATTTATCAAGAGCTGCTTTATAGCTATCGATATCATTAAATGGTACTGTGATCACTTCGTTTGCAATGCTTTTCGGTACACCGGCTGAGTCTGGTGTGCCGAGAGTAGACGGGCCGGAGCCTGCGGCGACAAGCACAAGGTCCGAATGCCCGTGATAGCAGCCCGCAAATTTAATGATTTTTGTCCGGCCTGTATATGCGCGAGCCACGCGGATGGTCGTCATAACGGCTTCTGTACCCGAATTGACGAATCTTACTTTGTCCATAGCGGGAATGGCTTCTTTGAGCATCTTTGCAAATGTAACCTCGTGTTTCGTTGGTGTTCCATACAATACACCGTTCTCTGCCGCTTTTTTAATCGCTTCTGTAATATGCGGGTGGGCATGTCCTGTAATAATCGGACCGTACGCCGCTAAATAATCGATGTATTTGTTGCCGTCCACATCCCAAAAATAAGCGCCGCTTGCTTTCTCCATTGCAACAGGAGAACCGCCGCCGACTGCTTTATATGATCTAGACGGGCTGTTTACCCCGCCGACAATGTGCTGTAATGCCTCATTGTGAAGTTCAATTGATTTTGTATGCAAGAATAAAAACCTCCTATATCTCCATGCGTCCTTTCTATTGTAGCATGCTTCCGAACAAGAACAATGGCTTCGGGCTTCAGATTCAGCTGAGATGGTTGTAATCTGGACAAGAATTGGATACGCTTAATAAAAAAACATCCGGAGGTAACGTAATGACTATAGAAATCGGACAAAAAGCGCCTGATCTTGAGTTAAAAGGCGATCATGGGGAAACAGTAAAATTATCGGATTATAAAGGAAAGTACATCGTGCTTTATTTTTATCCAAAGGACATGACACCGGGATGTACAACTGAAGCATGCGATTTTCGGGACAGTCACGAAAGCTTCGCCGAACTGGATGCCGTCATTATCGGCGTCAGCCCGGACAGCCAGGAAAAACACGGAAAATTTAAAGAGAAGCATAACCTTCCATTTCTGCTTCTTGTTGATGACGAGCATAAGCTGGCGGAAGCGTTTGATGTGTGGAAGCTGAAGAAAAACTTCGGAAAAGAGTATATGGGAATCGAGCGTTCCACTTTTTTAATTGATAAAGAAGGCCGGCTCATTAAAGAATGGAGAAAAGTAAAAGTAAAGGACCATGTAGCCGAAGCGCTTCAAACCCTCAAAGATATGTCGGAAAAGTAAGTCTCTATGATGCTATGCTTACTTTTACCCTGATATCAATTGACAAATTATCGTAGAAAGAGTTACACTAATTATAAACATTACAATGTAAGAATTTTTTTTAGAAGAGAGGTGCATGACGGATGGCTGCACATGAACTAAAAGAAGCCTTAGAAACGTTGAAGGAAACCGGAGTTCGCATTACTCCTCAACGTCATGCGATTCTGGAATATCTCGTTAACTCTATGGCTCATCCAACAGCGGACGATATATATAAAGCTCTGGAAGGGAAATTTCCTAACATGAGCGTAGCGACAGTATATAACAATTTGCGTGTGTTCCGGGAATCAGGTTTGGTAAAAGAGCTCACATACGGTGATGCTTCCAGCAGATTCGATTTTGTGACATCTGATCACTATCACGCGATTTGCGAAAACTGCGGTAAAATTGTGGACTTCCACTACCCGGGCCTTGATGAAGTGGAGCAGCTCGCTGCCCACGTCACGGGCTTCAAGGTAAGCCACCACCGTTTAGAAATTTACGGCGTCTGCCAAGAGTGTTCGAAAAAAGAAAATCATTAAAAATAAGCTGACCGCACGAAACGGTCAGCTTATTTTATTTCGACATTTTCTTTTTATTATAAGACTCATCAAATTCTTTTCCTTCTAATCCCTTATCTAAAGTCAGCGGCTCTCGGCAATGCATGCACATATCGACTCTTCCTAAAACCTTTGTCTCTTTTTCACAGCCCGGACAAATGACGCGAACCGCTTTGGTCGAAAGCATTCCGATCCAAAAGTAAACAACCGTGCTGAGACCGATGGATAAAAGTCCAAGTATCATAAACAAACTAGATAGCAAAACTGACTCTTTGAAAAAGATCCCGATGTACATAATGATAAACCCAACGAAAACCAAACTTAACGCAAATGTTCTGATTTTATTAATTTTGCTGGAGTATTTCGCCATGTCCATCCCCCTCTGATTTAACTATAGCACAAACCCGATGGGATTTTCTTCATGTTTTCGGTTGAACTGGAATTTACATATGGAGAGTTACTGTGAAATTGTTTATAATAGTTCAATGTGTTTAGAAAAAAGGAATTTCGTTTTAACCATAGAATTGAATCAAATAGAGAATAAAAAAATTTGAACAATTGCATTGGAGGAATAGTGATGGAAAATCTTCTCCGTCCAATTTACCAAGAAAGAGCAAGTCATCCCAACACATTGGCTGTCATTATGATTGAGAGAAGAAACAAAACATCTTCCTTAACAGATAACTTTGATGCAGCTTTGCTGGTGATTGTAAAGGATGCTGATGAGCCAGTTTTTATAAAGCATTATGAATTTGATCATCAAACAGCTTCTTTGCATGTGGTAACAGATTCTCAGATTCAAGAATGGATTTTGCTCGGAACAAATAGAAGAATCATAGATTGGATTGTAAATGGCAGAGTTTTGTTTGACCGTAATGAATACGTAGTTGAACTGATTGACAGGCTGAATACATTTCCGTTTGCCGAACGTAAACTGAAGATCGGACTCGAATACGGCAAATTAATCAGAAGGTATGTTGAAGGGAAAGCTTTTTTTGAAGCCAATCAATTTTTAGATGCCTACAACGCCGTTGTTCATGCGCTGCATCATTTAGCACGTATTGAAGTAATCGACAGAGGATTCCATCCCGAAACCACGGTGTGGAGCCAAGTGCGCCAGATGGAGCCGCAAGTGTACAAGTTATATTCCGAGCTGATTGAAAGTCACGAGAGCCTGGAAAAAAGACTTGAATTATTATTCTTAGCAAATGATTTTCTCATCCATTCCAAAGCCGAGATCGGTTCGGCGCATCTTTTCGAAGTAATGAAAGAAAAAGACATTTGGCAATTCGGTGAGCTTCTTCAACATCATGACCTAAAGCACTTTACCCAAGATCTTGGCGTTATGCTTGATTACTTGACAGAAAAGGGACTTATCAACGTCTGCCAGATAGAAACGAAAGGACAGGCTGTCTATCACCGAGGATATTCTTTTAAAAAAGGTGTTGACTCTGATTCTTGACCGTGTTATATTATTAAACGTCGCTGATGCGCTTCTGAGAAAACAAGCTCACAGCGGCGGGAAAATAAATCAAAAAAACATTTGACAAAAGAAAGTCAAAATGTTATATTAATAAAGTCGCTTCAACAAGAAGTGAAAATGATCTTTGAAAACTAAACAAGACAAAACGTACCTGTTAATTCAGTTTTTAAAAAAATCGCACAGCGATGTGCGTAGTCAGTCAAACTAGGGCCTGCACGACGCAGGTCACACAGGTGTCGCCGCAGGAAGCGGTGAATTTAACCTGTGATCCATTTATCGGAGAGTTTGATCCTGGCTCAGGACGAACGCTGGCGGCGTGCCTAATACATGCAAGTCGAGCGGACAGATGGGAGCTTGCTCCCTGATGTTAGCGGCGGACGGGTGAGTAACACGTGGGTAACCTGCCTGTAAGACTGGGATAACTCCGGGAAACCGGGGCTAATACCGGATGGTTGTTTGAACCGCATGGTTCAAACATAAAAGGTGGCTTCGGCTACCACTTACAGATGGACCCGCGGCGCATTAGCTAGTTGGTGAGGTAACGGCTCACCAAGGCAACGATGCGTAGCCGACCTGAGAGGGTGATCGGCCACACTGGGACTGAGACACTACCAGACTCCTACGGGAGGCAGCAGTAGGGAATCTTCCGCAATGGACGAAAGTCTGACGGAGCAACGCCGCGTGAGTGATGAAGGTTTTCGGATCGTAAAGCTCTGTTGTTAGGGAAGAACAAGTACCGTTCGAATAGGGCGGTACCTTGACGGTACCTAACCAGAAAGCCACGGCTAACTACGTGCCAGCAGCCGCGGTAATACGTAGGTGGCAAGCGTTGTCCGGAATTATTGGGCGTAAAGGGCTCGCGGGCGGTTTCTTAAGTCTGATGTGAAAGCCCCCGGCTCAACCGGGGAGGGTCATTGGAAACTGGGGAACTTGAGTGCAGAAGAGGAGAGTGGAATTCCACGTGTAGCGGTGAAATGCGTAGAGATGTGGAGGAACACCAGTGGCGAAGGCGACTCTCTGGTCTGTAACTGACGCTGAGGAGCGAAAGCGTGGGGAGCGAACAGGATTAGATACCCTGGTAGTCCACGCCGTAAACGATGAGTGCTAAGTGTTAGGGGGTTTCCGCCCCTTAGTGCTGCAGCTAACGCATTAAGCACTCCGCCTGGGGAGTACGGTCGCAAGACTGAAACTCAAAGGAATTGACGGTACCGCACAAGCGGTGGAGCATGTGGTTTAATTCGAAGCAACGCGAAGAACCTTACCAGGTCTTGACATCCTCTGACAATCCTAGAGATAGGACGTCCCCTTCGGGGGCAGAGTGACAGGTGGTGCATGGTTGTCGTCAGCTCGTGTCGTGAGATGTTGGGTTAAGTCCCGCAACGAGCGCAACCCTTGATCTTAGTTGCCAGCATTCAGTTGGGCACTCTAAGGTGACTGCCGGTGACAAACCGGAGGAAGGTGGGGATGACGTCAAATCATCATGCCCCTTATGACCTGGGCTACACACGTGCTACAATGGACAGAACAAAGGGCAGCGAAACCGCGAGGTTAAGCCAATCCCACAAATCTGTTCTCAGTTCGGATCGCAGTCTGCAACTCGACTGCGTGAAGCTGGAATCGCTAGTAATCGCGGATCAGCATGCCGCGGTGAATACGTTCCCGAGCTTGTACACACCGCCCGTCACACCACGAGAGTTTGTAACACCCGAAGTCGGTGAGGTAACCTTTTAGGAGCCAGCCGCCGAAGGTGGGACAGATGATTGGGGTGAAGTCGTAACAAGGTAGCCGTATCGGAAGGTGCGGCTGGATCACCTCCTTTCTAAGGATATTATACGGAATATAAGACCTTGGGTCTTATAAACAGAACGTTCCCTGTCTTGTTTAGTTTTGAAGGATCATTCCTTCGAAACGTGTTCTTTGAAAACTAGATAACAGTAGACATCACATTCAATTAGTAACACAAGATATCACATAGTGATTCTTTTTAACGGTTAAGTTAGAAAGGGCGCACGGTGGATGCCTTGGCACTAGGAGCCGATGAAGGACGGGACGAACACCGATATGCTTCGGGGAGCTGTAAGCAAGCTTTGATCCGGAGATTTCCGAATGGGGAAACCCACCACTCGTAATGGAGTGGTATCCATATCTGAATTCATAGGATATGAGAAGGCAGACCCGGGGAACTGAAACATCTAAGTACCCGGAGGAAGAGAAAGCAAATGCGATTCCCTGAGTAGCGGCGAGCGAAACGGGATTAGCCCAAACCAAGAGGCTTGCCTCTTGGGGTTGTAGGACACTCTGTACGGAGTTACAAAGGAACGAGGTAGATGAAGAGGTCTGGAAAGCCGCCATAGGAGGTAACAGCCCTGTAGTCAAAACTTCGTTCTCTCCTGAGTGGATCCTGAGTACGGCGGAACACGTGAAATTCCGTCGGAATCCGGGAGGACCATCTCCCAAGGCTAAATACTCCCTAGTGACCGATAGTGAACCAGTACCGTGAGGGAAAGGTGAAAAGCACCCCGGAAGGGGAGTGAAAGAGATCCTGAAACCGTGTGCCTACAAGTAGTCAGAGCCCGTTAACGGGTGATGGCGTGCCTTTGTAGAATGAACCGGCGAGTTACGATCCCGTGCAAGGTTAAGCAGAAGATGCGGAGCCGCAGCGAAAGCGAGTCTGAATAGGGCGCATGAGTACGTGGTCGTAGACCCGAAACCAGGTGATCTACCCATGTCCAGGGTGAAGTTCAGGTAACACTGAATGGAGGCCGAACCCACGCACGTTGAAAAGTGCGGGGATGAGGTGTGGGTAGGGGTGAAATGCCAATCGAACCTGGAGATAGCTGGTTCTCTCCGAAATAGCTTTAGGGCTAGCCTCAAGGTAAGAGTCTTGGAGGTAGAGCACTGATTGGACTAGGGTCCCTACCGGGTTACCGAATTCAGTCAAACTCCGAATGCCAATGACTTATCCTTGGGAGTCAGACTGCGAGTGATAAGATCCGTAGTCGAAAGGGAAACAGCCCAGACCGCCAGCTAAGGTCCCAAAGTATACGTTAAGTGGAAAAGGATGTGGAGTTGCTTAGACAACCAGGATGTTGGCTTAGAAGCAGCCACCATTTAAAGAGTGCGTAATAGCTCACTGGTCGAGTGACTCTGCGCCGAAAATGTACCGGGGCTAAACGTATCACCGAAGCTGCGGACTGTTCTTCGAACAGTGGTAGGAGAGCGTTCTAAGGGCTGTGAAGCCAGACCGGAAGGACTGGTGGAGCGCTTAGAAGTGAGAATGCCGGTATGAGTAGCGAAAGAGGGGTGAGAATCCCCTCCACCGAATGCCTAAGGTTTCCTGAGGAAGGCTCGTCCGCTCAGGGTTAGTCGGGACCTAAGCCGAGTACGAAAGGCGTAGGCGATGGACAACAGGTTGATATTCCTGTACCACCTCCTCACCATTTGAGCAATGGGGGGACGCAGGAGGATAGGGTAAGCGCGGTATTGGATATCCGCGTCCAAGCAGTTAGGCTGGGAAATAGGCAAATCCGTTTCCCATAAGGCTGAGCTGTGATGGCGAGCGAAATATAGTAGCGAAGTTCCTGATTCCACACTGCCAAGAAAAGCCTCTAGCGAGGTGAGAGGTGCCCGTACCGCAAACCGACACAGGTAGGCGAGGAGAGAATCCTAAGGTGATCGAGAGAACTCTCGTTAAGGAACTCGGCAAAATGACCCCGTAACTTCGGGAGAAGGGGTGCTCTGTTAGGGTGCAAGCCCGAGAGAGCCGCAGTGAATATGCCAGGCGACTGTTTAGCAAAAACACAGGTCTCTGCGAAGCCGTAAGGCGAAGTATAGGGGCTGACGCCTGCCCGGTGCTGGAAGGTTAAGAGGAGCGCTTAGCGTAAGCGAAGGTGCGAATTGAAGCCCCAGTAAACGGCGTACGTAACTATAACGGTCCTAAGGTAGCGAAATTCCTTGTCGGGTAAGTTCCGACCCGCACGAAAGGCGCAACGATCTGGGCACTGTCTCAACGAGAGACTCGGTGAAATTATAGTACCTGTGAAGATGCAGGTTACCCGCGACAGGACGGAAAGACCCCGTGGAGCTTTACTGCAGCCTGATATTGAATGTTGGTACAGCTTGTACAGGATAGGTAGGAGCCTTGGAAACCGGAGCGCCAGCTTCGGTGGAGGCATCGGTGGGATACTACCCTGGCTGTATTGACCTTCTAACCCGCCGCCCTTATCGGGCGGGGAGACAGTGTCAGGTGGGCAGTTTGACTGGGGCGGTCGCCTCCTAAAAGGTAACGGAGGCGCCCAAAGGTTCCCTCAGAATGGTTGGAAATCATTCGCAGAGTGTAAAGGCACAAGGGAGCTTGACTGCGAGACCTACAAGTCGAGCAGGGACGAAAGTCGGGCTTAGTGATCCGGTGGTTCCGCATGGAAGGGCCATCGCTCAACGGATAAAAGCTACCCCGGGGATAACAGGCTTATCTCCCCCAAGAGTCCACATCGACGGGGAGGTTTGGCACCTCGATGTCGGCTCATCGCATCCTGGGGCTGTAGTCGGTCCCAAGGGTTGGGCTGTTCGCCCATTAAAGCGGTACGCGAGCTGGGTTCAGAACGTCGTGAGACAGTTCGGTCCCTATCCGTCGCGGGCGCAGGAAATTTGAGAGGAGCTGTCCTTAGTACGAGAGGACCGGGATGGACGCACCGCTGGTGTACCAGTTGTTCTGCCAAGGGCATCGCTGGGTAGCTATGTGCGGACGGGATAAGTGCTGAAAGCATCTAAGCATGAAGCCCCCCTCAAGATGAGATTTCCCATTCCGCAAGGAAGTAAGATCCCTGAAAGATGATCAGGTTGATAGGTCTGAGGTGGAAGTGTGGCGACACATGGAGCTGACAGATACTAATCGATCGAGGACTTAACCATATTTTTGAATGATGGCACACCTGTTATCTAGTTTTGAGAGAATAAGTTTTTTCGAAAAAACACTTGATTTTCTCAAGAATACATAGTATAATGTTAAATGTCACTGAAATTGTCTGGTGATGATGGCGAAGAGGTCACACCCGTTCCCATGCCGAACACGGAAGTTAAGCTCTTCAGCGCCGATGGTAGTCGGGGGTTTCCCCCTGTGAGAGTAGGACATCGCCAGGCAGACTTCATTCCGCAGTAGCTCAGTGGTAGAGCTATCGGCTGTTAACCGATCGGTCGTAGGTTCGAATCCTACCTGCGGAGCCATTATTGGAGAGCTGTCCGAGTGGTCGAAGGAGCACGATTGGAAATCGTGTAGGCGGTCAACTCCGTCTCAAGGGTTCGAATCCCTTGCTCTCCGCCACTGATACTTATACATAATTACAATTGAAAGTCTGGGCCCGTTGGTCAAGCGGTTAAGACACCGCCCTTTCACGGCGGTAACACGGGTTCGAATCCCGTACGGGTCATTATATGATGGAGGATTAGCTCAGCTGGGAGAGCATCTGCCTTACAAGCAGAGGGTCGGCGGTTCGAGCCCGTCATCCTCCACCATTATATCATCGCGGGGTGGAGCAGTTCGGTAGCTCGTCGGGCTCATAACCCGAAGGTCGCAGGTTCAAATCCTGCCCCCGCAACCAAATTTCAAAATGGTCCGGTAGTTCAGTTGGTTAGAATGCCTGCCTGTCACGCAGGAGGTCGCGGGTTCGAGTCCCGTCCGGACCGCCATTTAAATACTTAGGCTCGGTAGCTCAGTTGGTAGAGCAACGGACTGAAAATCCGTGTGTCGGCGGTTCGATTCCGTCCCGAGCCACCACCTATGCCGGTGTAGCTCAATTGGTAGAGCAACTGACTTGTAATCAGTAGGTTGGGGGTTCAAGTCCTCTTGCCGGCACTGTTTTTTCAAAATTTAATGTGGAGGGGTAGCGAAGTGGCTAAACGCGGCGGACTGTAAATCCGCTCCCTCAGGGTTCGGCAGTTCGAATCTGCCCCCCTCCACCATTTATAGGGGCATAGTTTAACGGTAGAACAGAGGTCTCCAAAACCTCCGGTGTGGGTTCGATTCCTACTGCCCCTGCCAAATTTATGACATCTTGAGATTATGGCGGTTGTGGCGAAGTGGTTAACGCACCAGATTGTGGCTCTGGCACTCGTGGGTTCGATTCCCATCAATCGCCCCATATTATCATTGGGCTATAGCCAAGCGGTAAGGCAACGGACTTTGACTCCGTCATGCGTTGGTTCGAATCCAGCTAGCCCAGTCTCACTTTTTATATCAACTGCATATAATGTATTAAGTCCATTTAAAATGCGGAAGTAGTTCAGTGGTAGAACACCACCTTGCCAAGGTGGGGGTCGCGGGTTCGAATCCCGTCTTCCGCTCCAATTACGGCGGCATAGCCAAGTGGTAAGGCAGAGGTCTGCAAAACCTTTATCCCCGGTTCGAATCCGGGTGTCGCCTTCTTATTGCCGGGGTGGTGGAATTGGCAGACACACAGGACTTAAAATCCTGCGGTAGGTGACTACCGTGCCGGTTCAAGTCCGGCCCTCGGCACCAATTTTACTTACATGGTAAGTTGAATTGGTGTTTGTGTTTTATCATTATAACTAATCATATTAATGATCTACATAAGTAGATCATTTTTTTAATGCTTTGTTTTATCATAACAAGTTAAGTTCCGAGGCCTATTATAAAGCGGCTGTATAGCTAGTCTTTCAACACTTTTATTTTTATTTCCAAAAAAACTTTTTTGAAATACGTTGACACTTTATGAGATCCATGATATAGTTATATTCGTCGGTTAGATACGACGTAAAACTTGCCGGTGTGGCGGAATTGGCAGACGCGCACGACTCAAAATCGTGTTCCTTCTGGAGTGTCGGTTCGACCCCGACCACCGGTATACTGAAAAACCCGTTTCTTAATAGACACGGGTTTTTATTTTTTATTAAAGAAAAGGAGCCGAGGCTCCTTTTTATACTTACTCAGCGTATTGGTCTAAGATCTCTTCTAACACCTCTTCAAGCTCTTCTGCATCTTCAAGCTCTGATTGGCTGAAACGGACGCGTACAAGCTGTTCTCCGTCATTATACATCTCTTCCAGCCATCCTCGCAGTCCTCTTGCCCTGCGGTCGACTTCGAAAATGATTTCCAAACCGTCTTCGTCTAAAAGGAAAATGAGCTCTAATTCATCAAGCATCTGACGATAATATCCGGAAGTCGGAACGAATTCGAATTCTTGAACGAACGGAAGGCGGCGTCGGAAGTAGGGCGCTTGTTCACAGTCTGCTTCGTTAAGACGGAAGCCCAGGTTTTCGATTGCTTCCAGCACATTTTCAATCCGAAAATGCGGTCATGATCGGATTTATCGATACCGCCTTGAATGTCAAGGTCTGTCACCACGGCAACCTCTACTTTCCCTACAGTCATCGGCGTATCTAGAGGCAGAGTGAATGTAAACGGAAATTGATGCTCTTCACCAGGCTGTATGGTAAATGAACCAGTGACCCGGAAAGAATGAATTGTAGCGTATTTCCGGTGCTCTTCATCGTCTTTTACAATGACATACCGTGTGCTAAGCTGTAAATCGATATAACGGATGTCCTGAGCGATTTTTCCGCCTTTGACATGTACCGTTCCCTGTACTTCTTCTCCTGGAAAATATGCGTCTTTTTCTAAAATTGTATCTACTTTTGCAGCTCCAATTCCGGCACTTGCCGCAAGTTTCTTAAAAAATGACATGTTAGATCTTCCCCTTTTTCTTTTTTCTCAACAGATATACGCAAGAAGGAGGAAAAAAGATTCGTTTGATTCATACTTTTTTCCTATTATTCGTCTCGGCCTAGGGACAGACTAAGAATAATATTGAAAATAAAGGAGTGGATGGAAGTGAATAAAGAAAGTTTGGTTGCAGATGAATTACACAGAATGTTTTTGGCTGGTGAGCTGCAAATCACAGTAGAGGAGGATATAAACAATATTTCCGAAAGGCTGAGAAACGGCGATCTCAGTTTAGACCGATTAAGCGGTGAAGACGCGTTTATAAAAGAAACGGTAAATGAGGCTTTAAGAAGAGTGGAGCAATAAAAAAGAGACGGCATCTCATCTTTGAGATCCCGTCTCTTTTTGTGGTCTTTGCTGTAAGATAAATCTAATCGATTTGATTTGGAATTGCTCACCCGAGCCATCCCTTTTCTAACAGAAGATCTGACAGTTCATCATGGAGATAAACAGTTGTATCTAATTGATCATGCAATGCTATTCTGATGTGGGGATTTTCGGCTTCTGTTATTGCGACAGTGTATTTGTTAATGCTGGTTTTTATTGTTGTTAACAAATCAAGAATATCTTTGGGACAAAGACTTTGTTCAATGGGAAACCACCCCCTTTGTTTTTTTAGCAGCTCCTGATAAGAAAGTATTTGGCTTTGTTTCTTGCTTCTATACAAAATGCTATAATAAGCAACAAATTTTGTTGGGGGGTGTGATGATGAAGCAGATTATTGCGATGGGGGGCGGGGGTTTTTCGATGGAGCCGGATAATTTGTCCCTCGATCAATATATCCTCAATCAATCAAAACGAGAGCAGCCTCGTATTTGTTTTTTGCCGACGGCGAGCGGAGATTCCCAAAACTATATTCAGCGGTTTTATCATGCATTTCAAACACTGGATTGTGTGCCGTCTCACTTATCTTTGTTTAAGCCGCCATCAACAGATTTAACTTCTTTTGTTATGGAAATGGACGTGATTTATGTTGGCGGGGGAAATACGCGGAATTTACTTGTGTTATGGAAAGAGTGGGGGCTTGACCAGATTCTTAGGGAAGCATGGAAGAACGGTGTGGTTTTAGCTGGATTAAGTGCCGGTGCGATCTGCTGGTTTGAAGAAGGGGTGACGGATTCAGCCGGACCGCTGACAAGTTTGAAAAGTTTAGGTTTTTTGCAAGGGAGCTTTTGTCCCCATTATGACGGGGAAAAGGATCGGAGACCGGCATACCACCAGCTGATATCTAACAAGTTCTTATGCAGTGGCTATGCAGCGGATGATGGGGCTGCTCTCCATTTCATAAATGATCAGCTGTTTCAGACTGTGAGTTCAAGGTCGGAAGGAAAGGCATATCGGGTGATGATGGCTGAACATGAAATAGCTGAAATTCCGTTGCCGGTCAAATATTTAGGGTGAAATTGGCTGAATATTATCTATATTCCTCTTTTTTTCAGATTGATTTTATGATAAGATGAGTGCGAAATCAATAGTTACTGGGGGTGCCCGCTTTCGGGCTGAGAGAGAAGGTAAGCTTCTTAACCCTTTGGACCTGATCTGGTTCGTACCAGCGTGGGGAAGTAGAGGAATTGTTTTTGTTATTGTCTTGCTGGGCAATAATATGTTTCTTTCTGACTGTAACCGGGTTCATTTATATGAATCCGGTTTTTTGTGCTGGTTATGGGCTTGATTTTGTCCTTTCAAACGTAGAGAGGGGAAGGAAAAGTAATGCAAAACAATTCAGTGCAGCAAGCCAACATTTCCATTATGTCAAGTTTTTCAGGCAGCAAGAAGGTATACGTGGAGGGTTCTTCTTCGGACATCCAAGTGCCGATGAGGGAGATCCTATTGAGTCCGACGACGGGATCGTTCGGCGAAGAGGAAAACGCGCCTGTGCGTGTCTATGATACAAGCGGACCGTATACGGACCCTGAAGTAACCATTAATATTCAAGAAGGATTAAAGCCGCTCCGCCAAAAATGGATCACAGAGCGCGGTGACGTGGAAGAGTATGAAGGTCGGGCTATAAAACCAGAAGATAACGGTTATAAAAAAGCAAATCCAAACGTAAGCTACCCAGGATTAAAGCGGAAACCGCTGAGGGCGAAGGCAGGTCAAAATGTCACACAAATGCACTATGCAAAAAAGGGGATCATTACACCTGAGATGGAATTTATCGCCATTCGTGAGCATGTGTCTCCTGAATTCGTCAGAGACGAGGTAGCCAGCGGCCGGGCGATTATTCCTTCAAACATTAATCACCCTGAAAGTGAGCCAATGATTATCGGCCGGAATTTTCATGTGAAGATTAATGCGAATATCGGGAATTCAGCGGTTACGTCATCCATTGAAGAAGAAGTGGAAAAAATGACGTGGGCCATCCGCTGGGGAGCGGATACGATGATGGATCTCTCTACCGGAAAAGATATTCATACGACGCGTGAATGGATTATCCGCAATTGCCCCGTGCCTGTGGGAACTGTTCCGATTTATCAGGCGCTTGAAAAAGTAAACGGCGTAGCGGAGGATTTAACGTGGGAGATTTATCGTGATACGCTAATCGAGCAGGCAGAGCAGGGAGTGGATTATTTTACGATTCACGCGGGTGTTTTGCTTAGGTATGTACCGCTGACTGCCAAACGGACAACTGGTATTGTGTCACGCGGGGGAGCGATTATGGCGCAGTGGTGTCTGGCTCATCATCAAGAAAGCTTTTTATACACACATTTTGAAGAAATATGTGAGATTATGAAAATGTATGATATTGCTTTCTCACTTGGGGATGGTTTGCGTCCCGGATCAATTGCTGATGCCAATGACGAAGCGCAGTTTGCTGAATTAGAGACGCTTGGAGAGCTGACGCAAATTGCCTGGAAGCATGATGTTCAGGTGATGATTGAGGGTCCTGGACATGTTCCGATGCATAAAATCAAAGAGAACGTCGATAAACAAATGGACATTTGTAAAGAAGCGCCTTTTTACACATTGGGGCCGTTGACAACGGATATTGCTCCGGGATATGACCATATTACTTCAGCGATCGGAGCGGCGATGATCGGCTGGTATGGGACAGCAATGCTTTGTTATGTAACGCCGAAGGAGCATTTGGGGCTGCCAAACCGTGATGATGTTCGTGAAGGAGTCATTACATATAAGATCGCTGCGCATGCGGCAGACCTTGCAAAAGGGCATCCCGGAGCGCAAATCCGGGATGATGCGTTATCGAAAGCCCGTTTTGAATTCCGCTGGCGGGATCAGTTTAATTTATCTCTTGATCCGGAGAGAGCCCTTGAATACCATGATGAAACCCTGCCTGCTGAAGGAGCAAAAACCGCTCACTTTTGTTCCATGTGCGGCCCGAAATTTTGCAGCATGAGAATTTCACAGGATATTCGGGATTATGCAAAGAAAAACGATCTCAGTGAAGCAGAAGCCATAAATAAAGGATTAAAAGAAAAAGCAAAAGAGTTTGTCGATACGGGAAGCAATTTATATCAATAAATAAGATGAAGATGGAGAATGCTCCATCTTCATTTTTTTAGAAAAACAGAGAGCGTCGAAGCGGAGGAATACTCTGTTCAAAGCGGAAAACATTTTCTGGATCATATTTCGTTTTGACACGGCGGAGTCGTTCAACGTTTTCGCCGTAATATGTTCTTGGCCAGTTTCTGATTTTGATATCTGGCCAATTTACGTAGTCTCCCATCGTTTAACTCGAAAGTCCGGATCATCCCGTGTCACGATACGTCCGGTCAATTTTGTCTTTTCCACACACCCACATCTCTTTCTCTCGTATTCTAGTTTCTCTAGCTTATGCGTCAGGGGATAAGAGTGTATAAGGAAAAAGCGGGGATGCAATCTGATATAGTATCAATACCCTCAAAAAATAGTTGACAGGTCGGTATTGTATGAATTAACATGGTCAGTACAAATTTTTCAAATTTATCGCGCTGATCGGGACACCGAAGGCTCTTATCTTTTAGATAAGGGCCTTTTTTGTATGAAAAAGGAGGGATTATTGATGGGAGTCAAAAAAGAAAAGGGGAGAAAACGATTCAGGAAGCGAAAAACCTACGGGAATCAGATTTTGCCGCTTGAGCTGCTGATTGAAAAAAACAAACGAGAGATTATAAACAGCGCGGAACTCATGGAAGAAATTTATATGAAGATTGATGAGAAGCATACGCAATGTGTAACTAAATATAAAAAAACCCGCTGACTACAGCGGGTTTTTGCATTTCTCCATTAAGCATCTTTTTTAATCGGCAATCCAAGGCCTTCTGCCACGCGTTTTCCGTATTCAGGATCCGCTTTGTAGAAGTGCTCGATTTGGCGCAGCTTGATTTCTTCTTTTTCTACCGGCTTCATAGCATTAACGATATTTTCAACAAGGCGGGTACGTTCATCTTCACTCATTAAACGATACAGATCACCAGCTTGAGTGTAGTGATCGTTGTGATCGTAGCTTACGCTGTCAGCGATACCTTGTACCGGATATGCTGCTTGCTTATCCTCAGGTGACTCTTTTGGACCGCCGAAGCTGTTAGGCTCGTAATACACAGATCCGCCGCCGTTATCATCAAAACGCATTTGCCCATCACGCTGATAATTGTTTACTTTGTTGCGTGCGCGGTTGATTGGCAGCGCTTGATGGTTTGCACCGACACGGTAGCGGTGTGCATCATGATAAGCAAAAAGTCGGCCTTGAAGCATTTTATCCGGTGAAACATCAATACCAGGCACGAGGGTTCCAGGTGAAAATGTCGCTTGTTCTACCTCTGCAAAGTAGTTTTCCGGATTTCTGTCTAGAACCATGCGTCCGACCTCGATTAACGGGTAGTCTTTTTGAGACCAAACTTTTGTGACATCAAACGGATCGAAACGGTACGTATTTGCATCTTCTAAAGGCATGATTTGCACATATAGTTTCCATGCAGGATAATCACCGTTTTCGATTGCGTTGAAAAGGTCTTCTGTATGGTAATCAGGGTTTTCACCGGCAATTTTTGCTGCCGTATTGACATCAAGGTTTTTCACGCCTTGTTCTGTTTTAAAGTGATATTTAATCCATACGCCTTCGCCTTCGGCATTTGTCCATTTGAATGTATGGCTTCCGAAGCCGTGCATGTGGCGAAGTGTTGCAGGAATTCCGCGGTCAGACATCAGGATTGTCACTTGGTGCAGTGACTCTGGTGAAAGTGACCAGAAATCCCATACAGCCGTAGGGTTTTTCAGGTGTGTTTTTGGATCTCTTTTTTGTGTATGGATGAAATCAGGGAACTTAATCGCATCGCGGATAAAGAATACAGGCGTATTGTTGCCGACGATGTCGTAGTTTCCTTCTTCAGTATAAAATTTAACAGCAAATCCGCGCGGATCGCGAACTGTGTCAGCAGAGCCAAGTTCACCGGCAACTGTTGAGAAACGGATGAACAACGGTGTGCGTTTGCCGACTTCAGAAAGGAAAGCGGCTTTCGTGTATTTTGTTACGTCGTTTGTCACTTCAAAATATCCGTGTGCGCCTGCTCCTTTGGCGTGAACAACACGTTCAGGAACACGTTCTCGGTTGAAATGGGCCAATTTTTCGAGTAAATGTACATCTTGAATTAAAGTTGGTCCGCGAGAACCGGCAGTCATTGAGTTTTGATTATCTCCAACCGGAGCGCCCCAGCTAGTTGTCAGTTTATTTGAACTCATGTTATCACCTCTTGGAATTTATAAGAACATAATATCATCTCTAAGTAAAAAGTCAATATTATTTTATAATTATTATAAAATAGTTATCTCTATTAATCGATATCTAGTATCGAAAGTGTTGAAAAACCTTGTTGTAACAGCTTTTTATGACACTTAATAATTTTTGGAGAAATAATTTTTCCTTCTCTATTTGCGAAACAAGCAGAGTAAGTGATAAACAAGGATATCAAAAATCGTATTTAAAAAAGAGTTGACATATCGGAATAATTTGAATTAACATGTTATTCAAACAAAAAAAACAATTGGGCAGCTGATCGGACCGCCGAAGGCTCTCATCTCTACAAGAACAGAGATGGGGGCCTTTTTGTTTTTTTGAAGGCGGGGTTGGCAGAAAGAGAGGGATAAAAGTGGCTGTGACCATCAGCATCAAAGAAAAGGCATTTGTTCAAGAGGGCCGCAAAAACACGGTCTTAGAGAACATAGAATTATCAATCGCACCAGGCGAATTTCTAACGCTTATCGGACCGAGCGGGTGTGGAAAAAGCACCCTGTTAAAGATTATTGCAGGGCTTGATTCTGAATATGACGGGAGTGTGGAAATTAACGGCCGCAGCGTAACAGCTCCGGGTATTCAGCAAGGATTTATTTTTCAGGAACACCGCCTCTTTCCTTGGCTGACTGTTGAGCAGAATATTGCAGCCGACTTGAATTTGAAGGACCCAAAAGTCAAACAAAAGGTGGATGAACTGATCGAGATTGTCAGATTGAAAGGATCGGAAAAAGCATATCCGCGCGAGCTGTCAGGCGGCATGTCACAAAGAGTAGCCATCGCCCGGGCCCTTCTGCGGGAGCCTGAGGTGCTGCTTTTAGATGAACCGTTTGGTGCACTCGACGCTTTTACAAGAAAACACCTGCAGGACGTGCTGCTGGATATATGGAGGAGGAAAAAAACAACGATGATTCTCGTGACTCATGATATAGATGAATCTGTTTATTTAGGAAATGAGCTTGCGATCCTTAAGGCCAAACCGGGGAAAATCCATAAGCTGATGCCCATTCACCTGGCGTATCCGCGGAACCGGACGACTCCGGATTTCCAAGCGATCAGACAGAGAGTGCTGTCGGAATTCGAGAAAACAGAAGATTTGGAGTACGCAGAAGGATCAGGGATATAGAAAGGGCGGAAGCGGAAATGAAAAAAGGACTCATTGTATTGGTTGCCGTTATTTTTCTGCTCGCAGGCTGTGGAGCAAATGGAGCCAGCGGTGACCACAAACAATTGAAGGAAATTCGTATTGGTATTCAGCAAAGCTTAAGCCCGCTTTTGATCGCAAAAGAAAAAGGCTGGTTCGAAGATGCATTTGAAAAAGAAGGCATCAAAGTGAAATGGGTGGAGTTTCAAAGCGGTCCGCCCCAATTTGAAGGCCTTGCGGCAGACAAACTTGATTTTTCTCAAGTCGGTAATTCGCCTGTGATTGCTGGACAGGCGGCAGGCATTGACTTTAAAGAAATCGGTTTGTCTCAGGACGGTTTGAAAGCAAACGGCATCCTTGTCAATCAAAACAGCGGCATTCAAGACGTTAAGGACTTAAAGGGAAAGAAAATTGCAGTCGCCAAAGGCAGCAGCGGGTTTGATTTTTTGTATAAAGCGCTTGATCAAGTGGGGTTGTTAGCTAACGATGTGACAATTATTCAGCTTCAGCCTGATGAAGCAGCTTCCGCATTTGAAAATGGATCTGTTGATGCCTGGTCCATTTGGGAGCCGTACTTGTCCTTAGAAACAATGAAACACGGAGCAAAAATCCTTGTGAACGGAGAAAGCACAGATTTATATTCACCGGGTTTTACTTTAGTAAGAACAAAGTTTTCAGAAGAGCATCCAGACGAAGTGGTCCGTTTTCTGAAGGTGTTTAATAAAGCCGTTGTATGGCAAAAGGAACATCTGGATGAAGCAGCGGACTTGTATTCTGACATTAAAGATCTCGATAAAAAGGTCGTCGAAAATGTGC
This sequence comes from Bacillus sp. LJBS17, assembly GCF_019334685.1. NCBI lineage: Bacteria > Bacillati > Bacillota > Bacilli > Caryophanales > Bacillaceae > Bacillus > Bacillus sp. LJBS17. The sequence continues at coordinate 941,969 of NZ_CP079759.1, forward strand.
TGAAAAATACTGAACCTCTGAATGAGGTCATCAGTGACGACATTGTGAAAGCGCAGCAGGAAACAGCAGATTTTCAATTTCGAACAAAGGCGATAGATAAGAAGATTGATGTGAAGGATGTTGTCGATAACACTTTTATCAAAAAAGCATTAAAGGAACATTCCTCAGGAGGTGATCAATGATGAAAGCAGAGGCTGCGGGCTCGCTGCCCAAAACGAATGCGGAAGCGGTGCGAAAAAAGCCCGGAAGGAAGAGATACGGCTGGATGAAGGGGCTTTTACTGCCCGCTGTCATCATTGCCATCTGGCAGGTCATCGGCGGGCTGGGGGTTGTGTCCGCTACAGTGCTGCCTACACCTGTTACGATTGTTCTGACCTTTAAGGAGCTTATTTTGTCCGGCGAACTGTTCGGCCATCTGCAAATCAGCATTTATCGGGCGGCGCTTGGTTTTTTGCTTGGCGCGGGGCTTGGATTGATGATCGGGATTTTGGCCGGATTCTCCAAACGGACGGAGCTGTATCTTGATCCGTCGTTGCAAATGCTTAGAACCGTACCTCATCTGGCCGTCACGCCGCTGTTTATTTTATGGTTCGGATTTGACGAAGTATCTAAAATTTTGCTGATTGCGCTCGGTGCCTTCTTTCCTGTCTATATCAATACGTTTAACGGCATCCGCGGGGTTGACGCGAAGCTGTTTGAAGTCGCCCGGGTGCTTGAATTTAAATGGCATCAGCAGATATCCAAAGTGATATTGCCGGCAGCCCTGCCCAATATATTGCTAGGCATTCGCTTATCGCTCGGCATTGCATGGCTCGGGCTCGTTGTGGCAGAGCTGATGGGCTCAAGCTCGGGAGTCGGCTATATGATCATGGATGCGAGACAGTTTTCACAAACGAATAAAGTCTTTGCAGGGATTATCATTTTTGCAGTGGTTGGAAAGCTGACGGATTCCTTCGTCAGGCTGCTGGAACGAAAGCTGTTAAAGTGGAGAAACAGCTACGAAGGATAAAAGATATAAAGGGGAGATGAATATGGAAATTCTTTGGTTTATACCGACTCATGGAGACGCGAGATATTTAGGATCTGAAAGTGATGGACGGACTGCGGATCATCTTTACTTTAAACAAGTCGCGCAGGCGGCAGACAGGCTGGGATATACAGGAGTTCTTCTGCCGACGGGAAGATCGTGCGAGGACCCGTGGCTTACAGCGTCGGCGCTGGCAGGAGAAACAAAGGACTTAAAGTTTTTAGTTGCGGTAAGACCTGGTTTAATGCAGCCTTCTCTGGCAGCCAGAATGACATCCACCCTAGACCGCATTTCAGACGGCCGGCTGCTGATCAACGTTGTGGCAGGGGGCGATCCGTATGAGCTGGCAGGCGATGGCCTGTTTATCAGCCATGATGAGCGCTATGAAGCAACAGACGAATTTTTAACCGTTTGGCGGAGACTTTTGCAGGGAGAAACGGTTTCCTATGAAGGAAAGCATATAAAAGTGGAAAACAGCAATCTGCTTTTCCCGCCGCAGCAAGAGCCGCATCCGCCCATCTATTTCGGTGGTTCGTCACAGGCTGGGATTGAAGCTGCCGCAAAGCATACAGACGTATACTTGACATGGGGTGAGCCGCCTGAACAAGTAAAAGAAAAGATAGAGAGAGTCAAAAAGCAAGCGGCAAAAGAAGGGAGATCCGTTCGATTTGGCATTAGGTTGCATGTCATTGCCCGTGAAACTGAACGAGAGGCGTGGGAAGCGGCAGAGCGCTTGATCAGCCACTTGGATGATGACACCATTGCCAAAGCGCAGGCAGCTTTGAGCCGTTACGACTCTTCAGGCCAGCAGCGGATGGCCGTCCTTCATCAAGGCGATCGGACGAAGCTTGAAATCAGCCCGAATCTGTGGGCGGGGATCGGCCTGGTCAGAGGAGGGGCAGGAACAGCTCTTGTCGGTGATCCGCAGACGATTGCCGACCGGATAGCGGAGTACCAGGCACTCGGCATAGAATCGTTTATATTCTCCGGCTATCCGCATTTAGAAGAAGCGTATTATTTTGCAGAGCTTGTATTTCCGCTTTTGCCGTTTGAAAATGATCGGACGAGAAAGCTTCAGAACAAAAGGGGAGAAGCGGTAGGAAACACTTATTTTGTCAAAGAGAAAAATGCATGAGTTTAACTAAAATACAGCCCCCCGAACATGGTATGATATTCAAAAAAAGGGGGCTTTTTTTCTGAAAACATTGAGAAGCGCGGCAGTCATTTGCCTCATAGCTATGCTGTCAGCATGCGGACATTCAAAACAGATGGAAATCAAAGCGGCGGACATATCAGATCTTGAAAAAAACAGAATGGATGTCGCAGCTTCACAGGCATTCACTGCCGAAGCCGTCAATATCGGTGAAGGTATTTCTTCAGCTGACATGTACATCGAACATTATCAAAAGGGAAAGCTTGTTGAGAGGTTTGGACCGGTTCGTGCAGATTATTCAGAGGAAAAACCCGATACCATACAATTTGTTTATTTTGAGAATGAAGAGGGGGAAGGAAAGAATAAACATACCACCATTCATTTTGGCATTGTGGATAAACAGGGAAATATAGCGGCTGATTCATCGGTGAAACGCGACGATAGCACAACACAGGAAATGACTCAGAATATTTCATCGCCGGAACCGATTACTTTCGAGAAGCCTGCTTTGATCGGCAGCAGTATTAGAGGGACTGACGAGACAATCACACCTCTGAACATAAAAAAGAGCTCATTAAGCATCAAGATGCGTTACTGTATTATGTGGAATTGCATCATTAGAGTGGGCGGCTTCAAGCCGTCTGTTTTACAAAGCGGTATGCTTGCTTTTTTGAATGGTGCATGATACATTTTAAATCGTAACAATTTCGATTTAAAGGGAGGCTATGTGACTTGGCTAAAAAATCAAAAGTGGCAAAAGAGTTAAAACGCCAACAGCTTGTTGAGCAATACGCTGGTATTAGACGCGAGTTGAAGGAAAAAGGAGATTACGAGGCACTCAGCAAGCTGCCAAGAGATTCAGCACCGGGAAGGCTTCACAACCGCTGCATGGTAACGGGGCGCCCGAGAGCATATATGAGGAAGTTTAAAATGTCCAGAATCGCTTTCAGGGAGCTGGCCCATAAAGGCCAGATTCCCGGTGTGAAAAAAGCAAGCTGGTAAGAAAAAACTCCGGCCGATTACAGCGCGCCGGAGTTTTTTTCGTTTTTCTTGAAAGAGATGACGTAGGAAAGGTGCTGGATGATCATGATGATAAACACAATAATAATAGGGAAAAACGGAATGCGCGATTGAAATAGCGGATAAAAAATGAGAAGAACCGCTGCGGCAGGCAGCGAGAAGTAGACAGCGATATATGACGCGCGACATGCTTTTGCCGTCATCATCTGCTCTCTTTCATCCTGCTCTTCAAACTCATCAGGCAGAAGAAGCTGTTTTCTGGCAGGGCGGCTTTTTTTCTGTAAGTACAAATAAACCGCAGACGCCGCAACAAACAGAATAAAGGGGGTGAGGTTTAATTCAAACACCATCCCGCCGCTCTTTGTGTCGAAAAAAGATGCAATTCCTTCTGAGGCTTCAAAGTATGCAATCAGCGTCCAGCATGCAAGGCCAAATAACACAAGGTGAAAAGCTGCTTTTGTTTTCATGCTCATCTTAGTTTTCCTCCTCTAACCAAAAGACATCCTCCATTTTCATGGAGAAGGCTTTGCAGATTTTCAGTGCTAACAGCAGTGAGGGAACATAATCGCCTTTTTCGATAGCAGCCACAGTCTGTCTTGTGACGCCGACTGTTTCTCCTAGTTTTTCCTGAGAATAGCCGAAGCGTGCCCTCAGCTCTTTTACTTTATTTTTCATCATGACGTCTGTCCCCTTCACAATCTCGATTGATTATATTGTATAGTATACTTAACATTATGTAAATGGAACTTAACAACTTTACAAAAAGATAACTTTTTTTCGACAAAATTTTTATATTCCCTTGACGAAAAATAAATAAACATGTAATATAAAAAAAGTCAGAGCGGTACTGTTGCTGACAATCACAAATGCGGGTGTAGTTTAGTGGTAAAACCTCAGCCTTCCAAGCTGATGTCGTGAGTTCGATTCTCATCACCCGCTCCATACATACGTTATTAACGCAGTGTTTCGTTTCTCAGATAAACGAAGTATTGCGTTTTTTTATGTAAAAAAGAACACGGTATTCGTGTTCTTTTACGTAAGCCAATGTACTGTATGGGTGCCGCCGTGAATTTGTTCAAACATTTTCGTTAATGATGATAAGAGGTTAACAGCGCTGCTTTTCTCAATCGATGGCGGGAAAAAAATGATTTGCAGCATATTCTTAGTCTCGTTTGAAACGGGATAGTGGTTGACGTTGTTTTTGAAATCGCCAAAAATGCCGTTTTCATCAGAGAAAAGCAGTATGTTTTCTTTTTCTCCCAATGAGATCCGGACCGGCTCATGAAGCTTTCCGGCATCATAAATCATAATAGGCAGAGAATATTTTAATGCGAAAAAATCGATTGTGTCATGGGCCGAGTCTTTACTTTCCATGAATTGTTCCTTGGATATCGGGACCAGCATGTCCTCCATTGGGGTTGTTTCTCCCTCAAATGAAGGGTTAAGCTGTTTAAAGAGTTCCTGCCATTCCTTGACGAAGGATTCATCGGATATACCGCCGTCCGCATAGTCGAAAAACAAGGATTCTTGAAACAGGCGGAGTCTGCCTTTCAGCATTTGCGGTGAGGAGCCGACTTCGATATTCTCATAAATGACAGCAGCTGCATGTAAGCCGGCCGCACGTTCAGTAATAACAGAATCAAGTTTGATATTCACTAGCATTCACTCCAGTTACGTGATATCAACCTATTATAAACGCTGTATCGTTTTATCACAAAGAAAGGAGGCTGTGCAAAACATGAACGTTTATCAGCTCAAAGAAGAATTAATTGAATACGCGAAAAGCATTGGCGTGGACAAGATTGGTTTTACGACCGCTGATACTTTTGACAGTTTAAAAGACCGTTTGATTCTTCAAGAATCACTCGGCTATCTCTCCGGCTTTGAAGAGCCAGATATCGAAAAAAGGGTGACGCCGAAGCTTCTTTTGCCGAAAGCGAAATCAATAGTGGCAATTGCTCTCGCATATCCTTCCAGAATGAAGGATGCGCCGAGAAGCACGAGAACTGAGCGCAGGGGCATTTTTTGCAGAGCTTCCTGGGGAAAAGACTATCATGATGTGTTGAGGGAAAAGCTTGATCTGCTGGAGGATTTTCTAAAAAGCAAGCATGAGGATATCAGAACGAAGTCAATGGTTGATACAGGTGAATTGTCTGATCGCGCCGTTGCGGAACGTGCCGGAATTGGATTCAGTGCGAAAAACTGTATGATCACAACACCCGAGTATGGCTCTTATGTGTATTTGGCGGAAATGATCACAAATATCCCTTTTGAGCCTGATGTGCCGATTGAAGATATGTGCGGGTCCTGCACGAAATGCTTGGACGCCTGTCCGACGGGAGCACTGGTTAATCCCGGGCAGCTTAATGCGCAGCGCTGCATCTCTTTTCTGACCCAGACAAAAGGATTTTTACCTGATGAATTCCGGACAAAAATCGGAAACCGCCTGTACGGGTGCGATACGTGCCAAACGGTATGCCCTCTCAATAAAGGGAAGGATTTTCATCTTCATCCGGAAATGGAGCCTGATCCTGAGATTGCCAAACCGTTATTGAAGCCGCTTTTGACCATCAGTAATGGGGAATTTAAGGAGAAATTCGGGCATGTCTCAGGTTCTTGGCGCGGGAAAAAACCGATTCAGCGAAACGCCATTCTCGCGCTTGCGCATTTTAAGGATGCTTCCGCACTGCCTGAATTGACGGAACTGATGCACAAGGATCCGCGTCCTGTCATCAGGGGGACAGCCGCATGGGCAATCGGAAAAATCGGAGACCCCGCCTACGCGGAAGAGCTTGAAAAAGCGCTGGAAAAAGAGAAGGATGAAGAGGCAAAGCTGGAAATTGAAAAAGGAATTGAGTTGCTAAAAGCTTCAGGCATGACTAAACAAGGCCTGTCCTGACATACGTATAGAGCAGAAGGAAAAAACACTTGAGATCATCCAAGTGTTTTTTCTCTATAAAAAAGTATGGCGGGTGGGGTGAGCTTGAAGTACATTTTAGAACAATTAGCGGAGGAGCGGCTGGGCTTTCTGGTTAACGGGCATGCTATGAGACAGGAGTCTCAAGTCGGAGACCTTAAAGTCATGGAGCGTAAGAAAAAGCTTCTGGAAAAACGTAAAGTTGACATCATAAAAGCGAAAGCAAAGGCCGTGATTAATCATGTGCGGGTTGAGGATGACGGAACGACCTGCCTTTCGTATACCATCCATTACGAATACGTGTGTAAGGAACAAGATGACAGCTTGTATATAGAAGAGCACATAGAGGAGCGAATGGCTTTCCTGTATGATCACATTTTGATTAGTGATCAGGAAATTGCGAAAAAGCCGGCTGGATTTCATGAAGGGACCAGTATTATTGACTATTCTGAAGCTGAAGAGGAAAGAGAAGCGTTTGGCAGGGCTTTTCAATACGATCGTCTCGGCGCTGTCCAATATGCCGAGAAATTTTGGAACAAGCGCAATCCTGCTTATAAAAATTTCAGCGATAACTGTACAAATTTTATTTCTCAGTGTCTTCATGCAGGAGGCGCGCCGATGCGCGGTCATCCGAACAGGGGATCAGGCTGGTGGATGAAACAAAGCTCATGGAGCTACAGCTGGACGGTGGCTCACTCTATGAAAATGTATTTGTCGAATTCAAAGGCCGGACTGCGTGCGGTGCGGGTGAAATCAGCGGAAGAACTGATGCCGGGCGATGTGATTTGCTATGACTTCGAAGGAGACGGCCGGTTTAATCATACAACGATTGTCGTGGCAAAGGACAAAGGCAATATGCCGCTTGTCAACGCCCAGACCTATGACAGCCGGATGAGGTATTGGTCATATGAGGATTCTACGGCATACACGCCGTCAATACGATATGCCTTTTTTCATATCGTTGATGATACGACAAAAGAGTAATTAATGTTATAATGATGGGCGGATAAGAAAAACAGAGGTGAACATTGTGGCATTACATGTCGTTTTATATCAACCAGAAATTCCCGCTAACACAGGGAATATTGCACGTACTTGTGCAGCAACCAATACAACGCTACACCTGATTCGTCCGCTCGGCTTTTCAACGGATGATAAAATGCTGAAGCGTGCGGGACTCGATTATTGGGAGTTTGTTAACGTTGTGTATCATGATTCGTTAGAAGAATTGTTTGAGGCATATAAAAAAGGCAAGTTTTTCTTTATTACAAAATTTGGCCAGCAGCCTCATACATCATTTGATTACACTGATCTTGACGAGGATTATTTCTTCGTGTTCGGAAGAGAAACAAGCGGTTTGCCAAAGGATTTAATTCAAAATAATATGGACCGCTGCCTGCGTCTTCCGATGACAGAGCACGTCAGATCGTTAAATCTGTCCAATACTGCCGCGATTCTTGTTTATGAAGCGCTGCGCCAGCAAAATTACCGTGATTTAAAATAGTGAAAAAACCCGCTCATCGATGATGGGCGGGTTTTTTTGCGGATGTTGAAATGCTTTGTTTCGTTTTTGGGCTTAACAACGTAACAGTGTTATGTTACAATGTACCCATCAAAGGAGCTGGACTTATGGAAGAACAATTAATCTCTAAAAAAGAATTACTTGAAAGAACATCGATTTCATACGGTCAGCTGTATCGATGGAAGCGGAAAAACTTAATACCTGAGGAATGGTTTATTCGTAAATCCACATTTACAGGGCAAGAGACGTTTTTTCCGAGAGAGGAGATTTTAAAACGTATATCAATGATTCAAAAGATGAAAGAAAATTTGTCTTTGGATGAAATGAGGGAAATGCTGTCGCCGAAAATGAAGGATGTCAGCATGACCGCTGATGAATTGCTTCATAAAGGTTTGGTTTCAAGGCCTGCTCTTGAAGCCTATTCAGAAGACGGAGGAAGTCCGGTTTTTTCATCCAGCGATTTGCTTTCGCTGTTTGTGCTTGAGGGCCTGCTGCAGTCTGGAAATGTCAGCCTTGCAGAAGCAAAAATGGCTGCAGAGGTATTAAAGAAGCATGATACTGAAGAGATTGAAAAACAGACGGAGCTGATTGTGCTCCGCAAGCTCGGTGTCACAACTTGTTTTATAGCGGCTGCGGCGGACAGCATTTTGTTTGAATCATCCGTAAAGGTTGTGGAACGGGTAGATTTATTAAAAGCTTCAGAGGAATTAAAAACAACATTTATGCAGGAGGGCCATCAATGGATGTAGTGGAAAAGCTGGTGATAAACGGATCAGGAAGTTCAAAGGGAGGAACATTTCAATCTGTTGAGATTAATGGCAGCGGGACAGTGGCCGGGGACGTGGAGTGTGACACTTTTTCTTTTAATGGAAACGGAAAAGCCGACGGCAGCGTCAAAGCGAAAGCGGTAACCATCAGCGGTTCAGGAAAGATACATGGAGACGTTGAAGCAGAATCTATCCGGATGAATGGCACTGGTTTTATTCAAGGAGAGGTATCTGCAAAACAATTGAAAATCGCTGGATCATCAACATTTGGCGGCACTGTCAAGGCTGATGGCATTGACATTAGCGGAAAAGCTGTCATGGAAGCAGATTGTGAAACAGAAACCTTTCAATCAGAAGGGAAATGCAAAATCAGCGGGCTTTTAAATGCAGACCAGGTGATCATTAAGCTTTCTGCAGGGGAAAGCTATGTGCGGGAGATCGGCTGCCGCCATCTTCAAGTGACCTGCAGAAAAGGAATGCTGACATTGCTCAGATTAATGCCGCAGCCTGTTCTAACAGCAGAGCTGATCGAAGGTGACGTGATTGAATTGACAAATACAAAGGCGAAAACCGTGCGCGGAAATAAAGTGGTCATCGGCCCGGATTGCCAGATTGAAACCGTCGAATACAGCGGGGACTATACCTGTGATCCAAGCGCGTCGGTTGAAACATCCACAAAGTTGTAAGGAGGATCGTAATGGAGACAACAAAACTGGGAAATTTAAAATTATATGGCGCTGGGCATGCCGCAGGAGGCGCGTATCACAATGTCAGCATCAAAGGAGAAGGTGTAGTTGGAGAAGGGCTGTCTGCTGTAGGCTGCCGCATATACGGAACGGGCCTTTTTCTCGGAAAAGCAGAGACTGAGCGGCTGCGTGTGCTCGGAGAAAGTGAATGTAAAGGCGATCTGACAGCCGGCAAAATCAATATATATGGGACAATGAAAGTCAGCGGCTCACTTCAATTTGATCGATTCAATCTGAAAGGCCAGACTGAAATTGGCGGGAATATGACTGGAGAATCCTGCGATGTGAAAGGGAAGCTTAGCGTAATAGGTGATTGTGAAACAGAAATGTTCCATGTCACAGGCTGTGTTGATGTATCGGGGTTATTAAATTCGGGTGAGATCAAGCTGGGATTGAGCCATGATATAAGCCATGTGCAGGAAATCGGCGGAACAACAATTACAGTGAAAAGACGCGCGAGTTTTTTTAGCCGGAAGAAAGGGAAGCTGATCGCCGATGTCATAGAAGGAGATCGGGTTTATTTGGAGAATACCGAAGCGGCAGTTGTCAGGGGAAAAGAAGTGATCATCGGGCCGGGATGCAGCATCGGAACGATTGAGTACGAAAACAAATGTGAATGCGATCCGCATTCACAGATTAAAGAAAAAACAAAACTGTAAAACATTGTTCTGTTATACAAAAAGGTGCTCTTTCAGGAGCACCCTTTTTTATTCTTTTCCAGGCTTGCTATCGTATCCTGCGGTAAAAATTGATACTAAAAAAGTGACAATGACACCCATCATGATGATTGTTTTCACCGTCTCTCCCCCTCTTCAATTTTTCCGTGCTGTCCGAGTCTGGATGATTCTGTATTTTTCTTTATTATGAACGGTCGCGGTCTGCCTTGTCAACGATGTATAAGTATCTTTATTTTTAAGAAACCAAAGCATGTATCACGGGATGGCGGCATAGATTGTATCAAAGTACCTTATTTGCATAGTGTATCAAACATGATAGAGGAGGTCCTTATGGATATATTAAAGAAAATTGAACAGTACAGAGAGGAAGAGCAGCGGCTGAAATGGGAAGGAACTTTTGCCGATTATTTGGAGATTATTAAAGAAAATCCGATGGTCGCGCAATCTGCTCATTCTCGAGTTTTTAATATGATAAAAGACAGCGGGATAGAGGAGATTGACGGGCGCAAGAAGTACAGTTTTTTTGACCGCGAGCTGTTCGGGCTTGAAGAATCTCTGGAGCGTCTTGTGGAAGAGTATTTTCATCCGGCTGCCAAACGTCTAGATGTCAGAAAGCGGATTCTATTGCTGATGGGGCCTGTGAGCGGCGGTAAATCCACGCTGGTCACAATGCTTAAAAAAGGTCTCGAAGCGTACACGCTGACAGATAATGGCGCTGTATATGCGATTAAAGGCTGCCCGATGCACGAGGACCCTCTACATTTAATCCCCCATCATTTACGCGATGACTTTTACAGGGAATACGGCATTAGAATAGAAGGAAGTCTTTCTCCTTTAAATGTCATGAGGCTGGAGGAAGAGTACGGAGGAAGAATTGAGGATGTGAAGGTGGAGCGCATCTTCTTTTCAGAAGATAAGCGTACGGGAATTGGAACATTCAGTCCCTCTGATCCGAAATCTCAGGATATTGCCGATTTGACGGGGAGTATTGATTTCTCAACAATCGCCGAGTACGGTTCAGAATCAGATCCGCGTGCTTACCGGTTTGACGGAGAGCTGAATAAAGCGAACCGCGGGATGATGGAGTTTCAGGAGATGCTGAAATGTGATGAGAAATTTCTCTGGCATTTGCTTTCCTTGACACAGGAAGGGAATTTTAAAGCTGGGCGGTTTGCGTTAATTTCTGCTGATGAGCTGATCGTGGCTCACACGAATGAAACGGAGTATCGCTCATTTATTTCTAATAAAAAGAATGAAGCCCTGCACTCAAGAATCATCGTGATGCCAGTTCCTTATAATTTAAAAGTGTCTGAGGAAGAGAGAATTTATGAAAAAATGATCGCAGAAAGCGATGTGGCGGATGTTCATATTGCCCCGCATACGTTGAAGGTCGCCGCGATGTTCTCAATCCTTACCCGGTTAAAAGAGCCGAAACGGTCGGATATTGATCTGGTCAAGAAAATGAGACTGTATGATGGAGAAAGTGTGGAAGGATATAATTCTGTCGACGTTGAGGATATGAAAAAAGAATATAATGATGAAGGTATGAGCGGCATTGATCCGAGGTACGTGATCAACCGGATTTCTTCAACGATTATCAGAAAAAATATGGAATCGATTAATTCTCTCGATGTCCTTCGTTCCTTAAAAGAAGGTCTTGATCAGCACCCATCAATTTCAAGCGAGGACAGAGAGCGGTATTTGAATTTTATTTCTGCCGCCCGCAAGGAATATGACGACATTGCGAAAAAGGAAGTTCAAAAAGCGTTTGTGTATTCGTATGAAGAATCAGCAAAAACACTTATGGACAATTACCTCGATAACGTAGAGGCTTATTGCAATAAAAATAAGCTTCGTGATCCTTTGACAGGAGAGGAAATGAACCCTGACGAAAAGCTGATGAGATCCATCGAAGAGCAGATCGGCATTTCGGAAAACGCCAAAAAAGCGTTCCGCGAAGAAATTTTAATCCGCATCTCGGCCTATGCGAGAAAAGGCAAGCGGTTTGATTACAATTCCCATGAAAGACTGCGTGAAGCTATTCAGAAAAAGCTGTTTGCTGATCTGAAGGATGTCGTTAAAATTACGACCTCAACAAAAACGCCGGATGAGCAGCAGCTGAAAAAGGTAAATGAAGTCGTGGCCCGTTTAATTGATGAGCACGGCTACAACTCGACGAGCGCCAATGAGCTGCTGAAATATGTCGGCAGCCTGCTGAACCGATAAGCAACGTGACCCGTCCGAATAGGGCGGGTTATTTTGTCCCATTTTCTAAATAGTTTGTCAATTAAACGTGCATATGTGCATATGATGAATATAAATCTTTTCAAAAGACTTGTTTCATAATCTGGCACAAGCCGGAATACGTATGTATCACGACCACAAATGGTTAAGGAGGGGAATTCATGTCCCAAAATGACAGCGGCCATTTTTTGATTTCTGAGGAAAACTGGTCCCTCCATCGCAAAGGCTTCGATGACCAGCAGCGCCACCAGAAAAAAGTGCAGGAAGCGATCAAAAACAATCTTCCGGACCTCGTAACTGAGGAAAGCATTATTATGTCTAATGGAAAAGATGTAGTGAAGATCCCAATCCGTTCACTTGATGAGTATAAAATCCGTTATAACTATGATAAAAATAAACATGTAGGGCAAGGAGACGGCGAGAGCCAGGTTGGAGATGTTGTGGCCCGGGATGGATCAGACAAAAAACAAGGGCCTGGAAAAGGGCAGGGTGCCGGTGATCAGGCAGGCGAGGATTATTATGAAGCGGAAGTTTCATTAATGGATTTAGAAGAAGCGCTTTTTAAAGAATTAGAGCTTCCGAATCTCCAACAAAAAGAGCGGGACAATATCATTCATACAGATATCGAGTTTAATGATATCCGTAAAACAGGGTTAACCGGTAATATTGATAAGAAAAGAACGATGATGTCAGCCTTTAAACGAAACGCAATGTCAGGAAAACCGTCGTTCTACCCAATTTATCCGGAGGACCTGAAATATAAGACGTGGAATGACATCACAAAGCCCGAATCAAAAGCCGTCGTTTTAGCCATGATGGATACAAGCGGCAGTATGGGGGTTTGGGAAAAATACATGGCCAGAAGCTTCTTTTTCTGGATGACCCGTTTTTTGCGGACAAAATACGAGACTGTGGAAATTGAATTTATTGCCCATCATACAGAAGCAAGAGTGGTCTCGGAGGAGGATTTTTTCTCAAAGGGAGAAAGCGGCGGAACCATTTGTTCTTCCGTATATCGGAAGTCGCTTGAGCTTATTGATGAAAAGTACAATCCCGCCCGCTATAACATTTACCCGTTTCATTTTTCTGACGGTGACAACCTGACATCTGATAACGCGCGCTGTGTGAAACTGGTCAATGATATTATGAAGAAGGCCAATCTATTCTGCTACGGCGAGGTCAATCAGTACAACAGGCATTCAACGTTAATGTCTGCATATAAAAATGTAAAAGATGAGAAATTTAAGTACTATATTTTAAAACAGAAATCTGATGTTTTTCAGGCTCTAAAGAACTTTTTCAGAAATGAAGAGTCTGGTGTAAGCCATCAATTTTCGTAATGAAAAGCCCATTTCAGGGCTTTTTTTTATTTAATAAAAGCAAGAAAACGCTTGCGAAAAAAATACGGGAGAAAAAGAAATTTTTCCTTTGACAAATCTTCTTTCATTTATTAATATTTTATCTTGTGAACTATTATTGAGGAATGAGGTGAAAAGGAGTTGACTGAATCAGAACGTGCTTTGCTCACTTTTGAACAGCTCTTCGATACGTCTCGGGCGATATATAAAAAACAGAAGAAGATATTGGAGATTGTGCTTGAGCCTTTTGATATTACAGTCCTTCAATATTTGCTGATGTTTAAAATTCATCAAAGCGGAAGCACCCCGCTAAGCAAGCTGGCAATGTCGCTTGATCTTAAGCCTGCTTCTGTGACGCGGATGACAGATATTCTGTATAAGCGCCAATTGATGAATCGATATGACAGTCCGGATGACCGCCGTATCGTCATGATTCAGTTAACCGAAGAGGGGGAAGAACTGATAGAAAAAGCCGCTGTGCAATATGCAAAAATGGGTGCTGGCTTGTACCAAAAGCTTGATACCTCCCAGCTGCAGTATTTGCGCAAACTAGCCGGAAGCTTAACGAAGCTTGCTGAAGGCTGTTCAGAAAAAAGCGGTAATTAAAAACTTCTCACATATTTTCACCAGCTTTCCGCAAAATGATAGAGGATGAAACGAAAGGAGAAAACAAAATGAACAGAGGACGTTTAATTCTGACCAACATTATCGGTTTGATTGTTGTTCTTGCAATTATAGCTGGAGGTGCTTACTACTATTATCAAAGCACAAACTACGTAAAAACAGATGAAGCAAAAGTAGCGGGCGATATGGCTGCTATTACTGCTCCAGCAGCAGGTAAAGTATCTGACTGGGATCTGGACGAAGGAAAAACAGTGAAAAAAGGCGACACAGTTGCAAAAATCAAAGGCGAACAAACTGTTGACGTAAAATCCATTATGGATGGAACAATTGTGAAAAACGAAGTGAAAAACGGACAAACCGTACAAGCTGGTACAACAATTGCACAAACGATTGACATGGACAACCTATACATCACAGCAAATATTAAAGAAACAGATATTGCGGATATTGAAGTAGGAAATAGTGTAGACGTAGTAGTTGACGGAGACCCTGATACTACATTTGACGGTACTGTAGAAGAAATTGGTTATGCGACTAACTCAACTTTTGATATGCTTCCTTCTACAAATTCAAGCGGAAACTACACAAAAGTAACACAAAAAATTCCTGTGAAAATTTCAATCAAAAACCCATCTGATAAGGTGCTTCCTGGAATGAATGCATCTGTTAAAATTTCTGAGTAAAACAGATCAGTCATCAAACCATGAAAGGAGGTTGTCTTAGATGGCTACAGGCAAAGAAAAAAATGCAAAAAACCCTATGTCATTGCTGATTGTGCTAATGGCGGGTTTATTTTTGGCAATTCTAAACCAAACACTGCTTAATGTTGCAATGCCGCACTTAATGACTGAATTTGGCGTAAGTGCAACGACGATTCAGTGGCTGACAACAGGTTACATGCTTGTTAACGGTGTATTGATTCCGTTATCTGCTTTCCTGATTACACGATTTGGCCAGCGGAGTCTCTTTCTCGTCGCGATGTTTTGTTTTACGCTCGGTACGTTAGTCTGCGGTATCGCACCTAACTTCTCTACAATGCTGATCGGCCGTTTGATTCAGGCCGTGGGCGGAGGTATCTTGCAGCCGCTCGTTATGACAACCATTCTGTTAATTTTCCCGCCTGAAAGCAGGGGGAAAGGAATGGGGATTTTCGGGCTAGCGATGATGTTTGCTCCAGCGGTCGGCCCGACTCTTTCCGGGTGGATTATTGAGCATTATACATGGCGCATTATGTTTTACGGACTTGTGCCGATCGGCGCAATTGTTATCATTGTGGCTTTCTTCATCTTTAAAAATATGGTGGAGCCGCAAAAAATCAAACTCGATACTCTTGGCGCAATCCTATCGATTGTCGGATTCGCCTCCTTATTATACGGAGTCAGTGAAGCCGGGTCTGACGGCTGGACCGACCCGATTGTATTGTCTACAGTTATTATCGGAGCCATTGCAATTGTTGCTTTTGTTGTTCAGCAATTGCGTCATGATGATCCGATGCTTGATTTCAGAGTGTTTAAATATGACATTTTCTCACTCTCGAGTGTCATTAATATCATTATAACAGTGGCACTTTACACTGGTATGTTCCTTTTACCGATCTATCTGCAAAACCTGGTCGGCTTTACGGCGCTTCAATCCGGTCTGCTTCTGCTTCCGGGTGCGATCGTTATGCTGATTATGTCACCGATCTCAGGTATATTGTTCGATAAATTCGGACCGAGACCGCTTGCGATTATCGGGCTTCTCGTGACAGTGGTAACAACATATCAATACACGCAATTGACAATTGATACACCATATACACACATCATGCTGATCTATTCAATTCGTGCATTTGGTATGTCTCTCTTAATGATGCCAGTCATGACAGCCGGGATGAACCAGCTTCCTGCCCGTCTGAACAGCCACGGAACGGCGATGAGCAACACGCTTCGCCAAATCAGCGGATCAATCGGAACAAGTTTAATTACGACGATTTATACAAACCGGACGACATTCCATTATTCACAAATTGCAGATAAAACAAGCACGGCGGACCCGAACTTCCTCCATGCGTTCCAAAATGCAGTTTCGAATTTAATGGTGAATATGAATGTGTCTTATGATACGGCGAAAACATATGTGTACTCACATATTTATAAACACGCGTCACTCGATTCCAATGTCATGGGGATAAATGATGCCTTTATGTGGGCAACCTTATTCTGTGTAGCAGGTTTGATTTTAAGTATCTTCCTGCGTGACGTCAGAAAAGATAAATTGCGTAAGAAGAAAAAAGAGGAGCTTTCATTACTTCCTGCTCCAAAAGAAGCTAAGGAATCTTAATCTGTACAGGGAGGTTTCCTGAATGAAAATTTATGTAGTGTATGATAGTGAAGGCGAACATACTAAAGTGCTTGCAGAAGCGATTGCTGAAGGCGCGCGAGAAAACGACGCGGCTGAAGTGTTCATCGACCATGTAGATCAGGCTGATATCCGCAAGCTTAAAGATATGGATGCGATTATTTGGGGATGCCCAGGGCATTTCGGAACAATCAGCTCCGGTCTTAAAACTTGGATCGACAGACTTGGCTACTTGTGGGCTGAAGGCGAGCTGATCAACAAAGTCGGTGCTGTCTTCTGCACAACGGCAACAACACACGGCGGCTTGGAAATGACAATGCACAATTTAATCACGCCGATGTTCCACCAAGGCATGATTGTTGTCGGACTGCCTGGCAACGTGCCTGAAAACGCACTTTATGGCTCTTATTACGGAGCAGGTGTCACTTGTCCGGTAGACAGTGATGAGTTAATGTCTGAGGAAGGTATTCAGCTTGGACGCGCGTTGGGAAGACGTGTCAGCCAAGTCACAGGAAACCTAACAGCAGGACAGTAAGGAGAGGTTGAAATGGCCATTATTATAGCAATAATTGCTGCTGTCATTGTCATTGCGGCCCTTATTACATTTAACGTCCGCAACGCCTCACCTGGACCTGAGAAGCAAGAAGCAACCGATAGAATCGCACCTCCAGAAGAGGAAAAAAACGAAGCGCATTACCCTGCTGAAGCAAGGGCAGCCGAGCATACGCCATCCGTTGTCAAAAACGATTCTCCAAAAGAGAAGCGTGACACAATGGGTGATGATATTTACAGGCAGGCGCTGCAAAAGTTTAAGCATTCTGATGAAGTTCATGCAGAAGAAGAGGTCACTGAGGAAAGTGACAAAATGCAGGACCGCAGCTATCGTGATGCGCTGCTCTCTATGAAAAATAAGAAAAAGTAATGAAAAAGGCAAATCCGTTTACTCATGCGGGTTTGCCTTTTTTGCTGTTTCCATCAATTATGTTTTTATCAAATAAATCCATGGAATATGTTGTATTCCACCTTGATCTAGTGTACTATGTTACTCATACACCGAGGATTTTTTCCGGGAGGTAAAGACATGAATTCTTTTTTAGGTTTATTAAAGAAAGATATCAAGCTTTCAAGAATGTGGCTGCTAGTATGGATATGCGGAATCATTTTCTTATTGGGGACAGGCCATATTATAGCTTCTCGCACGAAAGAACCTCTAGTCATTTTTGGTTTTTTTGTTGCAGTTGCTTTTTTTCTGCTTTTCTTATCTCCTGTTTTTGTGTTTTATCACCTTCGCAAGGAAGGGAAATCACAGCTTTGGCTGTACAATCCAAATGGCGGCTTATGGCTGTTTTCTTCTAAATTGGCAGCATCTTTGCTCTATCAATTTGTGATTCAGTTGGCATTAACAGCCTATGGCATATGGATGTATCATATGCTCTCTGTAAAAAATCTGCTGGAGCATCAAGTTGATATAACGAGTACAGTGGCTTTGCTGAATATGTATGGGCTTATTTCTTCGTTAGATATGTCAGTAACAGTCATTGTATTTTGGACTGTTTTTCACTCTCTCAGAAATTGGCGCGGAATGCGGTGGGCTGCGATGGTTCTGTTGGTTGCAGTGTGGTTATTCTTCGATGAATACATCATAAGCCCTTTGGTTGAATCTCAAAAGCATTTCTGGCCTGTAACAGTCTATTGCAATTTTGATTTCCACTTCCACAATGTTTGGAGATTGGAACTAAAACCTATCCATCTGTCTGTGCTAGGGTTTCCTATTGCTATAGTCATCACGTTCTTGCTGCTCATCATGGCTTCAAAACTGCTTGATCGTAAAGTAGAGGTGTAAATATGGACAATCAATTCAAATCCTCGAAACCGATTTATCTGCAGATCGCTGATCAGATCTTTTA
Source organism: Bacillus sp. LJBS17 (assembly GCF_019334685.1). Classification (NCBI taxonomy): domain Bacteria; kingdom Bacillati; phylum Bacillota; class Bacilli; order Caryophanales; family Bacillaceae; genus Bacillus; species Bacillus sp. LJBS17. The sequence continues at coordinate 960,271 of NZ_CP079759.1, forward strand.
TAGGCTGGTCAGGAAGGAGCTGCTCCCAGGAGACAAGCTTCCTTCAGTAAGAGAAATGGCGATTCAAACTAAGGTAAATCCCAATACAATTCAAAGAACGTACAGTGAGATGGAAAGGCTGGGTATTGTGGAGACAAGAAGAGGTCAAGGGACGTTTATTGCGGAAAAAGCAGAAATCGTAGACGAGCTGAAAGACAAGCTGACACGAGAGGTGCTGGAAGGCTTTGTCAAGCAAATGAAAGAGCTAGGGCTAACGAAAGAGGAAATGTTAGAAGGGATTAAAACATTCACAGAGGGAGGCTAAAATGGAAATCAAGCTAGAACATGTATCAAAAAAATACGGCCGCCATACGGCCGTCAATGATGTGTCAATCACCCTATCATCCGGACGGATTTATGGCCTGATCGGACCGAACGGCAGCGGCAAGTCAACGACCCTGAAAATGATGGCTGGCCTTCTGTTTCCGACTTCAGGATTTGTGAAAGTTGATGAAGAGCAGGTTACGAGAGAAATGGTGCGTCAAACGGCTTATCTTACTGAGCTTGATATGTTTTATCCGCATTTCACTGTTAAAGATATGGTGAATTTTTATCAGTCGCAGTTTCCTGATTTTCAAACAGAACAGGCTTATAAGCTATTGAATGAGATGCAGCTGAATCCGGAAAAAAAGATCAAAAAGCTATCAAAAGGAAATCGTGGCCGGCTGAAAATCGTTCTTGCTTTAGCGAGACGGGCAGACGTCATCTTGCTTGATGAACCTTTTTCCGGGCTTGATCCGATGGTCAGGGATTCCATCGTAAACAGCCTTGTGTCGTACATTGATTTTGAGCAGCAGATTGTCGTGATCGCGACACATGAAATTGATGAAATTGAGACTTTGTTAGACGAAGTAATCATCCTCGCCAATGGAGAAAAAGTTGCGCAGCGTGAAGTAGAAGATATTCGTGAACAGGAAGGCATGTCTGTGTTGCAATGGTTTAAATCAAAAATGGAAGTTTGCTAGAAAGAGGAGGAATATGATGAAAACAGTGTTGGAATTGAAAAACGTGACTAAAAACATCAGAGGCCGAACGATCATTGATGATCTCAGTTTTACGATTCGTGAAGGCGAGGTATTCGGTTTTTTGGGACCAAACGGAGCGGGGAAAACGACAACCATCCGGATGATGGTGGGGTTAATGAAGCTGTCGAAAGGTGATGTCCTCATTTGCGGCCAATCAATTACGAAAGAATATGGCAAGGCGATTAAGCATATTGGAGCGATCGTTGAGAATCCCGAGCTGTATAAATTTTTGAGCGGATATAAAAATCTCCAGCAATACGCAAGGATGGTCAAGGGTGTCACGAAGGAAAAAATTGATGAAGTTGTTGAACTGGTCGGTTTAACAGACAGAATCCACGACAAGGTGAAAACATATTCTCTGGGGATGAGACAGCGTCTTGGCTTGGCACAATGCCTTCTGCACGATCCGAAAGTGCTGATTTTGGATGAACCGACAAACGGCCTTGATCCGGCGGGGATCAGAGAAATCAGAGATCATTTAAAGAAGCTGACCCGAGAAAGAGGAATGGCTGTCATCGTTTCAAGCCACCTGCTGTCAGAAATGGAACTGATGTGTGATCGAATTGCGATTCTGCAAAAAGGAAAGCTGATCGATATTCAAAATGTAAAAGATGAAAACATTGATGAGAACGATACATATTTCTTCCAGGTTGAGCAGCCGAATGAAGCCGCTGCTGTTTTAAATCAGTACGATTTGCTGAGTAAGACAAATGGTGTAGAAATCAAACTGGCTAAAGACGAAGTCCCTGCGGTTATTGAATTGCTGGTGATGCAGCAAATCCGTATTTATGAGGTCAAGGTTATAACAAAATCATTAGAGGACCGTTTCTTAGAAATGACAGGTGAAACAAAAGAGGAGGTTCAACATGCTTAATTTGATTTATAATGAGTGGCTCAAAATTTTCAGCCGTGCCGGAACATGGGTGATGATCGGAATTCTGGGGCTGACAATGGTTGGATTTGCATTTTTGGCGAATCATTTTTCTGCTGGTGAATCAAATTCCCATTGGAAACAAGAACTTCAAGCACAAAACGCCGAATTAAAGAAAGAAATCAAAGAAGATCCTTCACTGAAAGATGGGTATAAAGAAACAATCACACTCAACGACTATCGCATCGAGCATAATATCCCTAGTGACACGGGCTATACGGTATGGTCTTATGTAACGGATTCAGCAAACTTTACCATCCTTACCGGTCTGTTTACTATTATCATCGCGGCCGGAATTGTCGCGAACGAATTTAATTGGGGAACGATTAAGCTATTAATGATTCGGCCGCTCAGCCGTTTTCAAATTTTGATGTCCAAATATATTACAGTTCTCCTGTTTGGGCTCCTGTTGCTGTTGATTTTATTTATCGGTTCTACTTTATTAGGGTTGATCTTCTTCGGGACGGGTGGTGAAACCGCCGCGAATATTCATTTAATCTATAAGGATGGCCATGTCATTGAGCAAAACATGATGGGGCATTTGGCCACAACGTATCTTTCTGAATCCGTCTCGGCTTTAATGGTGGCGACGATGGCATTTATGCTGTCTGCGGTATTCAGAAACAGCTCTCTTGCGGTTGGTTTTTCCATCTTCTTATTGGTTGCCGGTACGACTGCAACTGCATTTATTGCAGCGAAATTTGACTGGGCAAAGTATATATTGTTTGCTAATGTCGACTTGACTCAGTATGTGGATGGCACACCGTTAATAAAAGGGATGACTATGACGTTTTCTATCGTCATGCTGGCGATCTACTTTATCATCTTCTTGTTGCTTGCTTTCGGAATCTTCATGAAGCGGGATATTGCAAACTAATAAAGAAAGCTGTTTTGCATAAGCAAAACAGCTTTTTTGTCAAAATAAAAACTGCAGGTTTGCACCTGCAGTTTTTCATATCAATTTATGCTTACGCTTCTTTAGTAACGTTAGCAGCTTGTGGTCCGCGGTTTCCTTCAACGATTTCAAAAGAAACAGCTTGGCCTTCTTCTAAAGTTTTGAAGCCTTCGCCTTGAATAGCAGAGAAATGAACGAATACATCGTCTTGACCTTCTACTTCGATGAATCCGAAACCTTTTTCAGAGTTGAACCATTTTACTTTACCTTCTAACATGAAATTTCCTCCTAAAGCGATCATAACGCTTAAATTCACTATTCTTGCTCTTAACAAACTTTCAAGACGAAAACTCTTACAAAACTTTCTTCTTAAAGATAGTTCGAACAAAAATAATTACCTTTACTCTACCAGTAATCTTCGGAAAAAACAACTGCTTATTGAAACTTTTTTCGGAAAATACCATATTTATTTTTCAATTTGATATTTATTTGCGGAAATTCATCTGCTTTCTCGATATGTGATCATACGTTTGCCTTAGTATTCCTTCATTTTGGGAAGATAAGTAATAGGAATTGACAACCTTATTGGATATGAGTAAGGTAAAAGTTAATCAATATTACAAATGACAACGTTTATCAACTAAGAGAGCGTATGATTTTTATGTCTGATATTGCTTGCATGCTCTAATACATAGATAGGAGTATGGTCACAATGAAAAAGTGGCTTATATGCAGTTTCGTCCTTGTTCTTCTCGTTTCATTTACTGCATGTTCACCGTCTGCAGAACATGAATCGATAAAAATCGGGATTGCTGAGTCTGACGGGGCAATATGGAACTATATTGCTCAAAAGGCTGAAGAGGCAGGGCTGGATATTCAGCTGATCCCTTTTTCTGATTATGCGGAGTCTGATATCGCACTTGCTAACAAAGAAATTGATGCCAACGCCTTTCAAACCATTTCATATTTTCAGTCGTTCACTCAAAAATACAAACTTAATTTGGCACCGCTCGGAACGACATACATAACGCCCATGGGCATTTATTCAAAACGATATGACCGAATCCGAGATATACCGCGAGGAGCTGTCGTTTCTGTTCCGGATAGAGCGTTCGATTTTGGCAGGGCGCTTACGGTGCTCCAGGAAGCGGGTTTGCTAACGCTGAAAAACGGATTTAACGGAACAGGTTCAGTTGATATGATTAAAGATAATCCGAGACACCTGAAATTAAAAGCTGTCCGGCAACAGGATGCAGTGAGCGGTGCCGACGTGTTTGTCATGAAACCATCAGAAGCAAAAAAAGCGGGCCTGAACCCGAAAAAGCATACGCTAAAGAGCGGCGGACTCATGTCTGAGGAAGAGATGAATTTGATTGTTGTCAGAGCGGAGGATCAAGACCGGGAAGCGCTGCAAACCATTCTTGAGCTTTATCAAGCTGATGATACAGCGGCATTTATAGAAAAAGAATATCAGGGAGATCTTGTCCCGGCTTTTCTGCCTTTGAAACGTCTTTCAGATTGGAAGAATGAATTCGAACATTGAATTCATTCTTTTTTTTCTGAAAAACACACTCTGTTCCGTCCCGTTTCTTTCGCTTTGTAAAGCATTTGATCGGCAAGAATGGGCAAGGATCCTGGCTGTTCCGTATTATTGGGGTAATGAGCGGCTCCTAGTGATATCGTAACTGAAAGCTCTTCGCCGTTTGTTAATACAATCGGTGCATCGCTTACAGCGCTCCTGATCCGTTCAGCGATTCGGGCTGCTTTATCAAGAGAACAGTTCGGCAGGAGAACGGCAAATTCTTCACCGCCGATCCGAGCGGCAGGATCTGTATTTCGGATGCTCTGCTTCAGACGTAACCCCAGCTCTTTGAGCACCTGATCTCCTTCATGATGGCCATATTGGTCATTGATGGTCTTAAAATGATCGATATCCATATAAATCAGTGCAAATTGAAAATGCGGGGTATCGGCCGCCTGCTGATACAGAGCTTTTGTGGTTTCTTCAAACTTTCTTCGGTTATACACGCCTGTTAAAAAGTCAAAGTGCGCCTGAAACTTATATTGTTTAAAAAGAAGATGTGCATTTGTTTCATGATCAATAATATATAAACTGAGCATGCCGCCCGCTATTGATATGATCCAAAAATACAAATGAAGTTCGTATGAATGTAAATCTATAAGAAAATAAAAGGAAAAGGAGATCAAGCTATTTGTGATTATTAAAAGATAGAAAGCATGTTTTAGTTGAACTTTTTTTCTTCTAGAAACAATGAGTGACGGAATGGCAGCGATACAAATGATAATAACCGAGTATAGTGCAGATGTGTTCATCGTAATCAGCAAGCGGCCTGCAGTGATCATGGCCAGGGCCGTTGCCGTTGAAACCCAGCCTCCATAAAGAGCGGCAATCATAATAGGGATATTTCGAAGATCAATAATTGAATGCTGATAGGTAAATCCAAAAACCATCAGAATAACCCCGAGCAAACCGCAGGCCAGTCCTTTAACAGCTTGAAAGGATATGCTGTCTTTTTTATGTACTAGCCTTTCTTTAAACAGGTGGGTGAAGAGATAATTAAATGTGATTAAAATGGTCAAATTTACAAACAGTTCTTTCAGCAAATATTATCACCCTTATATAAGGTACTAAAGATGGAAGGGAAAGAAAAGAACAAAAAAGGCATTATATAAGGTTTTTTTACTTGAATTGACAAGTTAAAATAATTCGCACTTGACCCATCGGAATTAGTGTAATATAGTAAATGAGAAAATTTGAAGGGAGAGTTTACCTGCTTTGGAGACTTTACTGGTTGTATTACATGTATTTATTTTATTTTTACTTATCTTAGGGCTCTTTGTTATGCAGAAAAAACATGTTTCCTTCTCTAAACGTGTATTTACTGCGCTGGGGCTGGGGATTGTATTCGGATTTGCGCTTCAGCTGATTTACGGCCCGACTTCAAATATAGTCATTCAAACAGCCGACTGGTTTAATATTGCCGGGGGCGGATATGTCAAATTGCTTCAGATGGTTGTCATGCCGCTCGTCTTTATTTCGATTCTCGGCGCATTTACAAAGCTGAAGCTGACAAAAAATCTTGGGAAAATCAGCGGTTTGATTATCGGGATTTTAGTAGCAACAACAGCTGTTGCTGCAGCTGTCGGTATCGCGTCCGCGCTTTCATTTGATCTGCAGGCGATTCAGGTTGACCAAGGAAGTACAGAGCTTTCACGGGGGCAGGAGCTTCAGCAGAAATCAGAGGATATGACAGCGAAAACGCTGCCGCAGCAGATTGTTGAACTGCTGCCTGGAAACCCGTTTTTAGATTTCACGGGAGCTAGACCGACTTCAACAATCGCTGTCGTTATTTTTGCCGCTTTCCTTGGAGTGGCATTCCTCGGAGTAAAACACAAACAGCCGGAACAGGCAGAAACATTTAAAAAACTGGTTGATGCCGTTTATGCCATTATCATGCGTGTTGTCACACTCATTTTGAGACTGACGCCTTATGGGGTGCTGGCCATCATGACAAAAACAATTGCCACGAGTGATCTTGACAGCATTCTAAAACTGGGCATGTTCGTGATTGCTTCATATGCCGCGTTAATCACTATGTTTATCATTCATTTGCTGCTGCTGACGTTCAGCGGCTTGAATCCGGTGATTTATTTGAAAAAAGCGGTGCCTGTACTTGTATTTGCATTTACGTCAAGGTCTAGCGCAGGTGCTTTACCGCTGAATATTAAAACACAGAGAAGCATGGGTGTACCGGAGGGAATCGCAAACTTTGCCGGTTCGTTCGGTCTTTCGATCGGCCAAAATGGATGTGCCGGCATTTATCCTGCGATGCTGGCGATGATGATTGCTCCGACTGTCGGCCAAAATCCATTTGACCCGGTGTTTATTATCACTGTTATCGCAGTCGTTGCCATCAGCTCCTTCGGTGTTGCCGGAGTCGGCGGCGGAGCGACATTCGCGGCGCTTCTTGTTTTATCATCATTAAACATGCCTGTCGCGCTTGCTGGTTTGTTAATCTCAATTGAACCGTTAATCGACATGGGGCGTACTGCTTTGAATGTCAGCGGAAGCATGACATCCGGTCTTATTACAAGTAAGGTCACAAAGGAAATTGATCAAGGGGCATTTCATGATCAATCCAGAGTGATTGAAGCTGAAGAAGCGTAACATATGAAAACGTGTAATCCGACAGGATTACACGTTAATAAGACCCATGAACCTTGTAATATAAAGGTTTCATGGGTTTCTTTTTCTCATTTTTGGGGAAGATCAGCCGGCATTGCTGATCAATGGATTGATTTAATTGAAATGAAAATTGCTTTTTTAACGAGTATTCATGGTATCTTGGAAGACGCCAACTAATCTGAGGCACACATAAAAGATTCCTGCTAGACGATGAGTATCCAAATCTAATTCAATCGTGCTTCATTGAATTAAAAAAGTTCATAATGAACCTCTTCGCATTATTTTTCTATTAACATTGAATACTTTCGATACACTTTATAGAAACTGGCCGCAAATAAAACAACCATAAGGGCGGGAAGCGACCTCAAAAGAGCAAATGGAGTTTCAAATAAAAATGCTTTCCAAAACCATTCACCTTTCATACTCCAAAGACCTTCAGTTAAATATAAACCTGAATCCTTATAGATCATATAAGAAAAAAACAAACACATGAAACCTAAACCAGAAGAATAATTCATCAATCTTTTATAATAATTACTCTTTGATTGGCGATCCGAGAAGATTTCATTTTGACCATCATCTTCTTTTTGCCAATATCGAATCCCACTAAGCCAAGGGCCATTTATATAATTCCAACCGAAGTCTTCATATATCGCTTTGTAATCTTTGAACTTTTTCTTTGGTAAAATATCTTGGTAATCCAGTCTGATCACATATCTCTTGTCGGTTTTTACGAAAGTGTATATTCCTAATCCACTAATATTTGTACAACGATAGCCTTTTTGTAATTGCTCATTCAGCCATTGTTCCTCTTTTTCAATATCAAAAAACATCTTAAATTTCTTCATTCGATTCACTTCCTTCGTACAAGGATAAAATATGCAATAACCTATCTTGTTCCATTTTTAAAATGGCGCTTCCTTCTTCAGTTATCATGTAAACTTTTCTCCGGCCTGACTCTCCAACAGGTTCAATCCAACCATGCTTATTCAAGTTTTCAATTGCACCGTATAATGTACCCGCTGCTAAAATAACAGTACCGTTACTTATCTTTTCTATCTTCTGCATTACGGCATAGCCATGGAGCGGCTCACGCAGAGCTAATAAAATATAATGCATGGTTTCAGACAATGGTAATAATTTGTGTTTCATATCTGCACCCTCTATTCAGTTCGACTATATAGTTCAACTTAATAATAATGTAATACAGTTCAACTGAATAGTCAATAGCATTTTACAACGCTCGAGTAAATTCTTAATGTTGAGTGTTGAAGCAAGAAACAAAATGAAAAGTATTCTGCCTTTTTCAGCTTTAGATGAGTAATGAATCAATAAAGATTGCTTCGGATAGAGTGGCAGCACAAACAAAAAAATCCTTCAAACGTTCTCATTGAACGAAAGAAGGATTTTTTTAGCTCATCAATTGTACTCCAAATAGGCGGAAAAATATAGAAAACAAGAAGTTTAGAAAAAAACACCTTAAAGGCAATATCTATTTGAGCCCTTATGCAATCCGACAGGATTACACGTTTTTTTAACGGCCGGGTTCTAAGTCCTCCAGCATTTCCATCATCGTGTTGTCGTCCATGACATTCATTGCGCTTTGTTCAAAATGGATGGGTTCAGCATAATGCGGCTGTCTTTTTTTCGCGGCTGTCTCAGTTTGCCTAGTTTGAGACTGTGTATGCTGATGCTGTGGTTGCTGCTGTTCTGCGTGCTGGTGCTGACGGCCATTTTGCCGCTGGCTTTGATGCTGCGAACGGTCCTGGTTATCACCGCTGCCGCCGCCAAATGCTTGTTTGACTATGTTTCCTACATTAGAAGCATCAAACGTGTTATTTTCTGAATTTCGTCTGTTCATTTGTCCTGTGATAAACCCGCTGATTCTGTGGCGGATCTGAGGTGATAATGCAGCAATAAGCATAGTTGATCCTATGATCAATGCTGTGGGGCTGATTCCTCTTCGCTGGTTGAACAACATGATCCCTCCTTTGCAATGTATTCATATTTTCCCCCTCATTAGACAAATTAACCGTTATATTTCCCGGGAAAGCATTTCCTCCAGATTTGCATGCATAATTAAAGCCAGTTAGAAAAACCTATACGTAAAGTGATAAAGGAGGAATTCACATGCTTGGAAAAAAACAAGTTCTTGCGTCTGTGCTTCTTATCCCTTTGCTTATGACTGGCTGCGGTGTGGCCGACCAAGGTGAGGGCAGACGTGATAATAATGATGTAAGAAATGTAAATTATCGAAATCCGGCCAATGACGATATGCGCAATGTAAACAACCGGGATAATGTTGACAACAATGTTACTGATAATGTCAATAACAATAACAATCGTGTAAATGACGATAATAACAACGACCGGAAACTCGAGGTTGCTGATGAAGCAGCTGATAAAGTAACAGACCTAAAAGAAGTAAAACATGCCGATGTCATTGTTGCTGGAAATCAAGCTTACGTTGCAGTCGTTTTAACTAATGGAAATAAAGGTGCAGTAGAAGACAATTTGAAGAAAAAAATAGCCAAAAAGGTAAGATCTACTGACAAAAACATTGATAATGTTTACGTTTCAGCTAACCCTGATTTTGTAGAGCGTATGCAAGGATATGGAAAGCGCATTCAAAATGGTGACCCAATCGCCGGATTATTTGATGAATTTAAACAAACTGTACAGCGCGTATTCCCTAACGCTGAATAAATAAAAAAAGCCGCACAATTTGTGCGGCTTTTTCTTTGCGTTAATGACACACTGCGAACTCAGGCTGCATAGAGTAAAAATAAAAAGGTACAAGACGGACCGGCTCAGGGAGGGAGACGTTTGCGGGATGGCATAGGAAAGCGTGCGGCATCCGCTCTATTCCTGTGCGGAGTCCTTGTGATGCTGGCTGTAAGCTCAGCCATCGTATCAAGCGCGATGTATATCCTGTCTTTTCCAGGTCAGGCATCTGGAATAACAAAAGAACAAGTGACGAAGCACATGAAGAAAGAGTCATTCAAACAGGCCGATATTTATTACACTTCTAAGGAAAAGTCCTTACTGCCATTGACGAAAGAAACGCTTGAATATGCGGTCAGTATTAATCAGATTATGATTGGATATTCGAATCAAAAGCCTATTGACATTATTTTTTTTCCTAATGAAAAACAGATGGAGGCTTACTCCGGTTTATTGGATGTAGTCGGTTTTTATTCTGAGCGGGAGCAGTTGATTGGACTGTTGCCTGAAGAGAAAAAGAAACTGTTAGAAGGGGACGAGGTAGCGGTTTATTTGTACCAGAGATTGTTGATTCATGAATACTCGCACCATGCGTTTCATCAGAAATTGAAGGAGCTTGAGACGGATCCCGATGAGTTTCCGTTATGGTTTCATGAAGGGTTAAGCGAGTGGATTGCGAACTATGAATTGCTCATAGATCCGATCACGTTTTCTGTCGTGCCCTTTGACCGTTTGCAGACTGATCGAGACTGGCAGGAAGCCAGAGCCGAATATGACACTGATGTCTATTTGCAAAGCTTTTATATGATCGATGAGCTGACCGGCAAATATGGGAAAGACATTATTTCAGAAATGATTAAGGAAACAGCAAAAAAAGGGGACTTTGAAAAAGGGTTTAAATCAGCAACAAAGGAAAGTCTTGATCAATTTGAAAAAGATTTTAAGAAAAAATTCGAAAAAAACAGTGCGGCATTGGATAGTATCTATCCAATGCCTTTGTTATTAGTGAAGTCCTTGCTGACCCATTCCGCCTTGTGTCGGAGGTATTTGTCCTTGGGCAGGGGCGAATGAATTTCTCAGCTGTTCCATATCCTGCGCATCAAGCTGAGGAACCTGGTAATAGCCGTGTTTGTTTTGGTATAGGAAAATTTCAAATGCCATTTCAACATACTCCTGAATTTGCGCAGACAGTACGCGTCTTACGGCCGGATTTGTCATTTCCAGAGAAGCCATCGTCAGCATAGAAGCTTGTGCTTTAATCGCGCAAAGCATTTGTCGGCTGATGATGCTGTCATCAATATCATTCATGGATTGAACAGGTTTTTTAGGCTGTGACGGCTGCATGCCGTAAACAGTCTGATTGTCTTCCTTCATCATATAAGTTGCTGTTTTTTGTGAAGGTTCGCTTCCTGTTTTGAAGCATTCTGCAGTTATATTGTATTGAGATGTGATGAATTGATGTTGACGATCAAGGATGTTTAATAATTCTTGATCCTTACAGAATTGTCTCAGCATCATAAACTGATCAAGCACAGTAAGTGTTCCGGAAAGCACCTCATGCATATCAAACATTTCATGTCCGCCATGGTTTTTATGCGGTTTGCCAGGAATACCTTTGTTCATTTGGGATTGCTGCTGCTGATTGAACTGATCCAAACCGAATTCCTCCTTTTTTTTCAGATCAGCTGTATTTTGTGTCAGTCTGCCGCTTATTATGCAGAAGCCTGAAAGGAATTATATGCTGTCTGTCGAAATGATAGACAGACAAAGTCATTGTCATTATGTGTATATTAAGGGAGGAAATATGATGAAGCGTATTCTGCATATTGTGTTGATCACGGCATTGATGTTCTTAAATGTAATGTACACGTGCGAAGCTGTAAAAGCAGCTGAACCGCAGCAGCCTATATCAGTTGAGAAGGCAATACAGCAAAAAGAAGGACAGGCGCTTATCGAAGGATATGCAGTCGGCCAGGCTGTTTCCCCACTGCATTATAAGTTGACAAGTCCTTTTTCAAATGATTATAATGTCGCGCTGGCAGACCGTAAAAACGAGACATCGCCTGATCACATCCTTCCTGTGCAAATCCCCTCCGCCTTCAGAAGCCAATTTGGGCTGCAAACCAATCCGCTTCTTCTTGGGAAAAAGATAACGGTTCAAGGAAAGCTTGAAAATTACTTTAACACGACAGGACTTAAAAACGTTCAGTCGATGAACGTAACCGATGACACGAAAACTCCGCCGGCTGAACAGCCAGTGACCATAAATGAAGCACGGGGAAGGCTGAATGAAGAAGTAACGATAAAAGGGATCATTACAGCTGATCAAAACGCAATCGGAGGCGGGAAGCTGTCGACCTTTTTGCAAGATGAAACCGGAGGCATTAACATTTATTCGCCATCCCCTGAACAATTTCCCGAATTAAAAGAGGGTATGGATGTCACGGTGACAGGGAAAATCACGTCTTACCAGGGGCTGAAAGAAATCGTTCCAAGCTCATCAGGCATCAAAATCAACCAGTCAAATCAATCCCTCCCCGCCCCCAAACACTTAACAATCAATGAACTTATTAACGGCAGCCTAGGTGATCAGTATGAAGGACGCCTTGTGAAACTAACCGCTTTTGTTTCCTCAATTCCAAGTTCTCCTGCCGGCGGCGGTTACAATGTAACAATGATTGATGACGACCATCATGCAATGACGCTCCGGGTTATGAATGAAACAGGGGTGATAGACGAGCTTGATGAGGGCAAATGGTATGACTTTACCGGTGTGTTAAGCAGATACCAAACCTTTCAGCTGCTTCCGCGAAAATCGGCTGACCTGAAGCTGCTTGAAGAGCAGCCTGCACCTCCGTCTGCGGAGGGAGAATATGAAGGGATTGTTGACCGGGTCGTTGACGGCGATACCATTCATCTCAAATCTCCGGTGCTTGGCACGACAAAAATCCGGTTTGTAAATGTAGATACACCCGAAACATATCACACACCAAAAAATGACGCAGATGAAAATCAATTAAGATTTGGCAAAAAAGCATCTGACTATCTAAAAACGGTTCTGTCCCCAGGTGATAAAATTACTGTCAAGGTCGGAAGTGAAGCCAAGGACAGCTATGGCAGACTTCTCGGACAAGTCATAACCGAATCAGGATCAAACGTGAACTTAGAGCTTGTGAAAAATGGATATGCTCCGACGTATTTTATTTGGCCGGTTGACAATGAAGAGGATTACCAGCAGTTTCAGGCCGCAGTAGCCACTGCAAAAAAAGACCAAAAAGGAATCTGGAATGAAAACGATCCGCTCATGGAAATGCCGTTTGAATTCAGAGCCAGAGAGCAAAGGAAAGGCTTGACAAGATATGTAGGGGATTCGTCGAATAAAACATATGTGCAGCCAGCTGACTGGAAGAAGGTAGCTGTGGAAAACAGAATTTTCTTCGCTTCAGCAAGTGAAGCGGAGAGCGCGGGATATAAAAAAAGGCAAACGGCACCTCAAGAACATGTGCCGCTTAGAATTCTCAGCATGAATGATTTGCATGGCAAAATTGATCAGCAATATGAGCTTGATCTTGATGGAAATGGAACTGTAGACGGCACGTTTGGACGCATGGATTATGCCGCCGCATATTTAAAAGAAAAAAAGGCTGAAAAGAAAAACTCGCTGATTGTGCACGCAGGAGATATGATCGGCGGAAGCTCTCCAGTTTCCTCTCTTCTTCAGGATGAACCGACTGTAGAACTGATGGAGGACATCGGATTTGATGTCGGAACCGTGGGAAACCACGAATTTGATGAAGGCACGGATGAACTGCTGAGGATCTTAAATGGCGGTGATCATCCGAAAGGCACAAGCGGTTATGATGGACAGAACTTTCCCCTTGTATGTGCCAATTGTAAAATGAAATCAACTGGAGAGCCCTTTTTGCCGGCTTATGACATCATAAATGTGGAGGGCGTACCCGTTGCTTTTATCGGAGTTGTCACACAGTCGGCAGCTGGCATGGTTATGCCTGAAGGAATAAAAAATATCAAGTTTACAGATGAAGCAACAGCGGTGAATAAGGCGGCCAAAGAGCTGAAGAAAAAAGGCGTGAAGGCCATCGCGGTTCTCGCACATATGTCAGCTGAACAAAACGGCAACGCCATTACCGGTGAGTCCGCTGATCTTGCAAACAAAACAGATTCTGAAATTGACGTGATTTTTGCCGCGCATAATCATCAGGTTGTTAACGGTGAAGTGAATGGAAAACTGATTGTTCAAGCGTTTGAATATGGAAAAGCGATAGGTGTCGTTGATGTAGAGATCGATAAAACGACAAAAGACATTGTCAAAAAGTCCGCGGAAATCGTATATGTTGATCAAAGTAAAATCGAACCGGATGTCAGCGCGTCAGACATTTTAAAGAAATACGAAACAATTGCGGAACCGATTATCAGCGAGGTAGTCGGCGAAGCCGCTGTTGATATGGAAGGGGGGTATTCAAATGACGGCGATACACCTCTTGGAAACCTGATTGCGGATGGTATGAGAACTGCCATGAAAACGGATTTTGCCCTTATGAATGGCGGCGGCATACGTGAAGCGCTGAAGAAGGGCCCAATTACGTGGGGAGATCTTTACAATATTCAGCCATTTGGAAATGTGTTAACGAAGCTTGAGATTAAAGGAAAAGATTTAAGAGAGATTATCAATGCTCAAATCTCGCCGGTTTTTGGGCCTGACTACAGCATCAGCGGGTTTACGTATACGTGGGATAAAGAAACCGGAAAAGCAGTTGATTTAAAAATGGCAGATGGCACCGAGATCCAGCCCGATGCCACATATACATTGACTGTCAACAACTTTATGGCGACGGCGACAGGGACCAAATATCAGCCAATCGGACTGCTGGGAAAAAATCCGGTGACAGGGCCTGAGGATTTGGAAGCGACAGTTGAGTACGTGAAAAGTTTTGATGAGCCAATTGCGTATACAAAAGAGGGAAGAATTAAGCTTGCTGAAGCCAGTGATATTGAAGACCCTGTAACAGAAGACCCTATTACGGAAGAGCCTGGAGATGATCCGGTGACGGAGGATCCGATTAAAGAGGATCCAAGGCCAGGTGAAGATTTGCCTGATATAAAAGAAACTCCGGGAACAGCACCGGTTCATCAGCTGCCGCCTTCAGCCATTTCGAGATTCAATGAAATACCAATCAACAACACAAAAAACGCTGATACTGCTAATAGCATCAGCACATTGCCGTTACGAAACGAGGGCGGGGAAAGCGGGTCTGAGCATCCGCTTCCAGATACATCAGCAAACTACTATAACTTTATGATAATCGGTGCGGCGGTGACATTGTCAGGAACTTATCTATATGTCAGAAGAAAAAGGAGCGCCTCCAGAACGTGAAAAAAATTATTCCACTATTCATCATTGCTGCCGGCCTAGTGATCGCAGGCTATGGAGGCTTTAAATTGATCGATACGAATATGAAAACGGAACAGACATTAAAAGAAGCAAAACTGGCGGCTGAAAAGCCGCAGGAACTTTTGGGGACGAAAAATAGCACAGATCAAGCAAAGAACAAAGCATCATTTAAGCCTGAGACCGGCCAAGCGAGCGGCATTTTGGAAATACCGAAAATCAATGCAGAGCTTCCGATCGTGGAGGGCACCGATGCTGATGATTTAGAAAAAGGTGTCGGGCATTACAAGGACAGCTATTATCCTGATGAAAACGGACAAATTGTGCTGTCGGGGCATCGGGATACCGTGTTTCGCCGGACGGGAGAGCTGAAAAAGGGGGATCGGCTCCGCATTCTCCTGTCATATGGAGAATTCAGATATGAAATTGTAAAAACAAAAATTGTCGATAAGGATGACACATCTATTATCACGCTCCAGCATGAAAAGGAAGAGCTGATTCTGACGACCTGTTATCCGTTTTCATACGTCGGAAATGCCCCGAAGCGCTATATTATATATGGAAAACGAGTGACTTAAAAAGCCGAGGCAGTGCCTGCGGCTTTTCTTCATGAAAAATATGTGTGGCAAAGGTTTTTCATATCAGCAGGGAAAGGGGCTTCAGCAACTATGAGCTCGTCTGTTATCGGATGAACCGCTTGTACTTTATTGGCGTGCAGTGCCTGCCTGTTTAGCAGCTTGCTCCCGCCTCCGTAAAGCGAGTCTCCTGTCAACGGATGGCCGAGGCTCGCCAGATGAACACGGATTTGGTGTGTTCTGCCTGTTTCCAGCTCTAATTCAACGAGTGACAGCCGTTCTTTCGCATTGCTGGCCATTACCTTGAAATGAGTGACAGCTGTTTGCCCGCCTGGTGAAACCCGGCGTCTTGTCGGGTGTGAACGGTCTCTGCCGATTGGTGAATTAATTGTCCCTTTTTTCGTCCGTAGCTTACCTTCAGCGATGGCGGTATACGTACGCTTCAGCGTCTTTTTCTCTAACTGCTGGTCTAAGATGGCGTGTGCCAAACGATGCTTGGCAAAAACGATAGCGCCAGATGTATCCTGATCAAGACGATGGACGTGGCGCACCTTACATGTTTCACCATTTATCTGATAATGATAAGCGATCAAATTAGCCAGTGTGCCGGTTTGCCCATCCTCATTCGGATGCGTCGCGATGCCAGCGGGTTTATTGACGATGAGCATATGATTGTCCTCATATAAAATATCAAGCTCGCCATACTCCGGAATGACCGAAGATGCTTCACTTTCCTGAAGATCAATGAACACACGGTCTCCCTTTTTTACAATCATATTGTTTAAGACGGATTCGTGATTGACCTTTATCTGTTGATGGGACATCCAGTCTTGTATCACTGGTTTAGAAGCTTTGAGCGCTGTTTTGAGTACGGAAAACAGCCATTGACCGTCCTGTTTTTCATTGATGAGGATCTCAAGCCCTCTGCCTTTTTGGTTCATGTTAAATGGCTCCTTTTCGAAGCGGAAGGCTGCTGTTTCTCATAGGAAACACTTACCTTAGCTTTCGCGTTTTTTTCTGTGCTATTCTTGAGTAAGACTTAGGATATTCGATGGCAAGAAAGGTGATTGACGTGAGAATTGTGAACGCAGCAACTGCAGAACAGGAGAGCTTTATCAAGGAGCTGTCTATGGAGCTGATCCATGATGTATTTCCTCTTTATTTCTCCGAACTGGACATTCAGCGCTTTAAAAAGAAAGGCGTTCTGTCTTTAAATAACCATTATTACCAAGGAACATTAAAAGAAGCATTTCAAATTATGGCTTGTCTGCAAATGATACATATTATCCTGACCAAGCCTTCGCCGCACTCTGATTTGAGTGATCAGGCGATTTTTGAAAAAAACAGCAAGATGCTGAATGATTTTGGGATTTATTTTCCGTTTGCTTTTTCTGACTTTCAAAAGAAGACTAACAAAGCCTTTTTCGGTCAAAGAAGGCTGATATAATCATGTGGCAAGAGCTTTTCTATTTTTAGAAAAGCTCTTTTTGTATCAGAGAAATCATATCATAAAACCTTTCCTCTAACTCCCTTTTTAAACGGCTCGTGTCTGAACATACTAATGATTGAAAGGGGTGCTGACAATGAGTTCAGTTAAAGATACAATGACAACGCAGGTGGCAACCGTTTCTCCGAATCAAACGATTCAGGAAGCGGCTTCTCTAATGAAACAGCATAACGTCGGGGCGATCCCCGTTGTAGAGCAAGGTGTTTTAAAAGGAATGCTGACTGACCGTGACATTGCATTAAGAACTACAGCTCAGGGCCGTGATGGCCAGACACCCGTTTCAGAAGTGATGTCAACAGAACTCGTATCAGGAAACCCTAATATGAGTCTGGAAGACGCGTCGCAGCTGATGGCCCAGCACCAAATCCGCCGCCTTCCTATTGTAGATCAAAACAATCTAGTCGGGATCGTTGCGCTTGGAGACCTGGCAGTCAATCAGATGTCGAACGAGTCTGCGGGATCAGCGCTGACAAACATTTCTCACCAAAACATTCATTAATAAGAAAGAGCTTGCAGTGTGCAGGCTCTTTCTTCACATAAAACCTTACTTTTTGAAAGCAGACTTGTTTCGGGGTATAGTTGAGTGTATACATATGTCTCAATTCGGACTAAAGGAGTTGTACCCAGTGATTAAAGCGTTAATTTTTGATTTTGACGGGCTTATTCTAGATACAGAAACACACGAATATGAGGTTCTTCAGGAAATATTTGAAGAGCACGGCTCAGTGCTGCCGCTATCTGTCTGGGGGAAGGTCATCGGAACTGCTGCGGGTTTCCGGCCATTTGACTATTTAGAAGAGCAGATCGGGAAAAAGCTGAACCATGAAGAGCTCACACAATTGAGAAGAGAGCGGTTCGCCAAACGCATGGAAACAGAAAAAGCGAGACCTGGTGTCGAAGCGTATTTGAATGCGGCAAAGGATTTAGGCTTAAAAATAGGCCTTGCCTCCAGCTCTGATTATAAATGGGTTTCCGGCCATTTGAAGCAAATCGGCCTGTTTGATGATTTTGAAGTTATTCAAACGGCTGATGATGTGGAAGAGGTGAAGCCGAATCCTGAACTCTATTTATTGGCGGCAAAGAACCTCGGGGTATCGCCAGCGGAATGTCTCGCGTTTGAGGATTCTGTCAATGGTTCGATTGCTGCGAAACGTGCAGGCATGAAGTGTGTCATTGTCCCGAATAAAGTAACGGGTACCTTGATGTTTGAAGACTATGATCACAGGCTTGAATCAATGGCGGAGATGGAGCTCGCCCTATTGCTTGATCATCTGAACTCACAAAACTAGAAAGGAGCGAGTAGGTTGTCTGAGAAATTAGATTTGACCCGGTTTGAAAAGAAAATGGTTATCCGCAATATCGAAGAGAAAGACATCGACAAGATTATCGATCTTCAAAAGGACTGCTTTCCAGGAATGGAGCCTTGGAAGCGGGAGCATTTAATCAGCCATTTGGAGCATTTTCCAGAAGGGCAGTTTTGTGCAGAATTCGAAGGTGAAATTATCGGTTCGTGCTCAAGTCTCCTGATTAACTTTGATGAATATGATGACCGTCATACATGGCAGGACATTACAGATGACGGTTATATCACCAACCATAATCCTGACGGCTTGAATATGTATGGAATTGAAGTCATGGTGGACCCGAAGTACAGACGAATGAAGATTGGCCACCGTTTGTACGAGGCGAGAAAGGACTTAGCCAGACGCTTAAACCTGAAAAGCATCATCATAGGCGGACGGATTCCAAACTATCACAAATATGCAGAGGAAATGACAGCGAGAGAGTATGTTGAACAGGTGACACGCCACCAAATTTACGATCCGGTTCTTTCTTTTCAGCTGATGAACGGCTTTACCCTTATGCGAATTAACCCGAACTATCTCCCGGATGATACAGCTTCGATCAAGTATGCGACGCTGATGGAATGGAATAATGTGGATTATCTACCGCAGCAGACAAAACGCTATTATAAATCGGCGTTCCCTGTTAGAATTTGTGTGATCCAATACGAAATGAAGAAAATTTATTCCTTTGAGGAATTTGCGAATCAAGTAGAATACTATGTCGATGTTGCTTCCGACGCAAGATCTGATTTTGCGGTGTTCCCGGAAATTTTTACAACCCAGCTGATGTCCTTCCTTGAGGAACGGTCACCGAGCTTGGCGGTGCAGAGAATTACCGAGTATACAGAAGATTACATCAGCCTGTTTACTGACTTGGCTGTGAAGTATAACGTCAACATTATCGGCGGATCTCATTTCGTCGAAGAGGAAGGCAAGATCTATAATATCGCTTACCTGTTCAGACGGGACGGAACGATCGAGAAGCAATACAAACTCCATATTACGCCGAATGAACGCAAATGGTGGGGGATCAGCGCAGGAGACCAAGTTCGCGTGTTTGATACGGACTGCGGGAAAATCGCGATCCAGATCTGTTATGACATTGAATTTCCTGAGCTTGCCCGGATTGCGGCTGATAAAGGAGCCAAAATCATCTTTACGCCATTTTGTACAGAAGACCGTCAAGGCTATCTGCGTGTCAGATACTGTTCGCAGGCTAGAGCGGTTGAAAATCAAATTTATACGGTTATCTCTGGAACGGTCGGAAACCTTCCGCAAACGGAAAACATGGATATCCAATACGCCCAGTCAGGCATCTTTGCCCCGTCTGATTTTGAATTCGCTCGTGACGGCATTGTCGGCGAAACAAACCCGAATATTGAAATGGTCGTCATCGGCGATGTTGACCTGGAAATTCTCAGAAGACAGCGCCAAAACGGTACAGTGCGCCAGCTAAAAGACAGACGGCGTGATATTTATCATATTCAATATAAAAAATAATTCCCAAAAAACCCGCCTGAATTGGCGGGTTTTTTAAAACAAAAGCGTAATTGTTTAGGTGCTATCTTTAAAATAAAAGTAGGTATAGTGGAGGTGCCTTATGGAGTTTCTGTATTTTCGCCATTTCCTATATCATACAGAAAACGGCTAGGCTTCACATTGCTATTGCAATGGCTGTCCAAGTTGTTTCGAGTGCGACCTTTATCAGTACGATGCTGAGCATTGTCACTTTGCCTGTTTTGCTTTGGAAGCTGCATCCTCTTTCTTCTTGAGAAAGGGGATGTTTTATTATTTACGCGGTTTATTGACTCTGACCCGGTCTGGCTTTATATTGAAGGCAGGGAAATCATCACCAAGACATCACATAAAGAGAAGGTCTGTTTCAATTGAATTGGCATTATAGGGAACGCTAATGAAATGGAGATGATGGGGATGGAAAACATTCAGCAAAATCAGGGATTAAAGCAAAAAGATGAGCAATTTGTGTGGCATGCCATGAAGGGAGCGCATCAAGCGGACAGCCTGATAGCCCAGAAGGCTGAGGGGGCCTGGGTAACCGACATAGACGGACGCCGCTATTTGGATGCGATGTCCGGTTTGTGGTGCGTCAACATTGGTTACGGCAGAAAGGAGCTTGCGGAGGCTGCCTATGAGCAACTAAAGGAGCTGCCTTACTACCCGTTAACGCAAAGTCACGCACCCGCAATCCAACTGGCGGAAAAGCTGAATGAATGGCTTGGCGGCGATTATGTTATCTTTTTTTCCAACAGCGGATCGGAAGCAAACGAAACTGCTTTTAAAATTGCCCGCCAGTACCATCTGCAAAACGGCGACCACAGCCGTTATAAATTCATCTCAAGATATCGGGCATACCACGGCAATACATTGGGAGCGCTCTCAGCTACCGGACAGGCGCAGCGGAAATATAAATACGAGCCTTTGAGCCAAGGGTTCCTGCATGCAGCTCCGCCAGATATATACCGGAATCCTGATGATGCAGACACGCTTGAAAGCGCAAATGAAATCGACCGCATCATGACATGGGAATTAAGCGAAACGATTGCCGGGGTCATTATGGAGCCCATCATTACAGGCGGAGGCATCCTAATGCCGCCGGACGGATATATGAAGAAGGTGGAGGACATTTGCCGGCGCCACGGAGCCCTTTTGATTTGCGATGAAGTGATCTGCGGGTTTGGACGGACAGGCGAGCCGTTCGGGTTTATGCACTACGGTGTGAAGCCTGATATCATTACGATGGCAAAGGGAATCACAAGCGCGTATCTGCCATTGTCAGCGACTGCTGTGAAACGGGACATTTTCGAAGCGTATCAGGGGGAAGCTCCTTATGACCGTTTCCGCCACGTAAACACGTTCGGCGGAAGCCCGGCTGCCTGTGCTTTGGCGTTGAAAAACCTGCAAATTATGGAGGACGAACAGTTGATTCAGCGATCCCGCGATCTTGGAGCAAAGCTTTTAGGTGAGCTTCAAGCTCTGAGAGAACACCCGGCAGTCGGGGATGTTAGAGGAAAAGGGCTGCTGATCGGAATCGAACTCGTCAAAGACAAATTGACTAAAGAGCCGGCTGATGCCGCCAAAGTAAACCAAGTGGTTGCGGCGTGCAAAGAAAAAGGGCTGATCATCGGCAAAAACGGCGATACAGTCGCCGGCTACAACAATGTCATCCAGCTTGCGCCGCCATTTTGCCTGACAGAAGAGGACCTTTCCTTTATCGTGAAAACGGTGAAAGAAAGCTTTCAAACGATATAATATAAAAGTGAATTATTAAAGGAGCACATGATGAGTTTTCACAACCAGCCGATCTTACCGGCTATTCGCAATATGAAGCAATTTGATGAGTTTTTGAACAGTTCGTTCTCTTACGGTGTTATTCTTGATATTCATCTCGGCCAGCTGAAGGGCGTGATCAAAGAAGCGCAAAAGCACGGAAAGAACATGATGGTGCACGTCGATCTCATTCAAGGGATTAAGCATGACGAATACGGTGCGGAATTTATATGCCAGGATATCAAGCCCGCTGGGATTATTTCCACAAGATCGAATGTGATTGCCAAAGCGAAGCAGAAGAAAATTTATGCCATTCAGCGCCTGTTTTTGCTTGATACAAGCGCGATGGAGAAAAGCATGGAGTTTATCGGCAAGCATAAGCCTGACTTCATCGAAGTGCTTCCCGGCATCGTTCCGTCACTCATTCAGGAAATAAAAGAGAAAACAGGGATTCCCATCTTTGCCGGGGGTTTCATCCGTACGGAAGAGGATGTAGAGCAGGCATTGAAAGCGGGGGCTGTAGCTGTCACAACGTCTAATACCAAATTGTGGAAAAAATATGAAAACTTTTTGACGGAAAGTGATTGACACCGCTTTCATGCACTGATACAATTGCACTAGGTTAATACATTGTGATGGAGAACTCGGAGACCACAGCAGCTCTTTACGGCAAATGTTTATGCACCCGTAAAGCGGTTTGTTGTGGTTTTTTTATTCTCTTCTTCTCTATCATGCTTTTTAATCGTGACTTTAGGAGGAATGTGCTATGACAGCATTTTGGGGAGAAGTCATCGGTACGATGCTGCTTATCATTTTTGGTGCAGGTGTTTGTGCAGGTGTCAATTTAAAGAAATCGCTTTCATTCCAGTCTGGCTGGATTGTTGTTGTATTTGGATGGGGATTGGGTGTTGCCATGGCGGCATACGCGGTTGGCGGCATCAGCGGTGCCCATTTGAATCCGGCGCTAACGATAGCGCTTGCATTTGTAGGAGATTTTCCTTGGAAAGAGGTTCCGGTTTATATTGCGGCGCAAATGATCGGAGCGATCATCGGTGCGGTGATTATTTACCTGCATTACCTCCCGCACTGGAAGTCAACGGATGATCCCGCTGCCAAGCTGGGTGTTTTCTCAACAGGGCCCAGCATTCCGCATACATTTGCAAACGTTTTAAGCGAAGTGATTGGGACATTTGTCCTTGTACTTGGAATCTTGGCCATTGGGGCAAATCAATTTACAGAAGGACTTAATCCTTTAATCGTCGGTTTCCTCATTGTAGCAATCGGTATTTCTCTGGGAGGCACCACCGGCTATGCTATCAATCCTGCACGTGACTTAGGTCCGCGGATAGCCCACGCTTTTCTTCCGATTCCGGGGAAGGGCTCATCAAACTGGAAATACGCATGGGTTCCGGTAGTCGGCCCGATTTTAGGCGGATCATTCGGCGGCGTATTTTACAACGCTGCATTTAAAGGGCACATCACAAGCAGCTTCTGGATTGTAAGCGTTATATTGGTTGTGGTATTGTTAGGACTCTATGTTTATACGAAATCACATTCTGCTAAAACATTATCAAATTCTAAATATATTTAAACAAAGGGGAGACATCTTATGGAAACGTACATTTTATCCTTAGATCAGGGGACGACAAGTTCAAGAGCGATTCTGTTTAATAAAGAAGGCAAAATTGTCCACTCTGCTCAAAAGGAATTTACACAATACTTCCCGCATCCTGGCTGGGTTGAGCATAATGCCAATGAAATTTGGGGCTCTGTCCTCGCGGTTATCGCCTCAGTCATCTCTGAATCAGGAATCAGCGCTTCTCAAATTGCCGGCATCGGCATCACGAACCAGCGCGAGACGACGGTTGTGTGGGATAAAGATACAGGAAGTCCTGTCTATAATGCAATCGTTTGGCAGTCCAGACAGACGTCCGGCATTTGTGAGGAACTTCGTGAAAAAGGATATAATGATAAATTCAGAGAAAAAACTGGGCTTTTAATCGATCCATACTTCTCCGGCACGAAGGTGAAGTGGATTTTAGACAATGTGGAAGGCGCGAGAGAAAAAGCGGAAAAAGGCGAGCTGCTGTTTGGAACGATTGATACGTGGCTCATTTGGAAAATGTCAGGCGGAAAAGCGCATGTGACCGATTACTCCAATGCCTCAAGAACACTGATGTTTAATATTTACGATTTAAAATGGGACGATGAACTGCTCGACATTCTAGGCGTACCGAAATCCATGCTCCCTGAAGTGAAGCCGTCCTCTCATGTGTATGCGGAGACTGTTGATTATCACTTCTTCGGAAAAAATATCCCGATTGCTGGAGCGGCAGGCGACCAGCAGTCCGCATTGTTCGGCCAGGCATGCTTTGAAGAAGGCATGGGGAAAAACACTTACGGCACAGGATGTTTCATGCTGATGAATACCGGGGAAAAAGCAATTAAGTCCGAACATGGGCTTTTGACAACAATCGCTTGGGGCATTGACGGAAAAGTGAACTATGCGTTAGAAGGAAGCATTTTTGTCGCTGGCTCTGCCATCCAGTGGCTTAGAGACGGATTGAGAATGTTCCAGGATTCATCGCTTAGCGAATCTTATGCAGAGAAAGTGGATTCAACTGACGGCGTGTATGTTGTTCCGGCCTTTGTCGGACTGGGCACGCCTTACTGGGACAGTGATGTGCGCGGTTCGGTTTTCGGCCTGACAAGAGGGACAACAAAAGAGCACTTTATCCGTGCGACACTGGAGTCATTGGCTTATCAGACAAAAGATGTGCTTGACGCAATGGAAGCAGACTCAAACATTTCATTAAAGACGCTTCGTGTAGACGGAGGAGCTGTGAAAAACAATTTCCTAATGCAGTTCCAAGGAGACCTGTTGAATGTTCCTGTGGAGCGCCCGGAAATTAATGAAACGACTGCACTTGGCGCGGCTTATTTGGCGGGTATCGCTGTGGGATTCTGGAAGGACCGTTCTGAAATCGCGAACCAGTGGAATCTGGATAAACGGTTTGAGCCTGAATTAGAAGAAGAAAAACGAAATGAGCTGTATAAAGGCTGGCAAAAAGCCGTGAAAGCAGCTATGGCTTTCAAATAAAGTAATACTATGGTATAATGGTTACAAGTTAATAAGAACGGTCCTGAGATGAGGAGAGACCACAGCACCAAAGTGTAAGCATGCACTTTGGCTGTTGTGGTCTCTTTTTCTATTTACCGTGACAACAAGGAGGAAACGTAATGATGAAACATCAATTTTCAAGTCTTGAAAGAGATCGCATGTTGACAGACATGACGAAAAAAACATATGACCTATTTATTATCGGAGGAGGAATTACAGGAGCCGGAACAGCTCTTGACGCGGCATCAAGGGGAATGAAGGTCGCACTAAGCGAAATGCAGGACTTTGCGGCGGGAACATCAAGCCGATCAACGAAGCTGGTACATGGCGGCTTGCGCTATTTAAAACAATTTGAAGTGAAAATGGTCGCTGAGGTAGGAAAAGAGCGGGCGATTGTGTATGAAAACGGCCCGCATGTCACTACACCGGAATGGATGCTGCTTCCGTTTCATAAAGGCGGCACATTCGGTTCATTTACAACATCTATCGGGTTAAGAGTTTATGACTTCCTTGCAGGTGTGAAAAAGTCAGAACGAAGAAGCATGCTTTCAGCAAAAGAAACGCTGCAAAAAGAGCCTTTGGTGAAAAAAGACGGCTTAAAAGGCGGCGGGTACTATGTGGAATACCGCACTGACGATGCGAGACTGACCATCGAAGTCATGAAGGAAGCGGTGAAATTCGGGGCAGAGCCTGTGAATTACTCCAAAGTGAAGGAGCTTCTTTACGAAAAAGGCAAAGCCGTCGGCGTATTAATTGAAGATGTGCTGACAAAGAAAGAATATAAAGTGTATGCGAAAAAAATTGTCAATGCTACAGGCCCTTGGGTCGATCAGCTCAGAGAAAAAGACCATTCGAAAAACGGGAAGCATTTGCAGCATACAAAAGGCATTCACCTTGTATTTGACCAGTCTGTCTTTCCGCTGAAACAGGCTGTATATTTCGATACACCTGATGGCCGGATGGTATTTGCGATTCCTCGTGAAGGCAAAACATACGTGGGAACAACAGACACTGTTTACAAAGAGGCGCTGGAGCATCCGCGGATGACAACGGAGGATCGTGATTATGTCATCAATTCAATCAATTACATGTTCCCGGAACTGAATATCACTGCGAATGACATCGAATCCAGCTGGGCGGGGCTGCGTCCGCTGATTCATGAAGAAGGCAAAGATCCTTCTGAAATTTCACGGAAAGACGAGATTTGGACATCTGACTCAGGCCTGATCACCATTGCCGGCGGAAAATTGACTGGATACAGAAAAATGGCGGAGCACATCGTTGATCTTGTCCGTGATCGCTTAAAAGAAGAAGGCGAAAAGGATTTTGGACCATGTAAAACGAAAAACATGCCAATCTCTGGCGGGCACGTCGGCGGTTCGAAAAATCTCATGTCCTTCGTTACCGCAAAAACAAAAGAAGGAATTGCAGCCGGATTATCAGAAAAAGACGCAAAACAGCTTGCGATCAGATACGGCTCTAACGTAGATCGTGTCTTTGACCGGGTAGAAGCGCTGAAAGATGAGGCCGCGAAACGCAACATTCCGGTTCATATTCTTGCTGAGGCAGAATACAGTATAGAAGAAGAGATGACTGCAACCCCTGCTGACTTCTTTGTCCGCAGAACGGGACGTTTATTTTTTGATATCAATTGGGTAAGAACATATAAAGATGCCGTTATTGATTTTATGAGCGAGCGATTCCAATGGGATGAGCAGGCAAAAAACAAACATACAGAAAACCTCAACAAGCTTTTACACGATGCGGTCGTACCGCTTGAACAATAAATCATAACGGGCTGTCTGCAGCCCGTTATTTCTTTTTACGTGCCGAAAGGGCCAGATCTCAGGTTATCAAGTGACAGAGGCACCCGCTTCATATAAAATAATGGCATAAGCTGATACATAGGAGGACGAATATGACTTGGAGAAAGAGCTATGAACGCTGGAAACAGACAGAACATTTAGACCCGGAATTAAAAGAGCGCCTTATTGAATTAGAGGGGAATGAACAGGCCCTTGAGGACTGTT
This sequence comes from Bacillus sp. LJBS17, assembly GCF_019334685.1. NCBI lineage: Bacteria > Bacillati > Bacillota > Bacilli > Caryophanales > Bacillaceae > Bacillus > Bacillus sp. LJBS17. The sequence continues at coordinate 987,369 of NZ_CP079759.1, forward strand.
TCTATAAAGACCTTGAATTCGGTACCGGCGGAATGCGCGGGGAAATCGGCGCCGGGACAAATCGGATGAATATTTACACTGTGCGCAAAGCATCGGCCGGGTTTGCGGCATACATCTCGAAGCAAGGTGAGGAAGCGAAAAAACGGGGCGTTGTCATTGCTTATGATTCCCGTCATAAATCTCCGGAGTTCGCGATGGAAGCGGCAAAAACACTTGCGACACAAGGCATCCAAACATACGTGTTTGATGAGCTTCGCCCGACGCCAGAGCTGTCATTCGCTGTCAGACAGCTGAACGCTTATGGGGGAATTGTGGTAACGGCAAGCCATAACCCGCCTGAATATAACGGCTACAAAGTATACGGGGATGATGGCGGCCAGCTGCCTCCAAAGGAAGCGGACATCGTCATTGAGCAGGTAAACGCGATTGAAAATGAGCTGACGATCACAGTGGACGAAGAAAATAAGTTAAAAGAAAAAGGCTTAATCAAAATCATCGGTGAAGATATTGATAAAGTTTATACAGAAAAACTGACGTCCATTTCTGTACATCCTGAATTATCGGAAGAAGTAGATGTAAAGGTTGTTTTCACACCGCTGCATGGAACTGCAAATAAACCGGTCAGACGCGGTCTTGAAGCACTCGGCTACAAAAATGTAACGGTTGTCAAAGAACAGGAACTGCCGGATTCAAACTTCTCCACTGTTACATCGCCAAACCCGGAAGAGCATGCGGCATTCGAATATGCCATTAAGCTTGGGGAGGAGCAGAATGCAGATATTCTCATCGCGACAGATCCTGATGCTGACCGCCTCGGCATCGCGGTGAAAAACGATCAAGGCAAATATACAGTGCTGACAGGAAACCAAACCGGAGCGCTGCTGCTTCATTACCTGCTTTCTGAAAAGAAAAAACAAGGTATCCTGCCTGATAACGGTGTTGTTCTCAAAACGATCGTCACAAGTGAAATCGGCCGTGCTGTAGCTTCTTCATTCGGCCTTGATACGATTGATACGCTGACTGGCTTTAAGTTTATCGGTGAAAAGATTAAGGAATACGAGGCATCAGGCCAGTATACCTTCCAATTCGGTTATGAAGAGAGCTACGGTTATTTAATCGGGGATTTTGCCCGCGATAAGGACGCCATTCAGGCTGCGCTTTTGGCAGTTGAAGTTTGCGCGTTCTATAAAAAACAGGGAATGTCATTGTATGAGGCGCTCATCAATCTCTTTAACGAGTATGGTTTTTATCGTGAAGGGCTGAAGTCCTTGACGCTGAAAGGCAAACAAGGAGCAGAGCAAATTGAAGCGATTCTTGCTTCCTTCAGACAAAATCCGCCGCAGAAAATGGCGGGCAAACAGGTTGTCACAGCAGAAGATTACGCTGTAAGCAAACGGACGCTTCTGACTGAAAGCAAAGAAGAAGCCATCGACTTGCCAAAATCAAATGTATTGAAATACTTCCTGGAAGACGGGTCTTGGTTCTGTCTTCGTCCTTCAGGAACTGAGCCGAAGGTGAAATTTTATTTCGCCGTAAAAGGGTCATCTTTGGAAGACAGTGAACAGCGTCTTGCCTCCCTTTCTGAAGATGTAATGAAGACGGTGGATGAAATTGTTGAGTCAACAGCAAAATAATTCAAGTATGAGCTGGGTCATTGTAAATGATCCGGCTTTTTCTTTTTCTCATCCAAAAGTCTGAAAGAAAATCATCCTACAAGTGAAGCAATGAAATACAAAAAACTGGTATAATCTTAAATACAAGATCAATGCCGGAGTGAGAAACGTGAGCAAAACGAGGATGGAAAAATTAAAAACGCTGAAAACGATTGCGGAAACCTTAAATCAAGGGCACGATATCAAAGCAACACTGGATGAGGTTTTAAAAGAGTTGCTGAGTCTGACAAACCTTCAATCCGGATGGATTTTTCTGATCGAAGAAGATGGGTCTTATACGTTAGCGGCCGACGCTTATCTGCCCCCGGCTTTAAGCCGCAAGGAAAAAGTGCTGATGTGCGAAGGGGAGTGTTACTGTCTGACGAAATTCAATAACGGAGGGCTTAGAAAGGCTGCAAATATCATGAACTGCAAACGCATCGAATCAGCAGAAAACCTGCATTGTTTTGACACAGAAGGGATTACGCATCATGCAACTGTGCCCTTAGAAGACGGGGACAGAAGATTCGGATTGTTAAATGTAGCGGCGGCCGGAAAAACCATGTTTGATGAGGAAGAGCTGCATTTACTCGAGTCTGTCGCCTTTCAGATCGGAACGGCAATCCAGCGTATGAGGCTTTCTGAATATCAACAAAAAAATGCTCTTTTAATGGAGCGTAACCGCCTCGCTCAGGAGCTTCACGATTCAGTCAATCAAATGCTGTTTTCCGTCAGTTTAACTGCCAAAGCTGCGAAGACACTAACAAAAGATGAGAATTTACTGCAGATGATTGATTTCATCCAAAACCTATCACAGGACGCGCTCGCAGAAATGAAAGCGTTAATTTGGCAGCTTCGCCCCGGAGGATTGGAAAAAGGGCTGGCTGAAGCCATTAAAAGCTATGGTGCGCTCATTGGATTGAAGATCATTTTTACACAAAAAGGCTGTCCTGTTCTGACTGATGAGCAGGAGCATATGTTATGGCGTGTCGTACAGGAAGCTTTAAATAACTGCAAAAAGCATGCCGGAACGGATACGGCGTATGTTAGTCTGACTGCTTCTTTGTGCCATGCGGAGCTGGATATCATCGATCATGGGGCAGGATTTCGCTATGAAGCGCATACCGGTCTGCCTTCACTTGGCATCAAGGGTATGAAAGAACGAGCGGAAAAAGCCGGAGCTAAGTTTTGGATTGAGTCAGCGCTTGGAACTGGAACAAAGCTGTCCATCAGGCTTCCGCTAACAAGCCGAAAAGGAGGGGCGGTATGAAAATTGTCATTGCTGATGATCATCATGTTGTCAGAAAGGGTCTGCGTTTTTTCTTTGCCACCCAGGATGATATTGAAGTTGTCGGAGAAGCTGCAACTGGAATAGAAGCTCTCCGTGTCATCGAAGAGACAAAGCCGGATCTTGTGCTAATGGATCTGTCTATGCCCGAGATGGACGGCATTCAAGCCATTAAAAAAGCAATACAGCAATTTCCGGAGACGAATATCATTGTGCTGACGAGCTACTCTGATCAGGAGCACGTCATCCCCGCGCTTCAGGCAGGCGCGAAGGCGTATCAATTAAAGGATACGGAGCCCGAGGAATTGGTGAAAACACTAAGACAAGTGCATGCTGGCGAATACAAGCTTTCTACAGCTATTATGCCCCATGTGCTGACACATATGAAAAATCAGCACGACCCGGAAAAAGAAAAATACTATCAATTAACAAGAAGGGAAAAAGACGTTCTGACTGAAATAGCGAACGGGAAAAGCAATAAAGAAATCGCAGCATCCTTGTTTATTTCAGAAAAAACAGTAAAAACCCATGTATCGAATCTTTTAGCAAAACTTGAAGTGGCCGATCGCACGCAAGCAGCGCTTTTCGCAGTGAAATATAACCTGAATGGAGAGATCTTAAAATGAACATGTTAGTCATAAATGGCACGCCTAGAAAACATGGCAGAACAAGAATTGCAGCTTCCTATATTGCAGCTCTGTATCACACGGATTTGATTGATCTAAGCGAGTTTGTATTGCCGGTTTTTAACGGTGAAGCGGATCAATCTGAACTGTTGAAGGTACAGGAGCTTAAGCAACGCGTTACGAAAGCGGATGCGATTGTATTATTATCGCCTGAATATCACAGCGGCATGAGCGGCGCTTTAAAAAATGCCTTGGATTTTCTAAGCAGCGAACAATTCAAATATAAGCCCGTTGCATTATTGGCAGTAGCGGGAGGCGGAAAAGGCGGCATCAATGCGCTGAACAATATGAGAACTGTGATGCGGGGTGTCTACGCCAATGTCATCCCAAAGCAGCTGGTGCTTGATCCGGTGCATATTGATGTTGAAAATGCTACAGTGGCTGAAAACATTAAGGAAAGCATAAAAGAGCTTGTCGAAGAACTCAGCATGTTCGCAAAAGCAGGAAATCCCGGCGTCTAAACGCCGGGATTTGTTTATGTGAGAAGGGCTATTTGATCTTCATAAGTCAGCTCTGTGGCATGATCAATATATCGGAGAAGGGAATACAGCATCTTTTCTAAAACGGCGTAATCCTGTTCAAAATGATACGCATGCAGAAAATGCTCAATTCGTTTTGATAACAAATCGTCCTCTGTACGCACCATTAAAATTAATAAATTATCCCATTGAGAACGATGGGTGTAATAAAGCGCTTTATCGTAATCGGCATAATCCATGAATCGCTTCTCCTTTCTTGGGTGAGAAGTTCATGATTAGTTTATGCCGCATCCTCTGTTATTGACGGGGCAAAACTTGCCGTCTGCGTCAGTAAAGGGGTAGCAATATGAGGGAGACATAAAATCAAAATGCCTGAATGAAGATATCGCTTTTGGTAAACCTATGAGGGAATATATTCTGGGTACAGGAGACTGAAAAAATGAAATCCCTGCCGTATACCATCGCGCTTCTTTTTTGCGGATTGATTATCGTGTCAATGGCTGCAAAAGGTCATTCAACGGACACAGACGAGTCCGTTCAAAAGTGGGAACAGCTTGCCTGGAGCAAAATTCAGGATGAATATAAGGGCGCTTCATTTTCTGATTATGCTTATATGGGGCGTACAGAGGTGAATGATCAGCAGACGAAAGATGTCTTTCGGGTGACAGTCAGACAGAAAGATGACACTTTTTCTGTTCGGGCCGAAGTCTATTTTCATCCGGTGACAAATCATATGATCAGCATCAACGTCTTTAGGCTCTAATAAAAAACTGTACAGCCGTTAAGGCCGCACAGTTTCTGTTTTTAGAAATATCGTTTTGCACCGAGATAGCGCTGTTTCCAGTAAGAGTTGTTCATATTGGAAATGACAACTCCGGAATCGTTGGCATTTATGAATTCCCCGTTGCCTAGGTAAATTCCGACGTGGGAAGGGCCGGCTTTATATGTTGTAAAGAAAACAAAATCTCCGACAGCAGGCTGGCTAACTGATTTCATTGTGTTCCAATATCCCGCTGCCGTTAATCTAGATACGGATGTGACTTTGTTCAGTACATAGTAAATGAATCCGCTGCAGTCAAACCCGGACGGTGTCGTGCCTCCCCAGCGATACGGAACCCCAAGCTGCGCTTTAGCGGCCGAAATCATTGTGTTAATCTTCGCACTCGTTGAGCTGGTGTTGTTTGAAGAACCGGATGAAGACGATGATGAAGCTTTTCCGGAAATGACCAGCTTTTGGCCAACCTGCAAGACATCCGTTTTTAAATTGTTTTTCTCACGAATCTGCTGAGCTGTTACTTTAAATTTTTGAGCAATCACCCACAAGGAATCACCGCTTTTCACTGTGTATGTAGTCGTCGTGCCGGAGCTTGCATTTGACGAAGAAGACGACGATGATGAAGAGCCTGAAGATGCTTTACCTGTCAGCTTCAATACTTGTCCAACGTACAGCACATCTGATTTCAGATTGTTGATATTTCGGATTTGCTGTACAGTCAGGTTATAGTTGTTTGCGATTTTCCAAAGTGAATCACCGCTTTTAACGGTATATTTAGTTGTTGCTGAAGTTTGGTTCGATTTGGATGAAGTGTCTTTAGAAGACGTATCAGAGCCGCTTGATTTTGTTTTCAACACCTGATTCACGTAAATGGTGTCTGATTTTAAGTTGTTCAAAACCTTCAATTCAGCGATGGACATATTGACTTTGTTTGCAATTTTCCAAAGTGAATCTCCAAGCTGCACCTTATATGTTCCCGTAGAAGATGAAGAACTTGAACTCTTATTAGAACTGCTTTTTGAACTGGAGCTTGAACTCTTATTAGAGTTGCTTTTTTTACTGGAACTAGAGCTTGAAGAAACTGTACCGGACACCTTTAATTTCTGCCCAGCACGAATTAAATCGCTGCTTAGTCCGTTTAATTTTTTCAGTTCCTGCACGGTCATTTTAAACTCATTTGCGATCAGCCAAAGTGAATCTCCGCTTTTCACTGTGTAAACAGAACTTCCGCTCTTCTTGGTTGTTGAGCTTGAAGTAGATGAAGAAGTGCTGGATTTGCTGCCTGGAATAGTAAGTGTCTGGCCGATCGACAGAACAGTAGTCGAAAGATGATTGGCGGATGTGAGGGCCGCCACACTTGTGTTATAGGTTTGGGCCAGTTTCCATAAAGAATCTCCGCTTTTGACCTTAATCGTTGCTGCTTCAGCTGGTGTCACTACTAAAGTTGTGCCGACAATCGCAGATGCTGTCAGCCCTGCTGCTAATTTCTTTTTCATCTTAGCTCTCCTTTTTCCCCCAATGATTTTGCATTTGCTGTTTCTTTTTTATATCGGCACATTTGTCTCATCGTTTTGCCTTTTTATAAAATTAGCCATATTATCTTAACAATAAGGGGGAAAAAGGGCATAAAAAAAAGAAGGAATCTTGATTCATTCCTTCAATTTTAAAAGCTTCATGATATCTTCTTTGTTTTTGACGAGGTCGCGCAGTGTGTATCTGTCTAAAACTGCGAGGTAGGCCAAAAGCGCTTCATTCAGCACATGTTTTAAGCCGCACACCGGGGAAATAACGCAGAGATTCTTGTTCGCATCAAAACATTCAACAATATTAAAATCGTCCTCCGTTTTTCTGACAACCTCACCGATGTTGATGTCTTCAGGGTCCATGCCTAATCGTATGCCGCCGCCCCGTCCGCGTATCGTTTCTACGTAGCCGAGCTGGCCGAGCCTGTATATGACTTTCATGAGATGATTTTTTGAAATAGAATACGTTTCGGCAATCTGTTTTATATTTGAAAGTTCTCCGGGACGCTCTGCAGCCAGAAAAATCAACACTCTTAATGAATAATCTGTATAATTGGTTAACTTCATAATAAGACCTCAGAATAAGACATTTTCTATATCTTATCATAATCGATTGAAAAATGAAAAAAAAGGAATTAAAAAACATGCACCCAGCAGGGTGCATGTTTTTTGCTTACATGTCATTCGGCGGATTTTGGTTTTTACGGTTTTTTTCGATTTCTGTGTTTTGCATTTTGCGTTCAAATGTAGACAGATAACGTGATGCAAAATCCTTACCGCCAAGGCCGAAGGATAAACCAAAAGCAAGTGCGAAGCCGCTAAGTACGATGATGAACGCGGAATTGACGATTGTCGCAGCGACACCAAGCTGATCCAGGGCCATAAAGAAAGCAAGTGCGATAATCGTATATTTAGCAATAGGCGCTAAAGACTTGAATTCCTGGCCTTTTATCATGCTTGAGAGCACTTTTCTCACCAATTCTCCTGCGTAAAGGCCGAGTCCGAGAATGAATACTGCGACAAGGACATTCGGCAGATATGCGATGATGCCGGTGGCAATTTCTACGAGGAAGTGCAGCCGAACAATTTGAAGCGCCTCAGCTGTAAAGAGCAGAATGACAATGATTTGCGCAATCATACCGACAACTTGAGACAAGGACAGCTTTGCAGGCGTTCCGGCTTCCATGCCCATTTTCCCTAAGACAGAATCAAAGCCTGCGCGATGGAGCAGTCCGGACACCATGGATTTCACCCATTTTCCTGCCCAGATACCCGCTAAAACAAGCACGATGGCAATTATGATGTTCGGAAGCATGTTTAAAATCGTATTCAGCATAGAGACAGCTGGTTTTGAAATGCCGGCGACATCCAGCTGATCAAGCGCTGAAATGACCACCGGAATCATAATGAGCACATAAGCGATTGTTCCGATGACTGCTGAAAGGCTTGTGTCTTTTAAGTAAATTGATAAACCCATACGTGCCGCGAATCTTTCCGTGCCGATGCTTGCAAGGAAATTCGTAATGATATCACGGACAAGGCGGGCAACAAGCCAGCCGATTAATACGATAAGCGCCGCTGCAAATAATTTCGGCAGAAAAGCGAGCACGCTTTCCATCATATTTGTAAAAGGACCTGAAATGCCGCTGATTTTCAAAGAAGATAAGACCCCTGGCAGAAAAACAAGCAGCACGAGATAAAAGACAATTTGTGAAGCGGTATTGACAGCCTGGTGAATATCTTTTCCTTCAGACACCAAATTCCACTTGCGCAGTTTGTCACTCGTGTTCAGCTTCATCCCGATTTTTTTGACAAGGAAGCTCAAAACAGAGGCTGCAGCCCATCCTAACAGCAGAATGAGTCCGGCTTTCAGCACGCTTGGGATCGCAGCTGCAATCGCCGAAAGCATACTGACAAACGGCGATGCCACTGTTGTCAGGTGCAAAATGTTAAAGAATAAAATAAAGACGATGATCAGTGCGATAAAATAAACGACCTTGCTTATGACTTTTTCCGAGGAATAGCGTGAAGGCTTTTTCCCAGCAAAGAGCTTGTCGTCGATTTTTGTTTTGCTGAGTCCTTTGTATACCGCTTTTTCAATGATTTTAGCAATAGCCCAGCCGATTAATAAGACGAGTAAAGCAATGATTACGTTTGGCAGCTTACTGAGATAAGAAGAAAGCACGTCTGCTACATTCAATTGGTATCGCTCCTTTTTCGTAGTATGGTGTGTGTTTACCCACTGATCCAATAAGCAAACAGATGAATGTGCCGGGGGAATTTTTTCTTGCCCGAGTGAGACTATCATCTTTTGTATGGCGGGCTCATACATTATAGATAAGTCCAAGTAGGGGGGATTCGGTTGAACGCGGAGGAGAAGAAGGGATTACAGCGGGCAATTGAGGAAATTACCGAAATTGCAAAAGGATTCGGCCTTGATTTCTACCCGATGAGATATGAAATCTGCCCGGCTGAAATTATTTATACATTTGGCGCGTACGGGATGCCGACAAGATTCAGCCACTGGAGCTTCGGCAAGCAGTTTCATAAGATGAAGCTGCACTATGATCTAGGGTTAAGTAAGATCTATGAGCTGGTCATTAACTCAGATCCATGCTACGCTTTTTTGCTGGACAGCAACTCACTGATCCAAAATAAATTGATTGTCGCACACGTTCTTGCCCATTGCGATTTCTTCAAAAACAACTGCCGTTTCCAAAACACGAAGCGCGATATGGTGGAAAGCATGGCGGCAACAGCTGAACGGATAAAACACTATGAACAGGTTCACGGGATAAAAGAAGTGGAATCTTTTTTAGATGCGATCCTTTCGATTCAGGAGCATATCGATCCGTCGTTGGTCCGACCAAAGCTCCAATGGAGTGTGGATGATGAGGAAGAGGAGATTGAAGAGGCAGCCACGCCTTACGATGATCTATGGTCTTTGGATGAAAAGAAACCGAAAAAACAAGTGAAAAAATCGAAAAAACCGTTCCCGCCGCGGCCTGAAAAAGATATCCTGCTTTTTATCGAGGAGCATTCCCGGGAGCTGGAGCCATGGCAGCGTGATATATTAACGATGATGAGAGAGGAAATGCTTTATTTCTGGCCTCAGCTGGAAACCAAGATTATGAATGAGGGCTGGGCTTCCTATTGGCACCAGCGAATTATACGTGAGCTTGATTTAACCTCTGATGAAGCGATCGAGTTCGCCAAGCTGAATGCAGGTGTCGTTCAGCCGTCCAAAACAGGCATTAATCCTTATTATTTAGGGCTGAAAATATTTGAAGACATTGAGGAGAGGTACAACAACCCGACGGAGGAAATGAAGAAAATGGGCGTGCAGCCTGACTCCGGCCGGGAGAAAATGTTTGAGGTCAGGGAGATTGAATCCGATATCTCTTTCATCCGCAATTATTTAACCAAAGAATTAGTCATGCGCGAGGATCTTTATTTATTTCAAAAACAGGGCCGAGATTATAAAATCATCGATAAACAGTGGAAGTCGGTGCGCGACCAGCTCGTAAGCATGCGGGTAAATGGCGGTTTTCCATATTTGACAGTAAACGACGGCGATTATATGAAAAATAACGAGCTCTATATTAAGCATTGGTATGAAGGAATAGAGTTAGATTTGAAATATTTGGAGAAGGTGCTTCCTTATTTATTCCAGCTTTGGGGAAGAAGCGTGCACATTGAGTCTGTGCTTGAGGATAAGGAAGTCATGTTTTCGTACGACGGAAAAGGTGTTCACCGCAGATATTTATAAAAAAGAGGATGCAGCGTTCTGCATCCTTTTTATTTTCCAGTTTTTAAAATCTTAAATATGATGTTTGCCTGGTCCGTATTGTTAATCAATCCGCGGAATTTTTCTTTTCCGGGGCCGTACGCGTATACCGGTACTTCTTCGCCGGTATGATCGGTACTCGTCCATCCGCTGTTGGAGCGAGTATTAAAAATCTTGATGATGGCTTTGTAGGCCCCTTTGCTTTTGTCAGCCTGTGCAGCTGCTTCAACGCTTTTGATTTCTTCAGATGTGAATTTCAGATTGGCATAGCGGGCGAGCACATCTTTAACCGGCTTGCCTTCACTGATTTTTTTGGCCATGAATTCAGGTGTTTTCTTAGCGGAGAGAATCGGTTCTGCGTGCCAATTCTTTTCCCCGTTTGCGCCAATGGTAAAGCCGCCGGTTGTATGGTCAGCAGTTGCAATCACAAGTGTATGTTTGTCTTTTTTCGCAAATTCAATCGCGGCTTTATAGGCCTGTTCAAAATCTTTAACCTCGCTCATGGCTCCTACTGTATCATTGTCATGGGCCGCCCAGTCAATCTGGCTCCCTTCGACCATCAAGAAAAATCCTTTTTTATTTTGGTTCAGGCGATCAATTGCTGAAACCGTCATTTCTTTGAGAGACGGTGTTTTGCTATCACGGTCGAGCGCCTTAGCAAGCCCTCCATCTGCGAAAAGCCCGAGCACCTGCTGATCTTTATTTTTCTTCAATGCTTGTTTAGTTGTTACATAGCTGTAGCCGGCTTGTTTGAATTCCTTTGTCAAGTTTCTGTCCTTGCGGTTAAAATAAGATTTTCCGCCGCCGAGCAGCACGTCTATTTTATGTTTGCCTTTTATTTTGTCATCCATATAGCTGTTGGCGATTTGGTCCATGTTTTTCCGTGATTCATTGTGGGCACCATATGCGGCTGGAGTGGCGTGGTTAATTTCAGACGTGGCGACAAGCCCTGTTGACTTGCCTTGCTGTTTGGCCTCTTCAAGTACTGATTTCACTTTTTTCCCGTTTTTATCGACACCAATTGCATTGTTATATGTCTTAACGCCTGTCGCTAATGCTGTTCCGGCTGCTGCTGAATCTGTAATATTATAGTCAGGGTCATCCGGATGCGTCATCATCATGCCTGTCAGGTTCCGGTCAAATTCTGTTAACTTCGGGTTATTCGGTGTGTCACCGTTATTTTTCATGGAACGGTAGGCTCTTATGTAAGGCGTCCCCATGCCGTCGCCTATCATCACAATGACATTTCTGATCTCAGCTTTGTCTTGTTTTTTGGCGCTGGCCTTTTCTGTTTGCTGCAGCTCAACTCCGGCAAAGATTCCAGCTGTAAGGACAGAAACAGCGGCGATTGGCAGAAATTTTGATTTCATATTTTGAAATAAATTCATTTTCTCATGCCTCCTTTAATGTATTCCGTTTATCATGTTAGGGAAATTTTGTTAAATGCGGCTGTTGATCATGTAAACAATAAGTAAAGCCTTGTAAGGAAATGAAAAAACGCTTTTCGTTATCTTGCCTTATTTGATGTAAAGCATTCATTTTTCAGAAAAATCTTTACCTCTCTGTCTTTGCATGATATGTTTGTTTAAATAAAAAAACTGCGGATAACCGCAGCTCTCCTCGAATATTCTTTATCACTCATTTTTCCGGTATGTGAGCCGACCCCGAAAGTTTTTCATTTATTTCCTTTATGTTGAAAAACATCCCATAAAACATGACAAAAGCACTCGTTTTTTGTCACTTTTGCAACGAAAATGAAATATTTAATACCCTTAAAAACTTTTTTTTAGAACGAATAATTAAGAAATTTGTCACATGAAGTCAAGACTATTTCTGATGGGAATCTATCCTTATAATAGAAATCAATAAGATTAATTTAAAAAAAGAGATACATATATAGAGAGTTAACATTTGGGGAGGAAAATATGAAAAAGCAAATCATTACAGCTACGACAGCAGTTGTTTTAGGATCGACGTTATTTGCAGGAGCGGCATCTGCACAAAGCATTAAGGTGAAAAAAGGCGACACGTTATGGGATCTTTCAAGAAAATACGACACAACGATCAGTAAAATTAAATCAGAGAACCACCTTCGCTCAGACATTATTTATGTGGGACAAACTTTATCGATTAACGGCAAATCTACAAGTTCAAAAAGCAGCAGTTCTTCTTCCTCTTCTTCTACATACAAAGTAAAGAGCGGGGACAGCCTTTGGAAAATTTCAAAAAAATACGGCATGACAATCAATGAACTGAAGAAGCTGAATGGCTTAAAATCAGATTTGCTTCGTGTTGGACAAGTCCTGAAACTGAAAGGTTCAACTAGTTCAAGCAGCTCCAGCTCATCAAAAGTGTCATCGTCTTCAACTTCTACTTATAAAGTGAAGAGCGGAGACAGCCTTTCTAAAATTGCGAGCAAATATGGCACTACGGTTAGCAAATTAAAAAGCTTAAACGGCTTAAAATCAGATGTAATCTATGTCAACCAAGTATTGAAGGTGAAAGGAACAAGCACAAGCAGCTCAAAACCTGCTTCATCTTCATCATCTTCAAGCAGCAAAACGTCATCTACATCACTTAATGTGAGCAAGCTGGTTTCTGATGCAAAAGCGTTAGTCGGAACGCCATACAAATGGGGCGGAACGACAACTTCCGGCTTTGACTGCAGCGGATTCATTTGGTACGTACTGAATAAACAAACAAGTGTGGGCAGAACAAGCACTGCAGGATACTGGAGTTCTATGAAGAGCATTGCCAGCCCGTCTGTTGGTGATTTCGTCTTCTTCACAACATATAAATCCGGCCCTTCTCATATGGGGATTTACATTGGAAACAACAGTTTCATTCATGCAGGATCTGACGGCGTACAAATCAGCAGCCTGAACAACAGCTACTGGAAGCCTCGTTACCTAGGTGCGAAAAGATTCTAATTTTAGAGAAAACTCGTTCATTGGAACGGGTTTTTTTTATTAGACGGAGCATAGGCGTTTTGGTTGCTTCTAAAAATGAAAATGTGATAAAAAATCCAAGAATTTTTTTTCTTTCTTATTTTCATAAAGGGCAATCGCGTAAGCGCCGGCATAGGGCAGCTGTACAGACTGATAAGGAATTCTGATCATCTGTTTCTCTGCTAACTCACGCTTTACTGTAGATAAAGGCAGAAATGAAACTCCGAGTCCTTCCTTGATAAACCGTTTCGTTATATGTGTTTGAGTGACCTTCATTGTTCTCACAAATGGAAATGTCATTCTGACTTGACGGAGCAAGTCGTCCCAGTAATCAGGATGATTATGGGTCAAAAGCAGGTATTGTTCGAGCACCTCTTTGGCATCAATTTCGTTGTCTTCTATGAAACGCTTATCGGGCGGGGCAACAAGGACGACAGGGTCTTTGTATAAGCAGTGGCAGCTTAAAGAAGAAGACTGTACCTTTAAACAGCTTAGTCCGATATCTGCTTCCCCGGCTTTAATCAGTGACGCGATTTCCGCTGATTCGAAAATCGTAACCGCCATTTCTGTTTCCGTATTCATTGCTGTGTACCGTTTCATGACAGAAGGAAGCACAGTATCTGCAATAAGCGGAGAAACCGCGAGCTGTAAGGTTTGAGAGTAGCCTTGTCTCACTCTGTGAAGCTCTGCCATGCTGTTTTCATAATCATCAAGAAGCCTGAGCGCATACGGCAAATACGCCCTGCCTTCATCAGTCAGCTGGATTTGCCTGCCTTTACGCTCGAACAGCTTGCAGCTGATTTCTTTTTCTAATTGCTTGATATGTACGGTCACAGTGGGCTGAGATAAGAAAAGCGTTTCCGCTGTTTTTCGGAAGTTCTCATATTTTGCAGCGGTCACAAAGGTGTGAAGCCATTTGAAATCCATTTCTATTCTCCCTCTGATTAATATTTTTAATTAATTCCCTTTAAAATATTCATTATTTTTTAAATATTATATTTACTATAATAACAGAAAAGGATAGGGGGAATACAAATGGTACATTACGGATTAAAGGGAATTACATGTGTGGAAACATCCATCAGCCATATTGATGGTGAAAAAGGGCGTCTGATTTACAGAGGACATCATGCAAAAGACATCGCACTGAATCACAGCTTTGAAGAAGCGGCTTATTTGATTTTATTTGGAAAACTGCCTTCAACTGAAGAATTGCAGGTATTTAAAGATAAGCTGGCTGCGGAACGGAATCTTCCGGAACATATTGAGCGCTTGATTCAATCACTGCCAAACAACATGGACGATATGTCGGTGCTGAGAACGGTTGTTTCAGCATTGGGGGAGAATACGTACACATTCCATCCGAAAACAGAGGAAGCAATCCGGCTGATTGCAATCACGCCTTCCATCATTGCATACAGAAAAAGATGGACGCGCGGTGAACAAGCAATTGCACCTTCTTCCCAGTACGGACATGTCGAAAACTACTATTATATGCTCACAGGTGAACAGCCTTCAGAGGCAAAAAAGAAAGCGCTTGAAACCTATATGATTCTGGCCATGGAGCACGGCATGAACGCATCGACTTTTTCGGCACGAGTCACGTTATCTACAGAGAGTGATTTAGTGTCAGCCGTCACGGCTGCTCTCGGTACGATGAAAGGTCCGCTGCACGGAGGTGCTCCTTCTGCGGTGACAAAAATGCTTGAAGACATTGGAGAAAAGGAACATGCTGAAGCATATCTGAAAGAAAAACTCGAAAAAGGAGAGCGCTTGATGGGATTCGGCCACAGGGTGTACAAAACAAAAGACCCGCGGGCAGAAGCTTTGAGACAGAAAGCAGAAGAGGTGGCCGGCAATGACCGTGATCTTGATCTTGCGCTGCATGTAGAAGCAGAAGCGATTCGTTTGCTAGAAATCTACAAACCGGGACGAAAGCTGTACACAAATGTTGAATTTTACGCGGCTGCAGTGATGAAGGCCATCGATTTTGACGATGAATTGTTTACTCCGACCTTTTCAGCAAGCCGAATGGTAGGGTGGTGCGCCCATGTGCTGGAACAGGCAGAAAACAACATGATTTTCCGCCCGTCAGCGAAATATACCGGTGCCATTCCCGAGGAAGTTCTTTCATAACATATTTTGGCGTTTATTCATTTCTTTCATGTGGTAACGTTCAGTATCAACCACATGTCTAGGAGTGATGAATGTGAACCCAATGGATAGACAAACAGAAGGACAAGAACCGCAGCATCAGGACAGACAGCCGGGCATTGAGTCAAAAATGAATCCGCTGCCGCTGTCAGAGGACGAGGATTATAGAGGAAGCGGAAAACTGAAAGGAAAAGTTGCGATCATTACTGGAGGCGACAGCGGAATAGGGAGAGCAGCAGCTATTGCCTTTGCTAAAGAGGGGGCTGATATCTCCATTCTATACTTAGACGAGCATTCGGACGCAGAGGAAACACGTAAACGGATCGAAAAGGAGAATGTCCGCTGCCTGCTTATCCCGGGAGATGTCGGGGACGAGAACCATTGTGAACAAGCTGTGCAGCAAACAGTCGACCATTTTGGTAAACTCGATATCTTAGTGAACAACGCCGCTGAACAGCATCCCCAGGACAGCATTCTCAATATTTCAACAGAACAGCTGGAAAAAACCTTTCGCACAAATATTTTTTCCATGTTTCATATGACGAAGAAAGCTTTGCCTCACCTGCAAGAGGGGTGTGCCATTATTAATACGACATCGATTACCGCTTATGAAGGGGATACGGCGTTAATTGATTATTCCAGCACAAAGGGTGCGATTGTTTCCTTTACGCGTTCCATGGCGAAGTCGCTTGCAGATAAAGGCATCAGAGTGAATGCGGTGGCGCCCGGTCCGATTTGGACACCGCTTATTCCGGCGACATTCCCTGAGGAAAAAGTGAAACAGCACGGCTTGGATACCCCAATGGGAAGACCGGGACAGCCGGTTGAGCATGCAGGCGCCTATGTTCTGCTGGCGTCTGACGAATCTTCCTATATGACAGGGCAGACCATTCATGTGAATGGCGGCCGTTTTATTTCAACGTGATCAACGAAAAACCAGCTCCAGAGCTGGTTTTTTTGTGTGGTGAAAAATTTCAAAATAAAAAATTTGTCGATTTTTCTAACAATTTTGTTTTCATTTTTGCAATTTTATATATAATATTGAGTAGGAGAAAGGAATGATTCGCGACCAGTACAAATATAGTAGAAAAAAAGAAAAATGACCATTGTTACTCATGAATTCAGAAAATTCAAATAAAATATATAAAAATAGATGATCGGGAGTTGAAGGGGAATGAAAGGGAGCGTTTTTAGGAAGAAAAGCATTCAGGATTTAATCGCTGCGACGAGCGGGGAAAAGTCTTTAAAAAGAGAATTAGGGGCATTTGATTTAACGTTGCTTGGAATCGGCGCCATTATTGGCACAGGGATTTTTGTTCTGACGGGAACAGGCGCAGTCACGGCCGGTCCCGGGCTGACGATTTCATTTGTTGTGGCGGCGTTGGCTTGTTTATTCGCCGCCCTGTCTTACGCGGAATTTGCGTCAAGTGTGCCTGTTTCAGGTTCGGTGTATACATTCACTTATGCGACATTGGGAGAGCTTATGGCCTTTATTATCGGGTGGGATTTAATTTTAGAATACATGCTGGCGGTAAGTGCAGTGTCGGTCGGCTGGTCTGGTTATTTCCAATCGTTTTTATCAGGGCTTGGCATTCATCTTCCGGTTGCTTTAACAGCGGCACCGGGCGCAGTGAAAGGCACCTTTACCCTGTTTAATCTTCCTGCATTCGTCATTGTAATGGCGATCACATATTTGCTTTATTTAGGCATCAAAGAATCAAAAAGAGTCAACAATATCATGGTTATCTTGAAGATACTGGTTGTTCTGCTGTTTATCGCGGTGGCAGCCGTTTACGTGAAGCCGCACAACTGGCAGCCGTTTATGCCAATGGGCTTTGGCGGCGTATTCAGTGCAGCGGCGCTCGTATTCTTTGCTTTTATCGGATTTGACGCTGTATCCTCTGCTGCGGAAGAGACGAAAAATCCTGCGAAAGATCTGCCTAAAGGCATTATTTTCTCTTTACTGGTCTGCACGATTTTATATGTCACCGTATCAGCGATCATGACTGGGGTTATCCCGTTTGCTCAATTTGCGGGTGTGGATCATCCGGTTTCTCTAGTTCTTCAAAGCGCAGGACAAAACTGGGTGGCTGGCATCATTGATATTGGCGCCGTGTTGGGAATGACAACAGTTATGCTCGTGATGCTTTACGGGCAGACACGCGTCATGTTTGCCATGTCGCGTGACGGACTTGTGCCGGGCTCACTTTCTAAAGTGCATCCAAAGCACAAAACACCTTATGTAGCCACTTGGTTTTTCGGAACGATGTCGGCGCTTCTCGGCTCACTTGTTCCGCTGGATGAACTTGCAAAGCTGGTAAACATCGGGACGTTGTCGGCATTTGTCCTGATTTCTGTGGCAGTTATCGTTTTGAGAAAGAAACAGCCTGATCTTCCGAGAGCTTTTAAATGCCCGGGAGTTCCCGTGATCCCAGGCCTGGCGATTCTGTTCTGCCTGTTCTTGATTTTAAATCTGGGATGGGTGACGATTGTCCGCTTCCTAGTGTGGCTGTTAATCGGCTTGGTAATCTATTTTCTGTATTCAAGAAAGCATTCAAAATTAAATCAATAACCTTTTGATAAAGAGAGCGGCCATACAGGCCGCTCTCTTTTCTGTTCTTGGCAAATGAATCTATAGAAATGAAGACAAAAATAAGAGATAATATAGGCTGGAAAGGAAGTGACGTTTATTGTCTGAGCAAAAACCAGTCCAATGGGCTTCGAAAATCGGTTTCGTCATGGCAGCCGCCGGCTCGGCTATCGGCTTGGGCGCGATTTGGAAGTTCCCTTACGTAGCGGGGACCAATGGGGGAGGAGCCTTTTTTCTTATCTTCGTGTTATTTACCATCCTCTTAGGCTATCCGCTTTTGGTGGGGGAATTTATTTTTGGAAGACGGAACCAGACGAATGCCATTGATGCATATAAAAAAGAAGCGCCGCGATCAGCTTGGTTTCTTACGGGGTGGATCGGCGTAGCCGCGTGTTTCTTAGTGCTGTCGTTTTACAGTGTAATCGGGGGATGGATTTTGCTGTATATCGTGAAAACAGCGTCAGGATCACTGTCCGGGCTTTCTCAAGCACAGTATGGCGCTCTTTTTGCTTCTATTATCCAAAATCCGGTGCAGACGCTCGCGGCTCAGCTTGTCTTTATGGCACTTACTGTACTCGTTGTCGCAAGAGGGGTTCAAAAAGGGATTGAACGGGTAAGCGCGGTGATGATGCCGATTTTGTTTTTATTGTTTATTCTGCTCGTTCTTCGGTCTCTTACGCTTAATGGTGCAATGGAAGGCGTAAAGTTTCTGCTTGTGCCTCATTTCGGCGATTTGACTCCGGAATCCATACTATTCGCGCTGGGACAGGCCTTCTTTACGTTAACACTGGGGGTTTCGGTGATGGTGACCTACAGCTCCTATTTGCCGAAAACACAAAATATCCCTCGTTCGGCAGCCTCCATTGTCTTGATGAATATCATTGTGACACTCTTGGCAGGTTTGGCTATTTTTCCGGCGGTTTTCTCATTCGGTTTTCAGCCAAATGAAGGACCGACATTGCTGTTTACAGTGCTTCCGGCCGTTTTTGAACAGCTTCCGTTCGGCACGTTGTTTTTTATCGGCTTTCTCGTTGCATTTTTATTTGCAGCCTTAACCTCAGCATTTTCGATGGTTGAAATTATCGTTGCCACAATCGGAAAAGGGGACGAAAAGAAGAGAAAAAAACTGTCATGGACGAGCGGGCTTTTGATCTTTTTGGTCGGAATCCCATGCTGCTTGTCTTATGGCGTTTTGAGTGATGTGCACCTATTTGGCAAAACGTTTTTTGATATTGCCGATTTTACCGTCAGCAATGTTTTGATGCCTTCAGGCGCTCTGTTAATTTCTCTATTTATCCCGCTGAAAATTTCGAAAAGCGAACTCTTGGCTGAAATGCGAAATGGATCAAATGCAGGTAAAGCATTCTTTTACTCATGGTTTTATTTGCTTCGTTTTATCGTGCCGCTTGCCATTATTATCGTGTTCTTAAATTTAATCGGAATTTTATCATTTTAAAAAACAGGCTCCGTTTCCGGGGCCTGTTTTTTATTTAATAAGATGATATCAACGGTGCCCATGCCGTTTTCAGTTTTTGGATGCCGAGCCTGATATCCTCTTCTGACAAACCGCCATAACCGATTAAGACAGAAGTAAAAGGCGTCTGTTCTATATATGAGGGAGACACGGGATAGAGGGTTACACCGTGGTCTGCGGCTGCTTGTATTGCTTCTTCCTCACTTGCTGGAAACAAAAGGCGCAGCAGGATGTGAAGCCCCGAGTTCTTACCGAGAATCTCAACGGTGTTACCCAGTTCAGAGCGGATGGCTTCTAACAGGATAGCGTGTTTTTTTCGGTATAAGCTTCTCATTCTATTTATGTGTTTCTGCCACTCTCCGGTTTCGATGAAGTCTGCCAGTGCCAATTGCGAGTGGGCAGAAACGGTCTGCTTCATTAACTGAGCATTGCTTTTGATCGGTTCCATGAGTTCAGGGGGCACAATCATGAAGCTGAGCCGCAAGGAAGGCAGAAGTGACTTTGAAAAAGTGCCCAGATATATGACTCTGCCATTCGGATCAAGACCCTGTAAAGACGGAATGGGATGGCCGCTGTAGCGAAATTCTCCATCGTAATCATCTTCTATAATGAATGAATTTGTTTCTGCCGCCCATGCCAGCAGCTCCTGTCTGCGGGTAATCGTCATAATGGTCCCAATCGGAAACTGATGCGAAGGAGTCGTATACATGAGATAAGGATTCTGACGGTAGAGCTCATCCGGCAGGACGCCTTCTGCATCAGAACAAATCGGAGTGACATCCATGTGATTTGCTTCAAACATCCTTCTTGAACGGTGAAAGCCTGGTTCTTCAAAACCGATTTTTGTACCTGGCTTTAGCGAAAGGCAAAGAATTTGCAGAAGCACGGTGGTTCCTGCGCCGATGATAATCTGGCCGGGCTCGCAATTTACTCCCCGAGACAGCCTGACGAATCGGGCAATCATGTGTCTGAGTTCGTATTCTCCTTGAGGGTCGCCAGAGGTGTGAAACAATCCGGAATAGCGCTCAAGACTTTTTACTATGCTTTTTCTCCATGCGTTAAAGGGAAAGAGGGTCGGATCAACGCTGCCCTGATGGAAGTCAATAGCAGGTGCGTTCTTTTCAAGTAATCCCGGCTGTGCAGACTGATGAAAATGGTCAGGGGCTGTCGGGAAGCCTGGTTCTACTTCCGCCGCGAACCAGCCGATTTTTGGCTTGCTTTTGACATAGCCCTCAGCAGTTAATTGCTCGTAAGCTCGTTCTATAGTTGCCGTGCTGACATCGAGCAAGCCGGAGAGCCTGCGTTTTGACGGAAGTCTTGTTCCCTTTGTGATTCGCGCATGTGAAATTTCTTGTTTAAAAAAGGTATAAAGCTGCTCATACAGCGGTGTTTTGCTCTTTTTATCAAGAAACGGCGTGATATCCATCTCGTGTCTCCTTTTTATCTGGCATGGTCATTTTTTCTGAGATTGGCTATTTGGCAAATGCCATTTATTAGCTATGATCATTGTAACGAAAGGAAAGGGGATTGAGAAGATGATCCATATGAAACAATTAACCTCGAAAGAAGAATGGGCTGAGTCGTATCCGATTATGAGTGAATTGAGAACAGAACTGGATATAGAGACGTATTTACAAAGGCTTGAAGCCTGTGTGCAGAAAGAATCGTATATGCTGTTTGCCTTATATGAAAATACAGCAATCAGAGCGCTGTGCGGGGCTCTGCCGAGAGTTTCCATTCATAAAGGAGAGCACTTGTGGATTGCGGATCTTGTTACAACGGCACCTTGCCGATCAAAGGGATACGGCAAAATGCTTTTGGATTATGCCTCAGACTGGGCGAGAAAAGCCGGACTTGGTTTTGTCAGTCTTTCATCTGGCCTTCAGCGTAAAGACGCACATCGATTTTATACAGATAAAATGGGTTTTACTATAGAAAGTTATTTGTTCCGAAAACCGGTATAACGAAAAAAAGACGCCTGAAAAGGCGTCTTTTTTAAAAGCCAAACTGTAAATTCGTATCTACAGATACAATGGTATACACACAAATAATCACAAAGAGATTAAGGATGACGCCGAGCAGGCCTGGACCTGTGCGCCCTCTCTTGATGAAGAGTTCAACAACGCCGAACGGAACGGCAGCCATGGCGAACGGAAGCATTTGATAGGAATAAAACGTGACGTTGCTGATAATGGCCAAATTCAGCAACAGCAGGGACAGAACCGCTGTCCCGACAGAGATCCAGCCGAATACATTGTGTTCTTTAAAAATTCTTACCAGTTCCATAATTCCACCTCGCCGACATTCGCTGATTTTACAGATTTATTTTTCAGCATGCGCTGGATTTCCTTGGTTGGCCCTGTAACGACCGAACCGTATACATTGACACCGTTTTTCTCTACATAATCTAATCGGTTATCTACATTCAGGTCTTTCCGTTTTGAAATGACCTGAGCCCATTTTTCGTGTTTGGACATGAATTTTAGGGCGTTGATAAACTGATCGCCATTCGACTTGCCTTTTGTATTAAGGGCGGCCAAGAACTTTGAATCCTTTCCAGGATAGCCAAGAGGTTCTGTGGAAGCTGTCTTATTTGTGTTTTTCTCTGTTTCGATTGCGTTCCACAAAAAGCTCACATCATAGCCTTTGAATTTGTTATACACGTCTTTTGTCGGATATGCACGGTCATATGAAAGGTAGACCTCTGATACCGTTCCTTCAGGCAATGTGCTTAACGTTTTTTCTGCTTTTGCGGTCGTTTGTTCAGACTTGTTTGAAGGATGTGTAAAGTAATGTCCGGTTTTATTCACTTCTAAGTCATAGTAGTTTACTGCCGGCGCTTTTACTTTGTTATAAAACATTTCAACCCGTTCATTCCCTACGGCAGCCGTCTTCGTGCCAATCTGCTTTTGCAGCGGGAATTCCGTATTCATTCCAAATAGCTTCACTTGGCTTTTCAGTCCGGAAGTATCAACAAGAACATTCGGCATGGTCAGGGCTACAGTGACTGCGGCAGTTTCCATAAACTCATTGCCGGTGCTGTGTTTCCCACCCATTCCGTAATAGAGGTAGCTTCCCAGCGTACAAAGCGGCAAAATCATCAATGTCGAAATGACGGCAAGCACAGAAATTCGCAAATAAGACTTGCGTTTGCCGTAGGCTAAAATCGCTTTTTGTTTTTCAGGACTGATGCTGAGATCCCAATCGTTATCGTCCTCTAGTTCGCTGTCAATCAGTTCCTGATATACTTCGAGCTTCTCAAGTTCTTCCTCAAATGCAGTCATTTCCTGGTCGCTCATTTCCCCATTTTTATATTGATCAAAACGCTTTTTAAATTCTTCATTCATCATTAACACCTCTATTATAAAGTGCTTTCAGCCGCTGTCTGGCACGAAATAAAACACTTTTAAAATTCGCCTCTGAAATATTCATAATATGGGATGCTTCTTTGTAGTTTAACTCTTTTAAATAATATAGCGTTAAGGCCTCCCGATAATTATCGGGGAGCTCGGACATATAACCAGTCAGCACTTCCTTTATCTCTACCTGATGGGCAGGACTTTGAACAGCATTTTGAAAGAGGCTTCCGATTAAGTCATCAGAAATGGTTACTTCTTTCTTATGCTTTCTGACGTAATCAATGAAGGCGTTTCGCGCCACTTGAAAAAGCCAGGGCTTTACTTTGCTGTGATCATAGGAGTGAATGTGTATGTATGCCCGCATAAAGGTTTCCTGCAGCAAGTCTTCAGCAAGATGCTTGTCTTTTGTCATGGAGAGCAGGAACCTGTAAACATCATTCATGTACATTTGGTAAATTTCATCGATCGTCACTGCCTTTTCTCCCCTCTATGTTATACACGCATAAGAAAGGTTTAAAGTTGCACATTACATGCAAACGGCTTTTTTATACCTAATCAAACACCATTACTATATAGTACCCAAAAATGGCCGCAAAAGATAGTGCGGAGAAATGTTTAACATTTTTTCCAGAGGGGAAAAGATAGTGAAAAAGTGAAGGAGTGGCACAATGGAATATACCAGTATAGCAGATACAGGAATAGAAGCCTCCAGAATCGGCCTCGGCACATGGGCCATTGGCGGAACGATGTGGGGAGGCACTGACGAAAAAACATCGATTGAAACAATCCGCGCCGCTCTTGATCAGGGGATTACACTGATTGACACCGCGCCGGCTTACGGCTTCGGGCAGTCCGAGGAAATCGTCGGAAAGGCAATCAAAGAGTACGGCAAAAGAGACCAGGTGATTCTCGCAACGAAAACGGCTCTGGACTGGAAGAACAACCAGCTGTTCCGCCATGCGAACAGAGCGAGAATTGTAGAGGAAGTTGAGAATTCTTTGAAGCGGCTTCAAACAGACTATATTGATCTTTATCAGGTGCATTGGCCCGATCCGCTTGTGCCAATTGAAGAAACGGCTGAAGTCATGAAGGAATTATATGATGCGGGAAAAATCCGGGCGATTGGCGTCAGCAATTTTTCAATTGAGCAAATGGATACATTTCGCGCCGTCGCACCTCTCCATACGATTCAGCCTCCATATAATCTGTTTGAAAGAGAGATGGAAGAGAGTGTCCTTCCTTATGCGAAAGATAACAAGATAACAACATTATTATACGGCAGTTTATGCAGAGGGCTGTTAACAGGCAAAATGACTGAAGAATATACATTTGAGGGCGATGATCTGTGTAATCACGATCCAAAATTCCAGAAGCCCCGCTTTAAAGAGTATCTTTCTGCTGTGAATCAATTGGATAAGCTGGCGAAGACACGTTATGGAAAATCAGTGATTCACTTGGCTGTCAGATGGATCTTAGATCAGCCGGGAGCGGATATCGCTCTTTGGGGAGCAAGAAAGCCTGGGCAGCTTGAGGCCCTATCTGAGATTACAGGCTGGACGCTGAACAGTGAAGATCAGAAAGATATCAATACTATATTGGAAAATACGATATCAGACCCTGTCGGACCGGAGTTTATGGCCCCGCCGACCAGAGAGGAAATATAACAAAAGCTGAGGGCGAATCCTCAGCTTTTTGGCGTTTTAACGGGAGAAATCTTAAAAATTAGTACCAGGTAATAAAAAATGTTGTTATAATAGATGACAGAAAGAATCATTGATTACGACAAAGGAAGTGCGATATGTATAAGTTTTGTGCAAATGCTTTAAAAGTTATTCTTTCTCTTCGCGGAGGAGTGAAGGTGTATAACAAAGAAAACCTTCCGGCCGATTCAGGTTTTGTCATCGCGTGTACACATTCCGGCTGGGTTGATGTGATTACACTCGGAGTCGGGATTCTTCCTTATCAAATACACTACATGGCGAAAAAAGAGCTTTTTCAAAATAAATGGATCGGTTCGTTTCTGAAGAAAATTCATGCCTTTCCGGTAGATCGGGAAAATCCCGGGCCAAGCAGTATTAAAACGCCGATTAAGCTGCTGAAAGAAGGAGAGATCGTCGGTATCTTCCCAAGCGGAACAAGAACCTCTGAGGATGTGCCTTTGAAAAGAGGTGCGGTGACGATTGCGCAAATGGGGAAAGCACCGCTTGTCCCCGCTGCATATCAGGGCCCTTCAAGCGGAAAAGAATTATTCAAAAAAGGAAAAATGAAGCTGATTATCGGTGAGCCTCTTCACCAGGCTGATTTTGCCCACCTGCCTTCAAAGGAAAGACTTGCAGCAATGACAGAGGCTTTGAATCAGCGGATTAAAGAACTAGAGAATAAACTTGATCAGCTATAAGGCGTTCTGAGAGATTGCCCTGAACTGTGAAAATAAGAAAAGCACCTTATACAAGGTGCTTTTCTTATTATGCTTCCTGCTGGTTAGCTGTCTCCAGAAGTTCTTCTTCTTGAAGCTTTTTCACTTCAATATATGCGACGTGGTGGCCGTCAATTTCATTAATGATGAATTCGCAGCCCTCTTCGATGATGGAATCATCTTTTTCAACATCGTATTTTTGAGTAAGGAACCAGCCGCCGATTGTGTCGACTTCTTCGTTCTCTAAATGAATGCCCAGCAGGTCGTTTACTTGGTCAATTAAGACTTTTCCGTCAAGAATATAATGGCCTTCGCCGATTTTGCGGATTTCGCTAATTTCATCAATATCAAATTCGTCGCGGATTTCACCGACAATTTCCTCAATGATGTCCTCAACCGTCACAAGCCCGGCAGTACCGCCGTATTCATCAGACAAAATGGCCATGTGGACCCTCTCTTTTTGCATTTTGACAAGCAGGTCTTGGATCGGCGCAGATTCAATGACATGAATGATAGGGTTGACGAATTGAGAAATGGTGGAATCAACAGATACCTCACCGCTGATGCAGGCGGTCAGCACTTCTTTAATGTTAATAACCCCGATAATGTTATCTTTATCGCCCTCTTCCACAGGGTAGCGGGTATATTTTTCAATCTGAATGATGTCCATCATTTCAGAAATCTTGATATCATGCGGAAGGCTGACAATTTCGGTCCGCGGAATCATAATTTCTTTCGCGAGCCTGTCGTCAAATTCAAAGATTTTATTCACATATTTAAACTCTGATTGGTTGATTTCACCGCTTTTATAGCTTTCAGACAAAATGATTCGCAGCTCTTCTTCTGAGTGAGCCAGTTCGTTTTCTGAAACGGTCTCCAGGCCAAATGCTTTGGTCAATAACCGTGCGGAATTGTTCAAAAGCCAAATGAATGGGAACGCGATGCGGTAAAACCAAATCAGCGGTTTCGCAAACAGCATAGACACTGCTTCCGCCTTTTGGATAGCGACTGTTTTAGGTGCAAGTTCTCCGACAACAACGTGTAAGAACGTGATAATGGCATACGCAAAAATAAACGATATGACATGTGAAAGGGAACCTGGAACGTTCATTTGGACGAAAAGCGGGTGAAGCAGCCTTTCAATCGTTGATTCACCTAAAACCCCTAATCCGATGGAAGTCAATGTAATTCCGAGCTGACACGCAGATAAATATTCATCAAGATGCGTGGTCACTTTTTTTACGGCTATTGCTGCTTTATTTCCTTCCGCGATCAGCTGATCGATCCGTGAGCCTCTGATTCTGATAATGGCAAACTCAGATGCCACGAAAAATGCCGTCAGGGCGATTAAAACAGCAACTAAAATCAAATTCACTATGTCCAATTAGAACCTTCACTCTAGCAATGAGAATGAAGGTAACACCTCCTGTTAGATAAAATGGTTTTAACTTAACAGCAGCATAAATGATTGGAACACGGCGAGCTTTTCAGGCGGGAGTTTGCTTTTCAGCTTGTCACGATCCTCGGGCTTCAGCCGTTCAAACCGATGCAAGATTCCGGAGATGTTTTGATTCATATGATCAATTTCTAATGCCAGATTTCCAATTTCATCATCAAGTTTAGCTGAAGAGGGAAACTGGTTCTCCAGTCGATCTTTAATATCGGACAGGGCCAATCGCTGCTTCTTGCAATCTACAATAAATATAAGTCGTTTGAGTGCATTTTCGTCGTAGTAACGGTAATTTGAACAGGATCTGGCCGGCGTAAGCAGACCGAGATTCGTATAATAATCAACTGTCCGTTTCGTTACTCCGGCGAGTGCCGCTAGTTCACTGATGCGATAAGTCTCAGCCCCATCTATATCCCTCCCAACCATCACGTTATAGTTATGAGAATAGTTTAATATATGAACGGTGTCTTGCACAAGTTTATTGTTTTTTTTAGACCGGAATTGGAAGTTGTGGAATTCATCATCTGATTGAAGTAACATAGGAAGATAGAATTTTCAAATTTTTATATGCGGAAGGGACAGATGAAATTGGCTGGGTTATCCCGGGAAGTTGAAGAAAATTTAAATAAAGGATCATGGATTCGCAAGCTGTTTGATGAAGGTGCAAGGCTGAAGAAGGAGTTCGGGGAAGACCAGGTATTTGATTTTTCACTCGGCAACCCGATTGTTGAACCGCCTGAAGCTTTTAAGAGAGCGTTAATAGAGGAAGCTGAAAAAGGCAGCCACGGATACATACAAAATCAAGGGCTTCCTGCAGCGAGAGAAAAAGTCGCGCAATTTCTGGGGTCACGTTTTGAAGCTGATTTCTCAGCGGAGCGTATCGTCATGACGGTGGGTGCGGGAGGCGCTTTGAATGTTGCGTTAAAAAGCATCGTAAACCCTGGGGAAGAGGTCATTATTCTCGCACCTTATTTTGCCGAATATAAGTTGTATATTGAGAACTACGGGGGAAAGGCCGTCAGCTGCCCGTTGACAAGCCGGTTTGAGATCGACATTGAAGCGGTAAGGCAATCGATCACTCCACAGACGAAAGGGCTGATTCTCAATACACCGCATAACCCCACAGGCACTGTTCTCAGCCAGAAAAATATAGACGATTTAGGCGCTTTATTAAAAGAAATAGAAGAGAAGAGCGGCCAGACGATTTATGTGCTGTTTGATGAACCGTACAGTCAATTAATCTATGATGAAGAGCTAGCAAATCCGTTTCAATCGTACCATCGTGTGATATTGGCCAGCTCATTCAGTAAAGATCTCGGCATAGCCGGAGAGCGGCTCGGGTATATCGGATTGGACAGCCGAATGCCGGATGCGGACCTTTTGATCAACGCTTTTGTGTATTGTAATCGAACGCTTGGATTTGTGAATGCCCCTGTCATGATGCAGCGGGCTGTGGCACGAATGGATGATTTAAGAGTAGACGCGAGCGCTTATAAAGAGCGCCGGGATTTAATGGTAGACATTTTAAAAGAAGCCGGTTTTGAATTTGAAATGCCAAAGGGAGGTTTCTTTGTTTTTCCGAAATCGCCGATTGAAGATGAAGTTGCATTTTGCGTGCATGCCGCCCAAAAATACAAATTATTAATTGTGCCGAGCAGCGGTTTTGGAATGAGCGGGCATTTCCGATTATCCTTCAGTGTGCCGATCGAGCAGATTAAAAACTCACGGGACATTTTCATTTCTTTATATAAAGATTTTGCTTAAGAAGGCAAAGAAAAGAAAACAGTTTTCAAGGCTGTTTTCTTTTTATATCCGCAAAATCCTTCCTCTTCCAATCCAGACAGGCGCAGAATTAACAAGCAGGCATGCAGTTAAGGCTTTCTTCATGATAAAAGTCTAAAAATTAAAAATCATTTTTGGAATGAGTTGTGTTACAATAAAATATACAATTTATAATCAAACTTTGACTTTTGGAGGTGGTATGATGGGGCCCTCTGCTTAGGCAACAATACACCGCGTACCTCAATGTTAAGGAAAAATGATTATATCAGGAGGTGACTCCTTATCCTTTGTTGAGAGGATAGGGTTAAATGGACGATATTGACAGTCTGATTTTAATTGGCGTGCTCATTGCTTTAACCGCGTTTTTCGTTGCAAGCGAGTTTGCGATTGTTAGAGTGAGGAGATCCAGAATAGATCAGCTTATCACAGAAGGAAACAAACGGGCGATACTCGCAAGGCGTGTCATTACAGATTTGGATGAATATTTATCCGCATCCCAGCTGGGCATTACATTGACATCAATCGGGCTTGGCGTACTGGGTGAGCCGGCCTTTGAACGGCTGCTGCATCCACTGTTTGAACCGCTCGGCTTGCCGGACTCGGTTTCACATGCAGCCTCTTTTGCAGTCGCGTACGGCTTGATCACGTTCCTGCACGTTGTTGTAGGTGAACTGGCCCCGAAAACGGTCGCGATTCAAAAGGCAGAACAGCTGACTTTACTGATAGCGGGCCCTTTGCGTTTATTCTATTTGCTCCTGTTTCCGTTTATTTGGATCCTCAATGGATCGGCGCGGCTTTTATGCGGGATGTTCGGTTTGAAGCCTGCGTCAGAACATGATGGTTCCCATTCTGAGGAAGAACTCAGGATGCTGTTATCTGAGAGTTTAAAAAACGGAGAGATTAATCCGTCTGAATATAAATATGTGAATAAGATTTTTGAATTTGATAATCGGATCGCCAAAGAAATTATGATACCGCGGAAGGAAATGGCTGCTGTGTCAACTGAGATGACGATGGCCGAGATGCTTGAAGTCATGCTGAAGGAAAAATACACGCGCTGGCCAGTCACAGATGGAGACAAAGACAGTGTGATCGGTTTGGTCAATACGAAGCATTTGTTTTCTGATTTGCTGTTTATGACAGAAGAAGAACGAATGAAGATGACGATCCATCCGTATGTGAGGCCGGTCATCGAAGTGATTGAAACGATCCCGGTTCATGACTTGCTGATTAAAATGCAGCGCGAGCGCATTCATATGGCTATATTGTCGGATGAATACGGAGGAACCTCGGGACTTGTGACGACAGAGGATATTCTTGAGGAAATTGTCGGAGAGATCAGAGATGAATTTGATGAAGATGAACAGCCGCTGATCCAAAAGCTTGGCGACGGCCATTATGTGATGGATGGAAAGGTTCGGATCGATCAGGTGAACAGCCTTCTTGGCGCATCGATTCAAGAAGACGTCGATACGATCGGCGGGCTGATATTAAAAGAAAACATCGATATTGAGGCTGGTGAATCCATTCGCATCGGTTCATATACGATAAAGGTGCTGAAGATGGACGGCCGATTAATCAAGCAAATCGATATAAAAGAAGAAGCCGGCAACACAACCGGGATTACGGCGCACCACAAGCTGCCGCTGCCTGAGCCTGTGATGCTGAACAGTGCAACCTTGAGCGAGAAATAAGCTCAAGGTTTTTTTACATTGTGATTGTCCAGCCGCACCAAAATGTCAAAAGCGATCCGCAAAGTGTCAGGGCGATGTACAAGATGCTTTCTATTACACGTTTGGCCATAAGGAGTTGAATACTTTCAACGCTGAAGGTGGAAAAGGTCGTAAAGGCGCCAAAAAACCCCGTGCCGATGATAAGCGAGACCGAAGTATTTGCAACGTGAAGTCCTGTAAATATTCCGAGCCCGAGAGCTCCGAGAATATTGACTGTCAGTATGCCAATGGGCAGGCTCAGACCTTTGGTTTTGGCGGTTATGACATTGCCAAGCCAGAACCGAAGCATTGCGCCAAGTCCGCCCCCTATGAAAATACCCGCTAGTGTCATCTTTCCTGCAGCCCCTTTCTTTGCTGAATGCCTGCTATGCGCCGTCCCGCAAAAACACCAATCAGTGCAAATATGATCCCTGATATCAATGAGGCTGCCACATATAAAAGAGCCAATGAGGGTTGTCCTTGCAAAAGCATCACCGTTTCCTTAGAAAACGTGGACATTGTTGTGAAGCCTCCGCAAAAGCCGGTGCCTAAAAAAGCCGACAGCAGAGGCCGTTTTGCCCCGATCATAAAAAATCCGGTCAAAATGCCTAATAGAAGGCTGCCTGCCGCATTTTCCAGCCAGGTTGCCGCCGGGAACTGACCGGTGTGTATCCATAAGTTTAATCCGTATCGGAGGCAGGCGCCAAGCGCGCCTCCGATAAAAACCGTGCTATATATTTTCATGTTTGCCATCCTTTATGATGAAATCCGGGTAATCTGTAACGATGCCGTCCACGCCCATGGCTTGTAATTTTGCCGCTGTCTTTTGATTGTTGACAGTCCATGCAAATATGTTTAAGCCATTTTTATGGACGGAGCCGATCATCAGACGGTTGAGCCGTGTGTATTTTATATTGACATAGTTTGCAAAAGAGCGGAAGGCCTTCATCTGATTTCTGGACAGCATGCCAAAGTTGGGCCTTGTAATGACCGCTGTCGGAATCGAAGGATAAAGCTCGCGGAACCTTTGGACGGAGCGGAACTGAAAGGATTGAACAATATTATTGATAGAAAAAGAAAATTGCCCTAATAGCTGTCCCACCTCTTCTTCAATTCCGACTTGAGACGGATGGCCTTTTAGTTCAATTAAAAGGCCGATTTTTTTGTGGTAGCGCTTGAGCACCGCTTCCAGGGTCGGAATACGCTCTCCTTGAAAAGCGGGACCGTACCAGCTTCCTGCATCGAGTTTTTGCAATTCCTCCAAGGTAAAATCCTTAACAAAGCCCGATCCGTTTGTTGTTCGGTCAACCCTGTCATCGTGTATCACAACAATCTGCCTGTCTTTTGTAAGCTGGACATCCAGTTCGATCATATCTGCATTCATTTTCACCGCAAGGTCAAATGCGGCAATCGTATTTTCCGGAGCGTAGCCGGATGCTCCGCGATGGGCAATGATGTACAAGCTAAGTCAGCTCCTCGTATGGGCATTTCTGTTATTGTATCAAATCCATATATGCACCGCGATACAAACTGGTGAATTTTTTCTGCCATATCGGAATGGTCCGGGCTGAGGAATGCGTATAACTAAAAAAAGACACTCAGCGTATCAGAACACATTTCGTCAGAAAATTAGGTCTTTCGACATGTTCACAACAAAATATGATCCTTTATAATAGCAAAAAAGGAGGCGAGATCATGGGAAAAGGGAGAATCAGAGTGGAGGAAAGAATTAAAGCCGAAACGGATGCTGAAATGCAAAAAGCAACTCTCCTTGATCAGACACAAACGAAAAAAGGTAAGTGACTGTCCCTATTGAATCTGGCTGATAGATGAATTGAGAAATGACCCCGGCGTTTCGCCGGGGTTTTGTGCTGCAAAAGACATTTAAATGAACATCCTTACGAATATTTTAGTATAATAAACAATTGATTGGGATAGAGGGGAGACAGTCATGCCGGATTATCTGCAGCAGTATTTTACGCTTGATATCATCATTCAAATCGGCATCAGCTTGGCGATTTTGCTGGTGTTTCTTATACTTAGAAAATTATTCACAAGATATTTCTTTAACCTGCTTTTTAATTTGACAAACCGGCCGAAAACAGAAATTTTTAAACAGGTGGTTCTGGCGTTTGATAAACCGGCCAGATGTTTTTTTGTTGCCCTTGGGCTGTTTTTAGCGATCCGGTATTCACCGTTTTTAGATGCGCAAATGCCGGTCATCAGCAAAATATACCGCTCACTGATTGTGGCGCTCTTGTGCTGGGGTCTTTGTAATTTGACCGCAACATCGTCGTTTATCTTCCATAAGGTGAATCAGCGCTTTGAGCTTGACATGGATGACATTCTGGCCCCGTTTTTATCCAAATTGCTCCGTTTTGTGATCATTGCGCTCAGTGTCAGTGTGATCGCTCAGGAATTCAATTATGATGTCAACGGATTTGTAGCGGGCCTTGGTCTTGGCGGACTGGCTTTTGCGCTTGCCGCGAAGGATACCATCAGCAACTTCTTCGGCGGTATTATTATTATTACTGAAAAGCCGTTTACAATTGGTGACTGGGTGGAGACGTCGACAGTAACAGGATCAGTCGAGGATATTACCTTTAGGAGCACGAGATTCAGAACAGCACAGGGGGCGCTTGTAACGGTGCCGAACTCTACGCTGTCGATGGAAGCGATCACGAACTGGACAAGAATGACCAAACGCCAGATTACGTTTTCCATCCATGTGTCCTACGCTACGCCGATTGAGAATCTTGAACGCTCCATTCATTCTCTCAGAACAATGCTCTTAGAGCATGAGGGCGTTGATAATGAAACAATCATGGTCAACTTCGATACGTTTGCCGACAGCTACTACAATTTATTTTTTAACTTCTATACAAAAACGACAGTTTGGGCTGAAAACCTTAATATTAGAGAGGATATCAACTATAAAATTATTGAGATTTTAGGTGCAGAAGGTGTCCAGTTTGCATATCCCGGCCAAATGGTTGTTGTCAAGCAAAAGCACGAAAGCGACCCATTCCAGGTGAATCTAAATAAAGAGGAAAAGGAACGGGCTTAAAAGAGAGACTTCGTCTGACAGAGGCGGAGTCTTTTTCATGGTAAAATAAGAGAAAAAGGCGGTGTTGAGTTGGAAGCATTCAAAAGTATTCTACATGAAGCACAGCGAATTGTTGTGCTGACCGGAGCGGGAATGAGCACAGAATCAGGGATTCCCGACTTTCGTTCAGCAGGGGGCATTTGGACGGAAGATGCCTCAAGAATGGAAGCGATGAGCCTTGATTATTTTTTAAGTCATCCGCGTCTGTTTTGGCCCAAATTCAAAGAATTGTTCCAGATGAAAATGAGCGGCAGCTTTGAACCGAATGAAGGACACTTGCTTTTAGCTGAGCTGGAGAAGCAAGGGAAGCAGGTCGATATTTTCACGCAAAACATTGACGGTCTTCATAAAAAAGCGGGGAGCAGGCATGTATACGAACTGCATGGTTCTATCCAGACAGCAGCTTGTCCGGCATGCGGCGCCCGATATGATCTTCCCCATTTGCTGGAGCGGGAGGTGCCGGAGTGCACGGCGGCCGGAAACAATGGGGACATTTGCGGAACGGTATTAAAAACCGATGTTGTTCTCTTTGGCGACGCCGTCATGCACTTTGACACCCTTTATGAAAAGCTGGATCAAGCAGATCTTTTATTGGTTATCGGCACGTCTCTCGAAGTGGCTCCGGCTAGATTTGTGCCTGAGGATGCAAGTCTGATTCCCGGCATGAAGAAAGTCATCATAAACCTTGAACCAACGTATTGTGACAGCTTGTTTGACATGGTCATCCATCAAAAAATCGGCGAGTTTGCCCGAAGTTTGGGCATAAAAAAGTGAGCCGCCTTATGCGCCTCACTTTTTTATTCATGAACAGGAACCATTGTGTCCTCTAACACTCCGAAGGAATAGCCTTTTTCTTTTAATTTATTGATTAGTACCGGCAGCGCGTTTACGGTAGCGGGAAGATCATGCATGAGAATCACATTCGGGAGGCCTGAAGAGCTGTGTTCCATATTTTCAAGCTGCTCTAACACGGCCGTCACATACTTTGAATTTCGGTATTTCCAGTCCATGCTGTCAATCGTCCAATCCCAGTATACAAAACCGTCTTTCTCAAGATTGCGGATTTGTGAGGGGGTTAGTGACGGTTTGCTTCCGTAGGGCGTTCTGACAAGAGCGGTTTTATATCCTGTAATGTCCTGCAGCGTGTCACGCGCCTGCTGCATTTCTTTTAGCGGAGATGTCGGTGTTTGATAGAACAATCTGTTATTGTGGGTAACGCCATGTAAACCGAGTGCGTGGCCTTCCTTTTCTGCTCTTTTCACAGCTTGTTTGAATTCGTTCATCCGCGGTGACAGCATAAAAAACGTCGCTTTTACATCAGCGCTTTTCAGCACATCGAGCAAGCGGTTTGTAAAGGCTGACGGGCCGTCATCGAAGGTTAAGTAAACCGTTTTATCTCCCATGTCCTGCTTTGTCTGCAGATGTTTTATCAGCAGATCGGGGGAATCGTTTTTCAGCTTAAGGCTTTCCTTCTCATCTCGAAGCTGTCCGTTAGTTGTGACAGTGACTTCCTTTGCTTTCGTTGAACTGTTAGAATAACCCAAAATCACCATAAGCAAAAGCAGCACACATAAAACTGCTAAACTTGCAAATTTAAAAGCAAGCGAAACTGCAGAAGGAGAAGCCTCTCCTCTCGTTTGTCGCATAACAATCTCTCCATTGGCATAAAATCTCTACATAATGCTGTACAGCAGGCAGCTTATGAAGATGCCTTATGTTTACAACCTATGTATTACCAGTCAAGTATACAGGAATAAAACTGGAAAGCACATAGAAAATTTGTCGAAATGTCAGATTTTAAGGAAAAAATAAACTCCTTTCCGCTATAGATCTCTTGATCTTTCTGTTTTTCAGCTTGTCCAATATGGTAGAATTAGTGATAATGACAGCTTGAATGACATCAGGGACATCTCGAAAAGGGAGGGCTTTTATGAAGGTTTTAGTCAATGGCCGGCTGATTGGGCGCAGTGAAGCATCAATCGATTTGGAAGATCGCGGTTATCAGTTTGGTGACGGCATCTATGAAGTGATCAGGGTGTACAAAGGAGTATTGTTCGGCTTACGTGAGCATGCAGAGCGTTTTTTCAGAAGTGCTGCTGAAATCGGAATTTCACTGCCATTCAGTATAGAAGATCTCGAGTGGGACCTGCAAAAGCTTGTACAGGAAAATGCGGTCAGTGAGGGAGCGGTATACATTCAGACAACAAGAGGTGTGGCCCCGCGAAAACACCAGTATGAAGCCGGCCTCGAGCCGCAGACTACTGCTTATACGTTTACGGTGAAAAAACCGGAGCAAGAGCAGGCATACGGAGTGGCGGCCATTACAGATGAGGATCTTCGCTGGTTAAGATGTGATATCAAAAGTCTGAATTTACTGTATAATGTCATGACGAAGCAAAGGGCCTATGAAGCCGGAGCATTTGAAGCCATTTTACTTAGGGACGGCGTTGTTACGGAGGGTACATCCTCTAACGTTTATGCCGTTATCAACGGCACAGTGCGAACACATCCGGCTAATCGGCTCATTCTCAATGGAATTACACGGATGAATATTTTAGGACTGATTGAGAAGAATGGGATCAAACTGGATGAGACTCCTGTCAGTGAAGAAGAGTTGAAACAGGCGGAAGAGATCTTTATTTCGTCAACGACGGCAGAAATTATTCCGGTCGTGACGCTCGATGGACAATCGGTCGGAAGCGGGAAACCCGGACCGGTGACCAAACAGCTTCAGGCTGCTTTTCAAGAAAGCATTCAACAGGCTGCTAGCATTTCATAAATGAACGAAGAAAAGAGCCCGCTTTTTACAGCGGGGCTCTTTTTATTTTTTAACAAATCCAATCAAAATGGAGATCATTGGCGATATATAGAGGAAGAACGTAAACGGGATGTAGTCTATGACTGGAACACCAAGTGCGCTCGCCATAAATGCGCCGCTGACGCCCCAAGGAATCAATGGGTTAATTAATGTTCCGCCGTCCTCTAATGATCTTGTCAGAAATTTTCGCTGGATGTTTCGTTTGTCATATAAAGATTTAAATGATTGTCCCGGTATTAATATCGATAAATACTGTTCGCCCGTTGCCAAGTTGACGCCGATGCTTGAGCAGACAGTTGCTGCAACAAGACGGCCTTTTGAGCGGATGCCTTTCATGACGCCTTCCAATAGTGCAGAAATCAATCCGATTTTCTCCATCAATCCGCCGAGTGCAAAAGCAATCATAATGAGAGAGACAGAGCCCATCATGGATTGCAGTCCGCCTCTGTTAATAATTTTAGCGGCTGCCTCATTGTCAGTTTCGAAAGTTGTGCCATTTTGCAAAGCTGTCATAAACGCCTGCAGGCTGCTGTCGGGTACAAAAATAGCAGTCAAAATTCCCGAGGAAATAATTCCGGCAGTCAGAACGGGGATTACTGATACCCGTTTTATTGCCAGCAAAACGACTAAGAGCGGAGAAAGAAGGGCCCACGGTGTCACGTTTGCGGCATCTTTTATTCCGGTTATGACCTGCTGAATATTCTCGGTTGAAGCAGCGTCCGCTGACACTGATGAACCGAGAAAGTAAAACAGAACGACAGTGATGAGCAAAGCTGGAATGGTTGTGCCCATCATATGGCGAATGTGTTCAAAGATCGGTATTTCGCCTATTCCGGCTGCAAAGTTGGTTGTGTCCGACATCGGCGACATTTTATCCCCAAAACAAGCGCCGCATATGACTGCGCCTGCTGTCCATTCAAGCGGAACGCTAGCCGCGCTCGCCACGCCGATCAGCGCTACTCCGATTGTGCTTACAGTTGTCAGGCTTGA
Source organism: Bacillus sp. LJBS17 (assembly GCF_019334685.1). Classification (NCBI taxonomy): domain Bacteria; kingdom Bacillati; phylum Bacillota; class Bacilli; order Caryophanales; family Bacillaceae; genus Bacillus; species Bacillus sp. LJBS17. Next base: position 1,024,358 of record NZ_CP079759.1, read on the forward strand.
GCCAACAAGTGTGCTGATGATCATACATGAAAACAAAGCAGTCAACAGAAGGTGGCTTGGTTCAATAAAGGATAGGGCATAAACTGTCACAGTCGGTATTGCGCCGCTGTACATCCAGGCGCCGATTAAGATGCCGATCAGCGCTAGAACAATAATCGGCTGTACGCCGTTTTTGATCCCGTCTACAATCCCTTTTTCAATACTCTTCCAGGAAAATCCAAACCATAAAGCTGCTGCTGAAAGCATGACAACACTTAAAAACAGCGGGATATGAGGTTCTACATGAAGCAAGAATAAGCAAGAAATAATAATGCATAACATCAATATAAATAAACCGACGGCTAACGGAAACGTCAGCTTTTTTTGAGAATCCAAAATAACACCCCATATTTATCTTTAATGCTTTTGTGCTTTTGGGCACGAAAGCATTATAACAGAAAAAAACGAAAATCTATGTTTTTTCACAATTATGAATATAAAAGAAGTGAGCACAGGGCGTGCTCACTTTACAATCAGGACGGGTATATCCGATTTCGCTGAAAGCTTTTCACTTACACTTCCGAATATTAGCTTTTTCAGCCTGTTTTGGTCTCTGCTTCCGGTTACGATCATATCGGCAGAAATGCGGTTTGCATGCTCGATAATTGATTCAGCCGGATCGCCTTCTAATATATCGATATCTCCATCTGCCTGCTGTTCATTCAGCATCATTCTTGCTTCGGCGATGACTTCTTCCGTACGGTCTTCATAGATCATTGGCTCAGGTGATGTTACATCCGATATCAGCGGATCAGGAACACTTGTCATGCCTCCGCTGATATAGCTTGCCTCAGCTGCGGGTCTGGGCGGGTCGATGACGGTCTGATTGTCTTTCATATCATGTGAATGGGCGACGGTAATAGCGGCATTTACGGTTTTAGCAAGATCAATGGCTGTCTGAAGCGCTTTCTTACTATTTTCACTTCCGTCAAACGCAACAATGATACGGTCAGCATGGAACATCCTTCTCACCCTTTCAAAGCGTCTTACAACACTACTACCCGAATTTGAGCACCATTAACCTTTTCCTATTCAAGTAATTATTGACAATAAAAGGTTTTGTTTATATGATGATAAAAAGATGAAATCAGAATGGAAGGAGGGTTTGCTATGCCAAGGAATTTGCGTGTTTATCAAACAGTTTCATATTGGCGCGGCAAACCTTTTGTTCTGTTTTCGTGAACGGTTTTTTAGGTCGGACCGCGCGCTGAAAAGCGCTGTGCGTAACATATCGGTTAAAAAAGGCATGGAGCTGACGCTTCATGCCTTTTTTATATACAAAATCTAAGGAAAGACAGGTGTATGGGATGTGAAGACCAATACAGAGGCGAGGGCTGTTCGTGCCAAATTGGATGAAAAAAGCTGCAAGGAAAAAATAGAAGGCGGCTGATGAGGAGATGGGGATAGATGTTTTCAGTTTTGAAAAAGCTTGGCTGGTTTTTTAAGGCGTACTGGCTGCGCTATACGATTGCGATTGTCCTTTTATTAGCAGTCAATGTCATTGAAATGTTTCCGCCTAAGCTCTTGGGGAACGCCATAGATGATATGAAAGCAGGGGCATTTACTGCGGAAGGGCTGCTGTTTTATATCGGTATCTTTTTTGTGCTGACGGCGGCCGTGTATATCATGTCTTATTTTTGGATGCATCAGCTGTTTGGCGGAGCGAATCTGATGGAGAAAATTCTTCGTACGAAGCTGATGGGGCATTTGCTGACTATGTCGCCGCCGTTTTATGAAAAAAACCGAACAGGCGATTTAATGGCACGAGGGACAAATGATCTTCAGGCCGTCAGTTTAACCACAGGGTTTGGCATCTTGACGTTAGTTGATTCTACGATGTTTATGATGACGATCTTTTTGACAATGGGGTTTTTGATCAGCTGGAAGCTGACCTTTGCCGCCATTATCCCGCTTCCAGTCATGGCGATTGCAATCAGTCTATATGGAAGTAAAATTCATGAGCGGTTTACTGAGGCCCAAAACGCGTTCGGGGCGCTGAATGACAGAGTGCTGGAATCTGTTTCAGGCGTGCGGGTGATTCGCGCGTATGTTCAGGAAACAAACGATGTTCGCCGGTTTAATGAAATGACCGCTGATGTTTATCAGAAAAATATGAAAGTGGCTTTTATTGATTCACTGTTTGAGCCGACGGTGAAACTGCTTGTCGGCGCAAGCTATCTGATTGGGCTCGGCTACGGAGCGTTTCTTGTATTCCGGAACGAGCTGACGCTTGGAGAGTTAGTGTCCTTTAACGTTTATCTCGGCATGATGATTTGGCCGATGTTTGCAATCGGTGAACTCATTAACGTGATGCAGCGCGGCAATGCGTCATTAGACCGGGTAAATGAAACTCTTTCTTATGAAACGGATGTGACAGATCCAAAACAGCCCGCTGATCTTAAAGAGCCTGGAGATATCGTTTTCAGTCATGTCAGCTTTACATATCCAAGCTCAACAAGTGACAATCTTCAGGATATTTCATTTACGGTGCGAAAAGGGCAGACTGTCGGGGTTGCAGGTAAAACCGGGAGCGGAAAAACGACAATTATTAAGCAGCTTTTGCGCCAGTATCCTCCAGGTGAAGGGAGCATTACATTTTCAGGTGTACCGATTCAGCAAATCCCTCTTGACCGTCTCCGCGGATGGATCGGATATGTGCCTCAGGATCATTTACTGTTTTCACGGACTGTAAAAGAAAATATTTTATACGGAAAACAGGATGCAACTGATAAAGAGGTTCAGCAAGCCATTGCCGAAGCACATTTTGAAAAAGATTTGCACATGCTTCCGTCCGGTCTGGAGACAATGGTCGGTGAAAAAGGCGTGGCACTGTCAGGCGGGCAGAAACAAAGAATTTCGATCGCGAGAGCACTCATGGCGAATCCGGAAATCTTGATTCTGGATGATTCACTTTCCGCTGTAGATGCCAAAACAGAGGCTGCAATTATCAAGAACATCAGAGAAAACCGCAAAGGAAAAACGACATTTATTTTGACACACCGATTATCCGCGGTAGAGCACGCTGACCTGATCCTTGTGATGGACGGCGGCGTCATTGCTGAGAGAGGCACGCATCAAGAACTGCTGGCCAATAATGGGTGGTACCGGGAACAATATGAAAGACAGCAGCTGTTCACTGCGGAAGAAGGGGGAGCAGGGGCATGAAAATAGGAAAAACGTTATGGAGATACGCACTTCTTTATCGAAAATTGCTGATCACAGCCGTCCTTTTGCTAGCTGTTGCCGTCGGTGCAGAACTGACTGGGCCCTTTATTGGCAAAAAAATGATAGACGACCATATCCTCGGCATTGAGAAAACATGGTATGAAGCTGCGGAAAAAGATAAAAATGCCGTTCAGTTTCACGGCGTCTCATATATCAGAGAGGACCGATTGCAGGAGCCTGTTTCAAAAGCAAAAGAAGCGCATATTTATCAAGTGGGAATGGCGTTCTATTTTGTTGATCAGGCTGTCAGCTTCGACGGGAATAGAACGGTTTCTGACGGGAAGCTGACGATCACAAACGGAGACAAGAGCCGGGCATATGCTGCCGAAAAGCTGACTAAGCAGGAACTTTTCCAGTTCTATCAGCCGGAAATAAAGGGAATGGTGTTACTGATCTGCCTGTATGGGGGCTTGCTTGTGTTTTCGGTATTCTTTCAATACGGACAGCATTATCTGCTGCAGATGAGCGCCAATCGGATTATTCAAAAGATGAGGCAGGACGTGTTTTCGCACATACAGAGTATGCCGATTCGCTATTTTGACAACCTTCCGGCCGGAAAAGTCGTTGCGCGGATTACCAATGATACGGAGGCTATCAGGGATTTATATGTCACAGTGCTTTCAACATTTGTGACAAGCGGAATCTATATGTTCGGGATATTCACGGCTTTGTTTCTGCTTGATGTGAAGCTTGCGTTTGTATGTCTGGCAATTGTGCCGATTATCTGGCTGTGGTCTGTCATATACCGGAGATATGCGTCATATTACAACCAAAAAATCCGCTCGATCAACAGTGACATTAACGCAAAAATGAATGAGTCAATTCAAGGCATGACCATTATTCAGGCTTTCCGCCATCAAAAGGAAACAATGAGAGAATTTGAGGAATTAAATGAATCACATTTTTATTTCCAAAACAGGATGCTGAATTTAAACTCCTTAATGTCCCATAATTTGGTCAATGTCATCCGCAATCTTGCGTTCGTCTGTCTGATCTGGCATTTTGGCGGTGCGAGCCTGAATGCGGCCGGGATTGTTTCTATCGGTGTGCTGTACGCGTTTGTCGATTATTTGAACCGGTTATTTCAGCCGATCACAGGCATCGTCAATCAGTTTTCAAAGCTGGAGCTTGCAAGGGTCTCCGCCGGGCGTGTTTTTGAACTGCTTGAAGAAAAGAATACGGAAGAAGCGGGTGAACCGGTGAAGGAGCGCGCGCTGGGGCGGGTTGAATTTCGTGATGTGTCATTTGCGTATCAAGAAGGTGAAGAGGTATTAAAGCATATTTCCTTTACTGCGCAAAAAGGCGAAACCGTAGCGCTCGTCGGCCATACCGGATCAGGAAAAAGCTCGATTTTGAATCTTCTGTTTCGTTTTTATGATGCGCAAAAAGGTGATGTCTTAATTGATGGAAAAAGCATTTACAACATGTCAAGACAGGAACTCAGATCCCATATGGGCATTGTGCTTCAGGACCCGTACTTATTCTCGGGTACAATCGGATCTAACGTAAGCCTGGATGACGAAAGAATGACTGAAGAAGAAATAAAAAATGCACTGCGGCAAGTCGGTGCTGAGCCTCTTCTTAAGAAGCTTCCTAAAGGCATTAATGAGCCCGTGATTGAAAAAGGCAGCACGCTATCCTCTGGAGAGCGGCAGTTAATTTCTTTCGCAAGAGCTTTGGCGTTTGATCCCGCGATCTTGATTTTAGATGAGGCAACGGCGCATATTGATACAGAGACAGAGGCCGTGATCCAGAAGGCGCTTGATGTCGTCAAACAAGGACGCACCACCTTCGTCATCGCTCACCGGCTTTCAACAATCAGAAATGCTGATCAGATTTTGGTTCTTGATAAAGGAGAAATTGTTGAGAGAGGGAACCACGAGGAACTGATGGCATTAGAAGGCCAATATTATCAAATGTATGAACTGCAAAAGGGACAGAAACATTCCATTGCATAACGCTCAAAAACCCAAAACAATCGTGTTTTGGGTTTTTGGTTTATGTAGTCAATAAGCCAGTCCGACACGGTATCCGACATACTTACCTGTAACAAGCTCACGATATAAAAAGTCCGCAGTATCGCCGACCGAAATGCTTGTGCCGCCCTCAGGCAAAACGTTACGCTCCGTACGATAAACGCCGGTTGCTGTTCCGTCCGGGAGGTAAGTGGGGCAGATGATTGTCCAGTCTAATGATGATTGTTTAAGCATTTCGTATACTTTTGCATGCTCCTTGGCTGCGCGGGTCTGCTTTCGTTTCGATTCATTTGTTTCAAACCGGTATTTTCCCGGTTCATATCGGGAATCTAGGATCCCTGCGGTGCCGATCGTAATAAGCCGTTTGATATGCTGTTCCTCCATAGCGGAGAGAATGTGTGCCATAGCAGTTGACAAGGTATCATCACCATCTGTGCCTAGACAGCTGATCACGATTTCAGCATTCTCCATTATTTTTTTCACATCTTCTAAGCGGCGGGCGTTCCCCATGACGGTTCTGTCTTTTGAAAGGGGAAGATCAGCATGTTGAGATCTGATCAGAGCGAAAATATCAAATCTTTCATCTGCTGCAGCTTGTGTTAAAAAGGCTTGTCCGACGCGGCCGCTGGCTCCTAATAAAGCGATTTTCATCAAAAAACCTCCTCGCCTTTCATTATAAAAGGATGTTCTCAGTTTGAACAGCGCGGGAAAGAATACCTGTACAAATAAACAGAACGATGGGAAACATATTCATGAATCATGGATACACTTACGAATTGAACCAGCTCCCAATTCACAATGGTGATGAATGACACCCCGATTCCCTCCCTTTTTTTCTAGGATATGTGGAGCAGGAAAAAAGGGTGACAAAATAAAGAGAGCGCGGAAACCGCGCCCTCTATAGCCATATATTGAATTGTTATTGAACTCTGCCGCCCATTTGCTGCTGAGCGAAAGATACTAAACGTTTTGTGATTTCTCCTCCAACAGAACCGTTAGCGCGAGAAGTTGTGTCCGCTCCAAGGTTAACGCCGAATTCAGAAGCGATTTCAAGTTTCATTTGATCGATAGCCTGAGCTGCGCCAGGAACTAGTAAGTCATTTGAAGAGTTTTGGTTAGCCATGTGTAAAATCTCCTTTTTATTTAGTATGGTTGGGTTAACTGGAGTTGCACCAATCTGTGAACCCTTCTCGGGTGTCACTGCCGCCTCGGCGTAACCCAATGCTTTGCCGGCTTGTTACTACGTATTATGTTAAAATGGCCGGAAACTCATGCGGAGAATTGTGTGGTAAATCTTGAGAAAGCAAAAAAAGCTTAGCCGTTTAGGCTAAGCTAGTCATAAATATGAAAAAGCATCAGTTCATGTATCTCGTTTGTAAGAGCAGGCTCGTCAGCGCGGGCGGGAAACAAGTCTCCCCATTCAATCTCACCGCTCTTATGATAGATGCCTTCATAATGGGTCCCTTTATAATAAAATGAAATTTTCCATCCGGGCAGCTTTTCTTTTGGGAACAAAGGTTTCCAGCTGAAATGAGAAATCATTACGGCCACGCTCCTTACATTTGGTATCAATTGACCTAAATAAAAACGGCTTATGTTCATTGTATCATTGTTTCAGAACATCATTGAAGAGGCCTTAATATGCAGATTGTCCCAGCTTTGGATAAAGATAAGCCCGCTTTATTAAAAAAGCGGACAGGTTACGAAGGCCACAATGCTTCAGGAGATGTGATTGCCTTCTCAGATAAATATGACGCGTATTCAAAGCTTCTTCGTTTTGTAAGAGAATCAACATGATGCAAATTTGGATGAGAAAAAATGCTTCGGCCTGGGCGCGAATTCGCTTCAAACATCCATACTTTACCGTTCTGATCAATGCCAAAATCGAAACCAATCTCCCCGATAAACCCCTCGATATGATCATGAAGGACATGGCTTGCCGTCAGTGCCGCTGCAGAAAGCTTTTTTATGACCTCAACTCTTTCAGCGGGATCATCGTATACTTCCGCAAGTGTCTTTACAGTGCCGCCGTTAGAAAGATGTGTTGTAATGCTGTTCTTTCCGGAAATTTTTACGGCGATTGCTGTCACTGTCCATTTTCCTTTTCTATTTTTATTGGTATGGACACGGAAATCCGCTGGTTTGCCTTGAAATTCGATTAGATCAACACCTTGCTGAATGAGAAAGTCGGACGGGTTGTGCTGTTTTTGAAATTCTGCAAGGAATGAGGCGGCATCGGAATAATCAATCGAAGTAAATGTTTTGGCGTCATTCGTATGCTTTACCGTCAGGCCATCATCTGTTCTTGTCAGCTGATAAATGCCGGTGCCGAGTGCTCCATTTGCTGGTTTGATATAGATTTTTTTGTATGCGCCACAGAGCTCATCAATCAGCTCCACAGACGGTGTCAGCTCGGATCTAGGCAAAAAGGGTGCCGTTCTTGGATCTTTTTCGAGCAATTGATGAACGTTCCATTTATTGAAAAACGTTTTATTAAACCATGGGATCTGATATTCATCGATCAGCCTCTTTTTTGTATGTTGCAAGAGGAGTGAATCTTCAATTTTTCGGTTCGGCAAACGGTCATAAACGACGTTCGGCAATGGAACGATTTTTTTCTCCCAGCCGTTTTCCCTGTAAAGGAGCCCTTCAATCGTTCCTTCCTCCCAATTGATTTGGTGCGCGCCAAAAACGAAGCAGTAGCCTCCGGCTTGCTCGTGTAACGTGACTAGCTTTGAAAAAAAGAGGGAACGATCCTTAAATGGACGTTCAAGAGATACAGTAAACCCTGCCGTAAAGATGCCGACTAACGGCCCGATATGCACTGTATGATCATGAATCAGTATATCAGCCCTGCTTCGGTGGGGGAGCAAAAGCTCATGAAACAGATTTTCAGAGAGCAGCACGGTTTGTTCCAGATGCCGTCTGTAAGCAACGTGGCATCTGACAACCTTCGTTCCGAATGCGGCATGCAAAAGTCCGTCTCGCTTCAGCGAAGAGGGCAGAAACAGGGTGTTTTCACTGGTTTTGTCTATGCCGATCAAAAACCGTTTAGGATTCACGCGGAAGAACTCCTTTCTGGCTTTGCTCAGAAAACAGATATTGGCAGCGCTTTAGGGGACAAGTGTACAGATGTTCTTTTTGCTCGGGAGAGACACGCAGGATTGACTTCCTGCCTGGTTTGGAATTGATATCTAAAATCCAAATTCTCCCGTCCTTAGCAAGACATATATCAAGACCGAGTTCAAACAACGGCCCGTAGCGCTCGTCAAGATAATACGGAACCGATTGGGTAATCGAAAACACATCATCTAGTAAAACCACTTGCTGTTTTTTCGGTATATCTTCAAACCAGGAGTCAAATGTCAGCGCATCAGATCCGCCTGACAAATTGGCCAGCAGCCCGTGTTTGTATCCGCGTCTTACTGCCTTTCCGACTGTATTCCATTCACCTGCTTCGTTTTTTTCCATAAACAGACGAATATCACAAGGGTATTGTTCCTTATCTTGAATGTTTAAGTAAGGCTGAAGCAAATATTGATGCTGAAGCACTTTTTTGCACCATGTTTTAAAAGAAGTCTGGTTGGAAAACGTTTTTGTCTGCTTATCCTTTCCGATGTGATAAGTAGCAGTGATGTTTTTCTTGCCCAGCTTCAAAAGAATCACGCCTCTGCCTCCCGCGCCGAATGCCGGTTTAAGGATGCAGGCTTTTTCTTTGGATAAAAAGGATTGAATTTGTTCGTAGCGGTTCACCTTTATCGTTTCGGGAATATAGGGATTGATTACAGAGTGCTGCTGCAAATCGTGAAGGACGGTCCACTTATCAGGAAGACCCCGCCCGATAAATTCCGTTTTCGGATATTTTTTGAGCCACTCAACGATTGGTTTTGCTTTTTGGGAATGTGAATCCTTGCCGTAAAAACAGCGATCATAAATATAATCTGGAATCGCCATTTCAGTTTCGTTCCATGTGCTGCTGGCCGAATGATAGACCGATGCTTTGACACGCAAAGTGTCAGGTAAAATATCAAATGGTGTAAACCGGATGAAACGTATGCCGAATTCGGGTGCTCTTTTGGCCAGTTCTGCGGAATAATCCGCTTCATGCTGGCGGGATAAGGACATAAAACCGAGTGTTATCATGGTGAGACTCCCCCTTTTATTCAAAAGCTGCCGGCGGGTGTCCGCAGCTTTACACTAAATACATGTAAGACGAACGCAGCTGACGGTATTCTACTTTACAGAATACGATTCTTCACCTTGCCCTATTCCAAAAGAACAAGCTGATTTTCTAAGAACAGGAATTTGTCTCCTCGTTTGCTAAGTGATTGCATGAGCCTCTATAATACGTATAGGTACATAATCTATATGAAAAAAGCTGAAGCACAGATGGAGGAAGATGAATAGGAATGGGTATTGCAGGAACCTTTATTTTTATGATCGTGATCGGCGCTGCCATTGGAGCGGTGACCAATCATTTAGCAATTCAAATGCTGTTTAGGCCGTATAAAGCGTACTATTTGTTTGGGAAGCGAGTTCCTTTTACGCCCGGGCTGATTCCAAGACGGCGAGATGAACTTGCAAAACAAATGGGACTGATGGTAGTCAATCATCTCTTAACCCCTGAAGGCATTAAAAAGCGGCTCGTCTCTGATGCAGCCAAAACGCAGGCTCTTCGAGTGGGGGAACAGCTGATTCAAAAGCTGTCACTTTCTGAAGTGACAGTAAAAGAAGCGCTTGAAAAAGCCGGGATGAAGCGCCCCGAAAAAGCTGCTGATGCATGGATCAGCAGCTGGACCGATGATAAGCTGAATGAGCTTTTCCGCCAATACGGGGACCAATCGTTAAAAGAGCTGGTGCCTATAGAGGTGCAGGAAAAGCTTGAGGAAAAAATTCCGATGATTTCAGGATATATATTGTCACGGAGTGTCCGTTATTTTGAAAGTGATGAAGGAAAAATCCGTCTTGGCAATATGATTGATGACTTTTTAAAAGAGCGCGGCATGCTTGGAAGCATGGTGCAAATGTTTCTTGGCAATTCAAGCCTTGCGGATCGCGTGCTGCCGGAGCTGCTGAAATTCTTGCGGAATGAGGAAACAAATAAATTGCTTTCTGATCTCTTAAAAAACGAATGGGGCAAGCTGAGGGAGTATACGTTTAATGAAGCAGACGAAAAATGGAATGCAAAGGCGCTCATTTTCAGTTTGAAACGAAGAATGCTGCAAGTATTTTCGACTGCCCCTTTCTTCAACAATACGATTGGCACGCTTACCGTCCGCTATGAATCTGAGCTGACCCAGCAAATGCTGCCGGCACTGTTAGACAAATTGCTTGAAGGGATTTCGTCCAACCTTGAAAGTGTCTTAAAACGGTTGCGTCTTGAGGAAATCGTCAAGGAGCAGGTGGATCAGTTCCCGGTGGAGCGTCTTGAAGAAATGGTGCTGTCCATTTCAAAAAAAGAATTTAAAATGATTACCTATTTGGGGGGCCTTCTCGGCGGAATTATAGGCGCGATTCAAGCACTGTTTGTCATCCTTTTTTAAGAAGAAATGGGTTTTGATTAATGAAAGGATCTCCATAGTCTGTTATAGTGGAGTGGTATGTCAAACGGCAATGATGAAAGGAGCTATTTACAATGGCTGTTAATTTTTATGATGTAGCGTATGATCTGGAAAATGCATTACGCGGGAGCGAAGAGTTCACCCGTTTAAAAAACCTTTACGACGAAGTTAACGCAGATGAATCAGCGAAGCGCATGTTCGAAAACTTCCGTGATGTACAGCTTAGACTCCAGCAAAAACAAATGGCAGGAGAAGAGATTACACAAGAAGAAGTGACGCAGGCTCAAAAAACAGTTGCGCTTGTACAGCAGCACGAAAAAATTTCTCAGCTGATGGAAGCGGAGCAGCGCATGAGCATGCTGATTGGTGAATTGAACAAAATCATTATGAAGCCTTTAGAAGAGCTTTACGGCAGTGTTGAAGGCTAATCAGCAAAATCCCTTCTTGGATAAGAAGGGATTTTTTATTCATTCAGCAAACTTGGAAATCCAATGAATCTTTTACCTCTCCATTGATGATGACTGATAATGTATGAATTCCTTTGTAATGCTTTCTGGTGGTTAAATCCTTAAAGGATTGGATTCTTGTGTATGACTTCGTTTCGTTTTTTCGTATATTTGTTTCTGTTATTTTAAATACTTTCTGATGACGCTGGCCTCTTGCTTTTACAAAATCAATTGCGTACTCAATTCTTACTTTTTGATCCCTGTCTGAATGAATATAGAAAGAAAATTCAAGGCTTTCGCCAATAACTATACGTTTGGGCTGGCATGTTAAATCATGTAGTTGTATCGAATCAGCATTTTCATAACCAAAAAGCGCTAAGGCCTGTTTATCACCCTTTTTTAATAAGGTCCGATAGGCGTGTTTGATAATCCAGTCTGTATGGGGATGTGTTCCGTACCATTGATCTGCGACTTTTCTCAGTAAATGAGGATGCGTTTTTGATATATCATTAAGGTTGTTGGCCACGCTTTTCCTTACATATAAGGACTCGTCCTGCATCAGCTTCTCAAGGATCGGCAATACGGGGGAAGGGTCCGATTTCAAAGCCGGTATCGATTTTCCCCATGGCAGGCGGGGCCTGCTGCCTTCGCTCGCAAGTCTTCTCACGTGTTCATTTTTATGCTCAGACCATGCAAGCAATTGTGCAATCATCTTTTCTTGATCTAACAGCAAAAAAGGCCTTACAGCAAATTCTGAGGTCGAATATTGCGTAAAGTATTCCAATGCCTTTATTGATTCTTCCCAATGCGCTAACCCGTACTGTTCCACATAATCTGGAAATAAAATTCCGCTGAGTCCTTTAAAATGAGGGGCTGTATCCCGTAAAATTGTGAGCGCTTCAACGTATTGTTTTGGCAAAGTTTCGTATAAAGAAACTGTCACGCGGCGCATCCGCTCTTTTAAAGTGAGTTCAGGCCAGTCCTCCAGCCGTAATGTACCCAAGAATCTGTTTTTGTTAAAATCAGGATAGGATGACCTTACATGATGGATCAACTGAGATATCAGTTCTTCATTATATATTTCTTTTAAATCAGCCATATAAACACCGCTTTTTCGTTTATTATTTATATTGTATGGGAATGTACGTTCTGGATCAAGTGTATAGTCCTAAAAATTAACAACTGATCCTACCACGGATATACAAAAGTTGGTTACTTTTTTTAGTTAAAAAAACCCTTGTCATCGGAAAGGAAAACTGAGATAATAACATTGAAAGCGCCTACACTTACCTATTTCAAATGGATACGGTCGCATATCATGCCGTTATATAGAGGGGATAAGCAACAGAGAGTAAGTGTTCGGAGCGCATCATTGGTCAAACAAGGGGTTCCTGATACATGATTTTTCGTAAATCGAAATAACGATATTAGGGAGAATGGCTGCTTCGATCGTATCCTATCAACAAGCCATACATAAAGTCTGCTGAGCCAGGCTTTTTTTGCTTTAAGAAAAGGTTGTTCTAAACACAGAGACAGGGTCATATCCTATACACAAGTACAGTCATCAAGGAGGGGGACATCTCTGTGTCAAAACAATTGCTTGCCTTAAATATAGATGGAGCGCTGCTTCGGTCGAACGGGAAGATTCATCAGGCAACGAAAGACGCGATTGAATATGTAAAGAAAAAAGGGATTTACGTCACACTTGTGACCAACCGTCATTTTCGCTCAGCACAGAAAATAGCGAAATCGCTAAAGCTTGATGCCAAGCTGATCACCCATAGCGGGGCATATATCGCTGAGAAAATTGACGCCCCGTTTTTTGAAAAAAGAATTTCTGATGATCATACCTTTAACATTGTTCAAGTGCTGGAGAGCTATCAATGTAATATTCGGCTTCTTCACGAAAAGTATTCCATCGGAAACAAGAAAAAGGTGAATTCGAATTTATTGGGGAAAGCACTCATTCATCCGTCTGACCCGATCTTTTATCCAGTCCAGTTCGTTGAATCATTAAGCGATCTCCTCATGGATGAGCCGGTGAGTGCACCCGTCATCGAGGTGTACACGGAGCACGACATTCAGCATGACATTACAGAAACGATTACAAAAGCCTTCCCTGCGGTGGACGTGATTCGCGTAAACGATGAGAAGCTGAATATCGTTCCGAAAGGTGTCTCGAAGGAAGCGGGTTTGGCCCTCGTCGCTTCAGAGCTGGGCCTGAGTATGGATGATGTCGTGGCCATTGGGCATCAGTATGACGATCTGCCGATGATCGAACTTGCCGGTCTTGGGGTAGCGATGGGGAATGCCGTTCCGGAAATTAAGAGAAAGGCAGATTGGGTTACAAGGTCCAATGACGAGCAAGGTGTCGCTTATATGATGAAGGAATATTTCCGAATGCAGCAGCGAAAAGGATTTCTTGATAAGTTCCACATGAAACGTGTGTAAAAAAGCCGCTCGCGCCCTGACAGGTGCGGCGGCTTTTTTGCCGGATTGATTTTAGCAGTTTATTTCTGTACACTAAAGAAAGTTTTGAATCTGATAAATTAGGTGATGAAGTTGCAAATTAAAATAGAAGGCATACATGATGACCGCCTGCATCGGCCTCTGCAAAATATTGCAAATTTGTTTTATGAAGAGTGCGAGCTTGCGTATGGCGGAGAGGAGCCCGCAGATTTTGTCATTTCTTTAGCGTTGTCACAAACGGATGAGCATGTGACGGTTTCGGGAGAAGTGAAGGGTACTGGCATAAAGGAACAGCATACAAAATTCTTTTCTCCCGGCATGAATGAAAAAGAAGCTTTTAAGCAAGTGAAAAACACAATTTCTTATGTGTATCTCAATCTTCTTCAGGCGCATACGGGCATTACGCAGAAGTGGGGAATCCTCACAGGAATCCGGCCCACAAAGCTGCTTCATAAAAAACTGCAAAGCGGAATGTCCAAGGAGCAAGCGCATGCTGAGTTGAAAAAAGACTATTTAATTCATGATGAAAAAATCATGCTAATGCAGGAAATTGTTGACCGTCAGCTGGCGGCAGTGCCGGATTTGTACCGAGTAAAGGATGAAGTCAGCATTTATATCGGCATTCCGTTCTGCCCGACAAAATGCGCGTATTGCACATTCCCTGCGTATGCCATCCAGGGACAGGCAGGCAGAGTCGGCTCATTCCTATGGGGACTGCATTACGAAATGCAGAAGATCGGTGAATGGCTGAAGGAGCATGATGTTAAGGTTACAACCATTTACTTTGGCGGCGGGACGCCGACAAGCATTACAGCGGAGGAGATGGATCTGCTGTATGAAGAAATGGTCCGCTCCTTCCCGGATGTGAAAAACATTCGTGAGATTACGGTGGAGGCCGGTCGTCCTGATACGATTACAGAAGAAAAACTCGCCGTTTTAAACAAATATGACATTGATCGGATCAGCATCAATCCGCAATCCTATGAAAACGAAACGCTAAAGGCGATCGGGCGGCACCATACGGTTGAAGAGACCATTGAGAAATATCATCTGTCACGCCAGCATGGCATGAATAATATCAACATGGACTTGATTATTGGTTTGCCTGGGGAAGGCGTGAAGGAGTTCAGGCACAGTCTTTCAGAAACAGAAAAACTGATGCCGGAATCCCTTACCGTTCATACTCTTTCATTTAAACGGGCGTCAGAAATGACGAGAAACAAACATAAGTACAAAGTTGCCGGCAGGGAAGAGGTTTCTCAAATGATGGAAGACGCGGTAGCCTGGACGAAAGAGCATGGGTACGTGCCTTATTATTTATACCGCCAGAAAAACATTCTTGGAAACCTTGAAAACGTCGGATACTCTTTGCCGGGACAAGAAAGCATCTACAACATTATGATTATGGAAGAGGTGCAGACGATTATTGGCATCGGCTGCGGCGCTGCTAGTAAATTTATTGATCGGGATACAGGGAAAATTACGCATTTTGCGAATCCGAAAGATCCGAAATCGTACAATGACCGCTTCGAGCACTACACGGACGAAAAAATCAAATATTTAGAGCAGATTTTTGAAAAAACGACAAAGCAGCACTGATTACAGTGCTGCTTTTTTTATCCCTGTTTTTTTGCGGGCTGAACCTCAGGCTTCCATTTAAATACCTTGTTCAGCAAGCGGTAAATTCGTTTTGATTCCTTTGTGACAAGCGGTCCCAAAATCGCCAGAATGAGGACATATAATGCGGCAAACGGCTTTAATGTGGCCGACAGTCCGCCGGCTATTCCGAGATTCGCAACGATAATCGAAAATTCTCCCCGCGATACGATCGTCAGCCCGATATTCGATGAAGCCTTATGAGAAAGCCCTGCGCGTCGTCCTGCCACCATTCCGGCGATAAAATTTCCCAGAATGGTCAAAATCACTGCACCCAACGCAAGCCAAACCGCTTCACCAAGCGAAAACGGATCGATACTGAGGCCGAAGCTGAAAAAGAACATCGCACCGAAGAAGTCGCGAAACGGAACAACGAGGTGTTCAATCCTATCGGAATGCTCTGTTTCTGAAAAGACCAAACCGAGCAGCAGCGCGCCGATTGCTTCTGCTACATGAATCGTCTCGGAAAACCCGGCGATAAAAAAGAGCGCTGCGAAAATGACGATAATAAACACTTCGTTTGAGCGAATGTCCAACAGTTTGTTCAACAGCGGCGGGAGTTTTCTTGCTGCGATAAAAAACAGCAGCATATAACCGAAGGCGATCAAAATGGACAAGAGTGCACTCCCTACGGATGTCGCATCACCTAGTATAAGGCCGGAAACAACGGACAGATATACGGCAAGGAAAATATCTTCAAACATGATGATGCCGAGAATCAATTCGGTTTCCGGGTTGGCGGTTCTTTTTAAATCAACGAGCACTTTTGCGACAATCGCACTTGACGAGATTGTGATGACTCCTGCGAGGATGAGGACTTCCAGAAAGGAAAATCCAGTGATAAACCCGTAAAGCAGTCCGAGGCTGAAGTTAATCAAAATATAAATCGTCCCGCCGACCGCGATTGATTTTCCTGATTTGATTAACTTCCCGACAGAGAATTCGAGTCCGAGATAGAAGAGGAGGAACAGTACGCCCATTCGCCCGAAAAACTCGATGATTTCACTGCTTTGAATAAATGTTAGATCAATAATCCCCATTTTCGGCGCGTGCGGTCCAACAAGCATCCCCAGCACAATCAGAAACGGAATAATCGAAAATTTAATTTTATTGGCGATCACACTGGCGATTGCCACAAGCACAAGTGCAGTTCCGACTTCAAATACAAGATGGTCCATCGGGGCTCACACGCCCTCTCCAGAAAGAAAATCGTGAATCAGTTTCTTCAGATGCTTTCTCTCACCTGAGAGGACAAGGGTGTCATTTTCTTCAATAATCGAATCGGCTCCGGGATTTAGGAGCTTTTCCTGGTTGTGTTTGATAATGGCAATCACAGTGACATCGTAATTCTGGCGAACATCAAGCTCTCCGAGTGTGCGCCCGATCGATTTGGCGCCTTTTTCGACCTTAAACCATTCAATAATAAGATCGCTGAAGGCCATTTCGATGGACTCCAGAGCTTGCGGTTTATAGACCATGCCCCCGAGAATAGCTGCAATTTGCCTTGCTTCAGAATCATCCAATGAAATATTTGAAAGAAGCTCATCCGGGTCCCGGTCATTAAACCGGTAAATTTCCCTTCTTCCGTCATCATGAATGATAATCGTCATTTTTTCGTGGCTTCTTGTTTCGATTTCAAACTTTTTGCCGATGCCCGGCAGATCGTTTTCTTTAATATTCAATGAAAATCCCTCCGAATGTAGTGTTGGCAGTATGGGGTGAGTTACAAATAAAACTTGAGCAAATTATATTCGGAGGTAATTAGACTGGTATTTGACAGGGACGGCCCAAGCCTTTTCCAGCCTGTTTATCAGCGGTTCGTCAAGTGGTTTGACAGAGAGCTGCCTGACAGACTGTGCCAGCGGGCTGTACTCTTTGATCAGCTCAGCCGGGTGCATGCTGCCCGGCGACGGGGTTTTTGCCGATTGTGTTTCCTGCGGATATGAAGTCATAGGCACATAGCTGTCAGTGCTTGCTTCAAACTGGGAAGGCAGAACCACGTCCGAAGGGGGAAAGTACACCATAAATAAACTTAACAGAAAACTGATCAGCAATTTATCCATGTTCCTTTCCTCCCTTCTCATCAAGATATCCCTTCTTTTTCACTATATAAAACTTTATGTTTCCATTCAAACAATATGCATTTTTCAGTATCTATTGACCTTGAAAAATAAAAAGGTTTATTTGAGGATGGCGGGGAATGTATAGGAGAAAGAAAAAAAGTAAGCGCATACATGGAGGTGCTTTATATGGAGTTTGTTCAATATGCATGTAATGGGGCTGTTGCAGAGATTATCCTGAATCGGCCTGATGCCCATCACGCCCTGAATGAACAGATGCTGTCTGAATTGAAAGAGGCAGTCGAAATGGCGGCTGCAAGCGAGGCGCTCATCGTTCTCCTGAGAGGAAGCGGGAAAGGCTTTTCGGCCGGCGGTGATATCAAGATGATGACATCAGAGCATGACTCTGATCAATTTAAACGGCTGATGGATACGATTGAGGCTGTCACCCTGAATTTATATCAGATGAAGAAAGTGACAATTGCAGCCATTCATGGCGCTGCTGCGGGACTGGGCCTGAGTTTGGCGCTTTGTGCGGACATTGTGCTCGCTGAAAAAAACGCCGTCCTCGCGATGAATTTTATCGGCATTGGGCTTGTTCCGGACGGCGGAGGACATTATTTGCTGAAGAAAAGAATCGGTGAAGCAAAAGCGAAAAAACTGATTTGGAGCGGAAAAAAACTATCTGCCTCAGAAGCTGCCGATATGGGGCTTCTTGATGGGACATTTGCCGGAGACCCTGCCGAAGGCGCAAGACCCATTATCGAAACCCTGTTGGCCTCCCCTCTTTTGGCGATGATCGAAACGAAAGCTATTTTTCAAAGCCTCCAGATTGAAGAACTGAAAAAAGTGCTATCCCTTGAGCGCAGCGCCCAAGAGAGAATGAGAAGGACCAAGGATCACCAAGAAGGAATCCGTGCCTTTTTAGAAAAACGGGAGCCGAAGTTTCAAGCGTAACAGATCAGCCGGAAGCTGATCATCTGTGAAACAAAATCAGCTTTCCGGCTGCATTGACTAAACGATGAGTATGACTATGAAGCTCTTTTTCTTTTAAGAGGGCTTCACCATGCGTTTTTGCCGCTTCTTCATGTTCTGCCTCGAATCGCTCGTTTACCAGCGTGTTCCCCGAAGGATCAAATACGGTAAGGAAATAATCAGCCATCAGGTTTCTCCTCCATTTTAAGGTTTATCAGTCTTTCTTCATTTATATTCTAAAAAGGAAATCAAAATCCTTTATTATGCTTTATCCAAAATTAGTATATAATGGGTCAGGGAAGGAGGAGATTCAGTGCTTACAATTGATCACGTAACGAAGACATTTGGAGATTATAAAGCCGTTGACGGATTGGACTTAGATATTCCGGAACAGCAAATGTTCGGTCTGTTAGGCGCAAATGGAGCGGGAAAAACGACGACGTTTCGCATGATCCTAGGATTATTAAGCATTACGGAGGGCTCAATCAGCTGGAAGGGCCGACCTGTGAATTATCATATCAGCAACAAAATCGGTTATTTGCCGGAAGAGCGGGGCCTTTATCCGAAAATGAAGGTAAAGGATCAGCTTGTCTATCTCGCCAGATTAAAAGGGATGGAGAAGCGGGAGGCTGTAAAAGAGCTCGGGACATGGCTTGAACGCTTCAATATTACAGATTACGAGAATAAGAAGGTGGAAGAGCTTTCAAAGGGGAATCAGCAAAAAATCCAATTCATTTCGGCAGTTTTGCATAAGCCGGAGCTGCTTATTCTCGATGAACCTTTCAGCGGCCTGGACCCTGTCAATGTTGAGCTGCTAAAAGAGGCTGTGATCTCGCTGAAAAACAGCGGCGTTTCTATTTTATTTTCAAGCCACCGGATGGAACATGTGGAGGAGCTTTGTGAGAACCTTTGCATATTGCAGAAAGGAAGACCGGTCGTGCAAGGCAAGCTGAAGGAGATCAAGCGCTCCTTTGGCAAAAAGAACGTCACCATTCACTCCGATGACGATCTAAGCTTTTTGCAGTCTCATGAAGGCATTCTACAATGGAAGGAGACGGCCGACGGCGTCAAGCTGCAGATTGCCAATGAAGACATTTCTCAAGAGATTTTTGCGATGCTACAGGGAAAAGGGTTTATCAGAAAGTTTGAGCTTGAAGAGCCGTCACTGCATGATATTTTTATAGAAAAGGTGGGGGCCGTCTATGAATAAATTTTGGATCATGCTTTCTCATACATACAAAAATAAGATTATGGCAAAATCCTTTATTATTTCGACTGTCATCACGGTGCTGCTTGTTTTAGTTGTAACGAATCTGGAGTCGATCATTTCTTTGTTTCAAGGTGACGATGCGAAAGAAAAAATCGCCGTTGTTGATGAAACAAACGAATTATATCCGGTTTTTTCAAAGCAGCTGAAAGCGGTGGATACTGACGGCGATCTTGATGTGAAGCTGTCGAAGCAATCGGAGGATGAGGTCACAAAGCAAGTCAAAGATGAATCACTCGATGGCATGCTCATCATCAAACGAGATGAAAAAGGGACCATTTCAGGAACATATAAAGCGTTAACGATTTCTGATGAAAGCACGTATCAAACGCTGCAGCAGGCGCTGACGCAAACCAAAACAGCTGTCGGAACAGCGGAGCTCGGCGTGTCGCAGGAAACGATTAGCAGCCTTTATGCGCCCGTTACTGTGGGGCAGAAGGCGCTGAAAGAAGGGGCAAAGTCTGAGGAAGAGCTTGGCCAGACGGTAGGGCTTGTTTACATTATGCTGTTCGTCATTTATTTTTCGGTGATTATGTATGCCAGCATGATTGCGATGGAGGTCGCTACAGAAAAATCTTCGCGAGTTATGGAAATCCTGATCTCAAGTATGCCGCCGATCCAGCAAATGTTTGCAAAGCTGCTTGGTATTGGGCTTGTCGGGATCACACAGCTTGCTATTATTATAGGAGCCGGCTCTCTGTCGCTTAAGCTGAACCAAAAGAGCGAAACGGCTTCATCTGTCGGCGGATTCCTTAATTTGACCGACGTATCTGCAACCACTGTCATCTATGCTGTCATTTTCTTTTTGCTCGGATACTTTTTGTACGCGACACTTGCCGCGTTTCTTGGCAGTGTCGTCAGCAGAATAGAGGACGTGCAGCAAACGATCACGCCGATGACGCTTTTGGTTGTCGCCGGTTTTATGATCGCGATGTTCGGTTTGAATGCGCCCGACGCAGGATTTATTACGGTAACTTCGTTTATTCCGTTCTTTACGCCAATGATTATGTTTCTGCGCGTCGGCATGCTTGATATTCCGTTCTGGCAGGCGGCTGTCGGAATCGGAATCACACTGCTCACCATTGTCATACTGGCCGTTATCGGCGCCAGAATTTATAAAGGCGGTGTATTAATTTACGGCAATTCAAGCGCGTTCAAAGCGATCAAACAAGCGCTTCGTTTAGCGAAAAACTGATTGGAAAACAGCCTGGGGATTCTCAGGCTGTTTCTTTATTGACAGAACGTGCATTCGCAAGAATTCGGTGCTAAAATAAGGGTACTTCATCCTGGAAAGGAGCAGAATGTTGACTGATCTAACCTTTATTCATGCGGCAGATCTTCATCTTGACAGCCCGTTTTACGGGATATCGCATCTGCCGGAGCCGATTTTTGCCCGGATTAAAGAAAGCACGTTTGCAAGCGTGAGACATATGATAGACGCCGCAGTGAAAGAGCACGTTGATTTCATTTTGCTGGCGGGAGACCTGTTTGATGAAGCCAATCGAAGCTTAAAGGCTCAGCTCTTTTTGAAAAAACAGTTTGAAAGACTCAGAGAGTGCGGGATTTCGGTATACGTCATCTTTGGGAATCACGATCATCTTGGCGGGGAGTGGACACCGATTGAATGGCCTGAGAATGTCCATATTTTTTCGTCCGCTGTTCCAGAAGAAAAATCGTTTTTTAAAGAAGGCAGGCGCATAGCAAGCATTTACGGCTTCAGCTATCAAGCCAGAGCAGTGACGGAAAACCAAGCCGCCCGCTATCGGAGATCAACTGACGCACCGTTTCATATCGGCATGCTCCACGGCACGCTGTCAGGATCTGAAGGACACGATCCGTATTGCCCGTTTACACATGACGACCTCGTGAAAAGCGGGATGGATTATTGGGCGCTTGGCCATATACATAAACGCCAGGTTCTATCTGCCGAGCATCCGGCAGTCATTTACCCGGGAAACACGCAAGCACGCCATATAAAGGAGGCGGGAGATAAAGGCTATTATCTCGTTCATGTGACAAACGGAGATATATCTTATGAATTTCAGAGAGCGCATGATGTCCTGTGGGAAAAAGCGGCGGTTGATGTGACGGAGGCAAAGA
The DNA here is from genome assembly GCF_019334685.1 of Bacillus sp. LJBS17. NCBI lineage: Bacteria > Bacillati > Bacillota > Bacilli > Caryophanales > Bacillaceae > Bacillus > Bacillus sp. LJBS17. The sequence continues at coordinate 1,046,132 of NZ_CP079759.1, forward strand.
ATATGACAGCCCTCTTCCAAATGGTGGAGGACACGTTTTCGAAGCTGCGGAAAAAGGGGAGCCCTGTTTGTGTAAGGCTTGTTTTACAAGGGACGGCGCCGGAATGGCTGCTGGAGGCGCCAAAAGGCACCTTGGATGAGTTTCTTGAAGCTCTTCAGGAACAAGAAGCGGAAGAGGAACATTTCGTTTGGCCTCTTAGATTGGACGATGAGACAGAAAACGAAGCAAACCTAACAAACCTTGATCCTTTTTTTGGCGGTTTATTTGAAGACATTGATCGCAGCGATCTGTCAGACGTGCTGGAAGGGCTTGAGCGGCATCCAGTGTATAGAAGGCACGCGGACCGGTTTAGCCAAGAGGAGGTAAAGGAAATAAAAGAGCAGGCACAGATAATATTGAAAAGACAGCTTAAGGTGCTTGATACATGAGGCGGTGACAGCTTTGCGAATTATATCTTTACATATCTACCAATACGGAAAATTTTCCAATCGGACCTTTGACTTTTCCGCCTCTCCTGTCCAAGTCATCTACGGATTAAATGAGGCAGGAAAAACGACGATGATGTCATTCATTGAAAGCATGCTGTTCGGTTTTCCGAAAACGAAAAAGTATGAACCGAAAACAGGCGGTGTCTACGGCGGTGTTCTTGAAGCTGAACATCCTGAGTATGGGGTGCTGAAGATCGAACGGACGAAAGGGACTGCCGAAAAACTAAGCGTGTACACAGAAAAGGGCGAAGTAAAGCAGGGAGATGTTTTAAAGCAGCTGTTCCAGGGCACAGACAGGTCGTTGTACAAAGCCATATATTCGTTCGACGTATTCGGGCTGCAGGAAATTCACGCCTTTAATCGGGACAAGATAGGGGAATTTTTGCTCTTTTCCAGCTTGTTTGGTGCTGAAGCCGTATCAAAGCTTGATTCAAGGCTGACGAAGGAAAGCGAAAGGCTCTATAAACCAAATGGGCGAAACCCTCAATTGAATCAGGAGCTGGAAACGCTTAAGCAGCTGGCAGTTAAGCTAAAACAGGCTGAAGCAGAGGAAGCGGGCTATCATCAGCTTCTCGAGGAAAAACGAACGCTTGAAGCCCGCCTTGCAGCCGCGGAAACCGAATTGAAAGAGACGGCGGGACATATCCGAATGATTGAGGGAGCGATTGAGCGAAAGCCGCTGCTAAATGAAAAAGCGACACTCGAACAGGTGATTGCAGAATTTCCGGAACACGCAGGACAATTTCCTGCTGACGGACTGCATCAGCTGGAAAAATATGAATCCCATCTTCACCCGAAATCAGCACAGCTTGAGGCGCTTCGGGTGAAGATGGCGGAGTTGGACAAACAGAGGCAAAAGCTTATCCCCGATAAAGAACTATTGGCGAAAGAAACGCTGATACAAGAGCTTTCGGCAGCGTTTCATATGTACCAATCCTGGGGAGAACAGCTGGCAGCCATTCAGGCACAGCTGCGCCAGACGTCTGCGCAGACAGCGGCAGGGCTGGAACAGCTCAATAAAACTGATGAAAATGAGCTCCTGAATATGAACACCTCATATGATTATGAATGGCAGCTTCAGCAAGCGGTGCAGCAATATGTACAGGCAAGAGACAGAAAACGGCAGCTTGACGAGACGTTTGAACTTGCCCGGCAAGAGCTGGAAGACGCGGAAAAGGCCGTTCGTGCCGCTTCGTCCGCGATTCTTGAAAACAGCCAAAGAAAAGATAAAGAAGCAGCTCTTAGAGCATATGATGAAACACAGGGGCAGCACCAAGAGCAAGCGAAGCTCAGAGAACAGCTAACGTTTTTTGAAAGACAGCAGGCTAAACAGAAAAAGACTGTCATTGCAGCTGGTATGTTGTTCATCGTTCTCTTTTCTCTGCTGCAGCAATGGATTCCCGCCATAAGTTTCGGCGCTGCACTTATTGTGTATTGGCTTGTTTCAGGAAAATCGTCTTCTCGAAACAGCCGAGAGACAAGACAGCCCATGACGGATATTTCACCAGCAGAAGCTGAAATGCTTAGAGAAGCGTTATGGGAGGATGACCGCAATAAGCAGCACCTTCTCACACAGCGTGCAGCGCTCCAGCAAAAAGAGGCGGCGTATGAAAGGGTCATCCAGCAGTTTGAACAGTGGGAAGCCGAAATGGCGCCGTCCTTTACACAGGTTGAGCGTTTTATGAATGAGCTCGGATTTAAGGAAGATCCATCATTTTTGCTTGATGCATACAGCTTAATGAAGGATGTTAAAAAAGAAGTGAAGAAAAAGCATGAGCTGACCATAGAAGCAGGCAGGCTGAAAAAGCACCGGAGAACATTCGAAGAACGCGTCAGTATGCTTCTTCCCGTGAATCAGAGTCAGGATATCTCCATTTCGGACGCCCTTCACACATTGCGGAAAAACATTGAACGTGAAAAAGAAATTGAGAAGCAAAAAAAGGAAATTGAAACAGATATTCATTATACAAAGGAACAGATGCTTGAACTTGAGCAAGAAATACAGTATTTCCACGCACAGATTGAACAGTTATTTGCCGAGGCTGCTGCAAAAGACAGAGATGCGTTTTTTGCCATAGCCGACATCAGCAGGCAATTGAAGGATACGGAGAACAAGCTTCATCACGTAAACGCACAGCTTCAAGGCGGGTACCCGGAGGAACTTGAACTGGCGGATTCCAATACGCTTTCTGAATTGAAAGATAAGCAATTTGTTGAGAATGAAAGAAAAGAGCGGCTGACTGAGGAGATCGAGCAGCTCCGCAGCCAAATCGCACTGCTCTCAGTCAAACAGGAACAATTAGAGGCTTCGGGAATGGTCTCAGACCTCAAGCTTCAAACCGAAATGCAAAAAGAACGTGTGAAAGAAACGGCTAAAAAATGGGCCTCCATACAAATGGTCAAACAGGTGATCAGAAACAAATTGGAGCGGCATAAAAAAATCGAGCTTCCGCGCCTTCTGGAGACGGCAGGAGAATTTTTCCGCCCTCTGACTGACGGAAACTACCAAACCATTTATTTTTCCGAAACGGATGATTCGATCATGGTTATGCATCGCGATGGCACTGTCTATCATGCGGAAGAGCTGTCACAAGGGACGTGTGAACAGCTGTATACAGCGATCCGCTTTGCTTTGGCCGTTACGCGCCAGGGTGAGTCAAAGCTTCCGTTCCAGCTTGACGACAGTTTTGTTCATTTTGATCAGGAAAGGCTGAAACGTGTATTACATGTTCTGTATGATTTATCTGAAGGCGGTAGGCAGATTTTGTATTTTACATGCCATGAGCACGTAAAAGATGCATTTCATAGCAGCCAAATCATCCATTTGGTGTCATAAAAGAGGTTCTATAGCTGAAAATCGGTATGTGATATACTGGTATTATGTAAGATACGGAGGGAGCTTTAATAGAATGGCTAAAGGGATTATGCTACATGAGGTTGGCGAACAGGTGGACCAGTATCTATTGATTAAATCCTCGACGAAAGGGATTGCAAGCAATGGAAAACCGTTTTTGACGCTGATGCTGCAAGACCAGTCAGGCGATATTGAAGCGAAGCTGTGGGATGCCAAGCAAAGTGATGAAGTGACCTATGCGCCGCAGACGATTGTCAAGGTCGTCGGCGATGTTCATCATTATCGCGGACGCACCCAGCTGAAGCTAAGAAATATCAGACCGGTAAGCGAGCAAGAAAACGTCAATATTGATGATTTTTTAGAAACCGCGCCGATTCCGAAAAATGAAATGATGGATACCATCACTCAATATATATTTGAAATGAAAAATCCGAATATCCAGCGAATCACAAGGTTTTTGGTTAAAAAACACGAAGCTGAGTTTATGGATTATCCGGCGGCTACGAAAAACCACCATGAGTTTGTCTCAGGTTTGGCGTATCATGTTGTCTCTATGCTGAACCTGGCGAAAGCAATAGCAGATTTATATCCTTCTCTTGATCGTGATCTGCTTTACGCCGGTGTTATCCTGCATGATCTTGGAAAAGTGAAGGAGCTGTCCGGCCCTGTTTCCACTTCATATACGGTTGAAGGCAATTTGCTCGGCCATATTTCCATCATGGTGACAGAGCTTTCAAAAGCTGCTGAGGAGCTTCAAATCGATTCTGAAGAGGTGTTAATTCTTCAGCATTTGATTTTGAGTCACCACGGCAAAGCAGAATGGGGCAGCCCGAAACCGCCGATGGTGAAAGAAGCGGAAATTCTTCACTATATAGACAATCTGGATGCAAAAATGAATATGATGGACAGAGCGCTTGAGCGCGTGAAGCCGGGCGAGTATACTGAACGTGTATTCGCACTGGAAAACCGTTCCTTTTATAAACCGACATTTCATAAATAACTTAAAAAGGACTGATGCTGACATATTCAGCTCAGTCCTTTTTGATGCGTCTTTCCCGCACATAACTCGTCTCATTCCCGCATATGGTTAAGAATAAAGAATCTATGCAAAGGGGGAAGAGCCCGTGTTATTTTTTCCATGGTGGGTGTATCTTTGTATTGTGGGCATCATTTTCAGCGCATATAAACTTGTGGCGGCAGCCAAAGAGGAAGAAAAAGTAGACCAGGCTTTTATTGAAAAAGAAGGACAGATTTATATGGAGAGGATGGAAAAGGAGCGAGAACGCCGCAGTTCTCAGCAGCATGAAGAAGAAAATCAAAACCATTCCATCGCATAAAAAAAGCTGTGCGGCTCAATGAGCCTGCACAGCTTTTTTATTATTTAGAATTGCTTGAAGATGAAGAAGTGCTGTTGCTTGTTGAAGATGTATTAAATGTGTCTTTCAGATCTTTATCTTTTACTTCGATGTCAGCTTTCTTCATAACTTTTTGAACAGCTTCCTGAACAGCTGCGTTGTCATTTAATTTTTGTTCAAGCACTTCAGATTTCAGTTCTTTTTTCATATCATCATATTTGCCGCGTTCTTCTGTCTTTTTAATGATATGGTAGCCGTATTGCGTTTTGACAGGATCACTGACTTCACCTGTTTTTAATTTGAATGCAGCTTTGCTGAATGTTTCGTCCATTTGGCCTTCTTTTGCGAACCAGCCAAGATCCCCGCCTTTTGAAGCAGAGCTGTCTGTTGAATATTCTTTCGCAAGGTCTTCAAACTTCTCGCCTTTTTTCAGCTTTTTCTCTACTTCTTCAGCTGTCTTTTTATCAGCAACAAGGATGTGGCTTGCACGGATTTTGCCTTTTAAGCCTTCCCAGTACTCTTTGATATCGGCGTCTGTTACTTTGATGTTATCTTTAGCCGCTTTTTGTGTCAGCAATTCATATTTTACTTGTTCTTTCAGGTAATCTTTGCCATATTGCTTTTCGAGGGCAGTATATTGATCGCCAAGCTGCGTTTTATATTCTTTCAGCTTGTTGTCAATTTCTTTATCCGAAACTTTATACTTCTTGTCCAATACTTTTTCTTGCACTAGCTGTGTCAGTACGCTTGCGCCAGCTGTTTTCTTCATGTTTGTATAAAGCTCGCCTTTTGTGACATCGCCTGCGTCTGTTTTTGCGATGACTTCTTTGTCGCCGCTGCTGCAAGCACTGAGAGCGAGGATGCTTGTAGCAGTGATAGCTGCTATTGCGATTTTCTTCATTGTTTTCAAACACTCCTAATCATTCCAAATTAAATTACCTATGCGTATCATAACATATTGTGGCTTTCTGTAAAAAGATTTTAAATAAAGGGCATTCGTCTAGTCAAACTTTTGCTGATGACATACTTATATATTGATCAAGAAAAGGAGGTATGTAACATGAGCGGAGGATACTCTAACGGATTCGCGTTGCTCGTAGTACTGTTCATTTTGCTTATCATCGTAGGTGCAGCTTACATCTACTAAGCAGCCCGAGGATCGCTTGCAACATAAGCGATCCTTTATTTTCACTAGCGCCTAATCGTTTCAAACATGAATTGCATAACATGTAATTGGTAAATAAAGCTTATTACAGGAGGTGCTATTTAAGATGGGTGAAGTATTTGCAGGCGGATTCGCTTTATTGGTTGTGTTATTTATTTTATTGATTATCATCGGCGCTTCTTGGCTGTACTAATCAACATAAAAAAGCATAGCTGCTTAATCAGCAGCTATGCTTTCTTTCGTATTTACACTGTAAAGGAGATCTCCACAAACGAAGAGATCAGTAAAATTAATATAGATACATTAATAAATCGGAATACCTTATCTTGCCGCTCTTCAGGAATCTCTCTGACAAGGCATAATGTATTGGTGAGCCTGTTTATGAAATATAAAATAAACACGGCAGCCACGATAAAATAGAATAAAATGATGGGAGATTCCCCCTCTCTCTGAACTGTCCCATATTACATTACCAAATATTTATTAAAAAAGATAGAATGCAAATTGAAAAATCGCCACCAGCACCAGGGTTTGACTACTTTTCAACAAGAATATCCAAGCCGTCAGCTTCCTGATCAATAAAAGCGGTTTTCGGTGCTTTTATCAGCTTGAGAGCCAGCAGGAAATCAGGCAGACAGTAGCCGGCGTGAATGCCCGAGATCATGCAAAAATAATGAGCGTGATTCGGAAATGCCAGTGCTGCGTAAAACAATACCGGTGTAATCAGCAAGAACGGGCTGACGAGTGAAATCAGCATTGTTGTTTTTGGTATACGTTTCCATGTGCGCATGCGCAATATGTAAAACTTTTTTTCTATTTTTCTTTTTTTGCAGATGATTGGCAGGACATGGATGACTTTATGTACAAATAAAATAACGACGAGCAAACCGCCGAATAAAGATACATATTCATCGCTTAAGCTTGTGCCAGGCCGCAGCAGCTCAAAAGCTAAAAAGGTAGATATAAAAACCAAAATCATAAAACATACAGCAGTTAATATTATGCGAACGGCGCCATAATCCTTCATGAGATTTATGGTCTTCCAGCAATTCATCAAAGTCATCCTTCCATACATCTTGAATAGAATCTCAAAATAATTTACTCCTCCCAAGAGAAAAAATCAATGCTTTTTTAAGAAAAAATATCATCCGGCAGGTATTTTTTTGAAACAAGCAAACAAACTGCGAAATATGGGGTTAGAACTTTCTTCTCAGTGAATTATCAGCTAAAATAAGATTAAAGATAGAAAGAAGTGGTGTGGATGGATTCGATGGATCATCGCATTGAGCGATTAGAATATTACATACAATTATTAGTGAAAACAGTAGATATGGACAGGTACCCCTTCTATGCGCTTCTCATTGACAAAGGGCTGAGCAAGGAAGAAGGGGAAGCGGTTATGAGGATATGCGATGAATTGTCGGAAGAGCTGGCAACACAAAAAGCGCAAGGATTTGTAACCTTTGATAAGCTCCTTGCGCTTTTTGCCGGACAGCTGAATGAAAAATTAGATGTTCATGAAACGATTTTTGCCCTGTATGAGCAGGGGCTTTATCAAGAGCTGATGGAAGTCTTTATCGACATCATGAAGCATTTTGATTAACTGTTTACAGGTTCAAGCTCTTCAGCCGGTTCATCCGCCGCACTGTCCTTTGCTTTTTTCTTCAGTTTTCCGTTTACGCTTTCAAAGTCATTGTCAATATTGGTGAGTGACGTTTCGAAAATTTCCATAAAATCATCGCCGTAGATATGGCGTATCATACACATCATTTCTGCCACTTCAGGAAATTTTCCGAATAAATGATACAAAGGCTGTGACCCTTTAAAAACAGCGTTGCGTGTCGGATCAAATTCCTCAAGCAAGCTCCAGAATACCTCGGTACCTTCCTCAGTCAATTGGACATATGTGTTCCTTTTATCATTCAGCCGTTTGGAGAACCTTAAATATCCCCGTTCTTCCAGCTTTTTTGAAAAGTTGAATGCGGTTGATACGTGCATGACCCCGAACTTCGCGATTTCAGAAATGGAAGCTCCATTCAATTGATACGCAATCCATAAAATATGATGCTCATTAATATTCAGGTCATACGGTTTGAGCCATTGCTGCCAATCCTTCTCGATTGATTTCCAAAGCGCCTTGCTAAGCTGAGCCATTTTCTGGGTGAAGACCAGAGCTTCTTTCACATCATAGGGCGGTTCCACTCGATTCATTACGTCACCTGCTTCTCTTTTTCTTTTTCTCTATTATGCCAATAAAATAAAGATTAATAAAGATGAAAATGTAAGAATTTTTTAATAAATTCACAAACCATTGTGGCGGAAGGGTTTTTCGGCCAAAAAAAATACGGGTCCAATTTTGGCCCGCATTTTTTTCTTTTGAATAGGATATTAGTTTTGTAAGGTTTTCTCCAGCTGTCTGATTTTCTCTTCGATATCGGCAATTTCTTTTTGCAGATCCTGCTGGTGAGGCTTGATCTCTTCCTGCCATTTTTTAATTGACGTTTGGAGCTCGCCGCCCACGTCTTTAATAACATCCGTGCTTTCTTTTGCCGCTTTGATCAGCTGGTCTTTTAAAGCAAGCCCGTCTGACTTTAAGCGTTTGATTGTTTCTTCAAAAGAATCATAATTGGTTTTCATTTTTTCACGCAGCTGCTTTCCTGAGGAAGGTGCAGTAAGAAGAACCGCTGCTCCTCCGATGATGCCGCCTACGAATAGTCCTGTTAATAGAGAACGTCCGCTCGCCATTACAATCACCCCGTCTTTTTCTTCAAATAGGATTCATTCAGCATTTTTCATTTTTGTTGAAAGCCTGAACTTCTATACATAGCTTGCTTTATTTTAGCATATTTTTTAAGTGAAAAGGAGGGAGAAGGTTGTCTGTCTTTTTGATTGTGTTATCCTGCATCACCCTTGCCTTCGCTTCAGGCGCTGTTTACTATATCAGACTTCTCAGCCAGGCTGCTTCTTATCCGCCCAAGAAAGTCATCCGGCAGAAAGCGCTTGTTTGTTCAACCGGAACCGCCTTTACACTATGTCTTATCTTTTTCACAAAACTCCTCGCTTAAAACATGCTGACATGCTGCGGACGCTCTGTTCAAAAAACCTCTCCCGGAAGCGGAAGAGGTTTTGTGTGACAATTATTTAGCAGCTTCCATAAAGCTTGAACGTCTTAAAATGGTTTGCACAATCGGATAAATAATGATCATTGAGATTGTATTCAGCACAGCGGCCGGTAGAACAACAGCCGCGAACAATGCGGCGAAACCGCCCGGCAAACCGACGATCAATAAAGCTGACGATAGAAACACAATTCCTGATAAGATGGTCCCGATCACTGTCAGCACAGCGGCTGCACCTGTTTTGCGGCTCTTTCTGAACAAGAGAAACAGGGAGAAGAACAGAAACGCTGATACCGGTTTATCAATGATGTTAGGGATCTGTCCAGCTGGAAACGCGGTTGTAAGCGCGGAAATGATTCCGGTCACGATCCCGATGACGAGTACATTTTGCACTCGCGGGAACAGCAGAATGCCCATGAACATCATGATCAGCATCATATCTGGTTTCATGCCGCCTAAAAAGGGCGGAATAATGGAATGAAGCGCTGCGCCGATTGCGGCAAACAGAGCCATAATGACTAACTCTTTTGTTTTCATAACTATGCTCTCCTCTGCTAAGCTTTTTGCCCTCCAATAATATGCTCATCATTTATTGCGAAGGCTTTACAGAATGTGTTATGCAAACAGTATACCAAACGGACGGTTTGCATAGCCAGACTTTTTACTCATTTTCCTGCTGGAATTTCTTCATGAACGCAGCTAATTTTTCACAGTCTTCGAGAGAGACCGCGTTATAAATAGAAGCGCGGCAGCCTCCCACCGAACGGTGTCCGCCAAGGCCGATCATCTTCGCATCTTTTGCTTTCTGGACGAATGTTTTCGTTAATTCGTCATCCCGAAGCGTGAAGGTGACATTCATGCGTGAGCGGCTGTCCTTTCTGGCATGTCCTTTATAGAAGCCGTTGCTTTCATCAATACAGCTGTAGAGAACCTGCGCTTTTTGTTCATTGCGCTGTTCAACAGCTTCCACACCGCCGTTTTCCTTGAGCCATTCCAGAACAAGGCTCAGCATATAAATCGCAAATGTCGGCGGAGTGTTGTAGAGTGAATCCGCTTTGACATGCGTGGAATATTTCAGGATTTTTGGGACGTTCGCATTTTCATTTTTCAGCCAGTTTTTTTTCATGATGACTACAGTCACGCCGGAAGGGCCGAGGTTCTTTTGGGCGCCTCCGTAGATCACGTCAAATTTAGACACATCGATTTTTCTGCTTAAAATATCGCTGGACATGTCGGCTACGAGTGGAATTGGAGAATTCGGAAACTCCTGCCACTGAGTGCCGAAAATTGTATTGTTGGATGTGATATGTAAATATGCGCCGTCTTTTACATCCGTAAGGTCAACCTCTGGAATATAGCTGTAATTGTCTGTTTCACTAGTAGCGGTGATAGACGTGTTCCCGAACAATTTCGTTTCTGCCAGTGCTTTTTCAGACCAAGCGCCTGTCATGACAAAATGTGCGGTTTTTTCAGGTGTTAAAAAGTTCATCGGAAGCATTGAGAATTGAAGGCTTGCCCCGCCTTGAAGAAACAAGATATCGTAATCTTCCGGAATGCCCATCAGTTCGATTAAGAGGGTTTTCGCTTTTTGGTGCACCGCTTCATACTCTTTGCTGCGGTGGGAAAGCTCCATAACAGACATGCCGGATTCGTTAAAATCAATAAATTCTTTCTGTGCTTTTTGCAGAACTTCCAGTGGCAGCGCTGCAGGACCTGCGTTAAAATTCGTTGTACGTTCCATTATGATCTCTCCCTGTTTTCCACGTTAATGTATAAAATAATACAATTATCCTATCACAAAAATTCAGTTTTTTGATAAAAAATTAGAATTATCAAAAGAAATTGACGGATGTTTGCGAAATGTTCACAAAATAAAATAACCTCATCTTATGATGAGGCCAGGCGTTTTGCGATAGAGGAAGAGATGTTCTGCAGATCCTCCGGTTTATAATCATCAGCATGCGTTTTCCAAACCGCTCCGAATCCATCTCCTTTTCCGTAGCGAGGGATAATATGCATATGGTAGTGGAACACAGATTGTCCAGCTTTTTCGCCGTTATTGTTCAGCGTATTTAAGCCGATCGGTTCAAATTCATCCCGGATAGCGCGGGCGATTTTTGGAACAGCATGGAAATATTGTTTTGCTAATTCATCTGTAAATTCATATACATTCTCAATATGTGTTTTCGGAATGACAAGCGTATGGCCTTTTGTCACTTGGCTGATATCAAGAAAGGCAAGTACATGTTCATCTTCATACACCTTCGCGGATGGAATGTCGCCGGCAATAATTTTACAAAAGATACAATTCTCTGCACAATGCATGAGGGTTCCTCCTTATGAAATTGTTTAGTATGTATACATTCATCGTACCACAGAAATGCAGAAAATAGAAAACAGGATGAACGGCGAGCGTTCACCCTGAATGCAGAGGAAGAGCTTATATGAAGAAAATGTGTTATGCCTTTGGTAAGCACCTCATTTGTCAATAAAATGAAGACTTGTTTAATGCCTAACGATTCCTGCGATAAACACCTCATTTGACAATTTGCTTCATACATGAAGAATTCATCAATTCAGTGAAGAGAAATGGTTTGAGCATTGGACATGTTTATTTTCTATCCAACTGTTTCTAAGACGTCTTTGACAAACACCTCATTTTTCAGTTGATATGCTTTTCCTCTACAACTATTATGATGTCCAGAACCCTGTCTCTTTATGACAGCAAATTCATCATTTGTTAAAAGGGAATTGTTTCAAATCAGGCCTTGTTTTTGGTACTATGAAGAAAAACACTATAAGGGGAGAAACTATGTCTCTGCTATCGGTAAAAGACTTAACCGGCGGATATACAAGGAATCCGGTTTTAAAAAACGTATCATTCACCCTTGAACCGAATCAAATTGTCGGCTTAATTGGGCTGAATGGTGCTGGTAAAAGTACAACAATCAGACATATCATCGGGCTGATGGACCCGCATAAAGGTTCAATCGAATTAAACGGTAAAACGTTTGCTGAGGATCCGGAAGGCTACCGTTCACAATTTACCTATATACCTGAAACACCTGTTTTATACGAAGAATTGACGCTGATGGAGCATCTTGAACTAACAGCCATGGCATATGGACTGTCAAAAGAAACGATGGAGAAAAGGCTGCCTCCGCTTTTAAAGGAATTCCGAATGGAAAAGAGGCTGAAGTGGTTCCCGGCCCATTTTTCTAAAGGAATGAAGCAGAAGGTTATGATTATGTGCGCATTTTTGGCAGAGCCTGCGCTCTACATTATTGATGAGCCTTTTCTAGGGCTTGATCCGCTTGCCATTAACGCGCTGCTTGAGCGGATGAATGAAGCGAAAAAGGGCGGGGCGAGCGTGCTGATGTCAACGCACATTTTGGCAACGGCAGAACGCTATTGCGATTCGTTTATTATTTTACATAACGGCGAGGTGCGGGCGCGCGGCACGCTGTCAGAGCTCAGAGAGCAGTTTGGAATGAAGGACGCGGCGCTGGACGATTTGTATCTTGAGCTTACAAAGGAAGACGCTGGCCATGAATAATATGCTTGATATTTGGCAGTCGCGGCTGCAGGAGCATATCAAAGAAACAAGAACATACATGAAATATATGCTCAATGATCACCTCGTCATTGTTTTGATTTTTTTTCTAGCGGGCGCTGCAAGCTGGTACAGCAAATGGATACGGGACATTCCCGCTCACTTTCCGTCCTTTTGGGTGATGGCCGTGCTGTTTTCGCTCGTGTTGACAAGCTCTTATGTGCGAACGCTTTTGAAGGAGGCTGACCTTGTTTTCTTATTGCCTCTTGAAGCAAAAATGGAGCCTTACTTGAAGCAGGCGTTTGTCTACAGCTATGTGTCTCAGCTGTTTCCGCTTATTGCGCTGAGCATCGTTGCGATGCCGCTTTATTTCGCAGTCACTCCGGGAGCTTCGCTCGTATCGTATGCCGCGGTCTTTGTCCAACTGTTGCTGCTGAAAGCGTGGAATCAGGTAATGGAATGGCGTACGACTTTCCAAAACGACCGCAGCATGAAACGGATGGACGTCATCATTCGCTTTGCGGCGAATACACTCGTTCTTTATTTTGTTTTCCAATCTGTTTATATGTATGCGCTTCTCGTCTATGTCATTATGGCTGTTCTTTATCTGTATATGTCTTCCGCAGCAAAACGGAAAACATTTAAATGGGAAAGCCATATTGAGTCCGAATTGAGACGAAAGCAGCGTTTCTATCGGATTGCCAACCTGTTTACTGATGTACCGCATTTGCGAAAGCAAGCCAAACGCAGAGCTTATCTCGACTTTTTGCTGCGGCTTGTGCCGTTTGAACAGCGCAAAACATTTGCCTATATGTTCACCCGCGCCTTTTTGCGTTCGAGTGATTATTTGGGCATTCTTGTCAGATTAACGATCGTTTTCGCGCTGATCATTATGTATGTCTCAGCTAGCCCGCTGATTGCAGCGGTTTTGACTGTGTTTGCCATTTTCATTACGGGCATTCAGCTTCTGCCGCTCTTCGGCCACTTTGACCATCTGGCGCTTCAAGAGCTGTACCCTGTGAAAAAAGAAACAAAGCTGAAAAGCTATTTCTCTCTATTAAAAACTTCACTTAGTATTCAAGCGCTGCTGATGTCTGTTGCGTCTGCCTATGCAGCCGGCTTGACCGGTTTTCTGTACGCGCTGATCGGTTCTGCCGTTCTGATTTTTGTTGTTTTGCCTTCTTATATGACAACCAGGCTGAAAAAGCACGGAAAGCTGTGAACTGAAAAGGGGTAATCAAATGACAGATAATCAGCTGCTGATGCAGGAAGCTTTGCAATGGAAAATGCATTTTTTGCGAAAGGATTCCATGTTTGAACGCTTTTCGAAGCGTGTCCAGACGAAGGTGAATGAACGGATTCCTGAAAAAATCCATACGGTCGTCACCGAGAGTGTGAAAAAAATGGTAGAAGCGACAATGACCGGCTCCAATATCATTACTTATAAAAAGGATACAAGTGCACTGTCGCTCAGTGAAAAAAACGAATTGGCGAAAAAAACGATTGTTTCTTATCAGAAAGTGGCAGCTGCTGAGGGAGTCGGCACCGGAGCGGGCGGCATTTTTTTAGGCATTGCTGATTTTCCGCTGCTGCTTTCAATTAAGATGAAGTGTTTATTTACCTTGTCTTCCATTTACGGCTTTGATGTGAAGGATGCACAAGAAAGGATGTTTTTGCTGCTCGTGTTTCAGCTTGCATTTTCGAGTGACGATGGCCGTAAATCGCTTTTTTCTGTCATCGAAAATTGGGAGACGGAGAAAAAGAGCATCGACTGGAGAGTGTTCCAGCAGGAATATCGCGATTATATCGACGTCGTGAAGCTTTTTCAGCTTTTGCCGGGCGTAGGAGCGGCAGTCGGCGGAATTGCCAATTATAAGCTGCTTGCTCAGCTTGGAGAAACGGCAAGACATGTTTTTCATCTGAGGATATTAAAGGAAACAGCCGGAGAATAAACACTCCGGCTGTTTTTTTATAGCTGATGATAGGTGATCGCAGCGCCGGCAAGGACCTTGGCCGCTGTCAGCATGGCTTTTTCGTTGATATCAAATTTCGGATGGTGGTGGGAATAAACTCGATCTGGCTGTTCGGGAGCTGCACCTGTAAAGAAAAAAGTGCCTTTCACGTTTTGTAAGTAATAAGCAAAATCCTCGCCGCCCATTTGCGGTTCACCGTCAATGACCTGCTGAACGCCCTCGGTATTCTTTGCGGTGCTCACCAAGTGGCTCGTTTCGGCAGGATGGTTCACAACCGCCGGATAACCCTGTTCATAGGTGTACTCATACGACGCGCCGTGCATGCTGCATATTCCTTTTACAACCGCTTCAATTTCTTTCTCCAGAATGTCCCGGACATTTTCATCAAAAGAACGCGCTGTGCCGATGAGTACTGCTTGGTCTGCGATGACATTAAACGGATTGTCGGCGATGAAGGAGCCTGTCGAAATGACGGCGGATTGAATCGGATTGACTTTGCGGCTGACAATGTGCTGCAAAGAGGAAACGATTTGCGAACCGATCAGGACGGCGTCTTTAGTATCATGCGGATGAGCGCCGTGGCCGCCCTTTCCGAAAACTTTAATCGTAAATCGGTCCGCCGCCGCCATTACGGCGCCGGGGCGGCAAAGAATAGTTCCGAGCGGCTCAGTTGCCCAAAGATGAGTGCCGAATATCACATCCGTGTTTTCTAGACAGCCGTCATCGATCATTGGCTTTGCGCCTCCCGGATAATATTCTTCTGCATGCTGGTGGATCATCACAAATGTTCCCTTCAGTTCATGTCTGTTTTGGTGAAGGACCTTGGCCACTGCGAGAAGAGCTGCGGTGTGGCCGTCGTGGCCGCATGCATGCATGACACCAGGCACTTTGGAGGCGTAAGGGGCATCTTTTTCATCTTGAATGGGGAGAGCGTCAAAGTCGGCCCTCAAAGCGACTGTAGGGCCGGGTTCGCTTCCTTCTATATATGCTAAAACCCCTCTGCCGCCAACGTTTGTGCGGATTGGGACTCCTAACGATTCATAATAGGAAGCAATAAATGCGGCGGTTTTTTCTTCTTGAAATGAAAGCTCAGGATACATATGAAAATGGCGCCTGATCTCAACCATTTCTTCAAAACAGCCGTCGAGCTGTTTGTTTATCTCTTTCTGCAGTGTGGATATGGACAAAGCCGCTTCCCCCTTTTCTATGTTTTCCATGATTGTATAGAAAAAGTCTGAATATTTCAACTCGTGCTGTTTTAAAGCATCATCACAGCTGCGAGGGTTGTCACCAAAAGGCCAATCGCGACGGGAATGAAGTTTTTTCTGGCAAGCTCAAAAGGATCAACTTTGCAAATGGCCGCCGCGGGAATCAACGCCCATGGGACCAGTGTTCCTCCGCCCACCCAGATGGCAGAGATTTGTCCGAGCGCGGTCAGAACGGCGGGATCGGCATGGAGAGCGGACGAAAAGAGCTTTGCGATGGAGCCGGCGAGAGAAATGCCAGAAAATCCTGAGCCGTCAAGGCCTGTTATGGCTCCAGCGGCAGTTAATGCAGCGGCGGCAAGCTCCTTTGACATAGGCATCATATGGGATAAAGCAATGCCAAGATCGTTGACAATGCCGTGGGAACCTTTAGGGAGTGAAGTGCCCAGTATGCTCTCATAGCCTGAGTCGCCAAGATAAAAGAAAGCGGCAATCGGGATGACGGGGCCGAAAACCTTAAAACCGAACTTAAATCCGTCAATAAAATAGCCGGTGATTTTTTCAAGCCCTTTATGCTTATACACGAAAAAATGAACGGTAAAGAGGATACAAATTGCAGACCCGCCAATTAACGCGGTGGCATCATTTCCTTGTAGGTTAAACAAGAGCATGCAGGCGATATCTGCAAGAAAGGCAAGCGGAATCAAAAAAGCCAGTATGGACCGCAGGCGTTTTGGCAAGTACAGCGAGTGGTCTTGTTCGCCGGAAAGAACGGGGGAAAAAGAAGCGGGATGCTCCTGTTTTTTGCGTTCGCGCTGAATCATGATAAAGGCAGCGGTTGTTGTTGTCACACCCATAATCAGCACAAGCGGAATGCTGGCCGAGACGACATCACCGACTGGAATGCCTGCTGCATCTGCAGTCAGCTTTGGCGCCGCCTGAATGACAAAGTCTCCTGACAGGGCAAAACCGTGTCCGAATAAGTTCATGGCCATGGCCGCGGCAAGAGGCGTCAAACCGGCACGTGCGGCTGCGGGGAGCAGGACGGCGCCGATTAAAGCGACACCCGGAGAAGGCCAGAAGAAGAGAGAAATGGCGAACATCAGGCCCCCAATCAGCCAATAGGCAGTCACAGGCCCTCTCACAAGGCTTGCAAAGGGAGAAATCATCGCTTCATTTATCCCTGTTTTTGTTAACAAATCACTCATTGAAACGATAAAGCAAATGATGAAAATCGTGGGCAGCAGTTCGCCGGCCGCATAGATAAAGCTGTGGAATAAACTGCTGACAGAAGCTGAAAGTGAATGGCTGGCCCATAGCGATATGATAAAAATGCCGAATAGAGAAATAAATGTCGTGTCTTTTCTCAGCAGCATAAATAGGATAATTGCACCGATAAAAAACACATACAGAACATGGACAGACAAAATCCCGACTTCCATCATCGATCACTCCTTCCGCTTACAGATTATTCATAGGCGGGCGGAAGGTGCCGGGACAGAGGGGAGGGTTATGATGGAAGATGAACATTGATCTGTTTCAGCTGCTCAATCAGATGATGCCTTAATACTCTATTCGCTTTTTGCAGATGTTTTGGGAAGCATTCAGGAGAAAAAATGACGCACCCTTCAGCAAGCCAGTTTTTTCTATAGGCGATGATGCTTTCCGATGGCTCTAAATATGAATCATCCTCGTGCTGCATCTCGTAATCATCAAATCCGAACTGAAAACAGCAGCACGGGCAGATTTCATGAGAATGATTGCCTTCATGATCATATGGCGGTTCAGCCAATCCCTTAAACCCGCAGACTGGGCAAGTATGCTTCATTTTGCTTTCCTCCCAATAAAATAAGCTGCCGGACATGCCGGCAGCTATTCGACAGCGAAATATGTGGTGACATAGGAAGGCCGGGAGAAGATCGACGTTGTGTCAATTCCGGCAGATGTATCGCGTTTTTTGTGGGCTTCTTTGTAAGAACCGGACTGCTGCCAGTCTTGAAAGGCGCTTTCCGTTTCCCACAAGGTCAGAATGACATAGGTGTCACTGTCAAGCGGACGGAGCACTCGAATTGCTTCAAAGCCAGGCTCGTTTTCGACTTTTCCCGCTCTGTTTTTAAATCTGTTTTCAAACAGCGGACGCCCTTCCTGAGTAACGGCAATATTGTTCAATACTGCAAAACCGGGATGTTTGATCTCTCCGACTTGGTCAATGACTTCATAAGCGTGTGGTGCCTGGAAAACGGTATCTCCGTTTGTTTCATGAATTAAAATGGCGTTTTCCTGCCCCTGCATCAAAAGGATATTTTCTGAGGGATGCTTCTGTACGATCGTTTTTAAAAAATCGGCTGTCCCATATGTAATATAAACCTTCATATCAGCCACCTCCTGCTTGCTAGTATATCAAAACAATGGTATAAGTTTCTATTGGCGAGTGCTTCGAACATAATTCCAAACAATTTTTCCCATACTACCTTTAGAAAGGCGAGGTGAGTTCATGTTTAAGATAAAGAAAAAGAAACTTTTTATACCTATCATTATTTTAGTGTTAACTGCTTTTCTCGCTTTAATAGGATATATTTCAATTATTTTTCTCGGCCATTATGTCATAGATGAAAAAAAGCTTATTCTTCATGCTTCTTCAAAAATTGTTGATCAAAACGGAGATGAGGTTGCAAGCCTGTATACAGAAAATCGCGAGCCGGTCTCGATCAATGAGATTCCAAAGCAGGTCAGAGAAGCGTTTATCGCTGTTGAGGATAAAAGGTTCTATGAGCATCACGGCATTGATGCAAAATCTGTCGGAAGGGCAGTGTATCGCGATATATTAGCAGGCGGAAAGGTGGAAGGCGGAAGCACGATCACCCAGCAGCTTGCCAAAAATATTTTTCTGACACATGACAAAACGTTTCTAAGAAAAACAAAAGAAGTGATCATTGCGATCAATCTTGAACGGGATTACAGCAAGGACAAGCTGCTTGAAATGTATTTAAACCAGCTTTACTTCGGACACGGGGTTTACGGCATACAAGCGGCGTCCCACTATTATTTTAATAAAGAAGTAAAAGATTTGACTGTATCTGAAGGCGCTGTTTTGGCCGCTATTCCGAAGGCGCCTTCTACGTACTCTCCGATTTTGCACCCTGATAAAAATAAGGAGCGGCGTGATACAATTCTAGGCATGATGAATGACCAAGGCTATATCAGTGCGAAAGAGGCTGTCACCGCGCAAGGCCGAACGCTTGGACTGCATGTGAAGAAACAGTCGGAAACACCTTGGTTTGACAGCTACATTGACCTTGTGATCAAAGAAGCGGAGGACAAGTATTCCATTTCTGGGGAGCAGCTTCTTCAAGGCGGATACACGATCAAGGTGCCGCTCGATTCGAAGCTGCAGAAGACGGCTTACCAGGTGATGAAAGAGGGAAGCTATTATCCCGGAACAGATCAGAATGCCGAGGGAAGCGCGGTCTTTATTAATAACAAGACAGGCGGTGTAGAAGCGGCCATCGGCGGAAGGGATTACACATCCAAAGGATATAACCGTGTCACAGCTGTCCGCCAGCCGGGTTCCACATTTAAGCCGCTTGCCGTATACGGACCGGCGATGCAGGAAAAGAAATTTAAGCCATATTCTCTATTGAAGGATGAGTTGCAGTCCTACGGAGATTATACGCCGAAAAACTACGACAGCCGGTATGAGGGCGAAGTCACTATGTCTGACGCCATTACGTACAGCAAAAATGCGCCGGCTGTCTGGACGCTGAATGAGATCGGCGTCGAAACAGGAAAATCTTATTTGAAAGCAAACGGCATTGATATCCCTGATGAAGGACTTGCTCTCGCTCTAGGAGGCTTGGAAAAAGGCGTTTCGCCGCTCCAGCTTGCCGGCGCGTTTCATACATTTGCCGCGAATGGAACGTATACGGAACCCTTCTTTATCTCGAGCATAATAGATGAAGACGGAGAAACAATAGCCGATCATAAAGAGGAAGGAAAGCGGGTTTTCAGCAAGCAGACGTCTTGGAATATGACGAGAATGCTGCAGCAGGTAGTCAAAAAGGGAACGGCCACGTCCGGCACCTATCAC
Source organism: Bacillus sp. LJBS17 (assembly GCF_019334685.1). Classification (NCBI taxonomy): domain Bacteria; kingdom Bacillati; phylum Bacillota; class Bacilli; order Caryophanales; family Bacillaceae; genus Bacillus; species Bacillus sp. LJBS17. The sequence goes on from NZ_CP079759.1 coordinate 1,065,931, forward strand.
GGCGACCTGGCGGGAAAAACAGGTTCTACATCTTATACAGGCGTCTCCGGCGCGACAAAGGACGCCTGGTTTGCAGGCTATACGCCGAAAATAACCGGGGCAGTCTGGATGGGCTATGACAAAACGGATCAAAACCATTATTTGAAAGCCGGGAGCTCATACCCGACGCGGCTGTTTAAGGATATTTTGACACAGGCAGGAGAAACCGGTCATGTGTTCACAAAGCTTAAAAACGTTAAAGAACTGGAAAGCCCGATTGAGCTGAAGCCGGTCAAAACACTCACAGCTGATTACACATTTAAAGCAGCGGGGCTCTTTACTATTGAATTAAAGTGGGACGCTCAAGAGGATGATCGGGCCGTATACAGAATTTATGTAAACAAGGACGGCGAGGAGTCGCTTCTTGATTCGGTTGAAGGGAAGGGAAGCTATGAAATTCCTTATGCCAACTTATTTTCGGGCGCGTCTTATAAAATTGTGCCTTATAATACACAGACAAAAAGAGAAGGGGAAGGAACCGATTACGTTCAGCCAAAATTGTTTTCCTCTTAATGGAATTCGGCGATTTTTTGAACTTTGAGCTACATTTCTATACCATTTGCCTAAAACAAGGTATAGTGTAATAAGTCAAGAAATACGAACGTATGGTTGCCGTATGAAAGGTGGAAATCAGATGAGTAAACGAGAAACGTTTAACGAGACGTTTTTAAAAGCTGCGCGGGGAGAAAAAGCGGATCACACGCCTGTGTGGTATATGAGGCAAGCAGGGCGCTCACAGCCGGAATACCGCAAGCTGAAGGAAAAGTACGGATTGTTTGAGATTACCCATCAGCCCGAACTTTGTGCGTATGTCACAAGACTGCCGGTTGAGCAATACGGAGTCGATGCTGCAATCCTTTATAAAGATATCATGACGCCGCTGCCGTCAATCGGTGTGGATGTTGAAATCAAAAACGGGATCGGCCCTGTGATTGATCAGCCAATCCGGTCTCTGGCGGACATTGAAAAACTCGGCCAAATTGATCCGGAACAGGACGTGCCGTACGTGCTTGAGACAATTAAACTGCTTGTCAATGAGCAGCTGAACGTCCCGCTCATCGGTTTCTCAGGTGCGCCTTTTACGCTTGCAAGCTATATGATCGAAGGCGGCCCGTCGAAAAACTACAATAAAACAAAAGCCTTCATGTACAGCATGCCAGATGCATGGAATCTGCTGATGTCCAAGCTTGCCGACATGATCATCGTGTACGTGAAAGCGCAGATTGAGGCAGGCGCAAAAGCGATTCAAATCTTTGATTCGTGGGTCGGCGCATTGAATCAGGCAGATTACAGAACATACATCAAACCCGTAATGAACCGGATTTTTTCAGAGCTCGCAAAGGAGAATGTGCCGCTGATCATGTTTGGCGTCGGCGCAAGCCATCTTGCAGGTGATTGGCATGACCTTCCTCTCGATGTTGTCGGGCTTGACTGGAGACTCGGCATTGCTGAAGCCAGATCAAAAGGAATTACTAAAACAGTGCAGGGCAACCTGGACCCGTCCATTTTGCTTGCGCCATGGGAAGTCATTGAGCAGAAAACGAAGGAAATACTTGATCAGGGTATGGAGTCAGACGGCTTCATTTTCAATCTTGGCCATGGGGTATTTCCTGATGTCAGTCCCGAGGTTTTGAAAAAACTGACAGCATTTGTCCATGAATATTCACAAAACAAAAAAATGGGTCAATATTCCTAAGCATATCTTTTGGTATCTTAATGATATCCTGTCAAAATGTTTGTATCAGATCATTAAAGAGGGTGTAAACAGTGAGTAGAAAGAAAATGGGGCTTCTCGTGATGGCGTACGGCACGCCTTATAAGGAAGAAGATATTGAACGTTATTATACACATATCAGAAGAGGCAGAAAGCCTGAACCTGAAATGCTTCAAGATTTGAAAGACAGATACGAAGCGATTGGCGGCATTTCACCGCTTGCCAAAATCACAGAAGAGCAGGCGCATAATCTGGAACAGCACTTGAATGAAATTCAGGATGAGATTACGTTTAAAGCGTATATCGGACTGAAGCATATCGAGCCGTTTATTGAAGACGCCGTAGCAGAGATGCATAAGGATGGCATTACAGAAGCAGTCAGCATCGTGCTGGCGCCGCATTTCTCCACGTTCAGCGTTCAGTCCTACAACAAACGCGCCAAAGAAGAGGCTGAAAAACTCGGCGGCTTAACGATTACGTCAGTTGAAAGCTGGTACGATGAACCGAAGTTCGTGAAATATTGGGTTGACCGAGTGAAGGAAACATATGCGTCAATGCCTGAGGATGAAAGAGAAAACGCAATGCTCATCGTATCCGCACACAGCCTGCCGGAAAAAATCAAAGAATTTGGAGACCCGTACCCGGACCAGCTGCATGACTCGGCGAAATTAATTGCTGAAGGCGCAGGCGTTTCCGAATATGCTGTCGGCTGGCAAAGTGAAGGGAACACGCCTGATCCTTGGCTCGGACCCGATGTTCAGGATTTAACACGTGATTTATTCGAACAAAAAGGCTATCAAGCATTTGTATATGTTCCTGTTGGATTTGTCGCGGATCACTTAGAAGTGCTTTATGATAATGATTATGAATGCAAAGTGGTTACTGACGATATCGGCGCAAGCTATTACCGGCCGGAAATGCCAAATGCCAAGCCTGAATTTATTGATGCTTTGGCAACAGTCGTATTAAAAAAATTAGGACGTTAAAGAAGGCGATGAACATGAGTGACGGCAAAAAACATGTAGTCATCATCGGCGGCGGCATTACCGGTTTAGCCGCCGCCTTCTATATGGAAAAAGAAATCAAAGAAAAGAATCTGCCGCTTGAACTGACGCTTGTTGAGGCAAGTCCGAGAGTCGGCGGAAAAATCCAGACTGTCAAGAAGGACGGCTATATCATCGAAAGAGGGCCAGACTCATTTCTGGAACGAAAGAAAAGCGCCCCGCAGCTTGTTAAAGACTTAGGTCTTGAGCATTTGCTTGTCAACAATGCGACCGGACAATCCTATGTGCTTGTAAACCGCACTCTGCATCCAATGCCGAAGGGCGCTGTAATGGGGATACCGACAAAAATTGCGCCGTTTGTTTCTACGGGTCTGTTTTCTTTGTCTGGGAAGGCGAGAGCTGCTATGGATTTCATCCTGCCTGCTAGCAAAACAAAGGATGATCAGTCATTGGGAGAATTCTTCCGCAGACGTGTCGGAGATGAAGTGGTCGAGAACTTAATCGAGCCGCTTCTATCAGGGATCTACGCAGGCGACATTGACAAGCTCAGCCTGATGTCGACATTCCCGCAATTTTACCAGACGGAACAAAAGCATAGAAGCCTGATTCTCGGCATGAAAAAAACAAGGCCTCAAGGCTCAGGCCAGCAGCTGACGGCAAAAAAACAAGGGCAGTTCCAGACTCTGTCAACCGGTTTGCAGACCCTTGTAGAAGAGATCGAAAAGCAGTTAAAGCTGACGAAGGTGTATAAAGGCACAAAAGTGACCAAACTCAGCCATAGCGGCTCTGGCTATTCGCTCGAACTGGATAACGGCGTCACACTTGATGCTGATTCAGTAATTGTGACTGCTCCGCATAAAGCGGCTGCGGGAATGCTTTCTGAGCTTCCTGCCATTTCTCATTTGAAAAATATGCACTCCACATCCGTGGCAAACGTCGCTTTAGGTTTCCCTGAAGGCTCCGTCCAAATGGAGCATGAGGGCACGGGTTTTGTCATTTCAAGAAACAGTGACTTTGCGATCACAGCCTGTACGTGGACGAATAAAAAATGGCCGCACGCAGCGCCGGAAGGCAAAACGCTGCTTCGGGCATATGTCGGAAAAGCTGGAGACGAATCCATTGTCGATCTATCAGATAATGACATTATCAACATTGTGTTAGAAGACTTAAAGAAAGTCATGAACATAAACGGCGAGCCGGAAATGACATGTGTCACCCGATGGCATGAAAGCATGCCGCAGTACCATGTCGGCCATAAGCAGCGTATCAAGGAGCTGCGTGAAGCACTTGCATCTGCGTATCCGGGTGTTTATATGACAGGCGCTTCTTTCGAAGGTGTCGGCATTCCCGACTGCATTGATCAAGGAAAAGCTGCCGTGTCTGACGCGCTTACCTATTTATTCAGCTAAAACCTCCGCTTTATCGCGGAGGTTTTTTTGATGTTCAATGGCAATATTGTGTAAAAAAATGATTGAATTGAACAGCAGGTTATGATACATTTGCATATGTACTTAATGACTAAAATGTTCAAACGGTCAGTTTCGAGGTGAATACAATGTCAATAGATCGAAAAAAGCTCATTTTGGAGGCGGCTACAAAGTCTTTCACGCAGTTCGGGTATAAAGCGACGACAATGGATCTTGTCGCAAAACTTGCGAACGTGGGGAAGGGAACCATTTATACTTTTTTCAAAAACAAAGAAGAGCTGTTTGACGAGATTTTCACTACTTTATTAAAGGAAATGAAGCAAAAAGCGGATGAAGCGATGGAGCCGAACCTTCCGTTCCATGAAAATGTGCACAGAGCATTGTTTGCTATTCTGGAGTTCAGGAAAACACATCAGCTGACGATTAAAATTTTCCAAGAGAATGCCGAGATTGGTACAATGGCAGTTCAGGAAGTGATCCAGAAAATGGAGCGAGCCATACTGTCTTATATCAAAAGTAAGATTGAAGACGGGATCAAAAGCGGCGCAATCAAGCCGTGCGACCCTGAACTGACAGCCTTTGTGATGCTGAAGCTTTATATCGCGCTCATTTTTGACTGGGAAAAACAACACCCCCCGCTTGATAAAGAGACAATTGCGGGACTGCTTGAATTGTATGTTGTCAAAGGATTGTCAGCGAACTAGATAATCCTTTCTCTTTGCAAGAAAATGACCATTTTTCATGATGAGTCAGTTTTAGAATGGAGGCATCAGGATGAACACAATACGAAGTCAGTGGAAAGACATCGTAACAAGTAAAAAATTATTGATTCCCATCATCGCCATTTTGTTTGTCCCGCTTATTTACAGCGGCGTATTCTTAAAGGCTTATTGGGACCCGTACGGCACAGTTGACCAGCTGCCTGTCGTTGTCGTCAACCAAGACAAGGGAGCAACGTATGAAGGAGAAAAACTTCAAATCGGTGATGATCTGGTCAAAGAATTAAAGGATAATAACAACTTTGATTGGCATTTTTCCAATGATCTCGACCAATCGTTAAAGGACTTATTGAATCAAAAATATTATTTAGTTGTCGAGATTCCTGAGGATTTTTCTAAGAATGCCAGCACTGTATTAGACAAAAATCCGAAAAAATTGGATCTGAAATACCACACAAATGCAGGTTCTAACTATGTAGGGGCAACGATCGGCGAAAAAGCGATTGATAAACTGAAAGCCTCTGTTTCAAAAGAAGTGACCGAGCAATATACGAAAGTTATTTTTGATAACTTTAAAGATATCGCAAAAGGTTTGAGCGACGCGAGCAGCGGCGCGAAAAAAATTGATGACGGCACAAAGGATGCGAAAAACGGAAGCGCACAGCTGAAAGAAAATCTGGCGAAGCTGAAGGAAAGCACCGCTACCATCAGTGACAAAACAGCGCAGCTTGCAGATGGAGCGGCTCAGGTGACGAGCGGCATCCAATCACTTGACAGCTCGCTCGGTAAATTCCAGGACAGCAGCAACCAGATTTATGATAAATCTGGTCAACTTGCAGCAGGATCAGGCAAGCTGACTGGCAAACTAAATGAACTGAATGCCGGCCTTCAAAAGGTGCAGCAGGGCTTACCTGATCTTACAAACGGGCTGAATCAGCTCAACAGTAAAGCACAAGAAGAGTCGGAGAAAGCAGCAAAAGCGGAAAAACTCATAAATGCGCTTGATTTAACACAGCTTGAAACAGCTGTGAACAATCTGGAAAAGTCAGAAACTGCGATGAAGGAATTTAAAAAACAGCTGTCTGACTTTGAAAATAGCTTGAAAAACCGTGATCAGGCATTCAAAAATCTCATCAACTCGAGTGATTTCTTAACAGCGGAGCAAAAAAGCCAGTTGATCAATTCTGTTGAAAAGCAGCTTCCGAAAGTTGATGCGCCTGATTTTGATGAAATTTTAAGTGGGCTTCCTTCAGCTGATCAGCTGCCTGACATCGCAACGATAAAAAGCTCATTGGAAGATGTGAAAGCGGAGGTTGCCCAGGTGAAGGCATTGCCGGAAGCTACCTCTAAGCTTTATAATGGCGCAAAAGCCACTCAAGATGCGATTGACAAATTAACTGCTGGATCTGAGAAGATATACAATGGTTCACAGCAGCTGACAGAAAACCAAAATAAACTGACAGCGGGCATCGGTGAATATAATAAGCAGTTCGCAAAAGCAAAAGCGGGCTCAGAGCAATTGGTGACAGGAAGCAGCCAAGTATCCGGCGGATTGTTTAAGCTGTTAGACGGGTCTAAACAGGTCCAAAGCGGATCATCAAAACTTGCAGACGGATCTGCATCACTTGATACAGGTTTAGGCAAGCTATTGGACGGCACAGGAGAGCTGTCTAGTAAGCTGAAGGATGCGGCTGACCAAACAGGAGATATCGATGCTGATGATCAAACATACGGCATGTTTGCGGATCCGGTTAAAACCAAAGATGATGCCATTCATTCCGTTCCTAACTATGGAACAGGGCTGACACCTTATATCCTGTCAATGGGCTTGTATGTCGGCGGCATCATGCTGACGGTTGTCTTCCCGCTGAAGGAAGCGTCAGGACGTCCGAGAAACGGTTTTGAGTGGTTCTTCAGCAAATTCAATGTCATGATGCTTGTAGGAATCATTCAATCATTGATTGTGGCGACGGTTCTTCTATTGGGAATTGGTCTCGAGGTAGAGAGCACGTGGAGATTTTACGTGTTTACGATCATTACGAGTCTCGCTTTCCTGGCGATGATTCAATTTTTGGCTACCACGATGGGCAACCCTGGACGTTTTATCGCAGTCATTATTTTAGTGCTGCAGCTGGGAGCGAGCGGAGGAACCTTCCCGCTTGAATTGCTCCCGAATTTCTATCAGGTCATCCATGGCGCGTTGCCGATGACCTACAGCATTAACGGATTCAGAGCGGTCATTTCAAACGGTGACTTTGGCTACATGTGGCAGATGGCCGGCGTCTTAATCGGCATCGCCCTCGTCATGATTGCACTAAGCATTACTTACTTTACAATGTTAAGCCGGAAGGAAGAATCATCAGAAGAACAGCCGGCTTCATAAAGAAAAAGAACTTGTTTCCTTGGAAACAAGTTCTTTTTTTGTTACATTCCCCATTTAATAAGCAATCCTGTATAGGTTAATCCGCCGCCAAACCCGAAAAGCAAAACAATTTGATCTTTTTTCAGCTTCCCGGCTTTCACTGCGAGATCGAGCGCCAAAACAATTGAAACCGAAGACGTGTTTCCGTAGTGCTCAACACTAGTGAGCGTTTTTTCAATCGGGAACGGTGTTTTTTCACAAATTGACTCGATCATGCGCAAGTTGGCGCTGTGAGGAACAAACCAATCGAGATCATCAGAGCTGAGTCCTGCTTTATGTAAAAGCCGTTCAAATTCGCCAGGGACGGTTCTTGCGGCCCATTTATATACCTCGCGTCCGTTTTGCACCATTTTTCCAGAACCGACAAGCTGCACACCGTTTATTTCATTTCGCAGTCCGGCACGATACAAAATATCGCCGCCGTTCCCGCTTGTTCCTTGTACAGACGCAAGAAATCCCGGCGTCTCTTCATCTCGTTCCACTAACAGCGCACCAGCGGCATCGCCGAACAGAACGCATGTCGTTCGATCGGTATAATCCGTTACCTTTGATAACGTCTCTCCGGCGATCACGAGAATTTTTTGATGAAGGCCAGATGTGATCAATCCATTTGCCAAATGGAGGCCGTAAGTCAGCCCGGCGCATGTCGCATTAATATCCAGCGCGCCGGTGCTTTCCCAGCCGAAATATTCCTGTACGCGGCATGCCGTACTCGGAAAGGCGTAATCGGATGTGGTTGTGGCAACGAGGATCATATCGACATCATCAAGTGTTCCTTTATAACGGCTCTTGAGATTCTTCACCGCTTCTATGCATAAATCAGAGGTAAATTGATGTTCATCCGCAATCCGGCGTTCTCTCATTCCTGTGCGCTGAACGATCCATTCATCAGAGGTATCAACGATCTTTTCTAAATCTGCATTGGTTAAACGTCTGCTCGGCGCATAGGTGCCGATAGCTGTAATTTTTGCTTTTGACATATGAATCACTCCTTATGGTCAGATTATAACACTAGATATTAGTATCTGGTACTAAAAAGAAGGTTTTTTTACAAAAAAAGAGAAGTGTAGAATAGGGAATCTATGAAAAAGAAAAAGGAGGCTGAAAAATGGTCAGTCAAGAAGCAGTAGTCTTTTTGGCATTATCCGGGGCTATTGCGTTTCTGTTGCCAATCGGGCTGATTGTATGGTTTAAGCGAAAGTATGGCGCCTCGCTTAAAGTGTTTTTTATTGGCGCTCTCACGTTTTTTGTCTTCGCTCAGCTGCTGGAAGGCGGCGTTCATGTTTATGTACTGCAAGTGAATGAAATGACGAAAGAAGCGATGCAACATCCATTATGGTATGGTATTTACGGCTGCTTGATGGCCGGAATTTTTGAGGAGTGCGGAAGGTATATGATGATGCGATTTTTTATGAAGCGCCATCATACTTGGGCGGATGGTCTGGCTTTCGGGGCAGGCCATGGCGGGCTTGAAGCCATCCTGATTACAGGCTTGTCCTCTATCTCACTTATTGTATACGCATTTGCAATCAATAGCGGGACGTTTGAACAGCTTTTGGTCAATGGCGACGTCAAACAGGCGCTTTTGCCGATACAGGAGCAGCTGCTGCATACTCCTTCGTATGAATGGATGCTGGGCGGAATAGAAAGAGTCAGTGCCATTGCCGTCCAAATTGGGCTGTCTCTGCTTGTTTTGTACGCGGTTAAAAGCCGCCGGCCGCTGTTTTTGTTGTATTCTATTCTTTTACATGCACTGTTTAATGTACCGGCGGTTTTATATCAGAGAGGAATCATAGAGCATGCTGCAGCTGTTGAAATCATTATTGCTCTTATAGCGGCTTTATCAGTTTATTGGATTGTAAAAGCAAAAAGGGTGTTTCAATAAAAGGTCCAAGCAGCAGTAATGCCCGCTTGGAAAAATGTGAATGGAAATATTCATTAAGCATGGGTCATCAGAATATTTCTGATTCAGTCTTTACAATGACAGCAAGAATGTCTGTGTTTTTTACAAGAGAAACAATGGTGTTTCTTTTTCTTCTTCTCGCAAGGGTCATGGCATTCTTTCTTTTTCTTGCAATGGTCGTGGAAATCTTTATCGAACCACTCGTCAAAGAACCAAAAATCATCGAACCAATCGTGACAACGACATTTCTGTTCATGTGAATGACGACAGCACATAGAAATCCCTCCTCTTCCCATGCTCTCTACAGCATATGAGAGATTGATAGGAAAAGATTGGACGGGTCCCTCGGGAAAAGAGTATATTTTAAGTAGAAAATAAAAGGAGGAATGCCCTATGACGTCTGTACGTAAAACGATGGAGCTCATTAAAGAACTGGTATCGATCCCAAGCCCGACCGGAAATACATATGAGGTGATCAATTATATTGAAAGCCTTTTAAAAGAATGGAAGGTAGAAACGGTTCGGAACCACAAGGGCGGCTTAATTGCAACGCTTCCAGGACGCGACACATCCCGGCATCGCATGCTGACTGCGCACGTTGACACCCTCGGCGCTATGGTAAAGGAAATTAAAGCGGACGGCCGGCTGAAAATCGATTTAATCGGCGGGTTCCGCTACAACTCGATTGAGGGGGAGTATTGCCAAATTGAAACCGCCTCAGGAAAAACGTACACAGGCACAATCTTAATGCATCAAACGTCTGTGCACGTATACAAAGACGCGGGAAAGGCTGAGCGGAATCAAGAGAATATGGAGATCCGCCTAGATGAACCTGTTCACTGCCGGAAAGATACGGAGGAGCTTGGCATTGGCGTCGGAGACTTTGTGTCGTTTGATCCACGTGTCGAGATCACATCAAGCGGATTTATTAAATCGCGCCATTTGGATGACAAAGCAAGCGTCGCCTTATTGCTCCGCTTAATTCATGAAATTCAAACAGAAGACATTGAGCTGCCGTATACAACCCATTTTCTTATTTCCAATAATGAAGAAATCGGTTACGGCGGGAATTCGAATATTCCTCCTGAAACAGTTGAATATTTGGCGGTTGATATGGGCGCTATCGGTGACGGGCAGGCGACAGATGAATATTCAGTATCAATCTGTGTGAAGGATGCGAGCGGGCCGTATCATTATCAGCTCAGAAAGCATTTAGTTCAATTAGCCGAGAAGCATCATATTGACTATAAGCTTGATATATATCCGTACTACGGGTCTGATGCATCAGCAGCGATCAAATCCGGGCATGATATTGTGCATGGCCTCATAGGGCCGGGAATTGACGCTTCCCATGCATTTGAACGCACCCATAAATCATCTCTTCGCCATACCGCTAAGCTTCTGTATTACTATGTACAGTCACCAATGGTATAAGGGGGAGGACCAATGAAGATTTATAAGCTGAAAAGCACATTCGGCTGGGAAGGTGATGACGGGTTGGGAGAACAGCTGATTCAGCAGATCCTTGCCGGAGAAAAAACCGCCACGTGCGCGCCGAAATCATTGTATTCAAAAGATGAATTGAGGGACGTTTATCAAACAGCGGGTCAGCTTGTTACCGTTTATGATAAACATGACAATCCAAGATGCAATATAAAAGTGACAGATGTCTTTGAAACCACCTTTGGTGCGCCTGATATGAGGTTAGTCAAAGGAGAGGGCAATGGAGACCGAATTGAGGAGTTTCAAGAGGATCATCGGATGGCATGGGCGGAACTGATCAAAAGCGGTGAACTGGAGCTGAATGAGGATACTGTTTTGATTACAGAACTGTTTGTGCTTGTTAAAGATTAAAAAAAGCCTGCGGGGCAAGAACCCCGCAGGCTTTTCATTAACCAGAAATGGTTGCGTTTTGTTCTGTTTTCGATTGGGACATAACAGTTTCTGCTTTCGCAGGATTAAACATGCCTTCCCATTTAGACATCACAACGGCAGCAAGCGCGTTACCAGTCAGGTTGACAACTGTACGTGCCATATCCATGATGCGGTCTACGCCGGCAATAAAGGCAAGTCCTTCAGCCGGAACGCCGATGGTGCCAAGCGTTGCAAGCAAGACAACAAAAGAAGTACCAGGCACGGCAGCCATCCCTTTGGATGTCACCATTAAGACGAGCACAAGCGTAATTTGGTGCCAAATCGTCAAATCAATGCCATATACCTGTGCTAAAAAGAGTGCGGCAATAGATTGATAGAGAACGGAACCGTCTAAGTTAAACGTGTAACCGATCGGAATGACAAATGAAACAATGCCTTTTGGACATCCGATTTTCTCCATTTTTTCCATGATACGCGGAAGAACCGTTTCAGAGCTGGACGTACTGAACGCCAGTAAGATTTCGTCCTTCATGTAAGCAAGGAACTTGAAGATGCTGATGCCGGCAATTTTTGCGACAATCCCGAAAATAACAATTAAGAAGAAAGCAAGCGCGACATAAACCAATCCGACGAGCTTTCCGAGAGAGATAAGAGAACCGAGTCCAAATTTAGACACAGTCACTCCGATAAGAGCGAAAACGCCGAATGGCGCCACTTTCATCACAAGGTTTACAACGTGGAACATGGCATGGGATACACCTTCAAAAAAGGCTAATACAGGCTTGCCTCTTTCACCGATCGCGGAAATACCCAATGCAAATAGTACTGTAAAGCAGATGATGGCTAGAAGATCCCCTTCGACCAATGACTGGAAGAAGTTTGTCGGCACAATATGGAGGAACGTTTCCGCCACTGATTTATTACTTTGTTCTTTTTCAGTTTCAACATATTGACTGATGTCCGATTTTTGAGCTTCGTGTATATTAACTCCTGTACCCGGATGGAAGATGTTTGCAAGGGCTAGTCCGAGAATAATGGCAAAAGTCGTGATGATCTCGAAGTACAGAATCGTTCTGAAGCCTAATTTACCGACTTGCTTTCCATTTCCTGCACCGGCTACACCGATGATTAAGCTGGAGACAACAATAGGAATCACTATCATTTTGATTAAGCGTAAAAAGAGATCCCCGATTGGCTGCAGGTAAGTAGGCAATGCTGGGTTGCCATACCAAATGACGCCAACAATGACACCTAGAATAAGTCCAACGAATATTTGTGTGGCTAATCCAAACTTAATTCTTTTCATAGATTACCTCCCAAAAAACAAAGTATCAACATATATCATGAATAGACATATATTTAATCTCACTATTAGATCAAATTATAATAGATAAGAAATCAATTCGTCTATAGTAAATTATATTTCGAAAATAAAGAATATTCAATGACATTATGATAATCACCAGAATTATCTAAAAACAGGTGAGCTTTGACCTAACCTGACTATTATTTCAAAATTAAGAGATATGTGAAAAAATAAGAAAATCCCACGCATAAGGCGCGGGATTTTCGCTCATTACAAATCGTTTACTTTTATACAGTCATTGCAGATATTACCATAACACTCATGCTGCTCTTCTATCTTTTTTCCGCATTCCGCACACTTTTTCGAAGGCAGGTTTCTAAAAAATTCTGTGATTTTCCCCAGCATAACCAATCCCTCTTTCCCCTTTGTAGTGATTTCATTGTAATATAACAGATTACAAAAATCAATAACTGTTTTGATACAATGTTTAAAACATGCTTTTTTCAAGAAAAATGGGTATATTGAAGGAGGATCAATTTTTTTGAAAAGATAGGAGGACATTATGAAAGTTACAGTTATCGGATGCTATGGCGGTTTTCCGGCCGCAAATGAAGCGACGTCAGGCTATTTGTTTCAGTCAGGTGATTACTCTCTGCTTGTTGATTGCGGCAGTGCCGTTTTGTCTAAGCTGTTCGGATATGTGCCGGCGGAAAAGCTGGATGCGGTCGTTCTGTCTCATTATCACCATGACCATATCGCTGATATCGGACCGCTACAATTTGCCAAGCAAGTCGGTTCGTTTCTCGGCAAAGGAGAGCATACGCTTCCGATTTACGGACATGATGCTGATATAGAACAGTTTCAAAAGCTTACATATAAAACACATACAAAAGGGATCGCCTATCAGCCGGATCAGCCGTTGACTGCCGGTCCGTTTACGATCACCTTTTTAAAAACGATTCACCCGGTGACGTGCTATGCCATGCGGATTACTGACGGCAGCCACACTGTCGTTTATACTGCTGATTCCAGCTATCAGGATTCATTTATACCGTTTTCGAAAGATGCTGATTTATTGATCTCAGAATGCAATTTTTATGCCGATCAAGACGGAACAAGTGCAGGCCATATGAACAGCCTGGAAGCCGGGCGCATTGCAAAAGAAGCGGGAGCGGGAGAACTGCTGCTGACCCATTTGCCGCATTTTGGCGTGCATGACAACCTTCGCAAAGAAGCGAAAACCGTTTTTAACGGAGAAGTGAATATTGCGAAATCAGGTTTTGTGTGGGAAGGATAAAGGAGGAGCACCATGTTATTTATAGACAATCAAAATATCAATGATCCGCGGATCAATCTTGCTATCGAGGAGTACTGTGTAAAGCATTTAGACCCTGAACAGCAATATTTGCTCTTTTATGTGAATCAACCGTCTATTATCATTGGGAAAAACCAAAATACAATAGAAGAAATCAATACAAAATATGTTGAGGAAAACGGGATTATCGTCGTCCGCCGTTTATCAGGCGGGGGCGCTGTTTACCATGATCTGGGGAACTTGAACTTCAGCTTTATTACCAAGGATGACGGGGACAGCTTTCATAACTTTAAAAAATTCACTGAGCCGGTGATTCAGGCGTTACATCAGCTTGGGGTTGAAGCTGAATTAAGCGGCCGGAACGACATTGTAGTGGATGGCCGGAAAATATCCGGAAACGCTCAGTTTGCAACGAAAGGCCGTATTTTCAGCCACGGCACCCTCATGTTTGATTCAGCCATTGATCATGTTGTATCAGCATTAAAGGTGAAAAAGGATAAAATTGAATCAAAAGGCATCAAATCGATCAGAAGCCGAGTAGCAAACATCAGTGAGTTTCTCGATGATAAAATGACCACCGAAGAATTTCGCAGCCATTTGCTTCGCCATATTTTTAACACAAACGACATTGGAAACGTGCCGGAGTATAAGCTGACGGAAAAAGATTGGGAGACCATTCATCAAATTTCGAAAGAGCGCTATCAGAATTGGGATTGGAACTACGGCCGCTCGCCGAAATTTAACCTTAATCATTCGAAGCGTTATCCGGTTGGATCGATCGATTTGCGCCTGGAAGTCAAGAAAGGCAAAATCGAGGACTGCAAAATCTTCGGAGATTTCTTCGGTGTCGGTGATGTATCTGAAATTGAAAACCTGCTGGTCGGAAAACAATACGAACGCAGCGTCATCGCTGATGTGCTCGAAGGTGTGAATCTCCAGCATTACTTTGGGAACATTACGAAAGAGGATTTCCTTGATCTGATTTATTAAGGCAAAACACATCGTTTGAAAGAGCGGTTGTGTTTTTGAAATAATGGAGGCAGGAGGGATTCACATGAAAGTGTTTTTAATCGGAGCGAACGGACAAATCGGGCAAAGACTTGTCTCTTTATTCCAAGGTAATCCTGATCATTCCATCAGAGCGATGGTCAGAAAAGAAGAACAGAAAGCGTCTCTTGAAGCTGCCGGTGCAGAAGCTGTGCTTGCGAATCTGGAGGGCAGCCCGGAAGAAATCGCCGCTGCGGCAAAAGGCTGTGACGCGATCATTTTCACAGCCGGTTCCGGCGGCAGCACAGGCTATGATAAAACGCTGCTGGTGGATCTTGATGGAGCGGCAAAAGCCATTGAAGCTGCGGACATTGCCGGAATCAAACGGTTTATTATGGTCAGCGCCCTGCAAGCCCATAACCGTGAAAATTGGAATGAGGCACTCAAGCCTTATTATGTGGCCAAGCATTATGCTGATAAAATTCTGGAAGCGAGCGGTTTAACCTATACGATTATCCGTCCGGGAGGCCTTCGCAATGAGCCTGGAACGGGAACTGTTTCAGCAGCGAAGGATCTTGAGCGGGGATTTATTTCCCGTGATGACGTTGCAAAAACGGTCATTGCTTCTTTAGATGAGAAGAATACGGAAAATCGGGCCTTTGATCTGACAGAAGGAGATACGCCGATTGCCGAAGCATTGAAGAAACTATGACAGTACTGACACTCAGGGCTTTTTGCTCTTGAGTGTTTTTTTCTGTTTCTCTATAATGGAGGAGAAAGCTTGGCTTCAATAATGAATGACTATTCATTCACTTTAAGGGGTGGGAGAATGAATCTTGTTTCAAAATTGGAAGAAACAGCATCTGAGAAGCCCGACAGCATCGCATGCAGGTTTAAAGATCACATGATGACGTATCAAGAGCTGAATGAATATATTCAGCGATTTGCGGACGGCCTTCAGGAAGCCGGTATGGAGAAAGGGGACCATTTAGCTTTGCTGCTTGGCAATTCGCCTGATTTTATCATCGCGTTTTTTGGCGCTTTAAAAGCTGGGATCGTGGTTGTTCCCATCAATCCGTTGTACACGCCGACAGAAATTGGTTATATGCTGACAAATGGCGATGTAAAGGCAATCGTGGGCGTTAGCCAGCTTTTGCCGCTTTATGAGAGCATGCATGAGTCGCTGCCAAAGGTTGAGCTCGTCATTTTATGCCAGACGGGGGAGGCCGAGCCGGAAGCTGCGGACCCAGAGGTCAGGATGAAAATGACAACGTTTGCAAAAATATTGCGGCCGACATCTGCCGCTAAACAAAACCAAGAACTTGTCCCTGATGATACCGCGGTTATTTTATATACGTCAGGAACGACTGGAAAACCGAAAGGCGCGATGCTGACTCATCAGAATTTGTACAGCAATGCCAACGATGTTGCAGGCTATTTGGGAATGGATGAGAGGGACAATGTGGTCTGCGCTCTTCCCATGTTTCACGTGTTTTGTTTAACCGTCTGTATGAATGCACCGCTGATGAGCGGCGCAACTGTCTTGATTGAGCCTCAATTCAGTCCGGCATCTGTTTTTAAGCTTGTCAAGCAGCAGCAGGCGACCATTTTTGCCGGTGTGCCTACAATGTATAACTACTTGTTTCAGCATGAATACGGAAAGAAAGATGATTTTTCTTCCATCCGGCTGTGCATTTCGGGAGGCGCGGCCATGCCAGTCGCGTTGCTGACGGCGTTTGAAGAAAAATTCGGTGTTACCATTTTGGAAGGCTACGGGCTCTCGGAAGCATCACCCGTCACGTGCTTTAACCCGTTTGACAGGGGCAGAAAGCCGGGCTCCATCGGGACAAGTATCTTACATGTCGAAAACAAGGTCGTAGATCCGCTCGGACGCGAGCTGCCCGCTCACCAGGTCGGTGAATTGATCGTGAAAGGCCCCAATGTGATGAAGGGCTATTATAAAATGCCGATGGAAACAGAGCATGCATTAAAAGACGGGTGGCTTTATACGGGGGACTTGGCAAGACGGGATGAGGACGGCTATTTTTACATTGTTGACCGGAAAAAAGACATGATCATTGTAGGAGGATACAATGTGTATCCGCGGGAGGTGGAGGAGGTGCTGTACAGCCATCCGGACGTCAAGGAGGCGGTTGTCATCGGCGTGCCGGACCCCCAAAGCGGGGAAGCGGTAAAGGGATATGTGGTGCCGAAACGCTCTGGGGTAACAGAGGAGGACATCATGCAGCACTGCGAAAAGCATCTGGCAAAATACAAGCGGCCTGCCGCCATTACGTTTCTTGACGATATTCCGAAAAATGCGACGGGGAAAATGCTCAGACGGGCACTGAGAGATATTTTGCCCCAATAAAATGAAAAAGCGAAGCGGTTAGCTTCGCTTTTTCATTTTCAATCCTTTGCTTCTTTTTTAATAATATTTAGCAGCGCCTTTGTATCATTTTTGCTCAATTTGTAGTATGTGCCATCCTTCGAAAAAACGGCTTGCTGGCTGCCGTCAATCCATAGTCTGAATGAGTCATACCGGTCTTTATGAAACTTGATTGTCCCTTCGTAATCAGGGGCTGATGTTTTTTCTGTCTTCACCTGTTTTCCCTGATTCATAATATCCAGCATATCTTTGACGTGCTGTCTTTTTTCAATCTCGATATCTTCCTGGCCGCTTGAAGACAGTGTGATCAAATCCGCGTCTACCGATTGATACACATCGCCTGATCGGCTGTAAAGATAAAAAAATGCTATAAACACAAGACCGATTACCACGATGGCTGCCACTATTTTTTTCATTTGCATCACTCCAAACATTGTTAGTTTTCCCAGCGATCGGGTTTTCCATGCTTAAAAGGGTGGAAAAGTGCGGAACACAGCTTGGTTCTAAGAATTTGAATTTATGATTACAATAGAAGTAACGGGTTGATGTGAGGAGTGAGGCGTTATGCGCAAGTGGATAGCGGCAGCAGGACTTGCTTACGTGCTGTACGGGCTGTTTTTTTATTGGTATTTTTTCCTGTCGGGTGATTCCGCAATACCGGAAGCCGTGAAAGGAACGCAGGCTGATCCGGCTTCTTTCATGAAGCCGTCTGATTTGGCAGTGGCCGAGCAGTATTCAAATATCAAGAATTTTTTATTTTTTATCGGGGTACCTCTTGATTGGTTTCTGTTTTTTGTTCTGCTGGTCAGCGGTGTTTCAAAGAAAATCAAGAAATGGATCGAAGCGGCCGTGCCTTTTCGGTTTTTGCAGACCGTTGGTTTTGTGTTTGTGCTTTCGCTGATTACAACATTGGTGACGTTGCCTTTAGATTGGATAGGCTATCAAGTATCGCTTGACTATAACATTTCCACACAGACAACGGCCAGCTGGGCTAAGGATCAGGTTATCAGCTTTTGGATCAGCTTTCCAATCTTTACGCTTTGCGTTCTCGTTTTTTATTGGCTGATCAAAAGGCATGAAAAAAAATGGTGGTTATACGCCTGGCTGTTAACAGTGCCGTTTTCGCTTTTTCTGTTTTTTATTCAGCCGGTCATTATCGATCCTTTATACAATGAATTTTATCCGCTGAAAAACAAAGAGCTTGAAAGCAAAATTTTAGAGCTGGCAGATGAAGCCAATATTCCGGCTGATCATGTATATGAAGTGAACATGTCAGAAAAAACAAATGCGCTGAATGCCTATGTTACAGGAATCGGGGCTAACAAACGGATTGTATTGTGGGATACGACACTGAACAAACTTGACGATTCAGAAATCCTGTTTATTATGGGCCACGAAATGGGCCATTATGTCATGAAGCACGTTTACATCGGTCTGGCTGGTTATTTGCTCGTGTCGCTCGCCGGATTTTATGTCATTGATAAGCTTTACAAGCGGACGGTTCGCCTAACCCGCAGCATGTTTCATTTAGAAGGGCGGCATGATCTTGCGGCACTTCCGCTGTTATTGCTTTTGTTTTCTGTTTTGAGCTTTGCGGTTACGCCTTTTTCAAATGCTGTCTCGCGTTATCAGGAGAATAAGGCTGACCAGTATGGGATCGAGTTGACAGAGAACAGAGAAGCCGCTGTTAAAACGTTTCAGGATTTGGCCGTGACGGGGCTGAGCCAGGTTGATCCTCCGGTGCTTGTGAAGATTTTCAGAGGCAGCCATCCTTCGATCATGGAACGGATTCAACATGCGGAGAAAGAAGAGAATGTGCCGGAACATCAGGATGCTGACAAATAAAAAGAAGCAGGTATGGAGGAACCTGCTTCTTTTTACTATTATTGTGCAGCTGCTTGTACGTTGATTAACCCTTTTCCATAGTAGAAAGAGTTTCCAAGATATGTTGCAGTGCTTTCTAAACGATCACGGACTTGCGCGTTTGTCCAAGTCGGGTGCTTAGAAAGAATTAACGCTGCTGCTCCGGCAACGTGAGGAGTCGCCATGGACGTGCCGTTGTAAGCACCGTAAGTGCCTCCAGGAAGTGTGCTTTGGATGGATACGCCAGGAGCCATCACATCAAGCTCAGAACCTGCGCTTGAGAATGAAGCTCTTTGGTTGCTGCTGTTTACCGCACCTACCGCAATAGTGGAAGGATATTTTGCAGGGTAGCCGACTGTGCTTGAGCTTCCGGACGAACCTTCGTTTCCGGCAGCGGCAGCAACGACGATACCGCTGGAAACGGCTTTATCAACGACTGTTTTCAGCGCTGTAGAACCAGAAGGTCCGCCAAGGCTCATGTTAATAACATCCATATTGTTGGAAATGGCCCATTCAATGCCGTTAATAATCCAGCTATATTGGCCGCTTCCTGTTGAATCAAGCACTTTTACTGCATATAATGATGCGCTTGGCGCTACGCCCAGAACACCGATTGAGTTATTAAGAGCGGCAATCGTACCGGCTACATGCGTACCGTGAGAACTGCCGTCCTGGTATGGGTTTGTTTCAGAAGGTACGAAGCTTGCTCCGCCTCTGACGTTTAAGTCAGGATGAGAAGAGTCAATTCCGCTGTCGATAACAGCTACTTTTACGTTAGAGCCTGTGTAGCCTTGAGAGTGAAGAGCCGGCGCTTTAATTTGAGAAATGCCATAAGGAACAGATTGCGCATATTCATGTGCAATATGATCTTCTTCCACATATGCAACGCTCGGATCTTTTTTCAATTCTTTTACAGCTTTTTCATCCAATGTTGCTGCGGCCGCGTTAACATACTTAAATTGCTTTTGAACCTTTCCGCCTTTTTCAGAAATAACATCCTTTTTCTTGGCGGAACTCATGGCACTCATTGTCTGTTTAAATCCGACAATGTATTTCTTTTCTGTACTGCTTTTTCCGGCAGCCTGCGCAGACATGTTGCTGAACGCCATCGTAAAGATTAACGTTAACGCAAACAACAAGCTGATCCACAATTTTTTGCTTCTCACTCTTTACCCTCTCCTTTTAAAAAATTCAGAGTAGACTCACTTAAAAGACTATTCTGTGAATTTATTGTAATAGATGGAATAATATTTTAGTAGACCCATTTTTTTGAGATGATTTTATCTCTATTTAGGTATATCATCTCTCGCTATTTCCGTAGAGACTCGAAATAACTATTTTCATACAGAAAAGAACGAAAATAGACATGAGTAAATGTTCATTATGCTGAAATGTCATGCTTTTTTAGGTTAAATGCTCCTGAGTCCCGGCAAATTTCTGTCGAAAAAATTCGTTCAAATGACCTGCGTGTGCTTCCGTGAGAACAATGGATATTATCGTGATATTTTTTCAAAGCATGATGATAAAAGTATTCTGAAAAATAAACTTTACAGAAAAGGGATAGAATGAAAAAATTATTGAGAGGGAGGAAGAAATAAGATGAACATTCGCCAAGCAAAGACATCAGATGCGGCCGCCATTGCGCCGTTGTTTAACCAATATCGGGAATTTTATAGACAGGCATCCGATTTGCAAGGGGCAGAGGCTTTTTTGAAAGCTCGTTTGGAAAATCACGAGTCTGTTATTTTGATAGCAGAAGAAAATGGAGAATTCATAGGCTTTACCCAGCTCTATCCAACGTTTTCTTCTGTGTCAATGAAAAGGATATACATATTAAATGACTTATTTGTCGTTCCTCATGCGCGTACAAAGGGAGCCGGCGGCCGGCTGCTTTCTGCCGCAAAGGATTATGCAGAGGAAAACGGGGCAAAATGTTTAACACTTCAGACTGAGCACCACAACCGGAAGGCAAGAAGCTTGTATGAGCAAAACGGCTATGAAGAGGATACCGGATTTGTCCATTATTCTCTCAATGTGCCGGCGAAGTGAAAATGGCGGCTTGATGATTTGGTTTTTTGAACGTTCTTCGGTTACGATATAAATGAAAAGGAGTGTGCCGAATGTCAACGTTATTTCAAGCATTGCAGGCAGAAAAAAATGCCGATGATGTTTCAGTCCATGTGAAAACCATATCAACAGAGGATTTGCCGAAGGATGGTGTCCTGATTAAAGTTGCTTATTCCGGCATTAATTACAAAGATGGTCTGGCCGGAAAAGCAGGAGGCAATATCGTCAGAGAGTATCCGCTTATTTTAGGCATTGATGCTGCGGGTACGGTCGTCTCTTCCAATGATCCGCGTTTTACGGAGGGGGATGAGGTGATCGCGACAAGCTATGAGCTCGGTGTCTCCCGTGATGGCGGATTAAGTGAATACGCTTCGGTGCCTGGTGACTGGCTGGTGCCTTTGCCACAGAATCTTTCGTTAAAAGAAGCGATGGTGTACGGAACGGCGGGATTTACTGCGGCGTTATCAGTGCATCGGCTTGAACAGAACGGTCTGTCTCCGGAAAAAGGCAGCGTGCTAGTCACAGGAGCAACTGGCGGTGTCGGCGGAATTGCGGTATCGATGCTGAACAAGCGGGGCTATGATGTGGTGGCAAGTACCGGAAACCGGGAGGCGGCTGATTATTTGAAACAGCTCGGTGCAAGCGAAGTAATCAGCAGGGAAGATGTCTATGACGGAACGCTTAAGGCGCTGTCCAAGCAGCAATGGCAGGGGGCGGTTGATCCAGTCGGCGGAAAACAGCTTGCCTCGCTTTTAAGCAAAATTCAATACGGCGGATCTGTCGCAGTGAGCGGCTTAACCGGCGGAGGAGAAGTTCCGGCAACGGTGTATCCTTTTATTCTTCGCGGAGTAAGCCTGCTCGGAATCGATTCAGTATACTGTCCGATGGACGTCAGAGCCGCTGTTTGGGAGCGCATGTCTTCTGATCTCAAGCCTGATCAGCTGCTGACCATCGTGGACAGGGAAGTATCATTGGAAGAAACGCCGGGTGCGTTAAAAGATATTTTGCAAAATCGCATTCAAGGAAGAGTGATTGTGAAGCTTTAACAGGATCAGCTTGCAGAGAATGTTATTTTTCTGCAAGCTTTTTTGTGGACAGGATGATCAGCTGCTGAACTGCTGTGTCGTGAAACAAGATTTTCCTGTAAGCCGAACTTTCTCTTCTCATTTAAAAAATAATTGGTGATAATGATTCTCATTCCGTGTTATACTACTCTTGGACATCTTAACCATAGAAACTACCAACAGGAGAGACTGGAACATATGAAAAAAACACTGATTATTCTTACAGTTTTACTTCTTTCTGTCTTAACGGCTGCTTGCTCGTCTTCAAGCGGCAATCAAAACAGTAAAGACCATAAAGTGGCGGTAACACATGATTTAGGGAAGACAAATGTACCTGAGCATCCGGAGCGGGTTGTTGTTCTTGAGCTAGGTTTTATTGATACACTGCTTGATCTCGGCATTACGCCTGTCGGGGTTGCCGATGACAACAAAGCGAAGCAGCTGATCAACAAGGATGTGCTGAAGAAAATTGACGGCTACACATCTGTCGGCACTCGCTCACAGCCAAGCATGGAAAAAATCGCTTCATTAAAACCCGATTTAATTATTGCTGACACGACCCGACATAAGAAGGTGTACGATCAGCTGAAAAAAATAGCGCCGACGATTGCACTTAATAATTTAAATGCTGATTATCAGGATACAATTGACGCTTCGCTTACAATTGCAAAAGCAGTCGGCAAGGAGAAGAAAATGGAGAAAAAGCTGACGGCGCATGAAGAAAAGCTTAGCGAGACAAAGCAGAAAATCAGCGCGAACAGCCAGTCCGTGCTTTTGATCGGAAATACAAATGATACCATTATGGCCAGGGATGAAAACTTCTTTACATCGAGACTTTTAACACAGGTCGGCTATCGATATGCAATCAGTACGTCAGGCAATAGCGATTCAAGCAATGGCGGCGACTCTGTGAATATGAAAATGACACTGGAGCAGCTGCTGAAAACAGATCCGGATGTGATCATCCTGATGACAGGAAAAACAGATGACCTCGACGCCGACGGTAAACGCCCGATCGAAAAGAATGTCCTTTGGAAAAAACTGAAGGCAGTGAAAAACGGGCATGTATACCACGTGGACCGTGCGGTGTGGTCTCTGCGCCGCAGTGTAGACGGGGCGAATGCCATTTTGGACGAGCTTCAAAAAGAGATGCCGGCTGCTAAGAAATAAAAGAAAAGACAGGCAAACGCCTGTCTTTTTCTTATTTGATAAAGCCGGATAAGTGGCTGTTGATATTATAGTCTTTTATCCGCCATTTTTCTTCTGCAAATTCAATGTTGCTGAGGCAGGCGTTGACGAGACGGGTGCTTTGAAGCTCCGGGTCACCGCCGGATATTTCCGTCAGCAGGGCGTGAATTGCCGCACCGTGCGCCACGATCAGCACCTTCTTGTTTGGATACGCCTGGTTCACTTTTGCCAAACCGCCCATCAGCCTGTCAGTGAGTTCTTCTAAGGTTTCCATATTCGGATAGATGTTATCTGGATAGCGCTTTGTCCGTTCCTCCAGCGGCATGCCCTCCGCGTCGCCGTAATCGCGTTCCTTAAAATCATCCATCTCGACTATCGGAAGATGCAGATATTCATTAATAATTTCCGCGGTTCTTTTCGCTCTTTTCAGCGGGCTCGTCACAATAATATCCCAAGAAAAGTCCTTTACATATTCTCCGGTTTCTCTTGCTTGGCGTTCACCTGTTGCGTTTAGCGGGATATCGGTTTTGCCTTGGCATTTTTGCTGCAGGTTCCAATCGGTTTCTCCATGTCTTACTAAACAAACGGCTGTCATAAAATCCCCTTCCTGACTTTATTCATATCGCTATTATACTAAATCGAAAGCGTGTGTCCTATGAAAAAGCCTATGCAAGAACTTCAAATAATAAAGCCAGTCCAATTCCGCCGCCGCTTCCGATGGCTGCAACCACATATTGACAGTCTGTCCGTCTTTTCGCTTCATAAAACAATCTGGTTACCAGAGCTGCACCTGATGCACCGTACGGGTGGCCAAGAGCTAAGGCGCCGCCGCGCACATTGATTTTTGAAAAGGGAATGCCGAGTTCTTGCGAGCAGACACAAATTTTGACGGCAAAGGCTTCATTGATTTCAAATAAACCGATATCCTTAGGTGTTACATCGTGTGTATGTAAGAGGTTACGGATCGCATCAACCGGTGCCGCGGGCGGATAGTTGGGGTGAATCCCACTGACTGCGCTGCCGATAAACCGGAGCACAGGCTTAAGTCCCAGGGCTGCCGCTTTTTCTTCTTCCATTACCAAAAGAGCGGCTGCTCCGTCTGCTATGCCACTGCTGTTGGCTGCTGTGACTGTTCCGGAGCTGGTGTCGAAAACCGGCTTTGCACGGGGAATAATCGCTTCTATCGGCCGCGTTTTCAAAAATGCTTCGTCCGTCTCCAATTCCCCGAGAGGAACAATTTCTTCACGGTAAAATCCTTCATCATGCGCGTTCCTGCTGCGTTGATGGCTGAGAAGCGCGTACTCATCCTGCATGCTTCTGCTGATGGAATAGCGTGCAGCCGTATATTCTGCTGCAATGCCCATGTCTGGATCGCCAATCGCATCTGGAGAAAAGCGGGCCCGTTCTGAAAAAGGGGATTGGCTGCTGCTTTCTGAGCCGCCCGCGATATACATCGTGCCGGCTCCCGCTTGAATAAGGCTGCAGGCATAGCGTACAGCTTCAAGGCCTGAGCCGCACTGTCTGTCAATTGTCATTCCGGGAACCGATAAAGGCAGTCCGGCTTGAAGGGCTGACAGTCTGGCCAGGTTGCCGCCTCTGCCAGTAGCGTTTCCGAGAATGACCTCGTCAACTTGATCCTCTAGCTTTCGGCTGAGACAGCGGATGATGGGAGCCGCCAAATCCTCCGGCAGGAAGGGCTTCAGCAGTCCGTTTTGATTTCCAAAGATCGTTCGTTTTGCATCAACAATAACCGCATTCATTTATACTGTATACTCTCTTCCAGCCATTTTTTCACTCTGGAACGGGCAATTTTTCCGCTGCTCGTTTCCGGCAAGCTGTCTGCAAACACCCATTTTTTCGGAATTTTATAGGAGGCTAATTTCTGTTTACACCAGGCTTTCAGTGTTCTGGCATTAGCGTTTCCAAGAATGACAGCTACAGCGATTTCTCCCCAATACTCGTCGGGAATGCCAACGACAGCCGCGCTTTCAACCTCTGGGCAGGCGAGAAGCACACGTTCAATTTCTTCTGGGAAAATATTTAATCCTCCGTACACGATCATCCCGTTTTCTCTTCCTGATATGTATAGAAAGCCCTCTTCATCAACGTAGCCCATATCATCTACTGTCATCCATTCATCTGGTGTGCTGCCGTTCACATAGCCGGAAAACCGCATCGGGCTTTTGACAAATATTTTTCCGACTTCCCCTGGCTGACAGCGCTCTCCTCCAGCGTTGCGGATTTCGATCCGGACATTATGAAAAGGGCGGCCCGCTGAATGCGGCTTCCGTTTGCTGTCTTCCGGTGAAGAAAACGTCACAAAACTAAGCTCTGATGTGCCGTAAAAATCGTACAGCTTGAGATGAGGCCATGCAGCGGCAAGCTTCTCCTTGGATTCTGCCGGCCAGTCTGCGCCGGATGAAATGATTTTGACGGGACTGTCGGGAAAACCCTCAATCCTTGCGAGGGCGTCTGTCATCGTCGGTACGGTATAGAGAACACTGATGGATTCACGGCACAGCCATTCCTTCGCTTTGGCAGGAGAAAACTTTTTCAGCAAACAAACGGTTCCTCCAAGAAACAAAGTGCTGACTGCCCCGTATAAGAAGTGAGAGGACATTAACGTCCCGGGAATCAATACCGTGTCATTTGATGAAATCGAAAAATCTGTTTCTGTACAGGTAAAGCTCTCTATCCATGAGCGGTGAGATCGCGTAAAGGCCTTCGGTTTTCCTGTCGAGCCCGACGTAAATCCCATATAAAAAGGGTGCCCCGGATCAATGGTAGGCAAGGGATCAGCGGTTGCTTCAGAAATATCTGCCATACAGTTATCCAGCAAAACAACAGGTATCTGGCTATCTGTCAGTTTGTTTTTAAAAAAGGCTAAAGTAACCACAAGATCCGCATTGCTTATGGACAGCCGCTCCTTACATTCAGCCGGGCTCCAGCGTGTGTCGATGGGAATGGCTGTGCATCCAGCCGCTGCGGCTCCGGCAAACAGCTGTAAAAACGCCAGACTATTTGGGAGCAGGATCGCCACACGATTCGGCATGCTCGGCTGTGACCGCAGCCAATTTGCGGTTTGAGAGACAAGCCGATCCCAATCATGGTACGTGATTTGCTCCGATTCAGTCTGGATCGCTACACGGCCGGGCGATGTTTCGGCAGTAGATGAATAGGTATGAGTAATTGTCATGTAGTGTCATCCTCCTTTTGTAAACATCGTATCAGAAAGAGACAAGGCTTGAGTGATTTTTATCGCCAGAAATGCAGATACAGCCGCTTTTATCAAATCACCAGGCACATATGCAAGGCTCATGAAGGCGGCCTGTGACAAATCAATATGCATGATAAAAGCTTGTACCGGTATACCAAGCAGATAAATAAAGATGATGCCGAATACGATATGAGTGAAAAAGAGACGCAATACTGTCACCTTCCGCAGCCTGTTAGCGGCTAAACTGATCAGCCATGAAGCGAGGGGATAAGCAATCAAAAAGCCTGCGCTCGGTCCGAAAAACACACCAAAACCGCCTCGTCCGCCGGGCAACAGCGGCGCTCCGAAGGCGACGAGCAGCAAAAAGACAAGCTGGCTTAAGAAAGCAGACTTTGGCCTGAGGATGCTGCCTGCCAACATGACACCAAGCGTTTGCAATGTAATCGGAACAGGTGTAAAGGATAAGAAGAGAGGGGGCATAAAGCCGAGCACTGCCATCAGCGCGGTGAAAATCGCAATATGCATCATGTCGATTAATTTCAGCATGTGAAATCCTCCAAACAGTAATCAAATATGGTTATACAATAAATGCAGGTAATTATTATGTCAACTGATTTTTAATTTAAGTTTACATAATGAACGCAAAAAAACCGGCCGTATCGCAGACCGGTTTTTGATGGTTATTCTTCTGTCAGGATGACAAGCGAATCAACGGAAGCGGCCACATGGGAAACGGCGCGGCTGACTTCCTGAAGCCCTCCAAGAAAGGCTTGCAGATCGACGTCGATTTTGCCTGATTGCTCTTTGCTGATTTTCATGCTGTGGACGATTTCATCGAATAAGCGGTTAATTTGCGTCATTTTTTCTTTACTTTCGCTGACTAGCTCATTCACGTCTTTGATATGCTTGGATACAATGTTGATTTGTGTATTCGTATTGTTCACAAGCTCAGAAACAGTAGAGACGGTTTTTTTCGTATCCTCAGAAAGCTTCCGCACTTCATTTGCCACGACAGCAAAGCCTTTGCCGTGTTCTCCAGCGCGGGCGGATTCAATAGATGCATTGAGCGAGAGAAGGTTTGTTTGTTCAGCTATGCCTGTGACGATGCCGAAGATTTTTTCAATTTGCTGCGCGATTTCATCCAGCTTGACCATTTCTTTTTCGATTTGGACAAGGCTTGTGTCAATTTTGTTCATCTGTTTTTGCTGGACTTCTAGCTCTTTTTTTCCGCCGATCGACTTTTCTTCAACAGTGCTGGATGTTACAGTGCCGGCTTTGGATGCTTGAGAAATGCCTTCAGATTTGTCCACAAGCTCTTGAACTGATCTGCTTGTTTCTGAAAACAGATTGGCAATCGATCCAGAGGTTTCTTGAATTTTCTGATGAAGAAGGTTTTTCTTTTCTTCTTGTTCATCACGGGTTTGGTTGTACTCGCTTTGAAACGCTTCAAGGACAAGCTGCTGTTCTAAGTTCAAGATTTTTGTTGTTGCTTTAATGGCTTTTAGCAGTTCTTGCTGATTTGTAATGGATGCTTCATAAATGTCAATCATTGACAAAAGAAGCTCTTGAAACGCACCCATATACCATTTTGGCAAAAGGCCGATTCTTAAATGGATGGAGGCGATTCGGTTACGCTTTTCAATGAATTCATCATCGATAACGCCTGCAAACATTTCCTGAATATGCCGTTTTAACGTTTGTTTTAAGCGGTCAACTGAGCTGTGATCATTAATGATATCCATCAATGAGCTTTCATGGTCAAGGTTTTTATAAAACGCATCAACGATATTTACGATATTTTCTTGAATGAGTGGCTGAAGCTGCTCTAACACGTAAAGCTCAGCATCTCCCAACCTGACCATTTTGAGCTGTTTTTTGACATCTGCATGTTTGTTTGTGAGCTGAATGCGGTTTTTTTGCTGTCCGTTTGAATCTGAAAAGTAAGCTGTTTCTTGTTTTCTGTCTTTTTTAAATAACAATACAATGATCCCCCTTGGGAAAAATATAATTTTTACTTTTTGGCTTTTTAAGCCTTTTTCTTTTTTATCGGCCAAGGGAAACATGAATGAAGCTGCAGATGAAAAATATTTGAAAAACCGTTCATTAAAATGAACGGTTTAATCGAGATCTATTTGTTTTAATGGTTTAATGGCCGGACCCTCTACAACTTCGCCAGATGGCTTAAAGCGTGACCCGTGGCACGGACAATCCCACGTATGCTCACTGTCGTTCCACTCGACCTCGCAGCCTAAATGGGTACAAGTCGTATCAACGAGATGGAGGCAGCCTGTCTCATCCCGAAATGCTCCCGCTCGCCTGCCGTTTATGGTGACGGCTTTCCCTTCTCCTGGCGAAATGTCTTCAAATTGGACATCAGGCTTTTCAAGCTTTCCTTTAATCAAATGCTTGGCGACATCGGCATTGTAGGAAATCACTTTCTGCAACCCGGGATTCAGATGGAAACGGGACGGAGTGAAAATGCTTTCGTATGGATTGTCTTTTTTCTCCACAAGGTCTGACAATAGAGTGGCTGCGACTGCTGAGGACGTCATGCCCCATTTTTTGAACCCGGTCGCTACTAGAATATTGTCCTCATTTTCCGACATCGGCCCGATAAACGGGATTTTGTCGATCGTCACTAGATCTTGTGTGGACCAATAATATGGAATGCTTTCGATGCCGATGGAGCTTTCGGCCAGTTGTCTCAGTGTTTCATAATGTGTAGACATGGCTTTTCCCTGGCCTGTTTTATGGCTTACTCCGCTGAAGAGAATCAGCTTTTCACCGTTTACAACCGTATAGCGGAGCGCCACTGACGGCTGATCGATACTCAAATACATGCCCTCGGGATACTCGATCTTCGGCTTGATGGCAAGGACATAAGATCTGTCGGAGTACATTCTCGCAGCATATAATCCGCCTCCGTCATAAAAAGGGAAGTGGGAACAGCATATGATAAAGCGGCTCTTAATGGCGTGCCGGCTTTTTGTTACCACTTCGGGCCTTTCGCCTTTTTTGATATCAAGCGCAACGGTCTCTTCATAAATTCGGCCGCCTTTTTGAACAATTTGCTCCAGAAGCGCTTTTAAGTATTGAAGCGGATGAAATTGAGCTTGATTCTTCATGACAAGCGCCAGCTTAGAACCTAAGGGAATTGGAAGATCCTTGATAAGGTCTCTTTCAATTCCGAGCTTTGTGTATGCCTCATGCTCGGTGCGGATTTTTTGAACAGCGTTTTCATTTGCCGTATAAAGATATGCGTCTTGCTCGATCCATTCACAATCAATTTGATGTTCATCCACAATGCCTTTTATGTAATCAATTGCGTTTTGGTTTGCTTCATAATAAAGCCTCGCATGGTTTAATCCGAAATGGCGGATAAATTCGTCGTATATCATGTCATGCTGTGCGGTAACTTTAGCAGTTGTATGCGCAGTGGTTCCGTTAAGAACCTGATTTGCTTCAATCAAAACGACACGGAAGCCTCTCTTCGTAAGTTCATATGCCGTTGTGATTCCCGTAATCCCGCCTCCGATAATGGTGACGTCACATTCAGTGTCCTCTTGAAGCGCAGGAAAAGAAGGCAGGTCAGTTGATGTTTTCCAGTATGTTTCAGGTGCTTCCTTTGCAAAATGTTGATTAGCCAAGCCGTTATACCTCCAATCAGATTTATTCTTAATTTTTCCATATTCTATCTTTTCATACATAGGAAGCAGGCATTGTTCATAACATAATAAGGTTGAAAAGGAGTGATTTCATTGGCGAATCAAAAAAAGAAAACATTACCGCCTCAGCACCAGAACCAGCAGCCTGGTTTTGAATATCTGATGGACCCGCGTCCGGTTTTTGATAAGCCGAAGAAAGCGAAAAAATTAGAGGGCAAAACCGCTATTATTACTGGAGGAGACAGCGGGATTGGACGCGCTGTCTCGGTGTTATTCGCAAAAGAAGGGGCTAATGTGGTCATTGTGTATTTGAATGAACATCAGGACGCCGAGGAAACAAAGCAGTATGTAGAAAAGGAAGGGGTAAAATGCCTGCTGATTGCAGGAGATGTCGGGGATGAAGCGTTTTGCAATGATGTGGTCGGGCAGGCAAGCCAAGTGTTTCCATCCATTGATATATTGGTTAACAATGCAGCTGAGCAGCATGTCCAGCCAAGCATTGAAAAAATCACCAGCCACCAGCTGATGAGAACCTTCCAAACAAACATTTTTTCCATGTTTTACTTAACAAAGGCAGTGCTGCC
Organism: Bacillus sp. LJBS17; assembly: GCF_019334685.1. Taxonomy (NCBI): domain Bacteria; kingdom Bacillati; phylum Bacillota; class Bacilli; order Caryophanales; family Bacillaceae; genus Bacillus; species Bacillus sp. LJBS17. Next base: position 1,096,679 of record NZ_CP079759.1, read on the forward strand.
TCATTTAAAAAAAGGGAGCTCTATTATTAATACCGCTTCAATTACCGCCTATAAAGGCAATAAAACGCTGATCGATTATTCAGCGACAAAAGGCGCGATCGTTACGTTTACAAGGTCCCTTTCCCAGTCGCTTGTTCAGCAGGGCATACGGGTCAATGCAGTGGCACCGGGTCCCATTTGGACACCGCTTATCCCGGCCAGCTTTGCCGCAAAAGACGTGGAAGTGTTTGGTTCAGACGTGCCGATGGAACGCCCGGGACAGCCGGTCGAAGTGGCGCCAAGCTATCTATACCTTGCCAGCGACGATTCCACATACGTCACAGGGCAGACGATTCACGTCAATGGCGGAACAATTGTGAACGGATAATAAAAAGCCAATCCTTGAAGGATTGGCTTATTCGCTCTGCTTGAGCGCTGCATATTCTTTAGAGAGCGTAAGAAACGCATCTTTATCTTTTTCGTCCAAGGCTTTGTTAATTTGGTCCGTCAGCATGGCAAGCCGACGGTTATACAAGGATTCATCGAGCACCATTTGAATGTAAATATCCGTCATTGTGACATCGAATTCTTTTGTTTTTTGCGTGTTGCGGGACTTCATGAGCTCAGTGTACGATTTTTTCTCTTTCATAAAGAATCCCCCCAATGCCTTTTTTATAGTATATGGATAACGGTCGAAAAAATCAATAAATTTTTATAATTTTTAGACAACTAATACTTGGCAATCTATCGACATATCCTGCAAAATGCCGTAAACCGGCAAATCTTATGAAAGTAAAATCGGTTTATTACTAGTCATTTAGTACCATTAAATATCATTAAAAGATGATTTTATCTTAAATGTTAAAAAAACCTGTCGTTTTATAAAAACAGATGATAGATTATTAGTATAAATTTTGCAGAAAAAGGATGGAGGCCATAATATGAGTCAGAAAACAGACGCACCTTTAGAATCGTATGAAGTGAACGGCGCAACAATTGCAGTGCTGCCAGAAGAAATAGACGGCAAAATCTGTTCCAAAATTATTGAAAAAGATTGCGTGTTTTATGTCAACATGAAGCCGCTGCAAATTGTCGACAGAAGCTGCCGATTTTTTGGATCAAGCTATGCGGGAAGAAAAGCAGGAACTTATGAAGTGACAAAAATTTCACACAAGCCGCCGATCATGGTGGACCCTTCGAACCAAATCTTTTTATTCCCTACACTTTCTTCGACAAGACCCCAATGCGGCTGGATTTCCCATGTGCACGTAAAAGAATTCAAAGCGACTGAATTCGACGATACGGAAGTGACGTTTTCCAATGGGAAAACGATGGAGCTGCCGATCTCTTATAATTCGTTCGAGAACCAGGTATACCGAACAGCGTGGCTCAGAACCAAATTCCAAGACAGAATCGACCACCGCGTGCCGAAAAGGCAGGAATTTATGCTGTACCCGAAGGAAGAGCGGACGAAGATGATTTATGATTTTATTTTGCGTGAGCTCGGGGAGCGGTATTAGAAAATAGAAAGGAGCTGACCCACAGGGCAGCTCCTTTCATAAAGCTATGCCGTCGGAATTCCTCCGGTGATGCCATATACCTGAGATGTCACATAGCTTGAATTCTCTGAAGCTAGAAATACATAAACATCGGCCAATTCCACTGGCTGACCAGCGCGATTTAATGGAGCTGGCGGCGTGCCTTGTCCGAATTTCGGGATGTTTTCCGTCGGCTGTCCGCCGGAAATTTGCAGCGGTGTCCAAATTGGTCCGGGTGCAACTGAATTTACTCTGATGCCTTTGGAAGCAAGCTGTTTTCCCAGTCCAACGGTAAAGCCGATAATGGCGTTTTTTGTTGCTGCGTAATCTAACAACATCGGGCTTGGATTATAGCCTTCAACTGAGGTAGTTGTGATAATTGAAGCTCCCTCCGGCAAATACGGAAGCGCCGCTTTTACAACCCAGTAAAGGGAAAAGACGTTCACTTCAAATGTTTTATAGATTTGTTCAGTAGGCAGATCTTCGATGTTTTCGACCGCTTGCTGTTTGCCTGCAACGAGCGCTAGCACATCAAGTCCGCCGAGTTTGTGATGCGACTGTTTGACTAGATCTTGGCAAAAGGATTCGTCGCTCAAATCTCCGGGGATCAGCACTGCTTTTCGGCCTTCTGCTTCAATCAGCTCTTTTACCTCTTCAGCATCTGGCTGTTCCTCGGGCAAGTAGTTAATGGCCACATCGGCACCTTCTCTGGCGTAAGCAATCGCGGCAGCGCGGCCGATACCGGAATCGCCGCCCGTGACAAGCGCTTTTCGACCCGTTAGTTTACCTGATCCTTTGTAGCTTTTTTCTCCGCAATCAGGGACAGGCTTCATGTTCTTTTGCAGGCCTGGCGGCTCTTGATATTGTTCAGGAAATTCATCATGAAAAAATGCTTTTATAGGATTCGTAAGATTTGAATCAGACATCATCAACGCTCCTTTTCTGTTTGGTGTACATTCGTATGTGTACCCCTGAGCATAAGCAGAAAAACATGTTTTGGCAGTTTGAATAGTGAAGGAAAAAGAAAACAAGAAAAAACAAAGACTTCTTCCATATTTATCTTGTCAAATAAGACTATATGAATTATGATAAATTCGAGCTATAAATCAACTAAATATTGGGTGTTGGGGGAGTGAATCGTCATGAAAAAAGCTGCCGCGGTTTTGCTGTCACTCGGTCTCGTTTTCGGTTTTTCATACGGAGCTGACCATGTGGCAGAAGCCAAAACAAAGGTGAAGGTCTATAAGAACTGCAAGGAGCTAAACAAAGTATACAAAGGCGGAGTGGCCCGCACATCGAAGGTGAAAAACAAAGGCGGAAAAACGAAGTACAAGCCTTACGTTTCTAAGGCGCTTTACGATGCCAATAAAAACAAAGACCGCGATAAAGATCTTATCGCCTGTGAACGGTAAATAAGAAAAAGCAATCTGGTGTCCAGATTGCTTTTTTTATGCTTATGCAGCCTGATCGGCCGCAGCGCTTTTCGCCTTCCTTGTCATTAGGCTGACTGCCATCATGACCGAGATATTCAAAAGCAGGGCGACGATGCCAACATTCAGGTCTTTTGCGGCTTGCGGCAGCGCCGGAAATAAAGTGCCGATCGTCGTTTCCGTCATTGTAATATAAGTAACTGCTCCGACACCTGCAATAATGCCGGCGAAGGCTCCTTGCTTTGTCACCATATTATGCTTGAACAGGCTGAACAAAAGGGCGGGGAATAGCTGTGTGACAAGGCTGTAGCCCATCAAAAGCAACGTAACGATGGTATTCCCGCCTTTGAAGGTAAAATACACCGAAATCAACGCAATCACCGGCACTAAAAACTTAGCAAGAGCCGATACCTGTTGTTCTGTCGTGCGGGGCGCAATTACCTTGTACACATTTTTTGCAAACAGCGTGGAGGCGGACATTAAGATCATAGACCCTGGCACAAGTGCTGTCAGCAGTCCGGCAGCACCGATAATTCCGACAAACCAAGGGTCAAATGCTTGCAGAGACAGTTTCAAAAGCGATAGATCCCCGTCTGCGCCTTTCAGATCTGGAACTTGCAGGATAGCCGCGAAGCCGACGAAAAGGACGAAGAGCAGGACCAGCTGGTACAAAGGCATGATGATGGCGTTTTTACGAAACACTTTTGGGTTTTCGGCTGAATACGAAGCGGAAAACGTGTGAGGCCACATGTAAAACCCGAGCGCTGTCAAGAGTACGGTTGAACTGAACCAGGCCACACTTTGTCCCGATTCGGATAGCGTAAGAAAGCCAGGCTTTGCCGTTTCAATCTGCTGAAACATGTCTTGAAATCCGCCGTAGTAATGAATTGGCAAATACACACCTAAAAACAGAACGACAACCAGAATCATGATGTCCTTCACAACCGATATCCAGGCAGACCCGTGAATGCCTGAAACCATAACATAAACCGTGATGGAAACAGCGCCGATCCAGATGGCGGCGGTCGGGGTGATTTTGCCGTACGAGGTTTCCGATACAATCAGCCCGAGGCCTTTCAGCTGCAGTACAAGATAGGGAATGAGTGCGGCGATGCCGACCAGTGAAACGAGAATGCCAAGCAGCGGACTGTTGTATTTTTTTGTGAAAAAATCAGATTGCGACATTAGTTTATGCTGTTTCGCGTACGTCCAAACTGCTGGAAGAAGCCAGTAAGAAAGGATGTAGGCCAGACATCCGTAGGCGATGATATAAAAGGCTGGACCGCCCTTTCCGTAGGCCCAGCCGCTGCCGCCGAGAAACGTAAAAGTAGTATAAATTTCGCCTGCCATCAAAAGGAAGACGAACACAGTTCCGAAGCCGCGCCCTCCAACCGTCCACTGCTCCAGGTTCATGTCTTTTCCTTTTTGGGCGCGTATACCGAGAAAAATACTCAAGAGCAGGATACCGAAAATGATGATGAGAGCTGCATTCATTCTGCTTCCTCCTTTTTATTTTCCTTGTCGAGGACATACACAATCGCCATCAGCGCAGAGGTCAAAAGAGCCCACATCACAATATAGGCAAGAATAAACGGCATGCCGAACACATAGGGGGTCACCTTATTTGCAAAAGGGATGCCGAGTAAGATTCCGATAAAGGGCAAAGCGGCAAGAACGTGAATCAGTTTCATAGAATCCTCCTTCTATTTAGGATTGGGGTGTACAAGCCTAAGCGTACTGAAAATGATGTCGCAGATATGGCAGCACATGTCACTTTTTAAGGGGAAAGGCTGTGGTTCGAATTATAAATAAATTTATTTTGTTTGTATAGTGTGAATTGTCTGAAATTAATGATCTGAATCGCCCGAAGAGGGAACGGGCAGTATGATTCAAAAGGCTCGGAGTCTGTCCGGGGCAAATAGATAGTATGTTAATAATTCGCTGACCTGCTCACGGATTCGCGGATTAAAATAGCGATGGTTTTCTTCATAACCGTCGATGACAAATGTATAGAGCGTAAAGGCTTCATCGCGTTCCGTCTCGCGGATTGCAATTTTTCTTTTCCTCAGTTCTTTTCTGACCTCCATCAAATCCTTTTGTGCTATTTTTAATGATTCGCTGATAAGCTGTTTATAAGGATGCTTCAATTTTAATGTGCTTTCTTCAATTCCGGCGAGATCACGGTTAAAAATCGTAATGGCCATGGGCAAAAAGAGAGCCCGTTCAATTAAATCGTATATTTCCTCCTGCAGATTTGGCATATTGACTCCTTCTTTCTAAGGGAACGTTTGTTCTATTTGTATTCTATATCGGCTGGTGAAATGTTTCAAGACAGAAAAAATCACCAAAACTTTTTAGTTTTCTGCTGATAATGTGTAGAATAAGGATAGACAAACCCGGTAAGGAGTATAAATGTTGGAGCATTTTTTATCCTATTTGACACAAGAACATTTAACTGAATTATTTCAAAGCTATAGGGCTTTCGGTCCGCTCATAGCTGTGCTGCTGCCTTTAATTGAAGCATTTCTCCCGTTTTTGCCGCTGATCGTGTTTGTGGTGGCGAATACGAACTCGTTTGGCTTGTGGGAAGGATTCATCCTGTCTTGGGCGGGATCAACTGCTGGTTCCATTCTCGTATTTTTGATTGTCCGTCAATACGGACAGAGAAAATTGCTTGGATTTATCCGCAGTCATCCGTCTGTAAGAAAGCTGATGTTATGGGTGGAAAGACACGGCTTCGGTCCCATGTTTCTTCTGCTTTGTTTTCCATTTACACCGTCAGCCGCGGTGAATGTTGTTGCCGGTTTGTCAAGGATCGGAACGCGGCCGTTTATTTTGGCGGCAGCCTCGGGGAAGCTTGTCATGATTTTTATGATCAGCTTCATCGGATATGATCTGCACGCGCTGATTACACAGCCGATTCGAACGGTCATCGCCGTATTGGTGATCACTGTCTTATGGTATGTCGGCAAAAAGGTGGAGCGGTATCTGCATGTAAGAGCCAGTCAGCGTGAGCATGATGGAGGGAGACAGTAACATGAAAAAACGGTTTTGGTTTCTTGCCGGTGTAGTGTCCGTTGTTCTCGCCATTCAGGTTAAAAATGCTGTCTTTATTGATTACAAGGTAGAAGGCGTCAGTATGAACCCGACCTTCCAGGAAGGAAACGAATTGTTGGTCAATAAATTTTCGCATCGATTTAAAACCATCCATCGTTTTGACATCGTCCTTTTTAAAGGCCCTGATCATAAAGTGCTGATTAAACGGGTAATCGGCTTGCCCGGTGAAACGATCAAATATAAAGATGATCAGCTGTATGTGAACGGAAAGCAGGTTGCTGAGCCATTTTTGAAGCATTTGAAATCTGTTTCTGCCGGCAGCCATGTAACGGGTGATTTTTCTTTGAAAGATGTGACGGGAACAAGCAAGGTGCCGAAAGGAAAATATTTTGTCGTTGGAGATAATCGCATATACAGCTTCGACAGCCGGCATTTTGGTCCGATAAGAGAAAAAAATATTGTCGGTGTGATTTCTGATGCCGAATAAAAAGACGCTAATGGAAGAGGCGTCTTTTTGTATGCCGTTTGGAAAAATGTGTTGAAGAAAAATTTGTAAGGAGCTATAATCAAAATTGTTACCAGCGTAACAAAATTTATATATTTTTTTGATTGGAGGGTCGTTTTTATTGGTTTTTGTTCGTTTTTCATGAAACAAAAGGAGTGGTGAATGATGATGAAATATGAAGCAGTGATTATAGGAGGAGGACCGGTTGGATTTATGCTGGCTTCTGAGCTTGCGATGGCCGGAGTGGGAACATGTGTGATTGAACGGCTTGAAAAACCTGTTCCGCATTCCAAGGCGTTGACGCTGCATCCCCGAACGCTGGAGCTCCTTGAGATGAGAGGGATTTTAGAGCGGTTCGTATCCAAGGGAAGCAAGATACCTTCCGGACATTTTTCAATGCTGGATACCCGTCTGGATTTTTCAGGCTTGGATACGAGCTGTCCTTACACGCTTTTGCTCCCGCAGTCCAAAACAGAAAAGCTGCTTGAAGATCATGCACGAAGGCTGGGAACAGAGGTGTTTCGGGGTGCAGAGGCGCTGTCGGTTACGCAAAACGGGGAAGCGGTCCAAACGATTTTTAAGGATCGGGACGGCAGTGTACGGACGATCACAAGCAAGTTTGCCGTTGGGGCAGATGGCGCCGGGAGTACCGTCCGGAAACAGGCAAAAATTGAGTTTCCGGGAACAGACAGCACTGTCACCGCTGCGCTTGGGGATGTGGCGCTCCTTTCTCCGCCGCCGTCAGGCGTGCTGTCCCTTTGCACAAAAGAGGGCGGTGTTATGATTGTTCCGTTATCTCCAGACCGATACCGTGTCGTTGTGATCAGTCCTTATCGCACGCAAACGCCGAAAGATGTGCCTGTGACTGAGGAAGAGCTGAAAGCTGACCTCCTGCGAATTTGCGGAACTGACTTTGGTTTAAGCGACCCTTCGTGGATGTCGCGGTTCGGGAACGCCGCGCGCCAAGCGAAACGGTATCGGGACGGCAGAATCTTTCTTGCGGGTGATGCCGCGCATATTCATTTTCCGGCGGGCGGGCAAGGACTGAATGTCGGCCTTCAGGATGCAATGAACCTTGGGTGGAAACTGGCGGCGGCCATCAAAGGCTCTGCGCCTTCATGGCTTTTGGACAGCTACCATGACGAGCGGCACCCGGCAGCTGAAGGGCTCCTCAGAAACACGGAGGCACAGACAAAGCTGATCGATTTCACTCAAGCAGGCCTCCATTTGCGAAGCATGATGTCGGAGCTGCTGGCCTTCCCTGATGTGAATCGATATGTAGCAGGGCAAATTTCTGCACTCGATGTCAGATATGAAGCTGATCGTACCATGCCGCCGAATCGTTTGAACGGGGCAAGGCTCCCTGACATGAAGCTGATTCTTTCCGACGGCAATTCGGAACGGCTGTACAGCTTTCTCCAAAACGGGACATTCGTTTTGCTGTCATTGAGGCAGGAAGCTGATGATCATATCGAAGTGAAAGGCTTACGTATGGTAACCGCCTCGCTTGCAGAACCGAATGAAAAGTTGCGGGATGTGCATACCATATTGATTCGTCCCGATGGACATGTAGCCTGGGCGGTGGATGCATCAGCGCCCGATTGTTCCGAGGTGATTCCAAAAGGGATAAGCCGCTGGTTTTCCGTCACCAGCCGAGTATAATTCAATTCGATTGTTTCATCTGTAACAAAACGGTATGATAGAAGAAACAATCGAATGAAAAAGGATGGAAAACCCGATGAACACAGATCATACGAAACGCAATCTTTTTGAATTGTATGCGGAGCTCATTCATCAACAGGAGAAATGGGAGGGGCTTATTAAAGCCTTTTTATCTGACGAATTGAGGAAGCTGGATGTAGAGCACGGGAGTAAATCTCAATTGACGATGACAGAAATTCATGTTCTATCCTGTGTCGGGGACAATGAACCAATTAATGTCACGTCGATAGCAGAAAAAATGAATACGACAAAAGCGACTGTATCACGCATCTGCACAAAATTGCTCGGCGCAGGCTTCCTTCACAGAACACAGCTCAGCGATAATAAAAAGGAGGTCTACTTCCGATTGACGCCTGCTGGAAAAAAGCTGCACAGTTTGCACAAATATTATCATCAGAAGGCTGAACAGCGTTTTCTGTCATTTTTTGACCGCTATACCGAGGAAGAGATTCTTTTTGCGGAACGGCTGTTTCGGGATCTGGTGACAAAATGGTATCCGTCGTCAGAAGAAATTGAAGGGGGGCTTCCTAGCATTTTTAAATAAAAAACACGCACTGCGGTGCGTGTTTTTCACGTTTCTTCTTTCTTTTTCAAGATTGTAACGTAAATCAGATTTCCTCCGACTAAAATCATAAGCGGCAGTCCAGGGGAGCCGGATGTCACCAAATTATAAATCAGCCAGATTCCTAAACATATTCCATAATATAAGTGCATTGCCTTCTCGGGATTGTCGCGCAGCAAACTTCCTTTAATAATCTTTTTCATCATATCGCCCCTATTAATTTTAGGATTTCCCTTTAGTTTACATGCATCTTCGGTTCATCTCAAAATTTGCTCTTTGGCTTTTGATGCTCTCAAAATATTTCGAGGGAATTTTAGAATTATTTTTTTACAGATATGTTTTCTGATAGCTCTGCCCACTTCTATCATCTACTATCTCCCTTGCTAAAACACTGTTTTCTCCATATAAACAAGGAAAGACCTTCTGTAGCAAGCCACCTATTTAGTCCTTTTATTTCCTCTTGGGAGGAATGTCTCACTTTCTATTTCGGCTAATACTCCCATAGAATCAACAAATGTAATACTTGTTTCATTTTCACGCATAAGAATTTTCGTACCCCCACTTAATAGACCCTGTCATTTCTCAGCTAAGTCTGTTGTTAACTTGCCAATATCTTCTGCAGAGATGCCGTACCATCCAACAATTCGTTATGAATCAACCTATTCTGAAATTGGTCAGAGATCTCTAGAATACCCAAGTAACTTGTGATTTTACTTTCTAATAATTGGAACCACTGATCTTTTTCACTCAATGTATCTTCTATATATATAAATTTGTACATGTATTTACCTCAATTCATTCATTTGTTTTATTTTTATTTGAAAAGTAAAAAGAGGACATTAAGTCCTCTTCTTACTTACGATATGTCTATTAGTATCTTTCATTTACACGTGTTTTTGATGCTTTGTTTTGAAGGGAAATAGGGTCTTCTGTTTTAGTTCTCCTAATCTTTACAGAAATACCTACTAGAATGACCGCCATAGTTGTAAATATTCCCATGGTTAATAAGATCGTATCCTGGTTTAAACTCCATCCAATTAAGAAAGAGATGATCGCTCCTCCGAAACTTGCCGAGGCAATAAATAAACTTGTAACTTCGTCAACGTACTTCTGAATAATGATTGATGCTAGTGTTAAAGCAATGGGAAATATGCCCGCTATACTTAGGCCAATCAAAAATGTACCACCCAATTGAAGTATTGGGTTACTTATATAAGAGAAAGCAATCAACAAAACAATTAAACAACTACAGCTAAAAAGAAGGTATTTGGAAAAATCAAGCCTTCTACTTACGAAACCAATCAATATTCTTCCTATGATGATCCCTACCCAGAAAAAGGAGACACTTATAAGACTAATTTGTTCATTGTCTTGGTTTATCATGATTGAAGGTAAAAAGTTGGCAAAATTTGTTTCGATTCCAGCATATAGGAAAGCAAAAAATACAAAAAAGCCTAATTGCTTTGATTTTTTTCTATCTCCTATAAAGTATTGAAATGCTCCTCCGTCTGGAAAGGTCACTTGTTGGTTAGCATTCTTAGCGTACTTTCGGTTCTTGGACAAGAAAATTAACCACCCTACGAATAGGACGAATAAAAAGGTGAATATACAGTAATACGGTAAAAACCAGTTATTGATATCTATGAAGGAATTAATTAATAATGGGAAAGATAAAGCGCCTAATCCAAAGAGAACTTCCAGCTTACTCATTTTTTCTGCATTACTTTCGAAATTAGCAATAACAAATGAACCAACTGTCGTTTCTAATGTGCCTGCCCCATATCCTAAGAGAAAAGCCATTACAACAATATAATACCAATCCTTAGTTAGAAAAAAGATACTTAACGCTACAAGCATTATTGTCAAAGCTAAAGTAAGTGTCCTAAAATGACTGTATTTCTTAATCATTAACGGTGTGATTAATACTCCGCTTAGAAATCCGGTAAACTGAAAGAAGATTATGACCGAAATATCATCTGTTGTCTTGTTAAAAGCCTCTAATAGAAATGGTGTCAAACTCCCTGTTGATATATGGATAATACCTACTGTAAAAAAGAAAGCATATCCGAATAAATATGTCCCTCTTAACATTCATTACACCCCTATATGAAAAAGCAGGAAAGTAAATTCCTGCTTTTTTAGTAACTTCTCTCTTTGAAATACTAGTTGACTGCTGAAACAGACATTGGTTGAGAGTTGCTGTCTTTCTCAAAGAACATTTCTAACACTTCCTGAGATCTAAAACCATCACTAAAAGTAGGGATCTCAACCCAATCATTCTGAGTTGATGCAATCCAATTGATTAACTCGCTTCTAAAAGAATCAGCCCATCCATAAAACTCGTTTGGCGGATCGTTTAATAGGCTTTGCGGTACTGGGCAGTCTACCACGTTCAAGCCATCTATGAGCTTGTAAACGTGAGGATTACCTGTGTGGTATTTAAACTCTTTTTTGTGTCCAACTACCTCAATGCTAAAACCACAGTCTTCAGGTACAGAACATTTTGATGTGATGATATTTACAAATACCTTGTTCTTCAGCTGGCCATAAATTTCTGCATAGTCATCTACTAGTACCTGTTTATCCTCTTTTGTTTTTACATTTGTGTTCATCTTTGCCCTTACTGATTCTGTGATGAAATCACTCTCAAACAAATACCATACCATGTCGATAAGGTGAATACCCAGATCCCCCAATGAACCACTCGTCTTCTTACTGTTAGCGTCATCTCTCCAAGTAAACTTCTTGCGCCTAAGTGCACTATTTTTCTTGAAGTGTACTTTTATGGACAGGATGTTACCTAGTTCATTATTGATAATTAAGCTTTTTAAGATATTTACGTAAGATAAATATCTATAATTAAATCCCATACTGGCTCTTACGCTCAACCTTTCAGCAGTATCTTTCATTATGCTTGCTTCTTCAAGAGAAATAGCCATAGGCTTTTCACACAATACATGCTTATGTTTTCCTAATGCTTGCAAAGCATGTTCTTTATGGCAAAAGTTTGGTGATGCTACAATTAAACCTTCTGAGGCATCAATTAGTTCATCTACGTTTTCAAATGACTTCCCGCCGAAAGTTTTCACAAAGCTTTCTGCATTTTGTTGATTTATGTCATATACCCCTACCAACTCTGCATTTTTTATTGTAGATAAAGCAGTTGCATGCGCTCTTGCAATACCACCTGCACCTATGATGCCGATCTTCTTCATTTTTATTTCCTCCTCATGATCCAATTAATTTTTTTAAGGTATTAGTAATTCCTTTTGAGTACTCACTATCAGTTATAAGGTGGTGCAAGTTTTTGGCTTCCTGTGTTGCATTTTTGAGCAGATATCCATTCCCTACTGTCTGTAGCATACGAACATCATTTCCACTATCCCCAAATGCGATAGCTCTTTCGGTATTTAGGTTGTATTTCTCTAACATAAACGTTACAATTTCATTCTTTCCTGTCCCTGTGGGGATAAAATCTACATCATAGCTGTCTTCTGGATCGCCTGCTAAGGGATTACACCGATTTATATTTACTGAAACGCCGTATTCCTCGCAGATTTTTTCAATTGCTAATAGGTTTTTCTTGTCGTTTATTTCATCTTGTTCCTGATAGTAGAAGTTATGCTTATACCGTGACTTTCCTAATTGAGTTTGAGGATTCAAAAGAATGTTATGTTTTTCATGTAGCTGTTTCACAAGTTTTTCAACCTTTTCTTTACTAAACCCTTCATTAATGCGACTGTTCCACTTGTTATCTTGCTGACCGAAGTTATGCTCTGAAAAGTACGTAATTTCAGTTCCAAGATCACTAGCTATAAAATGCGGAAAATATCTAAATTTTCCTCGTCCCATTTTATCGAGAATAGATTCTATACTGCTCCCAGTAACCCATCCGATTATTAGTTCCCCATCTTTACTTTTTTGTTCTAGGTAGTCTTCGAGTTCATAAATGTCTTGTTGCTTTTGTTCGTCGATTGTATGCGGAAAATACGTTTCATCAAAATCACAAAAAACAATATATTGAGGATGTTCAACCGTGGATAACGTTTTATACTCCGATTTCTTGCTTAATAACATGAAACAGTCCCTCCATTACTCTGTCTTGTTCTTCTAAAGTAAATGACGGATATAAAGGCAAATGCAGTACCTGACTATGAGCCTTTTCCGTATGAACCAATTGGAGTCCTGCATACTTGTCCTGTACTAAAGGAGTTTTTTGCATATGAGACAGTATTGGATAATATACATCTGTTTGAACACCAAAATCTTCATTTAATTTAGTCATGATATCTGCTCTATCTTCTGTTCTCACCTTAATAGGAAACAGATGCCATACATGATCTTCACTTAATTCTGGTAATTCAATAACGCCTTTATTCTGCAACTCTGCTAATTGGGTAATGTATCTATCCGCCAAGAACAGTCTTTTGAAGTTGTTTAATGAAAGGTACTTCATTCTCTCTAAACCAATTGCTGCCTGTAAATTGTCCATTTTTGAATTAAATCCAAAATTGATGACTTTCTTATTTTTTACATTTACTTCAAAACCATGATAACTAAATTGAATGCATTTTTTAGCGAGTTCTTCATTATCAGTTGCTATTGCCCCAGCCTTGCCACATACACCAAAATTCTTATAGGGATTAAAACTTAATGTAGTGATGTCTGCATACTTTCCTAAGTCTGTCAGTCCAATTCCTTGGCAGGCATCTTCAATTACTTTTAATTTATAACGATTTGCGATTTGACGGATATGCTGCATGTCTGAATGTTTTCCGTATAAATGCACAGGTAGAATAAACTTTGTATAAGAAGTTATTGCTTCTTCAATTTTGTCAGGATCGATGCAGAATGTTTGTGGGTTAATATCTACATAGATAGGAACGCCTCCCAAAGCTAACACAGCATTTTCAGTAGCTGAAAAGCTATTAGCCGGCATGATAACTTCATCCCCTGGGTTTAACCCTAAAGCCAATAAACCTATCATAATAGCATCGGTTCCACTGCTGGTTGCAATTACATACCTTTTATGTAAATATGTAGATAAAACTTTTTCGAATTGCTCTAAATAGGGACCACTCGTAAATTTTCCAGTTGGCAAAACTTCAGTTAATGTATTTAAGATATCTTCCACTTCATCATTGGTTATTAATCTGTCTACAGGCAAAAAAGGGACTTTACTGATTTCACGATTTTTTTGATAGTTGAAAAGATCATGTTCAATATCTATCTTTTCCTTTAATACTTGTTTCCACCGCTCGTTTACAATACTGTCTTCAATAACAAGTTCTTTTCCTTGTACGTCACCTTTTAAGTGTTTTAATAGTGACATGTTTTCTTTGCTTTTACCTGAAATCTTAACCTGTTTTTGCATGAACAGTACCTCCAATGATTTTATAATCTAAAAATTTATTACAAATTTATCCTAATTTCTGAAATCGGTAACATGTCAACAACTTTTTTAAGGAAGGGAAAATATGCCTACAATTGATGAAATAGCAAAATTATGCAATGTGTCTAAAACCACAGTGTCAAGAGTATTGAATAATCATCCGTATGTGTCGAAAGAAAAAAGAGATATGATCTTAAAGGCAATTAACGAACTTGACTACACTCCCAATTATTTAGCTCGGAATTTTAGGAGAAATAAGACACAAACGATAGCTTTATCGGTTCCGAGTATTGACCATCCATTTTTTGCTCAATTAATAAAAGGGGTCTCACATGAAGCACTGTTTAAGAATTACAAGGTAATTGTATTTCAGACCTTTTATGACAAACAGACAGAGCTAGAATTGTTAGAGTTATTGAAGCATAAAGAAGTGGATGGTATTATTCTTGGAACTTTAGAAAATGAATGGGATCAGATATCCCCTTTCTTAAAGTATGGTCCTATCTTATTATGTAATGAATATCATCACTCAGCGGACATCACGATAATTGGGTATGATGAATTTGAAGCCGCATACATGGGGGTAGTACATTTAATTGAAAGAGGGCATAAAAAAATTGGGTTTTGTTTTGATACTCCATATAGCGAAGCTCAATGTCAGAGGAAAGAGGGTTATTTGAAAGCTTTACAAGATTACAATTTACATCATAGAAGCGAATGGATATTCGGCGAAATGTTTAATATCGAGGATGGCTTTCGTGTTTTTCATAAGATAAAGGATCTAAAGGACAGACCCTCAGCAATATTTACAGGAAATGATCAAGTCGCCGCAGGGATTATTAAACAGGCGATGAAAAATGGCTTTAAAGTTCCAGAAGACTTAGCTGTAATTGGTTTTGACAACCAATTGATCTGCCAAGTCGTTACTCCGACCATAACAACAATTGATATTCCCGTAATAGAATTAGGCCAGCAGGCTGTGTTGAAAATCATCGAGTCCATTTCGGGTAATGCCTCTTTAAACAGAAGAATTATTAAACTGCCAACAAAGCTTATTATAAGAGAATCAACGTAACGATAGATTTCCCTTTATCATTTTATATCTTTATATAAGAAAAAGAGGTTATTCATTTTAACCTCTTTTTCAATCGTAAGTCGTCAATTATTTCTTTCATTTCACCCTCTGGCAGCACTCACTTCAAATCTGATCCATTAACAACGAAATATCCGCTTATATTTCCCCATCTCGATGGTTTGCGAATTAAAAGTTCTTGAACCCTTTTTTCAACTAGGCATTACTGCCGCTGATCGAGCTCTTTTTGTCTTTTTTTTCACCATGAAGATGGTGAAGCAGGCGATAAAACGGCGGCAGCAGGGCAATAACCAGAATGACGCGAATGACCTGAACCGCAACGACAAAGGTGGAATCAGCATGTAAGGTAACAGACGTCGTCGCCATCTCTGCAATCCCGCCGGGCGCAAATGCCAGAACAGAAGTGATGAGCGAAATTCCTGTCAGCTCGGAAACGATCACGGCGCTCAAAAACATTGCTGCGATTAAACCGACGGACGAGACAAACCCGACGATGATAATACGGGTGACGCCGGCAAACATGCTTTTATACATCTTAGAGCCGATCGTTGCCCCGAGAAATACTTGTGATACATGGTTAGCTTGTGACGGCCACCATGCCGTCATGTCGTGCCCTGTCACCGCAGCTCCGCCAACATGTACAATTGCTACACCGAGCATGCTGCCGAGCAGCCATGGAGCTGGAAATTTTAAAAATTTCGCAGCTTTGCAAGCTCCCCAGGCAGCGAGAATAAGAATGACGGTCCACAAAACGGGAGCGAGCCTAAAATCTGTCGTTGCAGAAGAAATCGTCTCTGCTGCGGCACTTGCGGTACGATCTTGTTTTGTATAGATCAGAATGACTAAAAACGGAATGGAAAGCACCACGAGCAGCACACGCATCATTTGAACGAGGCTGACTATTGCGGTATTGGCGCCTACTTCCTGTGCGATGCTCGGCATGGCGGAAAGCCCGCCGGGAGCGGTGCCGACAAAGCTAGTCATCATATCCGTTTTGCTGAAACGCCAAAGCACATATCCTGACAGCATGGCCAGCAGGATAGACAATATCAGCATAACGCCGACTGAAAACCAATGGTCTTTGAGAACAGAGAGAACGGATAAATTCAGCTTTTGGCCCAATTCAATGCCGAGGATCATCTGCCCGAGGGCGAGCCATCGCCGGTTAATTCCTTTTTGGTCTGGTGCCATCATCAGCCATGCCGGCCGTATCATGGCGAGGCAGCAGGCGACAATCAGTGTTCCGATCATCCATCCAATTGATATTCCGGTTAATGAAAGAATAAACCCCCCGGCTGCACTGATTGCGATAAACCATAGATCTTTGAGGAGATTTTCGTCTTTCTTCAATGTAAAACCCTTCTTCCTTTTTCACGTAACACTCCAATTGTTCACGTAGTGAATGTATTTATTACTATAGTATATTTTTGTTGATAAAGAAATTATGAATTATTTTCTATAAGCGATTCACTTTTCTTATGACCTTGTGTTCGAGCTTTTCTATTGTGTAAGTCAGAGATAAACCCGCTGCCAGCAGACACACGGCAAGAGCGTAAAAAATCACTTCTCCGCCAAATGATGTCAGGATCAGCCCGCCTGCCAGCGGTCCGATTGAGCGGGATATATCCCAATGCAGACCATAGACAGCATAAAACCGGCCCAGCAAATGAGGCGGCGCCAATTTCGCTATGAAGGTCTGGATGTGGGTTAGCCCGATGCTTTCGCCAACCGTCATCACCGCTGCCGTCACTAAAAGCATTGTCAGGGAGGTTGAGCATGCAAAACCGGCAGCCGCAAGGGAGTAGCAAATATAAGTAATGAAAAGGATTGTTTTCATTGAAAGCTTTTCGGTCCCTTTGACAAGAGGAACTTGGAGAACAAAGCTGAATAAAGCTTTTGCCGCCGAGTAGATCGTCAGTATTGACAGATAATCAGAAAACATGTTTTTGCTGAAGAGCCTGTATGTTGTTTCTGTTTGTGCATATAACATGCTTATGGGGAGAGAAAGCAGCAAAAGAAGCAGGACAGGCCTGTATATCATAAAGCTCGCAGATATTTTCGGGGTAACAGCTGGGTGTAGCGGCTTTGTCTCAGGCAGTTTCAGTGCAGCGATCAGAAAGTAGATAAACAATGCCGCAGCATCTAATGCGAATATCCACACGGGGTTATGATTGTAAAGAAGCATCCCCACTAGCGGCCCTGCCGTCAGACCCGCCGAATAGATCGCATTGATGACCGCAAACACTTCCGAACGTCTGCTTTCCGGCGTGCTTTCAGCGATTTGGGCGCGGGAAGCGGGAATGTACAACGATCTTCCGATGCCATTCATGACATAGAGAATAGCGAAAACATACGCATGCTCAGCAAATACAAACCCTGTCATTGCCGCTGATTGAAGAAGCAATGCGGTCAAAATCGCTGTGCGCCGCCCAATCCGGTCCGCCGCCTTTCCTGCAGCGAGCGTCAGGAAAATATCAGCAAATGGCTGAAGGCTGATGATCAGCATTGGCATCATGATACTGCCGTTTAATTGTTCATGCAGATACAGCACCATAAAAGGTCCCATCATTGCACCTGTCAGGCTTGTCAGCAATTCGCCGAAAAAGCGGAGCCGAACGGGAGCGGTATATCTCGATTTTATAGAGTGAAAACTGGTCAACATGTGATCGCCGCCTTTCGCTGTTTGATATAGTAGTAGTGTATAGAAGGGGCGGCGGCCCAAAAAGTGAAGAAAAGAAGAGATAAAAGTTCCCCTTTTGTCGGGAGGTGCGGGGATTGAAGCTGATAGAGCACTACGTGGCGCTTGTAAAAACAGGCTGCGCCGAGTATGGACAAATGAACGAAATGACACTCACTGAGATTGCCGACTGTTTATTTTGTACAGAAAGAAATGCAAAGCTCATTTTACATAAGCTGGAGAACAGCAATTGGATTATCCGGAAAAGCGGGGCGGGGCGCGGCCGCAAATCTAAAATCGCGTTTCTTCGGAGGCCTGAGGAACTGCTTCTTCAAACTGCAAAGGAATATACCATGTCAGGAAAGCTTAAAAAGGCAAAGAAGCTGCTTCAGCAGTATCAGTCCGCATTTCCGGGGCTTCAAAACGAATATAACATGTGGCTTTCAGAGGTGTTCGGATTTGTGACGGAGACGGGCGAGAATGGGGCGAAGGATGTTCTGCGGCTGTTCATCGCGCCTGAATCTGTCAGCAGTTTGGATCCATGCCACATATTTTTGCGGTCTGAGGGCCATTTCGTCAAACAGATATTTGATACACTCTTGACGTTTGATTCGGATATACAGGAGCCGAAGCCTCATTTGGTTCATGGATGGGAAGAGGTCGGAAAAAAACAATGGAGATTTTTTCTTCGAAAAGGTGTGACATTTCATAATGGACAGCCGCTGACATCGCGGGACGTTGCGTTTACGTTTCAGCGCTTTTTGGAACTGGGTGACAACCCGTATAAATGGCTTCTGCACGGAGTGAAACAAGTCTTAGAAAAGGGCCCTTATTGTGTGGCGCTCATACTCGATAGGCCGAATGCGCTTTTGCCGTATGCTCTTTGTGATGAACGGCTGTCCATACTGCCGGCAGAACAGGGCGGCGGGAAAAATGGAACAGGGCCTTTTCAGGTGAATCAGCTTCACAGCGGGATGCTTGTGCTTGAAGCCAATGAGCGCTACTTCAAGGGACGCCCCTATTTGGATCGCGTTGAGTTTGTGTTTTCTGAGCAAGCCGGAGAGATGAACGGTTTTACCATTCAAGAAAAACAAACATGTCCTGAGCAGCAAACTGTTTTTGATGAGCGGCATGTTCAGTATTTGTCGCTCAATCTGAAAAAGAAGGGGCCTCTTCAGCACCAAAGCTTTAGAAAAGCGCTCCGGCTGCTGATTTCCTCTGAACGGCTCGTTCGTGAAGCGGGAGGGCACCGAAGAATCCCGGTTACGTCCTTTTTGCATCCGAGTCCTTTTGAGTGGGAGGGCGTTTCGCCATCTGAATTGTTGAAGAAAAGCGGTTACGAGGGCGAAACAATCGTGCTTTATACCTTTTCGGAAACGGATCATCGTGAGGACGCCGAATGGATTCAAAATATTTGCGCCCAGCACGGTATCAGGCTTACACTTCAATTCTGTGATGCTGCTGATCTGCGACGGCCGGAAACCGTGCAGATGGCGGATATCATTCATGACAGTGCGACGTTTTATCAAGACAGCGAGTTTGGTTTTCTGCATTTGCTGCTGTCGGAGAACAGTTTCTTGTATCAGCATCTATCTAAAAAGCTGACACAGATTTGCTCAGGAATGACAGAGCGGATGTTTTCCATGCCTGACCGGTGTTCGAGAATCAACATCCTGCGTGACATTGACCGGCAGATGATACAGGAGCTGAACGCGATCCCGCTGTATCAAAATGTGCTCCAGGTGACATCAAGTAAAAATGTAAAAGGCCTGGTGCTTGATGAAGAGGGATGGATTGATTTGTACTCCGTATGGCTGTCCAAATAAAAAGAGGGTTCTTTTTTGAACCCTCTTTTTTACGCTGCCATGCTGCGGCATTGTTCAGCACAGGTGAAGCAGGCTTTCGCACATGCTTGGCAATGATCATGATCGTGCTTTCCGCATTCAGTGCCGCATGCTTCACAAATATCGGCGCAAAGTGCACAAATTTCTTTCATAAACGGGCTGTCCGTTTGCATGGCTTTGACCGCCAGCGCGCAAATATCCGCGCATTCCCTGTCAAGCCGGATGCATCCGCTGAGATGATGCTGCACGCTTTCTTCCAAGCATTTAGTGAAACAATGATTGCAAGCTTTCATGCAATCGATGCAAGCCTCAATACAAGCTTCAGAATATTGCTCCATGGTTGATTCCCCCTGTATACGCAGTATATGGTTTTATGTTTCCCGGCTGCATTTGAAAAAAACAGGGGAGTGTGTTTTTAGCTAAGGGGATATGTACATATACCCTGAACGGGTATATCTAACGTTCCACCAGATAGTATAGGAACCAGACAGCGTGATTTTGTTCATCACGTGCTGCGCGCGTAAAGACGCCTTTCGCTTTTAGGTTTGACGTTTCCTCGGCCGCACGCAAGTAAAAGTCGACGGTTTCTTGTTCATCTTTAAAAGCGGCGTCCAGTCCTCTTGTGAAATTGTCCGGGCATTCTTCCGTTTGTTTCGGCATGATGTGTTTGCCGGTAATTGAACCATACAGTGTGGAAAATTCACGGAGGTGGCGAATCTCGTCACGCCTGATTTCTTCAATCTGTTTTCTGACCTCATCGCTGTGGGCGAGTTCGGCAAGCTTGCGGTAGCATTGAATGGCACTGAATTCTCCGTTGATGGCCTTCTGCAAATTCCGAATCAAAACAGGATCTTCCCTGTATGGCACCGGATAGGGATAGTAGCTGTAATGCAAGGGGATTCAACTCCATTCTTAGGAATTGGGCTTCTGTAAAAGTATATGTTGGGCAGGGAGAGATGTGCGGAGATAATCAGCTTTTTATATGTGAAAAGGCCGTTTTTACCAATAGATCAGATTGGTCATTTTCGTCAACATTCGATAAAATATATAGAGATAAAAAGAGAGGGGTCTTCTAATTTGGGAGCAGAGTTTTTAGTAGGCAGGTCCGGGAGTGGAAAAACGAAGCTGATCATCGACAGCATTCAGGATGAATTGCGCCGGGCTCCATTCGGGAAGCCGATCATTTTTCTAGTCCCGGATCAAATGACGTTTTTAATGGAATACGAGCTTGCTAAAACGCCAGATATGGGCGGGATGATACGCGCTCAAGTATTCAGTTTTTCACGATTGGCCTGGCGCATCCTCCAGCATACGGGAGGAATGAGCAGGCCGTTTCTGACGAGCACCGGCGTACAAATGCTCCTGCGGAAGCTCATTGAGGAGCATAAACAGGAGTTCAAAGTCTATCAAAAAGCGAGTGACAAAAGCGGGTTTACCGCACAGGTTGAGCGGATGCTGACAGAGTTTAAGCGCTATTGTCTGGAACCGGAGGATATCCGCCGGATGGCGGAAAGCGGAACGGCTTCCGAGTATCGCGGAGAACGTGTTTTATCTGAAAAGCTCCATGACTTATCAATTCTGTATCAGCAAATGGAAAAAAGCCTCGCAGATCAATATCTTCACTCTGAGGATTATTTGACATTGCTGGCAGAGCATATCCCGCTTGCGGAAGATATAAAAGGCGCCTATATCTATGTGGATGGCTTTTATCAGTTTACCCCGCAGGAATTCAGGGTGTTGGAGCAGCTTATGGTTCATGCGGAGCATATCACGTTTTCGCTCACAGCGGACAAGCCGTCATATGAGCGGGAGCCGCATGAACTGGAATTGTTCAGAATGACGGGGAAAACCTATTACCGCCTGCATCAGAAGGCGAAGGAACTGAATTTGGACATTACGTATAAAGAGCTGAGCGGGACTGAGCGGCATACAAAGACGCCGGAATTGGCGCATCTAGAGGCACAGTATGAAGCGCGTCCGGCCATTCCATACGCAGAAAAACAAGAAGCCCTTACTGTGATGCAGGCCGCAAACAGACGAGCTGAGCTGGAAGGCATTGCCCGGGAAATTCACGCCCTAGTCAGAGAGAAGGGATATCGCTATAAGGATGTAGCCATTCTTGCGCGCCAGCCGGAAGACTACAAGGATATGGTGAAGGAAGTTTTCGCAGATTACGAGATTCCTTATTTCATTGACGGAAAAGCATCTATGCTGAACCATCCGTTAATTGAATTTATCCGGTCAAGCCTTGATGTTCTGAAAGGGAATTGGCGTTATGAAGCGGTGTTTCGCTGCGTGAAAACCGAACTGCTATTCCCGCTCAATGAACCGAAGGCCAAAGTGAGAGAACAGGTCGATCAGCTCGAAAATTACTGTATCGCCTATGGTATTAAAGGCGACCGCTGGACAAAGGGCGATCGTTTCCAATACAGGCGTTTTGTGTCATTGGATGATGATTTTGCGCAGACTGATCAGGAAATAGAAATGGAAAACATGTTGAATGACACCCGCGATTGGATTGTTCCGCCGCTTTTTCAGCTTCAAATACGCATGAAAAAAGCGAAGACGGTTCAAGAGAAGGCGGAGGCGCTCTATCGTTATTTAGAAGAGACGGATGTGCCGCTGAAGCTGGATCAGGAAAGGCAGCGTGCTGAGGATGACGGCAGAATCATTGAAGCGCAGCAGCATCAGCAGGCGTGGGACGCAGTCATTCAGCTGCTTGAGGAGTTTGTTGAAATGATGGGAGATGATGAGATTTCTCTTGATTTGTTTCAGCAAATGATAGAAGCCGGCGCGGAGTCGCTTACATTTTCTCTAATTCCGCCTGCGCTTGACCAGGTGTTTGTCGGCAATATGGATTTGTCCAGAATGTATGGCATCTCCTGCACCTTTGTGCTCGGGGCAAACGACGGCGTTCTGCCGGCACGCCCTGATGAAAACGGAGTCCTGTCGGATGATGACCGGGAATGGCTGAAAACGATTGGGGTTGAGCTATCCTCAGGCGGACGGGAGCGTTTGCTTGATGAGCATTTCCTCATCTACATGGCATTTTCAAGTCCGTCTGACCGGCTTTACGTATCGTATCCGATTGCTGATGCGGAAGGAAAAACGCTTTTGCCGTCGATGATCGTTAAGCGGCTGGAAGAACTGTTTCCGCATCATAAGGAGCGCCTGTTAACAAATGAACCTGAACAGGTCAGCGATGAGGAACAGCTGATGTATGTCGTGAATAAAAGCGTGGCACAGTCCTTTACCGCGAGCCAGCTCAGGTTATGGACACGGGAATACGACATCAGCGACGTCTGGTGGAGCACGTACAATGTGCTGATGAGTGAGCCGGACAGGCTGCAGTCGAAAAAGCTGTTCTCAAGCCTGTTTTTCCGGAATGAAGTGAAGCAGCTTGAACGCAGCGTGTCGAGACAGCTCTATGGTGAACGCATTCAGGGCAGTGTATCGAGAATGGAAACCTTTAACGCATGCCCGTTTTCCCATTTTGCGTCACACGGGCTGCATTTGAAGGAACGGCAATTCTTCAAGCTTGAAGCACCGGATATCGGCCAGCTGTTTCATTCCAGCTTAAAGCTGATTTCTGACAGGCTGCGTGAGCAAAAGCTGGATTGGCGCGATTTAACGAAGGAGCAGTGCGAGCTGTTTTCCTATGATGCGGTAGAACGGCTGGCACCGAAACTGCAAAAGGAAATTCTGCTCAGCTCAAACCGGCATTATTATGTGAAGGAAAAACTGCAAAAAATTGTGACACGTGTGTCCGGCATTTTAAGCGAGCATGCGAAAGCGAGCGGATTCGTACCGATCGGGCTTGAACTGGGCTTTGGAGGAAAAGGGCCGCTTCCGCCGCTGACCTTTCAACTGAAAAACGGCTGTACGATGGAACTCGTCGGGCGAATTGACCGTGTTGATAAGGCTGAAAGCTCAAAAGGCCTGCTCCTCAGGATTGTCGATTATAAATCAAGCGACAAAGGCCTTGACTTAGCGGAAGTATATTACGGATTGGCACTGCAAATGCTGACGTACCTTGATTTATCGATTACACATTCAGCTGACTGGCTCGGGATGAGGGCGACGCCTGCCGGAGTGCTGTATTTCCATATTCATGACCCGATGATTCAATCTAATCTCCCGCTTGGGCTTGACGAGATTGAACAGGAGATCTTTAAGAAATTTAAAATGAAGGGCTTGCTCCTCGGTGATCAGGAAGTGGTTCGCCTCATGGATACAACCCTTCAAGAGGGACGGTCAAATATCATAAACGCCGGCTTGAAAAAAGACGGATCTCTTAGATCAGACTCGGCAGCAGTCGGTGAAAAGGAATTTGATCTTTTGACAAAGCATGTGCGCCGCACCTTCCAGGAAGCTGGCGAACAAATCACCGACGGGCGCGTATCCATTGAGCCGTACAAAATGAAGAACAAGACGCCGTGCACATACTGTGCGTTCAAATCAGTATGCCAATTTGATGAATCACTGGAAGAAAACGAGTATCGCCCATTAAAGGCTGAAAAGGACAAGACAATACTTGAGTGGATAAAAAAGGAGGCGGATGGCAATGAACATTCCTAAACCGGCAGACAGCACATGGACAGATGACCAATGGAATGCCATTGTTTCAACCGGCCAGGATATTCTTGTGGCAGCGGCTGCGGGCTCTGGTAAAACCGCTGTGCTCGTTGAACGAATGATTCGGAAAATCACCGCGGAGGAAAACCCAATAGATGTAGACCGTCTTCTCGTTGTGACATTTACAAACGCCTCAGCGGCAGAGATGAAGCACCGAATCGCAGAAGCCTTGGAAAAAGAGCTTGTACAGCGCCCCGGCTCGCTGCATATCAGACGCCAGCTGTCTCTTTTAAACCGGGCCAGCATTTCGACGCTTCATTCCTTTTGCCTGCAAGTGCTGAAGAAATATTACTACTTGATCGATCTTGATCCGGGCTTTAGGATAGCTGATCAGACGGAAGGCGAGCTGCTCGGTGATGAAGTGCTTGACGAGCTGTTTGAAGACGAATATGCAAAGGGTGAAAAGGCATTTTTTGAGCTTGTTGACCGCTATACGACAGACCGGCACGATCTGGATCTGCAATTTCTCGTTAAACAGGTGTACGAGTATTCCCGATCCCATCCCAACCCCGAGGCGTGGCTGGAAAGCTTTGTTCATTTGTATGATGTATCAGAAAAGAGCGCCATCGAGGAGCTGCCGTTTTATCAATATGTCAAAGAAGATATTGCAATGGTGCTTAACGGGGCGAAGGAAAAGCTCTTGCGCGCGCTTGAGCTGACGAAAGCGCCGGGCGGCCCGGCGCCGCGTGCTGACAATTTTCTTGATGATCTTGCGCAGATTGATGAACTGATTCAGCATCAGGACGATTTCAGTGAACTATATAAGCGGGTGCCCGCCGTCTCTTTTAAGCGTGCCAAAGCAGTAAAAGGGGATGAGTTCGATCCAGCGCTCCTTGATGAGGCGACAGATTTGAGAAACGGTGCAAAAAAACTGCTTGAAAAGCTCAAAAACGACTACTTCACGCGAAGTCCTGAACAGCACTTGAAAAGCCTAGCCGAGATGAAGCCTGTCATTGAAACGCTCGTACAGCTTGTCATCAGCTATGGAAAACGATTCGAAGCTGCGAAACAGGAAAAATCAATCATCGATTTTTCTGATTTGGAGCATTACTGTTTAGCGATTTTGACAGCTGAGAATGACAAAGGTGAACGTGAGCCGAGCGAGGCTGCGAGGTTTTATCAGGAACAGTTTCATGAGGTGCTCGTTGACGAATATCAGGATACCAACCTCGTGCAGGAATCGATTCTGCAGCTCGTCACAAGCGGTCCGGAGGAGACTGGTAACCTGTTTATGGTAGGAGATGTCAAACAGTCGATTTATCGATTCAGGCTTGCGGAGCCGCTTCTTTTCCTCTCTAAATACAAACGGTTTACAGAGAGCGGAGAAGGCACGGGGCGGAAAATCGATTTAAATAAAAATTTCCGAAGCCGGGCTGATATTTTAGACAGCACAAACTTTTTATTTAAACAGCTGATGGGCGGCAAAATCGGTGAGGTCGATTATGACGAGCAGGCTGAGCTGAAACTTGGTGCAGCGTATCCGGACAATGACGAGACGGAAACAGAGCTGCTGCTGATCGACAACGCAGAAGATACGGATGCAAGCGAGGAAGCAGAAGAGCTTGAAACGGTGCAGTTTGAGGCAAAAGCCATCGCTAAGGAAATTCGCAAGCTGATTTCATCGCCATTTAAGGTGTATGACGGAAAAAAGAAAACACATCGCAATATTCAGTACCGAGATATCGTGATTTTGCTCCGTTCGATGCCGTGGGCTCCGCAAATCATGGAGGAGCTGAGAGCACAGGGCATACCGGTTTACGCCAATTTAACGTCAGGCTATTTTGAAGCGGTCGAAGTCGCCGTCGCGCTTTCTGTGCTGAAGGTGATTGATAATCCGTATCAGGATATACCGCTTGCCTCTGTGCTGCGCTCACCGATTGTCGGAGCAGATGAAAACGAGCTGTCTTTGATCCGGCTTGAAAATAAAAAAGCGCCGTACTATGAGGCGATGAAAGACTACCTGGCTGCTGGTGACCGGAACGATGAGCTTTATCAAAAGCTAAATACGTTTTACGGACATCTGCAAAAATGGCGCGCGTTTTCGAAAAACCACTCAGTATCTGAGCTGATTTGGGAAGTGTACCGCGACACCAAATATATGGATTATGTCGGCGGCATGCCGGGCGGAAAACAGCGCCAGGCCAATTTGCGTGTTCTTTATGACAGGGCGCGTCAATATGAATCAACGGCATTTCGCGGCTTGTTCCGTTTCCTGCGGTTTATCGAACGCATGCAGGAGCGGGGCGATGATCTTGGTACGGCGAGAGCGCTCAGCGAGCAGGAGGATGTTGTCCGCTTAATGACGATCCACAGCAGCAAAGGGCTCGAATTTCCAGTCGTGTTTGCAGCAGGTCTCGGCCGGAATTTCAACATGATGGATTTAAATAAATCGTACCTGCTGGATAAGGAGCTCGGATTTGGCACGAAGTATATTCATCCGCAATTACGCATCAGCTATCCGACACTTCCGCTCATTGCGATGAAGAAAAAAATGCGCAGGGAGCTGCTGTCAGAGGAATTGCGTGTGCTCTATGTTGCATTAACGAGAGCGAAGGAAAAGCTGTTTCTGATTGGCTCATGTAAGGATCATCAGAAACAGCTTGCAAAATGGCAGGCATCCGCGTCCCAAACTGATTGGCTTCTGCCGGAATTTGACCGCTATCAGGCGAAAACGTATCTAGATTTCATCGGCCCGGCTCTTGCCAGGCACAGAGACTTGGGGGATTTGGCTGGTGTGCCAGCACACGCTGACATCTCAGATCACCCGGCTCGTTTTGCCGTTCAAATGATCCATTCCTATGATTTGCTTGATGATGATCTGGAAGAAAGAATGGAAGAAAAAAGCGAGCGCCTAGAAGCAATCCGCCGAGGTGAACCAGTTCCCGGCTCGTTTGCGTTTGATGAAAAAGCCCGCGAGCAGCTGAGCTGGACATACCCGCATCACGAGGTGACGCAAATTCGGACAAAGCAATCGGTTTCTGAGATCAAAAGAAAAAGAGAGTACGAGGATGAATACAGCGGCAGGGCCCCTGTAAAACCGGCTGATGGAAGCATTCTGTACAGACGTCCCGCTTTTATGATGAAAAAAGGCCTGACAGCGGCAGAGAAAGGGACTGCCATGCATACGGTTATGCAGCATATCCCGCTGTCACATGTGCCGTCGATAGAAGAAGCTGAGCAGACGGTTCACAGGCTTTATGAAAAAGAGCTTCTCACTGAAGAACAAAAAGACGCTATTGATATAGAAGAAATCGTGCAATTTTTCCATACGGAAATCGGCGGACAGCTGATCGGTGCTAAGTGGAAGGACCGGGAAATACCATTCAGCTTAGCGCTTCCGGCCAAGGAGATCTATCCTGATGCACAGGAGGCAGATGAGCCGCTTTTAGTGCAGGGTATCATTGACTGTCTCTATGAAACTGAGGACGGATTATATCTATTGGATTATAAGTCGGACCGGATTGAGGGCAAATTCCAGCATGGATTTGAAGGAGCGGCCCCGATCTTGAAGAAACGATATGAAACGCAAATTCAGCTGTACACGAAGGCAGTGGAGCAAATTGCAAAAACAAAGGTAAAGGGATGTGCGCTTTATTTCTTTGACGGAGGGCACATTCTGACATTATAGCGAGATCCAAAAGCTCCGGAATTTCAGGCGGAGCGGGTCTCGTTTTCTATATAAAAGAGAGGTGAAAGCATTTGCGGATTTTACATACGGCTGACTGGCATCTTGGAAAAACGCTTGAAGGAAGAAGCAGGCTGAGTGAACAGGCCGATGTGCTGGATGAAATAAATACGATTGTAAAGGATGAGCAGATCGATGCCATTGTAATGGCGGGGGATGCATTTGACACCGTAAACCCGCCAGCTTTAGCCGAGCAGCTGTTTTATGAAAGCCTGTCTGCGCTTAGCGACAGAGGAAAGCGCCCGATCGTAGTCATTGCCGGAAACCACGATAATCCTGACCGTTTGTCCGCCGCTTCACCGCTGACACATGAAAACGGCATTCATTTAATCGGTTATCCGACAACAGAGCCGATTCATATTGAAGTGCCTTCAGCAGGAGAGCTTTTGGCGGTTGGAGCGCTGGCGTACCCATCTGAAGCGCGGTTAAATGAAGTGCTATCCGATACGTTTGATGAAAAGCTGCTCCGTGATCACTATGATGTGAAAATCAGGCAGGCGTTTGAGCATATGACAAGCCGGTTCCGGAACGATGCAGTGAAGATTGCCGCCAGCCATATTTATGTGGCAGGCGGAAACCAAACCGATTCAGAGCGGCCGATTGAAGTCGGCGGTGCATACACGGTGGCTGCTGAAAGCCTGCCGGCAGATGCCGCTTACGTTGCGCTCGGCCATTTGCATCGCCCGCAAACGATCAAGCGGGCGCGGACGCTTGCGCGTTATTCAGGATCTCCGCTCGCCTACAGCTTTTCTGAAGCGGGCTACGCTAAATCAGTGACGATTGTGGACGCAAAGCCTGGGGAAGAGGCCACTTGGCAAGAGGTGTTATTATCAAGCGGCAAGCCACTTGTGAAGTGGAAAGCGGCAAATGGATTGAGTGAGGTGTACAGCTGGCTGGATGAAGACAGAGATCAGAATGCTTGGATTGACCTGGAAATCCGTGTCGCGGACCAGCTGTCACTTGAAGAGATTCACAGGCTGCGGAAGGCGCACCCGGGCTTTATCCATATCAGGCCGGTTTTTGAAGAACGGAACAAAGACCGGGAACGGATCGAGGTTAAACATGTCTCAATCGAGGACCGCTTTAAGAAATTTTATGAAAAACAAACTGGCGGTGCGGTGCCGGATGAAGAAATGGTGAAGCTGTTTTTAGAGCTTGCATCAGGCGTTGAAGAGGAGGATGCGAAATGAAGCCGATCGCCTTAAGCATTAAGGGGCTCCACAGCTTTAGAGAGGAGCAGACGATAGATTTTGAAGGCCTTTCCGGTGCTGGTGTTTTCGGCATTTTCGGCCCGACAGGAAGCGGTAAATCCTCTATTCTCGACGCAATGACGCTTGCTTTATACGGAAAGGTGGAACGGGCGGCGAATAATACGCACGGTATCTTAAACCAGGCGGAAGATACGCTGTCTGTTTCCTTTACCTTTGCGCTTCAGACGAATCACCAAATCTCATACAAAGTCGAGCGTGTGTTTAAGAGAACGGATGAAATGAAGGTAAAAACGGCACTTTGCCGCTTCATCGAAATCAAGGACGAGCATACGGTGCTGGCTGATAAAGCCAGCGAAGTGAATAAAAGAGTTGAGGAGCTCTTAGGGCTGACGATCGACGATTTTACGAGAGCGGTGGTGCTGCCCCAAGGGAAATTTGCTGAATTTCTGTCTTTAAAAGGGGCAGAGCGCAGGCATATGCTTCAGCGTTTATTTAATTTGGAGCAATATGGAGACAGGCTTGTGAAAAAGCTGAGACGGCAGGCGCAGGAAGCCAATGCGAGAAAAAATGAAATGCTTGCTGAACAGTCCGGTCTCGGTGAGGCGAGCTCAGAGGCAGTTGAGCAGGCTGAAAAGGCTCTCGAACAAGCTGAAGCCCGGCTGGAAGCGATGAGGAAGAACCGTGATCAGGCGAAGGAGCGGTTTACAGAGCATCAGGAGATATGGAATGTCCAAAAGGAAAAATCCGCTTATGAAGAAGAGGAAAAACGTCTCGCAGAAGAACAGCCGCATATAGACAGCATGCAAAAACGCCTGCTGGAAGCAGAAACAGCAGCAGCTCTTAAGCCCTATGCGGACCGGTACGCAGAAGCGATCCAGCATGAGGAACAAGCTGAAAAGGAACAAACGCTAGCCCAAAAGGATTTAGCAGACCGGACAGCTTTCTTTCAGCAAAAACATGAAGAGTATGAAGCGTGGCGCCAGCATAAAAGCGAGAAAGAGCCTGAGCTTTTAACTGAGCAGGAACAGCTTTCACGCTTGCAGGAAATCGAAATCAAACTGAGTGAGGCCAAGCAAGAGAAAGAGCGCAAAAAGACTGAACTCCAGCAGAAAGAAGAGGCTCTTCAATCTGTCATGAATGAATTGGAGACGGTAACAGACCGCCTGACGCGGGGACAAAACAGACAGACAGAATTGAAACAGCAGCTCAAATCCCTGCAGGTAACATCCAATGAGCGAAAAAGCTGCCATCAGGCCGCAGAAATGGTATTGCGCATCAGACAAACCGAGGAGCAAATCAAAAAAGAGAAAAAACGAAGTGAAGAATTGAACCTCGTGCTGCAGAAGATGAATGAAGAGAAGAATACACTCGTTCAAAAGACGGAAGCGGAAGAAAACAACATCATTCAGGCATATGAGGCAGTTCAAACTGTGTATCATTTGGTGTGCGAAACGGAACGCTCATTAACACGTATGACGGAAGAGGCTAGAAAGAGTCAACACACGCTTCACTTACAGCGTGAAAAAGCAAGGGTGGCACTGCTGACAAAAGAGTTAGCCCAAAAGCTGACTGCCGGAAAGCCTTGCCCGGTATGCGGTTCAACCGATCATGATCCATCTGCCTCAGTACATGAAACGTATGAAGCCGACAGCCATCTTGAAGAGGACATCAAACGGACAGATGTGTTATTGACGGAAGCTGCAGTTCTCAGCCAGGAGATTCTTTCAGCCAAAATTACGCTTGAAGAACAGTCCGCGCGCTTTATTGAACAGTGTCCGTTTTTGCAGACAATTCAAGCACAGAACCTTGAAGCGGCAGCTTCCTTTGAACATCATCCGGTGTATGAAGCATTTGAAACTGCCAAATTTGAATGGAAACGAATCAAGCAGGACATTCTTTCTGTTAAGACACGAATGGCACAAATGATCGGCGCCTATCAGGAATCTTTAAAAAAGGCCGAGCAGCTTAATGAAAAAATCGGTTTTGAAAAAAGAGAAGCTGACCGTATTGAAAGCATCATCAGCGAGCTTCAATCCTCAATGGACAGCAGTCTGAACATGTTTAAAGAAGCATTTCAGAATCAATCTGTGGACGAAGCAGAAAAATGGCAGAAATCCATTGAAGAAAAGGACCGGGCTGCAGAAGAATGTGAAAAACGAATTGAGAAGAGTATCGCGTTTCTTGCTGAGCATGAAGCACAAAAGGAAAAACTGCGGGAATTGGGACACCGGCTTGAGCGGGAAAAGCTGGAGCTTCATTATGCGGCTGAACGCATCAAGAGCGTGATAGCTGATTATGAGCACGAACTCGGAGATTATGCAAAAGGAGATTCGATTCAAATCAAACTCCGCTCTATCCAGCAGGATCTAAAGCTGTTAAAGGAAAAAGAACAATCTTTATATGAAGAACTGCAAAGCGCCCAAATGAAGCTCAACCAGGCGAAAAGCCGCGCTTCGGCAAGCGAGCTCACTCTTCAAGAGGCGAAGGGCAGATTGGAAAAAGCAAAAGCTGCTTGGCTTGAGCATACAAAAAACACCTCCATTACCCGGACTGAGGAGGTTGAACAAAGTCTCATCCCAGCCGATGAACTTGAAAAGATGAAAACCGGCATAGACCAGTTTATGGATAAACTGAAGCAAAATGCTGCAAACTTAAAACGAGTAGCAGAGATACTTGCCGGCAGAGCATTATCAGAGAGCGAATGGAACGAAACCGTTGCAGCATTACAAGAAGCTGAGGACGCATTTGGCGCTGCTATAGAGGAAAAAGGCGCGGCCGCAAAAGCACTGGCTGTCATTCGCGACCATCATAAACGGTTTAATGAAATTGAAGCTGAACTGAAAAAATGGCAGACGCATATCGACAGGCTGGATAAGCTGCAAGCTGTGTTTAAAGGCAATACCTTCGTCGAATTTTTAGCTGAGGAGCAGCTTGAAAGCGTTGCGAGGGACGCCTCAGCAAGACTCAGTATGCTGACAAGACAGCGCTATGCCATCGAAGTAGATTCAGAAGGCGGCTTCGTGATGCGGGATGACGCGAATGGAGGCGTAAGACGCCCGGTTTCCAGTTTGTCTGGAGGAGAGACCTTCCTCACCTCGCTTTCACTTGCTCTTGCGCTGTCTGCGCAGATCCAGCTTCGCGGGGAATACCCGCTTCAGTTCTTTTTCTTAGACGAAGGCTTCGGCACACTGGATCAAGATCTGCTTGATACGGTTGTAACGGCCTTGGAAAAACTTCAGTCAGACAATCTGGCTGTCGGTGTCATCAGCCATGTGCAGGAACTGCGTGCACGGCTTCCGAAAAAGCTGATTGTCCATCCGGCTGAACCGAGCGGCCGCGGTACGCGGGTATCACTTGAGTTGATGTAAGGGAGGAGCGGATATGGCAAAGCAGACTGCCGGAATATGTGAGCTGTGCGGCCGGAGCAATGTCCAGCTGACAGAGCATCATCTCACACCGAAAGAGGAAGGCGGAACGTTTTTGCCGACAGCGATGCTCTGTATTCCTTGTCATAAACAGATTCATGCCTTATATACCAATCAAGAGCTCGCTGTACGTTTAAACGGAATGGCTGAACTCAGAAGCGATCCAGAGCTTGCCCGGTTTGTCAAATGGATCAGAAAACAGCCGCCTGAGAAGCTGATCAAAACTAAGAAATCAAATGAACGAAAAAAGAAAAAATGACTAAAAGCAGCCCTCTCTTTGCAGAGCGGCTGCTTTTATCCGTTTCCAACCATATCCTGATCGTTGACATCGGGGTCTATATAATTTGTCGCGTTGACTGCATTATTTAATAGAAGGAAATCTCCCGTGTTTCCTGCTCCCGAACCGAGCGCAGATTTTGAAGAGCTTTTCGGAGAAAGGTAAAAGGAATCACCAAAGTTTACGACTCCGCCCGATATGGAATTGATAGCTATAGGCCCGACAATTGCTGGCATAAACGACACCCTTTATCGAAGTCTCTGTTTATTATATGTTCTTGGCGGGCGATTGTGAGCGCGGAGACTGAATCTGTCTGATATGTTTGATTCTCGCATCACCGCGGATAAGCGAAGCTGAACCAGCATGTAAAACAGAAGAGGCGGACACCCCTTGAATTTTGATGCTGCGAACATAAATAGCCGGCACCTCGTGGCAAAATGCGCTTTGTACACCTGTTTCGCGAATCGGCTTCACTGCCTGCTGCTGAAAGATTTGGTACTCCTTTTTGTTAAATGAGCCTTCATTATTGTAAAACGTGGACAGAGAACGCTGAACAGCAAATACTTTTACACTCATATCGATTTCATTTGTGTCGCCAACTTGAAACACACTTGCGATCCCGAGGGAATTACACTTAACTAGTCTGATGCGTGATATGCGTTTAAGCATTATTCTGGCGTAATCGGAGCAAACGGCCCGATAATAAGAGATTCAGGCGGTGTATCAAAAATAGAAGACAGGTAGATGGATTCAGTGTCTCCGATGTGGAAAACGGAGGAACTGGACACACCGTTCATCCGGATGTCCCCGACTTCCAAGCTGCGGTTGATGACTGTAAAGATCATGCTTGCTCATCTCCTTTCATTTCTGATGGAATATGCTCCAGAAAGTGTTCTACAGCGCGGATGACATCACGCTTCACATGCTCAGCGATATGTTCTGCATATTGTGCAGGCGGTGTATTTTCTTCTTTTTTGATATGGGACATATAATAGTGAATCCGGCTGTCCATTTGTTTTCTGATGTCTTCAATAACATGATGTCTGTTTGTATCGTCAAGTCTGCTGTCATATTGGTTTTCAAGCTGTTCCAAAATATCTGGGATTTCTTCGGTTAAGTACATGTCGACATTCTGGCGGATCTGCTGCATGAGCTGAGCGCTCTCTTCCTGCTGCATCATCCCGATTTGCGGTGTCGACTGGCTGACTTCAAAGTTTTGGACGCTGTTCGGGTCAGTCGGATTTAAGCCGATATTCAAAGTCCCGTCGAGCCTTTCAATTTTCAGCTGATCAAATTTATACTCCACACGCTCAATGGTAGTGGCCGGCCGCTGTTTCATCGTATTCATTTCAGTTTGAATCTCTTTCAGCTGACGTTCGAGCTGCTGAATGTGAATCGCCTGCTGCTGAACGAAGGAATTCAAGTTTTGCAGGTAAGAGGAAACAGATTGATCATACATGTTCTTTCACCTCTTTCATATGATTAACGGCCAGGAGGCTGGAGCGGGACCAATGAACCTGTGTCGGGCTCCTGCAGCTGGAGCGGTTGCCCTGAGCCAGAAACTTCTGGTGCCGGTTCTACATAACTCCCTGTATTATACAAATTTGACAGAGACTTGATTGATCCGGCGCTCCCGATTTGCAGAATGGAGGAGTTGCTGATTGATTCCAGCCGGAGATAGTTGATTTGAATGGTTTGATTAATATAGAAGTTCATGAGCCTCACTCCTTTTACGCATTGGCCACGATCGGCTGATCAACCGCATCATTGTCATACACATTCGTCGCGTTTTGATAATTCATCACCTTGAGGCTGTCGCCGGTATTAAAGCTGCCAGCACCGGCAAACGTTCTGACCTGAGCCTGAGGAGAAATCGTAATGCAGTCCCCGATGTGAACGACTCCGCTCGTACCAATCGCATTAATTTTAAACGCTCCGACAATGGCCGGCATACGAGCACATCCTTTGTTGAAAAATTGAAAAAAGACAGGTAAAGTGAAATGACAATTCTGATTTCAATTGGGCTATTCACGATAGCTTATGACAAACGCACATATGTGTGAGAGAAATTTAAAGGGGATATATCGGCTTTTGATGAAAGCGTTTTATTTTTTGGGCCGTTATGTTTAAACATGGCAAAAGAGGATGTTGGGTATAAATTGAGCGGAAATGCGGCGAAGGATGCCGCTATCCGCCTATGGTGATTTTTGTTTATTTCTTTGGTGTTTTTGCGTGTAGAATGCTTTTTGGAGTATGTCGTGCTGCGGTATTCGATTTTTGGGCGGGCACATTCTCGCCCTGAGGTATATCTCAGAAGTGCTGAGCAAAAATCGGAGTTACATGTGGTGTATTCTAATTGTTATAGAAAATGATTTACATACGGGAGTTTTCAAGATATCTCCCAAAAATCATTTCTTCTTTAATCCGGGTATTCAGCAGGATATCCAGCTCTTGGCTGCATTGAATTGTTTCTTTTGAATTCATGCCGTATTTTTGTGCGGTTTCAATTAGTGTGATCCTCATTTCTTCAATTTTACTGTTCATTACGCTATCTCCAATTCTAGATTTTATTTTGATATAAATACAGGATATCGTTAGTATAACCTATTTTGGCTCAAAAGGTTGCCTTTCGTCAATTTGACTAAAAAAGCGACAATTTTTGCTGCGGTCTTTTTTAATGGAGAAAGGACTAAAGTCTTGCTAAGTGTGCTTGCAAAAAGTCCTGCCGTTCCTCAATTTCTCTAAGTATGTTGGTCTGCTCCTTTTCGATCTGAAAGGGGCTTTTTTTGATAAAAGGATCATCAGCAGCACTTTGACAAATGTCAAGGTGCCATTCGTTGATGAGAGGAGATAATCGTTCAATAGTAAACGACCGCTTCAGCACGTTTTTCATTAAGGTGTGATATTGCGACCTGAAGGCGGGAATGGATAGAAGCCTTGACGAAAGCGTCTTTCCTTTTGTCAGAAGCGGGTCTTCTTCATACCATTCTTGTACGGCAAGCGATCTTGTCTCCATCGGGGAAACGTAAAGCCGACCGGATTCGTTTAAACAAAATGTGCAGTAAAAGCCTTGATTGGTGCAGGCGTTGCCGATCAGCCACAAAAAAAACAGCTTGACATCCAGATACAATTTAATCCTTTCAGCCAATTCGTCATCTCCGGCTGTGCGGATCAGTATGAAAAATTCATGTAAGAATGCCGAGGAATCATTGTTAAAAAGGGACAATGGAACCCTTGGATCGGCCGTCTTCACTCCGTAACTCCTTTTACCGGCTGGTTGATGGTTCTTGATGTTCAAATAAATGCCTTCAGGCTGGCCATTGATGGTCAGAAAGCTGTACGAGGCAACGGGAGCAGGTACGCCGATCTGGTCAAAAAAACAATAGGCGAGTCTGCGCCGCATCAGGGACGGATCATCCTGTTCTGCATTCAAAAAAAGTGTCCTTTCACCAAGCAGAGACTTTTCCCAGCTGATTTCATAGGATGCCTTTTCCGCTCTGTCACGCTGTGTGAGAAGAATGGGAGAAACAGATCGATCTGTTACGAAAAGCCCCTTGGCAGTACCTTTCCTTTTCAGCTGCTCCCGATGAAAAAATAAATGCACGCGCTCCATATTCTTTCCTCCTTCTCAAAACGACATTTGTATGATATGTAGAGCAAGCCCGTCCTGAAACGAAATGAAAACGGAATTGAGAAAAAGGGATTTCAGCATTCGACAGAGAATACATGAAGGAGCATTCTGATTTAAAAGATGATGGAGGAATAACATGAAATTTGCGACAGGGGAACTTTACAACCGAATGTTTGTCGGCCTGATCATTGACGATGAGAAAATTATGGATTTGCAGAAGGCTGAAAAAAAACTGTTTGAACTTGAGACGATTCCGGGATCGCTGATTGAATGTATCGCAGAAGGGGATAAATTCGTTGCGCATGCAAGGCAGCTGGCCGAGTGGGCAAAGAAACCGAATGATGAGCTGGGATCATTTATGTATTCATTATCTGAGGTGAAGCTCCATGCACCCATTCCGAAGCCATCAAAAAATATCATCTGCATCGGCAAAAACTACCGGGATCACGCGATTGAAATGGGGAGCGAGGCTGATATTCCGGAGCATCCGATGGTATTTACAAAATCGCCGGTAACGGTTACGGGGCATGGTGATATCGTAAAGAGCCATGAAGAGGTTACCTCTCAGCTTGATTATGAGGGAGAACTTGCTGTCGTGATCGGAAAAAGCGGGACTCGCATTTCAAAAGAAGATGCATATGACCATGTTTTCGGATATACGATTGTGAATGATATCACTGCGCGTGATCTGCAAAAAAGGCATAAGCAGTTTTTTATCGGAAAAAGCTTGGATACGACATGTCCGATGGGGCCCGTGCTTGTACATAAATCATCGATTCAGGAGCCAGAGCGCCTCAAGGTTGAAACAAGAGTCAACGGCGAGCTGCGCCAATCCGGTTCGGCAAGCGATATGATCTTTTCCATTCCGGAATTAATTGAAACCCTCTCAAAGGGGATGACGCTTGAAGCGGGCGACATTATTGCCACCGGTACGCCGTCTGGTGTCGGCAAGGGGTTTACGCCTCCAAAATTCTTGCGGTCAGGTGACAAAATTGATATTACAATTGACCCGATCGGAACGCTGTCAAACCAAATTGGCTGAATAAAACTCGAGGGCGGACCCGGACCCGCCCGTTTTTTCTGATAATCATCTTTGTGGCAGAGGACAAGTTCATGGTACTATAAGTGGGGTAATTTATCTGATAGGGGGAACATGTATGACACACCTACATATTACGACATGGGTGGTAGCGCTGATTCTGCTTTTCGTCAGCTACTCGCTGTATTCGTCAGGAAGTGCAAAGGGCGCAAAAATCACTCATATGATTCTGCGGTTATTCTATATCCTTATTATTTTGACAGGAGCTGAGCTGTTTGTCCGTTTCGCCAACTGGAACGGAGAATACGCCGGCAAAATGATTCTGGGCATTATCACCATCGGCCTGATGGAAATGCTCCTCATCCGCAAGAAAAAAGAAAAATCAACAGGAGGCCTGTGGGTCGGCTTCGTCATTGTCCTTTTGCTGACAGTGCTGCTCGGTCTGCATTTGCCAATTGGTTTTCAATTGTTTTAATAGAAAAACCTATGAACCCGGCTCTTTGATAGAGTTGGGTTTTTTTATATTTATCCCCTCATATTCCAAATCATTTAAAATAACCTTAAAATTCCCTGTAAGCGGTATCTCGTCCTATGAAATTATGATACCTTCAAGGAGATTCATTATTTTGCAGGAGGGATAACATGAAACGCAGAAAATTCAGCTCGGTTGTGGCGGCAGTGCTTATTTTTGCACTGATTTTCAGCCTTTTTTCTCCGGGAACCAAAGCTGCAGCGGCCGGCGCGATCGATCAGGCGGCTGCTCTGGAAAACGGCAAAGAGCAGACAGGCGCCATGAAGGAGCCGGAACAGGTGAAATGGTACAAAGTGACCCCGGGAGCAACGGATATTCAGAAAAACTCACATATGGCACTGACCGTAAAGAGTGATTCAGTACTGAATGTATCTGTATATCCAAGTAAGGAAAAAGCGCTTAAAGATGAGACGTTTGAGATGTACCGTTCTTTCACAGCGGAGGATGGAAAAAGCGAAGTCATCTTTCCATACGCGTGGAGCGGCCCTTACTATGTAAAAGTTGAATACCTCGGAGAAGAAGAGCCAGAGGACGAAGGAACGGCAGAAGCAGCTGCAGAAGCCAAGTATACGATTGGGTATAAAGGCACCAAAAAACAGCCGTCAGATTTAGAAGAGGAAGAAGCTTGTCCGGTTGAAATGAGTGTCGATCAGAAGAAATCAGGAAAAGGCATACTGGATAAGCTGAGAGCGATTCGTGATGAGCAGCTGAGCCAAACAGCAGAAGGCAAAGAACTGACAAGCCTTTATTACAAAGCAGCACCGTTTATCGTTGCAAAACTCGCACTCAATAAAACAGCAAGAAATGAAATCTATCAGGATCTTGTGACATTAAAGCCGTTATTTGACGATGTGTCAGAAAACGGAGCATCATCTTCGTATAAGGTAACTGAAAAAGATCAAAAAGCGATCAACCGGCTATATGATAAAGCTTTGCAATCAGTCCCGTCTTTCCTTAAAGAGGAGATAAAGAAACAAGCGGACCGACTAAATATGAAGCAGCTGCAAGGCAAAACAGCCGGAGCCATTTTAACAGAAAACAATATTGCAGCAAAAAGTGAAGTTCAGACAACAAAGGTTATTTTCAAGGTGAAGGACAATAAAAGCCTCTCATCCGTACATAATGAAATGAAGGGCTTTTCTGCAAGCGCGCAATCGAAAAAAGACATATCCAATGTGAAAAAGGCAAAGAAACTGTTTGACAATCTGTATTCATTTGAACTTCCGAAAGACGAGAAACAGAACGGCGCATATACGGCAAGCGCCAAAAGGGTCAAAAGCGCTGCTGCGACACTATCCAAGATGTCCAATGTAGAGTTTGCGGAACCCGTGCAGGAATACAAAAGCCTGGCAAACGATATTCAGTACCCTTATCAATGGCCGCTTAAAAACAACGGTGAAAACGGCGGTGTCAAAAATGCGGATGTGAAATATGAGCCTGCCAACACATTGCTGTCCAAACGCAAGCTTAACGATACACTCATTGCAGTAGTAGACACAGGCGTAGACAGCACGCTTGCTGATTTAAAAGGAAAAGTAAGAACAGATCTCGGACACAATTTTGTCGGACGGAATAACAATGCAATGGATGATCAGGGGCATGGGACGCATGTCGCAGGCATTATTGCGGCCCAAAGCGATAACGGCTATTCAATGACTGGATTGAATGCCAAAGCAAAAATCATCCCTGTAAAAGTGCTTGATTCCGCAGGTTCCGGAGATACTGAACAAATTGCTCTCGGCATCAAATATGCTGCTGACAAAGGAGCAAAGGTGATTAATTTAAGTTTAGGCGGAGGCTACAGCCGCGTGCTTGAATTTGCTTTGAAGTACGCAGCTGACAAAAATGTCTTGATTGCCGCAGCCAGCGGGAATGATGGAGAAAATGCCTTATCTTATCCTGCATCTTCTAAATATGTGATGTCAGTCGGCGCAACGAACCGCATGGATATGACCGCTGATTTCTCTAACTATGGAAAAGGTCTGGACATCTCTGCTCCAGGGTCTGATATCCCGAGCTTAGTGCCGAACGGAAATGTCACGTACATGAGCGGAACGTCTATGGCGACGCCGTATGCTGCCGCTGCTGCAGGATTGCTGTTTGCTCAAAATCCTAAGCTGAAAAGAACAGAAGTTGAGGATATGTTGAAAAAGACGGCAGATGATATTTCCTTTGAAAGTGTCGATGGCGGAGAAGAAGAGTTGTATGACGATTATGGCGATCCGATTGAAATTCCGAAGACACCTGGTGTAGACTGGCATTCAGGCTACGGGCGGCTGAACGTCATGAAGGCTGTCAGCGCAGCTGATTTACAGCTTAAGGTCAACAAGCTGGAAAGCACTCAAACAGCTGTCAGAGGAAACGCGAAGGAAGGCACACTTATCGAGGTGATGAACGGCAAAAAGAAACTCGGCAGCGCCAAAGCCGGAAAAGACAATGCGTTCAAGGTTAATATCGCGCCTCAAAAACAGGATCAAGTACTGTATGTGAAAGCAACAAAAGGCGATGCGAAAACATCGTATAAAGTTGTCGTCGTCAAAGGAAAACCTTCCGGCACACCGAAAGTAAACGCGGTGAAAACGAAGGATACGGCAGTAAAAGGGAAGGCAAACAGCAAAGCGATGATCAGAGTGAAAAACAAATCAAAGAAAGTCATTGCTTCTGCCAAAGCTGACGCAAAAGGAACGTTTTCGGTGAAAATCAAAAAACAAAAAGCCGGAACGGTGCTGTACGTCACGGCTGCGGATACAGATAAAAAAGAAAGCAAGGAAGCAAAAGTTGTTGTTGAAAAGTAACCAAAAAGCGGTGCTCGATGCACCGCTTTTTTATTTGCGCCCCCGTTGGACTGCTGAATACATAATGGATCGCTTTCCGTTTGAAGCCGTCCATTCAAAACGGTCTCCTGTCCCTTCGTTGCTGTAGTGATGCTGCATCGCGCATTGTGCGGTGTCATTTGAAAAGTGATAAAAGGACACACCCTGCCCCGCCGAAGTATTCGAAAAGACTCCTTTATTATAAGAAAAGACGCAATCGAATACCGATAAGCCGAAGCTGTGCAAGTGCTGCAGAAATGCGAGAAAGGTTTCGTCGTCAAGCGAATCCAAAAGCGCCATGAGCGGCCGCTTGACTGATTTCTCATAGCGGATGCGTTCTCCCCCGGAAAGGGAGATGTTTTCTTCACCGCATGCCAGAACCAATTGATCCTGGAAGCCGGCTTGCTCCCACTTTCCTTTATGATGGACCCAGATTGGGCTGTGTTGGAGAGTGTCCGCCAAAAGTATATCACCTTCTCCGTTTTCGATTAAACAGATGCCGTCTTCGATGAGGATGGTGCCGTATTCCCATTTTCGTTCCTCTGTATATATCAATTGTTTCCGTTTCATCCATGCTGTCTCCTTTTTCTTCATTCCTCTCTTTTCTTTCCAATTCAAGCCTGTCCCATACAACTCTTTTATGGACAAATCAACTATCTGCCTATAGATGCATAAACTTACTAAGGTGCTGAAAGAAACGAAATTGTTACGACAGAAACGGGATTGGAGCTGATATCACATGTGTGGAATTACGGGTTGGGTCGATTTTAAAAAGCAGCTCGTCCAGGAAAAACAAACGATGGACAGAATGACAGACACTCTTTCCAAACGAGGGCCTGATGATTCAAACGTTTGGGGGGAGCACCATGTTTTATTCGGACATAAAAGACTTGCGGTTGTTGATATTGAAGGCGGACGCCAGCCGATGGCGTGTACCTATAAAGGGGATACGTACACCATTATTTACAATGGCGAGCTTTATAACACGGAAGATTTGCGCAAAGAATTGCGGGCGCGGGGCCATCAATTCGAACGTACGTCAGATACCGAGGTGCTTCTGCACAGCTACATCGAATGGCAGGAAGACTGTGTCGACCATCTCAATGGCATATTCGCTTTCGCTGTGTGGGATGAAAAGCGTAATCTGCTGTTTGCCGCGAGAGACCGTCTCGGCGTAAAGCCGTTTTTTTACACGAAGGAAGGCTCTTCATTTCTCTTCGGGTCGGAAATCAAAGCAATCCTCGCGCACCCTGATATAAAAGCGCGAGTGGACAGAACGGGACTTTCTGAAATTTTCGGTCTTGGACCGTCCAGAACCCCGGGCACTGGCATATTTAAAGGCATAAAAGAAATCCGCCCGGCTCACGCGCTGACATTTTCCAAAGACGGACTTAATATTTGGCGTTATTGGAATGTTGAAAGCGAAAAACATACGGACAGTTTTGATGACACGGTTGCCAATGTCAGATCGTTATTTCAGGACGCGGTGACGCGGCAGCTTGTGTCGGATGTGCCTGTTTGTACGTTCCTATCAGGCGGTCTGGACTCAAGCGCAATTACAGCGATTGCGGCGGGCCATTTTGAAAAGGAAGGAAAAGCACCGCTTCATACTTATTCGATTGATTACGAAGAGAACGATAAATATTTTCAAGCAAGCGCATTTCAGCCGAATGATGACGGACCATGGATTGAAAAAATGACAGAGACTTTCGGCACGACGCACCACAAATGCGTCATCAGCCAAAAAGATCTCGTTGATCATTTGGAGGAAGCTGTACTGGTCAAAGACTTGCCGGGAATGGCGGATGTCGACTCATCCCTGCTGTGGTTTTGCCGGGAAATCAAAAAGGACTTTGTCGTCAGCCTATCGGGAGAGTGCGCGGATGAGATTTTCGGCGGGTACCCGTGGTTCCATACGGCAGATGTTGAGTCTGGCTTTCCATGGATGAGATCAACGGAGGAGCGGATCAAGCTGCTTTCTGACTCATGGCAGAAAAAATTGAATCTGAAAGAATACGTAAATGGCAAATATGAAGAAACCTTGGCAGAAACGCCATTATTAGATGGTGAAACGGGTGTGGATAAAGCAAGAAGACAGCTGTTCTATTTAAATATGCTTTGGTTTATGACGAACCTTTTGGATCGGAAGGATCGCATGAGCATGGGGGCGAGCCTGGAAGTGCGGGTGCCGTTCGCCGATCACCGGCTTGTGGAATATGTTTGGAATATTCCGTGGGAAATGAAAATGCATGATAATCGGGAAAAAGGCATTTTACGCAAAGCGCTTGAAGGTATTTTGCCTGATGACATTCTGTATCGCAAAAAAAGCCCGTATCCGAAAACCCATCATCCGGAATATACAAAAGGCGTCAGCGAATGGCTGAAAACGATCAGAAGCCAAAAGGACTCCGTGCTCCATACCTTGCTAGACAGAAAACAATTAGATCAGCTTTTAGAAACGGAAGGCTCCTCCTTCAAGGTGCCGTGGTTCGGGCAGCTCATGAAGGGGCCTCAGCTAATCGCCCATCTTGCTCAAATTCATACATGGTTTGAAGCGTATCGCATTGATATTGACGAGAGGTAGGTTCAATGCAAATGTGATTAAAATCCAGAGATGTATAGATTTAAATAAGAAGGATAGATGAGCAGGGAAATATATGCTCTATCTATCCTTTTTTGTACAACGCACTATCGAATTGCCCCCGCATTCCTTCAATAAGAATGAATAGGTTTTAATGTTCTGCCGATAAAACCAGCTGATACCGGGCTTAACTTTAATTCCCTAGCCCATACAGAAAGTTGACCAATATGGTGAATTTCGTGAGCGATGATATGGTGTAATATTTCATCTCGCGTATATAAAACACCTGTCTCCCAAGGAACGCTTACAAGTTCATCTTTTATTTGATCTGAATGTGTTTGTAAAACATCAATTATTTCAGTTCGGAATGTATTTGAGAGAGATTTCACTTTATTGAGTGTTTGATAATCAGCGAACTGAACAGCGATATCTTCTTTTCCTTGGATAGCACGAATCCAACTATATTCCACATCAATAATATGAAAAAGGGTATATAAAATATTCTCTACTCCGCCAAGACGGTTTTTAAGTAATTCTTCAGTGGTTAGTTGATGACACCAAGTAAACCATTGATCTCTAACCTGCCAGTTATATTCAAAAAATTTTATCACTGAACTCACTCCAATACTATCATGTATCATAACAATTAGCCCTTTTTTCCGTGATTCCTCTATTATTGAAGTGATGATTGAGAAATGTTTACATTCTACCTGTTGTATGGCATTAAAAATAATAATGTATATCTCGTCGATGATGCTGTACGTCTTGTTACTTTTACAAAGTAAGAATCGGCATTTTCTTCATATACAATTAGGAAAAAACATACTAGACTTGAAGAAGCAGTGATACATAGGAGTGAGAAAAATGAAAGAGATAAAAGAAGCTTACCAGCAATGCGGACAGATTGTTGGCGAATACGCGCCAGCCTGTTTCAAAGCATTATCATATCTCCCGCTAAAGCAAAGACAAGCCTCTTCGGCAGTATTGTCGTTTTGCCACACGGTGGCCAGTGCAGACGAAAAGGTATTGCCCGCATTTGAAGCTAAAGCTGATCATGTTTACCAAAGGACAAATAACGGTAATCAACATCTATGGAAGGCTTTTGATCATGCGTATCGGACCTTTACATTGGAAAGCGAACCTTTTCGGGAGTTTATTGCCGTACAAAAAGAAGACGCCAAGCCGTATGATGACCTTGATGAACTGCTCATGTACGCATATCGGACGGGCGGTTCTGCCGGATTGATGCTGCTGCCGATACTGACACGCCGAAAACAAGATCAGCTCAAACAAG
The DNA here is from genome assembly GCF_019334685.1 of Bacillus sp. LJBS17. Lineage (NCBI taxonomy): Bacteria > Bacillati > Bacillota > Bacilli > Caryophanales > Bacillaceae > Bacillus > Bacillus sp. LJBS17. The sequence goes on from NZ_CP079759.1 coordinate 1,141,601, forward strand.
CAGCCGTCTCTCTCGGCTTGGCCATACAGCTGGTTCGCTTCTTAAGTGATCTTGGCACAGATCAGCAAAAAAACCGCATTCCCCGTCAGGTAATGCAGCAATTCGGCTATACAGAGGCTGATCTCCAAAAAGGCACCGTAAATAAAGCGTTCACAATGACGTGGGAGTATATCGCTTTTGAAGCAGAAGCCTACCTTGAAGAGTGTCAGGATGCCTTGCCGCTATTTCCGCAGTATTCTCAAAAATCGGTGAAAGCCGCTCTTCATTTGCACCGGGCTGTTTTAGAAAAAATCCGGGCGAAGCAGCACGATGTATTTCAACATCACTTCGCTCTCACAGAGACCGAAGTGAAGCAGATTCTCTCTGATATCTAAAAAAACACCCGGCCTTGATTGAGCCGGGTGTTAAGCCATACCTTTTTGAATCCAGATACGTGAGCGCCATCTTCTGTACATTAAGATTCCCCGGACCCATTCATCCGCGATAAAAGAAATCCAAATGCCGGCAAGACCGAAACCGAGGTGGATGCCGAAAAGATAAGCAAGCGGGAGGCCGATGCCCCACATTGAAATCATTGCCATGTAAACCGGGAATTTCGCATCCCCTGCGGCCCGCAGAGAGTTAATGATGATGACATTAAACGAGCGGCCTGGTTCAAGAATAATGGTCATGGCAATCAATAGGCTTGCAGTTGCTATAATATCAGGGCTTTGTGTGAAGAGGCCGATCAGGTCTTTTGAAAAGATCGTCATCAAAACAGATGTAGCCGCAGCAATTCCGAGTGCCCAATATAAGCTCTTCATGCAGCGCTCATAAGCGGCATCAAATTGTTTGCCGCCGATATAACGGCCGATTAAGATTTGTGTACCCTGGCTGATCGCAGTGCCGAACAGCAAAATAAACATCGTAATATTTTGCGTATACACTTTTGTTGTCAACGCCTGCGCGCCCATGATGGCGATAAAATACGTGACTATCATTTGCGACAGGTTGTATGAAAGCTGCTCTCCCGCAGAAGGAATGCCGATTTTCAGCAGCTTGCGCAAATGCTCTTTATGCATATGAAAGACTTTTTTCAGCGACATCTTCAGCTGGATGCGTTTGTTGACAATCACAATCATCGCGATTAATCCGATGACGCGGGCGATAGATGTGGACATGGCCACACCGGCAACACCGAGAACAGGAAAGCCGAACAAACCGAAAATCACAACAAAGTTTCCGGCAATGTTTAAAATGTTCATGCCGATAGTGACAAACATTGTATCTTTTGTGTAGCCGTAGCTTTTTAAGATCGCGCTGAATGTCATGATTAAAGCCTGAATAAAGGACAGACCTCCGACAACTTGTAAAAAGACTTTCGCATCAGGCATCAGTGCGTCTGATAATCCCATCATATGAAGCAGAGGGACAGCCGCGAAAAAGACGACGGCGCTGATGGCCAGGCTGATGAAGAAGTTGGCGCCGATTGACACATAAGCGACTTCCATGGCTTCTTTCTTTTGCCGTGAGCCTAGAAATTGTGAAATGATAACGGTCGTTCCTGTTGCGATAAAGCTGAACATCACGATAATTAAATTTAAAATCTGGTTGCTGACGCCGACTGCTGCCACGCTGTTATCCGAGTATTGGCTGAGCATCAGTGTATCGGCATTACCCATAAACATATATAATGAGACCTCAATAAAGATCGGCCAAGTAAGCGAAAATAATGAGAACGTTTTGTCAGCGGGTTTTTTCAAAGCAGTTGATTTGAAGACAGCTTGTTTCATAGTGTCTAACCCCTTTCGTAAATAAAATCAACGTTTTAAAGTGTACCTCCATTTCCTTATAATAAAAAGGGATAGAAACGATACTTCTTGTAAAAATCCGACTTAAAAAGGAGGATGATTCAAATGCCTCGCATCCTGTTTACAGTCCCGCCTTTTCCGGTATTTATCGCAGCTGGGGAAGGGGTTTTTAAAAAAGGAGAAACCCATGTGAGACGTGTATTCTCCGTGTTTGATCTGATATATGTCAAACAGGGAACGTTATATATAACGGAAAATGAAACATCGTTTTCTGTTGAAGGCGGCGAGTACATCTTGCTTTCTCCCGGTCTTGAACACTACGGGACGAAGGGCAGTGATGAAGCAACCTCCTACTATTGGCTTCACTTCGATGAACATCGATATGAATTTACGGCAAAGGGAGGCAGCAACTGGTCTGAGCTTCAGCAGGAAAAAGGGAGCTTCGAAGAGCCGGCCCGCTACGGATTGGCTTTGCCGAGAAAAGGCAAGGTGCAGCGCCCGCAGTTTATGGCCCAGCAGTTTGAAAGACTGATTGATTACTCCGCGGAAAACTCTGATTTGCCCCTCAGAAAGCAAATCTTATTTGAGGAGCTGATGCTGCATCTTCAAAAAGAAGCGTTCCAAATACCGTCTGCGAAAGAGCGGGTAGCCTGGGAGGCGGCCCGGTACTTACAGGAGCACTATAAGGAAAAGACGACAATCAAGGATCTGTCGCTCGCCCTTCACTATCATCAGGATTATGTGAGCCGCTGCATGCAGCAGGTGCTCGGCGTAACTCCGGCACAATACACGAACCGGGTGAGAATGACGGAAGCGAAGCGTCTTTTATCCTCTACAAATGATAAAATGGGCGTTATTGCGGAAACGGTCGGAATGGAAGATCCGACATACTTTTCAAAACTCTTTAAGCAGATAGAAGGCATTTCACCAATTGAATACCGGAAAATTGTCAGCCGGAAAGTTCAATAACCAGACGAGGGATGAACATGAAAACAACAATTTACGATGTGGCAAAGGCGGCGGGTGTCTCGATCACAACTGTGTCCCGTGTGATAAACAATACGGGGAGAATCAGCGATAAAACACGGCAGAAGGTCATGAATGTCATGAATGAAATGGCATACACGCCCAATGTCCACGCCGCGGCGTTAACGGGAAAACGAACGAATATGATTGCTCTCGTGGCGCCTGATATTTCAAATCCGTTTTACGGCGAACTGGCCAAAAGCATTGAGGAAAGAGCGGATGAGCTCGGTTTTCAAATGTTGATTTGCAGCACCGATTACGATCCGAAAAAAGAAACAAAGTATTTTTCAGTGCTGAAACAGAAAAAGGTGGATGGCATTATTTTTGCAACAGGGATTGAAAGCCATGACAGTATGTCTGCTTTGGAGGAAATCGCCAGTGAACAAATTCCGATTGCCATGATTTCTCAGGATAAGCCGCTTCTTCCGATGGATATTGTTGTGATAGATGACGTTCGTGGCGGATATGAGGCTGCCAAGCATCTTCTGTCACTCGGCCACACGAACATCGCCTGCATTATCGGAGACGGGTCAACGACAGGCGAAAAAAATAGAATCAAAGGCTTCCGTCAGGCGATGGAGGAAGCGGGCGTGCCCATTGATGAATCACTTATCATCCAGACGCGGTTTTCCTTGGAAAGCGGCAAGGAAGAAGCGGGAAAATTACTCGACAGGAACGCTCCGACTGCTATTTTTGCCTTCAACGACGTATTGGCTTGTGCCGCCATACAAGCTGCGAGAATAAGAGGCATAAAAGTGCCGGATGATCTTTCTATCATTGGTTTTGATAATACGATACTCGCAGAAATGGCGGCTCCGCCCCTGACAACCGTAGCCCAGCCGATAAAAGAGATGGGGCGGAGCGTCATCGAACTGCTGGCAGAAGCAATAGAGGGAAAACGAAAGGCGAAACAAAAAATAGTGCTCCCGCCTGAGCTTGTAGTCAGACATTCTACATCACCGCTCAACACATGAGCCCGCTAATGAGCGGGTTTTTTCATTATGACAGTTGAAGCAAAAAAAAACATATTGCGTGTAAACCAATGGCAGTGTAAAATGAAACCATCTTTTGAGAAAGCGCTTGCGCAAAATGGCAGAGCGGATAGAACCGCTGTTTTTTTAGTTGTTAAGAGAAAGCGCTTTCTCAAAGCGAGCCTGAAATGAGATAAAGGAGAGGATGGGACGTGGAACATCAAGTAAGATGTGCAGTATTGGGATTAGGAAGGCTCGGTTATTATCATGCGAAAAATCTCGTCACCAGTGTGCCGGGGGCAAAGCTGGTTAGTGTCGGTGATCCGTTAAAAGGGAGAGCGGAGCAGGTTGCCAGAGAACTCGGTATCGAAAAATGGTCAGAGGACCCGTATGAAGTGTTAGAAGATCCCGGCATTGACGCTGTCATTATCGTAACGCCGACAAGCACACATGGTGATATGATCATCAAAGCAGCCGAGAACGGCAAACAGATCTTCGTTGAAAAACCGCTGACATTAAGCCTTGAGGAATCAAGAGCAGTTTCTGAAAAAGTGAAGGAGACAGGTGTCATCTGCCAAGTCGGCTTTATGAGACGGTTCGATCCAGCATACGCAGATGCCAAACGGCGGATCGACGCTGGAGAAATCGGCAAACCTATCTATTATAAAGGCTTTACGCGCGACCAAGGCGCGCCTCCCGCAGAATTTATCAAACACAGCGGTGGAATTTTTATTGACTGTTCCATCCATGACTATGATATTGCCCGTTATTTGCTAGGGGCGGAAATCACTTCTGTTTCAGGCCACGGCAGGATTCTGAACAATCCGTTTATGGAGCAGTATGGCGATGTGGATCAGGCGCTGACGTATATTGAATTTGACTCCGGCGCAGCGGGGGACGTCGAGGCAAGCAGAACCTCTCCATACGGACATGACATCCGGGCGGAGGTGATCGGGACAGAGGGCAGTATTTTCATAGGGACATTGAGAAATCAACATGTGACCATCCTATCGGCTAAAGGGAGCAGTTTTGATATCATTCCAGACTTTCAAACTCGTTTTCATGAAGCCTACTTCTTGGAGCTTCAGCATTTTGCCGAGTGTGTCCGTGATCGAAAAACACCGATTGTGACAGATATTGATGCGACGATCAATTTAGAAGTGGGTATCGCCGCAACCAATTCCTTTCGAAGCGGCAGGCCGGTACAGCTAGATGTGAAGCGCGCTTATACAGGTATGTAAAAGCTAACATGTTGCATTTGAGGCTTTCCGCCAAAAAAAAGCAAGGACATTTTAGCCCTTGCTTTCTCTTTTCTCATATAAATAGTACATATAATCAGTAGGTACTCCTGAATGGTCCAGCTGTCTCAGCATGGCGGTTACGTTCCCTCTGTGGTAAGTGCCGTGATTGACGACATGCAGGATGGTGTCTGCATAGGTTGATTCCAGTGTACCTAGTTTCGGATGCTGCATTGTGAAGGTCTGTTCTAAGTCCGTCTGGCGGCTGAAGAAATCATGATACTGTGACTCCAGCTCGGCAGCGTGCTGTTTAATCGCTGCCATATTACCTTGCGCGGACTCTAATTTGCCTGCGCTGTCTATAATCTCTTGGTAGGCCACTCCCGAAAGAACATTCAGCCAAATGTAGTCAGCCCTGCACATATGAAGCAGCACGTCGCTGACAGAAGGAAATACGCTCTTTACTTCTTGGTAGGCAGTTTCCTCCGGCAGGTTTTCGATATGGGTAAATATTTTCTTGTTTGCCCAAGAATGATAGTCATAAAACTGTTTTGCATCAGTCATCAGCATGCCTCCTTTTCTAAGAAATTCGTTTTTTTCATCTGTTTCTCCTTCAATTGCAAAAGAGTGACACCCCAAAATATCCTGCCGCTGCCCACATTACCGCTGCAGAGCATTTGTTTACGATCAGCATAAGCCTGCCGCTCGTATCTATCGTCTGAAACAACCGGCCCGCTATTGCAAGGCTGATAAACCAAATCCAAGACACAGCGATGCAGGCGGCCATAAAGAGCCATTTCTCAAGCCCCGAATATTGAAGAGAGCTCGTGCCGATGACGCCGATCGTGTCCAGAATGGCATGCGGGTTTAAAAGAGAAACAGCGGCCGCAAATGCAACTTGCTTTTTTGGTGTGAACGTATGTTTCTCGTTTTGGCTTGTGTTCGGACGGCTGTTCCAAGTCACCCAGCCCATATAGAGCAAAAATAAAAATCCGCCGACCATCATGACTGTCTCAAACACAGGCAGCTCCTGCACAATGACAGACACGCCCGCAACGGCTAATACGATTAACAGGGTATCGCAGACTGAAGCACTGATGACAGCTGGGAGAGCCCGCCAAATATGCTTTTGCCACGCGCCTTGCTGAAAAATATACACATTCTGCACTCCCAGCGGCAAAATTAAGCCAAACGCGAGCACAATTCCGTGAATGATTGCATTCATGCTGAAAAAGCTCCCTTCACATTTTTTTTCAATCATAAGAGAGATTGTCACTAAAGTCTCCAGCCATTTGGTTGGGTTAGGAACCAGCCAAATGTATAATGTGTAAAAAAGGGGGGGCATGACCTTGTCGCAATGGCAGCCAAGCCGAAAGTCGGATGTTCCGCTGCATCGGCAGATCGAACAATATATGAAAGACAAGATTCTTCACGGAGAGTGGGCTGTAGGGACGAAAATCCCCTCACAGAGAACGCTGGCCGACATGTTTCAAGTCAACCGCAGCACAGTCACAGCAGCCATAGATGAACTCACGTCTCAAGGCTTGTTAGAGGGAAGAAGAGGCGGCGGTACGAAGGTTGTAAACAGTACTTGGAGCGTGCTGGCGGCTGAGCCTCCGCTTGATTGGAGCGATTACGTCCGTTCGGGCATTCATCGCGCCAATTCTTCCATCATTCAAGCTATTAATCAGAACGAACCAAGAGCGGATATCATCAGATTAGGAACTGGAGAACTTTCACCGGATCTTGTGCCTGCTGACACAATTGGACGGATGTTTCAGCAAATCAATCCGGGCGTCCTGTCTTTAGGATATGAGCAGCCGAAAGGAAACCGTCAGCTGCGGGAGGCAGTGGCCGACCATTTAAAAGGAAAGAAGATCCATGTGTCACCGTCTGCAATTTTAATTGTGTCCGGTGCACTTCAGGCACTTCAGCTCATCTCAATTGGACTTTTAAAACGAGATTCTGTCATTTTGACGGAGAAGCCGTCCTACCTTCAATCCTTGCATGTATTTCAATCAGCTGGGATGCGGCTTCGCGGCTTGCCGATGGATGATGAAGGGGTCAAAGCGGGGCTTGTTTCTTCTAATCGAAAACAATATGGAGGACAGCTGCTTTACACGATTCCGTCGTTTCATAATCCGACAGGCACAGTCATGTCAGAGCAGCGAAGGAAAGAGATCATCAGCCTGTCAAAAAAAGAGCAGCTGCCCATCATTGAGGATGATGCGTACGGTGATTTATGGTTTGAAGAAAAACCGCCGCAGCCGTTGAAAGCAATGGATCATGAGGGCAATATTCTGTATCTGGGCACGTTTTCAAAAACGGTTAGCCCCGGTCTGCGAATCGGCTGGCTTGCCGGTCCGGAGCCGGTTATTGAAAGGCTGGCGGACATTAAAATGCAGACAGACTACGGATCAAGCGGACTGTCCCAGTGGGCGGCTGCCGAGTGGCTGTCACAGGGGTATTATGAAGAGCATCTGACTTGGGTACGCAGGAAGCTTAAAGAAAGGAGAGACGCCGCCGTTCATTTTCTCGAGCGGTATGCCGGGGACATTGCCACGTGGCGGATTCCCGCAGGCGGCTTTTATATTTGGGTGACATTTCACAAAAACCTGCCTGTTAGCCGTTTCTTTTATGGATTGCTGAAACGGCAGGTGCTTGTGAATCCCGGCTATATTTATGACGGTGAAGACCGAAACAGCATCAGGCTGTCATATTCCTATGCATCTCTTGGAGATTTGGAAACTGGCATTAAAGCGGCAGCTGAAACAGCACGCCGCCTGATGATGTCCTAAGCTTTGGTTATACGATGACAGCTCCCAGTGCCCTGGCGAAGGCAATCGCATGCTCAGGTGCGATTTTGCAGCCTTTCAATTTGTCGAGGGAGACATGAAGCTGTTCAAAACGGCATGTGCTGATGTCCATGTTTTGAAGGGACGTGCCGGTAAAGCTGGCGCCTTCCAATTCGCATCCGTCAAAGTGTGTCTGCTGGAGCACCGTATCGCTGCATTCACTTTGCATAAGAGCACAGTGATCAAATCGAACTTGTTTCATATTTGAATACGAAAATGAGCTGAAATGTCCGTGGCATTCCTCGAATGAAACATTCCGCAGCGTTGCTTCCGCCACATTCATTCCAACCATTTTTGACTGCTTAACTGAAGTTCTGTGAATGACAGCCCCGCTGAAATCGGCGTTTGATAAATCGCACTTTTCAAAGATCACATCGGTCAGTTCAATATGCCGAAAAGACACATCGATAAAGACGACATTTCTGAATACCGTTTTTTCAACACAGAGTCTTTCGATATCTTTGCCGCAGATGGTACAATCTTCAAACAAATGCATGCTGATTACATCATCCTGCGTCATGGCATCATGAAAATCTGCGGTTTGCAGGTTTTCTGGTATGTTTGGTTTTTGAATTGCGATTTTATTCATGTGATGACATCCTTTGCTGCCCGAAAAACAGAGGCTTCCGGGTTCAATTTAATAGATCGTTAAGGAAATTGATACATATAGTAAATCGTGAAGAGCCTTTTCTTGGTACAGCAGCCCGCTTGTTTTGTAAGCATAAATGGAAAGATTCCTATACGTCAAGGCGTTTACAGGCCGAAAAAGCCAAAGGGAACAGGAGGAATGCGGAATGGGGCATTACGTCAAAACCGAGGAGCATGTGACACTGTTTGTAGAGGATATCGGACATGGAAGGCCGATCATCTTTTTGCACGGGTGGCCGTTGAATCATAAGATGTTTGAATATCAAATGAATGAGCTTCCGAAAAGGGGATTTCGTTTTATCGGCGTTGATTTGCGGGGATATGGGCAATCTGACCGCCCTTGGGAAGGCTACGATTATGACACGATGGCCGATGATGTGAAAGCAGTCATTTATACGCTGCAGCTTGAGAATGCGATTCTTGCCGGTTTTTCAATGGGCGGCGCCATTGCAATCCGTTATATGGCAAGGCATGAAGGAGCCGATGTTGATAAGCTGATTTTACTGTCTGCAGCAGCCCCTGCGTTTACAAAACGCCCGGGTTATCCGTACGGGATGAGGAAGCAGGATATTGACGATATGATTGAATTGTTCAAAGCTGATCGGCCCAAAACACTGGCTGATTTAGGGAAACAGTTTTTTGAGAAAAAAGTGTCTCCAGAGCTTAGACAGTGGTTTCTCAATCTGATGCTGGAGGCTTCCTCCTACGGGACGATCCACTCGGGCATCGCATTAAGAGACGAAGATCTCAGAAAGGAACTTGCTGCAATCAAGGTGCCGACGCTGATCCTGCACGGGAGAAAGGATAAAATTGCGCCGTTTGATTTTGCGAAAGAGTTGAAGCGCGGCATCAAACAGTCGGAATTGGTTCCGTTTGCAAACAGCGGGCACGGAGCATTTTATGAGGAAAAAGAGAAGATCAACAGTTTGATTGCGCAGTTCTCCAACTCATAAGAAAAAACCCGACATTGATCGGGTTTTTTATATAATTCCTCTGTTTTGAAGTGCGTTAATGATGAGATCAGCTCCATCGGAAATAGAGGTCTGGTCTGACTCAATGATGAAATCGGGTGAAAGCGGCGCTTCATACGGAGAATCGATCCCGGTGAAATGTTTGATCTCTCCGTTTCGCGCTTTTTTATAAAGCCCTTTTGGATCGCGCTGTTCACAAACATGCAGCGGGCACTTCACATAAATTTCGAAGAACTCACCTTTAGGAAAGAGCGCTCTAACCATGTCCCGATCCTCTCTGAATGGAGAAATAAAAGCCGTTAAAATCATTTGCCCGCTGTCGACAAACAGCTTCGCCACTTCCCCGATCCGGCGGATGTTTTCAATCCTGTCACCAGTCTGAAATCCAAGGTCTTTGTTTAAGCCGTGGCGGATATTATCACCGTCAAGCACGTAGCTCTGAATGCCCTTGCGGTAAAGCTTTTCATCGACTGCATTGGCCAGCACCGATTTTCCGGAGCCGGACAAACCTGTAAACCAAAGGACGCAGCTTTTGTGTCCGTTTAAGGACTGTCTGTCAGACTTTGAGATGGCAGCGGGATGCCAAATGATGTTCGGATTGTGTGTCATTGCAATTCCCCGCTGTTTTGTTTGATGGCAACAGGCTGTTGGTGAAGTCCCTTGATCAGGACGGCTGCGACCTCAGGCCGGCTGAATTCTTTAGGCGGCTTTTTGCCTTGGCGGAGAAGCTCTCTCACTTTTGTGCCTGATAAGTGGATGTGGTCTCTTGAGCTGTGCGGACATGTTTTGGAGGTGCCCATGTTTCCGCATTTTCGGCAATAAAAGCTGTGCTCAAAAAACATCGGCTTGATGCCCAGCTCTTCCTCTGTGAATGATTGAAAAATATTTTGGGCGTCGTATGTTCCATAGTAGCTGCCGACACCCGCGTGATCACGGCCTACAATAAAATGGGTGCAGCCGTAATTTTTTCGGACGAGCGCATGGAAAATCGCTTCCCGCGGACCTGCATAACGCATGGCGGCAGGGAAAACCGATAACATGACACGATCCTTTGGATAATAGTGATTAAGCAAAGCCTGGTAGCTCTCCATTCTGATATCGCTGGGGATATCGTCTGACTTTGTTTCTCCGACAAGCGGGTGAAGCAGCAGACCGTCGACCGTTTCTAACGCTGTTTTTTGAATGTATTCATGCGCTCTGTGAACAGGGTTCCTGGTTTGAAAGCCGACAATCGTTTTCCAGCCGAGTTTTTGAAAGGCTGCTCTTGTTTCTGCGGGCGTTGCATAAAACTGTTCGAAAGATTTGTCAGGCAGGCGGCTGACCGTGATAGGCCCTCCGATATAGTAATCTGGGCGCGCCAGCAATTTTTTTACGCCTGGGTGGGCAGGATCGTTTGTTTTAAAAACAGACAGTGCTTCTTGTGTTTTATCAGGCTGGTATATATCGGTGACTGTGATCATGCCGTAGGTAACACCGTCTTTCACAAGCTTGACGTGATCTCCGGCAGACAGCTGTTTTGCTGTTTTTTCTCCGACAGGCAGCGTAATCGGCAGGCTCCACGGCAAGCCGTTTGCCAGCCTCATTTCCTTCACAACACGATGATAATCTTTTTCTCCCAAAAAACCTGTTAACGGGCTGTATCCGCCGATCGCGATAAGCTCCAGATCACTCAGTGCAAGCTGATCCAGCTCTGCTTGGCACGCGCACCCTTCAAAATGGCATGCGGGATCACAGCGGTTGATTAATACCCCTCCATGGGGTTCGTTTCCATTCAACGTGTTCAACCTCCAATTATACGTTTCCTTGTTTTCTTTTCTGCGGTTAATGAAAGTTTGACATCAGCGTCTCAACATCATTTCGATTCTCACATCAAGAACCTGCCATCCGCTATTCCTGATGCAGGCCGCATTCTGTTTTCTCCCGTCCGGCCCATCTTCCAGCCCTCTCATCGTTCGGGTCCGGGGAAGGCAATGTACACATTTCACAGCCTATGCTCGGATAATGTTGATCGTGCAGTTTGTTATAAGGCAAATTGTGCAGGCGGATGTACGTCCAAACGTCATCCCATGTCCAGTGGATGAGCGGGCAAATTTTGATGAGCTTAAACTTCTGGTCCAGGTTTACGTATTGAATATGCTTTCTCGTTGGCGACTGCTCCCGGCGCAGTCCTGAAATCCAAGCTGTCATGCCGGACAGGTGCTTTTTGAGCGGTTCAATTTTCCGCAATTGGCAGCAGAGGTTCGGGTTATGCTTCCATAGCTCTCCGCCGTACTTCGTCCCCTGGTCTGTTAAGCTCAGCTCGGGTTCGAGCATCTGGATTGCAAATCCCGGATATCGCTCTTTGACGGTCTCGATCAGCTCATATGTTTCCTGAAAATGAAGCCCGGTATCCAAAAAGATGATGTGTGCGTTTTTGTTGATTTTTGATATTAAGTCTAGAAGCACCATTCCTTCTGCGCCAAAGCTGCATGCGTACACAATCTTTTCTCCGTACGTTCGGTAAGCCCACTTCAACACATCGAGCTCATCGATCAATTGATCCGTTATCTGTTTGGACAGCATGTCGTTCCATGTGTCATATGTGATGGTTTCGTTCAACGTTTTCCCCCCGTTTGCATCTGCTTTTTTTATCTATTGATCGAGTTATAGGCAGACTATTCATTTTTTGCATAAAGGTTCAGGGTTTTTACGTGCCGCGCCCGCCTAAAATGAGGTGCGGAACCATTAAGAGCCCGGCTGAATATGCTTTTTAGCAAAATGGTTTTATGCCCAAGGAGAGGTAGTATGCCGATTGCCATTTATCAGGGGCATCATCATTCGCTTGCCCCGGCGGACATTAACATCGTCATTGATGTCATCAGAGCTTTTACGGTCGCCCATTATGCGTTTATCGGCGGGGCGAAAGAGATTTTGTTGGTCCGGACAGCTGATGAAGCCTTTGCGCTGAAAGACACCTATCCGGATTATGTATTGACGGGAGAGGAAAAGGGGGTCGGTATCAGCGGATTTGATTTAGATAATTCTCCAAAACGCATGGCAGGGCAGGATATGGCGGATAAGTGCCTGATCCAGAAAACAACAAACGGCGTCACAGCAGCATTGGGGGCGCTGAACGCAAAGCATCTGTTCGTAACTGGATTTTCCAATGCCAAAACAACGGCAGAGCATGTGAAAAAGCACGCCGCAAACGATTGTGTCATAAACATAGTGGCTTCCCATCCATCCGGTGATGACGATATGGCGTGTGCGGAGTATATCAAAGGCATCATTGAAGGGACAAATGCGGTAACGGCTGCGGAGGCGATTCAAAGAATAAAACGCTCTTCTGTTGCGGAGAAGTTTTTTGACAGCCGCCAGCCATTGTTTGATTCGGAAGACATCGTTTACTGTACAAAAGAACTGACGGGCGATTTCGTGATGAAAGTGAAACAAGATGGAGAAGTTCCAACGATAGAGAGGGTCATAATATGAATGATTTTTCACTAGAATTGCCAGTGAGAACAAACAAGCCGAGAGAAACCGGGCAGTCCATTTTAATTGATAACGGCTATCCCTTGCAATTTTTCAAAGATGTCATAGCCGGAGCGTCCGACTATATTGATTTTGTGAAATTCGGCTGGGGCACATCATTACTTACGAAAGATCTTGAAGAAAAAATCAGCACACTGAAAGAACATGACATTACATTTTTCTTTGGCGGCACACTGTTCGAAAAGTACGTAAGCCAGAAAAAAGTGAATGAATTTCATCGGTACTGCACCTATTTCGGCTGTGAATATATTGAGATTTCAAACGGTACGCTCCCGATGACAAATAAAGAGAAAGCGGCTTTCATTGCCGATTTTTCTGATGAATTTCTTGTGCTCAGTGAGGTGGGCAGCAAGGATGCGGAATTAGCAAGCCGGCAAAGCTCTGAGGAATGGCTTGAATATATCGTTGAGGATATGGAAGCGGGCGCGGAAAAAGTGATTACAGAAGCCAGAGAAAGCGGAACGGGAGGGATCTGTTCCAGCAGCGGCGATGTCAGATTTCAAATTGTTGACGACATCATTTCCTCGGATATTGATATCAACAGGCTGATTTTTGAAGCGCCTAACAAAACGCTTCAGCAAGGGTTTATTCAAAAAATCGGGCCGAATGTGAATCTGGCCAATATTCCATTTCATGATGCCATCGCGTTGGAAACGCTGCGTTTAGGGCTAAGATCCGATACCTTTTTTCTGTAAAATAGCGGCTGCGGGGCTCTCGTCGTGAAGAGAGCCTCTGCCTATTATTTTTTATGGCGGTACATAGGCGTGAGATAGGGAAGTGAGGTCAGACGGATGTTGTAGATGAAGTCGATGACTCTTGTCGATATCACTTGGCATATGAGGGCTTGAATGACGATGCCCCAGTCAATAATAGACGCGGTGACCATAAAAATGATGCAATTCATGATGAGCAGGATCGTTCCGGGATTCCCGCCGCGGTAGATAGAAATCATCAGAGCAAGTGCTCCGAACCCTCCGTTTGAAATTTTATATTTGTATAAAAGTCCGATGCCGAGTCCCAATAACACTGCGCCGCTTGCCAGATCAAGCCACAGATTAGATGTGATATCCGGAAAAACCGCATCAAAGATCAATACCGAGACAGAGGTGACGGTGATAGAAGCGAGGGTGCCGGTGAATGTTCTCATCTCCAGCCATTTTAAAGCGGTAAATAGCATTGATACATTCACAGCCCACACTGAAAATCCGTGGGGGATTTGAAACAGATAATGCAATAGCACCGCAATACCTGCTGCACCGCCTGTTGGAATATCATGCGGAAATAAAAACAAGGACATGCCGAGTCCCTGTAGTACGCCGCCTACGACAATCATAAACGTAAGTTTTGCTTTCATCAGCAGTTCAGCCATTAAGTCATTTGCTCCTTTATGAAAAGACTTGTCCGCTGTTTTCATTTTATGAGGCTGTCCATTATTTATGTCTCAAAATAAAGAAATGGCCCAGCTTAATATGCTGAGCCATCCCACTTGTAGCGATTGACGATCTCCATATTGATCTCTGTTCCAATGCCTTTTCCTTTCGGGATGTGGACCATTCCTTTTGAAGGCTGCAGGCTGACGAGATCTGTAAAAGGATTCTCCATGACGTCCCACTCGATCGGTTCAATGTGATCGTTCTTCATTTTAGACCATGGGGGCAGACAGGCTTGTGCAAATAAAGCATAGAGTCGTGAGAGCGATCCGTCATATGCATGGGCGGATGCTCTGACGCCGAAATAACGCGCGAGCTGGAGGCAGTCCCGAAACTCATCAATTCCGTTGACATGCATGACATCGGGCTGAATGATATCCAAACAGCGCTGTGAAAGGAGAGGCACATATTGCGCCGGGCCTTTCATGTTTTCTCCACCGGCAACAGGAACAGACAAACGGCTTCGAAGCATAGCGTAATCCTGCGGGTGATCAAAGGGCAAAGGCTCCTCAAGCCAGCCAATGTTCGTCCATTCGGAGAAATAGCGCTCCCATTTAAAAGCCGCAGCGGCATCGTAGCTTTGGTTTGCGTCCAGAATCATCGTAATGGAGCTGCCTGCTGTATGCTGCAGCGCATTGATGTGCCGGACATCCTCCTTGAATGAAGCCCCGCCAATTTTGACTTTGATTTGCTCAAACCCTTTTTTCAACTGGGCTTCAACATTGGAGACTGAGCGGCTGATCCATTGCGGGGAGTCTGAGTACGATTGAAAAGACGCGTACACAGGAATCTCCTCTCTGTATCGCCCGCCCCATAATTCGCAAACCGAACAATCCGCAGCTTTGGCTGCAATCTCTGTCAGCGCCATGCTTACAGCGGAGGCCGCCCGCTGGTGCCATTTTTGAATCGTGCGCACTAATGACAGGCGGCTGCCGGCCTGTTTTCCTAATAGAAACGGGATGATCCGCTTCGTAAAACCGACATGGAGAGCAGGGAGCCAATCAACGCATTCTCCCCAGCCGTCTATCCCGCTTTCGGTGATAATCCTGATGAGATAACAAGTCCGATATCGTTTAAACCCATTGGCATCTCCGTATGGCTTTTCTAATCGGTGAAATAGCGGAAAGGTTTCAATCCGTACAATTTTCACACTGGGTGCTACCTTTCCTCAGCGGGCTGGAGCCGATTTCCAGCCATTTTAGGGTCTTCTTTTTCTTTTGTTTCTTCATTGTTTTGCTTCACATGGATGAGCATCATCACAAGAATCCCGACAACGAGAGTCAATCCCGCGATGCTTAAAAACATGCCGGGTCTGGACCATTGCATCAGGCGGCCGAAAATCGGAGGACCGATCGCTACCCCTAAGAAACGTACAGAGCCGTACAGCGAGGTGACAAATCCCCGTCTTTCTTTGCCGACAGCCCCGGTAATAAAACTGTTCACACAAGGAAGGACAAGACCTGAGCCTATACTGCTCAGTACAAGAACACTGATAAAAAGGACAAGATTTTCAATGAATGACAGTGCCGCGTAGGATACGGTCATGAACGCCAATCCAAGTACGATCAGCTTTTTCATTAACGATTGCTTTTGCCCGATTTTGCTTCCTGTTGTATAGGACGTCACACACATAACCAAAAGCGGGATCGCTAAAATCAAGCCTTTTTTCACGCCGTCGGTGTCGTATGTTTTTTCAAGAACATCTGAGAGATAAAACAGGATGCCGAATAAAGTAAACAAACAGGTCGCACCGGCTAAATAAGCGGTAAACAGCCATCTGCCTTCGTGTTTAAAGACACTTAACAGCCCTTTTGCATATTTTCCGATTGGTGGCGGTTCTTTTTCCTTTTTCTTTTCTTTAATAAAAATCCAAGTCAGTACGATCGAAATGATACAAAACACAGGAAAGGCAAAAAACGCGCCATACCAGACAAGCAGGGCGATCAGCGAGCCAATGATCGGCGATAGCACTTTCCCCATGCCGTTTGAAGCTTCAACAAGGCCGAGCACCTTGCTCTCCTGGGCGCCTTTAAACAGATCTCCCGTCAGTGCCATGGCAATTGGGCCGGTTCCGGCTGCCCCGATTCCCTGTAACGCTCGTCCTGCCATGACCCAAGGATAGGCATTGTCAAAAAAACCTGCCGCAAACCCGGCTAACAAACCGCCGGCACCATACAAAATTAAGCAGGGAATAATGATGACTTTCCTTGAGAATCGGTCTGCGAGATAACCGACAATCGGAATCGCAAATGCTGCAATCAAGGAAAATACTGTGATCACGAGACTGACTTGAAATTGTGATAAATGAAGTTCAGATTTCATTTTTGGCAAAATCGGAATAAGCATCGAGTTTCCTAGGGTTAATATTAAAGGGATTGAACCGATTGCTACAACCGTCATTCCATTATTTTGTTTTGATGATTCCATCTCAGAGCACACTCCTTTTCTTCTGCTTAGAATGTCCCTGATGGCTTCGTTTATTCAGCGATCAGACAGCAAAAAACCGAACAGAAGATACCTGTTCGGGAAAAAAGAGGGTTAACCGAGAGCCTGTGAAATCAAAGCATATAAGTGTCCATTTTGAATAGGCGCTTTTTTCTGATAAAACAAAAGCGGAGGTTCATCATCTTTACGAAATCCCATTTCTATCAGGCTGTCATGCAGAGACGTGTGTTCACTCGGTATATCGATTCGCATCGGCCCTTGTTTGCCGGCCGCCAGCCTGTTAATTATTTGTGCTGCAACATCTGATGATGCAGCGATGATAGGGCCGAATTTCAAATTGGCCGGTGTCTGTACAGAAAGTCCGTAGCCAATTAGCTGTCCGTCATGATTTCTGGCGATGATACATTCGCATGAAGCAGAAATAAGCTGCTGCAAAAGATTTGATCGATCTCCGCCAAAGGCTTCCAGATCCGCCGCGATTAAGTCGTGAAAATCTTGTTCTCTAAAGGATGTCAGTTCAGCATCAAGCTTTTTTGTATAAGGTTGAAAACTGTGACAGCTGTACTTTCGCACTGAACCTGCCGTATGAAAACCTGCTTTTTCATAAAGCGGCAAACCTTCTTTTGTGGCGCAAAGCCTGATGGCGGTGTTTTCACCCGCTTGGGTGATACAGGCGTTTACCATACGCCGGCCGAGACCGAGCCGTTGATATTCTTTGTCCACGATCACGAGGCCGATAGAAGCAAGCCGGTCAAACAAAAACAAGCCGATGCAGGAAATAATATCACCGCTGACATTTTGATAGCCGTAAAAGCGTCCTTGCTGGACAAGCAGTGCCAGCTCTTGTTCGCCGTAATCCGGCCACCCAGCTTGCCTGCAAAGCCGCAATAGACTAGGGATATGTTCTTCATGAAGCTTAATCAGCTTATCGATTATCCTCATACAGATCACCTGCTTGTTTCGAGTTTTTTATACATGATGATATGAGTGCCTATGCCGGGAATCTCAAACGGTTCGCCGAGTACTTCCCACCCAAGCTTTGAATAGTAGCCTTTCACATGGCTTCTGGCATTGCACCAGACTGCCTGAACGCCGTTCTTTGCCAGTTTCTCTTCCGCGTGTTTGATCAGCGTGCTCCCGCCTTTTTGATCGCGATATCCTTCAAGCGTTGCCATGCCTCTCAGCCGATATGCTGGGGATTCTGTTATTAATGGCTGATTTTGCGGGGAAAAAGAAGCGATGCTGATCAGCTTCCCTTCAAAAAACGCGCCGAGATGAAAGGAGCCTTTTGCATGATCCTCTTCATATTTGCATTGTTCAATGGATTGATGGGGGCGCAGAATGCGGTGCCGGATTTCATATGTATCTTCCGCGGATATGGTTTTGACTTCGAGCATAATGTTCCTCCTCATGACTGTTTTTCTATATCGTAACACGAATCCCGTTGAAAAAGACCGCCCGATTGGATCAGACAGTCTTTTAAGGGATTAATGCAAAAAGATATTTTGGCGCTGCTCATCTTTTTGCTGAATATATGAAGTGAGCTCAGCGGTTAAGTCAGATCTGAGGAAAGGCGTTATCAAGTAGATGCCGTTAAACAGCTCGCATGCCGTATCCAGCAGGGAGCGTGCAATTGCAAGGCCTTCCGCTTTTTGCTTTTCTTTATCTTCACCGGCATGGGCCATTTTTTCTCGAATCGTATCAGACAGCTTAATGCCGGGAATTTCATTATGGATGAATTCGGCATTCCGGCTGCTTGTCAGCGGCATGATGCCGATATAGATCGGCGTCTTCAGATGTTTTGTTTCGTTATGGATATCGACAAGCTGCTGCTCGGAATAGACAGGCTGAGAAACAAAATAATCTGCGCCGCAATCTATTTTTTTCTCAAGCCGTTTTACCGCTTTATCCAGATGGCGGACGTTAGGATTAAATGCGGCGGCAACTGAGAAATTCGTTTTCTTGCCGAGCGGTTTTCCAGACAGAGACAGACCTTCATTGAATTGTTTGATCAGCCTGATTAAATCAAAAGATGTTAAATCATATACAGACGTCGCACCAGGAAAATCCCCGATTTTAGAAGGGTCACCTGTAATAGCAAGCACGTCATTCAGCCCTAACGTATCAAGGCCCATTAAATGTGACTGTAAGCCGATAATGTTACGGTCACGGCACGTAATATGGACAAGGGAACGCATATCGAGCTGTTGCTTGATGAGAGCGCCGCAGGCAACATTGCTGATCCGCGGGGTCGCCAGAGAATTGTCGGCGAGTGTCAGGGCATCGATTCCCGCTTCTTTTAATTCAGCAGCAGCGGACAGAAATTTGTCAAAGCTCAGTTTTTTCGGCGGATCCAGCTCTACGATAATAGAGCGTTTTTTCGCTGCGATCTCATCCAGGCCGGGCTCGGTTCGCTCGTGATGAACAGAAATGAATTCTTTGGCCCGGGTTTTGACTTCTTTTTCCGTAATCGGAACCAGCCCGCCAACTGCTTCCGCCATCGCCCTGATGTGATTCGGCGTTGTGCCGCAGCAGCCGCCGATAATCCGCGCGCCTTGCTTTCGGAATTCTGACGCGCTGTTTTGAAAATACGTGTCGTCTGTTTCATAGACGAGCCGTCCCTCTTCAAGCGAAGGAAGACTGCTGTTCGGATAAACGGATAAGAATACGTCATCAAAAATCGGCACTTCGCTGAGCGCTTCAATCATGTGATAAGGCCCGAGCCGGCAGTTAATGCCGACGATATCAGCCCCGAGATCCGCAATCGATCGCAATGCGTCAGAAAGCGGTGTTCCGTCCTGCAATACGCCTTGCTCGTGCATGGAGACATTGAGCATAATCGGAAGATCAGTCTCTTTGCGCGCGATTTTCAGCACTTCACGGGCTTCTTCCAAATCATAATATGTTTCTAACAGCAAGCCATCCGGCTCTTCATGCAGCAGCAGATACAACTGCTCGCGGAAGCTGCGCTTAATTTCGTCAAGACTGTACGCGTTTTTATTAAATGTCCGTATGCCGCCCATCGTTCCAAGCACGTATGCATCGCCTGCTGAAGCCCGCGCAATCTTTACGGCCTCCTGATTCATTTTTTTGATGTCATCCTCAAGACCGTGTCTGGATAATTTAATATAGTTGGCCCCGTACGTATTCGTTTGAATAATGTTGGCTCCCGCTTCAACATACGCTTTATGTATGCGCTGAATTTCCTCCGGCTTTGAAATATTGAGCTCCTCAAAACACCTGTCAATGCCATAGGAGTAGAGGAGTGTCCCCATGGCGCCGTCACCGATTAACACCTGTCTTTGCAAATCTTCTAAAAGTCCCATTGTCTGCCTCCTTTATTCACGTCAGCAAGGAAAAAAGAGAAATAAAAAAAGTCCTCTTAAGAAGAAGACTTTGTCAGTGATTTTGTCTCTTCTTATCTTCCAAGCTGTTCGAGCTTGCTGGATTTAGCACCTTGGTCATGGCTGATCGCCATTACACCGGTTGCTGAAGCTTCGTCGGGCCAGTCCCTCTGCTTCTCTTGATAAGAACGGATATGAAATTTTCGTGTCAGGAAGTGCCAAAAGATACCTGGCGTTTTTCCCTTTCTCCAAATTTACCGAAAATAAAGACAATAATCAATAGGAATCAGAAAATTTATCTGAAATTTATAAATTGAACGTCAATTGGCAGGTCTGCTCCCCGCACAGCTGAGATAATCTGCTGCAGGTCATCTTTGTTTTTTCCGGTGACACGCACTTGATCATCCTGCACCTGAGACTTTACTTTCAGTCCGGAGTTTTTGATGATCGTATTGATTTTTTTTGCGTTGTCCTTGTCAATGCCTTGAACAAGCTTTGCACGCTGGCGCACCGTTCCGCCTGACGCGTTTTCAACCTTGCCGTACTCAATGTTTTTTGTCGGTACGTTTCGTTTAATCAATTTGCTGACCAGCACATCTTTCAGCTGGCTTAATTTGAAGTCGTCATCAGAAACGAGGACCAGCTCCTCTTTATCTAAAGAAATGTCACTTTTGCTGCCTTTAAAGTCGTATCGGGTACTGATTTCCTTCAGTGCGATTTGGATTGCGTTTTGCACTTCAGGCAATTCCACCTTGGATACAATATCAAATGAGCTTTCTTTTGCCATATGAAAACCTCCATAACATTTAACTTATGTGTTGATTATAGTAGAATAAAGAGAAACTTCCAACAGAACAAAGAATCAATTTGTGATGATTGGAAAAAATGTTAACAAAATCCGCAGAGAATAAGCGGAACAGGAAGGACGATAGCATGAGACCAGGGCAGCAATTAACCTTGAGTATAGATCACCAAACCGACTTCGGTTACTTTTTAACCGATGGGGAAGATACGATTCTCTTACATAACAGTGAAATGACTGAGGATATCGAGGACAGAGACGAAGTAGAAGTCTTTATATACGTAGACCAGCAGGAAAGGCTTGCGGCCACGATGAAAATTCCGGTCATCAGCGCGGATGAATATGGCTGGGTTGAAGTGGTGGATAAAGTGGAAGATATGGGCGTTTTCGTTGATGTCGGTTTATCGAAGGACGCACTAGTCGCAACTGAGCATTTGCCGCCGTACGAAGATGTCTGGCCGCAAAAAGGGGACAAACTTTACTGTATGCTGAAGGTGACGAACCGGGGGCGCATGTTTGCGAAACCAGCGCCGGAAGATATCATCAGCGAACTGTTTACCGACGCTTCAGAAGATCTGATGAATAAAGAGCTGACAGGTACGGTGTACAGGCTGATCGCATCGGGTTCATTCGTGATCACGGATGACGGTATCCGCTGTTTTATTCACCCGTCAGAAAGAAAAGAGGAGCCAAGACTCGGTTCAAGAGTCACAGGCCGGGTGATTCAAGTGAAAGAAGACGGTTCAGTCAACTTGTCGCTGCTTCCAAGAAAACAGGATGCAATGTCAGTTGATGCTGAGTGCATTCTAACGTATATGAGAACGAGAAACGGTGCCATGCCGTACAGTGACAAAAGCCAGCCTGACGATATCAGAGAACGTTTTAATATGAGCAAAGCCGCCTTTAAACGCGCGCTGGGCCATTTGATGAAAAACGGAAAAGTGTATCAGGAAAATGGATGGACATACGAGAAAAAATAGCATGAAAACGGCTCGCCTGCAGCAGACTGCGGAGCGAGCCGTTTTTTTATGTCTAGTTTAATTCATCAACCAGTGTTCTGATTGCCATTTCGCGATCCACATTGTCTGAAATCGCAATCGGCGTAATATCAATGGCGAGAATGATCAGAATCAGGGCACCTGCTGCAGCAACATAAGAAACATAATAGAAATAGTTAGCGGTATCAACAGTGTTGACAAGCTCGGCCTGAACTCTGGATGTATCATCCTTGGAAGCGGCGATTTCCTTTGCAGCTTCTACTTTTTCTTCAACGATTTGACCTGCTTTTTTCAGCAGTTCATCTACTTTCAATGCATCTTTGCTGTAAACAGCTTTCTTCAGGTTATCAAAAAAGTCAGCATCCTCTTTTTTAATATCAGCGACAACCTGATTGGCAAAAGCCTTTGCCTGTTTTGTGTTGAGTTTGTCTGTCATCGCTTTATTAAAGACCTCTGGAAGCTGTTTGCCAACTTCCCCTTGGGCAAACACAAAGCCTTTAAAAATTTCCTCACCTGAATACTCAAGCTGCTTTGCCTGTGCCACACTTTCTTGCTGCTTCACCAAAAACACAGTCGTCACCAATACAACCGACAAAAAAACTAGAAACGCCTTCTTCAAACTGAAACCTCTCCCTTCTTGTGTTTTTTATTCCACAACAGTCTGCGAATATATGTAAATTGAATCGTGGAATCGATAGGAGTGAGATACAATATCAAAATGCCGGCCATGATAATCGAAAAACTGATGAGGCCCAGCATGACTGCAAAAATCTCATGCATAAAAACAGCGATGATCAAAATCAATCTCCAATGCTTCTTCGGCGCAAACAGCGCCGCGAAGATGACAATTTGAACCAGCAACGTCCCCCATGTCGGAATCACCACGAACGGACTTGTTACAATTGGCTTCGTTAACGCCTGAAAAAAGCCGTTGAAGCCAATGGTTTTTTCCTGGGCAAAATAATAGACGGCCGTTCCGTCCACCCATTCCTGCTGAGACAGCTTAGCGACGGTAGAGTGAAAATAAAGTACCGCCACTTGGATTCTGATCACAAAATAAGAAATAAAAGCTGTTATTTTTCCAAGTGTTCTTTTGCCCTCTATAGGTCTCGTGCTCCAATGCCATTTTCTCGGATCGGTCAGCGTGATGGGAAGCAATAAAAAGGTCATGACGGCGGCTGCCTGCTCGCCTCCGTCGATGACGATCAGCGATGACTGCAGGCTGTAACTGACATACCAATGCAGAACCCCGGTGATTCTGGGGCGCCAGCCAATGACAACAAGCACCAGAATGGCAATGCAGACCCATCTGAAAAGATTTAACATCATATAGTTATTTTCACCAAGGCAAAAGAGACTGAGATTCATTTTACAAGCTGGATAGCTGCTGATACCGCTGGCTGGCTTCATAATGAGGCTCGGGTGATTGATGAGCAGCGTCAGCAGGCTGGATAGCGCAATGATGCTTCGCGCGAGGCCGTATACATTTGTCCACGGGTTTCTTTCGTCCCATCTGGTGATGGTCTGTTTTATGTTTTCGAGCATGAAATCACAACCTTGACTATGCTTTTTACCTGATAAGACGAAGGGGTGTATTTAGAATAGCTCCAAGGAACAATATCCTCTTTCGTCAAATAGTAGCTGCCACAAAGCAGCGGGCGGGGAGCGGGTGTTTTTAATTGCACGGTTTTGGCTTTGCTTTTGCATGCACCGAGGTCCTTTTCTTTACATGCTGTCCACTGTTCCTTGCCGACTTGGCTGTAGATCACGCCCATTTCAACGCCTTGTGACCGCCCATACCGATACAGGCCGAATAGGTTGTCAGCCCTCATATTGGGCCATCTGACCTTGGCGCTGGCATTTTCAGCCTCATATAAGCCGATTGCAGTATCACGCGGATTTTTGCTAAAAAAGCCCCAGCCCTGAGGGAGGATGCTGGACATGAGAAATTTGGAGTCCTTTGTCAGCGGAATCGGGGTTGTCCCTAAGCTGCCAATAATAGAAAACAGAAATAGCGAACCCCAAAGGATTGAAAAAATGACAAAAAATGATATCGATTTCTGCATTCGACTGCTCCTTTTAACCTGAAGAATCGTTTTTACACTTTTCATAATATAAAAACATTTATGTAATAAAAAGGTTAAAAAGTATGAGAAATTCCATTTTTGTTAAAAGGAAAAACAGGACATTTTACACTGCTATATGTGATTGATATATAGTGGTTTTTTCGATATATTTAAACCATGAAAACGAATCAAGTTAATGACCGCTGGATTGTTCAATTTCGAAAAGGGATTTTCGAGCTGGCCATCCTATCCCTTCTGCGTTCTAAACCGATGTACGGTTATGAGCTGACGTCATCCTTAAAAACCACCTCGGCGCTGGCTATTTCAGAGGGAGCGATTTATCCGATTTTGAAACGTATGACCGAGAAGGGATGGATCGAATTTTTTTGGGAAGATTCACTGGACGGCCCGAAAAGAAAGTATTACAAAATGACACAAAAAGGAGAAGAAATGTTAAAAGAACGGCTGGAGAAATACCTGGAAACCCATCAAGCCTTACTGTCTTTATCGGGGGATTTGCTATGAATGGACAGCTTATCATTGACCGATACATGGAGGAACTAAATGCAGAGCTGGCGAATATGCCTGATGTAGAGAGAGAAAACGCTATCGACGAATTAAAGGGGCATATCACCGCTTTCGTTCAAGACAGAATCAAAGCCGGCCTTAGTGAAGAGGAACTGCAGAAAGCTGTTGAATCTGAATTTTCTCATCCGAAGGAGCTTGCCGAATTGATGATGGGTGATGGGGGAGAGACGAAAAGGAGGAGGTCTTTATTGGGCAAAAGCTGGCTTTCGGTCCTTCTCATTGTCACGATTATCGCCCTGCCGCTGCTGCCGTCCGACTTCAGACATCTGCCGCTGGCTGTTTATTTAATGGTGCTCGCCGGATATGTATGGAAGCGGAAAAAATTGATGATGTTTGCAGGTGTCAGAAAAAACAAAATGCGCTCTCAAAAGGAGATTGTTACGATTTCGCGAGTCGGTGCGGTTTATCTGCTGTTTTTAGCAGTGCTGCTTCTTTTGAGCCCGTTCCTCAATGCGCTTGTCGTCCTGCTGCTGATTGCAGTAAGCTGCGCCGCTTTTTTTCTTTTTCTTAACATCAAGTAATCTTGTAGGAGGCTGTAAGATGGAAATCAGCATCAATTATCTATTAATTGTCATCGCGCTTTTATTCTTTGTGGTTGCCTATTTTGTCGGAATCAAAAAACAAACCTGGATGCTGGCTGGGTTTAACGAGGCGCGTATACGGGATAAAGACCGGCTGGCCAGAATAGCAGGCTACTTTTTCTTGAATTCCGGTTTGTTCATTTTGCTGAATAGTTTTATCTCATTTCAAGGTCAGGAGCAGCTCATACCTCCGCTTATACTGGCATATGGAGCAGGGGTTATTATTTATGTCAATAAAAAATTAGTAGAGTAGAAAAAGAAGGGCAGAGCGAAGTATCTCCGCCCTTCTTTTTTGGGAAAATAAGAACGAAGCACCACATACAAGTTTTTGTATTTTTGATAGGATGAAGAAAAATGGTAGATTCCAAAATAGGAAGGATGTGGTGTTTTGCGCAACCTGACCAAGACATCTCTATTACTGGCCGGCTTATGTACGGCGGCCCAAATGGTTTTTGTAACACATGCCTCAGCTGATCAAAGCATCAAATACGACCATACGTATCAAACCCCTTCATACATCATCGAAAAGTCATCGCAGAAGCCGGTACAAAACACAACCCAGAAAGAATCGCTATTTTCCTATCTTGACAAGCATCAAACGCAGTTTAAGCTCAAAGGGAATGCGAACAGTCATTTTCGCATTTCGAAAACCATAAAGGATCCAAAAACAAAACAAACGTTTTTTAAATTAACGGAGGTTTACAAAGGAATTCCGATTTACGGCTTTGAACAAGCGGTCGCGATGAAGGAAAACAAACAAGTGAAAAGTTTCTTTGGAAAGGTGCATCCGCAAATCAAGGACGTCTCCATCACACCGTCTATTTCTGAGAAAAAAGCAATACATACAGCAAGGCGTGAGCTCGAGGCTTCCATTGGAAAAATCGAATATCTTGATGGGGAACCAAAAGGCGAATTATATATCTATCCACACGACGGTGAATATGATCTCGCCTACCTTGTGAGACTCTCGACATCTGAACCTGATCCTGGCTATTGGCATTATTTCATCGATGCCAAAAACGGAAAGGTCATTGAGTCCTTTAATGCCATTCATGAAGCGGCAGGTACAGGAATCGGCGTATCAGGTGATGAAAAAAGCTTTGACGTCACAGAACAAAATGGGCGCTTTTATTTGGCTGACGAAACAAGGGGAAAAGGGATCAATACATTTGACGCGAAGAACCTGAACGAAACCTTGTTTACGCTTTTGTCTCAACTAATCGGGTATACTGGCAAAGAAATAGTCAGCGGCACGTCCGTATTTTATGAACCTGCGGCTGTAGACGCACACGCAAATGCGCAAGCCGTTTACGATTATTACAGCAAGACATTTGGCCGTGATTCTTTTGATCAAAACGGAGCAAGGATTACGTCTACCGTGCATGTCGGCAAACAATGGAACAATGCTGCGTGGAACGGTGTCCAGATGGTATACGGGGATGGAGACGGTTCGAAATTTAAGCCGCTGTCTGGATCGCTCGACATTGTCGCGCATGAAATCACACACGCAGTCACACAGTATTCCGCCGGTCTTTTATATCAAGGAGAACCCGGTGCATTAAATGAGTCCATTTCTGACATTATGGGCGCGATGGCTGACCGTGATGATTGGGAGATCGGCGAAGATGTCTATACTCCTGGTATTGCAGGAGATTCATTGCGGTCATTGGAGGACCCATCTAAGCAGGGAAATCCAGATCATTACTCGAACCGCTACACAGGAACAGAGGATTATGGCGGAGTCCATATCAATTCGTCCATTCACAATAAAGCAGCTTATCTTCTTGCAGAAGGAGGCGTGCACCACGGTGTACAGGTTGAAGGGATTGGGCGTGAAGCAAGTGAACAAATTTACTATCGGGCTTTAACATATTATGTAACGGCATCTACAGATTTCAGCATGATGAAGCAAGCGGCGATTGAAGCTGCCAATGATTTATACGGTGAAGGCTCGAAGCAATCAGCTTCAGTCGAAAAGGCGTATGAGGCTGTCGGCATTCTATAAGCAAACAAAAACAGTCAGGACACAGAGTCTGACTGTTTTTGTTTGCTCATTTTCTTAAAAAGAATATCGCCAATGTACCTGGACCGGCATGCGAGCCGATTGCTGAACTGATTGGATGCATAATAATTTCTTTCGGCTTGAACGCTTCCTCAATCAGGTGTTTCATGTCCGTGGCTTTTTCTTTGTTCGCGGCGTAGCTGATCCCGACGGTTTGATCGCTCCAATCATCCCCGCGCTCTTTCATAAGCTCGATGATCCGTTTGAAAAGTTTCTTCTGTCCGCGGATTTTTTCCAGAGGCACAAGCTTGCCGTCCTCCATCTGAAGCAGCGGTTTAATATTCAACAGGCCGCCGACAAAAGCGGACGTTTTGGATATCCGGCCGCCCCTCGCGAGATATGTTAAATCATCAACGGTAAAAATGTGTTCAAGCTGGCTGCAAAAGTTCTTTACAGACGTTTCAATTTCTTGTATTGTATTCCCGTTGATACAGAGATCGGCAGCATGCCGGACAGCCAGACCGTATCCTAATGAAGCGCATTTGGAATCAATGACCCGCAAATCGAAATCGGGGAATTCCTCCTTCACTTCATTGGCGATCATTACAGCTGTCTGATACGTGCCGGAGAGACCTGAGGAAAAGGCAATGTAAAGAGCGGGATCACCTGTTTCGGCATATTGCAAAAACACATTTTTAATCGTTTGCGGTGAGGCTTGGGACGTCTTAGGCGTTTCTCCATTTTGCATCGCTTCAAATATTTGATCCGCATGAATTGTGACTGCATCTTCGAATTCTTTATCGCCGAGAGAAACCCTGAGCGGAATAAAGCCAATGCCTTTTTCTTCAAAATAAGAACGAGGCAAATCAGTGGCGCTGTCAGCGATGAGATGAACTGTCATATTGCTTCCCTTCTTTCCGTTATCGCTCGTTATCATGAGAGTTAAGCCAACTATATCATATTAATTTGCCAAAATCGTGTTCAAATATTTGTTTTAAGGGAAAACATAATAAAGAAGAAAGAGCGGAGGAACATGCCATGGTACTAGATCAAACAAAAAAATTACTCATCGTCATCATCGGCGCTTTACTCAATGCTGCCGGGCTGAACTTATTTTTGATACCTGCAGATGTATATGCCAGCGGATTTACAGGTGTTGCCCAGCTTTTATCAAGCGTCGTTGATCAATATGCCCCCTTTTACATATCGACGGGAACGCTCTTGTTCCTCTTAAACATTCCGGTCGGTATTTTAGGATGGCTGAAGGTCGGCAAATCGTTTACAGTGTACAGCATTTTAAGTGTCGCACTCACTACTCTGTTTATGGGGATCCTGCCGGAAACAAGCCTGTCACATGACATTTTGCTGAACGCGGTGTTCGGCGGCGTCATTTCCGCAGTCGGTATCGGCTTAACATTAAAATACGGAGCTTCGACAGGCGGGCTTGATATCGTCGCCATGGTACTTGCAAAGTGGAAGGATAAACCCGTCGGCACGTATTTCTTCATTCTGAACGGGATTATCATCTTGACGGCAGGATTATTGCAAGGTTGGGAGAAAGCATTATATACCCTGGTTACACTATATGTGACAACGAGGGTGATCGACGCCATTCACACTCGCCACATGAAGCTTACGGCAATGATTGTGACGAAAAAAGCGGACGAAATCAAGGAAGCCATTTACGGAAAAATGGTGCGCGGCATCACAACTGTTCCGGCAAAAGGAGCTTTTACGAACGAACAGAAAGAAATGATGATTATCGTCATCACGAGGTATGAACTGTACGATTTAGAAAAGATCGTCAAAGAAGTTGATCCAAAAGCATTTACGAACATCGTTCAAACGACAGGGATTTTTGGTTTCTTTAGAAAAGACTGACGAAAGCAGGTGGAAGTCGTGAAACGGCTGCTTGTGATGCTCCTCCCCGTGCTGCTTTTGATAGGCTGCGGGAAAGATGAGCAGACAGAACCCGATAAGGAGGTATCAGGCGGAATGGAGAATCAAGAGGTTGTTTTATCTATTGACGCAATTCAGGAGCCTGAACAAATCAAGTTTAACATGTCGCTGAAGAACCAAAGCGAACGTGCTATTGAGTTTCAATTCAGCACAGGGCAAAAATTTGAACTTGTCGTGTATGATTCTGAGCACAAAGAAAGATACCGTTATTCGAAAGACAAAATGTTTACGCAGGCTTTTCAAAACCTGACGCTTGAATCTGGAGAAACATATGATTTCTCTGATGTGTGGAAGGAAGTCCCTGAGCCCGGAACCTATGAGGTCAAGGTGACATTTAAGGGCAGGGCGGAAAATCTCAAGCAGGTTCAGGCTGTTCAGCAGTTTGAAGTCAAATAAGAGGCTATGGCGAGTCGCCATAGCCTTTTTTTATTGCAGTTTGTCCAGCTGATTTTGAAATTGATGCAACTGTTGACGTTCCGCATCTGTCGAATTGGCATACGCAGAAGATACAGCATTTTTGGCTCTCAGAATCGCTTGCTCCTGATCGCCTTCCTCAAAGCCGTTTGTCACCATGACCGCCTGTTGAACAAATGATTTTGCCTGCTGAAATAGTTCATTTCTCATTTAATATTCATACTGCCTTTCAGCCGAGTCTCGTGCCGCGGCATGCTGGTGAGCTTCTTCTAAAGTAGACCGATATGGAAATCTTGCGGCGTGTAGCCCGATGGAGTCTTTACCCTGCTGAATAAACCTTCTGGATTTGCTTCGTTTACCCATTTTGAGACTGCCCCCTTCCATACTTTGACGAGATGAGTCGTCTTCAATAGTATGGTGGGGGAAAGTAAGGTTTATGAGTGGGAAAAATTAATACGGACCTTCTTTAAAGTGAGAAATATTCTTTCAAAAACCTTGCCACGCCGTCCTCTTCATTTGTGGCCGTAGTTCGGTTGGCAATCTGCTTGACCGCGTCAATTCCATTTCCCATTGCAACGCCGCAGCCTGCAAATTCAAGCATTTCCAAATCGTTATCCTCATCTCCAAAAGCAATGATCCGCTCCCTAGGCACGCCGTAATAATCGCTGATTTTCTGCAGGCCGACCGCTTTATTCATGCCGCTTTTGATAATTTCAATGACATGCCACGGAGCGGCCCATCTTCTATGGTCGATCACCTCGGCATGCACATCCGATAAATATGAGCGTATTGCCGGCACATCCTCTTCCTTTGCATGTATGAGTACGGACGTCACATCTTCACCGAGATTTTCCCGCAAGTCTCCGACCGTTACATTTGTTGTGTTCATGTTAAAGGCATCAATCAGGTGCTCATCATGGTAATGAAAGTATACGTCATCAATGACTTCAGCAAGCACGTTATGTACGTTGTAGCTCTCGCTGATATCCACGAGCTGTTTGACAACATCAAGCGGCAGCGACGTATGATACCGTCCCCAGCTGTCGTCTTGCGGATGATGGACAAATGCTCCGTTAAAATTGACAATTGGCGTTGTCAGCTCCATCTGCTGGTAGTACATGGAACTTGAACGATACGGACGGCCTGTTGAGATGCAGACATGATGCCCGTCATCTTTTAGGCGCTGTATCGTCTGAAGGGTGTTTTCAGATATGGTTTTATCATCCTTTAATAATGTTCCATCTAAATCTAATGCGATTAAATAGGGTTTTGTCTCCATGAAAAGCTCCTTTAACCTTAGATTTTGCTTGTTTTGCCTTACTTACAGTGTAGCTTTTTACCATCTTTATTGTCTACATGTTACACTTATGATTATGGTTATCCTAAGGAGGGGCACATTGTGATACAAATTGAGAATCAAACCGTTTCCGGTATTCCGTTTTTACATATTGTAAAGGAAGAGAACAGGCACCGCGCTGTTCCTCTTGTGATCTTTATCCATGGTTTTACAAGCGCGAAGGAACACAACCTTCATATTGCTTATCTGCTTGCGGAGAAGGGTTTTAGAGCCGTTCTGCCGGAGGCTTTGCACCATGGGGAACGGGGAGAAGAAATGGCTGTCGAAGAGCTGGCGGGGCATTTTTGGGATATCGTCCTAAACGAGATTGAAGAGATCGGCGTACTTAAAAACCATTTTGAAAAAGAGGGCCTGATAGACGGCGGCCGCATCGGTCTCGCAGGCACGTCAATGGGCGGCATCACAACGCTTGGCGCTTTGACTGCGTATGATTGGATAAAAGCCGGCGTCAGCCTGATGGGAAGCCCCAATTACGTGGAGCTGTTTCAGCAGCAGATTGACCATATTCAATCTCAGGGCATTGAAATCGATGTGCCGGAAGAGAAGGTACAGCAGCTGATGAAACGTCTCGAATTGCGGGATCTCAGCCTTCAGCCGGAGAAACTGCAACAGCGCCCGCTTTTATTTTGGCATGGTGCAAAAGATAAGGTCGTGCCTTACGCGCCGACCCGGAAATTTTATGACACGATCAAATCCCAATACAGCGAGCAGCCGGAACGCCTGCAATTTATCGGAGATGAAAACGCTGACCATAAAGTCCCGCGGGCAGCTGTGTTAAAAACGATTGAATGGTTTGAAACGTACTTATAAAGCACGAAGTTATTAACAAGAGCTGAATTTACGTTATACTGTAGAAAAAAGGAGTGAGGGAACGTGGAAGAAGCATTAAAAGAAAACATCATGGGCGCCCTGGAACAGGTTGTCGATCCTGAGCTTGGCGTTGATATCGTGAACCTTGGTTTGGTATACGACGTTGACATGGATGAAGACGGCTTAACGCACGTGACGATGACACTGACATCAATGGGATGCCCTTTAGCGCCGATTATCGTGGATGAGGTGAAAAAAGCATTAGCGGACCTTCCTGAGGTGAAAGACACAGAGGTTCACATTGTATGGAATCCGCCTTGGACTAGGGATAAAATGTCCAGATACGCAAAAATTGCGCTTGGCATTCAATAAAACAAAAGAGGACAGCCTGATATGTGAGGCTGTCCTTTTTTACAGCTGAAAGGAGTGAAAGGAAATGATGTACCTGCTGGCAGTTTTATGCCCGCCGCTTGCTGTTTTGTTTTCGGGAAAACCGTTTCAGGCCTTGCTGAATCTCATATTGACCTGTATCTTTTGGCTGCCGGGCGCGATTCACGCCTGCTTTATCGTCGCCGACCGCCGTGCCGAAAAACGGGCAAGAAGATAATTTGGAAAAATGAGGACGCAGTCATGGTATAATAGTCATAAAAAACAGCAGGGAGAGCACTATGAAAAAGAAATTGCTTGCATTCGCGCTTTGTACTGGCGCGTATGCGGCACTGTTTGCGTACTCTGTGAACCCAGAGCAAAAAACAGACACAAGCGAGATGACGGATGTCAGCCGCCTGATGCCTGTAAAAATAAAGCAGACAGTGAAAGGGCAGGAAGAGGAAACGCTCATTGACACAGTCAAAGAGGCAAATCGAAAAAACATAAAAATTTCAATCGCCGGAGCCCAGCACTCCATGGGCGGCCATACATATTATGAGGACGGCATCGTTCTCGACATGACGGGCTACAACAAAATCCTGTCACTCGATCAAGAGAAGAAAACCATCAGGGTGCAAAGCGGTGCAACGTGGAATGATATCCAGAAATACGTGAATCCATACGGACTCGCGGTAAAAGTCATGCAGTCACAAAACATTTTTACAATCGGCGGATCTCTCAGCGCAAATGCACACGGACGTGATATTCGCTACGGCTCGCTGATTGATACAGTCAAATCATTTCGGCTTTTAAAAGCTGACGGGACGATTATCACTGTCACTCCAAAAGATGATTTGTTTACGGCGGTCATCGGAGGGTACGGTCTTTTTGGCGTGATTCTTGATGTAACGCTTGAGCTGACAGATGATGAGCTGTATGTCATGAAGACAGAAAAAATGAATTACAGCACATACTCAGACTATTTTTCAAAGCATGTAAAAGGAAATCCAGATGTCCGAATGCATCTGGCGCGAATTTCAACAGCGAAAAAAGGATTTCTGAAAGACATGTATGTCACGAATTACGTATTGGCTAATCATCAGGATCAGCTGTCCTCATACAGCGAACTTAAAGAAGACGAGTATACGGGAGCCACAAAGTTTGCACTCGGCTTGTCAAGACGGTATGAATGGGGGAGGAATTGGCTGTGGGACACACAGCAATCCTATTTCCTGAGCCAAAACGGCACAGAGATTTCACGCAATAACGTCATGCGGTCCGAATCAAAGTTTCTTGAGTATGAAAACAATGACAACACAGATGTTTTGCAAGAATACTTTGTGCCCGTGAAGGAGTATGGGTCCTATATTGATGACCTGAGACAAACGCTGTCGGACGAAGATCTGAACCTGCTGAACATTACGATCCGCTACGTGCAGAAAAATGAAAAGGCCGACCTTTCCTATGCGAAGGACGATATGTTTTCGCTCGTACTATTAATAAACGAGGGCTTTTCAAAAGAAGACCAGGCAGATACTGCCCGAATCATCAGGCACATGACAGACGTTGCCATCAAGCACGGCGGCAGCTATTATCTGCCTTATATGACCTACCAGACAAAAGCGCAAATGAGACAGGCATATCCGAAAAGTGAAGCGTTTTTTCAGAAAAAACGAACCTATGACCCGGATGAACGCTTTATGAATTACTTTTATCAGAGGTATAAATAATGGGGAAAAACAAATTAAAATGGCTGACATTATCACAAAGCAGCGTGTTTTTCGCAAGCAGCTTAATCTTTCCGTTTTATATTCTGTTTGTGAAAAATATCGGCTCAAGCTACACACAGTTCGGTTTTTCCTACGGATTGTTCGGGTTGAGCGGAGCGCTCATTTACCCGCTCCTCGGACGGCTGTCTGAAAGGTTTGACAGCCGTTATTTTCTGCTTCTGAACTCGTGGGGGATGGCTGTTCTGCTTTTATATGTCCCGCATATCGGAAGCGTCGTTCAAGTGTACATCGTCCAAGTGCTGTTAGGGCTCTTTGGAGCGATGCAAAAGCATGGAGAAAAAGTGCTGATCGCTAATTTTACAGACAGCGGAGAGCGTGGAAAGAAGATTGGAAATTACCATTTTTGGACAGCTGTCTTTTCAGCAGCAGCCATTATGCTCGGGGGCTTTCTCGCTGACTTTTTTACAGTGCAAATGATTTTTTATGCAAGCTCTATTCTATATTTTTTGAGTGGATTGATGATGATGAAAACAGGGTGACGCGGTCAGCCTGTTTTTTTATGCGGCTGAAATGCGGCGCCGCATCAACGTTTTTGTGCTGAAGTCATGCTGATTTTTTTGAGCGGAATTTCCATTGAACAGAAAATTTATAAATGAATAAAAATATTAAATATACGATTGAATTAATTTTTATTCATGTTATAATGTTAAATAATTTCACAAAGACCAAGAGGGTGAACTTGTTTTGAAAATAGGAATTGTAGGTGCTACAGGATATGGAGGCACCGAACTTGTCAGGATTCTTTCGCATCATCCTCATGCAGAGGAATGCATGCTTTATTCATCCAGCGGAGAAGGGAATGTCTATAGCGAGGGTT
Organism: Bacillus sp. LJBS17; assembly: GCF_019334685.1. NCBI lineage: Bacteria > Bacillati > Bacillota > Bacilli > Caryophanales > Bacillaceae > Bacillus > Bacillus sp. LJBS17. The sequence continues at coordinate 1,176,403 of NZ_CP079759.1, forward strand.
ATCCTCATCTTACCGGCTTAGCGGATCAGCAGCTGAAGCCGATTGATATGAATACGATCAAACACGAAATAGATATCATGTTTCTCGCTGCGCCGCCCGGAGTATCAAGTGAATTGACTCCAAAGCTGGCAGAAGCGGGAATTCCGGTTATTGATCTGTCAGGTGATCTGAGGATACAAGATCCGGCTGAATATGAAAAATGGTATAAACGGACAGCGGCACCGAAGGCGGTGATTCAAGAGGCGGTATACGGTCTGGCAGAACTGAATCAACAGCAAATTCAACAGGCGAAACTCATTGCCAATCCAGGCTGTTTTCCAACAGCTGTTTTGCTTGGCCTCGCGCCATTGGCTCAAAAGAAACTGCTCGATGAATCTTTCGTTATCGTTGACGCGAAGACGGGTGTTTCCGGAGCGGGAAGAAAAGCATCCATGGGAACCCATTTTTCTGAGCTGAACGACAATTTTAAAATTTACAAAGTCAATGAACATCAGCACACGCCGGAAATTGAGCAGGCGCTGAATGAATGGCAGCCAGGCCTCGGGCCCATTACATTTTCGGCTCACTTGGTTCCGATGACAAGGGGCATTATGGCGACGATGTATACCAGATTAACCTGTGATCTATCAGCAGATGACCTGCATGATTTATATTCGGAATTTTACCAAGATTCATATTTTGTGAGAGTGAGGCCAAAAGGTCAGTACCCGCAAACGAAAGAAGTGTACGGCAGCAATTTCTGTGATATCGCCGTGACCCTCGATGAGAGAACGAACAGAGTCACGATCGTCTCGGTAATCGATAATTTAATGAAGGGTGCCGCCGGTCAGGCAGTGCAAAACTTTAATTTGATGAATGGCTGGAATGAAGAAACTGGACTCACCATCACGCCAATTTATCCATAGAACGGGAGAGAATCGAACCATGATTCAGTTAAGTGAAGATCAAATTGTAAAAGTAACAGGTGATGTATCCTCGCCAAAAGGGTTTCAGGCAAAGGGTGTGCATTGCGGGCTGCGCTACTCGAAAAAAGACCTCGGCGTCATTATCAGCGAGACACCGGCTGTGAGCGCAGCAGTTTATACCCAAAGCCACTTTCAGGCTGCTCCGATCAAAGTGACACAAGACAGCTTAAAGCACGGACCGACACTGAAAGCCATTATCGTCAACAGTGCCATTGCCAATGCCTGCACGGGAGAACAAGGCCTAAAGGACGCATACACAATGCGGGAGAGCTTTGCTTCACAGCTTGGCATTGAGCCGGAGCTTGTCGCTGTTTCATCAACGGGTGTCATCGGCGAGCATTTAGACATGGAAAAAATCCACGCGGGGATCGAACTGCTGAAAGAAACACCTGCGGGATCAGGCGATTTTGAGGAAGCCATTTTAACAACTGATACGGTGATCAAGCAGACGTGCTATGAACTGGCAATCGGCGGCAAAACAGTCACGATCGGCGGAGCGGCCAAAGGCTCAGGGATGATACACCCGAACATGGCCACGATGCTGGGATTTGTGACAACTGACGCGGCAATCGAAGAAAAAGCGCTGCAAAAGGCGCTTCGGGAAATCACTGACGTTTCATTTAACCAAATCACAGTTGACGGAGAAACATCCACGAACGATATGGTATTAGTTATGGCGAATGGCTGCGCCGAAAACGAGTGCCTGACAGAAGACCACCCAGACTGGCCGGTCTTTAAAAAAGCGCTCTTGCTCACTTGTGAGGATCTGGCTAAAGAGATTGCCAGAGACGGAGAAGGCGCGACAAAACTAATTGAAGCACAAGTACAGGGAGCGAAAAACAATCTTGATGCAAACGTCATTGCCAAAAAGATTGTCGGCTCAAGTCTCGTGAAAACGGCAGTATACGGAACAGATGCCAACTGGGGGCGGATCATCGGAGCCATTGGACACTCCGCAGCTCAAGTGACGGCAGAAGAAGTAGAGGTTTATCTTGGCGGCCAATGCCTGTTTAAGAATAACGAGCCTCAGCCATTCTCTGAATCTCTCGCCAAGGAATACCTTGAAGGAGATGAAATCACCATTGTCATCAAGATGGATGAAGGGGACGGAAACGGGAGAGCGTGGGGCTGTGACCTGACCTATGACTATATCAAAATTAACGCGAGCTATCGCACGTAATAAAGGGGAGCGAAATGAAGAAAACAATCGTTTTTAAATGCGGGGGAAGCGTCATCCGTGAGCTGTCGGAGGAATTTTTTCAAAATCTGAAAGAGCTGATGGCGTCAGGCTGGAAGCTGGCGATCGTACATGGCGGGGGACCGGAAATCACGAATATGCTGAAACGGTTAAATATCAAGACAGAGTTTTCGGGCGGACAGAGGAAAACAACGAAGCCGGTGCTGGAAGTGGCGGAAATGGTTTTATCCGGTTCTGTCAATAAATTTTTCGTTGCTGAGCTTGCCAAACACGGACTGCGAGCCGCAGGCATTTCTGGTAAGGATGGAGGTCTTTTGGAGGCTGATTATCTAGATCCGGAAACATACGGAGAAGTGGGAGAAATCAAAAAAGTCGATGCGTCCATGGTGAACGCGCTGATGGAAAATGGCATCATCCCCGTTATTGCGCCGCTGTCTATGACAAGCGACTGCAAAACGCTGAATGTAAATGCTGATCTGGCTGCTTCAGCAGTCGCCGGAGCGCTTGAAGCCGATAAGCTGATGTTCGTCACGGATGTCGATGGAATCATGAAGGAAAAGCAGCGTCTGGACGTCCTGACCCCTAAGGAGATTCAGATGCTGATCAAGCAGGAAGTGATCACAGGAGGGATGATCCCGAAGGTCAATTCAGCCTTGTCAGCTTTATCAGATCAGGTGTCTGAAGTCATGATCGTAAACGGAAAAGGATCATTCTTCGCAGAACAAACCTTTCAAGGGACAAAAATCGTCAAAGCAAAGGAGGCTGTTTCATGAGCAGCTTGTTTCAAACCTACGGCCGTTGGGATATTGACATCAAAAAAGCAAAGGGAACGTACGTTGAGGATCAAAACGGCAAAACGTACCTTGATTTCATTCAGGGGATTGCGGTATCAAATCTAGGACACTGCCATGAAGCGGTGACAGAGGCAGTCAAAAAACAGCTTGACAGCGTATGGCACGTATCCAACCTGTTTCAAAACAGTATCCAAGAGCAAGCGGCGCAGAAGCTGGCAGCGCATAGTGCGGGAGATCTTGTCTTTTTCTGCAACAGCGGCGCGGAGGCGAATGAAGGTGCGATAAAGCTTGCCAGAAAAGCAACTGGAAAAACAAAAATCATCACTTTTCTTCAGTCGTTCCATGGCCGCACGTATGCAGGGATGGCTGCGACCGGACAGGATAAAATCAAAACAGGCTTCGGCCCGATGCTTGAAGGCTTTCACTACCTGCCATACAATGATCCTTCTGCTTTTAAAGCTCTTGGGGAGGAAGGCGATATTGCCGCGGTGATGCTTGAAACAGTGCAGGGAGAAGGAGGAGTCAATCCGGCGATCGCTGAATTTTTATCAGCCGTACAGTCGTTTTGCAAGGAAAAGCAAGCTCTTCTCATTATTGATGAAATTCAGACCGGCATCGGACGGACGGGAAAAGGCTTTGCATATGAGCACTTCGGACTCTCACCGGATATCATTACAGTCGCCAAAGGATTGGGAAACGGCTTTCCGGTCGGCGCTGTCATCGGAAAGAAACAGCTTGGAGAAGCGTTTACCCCTGGTTCTCACGGAACGACTTTCGGAGGAAACATGCTGGCGATGGCTGCTGTGAATGCCACATTGCAAATTGTATTCCAGCCTGACTTTCTGCAAGAGGCTGCTGACAAAGGGGCGTTTTTAAAAGAACAGCTTGAGGCAGAGCTAAAGAGCCCTTTTGTTAAACAAATCCGCGGTAAAGGATTAATGCTTGGAATTGAGTGTGATGGCCCGGTTGCTGACATTATTTCTGAATTGCAGACATTAGGCTTGCTTGTATTGCCGGCCGGCCCGAACGTGATTCGGCTGCTGCCGCCGCTCACCGTGACTAAGGATGAAATAGCAGAAGCCGTCAGCAAGCTGAAACAGGCAATCGCTCATCATTCCGCTGTAAACCAGTGATTTTTTTTCGATATAAAGGCATAAAAATTCATTTTTATAATTAATTATTCATCAAGAGGTGGGCTGTTAGATGGAAGGTTATTTAGTGTTAGAAGATGGGACATCGTTCAGCGGCGAGCTGGACGGTCATGAAAACTGTACGGGAGAAGCTGTTTTTTTCACAGGAATGACAGGCTACCAGGAAGTGCTGACAGATCCATCATATAAGGGACAGATTATTGTATTTACCTACCCGCTGATTGGCAACTACGGCATAAATGAAAAGGATTTTGAAAGCAAGAAACCGCAAGTAAAAGCCGCGGTTGTCTATGAGGCGTGTGATCACTTTTCTCATTATGAAGCGGTATACAGCCTCAAGGAGTATCTACAGAAATGGAACATTCCGCTGTTAACCCATGTTGATACGAGGGCTGTCGTGAAGAAAATCCGGGCAAACGGGACGATGGGTGCGACAGTCACAGCCTCTAAAGAAGGAGCTGAGATTGCCCTTCAACCAGAGAATGTGGCAGAGCAGGCTTCCGCCCAGGAAATCAGCACATTTGGCGACGGGAATAAACATATCGCTCTCATTGATTTTGGCTATAAAAAGTCAATCGCATCATCACTTGTCAAACGAGGCTGCAAGGTTACCGTGGTGCCATACCAGCAAATGGAGGCCGTATACAACATCAAACCCGATGGCATTGTGCTATCGAACGGACCTGGAGATCCGAAAGCAATCCATCCATATTTAGGAAAGATCAAAAGCATCATCAGCCGCTTTCCGACTCTAGGCATTTGTCTCGGACATCAGCTGATCGCGCTCGCGTTTGGAGGGAATACTTTTAAGCTGCCATTCGGGCACAGGGGAGCTAATCATCCGGTCATCGACCGTGAGACGAAACGGGTCTTTATGACAAGCCAAAACCACAGCTATGTGGTTGATGAACAGTCGATTAATGAAGAAGAGCTCACCATCAGGTTTCATCATGTCAATGATACGTCAGTTGAAGGGCTTGCCCATAAAAAACTGCCTGTCATGAGTGTTCAATTCCACCCGGAAGCCCATCCCGGACCTGCGGAAAGCGAATGGATTTTTGATGATTATCTAAAGAATGTGATACCAGCAAGGAGAGAAATCGCGCATGCCTAAAGACACCAGTATTTCAAGCATATTAGTAATCGGCTCAGGCCCGATCATCATCGGGCAGGCGGCAGAATTTGATTATTCAGGCACTCAAGGGTGCATCGCGCTGAAGGAGGAGGGCTACCGGGTCATTCTCGTCAACAGCAATCCGGCGACAATTATGACTGATGAAGCCTTCGCTGATGAAATTTATTTTGAGCCTCTGACAGCAGAAAGCCTGACAGCCATCATTAAGAAAGAACGGCCTGATGGGCTTCTTGCCAATTTAGGCGGTCAGACCGCGTTGAATTTAGCGGTGGAGCTTGACGAAACGGGTGTTTTAAAAGAGCACGGCGTCAAACTCCTCGGCACATCCGTTGAAACGATACAAAAAGGAGAGGACCGGGAAAAATTCCGTTCGTTAATGAATGAATTAAAACAGCCCGTGCCGGAGAGTGAAATTGTTGATAACGAGGCCGATGCCCTCCATTTTGCGGAATCCATCGGTTTTCCTGTTATTATCAGACCGGCTTACACATTAGGCGGAAAGGGCGGAGGAATCGCCCCTGATAAAGAAGCCTTTACAGCTATGATTAAACAGGCGCTATTAGCAAGCCCGATCAATCAATGCCTTGTCGAAAAAAGCATTGCCGGCTTTAAAGAAATTGAATATGAAGTCATGCGTGACAGCAATAACACATGCATTACCGTCTGCAATATGGAAAATATCGATCCGGTCGGCGTGCATACAGGTGACTCTATCGTTGTGGCGCCGTCACAAACATTGACAGACGAAGACTATCAAATGCTGCGGACAGCAAGTCTGACGATCATCTCAGCACTTGATGTTGTAGGCGGCTGCAACATTCAATTCGCGCTTGATCCATTCAGCAAGCAATATTACGTCATTGAAGTGAATCCGCGTGTAAGCCGGTCATCGGCTCTCGCATCTAAAGCGACCGGTTATCCGATTGCGAAGATGGCCGCGAAACTGGCAGTCGGATACACCCTTGACGAGCTGAAAAATCCGCTCACAGGCTCGACTTACGCAAGCTTTGAACCGGCACTGGACTATGTGATCGTCAAATTTCCGCGCTGGCCGTTTGATAAATTCAAAAACGCAGACCGCAAGCTTGGCACAAAAATGAAAGCCACCGGTGAAGTGATGGCGATTGAGCGGAATTTAGAAGCGGCGATACAGAAGGCAGCCGCGTCCCTTGAGTTAAAAAATATCGGAACACACCTTCCAGAGCTCAGCGGGTTGTCAATTGATACGCTATGGGATTTGGCAATCACTCCGGATGACCGCAGATTTTTCGTTGTCATGGAGCTGTTGAGCCGCAGCGTGACGATTGATGACATTCATGCGAAAACAAAAATTGATCCGTTTTTCCTGCATACCTTTAACAACATCATCAAATTGGAAAACCGCCTGATGGAAGCAGGGAGTGATCTCTCTTTTGAATTATTGAAAAAAGCAAAGGAAAAGGGATTCTCAGACGCAACGATTGCCTCACTGATCGGCAAAACAGAGGTAGAGGTGCGCGCGCTTCGCAAGGAGATGGGCATTACACCTTCCTTCAAAATTGTCGATACATGCGCGGCTGAGTTTGATGCGAAAACAAACTATTTTTACTCCACATATTTCGGAGAAACCGATGGAGACATCAGCCGCAAAGAGAAAAAACGCGCGCTCATTATCGGATCAGGCCCGATTCGGATCGGCCAAGGCGTTGAATTTGATTACAGTGCGGTTCACGGCGTGCTGACACTGCAAGAGCTTGGGTTCGAAACCATCATGATTAACAATAACCCGGAAACGGTCAGCACCGATTATGAAATTGCGGATCGCCTGTATTTTGAACCGATGACAACGGAGCATATTGTAAACGTGGCGGAGCAGGAGAATATTGATTTTGCAATCGTGCAATTCGGCGGCCAAACTGCAATCAATGCTGCTGAAGCACTCGAAAAAGCCGGCATTACCCTTCTCGGCACTTCGTTTGAAACGCTCGATGTGTTAGAGGATCGGGATCAATTCTATCAGCTTCTTGATGAGTTGGGATTGAAGCACGCAAAAGGAGAAATTGCTTATACAAAAGAAGAAGCCGCTTCAAAAGCGAGTGAGATCGGCTATCCGGTGTTAATCCGCCCATCTTACGTTATCGGCGGAATGGGCATGATCATTGTTGACTCGCAAGCCCAGCTTTCTCAGCTGCTGAATGATGAGGACAGCATGCCATACCCGATTTTAATTGATCAGTATGTGTCTGGAAAGGAAGTCGAAATTGATTTGATTTCCGACGGCGAGGATGTCTTTATCCCGACATATACCGAGCATATTGAACGGGCGGGTGTCCATTCGGGGGACAGCTTTGCCATTCTTCCGGGACCGTCCATCACGAGCGGGCTGCAGCAGGGCATGAAAGATGCGGCACAAAAAATTGCCCGAAAACTTTCATTTAAAGGCATCATGAACATTCAATTTGTGATCGACAATGGAAACATACTAGTTCTTGAAGTGAATCCGAGAGCGAGCCGCACGGTTCCTGTCGTCAGCAAAGTAATGGGCGTTCCGATGATTCCGCTCGCCACACGACTGCTGGCGGGAGCGTCCTTAAAAGATCTAAATCCGGCAGTTCAAAATCATCATGGAGTTGCCGTGAAGTTCCCTGTTTTTTCTTCTCATGCGATCCAAGATGTGGATGTCAAGCTTGGGCCGGAAATGAAATCAACGGGAGAAGGCATGTGTGTCGCGTATGATGCTAACAGTGCCTTGAAAAAAATCTATACAAGAGTCTGGAGTCAAAAAGGCAGCATTTATTTGCAAAACGTTCCGGAAGATGTGAAGGAGTTAGCAGAAAACGCAGGTTTTACAATACATGAAGGAACATTTGCCTCATGGATGGAACAGGAAGGGAAATCGCTCCACATTAATCTGAGCGGTTCTGAAGAAGCATGCAAAGAACGTTTGGAAGCCATGACGCACGGCATCCCCGTCTTTACAGAAGAAGAAACTGTGCGGGCGTTTTTACAAAGCGGTTCAGGCCATCCGCAGCCTGTATCTCTCAAAGACCTCTATAAAAAGGAAGTGGCATCATGCACACAGTGACGCAAACCAGTTTATACGGAAAAGATTTATTAACGTTAAAGGACCTTAGTGAAGAGGATATAAACGCCTTGCTCGCAGAGGCCGGTGAGCTGAAACAAAACAAAATTCAGCCTATATTCCATGGCAAAACCTTGGCGATGATTTTTGAAAAATCATCAACGCGGACACGTGTTTCATTTGAAGCGGGCATGGCGCAGCTCGGCGGGAACGCCCTCTTTCTAAGCCAGAAAGATCTGCAGCTGGGGCGCGGTGAGACTGTCGCTGATACGGCAAAAGTGCTGTCAGGCTATGTGGATGCCATCATGATCCGGACCTTTGAACATGAAAAGGTGGAGGAACTTGCCAAAGAAGCTGACATTCCGGTGATCAATGGACTTACCGATAAATACCACCCATGCCAGGCGCTGGCGGATCTCTTGACGATTAAGGAGATAAAAGGGAAGCTTAAAGGCATAAAAGTCGCATACATCGGTGACGGAAATAACGTGGCGCACTCCTTGATGATCGGCTGCGCGAAAATGGGCTGTGATATCTCGATCGCTTCGCCAAAGGGATATGAAGTGTTAGATGAAGCAGCTGAAGCGGCAAAAACATATGCACTTCAATCCGGCTCTTCTATCACGCTGACAGATGATCCGATTGAAGCTGTAAAAGACGCGGACGTGATTTATTCTGATGTGTTTACAAGCATGGGGCAGGAAGCGGAAGAGCAAGAACGTCTTGCTGTCTTTGCGCCTTATCAGGTGAATGCGGCGCTTGTCAGCCATGCCAAGCCTGACTATACATTTTTACATTGTCTCCCTGCGCATCGTGAGGAAGAAGTGACTGCGGAGATTATTGACGGGCCGAACTCTGCAGTGTTCCAGCAGGCGGAAAACCGTCTTCATGTGCAAAAAGCACTGCTGAAGGCCATTTTATATAAAGGGGAATCATCAAAAAACTGCTGAGCCAAACTCAGCAGTTTTTTTGATGGCAACATATTCACAGCCGCTTAGGCGCATACTACAGCAAAAAGGAAAAGGAGGAAAAACAGTGGGACAGCAGCACCAATTCCGGCCCGGACAGAAAGCGCCTAATAACGGTGTCTACGTAGAAATTGGCGAGACAGGGAGCATGGTTAAAAACCCTCAAAAGGTCCATCTGTCAGCAGGGGAAATGTTTCCCGAAACATCAAACCACAACCGGCTGTGGACCTACAAAAGAAAGCCGTGACCACTAAAAAACCCAAAACAATAAATGTTTTGGGTTTTTGGCTTTTTAATGCTGGCTTGCATTTTTGTTCATAGGCATGATTTCTGCTAAAACCATGATTAAGACATACAGTACAACAGCAATGACAGATGATGTTTTGAAATTATACGTAACGCTGTTCATGCTTGCAACCAAGTAGCATGCCATATGTGATAAAAGGAACGTCCAAATAAAGGCAATAATATATCGCACGTTTCCACCTCGTCCTTCTCATTCTATTCTAAAAGTTATCATACCATACAAAAAGCGAAGGGGGAATCCAATTTTAGCAGAAAGTGAGGTGACAAAAGAGTCTGATTCGTCACACTTTAATGGTAAAATATAAAAACGTCAATCATTATAATAGCCAAAAATGTAAAAGGCTAGGACTTTACCTTATTCGTTTCTTTTCTATTTACATAAGATAGCGTGAGATGAAGTGTGAAAGGAGGCGGGCAAGCGATGGGAATAACGGAAAGATACTTTCAACTGGGAACGGAGCATAATGTCATTCATCTGCCCTATCGCCCGAACGGCTTCGGCATCTTTATCTTGGGAGACAGAACCCACTTTGTCGGACATGATTCAAGCTTTTGGCAGCAGCATTATGGCAGAAATCAGCTTCTGAGCATGTTGATCAATGAAGGATACACTCTTTTTAACAGCAATCTGTTCGGAAGGCATTGGGGGGCGGAAAAAGCAGTCACCTATGCCAAACAGCTGATACATTCTGTGCTGAAGCAGGAAATCCTCAATCCGAAGATTCATATTTTAGCAGAAGGCATGGGTGCTCTCGTGGCCGATGAACTGCTTCGTTTTTCCCCGGATCATATCCGCTCAGCCGCAATGTTGAATCCTTGTCTCGATCTTCAGGCACATTATGAATCGGAAAAAGAAAATAAATTTTTCTATAAGCAATTTTTGAAAGAAGTATCGAAAAGCTACGGAATTTCTGAAAAAGAAGCGGAAGCGCTTCGTTATAAAACAATTCAAAGCTACCCGAGCGGCGTACCGGTTCATATATGGCAGCGTATGACCGGAGCTCCATATCCCTACAGTGTACATGCGGAAGTTTTCAAGGAAAAACAGCAAAAGCAAGGCTCACCGGTCGACATGACATTTCATTTATTTGAGCATCCAAGCAGAATTTATGCATCAATTTGCAAATTCTTTCATAGTCATGAAAAAGAATTATAGAGAATATAATGACAGCAGCCTTCTCTTTTGCGGAGGCTGTTTTGTTTTGGGAAATGAAAAACCGGAAGGGCGGCAGATGCAATGGAATCAACGCTGATTGTAGGTGCGGACGAATTTTTCGGCCTTTCATTATGTGAGCGAATGATGGATGAAGGCATACATGTTGACGTTGTTCTGGCGGAAACAGAAGATAAAATGAGACAAATGTACTTAGAAGAAAGACTCATGTGGCTTGGGAGAAATGAACTCTTTCGCCAGCTTGAGCACATTGGAGATCAAAAGTATGATACAATTTGTATCCAGTTCGGAAGTTTTTTGCCTTTAGACCAATGTGATTCTCCTTATATTTTAGTATATGAAGAAGACCGAAAAGAATGGGAAAAACGTGAAAAAACAGGCTCGGAAAAAACCGTGATCCTGCCGAAAATGTATGGGCCATGGAAAGAAGAAACAGAGGAAAAAGGCTATTACACAAACGACGTGGCTGACGAGTTGCTGAGATTCCTGTTAGAACCCAGCCGTCATAGCAAAGATCAGCTTTTTGAATTGCAAGTCACAGAGAAAACCTCAAAAGAAGAAGCAAAAACAAAAATTATCGAGTGGAAAAGACAATTTTCATCAATTTTCGACAAATATTAAGAAAAACCTTCCATGTTTCGAGTTTTCTAGATACAATAAACGTATAAAAATAATACATGTTATAGCTTGTCAAAAGGAGTTGAACATGACTTGATCACAAGGCTTGTCATGATCTTTTCTGTCCTCCTTTTATTGAGTGGATGTGGACAAACTCCGTTCAAAGGAAAAATTGAGAAGGTCGGCATGCTCTTTCCTGATACGATTAATGACCTCGTATGGGGCACAAAAGGGTATAAAGGATTACTGAATATACAATCCAAATACAATGTGGACGTCTATTATAAAGAAGGCGTTAAAACAGAAGAAGATATCATAAATGCGATTGAGGATTTTCATAAGAGGGGCGTCAATCTGCTCTACGGCCATGGGAGTGAATATGCTGAGGTGTTTAACTTGGTCGGCGAAGATTATCCAGATATGGAATTCGTCATTTCCAATGCGAAAGCGAAAGCTGATAATGTAACGAGTGTCCATTTCAGCGGGGAAGCAATGGGCTTTTTTGGAGGAATGACTGCTGCCCATATGTCGAAAACGAATCAGGTCGGTGTAATTGCCTCCTTTACGTGGCAGCCTGAGGTTGATGGTTTTATCAAAGGGGCCAAGTATGAAAATCCGGATATAGAGGTAAATACGAAATATACGGATCATTGGGATGATGATACAACAGCAGTAAAGCTTTATCAGAAAATGAAGAACGAAGGCGCGGATGTTGTGTATCCCGCCGGAGACGGGTATAATGTTCCTGTTATTCAGCAAATCAAAAAAGACGGTCTTTATGCCATTGGCTACGTCACAGATCAATCGGATCTGGGCGAGAATACCGTATTAACCAGCACGGTGCAAAATGTGGACAAGGCCTATGAAATCATTGCTGAACAATTTAATAAAGGCACCCTTGAGGGCGGCGATCATTACTACGACCTGAATACGGGAGTCGTTGAGATGGGAACATTCAGCCCGCTCGTCGACAAAGACTTTCAGCAAAGAATCGCCAAGCTGATCAAAACATACAACAAAACAGGCGAGCTGCCAAAAAACGAGTAATGGAGTGACGTCACATGCAGCACGAAAAATCACTTGAATTCTTGCAAATTGCCATGAAATATCTCCCTGAAGCGAAAGAACAGCTTGAGAAATCAGGCATTGAGCTCTCAATGGAGGCCATCCAGCCGTTTATGAATCTATTTACAACGGTAATGGCGGAAGCTTATGAGCTTGGCAAGTCTGACGCTAAATCTGAAACAGAATAAGAAGAAGCCACTTTTTTGAAAGTGGCTTTTCACATGATTTTCTTTTTAATAGCGGAGAGCATGGGCGCAAGCTCCTTTAAAGCGGGCTTGATTTGATCAAGAGAGTTCATAATTGAACCGATTTGGTCCATAATATGCATGTAATGAATCGTCTCTTCGTCGTTTGTCTGAGAAACCTCCTCTTGCTGTTCCTCCTTCTCTTCTGTTGGTTTTGCTGCATCGCCGAACATCATTCTTGAAAACACATCCAACTGCATACGCCTCCTTTCCATATACCATACTCTATGAGTAAGATGAACTGATAGTTTAGACGAATATATTGCCATGTGAAAAAAAATAGGATAGAATTAGTACCTGATACTAATAATTGATCACAACCTGATTGATCTTCTAAATTTAAGATATAAAGGAGTCTTCCCTTATGAAAGCTGGAATACTTGGTGTTGGACGTTACATTCCTGAGAAGGTTTTAACAAATCATGATCTTGAAAAAATGGTTGAAACTTCTGACGAGTGGATTCGTACAAGAACAGGAATAGAAGAAAGAAGAATCGCAGCAGATGATGTGTTTTCATCACATATGGCTGTTGCAGCAGCGAAAAATGCGCTGGAACAAGCTGAAGTGGCTGCTGAGGATCTGGATATGATCTTAGTTGCAACTGTTACACCTGATCAGTCATTTCCTACGGTCTCTTGTATGATTCAAGAACAGCTCGGCGCGAAGAAAGCGTGTGCTATGGATATCAGCGCGGCTTGTGCGGGCTTCATGTACGGGGTTGTAACCGGTAAACAATTTATTGAATCCGGAACCTACAAGCATGTTCTAGTTGTCGGTGTAGAGAAGCTCTCAAGCATTACCGACTGGGAAGACCGCAATACAGCCGTTCTGTTTGGAGACGGAGCAGGCGCTGCGGTAGTCGGGCCAGTCAGTGATGACAGAGGAATCCTTTCATTTGAACTAGGAGCCGACGGCACAGGCGGTCAGCACTTGTATCTGAATGAAAAACGACATACAATCATGAATGGACGAGAGGTTTTCAAATTTGCAGTCCGCCAAATGGGAGAATCATGCGTAAATGTCATTGAAAAAGCCGGACTTTCAAAAGAGGATGTCGACTTTTTGATTCCGCATCAGGCGAACATCCGTATCATGGAAGCTGCTCGCGAGCGTTTAGAGCTTCCTGTCGAAAAGATGTCTAAAACTGTTCATAAATATGGAAATACTTCTGCCGCATCCATTCCGATCTCTCTTGTAGAAGAATTGGAAGCCGGTAAAATCAAAGACGGCGATGTGGTCGTTATGGTAGGGTTCGGCGGAGGACTAACATGGGGCGCCATTGCAATCCGCTGGGGCCGATAAAAAAAGGTGAGGTGCACACAAGATGACTAAAAAAAGAGTAGTTGTTACAGGACTTGGAGCATTATCTCCACTTGGCAACGACGTCGATACAAGTTGGAATAACGCAATCAACGGTGTGTCCGGAATCGGTCCGATCACTCGTGTTGACGCTGAAGAATATCCGGCAAAAGTTGCCGCTGAATTAAAAGATTTTAATGTTGAAGATTATATGGATAAAAAAGAAGCCAGAAAAATGGACCGCTTTACACAATATGCGGTTGTGGCTGCGAAAATGGCGGTTGAAGACGCAGATCTTAACATTACCGATGAGATCGCACCGAGAGTCGGTGTTTGGGTAGGCTCCGGTATCGGAGGACTTGAAACACTAGAGTCTCAATTTGAAATCTTCTTAACAAAAGGCCCAAGACGGGTAAGCCCGTTTTTCGTGCCAATGATGATTCCTGACATGGCGACAGGCCAGATTTCTATTGCATTAGGAGCAAAAGGGGTGAACTCTTGTACGGTTACAGCATGTGCTACAGGAACGAACTCCATCGGTGACGCGTTTAAGGTTATTCAGCGCGGCGATGCAGACGTGATGGTCACAGGCGGAACAGAAGCGCCGCTGACAAGAATGTCATTCGCCGGCTTTAGTGCCAACAAAGCGCTGTCTACTAATCCAGATCCGAAAACAGCGAGCCGCCCGTTTGATAAAAACCGTGATGGCTTTGTCATGGGGGAAGGTGCAGGGATTATCGTTCTTGAAGAACTTGAGCATGCCCTGGCCCGCGGCGCTAAAATTTACGGAGAAATTGTCGGCTACGGCTCAACCGGAGACGCTTATCATATCACAGCGCCGGCCCAAGACGGTGAAGGCGGAGCGAGAGCGATGCAAGAAGCCATTAAAGATGCAGGCATTGCACCTGAGGAAATTGATTACATCAATGCTCACGGGACAAGCACGTATTACAACGACAAATACGAAACAATGGCGATTAAGACTGTTTTTGGCGAGCATGCGCATAAACTTGCGGTAAGCTCTACAAAATCGATGACAGGCCACCTCTTAGGAGCAGCCGGCGGTATTGAAGCCATTTTCTCTATCCTGGCCATTAAAGAAGGCGTGATTCCGCCGACAATCAATATTCAAACACCTGACGAAGAATGTGATTTGGATTATGTGCCTGATGAAGCCCGCAGACAGGAACTTAATTATGTTCTCAGCAACTCATTAGGATTCGGCGGACACAACGCAACATTAATCTTTAAGAAATATCAATCATAATCAAGCCAAACCGGCTGCCCTTAAAGGGTAGCCGGTTTTTTTTGTGTGCATAGGATTAAAAGAGGAGGCGATCACATGAGTGTAGAACAAACATATAGCTGGCTCAGGAAGGCTGATTCAATAGATGATTTGGCGCATTACATTATCCCGCTTTTTTCAGGTGCGGAGAAAAAGAACTGGAAGGGCATTCTGGGACACCTTCAGCATCATGGGATGTTTAAAAACATAAAAGAGGGTATTCAGACTGTTTCCAAGCTGAAGGAAAAAGGTTTTTACGGACATATCCAAAAGGAAGAACAGTACCTCAAAAACAAATGGCAAGGTCCTGATGTACCAATTGTCACGCTGCCGGTTGATGAACGAAACAGGAGAATCCGTTTAGAGTTCGGATCAAAATCAGGACTCGCCTTTCAAGACAAAATGTTCCTTTTTCTTTCGTCAGATTTAGATTTTGGGTCAGTATCTGCCCTTATGACGCATGAGTATCATCACGTTTGCCGGTTAGGTCATCTGACAAAAGAGGAAAAGGATGTCACATTACTTGATACAATCATCATGGAAGGGCTGGCGGAATATGCTGTTTATGAGAGGTTCGGCCGAAGTCAAACGGCTGAATGGACGACTTGGTATACACCGGAGCAGCTTCAGGCTTTATATGAAAAAAAGATTGCGCCCTATCGGGATATCAAACGGGATAATCGATTATTTCCCCAGCTGTTATTCGGCAAAGGATATCAGCCAAAAATGCTTGGATACGCAGTTGGATTCAATATTGTAAAAAAATATTTAACCGCCAGCAAGGCAAGCGCCGCAGACGGGCTGTCCATTCCTGCTGAGACCTTTTTGGATGCAATGCTTTAAAAGGATGAAATAATGGAATTTCATTAATAATATTACATTTATCCTAAAAAATTCTTGATTTTGCAAAATGATTGTAATAATATACAACTATAAAATTTTTCGATAATTCGATATTATTTATTATTTCTGAATAAAGGGATTGCTTTCTCTTGAAAACGTTTGACAACAAGAGGGGGGAAAGGGGAGCTAGCATGAGCACACTTTTAGAAGTGAATAATTTAAAGACTTATTTTTTCAGGAAAAAGGAGCCGATCCCTGCGGTTGACGGAGTCGATTTTCACATCAGCAAAGGCGAAACCGTCGCGCTTGTAGGTGAATCGGGCTCCGGAAAAAGCATTACTTCTTTATCAATTATGGGCCTCGTCCAAAGCTCAGGCGGAAAAATCATGGACGGCTCTATTAAACTCGAAGACAAAGACCTCACCTCATTCACTGAAAACGATTATTGCAAAATCCGCGGTAACGAAGTATCCATGATCTTTCAGGAACCAATGACCTCCCTTAATCCGGTGTTAACAATCGGAGAACAAATTACCGAAGTGCTGATTTACCATAAAAACATGAAGAAAAAAGAAGCCCGTCAACGGGCTGTTGAACTCTTGCAGATGGTCGGTTTCTCCCGGGCGGAGCAAATTATGAAAGAGTACCCGCATCGGCTGTCCGGCGGTATGAGACAGAGGGTGATGATTGCCATCGCACTGAGCTGTAATCCTAAACTGCTCATTGCTGATGAACCAACGACAGCGCTGGACGTGACAATACAAGCCCAGGTGCTGGAGCTCATGAAAGATCTCTGTCAGAAGTTCAATACATCGATTCTTCTGATCACACACGACTTAGGTGTCGTGTCTGAGGCTGCCGATAGAGTAATTGTCATGTACTGCGGACAAGTCGTAGAAAACGCTACCGTTGATGACTTATTTTTAAAACCGCTTCATCCGTATACAGAAGGCCTGCTTACGTCAATTCCTGTTATAGATGGAGAGATTGATAAATTAAATGCGATTAAAGGCAGTGTGCCTACACCGGATAATCTGCCGCCGGGATGCCGTTTTGCCCCAAGGTGCCCGAAAGCTATGGATAAGTGCTGGACAAATCAGCCTTCGCTTTTGACACACAAAAGCGGAAGAACGGTGAGATGCTTTTTATATGAGGAAGAGGGTGCCGAACAATCATGACAGCAGCTAATCAAGAAACAATCTTAGAGCTTCGTGACGTAAAAAAATACTTTCCGATCCGGTCAGGCCTTTTTCAAAGAAAAGTCGGTGATGTAAAAGCGGTGGATGGTGTTTCATTTTCGTTAAAAAAAGGAGAAACACTCGGAATCGTTGGAGAGTCGGGCTGCGGAAAATCGACTGCCGGCAGAACGATGATCAGACTGTACAAACCGACAGAGGGCCAAATTCTTTTTAAAGGGCAGGATATTTCCAATCTGTCAGAGGAGAAGCTGCGGAAGAATGTCCGCAAAAATATTCAAATGGTTTTCCAAGATCCATTTGCTTCGTTAAACCCGAGAAAGACCCTGCGTTCCATCATAAAGGAGCCGTTTAATACGCACAACATGTATACCATGCGTGAACGAAACGAAAAAGTTGAAGAGCTGCTTGCAAGAGTAGGGCTTCACCCGTCGTTTGCCGGCCGTTATCCCCATGAGTTTTCAGGCGGCCAGCGCCAGCGGATCGGCATTGCCAGAGCACTCACTTTGAATCCAGAGCTGATCATTGCAGATGAGCCGGTTTCCGCACTTGATGTATCCATTCAGGCCCAAGTGATTAACTTGATGGAGGAATTACAGGAAGAATTTAATCTTACGTATCTATTTATCTCTCATGATCTGAGTGTCGTACGCCATATCAGCGACAGAGTCGGAGTAATGTATCTTGGCAAAATGATGGAACTGACCGGCAAGCATGAGCTTTATGACAACCCGCTTCACCCATATACCCAAGCGCTTTTATCCTCCGTTCCGGTTACAAGAAAAAGAGGATCTGTCAAACGTGAACGCATTGTCCTGAAGGGAGAACTGCCTAGTCCGGCCAACCCGCCAAAAGGCTGCGTATTCCACACAAGATGTCCTGTTGCAAAATCGATATGCAAGGAACAAATACCAGAATTTAAAGAAGCTGCTCCCAGCCACTTTGTGGCTTGTCACCTTTATAGCTAATGTTGCCCGCACAGCTTTGAGAGGGGGTATGCACACTACATAAACAACAGCTGAGAAGAACGAACATTTCAAGAGGGGGAATATCTAATGAAAAGACGGAAAACCGCACTGATGATGCTAAGTGTATTGATGGTTCTGGCCATCTTTTTATCAGCCTGCTCGGGATCAAAATCAAGCAACAGCAGCGCGAAAAAATCAGCAGGCAAACCGCAGCAAGGCGGGGATTTGGTTGTAGGGTCAACTGGGGAGCCAACATTGTTTAATCCACTCTATTCTACAGACGTTTCCAGTTCAGATATTGAAGGGATGATCTATAGTACATTATTAGAAACGGATGAAAAACTAAATGTGAAACCTGCTTTAGCTGAGAAAGTAACGGAATCCAAAGATGGCCTGACTTATGATGTCAAAATTAGAAAAGGTGTAAAATTCCATGATGGAAAAGAACTTACAGCCGATGACGTTGTTTTCACTTATAGCATCCCTTTAAACAAGGACTATAATGGTGAACGCGGTTCTGGTTTTGAATCACTAAAATCTGTTACAAAAAAAGGTGATTATGAAATTGAATTTAAATTAAAGAAAAAGGATGCGTATTTTTACAATGTTGTTTTAGGCAGTTACGGTATTCTGCCTAAACACATTTTAGGGAAAGTGCCTGTTGCAGATTTAGGCGAAAATGAATTTAACAGAAAGAATCCAATTGGTTCGGGTCCATTCAAGTTTGTTGAATGGAAAAAGGGTGATTATGTAAAACTTGAAGCAAATGATGACTACTATGGCGGAAGACCGTATTTAGATACAGTGACAGTTAAGACGATTCCTGATTCTAATGCCGCTGTTGCTCAATTAAAAGCTGGGGATATTGACTTCTTTGTTGTACCAGGCACAGACATTGAGACAGTTAAAACATTTGATAATGTTCAAGTTAAATCAGATCTTGGTTTGAACTACAGCTATATTGGATGGAATGAAAAAAACGAATTATTTAAAGACAAAAAAGTCCGCCAAGCTCTTACGTATGCGCTTGATCGAAAAGCAATGGTAGATCAGGTGTTAAATGGTGATGGTAAAGTTGCAAACGTTCCTGAAAGTCCGCTTTCTTGGAACTATCCAAAAGGTGATGTACCTACATTTGATTACAATCCTAAAAAAGCTAAAAAGCTCTTGGGAGAAGCAGGATGGAAAGATACAGATGGAGACGGTTACCTTGATAAGGACGGAAAAAAATTCTCATTTACCATTAAAACTAACCAGGGTAATAAGATTCGGGAGGATTTAGCAGTTGTTGTTCAGCAGCAACTTAAAGAAGTAGGAATTGAAGCAAAACCGCAAATTGTGGAATTTAGTGCTCTAATCGAACAGACAAATCCACCAAATTGGGATTATGATGCATTGTTGCTTGGATGGAGTCTAGCTACGTTCCCTGACCAATACACGATCTTCCATTCAAGTCAGTCTAAAAATGGATTGAACAATATTTGGTACAAAAATCCTGAGGTTGATAAACTTTTAGTTGAGGCAAAGTCAATTACAAACAGAGAAGAATATCAGAAAAAATACGAAGAAATCTATAAATTGATTGCTGAGGACCAGCCTTATTCATTCCTGTTTTATTACAATTATCATAGGGCAATCCCGACAAACATGCATGGATATGTATTCCATCCGAAAAATGACTTATATCATATTGAAAAATGGTGGCTTGAACAATAATAATTAAATCCCTAGAGAGGGGAGGATCAAGCAAGCATCCTTTCCTCTTTATCCTATTTTAGAAAAGGGGACAAGAATATGGTTACATATATTGTTCGTCGAACATTAATGTCTCTGCCAATTCTTTTGGGCATTACAATTTTATCATTTGCGATAATGAAAGCGGCGCCAGGTGATCCGATGTCACTTATGATGGATCCGACAATCAGCCAAGCTGACAGAGCGAAATTTATTGAAAAGTACGGGCTCAATGATCCAGAACCTGTTCAATACTTAAAATGGCTAGGAAATATGCTCCAAGGCGACTTTGGGACATCTATTGTAAAAAAAGGGACACCAGTTTCCGATCTAATCCTTTCACGTTTACCGAATACTCTGGTGCTTATGGTTTTTTCAACTCTTGTTGCTCTTCTGATTTCAATTCCTTTCGGTGTTCTTTCTGCAAAACGCCCTTATTCTAAGCTTGACTATGGTATAACCGTCACGTCATTTTTGGGGCTGGCAATACCAAATTTCTGGTTCGGATTAATTCTTATTATGGTTCTTTCCGTAAATCTCGGTTGGTTTCCTACGGGAGGTGTCGGCACTTTAAACGCTGACTTTAACATTTTTGATAGGCTCCATCATTTAATTTTACCTGCGTTTGTTTTAGCAACTGCGGATATGGCAGGTATTACTCGTTATACAAGATCAAGTATGCTTGATGTATTAAAGCAAGATTATATAAGAACAGCTCGAGCCAAAGGATTCAAAGAAAATAAAGTGATTTTCAAACATGGTTTGAGAAATGGCCTGCTTCCTGTTATTACAATTTTCGGATTGATGATTCCATCATTTATTGGCGGTGCTGTAGTAGTTGAACAGATTTTTACTTGGCCGGGATTAGGGAAGTTATTTATTGATTCGGCATTCTCTCGAGATTATCCGGTTATTATGGCCATGACTGTAATTTCTGCTGTTTTGGTTGTACTGGGGAACTTGATTGCAGATATTTTGTATGCATTAGTTGATCCGAGAATTGAATATTAAAAGGGGGAGACACATATGGCACATCCAAACACTGCGGCTCCCTCTAATGAGGTAAAGCTAAAAGAAAATATTAGAAAAAAACCAGAAACAATGACTAGGATCTTTTTTGAGAAATTTTTCAAAAATAAGCTTGCTGTTGTTGGGGGTATCATATTAACAGTTATTATTTTAATGGCAGTCTTTGCCCCTTTTATTGCGCCTTACTCACCTGAGAGTCAATCACTTTTAAACAAACTGAAGCCGCCAAGCCCTAAAAATCTAATGGGAACGGATAAGTTTGGGCGAGATATATTTACAAGGGTGTTATATGGAGCTCGTGTGTCTTTATTAGTCGGTTTTGCTTCGGTAATTGGTGCGATTACTATAGGTACGGTTGTTGGAGCTGTAGCAGGGTACTTTAAAGGAATAGTAGATGCTGTATTAATGAGGGCTGTCGATGTAGTCTTATCTATTCCTGATATTTTTCTGCTTATTACCTTAGTTACAATTTTTCAACCCGGAATGGATAAGTTAATTTTGATTTTTTCTTTGACGGGTTGGACTACAACAGCGAGACTAGTCAGAGGTGAGTTTTTATCTCTAAGGTCAAGGGAATTTGTATTGGCTGCTAAAACAATAGGCACAAAAAATCACAAAATTATTTTTTCGCATATATTACCGAATTGTATCGGACCAATTATTGTCTCCGCTACTCTAAAAGTAGGCAGTGTCATTCTAGCTGAATCAACGTTAAGCTATTTGGGTTTCGGTATCCAGCCGCCAATCGCTAGCTGGGGGAACATGCTTCAAGACGCACAGAATTTCACAGTAATGATTCAAGCATGGTGGTACCCGTTATTTCCCGGGCTATTTATTTTAATGACCGTTTTATGCTTCAACTTTGTCGGTGATGGCCTGCGGGATGCGCTTGACCCGAAGAATATTAAATAAAAATGAATATCATATCTGTTATAAAATATCACCAAATCAGAAAAAAGCAGGTCTCCTTTTGTCAGAAAATATACAAAGAGATCTGCTTTTTATGATTCTTGCATAAACCCAGTGATTCCAGATTTCCTCAATCTCTTTGGAATAATTTCTCTATCCCTTGCCTATACTGTGGACAACAGTTTTTATAAAAGTGAGGGGTTAGAGATGTTATTTCTTCATGATGTGTGGGTCAATTGGTTTGAAGGGGAAGAAAATGGCTACAATGTATGCCACTTTCACGAGTGGCGCAAGGAAGATACGGTTGAGCTTTTGGATCAGGTGCCGCTGTTAAGGGTGCCGTCAGTACTGTTTCATTACATAGAAAACGATTTGTCAGAGCTTCCGAAAGGTTTGCTTGAAGACGTACATCAGAAATCGTACATTCGGAAAAATCATGAGCGGACAAAGCTTGAGTATTGTTTTGTCGTAACAGACGGAATCGGCATTTTAGCTGTAGACACGATCGGCTACACGATCCCTGTCAGAAAAAGCCGTCTGATCCCAAGACAGGAGCAGCTCGTTTATGAAATGGTAAAAGATGTAGAGCCTGAAACATATGAATTTGAGCCAAAGAAGCTGGAATCCTCCAAGGAATATCACATCTTATCATTAGCACCAGAACATGTCAGAGGACTTACAAGAAAAGAACGGCAAATTAAGCAGCTGATGTTTATGGCGCTTGACCAATTAAAAGGGCTGAAAAACCGAGCGGAAATTGGCTACTGGTACACAGAGTGGAATCCGCATATGTATGAACAAATCAAAAGGATGAGCTTTGAAGAGATTTGGGACATGCTGTATAACGAAACAATTGAAGGCTGGTCGGACAAGCACCTAGCTTTTTGCGAAAACCTAATAAAAGGACAGCCTTTTTTCGAAAAGCTTTGGGAAATGGAAAACGAATCAAAGGTCAACTAAAAAAACCGCTCTTTGCAAAGAGCGGTTTTTTGATTAGCGTCTTTTTCTTCCAAGACCCATGGCATTCTCCATTTTTTTCAGCATTTTGTTTGCTGTCCGGTTCGCTCGTTCCGCGCCTTCATCAAGAATCCGGTCTAATTCTTCAGATTCTATCAGCTCGTAATAGCGGTCCTGGATCGGTTTTAATGCGTTCACCACGACTTCTGCCAAATCACCTTTAAACTCGCCGTAGCCTTTTCCTTCGTACTTTGCTTCAAGCTCTTCAATTGTCGTATTGCCGAGGATTGAATAAATTGTAAGAAGGTTGGAAACGCCCGGTTTGTTTTCCTTATCAAATTTGACAATGCCTTCAGAATCCGTTACAGCGCTTTTGATTTTCTTTTCAAGCTGCTTCGGCTCATCCAGCAGGGTAATATAAGCTTTCTGGTTCGGATCAGATTTGCTCATCTTCTTCAGCGGATCATTCAGAGACATGATACGTGCACCGACTTTTGGAATTTTCACTTCCGGAATCGTGAAGATGTCGTTGTATTTTTTGTTGAAGCGTTCTGCGAGATTCCGCGTCAGCTCAAGGTGCTGCTTTTGATCCTCACCGACAGGCACAAGATCCGTTCCGTACAGCAGAATATCAGCGGCCATCAGCGGCGGATATGTTAACAGGCCGGAGACGACAGCTTCATTGCCTTTGGATTTGTCCTTAAATTGAGTCATCCGCTCAAGCTCGCCGATATATGCGACACACTGCATCATCCATCCGGCCTGCGCATGCGCGGGGACCTCTGATTGAATAAACAATGTTGCTTTTTCTGGATCAAGTCCGACAGCTAAGTAAAGCGCTGCGAGATTGCGGATATTCTTTCTAAGCTCAAGCCGGTCTTGAGGAACAGTTATCGCATGCTGGTCCACGATGCAAAAATAGCTATTATAATCATGCTGCAGTTCGACAAACTGCTTCATTGCACCGATATAGTTGCCGAGCGTCACTGAGCCGCTTGGCTGAATGCCTGAAAAAATCGTTTGTTTCATGAAAACATCAACCTCATTTCTTAAAACATAATAAAAAAGGCTCATTCTTCCCCTGTAAAAAAGGGACGAATGAACCGTGGTACCACCCTGATTATTCCATTAAAATGAAATCACTCTGACGTTTGTAACGGAGACTGCTCCGGCTGAGCCTACTTTTTTTCCAGTTCGGTCAGCTGCTCCAAAGTCCATTCCACATTGCCCGTTATCTGCTCCCAGCACCGCAGACTCTCTTCAAACAGGTGAAATGTGTACTACTCTTTTTCATAGCAAGCTTTTCTTTTGATTGCTTCATTATAAATCAATTATAACCAATTGTCATCATGAAAAAACATTCTTTTTTCCAGTAAAATTGTAATAATATAAATAACATGCTTGTTGTAAAATCCTTAAATGATAACTGCTATCAGCGTAAAAACAGGCAGATATTATATGTAAAAAGCAATATGGGCAGAAAACACATGAAAAAGTTTTTAATCAATTTATGCTTTAAATGGTAGAAGGATATTATGTTCATGGAAGAAAAACTAACGAAGTTTAAATATTTTAAATTGATAAAATAATATTGCAATAAATTATTTGTTTCATTATAATGAACTTGTTCACTCTATTGTTACAGCTTTTTTACAAAAATAATCAGAAAAGACGGAACAGAATAAAAGTTGTGGAAACTCAGGTTCATTTGTCTGATATTTCTGAGGATTTAGCCGTAAGGAGCTGAAAATTATTATTAGGGGGTTTGCGAATATGAAAAAACGTTGGTCGATTGTCACGTTGATGCTCATTTTCACTCTCGTGCTGAGCGCGTGCGGCTTTGGCGGCAGCGGATCAAACGGTGAAGGGAAAAAGGACAGTAAAGGAAAGACGACACTTAACATTAATATTAAAACTGAGCCGTTCTCCTTACATCCGGGATTGGCAAATGATTCAGTTTCAGGCGGTGTCATCCGTCAGACTTTTGAAGGATTGACACGCATCAATGCAGATGGGGAGCCTGAAGAAGGCATGGCATCCAAAATCGAAACAAGCAAGGACGGTAAAACATATACATTCACTATTCGTGATGGTGTGAAATGGTCTAATGGAGACCCTGTAACAGCACAAGATTTTGAATATGCTTGGAAATGGGCGCTTGACCCTAATAATGAATCACAATACGCTTACCAGCTCTACTACATAAAAGGTGCTGAAGCGGCGAATACCGGAAAAGGCAGCCTAGACGATGTGGCAGTAAAAGCTGTGAATGACAAAACGCTGAAGGTTGAATTAAATAACCCGACGCCATATTTCACTGAATTAACTGCGTTCTATACGTATATGCCGATCAATAAGAAAATTGCAGAGAAAAATAAAAAGTGGAATACAAATGCCGGAGATGATTATGTATCAAACGGGCCGTTCAAAATGACGGCATGGAAACACAGCGGTTCTATTACTCTCGAAAAAAATGACCAGTATTGGGATAAAGACAAAGTCAAACTGAAGAAAATCGATATGGTTATGATCAACAATAACAATACGGAACTAAAAAAATTCCAAGCTGGCGAACTTGATTGGGCCGGTATGCCGCTCGGACAGCTTCCGACAGAATCCCTGCCGACCCTGAAAAAAGACGGTTCTTTACATGTTGAGCCGATTGCAGGAGTGTATTGGTACAAATTCAACACTGAAGCTAAGCCATTAGACAACGTCAATATCCGTAAAGCTTTAACATATTCGCTTGACCGTCAGTCGATTGTTAAAAACGTTACGCAAGGAGAGCAAATCCCGGCAATGGCTGCAGTGCCGCCTACAATGAAGGGATTTGAGGATAACAAAGAAGGATACTTCAAAGACAATGATGTCAAAACAGCAAAAAAATACCTTGATAAAGGCCTAAAAGAAATGGGCTTAAGCAAGGCATCTGATTTGCCAAAAATCAAATTGTCTTACAACACTGATGACGCACACGCGAAAATCGCTCAAGCAGTACAAGAAATGTGGAAGAAAAATTTAGGCGTTGATGTTGAGCTTGATAACTCAGAGTGGAATGTCTATATTGATAAGCTCCACAGCCAAGATTATCAAATCGGCCGTATGGGCTGGCTCGGCGACTTCAATGATCCTATCAACTTCCTTGAATTGTTCCGTGACAAAAACGGAGGAAATAACGATACAGGCTGGGAAAATCCAGAATTCAAAAAGCTTCTGAATCAGTCACAAACTGAAACAGATAAAACAAAACGTGCAGAGCTGCTGAAAAAAGCAGAAGGTATTTTCATTGATGAAATGCCGGTTGCCCCAATCTATTTCTATACTGATACTTGGGTACAGGATGAAAACCTAAAAGGTGTTATCATGCCAGGTACTGGTGAGGTTTATTTCAGAAACGCATATTTTAAATAAGGCTACGTCTGAAAATAAAAGACCTCAAGGTATATGGGGAGAAAAGCCCCATATACCTTTCTTACTGATGGAGTATAAAAATGTAAAAACCATGGAGGTGTTCCCCCTTGCTAAAATATATCGGAAGACGCTTAGTCTATATGATTATCACACTATTTGTGATTGTAACTGTGACATTCTTCTTAATGCAAGCAGCACCGGGCGGGCCATTTTCAGGTGAGAAAAAGCTTCCGCCTGAAATTGAAGCAAATTTAAATGCGCATTATGGCTTGGACAAGCCGCTGTTTGTACAATATGTCAGTTATTTGAAATCAGTTGCAATGTGGGATTTCGGACCGTCATTTAAATATAAAGGTCAGAGTGTTAACGACCTGATCAGTTCAGGTTTCCCCGTTTCATTTACTCTTGGAGCAGAAGCTATTCTCCTCGCTTTAGCGTTAGGTGTATTGTTTGGGGTCATTGCAGCCCTTTACCATAATAAGTGGCAGGATTATACCGTCGCGATTTTAACGATATTTGGTATTTCGGTTCCGAGCTTTATCATGGCGGCTGTTCTGCAATATGTGTTCTCCATGAAGCTTGGGCTGTTTCCGGTCGCGGGGTGGGATTCCTGGGCATACACCTTTTTGCCTTCAATCGCACTTGCTTCCATGCCGATGGCGTTTATTGCCAGACTTTCCCGTTCAAGCATGATCGAAGTGTTAAACAGTGATTATATCCGCACGGCGAAAGCGAAAGGGCTGTCCCGCCCAGCGGTTACAGTGCGGCACGCCATTCGAAACGCGCTTTTGCCGGTTGTTACATATATGGGCCCGATGGCCGCACAGGTCTTAACGGGGAGCTTCATTATTGAAACCATTTTTGGGATTCCGGGGCTTGGTGCACACTTCGTCAACAGTATTACAAACCGTGATTATACGGTCATTATGGGTGTAACGGTGTTCTTCAGTGTCATCCTGCTATTGTGTGTATTAATCGTAGATGTGTTATACGGCATTATTGATCCAAGAATCAAGCTTTCCAAAGCAAAGAAAGGAGCCTAGGCCATGCAGAACATTCCAAAAAACATGTTTGAACCAGCCGCAGCGAATGCCGGCGATGCAGAAAAAATAAGTAAAAAGAGCCTTTCCCTCTGGAAAGATGCGATGCTTCGCTTCCGCAGCAATAAGCTTGCAATGGTCGGGCTTATCATTATCATGCTCATTATCCTTATGGCAATTTTTGCGCCGGTGTTCTCAAGGTATGATTATTCAACTACTAATCTTTTAAATGCGGATAAGCCGCCTTCAAAAGATCACTGGTTCGGCACAGATGATCTTGGACGGGACATTTTCGTCCGTACATGGGTAGGAGCGCGAATCTCAATCTTTATCGGTGTCGCAGCCGCTGTTCTCGATTTGCTGATCGGCGTCATTTGGGGGAGCATTTCAGGCTTCCGCGGAGGCAGAACGGACGAAATCATGATGCGAATCGCTGATATCCTTTGGGCAGTTCCTTCATTATTAATGGTTATCTTACTGATGGTTGTTCTTCCGAAAGGTCTATTTACGATTATTATTGCCATGACGATTACAGGCTGGATTAATATGGCCAGAATCGTGCGCGGACAAGTGCTGCAGCTGAAGAATCAGGAGTATGTGCTTGCTTCACAGACACTGGGTGCAAAAACATCCCGTCTTCTGTTTAAACATATCGTGCCAAACGCAATGGGTTCTATTTTGGTCACGATGACACTGACAGTTCCTACTGCGATTTTCACAGAAGCCTTTTTAAGCTATTTGGGACTTGGTGTTCCGGCTCCGCTGGCAAGCTGGGGAACGATGGCTTCTGACGGATTGCCTGCATTGACCTATTATCCGTGGCGTTTATTCTTCCCTGCCGGATTTATCTGCATTACAATGTTTGGTTTCAACGTTGTCGGCGACGGATTAAGAGACGCATTGGATCCTAAGTTACGTAAATAAGGGAGTGATACGGGTGACACGCCTATTAGAAGTAAAAGATTTAGCAATTTCATTTAAAACATATGGCGGAGAGGTCCAGGCGATCCGCGGAGTGAATTTCCATCTGGATAAAGGGGAGACGCTGGCTATCGTCGGCGAATCAGGTTCCGGAAAAAGTGTAACCTCTCAAGCGATTATGAAGCTGATTCCAATGCCTCCGGGTTATTTCAAACGCGGTGAGATCCTGTTTGAAGGAAAGGATCTGGTGCCGCTGTCTGAAAAAGAAATGCAAAATGTCCGGGGAAAAGAGATCGGCATGATATTCCAAGATCCGATGACCTCTTTAAATCCAACGATGAAGGTCGGTAAACAAATTACGGAAGTGCTTTTTAAACACGAAAAGATCTCGAAGGAAGCGGCTAAAAAACGCGCGGTTGAACTGCTGGAATTAGTCGGTATCCCAATGCCGGAAAAGCGGGTGAACCAATTTCCGCATGAATTTTCAGGCGGGATGAGACAGAGGGTTGTCATTGCCATGGCGCTTGCAGCGAATCCGAAACTTCTGATCGCCGATGAGCCGACAACTGCTCTTGATGTAACGATTCAAGCGCAAATTTTGGAATTAATGAAGGATTTGCAAAAGAAAATTGACACGTCCATCATCTTTATCACACACGATCTTGGTGTTGTGGCTAACGTTGCTGACCGGGTCGCTGTCATGTACGCGGGACAGATTGTAGAAACCGGTACGGTAGACGAAATCTTCTACGATCCGAGACATCCGTACACTTGGGGGCTTCTTGCATCCATGCCGACACTGGAAAGTTCAGGAGAGGAAGAGCTGACTGCAATTCCGGGCACGCCGCCTGATTTGACAAACCCGCCAAAAGGAGATGCTTTTGCCCTGCGGAGCCCTTATGCGATGAAAATCGATTTTGAACAGGAGCCGCCAATGTTTAAGGTATCTGATACTCATTATGTCAAATCGTGGCTGCTTCATCCCGACGCGCCAAAGGTAGAGCCGCCAGAAGCGGTAAAAGCGAAAATGCGTAAACTGGCAAATACGTATGAAAAACCTGTCTTAGTGAGAGAAGGTGAATGAATTGACTGAAAAACTATTAGAAATCAAACATTTAAAACAGCACTTTGTCACGCCGAGAGGAACCGTTAAGGCTGTAGATGATTTATCATTTGATATCTATAAAGGTGAAACATTAGGGCTGGTTGGTGAATCTGGCTGCGGTAAATCGACAACAGGCCGAAGCATTATCAGGCTGTACGAAGCAACCGATGGTGAGGTGCTGTTTAACGGTGAAAATGTGCACGGGAAAAAATCGCGGAAAAAGCTGCTGGAATTCAACCGCAAAATGCAGATGATTTTCCAAGACCCCTATGCATCCCTGAATCCGAGAATGACAGTTGCTGATATTATTGCTGAAGGCCTTGATATTCATAAGCTGGCAAAAACGAAAAAAGAGCGGATGCAGCGAGTTCATGAACTATTGGAAACAGTGGGATTGAACAAGGAACACGCGAACCGCTATCCTCATGAATTTTCCGGCGGCCAGCGCCAAAGAATCGGGATTGCCAGAGCGCTTGCTGTTGATCCGGAATTCATTATCGCGGATGAGCCGATTTCCGCTTTGGATGTATCCATTCAAGCGCAGGTCGTGAATTTAATGAAAGAACTGCAAAAAGAAAAAGGGCTCACATACTTGTTTATTGCCCACGATTTATCGATGGTCAAATACATCAGTGACCGCATTGGCGTCATGTATTTCGGGAAACTGGTTGAGCTTGCGCCGGCAGATGAGCTTTATGAAAATCCGCTTCACCCATATACAAAATCATTGCTTTCTGCGATTCCGCTTCCTGATCCGGACTATGAGAGAAATCGCGTTCGCCAGAAATATGATCCATCTGTCCATCAATTAAAGGATGGGGAAACGATGGAATTCCGTGAAGTCAAACCGGGACATTTTGTGATGTGCACGGAAGCCGAATTTAAAGCTTTTTCATGATTCATCAATCCTTCAAGAGATTTCTCTTGAAGGATTTTTTTGCGTCCTCATAGAAAGTGAGAATGATAACATTTACAATTAGAGGAAAAAGCGGAGGCGAAATACGATTCAATTTCTGCATAACAAAAATGTTTTTGCGCTATTGCTGTCTCAATCTTTTCAATCTCTAGCAGGAGTCCTCGCCACAATCGTTTTAATGGTCCGGGTCTATCAAATGACTGACTCCGTTTTTTTGGCGGGCCTTATTTTATCGTTCATGTCGTTTGCGAGTATAGCAGCAAGCTTTTGCGTCTCTCCGGTGCTTCGCATTCTCGGTTTTAAAAAGGTGCTTGCGGGAGCGAATCTGCTGAGAGCGGTCTTTACAACCCTGATGGCATACAGCGTCACTCATCACGGACAGGCATTCTTTTGGATTACGCTGCTGTTTGTGTTTTGTTTTTCCTTCGCGGGCGCTTTTTTTCAGCCGGCAAGATTTGCGCTGCTGCCGATTATTGTTCCAAAGAAGCAATATGTAAAAGCGAATGGTGTGATCTCCCTCTCGAATCAATTGTTCTTAACAGCAGGCTGGGGCCTTGGAGGCCTTCTGACGTACGCCATCCCTTTTGAACTCGTTGTCGGCGCTGCCATTTGCCTGTTTGTTCTATCGGGAGCTTCCATCAGTGTGCTGCATGTTAATGAAGAAGAGGATGCAGGAACTGCTGAAACAGCATCTGTCAGAAGTATATGGAAGGATTTAATGATCATCCCTATTGTAAGAGACATTACTGTAATGGACATGATAGAAGCTTTGGCGGGTTCCGTATGGTCATCTGCTATTCTCCTCGCATTTACTGCGGCTGTTTTGCATGAAACAGAGGTGTGGTGGGGGATGTTTAACGCTTCCTATTTTATAGGCGCAATTGTCGGCAGTGTGATTGCCATTCGTTTTTCTTCTTTTTTTGAGCGGAATATGGGCTATGCCATTATGTTCAGCTCGCTTGTAATGTCGGCGCTGACCCTTTTGTTTTCATTTTCTCCAGTCCCATTTTTATGCGCTCTGGCTTGTGCTGCAATGGGGCCTTTTTATCAGGTGCGTGATATTTGCCAGGAAACCATGCTGCAGGAGGTTATTCCCGAGCAGAAACGAATCGGAATCATGGCTGCAAAAAATGCGATTTTGACTCCTTGGTCAGGCGTCACCTACTCCATTATGGGACTAGTGGCTGATGCTGCTGGTGCGAAAATAGCTTTTATCGCGGCTGCTGCATTATATATCATGACATTTCTGATTGCACTGGCGCAGCCCCGCCTGATTCATTACAGGCGGGAAAACCGAGTTCAATGAGATACACTTCAAAATGAACGGAGCAGCTGGCTCCGTTTTTGCTGAAAAAAAATGAAACCATGGCGGAAGTTCGCACGTCTTTATAGATGTAAGGCTGTTTAAACAAGAAGAAATGGGGTATATCTAAAAGTATGAAGACAACGAACTCATAAGGAGCAAATCAATGAACTGGTATGAAAAGCTTAGCGAGTACTTTCCAATTGAAGAAATGAAATCAAAAGCGCATATGGAAGCTCTTCTGAAAGAGCGAAGCGATATTTATCATAAAGATGAAGGCAAACATCATATTTTAATGTTTGCGGAATTCGATTCTTTTATCTTCGTTGATTATCTGTATGTGTCTAAGGATGCAAGAGGGCAGGGGCTTGGCGGCAAATTGATCGCGAAGCTGAAAAAGAAAAATAAGCCCATATTGCTCGAGGTGGAACCTGTGGATGAAGATGATACTGATACAGAAAAACGCCTGAGGTTTTATCAAAGAGAGCATTTCAAGCATGCTCAGTCAATTGGGTACCGGCGCCGGTCATTGGCTACGAATGAAGTAAACAAGATGGAGATTCTGTACTGGTCACCAAAAACAGAATCAGAAGAAGAAATTCTTGAAGCCATGAAACAAACATATGAAAACATTCATACTTATAAAGACGAGAAATGGTACGGGGAATCGTACGAAAAAACGGATGAAGTCCTGAAACTCATTGATGAAGAAAAACAAAAAAATATTTTCGATCAGTTAAGCTAATTGAGAATTAGAACATATCATGAACATTAAAAATTTGCTGGATTGACACATTTTTTTCTTAGGATACTGTTCACACTTACTTTTTTATAGTATAATACCTGTAAAGATTCCTTTTTTAGAGTAATTTCAATTTAAGAATAAAATAGATGTTCATCCTACTAATTAGAGGAGTGAAGATGAATGGTTACACTATACACATCACCAAGCTGTACTTCATGCAGAAAGGCGAGAGCGTGGCTCGAGGAGCACGATATTCCATTTGTAGAAAGAAACATTTTCTCTGAACCTTTATCAATTGATGAAATAAAACAAATTCTTCGAATGACTGAGGATGGAACAGATGAAATCATCTCAACCCGTTCAAAAGTATTCCAAAAACTGAATGTGAACGTTGAATCTATGCCGCTGCAAGATTTGTACCGCTTGATCAACGAGCATCCAGGTTTGCTTCGCCGTCCGATCATCATTGACGAAAAACGTTTGCAGGTCGGATATAACGAAGACGAAATCAGACGTTTCCTGCCAAGAAAAGTTCGCTCTTTCCAATTAAGAGAAGCACAGCGTTTGGCAAACTAATAGATCGTATCATCAAAAGAAGGCTGAGTCATCAGCCTTCTTTTATTATTTTTCAACCTGCTGGTAATAAATGCTCGCAAGAATGACAAACGCAACCGTCAAAATGGGGAGGAGCGTTTCAACTGTGCCGTGCTGCGCCATAAAAAGCGACAGCTTTTTGTCTCTGACAATCATTTCTCCGCCAGTATAAGCAAGCAGCCCGCTTCCCGCGTAAATCAGAAGCGGTATTTTCTCTAGTGCAATATGGATGAGTTTGCTGCCCCAAATAATAACCGGAACCGATACACACAAACCTATAACAACGAGAGAAAACTCACCGTGTGATGCTCCCGCAACTGCGATGACGTTGTCCAGCGACATAAAGAGATCTGCAAGCACAATCGTTCGTATCGCTCTCCACAGGGAGGTGCTGCTTTTAATGTGTTTCGTGTCTTTTTTTTCAATCAGCAGCTGATATCCTAAATACAGCAGGAAAATTCCGCCGGCGCACTGCAAGAACGGAATGTTCAAAAGATATACTGCTGCACTTGTTAATCCGATTCTCATGGCAACGGCAATAAATGTTCCGAGAATAATGGCTTGCTGTCTTTGCTTGTCCGGCAAATGTCTGCTGGCCATGGCAATAACAACCGCGTTATCTCCGCCGAGGATCAGGTCAATCCCAACAATGACAAGCAGAGAAATCAGATAGTCATGCTCCATGAAGCGGCACCTCGCTTTCAGTCCTTCGCTTGTACTACTACTATATGAGACAGGTTGTATTTTATGATATCAGCCGCCTGAACTGCCGTTTTTTAGGCAAAGGTGCATTTTTATTTCTTTTGTGACTGTTTTATCATAAAATAGAAATACAAAGGAATTCACACTGGCCTTGGTTAAGGTTAAGATGTGGACGGAATGGGTAAAGTGTAGTAAAGTACAATTAATCGGGAGCTTAGATGTCCCTTCAACATCTTATATAGAAGGGAAGGTTGGCAAATGGAAATTGAAAGAATTAACGAGCATACAGTAAAATTTTATATGTCTTACGGAGATATTGAAGATCGCGGTTTTGACAGAGAAGAAATTTGGTATAACCGTGAGCGCAGTGAAGAACTTTTCTGGGAAGTCATGGATGAAGTTCATGAAGAAGAGGAATTCGCTGTGGAAGGCCCACTTTGGATTCAAGTTCAGGCACTGGACAAAGGATTAGAAATCATCGTCACAAAAGCCCAGCTTTCCAAAGACGGACAAAAGCTCGAACTGCCGATTCCTGAGGATAAAAAGCAAGAACCAGCATCTGAGGATCTTGACGCCTTGCTGGATGATTTCCAGAAAGAAGAGCAAGCCGTCAATCAGGAAGAGAAGGAGCAAAAGCTTCAATTTGTCTTGCGATTTGGCGATTTTGAGGATGTTATTTCTCTATCTAATTTGAACGTTAACGGAAGCAAAACGACTTTATATTCGTTTGAGAACCGATATTATTTATATGTAGATTTTTGCAATATGACTGATGAAGAGGTTGAAAATCAGCTAAGCATCCTGCTGGAGTACGCAAATGAATCCTCAATCAGCATACACCGTCTTGAAGAGTACGGCAAGCTGATTATTTCAGAGCATGCTCTAGAAACGATAAAAAAACACTTTGCATCATAGCAAACCGATTTCCTTCCGGAAATCGGTTTTTTTTATGCACGAAAATGCCATTTTAGAGATGTGAAAAATCAAAAACATATAGACAAGCGGAAAATACAGCGAACAGGAGTTGATCATCTTTTCCAGAAAGTATATTTCATCTGGAAAGGAGAGATGACAATTGTTTAGTGCTGTGACTGAAGACGGCCAAATGTTCCACCTTCTAGGCGCTCAGCAAAACCAGAAATTAAAGCGGAGACGGTTCTTCTGTCCGGTATGCGGGGGAGAGCTAGCTGTGAAGCTCGGACTTCAAAAAGCGCCGCATTTTGCCCATAAACAGAACAAGTCCTGCTCCATAGACATCGAACCGGAAAGCGCCTACCACTTAGAAGGAAAAAGACAGCTGTATGTATGGCTGAAAACACAACGGGCTTCACCAATATTGGAGCCGTATATAAGGACAATCAACCAAAGACCGGACGTCATGGCAAGGATCAAGGAGCATATGCTTGCTGTTGAATATCAATGCGCCAATATCGCTCCAGATGTCTTTCAAAAGCGGACAGAGGGCTTCAAACAAGAAGGAATCATCCCGCAGTGGATTATGGGATACAGCCGCTTAAAACGGACTGCTTCGTCCTTTTATCAGCTTTCAGCCTTTCATTGGCAGTTTATCAATGCAAGTCCATACAGAGAGCTGATATGTTATTGTCCTGAAAGGCGTTCTTTTCTCCGGCTCAGCCACATCATTCCATTCTACACAAACCATTCTTATTCCTCAGTCCAAACGATCCCTATCCATCGGGCAGGTGCAGGCGATCTTTTTTTCACTGAACCGAAACCCTCATTTCAATATTCAGGCTGGACGAAAGCGATTCACCGTTTTCGCCATAAACCCCATCGGTTTAACTCAAAGGAAATAAATCGCCTTAGGCTGCTGTTTTATGAGAAGCGGCAGACGCCTTTTTCTTTTCTGCCAACTGAAGTGTTTGTTCCTGTTAGAAAAGGGGCAGTTTTTAAGAGTCCGGTTTTTGTGTGGCAGGGGTTTCTTTATTTGTTTATGACGGATCTTGGAGATAAACGTGCGCCAATTCGTTTTTCAGCCGTTTTGCAGCAGTGCAAACTGCACATTTATAATAAGAACATTGCACTCAGGTTTGAATGCAGCGAAGAGTGTCTTTCAGAAGCGGTTAAACAGTATATTGATTTTTTGTGCAAGAAGGGATTTTTAAGGGAGACTCAGAAAGAAGTATATGTGCTGAATCAGCCTGCAGGCGGCATACACTCCATGCAGGATCTCATAGAAAGAGACCGCAGCTGTTTTATAGAATGAGTTTGTCTTATTTGGCTCACCCTAAGACAAAGGTGGTGGGCAGGCTGTGAAAGGCACAAAAGGAAAGGTTTTTCGTGTTTTTACTGCTTTTTTGGCATTCGTTCTCTTCATTACTGCATATGATTTGACAAAAGGCAGTGAAAAACCGGAAGATATTCACAACACAAGTTTATTGAGAAACAGATGTTTTTTCAATTGGCTTGAATCAAAGAAGACGAGGGGGATCACCATGGCTGAGGAAAAAAAAGCAAACCAACTGCCTGACAGAAGTGAGGTAAAGGCAGAAGACACATGGAGACTTGAGGATATTTTTCCTAGTGATGAGGCCTGGAATAAAGAATTTCAAGCTGTAAAAGAATTAATTCCGAATTTATCTAAGTATAAAGGAAAGCTGGCAGATTCAGCTGATCATTTATACGAGGCTCTTACGTATCAAGATAAAGTGATGGAGCGGCTGGGTAGGTTGTACACATATGCGCATATGCGCTCTGACCAGGATACTGGGAACTCCTTTTACCAGGGGCTGAATGACAAGGCGGGAAACCTGTATACACAGGCCGCAAGCGCGACAGCTTATTTGGTTCCGGAGATTTTATCCATAGAAGAAGACAAACTGCAGCAGTTCATTCTTGAAAAAGAAGAATTAAAGCTGTATTCTCATGCGATTGAGGAGATTACAAAGGAACGTCCGCATGTGCTGAGCGAAAAGGAAGAGGCACTGCTTGCTGAAGCCTCCGAGGTACTGGGGTCATCTTCAAATACATTCAGCGTGTTAAATAACGCAGATATAACGTTTCCGTCCATTAAAGACGAAGATGGGAATGAAAAACAGATCACTCACGGCAACTTTATTAATTTCTTGGAAAGTGAAAACCGTGAAGTCCGCAAAAATGCGTTTGACGTAGTGTATAAAACGTACGGACAATATAAAAACACAATGGCCACGACGCTAAGCGGCACTGTGAAAAAGGACAACTTTTACGCGAGAGTGAAAAAGTACAAGTCAGCGCGTGAGGCTGCGCTTTCTAACAACAGTATTCCTGAGGAAGTATACGATAACCTTGTTAAGACGATTAATAAGCATTTGCCGCTCCTGCACCGCTATATTGCGCTAAGAAAGAAAGTGCT
Source organism: Bacillus sp. LJBS17 (assembly GCF_019334685.1). Taxonomy (NCBI): domain Bacteria; kingdom Bacillati; phylum Bacillota; class Bacilli; order Caryophanales; family Bacillaceae; genus Bacillus; species Bacillus sp. LJBS17. Next base: position 1,213,396 of record NZ_CP079759.1, read on the forward strand.
TGAGCTTGATGAAGTGCATATCTATGACCTGTATACACCGCTTGTGAAAGATGCGGGGATGAAGGTGACATACGAGGAAGCCAAAGATTACATGCTGAAAGGCCTCGCACCTTTAGGGGAAGAATATGCCTCTATCCTAAAAGAAGGACTGGAAAACCGCTGGGTGGACGTTTACGAAAATAAAGGCAAACGCAATGGGGCTTATTCATCAGGAGCTTACGGCACGAATCCGTATATTTTGATGAACTGGCATAATAACGTCAATAATCTCTTTACGCTCGTGCACGAGTTTGGACATTCCGTACACAGCTACTATACGAGAAAGCACCAGCCTTATCCATATGGCAATTACAGTATCTTTGTCGCGGAAGTTGCCTCTACGACAAATGAAGCGCTCCTTGGCGAATATTTGCTGAACAATTTAGAGGATGAAAAACAGCGCTTATATATTCTCAACCATATGCTTGAGGGCTTCAGGGGAACGGTCTTCAGACAAACGATGTTCGCTGAATTTGAACATCTGATCCATACAAAGGCGCAAGAAGGCGAGCCGCTTACACCTGAGCTTCTGACAAATGTCTATTACGACCTGAATAAAAAGTATTTTGGAGACGGCATGGTGATTGATAAGGAAATCGGCCTTGAATGGTCGCGTATTCCGCACTTCTATTACAATTACTATGTGTATCAGTATGCGACAGGGTACAGCGCTGCCCAAGCATTAAGCAGCCAGATTTTGAAGGAAGGAAAGCCGGCGGTTGACCGTTATATTGACTTCCTGAAAGCGGGAAGCTCACAATACCCGATTGATGTCCTGAAAAAAGCGGGTGTTGATATGACGTCTCCTGAGCCAATCGAAGCCGCGTGCAAAATGTTTGAAGAAAAACTTGATGAAATGGAAGAGCTGCTGATGAAAGTCAAGCAGTCTTAAAAAAGTAAGCCTGTGCGGAAATGACGCACAGGCTTTTTTAAAACCCTTTAAAGGTTTTCCGGTGATTCAAGCGGTAGAGGGTAAACAAAATAGACAGAAACAGCAGAGGAGAGGTAATATAAAGCGGCAGCATATGCATCATGCCTAAGATATTCAGACAGAAAAAAACGGCAATGCACACAATTGAGATCAAAGTAGACATCATGGCGATCCTCCTCGTCCTTTTTCCTTATAAGGATATGAGTGAATGCACTTCGTTATGTTTTGTGACAAAAATATGAACATTAAGCATAGAGGTTGTCAAAAGTCGACATCTTTTGTTATCATAAGGATGTGAAATTGATCACAAACAAACATTACCCCTTTGTTTGACCGTGAAAAATTTCTCCCATCCCCTTTGTTGTCGTTAAGACATATGAAACCGCGCTTATCCCGGCGCGGTTTCTTTAGTGTTAAAAATAGAACGTACGTTTGGTTCAGGGCGTAAAAAAACAGCCTCAAGCATATACACGCCTGCGGCTATTTTTCACATGATTGATATTCATCAGAATAAGTGCTGAGAGACTTCCAAAACATTCCGTGTTTGGCTTCCACTTTGGCAACCTTTTTAGCAAACGCCAGTTTTTTCATTTCTTTTTCTACCTCTTCCAAGCTCAGGTCATATACAAGAGCAATTTCCTTAGAGGCAACGAAGCGGAAATATTCAATAAAACATTCTAAAGGCGGTGTTTCCGACGGCTTCGGCTCGTCGCCAAGCATCTCAAATAAAATTTCTTCATATACATCATATGAGTAGCTGCCAGGAACTTTAAGCCCTTCATCCTCATGCTGCGTATTAAAAAACGTCAGTGTCGGATTAACAGAAACATCCATCTCAGCAGCAATTTTCATGTCACATTGAAGCGCCTTGACCGCGCTTTGAGAATGCAGATCTTTTTTGAATTCTTCAAGATCGAGACTTGTATTTTCAGCAATCTCCAAAAGCACGTTTTCATCCGTAATATTTTTCTTTGAAACAAATAGGCTCTCCTGCATATTTCTAAGAAATTGCATGCCGGCTTTTCGTCCTTGCAATTCGGCTGCTTTAAAAGCGAGAGCAGCCATATAAGGCGATGAAAGCGGCTGATCCTGTTCGAACCAGACATTGCCGTCACATGACATGCCAGAGCGGCTCGCGATCTTTTCCCATGCTTCTGCGAGAAGATGCTTTTTTCGCTTTTTATTTAAAGCGGTAAGGCTTGCGGAAGCGATAATGCGTAAGGTGAAAAAACGTCCGTATCTGATTTTTAGCTTTTTGATGACGGGCTCTAAGGACCAGCATTCAGGACATAAAGGGTCTACAAACATATAAATTTCAAGCGGTTTTTTTGGATGACCGTGGCAATGGGCGAAGTATAGCTCATGCTGATAGTTTGTCAAGATGATCGATCCTCCGCTTCCGTTTGATTCACCATATGCCTTGCTGTCAACTCCAGCCGGCCAAACAAAAACTCACGAATTTCGCCCTCCAGCCCTACATGGTCCATTGCGTCCTTCATACAGCTGAGCCACGCATCAGCTCTCTCGTTTGTAATTGGAAAGGGAAGATGCCTTGCTCTGAGCATAGGATGGCCGTGCTCCTCGGTATAAAGCGGAGGCCCGCCTAAATACTGAGTTAAGAATTGCTTCTGTTTCCTAGCGGTTTCTGTCAAATCGCTTGGAAAAATCGGCTTCAGCAAAGGATGAGACGCGACACGCTCATAAAAAGTATCAACAAGTTGCGATAGAAGTTCCTCTCCAATCGCTTCATAAGGTGCGTTAAACGATTGTCCCATGTTGACTACTCCTTTAAATATGGCTAATAGGAATCATAAATCCTATTGCAAAAAGTAATTTTCTGTATTTCATTGTTTCATCTAGATTTATTTTAGCAACAAGGCATCATTTCTACAAACAAACTGCCTTTTATGCGTTTGATGACTCATTTCGGCTGACAGCCGGGGTTTGTATTTCATATCATATCACATAAAAATCAGGAATGCGTAAGATTTCACTTCGCAAAAAAACCAGAGGGAAAGAGCACCTCTGGTTACGCGTAATAAGCTGAAGTTATTTTTTTTACATAGTTTTGCGTTTCTTGGAAAGGAGGAATGCCTCCGTATCGGTCAACATTCCCCGGTCCGGCGTTGTAAGCCGCTAATGCCATAGACACATTGCCGTCGTATTTATCCAGCATTTGTTTTAAATATTTCGTTCCGCCCTCCACATTTTGCTGCGGATCAAGCGGATTGGAAACGCCAAGTGAGCTTGCTGTTGACGGCATCAGCTGCATGAGGCCCATCGCACCTGCTCCGCTGACCGCTTTTGCATTAAAGCCTGATTCCTGTTTGATGACGGAACGGATCAGTTTTTCATCAACGCCATATTTATCAGCGGCTTTTTTAATCGTACTGTCAATAGAAAAGTCTCCCGAACTGATCTGATTTGCTTCATGTTTGTTTGAAGCTGAATCTGCAGCAGATGTTTCAGTGCTTTCGGCCGCTTTTGTGATTGAACCTGAATTGCTGCTCGTATATGAGTTAAGCCCATACGCTGAAAGCAGTGACGGCGCTGTTGTATTCGCGCTGTTCAGCATGCTGAGCGGGCTTGGCGATGAAGAAGGTGCTGATTGCTGAGATGCCAGACCGTTTGTATATTGGCTGAGCAAAGAACTGAAACTTGAAAGCGGGCTTTCCGTATTCTGATTGTCCGAGCTGCTGCGTGCATTAGATATGGACTGTAGTGCCTGAAGCTGAAGTAAAGCTGCCCAATTCGTTACATTCACGATGTCATTCCACCTTATATAGACTTTCGTTTTTCTTCATAAAAACGCAGAATTTTATTTTTGGTTTCGCGCTGAGGAATGCTGAATTGCTGAAGCAGCTTTTCGAAGGCTTGTCTGCCCTCATGCCAATCCGCCGCCTCAAATTCAATTTCATAGTCCTCTTTATTTAAATATCGGCTGTGGTCTAAAACTATTAAGCCTTTTTCTGTTTCTTTTTCCGCACGGTTTGTTGCTAAAGATCCAAAGTATTGAATGGCATCCGTATCGATCTGAAGCTTGTGCAGCTGGTCCTTCACGGGGCCCTCGGGAACTGAAAATCCAGCGAGATCTGATACCTCTGAAAGCTGCTGGTGCGTTTCCAGAAGCCCCACATCAGCCGGCTCCTTTAATGTAAGGACATACTTTCCGTTTTTTCTGCGGATACGAAGCGCAGCATGTTTTTGTTTCAGCCCGAAGCTGTCTGTATCAAAATAATGATTCTTTTGATCTGTAAAATCTTTTTCTGTCAGCTGGAGTGCCGCTGCTATGTTTTTGAATTCTTGTTTGGTCAGCATGTTTTTAAATTCGATTTCAATTTCTTGGCTCATGATGCTCTTCCTTTCCGCCCTGTAAATCTTATTTTTACTATTATCTCTTTAGATGTTAGGTTTATCAATATCGAGCTCGATATGATAAAATGAATCTGTACTTTGTTTAAAAAAGGAGAGCATTATGCAAAACAGAATCGAAATTTTGAATGCAACATTATCGGATGATCAGCTTCGCCTTGCCTGTCAGACAGAAGGAAACGAAGCGGAACGCAAGCCGTCAGGTCAAATGCTTGTTGATTCTGACCACTTTGCTTTTGTATACATACTTGAATTAGCTGATTCTTTTGAATATGTCATTATAAAGGAACATGTATGGCCGGAACTGAAGCAGGCCCATGCACAAAAAACACCGGTTGTTTTAGAGGCAGGAGACCAAACAATTGAACTGGCAGGCCTGCATGAGGAGCTGGAATATCTTTTAGAAAATATAAAAGATAATGCAAACTATGGAGAAGAAATGGAAGAAAAAGTGAAACGCGTGTTTTTATAGAAACTGGTTCGGAATTGGGGGATGTATGATGGATGACAAACAATGGGAGCGTTTTTTAGTGCCGTACCGCCAGGCTGTCGAAGAGTTGAAAGTGAAGCTCAAGGGGATCCGCACACTATATGAATACGAGGACGACCATTCACCGATCGAATTTGTGACCGGACGCGTCAAGCCTGTGGCCAGCATACTTGAAAAAGCGAGACGGAAAAGCATACCGCTGCATGAAATTGAAACCATGCAGGACATTGCTGGCCTTAGAATCATGTGCCAATTTGTCGATGACATCCAAATCGTAAAAGAGATGCTTTTTGCCAGAAAAGATTTCACCGTTGTGGATCAGAGGGATTATATTGCGGAACATAAAGAGAGCGGATACCGATCATACCATCTTGTTGTGCTGTACCCTTTGCAGACGGTATCCGGAGAAAAGCATGTTCTCGTAGAAATACAGATCCGTACACTGGCGATGAATTTTTGGGCGACCATTGAACATTCATTGAATTATAAATACAGCGGAAACATTCCTGAAAAAGTAAAACTAAGGCTTCAGCGCGCTTCTGAAGCGGCTTCCCGGCTTGATGAAGAGATGTCGGAGATCAGGGGTGAAGTACAGGAAGCTCAAGCTGCCTTTTCAAGAAAGAAAAAAGGAAGCGAGCAACAATAGGTAAAGGGGAAGAAGAGCATGAAATTTGCCGTATCATCAAAAGGAGATCAAGTTTCTGATACGCTGAAAAGCAAAATACAGGCGTATTTATTGGATTTTGATATGGAACTGGATGAAAATGAACCGGAAATCGTTATTTCAGTCGGAGGCGACGGAACGCTTTTGTATGCTTTTCACAGATACAGCGACCGCTTGGACAAAACAGCATTTGTCGGCGTTCACACAGGTCATCTGGGTTTTTATGCCGACTGGGTTCCTCATGAAATTGAAAAACTTGTTCTTGCCATCGCGAAAACGCCGTATCATACAGTCGAATATCCGCTTCTCGAAGTCATTGTGACCTATCACGAAAACGAGCGGGAAGAAAGATACTTAGCTTTGAATGAATGTACGATTAAAAGCATCGAAGGAAGCCTTGTTGCTGATGTGGAAATCAAAGGGCAGCTCTTTGAAACCTTCCGGGGCGACGGCCTCTGCCTGTCAACTCCATCAGGCAGCACAGCCTACAATAAGGCGCTGGGCGGAGCGATTATCCATCCGTCTATCAGGGCGATCCAGCTTGCGGAAATGGCTTCAATTAATAACCGCGTGTTCCGTACGGTGGGGTCACCTCTGCTTCTCCCATCCCATCATGATTGCATGATTAAGCCGAGAAACGAAGTTGACTTTCAAGTGACGATTGACCACTTAACCCTTCTCCATAAGGATGTAAAGTCGATCCGCTGCCAAGTTGCATCCGAAAAAGTGCGGTTTGCGAGATTCCGTCCGTTTCCATTTTGGAAAAGAGTCCAGGATTCGTTTATTGGAAAAGGTGAATAGAAAGAGGACATATCGTGGAGCATTTTTTTATCAGAAAGAACATTACTTCCGCTGAGGACGGGATGACTGTAAAGGAATATGCCAGTGAACTGGGAATTTCAAAACGTCTGCTGACCGATATTAAGTTTGGCGGGGGCGACCTGCAGATTAACGGTGAGCATGTGACGGTCAAATACGTTTTGAAAGAGGGAGATCTTCTTATCGTGAAGTTTCCTGAGGAGCAGGTGAGCGAGACGCTGTTGGCAGAGCCTGTTCCGCTCGATATCCTTTATGAGGATGAACATGTGCTTGTGATAAACAAGCAGCCGTATGTGTCATCAATCCCTTCGAGAGAGCACCCCTCCGGCAGCATTGCCAATGGAATTATTGATCATTATCAAACAACCGGAGTGAGGGCGACAGTTCATCTTGTCACCCGGTTAGACCGGGATACATCAGGTGTCATGCTTGTTGCCAAGCATCGATTTGCCCACTCCATTTTATCGTCTGCGCAAAAAAACGGCCTTGTGAAACGCCGGTATGCGGCAGTGGTTCACGGGCGGATGGCACAGATGGAGGGAACAGTCGATGCTCCGATTGGCAGACATCCTGACAGTATAATTGAACGGACGGTAACGCCAGACGGCCAGAAGGCTGTTACGCATTTTTACGTCACATGTGCAAATGACGATATGACCTCGGTGACGTTGCAGCTTGAGACTGGACGAACCCATCAAATTCGTGTTCATATGAGTTATCTCGGGCACCCGTTGTGCGGCGATACACTGTACGGCGGAACGAGACAGGAAATTGGCCGGCAGGCTCTGCACAGCAAGCATCTTTCGTTTATCCATCCGCTGACACAGGAGAACATGACGTTTCATGCTCCACTGCCTCAGGATATGAGAAAACTGATAAAAGGAGAGAATCATTGATTCTCTCCTTTTTTATATGGGGCGAAATCTTGATTCGTCGTAAGGCAGGGAGCTTGGAACAGAGACGGTTTCTATTTCTGGAAAGCGAAAGCCTGTCAGTTGATTTCCGAACACGCAGCCTGTATCAATGTTGATGGTGCGATTGACCTTCCGAGGCTCTTTCACAGGTGTATGACCGTATACCACCCAAGCCTTTCCGTTATAGGCTGCCGCCCAATCACGTCTGACGGGTCTGCCGTCCGGATATGTTTCACCCGTCACGTCACCGTAAAGCACAAAGTCCTTCACTCTGCGGGTATATTTGCCGATATCGTCAGCTCTTATGCCAGCATGGGCGACAACTAATTCTCCATTATGTAAGATGTCGTAAAGCGGCGCTGTTTCGTACAGCTTCATAAACTGTTCGCTGACTGATTTTCTCTCATCTTTAGAAAGTTCCTCAAGCTCTGCCGCTGTTGTTTCGAGACCATGCATCACTTTTACCGGATTTCCTTTTAAGTAACGATATAATTTATTGCAATGGTTTCCCGGGACATAACGAACAGCGCCTTTTTCGTAAGCGCCGGCTACAAATCGGATGACCTCTATCGATTTGGGCCCTCTGTCAGTTAAATCTCCGGCAAAAACAAGCACCCTGCCTTCTTCATGGATAGGTACTCCATTTTTGATTGTATAGCCAAGCTTTTGGATTAATGCAGTCATTTCGTCATAGCAGCCATGAATATCGCTGATGATATCGTAAGCCATGCGGTATCCTCCTTACCGATTGTTTTATTTATTATGAAGCAAAGTGTTGTGAGTCATCACAAGCTTTTATGTGCAAATTATAGAAGAAGAATCATTTTCTAAACAGCATTAAGACCTTATCACTTTATTTTTCATCATCACCCTTGTTAAAATCGCGTTATGTTTTTTAAAAATGAGGTTTTGTTCTCTGAGTGAGAACTAGCATAACCCTGACTTAAAAAGGAGGTTCTGATTATGGCGCATACATCTGTCGCATCTTTAGTTGTTGTACTTATCGTTGCATTTTTGACACCCATCCTTTTGCATCGGTTTAAACTCAGCATCCCGGTTGTTGTTGCTGAAATCATTATGGGGCTGATAATTGGGAAAAGCGGCCTTAATTTAGTTGTGGAGGGTGACACCTGGCTCCAGACACTCTCTATGCTCGGATTTATCTTTTTAATGTTTTTAAGCGGGCTTGAAATTGATTTTTCGTCGTTTGAGAAAGGAAAGAAAAAGCAGTTCCTGCCGAATGGCAAGGAAGCGCCGAATACGTTTGCTGCGGCATCTGTTATTTTCGTCGGTATTTTTATTTTATCATTGCTCTTGTCCTATGGGTTCGTCTTGGCCGGATTTATCCAAAATGCATTTTTGATGACCCTGATTATTTCAACGATTTCATTAGGCGTTGTCGTTCCAACATTAAAAGAAGAACGGATCATGAATTCGAATATCGGGCAGATTATTTTGCTTGTTGCTGTTATTGCTGATTTGGCCACGATGATTCTTCTTGCTGTTTTTTCTTCTTTATACGGAGAGGACAGCGGAAACATGTGGCTCCTGATGATTCTGTTTGCGGCCGGAGTGGTGCTTTACTTTTTCGGCCGGGTCTTCAAACATCGCTCTTTTGTTCAATCCATGTCAAAAGGGACGATCCAGATCGGGACGCGTGCCATTTTTACGTTAATTATTGTACTCGTTGCCCTGTCTGAATCACTTGGGGCGGAAAATATTCTCGGCGCTTTCTTAGCGGGGGTTCTTGTTTCCCTGCTTTCGCCAAACAAAGAACTTGTTCAGCAGCTGGACTCATTCGGTTATGGGTTCTTAATACCGATTTTCTTCGTGATGGTCGGTGTGAAGCTTGATATTTGGACTCTTTTCCAGGATAAAACAATTTTAATCATGATTCCGCTCCTGCTGCTGGCGCTGTTAGTCAGCAAAATCATTCCTGTCATGTACTTAAAGAAGTGGTATGATAACCGAACCATTTTCGCGTCTGGTTTCCTGCTGACATCAACGCTTTCGCTCGTGATTGCCGCTGCAACAATCGGCCAGCAGCTTCACGTGATCAGCGCAAATATGTCAGGAGCGCTAATTTTAGTAGCCGTCATTGCAAGTATTTTTACGCCGATCTGTTTTAAAAAGTTATATAAACGGGAAGAGCAGCCGGAGGAGAAAAAGACGATTACGTTCATTGGCGCCAATCAAATGACTTTGCCTGTTACACTTGAATTGCCAGAGGAAGAGTATGACGTGCGTGTTGTACACGTCTACCAAGAGAATGCGGAGGAAAAGCTGTCAGAATCAGTGTTTGCTGTTGAAACAATTTCTGACTATGAACACGAGACGCTTGAATCACTCGGCATTTTTGAAACGGATATCCTCGTTGTGGCGACAGGAAATGAAGATATGAATGCAGACATTGCATTACTTGCAAAAGAAAAAGGCACAGAAAGAGTCATTGCAAGCGTAGGATCACCGGAGCATGAAGCAGCTCTGAAGGAGCAGGGAATCAGCATCTTTTCTATTCTGCTGTCGACAAAAACGCTGCTTCGCGCACTGATTGAAGCGCCTGGCGTCATGAAGCTGCTCACGAACCAAGAGTCTTCGCTGTATCAAATTAATATGGAGAACAGTAAATATGATGGTGTCATTTTACGGGAATTCCCTTTAACAGGTGACGTCATCTTTGTCAGGATCTTCAGAGGTGTGGACAGCATCGTTCCTCATGGGGATACAAGGCTGAAACTTGGAGACCGTTTAATTGTCACCGGATCTCGGGGGTACGTAACGGATCTTAAGAAAACATTGGAAGGATAAATCTTGACCAAATAAGGATTCGTGTTAATATAGAGGTGCAGAACAATTCAATATGTATTCGTTTAACCACTAGGGGTGTCCTTCATAAGGGCTGAGATAAAAGTGTGACTTTTAGACCCTCATAACTTGAACAGGTTCAGACCTGCGTAGGGAAGTGGAGCGGTATTTGTGTTATTTTACTATGCCAATTCCAAACCACTTTTCCTTGCGGGAAAGTGGTTTTTTTATTTTCAGAGGGGGAATGATTTGTGAAGTTTTCAGAAGAATGCCGCAGTGCAGCCGCAGAATGGTGGGAGGGGAGCTTTGTCCATCCGTTCGTTCAAGGAATCGGTGACGGAACGCTTCCGATTGACCGTTTTAAATACTACGTACTTCAGGATTCCTATTATTTAACGCATTTTGCAAAGGTGCAGTCATTTGGCGCCGCTTATGCGAAGGATCTTTATACAACGGGGCGGATGGCAAGCCATGCCCAAGGTACATATGAGGCGGAAATGGCGCTTCATCGGGAGTTTGCCGAGCTGTTGGAAATCAGCGAGGAAGAGCGTAAGGCGTTTAAGCCGTCTCCTACTGCGTATTCTTATACATCCCATATGTACCGTTCGGTTTTGAGTGGGAATTTCGCAGAAATCTTAGCGGCCTTGCTGCCATGCTATTGGCTCTATTACGAGGTTGGTGAGAAATTGCTGCATTGTGATCCGGGGCATCCAATTTATCAGAAGTGGATTGGCACATATGGCGGTGATTGGTTTAGACAACAGGTCGAGGAGCAAATCAACCGCTTTGATGAGCTGGCGGAAAACAGCACGGAGGAAGTGCGTGCCAAGATGAAAGAGAATTTTGTCATCTCCAGCTACTATGAATATCAATTTTGGGGAATGGCCTATCGAAAAGAAGGCTGGTCTGACAGCGCCATAAAAGAGGTGGAGGAATGTGGAGCTTCACGCCATAACGGATGACAGCAAGCCGGTAGAAGAGCTAGCGAGAATCATCATTACGATTCAGAATGAAGTTGATTTTATTCATATTCGGGAACGTTCAAAATCGGCGGCAGATATTTTGAAACTGCTCGAGCTTATTTTTGAAGGCGGTATAGATAAACGAAAACTGGTGATGAACGGGCGCGTGGATATTGCGCTTTTCTCTACTATTCACCGCGTGCAGCTGCCAAGCGGCAGCTTTTCACCGAAGCAGGTCAGAGCCAGATTTCCACACCTTCATATCGGGAGGTCGGTGCATTCACTTGAGGAAGCGGTTCAAGCAGAAAAGGAAGACGCGGACTACGTGCTGTTCGGCCATGTGTTTGAAACGGATTGCAAAAAGGGTCTTGAAGGCAGAGGAGTATCTTTGCTGTCAGATATCAAACAGCGGATTTCCATCCCGGTTATAGCCATCGGGGGGATGACGCCGGACAGGTTAAGAGACGTAAAACAAGCAGGGGCAGACGGCATTGCTGTTATGTCAGGAATTTTCTCTTCCGCTGAGCCCTTGGAAGCAGCCAGACGATATTCCCGCAAGCTAAAGGAGATGCGCTATGAAAAGGCATTATGAAGCAGTGGTGATTGGAGGCGGAATTATCGGTTCCGCGATTGCTTATCATTTGGCAAAGGAAAACAAAAGCACCGCATTGTTTGAAAGCGGAACAATGGGCGGCAGAACGACAAGTGCCGCTGCCGGAATGCTGGGCGCCCATGCCGAATGCGAGGAACGTGACGCGTTTTTTGATTTCGCCATGCACAGTCAGCGTCTGTACAAAGGTCTTGGAGAAGAGCTTTATGCATTATCCGGTGTGGATATCAGGCAGCATAACGGCGGTATGTTTAAGCTTGCATTTTCTGAAGAAGATGTGCTGCAGCTGAGACAGATGGACGATTTGGACTCTGTCAGCTGGTATTCAAAAGAAGAGGTGTTAGAAAAAGAGCCGTATGCGTCTGGTGACATCTTTGGTGCATCTTTTATTCAGGATGATGTGCATGTGGAGCCTTATTTTGTTTGCAAGGCATATGTGAAAGCAGCAAAAATGCTTGGGGCGGAGATTTTTGAGCATACGCCCGTCCTGCATGTCGAACGTGACGGTGAAGCCCTGTTCATCAAGACCCCTAGCGGAGACGTATGGGCTAATCATGTTGTCGTTGCCAGCGGGGTGTGGAGCGGAATGTTTTTTAAACAGCTTGGACTGAACAATGCTTTTCTCCCTGTAAAAGGGGAGTGCCTGTCCGTTTGGAATGATGATATCCCGCTGACAAAAACGCTTTACCATGATCACTGCTATATCGTACCGAGAAAAAGCGGAAGACTGGTTGTCGGCGCGACAATGAAGCCGGGGGACTGGAGTGAAACACCGGATCTTGGCGGATTGGAATCTGTTATGAAAAAAGCAAAAACGATGCTGCCGGCTATACAGAATATGAAGGTGGATCGTTTTTGGGCGGGACTCCGTCCGGGAACAAAGGATGGAAAACCGTACATCGGCAGACATCCTGAGGACAGCCGTATTTTATTTGCGGCTGGCCATTTCAGAAACGGGGTCCTGCTTGCTCCCGCAACGGGCGCTTTGATCAGTGATCTCATCATGAATAAAGAGGTCAACCAAGACTGGCTGCACGCATTCCGAATTGATCGCAAGGAGGCGGTTCAGATATGATGCTACAGCTGAACGGTAAAGACGTGAAGTGGGAAAAAGACACAGGTACAATTCAAGACCTGCTGGCGTCGTATCAGCTTGAAAATAAAATTGTTATCGTGGAAAGAAATAAAGAAATAATCGGGAAAGAACGTTATCACGAGGTTGAGCTTTGTGATCGTGATGTCATTGAAATTGTCCATTTTGTAGGAGGCGGATGAGCATGTTAACAATTGGCGGAAAATCATTTCAATCAAGATTGCTGCTGGGCACGGGGAAATACCCATCGTTTGACATTCAAAAGGAAGCAGTAGCTGTTTCTGAGTCTGATATTTTAACATTTGCTGTAAGGAGAATGAACATCTTTGAAGCATCTCAGCCGAATTTTTTGGAACAGCTTGATTTATCCAAATATACGCTTTTGCCGAATACAGCGGGCGCCAGCACTGCTGAAGAAGCGGTTCGGATTGCAAGGCTGGCGAAAGCGTCAGGCCTTTGTGACATGATTAAAGTTGAAGTCATCGGATGCAGCCGTTCCTTGCTGCCTGACCCTGTTGAGACATTAAAAGCGTCTGAACAGCTTCTTGAAGAAGGCTTTATTGTGCTCCCGTACACGTCGGATGACGTTGTGCTGGCGAGAAAGCTGGAAGAGCTCGGCGTTCATGCCATCATGCCGGGTGCATCTCCGATTGGATCAGGACAAGGAATCTTAAATCCTTTGAATCTGTCGTTTATTATTGAACAGGCGAAAGTGCCGGTCATCGTGGATGCTGGAATCGGCTCGCCTAAAGATGCGGCATACGCAATGGAGCTTGGAGCGGATGGCGTACTGCTCAATACGGCTGTATCGGGAGCTGACGATCCTGTGAAAATGGCTCGTGCCATGAAGCTCGCGGTGGAAGCAGGACGCCTTTCTTATGAGGCGGGCCGAATCCCGCTTAAGCAATACGGAACGGCAAGCAGTCCGGGAGAAGGTCTTCCTGTATGACGGGCAGGTATTCAAGGCAGGAGCTGTTTGCTCCGATCGGCCCATCCGGCCAGAAAAAATTGAAAGAAGCGCGCGCCGTGATTATCGGCGCCGGCGCGCTCGGAACAGCCAGTGCAGAAATGCTGGTGAGAGCGGGAGTCGGCTCTGTGAAAATTGCCGACAGAGATTATGTTGAATGGAGCAACCTCCAGCGCCAGCAACTTTATACAGAAGATGATGTCAAAAAAGAAATGCCGAAAGCAGCCGCTGCGGAGCGCCGTCTCCGTTCGATTAACAGCGATGTTGATGTGACCGGCCTTGTCATGGATGTGACAGCAGAAAATATCTTCGAGCTGATTAGGGATGCATCGATTATTGTGGATGCGGCTGATAATTTTGAAACCCGCCTGATCGTAAATGATGCTGCGGTAAAGGAAGGGATTCCTTTTCTTTACGGTGCCTGTGTAGGGAGCTACGGCCTCACCTTTACCGTGGTGCCGGGTTCTACTCCTTGCCTGCATTGCTTGCTCGATACACTTCCGGTTGGCGGAGCAACATGTGACACAGCCGGCATCATCAGTCCGGCTGTTTTGCAGGTAGCAGTCTTTCAGGTAACAGATGCACTGAAGCTGCTGACGGGAGAGGAGTGCGAGCCTGTGCTGCGCTCCTTTGATTTGTGGAAAAACGAGCGGTCAGAAGTGAGAGCGGCCAGTCTCAAACATGACGCATGCCCAAGCTGCGGCACAAAGGATTTTCCGTTTTTGTCATATGAAAATCAAACAAAAGCGGCTGTATTGTGCGGCAGGAACACGGTGCAGATCAGATCATCTATTACGAAAGAAGCGGATCTTGAAGCGCTTGCCGGTCAGCTGAGGCAGGCCGGGCTTGAAGTAGCTGCGAACCCGTATTTAATTTCCTGCCGCTCGGATGATATGAAAATGGTGCTGTTCCGGGACGGCAGAGCTTTGATCCATGGAACAAATGATATTGCCCGGGCAAAATCCATTTATCATAAATGGATCGGGTAATAAAAGGAGTGTAGTGTAATGAGTATATATAAAGCATTGACAATCGCCGGATCAGATTCAGGCGGCGGCGCAGGGATACAGGCTGATATTAAAACCTTTCAAGAGCTTGATGTATTCGGAATGTCTGCGATTACAGCGGTAACCGCTCAAAATACGCTTGGCGTTCATGGGGTGCATCCGCTGACTGTAGAGGCATTGAGACAGCAAATTGACGCTGTTGCTGAGGATTTGAGACCGGATGCAGTCAAAACGGGAATGCTCTGGAATGCCGACATGATTGAAGAAGTGGCAAGAAAAATTGACGAGTACGGATTCAATCGTGTAATTGTTGATCCGGTTATGATCGCAAAGGGCGGGGCATCCTTGCTGCGTGATGAGTCAGTTGCCACCTTAAAGGAGTTGCTCATTCCAAGAAGCTACGCGATTACGCCGAATGTCCCGGAAGCAGAAACGCTGACAGGAATGACAATCAGCTCGCTGGATGACCGGAAAAAAGCAGCGGAGCAGCTCGTCAAGATGGGTGCGCAGCATGTCATTATCAAAGGCGGGCACCAGCCTGAGGACAATCACATTACTGACCTTCTTTTTGATGGCAGCATGTTTATGCAAATCACCCATCCTTATATCAATACGAAGCATACGCATGGCACAGGCTGCACCTTTGCTGCGGCTTTAACGGCCCAAACGGCTAAAGGAGACAGCATCCATCAGGCATTTGAGGTTGCGGCCAACTTTGTCCGTGAAGCGGTGGAAAATACGCTCGGCATCGGATCGGGACACGGGCCGACAAACCATTTCGCTTTTAAACGAAACAGCTTAAATACAAGCCGATGAGATCACCAGCTGATGGTGATCTCTTTTGCGTTTGCTACGGTATGCGCTTTTCATCTGGACAAGGTTATGATATGATAGGAATTAAGATCAGGTACTAATACTATGTCTTTATTAAATATAGGAGGCTTTATACATATGAATTTTTCACTTGAAGGCCGCAACATTGTTGTGATGGGGGTAGCCAACAAACGCAGCATCGCCTGGGGCATTGCGCGTTCTTTACATGAAGCGGGTGCACGTTTGATTTTCACATACGCTGGTGAACGCCTGGAGAAATCCGTTCACGAGCTTGCCGGAACATTAGACCGCAACGATTCCATCATCCTCCCTTGCGATGTTACAAACGACGCAGAAATCGAAACTTGCTTCGCAAGCATTAAGGAGCAGGTCGGTGTAATCCACGGTATCGCGCATTGTATCGCGTTTGCCAACAAAGAAGAGCTTGTCGGCGAATACTTAAACACAAATCGTGACGGCTTCCTTTTGGCTCATAACATCAGCTCATATTCTCTGACTGCTGTTGTCAAAGCGGCACGTCCGATGATGACTGAAGGCGGAAGCATTGTCACTTTGACGTACCTTGGCGGAGAGCTTGTGATGCCAAACTACAACGTCATGGGTGTAGCGAAAGCTTCTCTTGATGCAAGTGTGAAATATTTAGCTGCTGACCTAGGAAAAGAAAATATCCGCGTTAACAGCATTTCTGCCGGCCCGATCAGAACATTATCTGCTAAAGGCATCAGCGATTTCAACTCTATCTTAAAAGACATCGAAGAGCGTGCACCGCTTCGCCGCACGACAACACCTGAAGAAGTGGGCGATACAGCTGCGTTCTTGTTCAGCGATATGTCCCGCGGGATTACAGGTGAAAATCTTCACGTTGATTCAGGTTTCCATATCACTGCCCGCTAAGCAGGATCTATATCAAGCAATCCCGAATAGGGATTGCTTTTTTATTTCTTCTGATTTTCAGCTTTCTGTCATATAGATAGAATATGACACAATCGGAGGGATGAAGATGTCTAATAAGAAAAGAAACGCGGATAAAAAACCGCTCATGTATATTGTTCAGCCGGATTATGCAGAAACTACAAGGTCATCCATGCAGGAGATTGTCATCAAAAGAAAGGCCGACAAACCCGCTCCGCCAAAAGCTGAGGAAAAGCCGGCTTACCATGAGAAGCAGCAGGAGGAAGCTGTGGCACAGGATGTCCTGCAAGAAGACCAAAAGCCTGCAGCCGAACCAGTGAGTCAGCAAACACAAGAGGCGAGAGAGCCAGAGAACATAAAAAGCCAAGAGGAAGAACAGAAAGCAGAGCCGCAGGCCGTAGAAGAAACCGTTGAACACGAGCCCCCGAAAGCAGAAAAAAAGGAAGAGCCTGCACTTGAGACCCGGAAGCCTGAGAAAGAACCGGAAGCTGTCCATAGTGCTGATAAAGCGGAGGAAAAAGCACCGCCGGCACGAAAAGTGAAAAAACCGATGAGCAAGATGACGATCCACGAAAAAATTGATTTTTTAACAAAGCTGCCTCATAACATGCCGAGAGCGCTTTGTTTGATTGAAGCCAATGGAAGAACGTATAGAGGCGTGATTGTCGGAAGAAGAAATGATTCCGTCCTGCTTCGAACAACCGGAAACGGAGCACCGACCGAGCTGGCAATCGATGAAATCACCTCTTTGCACCCGCTCGGTTTTTAACGAAAAAGAAAAAAGCTGCCCGGCTGATGTTGCCGGACAGCTTTTTTTATATAGAGAAAAGCCTGCAGGCCTGCAAGCTTTTCCAGCTTATGATTAATGATGATGTGTACGATTGATTAATCGAGGATTTAAGCAGTTGATTGCGCAGAAGCAGTCTAAGTCAACTTCAATACAGTAGTTCGTTTTTTCGAGTCGGAACACTTCACACACCGTATCTTTATCGGTGAAGTCCAAAATGTGTTTGTGTTCGTCAAATGCGATTAATAATGACAGTGTTGCGCAGCTTCCATGCACTCTTTCGACCCTGAAAAATACTGTATTAAAGCAAGGGCCGTTATCGAGTTCGCCAACATTTCCGAAGGCGACTAATGGCGTTGATTTTGATGTAAATATTGCAAAAGGCACTGTGTCGCCTAACGAATGGCTTACAGATAAAAGCTTAGAGTGGCAGCCGGTCGGGCAGTCTTCTTCAACAGCGTTTTGCAGATCTTCAATATTTTCTACAGCTTCACGCACGCAGCTTGATGTTTTCTGGCTCATATTATCCCTCCTGCCTTATAAATTTGAGACTGGCGAAATGATGGAGAGTCAGCTGCCTCACGCTGGAAGCAGCTGAATGATTTGCACCTGTAATAGAGTTTGGAAGGGGATTCCTCTTTACAAGTGTTTATCCATTGTGATGATGCTTTTTATCTTTGTGAGGCGATGTTCTGTCAACTAGCTCTGGTGACAGGCACTGAATCGCGCAGAAGCATCCGAGATCCACTTCAATGCAGAAATCTGTTTTTTCTAGCCCGAAGAAATCCGGGTCGCAAGGGTGGCAAACACTTAAGGTATCGCCTTTGACATCGACCGGGCGTAAAATAGACAGTGTTGCACAGCAATCGCATAATTTTTCGACGCGGAAGAAAATGGATTCAAAGCATTGCATATCATCCACAAATCCCCCTACGTTTCCGAATGTGGAGAACAATCCGCCTTTTTTATCAAAAACGAGAAACGGAATTGTGTCTTTTCCAGCAATCGTAGGGTTTAAAAGGTTGGTATAGCAGCCAGTCGGACACTGTTCTTCAACTGCCTCCTGCTCTGCTAAAATCTTTTCCACTGCATCGCATACACAGTTCTCATGCCGGCCATGGGTTTTTCCGCAGCTCATTGATTTCAGCTCCTTCTTTATAGGGTATTTGACTTTAGTCCTTAACAACATATGTACCCGTGCCCCACTTGGTGTGGGTGAACGTCTATATATTCATCATATGCTTGGAAAATAAGAAAAAGCAGAGCGTTTTTAGCTCTGCTTTTAGGTTCTAAAGGACAAGAGTGATTGTTAAGAGGGCGACTAAGAGGTTTACTGCTGTAGAAACAACTGTTGCAATATCGGCATCTACTGTTGTGACATTTACACCGCGAGAACATTCGATAAGAAGTTTTTGGCGATTTACTTGTTTGTTTGATGCAATCTGTAATAAATCTTGTGCAACTAATTCTGCAATTACGCCATCTGCAATGGATGTGAGAGTTAATATTACGGTTGCTGAATTTAGCGCTGTTAAAACTGAAGTTATTGCTTGAACGTCTGTAGATGAAACGTTAATGTCACATGAGTCTCTGATAATAATTGTCTCATCGGAGATCTGTTTGTTGAGATTTGCCTGAGCCAGATTTTGGTCAATTAAGGCATTGTCATTGCCAAAAAACCCGTTACCATTGCAGCAAATATCGCAATTGCATTTTCTTTCTTCTTTTTTATCTTTTTCGTCTAACGGATGGTCACAGTCAGGATCAAGTGCAACCCAAGAATATGGTCTGCTTTCCATATCTATTCCTCCTTTTCTTTTACTGTTATTAAATGAGCGAGCCTCTTACTTTGACTGAGTCATATATCATGATGAATTGCCCTATTTTTTATAATTAATTTGAGTTGTTATTGTTTTGCCGTCTTTGTCTGAGCTGTTCAATTAATTGCTCTCTGCGGCTGAGAGGCTTTTCGTTCCTTTGCTCTTGCACGGATGCTTCTTCTTTTTTCTTCTTTTGGCTATCTATTAATGCTTGTGATTTAGCTTGTAAGTCTTTTACAAGATTTAAAAGCATTTCTTTTTCTTCGTCTGATACTTTTTTCATTTTGTCTTTTGTGACACCATGTTTAGAAAATATATTTTGGACCAGCATTTTCGTCATCGGATCAGCTTCTGGAAGCTTTTCAAGCTCTTCTTTGATCTTATCGTTATCTGACATTTGTTTTCACCTCGTCTTTTAAGTTTGTGAAAAAGAAAGGGTTAAAGGACGTCAAGTTCATTGAGAATGCTGTTTAACACCTGAAGCAAGATTTGTACAAAGGTTATTATCTCGTCGGCAGACAAAGTAATTTTGATGTTTCGGCTGTTGATTATTTTAATGATGGTTCTTTTTTTGATTTGGGAGCTATCGAGAATAAGAATTTCACTTGCCACTGCGTCAGCCAAATCCTCGTCAGCGATGACCAGCTGAGTCGCCAGGATAATCATAGTTGTCACAAAGGCTTGTATAGAAAGGGCAGCTGTTACATGTGACGTATCTATTGTGATATTTTCGCAGTCAATCACTTCGATCTGCTGTTCGAATTCGCTTGATAATTGCTCAAATATTGCAGGGTGCAGGGATTCGACTTTTTCTTCAAATGACATAACCTTCACTCCTTTCTTATCCATACTCTATATAATGCAAATGGGGTGCAGAGCGGAATAATAAAAATAACCAATTTTCTGCCGGACAAGATACAATTCATGAAGAATAGGGTTTTCGCATATATGTGAAGGGATCATGATTGGCAAAGGAGTGAACGAGTGGTTATAAATGGGCTGACAATTGTTCTTCTATCGCTTGCGGTCTTTCGGCTCGCCCGCCTGCTGGTGTTTGACACGATTATGGCGCCGCTTCGCAGTCTGTTTCATGAAGAGAAGGAAGAAAAGGATGCGGACGGGAACATTGAAACCTTTATCGTGATTAAGGGAACCGGTGTCAGGGCGTTTATTGGTGAATTGCTGAGCTGCTATTGGTGCACAGGCGTGTGGTGTGCCGGCTTTTTGATTTTATGCCAGGCGGTGATCCCGCAAGCGGCGCAGTGGCTGATTTTACTTTTAGCGATCGCCGGCCTTGCCGGCATCATAGAAACGCTCGTATCAAAATGGCTGCAAGAATAAGGCGTTACTACCAGCAACTTTCTGTCAGAATACGCATAAAGTAGCATATATGACATAAGGAAAGGAAGGGGACAAAAATGAATCAGCATCATAAACCTTCCCAAAAATCTCCATATACAGATTCATCGTATCAATCAAAAAAGATAAAAAAGAAAGGCTGCGGGTGCGGAAATAAAAAGAAAAAGCCTCAATAGCCTGGCAAAGAAACCGGAGAACTCCGGTTTTTTGTTTTTTTAACGGGGCGGCCTTGCTCAGCATATATCATAAGCGGGGGGATAAAAGTGAATGAGTTTGAAAAATGGATAGAAGGAAGATATGAACCTCACGAACAAAAGCAAAAAAAGCATGAAGACACGATGGGCAGTATCAGAAAAGACTTGGATGCATTTGATAAAGCCGGTCTGGAATTTGAAGATGAGATTGAAGAGCTGGCTGAAAAAACAGAGGCCTTACTTAAAAAACATCAAGCTCAATATGATCAATCGTAAATCCGCAAACGCCCTATGCGAATATCCAAGCCGATCCAAGCAGCTCACATAGTGTATAGAGAGTAAAGGAGGTGCTTATCTATGGGCTTTGGATACGGATTCGGCGGCGGCTACGGCGGCGGCTGTTATGGCGGTTATGCTGGCGGTTACGGCGGCGGCTATGGTTCAACATTTGTTTTGTTGGTCGTATTATTCATTCTCCTCATCATCGTAGGTGCATCTTTCTTTTAAGATGTATTGAGGAAGTACGGGTTATAACCCGTGCTTCCTTGCCTTGTGTTTATTTTTAAAAATGTTGGAAAAGCACATTGTATTATGTGCATTCATACAATACCGTATTACTCCGCCAAAAGGAGGCGCATTATGGATAATCAATTTTTTAAGAACATCGAAAAGAAAACAGGTGTGAAGATGCAGGATGTAATGAATCTTGCCGGATCACTCCAAAACGCTAATTTTAAAGATGAAAATACAGTGCGCAGTGTGATTAACCGCGTAGCGCAGATGGCAAACAGACGCGTGCCAAAAGAATTAGAAGATAAAATTGTGGAATCTATTACAAGCGGAAAAGAAAAGCTTGATTTTGGCACGATTTCTAAAATGATGGATAATAAATAAGTGGATGGCCTGGCTGACTCACTGCAGCGGGCCTTTTTTTACAGTAAAAACCCGGCAGTAATCTGCCGGGCTGTTAATGATGCAAGGGCTGTCTTGCTTTTTGTAGCAGGGGATACAAAAATCTTGAGCGGTTGGCTGTTTTGCCGCGCCTGTTAGCGGGGCAAGACAAATATAAATGCTGTTTCGCCCGGGTCATGGCTACATATAAAAGGCGTCTTTCCTCCTCAAGAGCGGCCTCGTCTCCTTTTCTTGCCGTTTCTAATGAGAAATCGTGCGGAATCGAGCCGTCTACAGTGCCTAACACGTAGACTGTTTTGAATTCAAGGCCTTTTGACCGGTGAATGGTCATCAGCTGAACGCCATGTTCATCCGTTCTGTTTTTCTCAGCGGCCCTCATATGGTCTACGTGGGCAAGAAAGTCAGGAATCGTTTTGAACTTCTTGGCGACAACCTTGATGTCGCGCAGGTCATCGGAACCTTTTTCCAGCTTGTTGCCCTCATTGCCCCGCTTTTTTAAATACTCGGAGAAGCCCATTTTTCCTTCTGCAAAGGTGATGGCTTCTACGGGCTTCATCGTGCGGAGGCTTGCAAAAAACGGTACGATTTTCTTGATTTTGTCCAGCTGGAATGGCTTCAGATCAGGCAATTTGGCCAGCGCTTTGATCATGGTACAGTCCTCTGTGATCGAGAGCGCCTTCAGCGTATTCAAAGCGGACTGTTTTAAAAACAAGGCGGGAAGCAAGTGTTTAATCGCCTCGGTGTCATCCTCATTTTGGCTGGCGTACAAGTAGGCGAGAATCTGGCGGACGATCCGTCTGCTGTAAAACGATTGGACGCCGCGGTCAGCTGTATACGGAATTGACGATTGATGAAGCCTTTCATATATAGCACGGCCTCCGCTGTTTGTGCGGTAAAGAACCGCAAAGTCTTCTGGACTGGCTCCATTTTGAATTTTTTCTTTGATATCGGAAACGACCATTGTGGCTTCTTCCTCTTCATCATAAGGATAAAACAGCACAGGGACCTGAATGTCATCGCGGGCCGCTTCAAGCGTTTTGGCATATCTGTTTTTGTTCTTTTTCACAACGATATCAGCACTAGAGACGATCGGGTGCGTAGACCTGTAGTTCGCAGTTAAATAGATCGTCTTCGCTCCCGGATAATCCTTTTGAAAATCAAGAATGAAAGACGGATTGCTTCCGCGAAACGCGTAGATGGACTGGTCATCGTCTCCGACACAGCACAGGTTTTGCTCCGGGCTGGCGAGCATTTGCATGATTTTGTATTGAACCGGATTAATGTCCTGAAACTCATCAATTAAGATATACGTAAACCGAGATTGATACTGTTCCAGAAGGTCAGGCCGCTCGATAAACAATTCATAGCAGGCTGAAGCCATGTCATCAAAATCAAATTGGCTGTGTTCTTTTTTCTGGCGTTCATAATGTTCATATAAACGATAAACTTGTTTTTCCCACTCATCTTTTAGAGGGATGCGTTCATTTGGGACATAAGTGTTTTTCCAAAAACCGATCTGCTGCAGGGCTTGGTCAACTGGGAATTCTTTCTCATCGATGCCTTCTTCATAGAGTGCTTTTTTGATATATTGTTCCCGCTGCCACTCCATTTTCAGCAGATGCTCACCGTTCCATTTAGCAGAATTAGAGTGATACAAGATCTTATAAAACAGACTGTGGAATGTTCCTGTCACAAGTCTTCTGACTTTTGCCGGCTGTAATCCGTACTGGTTCGCCATACGCTCTTTCATTTCAGCGACAGCTTTTGTTGTAAAGGTGACAAGCAGCATATTTTCAGGCGGTATGCCTAAGTGTTCGATCATGTGGGCGGCACGGGCTGTCAGCACCCGTGTTTTTCCGCTCCCCGCACCTGCAAGCACAAGCAGCGGACCTTCTGTTTCCGTGACCGCTTTCAGCTGATCCGTGTTTAAGCCGACAGACGGAAAAAGGCTCGTATCGGGTTCTATTGTTTTTGGCACAAATGGTGTTCCTGGTTTAATGCTTCTTGGACGGTGCCATTCCGTGACAGCTGGAGACGGGTCAGCGGCGATCGCTTTTCCCTTGGGCAAACGAATGACACCAGATTCCTGATCATCTTCTTTTTTTTCCTCTTTGGCGGGCTTCGGAGCACACGCCTCCTCACATGCCGGGAAATCGCCTGGCTGGCGATGGATAAACTCTGGCGGATCGGCGATGTTAAGCCGTAACAAAACGGGATTTCCGCAATGAGAACAAAATAAATGTCCTTTTATTCCTTCTTCAAAGAGGAATTGATAATGTTCTCTCGAATATGTATGTAAATGTATAATTCGATCATTCAGTCGGGCGCATTTCAAAAAGGGGTCCTCCCAATCAAAAGGTGTTCATTACAGACAATGACTATCATATCAAAAGAAATGTGTTTCAAAAAGTAAGTTTAAGGGAAAAGAGACAGCAGAGGGGTGGGTATTGTATGATATATGCAGGTCACATTCAAAACCAGCAATACGCTCAATATGCTAATAGAACGATTGGACATAAGCAGGATTATGCCGGAACCGAAAAAATCAGCTATGTCCCGTTTCAGCGGGTATACAAAGAACTGGAAAAGCAGCAGGAGAATCAAACGGCCGCTGAAAGAAAAGTAAACGAGATGAAACGTAAGCGCTCTCTTTATAAGAGATTGCGAGAAAAAGGAATGGGCACATATATTAATCGATATGTATAAAAAACCGTTCATACCAGAGAACGGTTTTTTTATATGCAGTAAAAATCCGGATCTCAAAAGATCCGGATGCGTTCAGTCCTTCATCATTTGTAAGTGCGGAATGCCGGCATCGAGGAATTCTTTTTCAGAAAGCACGCGATACCCGTGTTTCTTGTAAAACGGCACAGCCTGTGTTTGCGCGTTTAAAATGAAACCGGAAGCGCCTCCGTCTGCCGCGGCTTTTTCGAGCGCTTTCATAATGATGCCGCCGACACCGGCTGAGCGGTGGCTTTTCAGTACGCAAATCCGCTCTAACTTGCCGTAGCCGTCCTTCATGCGCCATCTTCCGGCACCGACAGGCTTTTCACCGTCATACACGACGATATGCTCTGACTCATTTTCAAGTTCGTCAATTTCTTCTTCAGCAGGCACGTTTTGTTCTTTGACAAAGACTTCTTCTCTTACATAGAATGCATCTTTCAGTTGTTCTTCATTTTTTGCGATAACTGCTTTCAAACATTATTCTCCTCTGCCTAGCAAGAAGGTTTCATATACTGTCCACGATCCGTTTTCCAACTGGTAGAGCAAGTGGAAACGGTCAACGATTTCTTCATGCGACACTTCCTGCATTTTTAATTGTCCCAGCACATCTGAATGCTCATCGTCGGAAAGATTTTGGCCGACCGTCACATGCGGAACGAAATTATATTCCTGTTCTCCTGCCAACACACCGGTGTATAGCTTTTCATTGAGTGTTTTTAACTCTTCCGTCGGTTCTGCTTTGATGTAAATGACATTATTGACAGGCGCAAATGAGCTGTATTTTGTCATTTTGAGAACGAGTGGGTGGGACTCTTTTGCGATGTTTCTTAAATGTGATACGAGCTGATCCGCTTTCTCCTCCGCGCATTCAAAGGATGCTCTCAGCGTCAAATGAGGCGGGATTAGAGAGTAGCTTGGGTCATAGCGCTTTCTGTAAGAGTTTGCAAGGTCTTGGAGCTTTTTTGATGGAAATAAAACGATTCCGTATTTCATATTATGTCCCTCCTGGAAATAAAGTATGATAGAGTGTTAAAGCATTTTTTTCAGCGCCGGGGTGATGAGCGGCTGCCAGTATGTCCATTTGTGGTCTCCGTCAAATGGCTCGAAATCATAATCGGAAAGCTTTTTCTCCAGCAGCTGTTTCAGCTCCCGGTTCGGTTCTGTAAAGTCCAGAATGTTCCCGTCTGTCGTGTGGACGTCAGTTTCTTTTGTTCCGATTTGGTGATAAATAGAGAGGTGTTTGATATCGTCTGACTGTTTTACGGCTTCTAGTACGTGTTTGTCAACATAGGGAGACTGCATGATGATGTTGCCAAACATATTCGGATAATCAAGCGCTGTCATAAGTGACACGGTTGCTCCGAGCGAATCACCGATCAGCGTTCGGCCGTAACCGATCTGATAGGTTGGATACTCATCATCTGCAAAAGGAACGAGCTCATGGGCGATGAACCGTTTATACGCCGAAAATTTTGAACCCTCCGGATGATAGGTGTTTCTGCGCTCTTTTACATCCTTATAGGGAACACCGATAATAATGCTCCGGTCTATTTCGCGTTTCGACAGCAATTCCTCAACCTGTCTGCCGATCCTCCCCAGCCTGAAATAATCGTGGCCGTCCTGCGCGATAATGACATGGTATTTATAAAGCGGGGAGTAGTTGGACGGCAGATAAACAAGCAAGGTCATTTCCTCGTTAAGCTCTTTTGAAAAGAATTTCTTTTCTTGCACTGTGCCGTTTTTCGGTGCCATAAAAACATTCCTCCAGGACATCACTATACTTTCTTGCATTTTCAATTATTGTACCATGAATTATTAGAAATTTCTCTCTTTAAACGGTTCGGCACACGAAGAAAAAAGTGTTGAAATAAACTGTGAATTGCGCTAATATAAAACAATCAGAAAATTGAAATCGATATTTCTTATCGTGAGAGGTGGAGGGACTGGCCCTTAGAAACCTCAGCAACCGGCTTGTTTTGCATGTGCAAAGCGCCAAGGTGCTAAATCCAGCAAGCGTTTTTTATGCTTGGAAGATAAGAAGAAGCGTTAAACCCCTTCTTCTTATGAAGAAGGGGTTTTTATTTTGAAAAGGGAAGGTGTCAGCTATATGTCACAGCACGTTGAAACGAAATTAGCTCAAATTGGGAACCGTAGCGATGAAGTCACGGGAACAGTAAGTGCTCCTATCTATTTATCAACAGCATACCGCCACAGAGGGATCGGAGAATCTACCGGATTTGATTATGTCCGCACAAAAAATCCGACACGCCAGCTTGTTGAGGACGCGATCGCTAACTTAGAAAACGGCGCGAGAGGGCTTGCCTTTAGTTCGGGAATGGCTGCTATCCAAACGATTATGGCGCTGTTTAAAAGCGGAGATGAACTGATCGTTTCATCGGACCTATATGGCGGCACGTACCGTTTATTTGAAAATGAATGGAAAAAATACGGATTGACTTTTCATTATGATGATTTCAGCGATGAGGACTGTTTACGCTCTAAGATTACGCCGAATACAAAAGCGGTGTTTGTGGAAACGCCGACAAACCCCCTTATGCAGGAGGCGGACATTGAACATATTGCCCGGATTACAAAGGAGCACGGTCTTCTGCTGATTGTAGATAATACATTTTATACACCGGTCTTGCAGCGGCCGCTTGAGCTGGGAGCTGACATTGTCATTCACAGCGCAACCAAGTATTTAGGCGGGCATAACGATCTGCTTGCTGGACTTGTCGTGGTGAAGGATGAGCGGCTCGGAGAGGAAATGTTTCAGCATCAAAATGCGATCGGCGCCGTCCTGCCGCCATTTGATTCGTGGCTTCTGATGAGAGGAATGAAGACGCTGAGCCTCAGAATGCGTCAGCATCAGGCAAACGCGCAGGAGCTTGCGGCGTTTTTAGAAGAGCAGGAAGAAATTTCGGATGTGCTGTATCCCGGAAAAGGCGGCATGCTGTCCTTCCGTCTGCAAAAAGAAGAATGGGTCAATCCGTTTTTAAAAGCGCTGAAGACCATTTGTTTTGCAGAAAGCCTCGGCGGGGTGGAAAGCTTTATTACATACCCTGCGACCCAGACGCACATGGATATTCCTGAAGAGATCCGCATCGCAAACGGGGTGTGCAATCGGTTGCTGCGCTTTTCTGTCGGTATTGAACATGCGGAAGATTTAAAAGAGGATCTAAAACAGGCATTATGTCAGGTCAAAGAGGGAGCTGTTTCTTTTGAGTAAACACAATTGGACGCTGGAAACCCAGCTCGTGCACAATCCATTTAAAACAGACGGCGGAACCGGGGCGGTCAGTGTACCGATTCAGCACGCCTCGACTTTTCACCAATCTTCATTTGAAGAGTTCGGGGCATATGATTACAGCCGCTCTGGCACGCCGACAAGAACAGCTCTCGAAGAAACAATTGCCGCACTGGAAGGCGGAACAAGAGGATTTGCTTTCAGTTCAGGCATGGCTGCCATCTCAACAGCATTTTTACTGCTGTCACAGGGTGATCACGTTCTTGTGACAGAAGATGTATACGGCGGAACCTTCCGTATGGTGACAGAGGTGCTGACCCGGTTTGGCATTGAGCATACGTTTGTCGACATGACGGATCGTAATGAAGTGGCGCGGAGCATCAAGCCGAACACAAAGGTCATTTATATGGAGACGCCATCAAATCCGACACTTGGGATTACGGATATTAAAGCGATTGTTCAGCTTGCAAAAGAAAACGGCTGTCTGACCTTTCTGGACAATACATTCATGACACCGGCACTGCAGCGTCCGCTTGACCTCGGCGTGGATATTGTACTTCACAGCGCGACAAAATTCTTAAGCGGACACAGCGATGTGCTCTCAGGTTTGGCTGCTGTCAAAGATGAAGAGCTTGGGAAGCAGCTGTATAAGCTGCAAAACGCGTTCGGCGCCGTCCTTGGCGTACAGGATTGCTGGCTTGTCCTGCGCGGATTAAAAACATTGCAGGTCCGTTTAGAGAAGGCGAGTCAAACAGCCCAGCGGCTTGCGGAATTTTTCCAAAAGCATCCGGCGGTGAAGCGCGTGTATTATCCGGGACTGGCTGATCATCCCGGCGCTGAAACCCATAAAAGCCAGTCAACGGGAGCGGGCGCCGTACTATCTTTTGAGCTTGAAAGCAAAGAGGCCGTTAAGAAGTTAGTCGAGAATGTGTCACTTCCAGTCTTCGCTGTCAGCCTTGGCGCCGTGGAATCGATTTTGTCCTATCCGGCAACGATGTCTCACGCGGCAATGCCTAAGGAAGAGCGTGAAAAACGCGGTATCACTGATGGCCTGCTCCGTCTGAGTGTGGGCGTCGAACATGCAGACGATTTAGAACACGATTTCGAACAAGCGCTGAAAGAAATTGCTCCAGTTGCGGTTCGTTAAAAAAGAAGCCGGGGATGGCCCGGCTTCTTTTATTATTGTTCGTCATCAGGATTCAGAATCGCGAGGACTTGATGATCCTCCCAAACGCCATTAATTTTTACATTTTTTCGGGCGATGCCTTCTTTATGAAATCCCGCTTTTTCTAAAACACGCATGGACCCGAGATTACGGGGCATCACACCGGCTTCAATCCGATGCAGTTTCAATTCGTGGAACGCATAATCAACAACCAATCTGACTGCCTCTGTCATAATGCCCTTTCCATTATGGGCTTTGTCTAAAAAATACCCGATGAACGCAGTTTGCAGCGCGCCACGGATGATTTGAAAGAGCGAAACCGTCCCGATTAATCTATCGTCTGACGCTGTAAAGATGCCAAAATGATATTCTTCATCTTTCTCAAGTCTTTCCTGATACTCGGTTATCCGTTTTCTTTGCCCCTCAACCGTATAGTAATCGTCTGCGCGTATCATAGAAAACTGTTCGAAAAAATCCCGATTTTCGCTTTGCAGCCGCAGATTTTCTTCGGCATCCGTTACTTCTAAAGGTCTAACATAAATGGTTTTTCCTTTTAACATACAGTGATCTCTCCGTTCTCGTGTCAGCATTCCTCTTACATTATTCTCAGGGAAATGCAAATATCCTTTTTATAAGAAGGAAGAAAACCAATTTCCCATAAAAGTGCCAACATAGTTGCCGATTAAGTAGCCGAGCGTACCGACAAGCATGATCGGGGCGACAAGCTCCCGCCATCCCTTGGCAATTGCCATCGCAGCCGCAGTCGTCGGTCCCCCGACAGTAGCGTTGACGGCGAGCAGAATTTCTTCAAGCCGCACGCGGAACAATTTTCCGGCAGCTAAGGAAACCGCTAAATTGCTGATCGCAATGATAAACACGAATAATAGAATAAGAGGCGCATTCGTGACGATTAAGCGGAGATCTGCAGGAATGCCGATCACCACAAAAAACAAATAAATCAAAAAGGTTCCAAGTTCCTGAGATCCATTGAGCCTTTCAAAAAAACGCGGGAAAAGAAAAATGATAAGAACAGTTAAAGACGTAAGCACCAGGTACTGATCGCCAAGCGTACCGGTCAGCAGGGGATGAGAAAAAATGCTTTTAAAATAACCGGAAACCTTCATACTAACCGCAACAAGTGCGAAAGCGGCACCGGCATTAAATGCGATATCCTTTAAGGAAATATCCTTCCGTTTCCAATAGCTTTCAGCACTGTTTCCGCTGTTTCCATCGGCTTTTACCTTCTCTTCAAACGGCATGGCATAATGCCGCTGAAACCATTTGAGTGCAGGAATGCTGATTAAAATAAAAAACAAAAGCGCCATCATAAAATTATCAGCCACAACGGTAGCCGACACATATTCACCAGGCGTCTCAAATTTTGCCGCCATCGCCGCAAAGTTGACCCCGCCGCCGATATAAGAGGCGCTGATCATCCCACCGATTTTATCTAAATAAGGAATATGCTGTTTGAGTAGAAAAAAAGCCAGGATACTGCCAAGCACTGTTCCAACGGAGCTAATCAGAAAAATAAACAGCAAACGCCTGCTTTCCTTAAAAATTTGCCTAACATTGATCTGAAACAATAAAAGTGGTATCGCCAGCGGTACCACATAAGACCACACAGTGTCATACACGGGCGACTCAACAGGAAGCACTCCTACATTTGTAAACACCATAGCACCTGCAAGGGCGATAATAGCGCCCGACACAGCAGACGCCCACTTAAAGCGCTGCTCCAGCCCGATGCTCACTGCCGCCCACACCGCAATAAACCCCCATAATACCCATACATCATCAGAAGAAATCAAAGAATGCAAAACCTCATCACCTCTATTGTTAGAAAATTAAGACATATTATAATAGCCGGGGAACGGAACAGCAAGTCCAAAAAAAGTTTTTCTAAAAAAGCAGTTGACGAATAGAAGGTAAGGTTATATAATAGAACTTGTCAGAAAGACAACAACATACCCAGCAACACATACATATCATGATTCCGTAGCTCAGCTGGGAGAGCGCTACCTTGACAGGGTAGAGGTCGCTGGTTCGAGCCCAGTCGGAATCATAGCTTAAACCCTTGCGTAGCAAGGGTTTTTTATTTTGCCTATTTATTGATTTTGTCATCATTCATCGAGTTGGGGACGGAAGTTTTTTTAAGCTGATTTTGAAGTGAATTCAAAATCAGCTCTGTTTCTATGCTAGGTTAAAGTTTCAATATTCTTTTCGATTTTTTGAATAACTTGTTCGAGCCATATGATTGGAGATACGCCGTAACTAAGAACGTCCACTCCGTCAGCAGCTTCATCGATAAAATCATTCTTTTCTTCATCCGAATAATCGCTGTTAATAAAATCTTTCAATGCAACTATATCAGTTTCTTGCTCTTCTTTTGGAATCTCTTCTAGTATTCGTCCAGTGCTGATTCTGGAGAATCAATATCCTGATGAAAATAACCGCCAAGGAATCCAAATACAGAATCAGAAACTTCGATTTCTATCATTACTTATCACCACCAAGAAACTGGTAACTTTAAATCTGAGAGATGGTACGTATCTTATTCTATATAACTTTCTGCTATATCAATATCATTTGTCATTTCTAAATCAGGGTACTTTTCATCTAATTTTCTTAAACAATTAATAAGTTCTTTACTTTGCAAACTTTCAGCTAAATCTTCAAATACTTCACTGATCCAATATAAATCTTCTTTATTACAATTTTCTAGATAGCTAATTGTATTTTCTTCAGGTATCGATGGCTATTATGAACCAGCTACAAAAGCGAAATTGAAGTAATATAAAAAGGCCCTCTTAAAATGGGGGCCTTTCAGTGTTTCTTTTAAATAGCTTCTTTTAGTTTTTCTATTACACTTTTCAACCATTCTATAGGTGGTAATCCAATTGTCGGGAAATATATTTCTGCATTACACTTTATAATGTCTTCCTTTTTTTCTTTAGTTAGATCGCTATTTAGAAACTCTTCGCAAAACTTAACTGTAAATAGCAAACCTTCTTTACTAATTTCCTCAATAAATTCGTCTAATGCGTGTTCAGGGGATCTGATATCTTGATGAAATGTTGCACCTAAAAAATTTTCTAATTCGTCCAAGAAATCATAACTTTCATCCATGATACTTCCTCTCTTTCTATTTGGTTGGATATCCTGTAAGAATAAAGTTACCGTTGTTATCTTTTTTGAGTATAATTTTTGCGTTTGTAACGTTCTCTACTAGTTCTGAATTTCTTGTTACACTTCTGCCGATTATTTCTCCATCGCCCTTGTATTTTAACATTAATTTAGGTTTTTTAGGATCATCAATCCAATTTTCGATTTTCTTTATATTTTTTGGATCGTTTAAGACTGCATTAGCAATTCTCTCAGCGGTAGCCCTATCTTTAAAAGTAGATGAAGCTGTAATATGTGGGTTAGGATCAGTTCTCAGTCTTTCTATTAATTCTTCATCAGTCTTTCCGATATGTCTTTCTATAAGATGCCCGCCTTTTGCTTCATGAGCAGCTAATCCGCCGCCAGGTGCGAGAGGGGTACTATCACCTTGTTTGACACTACCTGTACCCATGTTGTTAGAACTTTCAGATCTTCTGAGAACACTCTCTTTTTTATCTTCCGCAATACTTTTTAGCAGCGGAGTATTTTTCACATTAATGGTATTCTCAGCATCTTGAAGGATTCCTTCTAATGCAGGAGTATACCGGTTAACAGGAGATTTGACAAACTGTTTTACAGACTTTCCACCTTTCTTAATTGTATCACTAGCTGTTTTCCCAACTTTAGCAAGATCCTTCGAGCCTGTTGAGACAGAGGACTTTCCACCTTTCAATAACAGAAGACTTCCGCCCAAATAAGTAACATAGTGCAGCCGTGTGTATGCATCCCCGTGAATCATTTTTTTATCCCAATTATCCTTCAATGTGTCAACCATACTTTGAAAGGCAGCTTGATAGTCGTATTCCAAAACGGTATCCAGCACTTTTTGAGGATCTTTGTTAAGATTGTCAATTGTCCAACCGATATTCCATCCGAATTGAATGGCTCCTTCACCGGTATCCTTGGCAAGATCGTATATACCAACAATCGCACCCTTGGCGCCATCACCTATGATTTGCAACACTTCTTTTCCGTTATCCATGAAAGCTTTACGCTGTTCAAGAAATGAAACAAATTCAAGCTGTTCAGGGGTAAGATTCTCATAGCCGACCTTCTTGGCAATGTCTAAGTATTCATCTGGATCCGTCACTCCGTCAGCTAGCTTCTTTTTCAGCTCTTTGATTTCTCGTTCTTTCGCTTTATCTTTCTTGATCTTCAAATAAGCTTCAGTCTGTTTCTCGATATCGCCTTTTCTCTTATGTATATCACTTTCTCGATAAGCCTTGGCATTATAATGGATTGGTGTAGCATTCTTGCCTTTGCCTGTGGATTCCTCAAGCTTTTGGAAGTCCTTCTTGATGAATTGCTCGTTTGGCTCTGATTGGGCATATTCAGTAACAAGTGCTTCGTCCACGCTGCCTAGTTTATCGACTGTTTTTTTGCGTTTGTCCTCCGCATCGGCGAGTTCGTCTTTAAAGTCCTCAGTTGAAAACAGATCAAGCGGAAGGATATCGTCGATATCATGTAAGATATCTTTCATGGCTTTCTTTTGTTCAGACATAATAGATTTTGATTTTGTGTAGGCGTTAGCCAGCTCGTGTTCTAAGAAGGATTCTTCTATATAAGCATCAGATAAGCTGGCGTCCTCTAGAGTGCCTGAAATGCTTGTCAAGAAAGCAATTTTCATATCAAGTAAGTCAATCCAATTGTCAGCTACACCTGCATGGTCTTGATAAAATGCTTTAATGTTGTCAGCACCTTTGCCGGAAAACTCACTGTCATCTAAATCAGCTACAGCTTTAAAAGCCTTTTTTAGATTGACCATCTGACTTCTTAATTCTTTGTATTCTTTTACGCGTTTATCTGCTTCTGAAAGCAGTGATTTGGCTTCAAATACTTTCATGATCATATCCTTTCGTTTGAATAGCTCCAACAAGATTTTACCATGGGAAAATGAAGAAATAGACAGCGATGTGATTCAAAAGTGTGAAATGAATAATTTGATCTGTGTCAATTTACCTATTCGGATTATTTGTTTGGAAACTGATGACGCAGTAAGACGATTCCAGCTGATGAATGGTTTAAATAAATCCTAATGGCATTTATGGCCCGAAAACTAAAGCGAAGCTCGAATCCCTTCTTAAATAAAAAAGCCCTTCCCGATTGGGAGGGCTTTTTCTCTTATTTAATAGAAACGTGATGTGTGTACCAGTTTCCGGTTGCAGTGAATCGTAATTCCATATGGCCGTGGCGGTTACCTCCATACTTTACAAACGTGTAATCAGAATTGGCGATTGCATCCTTAGGCGTTTTATCAATGTTTGCAATTTTCTTGGAGGTGATTTTACCATTCCAGCCAGCAAAACCTGAAGCGGATGCACTTGGCGGGCTTTCCCACTTTGTTATTTTCTTTCCATATTCGTATGAATAGTTGTCACTTACTCGAATATCATATAATTTTATCCCTGTAAACTTTACAGCGTAATAGCCACTTGCAGTTTTATTTTGGGTGGCCTGTGTTTTTATCTTTTCCATTCCCATATCTGTACTTACGCCCGTTTCCACAGTGAAACCATTACCGAGATCAATTTCTTGATATGGATGATCTTTGCTGACATGCATACTGTTTAAAGCCTTATTCACTTATTTAACAGTGGGGATTTTCTCAGATGAAAGGGTTCTCAAGTTTTTTTGTTTTGTTACCTCGTGAAAGGTCGCCTTATCAATAATCAGATCAGAATTCTTGTCCACTTTTTCGGCAGCATTTGCACTTTGAAGACTAAACAGAGATGAAAAACTCAAAGCTAGGGCAAAAACCACACCCACAAGTAACTTTTTCATTTTATCCCTCCTTAATGTTATCGTCCCCATCTTATCTTAATGTATAATATTGGTAAAAGAGACGAAAGTAACAAATGATGCTATTGATTAAAGTATTAGGCTTTGAAGGAGCGGGAAGATTGAAAAGTAAATGAATGGTTTTACCCATTTAAACAACCTTATATCACGTGTATATTGGATTGTAGGGGAGGGATATCATGGTCAAGATCATATTGGCATTTGTTTATCTATTTGGCTTCGTTGTGTTGAGCAATTGGGCTTTCGACGGAATATTTTCCGAGAGCTATTTCTCGCCAATCGGTTTCCTTTGGTCTATCTTATTTACATTTTTCATAGGGGTTTATACCGGCTTGCCTTTAATCTACAAAAAGTTTACTCAATCAAGCCGTTTGACTTTGAAAAGTAAAAAGCCGATTTATTTCACTATCGGTACAGCCGTTATTCTCTTTGGGCTTTATTTTCTCAAAAACGAAATCGCCCCCTATTTTATGCTATGTGGCTATTTTTTAACTCTGGCATCAGGTATAGCCCTGACCATCTTATTACAGCCCAAAACCAACAACTGTAAAACAGTATAACCAACAAGAATTAATTAAAAGCCCGTCGTTTTTTAGACGGGCTTTATACAAATTTAATCAAAAAGGAATATTTTTAATCAGAAACTTATGTAAGAAACCCTATAAAATAGGGTTTGGGAATAAAACGTCTGTTCGTGTCAGAACATAATCGCTACCTTGTGACAGGGAGGAGATCCCTGGTTCGAGCCCAGTCGGAATCATAGCTTAAAACCTTGCGTAGCAAGGGTTTTTTACTTTTTATGGGCTGTCGGTTTATTAATGCAGTATATGATTTAAATGAAAACTCAGGAATAATATTGAGTTGAGAAGATAAAATAAAAACCCCATTTCTAAAGTCCAAAATGGGGTTATTTCTTAATATCATATTAAGTTGCTGCTCTATCTGCGACCTTATAAGTGGACTGCTCAGAAAGAGCGTATGAAGCGCTGGATACTCCAACAATGCCAAGCAAGAGCGCTAAACAAATTGCAATTTTACATTTTTTCATTTAAATGTTTCCCCCTTTGAATTTGTTTACGTGCTTCAATTGCCATTTGATAAAAATCGACCGCATCATGTCTGTCTTCTTTGTTGGTCAAAAAATCAGCAACAGCAACAGCGTATTCTTCCATATCACCATAAAGGTTTTTCTCTTTGAAGAACTTGAACACTTCTCTAAGTGTTTGTAAGTCAAATGATAAATAAAGACCTTTAATCAGTTTTAATTTCTCGGTTACTTCTTGGTTGTTGTGTCGGGCAGCAATCTTCTGACCTTCCTGGTATAATTCTAACGCAGCCTTTAAATCATTCTTCTTTGCTTTGACATACGCCAGATTAAAAATCGCTTTCCACTCATAAATGTGCTTTCGATTCTTATGAATTTCATAGGCGATTTTAAATTTTTCTCATAATTGTCAAGTTTTTCAAGATTATTATAACATAATCCCACATTAAAATGAGCTGAACCAATTAAATGTTGTTCCCCTATTTTTATAGCATCATTTAAGGCTTTTTCAGCTGTTTCTATAGCGTCCTCATAACACATTTTATCTAGCCAGTTCCCAAAGATAACAAACTGACATTGGACCATTTCCTTGCCATATGTAAGGTTCCCCTGAGCATCTTTTTGCTCTTTAAATATAGAGTATGCTCGCTGGGCATAGTTCATTGAAAAATGAGTCTCTTTCATATAGTAATAGACTTCTGACATTTTGAAATAGAACTCTGCCTTATCTGTATTTGCGTTCTTATCTAATAAATCAAGATATTTTTCGGCTTCGCGATAATATGTTAAAGCAATAACTAAATCTCTCGTTCTAAAAAGATACATGCCTGGTAAAAAATGATAATAGAACTCAATTGTATTGGTGAGGGATGCACTCGAAGTCGTCTAATGATTTATAAATGGCATCTATCTTTTTCAAGAAAATGTTATAATGAAAAGCCATAAAATGATGGGAGGGGAAATTTCGATGCATTACATAACGGCATGTTTAAAAATCATCAGTAATAAAGACCTTAATGAGATAATGAAGGAATTCAAAAAACTTGAGGAAGAAACGAACAAAGAAGAGGGTTGTATTACATTCCATGCTTATCCGCTTGAGCCATCAGAACGTAAAATAATGCTTTGGGAGATTTGGGAAAACGAAGAAGCTGTGAAAACCCATTTCACGAAAAAACACACAATAGACGTTCAAAAACAAGAATTAACGGAAGTAGAATGGTTAATGAAAAGCAATGTGAATGATTGAAAGGCTCTTTAAAAAAAAAGACATTCAATGACTTAGAATCAGCCACTTGTGATTAAGTAGTAAATTGTTGTCCAACTCTTATTTTTTTCTATTTAATATTTTTTGAGACGAAAATGTTTTTTTTGAGCTGATTTTGAAATGTATTCAAAGTCAGCTCTGTTTGATTTCATGGATTATATTCTTTGGATAACTTGTTACCATCATAATGGAGATACTCCGTATAAATTGGAGGTTAAAATAATGAGTCATTCTCAAGAAAAAATCGCACTAATTACAGGAGCAAGCAGTCAAGGGGATATTGGTACGGCTATTTGTCGTAAGTTAGCCTCACAGGGTATACATATCTTCTTTACTCACTGGAATTCTGATGCGGCCTGGATAGAAGAATTTCAACAAGAAATTTTACGTATGGGTGTGCGCTGTGAGGCAATGAAAATTGATTTATCAGATGCACATGCTGCATTCACAATACATGAAAAAATTTCAGATAAATTAGGATATCCGTCCATCCTTATTAATAATGCAGCTCATTCCGCAAGTGATAATTATGTATCGTTAGATGCTAAATCACTTGATGATCATTATGCGGTTAATATGAGATCAAATTTTCTTCTTTGTGTTGAATTCGCCCGTCGGTTTAAAAAGTCTAATTTAATATCAGGAAGAATCATCAATATGACATCAGGGCAGGATTTAGGTCCTTTGCCTGGGGAGTTAGCGTATGCAGCTACTAAAGGAGCTATTTCTGCCTTTACTAGGTCGTTATCACAAGAACTTGCACCATTGGGCATCACTGTTAACGCTGTAAACCCAGGTCCAACAGATTCTACATGGATGACAGATGAAATAAGAAATTTTCTTTCACCTAAATTTCCAATGGGGCGTATTGGCACACCAGATGATGCAGCACGAATGATTGCTTTTCTTGCAAGTGATGAGGCTGAATGGATAACTGGACAAATTATTCATTCAGAAGGTGGATTTATTCGGGGCTAAGCTACTGAAACACAATATACACCAATGTATGATGTATTCCCAAAACTAAATCTAAACTTGAAGCGCAATTGAAATAAAATAAGGTCCCTTCTCTTTTTAGAGGGGGACCTTATTTTATTCATGCATGTTTTGCATCCAGAAAATCTGGCGGATAAGAGATTAATAAACCGTTACATATACTTTTCCGAATACTGCAGTACCTTTAAACAAAGTAATCGTGGCTTTCCCTTTTGATTTAGCCGTCACTAAACCATTTTGATCGACTTCCGCAACTTTTTGGTTATCAGTCCAATAACGAGTAGCTGAATTATTTTTAACAGAATAGGTTTCTCCAACTTTTAGAGGTAAATTATAGTCTTGAATCTTGATAACATGTGTAGGTGAAATAGAAATGTTCTTTACTTCAGTAGGTGTGGAGTTTATTTCATGAGCTGAAGCTACCCCGCTGACCGACAGAGCTAACGCAGAAATCGATAAAGCAGAAACAACAGTTTTTTTGAAATTCATTTTGAAACACTCCTTTAAAGTTTTTTGTCTTGCACTATAACAATTCAGCAAAAGTAATTATTTTCCTTGTAAATAAATGTTAATAATATGTGAACGATCAACTGATTTGAGCTAAGACTATTGTGTGCCCTGCACAGAGTTTGTATTTATGATGGAAAACTGCTGAGAGAGAATGGCCATCCTTAAAATGTTAATAGCACACATTTGATGGTTATTAGTTTGTTGAGCGTGTGGGAATTTTGTTACCTGCACTTTATCCCCGAAGATACCAAATCACTTTTCTTCATCATGTTCTTACTTTCGTACTCATACATTAGAAAATCTTCGTTCTAAATAGGTGAAGAATTGGAGTATTTTTATGAATTTCTGCTGTATACGATAAAAAATACATTACATAGCAAACTCAAAGAATATAAAAATCGTATTTTTCCGGAAGCTTCGGTAAAAAACGAAACTTTTGTCTCTATGATTTTATTTTATAATGTAAACGGTTTCTTATATAGTATACTTATACTATCAATTTGCTCAAGTAGATACTGACAGGAAGGATAGAAAAACAGATGGAATACATAAATACAAGACAAAAAGAGATTTTGTATCTGTTGTTATCTGAACCTGATGACTATTTAGTTGTGCAAGATTTCGCAGATAGGGTACAGTGTTCTGAAAAAACAATCCGGAATGATTTGAAAGTGATCGAGGATTATCTAAATGAGCATTCTCATGCACAGCTTATTCGAAAACCAGGGTTGGGCGTTTATTTACATATAGAAGAACAAGAAAGGACCTGGCTAAGCCAACAATTACATACTGAACATTTTTCTTCTAGGCAGCGGAGCGATGAAGAAAGAATGCTGCACATTGCTTATGACTTATTAATGAATCCGAAGCCTGTTTCCGCAAAAGACATTGCTGCTCGGCATTTTGTCAATCGATCTTCCATAAAAAAGGATTTATACGCAGTAGAAGAGTGGCTGAAGCGTTTTGATCTCACGCTGGTTTCTAGGCAGCGGCTTGGATTAAAGGTTGAAGGGAACGAAAGAAATAAAAGAAAGGCATTGGCAAGAATATCTGATTTGATCCACAATACAGCGTTTACCAGCCAATTTATTAAAAGTAAGTTTTTACATTATGAAGTAGACTTTGTGACGAAAGAAATCAAATCACTACAAAAAAAGCATTCCCTCTATTTCACAGACGAAACGTTTGAAAGTTTGCTGCTGCATACATTGTTAATGGTCCGCCGCATCAAAATGAAGCAGCCGATTTCATTGTCCCCAAAAGAAATGGCGGCAGTAAAAAAGAAGAAAGAATATCAATGGACATTTGCTTGTTTACAGCGGCTTGAACCGGTTTTTGCAATCCGCTTCCCAGAAGAAGAAGCCGTGTACTTAACATTACATATATTGGGCGGTAAAGTTCGTTATCCATTGCAGACAGAAGAGAACCTTGAAAATGCTGTGCTTCCTAAGATTGTAGGGCATTTAATCAATCGTGTTTCAGAGCTGAAAATGATGGATTTTCATAAGGATCAGGATTTGATCAATGGTTTGAACATTCATCTCAATACTGTGCTGCAACGGCTGAGCTACGATCTTTCTGTAGCAAATCCTATGCTCAATGACATCAAAAAGATGTACCCTTATTTGTTCCACCTCATCATTGATGTTTTGGAAGAGATCAATCAAACGTTTGATCTTCATATTCCTGAGGAAGAGGCAGCGTATTTGACATTGCATTTTCAGGCAGCGATCGAACGGATGCAGTGCAGCAGCGAAACACATAAAAAGGCGATTATCGTCTGCCACATGGGGATTGGGATGTCACAATTGCTGCGGACAAAAATTGAACGGAAATATCACCAAATCGCTGTAATGGCTTGTATTGCAAAGGCCGATTTAAAGGATTATATCAAAAAGCATGAGGATATTGATCTTGTCATATCCACCATTGCGCTGGAGAATATTACGGTTCCCCATATTGTTGTATCTCCGCTTTTAGAGCCTGGCGA
This sequence comes from Bacillus sp. LJBS17, assembly GCF_019334685.1. Taxonomy (NCBI): domain Bacteria; kingdom Bacillati; phylum Bacillota; class Bacilli; order Caryophanales; family Bacillaceae; genus Bacillus; species Bacillus sp. LJBS17. The sequence goes on from NZ_CP079759.1 coordinate 1,253,798, forward strand.
AGAGAAGAAATTAAGTGCGTTTATACGTCAGCTGGGCGAATCACACCGCCAAAAACAAAAAACGTTTCAGATGCTGAACAATACGACTCCTTTTTTGGTTTTTTTGCAGCAGGAGGCGGAGCATCGCTACAAGTTAATCGAACAGCTGGCGACAGCTTTGTTTGAGAAAGGCTATGTTGATAAGGACTATGCGGTTCATGCGGTGATGAGGGAAAAAATGTCGGCGACAAATATTGGGTCAGGCATTGCCATTCCTCATGCAAACGCTAAATTTATTAAACAATCAGCAATCGCGATTGCCACATTAAAGGAGCCGCTTGAATGGGGAAATGAAAAAGTTTCGCTCGTTTTTATGCTGGCTGTCAAACACGAGGATCAAACCATGACAAAGCAGCTGTTTAGCGAGCTTTCATATCTTAGCGAGCAGCCGGCCTTCGTCCAGAAGCTGACGAAAGAAGCCAATGTCATGACATTTTTATCTCATTTGGATTATTAAAGCAGGGATTATTCCTTGCTTTTTTTGTTATAGGGAAAAATGCCTTTATTACCGGAACCTATGGTAAAAAAAGCGATTTTAATGAGCTGATTTCGGTATACAGTTGAGACAAGATCTTATTATTCACACTTTAAAGGAGGTTTCCTATGAAACTTTTAGCGATTACATCTTGTCCGAATGGAATCGCCCATACGTATATGGCAGCGGAAAATCTGCAAAAAGCTGCTGACAGACTGGGCGTTAGCATCAAAGTTGAGACCCAGGGAGGGATTGGTGTTGAAAATAAGCTAACCGAAGACGAAATTCGCGAAGCGGACGCAATCATTATTGCTGCAGACCGTTCGGTAAACAAAGACCGGTTTATAGGCAAAAAACTGCTGTCTGTGGGGGTACAGGACGGCATCCGCAAACCGGAAGAATTGATTCAAAAAGCTCTTAACGGGGATATACCGGTCTATCGTTCCGCTTTAAAATCGGAATCCGGTAATCATCAGGAGAAGAAACAAAATCCAATTTACCGTCATTTAATGAACGGCGTTTCATTTATGGTTCCTTTCATTGTTGTCGGCGGATTATTGATAGCGGTTGCATTAACGCTTGGAGGGGAGAAAACACCTAAAGGCTTAGTTATTCCGGATGATTCCTTCTGGAAAACGATTGAACAGATCGGCAGTGCTTCATTTTCATTTATGATTCCGATTTTAGCCGGCTATATCGCCTATAGCATCGCTGATAAACCGGGGCTTGTGCCAGGGATGATCGGCGGATATATTGCGGCGACTGGAAGTTTTTATGACAGCGCAAGCGGCGCCGGATTCCTCGGGGGGATTATTGCCGGGTTTTTGGCCGGATACGCTGCACTTTGGATCAAAAAATTAAAAGTTCCAAAAGCCATCCAGCCGATTATGCCGATTATTATTATTCCGGTGTTTGCATCACTGATTGTAGGTTTAGCGTTTGTATTTTTGATAGGCGCGCCTGTAGCTCAAATTTTCGCCTCTTTAACAGTTTGGCTGGCGGGGATGAAAGGGTCGAGCTCGATCCTTCTGGCATTGATTTTAGGGGCGATGATCTCATTTGATATGGGGGGTCCCGTAAATAAGGTGGCATTTCTGTTTGGATCGGCAATGATTGGAGAAGGAAATTATGAAATTATGGGACCAATTGCTGTCGCTATTTGTATCCCGCCGATTGGCCTTGGCATTGCGACGTTTTTAGGAAAAAGAAAATTCGAGGCATCTCAAAGAGAAATGGGGAAAGCGGCATTTACGATGGGGCTCTTCGGCATTACTGAAGGAGCGATTCCATTTGCGGCGCAGGACCCTCTGCGCGTTATTCCAAGTATTATGGCAGGCTCAATGACAGGTTCTGTGATAGCCATGATTGGCAATGTGGGAGACAGAGTGGCGCACGGCGGACCTATCGTTGCAGTGCTTGGCGCAGTTGATCATGTCTTGATGTTTTTTATTGCTGTGATTGCAGGATCTCTTGTCACTGCTCTGTTCGTCAATGTACTAAAAAAGGATATTACGGCGTCTCCTGTGCTCAGTGAAACTGCACCGCCCTCCGCGCCAAGTGAAGCTGCGGCAGCAAATGAAATAAAGCAGCCAATTCAAAGCCAAAAAGCTAAGATGTCGGAATTTAAAAAACTGACAGACATTATCAGCCCGGAATTAATTGAACCAAATTTATCGGGGGAAACGAGGGATGACATCATAGATGAATTGATTCAGAAATTGTCCCGAAGAGGTGCGCTGCTTTCAGAGAGCGGGTTTAAACAAGCCATTTTGAATCGTGAACAACAGGGAACAACGGCGATTGGCATGAATATCGCGATTCCGCACGGAAAGTCTGAGGCGGTCAGGGAGCCGAGTGTTGCCTTTGGGATCAAACGATCAGGTGTTAATTGGAATAGCCTGGATGGATCAGAAGCTAAATTAATCTTTATGATTGCTGTACCGAAAGAGAGCGGGGGAAACCAGCATCTCAAAATACTGCAGATGCTATCTCGAAAGCTAATGGATGACAATTATAGGGAGCGGCTGCTCTCCGTGCAAACAACAGAAGAAGCATACAAGCTGCTAGAAGAAATCGAATAAAGCGGGGGATTTTCATGACGATTGAACCGTTATTTTTCAAGCCTATTTTCAAAGAAAGAATTTGGGGCGGGACCGCTTTAGCTGATTTTGGCTATACCATTCCGTCACAACGAACAGGAGAGTGCTGGGCTTTTGCCGCGCATCAAAATGGTCAAAGCGTTGTTCAAAACGGAATGTATAAGGGGTTCACGCTCAGCGAATTATGGGAACATCACAGACATTTATTCGGACAGCTTGAAGGGGACCGTTTCCCTCTGCTTACAAAAATATTAGATGCTGACCAGGACTTATCTGTTCAGGTGCATCCGAATGATGAATATGCCAACATACATGAAAACGGTGAGCTTGGAAAAACAGAATGCTGGTACATTATTGATTGCCAAAAAGATGCCGAGATTATTTATGGCCACAATGCAACAACAAAGGAAGAACTAACTACCATGATCGAGCGTGGAGAATGGGATGAGCTCTTGCGCCGTGTAAAGGTAAAGCCGGGGGATTTTTTCTATGTGCCAAGCGGTACTGTTCATGCGATTGGAAAAGGAATTCTTGCTTTGGAGACGCAGCAGAACTCTGACACAACCTACAGATTATATGATTATGACCGAAAAGATGCAGAAGGCAAGCTGCGCGAGCTTCATCTGAAAAAGAGCATCGAAGTGATAGAGGTCCCGTCTATTCCAGAACGGCATACAGTTCACCATAAACAAATTGAGGATTTGCTTACAACGACATTGGTTGAATGCGCTTACTTTTCGGTGGGGAAATGGAACTTATCAGGATCAGCAAGCTTAAAGCAGCAAAAACCATTCCTTCTTATCAGTGTGATTGAAGGGGAGGGCCGTATGATCTCTGGTGAGTATGTCTATCCTTTCAAAAAAGGAGATCATATGTTGCTGCCTTACGGTCTTGGAGAATTTAAACTCGAAGGATATGCAGAATGTATCGTCTCCCATCTGTAACATGCAGGGCTTGAGAAATAAATTTGCGAGTGAAGACGCCTATTCTCCAGCAATGATCTAAATAAAATAAGAGTTTAATAGTTGGAGAAGAAATGTTACACTCTTTTCTGTATATGGTAAAGAATGAAAAAACACGATTCGGTTGGTAGTCCGGATGCATGATTGAGAATGTCAGTAACCTTCCCCTCCTCGGGATGTCCATCATTCTTTAATATCTTTTATGAGGAGGGAATCGTTATGAAATTAACGATTTACTACGATGGTCAGTTTTGGGTAGGCGTTGTTGAAGTTGTGGACAATGGAAAGCTAAGAGCCTTTCGTCATCTTTTTGGCAAAGAGCCGAGGGATTCTGAAGTATTAGAGTTTGTTCATAACCAACTCCTGAATATGTTGGCCCAAGCTGAGCAGGAAGGAGTGAGTTTACAAGGCAGACGTCAAAAAAAGATCAATCCAAAAAGATTGCAGCGCCAGGTTTCAAAAGAGTTGAAAAACGCCGGAGTAGCTTCTAAAGCTCAAGAGGCGATAAAGCTAGAGCTTGAAGCAAGAAAGCAAAAGAAAAAACAAATAATGAAAGAACAACGAGAACATGTAAAAGAGCAAAGGTATATGCTCAAAAAGCAAAAAGCGAAAAAGAAGCACAGAGGTAAATAATCCAAACAAAAGCAGGCGCAGTGCCTGCTTTTGTAATTAAGGACTCTACTTTGTAACATATATCCAATGTTTATAATCCGCTGATTTATGATTCAATATAAGCCCTAACTTCTCCAAGGTTTTTTGTGAGCCTAGATTATCATGTTCGCATCTTGCGGTGATCCGGTTTACTGTTTCTTGGCTTAATGCCCAGTTTATTAGTTTTTGGGCGGCTTCCACACAATAACCTTTGCGGCGATGACTTTTATTTGTTGCAAAACCGATTTCAATCATGCCATTTTCGTCTGGGTCACCTAAAAATCCAGTTCCCCCAACAATTTCATGGCTGTCCTTCTTTACAATAATCCATGAATCAAATCCTTTTGTTCCATTGTTTTTGACTAAAATCTCGCGGAAATAAGGTATCGCTTCAAAAAAATCAGAATTTGGCCATTCACCATTTGTTTCATAACCTAAGTCTTTGATAGCCTGATGATCTTGTTTAGACGCGGCGTCAAGAAGGGGAATATCAATCGTTTTTAATCGTAATCGATTCGTCTCAAGGAGAACCATATATCTAATCCTCTTTTCTTTTTACTGGGAATAATGATAACATATAACAATTTTCTCTGATACCTTGGCAGTAGAGAAAGATGAAGAAATTGAGGGGAATTGAAAGAGTGACAGGTGAGAGTTTGCCCAGCCCAAAAACGGGTAGGAAAATGCTGATGTTAATGTGTCCCTACCCGTTTTTCTGTTCCTGAATGCAGGGTTTCTGATAACATGTTGTGCTACCTTTTCGCAATCAAATAAAGCGATATGGCTCTTTGGGTTTGCACAGGATTATGAATGATAATGACCCATTGGTTTTTTCGTCTTGGAAAGCTTGCTACCGCATACAATGGAGCAGTATCGCGCGGAGTGAACCCACCATTTATCACGTTGATATCTCTTCCTTCAAGATGACAAACTAAGTATTCACCTGGATTGATGACCTGTTGGTTCGTCCATGCGTAAGAATAAAAACCGTCTCCAAGATCTTCGGTGGAAGATGGGGGGACAAAGCCATCTACAGTCAATGTGATTTCTCTTCTTCGCTGTCTTTCTGAAAAGTCTGGACTTCTTTGAGGGTTATGAGTATGTGAAAAGTAAGGAATTAACGCAGGGCCATAAAAGTAATGATACAAAGCAACCACTCCTTTATTTTCCATTCATACAAATTGTATGTGAGAGTTATTTGTTCATTCCTGTTTTGTTCCATGTAGTCTAATAATGGGCTATAGGCGTCCAAGGAAATCAATTTGTCCTTTCGTTGATTCAATGCTAGTAACCTTGAAAATGCAGGTTAGGATGATAGAATTTACATATTACTGCAAGAAGTTAGACATACATCATTTTGATAGTGGGTGAAAACAATGGCGAAAAAAATGGCAAAAACAAATGCGGTTCGTCTGATAGAACAGCAGAACATCTCTTATGAGGTATTAGGGTATAAAACAGACGGCCAGCCGGTAGATGGCATCTCTGTTGCGGAAAAAATCGGTTATCCTTTGAAATATGTATATAAAACGTTGGTTGCAGCAGCAGGAACAAATCATTATTATGTCTTTGTTGTACCCGTTGCAGAAGAGTTAGATGTAAAAAAGGCAGCAAAGGTGACAGGGGAAAAGAAAATAGAAATGATTGCAATGAAGGAGCTATTAGCGGTAACTGGCTATCTTCGCGGCGGCTGCTCGCCAATTGGCATGAAAAAATTGTTCCCGACCTATATTGATTCATCTGCAGAAACGCTTGATTTTATCATTGTGAGTGCAGGGAAAATCGGTATGCAGCTAAAGTTGGCGCCACAGGATTTAGCAAGATCATGTGATGCCGCATTTGCAGAAATTGTATAGATGCAGATATAGGGGGAAACAAAAAAGCTTAGTCATATCGATTAAGCTTTTTCCGCATCCCTTTCAAATATGATTTCAAAATAAGCAGCTGCCCCATACCCATCTATACTGGGAGCGAAAATCTGAACAAATCTCCAGCCTCTTTTCGCATAATCATGGATGATTTGCTGGTAGTCTTCTTTAGGCCTTCTTCTCATCGTACTCAGCTCAACTCTTACGAATTCATATTCTTTCATCGTTTGATCCCTCCTATTAAGGTATACGCATAATTGAGCAAGAAGTTCCGAAAACATAGGTTAAGGTCTGCCTCACTAAACACAGGAACATCTTGAAGAGTTAATGGGCTATAAAAACGAATTTCACCGGGTCAGCAGTCCAAATGAATCTCTTGCTTATTGCATTTGACTGAGTATATAAGTAAAAAAAGAGCGGCCAGAACATATAAGAAAGAGATGATCATTAACGCACTCATAACAGGGTAGTGTTTAGCGGAATAGATGAAAAAATCAAGCTGTGAAATTTGTTTGGGGCTGCTGACGGCATCAATTCCATTTAGCAGTTTTGAGAGTTTAGCAGTATAGTTCCAATCAAATCGATCTGAAACAAGCTCGCTTCCTTGATACCAATTAACAGCAGCTAAAAACAGAAATATCATAATAGAAAATCCAAGCTGAACAACTAAAAATATTCCCTTCACTTTTGTATGACCTCCAAATCTATGAATATGGGAAAATCAAACAATGTATTACCACCGTATGGGTTATTCTTGCAATTTCACTTCCATACAACTCAAACGCAAGTCTATTTTTTTGTTTGTTTTTGGCTTATAATACCTGATGATGGAAAAAGAGTGCGGGTTTATAGATTAGAGAAACAAATGTATTTATTTGTGGATAGAGTATAGAAGCATTCGATTAGATCTGCTTTTTCACAGAAACGGTTTTCATCTGTTTGCCTGAGCTTTACAATTGGCTGGCAAAAAAACAATGATTTCTTTCAATCAAAACATGCAACGATGCGACACATTTTATATCTTGATGACTTATCTCATTGCCTTTAAGTCATCCTATCGAGAAAGCGATGGTATTTTATGAACAAAGAAACCCTAAAAAACATACTCATGATTTTTTCAATATGCGCAACCCTCCGAGAAACCGATGGTATGCGCATAGCTGATAGCTGGATTTTGAGTGAGATTATACGATTTTTGATTTGCATGGTTGTGTTTTTTGCCATGACATTTCTATTAGATGCTGTTTTTCCAAACAAAAAAGAGTCACATTAATGTGTGGCTCTTTTTGCATCATCTGATCAGAAACATCATAAATGAATCGATCATCATGATGAAGAACAGCAAGCAAAAATAAATAAGCGAGTAGACAAACATATCCTTTGCCCACTTCACGTCATCGTCTATTTTGAATCCCTTGATGCTTTTTTTGATCCATATGCCTCCGAGAACCAAGGCTGCTAAAAAATAAAATGGGCTCATATGGCCGGTGCCGAGAGAGAAAGGAAATAATAGCGTAACCGGCACCAGGACGGCAATATATTGCATCATTTTTATTTTTGTTACATGATTTCCTTTGACTACTGGCAAGAGCGGAATGCCAGCGGCACGATATTCCTCTTTGCGTCTTATCCCAATCGCCCAAAAATGCGGCGGCTGCCACAGAAACATAATCGTGTACAACAGCACTGCTGTCATACTGAAGTCACCGGTTACGGCACAATACCCCATCAATGGCGGCGCAGCTCCTGGAAAGCTCCCGGCAAATGTGCTCCACACAGACGTTCGTTTCACCCATACCGTATAGATGATCGCATAAAAAATAAAGGCGGCGAGTCCGAGAAAGGCCGTTAATGGATTAAGGGAATAAAGCATGGCAAGACCTGCGATTCCTAACACAGAGCCATATGTTAAGATCAAGGCTGGCGGCATTTTCCCTGTGACCGAGGCCCTGCTGCGAGTGCGTGCCATTTTTGCGTCCATATGCCGATCAAAATAGTTGTTATAGACAGTGCCGGAAGCCATCACAAACGCGGTTCCCAACATTGCTGTTACCATTGTCATCAAAAAAGCCATGCCGGTTAACGTTTTTTCTGCGCTTGCAAACGCGATCCAAAACCCGCCGAAGGCTGCTATCGAGTTTGATATGATAATGCCGGGTTTTGCAAGTTTGATAAAATCGTAAATGGTTACCCGGTTCGAAGCTTTTATGTATTTTGTTTCAGATATGGCTGCAGAATCTCTTGTATTCTCCAAAAATAGACGCCTCCCCCTAAAACTGCATGCTTTTGTTATCGTAACAAGAGGGATACGGAATCACAATTATTTCCTATATTTGTCATGATATTGTCATTTTTAAAATAAAAAAATGGGGAGCTGGACTGCCCCCATTTTGATATGCGGCGACTAGTAACCGTAACCTCCGCCATATCCTCCGCCATAACCGCCGCCGTAACCGTACCAAGGGTAGTAAGGCGGTCGCGGTCGCGGGTAGTAATAAGGCGGTCGCGGATAAAACGGGTAGAACGGATAATAATAAGGCGGATAAAATGGCCGTCTCGGACGCGGATAATAATAAGGCTGTCTTTCATCATAAGGGGTAATTTGTTCAAATGGCTGTTCATTCAAAGGGTAATCCAAGAGGAAAACCTCCCTAGCTTTTTTTATTCCTTTTACCATATTCTTGATGCTTAAGTTGGGTGTATGTACATTCATGAAACTCGGTTTTTTTTTATGATGAAATTCCTTAAAAAGGATTGACATGAACTTCTAAATCTCATAGTATTACAAATGTGAAATAAATGTTACTACAATGTTACAAAAACATTTCTAAATAGATACAGTTCCAACTGATGAAGAGTAAATCGAAATGGCTACGAAAGAAGGAGTTTTTGTTGTTAGCAAATAGAATTAAATGGTTTCATGTATTAATAGCAGTTGTATGTGTGGTGGGCCTTATCGGCTTTTTCCATAATCATTCATTGAAAAAAGAAACGGTCATGAATAAAGTAAGAACTGATTCTCAATATGGGAATGTTGAGATCGCAACGCTTGTGAATGACGGGAAAACTTTTAATTACGCCGTTAACTATCCCGTTTTCAAAAATGAAAAAATGGATTCGGCATTAAAAAGATTCGCAGAAAAAGAGGTTCGTCAATTTCAAAAGGAAACAAAAGACGTTGACCAAGAGCATACGACAAAACGCAACGAATTAAATGTTGATTATAAAATTGTCCATTATGCCAAACAGACAGTGGCGATTGTATTTAATGAATATAAATACATCGGCGGGGCACACGGGCAAACCGTGAAAAAAACGTTTAACTATGATTTTAGTAAACAAGCGTTTCTTTCCATTGATGATATTTTCAAAGAGGACGCTGACTACTTACATAAGCTTTCGTTAATCGCTTATCACGAGCTGAAAAAGAATAAGGACATTGCCGCGGACGATGCACTGTTAAAGGAAGGGACGGCTCCGAAAAAAGAAAATTTCAGCCGCTTTGCCATCAAGGAGGATTATATCGAACTTTACTTTGACACATATCAGGTTGCAGCAGGCTATCTTGGAGAGCAATCGATTGCCATTAAGAAAAGTCTTTTGAAAGACATTCTGAAAGAACAATATATTGATAAAGCAAAAAATAAAAATAAAATCAAAGAACAAAAGCCGAAGCATGAAGTGATTTCTTTACCCAAAGAGGAAACGGTTGATCCAAATCAAAAAGTCATTGCACTTACTTTCGACGACGGCCCGAATCCTGCGACAACAAATCAGATTCTAGACTCCTTGAAGAAATATAAGGGTCATGCCACGTTTTTTGTTTTGGGGAGCAGGGTTCAATATTATCCGGAAACGCTAATAAGAATGCTGAAAGAAGGAAATGAGGTGGGGAACCATTCATGGAGCCATCCACTTCTCACAAGGCTTTCAGTGAAAGAAGCGTTAAAGCAGATCAATGACACGCAAGACATCATTGAAAAAATAAGCGGATACCGCCCGACGCTTGTAAGACCCCCATACGGCGGCATTAATGATGAACTGCGGAGTCAAATGAAAATGGATGTTGCGTTATGGGATGTTGACCCGGAAGATTGGAAAGACCGTAACAAAAAAACAATCGTTGACCGTGTCATGAGTCAGGCGGGAGATGGAAGAACCATTTTAATTCACGATATTTACCGCACCTCTGCTGATGCGGCCGATGAAATTATGAAAAAGCTCACCGATCAAGGATATCAATTGGTGACGGTTTCTCAGCTTGAAGAGGTTAAAAAACAAAGAGAAGCGAAATAAATTACAAAAGGCTGTCCGTACGGACAGCCTTTTTTCTATTTAATAAGAGCCTGTGGTCGCCCAAACATTTAAGTTTGGTCCTGAATACTTGCCGAAAGCGTAAGAAGTCCTTGGATCTAAATCATATACCATCGGTGTATAGCAAGACTTTTGGCCGGCCACCGCTTTTCCATTGCCGCCTGCAGAATCACAATTATATCTCTTTCCGTCCGTGTTTCGGGTAATCTCCGCATTTGCTTCAAAGCCAGACGTCAATGTATTATTCATCGTGATTTTTGCCCAAGCCGTTTTACATGTACTGCTGAATTTAAGCTCGACTACTCCGATGACTTGATTGCTGGCATTCACTAAGTTTGAGGATTTTTTTGTAGAGCCGCTGGACGCACAATCATTGTAATAAGGGCTTTTTCCATCGTAGGCATGGGTTTCCGCCTTGGCGGGTGCACCTTTGACGGCAAAAACAAATACTACTGCGAATAACACCAATGAAGCCTTCATAAACAGTCTTTTCAATTTATGACCTCCTTAATATGGCAAACAATAAATCATATGGAGGAACAATCAAAACATGCATGCTTTTTTGTGAACAATAAAGGCGGCCGGGAGGATGGAGTTATTGGCCGCCTTTGGTGTGAGGTTAAGCTTTTACATCAATGGTTTGTCCGAGAGTCGGATGCTGAATCATCTTTAAGGTTTGATCGGCATTTTGCTGGGCGGTGTCCAGCATTTTTTTCGTTAAAGCGATATTAACATTCTGGGCAAGGGATGCTTGATGCATTGCAACTGATAAAGCAGGAATATCCATCGTTCCACCTCCTATGCCTTACCTATCGGCGGGTTTGTATGATTTTACAGTGTAAAATGGCTTAATTTTCGCTGTTGACCCTTACGCTGCGGCATATCGTATGTTTTTGACAAGGAGGGAATCAGGATGAATCTTGTAATGGAAAAGACCTTTGAGCAATACGAAAAGCTGTTTTCAATGGAAGAACAGAAAAGAGAAGATGTATTTCGGTATACGATGATGAGGCCGTTTGAAAAGATGTGGACCGCCATCCAAGTTCCGCTGAAAGCGAAGGAGCCAAACGGCTATGATGTGATCATGGCTGCGAAAATGCTGGGCTATTTGGATGTCCGTGATGCTGAAAGCGGCCAGAAAGCACTGCAAATACTGAAAGAATCACATGTTTCAGAGACTGCTGAATCTGCACTTCGGCAATGCATATTTTTTGCTGAGCGCGAACAGCTGCGGGTGAATGCAGAGGAGATCAAATTCGGCCTTTATATCGCTGATCCAAATAAACTTCAGCTGCAAAAAGGCTACTGCGGGTTTGGCGGGATACCGGGCTTTATTCATGTATGGATTGATCCGAACCGTTATAACCTGCCAAGGATTCCTTCAATTATTGCTCATGAGTTTCATCATCATGTGCGGTTTTCGTATATAGATTTTCATCATGGCTCTGTAAGTGTCGGGGATTATCTTGTGATTGAAGGATTGGCGGAATCATTCGCCAGAGAGCTGTTTGGTACGGAACGATTGGGCCCTTGAGTAACTCGTTTTGATCATGAAGATTTGCAATATTCCATTGATGTGATCAATGAGGTGCTGGATGTGAAAGGATTTTCGGAAGTCAGCCGTTATATGTTTGGTGATCCAATTGCTAACGACCAAGGCTTTAAGCCTGCAGGTTTATCGGCTTTTGCGGGTTATGCAGTTGGCTATCATGCCGTTCAGTCATTTATGAATCAACATCATATCACGATAAGCGAGGCCACGCGTTTGGATGCGAAGACCATTCTTTCTCAGTGCGGATTGTTTTCCAAATGAAAAAAAGCGTCACATACAGCGGCGCTTTTTGATTCCCAAAACCAGCAGTTCTAAGGCGGCACAGGCGGCAATTCCGATTGTATATGCTTCGATATCGCTCCATAAAAAACCGTACCCCAGTACAAGTCCGCCAAGAGAAGTATCCCTAATCTGGTCGATCCATTCGGCATGATAGAGCTGGCTGAATTCAATGACAAAACAGAAAGAAAGACTGATAATGCCCGTTATCATTGTCTTCAGCTTCCGAAATAGAAATCCGCATCCCGTAAAGATCATGGCGGCCCACAACGAGTCTCCCAGATAAGTATTGAGGGTATCAGGAAGAACACTGGAGAATGCTCTGGATCCAAGCCCTAGCCCAATGATCAGTACGGTGAAAACTGCATATATCCAACGATTTCGCTTCATTGCGAATTGATACCCCGTCTCTGCTTCATCTCCCTGTATTGTAAGGAATATAGCTTTTATTTGTCCACTAAAAAAGCGGCTGAATAGCCGCGTAGGGTGTTTATTTTGCTTTTAGGTTTACATGGTCGGCTGTCTGATCCGTGCCTATTACAAAATGGAGTTCATAGCGGCCTGTATCATATACATAATCGATTTCATCGGTAAACGGGACGGTTAACACCCGATTTGCTGGTCCTAATTGCTTCTGCAGCACTTCCGGCGTAACTCCGCCTAAATTCAGCTGCCGTTCCACACCGGTTCCAAAGTAGCGGATTTCTGAAATTGTCATGTCTTTATGATAGGAAAATCCGTAGCCCGGCTGTCCCATATTCCAGTGATATAAATCAAATCGATTGTCTCCCCCGACTGGTCTTTCCGGTTCTCCAAACGCAGCGTGGACATCCCCTTTTGTGCTTTTGTTAATGGTAAGGCCTTGCGCCTGCTGAGGCATTTCCCCTTTATAGGCGGTGTTATAGAGGTTTTTGACAAGCTCGGCGGCTGATTGATTCGTGTTTTCTGAGAGCGTGTTTGTTTGAGCTGCGGCCTTTGCCGGTGCTGAAAAGGACGCAGCCCCAAAGCCGGTAAAACAGCTTGTTACTGCTGCCGCAGCGGTAATAGCAGACATTGTCTTTTTCATGTTGATCCCTCCTTATTGATCTACCATCCCGTTTCCCGGTGTTAGTGCAATAAAACATGTGAGTGCGCTTTGTATGTTTTATTGAGTTGTTGTAAGGGAACTGAAATAGGTAATTCGGTATATAAAGCAAGAAAGGGGAATGGAGATGGCTGGCAAGAAAAAAATCACAATAAACGGCGTTGAAATGGAAGCGTCCGAGGAACAGACGGTGCTGCAGCTTTTGAATAACAGCTCGATTGAAGTGCCGCAAGTTTGCTATCATCCAAGCTTAGGACCGATTGAAACATGTGATACGTGCATCGTCAGCATCAATGGTGAGCTGAAGAGGTCGTGCTCCGCTGAATTAAAGGATGGGGATATCATTGATACGCTCTCACCTGACGTGAAAAAAGCGCAGGTCATCGGGATGGACAAGATTTTATATAATCATGAGCTTTATTGTACAGTTTGCGATTACAACAATGGGGGATGCGAAATACATAATACGGTGAAGGAAATGAAAATCAATCACCAAAGCATTCCGTTTGATCACAAGCCATACCATAAGGATGAATCCCATCCGTTTTATCGGTATGATCCAGATCAATGTATTTTGTGCGGACGCTGTGTTGAAGCATGCCAGGACGTTCAGGTAACTGAAACGCTGACCATTGACTGGGAGCGGAAACGCCCGCGCGTCATTTGGGATAACGACGTGCCGATCAATGAGTCGTCATGTGTGTCATGCGGCCATTGTTCAACGGTCTGTCCATGCAACGCGATGATGGAAAAAGGAATGGAAGGGAAAGCCGGATATTTAACAGGCATCAATAACGAAACGCTGCGACCGATGATCGAGATCACGAAAGGCGTAGAGACAGGCTACGGCTCGATTCTCGCGATTTCTGATATGGAATCCGCTATGCGCGATGAACGAATCAAAAAAACGAAAACCGTCTGCACGTATTGCGGCGTCGGCTGCAGCTTTGATGTCTGGACAAAGGGCAGAGACATTCTGAAAGTAGAGCCGCAGGAGGAAGCGCCTGCCAACGGCATTTCTACTTGTGTGAAAGGCAAGTTCGGCTGGGATTTCGTTAACAGCGAAGAACGCCTGACAAAGCCGCTGATCCGTGAAGGTGACCATTTCCGTGAAGCAGAGTGGGAGGAGGCGTTATCGCTGATCGCCAGCAAGTTCACTGAATTAAAAGAGGCGTTTGGCCCGGATTCTCTCGCTTTTATTACATCTTCTAAATGTACAAATGAAGAATCCTATCTTATGCAAAAGCTGGCCAGAGGGGTCATTGGCACAAATAATGTGGACAACTGCTCTCGCTATTGCCAATCTCCTGCGACTGCCGGCCTGTTCCGGACAGTCGGCTATGGCGGTGATTCAGGATCAATTACAGATATCGCGCAAGCGGACCTTGTTTTGATTATCGGTTCGAACACGTCTGAGTCGCATCCAGTCTTATCCACTCGCATTAAACGGGCTCATAAGCTGAGAGGGCAGAAAGTGATTGTCGCCGATATCAGAAAACACGAAATGGCAGAGCGCTCAGATTTATTTGTCCAGCCGCGTGCCGGATCGGATATCGTCTGGCTGAATGCGATCGCCAAATATTTAATAGAAAACGGCAAGGCCGATGAACGATTTTTGAGAGAAAGAGTGAACGGACGGGATGAATATGTAAAAAGCCTCGCGCCGTACACACTTGAATATGCTGAGGAGAAAACCGGGATTGATCAAGAAACCCTTATCCAAATGGCAGAGATGATCGGGCAAGCTGACAGTGTGTGCGCATTGTGGGCGATGGGCGTGACACAGCACATTGGAGGAAGCGACACGAGCACGGCAATCTCTAATCTGCTGCTTGTGACAGGAAATTACGGAAAACCGGGAGCAGGTTCTTACCCATTGCGCGGTCATAATAACGTGCAGGGAGCAAGTGACTTCGGAAGCATGCCTGACAGAATGCCAGGCTATGAAAAAGTGACGGATGAACAAGTCCGCCAAAAATACGAGCGTGTGTGGGGTGTGCCGCTGCCGAAGGAGCCGGGTATGACCAACCACGAAATGATTGAAAAAATCCATTCCGGACAGCTGAAAGCGATGTATGTAAAAGGTGAAGAAATGGGCTTGGTGGATTCCAACATCAATCATGTACATGCCGCATATGAAAAGCTTGATTTCTTTGTGGTGCAGGACATTTTCCTTTCACGTACAGCGGAGTTTGCTGATGTGGTTCTTCCTGCGAGCCCAAGCCTTGAAAAAGAAGGAACGTTTACAAACACAGAACGCCGGATTCAGCGTTTGTATCAGGTGTTTGAACCGCTGGGCGAATCAAAGCCGGATTGGCAGATTATTATGGAGGTTGCCAATAAGCTTGGCGCCGGCTGGCACTATAAGCATCCTGCAGACATTATGGAGGAAGCAGCCAAGCTGTCGCCGATTTATGCCGGTGTCACCTATGAACGTCTTGAGGGCTATAATTCCCTGCAATGGCCTGTAAACGCTGATGGAAAGGATTCACCTTTACTCTTTACAGAGCGCTTCCCTTTCCCGGACGGCAAGGCCATTCTCTACCCTGTCCAGTGGACAGAGCCTGAGGAATTCGGTGAGGAATATGATATCCATGTCAACAATGGGCGGCTCTTGGAGCATTTCCACGAAGGGAATCTGACTTACAAATCAAAAGGGATTTCCGAGAAAACACCGGAAGTGTTCTTAGAAATTTCTCCTGAGCTTGCGGCAGAACGAGGGATTCAGGACGGAACCCTCGTCAGGCTCACATCGCCTTTCGGAAATGTCAAAGTGAAGTGCCTGATTACTGATCGAGTCAAAGGGAAGGAAGTATATCTGCCAATGAACGATTCAGGGGAAGCGGCGATCAACCTGTTAACAGGCAGCCATGCCGATAAGGATACCGATACGCCTGCTTACAAAGAAACATCGGCCAAGATGGAAATTTTGAAGCACGACGGAATCAGCCCGCTGCCTAAGATCAACCACCGCAACGGCAATCCGCAGCCGCAAATCGGTGTGCAGGTTCATAAGAAATGGGCGCGGAAGGATTATATTTTCCCTGGTGACGCTGTGAAAAGGGGGATGGGCCATAATGGCTAAAGCGATTAAACGAATCCAAAAAATCGAGGTAACAGAAGAGGATCAGCGAAAGCGTGATTTGCGGGAAATTGAAGATGCTCTAATTGACCACAAAGAAGCGATTCTCGAAACCTTGCATATGCTGGGCCATATGAACGAGCGCGGTGTCCTGCCGTTGCTCCGCGGCCTTTTTGGCCAAGGGGATAAAGTTCTTGATATCCTGGTGAAAAAGGCAGATACAGAGGAAACAGCCAATACGCTGAAAAATCTGCTTCTTCTGTTTGGGACACTCGGCATGCTGGACGTGAAGCAGCTCGAGCCTCTCATTTTGAAAGTGAATGCGGGTGTAGCAAGCGCCGTAGAGCAGAAAAACAGCGAAGAAAAGACAGGTTATTTTGATATTATCCGCTCGCTAAAAGACCCGGAAATCAACAAATCAATTACACTGCTCTTTTCCTTTTTAAAAGGAATGGGACAAGATACAAAGGAGCTGGAACGCACGACGCAGCCTCCGGAACACCAAAAACATCATCAGGAACCTCGAGAGAAAAGAGGAATGAATAAGCGAGATTGACCTCCCACCCGAGCGGCTTCAGCCAGCTCGGGTTTTTTGATGAAAAGGTCTATTGGACTAGTAAAAAATATTCAAATACTAGGAAGAAGTAAGATTGTGTTGAATGAGATAGAAATAATCGTTACTTTCTTACCTGTTAGGAAAAGGAAAAATCTGATTATAATAGAAATCGATTACTTTAGATGGGGGAACAATCATGAAAAAAGTCTTATTACTATTATTTGTTTTGACGATCGGGTTAGCGCTTTCTGCGTGCAGCCAATCGAGCGATGCGTCAGAGAAGGAAAAACCGAAAGAGAAAAAATCGCAAGAAGAGCTTGAAAAGGAACTTGATAAGGAATTGAAAAAAGGCGGTGAGCCGAAGACCAAAAAAGATGATCAAATACATAAAATAGGAGAAACAATTAAAGTAAATGATATTAATTTCACGGTGAATAAAGTGGATCGTGAACAGAATGGCCAATATGGAGATTTGGGTGGAAAAGACTATGATAAAACAAAAACAGTAAAAGATAATGAAGAGCGGTTAATTATAGAAGTGACCCTAGAATACGTTGGAAAAGGTTCAATGGAATACAACCGATTAGGATTAGATCTGAAAGACAAGAAGAATAAATCAGTTCGCTCAGTCATTTCATTGGAGGATAAAGGAAAAATGTTTTTGGGGGGGAATCTGGCGTCAGGAAAAAAGGTGACAGGAGTAGTTAGTTATGTAATACCCAAAGGGGAACAAAAAAATTACACATTAGTGTATAACCCTTTTTTAATAGATACTGGAAGTGATAGAATTGAAGAAAGCGCAAAATACAATATAGATTATTTGATAAAATTAGAAAAATAGCATTAAAAAAAAGCACGTTTTCATCAGGGAAGAAGCGTGCTTTTTTTATAGTGACAAATAATGTGAAGGGGAGAGTGATAAAAGTGCAAACCAAATGGCTGGATCGGGTACAGCGGATTCGGGCGATCGCACAGGCGGGGCTTGCTTTTTCCAAGGATGTGTACGACAGGGAGAGGTACGAAGAGCTAATGAAGCTTAGCGCGGAAATGATGGCGGATTACTCACAGACGAACATTGAAGTTATCACTGATTTATGGAGTGGGGAGAGCGGCTATCCAACACCGAAAGCGGATGTTCGCGGCGCAGTATTCCGAGAGAATCAGATTTTGCTTGTCCGGGAGAAGCATGATGAGCTGTGGTCGCTGCCGGGTGGATTTTGCGAGATTGGTTTATCGCCAGCTGAAAACGTCGTCAAGGAAATCAAAGAAGAGTCGGGGTACGATACAGAGCCGTCTCGATTGCTGGCCGTGCTAGACAGCCATAAACACTCTCATCCCCCTCAGCCTTATCACTATTATAAAATCTTCATCGCATGCAGCATGACGGGCGGGCAGGGGGAAACAGGGATCGAGACGAATCATGCCGCTTTTTTTCCGGAAGACAGCCTCCCGCCGCTTTCTCCAAAACGAAACACACCCTCACAGCTTAGCATGCTGTTTGACTTTTTGCGCCATCCGGACAAGAAAACGATATTTGACTAAAAAAGAAAGAGCCTGTGGGCTCTTTCTTTTTTATAATGTAATGTGTTTTTCGTTGGCGAGTTTCAGAAGGGTCAAAATAGAATCGGCTTGTTTATGGCCGAGTTTTTGCTTTAATTTGTTTTCTTCTACTAATCGGCTGCCATAAATTTTGACAGAGGCTTTGTCGACGACAGTATGCCAGTTTTCCTGTTTTTTTCCCTCAACAAGCGGTTTTTCATGTCTCTCAGAAAAAGAGAACACAAACAGTACGAATGCAAGTGAAAGTAGGATGCCGACAACTTGTTTTTTGTAATTAGTCTGTGCTGCCACGTTGTTCTCTCCTTCACCTTTTACCTTCTATTTAATCATAGAATCAGCTTATTTTACATAATGGGAAAGTCATTTTTGGAGTTAGTGCATTTGGTTGAAAACAGAGACGTTTTTTGAGCGGAGCGGTGCAATTGAATCCATATTGGATTTGCGTGCTTATGCCTAAGGTCACGTTGTGAGCCAAAACAGCAGTGCAGAATAGAAAAAAATTGAAAGATTATGGTAAGATGAACGAAATTCGAGGGGGAATATATGATGCCTGCATCGAACATCGTGATCGCCTGCCTGCTGTTATCAATTTAATTATTTGTGGTAGTCCCTCTCTTTTTCGAAAGCGGGAGGTGAAGTGGAACATTCATTGCTGAATTTTTTTAAGGGAGTGACCATAATGAGTGTGTTAAACCGCCGGCAAGCTTTGCAGCGAGCGCTGCTCAATGGGAAAAACAAACAGGATGCGTATCATCCGTTTCCATGGTACGAATCGATGAGAAAGGATGCGCCTGTTTCCTTTGATGAAGAAAACCAAGTGTGGAGCGTTTTTCTTTATGATGATGTCAAAAAAGTTGTTGGGGATAAAGAGCTGTTTTCCAGTTACATGCCGCAGCAGACAAGCTCTATTGGAAATTCCATCATTAACATGGACCCGCCGAAGCATACAAAAATCCGTTCAGTCGTGAATAAAGCCTTTACTCCGCGCGTGATGAAGCAATGGGAACCGAGAATTCAAGAAATCACAGATGAACTGATTCAAAAATTTCAGGGGCGCAGTGAGTTTGACCTTGTTCACGATTTTTCATACCCGCTTCCGGTTATTGTGATATCTGAGCTACTGGGAGTGCCTTCAGCGCATATGGATCAGTTTAAAGCATGGTCTGATCTTCTGGTCAGTACACCGAGGGATAAAAGTGAAGAAGCTGAAAAAGCCTTTTTGGAAGAACGAGATAAGTGTGAGGAAGAACTGGCTGCGTTTTTTGCCGGCATCATAGAAGAAAAGCGAAACAAACCGGCGCAGGATATTATTTCTATTTTAGTGGAAGCGGAAGAAACAGGCGAGAAGCTGTCCGGTGAAGAGCTGATTCCGTTTTGCACGCTGCTGCTGGTGGCCGGAAATGAAACCACTACAAACCTGATTTCAAATGCGATGTACAGCATATTAGAAACGCCAGGCGTTTATGAGGAACTGCGCAGCCATCCTGAACTGATGCCTCAGGCAGTGGAGGAAGCCTTGCGTTTCAGAGCGCCGGCCCCGGTTTTGAGGCGCATTGCCAAGCGGGATACGGAGATCGGTGGGCATCTGATTAAAGAAGGTGATATGGTTTTGGCGTTTGTGGCATCGGCAAATCGTGATGAAGCAAAGTTTGACAGGCCGCACATGTTTGATATCCGCCGCCATCCCAATCCGCATATTGCGTTTGGCCATGGCATCCATTTTTGCCTTGGGGCTCCGCTTGCCCGTCTTGAAGCAAATATCGCGTTAACGTCTTTGATTTCTGCTTTTCCTCATATGGAGTGCGTCAGTATCACTCCGATTGAAAACAGTGTGATATACGGATTAAAGAGCTTCCGTGTGAAAATGTAATAGATAAGGAGACTGGAGATTCATGAAAAAGTACCATATTTCAATGATCAATATCCCGGCGTACGGACATGTCAATCCTACGCTTGCTTTAGTAGAGAAGCTTTGTGAGAAAGGGCACCGTGTCACGTACGCGACGACTGAGGAGTTTGCGCCCGCTGTTCAGCAAGCCGGTGGAGAAGCATTGCTCTATCATACATCCTTGAATATTGATCCTAAGCAAATCAGGGAGATGATGGAAAAGAATGACGCGCCCCTCAGCCTTTTGAAAGAATCACTCAGCATTCTGCCGCAGCTTGAGGAGTTATATAAGGATGATCAGCCTGATCTGATCATCTATGACTTTGTTGCGCTGGCTGGTAAATTGTTTGCTGAAAAGCTTAATGTTCCGGTCATTAAGCTCTGTTCGTCATATGCCCAAAATGAATCCTTTCAGTTAGGAAATGAAGACATGCTGAAAAAAATAAGAGAAGCAGAGGCTGAATTTAAAGCCTACTTGGAGCAAGAGAAGTTGCCGGCTGTTTCATTTGAACAGTTAGCTGTGCCGGAAGCATTAAATATTGTCTTTATGCCGAAGTCTTTTCAGATTCAGCATGAGACGTTCGATGACCGTTTCTGTTTTGTCGGCCCCTCTCTCGGAGAACGGACGGAGAAAGAAAGCCTGTTGATTGACAAGGATGATCGCCCGCTTATGCTGATTTCTTTGGGTACGGCGTTTAACGCATGGCCGGAATTTTACAAGATGTGCATCAAGGCATTTCGGGATTCTTCATGGCAAGTGATCATGTCGGTTGGGAAAACGATTGATCCAGAAAGCTTGGAGGATATTCCTGCTAACTTTACCATTCGCCAAAGTGTGCCGCAGCTTGAGGTGTTAGAGAAAGCTGATTTGTTCATCTCTCATGGCGGGATGAACAGTACGATGGAAGCGATGAACGCAGGTGTGCCGCTTGTCGTCATTCCGCAAATGTATGAGCAAGAGCTCACTGCAAATCGGGTTGATGAATTAGGCCTTGGCGTTTATTTGCCGAAAGAGGAAGTGACTGTTTCCAGCCTGCAGGAAGCGGTTCAGGCTGTATCCAGTGATCAAGAGCTGCTCAGCCGCGTCAAGAATATGCAAAAGGATGTAAAAGAAGCTGGCGGAGCAGAGCGTGCGGCAGCTGAGATTGAAGCGTTTATGAAAAAATCCGCTGTCCCGCAGTAAAAACATAAAAACCGAAATCAATTTGATTTCGGTTTTCTGTTTAAATATTTTTTTTCATCCCGCATCTCCGGCATTCTCTAAGAAATTTTCCTCCTTTTACAGAGCTTTTGAACAGTGTGTAATCACAGTTGTCGCAGCGCCCGCTGCGGGCATCCGGATATTCATTGAATTCGTAAACAATCGATGTATCGTAGCCTTTTGTTTCATATTCTTCTTTTTTTGTATCCATGTCGATCCTCCGTTACAAGACGTGTCTGCTGTTTATCTTACAGCAAGCTTCCGGCGTATTCAATGGATTTTAGGAGGTTGGGTTTATCTTGATTTCTCCCTTGGTTTGCGCCACAATAGCTTTATTAAGCTTGTATACATAAAAAGCCTATGCAAAGAGGAGAGGAAACGGGTATGGGAAAAGGGTTACTTGGAAAACGTGTGGCAATCGGTGGCTCACGAAAAACGGAAGAAATCAGTACAATCATTGAAAAACAGGGCGGAATCCCTGTCATCCGGCCTCTCCAAGGTACAGTTTACTTAGCAGAGAAGCAGGTGGAGCCGGATTTGCGGACGTTTGCGGAAGAAAAAGCTGACTGGGTCATTTTCACGACAGGCATCGGGTTGGAGACTCTTGTCGATATGGCAGAGAAAATTGGACTGAAAGATGAGTTTCTGCAGGCCATTCGCCAAGCGAAAGCGGCATGCCGGGGATACAAAACGCTGTCTGCGCTGAAAAAGCTTGGAATCACACCGGAAGCTTCGGATGAAGACGGGACAACAAGAGGCTTAATCCGTTCTTTGGAGCCTCACGACTTTTCAGGAAAAACAGTCATGGTGCAGCTTCATGGCGAAAAAGCGCCGGCTCTCATGGCATTTCTTGAAGAAAAAGGCGCGTCTGTCCTGCCGATTCTGCCTTATCAGCACATCCCGCCGGAGGAGGAAACGGTGGAGCGGTTATGCCGAGAGCTGATGAACGGTGAGGTCGATGCCGTTTGTTTTACAACGGCCATTCAGGTTCGTTCCCTGTTTGATTTTGCTAAGGGGCGAGGTTATATCAATGAAGTGAAGAAGGTATTCGAAGAACGCGCCATCGCAGCTGCTGTCGGAAAAGTGACTGCTGAAGCACTGCGGGAAGAGGGCATTACGAGACTGCTTACGCCAGAGATTGAGCGGATGGGTGCAATGATTGTTGAGCTGGCCAAGTATTATGAAGAAAAGGAATAACAAGTACAAAAAGCCGCTTTTCCCTCGGAAAGCGGCTTTTGTCTGTCATTCATTCTGCTTCAGCTGATGATGAACGGTGAATAATGATGGGTATGTCAGCACGCTTAAGATTACACAAGTCAGCGCGGCTGAGGCCATCGTTGTAAACACGATTAAGAGTTGAAAGCGTACTGCCTGAATCGGGTCCGCGCCGGCTAGAATCTGGCCAGTCATCATGCCGGGAAGCTGGACAAGACCCAGTGTTTTCTGGCTTTCGAGCGTCGGGATCATACTCATTTTCATCGCTGAGGTAAGAATGCGCTGTATGGATTGCTTCGGTGTGCCGCCAAGTGACAATATTAATTGAATTTCTTCTTTGCGAACGCCGACTTCTGAGTTAAGCCGGTTTAGAAACAAACTTGAGAGCACCATCGAATTTCCGATGACCATCCCGCTGATCGGAATGACATATCGTGCCGTAAGCGGAATGATATGAAGGGACAGCAGAATTCCCTGCGTCACAATTTCTACGATTGCTAACGCGGCAAACACCCTCCAAAACGAACCGATAGTATTTTTCTTTCGCTTGATGACATTTTGCGCCGCCACCGCGAGCATTAACAGCACCATCAGCAGGATAAAAACAGGGTGGTCTCCGCGAAAAATCAGCGACAAAACATAACCGATGATAAGCAGCTGCACCGCGGCCCGGATGGTGGCGATGATCATGTCTTTTTCTACACCGGCTTTAAAGGATTTTGATAAAAACAAGGCGATCAAAACAAAGATCATCGTTAAAGAGAGAGAAAGGTAATCCATTACCGAGTGCCTCCCTTCAAAAATTCTTTCGCTGCTTCATGCTGCGGAGCGGAGAAAAATGTGTCGGTTTCAGCGATTTCAAGCAGCCGGCCATCTGCCATAAACCAAATGGTATCGGCTATTCGTTTTGCCTGCTCCATATTATGAGTGACCCACATGACTGTCCATTTTTTCTCTTGATGCTGACGTTTGATCAGTTCTTCAATCTCAAGAGCAGAAACCGGGTCCAAGGCCGACGTGATTTCGTCCAACAATAGAATGGAGGAAGGATTTGAGAGCGTTCTGGCCAGTGACAGTCTTTGCCGCTGCCCGCCCGATAAGTCTCTGGCGCTTCTGTCTAACAGCTCTGGCGGCAGCCCTGCAAGAGAAGCCAGCTTTTCAGGAGAGTACAGCTGGGATTGATGCAGCCTTTGTACAAGACTTAAATTGTCACGCACTGTCCCGTCGAGCACGGGAGCCGATTGAAACGCGAGGGCTGCTGTTCTCCTCAGTTCATTGACATTCCATTCTCTGACTTCCTTTCCGTATATGTTGACTTCGCCGCTGTCAGGCGTTCTCATTAAATTACACATAGAAAGGAGGGTGCTTTTGCCTGAGCCGGAAGGACCTAAAACGGCTACGATTGCACCCTGTTGAATGTCTCCGGTGACATCCTGCAGCACATCATAGGTTTGTCCATCTTGTTTATAGCTTTTTCTGACTGATCTGAAGGAGATGGCTGGTATGTTTTGTGTTTGATCGTTTGCTTCCATTACAATAATCACCTTTCAATATAAGTAGGCTGACATTATATTTAACTATAACGTGAAACAGACCCCTTTTGGTAGCACAAATAAAGGAGAACAGGCTTTCACCCATTCTCCTGCAGATGCTACGCAGTCAGATTTGACTGTGCTTTCTTTTTCGGTTTTCTCGGCTGTGAAGCGAAGGTATGTAACATCATCCCCGCTATTATAATGAATAAACCGGCAAATGATAAAAGAGATGGGAAAACGCCTGACAGCAGAACAATTTCACCAAGCAGCGCGAAAATCACTTCACCGGATTGAGTGGCTTCAACAGCTGCGAGTTTTTGCGGATTGTCTCTTACCATATCAGTGGCCCAGAAAAATAAAACCGTCGCGATGATGCCTGAGCTGACGGCAACGATAAAGGATTGAACGGTTTGGCTTGCTGTTGGAAGGCCATCTGACCACCAGCCGTAAGCTGCTAATATAAGCCAGAATGGAAGGCTTGCCAATGTCATTCCAAGCACGCGCTGAAATGTATCAAGCCGGCCTCCGTATTCTTCGAGCATTCTCCTGTTTCCTAACGGATAGGCAAAAGCCGCAATGACAACCGGCAGCACACTGAAAAGCAGCATCCTCCCAGAAAGCGATTCTGCATGCTGAAGCTGAATCAGAGCCGCTCCAATCAGGATGATCATGGAAGTGCCAAGTGAAACCAGGGGAATCTTTTGGCGAACGAGCTGCGGACCGCCCGGCATATCTTGTTTGACATAAAACAAAGGAGATAAGAGCACCCCGGCTACAATTGTAATTTGCCAGGTTCCGGCTATGAGCCACCCCGGACCGTATGCAGCCGCAAATGTAATCGGCGCGTAAAAAAGCACGAAGCCGACGAAGCTCCATTTGATCCAATAAAACGGCTTTTTCCTCATCTCTAGTAAGAGAGGCGTGAATGTCCCTCTCATGATGACAATCAAACATAAAAACGGCACCATAAAAATAAAGCGCAGCGAAGAGCTCCAAAGCCAGCTGCCTCCTGATAACTCCATCGCTCTGTTTAATATAAAGGTAACGGCGAAAAAGAGTGAAGCCAATATTCCGATAACGATAGCTTTCATGATATCCCTCATTCTGGCATTATTTTTTTATACTATACTATTCGGTATCATGCAGATCAATGGAATCATGAGAAAAACATCATGTTTTGCGAACCGCTATGTGTGGAAGACAAAAAAGGGAGGTGAAATTGATGGAAAAAGAGACACAGACATACTTCTTTCCGGATGACGGCAGGATTCCGAATCACCCTGATTTTCCGCTCGTGGTGTATCAAAACGCGCTTAAGGACACCGGACTGGCAGAGCGGATCGTCATCCGGCATGGCTGGTCAAACAGCTGGTCAGGGAGTGTTTTTCCATACCATCATTATCACAGCAATACGCATGAAGTCCTGATTGCCCTTAGGGGAGAGGCTGTGATTCAGTTTGGGGGAGAAAAAGGGGCTGCCATCCCTTTCAAATCAGGCGACGCAGTCGTGATTCCAGCCGGAGTCGGACATAAAAAGCTCAGCTCAAGTCCCGATTTTACTGTCCTTGGCGCCTATCCCGGTGGCGTTCAGTATGATATGAAGACGGGGAAACCGAATGAGCGGGAGGAAGCGCTCAAACAGATTAAGCAGGCGGCGTTGCCGGCGAATGATCCGATCACAGGAAAAAGAGAGCCTCTATTGGAAATATGGGTAAAGTGAAGGGAGAAATTGCTGGATTGTCAATAACTAGTGCCGCAGAAACGATATGACATGAGCTCCATATAAATTAATTTCATAATCGAAGCAATTCACGTTCAAATTTTGTTCAAAAAGTGTTATCATATAGAAGGTAATCGAATTGGAGTTTTTTGTGTTTGCTATTTTCAGAGAGAGTAAAGGATTTTGACTTATTCAATTGTTTATTTTTAGATAAAAATAATACTGAATATGGCAAGATGAAAAACTGGGTAGTAAACATTTATTTTTGTAAATGATTGTGCACGAATTCACAATCCTTATTCTTATGCCTTAAAAGCGTGAGACAGGGAGAGGCACTACCCTTTCCAAAAAAATCAGCAAACTGCTTATAGTAAAGGAGAATTGGATATGCCAGAAACAATCGATCAAACAAATGCGTCTGTCAGCCAAAGCCAGCAAGATCTTATTGATCAGCTATTAAAGCCAGAAGTTCAAGAATCATTGACTGTTTTAGTTGACCAGCTTCCGAAGCTGACTGAGTTAGTGAATATTTTAACGAAGTCTTATGATTTCGCTCAGTCTGTAGCGACTGACGAAGTGTTAAAGAGCGACACAGTCGGTGCGATCACTGAAATTCTCGAGCCTGTAAAAGAAACAGCGAAAGAAGTAGCTGCGACTGCGATTGAAGCAAAAGACCGCGCGGAAGCAAGCAACGAAACAATTGGACTTTTCGGCCTATTGCGTATGCTGAAAGATCCTCAAGCTCAAAAGCTGTTCCGTTTTGCTAACAGCTACCTTGAAGTCATGAACGAACGCGAAAACCAAAAATAATCTCAGATTCAAATTGATATAAAGGACGGAGGATATACGATGTCAAAACATATTGTCATTCTAGGCGCTGGTTATGGCGGAGTTCTTTCTGCTCTAACAGTTCGCAAACATTACACAAAAGAACAAGCACGCGTGACAGTGGTAAACAAATACCCTACTCACCAAATCATTACGGAATTACACCGCCTTGCTGCAGGCAACGTGTCTGAAAAAGCGGTTGCAATGCCATTAGAAAAACTTTTCAAAGGCAAAGACATTGATCTTAAAATTGCGGAAGTAAGCTCTTTCTCTGTTGATAAAAAAGAAGTTGCGCTTGCTGACGGTTCTACATTAACTTACGATGCGCTTGTTGTAGGTCTTGGTTCTGTAACGGCTTACTTCGGCATCCCAGGTCTTGAAGAAAACAGCATGGTATTGAAATCTGCTGCTGATGCGAACAAAGTCTTCCAACATGTTGAAGATCGTGTGCGCGAGTACTCTAAAACGAAAAACGAAGCAGATGCAACAATCCTTATCGGCGGCGGCGGCTTAACAGGTGTTGAGCTTGTTGGTGAGCTTGCTGACATTATGCCGAACCTTGCGAAAAAATACGGCGTAGACCATAAAGAAATCAAATTGAAACTTGTTGAAGCAGGTCCGAAAATCCTTCCTGTTCTTCCGGATGATCTTATCGAACGTGCGACTGCAAGCCTTGAAAAACGCGGCGTTGAGTTCTTAACAGGTCTTCCTGTTACAAATGTAGAAGGAAACGTAATTGATCTGAAAGACGGATCTAAAGTTGTTGCCAACACATTTGTTTGGACTGGCGGCGTACAAGGTAACCCATTAGTCGGTGAATCAGGTCTAGAAGTGAACCGCGGACGCGCGACTGTAAATGACTTCCTGCAATCTACATCTCATGAAGATGTATTCGTTGCTGGAGACAGCGCAGTTTACTTCGGTCCAGACGGCCGTCCATACCCGCCAACTGCACAAATCGCATGGCAAATGGGTGAGCTGATCGGTTACAACCTATTCGCTTACCTGGAAGGCAAAACGCTTGAAACATTCAAGCCAGTAAACTCTGGTACACTTGCAAGCCTTGGACGCAAAGACGCGGTTGCCATCATTGGTGCTAATTCTACACCGCTTAAAGGTCTTCCTGCTTCCTTGATGAAAGAAGCAAGTAACGTACGCTACTTAACTCACATTAAAGGACTTTTCAGCCTGGCTTACTAATCCTTTTAATGAATCTGACATTGCCAAAAGCGTTCCTTACCGAGTGCTTTCTGGCAATGTCTTTTTTATGTTTATGACAGCGTTAACATTTCATTTTCAAAAAAGAGATTGATCCCAGAGGAATATAAAGGTAAAATAAAAACAAATCAAAATGTTAACGTTAACATTTTGAAATAGAATGAAAGACGGTGAGGACATGGAACCCTTCATGGGCGAAAACTTTTTATTGAAAAATGAAACCGCTGTCAGCCTCTATCATAATTATGCGAAAGACATGCCAATTATTGATTACCACTGCCACTTAAGTCCGAAAGAAATCTATGAAAATAAGACATTTCAAAACATCACGGAAGCCTGGCTGTATGGTGACCATTATAAATGGCGCATCATGAGAGCCAATGGAATTGAGGAGACATACATCACCGGAGATGCGCCTGATGAGGAGAAATTTATGGCTTGGGCGAAAACCGTGCCGATGGCGATCGGCAATCCGCTCTATAACTGGACTCACTTAGAATTGCAGCGTTTTTTTGGCATTTATGAGATTTTAAACGAGAAGTCTGGGCCGGCTATATGGAAACGGACAAATGAACTGCTCAAAGGGGAAGGCTTCGGGGCAAGGGATTTAATTGTGAAATCAAATGTAAAAGTTGTGTGCACCACAGATGACCCTGTTGATTCTCTTGAATACCATCTATTATTAAGAGAAGACAAAGACTTTCCTGTCAGCGTGCTGCCTGGATTTCGGCCGGATAAAGGACTTGAGATCAATCGTGAAGGCTTTCCTGAGTGGGTGCAGGCGCTTGAAGATGCCGCCGCCATATCGATTACAACCTATGATGAGTTTTTAAATGCGTTGGAAAAACGAGTGCGATTCTTCCACTCAGCCGGCGGCAGAGTTTCTGATCACGCGATAGATTCAATGGTATTTGCCGAAACAACAAAAGAAGAAGCTGGACGGATTTTTTCTGACAGATTACAAGGAACAGAGGTTTCTTATGAAGATGAGAAGAAATTTAAGACACATACGCTTCAGTTTCTTTGCGGTTTGTATGCGGAGCTCGATTGGGCGATGCAGTTTCATATCAACGCTTTAAGAAACACGAATACAAAAATGATGAAAAGACTCGGACCTGATACAGGCTATGATTCAATGAACGATGAAGAAATTGCTAAGCCTTTATACAAGCTGCTGAACTCAGTTGAGATGAAGAACCAACTGCCGAAAACGATTTTATATTCACTGAATCCAAATGATAACTATGTCATCGCCAGCATGATCAACAGTTTTCAGGACGGTATTACCCCAGGAAAAATACAATTCGGCACAGCCTGGTGGTTTAACGATACTAAAGACGGGATGCTCGATCAAATGAAAGCGTTATCAAATGTTGGCCTTTTCAGCCGTTTTATCGGCATGCTCACCGATTCCAGAAGCTTTCTTTCGTATACGCGTCACGAATATTTCAGGCGGATCGTCTGCAATTTGATTGGAGAATGGGTGGAAAACGGCGAAGTGCCGCGCGATATGGAGCTTCTGGGAAGCATCGTTCAGGGGATTTGCTATGACAATGCGAAACACTACTTCCAATTTCAAGAAGAGAAAGCAAACGTGTAACAAAGTGTCCGCTCAGCATCGCTGAGCGGATCACTATCCGAAAATTCTTAAGACACAGAGGTGGAACATGCGAACTGAACTGGCAAATAAGGTTGTGTCGGTCGAAACGGAAAAAAGGCTTTCATTGAAAGAGAAAATGTCCTATGGTTTTGGTGATTTTGGCAACGGTTTTATGTTTGATCTCGGCCAGATTTATTTATTGAAGTATTTCACTGATGTAGCGGGAATCCCCGCTGCGATGGCCGGCGGCATTTTTTTAGTCAGTAAGCTGTTTGCAGCGATAACAGATCCAATTGTCGGCTCATCAATCGATTATCGCAAAAACATTGGCAAACGGGGGAAATTCAGGCCTTATCTATTAATCGGCAGCATCGTGCTTGCGGTGCTTACTGTTCTTATTTTTCTGTCTCCCAATGTATCAACGACCGGAAAACTGATTTATGCATATGCATCCTATATGATTTGGGGCATCGGCTATTCGTTTGTGAATATTCCGTACGGCTCATTAGGGGCAGCGATGACTCAAAATTCTGAGGACCGGACCTCCATTTCGACGTTCCGCCAAATCGGATCACTTGGCGCCTTGTTTATCACAAGTGTGGCCGTGATGCCGCTGCTCGTCAAGTTTGATAATCCGAAGGTCGGCTACCCGGTGGTCATGGGCTTATTCGCCGCGCTCGGTGTGTTTTGGTTTTATATTTGCTACCGCAACTGCAAAGAGCGCATTGTCATATCGGAAGCACCAAAAGAAAAATTAACACTCTCATCTGTCGTCAAAACATTTATTACAAATAAACCGCTGTTAACCCTTGTCCTGATGACGATTTTTTCAATTTCCGCATACAACATTAAATCCGCCATGCTCGTCTATTTCGCACAATATAACTTGGGCAATGTTGAATTAATGGCTTATATGAACTTCATCATTATTGGTTCTTCCTTTTTGGGCGTCGTATTCCTTCCAAAGCTCGTCAAGATGTTTGGAAAGAAACGAACGGCAATGATCGGCTTCGGCATCAGTGTGGCCGCGGATCTGATCAACTTTATGCTCCCATCTAACGTATATGTGTTTACAATTCTTGCCAGTATCGCCTTTATCGGAATCAGTATCCCAAATGGCATCACGTGGGCTCTTGTCTCCGATATTATCGACTATGGCGAATGGAAATCCGGTGAACGGAAGGAAGCAACGACATATTCACTTTTCAATTTCTCAAGAAAGCTTGCTCAATCTTTGTCTGGCTTTCTCTCGGGGATCGGTTTGGGGATTATCGGCTATGTCCCGAATGCAGTCCAGACAGCACAGGCGCTGATTGGCATCAAAGCGCTTCTGCTTCTGTATCCGGCCATTGCTTTGGCATTAGCGATGATCATTATCGGCTTTCTTTATAAACTCACAGACCAGCAGCATGCTCAGATCGTTCAGGATCTTCAGCAAAAGATCTGACAATATAATATATAGAATTTTTAAAATAATTTGTAAATAAAATGTGTTTGTAGGGGGTTCGCTAGGAGAGTGCCCAAAAAACTGAAAAGGAAGGAGGCACTTGCTTGAAAACGATAACAATTGCAGCTAAAGAAGCAAAGGAACTCGTTCGGCAAAAGCTGGCCGGTGCCGGTTTGAATGAACGAGATGCTGAAAAAGTAGCAGATGTTCTCGTGCACGCTGATTTGCGCAATGTACATTCGCATGGCGTGCTGCGCACAGAACACTATGTGAACAGGCTTTTAGCGGGAGGGATCAATCCTGGGGCACAGCCTGTTTTTAAAGAAACGGGGCCTGTGACCGGGGTGCTTGACGGAGACGATGGTTTCGGTCATGTGAATTGCGACATGGCGATGGACCATGCAATTGACATGGCGAAGAAAAAAGGAGTCGGCATGGTCACGGCCGTAAACAGCAGCCATTGCGGAGCGCTAAGCTATTTTGTGCAAAAAGCGGCTGACGAAAAGCTGATCGGAATAGCAATGACGCATACAGACAGTATCGTTGTCCCGTTTGGGGGGATGACTCCTTTTTTAGGGACAAATCCGATTGCTTACGGTGTTCCGGCTAAGCATAAAAAACCGTTTATCCTAGATATGGCGACATCCAAAGTGGCTTTTGGGAAGATTCTGCAGGCCCGTGAAGAGGGCAAAGAAATTCCTGAAGGATGGGGAGTCGATGAAAGCGGAGAAGCAGTAACTGATCCTGACAAGGTCGTCTCACTTTCAACATTCGGGGGCCCGAAAGGCTATGGACTATCGATTGTGGTGGATGTATTTTCAGGATTGCTGGCGGGCGCGGCTTTTGGCCCTCATATTGCCAAAATGTACAGCGGCCTTGATCAAAAAAGAAAGCTGGGGCATTACGTTTGTGCGATCAATCCAGCCTTTTTTACTGACTGGGATACGTTTTTAGAGCAGATGGATGCCATGATTGATGAACTGCAGCAATCACCGCCGGCTGTTGGATTCGAAAGAGTGTATGTGCCCGGCGAGATCGAGCAGCTGCATGAAGAAAGAAATAAGAAAAACGGAATTTCTATCGCCCGGAGCGTGTATGAATTCTTAAAAAGCAGGTGAGTAAAATGAAAGCGGTTCAAGTGCGAAAAGCGTATGATCTGGTGACAGCGGAGGTGAAGAAGCCAGTTCTTTCAAAGGAAGATGAAGTGCTCGTGAAAGTCAAGCGAGTCGGCATTTGCGGTTCAGACATGCACATTTATCATGGAACGAATCCGCTTGCTACCCTCCCGAGAGTTATCGGACACGAGGTAACGGGACTAGTGGAGGAAGTTGGTGCGAAAGTTCAGAGCCTAAAACCCGGTGACCATGTGGTGATTGAGCCGATTTCTTATTGCGGCACATGTTACGCCTGCCGCAAAGGGCGGCCGAATGTTTGCGCCAAGCTTTCTGTATTTGGCGTACATGAGGACGGAGGCTTGCGGGAATATATTGTGCTTCCGGAAAGGCAGCTTCACGCGGTCTCAAAGGACTTGCCTTGGGAGGAAGCGGTCATGGCCGAGCCTTATACGATAGGCGCCCAGGCAGTGTGGAGAGGCCAGGTGAAAAAAGGTGATACCGTCCTGATCCAGGGAGCGGGGCCCATCGGGATCTGTGTGTTGAAAATGGCAAAGCTGGCGGGCGCTGCTGTCATGATGACTGACTTGAACAACGAGCGGCTGGCATTTGCGAAAGAAAACGGCGCCGATGCTGTTGTAAATGTCCAAGCAGAACATGTTGCCGAGCGTGTCCTTGAATGGACTGGGAATGAAGGAGCAAACGTGGTCATTGATGCTGTTTGCCTGCCGGAGACTTTTGCACTTTCAATTGAGGCTGTGTCACCGGCGGGACATGTGGTTGTGCTTGGATTTGATGAAAGAGCGGCTCAGATTTCACAGCTGCCGATTACAAAAAAAGAAGTCACGATAACCGGATCGCGATTGCAGACCAATCAGTTTCCAAAAGTAGTAGAGCTTTTGAATGGAGGCCGGTTAGTGCATAACGGGCTGGTGACCCATACATTTTCAGTTGATGACGTTCATCACGCATTTCAGTTTATTAAGGAGCATCCAGATCAGGTGCGGAAAGCCGTCATCACGTTTGATTAAATGACTGAATCCGGAGGTGCGAGCATGAATATGACATTCCGATGGTATGGACGAGGCAACGATACAGTCACACTTGAACACGTGAAGCAAATTCCCGGAGTCAAAGGCATCGTTTGGGCTCTCCATCAAAAGCCTGTCGGCGACGTGTGGGAAAAAGAAGAAATCAGAGCCGAGACCGAATATATTCAATCCTATGGTTTTCATGCTGAAGTTGTAGAAAGCGTGAATGTTCACGAAGCGATTAAACTTGGGAACGAAGAACGCAGCCGGTATATTGAAAACTACAAGCAAACGATCCGCAACCTTGCCGGATTTGGCGTGAAAGTGATCTGCTATAATTTTATGCCGGTTTTTGACTGGACACGCACGGACATGTTCCGGCCGCTAGAAGATGGATCGACCGCTCTGTTTTTTGAAAAGGCCAAGGTGGAAAGCCTTGATCCTCAAGAGCTGATTCGGACGGTGGAGGAAGCATCTGACATGACACTGCCGGGGTGGGAGCCCGAAAAATTGGCTCGGATCAAAGAGCTTTTTGCTGCCTACAGAACGGTCGATGAAGAAAAGCTATGGGACAATTTATCATTCTTTTTGCAGGAAATTCTTCCTGTTGCTGAGGCCTATGGTGTTCAAATGGCCATTCATCCGGATGACCCGCCGTGGCCGATTTTCGGACTGCCGCGCATTATCACAGGAGAGGCAAGCTATAAGAAACTGCGGGCGATATCAGATTCACCGTCTAATTGTATCACCCTTTGTACAGGTTCAATGGGAGCCAATCCCGCTAACGACATGGTGGAGATCGCTAAAACGTATGTCGGCATCGCTCCATTTTCACATATTCGCAATGTGAAAATTTATGAGAATGGCGATTTTATTGAAACATCTCATTTAACAAAGGATGGTTCAATCAACATTCAAGGCGTGATGGAAGAACTGCATAAGCAGGATTACGAAGGATATGTCAGACCGGATCATGGGCGCCATCTTTGGGGCGAGCAATGCCGCCCGGGATATGGCTTATACGATCGGGCACTTGGCATCATGTATTTGAACGGGCTGTGGGACGCCTATGAAGCAATGGCAAAAAAAGAGGTGGACGTATGAGATTGCTGCATGAGAACCTGGCTGGTAAAACGGCTGTCATCACTGGCGGCAGCGGCGTGCTTTGCTCTGCGATGGCACGGGAGCTAGCCCGTCATGGCATGAAGGTGGCGATATTGAATCGGACGGCTGAAAAAGGCCAAGCGGTCGTGAAGGAGATAACGGCGGCTGGCGGCACAGCGTGCGCTGTTGCTGCGGATGTGCTGGACAGGATGTCACTGGAGCGGGCAAAGGAAGACATCCTTGGCCAATTTGGCGCTGTTGATCTGTTAATTAACGGGGCTGGCGGCAATCATCCTGCCGCGATAACCGATGTGGAGACATATGAAGAAGCGGGAGAAGGCCAATCCTTTTTTGATATGGATGAGAGGGGCTTTCTAACTGTATTCTCCACCAATTTCACCGGTGCGTTTCTGGCCTCGCAAGTGTTTGGAAAAGAGCTGCTGAAAGCCGATTCACCGGCGATTATCAATCTTTCTTCGATGAGTGCTTATTCACCTATGACGAAGGTTCCGGCATACAGTGCCGCCAAAGCATCGATCAATAATTTTACGATGTGGATGGCTGTTCATTTTGCCGAAACCGGGCTGCGGGTCAATGCGATTGCCCCAGGCTTCTTTCTGACAAAACAAAATCATGATCTGCTGATCAACCAAGACGGAACGTTCACCAGCCGATCTCACAAAATTATTGCGGGAACACCGATGAAGCGCTTCGGAAAACCCGAGGATTTGCTCGGTACGCTTCTTTGGCTGGCGGATGAATCCTATTCCGGTTTTGTCACTGGGATCACCGTTCCTGTCGATGGAGGATTTATGGCTTATTCAGGTGTGTAACGAAAGCGATGCAACAGAAACTGAACCAACATAGGGGTGAGGTTGAGATGTTTTCAAAAGATAAGC
Organism: Bacillus sp. LJBS17; assembly: GCF_019334685.1. Classification (NCBI taxonomy): domain Bacteria; kingdom Bacillati; phylum Bacillota; class Bacilli; order Caryophanales; family Bacillaceae; genus Bacillus; species Bacillus sp. LJBS17. Next base: position 1,289,117 of record NZ_CP079759.1, read on the forward strand.
TTCCCGTTATCCTTTTTTTGTTCCTGGCAGGGGTGATTAATTACCTGGATCGCTCGGCGCTTTCCATTGCAGCTCCTTTTATTCAGGATGATCTCACATTGTCTGCCACGCAAATGGGCTTGATTTTCAGCAGTTTTTCGATTGGTTATGCCATTTTTAACTTTCTTGGGGGCGTGGCATCCGACCGCTATGGGGCAAAGCTGACCTTGTTTGTCGCGATGGTTGTTTGGTCGCTGTTTAGCGGAGCAGTCGCCCTCGCTTTTGGCTTTGTCAGCCTGCTGATTATACGCATTCTCTTCGGAATGGGAGAAGGCCCGCTTTCGGCGACCATCAACAAGATGGTGAACAACTGGTTCCCGCCGACCCAGCGGGCGTCTGTTATCGGTGTAACCAACAGCGGCACGCCGCTCGGGGGAGCCATTTCTGGCCCGATAGTCGGCATGATCGCAGTGGCGTTCAGCTGGAAGGTATCCTTCGTTCTCATTATGATTATTGGATTGATATGGGCAGTGCTCTGGTTCAAGTTTGTCAAAGAAAAGCCGCAAGAGACGATGAAGGAAGCACCGGCAATAAAAGCAGAAACGTCTCCCGGAGAAAAAATTCCGCTCACCTTTTACCTGAAGCAAAAAACGGTCCTGTTCACGGCGTTCGCTTTTTTCGCTTACAACTACATCCTCTTCTTCTTTTTGACGTGGTTTCCGAGCTATCTTGTCGACGAACGGGGATTAAGTGTTGAATCGATGAGTGTCATCACGGTCATCCCGTGGATTTTAGGCTTTATCGGGCTGGCTGCGGGGGGATTTGTTTCTGACTATGTGTACAAAAAAACGGCCCGAAAAGGTGTGCTGTTCTCGCGCAAGGTTGTGCTTGTCACGTGTTTGTTTTCATCAGCTGTCCTGATTGGTTTTGCCGGGCTTGTGGCAACGACTGCGGGGGCTGTCACTCTTGTCGCTCTGTCAGTGTTCTTTCTTTATTTGACCGGTGCTATCTATTGGGCTGTCATTCAAGATGTGGTTGATCAAAACAATGTCGGTTCTGTTGGCGGCTTCATGCATTTCCTCGCCAACACGGCAGGAATTATCGGCCCGGCTCTAACCGGATTTATTGTTGACCAAACAGGCACGTTTTCTGGAGCATTTTTGCTTGCCGGAGGGCTGGCTGTCTTCGCTTCACTTGCTGTGATTCGTTTTGTCCGTCCAATCATTGGCAAGCCAGCAGGAACAGAAGCTGAGAATCCTGTGTCTTATTAATCTGGAAATATAGTGGGAGAGGCGGTATGTTTGATGATACAATATACAGTAAATAATCGCAGCCGGTATGATAAGGAAGGGAATTAGATGGTAACCATAAAAGATATCGCAAAACTCGCAAACGTATCCCACACAACCGTTTCCAGAGCACTCAACAACAGTCCTTACATCAAAGAACATACGAAGAAAAAGATATTAGAGCTAGCAGAGCAGCTCAACTATACACCAAATGTAAATGCGAAAAGCCTGGCGATGCAAAAGTCGCATACGATCGGGCTATTCTTTACAAGCATTACAAACGGAACCTCACACAGCTTCTTTGCAGACACAATCAAAGGCGTCAATCAAGCCATAAGTGAGGATTACAATCTGTATGTGCGCGGCATTGATGATCTGAAAAACTATGACTCCGTTACACCGATGAGGTATGACGGCATCATTTTAATGAGCCAAAGTGACATTGATAATTCTTTCATTTACCATATTCGCGAAAAAAACATTCCGCTTGTCGTGCTGAATCGTGATATTGATGATCGCACCATCACGAATATTTTGTCCAATGACAAGGAAGGCTCTCAAGAAGCTGTAGAATACTTCATTCAGTCCGGCCATCAAGACATCGCCATCATCGAGGGGATCGAAGGCTTTAAATCCTCCCAGCAGCGAAAGGAAGGCTACTTATCTGCACTGATTCAACATCATATTCCGATCAAGCATGAATACAGTGTCAAAGGACAGTACGATATGGAAAGCGGCTTTCAAGCGATGGAGAGGCTGCTGGCACTGCCGAATCCTCCAACCGCTGTTTTTTGTTCGAATGATGACATGGCAATCGGAGCGATGAATGCGATATTCGCAAAGGGCCTGCGCGTTCCTGATGATATTTCGGTGATCGGGTTTGATGATATTGGGTTTTCACAGTACATCACGCCAAGACTTACAACAGTAAAGCGCCCAGTGGAGAAAATCAGCGTGCTCGGTGCGCAAAAACTCTTGTCTCTGATTAACGAGCCCGAAACAAAAGCAGAAAAAATCTTGGAAAACACAGAATTCATGGTGCGTGATTCAGTCAGACGATTGACGACGTGATGCCCCGTTTTTCAGCGGGCATTCTTTTATAAAGAAAAATGTTAACGTGTGCATAAAAAGAGGGAGGCAATAAGGATGCAGAAACTGAATAAAAATGTGTACGATCACTATACTCGGTATCCAGAAAAAATTCTCCAATTCGGAGAAGGAAACTTTCTTCGGGGATTTGTTGATTGGCAGATTGATCAATTGAATCAACACGCTGATTTTAATGGGAGCGTGGCAGTTGTCCAGCCAAGAGGCTCAGAAAAAATCAAACGATTAAATCAGCAAGATGGATTATATACGCTTTTTTTACAAGGAATGAAAGACGGAGAAGCGGTAAACGAGCATATGATTATCAACTCAATCAGCCGGGGAATTGACCTGTTTTCTGATTATGAAGCATACAAAGAATTGGCATCAAGCGAAAGGCTTCGGTTTATTATCTCCAACACCACTGAGGCTGGGATTGTATGTGATGAAAAAGATCGTTTAGAGGATAGGCCGCAAAAAACATTCCCTGGGAAATTAACTGCATTTCTCTACTTCCGCTATCAGGCTTTTAAAGGAGATCAGACAAAAGGGTGTGTCCTAATCCCATGTGAACTGATTGAGAACAACGGCGAAAAGCTGAAGGAAACGGTTCTTCATTATGCAGGTCTGTGGAAGCTGGAGGAAGGATTTACACAGTGGATTCATGAGGCCAATACATTTTGTAATAGTTTAGTAGACCGGATTGTTCCGGGTTTTCCCGTCGACAGCATTGATGAGATCACGGCGGATCTTGGCTATCAGGATGATTTGATAGTTGTGGGAGAGCAATATTATTTATGGGTTATCGAGGGGCCTGATTGGATTGGAAAAGAACTTCCCTTTGCGGCTGCAGGGCTCCATACAAAGATCGTCAGCGACCTCACCCCATACCGGACTAAAAAAGTAAGAATTTTAAATGGCGCTCATACAGCAATGACGCCAGTGGCTTTATTATACGGCTTAAAAACTGTTAGGGATGCTGTCGAGCATCCGGAAGTTGGGCGATTTATAAGAAAGCTGATTGACGACGAAATTCTTCCTGTTTTAAAAATGGAAGGTCTTTCTCAGTATGCTGACGATGTGCTGAACCGTTTTAAAAACCCGTATATTAAGCATTACCTGGAAAGCATTGCATTGAACTCCGTTTCCAAATTCAAAACGAGAAACCTGCCGACTCTTAAGGAATATGCTGAACAAAAGGGACAGCTTCCTGAACGCTTGGTGTTTTCTTTCAGCGCTCTTCTGTATTTTTATCATGATAACGAGACATTGCAGGATGATCCGGCAGTTCTTCAATTTTTCAAAGAGGTTTGGTGTCAGGAGGATGGCGACATGCTTCGGATTGCATCAAGAGTGTTAGGCGAACAGCGGCTGTGGGGGGCAGATCTCAATGAGATACCGAAGCTGACTGATAGAGTCGCTGTTTACTTGAATCATATTCATGAGCTGGGCATGCAGCGGGCTCTTGAACAATACTGCATACAAGGGGGAGAGGTACGTTGAAGTCGTTTATAAAGATTCATAAGCAAGATAATGTCCTTCTTGCTCTGCGGGATATCCAAAAGGGAGAGAGGCTGCATGCGGACGGCGTGTCGATTGAAGTAAAGGATGATATAAAAAGAGGCCATAAGATTGCATTGCAGTCTATCAAAGAAAACGACAGCATCATCAAGTACGGGTTTCCAATCGGTCATGCATCACAAGATATCTCGATCGGAGAGCATATTCATGTCCATAATACGAAAACAAACCTGTCTGATATCCAATCATACAGCTATACACCGAGATTTGATGAAAATCCGTATTCTAATGAGAACCGGACGTTTAAAGGTTTTAGAAGAGAAAACGGAGATGCGGGTGTACGGAATGAATTGTGGATTGTCCCAACTGTCGGCTGTGTCAATGGAATAGCAGAAAAAATGCTGCAGCGTTTTGTCAGAGAAACAGGGGATATCGCTCCATTTGATAACGTACTGGTGTTAAAGCATCAATACGGATGCTCGCAGCTTGGCGACGATCATGAAAATACGAAGCAAATCCTGCTGAATGCCATTCGCCATCCAAATGCCGGCGGCGTCTTGGTGTTAGGGCTTGGCTGTGAAAACAATGAGCTGGCAAGAATGAAGGAAGCACTGCAAGATGTGAACTTGAAGCGGGTGAAGTTTCTGGAATCCCAGTCGGTGACCGACGAAATGGAGGCAGGCGTTGCTTTGCTGAAGGAAATTCATGAAGCGGCCAAAGGAGATAAGAGAGAAGACATTCCGCTGTCTGAACTGAAGATCGGGCTGAAATGCGGAGGTTCGGACGGTTTTTCCGGCATAACCGCAAACCCGCTGCTTGGACGTTTTTCAGATTATCTCATTGCACAGGGAGGGAGCACGGTGCTGACGGAAGTACCGGAAATGTTCGGCGCAGAAACCATCCTGATGCAGCGGGCTGCCAATGAAGAAGTGTTTCATAAGATAGTCCAATTAATCAATGATTTTAAACAATATTTTATCAAACATGATCAGCCGGTGTACGAAAATCCTTCACCGGGCAACAAAGCAGGCGGCATTTCTACACTTGAGGATAAATCGCTGGGCTGTACGCAAAAAGCGGGGATTTCTCCTGTCACGGATGTCTTGAAATACGGGGAAGTGCTCAAGACAAGAGGGCTGACGCTTTTGAGCGCGCCAGGCAATGATTTGATCGCCTCCTCCGCATTGGCGGCGGCCGGCTGCCAAATTGTCCTCTTTACAACGGGGAGAGGCACGCCGTTTGGCACCTTTGTCCCGACGGTGAAAGTAGCGACAAACACCGAGCTGTATGAAGCGAAGCCGCATTGGATTGATTTTAACGCAGGCCTTTTAGCAGAGGATGATGTTCATGAGGAATATGTGCTGCGTGAGTTTATCCACTATATGGTTGAGGTGGCAAGCGGCCAGCTTGTGAACCATGAAAAAAATGATTTCAGAGAACTCGCCATTTTTAAATCGGGTGTGACGCTATAATAAGAAAAGGCTATCCTTCAAGCGGATAGCCTTCTTCATTAAATCAATTTTAAACCGCTGACTAAAATAATGGACGCCATAATAAATTGCAGCGGACGCGGGGAGAATCGAGGCGAAAGATGGCTTCCGATCAGCACGCCGGGAATTGAACCAATGAGCAGATTAGCTGCCAGCATGTAATCCACGCTTCCGAAGCTAGCGTTCAAAATGCCTGCTGCCGTAACAAGAAGAAATGCATGCGCGATATCGGTTCCGACAATCTGTGACGCTTTCATGTTAAATAAGTAAATCATGGCAATTGCAAATAATGAGCCAGAACCGATTGATGTTAAGCCGACGATAAACCCAAACACAACACCAATAAGAATCGTCAGCGCCCGCTTATTTTCAAGCGGCATCAGCTGCCAGCGGTTGGGACGAAGTTTTCTATCCAAAAACAAACGAACGATGATTGAAATGGCAACCAGCGTTAACACATATCCTAGAGCGTGCTTAATAATTTCTTCCTGATGCTGGTGAAAGGCGGGGAACAAATGCAAGATGCCAATGGCTAGCGAAGCACTCGGAATACTGCCGATGGCTAAGTATTTTACCAATTTAAAGTTAATCGTTTTCTGCCGCCAATGGGAGGCAACGCCAAACAGCTTTGTGATCGAGTTATATACAAGATCTGTACCGACCGCGATGGAAGGATTAATTCCAAGCACAATTAAAAGGGGAGTTAATAAGGCCGCTCCACCCACTCCCGTCAATCCGACTAAGGCTCCGACAAACAAACCCATCAATATGATGCTTACACTCATGATAAAGGCCTCCTGAAAACCCGACTATTTTTATCAGATTATATATGATTAGGACGCGTTAATCAATTGAATTTTTTGAATTTTTGCACGTTAGCTGCTTGAAATTTTGGTATGCTCAATATCTCTATTCATTTGCCCTATAATGAGTGTCTGGACGAAATCGAGAAGTACTAAAGACGCAAAAAAAAAGATACCTCTTAACAGGTATCTTTTTTCTTGTTTACGCTACATGCGCTGCTGATAGAAAGGAAGCTCAGTGTGGCCCATTTCACGCACATAAACGAACAGGTTGCCTTTATGGTGAATTTCATGCTCCATTGCAAGCTGAAGTAACGCGCGGCCTGTGACTTTTCTGCCGAAAGCGGATGTCAGATCAATTTCTCTGTCCAGCTGCTCTTCAGTCAGCTGTTCAAGGATAGCGGCCGTTTTTTCTGTATATGTTTTTGCCAGAACATTGAGATCTGTTTCTGTTTCTTCCTGCTTGTTTTGAAATGGTGAGGCATTGCCTTCCTTAATGACATTTGCGAACAAGTGGAAAGACGTAAGAATGTGTTTGACCAGCTCTTCTGCTGACATTGATGTTTCTGCCGGTTTGTAGCTGTAATGGTCTTTGCTGATTTTTTCGGCAAGCTCATTGGTCACGTTTCGATGGGATAAAAAATGGCTGACAATTTGATTGGATTGGCTCATTATGATCTCCTCCATATGTAAAAATAAATGGTGCAATGAAATCCTATATCAATGGTTACGAATTCACAAGTAATATGCTGTGGGATGAAACAAAATGCTATGTCAATCGTATATATAACGTTCACAAAACATGAAATGGAGTATAAACATGACTAACATACCTTTCATTTATCAGTACGAAGAAAAAGAGAATGAAAGAGCTGCGGCGGGCTACGGCACTTTCGGTTACCTTATCACACGGATTGAAGAAACGCTTTATGATCAATACGGTGTATTCTATGAGCTCTATGCCAGTGATGATCCAAATACGGAATACTGGGAGCTTCTTGTAGAAGATGTCCGCAGCGGTTCATTGGAGCCTGAGCATGTGGCATATATATTTGAAAAGCTTGAAAAGAAAACCTTTGCTTACGATGAAGATGAGAAAGAACCGGATTATACCGTCCATAAGTCTATAAGAAACAGTGTATACGCGTATCCTGAAAAGGGAGTTGCTTTTGCCAGAATTCCATATTTTCAAGATGGGAGCATTATGAGTTTTGATTGTCTGTTTGCGGTTAACGATGAAAGGATGCGTGCATTTCTGGAGGGAGTCAGACCGCGTCTTTGGGAAAAAAGCAAGCGGAAAGTGACCGTGTTTACGGATGGAGATGGAGGGACTTCAAGAGAGCAGGAAGCCATTGTCAGAGAGGTTCAGCGGAGTCAAGTCATCATGAATCCGCTATTGAAAAAGGAGATATACAGATCAATTGATCAGTTTTTTCATAGTGATAAATCGTTTTATCAAACATATGACATCCCTTACAAGCGCGGCATTCTGTTATATGGACCTCCTGGAAACGGAAAGACGACGTTAGTGAAGTCGATCGCAGGCAGTATCGATGCACCTGTTGCTTATTGGCAAATTACTGAATTTACGTCGAGCGAGACAATAGAAGAAGTCTTTCAGGCAGCGAGACGCCTCGCTCCTGCAGTTCTGGTCATCGAGGATATAGATTCGATGCCGGAAGATGTGCGGTCCTTTTTTCTCAATACGCTGGACGGCGCGACATCAAAAGAGGGGCTATTTCTCATCGGTACGACAAACTATCCCGAAGAGATCGATCCAGGTTTGATGAATCGTGCAGGGCGATTTGACCGTGCCTATGAAATCGGGCTTCCGGATGAAGAGCTGCGGCTGGAATATATGAAAATGAGAGGCTTTGGCATCTTTTTGAGTGAAGGAGAAATAAAAAACGCCGCAAAACTTACAGAAGGCTTTTCCTTTGCACAGCTGGGAGAATTATATGTATCTTCAGCCCTTCAATGGCACCAAGAAGGGAATCACCATATTGAAACCATGGTGAAAGACATGACAGGAGAGCAAAGAAAAAGCCAGCGGGGAAGCTGGATGGAAAGAAACAAAGTCGGTTTTCACTAAAAGAAAGCACGGGTGTTTGAAAAACCCGTGCTTTTTTGTTGCGGTTAGCCGAAATTCGACAATTGCGGTTATTTTGCGTTCTTCTTTTTCTTGTAAATATGATAAAATATGACATATCTCGGGTAATTCAAAAGGGGGGATTAATTGAGGATGAAGCAGACGATTCCGTCCTCTTATGTCGGGCTTAAAATTAATGAATGGTATACTCATATCCGGCAGTTCCACGTCGCTGAAGCCGAACGGGTCAAGCTCGAAGTAGAAAGAGAAATTGAGGATATGGAAGAAGACCAAGATTTGCTGCTGTATTATTCTTTAATGGAGTTCAGGCATCGTGTCATGCTGGATTACATTAAGCCTTTTGGAGAGGACACGTCGCAGCTAGAGTTTTCAGAATTATTAGAAGACATCGAAGGGAATCAGTACAAGCTGACAGGGCTTCTCGAATATTACTTTAATTTTTTTCGAGGAATGTATGAATTTAAGCAGAAGATGTTTGTCAGTGCCATGATGTACTATAAACGGGCAGAAAAGAATCTTGCCCTCGTCTCGGATGATATTGAGAAAGCCGAGTTTGCTTTTAAAATGGCTGAGATTTTTTATAATTTAAAACAAACCTATGTTTCGATGAGCTACGCCGTTCAGGCATTAGAAACATACCAAATGTATGAAACGTACACCGTCCGCAGAATCCAATGTGAATTCGTTATTGCAGGTAATTATGATGATATGCAGTATCCAGAAAGAGCATTGCCCCACTTAGAACTGGCTTTAGATCTTGCAAAGAAAGAAGGCAATCCCCGCCTGATCAGTTCCGCCCTGTATAATCTCGGAAACTGCTATGAGAAAATGGGTGAACTGCAAAAGGCAGCCGAATACTTTGAGAAATCTGTTTCTATTTGCAAGTCGGAAAAGTTCGATAATCTTCCGCATTCTATCTACTCTTTAACACAAGTTCTGTATAAACAAAAAAATGACGCCGAAGCGCAAAAAAAGTATCGTGAAGGATTGGAAATCGCCCGTCAATACAGTGATGAATTATTTGTGGAGCTTTTTCAATTTTTACATGCGTTATACGGAAAAAACATTGACACAGAATCGGTCTCACACACCTTTCAATTTCTTGAAGAACATATGCTGTATCCTTATATTGAAGAGCTGGCGCATGATGCTGCCCAATTCTATATAGAAAACGGACAGCCCGAAAAAGCACTTTCATTTTATGAGAAAATGGTGCACGCACAAAAACAAATCCAGAGAGGAGATTGTTTATATGAAATCTAAATGGATGTCAGGTTTGTTGCTCGTTGCGGTCGGGTTCAGCTTTACTCAGGTGATGGTTCATGCAGGTGAAACAGCAAACACAGAAGGGAAAACATTTCATATTGCGGCACGCAATCAAACATGATGCATAAAAAAAGACCCTTAGGGGTCTTTTTTATTTCTTCAGCTTCCATTCTTTTATCGTCAGCTCAGAAGATCCACTTGCCACCAGCGGATCCGCATGGCCGATTTCCGCTGCCTCTTCCAGTGAATCTGCTTCGATGACATACGCTCCGCCTGTGGCGTCGCTAAATGGCCCAAACATTTTTAAACGTTTTTCTGCTTGTAAACGATCCAGAAATTCATAGTGCCCAGCCACATGCTCCTGATTAAATTTCTCCGTTCTCATTGTCAGCATCAAATATGTATACATATTCAGACCCTCCGTGAACTTCATTTTAACACATTTATCCATATTACGGTGATAGATGATATGAGCTTTTCGTCCTACGAATGCCACCTATTTATGAAAAAAGAAAAGGAGAGATGATAGGTGAGCATTCCAGTAAAGAAAAATTTGGTTTCTGAGGCGAAATACGCGTTGAAGTGTCCTAATGCAATGTCCGCTGAATACATTACCATTCACAACACGGCAAACGATGCATCAGCGGCCAATGAAATCAGCTATATGATCGGGAACACAAGCTCGACAAGCTTTCATTTTGCGGTCGATGATCAAGAGGTGATTCAAGGTCTGCCGCTTAACCGAAACGCTTGGCACACTGGTGACGGCACAAACGGTCCGGGAAACCGCAAATCAATCGGTGTTGAGATTTGCTACAGCAAATCGGGAGGCCCGAAGTATGAGGCAGCTGAAGCCTTGGCGATTTCATTTGTTGCACAGCTTTTGAAGGAGCGCGGCTGGGGCATCGATCGTGTGAGAAAGCACCAGGACTGGAACGGAAAGTATTGCCCGCACCGCATTTTATCAGAGGGGCGCTGGGATCAAGTGAAGGCGGCAATTGAAAAGGAATTAAACGGGGGCTTATCAGCTAAAAAAGCTGCAGTCTCTTCTTCAGCGTCTGTATATCATGTGAAAAAAGGCGACACATTGTCAGGGATTGCCGCATCACACGGAGTCAGTGTGAAAACGCTGCAAAGCATCAATCATATTACTGACCCGAATTACATTAAAGTCGGACAAGTGATCAAACTGCCTCAGACGGCATCTGCTTCTAAAAGCCATGCCGCATCCTCATATCCGCTCCCATCCGGCGTGATCAAAGTGACAAGCCCGCTGACGAAAGGGACAAAAGTAAAGCAGGTGCAGACCGCTTTAGCCGCTCTTTATTTTTATCCTGATAAAGGAGCGAAAAATCACGGCGTTGACGGCGTTTATGGCCCGAAAACAGCAAATGCAGTGAAACGTTTTCAGTCTGTCAGCGGTTTAACGGCTGATGGGATTTACGGTCCGAAAACGAAAGCGAAGATGGAGGAAAAGCTGTAAATAAAAAGACGGAAGCTGTGAAGCTTCCGTCTTTTTATCTTACATACAAACTGCGGCAAGCACCTTTTGAATATCATAAATGCTCTCATCTTTTTTAAACTGCTTTGAGACGGCAGGAAGTTCTGCGCCGGAAATCCAAATTTTCAGCTCTGAATCGAGGTCAAAGCGGCCGGCCGTTTCCACGCTGAATCTGGAAATGCTTTTGTACGGAATCGATTGAAACTCCGTTTTCTTGCCTGTGATTCCCTGCTTGTCCACAAGAATAAGCCGCTTGTCAGTGAAGACAATCAAATCGCGAACCAGCTTAAACGCGGCTTCAACCTTCTCACCCTCAAGTAAAATATGAGCAAGCTCTTCTTTTACAGCAGCCGTTGACAGTGTTGACGCATTGCCGAGTAATCCATCAATAAACCCCATCATATACCTCCTCTGCGTATTCTATCAAATCATACTATAAAAAAGGTTTTCATTCATGGATGAGTAGAGTAAACTTGTGCTGACTGGTAAAGGGGGCGTTCAAAATGACAGATAGGTATGACAGCTTTGCAGCCCTTTCTGCTTCTGAGTCGGAATACCGGATTATTTATGAGGAAAAAAACGGAAGTGAATTTATCGTCCTCGGTCCCCACGGCGGCAGAATTGAGCCTGGGGTCAGTGAATTGGTACGGGCATTTTCGGATCGATGTTCCATCTATTTGTTTGAGGGTCTAAAGCCGCGAAACAACCGTTCCTTGCATCTCACCAGCATTCGTTTTGATGAGCCGCTGGCTTTAGAAAAAGTGAATGACCACCATTACGCATTAGCGTTTCACGGGTATTATGATCCGAAAATCCCGCATACATTGGTCGGCGGGGCGGATCGTAAAAAAGCCAAGCTCATTTGTGAGCGTCTGAATGAAGCGGGTTTTAGCGCCGAGCTCACTAATGAGAAAGACCGCCTGGCAGGTGTACACCCAAACAATATTGTCAATCGGACGAAAAGAGAAATGGGGCTGCAATTGGAGGTGAGCACGGCACAAAGAAACGCGCTGTTCTGCAATTTTGGGTGCCGTGATAAAAGCTACATACAAAACGATTTGTTTGATCGATATGTGGAAGCTGTCAAGCTTGGCTTTTATACATAAAACGAAACGGGACCTGCACTGTCAGCCTATTCCTTCATACGCTGGGATTGTGCGAAAGTGTAGGGAGGAATGATTCATGTTTTATCATATAAAAGAGCTTCAATATCAAGCAAAGCCAGCTCATCCCGATCCGGTTTATGCGAAAAAACTTCAAGAGGTGCTCGGCGGCCAATTCGGTGAAATTAGCGTCATGATGCAGTATTTGTTTCAAGGGTTTAACTGCAGGGCGGATGCTAAGTATAAAGATTTGTTATATGATGTGGGGACCGAAGAGATCGGGCACGTAGAAATGCTGGCAACGATGATTTCCAGGCTTCTGGACAATGCACCCGCGGATGTACAGGAGGATGCTTATAAAAGCAATCCAGCTATCGCAGCAGTCATGTCAGGGATGAATCCTCAGCACGCGATTGTGTCCGGATTGGGGGCGATGGCATCAGATAGTGAGGGCTATCCGTGGAATGCAAAATACATTATCTCAAGCGGAAACCTGCTGGCCGATTTTCGCGCTAACTTAAATGCGGAGGCCCAAGGACGCCTTCAGGTGACACGGCTTTATGCCATGACCGATGATCCAGGGGTAAGAGATATGCTGTCATTTTTGATTGCAAGGGATACCTATCATCAAAATATGTGGTACGCGGCCATTAAAGAGCTGGAGGAAAGAGAACGGGATATTGTCGTCCCGACGACGTTCCCGCGTGAGCTCGAAAAGCAAGAAGTCTCCTATGATTTGTTTAACTTTTCCAGGGGGGATGAAAGCTCGCAAGGAAGATGGGCACATGGGGAAGCCTTTGACGGCCGGGGTGAATTCAGGTATATCCCGGCTCCGATTGCGTTCGCATCTGCGCCTCATCTTAAACCGGCGCCCATGTGGCTGCATAATACAGTTCCCCCAATGTCGAAATGTTAGGTTCTCTTCTGGGCTGAGGAATATATCCTTAGCCCGTATTTGATCAGATGTTTTTGCCAATATGATATAACGCTTTTTCCTCAGCCACCTGCAAGTGCTGCTGATCGCCTTCCTCGTACGCATGTGGCCGCTTGTGAGATAATAAATAAGCGAGCCGCTTCTGAAATTGAATACCTGCTTTACGCCGTTCAAACATGTCAAGCCTTTTATCAGCAAATTCCTTTGTTACCCGGAATACCGCCGCAATTGTGGCGAGTGCCTGGCTTCTCCATTGCGGCAGTTCCATCTGCAACAGCATAAAGGTTGGCACACAGAAGTGGTACATAAATTGATTTGCCTGGAATTCTTGAAGCTCTCTGAAGAGCTTGTTCATCTGAAAATGATTGCCTGCATGCTTTAACACGTGGCACAGCTCATGGCCAAAATCCTCCCATTGCTCTTCCCGTGACTTTTTTTGGTTCAATACGATACTGTACATGCCGTCGTATTTCACCATCATGCTCCCCATATCCTCAAAATGCACCCAAATATCCAGATCCTTTGCGATTTTCAGCATGTCAATGTGATGAGGGGATGTGATGCCCAGCCGGCCGTATAAATTTTTAACGTATTCTTCCAGATGTGATAAGTAATCGCCCAATTGAATACTCCCTTTCGAACATTTGTTCTGTTTTTAGCGAGAAAGAAAAGCCCGTATAGGACTGGAAAGTAGTGTAGAAATCTTTCCCTTTTCTTTAAAAAATAAACACTTTTTTCTTTATATCGGTCTACTTTTTATATGTTTTAGAGAACAGAGAACGATTTATTTATTTTTCGGTTTGCGGTTTTTCTCTTTTTCTTTTAAATAGTTGATAAATTCGATGGCCTGCTGTTTGCTTTCTGGGGAAAAATCCTGCATATCGCGGTATGCAAGCTGCAGGTCCGGATCTGAGAACATATCGTCATCGGATTTTTTGTCTTTTCCCGTTAATAAGTAATCAGTCGTTACTTGAAAGTAATCAGCCAGCTTTTGGAGTGTGTCGTAATCAGGTTCGCTTCGCCCATTTTCATAGTGGGAATATCGTGCCCGTGACACACCGATGTGTGATGCGATTTCTTCCTGTGTCCTTTTCCCTCTGAGACTCTTCAATCTGCCGCCTATCATACTATGACCTCTCTTTTTTAAACTCCCTACGTTACTTATGATTATAGATACAATATGTATCAAAATAAAGTTATGATAAAAAAAGTATCAAAAATAACTTGATGATACAGTTCGTATCGTTTATACTTGGTAACAGTTGATACGAAATGTATCGAAAACAAACCAGGAGAGTGATCACATGTATCCAATCCAAATTGTTTTTAGTGAAAATCCCATAGATCAGCGCCATCTCGGACAATCCGGCGGCACCATTTCGTTTACGGCATGCGGCCTTCCGGTGTTCCACTTTGAAACGCAAGAGCAGTTTCAAGCATACATGATGTTAAAGGGAGAAGCGGCGTACAATGAAAAACGATAAAAGCTATCCTTTTCTGACGTATTCAGGGTTATTGAATTCAGAACATTATGACAAAATTGGCCCGGCGCTATGGCTGTTTCTCTGGTTTATCAGCTCAACAACAAAAGAAATCGAAAAAGACGGCGTAAGCTGGGGCATCGTACTCGGCCATAAGCCGTTAAAAGCGAGAGAAATGGCGGCAGTCTTCGGCGTAAGTGAAAAAACCGTCAGAAGATGGCTGGAGCTTCTCGAAAACCATGATTACATAAAGGCCGTCCGTGCGCCATACGGACTGATGATTTCGGTCAAGCATTCCAAAAAATTCAGCTTCAGATCGGACAATACTGTACACGGGAGTCTAAAAGAACGGCCATTTTCGCCGCAGACACCGGACACAAACGACCGTACAGATATAGATAAAACAAACAAATATACTGCTGCTGATGATGCAGTGGATCACATTGCGAAGCGGTTTACACAATTACGGTCGGCTCAAGAAGGACGCACCGTGTATCCTTCCTCAAGAGATTATCAAGCCATCGCCCGCATTGTTGCCATCGGCGTTCCTGTCACGCAAACAATCAAATGGCTTGAAGAATGCTTTCAGGCTTTTGAAAACCGGCGGACCGCCGCTTCTGAAACAATCAAGGCTTTTCGCTACTGCTCGAAATTCATTGAAGACAGATTTTTCGCGCAGCAAGCCAAAAAGAATGCCGCAATTCAGCATGAGAGGATGAAAAAACATGACAAAACGAACAATCGAACAGATTTTGGACGAGCTGAGAAGAGGGAGACGTCCATTACTGGCGGACAAACCGGCCGAATCAGACGCAAGCAGGTATGATTGCCTGCGCTGCAAGGATCAGGGAGGTTATCTCGTCAGGCAGAATGGCCTGGAAGTCTGGACGATGTGCAGCTGCATGGCAGAACGGAAAGTGAAGCGGCTGCTGGGTGCAAGTGAGATTACCCACGCTTTCAGACAGCTCGGCTTCAAGGAATTCCGCACGGAGGGAAAGCCGCAGGCCATAAAAGACGCATTTGAGTGTACAAAAGAGTATGTTGCCGATTATGAACAAATCAAGGATTGCCGAAAAAACAGCATTGCCCTTTTAGGACAGCCCGGATCAGGGAAAACACACCTTTTGACTGCCGCTGCCAACGAATTAATGAGAACATGCTATGTGCCTGTCATTTATTTTCCGTTCGTGGAAGGCTTTACTGATCTGAAAAATGATTTTGCCCTATTAGAAGCGAAGCTGAACCGGATGAAGCAGGCGGATGTGCTGTTCATAGATGACCTGTTTAAACCGGTTAACGGCAAACCCCGCGCTACAGATTGGCAATTAGAGCAAATGTATTCGGTACTCAATTATCGCTACTTAAATCATAAACCGATTTTGCTTTCTAGCGAGCTGACAATTGAAGCACTTGTACGGGTCGATGAAGCGCTCGGCACGAGAATCTATGAGATGTGCAGTGACTATTTAGTGATTATCAAAGGAGCAGCCTACGAGCTTAACCATAGATTGGAGGGCGTCAGATAATGTGTAAGCTTTGTCAAACAAAGAAAGTCATTGTGGAACATACCGGTATTGGAGTCGTTTTTCATCCATGTCCGAACTGCCGGTCCGGCACTGACTTAACGCCTGTCATTCAAAAGCTGGAGCAAATGCTGACAGCGGGAAAAGCGAGGCTGAATATCTATGATTAAACAGCTGACTGCACTAATCGCTTTGCTGTTTCGGGCAAAGCGAACAGAAAAAAACATTGAACAATGGTATAAGGACGACGGGAAGTGAAAGTGTTGGCAAAGACAAAACAGGCAGAGAAAAGCCCTGCGCCGTGGCGTGCTGTCCCGTGCGGGGATACGAAACCGATCTATATTTATTCAGCTTACAGTGAAGAAGAAAAAGAAAGATTCCCATATTCAAACGGACGGCTGATTGCCGCTGTATTTGACCTCAGCTCTTATTCGCAAAAAAGCAATGCCGCTTTGATGGCCGCTGCGCCTGAATTGCTGGAAGCGTCTAAAGCAGCTCTTGATTTTCTGAAGGGAAATTCTGTTCATTCAAAGGAGCGCATCATTCAGTTATTAGAAAAAGCTGAAGCAAGCGCTGCACCGAAAAGGGGAGGAAATAAAACATGATTCATCCTAAAAAACTGCAGCATATTGATTCCGTCACGCTTAAGAGCCAGCTGGAGGACGGGAAAATCCGTGTCATTATTGTGGATGGCATCAAGCAAGAAGCATGGATCACAGAAGCGCCCGAGCATGGAAAAACGCTCGTCGAAACAAGAAAGGGCGATCTTGCCCGTGTGGAATTTGAAATCGGCTACAAATTAAATTAAAGCGAAAACAGAATACGTCCAAGACGGAAAGCCTGCGGACACTGATCAACTGCACAGCATTTGTGCGTTGATTGGTGTCCGTTTTTTATTTGCCAAAAATAAGGAGGATCATAGAATGCAAGACTTACTATTTGAATATAAACGCACGCTCAAACAAACAAGAATACAATATAAACCGCTCGCTGAGGCAGATGAATCCGTGCTCTCAGCTGAAGAGCTGAAGGATAAAAAAATCATCAGAAATATGATTACTGATCTTGAATATGTAACAGAATGGCTTGAAAAAGGAAGGCAGCCCGGCATCAGACGGGCGATTGACCGGCGTGATGCCTACCAGCGGCTGATGATCAAAGACCCGAGAATCATCGAATCATTTTCCAGCGCTATGATGTTTGAGCCGGACGGACAGGTATCAGAAGAAGACAGAGAGAGAATTCGAGAAGCATTAGCCCTGTTAACAGACAGAGAAAAGGAAATGTTTTTGCTGCATAAGGTAGAATGTTTTTCTTATGAACGGATCGCCGATCTTCTCGGCGTAAAAAAATCGACAGTGCAAACGACGATTAAACGGGCGAGTTTAAAGATGCAAAGACAGCAGGAAGAAATGAATCGATCACTTGCCTGAAAGCTTGTCATACGTTTGCCACCTATAAGTGAATAGAGCATGACACATAAGCGGCTGGCATGATCAGCCGCTTTTATGAATAAACAACCATGCTGGAGGTGGCGGTGATGCCGTAGCATGAAAACACAACAGCGCGAACAAGCATTAGCAATCTATCAACAACATCAAGGAAAGATCACAAATCGGGCGATTGCGGACACAATCGGTGTTTCCGCGAAAACAATCGGCATCTGGAAAAAACAAGACAAATGGAAAGAGGCGCTGTTTTCTGCATCCAAAAACGAACAAAAACAGAGCCCTATAGACAACGATGAATTAAATGAACGCCAGCGGCTGTTTTGCCTGTATTACGTCAAAAACTTCAATGCCACACAGTCAGCAATCAAAGCGGGCTATTCTCCGGACAGCGCTCATGTGACGGGCAGCCGGCTCTTAAAAAACGAAAAGGTCGCTGCTGAAATCAGACGCATAAAAAAAGAAATGGTCAATGAGATGTTTATTGAAGCGATGGATGTGCTGCAGGTTTATATCAAGATCGCGTTTGCGGATATTACGGACTATGTGACCTTTGGAAAAAAAGAGGTCCAGGCTGTCGGGAAATCGGGTCCGCTGTTTGATGAAGATGATAACCCGATTATGAAGGAAATCAGCTTTGTCGATGTCAAAGACTCGGGGCTCGTTGACGGCACCATTGTAACGGAAGCAAAGCTTGGCAAAGAAGGCATTGCCATCAAGCTTGCAGATAAAATGAAGGCGCTTGAGAAGCTGTCCTTATATTTTGATTTGTTTCCAGATCAATTTAAACAAAAAATTGAAAATGAGAAATTGAAGCTTGCCAAACAAAAAGCGGAGAAAACAGATGACAGCCAGGAGCCGATTGAAATTATGATCAAACGAAAAGAGGGCAAGTCATGATTGTAAAAGAAATCAATCCTCATTTCGAAGATTACGTGTTCAATTGGGAGCAGACGTACCAATTTCTCGTCGGCGGCTACGGCTCCTCCAAAAGCTATCATACTGCATTGAAAATCGTGCTAAAGCTGCTGAAGGAAAAACGGACGGCCCTTGTGATCCGGGAGGTGTTCGATACCCATCGGGATTCGACCTTCGCCTTGTTTCAAGAGGTGATCGAAGAGCTCGGTCTCACAAAGGCTGTGGCATCTCTTTCTTCCCCGCTGCAGCTGCGATTTCACAATGGCAGCCGGATCATGTTCAAAGGAATGGACAATCCGGCAAAATTAAAATCGGTTCATAACATTTCATTAATATGGATTGAAGAGTGCTCAGAGGTGAAGTATGAGGGGTTCAAGGAATTAATCGGACGTCTTCGCCATCCTGAGCTGAAGCTTCATATGATCTGTACCACCAATCCCGTCGGCACCTCCAATTGGACGTATAGGCATTTTTTTCGGGATGAACGCAAGAAACGGTTTGTGCTGGATGACAGCGAACTTTACGAAAAGCGGACAATTGTGAAGGGAGATACGTATTACCATCATTCCACCGCTAACGACAATCTTTTTCTCCCGGAAAGCTATCTGAAACAGCTTGACGGACTCAAAGAGTATGATCCTGACCTGTACCGGATTGCCCGCAAAGGACGATTCGGCGTCAACGGGATCAGGGTGCTGCCGCAGTTCGAGGTACTCCCGCATGATCAAGTGAAAAAATGTATCGCAGACATCAGCAAGCCAATCTTTCGTACAGGCATGGATTTTGGATTCGAGGAATCCTATAATGCCGTCGTCCGGCTTGCTGTAGATCCTGAGAAAAAATACCTCTACATTTATTGGGAGTATTATCAAAACAAAATGACAGATGACAGGACGGCTGAGGAGCTGCGTGAGTTTATTGAGACACAGGAATTGATCAAAGCCGACTCGGCTGAGCCGAAAAGCATTCAATATTTCCGCCAGCAGGGCTTTCGGATGGTTGGAGCCAGAAAGTTTCCCGGCTCCAGGCTTCAATATACCAAAAAGGTAAAACGGTTCAAAAAAATCTTCTGTTCGGATCGCTGTGAAAATGTCATCTATGAGCTCAAGACACTTACGTATGCCAAAGATAAAAACGGAGCTCTGATTGAGGATGAATTCACGATTGACCCGCATACGCTTTCTGCCATTTGGTATGCGATTGATGATTATGAGGTTGCTGATATGAAAGAGACAGCACACAAACGAATCCGGCCGAACAGAGAAAGGAGGAGGTCATAAATCATGCACAATCAAACAGTCAGAGCAACTGTATTTAAAGCCAATGCCGCGGCTCCTCAGACAAAGCAAATCTATGAAGATGACTTTTCTGAGCTGTACGGAGAGGACATTATCGCTCCGCCCTACAATATCATCGAGCTCAAAACCATTGCCGAATACTCGACCATTCTTCAGCAATGCATTGATGCGTACAGAGTGAATATTACAGGCTTTGGATTCGATGTTGAGTACACATTTGATGTCAACGCAAGTGATGTCGATCAGGCAAAAAAGAAAAGAGCGGAAAAAGACTGGGCCAGACTCGAAGCCTTTTATAAATGTCTTCACTTTGATGAATCAGCTGAAATGATTTTAGGCTATGCCATCGAAGACAGAGAAAAAACAGGCAACGGATTTATGGAAGTGCTTCGCGACGGGGCGGGAAAACCTGCCGGCATCGAATATTTAGATGTGAAATATATGCGTGTATGCGGAGCAGGCGAGCCTGTAGAGGTTTCATTCGTATATGAAGAAAACGGGAAAATGAAAAGGATCAAAAGGCAAAAACGCTTCCGAAAATATGTGCAGATGATCAATGGAAAGAAAGTATTTTTTAAAGAATACGGCGATCCGCGAAAAATGGATATTCGCACAGGTGAATATGTAAACACATTGGCAGAGAAGTATCAAGCAAATGAAGCCATTCACCTCAAAATCGGAAGCGGCGTATACGGTGTACCCCGCTGGATCGGCAATATTGTCAATTTATACGGGGCCCGAAAAGCAGAAGAGCTCAATTTTATGTATTTTAAGCAGGGACGTCACGTCCCCGCTGCGATTACAGTGGAAAACGGGATGCTGTCTGAAGCTTCTTACCGGGAGCTGCAGGAATACATGAATGATCTTGAAGGTGTTGAAAACGCCCATAAATTTCTCCTGATCGAAGCGGAAGGAATCGCAAAAGAAAAGGATCTCCACGGAGGCGAGGATATTACGCCGGTTTCCGTGGAAATCAAATCCTTGGCTGAAATTCTCCAAAACGACGCCTTGTTTCTTGAATACGATGAAAAAAGCAGAAATAAGCTGCGTTCCGCGTTCCGTCTCCCGCCGCTGTATACAGGCGAGGCCCAGGAATACAACCGGGCGACAGCTGATACTGCTAGAAAAATTACGGAGGAGCAGGTTTTTCAGCCGGAGCGAAAAACGCTCGTGAATAAACTGAATACGCTGCTTTTGCCGGAGCTGAATATCCATGACGTCAGGCTGACATTAAAAGGACCAGACTTTCGTGATCCGCTTGAGATTGCAAAGGTGCTCGGTCCTTTTATTACAGCAGGAGCAGTCTCGCCGAATGATTTACGCGACCTTGCCGGACGGGTGCTTGGCAAAACACTGGAGGAGTGGCCGGAGGACATTTATAAACGGCCTGCAGGACAGGATGCGGAAAAGACAAACCTGACTGCGCTCATGCAGGAGTTGAAAGAAAGCATCGAAGATATCAAAACGTCCTGAAGGGAGGTGAATCAAGCAGGTGGCGCGAGAATTAAGAAATGCCAAAATCAGCTTTGTCAGTTATGTGGACAAGGCGGCTAACCAGACAGAATTTTTCTTTACGAAGTCAGCCGAACCTCCGTCATTTGAAAAAAAGGTTCGGCTGTTTACAAAAAGTGAGCAGGATGAACAAAAGCTCGTGTACGGAATCGTGTATGAGCCTGATGTTCCTGATGCCCACGGCGATTTTATGACCGCCGAGGAAATTGAAAAAGCGGCGCACGGTTTTCTCGCGGAGGCACGGGAGATTGATATCAATCACAGCTTTGAGGGCGGAACCGGCGTCGTGGTCGAGTCCTATGTGGCGCCCGATGATTTTATGATCGGGTCAAAGCGGATTACAAAGGGCTCATGGGTACTCGTGACAAGAGCGTCTGACGAGGTGTGGGAACAGATTAAGGCTGGAATTATCACCGGCTACAGCATGGCTGGCACTGCAGATGTGTATGAAGAAGAACCGGTCGAAAAAGCAGGGTTCTTTAGTGTATTCAAGCAAATGCTTGCTGACAAAACAGGGAAGGAGACTGAAGAAATGAGAAAAGAAGACATGAAAGAATCATTCGAGCATGCGCTTTACCCTCTGCTCAAACGGCTTGAGCGGATTGAAAAAAACACAGACACGGAGGAAAAGCCGGAGCAGACGGGTGATGACGAGCGTCTGAAAAAGCTCGTTGAAGACATGCTTGCCCCGCTGATCGAACGCATCGAGGCTTTGGAAAAAGCGCGAGGCGCCTCTAAGCAGACAGCGGACGATACGGGCGGCAATACAGAGCAAGTCAAAAAATCAATCTGGAGCGGACTGCTGTAAAACCAGTCAAGGAGGAGGAAATCAATTGAGAAATCAAGAGATCATTCGGAAAGCGGAAATGTCGCTTTCTGCTTTAAAAAGCGGCGGGCTTATGAACCCTGCGCAAGCATCGGCTTTTATCCGCATGGTGCAAAACACGCCGACCATTTTCAGTGAATCCCGCGTGATTCAAATGGAAAATGACTCGCAAAAATTTGAGAAAATCGGCTTCGGCCAGCGTATTCTGCGGGCTGCGCAAGAAGGAAAAGCACTGTCAAACGACGAGCTGACAGTTCCAACGACAAGCACTGTTCAGCTGAACACGAAGGAAGTCATTGCGGAAATTAACATTACGTATGACACACTTGAAAACAATATTGAAAAAGACGGCCTGCAGCAGACAATCATGCAAATTTTAGCAGAGCGCGCAGCAGTTGATATTGAAGAGCTGATCGTTAACGGTGATACAGCATCAGCTGATCCGTATCTGGCACAGCTGGACGGCATCCGTAAACAGGCGGTTTCCCATATCGTTGACATGAACGGTGAAGAACTGTCCAGAGCGACATTCAAGAAAGGCTTAAAGGCAGTTCCGCCAAAATATTTGCGCATCCCTCAGGAATTCAGATTCTATACGTCTCACGGCTTAGAAGTTGAATGGAAGGACCGCGTGGCAGACCGCCAGACAAACCTTGGGGACCAGGCTGTTCAGGGCGGCTTGTCAACAGCATTCGGCGTACCGGTCAAAGGAGTATCCAATATTCAGCCGTACACAGTCGGTGAGGGAGACGCGCAATATGACGCTTCTGATATCATTCTCACACATCCGAAAAATATCATTCTCGGCTTCTCCCGCAATATCCGAATTGAAGTCGACAAAGACATCCGCTCCCGTAAATTCATTATTGTCTTAACGGCCAAGCTGGACAGCAAGTTCGAGGAAGAGGATGCCTGCGCGAAATTAATTAACGTAAAAGAATAATAGAAACGAGGTGGTCAGCTCATGCTCATTGAACCGACTGACGTAGCCTCCTATTCGGTCTATGATCGGGTGAAAAACAGGCCGGAAGAGCTGCTGGCGCAGGATATCATCGAGGCGGAAGCAGAAGCGGCTCTCATCACGGGCCACCGCTTTGAAGACAGCTTGTATGATCCGCTGCCCGGTAAGGTGAAGCTCGCTTTAGTAAAGCTTGCCCAGTATTTTGCGCTTGTCAACAGCGATGAATCTGCCTCATCAAGCTATCAGTCTGAGAAAATGGGGGATTATTCCTACACGGTTTCCGGAGAAGGCGGGATTCAGCGGCCTGAGGTGTATCATTTGCTCGAAGAGTTTATCAAGCCGGGCTACGTCCCTGAATCCTCCAGACTGAAGGTGAGATCTTTATGAGCTACAAGCAGATGCTCATTCACCGTTGCGACATTTATCATGAAGCAGCCCAAGCGCCGTCTGCAGGCCGATTTGGGATTCCGGCAGACAGGCTGCAGCCGGTGATTTCATATCCCGATACACCCGATGAACAAGATGTCCCTTGTTATTTTACCGAAAAAACACAGCAGCTGGTTCAGGAGGAGCCGGATCAAACTGTATATCACAGCTTTCTCGTCCATTTTCCGTTGTCAGCGGATATCCGCGTGAACGATAAAATCATTTGGGAGAATCATAAATATATACTAAAGCTGCCGAAAAGGATCAGACATCATCATTGGGAGGTCGTCGCAGTCAGGGATGAAAGCCTATGAAAATAGCGGGATTGAAACAGCTGAACACGGCATTAAAAGAAGCGGCTTCAGGCGGTTTTTCCATACAGGCGTCCCGGTGGCTTGAGGAGTGCGGGCAAGATTTTCTGGACATCGTCCAATCTGAACTCATCAGCACACAAACGATTGATACAGAAAAACTGCTCAGTTCCTTTGAGAAAGGCGCAGAGGACAATCTCTGGATTGTGCAAAGCGGCGGGCTTTCGCTTGAGGTGGGGACACAGCTTGATTACGCCTCATTTCTTAATGACGGCCATTGGACGTCAAAACAAGATGTGAGATGGGTGCCGGGGCGTTTTCAAGGCTCACGGTTTATTTATGATCCAGCGGCTTCAACGGGAATGGCGCTCAAGAGAAAATGGATACCGGGCACGAGCTACTGGGATCATGCACTGCTTTTATATGAACAGCTGTTTGAAAAATCGCTGGAAAGCAAACTGCGCCAGTGGCTGAAGAAGCTGTAAAGGAGGAGCAGGATGAACAGTGAAACAGGATCGATCATGGCGTTTTTGTACAGCCGGTGGTCTGTTCCCATTTATGAACGCGAGCTTCCTGATCACTTTCAGGTGCCGTCGTTATACGTCCCGCCACCATCTGTTTTCGAGGAAACAGATACGGTCTCCACATTTAAAAAAACCTACAGTCTCAATGTAAAACTGTTTCATCTGGACTCCGTTCAGGCGCTGGATGAAGCGGACAGGCTCGCGGATGCCATCAGAGAAGCGAGAAATATGATTCCGCTGCTGAGTGAATCCGGCGAGAAGACGGGGGATATGGTTCGCATCTCCCAAATCGAGACAAGGGTAGGAGACAGGGGCGAGGCGGCCATGGTGATCAGGTGGAGCAGCCGATATTATTATCACAAAACAGAACAGCCTGTCTTACAGGATATCGACATGAACAGCGGGGTGAAATAAGCGGTGGCAAAGAACAAACAACAGAAGAAGGCTGTACATACAAAGAGCCGGGAAGCTCTTTTTGATACAGCGGATTTGATTAAGCACGCGAAGGAGCTGTTCGGCGTTAAGCCGGATATTCTTCAGGGGGCTTTATTTGGCGTGGATCAAACACGTATGACGAAATCAGAAGCCAGTCAATTGATTCAAACATTTCTAACCAAGGAGGTCATGTCATCATGAATGGCGGAACATTTACAACAGGCAAAGAAAAAGAACGTGCAGGCATTTATTTTAACTTTAAAACGACGGCGCAGGAGCGGGTATCACTCAGTGAACGGGGAACAGTCGCACTTCCGGTCGCATCAAGCTGGGGCGAAGCGAAAACGTTCGTCTCCATTTCCAGTGTTGAAGACCTAAACAAAAAAGTGGGCCTCAGCATTGATGACCCGTCTTTATTGCTGCTGCGTGAAGCGAAGAAAAATGCGAAAACGGTATTGATGTACCGACTAACCGAAGGCGTCCGAGCGTCTGCTGATATTGCTGAAGGCGTCAAAGCAACTGCAGTATATGGCGGAACAAAAGGAAATGACATTATCATCCGCATCAATCAAAATGTGCTGGATGCTGATTCTTTCGATGTGACAACATATATGGACGAATCAGAGGTTGATAAACAGACTGTCAAAAAGGCTGAAGAATTAACAGCTAACGGCTATGTCACTTTTACCGGAACAGGCGATCTTTCTTCAACGATTCCTCTCACTGGATCAGAAGGAGACACTGCAGCTGAGACGCTGAATGCATCCGCGGGCATCCGTTTATCCGGCGGTACGGATAAAGACCCTGTCAACTCCGACTATACAGATTTCTTAGCCGCGGCTGAAACGGAGAGCTTTGATGTGATTGCGCTGCCTGTTGCAGAAGGTGACCAGTTGAAGGCGACGTTTGCTGCTTTCATTAAACGCCTGCGCGACGGCCAAGGACAAAAAGTGCAAGGCGTCACAGCCAATTATGCCGGTGATTATGAAGGCATCATCAACGTAACCGAGGGTGTGCTGCTTGAAGATGGCACGGAAGTTACACCCGACAAAGCAACAGCTTGGGTAGCTGGAGCGAGTGCAGGAGCAACCTTTAACCAATCACTTACATTTGTAGAGTACGAAGGCGCAGTTGATGTGTTACACCGCCTCGACCACGATACGATTGTTGAACGTCTGGGCAAAGGTGAATTTTTATTCACATTCGACGCCCGTGATAAATCCGTCAGCGTAGAAAAGGACATTAACTCACTCGTGACGTTCACAGCTGAGAAAAACAAGAAATTTGCGAAGAACAAAATCGTTCGTGTCCTGGATGCTGTGAATAATGATTTAACACGCGAGCTGAAAGCCTTAATTAAATCAAGAAAAGGCAGCGGAAGCGATATCCCGGCATCTGAAGACGGACTGCAGTATGTAAAAACGATGATCACGCAATACATGACAACGCTTCAGGATGCAGGCGGCATCACTGGCTTTGATTCCGATGAAGATATCACAATTTCAATGAATGAAGATCGTGACGGCTTCTTGATTGACCTGGCTGTTCAGCCTGTCGACGCAGCAGAAAAATTCTACTTTAATGTGGAGGTAAACTAATATGGCATTAAAAGCACAAAACACAATCTCAGGAAAAGAAGGCCGCTTATTTCTCGATGGTGAGGAAATGGCGCACATCAAAACATTCGAAGCAAACGTTGAGAAAAACAAATCTGAAGTCAACATTATGGGCCGCCGCATGACAGGCCATAAGACAACAGGGGCAAATGGAACAGGGACCGCAACGTTCTATAAAGTTACATCAAAATTCGTGCTATTGATGATGGACTATGTCAAAAAAGGCAGCGACCCTTACTTCACGCTCCAAGCTGTGCTGGATGATCAATCCTCCGGCCGGGGCACAGAGCGAGTCACACTGTACGACGTCAACTTTGACTCTGCGAAAATCGCAAGCCTTGATGTCGATTCAGAAGCGTTAGAGGAAGAAGTTCCATTTACATTCGAAGACTTCGACGTCCCTGAAAAGCTATCTGACACGTTTTAATCAAAGCTGAATCAAGCCCATACGCAGACCTTTCTCAGAAAGGTCTGTTTTTAAAAGATGAAACCAAACAATAGACAAGGGAGTTTTTTACATGAGCGAGAAGAACGAAAACGTATATGATCTTTCCTTTTTTATGCCGGGAAAAACAATTGAAGCTGAGGAAATCAAAGTGCCGATCTCAAAGCGTTTTGTTGATAAAAAAGGGAACATCGTGCCATTTATTTTTAAAGCGATCACGACGGAGCGCATTGATGAATTGGAGAAAGAAACAACAACGTATAAAAATGTCAAAGGCAGAGGCCGTGTAAAAGATTTAGACAGCCAACGCTTTTATGCCCGAATCGCAGTTGAATCAACCGTTTATCCGGACTTCCGTTCAAAAGAGCTTCGAGAAGCTTACAAAACGGCTGACCCGGTAGAAGTTGCGAAACGCGTGCTCTCAGTTGGAGGCGAGTATGCGAACTGGTTAAACAAAGCGATTGAGATTAATGGATTTGAAGATGAATTAGAGGATCTGGAAGACGAAGCAAAAAACTAATCAAGGATGGGCATAAAGAAGCCGTGTATCTCTACTATGCGATGCACGAGCTTCACTATTCCCCATCAGATTTATTGGCGCTCTACGAAGCGCCCAGAAACTATAAAGCGCTGTTGTATGGACTGATCGGATATAAGCTCGATCTCCTTGAAAAACAAGCAAAGAAAGGAGGGGCATCGTAATTGGCAAAGCTGACAGCAAGGTTTGAAATGGAAGACCGTGTAAGTAAAAAGTTAAGAAAGATCCAGAATGGGTTTAGAGCACTTGAAAAATATAGAAAAATGGTGCAGCGAAAAAGCGCTATTGATGTACGAAAAGAAAGCAAAACTGTATTAAGGACAATTGATCGCATACAAAAATCATTAAAGAAAAAGCTTGGCGCCCAAATGATCTCCATTTCAACTGAGGATAAAGCCAGCAGTATCATTCAGCAGGTTAATGTTCAATTGCAGGGATTGCCGTCATCTGTATCTATTAAAATAGATGCTAGTGACCAAGCAACCGAAAAGTTTGAACGATTAAGAGAGCTCGTGGCAGGTTTTAAAGGCTTTACGATTATGCTGAGTGCAGAAGATCAAGTGTTGCCGGCTGTGCAAAAAATACAGCGCTATATGGAAACTGCACTTAAAAATGGTTACTCTGTTACGATACGCGTGATTGATCACGTCATGAAAACAGTCGGTCGTATTTCTGCTGGTATTGATGCCTTAACAGGAAAAGACAACAAACTTGAGCTCGCTATTAATGACAAGGTGTCAAATAAGCTGGATTCATTGCAGAAAAGAATTGACAGCATGGGAAGCTCAGGTCCCTCCGAGAAAGGAGCGCCTTCAGCAGGAGGAAATACAGGAGATATTGCGAGCATGTTTGATCCAGAAACGATTTTGACAGCACTGGACAAATTTGCTGCTTCATTCATGGAAAAGGTGGATGAAATCGCTACAAAGTTCAGCCCGGAAACAATCTTAACAGAACTGGATAAGTTTACAACATCGTTCATGAATAAGGTGGATGAGATCGCCACAAAATTCAGCCCGGAAACAATCTTAACAGAGCTGGATAAATTCACAACATCGTTCATGAGTAAAGTGGACGCAATTGCAACGAAGTTCAGTCCAGAAACGATTCTGGCACAGTTGGATAAGTTTACAACTTCGTTCATGAGTAAAGTGGACGGAATTGCGACGAAATTCAGTCCAGAAACGATTTTGTCGCAGCTGGATAAGTTTACAACTTCGTTCATGAGTAAAGTGGACGGAATTGCGACGAAATTCAGTCCAGAAACGATTTTGTCGCAGCTGGATAAATTCACAACATCGTTCATGAGTAAAGTGGACGGAATTGCGACGAAATTCAGTCCAGAAACGATTTTGTCGCAGCTGGATAAATTCACAACATCGTTCATGAGTAAAGTGGACGGAATTGCGACGAAATTCAGTCCAGAAACGATTTTGTCGCAGCTGGATAAATTCACAACATCGTTCATGAATAAAGTGGACGCAATTGCAACGAAGTTCAGTCCAGAAACGATTCTGGCACAGTTGGATAAGTTTACAACATCGTTCATGAGTAAAGTGGACGGAATTGCGACGAAATTCAGTCCAGAAACGATTTTGTCGCAGCTGGATAAATTCACAACATCGTTCATGAATAAAGTGGACGCAATTGCAACGAAGTTCAGTCCAGAAACGATTCTGTCACAGCTGGATAAATTCACAACATCGTTTATGAGTAAAGTGGATGCAATCGCAAGTAAATTCAGTCCAGAAACGATTTTTAAGCAGCTTGACAAGTTTACAGATTCCTTTATGAAAAAAGTGGATGATATCGCAAGCAAATTCAGTCCAGAAGCGATTTTTAAGCAGCTTGATAAGTTTACAGATTCCTTCATGAAAAAAGTGGATGATATCGTAAGTAAATTCAGCCCGGAAACAATCTTTAATGAGCTTGACAAGTTTACAGATTCCTTCATGAAAAAAGTGGACGATGTCGTAAGTAAATTCAGCCCGGAAACCATTTTTAACGAGCTTGACAAGTTTACAGATTCCTTTATGAAAAAAGTAGATGATGTCGCCAGCAAATTCAGTCCAGACGCCATTATTACTAAAGCGGAAGACTTTGTAACAAATATTGTTGACAAAATTTCAGAGAAATTTAATTTCCTGAATCCGGATAAAATCGCTAATAAAGCAGAAAAGTTTGTTGATAACATTGTTTCAAAAATCGCCAAGAAATTCGAGAAATTCAGCCCTGATAAAATTATTGAAAAAGTGGGAGAGTTTTTTGAAAAAATTATAAAAGGCATTGCTGAGAAGCTGGGGAATCTGGATATTGGCGGGTTGCTTGGCGGCAAATCCAGCGGAAGCAAAGGCAAACAAAAAGCTTCAAAAGCCAATACAAAGAACTCAACTTCTAACAATTCAAACCGCACTAAAAAACCTTCTATGAACCAAAAATCTTCAGGTTCAAAATCGAAAAAGTCAGGCGGCAAATGGGGCGGGGCTTGTGGTTGCTGCTGTGCCGGAATCAGTACAGGCAAAAGCAAAAAAGTCAAAAATAGAAACGGTTCATCAACAAAAGGGAATAAAACAAATCCTGTGAATACACCTAAATCTGCTAAAGGAGCATCAGGCAAAGGTTTTTCAGGCCTTCTGAAAACATTGGGTGAATCAAAAGGCTTAAAAGGCGGACTGAAGGGCTTAAAAGGAGCGGCAAAAGGAATACCAGGATTAGGCGAAATACTGTCCCTTACTGACTTAGCCGGTATCAATAAGGATAATGCTGGTGAAAAAGTAGGTTCAGCCGGCGGAGGTTTAGCAGGAGCCGCTGCAGGAGCGGCTATTGGAAGCGTTGTGCCGGGAGTCGGGACCGCTATTGGCGGTGTTGTAGGAGGAATTGCCGGTACTTTCGGCGGTGAAAGTTTAGGCAAGGCAATTGATGCTGGCGCTCTAGAAGATACATGGAACAGCATTACAGAGGGTGCGCAAAATGCCTGGTCAGCCATTCAGGATACTTGGGGAACTGTATCAACATGGTTTATGGACAATGTCTGGACGCCAGTATCAACTGCAGTTGTGGGTGTAGCAACAAGCATATGGTCCAACATCGTAAATGCATGGACAACGATTCAAACGATATTCAGCACGGTGGCAACATGGTTTATGGACAATGTCTGGACGCCGGTTTCATCAGCAGTTGTGGGTGTAGCAACAGCAATATGGTCTAAAATCGTAAATGCATGGACGACGATTAAAAATGTGTTCAGTACAGTTGCTTCATGGTTTATGAGTAATGTGTGGGGGCCAGTCAAATCTGCTGTAATAGGAGCGGCAACTACAATCTGGGATAAAATGACCGGTGCTTGGAATAAGATTAAGAGTGTTTTCAGTACGGTATCGGGATGGTTCATGGATACAGTTTGGAACCCGGTCAAAAATACAGTCTCAGATGTGGGCAAGGGAATCTCAGATGCTTTCAAAAAAGCGATAGACACCGTTAAGAACATTTGGAAAGGCCTGAGCGGCTGGTTTAAAAAGAATATTCAAGAACCTCTTACAAAGGTGGGAGAAGCGATTTCAGATGCTTTTTCTAAAGCGTTCGGCTGGGTGAAGCAAATCTGGGATAAAGCTGGCGGCGTAGCTAGTAAAGTAATTAATTTTGTAACCGGCGGCGGTGATCCGAATAAAGGTAAGGATCCGGATAAAAATGCCACAGGCGGCTACATCACCAAACCAACCATCTCGTGGATCGGTGAAGCCGGCAAGGAATTCGTTATCCCGGTTGATAACAACCGAGGCCGGGGGAAGATGCTTCTTTCACAAGCGGCGTCTAAGCTGGGTATGCAAGTTGTAGACGACATGGGAGCAGCTTCGTCTTCTGGCGGAAGTCCAGCATCTGTTTCAGGAGGAGCAGCTGTCAGTCCTCTATCAGGCTCAGCCTCCCCAGCAATGAACACTGCAAATCTTACAGGCCAAGCGTCCACACTCGGACAGCAATTTTCAGAAGGCTTTGGTAAAGGCATCAGCGATCAGCCGGTCAAAATGGAAGACTGGAAAAAGAAAAACATCAATACGCCATTTACACAAATGATTTCTGCTTCACCAAATTACGGTAAACAAATGGTAAGCGGGTATGCCAAGGGCCAAAACGGTACAGCAACCGGAACGGACGGCTTTTTGCAATCAAAAGTTAAAACGCCGTATCAAGCCACTGTGAACAAATCGTCTTCATGGGGCACAGGAACGGTCAAAGGCTTTGCGCAAGGACAAAACTCAACCCAAACAGGGACTGCACAGTATGTGAGTACACATGTTGACAAACCGTTCCTGCGTTCAAAAGACACATCGAACAGCTGGGGCTCCGGTTTGATCGGAAACTTTGTGACAGGCATGAATTCTAAATCCAGTGAAGTAAAACAAGCAGCAAAGGATATGGCCAAGAGAGTGGAGCAGGCTTTCCGTGAGGAGCTAGATATTCATTCACCTTCCCGTGTCATGATGAGCTTGGGGCGTTTTGCTTCAATTGGTGTTGTCAAAGGCCTTGGCTCAGTAGATGTAAAGAAATTTGCTGAAAAACAAGCCGGATCACTGGCGGCTGCCTATTCCGGAATGGGAGCCATGGGCGGGAACGTAAAACAATGGATTATGGCTGCTCTCATGGCCACCAAGACACCGATGAGCTGGCTACCGGGACTCATGACGATTGCGCAGCATGAATCCGGAGGCAATCCGAATGCAATTAACTTGTGGGACAGCAACGCAAAAGCGGGGCATCCATCACAAGGGCTGATGCAGACGATCCCAAGCACCTTTAATGACCATAAAGCACCGGGTATGGGTAACATTAAAAACCCGATTCACAACGCAGCTGCTGCGATCGGCTACATTAAAAGCAGATATGGATCAATCAACAATGTGCCGGGTATTAAAAGCCTGAATCA
This sequence comes from Bacillus sp. LJBS17, assembly GCF_019334685.1. Lineage (NCBI taxonomy): Bacteria > Bacillati > Bacillota > Bacilli > Caryophanales > Bacillaceae > Bacillus > Bacillus sp. LJBS17. The sequence goes on from NZ_CP079759.1 coordinate 1,321,382, forward strand.
TGGCGGACCGTATGTCGGTTACGCAAACGGCGGGCTGATTACAAAAGAACAAATTGCACGTGTCGGAGAAGGAAACAAGCGGGAATGGATCATTCCGGAGGAGCGAGGCATCCGCGGCCGCTACCTCCTTCAGAGAGCTGCGCAAGCTCTTGGTATGGAAGTGACAGATCCGTCTCAATCCCAGCAGTCTGAGCTTTCTTCAGGACAAGTTTCAGCAGTTACATCCGGTACACGGCAAACGATACAAACAGCCGGAACGAAAGAAATAAAGATTGAGTTTAACGGCGATCAGCATTTCCATAATGGACAGGATGCTGATGGCCTGGTTGCGAAAATCAAGCAGGCATTACTTGATGAATTACAAAATGACATTAACACCGGAACAAAGGGGGTCGTGGCTTTTGACTAAGTCTATCTATGAATTTTGGATATCACAGGGGAAAGAAAAGCTGCGATTCCCTGTTCTTCCTGAAGCGATTGATATAGCGAATAGTGTACAAAATGACTCAGTAAAGATAACGGGATTGGGTGAACTAACTTTTATTGAAGAACCCGGAGCAAAAGAAATTTCATTTTCTTCTTTTTTTCCAAAAAAGTATACGCCGATAGCTGAATATCAAAATCTCCCGTCTCCGGAAAATGCCATTGCGAAAATTGAAAAATGGATGAAGGCAAAAAAGCCTGTTCAATTTTTAATTACGGGAACAAAAATCAATATGACATGCAGTATTGAAAGCCTTAAATATAGTGAGGGAGACAATGAAATAGGAGATCGGGATTTTGATATTGTATTAAAAGAATACAAAACCGCTTCCCCGCGGAAAATCAAGCAGAAGAAAAAAACAAAGGCAAAACGTCCGTCGAAGGCTGCGCCGAAGACGTACACAGTGAAAAAGGGAGACACGCTATGGGACATTGCAGGCAGATTTTACGGGAACAGCACTCAATGGCGCAAAATTTGGAACGCCAATAAAACAGCAATGATCAAACGAAGCAAACGGAACATCAGGCAGCCGGGCCACTGGATTTTTCCCGGCCAAAAATTAAAGATACCGCAATGAAACAGGTGATGTATGATGATAGAACTGTTCGTCATTAAAGACACAGAGTGGCTTGAGCTGGTTGCTGAAAGCGTATCGCTTGAAGGCCATCGTTATCAGGCGCCGCGCTCCATTGAAGCGACCATCGTCACCAAACAGGGCGACCAGACGTATTACAGTGTCTCAGAAGGAGATACGGTCTTGTTTAAATGGAAGGGAAAAGAGCTTTTTCGGGGCATTGTTTTTGCAAGAACCCCGGACGAGCATACGCTTGCCTTCAGCGCTTATGACATGCTGCAGTACCTGGTCAAAAACCAGGATATGTACGTGTTTTCCAATCAGCGGGCCGACCAGATCATCAGAAGGATTGCTAGTGACTTCCAGATACCGACAACCTCGATCGCGAACACAGGCCATACGATCAAAAGTCTTGTCATTAAAAATGATACGACATTGTATGACATCATATTAAAAGCGCTGAAACAGACGAAAAGCCAGACAGGACGACATTACCAGCTGTATTCGGAAAAAGGAAAGCTCGGTCTGCGCGCTTGGCCAGATCCGTCAGAGGTATGGGTGCTTGAAACGGGCGTCAATATCACAGGCTACCAATACAGCACTTCTATAAACGACACTGCTACTCGGGTGGTGCTTCGCCGGCAAAAGGACAATAAGACATATAAAGCCTCTGCTAAGGACAGTTCAGGCTTAAATAAATACGGTGTGCTTCAATATACGGAAACGGTCACGGATGACATCAACCAGGCACAGCTTCAGCAGCGGGCAGATGTACGCCTTGCTGAAAAAAAGGGCGTGAAAAAAGAACTGAAAAATATTCAGGCAGTGGGCATCCCGGAAGTGCAGAGCGGCTTGCCCGTCTATATTTCGATTCCAGAGGCCGGCATCAAGAAAACCTATTGGGTAGATACGGACCGGCATGAATTTAAAGGAACGAAACATACGATGACGATCGATGTTGTCGAAAAGAATACGATGCCGGAAGGAGTATCCTGATGAGATTAAGTGAGGCTATAAAACATTTGGCAGTCGGCGCAATTGACGCTGAGTCTCCGGTAGAACTGCTCCCGGCTGAAGTCGTTTCGGTTTCTCCTGTGGAAATCAAATTAAAAGAAAACAGCAAACTGATCATACCGGCAGACGCCATCATTATCCCAAAACGGATGCAGTCCGGAGGAGACGATGCACTCGAACCGGGGGATCGCGTCATGGCCGCGGCTCTGACTGGCGGGCAATCGTTTTTTATTTTAGATAAGGTATAGACAAAACCGCTTCAGTACGAAGGGGTTTTTATTTAGCATGTAAAAGGAGTGGGCATCATGGCCCTGACACCAGAAGTGGAGTTTGAGGATTTTGAAGATGAGAGCGAAGTCATTGAAACCTCGCAAACGTATAAAATAGATTTTGAAAACGGAAGAATTACGAATGAGCTGATTACAGGGCTTGAAGCGATCAGGCAGTTCGTGTATATCGCCTTACAGACAGAACGCTATGCGTATTCCGTATATAGCCATAATGTCGGTAATGAGCTTCAGGACGTGCTGACAGATCATGAGACGACGGATGCCTATAAAAAGATGGAGATTCCGAGGCTGATAGAAGAGGCGCTGGTTTATGATGACCGGATATCTGCTGTAACAGATTTTGAGATTGAAAAACAAGGCGATGCGTTTCATGTGTCCTTCGTGGTGGAGACGGATGAAGGAACGCTTGAGATTGAGGAGGTGATTGGCGAAGATGTTTGAAGATCAGACTTTTGAAGCGATTATGGAGCGTATGCTGAACAGCATTTCCGCAGATATTGACACAAGAGAAGGCAGCGTCATTTATAATGCGTTAGCCCCGGCGGCGGCCGAGCTTGCGAAGTCTTATATATGGCTGGATACTGTGCTTGAGCTAGTTTTTTCTGATACCGCACAAGGCGAATTTTTAGACAGGCGTGCAGCGGAAGCGGGAATTGAACGGACAGCCGCGACAAAGGCGGTCAGAGCGGGAGAGTTTACATCTGGAGTTACTATTCCTGTCGGCTCCCGCTTTTACGTGGATAATCTTTATTTTCAATATACGGCAGACGGGACGCTCATCTGTGAAACACCTGGTGAAGCGGGAAACGCCAATCTGACCGGACGCAATTTACTGTCATTGGATACCATTCCCGGTTTAGAAACGGCCATTGTCAAAGAAATCCTGATTCCGGGGCGCGAGGAAGAGGGAGATGACAGCTTGCGAGAACGGTATTTTACAAGGGTTCGGCGTGAGGCCGTCAGTGCCAATAAAATGCATTATAAAGAGTGGGCTGAGGAAGTGGACGGTGTGGGAAAGGCAAAGATCTTCCCGCTTTGGAACGGTGAAGGCACGGTCAAAATTGTCGTCACCAATGCGAATCTTGAGCCCGCTTCTCATATTTTAATTCAAAAAGTGAAAGATTATATCGACCCTGAACCAGGACAGGGAGAGGGACAGGCGCCAATCGGAGCCGTTGTCACAGTGGAGAGCGCGGTCTGGAAAGAAGTTGAGATTTCTGCCGAAGTGCTGCCTGAGATCAATCACTCAATTGATGAAGTGAAGTCAGAAATTGAGGAAGGCGTTTTAAATCTCTTTAAGAAAATGGCTTTTGAAGATAACGTCATCCGCCTTTCTCAAATTAACAATATCGTCTATAATTCACCATCAGTCAGTGACTACTCCAATATTCAAATCAACGGCACGTCTGAAAATCTGGTGCTGAGCGACGTGGAAATTCCTAAGCTTGGGCAGGTGAAGATCATTGAGCAAACAAGATGACATGACAGCGTATCTGCCGCCGTTTCTTACCAGCCTTAAAGAAATGGCTGAGCTGCTGAAAGCGGAAGCGCCTGAGTTTGATAAACAAAATGACAGCATATTTGATCTGACGGATCAGTTATTCGTACCGACGGCGACATGGGGGCTCAGCCGCTGGGAAAAGATTTTAAACGTACCGCGGGAATCAGGTGACACTGATGAGATCAGACGATTGAGGCTCATTTCCAAAATGTCGAACATCCCGCCAATCACATACAGGGCCATTGAGCAGGCGGTAAACCGTTTCCTGAAAAACCCGTCTGCACAGGTCCGCCTGCTTCCCGGCGAATACCGATTTAACGTCGATATCAATGTTGATGACCTCCAGCACATGAATGAGCTGATCGAAGCGATAGAAAACATGAAGCCTGCTCATTTGGCGTATACTCTCAGAGGCGGATTGAACGAGACGCTGCAAATCAAAGATACAGTCATCCTGAATCACCGCAGATACCGAACAGCCAGTGAGCTCAAGGTCGGTTATTCTGTCACTCTTAACAACAATGAGGTGGTTTTAACTTGATTTCAACCATATACAGAGAACGCACAGCGGCTGATCTAAAAAGCAGAATCGATCACGTGCTGCTCAACGGCCAAAAAACAGAAATAGTAGAGCTTGCCATTGACGGTGCGACCGTCACCGTTCTGACAAAACGTGAGGAAGACATCAAGCATATCGAAACGGTACAAATTTTTGACGAGCTGGGCAACGTCATTACAGAGAGAAAGACTGACCTGGACGTCAGCGAAAACAGAACACTCGATTTCAGATTTACTTTTGAGGTGGTGTAAACATGGCATACGAAGAAAAAACAGACTGGCTTCCGGACGACCCAATCAACGAAGATGACGTCAACCGCTGGGAAAAAGGCATAAAAGACGCCCACACCGACCTGGCCGACCACAAAAACGACATGAACAACCCCCACAACACAACAAAGGCGCAAATCGGGCTGGGGAATGTGGATAATGTGCAGCAGGCGTCGAAGAAGGATTTTGACAAGCATATTTCAGATGAAACCATACACATTTCATCTAGCGAGAGGACAAAGTGGAACAACGCACAATTAACTAAGCTAACTGATGAAAACGGAAAATATCTAGCAAGCATCCAAAATGGTCTGGATTTTCACAAAATTGTGGAAGAATTGGATCAAACCTTTTTCTTTTATACTGATAAGACTGGAATCAATACCCCACCGTTTGCCACTAGAGGATTGTATATTGGCTGCAAATCTTATGGAGAAGCTTTGGCAATGGATTATGAAGGAGGTACATGGCGAAAAACCCTGAATGATTCCGGCTGGACTGATTGGGTTCAATTAGAAACTTCAGAAGGCGCTCAAGTTAAGGTGAGGAGCCATGAAGAAAAAACTGAAATACATGTAAATAAAAGCGATAAAGACAAATGGAATTCTGGACAGTTATTTAAAATAACTGCCGATAACGGGACACAAAAGATTAACCTGTCATCTGGATCTTTTTATGATTCGCTTAAAGATGTCGGGACTGTCACTTTCTATGGAACAAACGCGGTCACAGATAACCCGTCAAACACAAGTCTTCGAGGTATGCAATTGGTCGGTCAGCTAGGAATAGGCATTGGATATGCTGTGGATGTGAGAGGTAACGCTTGGTGGTTTTACTATAACGCTAACGACAGCGCGATCAATTGGTATCAAATTGAGTCTATAACGGGGGCGCAGTCAAAGATAGATGCACATGCCAATAGAACAGATATCCATGTAACACAATACGATAAGGACAAATGGAATAATGCACAACTATATAAATTAACTGATACTCAAGGCTGCCGGACTAAAATCCCAGATGGGACTGACTTATTAACGCTGCCATCTGGCTTTTATTATGCATTAGGGAATGTCATAACAAACAACCCTGTTTCAGGAGATGGATCATGGTATAACTATGATGTAATCGAAACAGGGAGTGGCGGGCGAAAAACAATTTTGGCCTCTAGAAGTTATGACGGAGCCTTTTGGACAGCAACAATCCATACAGACGGCGTGTTTAAAGGCTGGAATAAGATCGAGACTGAGGCAAGTGCTCAAACCATAGCAGATAAAGCGCTAGCTGATGCAAAAAACTATGTTGACACAAATTATACAAATCAAAAGTTAACTGTACTTACAGGGTCTAGTGCAATTCAAGACGCAAGAACTGGAGGGAATGAATATCCTCCGGGGTTAACTTTAATGGATATTGGGCAAGGTAATACAACTGGTTATCCACTAGGTTATGGAATCGTCAAAAATGAGAAATATCATGATTATAGATTCACTCAATATTTTTATGGTACTGGAAATGAATCAAGTAGTTATTTTGATAATACTGGTACATGGATACGGCACTGGTGGAGTGGGTCAGGCTGGACAGCTTGGCATAAAATTTCTGGATTTGCACATGCCAATATTCGGGCCAACAGCATACAATATTTAAATAAAGCTAACCATACAAAAATTCAGTTTAAACGCAAAATAAAAGATAGTCATAATGCTTTTGACACAAATAATAGTAGATTCGTTGCTCCTAATGATGGAATGTTTTTAGTGGGAGTTGGGCTGTATATGATAAATACACCGGCTTACATCAATTTTCATCTGAAACTCTATCTCAATGGATCATTGTATAAACCAATTGACCATAAGAGAGGGGACTTTGTTGATAAGCAAAATGAAATGTACCTTGGATTAAATGGTAATGTAACTGTTCCTATGAACAAAGGTGACTATATAGAGATCTATTGTTATTGCAATTATAGCGGTGATGATAGAAGAGGTGTATCCGATTTTAACGAGCTATACAACTATATAGACATCCAAGAACTTGGCGGACTTAACTATCCTACAGTATAAGATAGGAGGCAAAATGATGATCGCAGAAGCAATCATGTTTAAATACCCCAGTGCAGACCCAACAAGAGATTTTATCGTTCAGAATGACGGGGAAGGGTCTTATATAGCCGAGTGGAACCTGCGCGCCCCCATCCCAACCCAAAAAGAACTCGAAATCTGGTGGGAGGAGCTGCAAAAAAACCCGCCGTATGAGCCGCCCGATCAGGTAGAGCTTCTCGCTCAGGAGTTGTCGCAGGAAAAGTTGGCACGCAAGCAGCTTGAAGAGCTGAACAAAACTTTGGGAAGCGAGCTGGCAGGTATTAAGCTTTCACTACTTTCTTTGAAAGGAGATTACTCTGAATGAATTATTGGGTGCTTGCCCTCTATTATGAGTGGGCGACAGCAGATATGGTAAAGCAAGCATTAGCATATAAAGACTGTTCAATTGAGGATCTGGCAGAGGGTGTGAACAAAAAGCTGATCACAGCTGACCAGTATAAAGAAATTACCGGTAAAGCCATGTAGTAAGGCTTTTTTATTTTGCCTGTTTTTAGATCAAAGGAGGATGAAGATGGTGAAGTATCAATATGAATTTCCTCTCGATAGGACTGGAAAAGCTGGCGCTGTAAAGCCCTATCGAGGAGGAAAAAATGATTTTGTGACACCTGTTTCGAATTTGTCAGGCGTAGCGGAGATTTTAACAAATGCTTCCTTAAAGGCGACTGAGGCATATAGTCAACTCGGGCAGGACAGGCTTGGCGCAGTTCTGATTTCGAAAGTGAAGGGCTGGGCGTATGCAGATCGTGAAGGTACGCTCTTTATAGAAGAAAGCGACAACAACAATGTTTGGACAACGACAGAAGCAGTTAATGTCGCAGCAGGTGTCCTGACAGCGACGGACTGGGTATATCTTTCTAAACGCTATTACCGTTTCCGCTATGTGAACGGGAATCTTCAGCAATCTGAGTTTGTATTATACCAATCAGTCGGTGCGGGTGAGATGGATGTGCGTGTCAATGGAAAAACGCCTTTACAGATTGACTTTGCGGAGAATCAAACACACGATGGACGGCTGAAAGTCGAGGCTCGCAAAACATTTGACTTTGTCTTTCATGAAAATGCAGAGTCCGCCGGCGAGGGGACTGCCTTACCTGTTGACGGTGCCGCGCATTTACTCGTTGAAGTATTTGGCACAGCGGAAATGAGCGAAGTCAAATTTTGGGGCAAATCGGTGTCAGGACAGAAACTGCCGATCAGAGGCGTGAAAACTGATGATGCTACCACTGCCTCCAGTACATTAGGAAAAGCCGAGGCATGGGCCTTTGATATTAAAGGGTTTAAGGAGATTATCATGGAGATTATCAGTATCACCGGCGGTACTCTTTCGGTAAAAGGGACCGCGGTTTCATAACAGTCTCGGCCCTCGGAAGGGAGGTGATCTGCATGTGAAGGAGGAGTGAGAGATGCAGCAAGAGGCAGATGTGAATGTGTTTCAGCAGGACTTAGCAGACATAAAAGGCGAGCACAAAGCACTTGAGCAGAGGGTTTCCGCATTAGAACGCGTGTCTGACCGTCAAGACCAGCAAATCATGACGCTGAACGAAAAATTAAACAAAATTGAAGAAAACACCACGTGGATTAAACGCACCATCACAGGTGCCATCATTACAGCAGTGTCTACAGGCATCATTGGCGGAGCCATCGCCATTATGTACAGCCTGCTGCAGCATTAAAGGGGGATTTTCATGAACACGTTTGACAAGGGCACGGTCATCAGGACGGTGCTTCTTTTAATTGCTTTAATCAACCAGACCATGTTGATGCTCGGCAAATCACCATTGGACATTCAGGAGGAGCAGGTCAATCAGCTCGCTGACGCTCTTTATTCAGCCGGTTCCATCGCATTTACAATTGGAACGACACTTGCCGCTTGGTTTAAAAACAACTATGTAACAGAAAAAGGGAAAAAACAGCGCGACTTGTTAAGGGACAATAATCTGACGAAATAAGGAGAGATGAAAATGGTTAACATTATTCAAGACTTTATTCCGGTTGGCGCAAATAACCGTCCAGGCTACGCAATGACGCCGCTCTACATTACGGTGCACAATACAGCGAATACCGCAGTAGGAGCAGATGCTGCAGCGCATGCCCGCTATTTGAAAAATCCTGATACGACGACAAGCTGGCATTTTACAGTTGATGATACAGAAATTTATCAGCATTTGCCTTTAAATGAAAACGGCTGGCATGCGGGAGACGGAAATGGCAGCGGCAACCGGGCTTCTATTGGAATTGAAATTTGCGAAAATGCCGATGGCGATTTTGCAAAAGCAACAGCAAATGCCCAGTGGCTCATCAAAACATTAATGGCTGAACAAAATATCAGTCTCGCCAATGTCGTCCCTCATAAGTATTGGTCAGGGAAGGAATGTCCGCGAAAATTGTTAGATACGTGGGATTCGTTCAAAGCAGGAATTGGGGGAGGCGGCAGCCAAACTTACGTCGTGAAACAGGGCGACACGCTTACATCCATAGCGAGAGCATTTGGTGTTACGGTTGCTCAGCTGCAAGAGTGGAACAATATCGAAGACCCGAATCTTATTCGCGTTGGACAAGTATTAATTGTAAGTGCTCCATCATCCACTGAAGAACCCGAGCTCTATCCGCTCCCTGATGGTATCATTCAATTGACAACACCTTATACCTCAGGAGAACACGTCTTTCAGGTGCAACGAGCACTTGCGGCTCTGTATTTTTACCCTGATAAAGGCGCTGTCAACAACGGAATTGACGGCATTTACGGCCCGAAAACTGCTGACGCAGTCGCGCGTTTTCAGTCTGTTAACGGCCTGACTCCCGACGGTATTTACGGACCTGCGACGAAAGCGAAGATCGCAGCGCAATTAAGCTGATCACAGACCACAAAAATCCCGGAGCTGGTTCCGGGATTTATTTTTTCTTCTTCAACTTTTTAATAATTCCAGCACTGCGCTCCCTCACCCGAAGCGAGTACCCGGAAAGCCCAAACCTTCCGTAATCAACAAACTTCACACGTCTCACCAATTTTTTCACTGTATCACCTGACATTATCCTCTGTTTGTATTTATTATATGTAACCCTTTAAGAAAAGGAATAAGGACAAGAGCTGTTTTCCCTTGTCCTTTTAGTGTGATCATGCTTTTTTTCGTTTATACTCGTCAATCAGCCGTTCGTTTTCTTTGAAGATTCTTGCTGTATGCGGGCTGACTTGATAGCTTGCGACACTGGTGGTTGAACGTTTTTTCAGGATTTTAAACGGCTTCGCCGCTCTGGGCTCGCATCTGTTTTGAAACGCACGTTCCATTATCCTTCACCTTCCTCCTCAATTGGCAGCACCAAATCATATATGCTCGTTAATGACGTAAATAGCAAATAATCAAATTCCGTGACAATGCTGTCAGACGTCAGCTTGATGACATAGTTCTGTGTCTCGATGGTAAAAGGGATGAGAACCACTTTTCCGTATTGGTCGTAATAAACATCCTTTCGATCGAGCCGTGTTTGTACATCTGCCGGATCATCCATATGCTCGGTTAACCGGTCTTTATCAGCCTGTGTCGAATAGTGGCAAAGAGAGGCCGTTAAGTTCATTTTATCAGCATAGGTTTTCAGCAGCTTATCAATACCTTCAGCATAAGCATCTATACTTCCATAATAAACATGGATCGGTTCGTTTTTCAATAGGTATTGGTATGTTTTCAGCCGATTGAGATACATGTGGAGCATTTCGTTGTTTTCTTCAAGAATTTCTCTTGTGTCTGTTTCAAGCTCGCTGCCGGCCAGTTTTTTGACGTATGCACTTAAGAAGATAAAAGCATCAATCAAAGCAAAACTGACTGCGACAATGAGATACCGTTCCCAGTGGGTAAATAGGGAAGTGGGCTCATATGTCCAGTATACCATAGCACCCAGAACAAACAGCAAATACCAAGTTTTCCGGATGGCGGACATTTTTTCTTTGACCTTCGCTTCGAAACGCCACGTGGCATACACGTATAACCCCAGTCCGGCCACGATGCACCAGACCATGATCTGAAAGAATAAAACCATATTCGAATCCCTCACATCTGAAATAGGTTCTGCTTATTGTATTCGAGAGATCCGGATGGTTTTCCTGTTCCATCAAAAAAACCGCTCCTTTGACAGAAGCGGTGTGACATTAAAATATCATATTTAAAATAAAGTAGGCGATGGCACCAAGTGTCGCTGAAATCGGAAGCGTGATGACCCATGTAATGAGCATTCGCTTGGCCGTACCCCAGTTTACGCCTTTTACCCGGTGTGACGCACCGACGCCAAGAATTGATGAAGAAATGACGTGGGTTGTACTGACCGGCAAATGAATAAATGTGGCGCCGAAAATAATGGCTGCTCCGGTTAAGTCAGCGGAAACACCGTTTACCGGGCGGATTTTCATGATCTTTCCGCCAACGGTTTTGATGATTTTCCAGCCGCCGATTGATGTTCCGAGACCCATGGCTGTCGCGCAGGCGAATTGCACCCAGGTAGGAATATCATTAGCAGAAGTATGTAAATTCGCTGTGATGAGAGCCATTGTGATAATTCCCATTGCTTTTTGCGCATCGTTTGTTCCGTGTGTATACGATTGCAGGGCAGCTGTTACAATCTGCACTCTGCGGAATTGCTTATTCGTTTTCGCCAAGTTGCTGTCTTTGAAAATCAGCTTAACGATGCTATAAAGAATAAAACCAAGGACAAAGGCAATAATTGGTGATAGAATCAGTGCTTCAATGATTTTAATGAAGCCCTTATAGTTTAACGCTGCAAATCCGGCTGCCGCAATGGCTGCACCGGCAATAGCGCCGATGATGGCATGGGATGAGCTGCTTGGGATACCGTAGTACCATGTGATAAGGTTCCAGGCAATTGCAGCGAGTAGCGCAGCCAAAATGACAACAGAGCCATTTTCCAGCGTATAAGGATCTACGATGTCTTTCGTAATGGTTTTGGCAACACCTGTAAACGTCATTGCTCCGACAAAGTTCATCACAGCAGCCAATATAATGGCATGGCGTGGTTTTAACGCTTTTGTTGATACCGAAGTCGCAATTGCGTTTGCCGTATCATGAAACCCGTTGATGAAATCAAACGCCAGAGCACAAATGACTATTAGTATCGTTAATATTAATAGAATATCCATTTTTACCCCTCGTTACGCGTTTTTCATAATGATGGTTTCAAGATTATTGGCAACACTTTGACAAGAGTCGGCGATTTCTTCAAGCGTTTCGTATATTTCACGATATTGAATGACTTTGATTGGATCTGTTTCATTTCCGAAAAGATTCTTTAATGATTTTCTGTGCAAGTTGTCACAACTGTGCTCATACTCTTTAATTTTGATTGCGTGAGGCTGAATATCCTTTAAGCGATTTTCTGCCAGCAGCTCGATCGTAATCAAAATCTCTTTCGCGCATTCTCTGATATATCCGCTGAATTTATCAATATGCTCGTCTGATGAAGTAATTGAGAAAATCTCCATCATGGCAGAGAAATGTTCGATTCCGTCAAGCACATCATCCAAGCTGTTTGTCAGCTGAAGGATATCTTCGCGCTCAATAGGAGTGATGAACGCTTTGTTAAGCTCTTTAATCATGACATGAACATGATTGTCACCTTTTGTTTCATATTCCTTTAACGTATCTGCAAATTCTTTAAGAGTCGTTTGGTTAGTGACCTTAAAATTCACAAAATATTCTGCAGTTTCGTCTATGTTCTTTGCAATTTCTGTTAAAAGGAGTGAGAACTTATCTTTTTTTCTTCTTATCATTAAAAACCCTCCATAGTTTGAATGAACAATGCACACATCAAATTATTATATAGCCTTTTGTCGAAAAAAAACAGGTAAAGTCGAAAAAAACGTATCTTGACTTTTTTGATAAATCGTGTCTCCTTATTTTGACCTACTTCGCTTTAAAAAAACGACCCAAGTTTGCAAAAACTTTCTGCTTAACGTAAAAAGTATATCAAAAGTTGTGTTTTTCCTGTCAACTTTTATCTTCTGTTTCACCAAAAAACGGTTCCCTAAACAAGGGAACCGTTTTATCAGCTTGCTTTTCGTTTTTTCATCCCGTAATAGACAGGCAGTCCGGCAAGGCCGATGAGGATGGATAATCCGCAGCTCATTGTATCTGTAATGAGTGTGCTGCCTAACACAAAGAAGGAGCCCGCGATTGCCAGAATTGGCATAAATGGATAAAGCGGAACACTGTAGGCGCGCTTTTCTCCCTTTGCTCGCTTACGGAGAATAAACACTGCAAAAAAGGCCATCACATAAAAAATGTAGATCATGAAAATGGAGATTTCTGAGAGCTTATCAGGGTTGCTGATCAGCATCATAATCAAAGCCAAAGCAATTTGAAAAGAAATCGCAATCCATGGTGTGCGGAACGACGGGTGTACATGTGACAGTTTTTCAGCAAATGGAAGCTGTTTGCGTTCCGCCATTGCAAATGAAACACGCGGGAAAGAAAGCACCTTTCCATTTAAGCACCCAAAGATGCTGACGATAATCCCTACACTGATCAGCTTTCCGCCAATTGAACCGAACAGCATGGTTGCAGCGGTGCTTGTCGCATTTTCACCAAGCGTGACAATTTCGTTCGCTGACAGGATGTGAAGCAATGCAAAATTAATGAAAATATAGATCGCCGTTACAATTAATAATCCGCCCGTCATAGCGCGTGGAAGCAGCTTTTCGGGATTTTTCATTTCTCCGCCGAGAGCGGCAAGGAGAATCCATCCGTCATAAGCAAACAACGTAGCTAAAATAGCCGCCCCGAAGTTCATATCGGAAATGCTTTCGTTTACTGCTGTGAAGATGTGCTGATCGCCTTTCCAAAGGCCAAAGATGATGATGCAGGCAATCGGAATCAGTTTTCCGATCGTTGTCAGCGTTTGGACAAAACCGCCATATTTTGTACCAATAATATTAATGACGCATAAAAAGAGAACTGCTATGATTCCAATGACTTTTGATAGTCCAGATCCCCAGCCGAAAAGATTCGCCATTAAAGATCCAAAATATAAACCCAGCGCGCCGATAATCGCCGGACCGTAAATGATAATCTGCACCCAGCCGCACAAAAATCCCCAAAACTCGCCGTACACTTCTTCAAGGTACGTATAAAGCCCGCCGGTTTTTGGAATCTGCGTTCCGATTTCCGCGATTGTCAAACCGCCCGCCAGTGTTAAAATACCGCCTAACAGCCAGGCGAAAAGCGCCGTTTTTGAATCACCTGAATAAGCAAGCACAGCGCCGGGCTTCATAAAAACACCAGAACCGATAATGGTTCCGATGACAAGAGTAAGGGCAAACAAGAGGCCTATCTCTTTTTTCAAACCGTTGTCTTCAGTATGCATGTCCTTAACCTCCTATGATGTTGAAGCTTCATGTTGAAGAATCTATTTTTTCATATTGTAAACCCTATTTTAGAAAAGTGAAATAAAATAAATTTTCTGATTTTCGAAATTTGCTTTGTGTACAGCAGATAAAACTGTGGAAACACCTGTTTTAACGATCTATAAACGAATAAACTTCATGATTTTAATTTGTAAAGTTCGTGTTTTATGTTTTGGATTTTAGCCGGTACAGAGGGGAGATGAGAATTCAGAAAATGAACGAACCTTCGGTGAAGCTGATATGTTGACTTTCTCATGCGAATAAAATACTTTGTTATTAGAACAATAAATATACAATTATGATATGATATCTCGAAATCGAGATAAAATAACCTGGAGGGACAGCATATGAAAGTTAACGGCATTCACCACGTATCGGCATTAACGGCCGACGCACAAAAAAACTTGGATTTCTATAAGAAAGTATTAGGATTAAAGCTCGTGAAAAAATCCGTCAATCAGGATGAACCGACAATGTACCATCTGTTCTACGGAGATGAAGTGGCAAACCCGGGAACTGAGCTGACGTTTTTCGAGATTCCCCGCATTGCACCGTTTCATGCGGGAACAAACAGTATTTCTTCTATTGGATTGCGCGTTCCAAGCACAGAAGCCCTGCATTACTGGAAAGAACGTTTTGAAGAGCAGCAAGTAACGCACAGCGGTATATCCAAAAGAGCTGGACGTGACATATTGGCATTTCAAGATCATGAAGGGCAGCGACTTGTGCTGACTGCTGATGAGGAAGGAAAAGGATATGGCCTGCCTGTTAAACAGAGCGGCATTCCGGAAGAATTTTCGTTTCGCGGGTTAGGGCCGATTGAACTGACTGTGCCATATGCTGAACCAACCTTACACGTATTGACGAATATTCTTGGATTTACAGAAATCAGCCGTGAACCAGTCGAAGGGCAAGGAACCGCCGTTATTCTGGAATCAGGAGAAGGCGGTGCTGCAACGGAAATCCATTTAATAGAAAGAAACGATCTTCCGCGCGAGCGTCAAGGCAAAGGGAGTGTTCACCATGTCGCATTTCGGGTAAGAGATGAAGAAGAACTTGCCGGGTGGCACCGGATCATCAGCCGCGAAGGCTTTAGCAATTCCGGCATTGTGGAGCGCTACTATTTCAAGGCGCTGTATTTCAGAGAACCGAACGGCATTTTGTTCGAGTTATCAACGGACGGACCGGGCTTTATGGTAGATGAAAATCTTGACGAGCTTGGCCAAACGATTGCTCTTCCGCCATATCTAGAGCATCGAAGAGCAGAAATTGAAGCGAAATTGAAACCGATCCAATAAATTGTGATTCATTTGCCTTCCGGCGCCGCCGGAGGGCTTTTTTTATTACCATAATTAATTTTGACCTAAACAGCATGCCTTATTAGGGAGGAAATATCAGATGCTGATTGGGAGAAATGGCTTAAAACCCTTTGCAAATATGGGTGATTGGTATGGAATGACCTCGGCAAAAATATTGTCTTTGTTTATTAATAGTTTATTCATATTTGCTTGTTACACTATTCCCAAGTTAGACAAAAAGGAGTGAAAAACACGTGGAAAAGAAAAAACGCGAGCTGGATATTTTCCTCATCCTCATTTTGCTCGCATCTGCATTCTTAAATATCTATAACATCTGGAATGATGATACGGTGAATCCTTATTACACCGCTGCAGTCACAAGTATGATGCAAAGCTTTCATAATTTTTTCTATGCCTCATTCGACGCGGCGGGGTTTATAACGGTTGATAAACCGCCTATTACGTTCCAGATACAAACCATCAGCGCACTTATATTCGGTATGCACGGCTGGAGCGTCATCCTGCCTCAGGCACTTGCTGGTGTAGGTTCTGTCCTTTTAATGTATCTGTTAATAAAACCGACATTCGGTAAGACAGCAGCAAGAATTGCCTCTTTCATCATGGCATGTACACCGATTGCTGTAGCTGTAGCACGTACAAACAATGTTGATGCATTACTGGTATTTTTCTTATTGCTTGCTACATGGCTTCTCTTTAAAGCGATCAGAAAAGGAAAGCTGATCTGGCTGTTAGCAGCATTTTTCGTTGTTGGAGTAGGTTTTAATACAAAAATGCTGCAGGCTTACATGATTTTACCGGCCTTCCTATTGTTCTATTTGATTGCGGCAAATGCCGCGGTGAAGAAAAAAATCATTTCGCTGGTAAGTGCGTTAGCCGTATTAGCAGCCGTTTCGTTATCGTGGCCGCTCATTGTCGACAATATCCCTGCAAGCAAGCGGCCTTATATCGGAAGCAGCCAAACCAACTCTGTTTTGGAATTGGCTTTCGGCTATAACGGAATCCAGCGGCTGACAGGCCAAAATTCAGGCGGCGTCCAGGGTGCGCCAAACAAAGACGCTTCAAAAGAAATGTCTTCTTCTGATAACACTCAAGCACCGCCTAATCAGTCATCAAGCAGCAGCTCATCAAATGATGGTAAATCCTCAAATGGCAATATGACGGCACCTCCATCCAATGGCCAAATGCCAAGCGGAGGAGAAATGCCAAGCGGCGGTCAAGGAGGCCCTCCAAGCGGCGGAGATGGCGGCCAAGGCGGACCTGGCGGAGACGGAGGGAAAGGCGGTACAGGAACCGGTTCGAAAATGCAATCAGGTTCAGGGATGTTTGGAACGGGAACACCTGGTCCACTGCGGCTTTTCCAAACAGAGTTATCTGATCAAATCAGCTGGCTTCTGCCATTTGCGATATTTGGAATCGCAGGCTTACTGATCGCAGGCGCGAGAGAAAGAAGAAGATTATCTATAGAGCAGAAGGAAACGGTGTTCTGGGTTGCGTGGCTTGTACCGATTGCCGGATTCTTCAGTGTCGCAGAATTTTTCCACCATTATTATCTCATTATGCTGGCGCCTCCGATTGCTGCTCTTGTCGGTGCGGGATGGGTCGCCCTTGTTCATCTGTATCGCAATCAGACAGGCTGGAAAGCATGGCTTTTGCCAGGAGCAATTATTGCGACAACTGGATTTGAATTGTTTATTCTCAGAAACTACAACGATCAAATCGGTGCAGGCTGGAGCATCGGTGTAGGTGTTATCGGCGTGTTGTCAGCGATTGCTTTGCTGCTGTTTAAACAGCGCCAAAAACCGTTCAGTTATTATATTTCACTTGCAGCTCTCCTCGCATTGTTGGTGATGCCGATTTATTGGGCAAGTACACCACTTCTGTACGGAGGCAACAGCTCACTGCCTGAAACAGGCCCTCAGCTCGCATCAATGAGCGGAAAAGGCATGGGAATGTCTGATGCGACTGTAAATGAAAAACTGATCAAATATCTAGAGGAGAATAACTCCGGAGCTGAATACCTATTCGCCACAACCGATTCGAACACAGCGGCACCATATATCATTAAAACGAAAAAAGCTGTCATGGCTATTGGCGGATTCAGCGGTTCTGACCCGGCGATCACGCTGACTCAATTCAAAAAGCTTGTAAAAGAAGGAAAAGTGAAATACTTCTTGGCTTCTGGAATGGGAAGAGGCGGAAACAATGACATTGTTGAATGGGTTGAGAAAAATGGAAAAGAAGTAGCATCAGAAAAATGGCAATCAAGTTCTGATCAAAAAACAGAAAATACTGATTCAGCTGATACATCAAGCAGCAAGGCTTCAGGTAAAAACGGAAAAATGGGCGGACCTGGCGGAATGAATCAGTCAGCAACATTATACGAACTACATGCTGATGAATAGGAGGCAAAAACATGAGCAGACATATTCAATATTCAATTGTTGTACCTGTGTATAATGAAGAGCTTGTCATTCATGAAACCTATCAGCGCTTAAAAGAGGTCATGGATCAAACGAAGGAAAACTACGAGCTGCTTTTTGTCAACGATGGCAGCAAAGACCGCAGTATTGAGATTTTAAGAGAGCACAGCCTGATCGATCCGAGAGTGAAAATTATTGATTTTTCAAGGAATTTTGGACATCAGATCGCCATTACGGCGGGTATGGATTATGCACAGGGGAATGCAATCGTCGTCATTGACGCCGATTTGCAGGACCCTCCTGAACTGATTTTAGATATGATTGAAAAGTGGAAGGAAGGCTATGAGGTCGTGTACGCCGTGCGGACTAAACGAAAAGGGGAAACCTTTTTCAAAAAACAAACCGCGGCTATGTTTTACCGGCTTCTCAGCGGTATGACAGATATTGATATCCCGATTGATACGGGGGATTTTCGTCTCATGGACAGAAAAGTCTGTGATGAAATGAAGAGATTAAAAGAAAAAAATCCATTTGTCAGAGGGCTAGTCAGCTGGGTGGGCTTTAAACAGACAGCGGTCGAGTATGTACGTGATGAAAGGCTCGCCGGAGAAACAAAGTACCCGCTCAAGAAAATGCTGAAGCTGTCAATGGACGGCATCACGACATTTTCACATAAACCGCTGAAGCTGGCAAGCTATGCGGGGATTTTAATGTCAGGTGCTGGATTTCTGTATATGTTTATCGTGCTGTATCTGAAGCTATTCACAGACAGCACGATTACCGGCTGGTCATCACTTATTGTGATCCAGCTCCTGTTCAGCGGCATTGTCCTTCTGATTTTGGGCGTGATCGGCGAATATATCGGCAGAATCTACGATGAAGCCAAAGACAGGCCGCTTTACATCGTCCAAAAATCGTATGGAATTGAAAATAAAAGACTCTATAGAGACCAGCATATGTCATAACCTTAAACCCCCTGTCCGTTACGGACAGGGGGTTTTTATGCACTGCGCACGATCTAAAGCAAAAGATGCAGATAGATATATGGAGATTGGGTAAAGAAGAGATTGTGAGCTTGTACTGCGGTTCAGTCATGCCGAAATAAAAACAGCAAAACTTAAAGATTTCGTCATCGGCTTTGCTGCAAGTCAGCTGTTATATTGGGGGGCTTTTCAGAAACGCATGATTAGAGCCGTACCAGTTATGTTTAATAGAATACTGGTACCCAATACAATTCCCCACGTCAACGTCGATTCAGATAGAAGAAAGCTCAGCAAAAGAAAAGCCAATCCTGCGCAGATCATACTCAGTCCCACGGTTTTCATGTTCATGCCTCCTAGCAAACGATGTTTCTAGCATCTGATGAGAATGATGTCAATCTGTATGATATACGGATATCTCGTCAGAAAGTTTCATAGAACAATTAGGTCTTTTATCTAATAAAAAGCCTCAGACCGCTTTTGCGGCCTGAGGCATTATGTCTTACGAAGTTTTCTCTTCTTTTTGATCCAGTTTAATTTTTTTCGTCATTTCTTTGCCGTTTCGGAGAATTTTCACTTCAACGGTATCACCGATCTTTGCGTCTTTATATAAGATATTGCGCAATTCACTGCCTGTATCAATTTCTTTACCTTTTAGGCCGATGATAATATCCTCCGCTTTTAATCCGGCCTTTTCAGCAGGAGAGCCTGAAGCGACCTCACGGATGTAAACACCTTTATTCAGCTGGCTGCCGAACAGGCCGAGTGTGCCTTCTTGGTAATTTTGCGGCACTTGTTCCAGATCAAGCATGCTGACACCGATATATGGACGTTCAATTTGTCCTTTAGAAAGCAGTTCTTCAGCAATCGGTTTTACGTCATTGCTTGGAATGGCAAATCCGATACCCTCAACATCATCCTCACTGATTTTCATACTGTTAATGCCGACAATTTTGCCGTCTGTATTTAACAAAGGACCGCCGCTGTTACCTGGATTAATTGCTGCGTCTGTCTGAATGACGTTAATGCTCGTTTCGCCGGCTGATGTAGACATTGAAACCGTTCTGTCCACGCCGCTAACAATTCCTTGTGTTACTGTGCGGGACAGATCTTTTCCAAGCGGATCCCCAATCGCAATAACGGTCTCGCCTGTTCTGAGATCAGATGAATCACCGAAGTTTGCCACTTTTGTGACGTGGTCATCACTGATTTGGAGGACGGCTAAATCAGTTAACGAGTCACTGCCTACCAGCTTTGCAGTAACCTCAGTGCCGTCATATAAAGATACCTTCAGTGATGATGCCCCTTCTACGACATGGTTATTTGTAATGATATAAGCCTTGCCATTCTCTTTTTTGAAAATGACACCTGACCCTGAACCGCTTTCTGTATCTTCGCTGGAATTAGAAGAACTAGAGCCGAACAAAGAGCTGTTTGATTGTGCCTGAAGATTTGTAATGCCGACAATCGCTGGTGAAAGGTCTTCTACCATATCTGAGATTTTAGAAGAGTCCTCGCTCTTGAATGCAGATGAGCTGCTTGAGCTTGATGAGCTTTTTTTAGATTCAGAGGAGGTGCTTGTTGCTGTAACAGATTGCGTTTGCTGCTGGCTGGATGATTGTTTTGCAGTGTCCTGAGAATCATGGTCGCCAAGCGGTGTAAACGTGTAAATGCCAAGGGCAAGACTGCCGCCGATCACTCCGCCAAGCAACGGTCTGAACCATCCGAATCCTCGTTTTTTCTTCTCCTGATCATGAATGACATTGCGGGCCGAGTAGGAGGTGCTCTGATCGTTCTCTTTCGTTAAAAAGACCTCATTCTCATTACCTTTCGTTCTGTTTTCATCACGATAGTTATCCATCATGTTCACTCCGTTTCTCTATTTTCACATGTCTATTTATATTGATAGGTTTATGACTTGAGTTTATCATAAACAAAAACTGTGGGATAAAAATGAAAAGATTATGGGAAATTGTGAAAAAGTGCGGAAAACGGTACACTTCATATTGTATATGAAAGGACTGAGTCGATGGAACAGATTGGATTGATTGGATATGGCAGCATGGCGGATATGATCGCCAGACAGCTGTTGAAACATGAACAAATAAAAGAGAATGAGCTATTTATTGAGACGAGAACGAAGGGGGAGCGGCTGCGGGCACTCATGTCAGATTATCCAAACGTATCGGCTGATCCGTTGGAGAATTGGGCAAATACGTGCCAATTGATTTTGATATGCGTCCCGCCGCTCCATGTCATCGAAACAATGCGCCGTCTGCACCCGTATGTGAACAGAAATACTCACATCGTATCCATAGCTGCCGGTGTGCCGCTGCGTCTTTTGGAGGCAGAAACAGAAGCGGGTATCTCACGTGTTATTCCTGCCATTACGTCCGAAGCAGAAGCTGGCATCTCACTTGTCGTTCACAGTGAAGCACTGGCTGCGGAGAAGAAAGAGCATCTGAATGAATTGTTATCGGTTTTCAGCCGTGTACGAGAAATCAAAGAATCGAATGTTGATGCGGCCAGCAATTTAACGAGCTCGGCACCGGGATTCATAGCTGCAATCTTCGAAGAACTGGCACTGTCTGCCGTCAGAAACAGCAGTCTGTCCAAAGAAGAAGCCTTTGATTTTCTGATTCATTCGCTATACGGAACTGGCAAGATGCTGATCGAAAAAAATATGTCTTTCGAGGAGACGCTGGAACGTGTCGCAACCAAAGGCGGAATAACGGGAGAGGGAGCTGAGGTGATACGCGCCTCTGTGCCGGACGTTTTTGATGAGGTGTTTGAAAGAACCCTGAAAAAATATGAACTGCTTACAGAACAGGTTGGTAAACAGATATGAATCCTTGAAAGAGGATTCTTTTTTTATCACTGAGTGGTTGAGATTTTCCCCAGTTATATTGCATTTTTCCTCTTTTTTTAATATAATTTGTTAGAATATTCATAATTTAGTAAAAAAGGAGGAGCGTTATGAAATTGTACATGTCAGTAGATATGGAAGGTATTTCGGGTCTTCCGGACGATACCTTTGTGGATTCCGGCAAGCGGAATTATGAACGCGGACGGCTTATCATGACTGAAGAAGCAAACTACTGTATTGCTGAAGCGTTTAACAGCGGGTGTACCGAGGTGCTGGTCAATGACAGCCATTCGAAGATGAATAATCTGATGGTTGAAAAGCTTCACCCTGAAGCAGACTTGATTTCTGGTGACGTCAAACCATTTTCAATGGTGGAGGGACTGGATGATACGTTTACAGGCGCTTTGTTTCTCGGTTATCATGCGAGAGCCTCGACTCCCGGTGTCATGTCACACAGCATGATTTTCGGCGTCCGTCATTTTTACATAAACGATCGGCCTGTCGGTGAGCTTGGATTAAATGCATACGTTGCCGGTTATTATGATGTCCCGGTATTAATGGTAGCCGGGGATGACCGGGCGGCGAAGGAAGCGGAAGAGCTTATCCCGAACGTGACGACAGCCGCAGTCAAACAAACCATTTCAAGATCCGCAGTGAAGTGCTTGTCCCCTGCGAAAGCCGGACGGCTGTTGACAGAAAAAACCGCGTTTGCCCTGCAAAACAAGGACAAAGTCAAGCCGCTCACCCCGCCTGACAGGCCAGTTCTGAGCATTGAATTCGCCAATTATGGCCAAGCAGAATGGGCGAATCTGATGCCGGGAACGGAAATCAAGACGGGAACTACAACCGTTCAATTTCAGGCGAAGGACATGCTTGAAGCCTATCAGGCGATGCTTGTCATGACTGAGCTTGCGATGCGGACATCATTCTGCTAAAGGGGTGTTTTAGGCTTTGGCGCGATACATGATAAAGCGTTTTTGGGCAATGGCAGCTACGATTTTGGTGATTACCACCCTGACTTTTGTTCTCATGAAGGTCATTCCCGGATCTCCTTTTAACGAGGAGAGAGGCACAAATGAAGCCGTTCAAAAAAATCTTGAAGCCTACTATCACTTAGACGATCCTCTCATTTTCCAATACATTTTCTACTTAAAATCCATCATTACATTCGATTTCGGACCTTCAATTAAAAAACCGTCGGACAGTGTAAATGATATGCTGGAACGCGGATTTCCCGTTTCCTTTGAGCTTGGGATGACAGCGATTGTCATTGCTGTGATTTCTGGGCTGGTGCTGGGCGTAATCGCTGCACTCCGCCGCAATGGCTTTTTGGACTACGCTGCGATGAGTCTTGCAGTACTCGGCATCTCCATCCCGAATTTTATTCTGGCAACATTGCTCATTCAGCAATTTGCTGTCAATCTCAAACTATTTCCCGCTGCGACATGGACGAGCCCGATTCATATGGTGCTTCCGACCGCAGCGCTTGCTGTAGGGCCAATGGCGATCATTGCCAGGCTGACACGCTCGAGCATGGTTGAAGTTCTGACACAGGATTATATCCGCACAGCAAAAGCAAAAGGGCTTTCTCCGTTCAAAATTATCGTAAAACACGCACTCAGAAATGCACTCATGCCCGTCATTACCGTCCTGGGCACACTCGTCGCCAGCATCTTAACAGGAAGCTTTGTCATTGAAAAAATCTTTGCCATTCCGGGAATGGGAAAATATTTTGTTGAAAGCATTAATCAGCGGGACTATCCCGTGATTATGGGAACGACCGTTTTTTACAGCGTCATTCTGATTATCATGCTGTTTTTGGTCGATTTGGCCTACGGTCTCTTAGACCCGCGCATTAAACTGCATAAGAAAGGGTGAAGCGTGTGAATCTCCCTGTACAAACGGATGAACGCCAGCCAGAACAGCACAATCAGGTGCCTGATGAGTGGTTTGTCTCGAATCAGGAAAAAAATCGGGAAGCCGATTCGGTCAAGTGGCCGAGTTTATCATACACGCAGGATGCCTGGAGGAGGCTGAAAAAAAATAAATTAGCGATGGCCGGACTCTTTATTCTTTTATTTCTTTTTGTCATGGCAGTTATCGGGCCCTTTTTATCGCCCCATAGTGTCGTACGCCAATCGCTGACAGAACAAAATCTTCCGCCCTCAGCCGATCATTGGTTCGGCACCGATGAACTCGGCCGGGATGTGTTTACCCGAACATGGTATGGCGCGAGAATCTCGTTGTTTGTCGGCGTGATGGCAGCACTGATTGATTTTTTGATCGGTGTCATTTACGGAGGCGTTGCCGGCTATAAAGGCGGCAGGATTGACAGCATTATGATGCGGATTATCGAAGTGCTGTACGGCCTGCCGTACCTGCTTGTTGTCATTTTGCTGATGGTGCTCATGGGACCGGGACTGGGCACTATTATTGTGGCGCTGACTGTGACCGGGTGGGTCGGCATGGCGAGAATTGTAAGAGGCCAGGTGCTTCAGATTAAAAATTATGAATATGTACTCGCCTCGAAAACCTTTGGCGCGAAAACCTTTCGCATCATCCGAAAGAATTTGCTGCCGAATACTATGGGGGCGATCATCGTACAAATGACATTAACCGTACCTGCCGCCATATTCGCAGAATCATTTTTAAGCTTTCTCGGCCTCGGCATACAGGCTCCGTTTGCAAGTTGGGGCGTGATGGCGAATGACGGCCTGCCTACGATTTTATCTGGGCATTGGTGGCGCCTGTTTTTTCCGGCCTTTTTCATATCTCTGACGATGTACGCGTTTAATGTGCTGGGGGACGGATTGCAGGATGCGCTTGACCCTAAGCTGAGGAGGTAGCTGTATGGAAAAAGTTCTGTCAGTCCAAAATCTGCACGTGTCTTTTACGACTTACGGCGGGACGGTTCAGGCGGTCAGAGGGGTGAGCTTTGATTTGTATCAAGGAGAAACCTTTGCGATCGTCGGCGAATCCGGCTGCGGCAAAAGCGTTACCTCCCAAAGCATCATGGGCCTGCTTCCGCCTTATTCGGCGAAGGTGACAGACGGCAGCATTCTATTTAAAAACAAAGACCTTTGCCGTCTCTCTGACAAAGAAATGAGAGGTATCAGGGGAGCCGACATTTCTATGATTTTTCAAGACCCGATGACGGCGTTAAACCCTACGCTGACTGTCGGCGACCAGCTGGGGGAAGCGCTATTGCGCCACAAAAAAATGAGCAAAAAAGCGGCACGGAAAGAGGTGCTTTCCATGCTGTCATTGGTTGGTATTCCAGATCCCGAAGAGCGCCTAAAGCAATATCCCCACCAATTCAGCGGCGGCATGAGACAGCGGATTGTCATTGCGATGGCGCTGATTTGCGAGCCTGACATCTTAATTGCGGATGAACCGACCACCGCCCTGGATGTAACCATTCAGGCACAGATTTTAGAGCTGTTTAAAGAGATTCAGAGAAAAACGAATGTGTCTGTCATTCTGATTACACATGATTTAGGGGTCGTTGCCCAGGTAGCTGACAGAGTCGCAGTCATGTATGCGGGGAAAATCGCGGAAATCGGCACGAGAAAAGATATTTTTTATCAGCCGCAGCACCCTTATACAAAAGGACTGCTGGCTTCTGTTCCGCGGCTGGATTTAGATGGCGCTGAGCTGATCCCAATCGACGGAACGCCGCCGGATTTATTTTCGCCTCCGCCGGGCTGCCCGTTTGCCGCCCGCTGTCCGAACAGGATGGTTGTGTGTGACAGGGTGTACCCGGGCCAGACGATCAGATCTGACTCGCACACCGTCAACTGCTGGCTGCAGGATCAACGAGCAGAGCATGCGGTGCTGTCAGGGGATGCGAAGGATTGAACATGAAAAGGGGGAAGAGGATGAAACGAGTGAAAAAGCTATGGGGCATGGGTCTTGCATTAGGACTTTCGTTTGCGCTGATGGGGTGCACAGCAAATGAACAGGCCGGAAAAGAAGGCAGTCATGATAAGGCAAAAACCAGCGGAGAAAAGGTGCTGTATGTAAATAATGAAAATGAACCGACTTCATTCGATCCGCCGATCGGCTTTAATAATGTGTCATGGCAGCCGTTAAATAACATCATGGAGGGGCTGACGCGTCTTGGCAAAGATCATGAGCCCGAGCCGGCAATGGCGGAGAAATGGTCTGTTTCGAAAGATAATAAAACCTACACATTTACGATTCGGGAAAATGCGAAATGGACAAACGGAGATCCTGTAACAGCCGGAGACTTCGAATACGCGTGGAAGCGGATGCTTGATCCGAAAAAAGGCGCTTCATCGGCATTCCTAGGTTATTTTATTGAAGGCGGCGAAGCATATAACAGCGGGAAAGGGAAAAAAGATGATGTGAAGGTGACGGCAAAGGATGATCGAACCCTTGAAGTTACACTGGAAGCACCGCAAAAATATTTTCTGAGCGTTGTGTCCAATCCTGCGTATTTTCCGGTAAATGAAAAGGTCGATAAAGACAATCCAAAGTGGTTTGCTGAGGCGGATACATTTGTCGGAAACGGCCCGTTTAAGCTGACGGAATGGAAGCATGATGACAGCATCACAATGGAGAAAAGCGACACGTATTGGGATAAAGATACAGTGAAACTTGATAAGGTGAAATGGGCGATGGTCAGTGACAGAAATACAGATTACCAGATGTTTCAATCAGGGGAACTTGATACCGCTTATGTCCCTGCTGAGCTGAGTGATCAGCTGCTTGATCAGGATAACGTCAATATTGTTGACCAGGCGGGTCTCTATTTCTATCGATTTAATGTCAACATGGAGCCGTTTCAAAATGAAAACATCAGAAAAGCCTTTGCGATGGCTGTGGATCAAGAGGAAATTGTAAAGTATGTCACGAAAAATAATGAAAAACCGGCGCGCGCCTTTGTATCGCCTGGGTTTACGCAGCCTGACGGCAAAGATTTCCGTGAAGCAGGCGGAGACCTGATCAAGCCTAACGAAAGCAAAGCGAAGCAGCTGCTCGAAAAGGGCATGAAGGAAGAAAACTATAATAAGCTTCCTGCGATCACGCTTACTTACAGCACAAAGCCGGAGCATAAAAAGATTGCCGAAGCTATTCAGCAAAAATTGAAAAATAGCCTTGGAGTCGATGTAAAGCTGGCCAATATGGAATGGAACGTATTTTTAGAGGATCAAAAAGCGCTGAAATTCCAATTCTCTCAAAGCTCATTTTTGCCTGATTACGCGGACCCTATCAGTTTTCTGGAAGCCTTTCAAACGGGAAATTCGATGAACCGCACAGGCTGGGCCAATAAAGAATACGATCAGCTGATCAAACAGGCGAAAAATGAAGCCGATGAAAAAACACGGTACTCTCTTATGCATCAAGCTGAAGAGCTGCTCATCAATGAAGCGCCGATCATTCCGGTTTATTTTTATAATCAGGTTCACCTGCAAAATGAACAAGTAAAAGGAATTGTCCGTCACCCTGTCGGCTATATCGATTTAAAATGGGCAGATAAAAACTGATGGCGGTGATTGAGGAAATACTGCTTCTTTATGCGAAGGAGCGGTATTTTTTCTCTTTCTTGCACGTATACGTAGGGTGCAGAGCAAATGAAAGGAGTGTTTTCGTTGAATTACAAGCCGAAAGCGCTGAAAAAGGGTGATACAGTCGGAGTGATCGCGCCCGCAAGTCCGCCGGATCCAAAAAAGCTTGACACCGCGCTTTTATTTTTAGAAGAGCTCGGTCTTCAGGTAAAGCTGGGCAAGGCGCTGAAAAACCAGCACGGCTATTTAGCGGGACAGGATGATGAGCGGCTGGCGGATCTCCATGAGATGTTCAGAGACGAGGAGGTAAAAGCAGTGTTGTGCGCATGCGGGGGTTTTGGGACAGGACGTATCGCCGCGAGCATTGATTTCAGCTTGATCCGCAAACACCCTAAAATCTTTTGGGGATACAGCGATATTACGTTTTTACATACTGCCATTCATCAAAACACAGGTCTTGTCACCTTCCATGGCCCAATGCTCAGCTCGGATATTGGCCTTGACGACGTTCACCCGCTGACAAAAGCGTCATATAAGCAGCTCTTCCAGGAGACGGAATTCACCTATACAGAAGAGCTTTCTCCGCTGACCACGCTTGTTCCTGGAAAAGCGGAAGGCGAGCTTGTCGGGGGAAATCTGTCTTTGCTGACGTCTACACTGGGCACGCCATTTGAAATTGATACGAGAGGAAAGCTTCTGTTTATTGAAGATATTGACGAGGAGCCTTATCAAATCGACCGGATGCTGAATCAGCTGAAAATGGCGGGGAAGCTGACGGACGCTGCGGGAATTCTAGTTTGTGATTTTCACAATTGTGTCCCGATGAAGCGAGAGAAGTCTCTCTCGCTTGAGCAGGTGCTGGAAGACTATATTATTTCTGCGGGCAGGCCTGCTCTGAGAGGATTTAAAATCGGCCACTGCTCGCCAAGTATTGCCGTTCCGATCGGTGCGAAAGCTGCTATGAATACAGCAGAAAAAACAGTCGTAATAGAGGCAGGCGTTTCAGAAGGGGCGCTGAAGACATGAAAATCATTCGAATCGAAACAAGCCGAATCGCTGTCCCGCTGACAAAGCCGTTTAAAACCGCGCTTCGCACTGTGTATACGGCTGAATCAGTCATAGTAAGGATTACTTATGACAGCGGTGCAGTCGGATGGGGAGAAGCACCCCCGACGTTAGTGATTACAGGAGACAGCATGGATAGCATTGAAAGTGCCATCCACCATGTGTTGAAGCCGGCATTGCTTGGAAAAAGCCTGTCCGGCTGTGAGGCCATTCTGCACGACATCCAGCATCTTCTTACAGGAAATATGAGCGCGAAGGCTGCTGTAGAAATGGCGCTATACGACGGCTGGGCGCAGATGTGCGGGCTGCCGCTTTATCAAATGCTTGGCGGATATCGAGATACGCTGGAAACAGATTATACCGTCAGTGTCAACTCACCTGAAGAGATGGCAGCTGATGCCGAGAATTATCTCAAACAAGGCTTTCAAACGCTGAAAATAAAGGTCGGAAAAGATGATATTGCAACAGATATTGCCCGTATCCAGGAAATCAGAAAACGTGTCGGATCAGCTGTGAAACTGCGTTTAGACGCTAATCAGGGGTGGACGCCGAAGGAAGCGGTAACTGCCATTCGGAAAATGGAGGATGCGGGTCTAGGCATTGAGCTTGTCGAGCAGCCTGTCCATAAAGATGATCTCGCTGGGCTTAAAAAGGTGACAGATGCAACAGATACGCCGATTATGGCTGATGAAAGTGTTTTTACACCGCGCCAGGCGTTCGAAGTTCTGCAAACCCGGAGCGCAGACTTGATCAATATTAAATTGATGAAAGCGGGCGGCATCAGCGGAGCAGAGAAAATTAATGCCATGGCGGAGGCCTGCGGGGTGGAGTGTATGGTCGGCAGCATGATCGAAACGAAGCTGGGCATTACGGCCGCGGCGCATTTTGCGGCAAGCAAGAGAAACATCACACGCTTTGATTTTGACGCGCCGCTGATGCTGAAAACAGATGTATTCAAAGGCGGCATAACATATAGCGGCAGCACGATTTCGATGCCTGGCAAACCGGGCCTCGGAATCACCGGGACTGCGCTTTTGAAAGGGGGAAAAGAGCAATGATGCACACTGTCATATCAGCAGTGGCCAACATCTGGACAGCGCCTGATTCACCGCGTCCGTCTGATCAATTCATGCTTCAACCGACTGTAAGGATCAGAGACTGGCTGGAGCGCATGACGTATGATGAACGGCTTGGATTATGTACAGACAATGTAATCCAAACTCAGGTTCTCTTTGGCGAAAAGGTACTTGTGACGGCGGAACAGGGGGAATGGGTTTCTGTGATCGTGCCTAGCCAGCCATCCCGAAAGGATCCGCGCGGATACCCAGGTTGGATGAAAAAGAACCAGCTGGAAAAATCTATGCCCATCGATACACAACACGATGTGATGATCAGCAAACCTGCTGCCTTTTTGTACAGAAGCAATGGGGAAAAGGAGATCGAATTAAGCTTTTTGACGGTTCTCCCCTTTATTGCAAAAGAAAACGGATATTTTAAGGTTTCGACTGTTTTGGGAGAAAGGTTTGTGAAGCAAAGTGATGCAGTGCCTGTCAGCAAACAGAAAGGGACTGCTGAAGACATCATTCAAACGGGTGCGTTTTTCCTTGGCCTTCCCTACCTATGGGGAGGGATCAGCGGGTTTGGGTTTGATTGCTCCGGATTTATGTACAGTATATTTAAGGCGAATGGATATAGCATCCCCCGTGATGCGGGAGATCAGGCTAAGGCGGGGAAGGGTGTCCCGCTTGATGATATGAAAGCAGGTGACCTGCTGTTTTTTGCTTATGAGGAAGGAAAAGGAGCGATTCATCACGTCGGTCTCTCCGTTGGCGGCGGGAAAATGCTTCATTCTCCAAAGACAGGAAAATCAATCGAAATCATTACATTAAAAGAGACAATCTATGAAAAAGAACTTTGTGCGGTGCGCCGCTGTTTTTCAGAATAAGGAGGGAGACAAATGACGCCACTGCCTTTGTTAGAGGTCAGCCAGCTGAAAATGCATTTTGACGCAGGGAAAAAGCGGACAGTCAAAGCCGTCGACGGGGTCACCTTTCAGATTCGTGAAGGAGAAACGTTCGGGCTAGTCGGGGAATCAGGGTGCGGGAAATCAACCTTGGGGAGAGTGCTGATGCGCCTTTATCAGCCGACAGAAGGAAGCGTGACATACCGCGGCACAAATCTTCATGCACTGAGTGAAAAAGAGCAGTTTGCCTTCAACCGCAAACTGCAGATGATTTTTCAGGACCCTTATGCTTCACTTAACCCGCGCATGACCGTTCGAGAAATTATTTTGGAGCCGATGGAGATTCACAATCTCTACAATACCCATAAAGCGCGGCTTCTCGTCGTGGACGAGCTGCTTGAGGCAGTTGGGCTTCACCCCGATTTTGGCAGCCGTTATCCGCATGAATTCAGCGGCGGGCAAAGGCAAAGAATCGGGATTGCGAGAGCACTGTCGCTGAATCCTGAATTTATCGTGGCAGACGAACCGATTTCTGCACTTGATGTCTCTGTTCAAGCGCAGGTGGTCAACCTGCTGAAGCGGCTTCAAAAAGAGAAAGGGCTTACGTTTTTATTCATTGCCCATGATCTTTCGATGGTGAAGCATATCAGTGACAGGATCGGTGTTATGTACTTAGGGCACATGATGGAAATTACAGAGAGCGGCACCTTGTATCGTGAACCGCTCCATCCCTATACAAAGGCGCTTTTGTCCTCGATTCCGATTCCAGATCCTGAATTGGAGGACAAGCGTGAGCGTATTCTCTTAAAAGGAGAGCTGCCGAGCCCGGTCAATCCGCCAAGCGGCTGCGTGTTTCGTACCCGCTGTCCGGAGGCGATGCCTGAATGTGGAGAATCTCGTCCCCAGCTTCAAGAAATCGAACCCGGCCGTTTTGTCGCTTGCCATTTGTATCGAAATGCTGAAACGAAGGAAAAAGTGAGATAAATAAAAAGAGTGGCTCCTTTTTACTAGAGCCACTCCATTTGTTTTATACTTGATGTAAAAACTTTACACAAACCGGGTAAGGGACAGAAACCGTTGATGGGAGGAGTGTCAATCGGCCGGTTTCTTTGTCTCTTTCAAACAAGACAAGGTTGCCTGTTTCTTCATTTGAAGCAACGAGGAACCCTTCCGTTGGGTCAAGTACAAAGTCACGAGGCCAGTTTCCTTCTGTCGACACTCTTTCTACGAAAGCCAGCTCTCCTGAATATTGATTCACTTCAAATACGGCGATACTGTCATGGCCGCGGTTTGCGACATAAACAAAACGTCCATCCTGCGTGACATGAATTGCGCTTCCCTGGCTGTTATCTGTAAAATCATCAGGGATGGCAGAAACGACTTGGATTTCTCTAAATTCGCCGGCTGTCGGGTTGTATTCAAGCGCAATCACTTCATTGCTTAATTCTGTCATGACATAAGCGTATTTTTCTTTCGGATGAAAAGCGATATGGCGAGGTCCTGCACCGGGAGCGAAGGAATGGCTTCCGGATTCAGTCAACACGCCGTCATTCAGCTTATAGGTGTACAGCTTATCTATACCTAAATCAACCGCTACCACATAATTGTGTTCAGGTGTGAACCCCGCGTAGTGTGTATGCGGTTTTTCTTGTCTTTCGTGCGGCCCTTTTCCTGTGTGAGCGGCCTCTGAAACAGGTGATTGCAAGCTGCCGTCTTCCTGAACCGGAAAAACGTGTACCTTCCCGCTGTGATAATTGGCAGTCAGGACGAATTGATTTTGATCATCAATGCTTACGTGACATGGCGAAGGGCCATCAATTAACTGATGATTCAGAAATGTCAACTCGCCGCTGTTTTTATCTATTTGATAGGCAGCAACTCCGCCTTGGCCGTCTGCTTTTTCGATGGAATAAAGGATGGTGTTGTTTTTATTCGGCGCCACATATGTCGGGTTGCCCAGCTTAGCGGCCAGCTTTGGCTCGCTGAGTGCTTTTTTCTCAGTATCAAGCTCAAATGAATAAATTCCTTCGCTTCCGCCTTTTGTATACGTCCCGACATATCCTATGTATTTTGTCATGCGATTTCCCCCTTAAAAATGATGTCACCTCTATATTAACGTATCTTGATAAAATAAGCTGTTCAAAACATGAAAAAGGGGAAGATTCTTCATTCGCCTCGAATCAGCGGCATTGTGCAGCACCTGAAGGAGCCGCCTGATTTAATAATTTCTGACAGGTCAATTTCGATAATGTGATAGCCTCTTTTCGATAGCTGTTGATTGACATGGCGGTTGCCAGGGAGACTGATGATCGTTTTTTTTCCGATTGAAAGGACGTTGGTGCCAAGCGTAAATTGTTCGTCCTCGGGCACCTCAATAAGATCATAACGTTTTGCTAGCATATCGGCTGCATCTGGCTCAATGGCCTGTGGATAAATTAACGCTTCGCTTTCAGATACAATGTTAAATACGCAGTCCAAATGCAAAAATTTTTCATGAAGCTTCACTGGAACGATCGTATATTCAGGAAGTGCCTCTTCCAGCTGGCCGATAGCTGAAATGTCGGTGCGCTGGCTGATTCCGACATAGACAATGTCATCATCGATAATGACGTCTCCGCCTTCAATACTCGTATCAAGCATGCGGGTATAAGAGATACCTTGGCTGTGAAAAAAATCTTTTATAACGGCTTCTTCTCCTTGGCGAATCGGTTCAGTCATGCTTGACAGAAAGGCTTTTTCTCCGATGACAAACCCTATATCCCTAGTGAAAACCTGTTCTGGGAGCCCGTCGCGAACGGGTAAAAGGATGACCTCAACGTTGTGTGACCTAAGTGCTTCCACTAAGCGGCTGTGCTGGTCGTTTGCGGTTTTTACATGAATATTGTCATCTTCAAAATGTTTTTGTGTTTCGTTTATAACATCTTTTATGGTCATGTGCTCAGGTTTGCATAAGATCACTTTCTGAAGTGTACCGTATTCCGTTCGGCATACCGTTTTGTGCTGAGATTTCGGGATGGATACGTCCATTTGTTTTTCCTCCTAAAGTGTGAAGAATACATTTATTATTCCCTCATCATGAAAATCATTAAACCATTTTAAATTTTAGACAAATGGAAGAGAATATTGTTTAATAGGAGAATATAAGTGCATTTAGCTAAAAGATCAGACATCAAAGGGGAGAAAGGTATGGAAACACCGGAAACAAGATTTTGTAAAGAGTCAAAGGTTGTGAAAACCAGCAGGGTGTTCCCGCTTGACACGAACAACCATAATACGCTGTTTGGCGGAAAATTAATGAGCTACATAGACGACATTGCCTCTATTTCAGCGGCGCGCCATTGCAGACGTGAAACGGTAACAGCTTCAATGGATTCTGTAGATTTTTTAAAGCCGATCGGGCAAAAGGATTCTGTCTGCCTAGAGTCATATGTGACATGGGTCGGCACATCTTCCATGGAAGTATTTGTGAAAGTTATTAAGGAGCATTTGATGACTGGCGAACGGGAACTCGCTGCCACATCCTTTTTGACATTTGTCGCATTAGATTCAAATGGCAAGCCGGTGCCTGTACCGAGGGTTGTACCGGAAACAGAAGAAGAAATCATGCTGCATAATACAGCTGTACAGCGTGCTAATGAACGTAAGAACCGCAAGAAACACAGCCAGGCGCTTGCAAATGCGCTCGGAACTGATAAGCCTTGGTGAACGTTAAACCCAAAACATAAGTTGTTTTGGGTTTTTTTTTTGTACTTTTCAATGGTGATTATTGCAATGGTTAGTCCGTTTTTGCTAGGGGATTCTATAAAAAAGCAACAAATGTCATGTTAAATTGATAATTTTGTGACAACTTTATTAAAGATTCATTTTAGATATATCTTTTATTCGTAAGATCATGTATTTTAAAGATATATTATGAATACATCTTTTCGAAAGGATTGTTTATAAAATGTTAGATAACAAAACAATCGAAATTATTAAAAGCACTGTACCCGTATTGCAACAGCATGGAGAAACAATCACTGGCCGTTTTTACGATCGGATGTTTCAAGACCATCCAGAGCTTTTGAACATTTTTAATCAAACAAACCAAAAGAAAAAAACACAGCGAACTGCTCTGGCAAATGCCGTTATTGCAGCTGCGGCAAACATTGACCAATTAGGAAACATCATTCCGGTTGTCAAACAAATCGGCCACAAGCACCGCAGTATCGGAATTAAGCCTGAGCACTACCCAATCGTCGGTAAATATTTGCTGATTGCGATTAAAGATGTATTGGGAGACGCTGCAACTCCTGACATTATGCAGGCATGGGAAAAAGCGTACGGAGTCATTGCTGACGCGTTCATCGGAATTGAAAAAGACATGTATGAACAGGCTGAAGAGCAAGCCGGCGGCTGGAAGGAGTATAAGCCATTCGTTATCGCAAAAAAAGAGCGGGAAAGCAAAGAAATTACATCCTTCTATTTGAAACCGGAAGACGGCAAGCCGTTACCTGAATTCCAAGCAGGGCAATATATCAGCATCAAAGTGCGGATTCCTGATTCTGAATATACGCATATCCGCCAGTACAGCCTGTCTGATATGCCGGGAAAAGACTATTATCGAATTTCAGTGAAGAAAGATGGTGTCGTGTCTTCTTACTTACACGATGGGCTGCAGGAGGGAGATTCAATAGAGATCAGCGCACCGGCAGGGGACTTTGTTTTAGATCATGCATCACAAAAAGATCTCGTTTTGATCAGTGCCGGAGTTGGCATTACACCAATGATCAGCATGCTTAAAACATCTCTTTCCAAACAGCCTGAACGGCAAATTCTGTTCATTCATGCGGCGAAAAACAGTGAATATCATGCATTGCGCCATGAAGTAGAAGAAGCAGCAAAACATTCTGCTGTTAAAACAGCATTTGTGTATCGCGAGCCGACAGAGGAAGACCGTGCAGGTGATCTGCATTTTCATGAAGGACAGATTGATCAGCAATTCCTCAAAGAACTGATTGCCAACACAGATGCGGATTACTATATTTGCGGTTCACCGTCGTTTATTACGGCAATGCATAAGCTTGTATCAGAGCTCGGATCAGCGCCGGAATCTATCCATTACGAGCTATTCGGCCCGCAATTAAGTTTGGCGCAGTCCGTTTGAACACATACATGAAACTCTTCTCCTTTCAGAGAAGAGTTTTTTATTGAGATATAAGAAGGTAGACAAGCGCCGGTTTCTACATCCGGACAATCACAGACCCGCCGCCATTTGTGCATACACGGTTTTGCTGTTCTTGCATTGTTCTCAGCAATTCATTGTTTACCTCAATCGCTCTAATTAGTTGCTCCATCCTTAGCTCCAAACCGGCCAGCCTGTCGATTGTTTGCTGCTGGTAGCCCGCGGGTTGGGGAGCCAATGGCAGATCAAAGGGCCAATGGGTATTCGACTTCTGATTTTTCATATTGCGTATTGCGCCTCCAATCGGTGTCACTTTCTATTATGTTATGTTCAGGCGATGTGCACGTTCGCCTATTTAGACACTGATGCATAGCGGGCCTGCCACGGGGCACAATAGGCTCAATATGACCAGCGGATGGAGGTAAAGATCGGTGTTATGGATGGTATGGGTATTTTTACTGAAGCCAGTTATCGTATTTTCGATTGCATATATTTTGTTTCGGCTTGCCGGTAAAAAAGCTGTGTCACAAATGAACAATTTTGATCTGCTTTTGACCTTCGCAATCGGAACCATTATCAGTGAGCCGATCCTTACATCCAAGCTGCCGATGTCAATTTATTATGCGGGTGCTTTTTTGGTGCTTTATCTTATCATGAGCAAGCTCTCTTTATCTAATAAATGGCGATGGCTCCTAGTCGTGAGCCCGACTGTCCTAATCCGAAACGGGGATATTGATGAACGCGGCCTTCGTAAAGAAAGGCTGACTGTTAATGAGCTGCTTGGAAAGCTGAGGGAAAAGGGCTATGCCGACCCGGCTGACATTGATCTTGCTATCATTGAAGAAACGGGAGAAGTAAGCGTCATCCCGAAAGAGGAAGCGAGAGCGGTGCAGGTGCGGGATTTGAATATGGAAGCTGAACGGAATTTTATCCCGATTCCGCTCATACTGGATGGCGAAATCCTTGATCATAATTTGAAATATCTCCAAAAAAACCGATCCTGGCTGTTTGAGAAGCTTGAGGAAAAAGGGTACAGCCCCAAACTGCTGTCTTCGATTACCCTTGGCACGATGAATGCACGCGGTGATATATCCCTTGATTTAAATACCGCTAATGAACCGCAGCATGATCCTTACTTATATAAACCGGGAAATAACAATTAAGATGGCTCTCTCTTGTAATGAGAGCTTTTTTCTTTTTTAAAGGGAATTTTTGTTTGGTGTCAAATGTACCTAGTTAGGAGGGGAACTGAACATGAAGGACTTATCCATAAGAAACGACATGGCGCCAACGGTCAGTTTGCTGTATTCCGCAGTGGAAGAAAACAGTCTCCGTCTGGCTTCCATCGTAAGCCATATGACACACAGTGAACTTTACTATAAGGGGCGCTGCCAAACAAAAAACAGCACGGCTCAGCTTTTGCACCATATCACAAATGTTGATATCAGATGGGTCTGGCGTATCAAGGAAAATCGGATACCGGACCATATTGAACAGGCATACGGCCCGATGACAGATGAAAGCGGACGGCTGCCTGAACCGGTGAATCAGCCAGACTTAGATGAACTCCTGAAAAGACATCAGCATGTAGTTGAGGAGTTGAAATCGGTATGCTTCACTTTAACTGAAAATGCTTTGAACCAGCCGCTTTCTTTTGAAGGTGACACCGCGACGATACGATGGGGAATTTGGCATATGGCAGATCATAACCGCTATCATCAGGCACATATTGAAGCTCTCAAAAAAGAATGGAAGCAGGATGTGGCGAAATATGAACGCTAAAACGAAGCTTGTGACTGATCGAATTCGTTTGCGCTGTATGGAAGATCGGGATCAAGCCACTTTGTTTGGGCTGCTTTTTAATGATCCTGACGTCATGAAATATTATTCCGGTTTAAAAGATAAGAGGCAAACCCGCGAGTGGGTCAATTGGAACCAACGAAATGAAAAAGGGTACGGCGTTAGTCTGTGGATCGCCGAAGATAAGCGGACAGGGGAGTTTTTGGGGCAATGCGGCATCGTTCCCCAGCAGATTGAAAATCAAACCGTAATGGAAATTGGCTATATGTTTGCCCGCCGCCACTGGGGGAACGGCTATGCGCAAGAAGCGGCTCGGGCCTGTCTGGACTATGGCTTTAACGAGCGGCAGTTCGGCAAAATGACGGCTTTGATTGATCCAGGTAACAAAGCGTCCATACGGGTAGCGGAGAAAATCGGCATGCATTACAGCAAAACGATCAGAAAATGGAATAAACCGATCGCGGTATATGAAAGAAAATCTTACAATTGAAAGATAGAGCTGAGTTTAGTATCATGATATCATGTAAAGTTTTCTAGGGTTCCGCATGTCAATTGACATGGACTGGTCCGAGAGAAAACACATACGCGTAAATAGAAGCGCGTATGCACACGGAGGGAAAAAAGCCCGGGAGAGTCAATCTCATGTGAGACGACTGTCCGGGGTTTTTTTGTTTTCGGAGAATCCTAATAGATAGAAAGGAATGACTCAAAATGAAATGGGGATTGGTCGTGCTTGCCGCTGTTTTCGAGGTTGTTTGGGTGATAGGCTTAAAGCACGCTGACTCAGCCTTAACATGGAGCAGCACTGCCATCGGCATCATATTCAGCTTTTACCTTCTAATGAAGGCGACTCACAGTCTGCCTGTTGGTACCGTGTATGCCGTCTTTACCGGGCTCGGCACAGCGGGAACAGTACTTAGTGAAATCGTTCTCTTTCATGAACCGGTTGGATGGCCGAAGCTATTGTTAATTGGCGTGCTCTTAATCGGTGTAATCGGGTTGAAGCTTGTGACACAGGATGAGACAGAGGAAAAAGGAGGCGAGGCATAATGCTGCACTGGATCAGTTTATTGTGCGCGGGCTGTTTAGAAATGGCCGGCGTGGCCCTTATGAATCAATATGCGAAAGAAAAAAGCGTGAAATGGGTGCTGTTGATCATTGTTGGTTTTGCCGCTTCATTTTCCTTGCTGTCGTACGCAATGGAAACCATTCCGATGGGAACGGCTTACGCGGTCTGGACAGGAATTGGCACCGCCGGCGGGGCGCTTATCGGCATCCTCTTTTACAAGGAGCAGAAAGACGCCAAACGGATCTTCTTTATCGCGTTGATTTTATGCTCAGCAGTTGGTTTAAAAATTCTGTCATAAATTGATTTTTATCAAATCTTCAGTATAATGGATAAATAGTTTAGACTTACAAAGATAAGAGGGATTATTCATGAAATCATATATGACTCAGCGGTTGGACGAATACCGTGACGGAAATGAGGATAAAGGGCGGCTCTTGGTCAGCTGCCCCGATCAGCCGGGTATCGTCTCTGCAGTTTCCGCGTTTTTATTTGAACACGGTGCCAATATTATAGAATCAAATCAATATACGACAGACCCTGAAGGCGGCCGGTTCTTCCTGAGAATCGAATTCGACTGCGCAGGCATTCGTGAGAAAAAAACATCACTTCAGGCAGCGTTTGCCTCTGTTGCGGAAAAATTCGACATGACATGGAGCTTAACTTTGGCGAGCGAACTGAAGCGTGTCGCCATTTTCGTTTCAAAGGAGCTCCACTGCCTGCATGAGCTGATTTGGGAATGGCAAACCGGCAACCTGATGGCGGAGATCGCTGTTGTCATCAGTAACCATGAGGAAGCGAGAGAGCTGGTTGAGCGCCTGAACATTCCATTCCACTATATGAAAGCGAACAAAGACATCAGAGCGGAAGTCGAAAAGAAGCAGCTTGAACTGCTGGAGCAGTACGATGTTGATGTCATCGTTCTCGCACGCTATATGCAGATTCTAACTCCTGATTTTGTTTCGGCTCATCCGAATCGCATCATCAATATCCACCATTCATTCCTGCCAGCTTTTATCGGTGCGAATCCGTACAAACGGGCCTACGAGCGCGGCGTGAAACTGATCGGTGCGACATCTCATTATGTGACAAACGATCTTGATGAAGGGCCGATCATTGAACAGGATATTGAGCGTGTGGACCACCGCGATAATGCGGAAGCGCTGAAAAACATCGGAAGAACAATTGAACGCAGCGTGCTTGCCCGTGCTGTGAAATGGCATTTGGAAGACCGTGTCATCGTTCATGAAAATAAAACAATCGTCTTTAACTAGACTGCAAGAGGCCCGCGCAATGCGGGCTATTTTTGATGACAAAAAACCTTGACAAGTGTCTTTTTTCTTTGCATAATATAAAAAAATCATTGAGCGTTGAAGAGGATTAGTAAGCAGACCTTTCTGTGACAGAGAGCAAAATGAATCGCTGAAACATTTTGCCGCATGAAACCTGCCGAACCTGCCTTGGAGTCCTAGGGGGAAAACCTAGGCGCATAACCTGGCGTTACAGGAGAGCGGAGCGTGCACAAGCGCGTTCAATCAAGGTGGTACCACGGAAACCCATTTCGTCCTTATGAATCAGGATGAAATGGGTTTTTTTATTGTAGAAGAGCCGCGGAGGAGAATAAATGAAAAAACAAAGAATAGTAGTGAAAATAGGAAGCAGTTCGCTCACGAATAGCAAAGGAAGCATTGATGAGGCAAAAATCAGAGAGCATGTTCAGGCGATTTCCGTGTTAAAAAAAGCGGGGCATGAAATGATTCTGATTACCTCAGGTGCCGTAGCGGCGGGGTTTTCCAGCCTCGGTTATCCATCCCGTCCCGTTACCATCAAAGGAAAACAGGCGGCGGCCGCGGTCGGACAAACACTGTTAATGCAGCAATATATGAATCAATTTAAACAATACTCACTGACTCCGGGACAAATCCTTTTAACGAGAAATGATTTTTCGAAAAGAGAACGGTACCGAAACGCGTATGCTACGATAATGGAATTATTGGAACGCGGCGTCATTCCGATTATCAACGAGAACGATTCTACGTCTGTTGAAGAATTGACATTCGGAGATAATGATATGCTTTCTGCGTTAGTCAGCGGATTGATTCACGCGGACCAGCTCATGATTCTCACCGACATTAACGGACTGTATGATGCCAATCCAAATGAAAATCCTGAGGCGAAACGATTTGATTATTTGCCGGAGATCACGCCTGAATTGCTTGGATATGCAGGTTCAGCTGGATCAAAGGTCGGCACCGGCGGAATGAAATCAAAGCTGTTAGCCGCACAAACCGCGCTGTCTCTGGGAGTGAAAGTATTCATTGGAACTGGCAGCGGAGAGCAAAAACTTGCGGACATTTTGGACGGCAGGGGAGACGGCACTTATATCGGAGACAAAGAACTATCTTCGGTTAACAACACAAGGCAGTGGATTCAGTTCCACTCGCCGATATCGGGAGAAATTATCATTGATGCGGGTGCCGAGGAGGCGATGATCCATAATGGAAGCAGCCTTTTGCCCGCTGGCGTTGTGGGTGTGAACGGAAGCTTTCCGAAAGGGGCGGTCGTGGAAGTCAGGGGACCGGGCGGCGTGATCGGCAAAGGCCAAACCCATTACTCCTCTGAGGAGATTATGGAAGCCAAAGGAAAACGCAGTGACGAACTTGATTTTGAGAAAACGTTTGAGGTTATTCATAGGAATGACTGGGTCAATGTAAACGACTAGGAGGCGGAAAAATGAGTGAAGTTTCTGTAAAAGCGAAGCTGGCGAAAGAAGCAGCAGCCGAAATGATCATGAAAACAACAGCCGAGAAGGATGAGGCGCTCAGCCTCATTGCAAACGGACTCCGCAAAGAACTTGATTTTCTCTTGGCGGAGAATGCAAAAGACATTGAGAACGGAAAAGAGAATGGTTTAACTCCGGACATCATTGACCGTCTCACACTGGATGAGAAACGGATACGCGATATCGCGGACGCGGTGGAGCTCTTAATCGACTTAGCGGACCCAATCGGCGACTCTCTTGAAACGATTGAAAAAGAAAACGGCCTGTTTATTGAAAAAATCCGTGTGCCGCTCGGTGTCGTAGGAATGATTTATGAGGCGAGGCCAAACGTCACAGTTGATGCGGCTACCCTTTGCCTGAAGACAGGGAACGCGGTTGTGCTGCGGGGAAGCTCCTCAGCCATCCACAGCAACAAAGCGCTCGTCAGTGTCATTCACAGAGCACTTGAGCAATCAGCGCTTCCGATTCACGCTGTGCAGCTGATTGAGGATACAAGCAGAGAGACAGCAAAAGAGCTCTTTACGTTAAATGATGGCTTAGACGTATTGATTCCGCGCGGAGGCAAGAAACTGATTGATCTCGTTGTGAGAGAATCAACAGTTCCTGTATTAGAAACGGGAGCAGGAAACTGCCACATATTCATTGACGAAACAGCCAAACCGCAAATGGCAGAAAAGGTTGTCGTAAATGCCAAAACGCAACGCCCTTCCGTATGCAACGCGATTGAATCATTGCTGATTCACAAGGCTTGGGCAAGACAGCACGGGAAAGAATTGCTGGACCAGCTGGAAAACGCGGGAGTTGAAATTCGCGGTGATGAATTGGTGTGTGAACTTCATCCTTCAAGCAAACAAGCATCAAAAGAAGATTGGGAAACCGAATTTTTAGCGCCTGTCCTCAGTGTAAAGACGGTTGAAAACGTCCAAGAAGCTGTGAAGCATATCCAACAATACGGCACCAATCATTCAGAAGCGATTTTAACTGAAAATGACAAAAACGCGGCATATTTTCAAACGGCTGTCGATGCTGCCGCGGTCTATCATAACGCGTCAACCCGCTTTACCGACGGCTTTGAATTCGGCTACGGAGCCGAAATCGGCATCAGCACGCAAAAGCTTCATGCAAGAGGACCGATGGGGCTTCCTGCACTGACTTCTACAAAATACATCATTAAAGGAACTGGGCAAATCCGTGAATAGCGGGGCAAAGTTCAATGAAAAAGCTTATCTCATTACGAGATAAGCTTTTTTATACGCGAAAAATTGACATTTCAAATTTAATTGTGTACAATTTAATTGTATAAAATATATTGGGGGAATGAAAAATGAGTCAGCCATTATTTACCGCAACTGTTTCAGCGGTAGGAGGAAGAGA
Source organism: Bacillus sp. LJBS17 (assembly GCF_019334685.1). Classification (NCBI taxonomy): domain Bacteria; kingdom Bacillati; phylum Bacillota; class Bacilli; order Caryophanales; family Bacillaceae; genus Bacillus; species Bacillus sp. LJBS17. The sequence continues at coordinate 1,363,913 of NZ_CP079759.1, forward strand.
AGGAAAGGTCATTTCATCAGACCGCGTTCTTGAGCTTGATGTCGCAATGCCGGGGACACCGAGAGCCAAGAAATTAGAAAAAGCGACAAATCCAGAGCAGCTGTTTGCAGCAGGTTATGCAGCTTGCTTTGACAGCGCCCTGCAGCTTGTCGCAAGAACAGAACGGGTAAAAGTAGAGACAGAGGTTACAGCAAATGTTAGCCTGTTAAAGGATGAAGCGGACCAGGGCTATAAGCTGGGTGTGACGCTGCAAGTAAAAGGAGAAGGAGTCAGTGCATCAGAATTGGAGGCGCTTGTGAAAAAAGCGCACGGCGTCTGCCCGTACTCAAAAGCAACCTCCGGAAATATTGATGTGACACTTGAAGTTGCTGAATAAATAAAAAGAGGATGCCTGTACAAGGCATCCTCAATTTTTTTGATGAAGTGTTTCCAGCAATGTATATAGAGCGGATTTTAACTGTTTGAGATCCTCCCCAGACTGCTTTGAGAGCCCCAGAATTGTCTCTGGAATGTCAGCCGCTTTTTCTTTTAATAACGCTCCGTCCTCTGTCAGGCTGATCAACACGGACCGCTCATCCTCTTCAGATCTTTTTCTCGTAATCAAACCCTGTTGTTCCATTCGTTTAAGCATCGGAGTGAGCGTTCCTGAATCTAAATACAGCTGTTCGCCTATTTTTTTGACAGTAAGCGTTTCATGTTCCCATAACAAAAGCAAAGCCAAATATTGAGGGTATGTTATATTCAGCTTATCAAGCAGCGGCTTGTATTGCTTTGTCATTTCCCGCGAACTTGCATATAGCAAAAAACATAGCTGATTCTCCAATTTCATATGATCAAATTTATTTTCCATTTTGTTCACCAACTCTTTTTTGTCATTCGATTCTATTGTATCTGAAAAACCTCACTTTTCCTATTCTCGGCAAACATAGCATGTTTAAAAAGATCAGAAAGGGAAATATAACAACTAGATACAAATAAGGAGGTTGGGAAATATGGCACTATTTACAGCAAAAGTAACCGCGCGAGGCGGACGAGCAGGACATATTACATCAGATGACGGTGTTCTTGATTTTGATATTGTCATGCCAAATGCCAAAAAAGAAGGACAAACCGGCACAAATCCGGAACAGCTCTTTGCGGCAGGGTATGCTGCATGCTTCGGCGGCGCGCTCGAACACGTAGCCAAAGAGCAGAATATCGAAATTGATTCGGAGATTGAAGGGCAGGTCAGCCTCATGAAGGATGAGAGCGACGGCGGGTTTAAAATCGGTGTCACACTTGTTGTGAACACGAAAGATTTAGATCGGGAAAAGGCACAAGAGCTTGTCAACGCCGCTCATGAATTCTGTCCTTACTCAAAGGCAACCAGAGGAAATGTTGATGTAAAACTAGAATTAAAATAATGACCGGCATCCTGAGTGTTCTCAGGATGTTTTTTGGTGTCGGAGCATGCGGGGCGGGCACAGATTTATGATAAAACTTCAGAGAAGCGTTTGAAGCATGCCTTTAAACCAAAAGTTACAGGTGAAGCGGGCGGCTGGCTCGGTGTCTGCCAAGCTGAATTCCGGCGCGCATGATTGCTGTTTTGTATTTGCACAGGGCATAGCGCTACTTGGAGAAATAACAAGGACCAGGCCGCGCATGCCTGATCCTTTTAATATTCTTTCTTATTGGCGAAGTTCCGCCATGCTTGAAACGGGGATAAATGCTCTGTTAGTGTCACTTGATAAAAGGGGATCGATCTTTCTTCAGCAGGTTTATCAATTTCTTTATAAATGAATGAATCATCAAACCCGGCTTCGGCAGCGTCTGTGTGCTCAGCTGCATAGAAAACGGCTTTAGGCCGGGCCCAGTAGATGGCGCCCAAGCACATTGGGCATGGTTCACAGCTCGTATACAAAATGCAGTCATCAAGCTGGTATGCTCCTAGCACCTTACAGGCTTTTCGAATAGCTGTGACTTCCGCGTGGGCAGTCGGATCATTGCTTGTTGTGACGTTGTTCTGTCCCTCTGCAATAATGGCTCCGTCTTTCACGATAACGGCTCCAAAAGGCCCGCCGATTCCTGCATTCACTCCTTCACATGCGAGAGTGACAGCCCGTTTTAAGAACGTTTCATGATTCATCCCAATCCCTCCTGTCAATAGAGTGTTATTAGTATAGCCGAAAAAAATGCAAAGAACATTCTTAAAAAAGTGCAAAATAAACAAAGTAATTGGGGGATTTGCTAAAATAAGAAACTATTGTGGCTGTATTATAGAAAAAAACCATCTGCCAAATGCAGATGGTTTTTTCAAATTATACTAGCTGTGTCTGCTGTGCTCTTGCCTGTTTTGCAGCTTCAACCATGTTTTTCAATGCTGCAACCGTTTCTTCCTGCTGTCTTGTTTTCAATCCGCAGTCTGGATTTACCCAGAAGCGGTCAGTCGGACAGACGGCAAGCGCATCAACGATAATATTGTACATTTCTTCAGTTGACGGCACACGAGGGCTGTGAATGTCATATACACCAAGGCCAAGCCCTTTCAAATACGGGTGGTTTTTTAAGTAATCTAAAAATCCTCCGTGGCTTCTGCTATGTTCGATTGTAATCACATCGGCATCAAGATCATTGATTGTATCAACGATATCTTCGAAGTTGCTGTAGCACATATGTGTATGAATTTGTGTCTCGTTTTTCACGGAAGAAGTGGTTAATCTGAAAGCTTCTGCCGCCCAAGTCAAATACTCATCCCAATCGCGGGTTTTTAATGGAAGGCCTTCACGCAGCGCTGGTTCATCGACTTGAATGATTTGAATGCCTGCGTCTTCAAGCGCTTTAACTTCTTTGCGAAGGGCAAGCCCGATTTGGAAGGCGATTTCTTTCCTCGAGATGTCGTTTCGAGGGAAAGACCAGTTTAAGATTGTAACCGGGCCCGTCAGCATTCCTTTTACATGCTTGGAAGTCAATGACTGTGCGTAGACTGTGTCTTTCACTGTCATCGGTTCAATAAATTCAACATCTCCGTAAATGACTGGCGGGCGGACACAGCGTGAGCCGTATGATTGAACCCAGGCATATTTAGTGAAGGCGAAACCGGCCAGCTTTTCACCGAAGTATTCGACCATGTCTGTCCGTTCAAATTCGCCGTGAACAAGGACATCAAGCTCCAATTCTTCCTGAATATCAATCCATCTTTTTGTTTCCGCATTGATAAAGTTTTGATACTGTTCATCGGACCACTCAGCTTTCCGCCATTTTTGGCGTGCGCTCCGCACTTCAGCAGACTGCGGGAAGCTGCCGATCGTTGTCGTCGGCAAAAGCGGAAGGCCGAGAGATTCATTTTGCAGGGCTAAACGTTCTTCAAACGGAATCGGGCGCTTGAAGTCTTTATCAGTTAATTGCTCAAGCTCTTTCTTTTGTTCAGAATTGGCGCCTGTTGCAAACTGTTTAAGCGCCTGGATATCAGCCTTAGCCTGCTGAATCTCTTCGCTGATCGCCGCTTTTCCTGATACTAAGCCTTCTTTCAAAGCTGTCAGCTCGGCCAGCTTTTCTTTTGCGTAGGATAATCCGTTCAATAGGTCTTTTTCCAAATGCTCATCAGGGTGTTTCGCTACTGGAACATGCAGCAGGCTGCTGGAAGGCTGAATCCACAGTTCATCAACTTTTGCAATGCTGAGAATATCAAGAACGGCATCGAGACGCTCTTCAAGGTCCGCTTTCCAAATGTTGCGTCCGTCGATAACGCCGGCTGCCAGCACTTTATCTGTCGGAAAGCCATGTGTTTTAAGCTGTTCCAGGTTTCTGCCTTTGTCGTGAACGAAATCAAGGCCAATTCCCTGAACCGGGTAAGAGATCAGCTCTTCATAAGCATCAACAGAATCAAAATACGTCTGCAAAAGCACATTCAAGGATGAAAGCTCACTTGTAATGCTTTCAAATAATTCTTTTGCACCGCGGACATCTTCACTAGAGGCGGTAACGAGCGCCGGCTCATCGATTTGAACCCATTTTACGCCTTCTTCTTCAAGCTCTTTCAAAAGCTGTACATATAATGGCACAAGTCGTTTTTGGATCGCTTTTGCTTCAGACGGTTCATAGCCTTTAGCAAGCGTAACGAACGTATAAGGGCCGACAATCACAGGCTTTGTTTCCACACCGTATTCCTGTTTGATCCGGCGATAATCTTCGAGTTGTTTGTTTCTTGTCAGACGGAACTCAATGCTCTCGTCATATTCCGGAACGATGTAATGGTAATTTGTATTAAACCATTTTGTCATTTCACTAGATACGGCGTCTTTGATTCCGCGGGCGATAGCGAAGTATGTATCGGTAGCGTCAGTCAAATGTCTGAAACGTTTCGGGATCCAGTTGAAGCTGACTGCTGTGTCGAGTACATGGTCATACTGTGTGAAATCAGAAACAGGCACAACATCAATCTGCTGGTCAATTTGTGTTTTTACTGCGGATAAAAATAGTTCGTCGATTTGCTTCAAAAACGTATCTTTATCAGTACTGCCTTTCCAATACGCTTCAAGTGCTTTTTTCCATTCCCGGTTCAGTCCGATTCTCGGAAATCCTAAATTCGATGTTTTGATGGTTGTCATTGTTTCTCCTCCTTTATATGTAAAACACTCTCTTTAACCCGCGGATACAGGCTGCTAAGAGGTTTTCTCACAACAAAAAGCCTCTTTCCCATGAGAGAAAGAGGCTTTTCTACGTAAAACACTGCCTCTCTCATCTCTCAGACACAATCTGATGGAATTAGCACCGTGCCTTATGAGACATCAGTCTCGGCGCGAAAAGCAGTGCGCCCCATTTCACAATGGTATTACGGTCGGTTGCTGTTGGGGTCAAAAGGCCAATCCCTCGCCCAACTCTCGATAAGAGAAAATGTTATTAATTTTTTGAAAAGTTGAATCATTTGTTGGTAATCTTAACAGTAATTCAAATTCATTGTCAACATAGAATTTGAAATTTTTATTTACATGATGTGGTGTATATTATATAAGAAAAATAATCTTATAGGGTCAACAAATGTGATTGCTCTGCTTTTTCTGCGAGCTCATCAGGAGCTGTTAAATACAGGAATCCATTTCCTGCCAGCGTTTTTGCAATATCAAGAGGAAGTGTCCTGCGGATTAGCTGTGCGAAAACCTCAGATTCAGAAAGCTTTCTTTGAAATGATTCTTCTTCATAGCTTTTGATTAAAGCAAGCGCACCGCTGACATGAGGGGCAGCCATTGAAGTGCCGGTCAGCTTACCGTACTTCTTGTTGGGAAGGGTGGATAAGATGTTTTCTCCTGGTGCCACAAGGTCAATCTCTTTATTTGCGTTAGAAAATTCTGATAATTCTCGCGCTACAGAAACAGATCCAACTGCAATCACTTCATTATAAGCTGCGGGGTAGGAAAGCTCTTCTGTGCGTTCGTCGCCGTCACCTTCATTTCCCGCTGCACAAACGACAAGCACTCCGTTTTTCACTGCGTTTTTCACTGCTTCTTTTAGCTCTGGCACATCGCTTGGCCCTCCAAGGGACATTGAGATGATGTCGACTTTCTGTTCCACCGCGTAGTTGATGCCGTTAATTATCCATTCGTATTGTCCGCTGCCGTTCTCGCCGCCAAGAACCTTCACAATCAATAGGCTTGCCTCAGGCGCGACTCCGGCAATGCCTCCGTTTGAATCATTAGCTGCAATTGTTCCGGCGACGTGTGTGCCGTGTCCGTTGTAGTCGGAAATCGCATCTTCCTTGCCGCCGTCGTCATCCGTGAAGTTCTTTCCGCCGATGATTTGATTTTTTAAATCAGGGTGGCTTGTGTCGCAGCCCGTGTCTAATACAGCAACTTTAATATTTTTGCCTTTTACCCCTTTTGCCCACATTTCTGGCGCCTTAATCACTTTAATGCCCTCAGGAAGCTCGTTTACATCCATGATCTGCTCATTCGTCACATACGGGATCAAGCGGATTTCACCATTCATAAAAAAGCCCTCCTTTTTTATGCTTTCAAGTGGATTCAAGGGTGTTGCCTCATATTATATGAAAAAAACAAGCGCTCGGACAGAGCCATTTGAAGCATTTTGAAAAAATAGGATACACACCAAAGAATTAGTAATTTTCAAAATATTGGATGGCTTCGGCGTGTATGACTGGGATTCAACTGTAAGTCAAGTTATAATAGTGTTGGGGAAAGGAGCAGTGTCATGAAACTGAATGAAAAATTATATGCATTTTTTTCAGAGCATGTGGAACAAATGGCCGAGGAATGGATTGAAACGATGGAGGAAAGTGATCCGAATTCGCTTTACGCCCTACATAATGCAACAGTAACGGAAGAATTGAAAGAGCAGGACAGAGAATTTTACCGGCATCTGAATTACATGTATGTTTTACCGGAAAAACAATTTCTCGAAGAGTTTCAAGAGTGGGTCATTGAGCTGACCAACGATCAAAAACATCTCGACACACCGGTTCAGTATGTCATTCGGGAGTTTATGAGAAACAGGAGATTATATACGAAGTATTTTGAGAAGTTCGCAGAAGAAAATGAATCAGCGTTTGAACCGGGAGAGAAGCAAAAATGGGCTGATTTGATTGTAAAAGTATTTGATTTCACCATATATACATTCGTTGATCACGCTGAAATGAATGCCAAGCAGCAATTAAACGCCCAAAGAGAAATGATATTGGAATTAAGCTCACCTGTCATTACCCTGAGCAAATCAACAGCTCTGCTGCCGCTTGTCGGTGACATTGATACCGAACGGGCGAAGTTTATTCTGGAAAACACGCTTCAAGCTTGTGCGAAAAGACGTGTGGAGCATCTGTTAATCGATCTGTCAGGTGTTGTTGTGGTGGATACGATGGTGGCGCACCAGATCTTTAAATTGATTGAGGCGCTTAATCTGATCGGTGTCCGGTCAACCCTGTCAGGAATCAGGCCTGAAATTGCGCAAACTGCTGTACAGCTGGGGATTGACTTTTCGAATATTACTATTAAAACCAACCTTGCCCAAGCATTAAACTATCATCAATAAAAAAATCCGCTATCTGTGATAGCGGATTTTTTATGATGCGAAACATAAAGATACGAGAAAGGATCCCGCGAATAATAAGAGGACGAGGCAAAAGAACACCCAGTCGCGCCGGTTCACGCTCAATGTCCTGTAGTATGTCCGGTTTCTGCTTCCTGTAAATCCTTTCGATTCCATCGCAAGCGCTGTCCGTTCCGCTTTTCTGATGGCGCTTGCCAATAGCGGTATGGTATATCGTTTTAACGCACCGATTTTATTCATGATGCCGCTCTCCGCCGCTCCTCCTCTGATTTTATGAGCCTGCTGAATCAGCTGGACCTCATCCTTTAACAGCGGAAGAAAGCGAAAGCCTGCAATGACACCGTACGCGAGCTTAGGTGAGAGCCTGCACTGCTGGACAAGGCTCAGCATAAATAAAATCGGATCGGTTGTAAAAACAAACATCATCGATAAGGCGGAAAAGCATAAAATACGAAACCCGAGAGAGATGCCGACAGACACATTATCGCTGTTAATTGAGATAGGGCCTGCTTGAAACAAAAAATTATCCGATGTTGTCGGCACTTTTCCAAAAACTGCGGCTGTCCACACGCATCCGAATGCTAAAATCAAAAACGGAATCGTAAACAACAACCATTTTTTCAATGGGATTCCGGCCGCCAGTAAAACGCCCGCAACGATGATGATATAAAAACATGCCGGAGTGTAAGGGTTGTAAATAAACGACAGCATGACGACACAACAAAAAACCGCCGCCGCTTTCACAGTCGGATTAATGAGATGTAACGGTTGCTTCATCACGCACCTCCTCTTGAAATGCCATCCATTCATATAGAAGGGGAAGGGTGAGCTTTGCTTTTTGAACAAGCCCTGTTTCTTGAGAAAACAACTGCGCTGGAGATCCGTCAAAGGCCAGGCCTGTATCGTGAAGCACAAGCACGCTGTCAGCATACGAAGAGACTAGCTCCATATCGTGTGTAATCATAAGGACAGCAGTTCCCTCTGCCTTGATACGTTGAATCATTTCCATGCATTCAGCCGCCGTGCGGGCATCCTGGCCAAAGGTTGGTTCGTCTAATAATAAAACCTTTACGTCATGCATGAGCATAGTAGCTACGCTCAGTCGCCGTTTTTGCCCTTGGCTGATCGCAAACGGATGATGATCAGCCAAATGCGCAAGACCAAAACGCTGCAGCAGGTGTTGCGCTTTTTTCTCAGTTTCAGCATTTGCTTTCTGGCCGAACAGAAGCTCGTCATACACCGTATCGGTGACGAATTGATGCTCAGGGTTTTGAAAAACAAATCCCATCCGTTTACGCAATTCTTTTTCTTTATATTTCTGCAGCGGCTGATCATAGAGAAGGATTTTGCCGCTTTGCGGTTTCATGAGACTGGCCAGAACTGATAGGAGCGTCGATTTTCCAGTTCCGTTCGGACCGACAAGCGCCGTTAAAGAGCCTTCGCGCAACGAAAAGCTGATGTCTTTGAAAATCGCCTGCTGTCCTCTCGCGAACGAAAGGCTGCTGACTTCAAGCACACTCTCCCCAGAAGGGGCTTTCTTCTTTTTGACATGCCCGGCAGGAATAGGCTCTTTGAACAGCATCTCTTTTGATAAAGTAAACGGCATACTCAGCTTTTCCTGCAGATGACAGACCTTTGGAATGGCGATGCCCAATTTCTTTAGTGTCTCCGCTTCATGCTGAAATAGATTTTTCGTCAGGCCATCCAGTGCCTTTTTGCCTGATTTGTCGAGTACGATCGTTCTCTCAATCCAAGGCGCCCATTCATCAAGCTGGTGCTCAATGACGAGGAGGCTGAAACCTTTTTCCCGCTGAAGATCCTTCATCAGATGAACGAACTCCCGAGCTGAGAAAGGGTCTAAAAGAGAGGTCGGCTCATCTAAAATAATAAGCTCAGGCTCCATCGCCAAAATACAGGCGAGAGCCACTTTCTGCTTTTGTCCTCCTGAAAGGGTTGAGATCATTTTTTCTTTTAAATGGGTAATGCGTAATTTTTCTAATACGGCGTTGATTTTCTCTGTCATTTCTTCTTTTGGAATTTGCAGATTTTCCAGCCCGAACGCTATTTCGTCCTCCACCGTCAGCATGCAGAACTGCTGATCAGGATCCTGAAAAACGACCCCGGCATGCTGAGTAATCGTTTCGGAGGTTTCAGCATCTGTGACCGGCTTTTGAAATAGAAATACATGTCCGGACTGAATGCCGTCGCAAGCCTCCGGATATAGACCGTTTAAACAAAGGGCGAGCGAGCTTTTACCGCATCCGCTCGGTCCTAATAATAAAACACATTCTCCTTTTTGAAGCTCAAACGAAATGTCTTGAAAAACCGGTTTCTCGTCTTCTTCATAAGAGAAGCTGAGCTGCTCAACCGTCAGAAGCTCATCAAAGGCTTGCATGTTCTGACGCCCGCTTCCGTTTCTTTTTCAGTTCCTTTCCGAGTGCCATTCCGTTTAACACACCTGTATAAGCGAGAGAGTCGCTGACAGCTTTTCCGAGAAGCCCCGCCAAAAGCGCGCCGGAAATGAGGCGGATCACAAGCATAATGAGCAGATAACCTGGTGAATAGGCTGCATAGCCAGAAACAAAGAGATCATAGATAAAGCTGGCTACTGAAGACCCCATACCGGCCAGCATAAGGACAGGGAGAGAGTATGCTTTCCAGCGTGTTGCAAGAAATACAGCCTCAGCCCCGAGCCCTTGAACAATGCCAATGACGATGACCATCGGGCCAGACGGATTTCCCAGCAGGCACTCAACGAGAGCGGCAATGATTTCAGAAACGAGCGCCGCACCCGGTTTTCGAATCATGTACGCGGCGATCACAGAAACGATAAACCAAATGCCGTAAATTGGTTCATAGGCGATTGGCCCAAACATACCTGCAAGCACGTTTCCGAAATGTGTAAATAATAAATAAACAACGGCAAATACGATACTGATAACGGACATGATGACAATTTCTTTTACTTTCCAGCTTTTCATGTTATCCCTGCTTTCTGTTTTTTCTTGATGGACTGTTAGCCGAAAGATTCACAGTCATGGTGATGTGGTTTGTTTGCTGCTCAGCCATGCGGAAAACGGCCTCCAATGTGCTGAATACGTCATGCGCATCCCCGTCAAGCTCGCTCGCGTAATGGACACCCTGTACGAAAGTGCCTTGGGCTTTTGCAATGTCGACAGCCTCCATAATCAATCCCATATAATCCGGCTCATTCATTGGATAAAGGGCAAATTGGCACGGCGCTTCCGCCTTCAAGCCTCGGACAGCATCTTCATTGACACGCTTATCACCTTTGGAAAGATATGTATCCCCCTGTGTGTCACCCGGGCATCCAATGGAAAACGTGCCGTTCATGACGATGTGTTGTTCGCTGTTTGCTGCATGAAGGTAAATGGCTTTTGCAGCATCGAATACATGATCAATCGATCCGCGTAACACCGTGCTGATATGGTCGGTTTTCGTCCATACATTGGATGTATCTGTTTTTTTCAGCGCAGACTTGATCACACTGATAAAATCATCCGTCATCGGATATAAAGAGAAGCGAAAACCGGCGATTTTGCTTGTACCGCAAATATGCTCCATTTCTCCGACCTCCTGTTTTTTTGGTAAAATAAAAAACTGCATATCCTAAGGGAATATGCAGTCATAGATCGATTAAGCGCACAAAAAAATACACCATTCGGTCAACCTGCACTTCCCCACGCTGGTATTATCCAGATCGGGTCATAAGGGATCAAAGCGCGTTTCTTCCGCGCTTTATCTCAGCCAAAACAGCACCCCTAGTGCTTTCCGTATACAATTTTTTATTTTGACATCATAATAGATGATAAGAATCATTTTGTAAACAACGAAATCATTTTTTTCATATAGGGACGGGAGAGGATGGTCAAATTTGGAAAAAGGACACATATTAATTGTGGAAGATGAAGAAAAAATCGCCAGGGTTCTTCAGCTTGAATTGGAATATGAAGGATACAGCGTCACGATCAAACACAATGGCACAGAAGGTCTTGATGCGGCAGCGGAAGGCGGGTATTCCTTGGTGCTTCTTGATGTCATGCTTCCGGGGCTTAGCGGACTGGAAGTGCTGCGCCGCTTGAGAAAAACGGATTCGCAGACACCGGTCATATTATTAACGGCGCGAGACAGTATTCCTGATAAGGTAACAGGTCTGGACATCGGTGCAAATGACTATGTCACCAAGCCGTTTGAAATCGAGGAATTGCTTGCGAGAATCAGGGCGGCGCTGCGGCAAAATGGAACAAAAACTGAAGATATCGGCACCTTTCTTACATATGACGATTTGCGGGTGAACGAAAAAACCCGTGAAGTGAGACGCGGAGACAAAGAGGTGGAATTAACGCCGCGGGAATTTGATCTGCTCGTCTATATGCTAAAGCATCCGCAGCAAGTGCTGACACGGGAGCAAATTCTAAGCTCAGTATGGGGATTTGATTATATCGGTGATACAAATGTCGTGGACGTCTACATAAGATACATCAGAAAAAAACTGGACTATCCTTACGAAAAACAGCTGATCCATACGATTCGCGGGGTCGGCTATGCCATTAAGGGGTAAACGATGAAGCTGAAGACCAAGATTCATCTATACACTTCGATATCACTGTTGATTTTATTAATTTTGGTTCATACCGCAGTATATCTCATTTTTTCGTCTGCGCTGACATCAAAGGATGCGGCCCGGCTTGCTGATGAGACGGATAACATTGCCGAAGCGCTGCGTGCCGCTGAAACAGAAGGAGTGGCTTTGCAGGATATGCTGCAGGCCTATCTTCCGGCAAATGGCATGGTGCGTGTAGTGAATGGTGATCAAAAAGCCGTTATGACGATCACAAAAGAAAAAGCCTATAAAGATTTTCCTCTCTCTTTTCATAGCGGCGAAACGGCAGATGTGAGGAAACCTGACGGCAAGCTGTTTGCCGAGGCTGCTGTTCCGGTGATTTGGACCGATGGACAAGTCGTGTCTCTTCAGCTGGTTGAAAGACTGGAGAACACAGAAGAGAGTCTGTTTCTGCTGAAAATCATCTTAATCGCTGCAAGTGCTGCTGTCTGCATTGCTTCTTTTTTTGCAGGCAGCTTGCTAGCCCGCCGAATCATCAATCCGATCAGACGATTAATGATCACAATGAAAGACATACAGCGAGACAAAGAATTTAAAACGATTTCTTTAGAAGGACAGTCCAACGATGAATTGTATCAAATGGGGCTGACATTTAATGAAATGGCAATGATGCTGAAGGAGCACTATGATAAACAGCAGCAATTTGTTCAAGATGCTTCACACGAATTGAAAACCCCGCTCACTATTATAGAAAGCTACAGCAGCCTGATGAAGCGGTGGGGTGCAAAAAAGCCGGAGGTGCTTGAGGAGTCGATAGAAGCCATTCACTCAGAAGCGGTGCATATGAAAAAACTGACCAATCAGCTTTTGGCGCTGGCCAAAAGCCATCAAGGACTCGAGGTTGATCTGAAAACAATCGATCTGATTAAAGCGGCGCGCGCGGTTATGCAAACGCTCCAGTCCGTTTATCAGCGTGACATATTGCTTGAAACAGATAAAGAGAGCCTGCTTGTAAAGGCAGATGAAGAACGCATCAAGCAGCTGTTGACCATTTTGCTTGATAATGCAATAAAGTATAGTGAAAAGCCTATTGAGATGTCAGCCGGAACGAGGAATGGACGGCCATTTCTATCAGTGAGGGATGAAGGCATCGGAATACCTGAGGAGCATATCCCGCATTTGTTCGAACGGTTCTACCGGGCAGATGAGGCACGAAACAGAAAAACAGGCGGAACAGGTTTAGGCCTTTCCATTGCCAAGCAAATCGCTGATGAGCATGGCATTGAGCTGTCTGTCAAAAGCAAGCCGGGACAAGGAACAGCTGTCACCATGCAATTCAGCGAACAGAATGGGGGAGGCCGATGACTAAAACAATAAAAACAGTATCTTTTGCTGCAGCAGCCATTTTAGTTGTCATCATCTGTGCGTTTCTCATCATTCGGCAAACCCATGAGAACGTATTGTCAAAGGAGACTGTCGTAAAAAAAGTCGAAGCCTCTTATGAAGGCAAGGTCACGAAAGCAACACAATCAAAGGATAAAAAAACATATGATATAACCCTTGAAAATCCAAAGGGAACTTACTTTGTAAAAGCAGACGCAATATCGGCTGACATTCTTTCAATGAATAGAGTAAAAGCAGTGAATCCATCTGCCATGACAGAAAAAGAAGCCGAGCATCTCGCGCTTGAGCGGGTGCCGGGAACGGTCAAAAAACAAACACGGCAAAGTCAAGTTGCCACTTATACCATACAAAAAGAAGACGGGAAAACATACGAAGTGAAGGTAGACATGCAGGCAAAAACAGTCTTGTCTGCCGATCAAATCAGCAGCAAAGATCAACAAAAAACGCCGATTACGAAAAAAGAAGCCAAAACAATTGCAGAGCGAAAAACGGGCGGAACAGCGGATGACGCAGATCTCGAAGAAAGTGAGGGCACTCTCATCTTTGAAGTAGACGTTGATCTTCCTGATAATAAGGAAGCGACAGTGAAAATCAATGCCTACACAGGAAAGGTAGCTAACATTGTGTATGAAGACTGACGGTTTCTCATCAAATTCTCATCTTGCTCTCGTTTTCCTTTCATGTTGAGTGTGTAAACTGTACTCATACAAAACAAAGGAGGACTCACAAATGCTCAAGAAAAAATGGATGGTCGGTCTTTTAGCAGGGTGCCTAGCGGCCGGAGGATTCAGCTACAACGCGTTTGCCAAAGAAAACAATGAAAACAGACAGGCTTCTTCTAAGACGGGTGCACTCACTGAACAAGAAGCAGAAGCAATTGCTAAAACAGTTGTTGACGGCACAGTAGAAGACATTGACAGAGACCTTTACAACGGCAAAGAAGTCTATGAAGTGGAGATTGAAAAAGAAGGTGAAGACTACGACGTTTATGTAGATATTCATACAAAACAAGCGCTTAATGACCCGTTAAAGGAGAAAGCAGAACAAGTCGCCATAACCAAAGAAGAAGCTGAAGAAATTGCTTTAAAGCAAACAGGCGGAACCGTAACAGAAAGTAAGCTTGACGAAGATGACGGTGCTTACATCTATGAAATGGAAATCCAAACGAAACAAGGAACTGAGACAGAATTTGAAATTTCCGCAAAAGATGGACGCATTATCAAACAGGAGATAGATGACTAATCAAAACCCCCGCTGCGCGGGGGTTTTTCATGATAAGAAACCTTCTTTTGGACAATCTAAGTAGAAAAGGAGGCGAAACGCATGGAAAAGAAAGAGGAGCAATACATCAATCAGGCTGAATATGTCCCTCATCCGACGAAGGAAGGAGAGTATGCCTTATTTCTTCATGAAACGTATCATTTGCTTTCTGAAGATGACGAGACACAAACAACAGAATAAGGGCTTAGGCCCTTGTTTTGTTCCGTAATTGTGATGTAAGCGCATTTATTACTTTTTTGAGTTGACACAGCTTGTTTTTTTCTGTAATCTCAGTGTGTCAATTCAATTAGGAACTTCGTTAGGTGAGGCTCCTGTATGGAGATACGCTGCTGCCCAAAAATGTCCAAAGACGCCAATGGGTCAACAGAAATCATCGACATAAGGTGATTTTTAATGCAGCTGGATGCTTGTCCTATGCCATACAGTGCTAAAGCTCTACGATTGAAGGCGCCCGCACGCTTTTTTTGCCGTGCTTCTTTCACCTTCAATCCCGAAGGCTTTTTTTATGCCTTTAAAACGAAACCAATCAAAGGAGGTGCGGAGTATGGATTCTCCCCATTCGAGTCAATCTGAAGAAGTACCCATATACTATGACAGCAAGACAATTGATTACACGATGAGGAGACGAACTGCCGCACCTTCTGGCGAGGCCGGCACGTCTCCGTAGAGGAGGTACGAGTCCCGATGGTTCAAAACATGACCTATGACGAACTCATTTTACGCATCATTATTTTACTGAGAGACGGGAAAATCAGGGATTTCAGAAGTGTTATTGATGAGCTTCAGCCCTATGACATGGCATTTATTTTTAAAGAAATGCCGGAAAAACACCGCGCCCGCTATTTATCTTATTTAACTGTAGACGATATCACTGATATGATCGGGGAGCTGGAACGCGAATTTCAGCTTGTCGTCTTAAATAAAGTCGGAAAAACAAAAGCAACACTGGCGATGAATAAAATGGACAACGATGACCTCGCTCAATTGCTTGAAGAAATGGACGAAGAACTGAAGGAACAGCTTTTGTCCAGCATGGAAGCGTCAGAGTCAAAAGCTGTACAGCTCTTAATGAATTACCCGGCTGATTCAGCGGGACGCATGATGACAAACCGGTATGTGTGGATTCCTCAGCATTACACGGTAAAAGACGCGGTCGTCAAACTGAAAAGCTTCGCTGAAATAGCTGAATCGATCAACTACTTATATGTTATTAATGAAAGCAAACAGCTGGTTGGGGTTCTTTCCTACCGCGATTTGATTCTGGGTGAACCTGAAGAAAAGGTGCAGGATTTAATGTTTACCCGCGTCATATCAGCAGATGCTCTTCAGGACCAGGAAGAAGTTGCCCGCCTGATTGAACGTTACGATTTTTTGGCAATACCGGTTGTAGAAGAAAACAACGTGCTTGTCGGTATTGTGACGGTCGATGATATTATCGACGTCGTTATTCGGGAAGCTGATGAGGATTACGAAAAATTTGCCGCTTCCGGTAAAGACATCACCTTTGACACAAAAGCTTACGTGGCGGCATACCGGCGCCTGCCATGGCTGATTTTACTCTTGTTTATCGGACTGATTTCAGGAAGCATTATCAGCTATTTTGAAGATGCGCTGAAGCAGGTTGTCGCGCTTGCGTTTTTCATGCCGATGGTGTCAGGGATGACAGGAAATACGGGAACACAATCTCTCGCGGTTGTCATCAGAGGTTTGTCTAAAGAAGAAATGAACAAAAAAACGATTGTGCGCCTGATCTTCCGGGAGTTCAGAACAAGCATTTTTATCGGAGCGGTTTGTTCTGTGCTGATTGCGATTGTCTCCATCATATGGCAGGGGAATGCGCTTTTGGGATTTGTTGTCGCCTCTTCACTGTTCTTAACCTTAATCATCGGCACGATGTCAGGAACGATTATTCCTATTATTTTGCACAAACTGAAAGTAGACCCGGCGATTGCTTCTGGACCGCTGATTACAACGTTAAACGATATTTTATCTTTATTAATCTACTTTGGCATTGCCACTGCATTCATTCACTCATTATAAACGTAAAAAGTCCGTCTCAACTGCGAGCCGGACTTTTATTATTTAACGGTTTTTGTACCGAAAGTGAGCATTAAGCTGCCCCTCCAGCATTTTTTTCCGCACTTGCGGATCGTTTTTTAACATCTGTTCTTTTTTGCGCATATCCTTTAAAATCTCTGCCGTCTGTACGCCGTCTTCACGCTTATTGGCGATATCCATCAGCCGCTCCACATCGGCAAAGGAGTATTTTCTTGTCCCCCTTGAAGAACGCTGCGGGTAAATGAGCTTTCGTTCCTCATAATACCTGATCTGTCTTACGGACAATCCTGTCAATTCACTCACAATTCCGATTGAAATCACTTTTTTGTCTTTATAAGAATGATCTTCTGTGGTCATTTTTCCACCCCTGGATGTCTTTTGATAATAGTATATAAAAAACAAAGAGAAAAAACCTGACGCTTGTCATATTTTCTAACATCAAATAGAAGATTTTTGAAAAAATACGGAAGAAAAATTAACAAGAATAATGCGTAACACCCAAGCGCGTTTTATCCTTTATGTAACGAATCAAACGAGGAGGAAGGATAATCATGGAGGAAGAAAAAGCGGTCTCACTGGCAAAAGAAATTATAGAGTTGGATATCAAGCGTGATGAAATGCTGGAGACGTTTATGCAGCTTGCCGGAGAACAGGCTTTTCAATTATTAAGATCGGTTCAAAACGGACAATACCGAAAATCTTCGTAAACATAAATTCTTTACATTAGATTCATACCACGTTCATTTAAAAAGAGTATCTTTTGTATAGGATACCTCAAAATGAAGGAGGACGCTATGAGTAATTTATTGAAATCCGCTTTAGAAAAAGAACGACGCCATTATTCTGAAAAACTCTATCAGATTGGGGTTTATAATAAAGAGGTCATGAACAAAATGACGATTTCTGAGCTTCGGAAAGAATACGCTTATTTCTTTCGAAGCATTACAAATCATAAAAATTATCCTTATACAAGATAATGTATAAGGATTTTTTTGCTTTTAGAAGGAATTTCTCGAATTATAGCGAATACGTATAGTAAGGGACTGAACTCTTATTATATGTAAGGGTTTTCATTATTTTTTTATAAAAATCCTATATACGAGGTAGATATGATGAGATTATCGTTTAACGAAGAAGAAGTTGAGCGTGCGATGAATTTGTACAGAGTTTTTGCAAGGGCTTTCAAAAGTGTGTCCGAACATAGTATCCGTGATAGCAAAGAGCACGGTTTTAATCCCACTGAATTTGCTGTACTGGAGCTCCTGTACACAAGAGGCCCGCAAAAATTACAGCAAATTGGGTCGAGACTTCTGCTTGTAAGCGGAAACGTCACATATGTTATTGACAAACTAGAAAGAAACGGGTTTTTAGTAAGGGAGCAGGACCCAAAAGATAAACGCTCTGTTTACGCACATTTAACTGACAAGGGAAATGAGTATTTGGATAAAATTTATCCGATTCATGCACTGCGTATTGCGAGAGCGTTTTCAGGTCTTTCGCCTGATGAACAGGACCAGCTGATCGTCCTGCTCAAGAAAGCAGGCATACACAGCCAGCATTTGCTGTTTCGTTAACTATTCTACACTCTCTATTTCAGGAGAGTGTTTTTTTGTTTCCATATGACTCTTTTTAAAACATCTTCAATCTTCCTATCAGACATTTCGCCAAGGTATCCATTGACGTGTTTTTTATACTCCTTCATCTGTTCGTTCGATTGAAAAAATACCGCGATATACTCTTCTGCTTTCTGCATGTCCCAGTTTCTCATATCTGTGACGAGCTTCCTTTCATGTAGAAGGTTTAAATTCATTTCCTCCTGTCCCGGCAGTGCATGATAAATAAATACCGGAAGCCGTTTCTGTAAGCATTCACTGATGGTCACGCCTCCGGGTTTAGTCATGATGCCTGTCGCCTGTTCGTACAAACGGTTCATCTCTGCTTTGCTGTGAAGGTAAGGAATCGCCTCAATCAAGGGGTGGTGTAAACTTTTGACATAGGAGTAGAGCTTTTCGTTTCTGCCGCATAATATTTTGTATAAGATCTTTCCGCCTGGCGACAGTTCCTGCACCCATTTTAAAATCCCACCGACCCCCATACTGCCCCCTGTGATGATGATGGTATATGGCGGGTGGTGCTGCAAGGTATCTGCTGATTCCATTTCAAAATTTCGGTGAACTGGTATGCCGGTCAAGTATATGTTGTTCTGATCGATCCCCTCTGATATTAGCTGCTTCTTTACTTCCGTGCTCGGAACAAAATGGTAATCAATGTTCTTCCGTCCCCATAATTGATTCACGAAAAAATCAGTGTATACATTCACAACCGTCAGATTCGGATATTCAGGCTTTAATCGGTTCAGCAGATAAGAAGGCAGCGCATGTGTGCAGAAGGCGATATCAGGCTGTTTTTCTTGGAGGATGTGCCTCATTTGCTGTGTGAACAGCCATTCGTACATGAAATAGCGTTTGTCATGCTGAAATTCTCCGCAGGCGAGGAGCCTGTAAATGCCGCTGTACGTTTTCGGGAAATATTGAATCCATTTTAAATAAGCCACGGAGGACAATTTTTCTAACCGGCTATACGCATGTGAAAAGATATCAATCTTTTCAGCTGCCAGCCCTTGAGACTCTAATTCAGCCTGCAATGCATCAGCCACATGATGATGGCCGGTGGAAATGCTTAAAAAAGGAAAAATGAGAATGTTTTTCATGACGCTCCTCCTAAAAAATATGGCAACTATATTTTGAGGAGAACGTTCACAAAATATAAGGGTGTTTTTGATCATAAGGAAGGTGAAAAGATGAAAACTTGTTTCCTTTCCATATGGAGAGTGGTTGACCCGATTTATTTCTTTTTTTCAAGGCTGACCTTGGTTGACAAAGATCGTAAAAGCGTCTTTCGAGTCAGGCTGACGAAGTACAAAGGACATCATGTCGTGCTTAGCGACGGAACGCATATAAGAAAAAATGATGTGCTCGTTAAAATCCACCTGCATAACATAAAGCTGATCAGGGAGCTTCAAAGCATTGAGAGCGCAGTCAGAAAGGGAATCATTATTTATCAGAAAGTATATCAATCGATGCCGCTTCTTCTTGACTATATTAACAATCATAAAAAAAGCGAGAAAATCAAAGGAATCATTGGGATTACAATGCTTGACAAAGGTGTGGAAAGGCTCGGCTTTGATGTGATCACCCCGGTGAATCCTTTTTACAGATGTTTTAAAAAAGTGTCCCATGTGCCGATTTTATATTTGACTTCAAAGCCTGTGAGCTTGCGGCATTTACCGAATTCATCCTATTTGTTTATCTCAAAAGAAAAGCTGCAGAAAACCTATCAAAAAAAAGACTGATGCCTCGGTCAGCACAGTCTTTTTTGATTAAATCTGATGAAATGTCACTTCAGGACGGCTTCCGACACGGATATTTACGCCGGTTTGTCCCAAGCCCTCGCTGATATAAAATGGTTTATCGTGATGATAATGAAGACCTTTAATCATGTTCATTCGCACGAGCTTTCCCATTTTCACCAAATGATACGGTTTTGGCCAGTGAATTTGCCCGCCGTGAAAATGCCCTGACAGCAGGTAATCATAATGAACATCTTTCATATCCAGAATAATATTTGGGTCATGTGTTAAGACAAGATGATAGCCATTTTCCAGACTTTGATAAGAGCCGGTGATATTACTTCGATGCGTACTGTAATCATCAATGCCGATAATATTGACTGGCCCTGCAGCCGTCTCGATTCGAACATGTTCATTTTGCAGCGTGATACAGCCGTTTTCCTCTAAAACTCGCTTCAATCTCTGAAAGTCCTCTTCTTTCAATACATAATCGTGGTTACCGAACACCGCGTACATTCCATATGCAGGCTTTAGCTTTTGCAAGGCGTTCAAGTAACCTGCCAGCTTCGGAATATTACGTTTCCGATCAAGAAAATCCCCGGTAAGAGCAATGATGTCCACAGGCTGATCTTTTGTTAAATGATACAGCTCCTCAGGTGAGACTGAAATGTTTTCCAAGTGAAGATCTGATAAATGAAGGATATTTAATTTTTTTCTGGCTGGAAGGCCGTCTTTTTGGTCGATTGAAATGGTGTTGACTTTCACATCTTTTGTATTGCGGTTCGCTTTATATAGAAATGGCACAAATACGAGTATGGCCAATGAAAGTAAGATTGTAAACAAAATATATCCCCTCCCTTCTATCAGTATAGTAAGTGATCAAGCCCTATGGATAGCGGGAATTAATGGGTAGAGACAGGTTGAAAAACGGATTGTCATATGATGAATGATTTGGAAGGGAAAAGGGATAATAAATTTTGACACATGAGGCAGAACATGCCGACGGAGTCAGAATAACAAATGGATGTGTAAGCAATGTTACGATTGATGAGACAACAAAAAAAAGAAACATATTATCTCTGGATCGCATTATTTCTTCTTTTATTGTATGTATCCCCGCTTTTTATTTTAAAGGAAGATGCCCATATCCGGGTCCACGATAATTTAGATTCCAACATCGCTTGGTACAAGGTTTTGGCCGATAGCGGAGAAATCGTCGGCAAGGTTGACGCTGCCATTCCGCAAATCATTAACGGGCTGCCCCGGGATGCCTTTGGCACCGAGTGGAGCGGAATTGTTTGGCTCCATGCTTTCTTTTCTTCCATGACCGCCTATGCAATAAGCCAGACGGTTACAAGAGTTGTCGCTTTTTTTGGAATGTATGTGCTGCTGAAGAAACATATAATCCCGGAACCAAAAGCGGCTTTCATCCGAATTGGCGTATCGCTTGCATTTGCCTTAACACCGTTCTGGCCTTCGGGAATGCTGAGTACGCTTGGGTACCCTTTGGCACTGTGGGCTTTTTTAAATATCCGAAAAGGGGATATCTCATGGAGAGAGTGGCTGACGCTGGGCTTGCTCCCTCTATACTCAAGCTTTGTTCTAGGCTTCTTCTTTTTCCTGGCAGGGATGGCGTGTTTTTGGCTGTATGATGCCATTACAAAAAGAAGATGGAATTTGATGTTCTTAGGCAGTATTGCATTTATGACGAGTATCTATCTTTTCGTTGAATATCGGCTTGTCTATTCGATGCTGTTTGAACACGCACCGATGCATCGTATCGAATTTATCTCATCCAGGCATGACGTTTGGCATTCTCTTCGGCTATCCGTAAAAAACTTTGTCTATGGCCATAATCATGTGATGACCGTTCATACCGTTGTCATCCTCCCGATCCTGCTGGTCGTATTTGCTGCTCTGCTGTTCAAACAAAATCGGACAAAGCCAGAAAATGTTTATCTGTTTTTATGTGTGCTTAATTATGGATTGTCATTATGGTATGCGTTTTGGTTCAACAAAATTTGGGCTGTTCCAAAGCAGAAATTTGCCTTTTTAGCTGAATTTAATTTTGCCCGTTTTCATTTTCTTCGGCCGCTTGTTATATACGTGAGCTTTGCGCTTGCTTTATATCTCATTTGGCGGATGGGGAAAGGATGGAAATGGCTTGTGTACGCCGCAGTCGCTGCACAGCTGATGGTGTTGGCGCCTTTTAATGAAGAATATACGTATGGCGTTCATTACAACGCGCCGACATTCAAGGAGTTTTATGCATCGGAGCAATTCAAAGAGATTAAGGAATATATCGGACGTCCGCAGGATTCGTACAGGGTGGCGAGCATCGGACTGCATCCGTCTATCGCCCAATATAACGGGTTTTATACGTTAGATACGTATAACAATCTGTATCCGCTCTCATATAAATATGAATTTAGGAAAATCATCGAAAAAGAGCTGGAAAAAAATTCTCGGCTGAAACAATACTTTGATGAATGGGGCAGCCGCTGCTACCTTTTTGTCGATGAACTCGGTAAACGATATGATTTCAAAAAGAACTCGAAGAAAACGATCAACAACCTTCAATTAAATACAGATGTATTTAAAAAAATGGGCGGACGGTACATTTTTTCTTCAGTTCCGATCATGAATGCTGAACAAAACCATCTCGCGCTCGTAAAGACGTTTGACCATAAAGATTCCGCCTGGCGCATTTATTTATATGAAACAAGATAAGGAGGATATCGATTGAAACAGTCACAGCCAGTATTAACCATCGTCGTTCCGTGTTTCAATGAAGAGGAAGTGTTTCAAGAAACAAGCTGTCAGCTGACAGAGGTTGTAGATGATTTAATTGAAGAAAAATTAATTGCTGAAGACAGTAAAATTCTGTTTGTCGATGATGGCAGCAAAGACCGCACTTGGGCTTTAATTGCTATGGAGAGCATAAGAAACAAGAAGGTTACCGGCTTAAAATTAGCCTGCAATGTCGGCCACCAAAAAGCGCTTTTAGCCGGACTGCATAAAGCGAAGAATAGGTCAGACTGCGTCATTTCGATCGATGCTGATCTTCAGGACGACATCTCTGTGATCCGGGATTTTATGCTGAAATATCATGAGGGCTGCGAGATCGTTTACGGTGTACGCCGGAGCAGAAAAACCGATACCTTTTTCAAGCGCACGACCGCGTTAGGGTTTTATCGTCTCATGAATAAGCTTGGGATTAAATTAATTTATAATCATGCTGATTTTCGTTTAATGAATAAAAGGTCCCTTGAAGAGCTCGAGCGTTATCCGGAAGCGAATCTGTTTTTAAGAGGTATTGTCCCCATGATCGGCTTTAAATCGGCCGAAGTTTTGTATGACCGCAAGGAACGCTTTGCCGGCAAAACGAAATATCCGCTGAAAAAGATGCTATCCTTCGCTTTTAACGGGATTACTTCATTCAGTGTCGCACCAATTCGATTCTTTACGCTTTTAGGGTTTGTTTTGTTTTTCCTCAGCGCTGTGGCAGGGATTGGCGCGTTTATTCAAAAGCTGCTCGGCCATACGAATGCAGGCTGGGCGTCTCTCATCATATCCATTTGGTTTTTGGGCGGGCTGCAATTGATGGGAATTGGCATCATCGGAGAGTATATTGGAACGATTTTTTCTGAAGTGAAAAGACGGCCGAAATACGCGATTGATATTGATTTGTATAATGAACAGCTGAGCCCGCTTCAGCGCCAGGAAAAAGAGCGGTTAGAAAAAAAGTACAGTTAAACACGGAAAGAGCTGACTTCATTAGTCAGCTCTTTTTCTTCAACTGATGCAATATGGCGCTAAGCGGTTCGTCTTGCGGGTTGCGGTAAAAATCAAAAAATGGGCAGCCCTGCTTTTTAATTCGATCGATGACCGTATCAATTGTAAACAGAGCGGGTGTTAAAGATGATTGCACCTCATGCCAGTAGAGCGGGGCTGCAACAGTCCCAAGCTCATTTCCTCTCGTCGAATAGGGACAGATAATCGTTTTTCCTTCTGCATGCTGCAAATAATCAAGATACAATTTGCCGTGTCTGTTTTTAATCAAGCGTTCAGTGGTAAATAGCTCGGGAAATGCATTGGTGCAGTACTCTGCGATCAGCTGCGTAAAGTGGCGTGTTTCTTCATACGTAAATGCCTCGGGAGACAAGGGAATATAAAGCTGGATGCCTTTGTTGCCGGACAGCTTCGGGTACGATGTGATGCCAAAGGAATCCAACAGCCGCTTCAGTTCATTTGCGGCCTGCACGGCCATAAGAAAGTCATCTCGCGAAGGCGGGTCTAAATCAATGACAATCTCAGCCGGACGCCTGCTTTTAATGGTTTGAAAAGGAACGTGAAACTCCAAAGCAAGCTGGTTGCAAAGCCATAGCAATGTAGACATATCCTCACAGACAATATGTTCATGGCTCCCATCATAGAAAGATTGAACAAAATCCGGCGCATAGTCCGGCTTGTTTTTTTGGAAAAATGATTCGCTCCTAGATCCATGCGGATAGCGGATGACGGTGACAGCCCGGTTTTTCAGAAATGGGAGCAGATAGTCACTGACTTCAATCATATACTGAATAAAATCTTCTTTTGTTTTTTTATTCTTTTCAAATATGATTTTATCCAGGCTTGTGAACTGGAGCTTTGGGTGAACCGGTTTGGAGTGTCGTATGACTTGCGCATATGTGCATTCGGTCCAGTCCATTTGGAATTCGAAACCGATAAACGATACCTCTCTTAATGTGCCTTGGAGAATTGTTAAGTATTGAACAGCTGCACAAATCGAAGGTTCAAGCGTAAATTCGCCTGAGGGTGTTTGCTGTCCGTGCTGTTCCATAATCTCGCGTATAGCGCTTTTTTCCTCATCGCGCATTCCGTGCGAGACAGAGGCAATCGGTGTCATTATCCCGTTTTTTAACACAGATACCGTCAGAAACCCGTTGTTAGGGTTGAACCCTGTTATGCAAACATAAGCTTGTTTAAAGTTTTTATATTTGAGCCAATCGGACGACCGCTTCTTTTCAAGCCATTTGCTGTTTGTTTTCTTCGCTACAATTCCTTCTCCGTCATATTTTATTACCATCTCCCAGAGTTGATCAAAATGATCATAACAGGGAATGGATTGAATGGTTTCTTTTGCGTAAGGATCTGGAGATGCAGGAAGCTTTGCTGCGGATATGAGTTCACGCAGCGATTTTTTGCGGTCCAAATACGAAAGAAGCGTTACATCTTCTCCGCTTCGCTCTAACAAATCAAAGGCGAGAAAGCAGCACGGCCGCGCGTTTGCCGATTCCTGAATCTTGTCTGGCCTTTTCAAACGCCCCCGCACTTGAAGGTGTTCAAAATCTGCACGACAAGGATTCACCAAACATACGATTTCACCATCAAGTGTCAGCGGAAGCTCTTTTTCCATGTGCTGAAAGGCAGTTTTGGCGAATTGTGTGATTTCAGGGAAGGTGCTGCTGAGCTCCACACCATTTCTGCTGGTTAAGGTCACACCTGAAGAATGGATGCGGAGAATACAGCGGTACCCATCATATTTTACTTCGTAACGCCATTCTGCTCCGATTGGCGGTGACGAAGTTAAGACCGGCTGCATGGTAAACGCCATGGGCTATGACGTGCCGGAGGCTTTTTTTCTAGTTGTTTTTTGTTTTTTATCTCCGGCTCCTTTCGGTTCAGCGGCTTGTGCAGGTGCGGCAGCCGGTGTCTCCCGGTTCGGCCTTCTGGTTCTGTCAATGCTGGCTTGCAGAGCGCTTACCAGGTCAATGACATCTTCACGAGGTGGCGCTTTATCAGGAGTGACGGCCGTTTCTTTATTTTCTAGCTTGTCGTTGACTCTTTGCAGCAGCGCCTGTCGGTACGTGTCTTCATATTTCTCAGGCTCAAACTCAGCAGTCAGTTCATCTATTAATGTGATAGCGGTTTGCAGTTCCTTATCGTTTACATTCGATTGATCAGGTACACCTGGGACATGAGCGGCGCTTCTGACCTCATCGGGATAATGGATAGACTCCATGACGATACAATTTTCATAAACGCGGAGAATCGCCAGCTGCTGCTTTGACCTGATTGTCATATTGGCGATACCGATCTTTCCGGTTGAGCGCAGCGCCTCACGCAGCAGGGTATAGGCCTTTGTCCCATTATCCCCGGGGCCGACAAAGTAGGAGCGGTTAAAATAAATCGGATCAATTTCCTGAAGCTGAACAAAGTCAACAATCTCAACTGCTTTCTCCTCATGCTCCTGTTTTAAGCTTTTTAAATCTTCGTCCGTCAGCACTACATATTTCCCTTTTACATATTCATATCCCTTCACAATTTCATCAGGACTAAGAGTTTTTTCGCAATTTGTGCAAACTTTCTCGTATTTGATTGGTGCGTGATCCTCTTTATGGAGGCTGCGCAGTTTAATATCTTTATCTTCTGTGGCCGCATATAGCTTGATGGGGATGTTTACTAATCCGAAGCTGATCGATCCCTTCCACATTGTATGCATATCGATAAACCCCTTTTTTTCTTTAGTGTGAAGAGAAGGAGTACGATTCATGTGTAGTAACTTATGGGTGAAAAAAAGCCGGCGCTGTTATTGCGACGGCTGTTCAATAATGAATTGTTCGAATTGTTCCGGAGGTATTGGCCTGCTGAAAAAGAAGCCCTGCAAATGGTCACAGCCTTTTTCATATAGAAGCTGCTTTTGAGCTGCATTTTCCACACCTTCGGCAATCACCTGTAAAGACAGCTGATGCCCCATGGCAATAATAGCTCCGGTAATTTGCTCTGATTTAGGATGGGTCTGAATATCGTCAATAAATGATTTGTCAATCTTCAGCCTGTGAATCGGGAAGTCCTTCAAATAGCTAAGGGAGCTGTGACCAGTACCGAAATCGTCAATACTGATTCTGATTCCTAATTCTGTAAGGGATGACAAAACCTTTTTGGAGTGATCGAGATTGTCCATTGTCATGCTTTCCGTCACCTCCACTTCAAGAAGCTTCGGAGGAAGCTGGTATTTATTAAGCGTATCCTTGATGAGGGGAATCAGATCTTCGGATTGGAACTGTCTGGCGGAAATATTAATGGCGACAGAAAGATCATAGCCTTTGTCGTGCCAAATCCTTGCCTGCTTGCATGCTTCATCTATAATCCACTTTCCGATATCAATAATAAGTCCCGTTTCTTCTGCAACACCGATGAATTCTCCGGGCGGACGCAGTTGTCCGTCTGGTGTCACAAGGCGTATCAGTGCTTCTGCTCCTGTCATTTTTTGTTTTTTTACGCTGAATTGCGGCTGATAATGCAAGACAAATCTATCGTTTTCGATTGCTTCTCTGAGTACCATCTCTTGGTTAAGCTTGACGGTTTCTTTGTTGCCGATTAAAAAAGAATAGTATCTGTATTTGCTTTTGTTTCGTTCTTTAGCCGCATACATCGCCATATCAGCCTTTTTCATCAATTCAAGGCCATCAGTCCCGTCTTTTGGAGATATCGCAATCCCGATACTGACAGATGTGACAAGGATGTGATCTTGAATTTTAAAAGGTTTTTTGAATTTTTGGATAATTTTTCTTGCTAAAACATCTGCTTCGCCTGTTCCTGTATTGGCGTCTGTCAATATAATAATAAATTCATCACCGCCAAGACGGGCGATAAATCCGTTATCAGGGACTACAGATGACAGGCGTTTAGCCGCAAACTGAAGCAGTTGATCACCGACATTATGCCCTAATGCATCGTTAATCACTTTAAACCGGTTTAAGTCGAGAAAGAATACAACGGTGTTATAATGCAAGGAATGCTCGCGATGCAGCACCTTTGTTAGATGAGAGATGGCATGCCTTCTGTTAGGTAAGTCTGTAAGCGAATCATAATGAGCCATTCTATGGATTTCTTTTTCTGCTTTGTACTGCTTCGTCATGTCTTTGCAAATGACATAAATGCTGTCTAGTTCCTGATTGACCTCAACAGGTATAAGCGTAATATTTAAGTGAAACTGGCCTTTTTCAGTGATAAGATCGCTATCGCTGTTCATCGCTTGTTTATCTTTTTTAACTTGCTCAAAAAGGCGCTTAATCTTCTGTGATGTGTAATTCCTCCAGTCATGCATGCTGAAGCCAAATTTGCTGATCATTTCCTCACCAGCGTGATTGGAAGATATTATGTCTCCTTCTAATGATAAAATAAAGATTGCATCAATATTGTGGACGATTAAAGACTGAAATCGCTGTTCGTTATCCTTTATGCGTTCGCTCTGTTTAATAAACTTTCGATCTGCATGGGAACTGAATAACAATAACGTTTGGATACAAAAAATAATTAAAGTAACAAAAATTGACCAATGAAACGTTTGCACCTCCATATGGCTTCCGGGCGGAGCCATGTCCTTATGGAAAGTTGCCGCAAGCATCCCTGTGTAGTGCATGCCCGAAATCCCAATGCCCATTACAATTGAACTGACGACTTTATAGAATATAAGATGCTCAGAATGTTTTTTTACGGCCAAGTCAAAGAATATTTTTAACGAGACGAAAGAGGCTGCAATCGCAATGATAATTGAAGCTGTAAATAAAATCGGTTCGTAAATAATCATTACCCGGGAAATGGCAGACATTCCGATATAGTGCATAGAAGCAATAGATGCGCCAAGCACAACTGATCCGGTAAGCAGTCTGTAATATGTAAGAATGTGCCGGCTGACAAAATATAATGACACAAATGATCCCGAAACAGATGCGCCAATGGCTGCCATTAAAGGCATGAATTCATATTCCATCGGCATTTCCATATGGACCGCCATCATCCCTACAAAATGCATTGACCAAATACCGAATCCCATAATAAGTGAGCCGCCGATCAGCCAAATTTTACTTTTTAAGCCTGTATTGATGGTGACTTTCCTTGAAAGTTCAAGGGAAATATACGAGGCGGTACAGGCGATAAGAAAAGATAAACATATGAGCGTCGTATTATATGTAACGTGTATTTCCAAATGGAGATTCCCCCCGTATCGTGTGTTCCAGTCTTGTTGACTCTCTTTATTTTCGGCTGCTTAACCGCAGAGTTTCAGCCTTCAAAACGATAGAAATACGAGGGAGATCTATTTTTAGTTCAACTGACCGTGAAAAATGTGTTAAAATCATCTTGACGTTTTCCGAAAAAACAAAAATGTATGATACATAAACATGAAACAAGGGAGTTGGTGGCTATCGAAGAGCTGGTTATGTCATGGATAGAAGCATTTAAAAGCTTATCTTATTTTGGAATATTTCTAGCGCTCAGTATTGAGTTTATCCCGGCCGAAGTCGTCTTGCCGCTTGCGGGCTATTGGGTATCTAAAGGCGATATGACACTTGCCGGCGTTGTTTTGGCAGGATCGCTTGGAGGAGTCGCCGGTCCGCTTACGCTGTATTGGATAGGCCGGTACGGAGGAAGGCCGTTTCTTGAACGTTTTGGGAAGTATCTCTTTATTAAACCTGAAGCGCTTGATAAGTCAGATAAATTTTTCAAAAAACATGGGGGCTTTGTCGCGTTCAGCGGCCGTTTCTTGCCTGGCATCAGGACATTGATTTCCATACCGTGCGGAATTGCAAAAATGAATGTTTGGGTGTTTTCGCTTTATACATTCATTGCTATGCTTCCGATTACATTTGTATATGTTTATCTCGGTGTGAAGCTCGGTGAAAATTGGAAGGAAGTCGGCTCTATTCTTGATCAATATATGCTTCCAATCGGGATAGCGATTTTGGCGCTGTTCCTGCTCTACTTACTGATGAAAAAGAGGAAGAAACGCACGCACTCCGAACAATTATCTGTATTTTTGAAAAATAAACGTTGACAAATCATTGCGCTGCGCATATCATTGACGTATAAAATCATATTTCTTGAAATCCCAAAGGGGAGTAGCGTCCGGAATGTATTCCGGAAACAAAGTCGTCATTTCATGGATTGTATCCATCGGCTTTGTTGGCATGCCTGAATTCATGTCTAGCAAGACCTTTGCCTTATGTCGGCAAAGGTCTTTTTTGCATGGTCCGGCCGGCATAAGATCGGATGAAGAGAAAGAAAACAACTTTTTTGGGAGGGTATCATTTATGGATGCAGCATTATTATTAGAGTATGGTTGGGTTCTTCTCGTCTTGATCGGGCTGGAAGGGATTTTAGCCGCCGATAACGCGCTGGTTATGGCGGTAATGGTAAAACATTTGCCGGAGGAAAAAAGAAAAAAAGCGTTATTTTATGGATTGGCAGGGGCTTTTGTTCTGCGATTTGGCTCTTTATTCGCCATTTCATTTTTGGTCAACGTATGGCAGGTTCAAGCGATTGGCGCGATCTATTTGCTGTATATCTCAGCAAGCCACTTATTGAAAAGATATGTATTTAAGAAAGAAGACACACATAAAGAGACGAAGCAAAGCGGTTTTTGGCAGACTGTTTTAAAAGTTGAACTGGCAGATATCGCGTTTGCTGTTGATTCCATCTTAGCAGCAGTAGCGCTGGCGGTTACACTTCCTGGGACATCACTCCCGAAGATCGGCGGACTTGACGGAGGACAATTTCTCGTCATTTTGGCCGGCGGTATCATCGGACTGGTGATCATGCGGTTTGCGGCTTCCATGTTTGTGAAGTTATTAAAGGAACGTCCAAGCCTAGAAACAGCAGCCTTTGTGATTGTCGGCTGGGTAGGAGTGAAGCTTGCTTTATATACGCTTGCCCATCGCGACATAGCGGTTGTTTCTGAGCACTTTATCCATTCTGGAACATGGAAGCTGATATTCTGGGGTGTCTTAGCAGCAATCGCGGTTTGCGGCTGGTTTATGTCAGGTGGGAAAAAACAGCCGGAGGGCGCACAAAACGAACAAAAAAACAGCACCCGTGAACGGGCGTAATCTGAAAGACTCTGCTTAAAAGCAGAGTCTTTTTGTGTTTGAAGCGTTTTCATAAGCGAAATAAAATAACATTTTTATAACATCTTTGTTACAAAAAACACGCATAAAACCCCCTTAATTCTTTAGAAAGGCACGAAATCATGTATAGGACGTCAGAATGGTTTGTCATAATTGAGACATTGGAAATCAATATTTCTTTTTCTCCTTTGCGAATCCCTATCAAATTAGCTATCATTAATGAGTAGTTATAGGGAGGAACTGAGGTGAAACCAGTGCTTAGCCTTTTGTTTAAATTGGGAAAAAAGAAGCAAACACTTGAAAAAGCTGTTGAGAGTATACAAAAAGGCAATAAAGATCTGCAAAATGAATTAATACAGCAATATAAGCCATTTATCGCAAAGACGGTTTCATCCGTTTGTAAACGATATATAGATGAAAAAGACGATGAGTTCAGTATTGGACTGATCGCGTTTAATGAAGCTATAGAAAAATATTCACCTGAAAAAGGAAATTCTCTGCTCGCATTTGCTGAGCTTATTATAAAAAGAAAAGTCATTGATTACATTAGAAAAGAAGCCAGAAGCGCACAAAATATAAATATCGATTTACAGGAAGGAGACGATCAGGAGTCATCACAAAGCCTGATTGAAGCCGAGCTTTCCATAGATGAATACCGCCGTCAGATTGAACAGGAGCAGAGGCGGGAGGAAATCCTCTATTTTCAAAAGCAGCTCAAGGATTATGGTTTATCGTTTAAAGAACTGCTTGAAAATTCTCCAAAGCACACGGATGCAAGGCAAAACGCCATAAAGGTGGCAATGACGCTTGTTGAACATGAAGAATTGGCCGCTATCCTGTATACAAAGAAGCAGCTTCCGGTCAAACAGCTTGAACAGCTTGTCTCTGTAAGCCGAAAAACGATTGAGAGAAACAGAAAATATATTATTGCGATGTGTATTATCATTACGGGTGATTATATTTATTTAAAAGATTATCTTAAAGGGGTGCTGCACTCATGAGAAGAGGGATTATAGTAGAGAAAAATAAAAAATTCGTCACGTTGCTGACCCCTGACGGACAATTTTTAAAAGCCAAAAATGATCGACACAGCTATGAAATCGGAGAAGAAATCATGCTTCCGAGTGAAACACGCATGGGCAGAAGGGCCAGCTTTTTTGATTTTTTTAAACTGCGCCCTTTCAAAATGGGGATTTTTACGATGACTGCTATTATGCTCTTTATTTTTATAGTTCTCCCCGTTTTTTCTAATAATAAGGCCTATGCGTATATGACAATCGATATCAATCCAAGCGTCGAAATGGCGTTAAACAGCGATTATGAAGTGATTGAACTGACGCCTCTAAACGATGAGGGACAGAAAGTCGTGAATGATATAGATGATTGGGAGAAGACTGATTTTAAAAAGGTGATTGACGATATTATAACCGACTGCAGTGAACACGGGTATGTAAAGAAATCGAAAGAAATATTGATTTCCACTGTTTATGAAAACACAGAAGACAATACATATAAAAAGGCTGTGAAAAAACAGCTGAATGATGTGACTGAAAAATATAAAACGACATACCGCATGGAATCTCTCGAGTCAGATATGCAAACGAGGGAAAAAGCGAAGAAAGAAGGCGTCTCAACAGGCAGCTACATCAAATCAAATGAAAAGAATGACAATAAAGATTTAAAAGATGACTCCAGCAAACCATCCGGGGAAGAGGATCAAAAGAGTGATGAAAATGAGGATGAAAACAACGATCAAACTGACACCCAGGACAGCAAGCAAGGAGATAATGAACAGCTGAATGATGCGGATTCCGGAGACCAGAAAGAAGATAAAGCGGATGACCAGATTGATGATAGTGACAAAGATAAAAAAATAAAGGAATCAGATGAAAATACAAATACCGAAAAAGATGGGGACCATGAGCAAACCCCAATACAAGATCCTCAAGATAAAGGAAATGAAAATAACGGCGCTGACAAGGGTCAAAGCCAATATCACAGGGACTGGAACAATGGTGAACAAGGCAAGAACCGTTCTTCGTCCAGAAGGGATAACGCTTCAGACCGACGTAATCCAAACGGCTACAGCAGTGATAATAATTCAGCTCAAAATGAAGATTCGCCGAGTGCCCCCGGCGAATAAAGACCTGAATTTATTTAGTTGTGCCATTTAATTGTGATTGTGCTTGCTGTACCAGCCGCTTTGTCATTTCTCCGCCTACAGAGCCGTTAGCGCGTGCGACTGTATCAGAACCAAGGTTCACACCGAATTCTTGAGCCACTTCGAGTTTAAATTGGTCTAGTGCCTGCTCCACCCCTGGAACAACGAGTTTATTTCTGCTCGCCATCTTTTTCATCTCCTTTTTCGATAAAGAAATTCTTAACGCGTATTTAGTTTGAAATATACGGGGTTTATTTATGCTGGCAATTGTTGTGGAGAAAAATAAAACCCCGGCCTCTGAGCCGGGGTGACGCAGACTATAGAATGTCTGCTGTCATTTTATGTGCGGTTGCCTGAATATGGAACGTCAAAATGGAGAGAACTGTAATGGCGATAATTTGTCTGATTTTAAGCCATTGGCCGTCATTCAGTTCTTCAAAACGGTGACGGAGACGCTCTGTCTCCTGTTCGGCGATCTCCTGTAGATTGGATTCTTTCATAGAAGGAGTATCTTGGTGATGGATGGCATCAAGCACATATGCGCAGCTTTCATAATAAGCAATCGGGCTGATGACATCATCAGATCTGTCTGAGATTGTGTTAAAGGCCACTTTTAAAATAGCCCGTATGTGTTCAAAGTCATAAATGGATTTTAAATCACGTACAATTAAAAGAATAACTGCCTGTTCAACTGAGTATTTTTTGCCCAGCTCAGGGTGTCCGATCAGATCTTTGATATCACGCTTTACCCAGTTTTGAATCGCGGTTGACTTTAACGAAGTTAGCTCGCATAAGTTGCCAAGCTCTACGATTTCATTTGTAGAAAGACCGTATTCTTTTTTCTGTTTTTTTCGTTCGTATCTTGTAAGAAATTCAGGAATTTCTAGATGATTGGCTGCTTTTTCTGCTGACATGTTCGCTGATTGGACGAGAATGTCGAGCGGGCTATGTTCTCCTTGTCCTTTTAGGGAATAGAGCAGCCGCACCATATCGGTTCGAGAGAGTTTAAAAATGTTCATTGTTCACCTCTTTAAACAATTTGACGCGGATATAGGTCTATGTATAAATTCAAAGTTCAAGCGTCAGCAAATTACATTAACATCATACGTCGAATTCCTTGCATTTTCAAATGGATGTTTTATAATTTAAATATACGGGTTCTTTTGAACTTAAAATAACGGAGGTTGTTATGGCGAAAAGAATTTTTCTGTTTATTCTAACGAATATTTTGGTGCTTACAACAATCGGGATCGTTTTGTCTGTTTTAAGCTCTGTTACAGGAGTCGGGACGTATTTTACAGCTGATGGCGGTATCGATCCAATGGCGCTTCTTGTGTTCAGTTTAGTCGTTGGATTTGTCGGTTCCTTTACGTCTCTTGCGATGTCCAGATGGATGGCAAAGACGATGATGGGCGTCAGAGTGCTGAATCCGAAAAAACACTCGCTCAGCTATGAGGAACAGCAATTGGTTGATCGTGTTCACAGATTAAGCCGCTCTGCCGGTTTAACGAAAATGCCGGAAGTCGGGATTTACCGT
This sequence comes from Bacillus sp. LJBS17, assembly GCF_019334685.1. Classification (NCBI taxonomy): domain Bacteria; kingdom Bacillati; phylum Bacillota; class Bacilli; order Caryophanales; family Bacillaceae; genus Bacillus; species Bacillus sp. LJBS17. The sequence continues at coordinate 1,398,233 of NZ_CP079759.1, forward strand.
TCACCTGAAGTAAACGCGTTTGCGACTGGACCGTCAAAACGCCGTTCACTTGTCGCAGTATCGTCAGGGCTGCTGGAGCAGATGGATGACGCAGCGGTTGAAGGTGTGCTTGCCCACGAGGTCGCGCATATCACAAATGGTGATATGGTAACAATGACGCTTTTACAAGGTATCGTTAATACCTTTGTCGTCTTTTTATCGCGTATCGCCGCTTGGATAGCAAGCCGTTTTGTCAAAGAAGATCTAGCGCCGATCGTTCATTTTATTGCAATGATTATTTTTCAGATTGTCTTTTCGATACTTGGCAGCCTGGTTGTGTTTGCGTATTCACGCCATCGTGAATTCCATGCTGACAGGGGAGGAGCGGATCTTGCCGGCAAGGACAAGATGATTCATGCGCTGCGGACGCTTAAAAGCTATTCTTCCCGGATTATGGAAGACGATCAGACAGCTGTCCAAACGTTAAAGATTAATGGCAAGAAGCGCTCTTCACTTTTCTCTACTCATCCTGATTTAGATGAGCGAATCAGACGGCTGGAAGCTAAATAATACAAACACATTGTTCCTCTGAGAGAATTCTCAGAGGTTTTTTATTTTATCCATTGACTAAAATCATAAAAAAATAAGCAAGTTAAGAAAATGTTTCGTAAAAGCCTTTAAAAATGGACCTAATATCTTTAGAATAATTACCGTACTTAAAAAGAGAGGCAGAAGGATTTTACATGAGATTAAAGTTTGGAAAATTGATACAGGCCTTGTCACCGGCCCAGCTGATCGCATTATATTATTTTCTTGCAGTTACTGTGGCCGTTATATTGCTGAGTTTGCCGGCGGCCCATAAACCGGGGGCAAATTGGACGTTTATTGATGCGCTTTTTACAGCTGTCAGTTCAGTCAGTGTAACGGGGCTGACAGTTGTTGATACAGCTGATACATTCAGCACAATAGGGATTTTTATATTAGCATTTGTTCTGCAATTTGGCGGAATCGGAATTATGACGCTCGGAACGTTCATTTGGCTGATCATGGGAAAACGAATCGGGCTGAAAGAACGGAAGCTGATTATGGTTGATCAAAACCAATCCCAGTTTTCAGGAATTGTCAATCTGATGAAGCAGGTACTGTTTCTGATCTTGTGGATTGAATTTTTTGGCGGGCTGATACTCGGCACATATTTCTTAACCTACTATGACTCCTATCAGGAAGCCTATTTACACGGATTTTTTGCCAGTATCAGTGCAACGACAAACGGCGGATTTGATATTACCGGTAATTCGATGATTCCATTTCGCCACGATTATTTTGTGCAGTTTATTACAATGCTTTTAATTATATTTGGAGCGATTGGATTTCCCGTGCTTGTTGAAGTAAAGGATTTCCTGTTTTCAAAGCATCGGCGTTATCCATTTACGCTTTTTACAAAGATCACGACGATTACGTTCGGCTCACTTGTCTTGTTTGGAGCCATTGGCATCTTTGCCCTGGAAGCAAACCATGCGTTCGCAGGAAAATCATGGCATGATGTTTTGTTTTTGTCCCTGTTTCAATCAACGGCAACCCGAAGCGGGGGGCTGGCAACAATCGATATCAGCCAATTATCAGATTCCACACTCTTTTTTATTTGTGCGCTGATGTTTATTGGAGCGTCGCCAAGCTCAGTCGGGGGAGGCATACGGACAACGACTTTTGCTTTGAACCTTCTTGCGCTGTTTCATTTTGCCCGCGGCAATAAGGCCGTAAAGGTATTCAAACGGGAGCTTCACCCTGCTGACTTGATGAAGTCGCTTGTTGTCACGATGATGGCGATCCTGCTCGTTTTTGGCGCGACACTCATTCTGACCATTACAGAAAAGCATTCCCTGCTGGAGCTTTTGTTTGAAGTGTGCTCGGCATTCGGTACAACCGGCCTGTCGCTTGGAATTACGGCAGATTTGAGCAGTGTTGGAAAATGCGTCATTATGATTGTCATGTTTATCGGGCGAATCGGCATTCTAACCTTCCTGTATCTGATCGGAAGAAAGGAAATTGAAGCGAACTATCACTATCCGAAAGAAAGAGTGATTATCGGATAGGCAAAACACCGCATACTTTGCGGTGTTTTTTGATTGCCAAAAAAAAGATGTGTGCCTCCTGTTCAGATGGAGAACCTAACTTCGACAGGTGCAATTTACGCTCCTGCATCTTAAAATGTCTGAAAACTGGCGAGGAGGATTCGTATGAAGCGTAAAGCTGAAGTGAATGAAGCCATTAAAAATAACAATACACCTACCGAGAGCATGGACCCCAATTCATATAAGACACAATATCATGACGACCCCAATTTTAGAGGGGCAAACCGCAATTCCAAACAGGGCCAGCAGGGAGGCATGTAGTTGTGAAGAAAAACCGTCATAGCAGAGACATGCAAAATCATAAAAAGCCTATGAATAAAAAGGTGCTGGAGGAAGAGTTCTCAAGTGAACTTGGGGATTACAATGCCGGGAAGATCATCGAAACGCTGGAAGTCACCAAGCCTGAAAAGAAAAAAGAAAAAAACAAAAATAAAAAACAAAAATAAAAAAGACCTCTTAGGCGGCGTCCGCTTAAGAGGTGCTTTTTCTATTTTAAATAAGCATTTTTGCCCGTTCCTCTGACAAATTGCAATAAGCTGGTCATCCTCAGCTCAATGAAGGGCTGAGCGACTGTCTTAACAAAGTTGCTGGAGAGGACTGATGTCAGGGCTGCTGTTAAAAGCAAGAGGATCACTAAGCTTTGATAGTCAGTAAGCCAATCCTCAAGCCCGACCTGCCGTAATGTTTTAATAATAAACCCGTGAAGCAGATACACGTAAAATGTCCGGGTTCCCCATTTGGTAAAGAAATACCGTTTTTGCGGAACAAGCGCTAAAAAGCTGAAGGTTGCCCCAAAGGCGAGTACATACCAGCCGATTCGGGATAGTCCGCTTACCAGGGTAACGTCTCCAAATGAAGAATACGGTTTTGAACCAAACAGAAAAGAATAGTCAAAATCGATGCCCCAGCAGATGACGAATACTGCGGCAAGCACTCCGAGCGCAATTTGTTTGCCGCGTTTTGATCTCAATAAATCAAAATGATGTTTATTTAAATAAAAACCGACAAGGAACATCGGTAAGAATACGAATGTCCGTGACAAGCTCAGCGTGCTGCTGACAAAGTCCAGATAACCGATCAGCACGGCGATTCCGCAGCTGACAAACAGCGCCCACTGTTTTGAAAGCTTTGAAAAAGGATATAGGAGCAGGTTCCAAAAGAATAAGCTTACAAGAAACCATAACGACCATTGCGGATCAATCGGGTTCACATTTGCCATGCTTTCATCTTGCATAATGTAATAAAAGACGGAATAAATGATTTGGAAAATCAAATACGGAATAATCAGCTTGACCGCCAGCTTTTTTACATATCCCGCCCGTTTAAAGCCTTTCGCGAAATAACCGGATACAAGAATAAATGCAGGCATATGGAATGTGTAAATGAACTTGTAGAGGTAGAGCATAAAATGATTATCATTAATAAAGGAACGAAGGATATGACCGAATACAACAAGGAATATCAATAAAATTTTTGCGTTATCGAAATAACTGTCCCGCGATTTACTCATAGCATCACCTTCTCTTTCATCAGTCACTAAGAGATTATTCCCTGCTGGTACATATTTTAAAATAAAAGATGAAAAAGGAATCTAAAAAAATGCTGATTGTTAGGTCGATGTAAAGTGACGGTAAGGATCGTAGAAAATGTCTTCGTAATGTAATGGCGCTGAAATTTTCTGAAATTTATAGGGCAAATGAAGGAAGTTCCCGCATTTTGTAGAAATATTGAGGGATAGGTTTTGAAGAAGGAGTGTACATGCATGGAAACTCTTGGTGTCCAGACAAACTCGGAGCTGCGAGAGGAACTGAATCGCCTCAAAGAAGAAAACGCGCGACTGAAAAAGGAATTGAATCAGCATCAAGTGATTGTCAACAATACGCTCGATGCTATTTTTATTTGTGATAACGAAATGCGGATTGTTCAGGCAAATGAAGCAACAGAAAGGATGCTTCAAGTTGACTCGGAAGATTTGAAAAAGCGTTCTGTTTTGGATTTTTTGTTTTCAATTCCAAAGGATGAACTGAATCTTTCCGTAAAGAAGTTTTTTAAAAAAGGCTTTCTGTGGAAGGAGGTTCCGATCAGGCTTGATTGCGGGGCAACAAAATACATAGAGTTTCTGGCCAAAAGAGGTATTGGCGAGGATTTCTTTTTTGTTGTCATGAGGGACATATCTTCTAAGAAGATTCTGGAGCGGGAATTCTCTATGAATGAACAGCTTTTTAAGGACTTGTTTGACAGAGCAGTTGACGGAATCGTCCTGTTTGATAAAGATGGCGGTTTTATTGATGCCAATTTGTCCTTTTGTAAAAGCTTTGAAATCAATCATAATGAGCTGTCTCATTTATCTTTGTATGAGTTCATAGACAGCGGCTCACGAAAAGATTTCGACAATATCTGGAAGACGCTCAACCGCAAGGGAAAAGCGAAGGGGGAGCTGCCTGTCAAGCTTCGTTCAGGAGTTCAAAAACTATTTGAATTCACGATTACATCAAACATCATCAGCGGTTTTTATATGTCCATTATGAGGGATATCACAGAGAAGCGGTCTATGGAGCTGCAGCTCTTTAAAAGTGAGGAGCGCTTCAGAGAAATCTTTGAAAATGCAATGGACGCCATCATCATCTGGTCGAATGACGGAAGAATCGTAAAAGCGAATCAATCAGCCTGTAAAATTTTTGAGCTGCCGATGAATTTGCTGTTGAAAAGAAAGCTGTGTGATTTTCTCGTTGACTCGCATCAGAAATACAGCATAACGAAGAGGAAATACGCAAAATACGGAGAGATCAGAGAAGAGCTGCTGTTTCAAATGGGGAACGGGCAATTCAAAGAGCTTGAATTTACTTCAAAACGGACAATCCTTGAAAATCAGCATTTGACGATCTTAAGAAATGTAAGCGACAGAAAGCGGATGGAAAAGGAGCTTCGGGAAAGCGAGCTGAAATTCAGAAAAGTGTTCAACGGCTCAATGGACGGCAATGTATTGTTTGACAATCAATACAGGATCATCGACGCCAACCCATTAGCAAGCCATATTTTGGGCCTGTCACATGAAGAGATCAAACAGCATAGCCTGTTAGATATTATTTCTGCTTATGAAATAGAAAATCTGGCATCACCGGCAAGGCAGATTAATTTTGATGAAATGGACAACGAAATTCCATTTTTGCTGAGCAGCGGTGATAACAGAAAACTCGAATTCTCATTTAAACGGAATATTATTCAAAATATGAACTTGGCTATCTTTAAAGACGTAACAGAGCGAAAAGAATTGGAGGAGCGCCTGCGCAAATCAGATACCCTTCATGTTGTCGGCGAACTCGCAGCCGGCATTGCTCATGAAATCAGAAATCCGATGACTGCTCTTAAAGGCTTCATTCAGCTTCTGAAAGGGAGTGTCGAGGGAGACTACGCCCTTTACTTCAACGTGATCACCTCAGAACTAAAGCGCATCGAATCCATCATCACCGAATTCTTGATTTTAGCCAAGCCCCAGGCCATTATGTATGAGGAAAAACATGTTACCCAAATTATGAGGGACACGATAGACCTTCTAAATGCGCAAGCCAATCTCAGCAATGTACAAATGCAACTTGATTTAATTGACGACATTCCCCCGATTTACTGTGAACCGAATCAGCTGAAACAGGTTTTTATCAATATATTAAAAAACGCCATCGAAGTGATGCCTGACGGCGGAAATATTTTTGTAACGATAAAGGCATTGGATCAAGATCATGTTCTAATCTCCTTAAAAGACGAGGGAATCGGAATGACAGAAGATAAATTAAAGCGACTTGGTGAACCGTTTTATACGACAAAGGAACGGGGAACTGGACTTGGGCTTATGGTAAGCTATAAAATTATTGAAGAACATCAAGGCGAGATTATGGTAGAAAGTGAAGAAGGGAAGGGCACCGTTTTCCATATTACGCTTCCTGTCAGACAGAATGCTGAAGAAAGAAGGAATGATGAATGAACTACTATACGACAGCCGAAACGCCGCTCGGTGAACTTATCATTGCCGAAGAGGAGGACCGGATCACTCGTCTATTTCTCAGTCAGGAAGATTGGGTGGATTGGAAAGAAACGGTTCAGAATACTGAGCACATGGAAACACCTAATCTTGCAGAAGCGAAACAACAGCTTCAAGAATATTTCGCAGGCGAAAGGAAGACATTCACCCTGCCGCTCAGCCAAAAGGGCACTCCTTTTCAGCAAAAAGTGTGGCAAGCGCTGGAGAGGATTCCATATGGTGAATCCCGAAGCTATGCGGATATTGCCGCTGCGGTCGGCAGTCCGAAAGCGGTGCGCGCTGTCGGGCAAGCTAATAAACGTAACGACCTGCCGATTTTTGTCCCGTGCCACAGAGTGATCGGCAAAAACAGTGCGTTAACAGGATACGCCGGAAGCAAAACGGAGATCAAAGCATTTTTGCTAAACATCGAGCGAATCTCCTATAAAGAAAAATAAAACATATGGCACGTTCCCTTTTTTCACGGCCGACATATCATTTTATTAAGTTAAAAAAGTTGGTCTGATGAAAAAGGAGGACAAAGCAATTGAAGCCGAGCCGCTCTGAGAAACTTGCCGTTTTTGCCGAACTGTTTGTGAAACTGCATATCTTATCAAGCGCTCAAAAAGATGAAATCATCAATGTTAACAAAAAGAAACAAAAAAACCGCTGACTCGGCTCCAAATGAGCAAAGTCCAGCGGTTTTTTAATGCACCTTTTCTCCTTTAAACAGCTGTTCAATCTCTTCTTCATAGTTTCCGGTCATAATCCCTTTTTCTGTGATGATTCCTGAAATGAGATCATGAGGTGTAATGTCGAAAGCGGGATTAAAGACAGGCACATTGGATGGAGCGGTCCGAACTCCGGAAATCTGCCTGACTTCCTCGGGATCTCGTTCCTCTATCGGGATATCAGCGCCGCATTTGACCTTTGTATCAAATGTAGATAAAGGTGCGGCGACAAAAAACGGAATATCAAAGGCGTTTGCTAAAATAGCAAGACCGTATGTGCCGATTTTATTTGCCGTATCACCGTTCTTTGCAATTCGGTCGGCTCCGACGATAACAGCGGAAATTTGTTTTTCCTTCATCGTATGGGCGGCCATGCTGTCTGTGATCAGAGTGACATCAATGCCCCCCTGCATCAGCTCCCAAGCAGTAAGGCGTGAACCTTGCAGGACAGGCCTTGTTTCACAGGCATAAATGTGTAATCCCAAATCTTTTTGTTTGGCCAAGTAAAACGGAGCTAGCGCCGTTCCATAGCGGCTTGTCGCGATTGAGCCGGCATTGCAGATCGTCATGATCCTGTCGCCTTTTTTGAAAAGCTGCAGGGCGTTTTGGCCGATCAACCGGCACGTTTCCTCATCCTCGACCTGAATCTGAATGGCTTCATGGACAAGGTTTGTTTTTGCTTCATTTACGGAAATCGCGTTTTCGACCGAATGACTCAGTCTCTCAAGCGCCCATGACAAATTAATGGCGGTAGGCCGTGAGCTGTTTAAATATTGTTTGATGTCTTCCAGTCTGCGGCGGAATTCCGTGACATTGTCTGTTTCAATGTCTTTGGCAGCAAGCGCCAGTCCGAAGGCAGCTGTAATGCCGATCGCCGGAGCGCCCCTTACTTTGAGCGTGACAATCGCATCAAATACATCCTCTTTCGTCGTCAGCTCCAAATATTCCGTCTCATCAGGAAGCTTTTGCTGATTTAAAATGGTAATAGCTGTTTCTTTCCATTCAACAGAACGTGGAACAGCAAATGAATGGGTCATGAATAGATCATTCCTTTACAAGTAACTTAAATAATTCAATAACATCTGTTATCGTTTTGAATTCCGAACGTTTTTCGATAAAGGCTGTGCCGGTTTCGAGCGCCAAGCGTTTTCTGCCGATTCGTTTATCAAACGGCACGATCGTATCCAGGTCAGCTACATGGGCAAGGCCGATCGTGCGTCGTATCAGCTCACAGCCCGCAAATCCGATTGCTTCTTCAAAAATATGGCTGAGCGTATCAGTGAGGTAACCGTCGATGTTGGCGTAAACATCCAGACTGTCCTTCTGCCAGGCTTCACTAAACGTCTCCTTAAACGTTTCCCAGACCTGGTTGACATGTTCATATAACGGCTCTCTGTCAGCCTCGTCACGGCTGAGTGCGTTCAAAAATAAGTTGGCGATAAATTGCCCTACATCAAAGCCGATCGGTCCGTAAAAAGCAAACTCAGGATCAATCACCTTTGTTTCGTGCTCACTTGCGAAAATGCTTCCTGTATGCAAATCACCATGAATCAACGTTTCTGCAGACGTTAAAAATGACTTTTTCAGCTTAGCGGCTTCGATTTTAACGCTGTCATTATTCCAAAGCTTTTCGACAAAAGGACGAAGCTCTTCTTCAAAATCATTTGTGTCATGGTCGAAGAAAGGATCTGTAAAAACAAGTCTTTCCGTAATGTCGCATAGCTCTGGATTTGTAAACTGTTTAACAAGCTGTTTTTTCACCTTAGGTTCAAGCGCGTAATCTGATGAGTAGAAAAGTGTTTTTCCTAAAAATTCACCGATGTGCTGCGACAGATGAGGATAGTTTTCACCCTCAATGAGTCCTTTTCTTGCGATCTTGAGATGAGAGAGATCCTCCATGACGGTAACCGCCATTTCCGTATCAGAATAAAACACTCTTGGAACCAGGTGAGGCACATGCTCGCCCTGACGGATGAGAGCGCTGCTTTCGATTCTTGCACGGTCGATTGTCAGCGGCCAGCTTTCTCCCACCACTTTTGCATACGGAACCGCCTGTTTAATGATCAATGCTCTGTCATGTTCTTGATCATAAATATGAAAAACGTAATTTAAGTTGCCGTCTCCGATCTCCTGGCATGTCAGCGTGCTTTTGCTTGGAAATAGGCCAAGCTTCACCGCCAACGCCACAGCGGAGCTTTCATTTAACGTTTCGTATAAAGGTGTTTTTGTGACTCCCATCATCATAACCTCCAATTATGTAATTAATTAATATGTGGCCGTAAAAAAGCCTCCTTCTCAGAGAGAAGGAGGCTTAACATCTATGTCCGCCTCTCTTATCTCTCAGATCAGATCTGAATGGAATTAGCACCGTGCCTTAAGAGACCAGCGTCTCGGCGCGAAAAAAATGCGCCCCATTTCACAATGGAATTACGGTCGGTTGCTGTTGGGGTCAAAAGGCCAAATCCCTCGCCCAACTCTCGATAAGAGAATATATTCACTTGTTTGACAATTCTAATTTATCAGTTGATGAACATGGTAACAGGTAATTTAGTTAGTTGTCAATATATTTTTTAATATAAATCTTTTCTGATATCATCGAAAACAGGAATGCTCTCCCGAACTTCTGCGCTTTCTTGAAGGTCGATTTCCGCTCGGACTATGCCTTCTTCCCGGCCGCCTTCAGCAAGTACACGCCCCCATGGATCAATAATCAGGCTATGTCCTGCAAATTCATTATCCGGATTTGAACCGGTACAATTGCAGGCTGCGACAAAGCATTGGTTTTCAATGGCTCGCGCAATAAGCAGGCTTTTCCAATGATCAAGGCGGGGAAGAGGCCATTCCGCAGAAATAAACAGCACGTTGGCGCCTTTTGTCGTATGTTTTCTGATCCATTCCGGAAAACGGATATCGTAACAGATCAATCCAGAGCTTTTGACGCCGTCAAGCTCAAAGTATCCGTCTTCGGAACCGGCTGATAAATACAGATGCTCATCCATCAGCTGAAAAAGATGGGCTTTTCTGTACTCTTTAATGATTTGCCCTTCCTTATCCGCGATGTACATTGTATTATAAACATCAGAATTCTTCCTGACAGCGACCGACCCGGCGACAATATGAACACCATGTTTTTTTGCCGTTTTCTTCAGCCAGCTCTGAGCGGAGCGGCCGTCTTCGTCAGCGAGTTCATCAAGATTGGCCAGATCATATCCGGTCGTCCATAATTCAGGCAGAACAAGAACATCAGCATGTTTGCTTTCTTTTCCGATGAAAAATTCAGCCTTTTTTATATTTTCCGAAGGTTTGCCGTATGAAATATCAAATTGAAGACAAGATATCGTCCATTTCATCTTTTTAACACCCCAAATTTTTCTTTACTTTTTTCATTTAACCATATATGATGATGGACTATCATTTCAAGATTTTTTTAGAAGGTGAGAATAGATGAAATTTGAACAGTCTCATGTATTGAAGGAATTGCCTAAACAATTCTTCGCTTCTCTGGTGCAGAAAGTGAACCGAAAGCTCGCAGAAGGACATGACGTTATCAATCTAGGACAGGGAAATCCAGATCAGCCGACTCCTGAGCATATTGTTGAGGAGATGAAACGAGCTGTCGCTGATCCTGAGAATCATAAATATTCGTCTTTTCGCGGCTCATACCGTCTGAAGTCAGCGGCTGCTGCATTTTACAAAAGAGAATACGGCATTGATCTGGATCCGGAAACCGAAGTCGCTGTATTATTCGGCGGAAAAGCCGGTTTAGTCGAGCTCCCGCAATGCTTGTTGAATCCCGGTGATACGATTTTAGTTCCCGATCCGGGTTATCCTGATTACTGGTCGGGTGTCACACTTGCAAAAGCAAAGATGGAAATGATGCCGCTCGTAAAGGACAGGGCGTTTCTCCCTGATTACAGCAGCATAACCGCTGAAATAAGGGAACAGGCGAAATTGATGTATTTGAATTATCCGAATAATCCGACTGGAGCTGTTGCTACTTCCGAGTTCTTTGAAGATACCGTGCGTTTTGCGGCTGAAAACGGAATCTGCGTCGTTCACGATTTTGCTTACGGCGCTGTCGGATTTGACGGCTGCAAGCCTTTAAGCTTTTTGCAGACTGAAGGTGCGAAGGATATCGGAATTGAAATTTACACGCTGTCAAAAACGTATAATATGGCAGGATGGCGGGTTGGCTTTGCCGTCGGAAACGCTTCGGTCATTGAAGCGATCAATCTTTATCAAGACCATATGTTTGTCAGTCTTTTCAGAGCGACTCAGGAGGCTGCAGCAGAGGCACTGTTAGCCGATCAGACGTGTGTGGCAGAGCAAAATGCCAGGTATGAGAGCAGGAGAAACGCTTGGATCACGGCATGCCGGGAAATCGGCTGGGATGTAACAGCTCCCGCAGGTTCTTTTTTTGCATGGCTGCCTGTGCCTGAAGGCTATACTTCTGAGCAGTTCTCAGATCTTTTGCTGGAAAAAGCGAATGTGGCAGTTGCGGCTGGAAACGGCTTCGGTGAATATGGCGAGGGCTACGTCAGAGTCGGACTTTTAACAAGTGAAGAAAGACTTAAGGAAGCCGCTTATCGAATTGGCAAACTGAACCTGTTTACCCAAAAAAGCATTGACAAGACCTTATAACGATGGGATAATTCAAAATAATTTATAAAATCTATATTTTCTTATCAAGAGCAGGCAGAGGGACGAGCCCGATGAAGCCCGGCAACCGACTTATAAAGCACGGTGCTAATTCTTGCAGCTAGCGGCTGAGAGATAAGATTCGGACGAGAAACGAAACCTCTTTAGACGCGATTGCAGTTTGAAGAGGTTTTTTGATATGGATGAAAATGAAAGGAGCTCTGGCATGAGTGAGTTATTAGCGACATATCTCCTGACCGAACCGGGAGCCGATACAGAGAAGAAAGCAGAACAAATCGCAACAGGATTGACAGTAGGCTCCTGGACTGATCTGCCCCTTGTAAAACAGGAGCAAATGCAAAAGCACAAGGGGCGGGTGATAAAAGTTGAGGAGAGAGAGGGAACTGCTGCATCAGAAAAACAAGCGGTCATCACAATTGCCTATCCTGAAATCAATTTCTCTCAGGATATTCCGGCTTTGCTGACAACAGTGTTTGGCAAGCTGTCCCTGGACGGAAAAATCAAATTAATCGATCTTCACTTCTCTGAAGCATTTAAGCGTGCACTGCCGGGACCGAAGTTTGGCGTATACGGCATCCGGAAGCTGCTGGGAGAGTTTGAGAGACCGCTGTTAATGAGCATATTTAAAGGCGTAATCGGAAGGGACCTGAGTGATATTAAAGAACAGCTCCGGCAGCAGGCGCTTGGCGGAGTTGACTTGATTAAAGACGATGAAATTTTCTTTGAGACAGGTCTAGCGCCTTTTGAAACAAGAATTACAGAAGGAAAGCAAATATTGAAAGAAACGTATGAGCAAACCGGACATAAAACGCTGTATGCGGTGAATTTGACCGGACGTACGGCTGATCTGAAAGACAAAGCGAGACGCGCCGCCGAGTTGGGAGCGGATGCGCTTTTGTTTAATGTCTTTGCTTACGGCTTGGACGTTATGCAAGGCCTTGCAGAAGATCCTGAAATCCCAGTTCCGATTATGGCGCATCCAGCAGTCAGCGGAGCGTTTACGTCTTCTCCGTTTTACGGTTTTTCTCACGCTCTTTTACTCGGAAAATTAAACCGATATTGCGGTGCTGACTTCAGCCTCTTTCCGTCTCCATATGGTTCGGTTGCGCTTCCAAGAGCGGATGCACTGGCGATTCATGAAGAATGTGTGAGAGAGGATGCTTTTAACCAAACATTTGCGGTTCCGTCAGCAGGCATTCATCCCGGCATGGTTCCGCTATTAATGCGTGATTTCGGCATAGACCACATTATTAACGCCGGAGGAGGCGTACATGGACATCCGAACGGTGCCCAAGGCGGGGGGCGAGCGTTCAGAGCCATTATTGATGCGGTCCTAGAGGCCCAGCCGATTGATGAAAAAGCCGAACAATGCAAGGATCTTAAGCTTGCGCTAGATAAATGGGGAAAGGTTGAAGCCGTATGACGACTCGAAAACCTTTTATTATTTGTGATTTTGACGGAACAATCACGATGAACGACAACATTATAAATATCATGAAAACATTTGCTCCCCCAGAGTGGGTGGCATTAAAAGACGGCGTACTTTCCAAAACGCTGTCGATCAAGGAAGGTGTCGGGCGGATGTTCGGCCTTCTGCCCAGCCGTTTAAAAGAAGAGATTACAAGTTTTGTATTGGAAGATGCAAAAATCAGGGAAGGCTTTCGGGAATTTGTAGCATTTATCAATGAGCACGAGATTCCGTTTTATGTCATAAGCGGTGGAATGGACTTTTTTGTATATCCTTTGCTTGAAGGCATTGTGGAGAAAGACCGCATTTATTGCAACCATGCTTCATTTGACAATGACTATATCCATATTGACTGGCCTCATTCCTGCAAGGGCACATGCAGCAATCAATGCGGGTGCTGTAAGCCGTCGGTCATCCATGAACTTTCTGAACCGAACCAATATATCATCATGATCGGTGATTCGGTTACAGATGTGGAGGCAGCAAAGCTGTCTGACCTATGCTTTGCAAGGGATTATTTATTAAACGAATGCCGGGAGCAAAACCTCAATCATCTTCCGTATCAAGATTTTTATGAGATCAGAAAGGAAATTGAGAATGTAATGGAGGTACAGGAATGGCTGCAAAACAAGAACGCTGGCGAGAGCTCGCTGAAGTAAAACGGGAATTGGCAGAGAGAGATTGGTTTCCGGCTACTAGCGGTAATCTGTCAATTAAGGTTACAGATGAGCCTTTAACATTTCTCGTCACTGCAAGCGGAAAAGATAAACGCAAAGAGACGGTTGAAGATTTTCTGCTGGTCGATCAAAACGGAGAGCCTGCTGAAAGCGGGCATTCTCTGAAACCGTCAGCAGAAACGCTTTTGCATACACATTTGTACAATAAAACCAATGCCGGATGCTGCCTGCATGTCCATACGGTAAACAATAATGTGATTTCAGAGTTATACGGAGACCAAAAGAAAATCACATTCAAAGGCCAGGAAATTATAAAAGCACTCGGCTTGTGGGAAGAGAACGCAGAAGTGACCGTTCCGATTATAGAAAATCCGGCACATATCCCGACGCTTGCGGCACTGTTTGCGGAAGAGATTTCAGAAGATTCAGGAGCTGTTCTGATCCGAAATCATGGTATTACGGCTTGGGGGAAAACAGCATTTGAGGCAAAAAGAGTGCTTGAAGCGTATGAATTTTTGTTCAGCTACCATTTGAAATTGAAAACACTTCAGCATCAGCTGGTTAAATAAAAGGAGGAATTGAAATGGCTACAATTCGAATTCATGATGAGGCAAATACAACGATTGAAAATCAAGAGGAAGTGGCAAGCTTTCTGGACAGTCAAGAGGTTATTTATGAGCAATGGGATATCACGAAGCTTCCGGAACATCTCTCAGAGAAATATGACCTGACAGAAGAAGAAAAACAGCAAATTCTTGATACCTTCGAAACTGAAATTAAAGATATCTCAACCCGCCGCGGCTATAAAGCACAGGATGTTATTTCATTGTCAGACAGCAATCCGAAACTTGATGAACTGCTTGAAAACTTTAAAAGAGAGCATCACCATACAGACGATGAGGTTCGTTTTATTGTAAGCGGACACGGTATTTTTGTCATTCAAGGCAAGGACGGCACGTTTTTTGATGTCCGTTTAAACCCTGGAGATTTAATCTCCGTGCCTGAGAATATCCGCCATTACTTCACGCTTCAGGAGGACCGCAAAGTTGTCGCGGTGAGAATTTTTGTCACAACTGAAGGCTGGGTTCCGATTTATGAAAAAGACAGCGTGAATCAATAAGCATGAGAAAGCCCCGTTCATCGAACGGGGCTTTATATATTTATTGCAAACGCCACTTTTCATACTGTGACAGTTCTTTTTTAATCAGTGTCCAAATCAAACCTAAAACAGCTGCATCGTCAATGAACCCAAGACCGAGGATTACGTCTGGAATGATATCGAGCGGCATGACGATATACAGGATTGCGGCAGTTAACAGCAAAAGTGTTTTAACCTGTGAACGAGGGTAGTCGCCATTTCGCCAATCGCGAAGCATCTGAAAAAAAGTAGTGATGTGCTGGATACATTTTTTTCGGTTTTTCCTCTTTAAAATCGCTTTTCCGCCTGCCGCTCCGAGCATTATTGCTTTCTTTTTCTTCATTGGGCATACCTCCTGCCTGGCGGCGTGTTTAAGATATTCTTCACCTGGGTATTGTTCTTCTAATCCTATCAATATATCTATTATACCTGAAAAATTAACTTATTTAATGAAAATATGTTTACAAATAAAGTATAATCTGTAATAATGCACAATAACCCAATCAAACTTGTTTCCTATTTCTTAGCGGCGAGGGGTGAAGTGAATGGGCGGTTCTTCTGAACAAGAAAGATTGTTGGTGTCTATTGATGAAAAAAGAAAGTTAATGATAGATGCCGCTAGAAAGCAGGGATTTACAGGGCATGACACGATCAGGCACAGTCAGGAGCTGGATTGTTTAATAAATGAATATCATCAGCTTATGCAAGAAAACGAACATTCCCAAGGGATTCAAGGCCTTGTAAAGAAATTAGGCTTGTGGCCCCGCAGAGATGTTATGCCAGCATATGATGCAAATAAATAGCGGCCTATCAGATGCATATATAAAGAGAGAGCTTTTCGGAAGCGCTCTTTTTTTCTGGAAAAAATTCATATGAAAGAGGGAACTAATGAAGGAACTGGCGATTCTCATTACCGAAATGGTCAATCAATTTCATGATGCTTTTATTTCCTTATGCGGAATATTTGGCATTCATTTAACTGACAAAGAAATGCATTTTTGGGTGATCGGCATTTTTGGCATATTCTTTTTCGGCGTCACTCACGCTGTGTTTACATGGCTTTCTAAATGGAGTATGACAGCCTTGTCCTTTATCTATACTGTTACAGTCATCATTGTCATCGTATTTGCGATTGAGATTCAGCAAAAGGTGACGGGTAGAGGGAATATGGAGTTTTTAGATGCCACGGAAGGTATAAAGGGTTTTTTAGTATTTTTTATGTTTTTTTTGCTTTTGAAAATGCTGTTGCGTTTCATCAAAATCCTTTTTTCTGGAAGACCAGCAAGCAAATCGAATGGCAATGCCCGATCACGAAGATAAAAAACCCTCCTGACATGGTCAGGGGGGCTATGATGCGGATACGGGGAGGGTGATCGTCACCTCTGTGCCTCTTCGAACTTCACTTTCAATATGAATAGAGCCTCCGTACATCAGCACAATCCGTTTACAAACAACAAGGCCGAGACCGGTTCCTTTTTCTTTAGAAGTAACAAAGGGGAGGAAGATGTGATCCAGCATTTCCTGAGAAATCCCTTCGCCGTTATCCACAACTTTGATTATGGCTTTTTTATCTAAAGCTCCTAGGGAGATCGTCAGTTTGCCTCCTTCAGGCATTGACTCGAGGCCATTTTTTGCTACATTTAAAATCACTTGTTTAATATGATCTTTTGTACATTTTACGAGTAAGGGCTGCTCGGTTAAATACTGTAATTCGACTTCAACATTGTATAGATTGCCCTCAGAATAAATGATCGGCATAATTTCTCCGATAATGTCCTGAAGTGAGTTCAGCTCCCATTTTTCAGCTGTCGGCTTGCCGAGAACGAGAAACTCACTCACTATTTGATTGATGCGCTTGATCTCCTGTTCGATAATGGAGAAGTAAAGCTGATCTTCCTCACCTTTATATTTCTTTTGCAACAGCTGAATAAAGCCGCTTATCCCGGTGAGGGGGTTACGGATTTCATGGGCTGTGCTGGCAGCAAGCGTCCCGATCAGCTCTAATTTTTGCGCCTCGTTTTCTGAGCGCTCCAGCTGGGTCTGCCGCTTCAGCAAATAATACAGCACGAGAATAAAAAGGATATTCAGCAGAACAATAATACATGAAAGCGGAAGCACAAGGCTTTTCGACAGTTCTTCTATTGTGACCGGGTTCGGATAGACTTTCATATTCCAGCTGATATCATCCAGATATCCGCTGACAGGTTTCTGATCCTCTGCATGAGAGGCTTGTCCGCTCGCAAAAATCATTTTCCCGTCTTGGTTCACAACTTCAATATAAACATCAGGGCTCAGCAAGTTAATGAGATTTTTCAAATAATCAATTTGAATAGCTGCGACAAGATAATCTGTCACATTTCGTTTTGAGTCCAAAACAGGCACACAAATTGTGAAAATTGGCTGACCAGTAATTCTGCTCGAATAACTATCTGAAATGACTGTCTTTTTAGTTTCCTTTGCTTTTGTAAAAAAAGATCTGTCGGCCAGGTTTACTTTCGTTTTTAATTCGGTTGTGCTTGCGGTGACGTCTCCTTTGGCATTGAGAAAATAGAGACCGGAAAATCTCGGCTCTGAATCAAAGGTCTTTTCCAAAATTGACTGCATTTTCTTTATATCAACCGGTCTGTCGATGGCGATGGACAAGGAGGTCATTCTCGCCATTGTTTCTCCGATTAAATAATTGATTTTGTTGCGGTGAAGGTTTAGCAGGACACTTGCTTCTTGTTTATGTTCTGCAGCTATTGTATCTTTTTCTTTTTCATATACGAAAAAGCTGATGACGATTGCCGGAATCACGACCAGTATGATATAAAGTTTGACTCTCCCGCAGGCGCCTTTTAGTATTTTCAATTTGCATCGCTCCAACATACACCTGATTAGAGGTATTATATCATTGTTTCTTCTTCTTTAATAAGAAAAAATAACCAAAAAAATTAGAAAAAGGTGTTGGCATGCTTACATTTTAAAAAAGAAGAGAAATATTGGAAAGATTTTTATTGACATTTTGGTCTTTGTTTATTAATGTTTCTCTGTAACGGTTTCTAAAAGGATGATTGAGACATGACAGAAAAATCACTGAAGTTATTTATCGTGCTGTCGCGCGCGTATCGGTCTATTAACGATCATATGAATAAGCATATTCATAAGCATGGGCTGAATCCGACTGAATTTGCTGTGCTAGAGCTTTTGTACCATAAAGGTGATCAGCCGCTGCAGCAGATAGGAGATAAAATTCTCTTGGCTAGCGGGAGCATCACATACGTTGTAGATAAGCTGGAGCAAAAAGAACTTCTCATTCGGAAAGCGTCTCCTACAGACAGACGAGTGACATTTGCGCAAATTACTGAAAAAGGCATCGGTCTTTTGAACGATATTTTCCCTGGTCACGCTGCTGAAATTGATGAAATGATCAGCGTATTAAGCGAAGAAGAGGTAGAGATGTGCACCGAAATGTTAAAAAGAGTAGGATTAAACGCAAAACAGTTTCATAATAAGTAAAAAAAGGAAGCCTGATATGTCACAAGGCTTCCTTTTTTGCTATTTTTCATTTGTTTCCGCTGCGCCTCTTGGCAAAATGAGAACTTCAACCCGCCGGTTTTTGCTTCGGCCTTCCGCAGTTTTGTTGGAAGCCACCGGTTTATACTCGCCATAACCCTTGGCGCTGAACACTTTTGCATCGAGCTTGGGGTTTTCAATCAGGAGCCCCATAAAGTTTACCGCTCTCATGACGCTTAAATGCCAGTTTGATTGGAATTCAGAATTTTTAATTGGCATATTATCAGTATGTCCGCTGATAATGATATTTCTTGGCGGGTTAATCACAAGAAGATTTGAAATCTCTTTTGCAAGCGGCACATCTTCCTTACGGATGGTCGCTTTTCCAGAATCAAAGAAGATGCTGTCTTTAATCGTAATCAGAAGGCCTTCACTAGTCATCTTCGTCTCCAGCTGATGTTCCAGCTTTTTATCTTTGATGAACTTTTCCACCTGGCTCTTCACATTTTCAAGTTCTTCTTGATCAGCTGCTTTTTCTTTTTCTTTCTTGTTTTTCTCTTTCTCTTCTTTTTCCTTTTTCACTTCATCAATGCCGTCTGACTCGTTTTCAGGAGGAGTGACACTGGAGTAGTCCAGTACACCGGTGCCGCCTGTAAAAACTTCATTAAATGATTTTGAGAGCATTTGAAACTTAGCTGCGTCAATCGAGCTGCTCGCGTACAGCACAATAAACAATGCCAGGAGAAGAGTAAGGATGTCGGCGTAAGGAACGAGCCATGATTCATCAACGTGCTCGTCCTCATGCTTCTTCTTCTTTTTTCTCGCCATTTTGCGCCTCTCCTTGTTCTGCAAATTTCAAGCGGTCCTTCGCAGGAAGATACATTAAAAGCTTTTGTTCGATGACTTTCGGTGCTTGTCCTTCTAAAACGGATAAAACACCTTCAATCATGACCTCACGCAGTTTTACTTCCTGTTTTGATTTTCGTTTTAATTTATTTGCGAAAGGATGCCATAACACATACCCTGTAAAGATACCGAGAAGTGTGGCAACAAAGGCGGCACTGATGGCGTGTCCAAGCTCATCTGTGTTATCCATATGAGAGAGAGCGGCAATCAGCCCGATTACAGCGCCGAGTACTCCAAGTGTCGGAGCGTACGTTCCTGCTTGTGTAAAGATAGCGGCTCCTGCTTGGTGCCTGTCCTCCATTGCTTCGACTTCCTCTGTCATAATATCTCTTATAAATTCCGCGCTTTGCCCGTCAACAGCCATGCTGAGCCCGTTTTTCAAGAAAGCATCATCTACATCCTCAATGCTTGCTTCTAAAGCAAGCAGACCTTCGCGGCGTGCAAGCTGAGCCCATTCAGAGAACATAGGAATGAGTTCCTCTATTGTGAGCTGTTTATTTTCCTTAAATAACACTCGAAACAGCGTAGGCACTTTTTTAATTTCTTTTGTTGGGAACGCAATAACGACTGCTGAGATTGTCCCGGCGATAATAATTAAAATGGCAGCGGGGTTTGCAAGGGCGCTGAAACTGACGCCTTTCAGAACCATCCCGACGCTCAATGCCACAAAAGCAAGAATAATACCGATTAACGAAGTTTTATCCATAGTTTTCACCAAATCCTTTTTTACTAGCTTGTCTATGGTTAATATCGGTTTTGGTGCCCGGAACTTTAGGGACATTGTGAATTTGTTCATGAAATATTCAAGGAAGAGGCATAGAAGGGAGAAATAAACAAAAACGGGCTCTCCAAAATTGAAAAGCCCGGGGGTCTACTGAAATTAGCAGCTTGCTTGCAAGCTGTCCTTCAGATGGTATTCATATAATAGTAGAAATACATATTCACTGTATATAAACATGTTCCATCCCTCCTTAAAAAAAGTGTAAAGGATGAAGGGAAGTAGCGCTTCAGGAGAAGGGACGGTAATTTCTAAGTCAAGAGTATGAAAGTATAAAAAAAAGCGGCTTCCTAAAAGGAAACCGCTGATTGTTATTTTGCTCGCACTTTGATTTTATCATCTTCTAAAATCACGTGAAAACTGGTGATCTCGCCATTATCAAGCAGCAGATCGGTCATTTCATCCTCAACCCATTCTTGGATGGTTCTTCTAAGCGGACGTGCACCGAATGAAGGGTGGTAGCCCAGCTCAGCGATTTTTTCTTTCGCTTCATCTGTCACATTCAAGCTAATGCCCCGTTCAGCCAATGTTTCTTCAAGTTCTCCAAGAAGAAGGCTGACGATTTTGACAAGATGTTCTTTTTCCAATGAGTGGAACTCAATAATGCTGTCAAAACGGTTGAGGAACTCAGGTTTAAAGAACATGCTCAGTGAATCAATCAATGTTTGTTCTTCGATGACACTGTCATCTGATTGGAAACCGACTTTCGTTTGTTTCTCACCAGCACCCGCATTACTTGTCATGATGATCACTGTGTCTTTGAAGCTTACAGTTCTGCCTTGGCTGTCTGTCAGACGGCCATCTTCCATAATTTGCAGGAACATATGCTGAACGTCTGGGTGTGCTTTTTCAATCTCATCCAGCAACACAATGCTGTAAGGATTGCGGCGCACTTTCTCAGTTAATTGTCCAGCTTCCTCATGGCCGACATATCCAGGCGGTGAACCGATAATTTTAGATACGGCGTGTTTCTCCATGTATTCGCTCATATCGAGTCGGATAATAGCGTCTTTTGTGCCGAATAATTCATCTGCCAGTGTTTTAGAAAGCTCTGTTTTCCCTACGCCGGTAGGACCGACGAAGAGGAAGGAGCCGACAGGTCTGTTTTTGGATTTTAATCCGGCGCGGCTTCGTCTTACCGCTTTTGCCACTTTTTGAACAGCGGCTTCTTGTCCGATCACGCGTTCATGAAGTTTTGCTTCAAGCTCTTTCATTTTCGTTTGTTCGTCTGCCTGCAGTTTGCCGACAGGGATGCCTGTTTTTTGTTCAACAATTTCCTGAATGTGCTCAGCTTCCACAGTGACAGCGGTATGAGCGGAGGAGCTGTTCAGTTTTTTCTCCAATGCGAGTTCTTCATCACGGAGTTTTGCCGCCAGTTCGTAATTTTCTTCTTCCAGGGCTTTTGTTTTTTCGGCTTCAATTGCAGTTAAGCGTTCAGCGGCATCCTCATCATTCAGTTCATCAATTAACAGGTTGGCTTTTGAACCTGCTTCATCTAATAAATCAATTGCTTTATCCGGCAGGTGTCTGTCCTGAATGTAGCGGGATGATAAAGTGACACACGCTTTGATTGCTTCATCACTAAATGTTACGCCATGGTACGCCTCGTATTTGTCTTTAATCCCTTGCAGAATGAGGATAGCCTGTTCAATTGAAGGCTCCTGCACCATGACAGGCTGAAAACGTCTTTCCAGCGCGGCATCTTTTTCGATTTGACGATATTCTTTCAGTGTTGTCGCGCCAATGACTTGCAGTTCGCCTCTGGCTAGGGCCGGTTTGAGAATGTTGCCGGCGTCCATTGATCCTTCTGCAGAGCCTGCGCCGACGAGAAGGTGAATTTCATCAATGAACAGAATGACATTTTTTCGTTCCTTCAGCTCAGTGATCAGCTGTTTCATTCTCTCCTCAAATTGGCCTCTGATCCCTGTGTTTGCAACAAGGGATGCAACATCAAGCAAATATAGCTCTTTGTTTTTCAGTTTGTTTGGAACATCACCTTCAGCAATTTTTAAAGCGAGCCCTTCAGCGATGGCAGTTTTCCCTACACCCGGCTCACCAATAAGAACCGGATTGTTTTTGTTCCGGCGGTTTAGAATTTCGATCACTCGCGCCACTTCATCATCACGGCCGATGACGGGGTCAATGAGACCGGCTTTTGCACCGTTTGTAATATTTTGAGCCAGCTCATCAAGCAACCCTTTTTTTCCGCTTTGTTTTGCTGCGCTCTTTTCTTTCGGCTGGAATGCCTGTTCAAACGGAAATCCGAAAGATTGAGGACCCATACTCATTGAAGGTTTACGGGTCAGTTCGTTATAGCAAGTTTCACAAAGAACCATCTGTTTATGAACGGAATTTATTTGCATGTTAAGGCGAATCGTCGCCTCGTTTTGATGACAATGTTGACAACGCATTTGCCAAAACCTCCTTAATAATTTGATCTTCTTTGACCAATGAAAGTGAATAAAAAGGTCTATTGGATTTGACCTTCTTTGACTATTAGTATACGGCAAACTTAACGGCATTCAAACCAATATGCTCAAAGCAGACTGAATATTTGACTATCTTTGACTAATTGATTTTTAAAAAAGGCCGGTTTGTTTGACCAACTTTGATTAATAGTATACTCTGACCATCTTTGACTTTCAAGTCTTTTGCACAACATTTTTTAATTTGTTACAAAGTAAAACATGTTTTCTTCGTCTTTTCAAGGAACTTGTCTCATAGGTTATAAAAAGGCATCTATGGACAAAACTGCGGTTCGTTCGGAGGGGAGAAATGGAACAATCAAAAGGGTCTGCAAGTCAGCTTGCTTTTGTGTATGTCGGCACAGTAGTCGGAGCTGGATTTGCGACTGGCAGAGAAATTGTTGAGTTTTTTCTGAAGTTCGGCTGGTTCGGTTTATTCGGCATTCTCGTCAGCGGCGGAATGTTTACGTTTCTGGGCGCCAAGCTGATGATCATTTCAAAGCGAATCAATGCCAAGTCATATCAAGAAATGAACATCTTTTTGTTCGGGGCGGCGGCTGGGCGGATTATCAATGTATTTATGCTGTTTGTTCTCCTCGGAGTTACATCTGTCATGCTTTCAGGAGCAGGGGCGCTTTTTGAGGAACAATTGGGGATGTCCGCTCAGATTGGGATGCTCATTACAATCGGTCTGAGCTTAATTGTGATGACTAGAGGAGTAAAAGGCATTTTCGGTGTCAATGTGTTTGTTGTTCCCCTTTTAATCCTCTTTTCAATGATTGTAGTGGCCGACTCTTTTATATTCAGCGAATCACGAAACGCAGCTCAGTGGGTCTGGCCGCATCGCTGGGATTGGCTGTTATCAGCTGTTTCTTACGGGGCTTTGAATTTATCGCTTGCCCAAGCAGTTTTGGTTCCGCTGGCGAATGAAATGTCCTCGGAGAAAGTGATCAAAAAAGGCGCTTTAATCGGAGGGACGATGCTGACGATTGTGCTGTCCGCGAGTTTTCTGTCTTTGTCGACTCTTCCGGATGTATTTTTATATGATATACCGATGGCGCAAGTGGTTTATCTCTTTGCACGTTCTGTCCATTTGATTTATTTACTCATTATTTTCGGAGAAGTGTTCACATCAGTTATCGGTAATCTATATGGATTAGAAAAACAAGTGCAAAGCTTTCTTCCAGTGAAAAGCAAATATATCTTTACAGCTATTATGATCACGGCTTATATTACGAGCCAAATAGGGTATGGCAAGCTTATTTCAACGATTTATCCCTTGTTTGGCTATGTGAGCTTGGCCTTCATAGGCGCTTTGCTATGCAAAAAGGCTCCTCGACGGCGCAGTTTATAAATATATATAATGAAGCGAACCGTCACTATAGAGCGATAATTGATCTAGGAACCGGGGATTGACTTTTTTATTGTCATGAAAAACAACATTATGGTAAGATAGCAGAAGTGAAAAAATTGAAGAAAATCCGTGCGATATGCGGGAGAGGTTCTAGCTACACCCTCTATAAAAAACTAAGGACGAGCTGTATCCTTGGATACGGCCTTTTTTATGTTTTTCTAGAGCACCTTCCGAAAAAAGGTGTTTTTTTGCGTGAATTAGCTGTAGCGATGTCTCTCGCCGGCGTTTTTATTGCGGAGAAGGAGAGGAATCATGAAAAAAGAAAAAGCAATTGTCGTATTTAGCGGCGGTCAAGACAGCACAACATGCTTACTGTGGGCCTTAAAAGAATTCGAAGAAGTCGAAACGGTGACTTTTCATTATAATCAGCGACATTCGCAGGAAATTGAAGTGGCAAAATCCATTGCGGAAAAGCTTGGTGTGAAAAATCATTTGCTTGATATGTCACTTTTAAATCAGCTTGCACCGAATGCCCTGACTAGAAATGATATTGAGATAGAAGTAAAAGACGGCGAACTGCCATCCACATTCGTTCCAGGCCGCAATTTGGTATTCTTATCCTTTGCGTCTATCCTGGCTTACCAAATTGGCGCGCGCCACATTATTACAGGAGTTTGCGAGACAGACTTCAGCGGTTACCCTGACTGCCGTGACGAATTCGTGAAATCTTGCAATGTAACGGTGAATCTGGCGATGGAGAAGCCGTTTGTGATCCACACGCCTCTCATGTGGCTCAATAAGGCGGAAACGTGGAAGCTTGCAGATGAGCTTGGCGCGCTGGATTTTGTGAAAAACAACACGCTGACATGCTATAACGGCATCATCGCCGACGGCTGCGGCGAATGTCCGGCATGTCACCTTCGTTCAAAAGGTTATGAAGAATATATGATGATGAAAGGAGAGCGTGCATAAATTGTTATCTCAAATTTATCCGCAGGCCCAGCATCCTTATTCGTTTGAACTGAATAAGGACATGCATATCTCAGCCGCTCATTTTATCCCTCGGGAAAGTGCGGGAGCGTGCAGCAGGGTTCACGGACATACGTATACCGTAAATATAACTGTTGCCGGCGACGAACTTGACGATTCAGGCTTTCTTGTCAATTTCAGCGTACTCAAAAAACTGGTGCACGGAAACTATGATCACACGCTATTAAATGATCATGAAGATTTTTCTCAGGACGACCGGTATTCGCTGCCGACAACTGAAGTCGTGGCGAAAACGATTTATGATAACGTACAGGCTTATTTAGACACTTTGGAGAATAAGCCGACCTGTGTACAGGTGTTTGTCCGTGAAACACCGACAAGCTACTGTGTCTACCGTCCGAAAAAGGGTGGTTTGAATGGCTAAAGGAATTCCTGTATTAGAAATTTT
Source organism: Bacillus sp. LJBS17 (assembly GCF_019334685.1). Classification (NCBI taxonomy): domain Bacteria; kingdom Bacillati; phylum Bacillota; class Bacilli; order Caryophanales; family Bacillaceae; genus Bacillus; species Bacillus sp. LJBS17. The sequence continues at coordinate 1,423,468 of NZ_CP079759.1, forward strand.
CGGCCCGACGATTCAAGGAGAAGGCATGGTGATCGGACAGAAAACGATGTTCGTCCGGACAGCCGGCTGCGATTATTCCTGCAGCTGGTGTGACTCCGCTTTCACTTGGGACGGGTCTGCTAAAAAAGATATTCGCTGGATGACGGCGGAGGAGATTTTTGCGGAGCTTAAGGACATTGGGGGAGACGCGTTTTCTCATGTGACGATCTCAGGCGGTAACCCGGCTCTGTTAAAACAGCTGGATGCTTTTATTGAACTGCTGAAGGAAAATAACATCCGTGCAGCGCTTGAAACTCAAGGGACCGTTTATCAGGATTGGTTTACGCTGATTGATGACCTGACAATTTCTCCAAAACCGCCAAGCTCAAAAATGGTAACGAACTTTCAAAAGCTTGACCACATTTTAACTTCACTTCAAGAGAATGATAGACAGCATGCTGTCAGCTTGAAGGTTGTCATCTTTAATGATGAAGATCTGGAATTTGCCAAAACTGTGCACAAGCGGTATCCGGGAATCCCGTTTTATTTACAAGTCGGAAATGATGACGTGCATACGACAGATGATCAGTCACTGATTGCACATTTGCTTGGGAAATATGAAGCGCTTGTTGATAAGGTAGCTGTCGATGCGGAGCTGAATCTCGTCAGAGTGCTCCCGCAGCTGCACACCCTGTTATGGGGCAACAAACGCGGAGTATAATAGAAAGGAAGATGAACATGACGACAAGAAAAGAATCAGAATTAGAAGGTGTAACATTGCTAGGCAACCAAGGTACAAATTATTTGTTCGAATATGCACCGGACGTGCTGGAATCCTTCCCGAATAAACATGTAAACCGTGATTACTTTGTAAAATTCAATTGCCCGGAATTCACATCTTTATGTCCTAAAACAGGGCAGCCTGACTTTGCAACAATCTACATCAGCTACATTCCTGATGAAAAAATGGTTGAAAGCAAATCATTAAAGCTGTATCTATTCAGTTTCAGAAACCATGGTGACTTCCACGAGGACTGTATGAACATCATCATGAATGACTTGATCGAATTAATGGACCCGCGCTACATTGAAGTATGGGGCAAATTCACGCCAAGAGGCGGAATTTCCATTGACCCGTACACAAACTACGGAAAACCTGGCACGAAGTATGAGAAAATGGCCGAATACCGCATGATGAATCATGATTTGTATCCGGAGACGATTGATAACCGTTAATTATTCCGTTGTGTGATACGGAGTGTGACCTGAGGTGCAACCTGAACTGTGACTTTTATGCAGTGAAAAATTGATAGTACAGAAGCAGATTAAGGCGTACAATTTGTACGTCTTTTCTTTTTTATCCGAAAGAAAAAATGCCTATCTAGAGATCATAGGCATTAAATATTATTATCAATATCTTCATTATTTTTTGGCTAAGTTCCTGAATCTTCTCTTTAACATTTGAAACAGCTCTTTTTTGAATTTCATCAAAGTTCTCCTGAATATAATCGACACTTCTTATTAGAACTTCACTTTCAAAATTGAATATCTCATTTATTTCTGACTGTTCTTCATCTGTTAGGTGATGGTATTGAAGTTGTTTAGCATTTACTTCAGCAGCTACATCAATCCTAACTTAGTTGTTCTGGTTGTACAATTTCATATTCACCTTCTGCATACTCTTGCTCCGCATAATAGCCTCCCCATTGACAGAGCTCCTGCAAGATAGGTTTAAGAGATTCTCCAAGTTCAGTGGATGAATATTCAACCTTCGGCGGTACTTGATTATACATCTTTCTGCTCACAAGTCCACTGGCTTCAAGCTCTCTAAGTGTTTGAATCAGCATTTTCTGAGTTATATTTGGGATAATGCGCTTTAATTCACTCGTTCTCTTTGGTCCATTCATTAAAAAGTATAATACAAGGCCTTTCCATTTTCCTCCAATAACTTCCTTTGTCACTTCAAACCCACAGCTAAATTTTTTCATGTCTAAAGCTCTCCATTCCACATTTATTACTTTTTAGTTACTATATCACAAAAAAGTGGGTACTTCCGATAATGTGCTTACTGAAGGATACTATATCTTGTAAGTTGTTCTTCAAGTACTTAAAGGTACTAGACATAAAATAATATTAATTCTAAAGGAGTGTTAAGTATGGGTAAATTTGAAGGTAAAATAGCGCTTGTAACGGGTGGAACAAGTGGGATTGGTCTTGCTACAGCACAAAAATTTGTAAACGAAGGTGCATATGTTTATATCACGGGACGTAGACAAAACGAACTTGATAAAGCTGTTGACCAAATTGGCAAGAACGTAACCGGTGTTCAAGGTGATATTTCTAAGCTTGAAGACTTAGACAAACTATATGACATTATAAAGCAGGAAAAAGGTAAGTTGGACATTCTTTTTGCTAATGCAGGCATCGGCAACTTCCTTCCATTAGGTGAAATTACTGAAGAGCAGGTTGATAGAACGTTCGACATTAACGTTAAAGGAACCATCTTTACTGTTCAAAAAGCATTATCACTATTCCCAGACAAAGTAGGTTCTATTATTGTAACGGGCTCTACTGCTGGATCAATTGGCAACCCAGCGTTTAGTGTATATGGAGCATCTAAAGCAGCATTAAGAGCACTAGTTCGCAACTGGATTCTTGACCTAAAAGGTACTGAAATCCGTGTAAATGTGGTTAGTCCAGGAGGTATTCTTACACCTGCCTACGATGAGCTTTTTGGTGATGCACTTGAAGAGGTACTGGAAAATAGCAGAAATACTGTTCCAGCTGGAAAAGTTGGGACACCTGAAGAAGTAGCAAACGCTGTATCTTTCCTTGCTTCAGAAGAAAGCAGTTACTTGACGGGTGTTGAATTGTTCGTAGATGGCGGGCTAGCACAGGTATAATTTCCCTGCGCAGAGATTACAAATAGTCCCCAAAAAAGGTTGATGGGGATTTACTTGAAGAAGTCGTATAAAAAAGTCGTTTTCCTTAAAGGACAGGGAATTCGACTTTTTTATGTTTGAATTTGCTTAACGTTGTAAATTCGCATTTTCCTGGGGCTACCACTAAATGACCTGTAAAAAAGATTACACTGTGAATAAATGTACTTAAAGTAACGGGGGATCTTGACTTTTAATAAAAAATAATATCCCTGTCCTTGTATTCCAATACTTTTGAAAATATTTAAAGGAATCCTTATGTCCTGAATAACCACATAGGAAAATATGTTGTAGGTTGCTTTCTTTTTTTGTAGGGCATCCCACACAAGCTATCACGTGATCTCACACCTGAACGTTTTTTTATAGACTAGTACCGCGACAAGTTATATTACATATACATACCAATAAAGTAGACATTAAAAAGTGAAAGAGAGGATGGAAATGTGTGAAAATTCTTTTCCTTGAGAGTCATCCCATGTGGCTCTATGGTTTACCGAATGGGTTTAGGGAAGCAGGACATACCGTAATGATTTCCGGTCCTGTAAGTCGGGAAAATATCACTGAAATGATAGACGAATTTAAACCAGATCTAATAGTATCTATGGGATGGACACCAGAGCATTCAAGGGAAAAGCAGGCCTGGATTCGCAACGCTACTAAAAAGGTGAATATCCCTCTCGTTTATTGGGCAACTGAAGACCCGCTGCACACTCAAAACTTTACTATCCCGTTAATTAAGAAGATGAAACCAGATTTTGTTTTCACGGTTACGCCTTCTCTGTGTAAAACTTATGAAAGCATGGGGATTAAAGCAGCTCACTTAGACTTTGCATTTCACGAAAGTATACATCACCAGATTAAACCATTAGCAAAATACAGTTGTGATATAGCAGTGGTGGCTAATGCTTACCCTAATTTTCTTGAAGAACATCCGGAAGTGTTCCGTTCGTTCTCTTTAAAAACGCTTATTCGTCCTCTTATACGGAAGGGTATTCGCATTGATTTTTGGGGGAGAAACTGGGAAAAAATGAGTAAATATATAGGAAGAGAAATTCCCCCCAATTGGATCCATGGATACCTTGATTATACTGAAGCATATAAAGTTTACAGTTCAGCAAAAGTCGTTATCGGTTTGCAAAACTGTGAAAGCCAACTTACGCAACGCACCTATGAGATTCTTGGTTCCGGGGGGTTTTTATTGACATCGGATACACCAGCAGTTCGAGGTAAATTCAAACCTGGCCGCGATCTCATCGTTTCTTCCTCCCCAAAAGAAACATTGGAAAAGGTTAAATACTATTTGAATCATGATAGCGAGAGAAAAAAGATTCAGATAAACGGTAAAAAGGCTGTAAAGAATGATTCCTATCGGCATAGAGCCGAGAGAATGCTTGAGGTGCTAAAAAGCAGAGGAATTATAAGAAACTTAGGGGAAACCATTCATTATGTAGATGTTCTTAAAGAAAAATACGTGATCCATCATGTTACTCCCGGTGAAACATTATCAATAATTTCCAGGAAGTATAATGTTTCCCTGCAGCAACTCATGGAGCTTAATCATTTCAAATCAGATCAAATATATGCTGGACAAATCATTAAGATTAGAGAGAAACGGTTTAGAAATATTAATAACAAATTATTCTAAAGGAGAGTAATATGAATGAAGGGGAAAATACCTAAAATAAGAAATCAAGCGAATAAAGTAAAAAGAACGCCTCGTTATATGGAATTTCCCGTAACATACGAAGTGTATCATGTGGAATCCGGCGATACATTATGGACGATTGCCAAATCCTTTAAAATTCCGGTACAACAACTTATGAATCTTAATAAGCTTTCTTCAGACAGAATTTATCCTGGACAAATTATAAAGATAAGAGAAAGGTAATCTTTGAGGTTTCGGAAACGAATCAAATTGAAATGACAATCCTCATTTTTTTATTTGTGGGGAACTTGATATTTTTGGGGATGAAGGGGTTATGAGATGTTTCAAATGAGCTATTTCTATTCTGGATTAGGATGGGATTTTATTCAACACGTTGATCAAACGAACGGAGTATTAAATGTTGTGTCTCCTGATTTTTTCTATATCAGAAAAGATGGATCATTACTTCTCCGTTCAGCTAATCCCGATGTGATTAAAGCTCTTCATAGAAGAAAATTAAAAGTAGTTCCTTTTCTAAGCAATCATTGGGATCAGGAATTGGGACGATTTGCATTAATGAACCGAGTTCTTTTAGCTAAACAAATTTCTCATGCAATAGAAGAACTGGATTTGGACGGAGTTAATATCGATATAGAAAACCTTACAGAAAAAGATCGGAATCTATTTACAGATTTTATTAGATTAGTAAGGAAAAGTATTCCTAGACATAAAGAAGTATCAGTTGCAGTGGCGGCAAATCCTTTTGGCTGGACGAAGGGCTGGCACGGATCATATGATTACGAGTATTTAGCTAAATATGCAGATTATCTTATGGTTATGGCCTATGATGAAAGCCGCCTTGCTGGGCCTACCGCAAGTGTAGGATGGGTGGAAAAGTCCATTCAATATGTTCTGACCCAAAAAATCTCTCCTCAAAAACTAGTTTTAGGATTGCCATTCTATGGCCGCTGCTGGATGGAAGGCCAATCTGCCTCTCAAGGCATTCCCCTTTACCTTGTTGACTCCTTAGTAAAAAGGCATAGCGGGACAATTATTTTTGACACCAAGAGTCAATCTCCAAAAGCTATTTTTACTGTCAATCACAATAACAAGGGGCCGTTGCCTTCGGGAACATATAAATTATGGTTTGAAAATGAACAGTCACTCAGAGCAAAAATAAAACTCGCTCAAAAATATAATCTGAAAGGTCTTGGCAGTTGGAGTCTTGGACAAGAAGATGTGTCAGTCTGGAATACAGTGTTTAAAAATATATAATGATTTATAGTTCAGAACAAAATTCGAAGATAATTGCAATGAATCTCTAAATGGACATACTGAAAGGAGTTTATTACGGGTGCGGGTAAAACAGTGAGGGCATTCCATAGGCCCTTCTCCCGAAATGTTCTATACGAGGCATTACATTGGGCTTGAAATACACATTCAAACTTATGTTATAGTACGCATTTTACGGATATGTTGAATTTATTCTGCTTCCATGATTTAAGTCATACACATGCTACCTTAATAGCAGGATTATTGCATTTCATTCAGAATTGTTCAGGATCGATATGGAAGCGCACGAATAACTAGAACTTTAAAAACATACACTCATATACTTCCTGAATGGATGCTGGTTTATCTAAAAAACATGATGAGAATTGATTGACCGCTCTCATTAAAGGATGGGGAAATTCAAGGTGCCAAGGTACGCATGGTGAAACATGACTTGTTGATAATCGACCATATAGTTTCTCCTTAGAAATGAGGGGGTTTTTACATAAAAAAGACGAGCGAATCCGGGGGGAATTCCACTCGCCGCTTTCTAATGAAAAGACGGGATGCTGGATGGCAGCTCGTCTGTTTTATTATAATTTAACGAACGTATGTTTGTAAAGATGTCTTTTCGAATGAATTGGTTCATATAACCGTTAAGACCAGATTCATTGTAAACATTCGCTAAGGTATGCTAAGATGCATGGACTATAAAGGAGTGATATGAAGTGAAGACATTGCGGTTAAACAATGTAACGTTAGAAATGGCTGCATATCAAGAGGAGAGCGAGCCGAAGCGAAAAATTGCATTTACCTTAAACGTTACGAGTGAGACTTACCATGATATCGCTGTCCTGTTGTATGAAAAAACGTTTAATGTCGAGGTTCCGGAACGCGATCTTGCCTTCCGGGGGGAAATGACAAATTATTCAACATCATTGACCAACCTGTACGAACCAGGGGCCGTCAGCGAGTTCTATATAGAAATAACGGAAATAGACAAAAACGCCGATTCATGATCGGTGTTTTTTATGTAAAAAAGCTGCCGGCCGGCAGCTTTTGAGAAAGCGAATTTCATATGTAAGGTGTTAAATTGTCCGTCTTGCAGTTTTTGAATAAATGTGGAAATAAGGAGGTTTTAATAGGAGTCTCTGATGATCTTATAATTTTTATGATTAACAACTGTCAATGAATCTAACTCAAGATCCCGATAGTTATCCATGATCGTCACATCAACGATAACAGAATTCTCATTTACTTTTTCAACAACACCGGTTAATCCGTTTTTAAATTCAATGACATTCCCAACCTTAGCGATTTTCACAAGCTTCCTCTCCTTTAAACATAATAATGCCTTTTGAAAGTATTTTGCAGTATTTTCATTGAGAAGTAAAGCGATAAGGAGTTTTATCTCCCTTATGAATTGTTCTGTCGCTATAAAGATGATATATTGATTTTCGTCGATAGAAAGAAAAGGGGGGAATTTTTGTTGCGTCCCGAAGAAATAACAGAAATGATTGAACAGCTGCGCACCGGCGCCATAAACGAACTGAGAGTCCAGAAAGAGCATTTTCTTGATTTCAGGGCCGTGTTATCTAAACAAGATGATTTTAAACATTTCCGAGGAATTGCCCAGCAAGGCGGAGATGTTATCTTTCAATACTTAGAACAGCCAAGAAGCTGAAGGTTTCTCATACGTGAGAAGCCTTTTTATCATATATGACAGAATACAAAGCCTTTTATTACAGCTGTCTGTAACAGGCGTAAATAAAATGTAAAGTGTCAAAGATGGATAAACATGTTTTAATTTGACAATATTTATAGAATTTCAGACTGTTTTTTTGCCATTAAGCAGTGAGTCATCCTCTTTATTCCATCCTGATACCTCCTTGGGAGAGTTGGAAAATCTTTTTCCGTGAAAATGAATGGATCTCTTGTTAAGGTTATGAAGTGTTTTTTGGAGCACTTTAAGGAGGAAACTGTATGACAACGAAATTCACTGCTCTGGCTGTTTTTCTTCTTTGTTTCATGCCTGCAGCCAAAATTGAGCATACACAAGCTTCACTACTGAGCGCAAAGAAGACAAAACATGAAGAAGCGAAATGGCTTACACATATAGATCGAAATACGAATGAATCTTTCCCTTCACTGTCTGCTGATAAAGACAAGAAAATAAAACCGATTAAGCTATCAGCACACACTGAAAAGAAAGAGAAAGATAAACCGGACAAAACAAATGATGAGAAAGAAACATATACACAGTCTGAAAAAGAGTTGCTGTCCCGTCTCGTTCACGCAGAGGCCAAAGGAGAATCATATAAAGGCAAGGTCGCTGTAGCAAGCGTTGTACTGAACAGAACGGAGAAAAAAGGTTTTCCTGATACGATAAGAGGAGTTATTTATCAGAAAAACGCCTTTGAACCGGTCGCAAACGGGAGCATTAACCAAAAGCCTGATAAAGAATCGATTGAAGCTGCCGAAGAAGCGCTGTCCTCAAAAAATAGAGAAACAGATGCCATATTCTTTTATAATCCGAAAACAGCGTCAGATAATTGGATTCGTTCAAGAAAAATCGTAGAAAAAATCGGCAGACACGTTTTTGCCGTCTAAGCATAGAAGAGACAATTTGTCTCAGCTGTGCTTTTTTTCATATAAAGAGTAAAAATAAAATAATTTTTGAACTTGTCTCATATGATGTTGGTAGTACAAGAGACAAGGAGAGACATCATGAATCGATTTGTGAAAGGGATCATTCTTTTATCCATTGCCGCCTTTTTCGCTGAATGCCTTGAATTTGTCGTCAATATGATTTTGGCGCGGGAGCTTGGCGAGCATGGGATGGGGCTTTACATGAGTATTTTGCCCACGATCTTTTTAATTATTGTCATCGCGAGCCTGGAACTGCCGATATCCATTTCTAAATTCATTGCCGAGTCAAATCCTAAGCTTCATGAAAGCATGCTGAGGCACGCTTTCAGAATGACAGCCATTTTTACTGCTTTTTCTACTGCCGCCGCTAGTATTGCGCTTCCGTTTATTCCGGTATTTGATACATACCACCCGTTTATTAAAGGGATTGTCATCGGCTTAATTCCTGTTGTCGCCTTTACTTCAATCGCCAGGGGCTACTTTATGGGTGTGCAGAAAATGGGGAAGATCGCAATTGCCAATGTGCTGAAAAAAATCATCCAGCTCTTGTGCTTATTCCTCTTTTTTCAATGGTACTCATTTGAATTGGACATGGCTGTGCTGATTTCCTTGTTTGTTCTAGTCGTGAGTGATGTGGTCGTGCTTGTTTATTTATATTCACAATTTATCATGGCAAGGCGGGCGTTATCCGGCCAGCAGCACATTCATTTGCGCGGAAAGGATGTAAGGAAAAGGCTGCTTGCTGTTTCAATTCCTACAACAGGACTGCGCATTTTTCATGCGGTTGTCAATGCAATTGAACCCTTTTTAGTAAAAGGAGCTCTTTTGGCTGCGGGCGTTGCCGGGACAGCGGCGATCGATCAATACGGAATGCTGGCAGGAGTGGCTGTGACGATAGGGTCGTTCCCAGCTTTTATTGCCCATTCGTTAATGGTCGTCATGATACCGAGTATTTCGGAAGCTTATGCACTTTCTCAGTATGACATCGTGTTAAAAAGGCTGAAGCAGTCGATTTTCATTACATTAGGTTACGGTATACCTGCCGTCTGGGTCATGTTCCAGTTTGCGGGACCTCTCACGCATTTGTTTTTTCACTCTCCTGAAGCGCAGTATTACTTGCAGCTGTTGTGGCCTTACTTTCTCTTTCATCTGTTTGTCATGCCGCTGCAGGCGTGCTTAATCGGGATGGGTTTTGTGAAAGAGGCTTTTTATCACAATGTGTGGAGCCATATCGTTGCGCTAAGTATGATGTATGTACTGGGATCAATGGAGAATCTGCAAATGCTCGGGATTATCCTTGGAATGAACACTGGCATGATTCTTTTGACGAGCTTGCACTATGCCACGATCTGCAAAGCATTGAAGGTATCCGTATTTCTTACGGGTGGGACCAGAACGCCGCGAATTGAAGGATGATAAAGGAACAGCAGGGGCAAGCTAATTGAAAAGCATGAAAGGAAGATTCCATGTTGACGAAGCGCTTGCTTACTATATACATTATGTTATTAGGGTTGATTGCATGGTTTCCATGTGCGGCACAAGCTGAGGAAAAACAGCCTGCTGTTCCCGCTGTTTTTCTTATGAAAACGATAGAAGGGGAGGACATCTCGATTCCGAATAAAGGGCAAAAAACAATTCTCCATTTTTGGACGTCATGGTGTCCGCCCTGCAAAAAGGAGCTTCCCCAGTTTCAATCGTTTTATGATGCCCATCCATCCGACAGTGTAAAGCTGGTAACGGTGAATTTAGTGAATTCGGAACAAAATCAGCAAGTCGTTGAAGATTTTATTAAAGCAAACAAGCTGACGTTCCCGATTGTCCTTGACTCAAAAGGGGAATTGATGAAGGAGTATCATATCATTACGATCCCAACATCATTTTTGCTGAATGAAAAGGGAGAAATTGAAAAAACAAAAATTGGCCCGATGACAGCGGAACAACTGAAGGAATGGACGGAAGAATAGCTGAGAGCATAGACTCTCAGCTTTTTTCATATAGAGAAGAAGCGAATAAACATTAATGATAATTATTATCAAAAAGAAATTAAAATAATTATAATTGAAATTCTCTTCGTGCGTGCTATAATAAAGGAAGACATCAAGAAATAACTGACAATAAAGCTGCCTTTTGGGCAGCGATTTTGTTTTTATAAGAGAAATGAAGATGATTTACGTTCTCAATTAGAGAGGAGAATTCGATATGAATGAACAAGTTATCGTTCAACGCGACCCGCACGAGCCATTGAAAACAGACAAGAGGGAAAAAAACTGGGCACAGCACGCGGAGCTTATTGCAGCACTTGTATCAGGCGCTCTTATTTTGGCAGGCTGGCTCTTATCCGGATATCAGGTATTATCCATAATACTTTTCTTGCTGGCTTTTGTGATCGGCGGATTTGCTAAAGCAAAGGAAGGAATCGAAGAAACACTCGAATCCAAAACGCTGAATGTAGAACTTTTAATGATTTTCGCTGCCGTTGGTTCCGCCTTGATCGGATACTGGGCAGAGGGTGCTATTTTAATATTTATTTTTTCCTTAAGCGGAGCTTTAGAAACATACACGATGAATAAAAGCAGCAGAGATTTAACGTCTTTAATGCAGCTTGAGCCTGAAGAAGCGACATTGATGGTCAATGGTGAAACCAAAAGAGTTCCGGTTTCAGACTTGCAGGCCGGTGATATGATCGTGATCAAACCTGGAGAACGCTTAGCGGCAGACGGTATCATTGAATCGGGCTCGACAAGTCTTGACGAGTCGGCTTTAACAGGTGAATCAATGCCTGTAGAAAAAAACACAGGCGACACTTTATTCACAGGAACGGTGAATCGCAATGGCTCCTTGACTGTCCGTGTCACGAAAGCAAATGAAGATTCGTTATTCAGAAAAATTATCAAACTGGTTGAATCAGCGCAAAATAGTGTTTCACCCGCTCAGGCTTTCATCGAACGATTTGAAAATGCTTATGTGAAAGGTGTGCTAATTGCGGTGACGCTCCTTTTATTCGTCCCGCACTTTGCGCTGGGCTGGAGCTGGAGTGAAACCTTCTACCGCGCAATGGTGTTTATGGTTGTCGCGTCACCTTGTGCGCTTGTCGCCTCTATTATGCCGGCGGCGCTGTCCCTGATTTCAAATGGCGCCCGCAACGGTATGCTTGTGAAAGGAAGCGTCTTTCTTGAACAGCTGGGCTCAGTGCAAATGATCGCCTTTGATAAAACCGGCACTGTAACAAAAGGCCAGCCTGCCGTAGAGACGATTAGAATAGCAGAAGGATTCAGTGAAGCGGAAGTTCTTGAGGCTGTCTATGCCATCGAAATGCAATCAAGCCATCCGCTCGCCCAAGCCATAACGGCGTACGCTGAAAGCCGCGGCGTGAATCAGTCCGGCTACATATCTATAGAAGAAACCTCAGGGTTTGGCGTTATGGCAGAAGTGTCGGGTGCGAAATGGAAGGTCGGTAAAGCAGGTTTTATCGGCGAGGAAATGGCAGCACAATTTTTGAAACAAACAGCATCAGATGTCATTCAAAGCGGTCATACAATTGTATTTGTGAAAAAGGATGATCAAATAGCAGGCTGTATCGCACTGAAGGACCAAATCAGGCCTGAAGCAAAAGAGGTCATGGAAGAACTGAACCGACTTGGGATTAAAACGGCCATGCTGACAGGAGATCACGAAGACACGGCTCAAGCGATTGCCAAGGAAGCCGGCATGACAACTGTCGTAGCAGAATGCCTACCTGACCAAAAAGTGAATGAAATCAAACGGTTAAAAGAAGAATTCGGAACGATTGCAATGGTGGGTGACGGAATCAATGATGCGCCGGCACTCAAAGCGGCGGATGTCGGCATTGCGATGGGCGGCGGAACAGATGTAGCACTTGAGACCGCTGATATGGTCCTCATGAAAAACGATTTGAAAAAGCTCGTAAACATGTGCCGCTTGTCTCGGAAAATGAACAGGATCATCAAACAAAATATCGTGTTTTCTCTAGCTGTAATCTGCCTGCTGATTTGTGCAAACTTTTTGCAGGCGATGGAATTGCCATTTGGCGTGATTGGTCATGAGGGCAGCACGATTTTGGTCATACTAAACGGTTTAAGACTCCTAAAATAAAACCAGCAGCCTAATCAGGCTGCTGGCTTTTTATGTATCAAGCTTTCCCTTCATTTTTGTCTTTATCAGATCTTTTCATAACCAGGATGAGAGCGAGGATGCAGCAAAGGAAACCCGCTGCACAGCCTATGATAGAGCTGTAATAATAAAAGCCCACCATCTTCATCCCGATAAAAGGAGCGGAAATTCCCAAAACCGTTAAGAGCATAACTGCTTTTCGTCTGAAAAAATTCATCAGCAAACGGAACAACCCCCCTGCGATTGAACGTTACTGTCAGTATACAGGAAGAGGAGCAGGAAATAAAATGCATCAGAAAATGAAGGCGTCGTGAAAGGCAAACACCGGTAAAACCTGTTACAATGGAAGACAGAACAATGCATTGAAAATGGCAGGGAGGAACAAGAAGTGAATAGAATACAACGCGTCTCTTCATGGCTGAAGGAAGCGGGGCATACTGCCGCATTTATTCATACAAAAGAAAATGTTTTTTACTTAACCGGTTTTTACACAGAGCCGCATGAAAGATTAATGGGGTTATTTATTTTTCAAGAAGAGGAGCCTTTCTTTGTTTGTCCAGGAATGGAAGCAGGACAGGCCCGCAACGCAGGCTGGAATCATGAAATCATTGCCTATGCGGATCACGAAAATCCGTGGGAGCTGATAGAGAAGGCCTTGAAAAAGCGAAATATCAGCATACATACGCTTGCGGTAGAAAAGGATTCAATCTCGCTATCACGTGCAGAACAGCTGAAGCATGCGACGGGCGGGGCTCAATTTGTTTCAGCAGAAGAAACACTCAATCAATTTCGCCTGATTAAAGATGACAATGAGATTCGTTTGCTGAAAGAGGCGGCAAAGCTTGCAGATTACGGTGTTGAAGTCGGCACAGCCGCTTTGCGTGAAGGCATCAGTGAAGTGGAAGTGCTCGCTCAAATTGAGTATGAGCTGAAGAAAAAAGGAATTCAGGGCATGTCTTTCTCTACAATGGTTTTATTTGGAGAAAAATCTGGCCAGCCTCATGGAAATCCTGGTACAGCCACGTTGAAGAAAGGTGATTTTGTTTTATTTGATCTCGGTGTTATTCTTGATGGCTATTGCTCTGATATTACAAGAACGTTTGCATACAAAACCATCAATCCGAAGCAGGAGGCCATTTACGAGACTGTGCTTCAAGCGGAAAAAGCCGCGATTGAGGCAAGCAAACCCGGTGTGAGAATCGGAGATCTGGATTTAACAGCCCGCGGAATCATTGAAAAAGCGGGATACGGTGACTATTTTCCTCACCGGCTTGGGCATGGACTCGGAATTTCTGTCCATGAGTATCCATCCATGAGCCAGGCCAACGATACACTGCTGCAGGAAGGCATGGTCTACACGATCGAACCGGGGATTTATGTGCCTGAAATCGGCGGCGTGCGCATTGAGGATGACGTTCACGTAACAAAGGACGGGGCAGTTGCTCTGACCCAATATCCAAAGGAATTAATCATACTGCCGTAATAAGAAATAAAAAAGGACTTTGTTCTCGACATCGTCCTTTTTTATCTGCATTAAATAAAAAAATCATCAAATGTTCGAAAGGGTTTAATTTCATGTTTTTGGTTGAGAGGTTTTACAGCAAGACAGCTGCCACCGAGAACAGTGAGACATAACCCAATTAAAATGAAGAAACCCATGTGATCTTCTCCTTTCAGCTAAAAACACAAAAAGATATCTGGTACGTCCATATCATATTGTATGAAACGCATTCCAGATCAAGGGGATTTAGAAAGAAGGGAATCTATGGCTAATATTAAAGACATTGCAGAGAAAGCCGGTGTCTCTGTTACAACGGTTTCCCGAGTCATAAACAATCATCCATACGTCAGTGAAGACAAACGAAAAAGAGTGTTTGAGGCAATGGAATCATTGGAGTACACGAGAAATATTCACGCTGTACATTTGTCGAAAGGATTTTCAAACATGATTGGTGTTGTCTTGCCGACGGTTAATCTGCCATATTTTGCAGAGCTGATTGCAGGAATAGCCGACGCAGCCGCGGAATCCGGGGTTCACCTCTCTTTATTCCAAACAAACTATGAGGTACAAAAAGAAATCTTTGCGCTGTCCCAATTAAAGCAGCGCCAGGTTGACGGCCTGATTTTTTGCTCAAAGGCGCTTGCTGATGAGAAACTCATGGAATGGGAGGGCCCGATTTTGCTTTGCCAGAATTCAGATATTGCCCGCTTCCCAACCATCAGCATTCCTCACCAAGAAGCATTTCGGAACGGCTTGGACTATTTAATTGCCAAAGGGCACAAAAAAATAGCTATCTGTTTGGCAAGAAAAAAAGGCATGAACAGTCATTTTCGAATCAAAGCCTACAAAGAGGCATTGGAAGAGATCGGCGAGGCATTTCGTGAAGACTGGGTAATTGAGAAAGCGATTACAATCAATGATGGGAAGGCGCTTTTTCATAAATGGAATACGTGGAAGGAAAAGCCGACGGCTATTTTTGTTGCCAATGACCAAGTCTCAGCAGGGCTTTTTCTTGAAGCAAAGAACCAGCGGGTGTCAGTACCGGATGAGCTTGCAATCTTAAGCGTTGATAACCACGAAATCAGCCAAGCGCTTGGGATCACAACGATCGATATTCAGACAAGGGAAATGGGAAAGCAGGCATTTGCCATACTGGAAAAAAGAATTCAAGGACAGCCGATTGAAAGGAAAGTTCTGGATTACCGTCTCATCGAAAGATCGACTGTTTAGTGAATGCATTGAAAAAAGGTTTGACGTGCATTCCGTTCGTTATGTACGATATGAGGTATTGAATGACAAAGGAGCTGAGGATCGTGAATGGGTCCTTCACAGTGAAAAAGGTACTGAATAATAATGTATTAATTGCTTCTCATCATAAATACAGCGAAGTCGTTTTAATCGGAAAAGGTATTGGTTTCGGAAAAAAACAAGATGATGTCATTGAAGATAAAGGCTACGATAAAATGTTCATTTTAAAAGACGAGAAGGAACAAAAGCAGTTTAAAAAGCTCCTTGACTATGTTGATGAAAAGCTCGTTGATATTTCAAACGATGTCATCTATCACATAAGCAATAGGACTAATCACTCATTAAATGAACATATTCACATTGCGTTGACAGACCATATCGCATTTGCGATCAAAAGGCAGCAGCAGGGATTTGATATGAAAAATCCATTTTTAATGGAGACTCAGTCACTATATCCTGAGGAGTACCAAATTGCCAAAGAAGTCATAGATATGATCAATGAAAAAGCGGGAATCTGCCTTCCTGAAGGGGAGATTGGTTTTATCGCTCTGCATATCCATTCAGCGTTGACAAACCGTCC
Source organism: Bacillus sp. LJBS17 (assembly GCF_019334685.1). Taxonomy (NCBI): domain Bacteria; kingdom Bacillati; phylum Bacillota; class Bacilli; order Caryophanales; family Bacillaceae; genus Bacillus; species Bacillus sp. LJBS17. The sequence continues at coordinate 1,439,412 of NZ_CP079759.1, forward strand.
GCTGTCCGAGGTCAATCAGCACTCTCAGCTCATGGCGCAGCTTGTCGAGGTGATTGAAGACTCATTTCAAATGAAAGTAAATAAGGAAAGTGTCAACTATTTGCGGCTGATCAGGCATATCAGATTTACAATAGAAAGAATTAAAAAAGAAGAACCGACTAAAGAACCAGAAAAATTAATGTTGTTATTGAAAAATGAATATCCGCTATGCTACAATACAGCTTGGAAATTGATTAAAATCTTGCAGCAAACATTGAAGAAACCAGTTCATGAGGCGGAAGCGGTTTATCTGACGCTTCATCTGTACCGATTAACCAATAAAATTTCATAAATTCAGTTTATCCTTATAACGTGTTACTGATTCGATCAGGCATGAGTGATTGAGGGGAAAAAACGGGAAGTTCATTCTCGTTCTTTTGCGCACCCAATTTTGCTCATGCCTTTTTGTTGTGTAAAAGGGCAAATGTAAACGGTTAAACTGGAAGACTTACGCCTGTGAATTCGTTGTCATGATTTTTAGCTGTAAGGTCAGACTAGTAAAAAGAGGAGGTCAATTCTTATGTTTAAAGCATTATTCGGCGTTCTTCAAAAAATTGGGCGTGCGCTTATGCTTCCAGTTGCGATCCTTCCGGCTGCGGGTATTTTGCTTGCGATCGGGAATGCGATGCAAAATAAGGACATGATTCAGGTCCTGCATTTCTTGAGCAATGACAATGTTCAGCTTGTAGCAGGTGTGATGGAAAGCGCTGGGCAGATTGTTTTCGATAACCTTCCGCTTCTTTTCGCAGTAGGTGTAGCCATCGGGCTTGCCAATGGTGATGGAGTTGCAGGGATTGCAGCAATTATCGGTTATCTTGTAATGAATGTATCCATGAGTGCGGTTCTTCTTGCAAACGGAACCATTCCTTCGGATTCAGTTGAAAGAGCCAAGTTCTTTACGGAAAACCATCCTGCATATGTAAACATGCTAGGTATACCTACCCTGGCGACAGGGGTGTTCGGCGGTATTATCGTCGGTGTGTTAGCTGCATTATTGTTTAACAGATTTTACACAATTGAACTGCCGCAATACCTTGGTTTCTTTGCGGGTAAACGTTTCGTTCCAATTGTAACGTCAATTTCTGCACTGATTCTGGGTCTTATTATGTTAGTGATCTGGCCTCCGATCCAGCATGGATTGAATGCCTTTTCAACAGGATTAGTGGAAGCGAATCCAACCCTTGCTGCATTTATCTTCGGGGTGATTGAACGTTCGCTTATCCCATTCGGATTGCACCACATTTTCTATTCGCCGTTCTGGTATGAATTCTTCAGCTATAAGAGTGCTGCAGGAGAAATCATCCGCGGGGATCAGCGTATCTTTATGGCGCAGATTAAAGACGGCGTACAGTTAACGGCAGGTACGTTCATGACAGGTAAATATCCATTTATGATGTTCGGTCTGCCTGCTGCGGCGCTTGCCATTTATCATGAAGCAAAACCGCAAAACAAAAAACTCGTTGCAGGTATTATGGGTTCAGCGGCCTTGACATCCTTCTTAACGGGGATCACAGAGCCATTGGAATTTTCTTTCTTATTCGTTGCTCCAGTCCTGTTTGCGATTCACTGTTTGTTTGCGGGACTTTCATTCATGGTCATGCAGCTGTTGAATGTTAAGATTGGTATGACATTCTCCGGCGGTTTAATTGACTATTTCCTATTCGGTATTTTACCGAACCGGACGGCATGGTGGCTTGTCATCCCTGTCGGCTTAGGGTTAGCGGTCATTTACTACTTCGGATTCCGATTTGCCATCCGCAAATTTAATCTGAAAACACCTGGACGCGAGGATGCTGCGGAAGAAACAGCAGCACCTGGGAAAACAGGTGAAGCAGGGGATCTTCCTTATGAGATTCTGCAGGCAATGGGTGACCAGGAAAACATCAAACACCTTGATGCTTGTATCACTCGTCTGCGTGTGACTGTAAACGATCAGAAAAAGGTTGATAAAGACCGTCTGAAACAGCTTGGCGCTTCCGGAGTGCTGGAAGTCGGCAACAACATTCAGGCTATTTTCGGACCGCGTTCTGACGGGTTAAAAACGCAAATGCAAGACATTATTGCGGGACGCAAGCCTAGACCTGAGCCGAAAACATCTGCTCAAGAGGAAGTAGGCCAGCAGGTTGAGGAAGTGATTGCAGAACCGCTGCAAAATGAAATCGGCGAGGAAGTTTTCGTTTCTCCGATTACCGGGGAAATTCACCCGATTACGGATGTTCCTGACCAAGTCTTCTCAGGGAAAATGATGGGTGACGGTTTTGCGATTCTCCCTTCTGAAGGAATTGTCGTATCACCGGTTCGTGGAAAAATTCTCAATGTGTTCCCGACGAAACATGCGATCGGCCTGCAATCCGACGGCGGAAGAGAAATTTTAATCCACTTTGGTATTGATACCGTCAGCCTGAAGGGCGAAGGATTTACGTCTTTCGTATCAGAAGGAGACCGCGTTGAGCCTGGACAAAAACTTCTTGAAGTTGATCTGGATGCAGTCAAACCGAATGTACCATCTCTCATGACACCGATTGTATTTACAAACCTTGCTGAAGGAGAAACAGTCAGCATTAAAGCAAGCGGTTCAGTCAACAGAGAACAAGAAGATATTGTGAAGATTGAAAAATAAGGGTGTTAGTACGCCGTGCTTGTCAGATGACAAGTACGGTTGTATGATATAATATTGTGAAGTAATAAAGCTTTAAGTTAAAAGGAGAATGATAAAAATGGCACAAAAAACATTTAAAGTAACTGCAGATTCTGGAATCCATGCTCGTCCTGCGACAGTTCTTGTACAAACTGCTAGCAAATACGACGCTGACGTTAATTTAGAATATAACGGCAAAACAGTTAACCTTAAATCTATTATGGGTGTTATGTCTTTAGGTATCGCTAAAGGCGCTGAGATCACAATCTCTGCTTCCGGAGCTGACGAAAACGATGCTCTTAACGCTTTAGAAGAAACAATGAAAAGCGAAGGACTCGGCGAGTAATGCAAGAATTAAAAGGGATTGGTGCTTCAGCCGGCATCGCGATTGCAAAAGCATACCGGCTTGAAGAGCCAGATTTAACGGTTGAAAAGAAAAACATCTCTGATTCTGAAGCGGAAGTAAGCCGTTTTGATGAAGCGATTGCACGTTCAAAAGAAGAGCTCGAAAAAATCAAAGAGCACGCTTTGAAAGAACTGGGTCAGGATAAAGCTGATATTTTTTCTGCTCACCTTTTAGTTCTCAGTGACCCTGAGCTTCTGAACCCTGTGAAAGAAAAAATCAGCACTGATTCAGTGAACGCTGAATTCGCTTTAAAAGAAACGTCTTCTATGTTCGTTACCATGTTTGAATCTATGGACAACGAATATATGAAAGAGCGTGCGGCAGATATCCGCGATGTAACAAAACGCGTAACCGGCCACCTGCTTGGCGTCGAAATTCCAAACCCAAGCATGATCTCAGAAGAGGTTATTATTGTCGCTGAAGACTTAACACCGTCTGACACAGCTCAATTAAACCGTGAGTTCGTAAAAGGATTCACTACTGATATCGGCGGACGCACATCTCACTCTGCCATCATGGCACGTTCTCTTGAGATTCCAGCAGTTGTTGGAACGAAAGCGGCTACAGGCACGATCCAAAACGGCGTGACTGTTATCGTTGACGGTATCAATGGCGATGTCATTATTGACCCATCTGCGGAAACTGTAAAAGAGTATGAAGAAAAACATAATGCTTATTTGGCTCAAAAAGCTGAGTGGGCGAAGCTTGTCAATGAACCGACTGTCTCAAAAGATGGACATCATGTAGAGCTTGCAGCGAACATCGGTACTCCTGATGATGTAAAAGGTGTTCTTGAAAACGGCGGAGAAGCAGTTGGCCTTTACCGTACAGAATTCCTTTACATGGGAAGAGATCAGCTGCCTACAGAAGATGAGCAGTTTGATGCTTACAAAACGGTTCTTGAGCGTATGGAAGGAAAATCAGTCGTCGTGCGGACACTTGATATCGGCGGAGACAAAGAGCTTCCTTACCTGCAGCTTCCTAAAGAAATGAACCCGTTCCTGGGATATAGAGCGATTCGTCTTTGCCTTGAAGAGCAAGAAATCTTCAGAACACAGCTTCGCGCGCTGCTTCGTGCAAGTACATACGGAAACTTGAAAATCATGTTCCCTATGATTGCGACAGTTAACGAATTCAAAGAAGCAAAAGCGATCCTTCTTGAAGAGAAAGAAAAGCTCGTAAAAGCGGGACAGGCTGTATCTGACGATATTGAAGTCGGAATGATGGTTGAGATTCCGTCAACTGCAGTCATCGCTGATCAGTTTGCTAAAGAGGTTGATTTCTTCAGTATCGGAACAAACGATTTGATCCAATACACAATGGCAGCTGACCGTATGAATGAACGTGTATCTTACCTGTATCAGCCATACAACCCGGCAATCCTTCGCTTAATTACAGTGGTAATTGAAGCAGCACACAAAGAAGGAAAATGGGTTGGCATGTGCGGAGAAATGGCAGGAGACGAGATTGCGATTCCAATCCTTCTCGGCTTAGGCTTAGATGAGTTCTCAATGAGCGCAACGTCTATTCTTCCGGCAAGAACACAGATCAGCAAATTGTCTAAACAAGAAGCTGAGTCATTCAAAGAGAAAATCTTATCTATGAGCACGACAGAAGAAGTTGTCGCGTTCGTAAAAGAAACATTCAAGTAATGTACAAAAACCAGACGGCCTCCGGCCTGTCTGGTTTTTTTCATAAGTAAGGGTATAGAAGGACACAATAACATGGCTAGGAGGGATAGTATGTCAAACCAATTTAACGCAGGAGATACTGTTTATGTGATCTACAGAAATCCGCACGCCGCCAATGTAGCCCACATAAAGGAAGCCGAAATTGTGCACCATCCATACCATGAAGGCGAGCTTTCCCTGTTTATTTATGAAACCTATCATCCGTTCGCAGAGGACGATGCTGTGTTTGCAAGCTATGAAGAAGCTAAATCGCTTTACAAAGAACTCTTTGATATTGATCCGTATGAGTAACAAGGAAATCATTACAACTCATATCCTTTCCGCCTAGTGAGAAAAGTAACGTTAGTAAAGGAAAAGGATGTGGCATCATGCAGAACCCATTTGTTCCGCAGCTTGTATATATAGAACCGAGGGCGCTGGAATATCCGCTAGGCCAAGAATTACAAGATAAATTTGAGAATATGGGCATTGAAATCAGAGAAACAACATCCCACAATCAGGTGCGTAATATTCCTGGGAAAAATCATCTTCAGCAATATCGCAATGCGAAATCAACTTTAGTTATCGGTGTCCGGAAAACATTAAAGTTTGATTCATCCAAACCCTCGGCCGAATATGCCATTCCGTTTGCAACAGGCTGTATGGGGCATTGTCATTACTGCTACCTGCAAACAACTATGGGATCAAAGCCGTATATCAGAACTTATGTAAACGTCGAAGAGATTTTGGATCAGGCAGATAAGTATATGAAGGAGCGCGCACCAGAGTTCACAAGGTTCGAGGCATCATGTACGTCAGACATTGTAGGAATTGATCATCTGACACACACGCTGAAGCGCGCCATTGAACATTTTGGCCAAAGTGATCTCGGAAAGCTCCGATTTGTAACGAAATTTCATCATGTCGATCACCTATTAGACGCAAAGCATAACGGGAAAACGAGATTCAGATTCAGTATTAATGCCGACTATGTGATTAAAAACTTTGAGCCGGGAACTTCACCTCTTGATAAGCGGATAGAGGCGGCAGTAAAAGTTGCAAAAGCAGGCTACCCGCTAGGCTTTATTGTTGCTCCGATTTATATTCATGAAGGCTGGGAAGAAGGATACAGACATCTGTTTGAAAAGCTTGATGCTGCTTTGCCGCAGGACGTTAGACATGACATAACGTTTGAATTAATTCAACACCGTTTTACAAAACCGGCCAAACGAGTGATAGAGAAAAATTATCCGAAGACGAAGCTCGAATTAGATGAAGAAAAGCGCCGTTATAAATGGGGACGCTACGGGATCGGAAAATATATTTATCAGAAAGATGAAGAGCATGCACTTCGAGAAGCACTTGAATCCTATATTGATACCTTTTTCCCTAACGCGAAAATTGAATATTTTACTTAAACGGGCTGTTGTGATCAACAGCTCTCTTTTTATAAAAAGGATTTTTCCATTCCATCAAAACGCCGTAATTCAATGATTCTTTATCCTCTACATAATTGCTTACTACACGAATAGGTGAACGCCCGCAACGGAGGAGAAAGGAAAGCACAGGGTCGTTTTTCCTGCCTTCCATCACATCTTCAACGTACTGAACAGCGCTGATCTCGTGTGCGTATTTATGATATAAAGGAATGCGGCCGCCGCCGAGAAGGCGCTCCAGTCTCTTATCAACAGTCAGCTCATACATCGTATTCATCAGCCATTTTCCGATTCCAAGCTTTCGATAATGAGGAGAAACAGAAATATCCACTACATATAAAGTATTTCCATAAGGTTCATGGTTTTTAATCGATCCGTTGTCTGTTGCTTGTGCCCATGTATGGTCAGGAGATTCAGGCTCAAATTGTACAATAAGAGCAGCCATGGAACCGATAATTCTGCCATTGATGAGCGCACATAAAGCGCCTTCTGGAAAGGTTTTGATATGGCTGGCAAGCTGGTCCTCTGACCACAGCAATTCCTGGGGAAACGGAGGAGGAAAACATTCTTTTTGAAGAGAAATCAGCCTCTGGATGTCAGTCTCAGTGTAGTTTCTGATGGTCAGAGCCTCAAATTTTCTGCCGTCGTGCACATACATTTGTTTTAGTATGATCATCACTCTCCTTATGTTTCATTATAATGAAAATTGAATTTTCAGTAAATATATTCCGATTTTCTTATAATTTATTTTTTGATTATTCATTTTTCAAACGAAAGGGCCGATATAGAAATTAGGAGGGGATTGGTTTGTTTAAAAAACTTCACATGAAGATTGCTGTTTTTGTTTCGATTATGTTAATCGTCACAGTTGTTCTTTTAATGCTGTCTTCTTATTTGACGCTAAAACCGATGATTACAGAGGATGGGAAAAATACAACTCAAAACGTGACGCAGTCACTTGAACAAAATATTGAATTGCAATTAAAGAGTTATGCCATTTCGTTATCAAGATTGGCTAATGGGGAATTAACGCATACATTTGTAACGAAACCAAGTAAAGAAGCTGCTCGGCTGTTTCACGATGACATTAAGCAAATCAAAGACAACGATGATTATGTTGCGATGGCTTACATAGGCACCGCAAAAAAAGAAATGTTTACATATCCAAAAGCGGATTTCGCTGAGGATTACGATCCAACATCAAGACCATGGTATAAGCTTGCAGCTGAAACCCCGGATCAAGTTGTTTGGACGGAACCTTATAAAGATGTCGTGACAGGAGACATGATTGTTACTGCATCGAAAGCGATCTTAGACGGGCAAAAAGTGATAGGGGTTGCCAGCTATGACTTGAAACTCTCTGCTATCCAGAGTATGGTCAATAAACAAAAGGTGCCTTACAAAGGATTTGCCTTTTTAGCTGATGCGAGCGGCAATCTTTTAGCCCATCCGTCAAATCAAGGAAAAAATATATCAAAGGATCAAACACTGCAAACCATCGCATCCGAGAAAAAAGGGATACAAGATGTGAATGGGAAAATGGTTGTGTACCAAATGATTGGCGAAACAGGCTGGAAGGTCGGAACGCAATTTGATACCGATCAATTAATGTGGATTTCAGATAAAATGAATCGGGCAAATCTTTGGATATCGTTGATTGCGCTTATCATAACAATTATTCTCAGCTACTTCCTGGCCAAAACGATAACCGGTCCGATACAGCAGCTGATCGTAAAAACGAAAGCTGTTTCCGCAGGCGATTTAACAGTGCGCGCGGAATCAAAATCTAAGGATGAAGTCGGTATTTTAACAAGAGATTTCAATCTGATGGTTGAAAATATGAAGGAAATGGTTGAGCAAGTGAGACTCTCTTCAGGGAAAGTATCTGACACCTCTGAACAACTAACGGCTGTCTCTGCCGAAACTAATGAAACAAGCGGCCAAATTGCAAAAGCGATTGAAGAAGTAGCCGCAGGAGCATCGGAACAGGCTTCTGAAGTTGAAACCATTAATGAAAAATCGGAAAGCCTGTCAACGAAAATCAGGCAAATCGCTGAGGAGGCAGGCGGAATTAAAGAACGCTCAAAATCGTCCGAGGATGCAAGCTATAAAGGACTTGACGCGCTCGGCCAGCTGCTGATGAAATCAAACGAAGCCAATATGGAAACGAAAAAGGTTGAAACGATGCTGTTGGATTTGGAAAATCAAACTAAGAATATTGAAGAAGTCGTTACAGCGATTTCAAACATATCTGATCAAACCAACTTGCTTGCCTTAAATGCCAGTATTGAGGCAGCCAGAGCCGGAGAAAGCGGGCGCGGTTTTGCCGTCGTAGCCGATGAAGTGCGGAAGTTAGCTGAGCAATCAGCCCTTTCTACAAAGCATATCAGTGAGACTGTGAAGCTTATCCAGCTTGAGACAAAAGAGGCCTCTCACGCGATGGTTGAGGCAAGCAGAATGAATGATGAACAAAACAGTGCCATTCACGAAACTGGAGAGGTATTAAATACGATAACTGCAGAAATGCAGTCACTGGTACAAGGTATTGATCACATTTACGCGGAAATTCAAAGAATGAGTGAAGAACAGCTTGCGATTTCTGAAGCTATTCAAAGCATTTCAGCCATATCACAGGAATCAGCTGCCGCAGCAGAGGAAGTGAACGCATCAACCGATGAACAGCTTGTCACCCTTGATAAAGTCAAACACTCAACGGAAACACTAAAACATGCAAGCCAAGAGCTTATGAACACAATTGCAAAATTCACATTGTAATCCAATTACATCCCCAAACATCATTTGTTTTGGGGATTTTTTATGTTATAAGATGAATAGATATGGTAGTCTAAAAAATGAAGGAAAAATGATAAATTTTAACTAAAATCAAAACGAAACATCAGGGAGGAATGACCTTGAAAAAAACAATTGGTTTTATCGGTCTTGGAGTGATGGGAAAGAGCATGGCATCACATATTCTGAATGACGGCCACCCTGTTTTGGTGTACACCCGGACAAAAGAAAAAGCAGAAAGCATACTTCAAGAAGGCGCGATCTGGAAAGATACGGTCAAAGATCTTTCGAAAGAAGCGGATGTCATCATTACAATGGTCGGCTATCCCAGCGATGTTGAAGAAGTGTATTTCGGAAGCAATGGAATTATTGAAAACGCAAAAGAAGGCGCATATCTTATTGATATGACGACATCTAAGCCTTCGCTTGCGAAGAAGATTGCTGAAGCGGCCAAAGAAAAAGCATTGTTCGCTTTAGACGCTCCTGTTTCCGGTGGAGACGTCGGTGCACAAAACGGAACACTCGCGATTATGGTCGGTGGAGAAAAAGAAGCTTTTGAAGCCTGCATGCCGATTTTCTCTTTAATGGGAGAGAATATTCAGTATCAAGGACCGGCTGGAAGCGGACAGCATACCAAGATGTGCAATCAGATTGCAATTGCAGCCGGTATGATCGGTGTTGCTGAAGCGATGGCTTATGCCCAAAAATCAGGCCTAGAGCCGGAAAATGTTCTGAAAAGCATCACAACGGGCGCAGCCGGAAGCTGGTCATTGTCAAATCTTGCTCCCCGTATGCTGCAAGGCAACTTTGAACCGGGATTTTATGTGAAGCATTTTATTAAGGATATGGGAATTGCACTAGAGGAAGCAGAATTAATGGGGGAAGAAATGCCAGGCTTGTCGCTCGCAAAATCCTTATATGACAAGCTAGCTGCTCAAGGTGAAGAAAACAGCGGAACACAGAGTATATATAAGCTTTGGGTGAAATAAAAGGACTGCTTGTATCCTGCAGGCAACCATCAGGCTGTCGTGAAAATCTCGATAGCCTTTTTTTGGACTATAAGTGCGTAAAAGAGAAAAATACCACTTGTTTTAATTAATTGACAAAACGGAAGGGTGAAAATAAGAACATGATTCTATAATTCTAGCTTTAAGAAAGAATCAATAGCTTAACCTATACATTCAACATCAGTGACTATTTTTCTGATGATCTAAATGCTTATTTGTTTTGTTTATTGATTTATTCTCTGAGATAGGATTATGGGGTAATATTCTTATTACTAAAGCGGCTTTGGAGTGAAGTCGATTTAGCATTGCCTCCTATCTCAGAAAAGTGAGTATAGGAGGCTTTTTTTGTAGATTATTATTGATGGGGGTATTGATATGAAGCTTGAACAGCAAGAAATAAATATTTTACATTCTGATTCTGGTCCATACGGGATAGCCATTTCACCCGAAGGAAAGGTATGGTTTACTCAACATAAAGCTAACAAGATCAGCTGTCTTGATAGAACGGGCCAAATTCAAGAGTATATTGTTCCGACACCTGATGCTGGAGTCATGTGTTTAACGGTGTCTTCAGAAGGTGATATTTGGTTTACAGAAAATAGGGCTAATAAGATAGGGAAACTGACAGCAAAACGGCAATTTATAGAATATCCATTGCCGCATCAACATTCAGCCCCATATGGGATTACGGAAGGTCCAGACGGAGATATCTGGTTTACTGAGATGAATGGAAATCGTATAGGTAAATTGACATCAGAGGGCAAAATTCATGAATACGAACTGCCTAATGAAGGATCGTACCCTTCTTTTATTACGTTGGGTTCAGATCACTCACTTTGGTTCACTGAAAACCAGAATAATGCTATCGGCAAAATAACTGAATCAGGTGAGTTAACGGAGTTTCCGATTCCTACACCAGCAGCAGGACCGGTAGGCATTACAAAAGGGCATGATGATGCACTTTGGTTTGTAGAGATAGTGGGTAATAAGATAGGTAAGATTACGGTTTCCGGTGACATAACTGAATATGATATCCCTACACCAAATGCACGGCCTCACGCTATCGCTGCAGGTGTAAAATCTGATTTATGGTTTACCGAATGGGGGGGGAATAAAATCGGAAGGCTGACAAGTGATCAAACAATTGAAGAATATACAATCAACACACCTCATGCTGAGCCTCATGGAATAGGATGCGATAATGATGGCACAGTATGGTTTGCATTAGAATGTAACAAAATAGGGAAATTAAAATTAACTAAATAAAGGAAAAGAGGATCCTTTGCATCTCATGCGAAACCTATGTTGCTCAACCTGACCCAAACATTTCTCCTTTATTATAAAAAGTCAAATCTATCAATGGCATAAATCTGTTGCAGCAGCTTTGCTATTGAAGGTGAAAGAAAAACGGATTGTAGTGAATAAGTTCCCTTCGCAGCCGGATGAAGAAGACTGCCGTAACTTGACCTTGCTTGGCTGGGGGTCTGGCGGCTTTTTTCTGTTTCTCCATACATTTAGATGAATACAAAAAAAGCTTGTAGAAAAAACATGGTTTTCTCTACAAGCTGAAGATTACCTGTATCGTACAGGGAATTTTTTTTATTATTTTCCGATGAATTGTTGTGTCCAGATGCTTCCAGACTCAACGTAGCCAACACCGATGTGAGTAAAGTTAGGGTTTAGAATGTTTTTTCTGTGTCCTTCACTGTTCATCCAAGCTTTTACTACTTCTTCTGGTGTCTTTTGGCCCTTCGCAATGTTTTCACCTGCTGTTTTGTAGCTGATTCCGAAAGATTTCATCATATCAAACGGTGAGCCGTATGTTGGGCTTTGGTGATCAAAGTAGTTTTTGTCCTTCATATCCTGAGATTTTGCTCGTGCAGATTTGCTTAACGTTTCATCAATTTGAAGCGGTTTTAAGCCTTGTTTTTGTCTTTCTGCATTTGTAAGTTCAACAACTTTTTTCTCATATGCACTTACAGATGAAGGTGCAGATGTTGTTGTGTTTGTTTTTTCAGCAGTTGCGGGTGCTTTAGAAGCAGTGCTTTGATCAGCAGCTGCTTTTTCAGTAGTCTTTTGTGCAGGTTTTGCCGTTTCTGTCTTTTGAACATCCTGAACTTTCACGTTAGATTGCTTCGCATGTTTTTGAAGAAACTGCTTAATCTCTTTTTCGTTTGCAGCGTTTAACGTTTTGATATTTGTGTTAATATGCAGTTTTTTCACTGCATCGTTAAGTGACATGTTTTGTACTGTGTTCCCCGTTTTTACTGTAACCACAGGCTGGCAGGAGAGTTCTTTCGCTGATGCTTGCTGTACGCCCCCGAATGTGAATAATCCAACCGCAGCGGCAGCAGATAAAATAAATGCTTTCTTCATTAGTTCGTAACCTCCTAGAGTTGTTTGTTTCTACAGAAAAATCATAACATAGCTTTTTTGTCATAAAGATTCCAGCACTTTCCTTTGACAAATAGAGATTGTCATTTTCGTAAAGTAAATGCGTTGAATCACTAAGAATAAGGGAATCAGCGGTATATATGATTTTATCGTACCGTTACATAGCTTCCTTTTTTTTGAACCGTTAGTTATATTTTAATGTGTTTTTATATTGACAGCTTTTTTTACTCCTTTTCGCTGTAACAACTATTACAAAGGTGTTACAATTAATCTCAGTATATGTAAATTTATTGAATGATTTGAGAGGGGTAACCAGAAGTGACTGAAATAGGACGTGAACCAAAGAAAAAGAGCAAAGGAAACAGAGCAATCAGAATGAACCTTTTTTTCCTAGCTGTCTTTGTTCTATTCACTGCATTAATTTTTAAGCTCGGGGTTGTTCAAATTGTTGAAGGCGAACAGCATGAAGAAGACGCTGAGAAATCAAATGCAAAAACAGCTTACTATCCTGCGCCTCGCGGGAAGATGTACGACAGAAATCAGAAAGTTGCTGTCGATAACCAGAGCGTTCCAGAAATTGTGTATGTATCAACATCTAGCACAAAAACAGAAGATAAAATCAAAACAGCGAAGCGGCTTGCTTCTTTCATTCATATTGATACCGAATTTTTGAAGGAAAGGGATCTTCGTGATTACTGGATCGCAGCTCATCCGAAAAAAGCCGCCGCTCTGCTTAAGGAATCAGAAAGCAATCTGAAAGGAGACCAGGCTTACAAGCTTCAAATAGAGCGTGTTCCGGATCAAGAATTAAAGGCTATTCAGCAAGATGACGAAGAAATGGAAACTGCTGCGATATATACAAGGTTTTCAAGCGGAAATGCTTACGAACCTCAAATCGTAAAGGCAATGAATCCAAATAAGAGCAATAGCAATGGAAAAAACGGAGCGCTGCTTGATGAGAAGAAAAACTCCTCGCAAAGACCAAAAAATGACTTAACATATGATGAAATTTCCATTGTTTCTGAGCATTTAGAAGAACTTCCGGGAATCGATATCGTAAACGATTGGACACGAAAATATCCTTATGACAAAACCCTTTATTCTGTTTTCGGGGGCGTTACGACACCTGATCAGGGCCTGCTGAGCGACCGGAAAGATTTCTACTTAACAAGAGGCTATGCGAATAATGACAGGGTGGGAAAAAGTTATTTAGAGTATCAATATGAAGAATATTTAAATTCGCATAAAGAAAAAGTGGAATACGTAGAAGATAATAAAGGAAATGTCGTCAGCCAAAAAACCATTGATAAAGGCAGCAGGGGATACGATCTTCAGCTTTCTTTTGACATGGAGCTTCAGGCAAAGGTAGAAAAGATCATTGAAGAAGAAGTAAGAAACAGCCGTGCACGCGGAAATTACATGCTTGACAGAGCCTTTGTCGTGATGATGGACCCGAATAACGGCGATATTTTATCGATGGCAGGGAAAAAGATAGATTTAAAAACCAACAAAATTGAAGATTATGCGATAGGGGCATTTACCACCCAATATGAAATGGGATCAGCAGTAAAGGGGGCCACCGTGCTAGCCGGCTATCAGGACGGGATCCCGCATTATAAATATTTTGTTGATACACCTCTTTATTTAGCAGGATACGGTAACAAACCGAAGAAATCCTACATGAACATGGGAACCATCAATGAATTAACCGCTCTGCAAAAAAGTTCAAACGTATATATGTTTAATGTTGCCATGCACATTGCCGGTGTCACATACAAGCCGTATGGACCTCTTCCTGCTGACCAGAAGGATTTAAACAAAATGAGAAATTACTACAGCCAATTTGGCCTGGGAGTAAAGACAGGTATCGATCTGCCGCAGGAATCAGCCGGTATGCAAACTACACCTGATGCGGTAGGGGGGTTAATTTTAGACTTGGCCATTGGACAATACGATACATATACACCGCTTCAAATGGCACAGTACATCTCATCAATTGCCAATGGGGGCTACCGTGTTCAGCCAAGAATTGTTACAAGTATCCATGAGCCCAGCAAAAAAGAAGGCCTTGGGAAGACCATTGAACAAAGAAAGCCAAACATTCTCAACAAAATTAACAACTCAGAAAGTGACATTCAGCAGGTGAAGACCGGAATGAAGCTAGTTACCACTTCAGGGACAGCAAAAAATACGTTTACAGAAGATGTATCAGGGAAAACGGGAACAGCGGAAACATTTTACTACGGCACGAATCGCAACTGGTGGGGGAAAAAAACATACAATCTGACTTTTGTCGGCTATTACCCATCGAAAAATCCAAAAGTGGCTTTTAGTGTTGTTGTTCCATCAGTAAATGATGATGATAAGATCAATAAAATTATTGCCAAAAGAGCTATCCACGCCTACGCAGAGCTCGAAAAAAAACACAGTAAAAAATAAAAAACAGGGTGCACAACTAAAAGATTGTGTGCCCTTTCTTTTATTCAAAAATTGACGTTCACCATAAGAATAGAAGGAGAATACTCATTTTCTAGCGAATCATACTAGGTAAAAGTCAATCTGTATATGTCGAAACACGATGATCATGCAAAGGAGGGATTCTGTGGAACAGGATACGCAGCATGTTAAACCACTTCAAACAAAAACCGATATTCATGCAGTCTTGGCCTCTAATGGACGCATCATTTATATATCTGCCAACTCCAAACTGCATTTGGGCTATCTCCAAGGAGAGATGATCGGATCATTCCTCAAAACGTTTCTGCATGAGGAAGACCAATTTTTGGTTGAAAGCTATTTTTATAATGAACATCACCTGATGCCGTGCACCTTTCGTTTTATTAAAAAAGATCATACGATTGTGTGGGTGGAGGCTGCGGTAGAAATTGTTACGACAAGAGCTGAGCGGACAGAACGGGAAATCATTTTGAAAATGAAGGTTCTTGAAGAAGAAACAGGCCATCAATCCCTAAACTGCGAAAAACATGAAATCGAACCTGCAAGCCCGGAATCGACTACATATATAACGGATGATTATGAACGGTTGGTTGAAAATCTCCCGAGTCCGCTATGCATCAGTGTCAAAGGCAAGATCGTCTATGTAAACAGCGCGATGCTTTCAATGCTGGGAGCCAAAAGCAAGGATGCTATTATTGGTAAATGGTCCTATGAATTTATTGAAGAAGAATATCATGATATCGTGAAAAACAGGATTATACGAATGCAAAAAGGAATGGAAGTCGGAATGATTGAACAGACGTGGAAAAGGCTTGATGGCACACCTGTTCATTTAGAAGTGAAAGCATCCCCGACCGTCTACAAAAACCAGCAGGCTGAGCTGCTGCTGCTGATCGATATCTCTTCAAGGAAAAAATTCCAAACCATCCTGCAAAAAAGCCGTGAACGATATCAGCTGCTGATTCAAAATTCCATTGATACCATTGCGGTGATTCACAATGGAAAATGGGTGTTTATGAATGAATCGGGAATTTCCCTGTTTGAAGCGGCTACATATGAGGATTTAATTGGCAAAAACATATACGATCAGCTGCATCCTTGCGATCACGAGGATGTAAAAGAGAGAATCCAAAACATCGCCGAGCAAAAAACAGAATCTGAAATTGTCAAGCAATCCTGGTTCACCTTTCAGAACAGGGTCATTTATACGGAGATGGTCTGCATTCCGACGACCTTTTTTGGTGAAGCGGCCGTCCAGGTCATTCTTCGGGACATTTCAGAGAGAAAACAAACAGAAGAATTGATGCTGAAATCGGAAAAATTATCAATCGCAGGGCAGCTCGCGGCGGGAATCGCCCATGAGATCCGCAACCCTCTTACAGCGATCAAAGGATTTTTACAGCTGATGAAACCGACAATGGAAGGAAACGAACATTACTTTGATATTGTGTTTTCTGAACTCAGCCGTATCGAATTAATACTCAGTGAATTGCTCATGCTGGCGAAACCTCAGCAAAATGCTGTCAAAGAATATTTGAACTTGAAAAAATTAATTGGTGAGGTTTCAGCCCTGTTAGAAACGCAGGCGAATTTAAATGGCATTTTTATCAGAACAAGTTATGAAAAAGACAGCATTTATATAAACGGGGATCAAAACCAATTAAAGCAGGTATTCATTAATTTAATCAAAAATGCAGTTGAATCAATGCCTGATGGGGGAACAGTAGACATTATCATAACCGAAGATGAGCATTCTGTTCATGTTACTGTCAAAGACGAAGGGGAAGGTATACCTGAAAAGGTACTAAACCGGATTGGAGAGCCATTTTTAACAACAAAAGAAAAAGGTACGGGGCTTGGATTAATGGTGACATTTAATATCATTGAAAACCATCAGGGAGTTATACATGTGGACAGCCATCCTGAAAAAGGCACAGCGTTTAAAATTTCATTTCCAAAAAAATAAAACAACGGCTTAAACGCCGTTGTTTATCGTCTGCATTGCTTCACGTTTTTTTAATACAAATAATTCTAAACGGTCCAGGCCTTCTCTCAGCGTGTCCATTGAGCATGCAAAAGACAGCCTTACATATCCTTCACCATATGTTGAGAACGAGCTGCCCGGCACGAGTGCCACGCCAGCGTCTTCCAAAAGAGCCATACTAAAATCAAATGAAGTCATTCCAAATGATTTAATAGAAGGGAAGATATAAAACGCACCGGATGGTTTAACAACATCAATTCCCATGGAAACAAGACGGTCATAAACATAGTCCAGACGTTTTTTGTATTGTTCTCTCATAATCAATGCGTCGTCAAAGCCGTTTGTGACAGCTTCAAGCGCGGCTTTTTGAGAAATGGATGAGGCACATGACACATTGTATTGATGAACCTTTAAAATGTGCTTTGCAATGTCTTTCGGTGCGAATAAAAATCCAATTCTCCAACCAGTCATGCTGTGTGATTTTGACAAGCCGTTAATGACAATTGTTTGATCCCGCAAATGGTTTGCGATGGAGTAATGCGGTCTGTCATATGTTAATTCACTGTATATTTCATCGGACAATACGAAGACATTTCTGCCTTTTAAAAGGGCTGCGATGCTTTTCAGTTCTTCTTCAGATAAAGTCACGCCGGTAGGATTTGACGGATAAGGAAGCACGACACACTTGGTGTTGGGTGTCAGAGCATCTTCAATCAGCCGGGCGGTAAGCTTAAAGCCGTGTGATGTAGTATCAACAATGACAGGCTTGGCCCCGCACAAATTAATAATAGGTTCATAGCCCGGATAAATAGGCCCTGGCATAATGACTTCATCACCGGGAGATAAAATCGTCCGGAATGCAGCATCAATGGCTTGGCTTGCGCCTGTTGTGATGATAATTTCAGATTCAGCATCATAGTTGAAATCCGCTTTTTTCTTCATATAAAGCTGCACAGCTTGTCTCAGCTCCAGGTAGCCGGCATTCGGAGTATATGACGTCACGTTTTCATCAATGGCTTTTTTTGCGGCAGCTTTCACATGATGCGGTGTGAAAAAATCAGGCTGGCCGATTGTAAGTGAAATGACGTCTTCGTGTTGGGCTACAAGATTCGAGAATTTGCGTATTCCTGAAATTTCGATCTCTCTTGCTTTCGGATTCAGCAAATGTTCCATAATTCATCACCTTAACAAATATAATGAGTTTATCCTATTTTACCACTAGCTGATCATTTGTCACCTTTTTAACTGATATATTTCGATTGTATGCGCCTTTTTTCTAAACATACCTTTCTTTTCAGAAAAAAAGAAGACAACCAGCGATTTGATTGTCTTTATTGTATCATGTTCTATTATTGTTTATATGTGCCAATTTCATTAATAGCCATAATCAAAATGAAGGTCTTCGTGCCAAATCAGATACGGAGGATGCTCTTCTCGAAGGTCAGCTGATTCTTTCTTCATATTCAGGTAAGTTTCTTCACTGATATCCTCTAAAACAGTCATTTCGTTTTCATTAAATATTACTAAGGTACCCATTATTTACACCCTTCTTTGGAAAAATCCTTGACTATTTTATCACTGTTAGTTGGAAAGTCAATGGTTATTAGGAAAAAAGTTTCTTTTTTGAGGAACTCGGCTTGTTGCCTTCGGAATTCGATTTTGAAGAGCTGCCATTCACTTTTTACAAATTACGCCGATATATACAGTACAATACTGAATGCGAATAGCGAGGGATTGAATTGTCGTTACAACAATACGAAATTTTATTGGATTCTGGTACAAATGAATTAGAAATTGTGAAGTTTGGCGTGGGTGAAAATGCTTTCGGAATTAACGTCATGAAGGTAAGAGAAATTATTCAGCCTGTCGAGGTGACATCAGTGCCTCACTCCCATCAGCATGTAGAAGGAATGATTAAACTCAGAGGAGAAATCCTCCCTGTGATCAGTCTCTTCTCATTTTTTGGAGTAGAGCCTGAAGGATCAAAAGATGAGAAATATATCGTGACTGAATTTAATAAACGGAAAATTGTTTTTCATGTCGGCTCTGTTTCTCAAATTCACAGAGTATCCTGGGAAGCGATTGAAAAGCCGACATCGTTAAATCAAGGAATGGAGCGGCACCTTACCGGGATTATTAAGCTCGAAGACCTGATGATCTTTTTGCCTGACTATGAAAAAATTATTTATGACATTGAATCAGATTCAGGTGTGGACACGTATAATATGCATACCGAGGGCTTCGATGAAAGAAGAACTGATAAAAAGCTTATCATTGTAGAGGACTCACCGCTTTTGATGCGCCTCTTGCAAGATGAATTAAAAGAAGCAGGGTACAACAATATCGCTTCGTTTGAAAATGGAAAAGAGGCATATGAATACATTATGAACCTTGCTGAAAACGAAACTGATTTATCAGAACAGATTGATATGATCATCACTGATATTGAAATGCCAAAAATGGACGGACACAGGCTCACAAAGCTGCTGAAGGAAAATCCGAAAAGCTCAGATGTGCCGGTTATGATTTTCTCATCGTTAATTACGGATGATCTGCGTCACCGCGGCGAAGTTGTAGGCGCAGATGAGCAAATCAGCAAGCCTGAGATCAGTGATTTGATTAAAAAAGTGGATACGTATGTTATTGAATAAATAAAAACAGCCGTTGCCAGAAAGAGGCACGGCTGTTTTTATTTTAAAAGTAACTCTCGCCAAGTTTTTTAAAGACCGGTTTATGGTAAGCTGGCTGCTGGCGATTTGGCACTAGCGGCTTTTCTTTCATGCCGACATATTCTTGCAAAAGGTGTTTCGCTTTTGTTAAAGACATTTGAGCTTTAGGATTTCGGTACGATTGATTAAGTGTACCTAAATGCGGAAGATGTTCGAAGTCTTCTTTAGTTGGAGGCATGTGAAAATAGTAGTCTCCGATTGAGATAAGCACGTCCGATTGCTGTTGGCTGAACCTTGGATTTTTTGAAAAATGAAGCCCTATTTTCTTTCCTTTACCTTCTTTGACAAGCTTTTGCAAAGCCCGTTTTTTCAGCAGATATAGGTATTTAGGGTTGGGGGCGGTTTTTGCATGGCGGTTCACAGTGTAAACTGCTTTTGAAAGATTTTCTACGGTTGGCTGCAGATCTTTCGCATATGCATGGTCGTCCATTATTTCTCTCCTTTGCTCTTATCAATTTCTATATGTTTAGATTATACTTTTTTAAAGTTGAAATGCAAATATTGAATATAAAAATGCGCTTTTTTCTAAGAAAAAAAGCGCATTTTTAACCTGCATTATACAGATCTTGCCTTCTTTTTCGGCTGTTCTTGAAATGCTTCCTGAACATTCACTTCCACAGCCTGAGCACTGTATTTTGGCAGTGCAATAAAATAAAAAATAAAAACGAGCAGGATAATAACACCCATGCCGTAATAAAGATAATCAATGTTTGAAACAAACTTAGGGAATAACAGCGCGACTAAGCCAAGTGTCAAAGACTGTGCAAACATCATAAAAGGGTCCTGCATGCCGCTTACACGTCCCATCAGTTTGGGATGAACAATTTTTGGCATCCACCCTCCGATTGCAATGTTGATCGGTCCGATGCACATTCCCAGTGCAAAAGCTGCCGCGTAATACACCCATAAAATATTGGTGTAGCCGAGGACGAAGATCAGTAAACCTGCAATGAAAATCGGTATCGACATTAAAAAGTGCGGCTTCACTTTTTTAGAGATGATCGTGCCGATTACGCTGCCTGCCAGCAGCCCAAACCCGAGTGCGATCGTAAATACAGACGTATGCCACTCATAACGGTCAGGCGCCAATCCATATTTCATTGTAAACATCGGCAATACAGCGAATCCTCCGTTGACAAATCCAAAAATGAAAAAGCCAAAAATAAGAGATGCCAGCAATTTGTTTTTTAAAATATAGAGGATGCCTTCTCTAAAGTCATTTATTGAATCCTTAACAGAAGTCTTTCTCCAGCTGAATGCACCGTTTGGCTGTCGGGCTTCTTTTGGAATCCGGCAGCTGCGGATCAGCAGCCCGGAAATGATAAAGCTGACAAAATCAAGAATAATGGCGCCTTCAATACCGATGGTGTTGTACATAAACGCGCCTATACCGACTCCAAACACCATAAAAATGCTAAAAAGCATCTGATTAAGCCCTGCCGCTTTCGCATAATGCTCCTTCGGCAGAATGGCTTGTACCAAACTGTTTTCTGCCGGAAAGAAAAACTTTGTTACAGCGCTTCTGATAAATAAGATACAAAAAACAAGAGGAATATTGCCGGTAAATAAAGTGAAAAAAAGCACGACAGTCAGGCCTGCTCTGATCCAATCACAATTTTCTGCCACCTTTTTTCTGTCAAACCGGTCTGCGACTACTCCCACGATCAGAAATACAAATATGGTCGGAAGAGAATACATCAGCTCCGCCAAGGTCGTATATGAAGGCTGGCTGCTGAATCGGTCCAGCAAAAAAAAAGCAAAGGCCATGTTGCCTACTGTCGTGCCCATTTGAGAAGCGAGTGCTGCGAAAAATAGACGAACAAAATTACGATTTTTAAATATATCCATAAAAACGCTCCTTACCCTAAAGGTCCCACTTTATCATATTATAAACCGCCTGTTTTTGAAACAAATAAGAAAACATTACCGGTTAATCGTGACTCTTGTTCCGTTTGGCACAATTGAAGCAAGTTCAATCACGTCTTTGTTATGCATGCGAATGCAGCCTTTAGAAACAGCCTTACCAATCGAAGCGGGATTATTCGTCCCGTGTATTCCGTAGTGCTGCTTTGAAAGGCTCAGCCAATAAGCGCCAAATGGGCCGCCGGGATTGCGCTGGCGGTTAATAATGTAAAACTCGCCAGTAGGCGTTTGCGTTAATATTTTACCAACGGCGATGGGATAGGTTTTCATTACCCGATTATTTAGGAACAGCGTAAGGGTCTTCGCTCCGATTGAGACTGCGATATGATACGGAATTGTATAAGGGTCAGGCAGTCCGGGGATGACTATGGACTGTCCCGCGGTGAGCCCTGCCTGCAGTGACGGATTAGCCTGGAGTAATGCAGCCGTGCTGATTCTGAAATCAGCCGCGATGCTGTTCAGTGTATCACCTTGCTTCACCTGGTACGTAAGCAGTTTCCTCAACCTCCTTTTTTACTTATAAGTATTGATGAGGAGCCCATCCTGCTACATTAATTTGTGCTTTTTAAGGTGAAGACAGTGATTTCAGGCTTGGCCAGAAACCGCAAAGGCAGCCTGGTCATCCCGAGGCCTCGGTTTACGTAAATATGAGTGCTGCCCGTTTGATACATTCCCTCTGTGTAGACTTTTCCATATGGAGGCGTAATAATCGGTCCATAAAAAGGCAGCTGAATCTGGCCGCCGTGTGTATGGCCGGAAAGCTGAAGGTTCACGGGATAATCTGTTGTTTTCAAGGCCGCATCAGGTTCATGGACGAGAAGAATGGAAAAAAGTCTGTCGCTCAGCCTTGAAAGGGCTTCATAATCTGGGTTTCCCAGCATTAAGTCATCAAGCGAAGCAATTTCGATTTTGCTGCCATCTGCGAGTGACAATGTTTGATAGCCATTGCGATATACCGTGAAACCTCCGGCCGTCATCAGGCTTTTGTAAACGGCAGTTCCATAGCCTCCGTGATCATGATTGCCGTAAATACAAAGCTTGCCGAAGGGAGCATTAAGCTTTCTCAATAATGGAATGACTGCCTGGTGGTGCTGGTACGTATCAGGATTATCGATAATATCACCTGTAAAAACAATGAGATCAGGTTTAGATTCATTAATTGTAAGAATGACAGTTTTTAAATCTTCGAGAGTAAAGTAATCACTCAAGTGTGCATCGCTGAACTGCACGATTTTAAAACCGTCAAATCCGTGCGGGATGAGAGAGCTTTTTATTGTGTGTTCGGTTGTCTCGATCATATGCGGCTCGAGATACCTGGCATAGCCATATCCCCCGCCGGCCGTTAAAGCCCCGGCAGCAAGAGCGCCGAACATTCCTTTTAGAAATTGTCTTCTGGACATCTTTTTCATTTCAAACCAACCTTTAATAGAGTTTTTCTATTATATCATCTGTATCTGATAAAAATCTCATATGAGCATGTGCTGACAGAGGCAGGGATATAATGATAGAATATTATTGAATGAATAATCATTCATAACAGGGGGGATAAACATGGAAAAAAAGGCGGTAATTATTACCGGCGGGTCAAGCGGCATGGGAAAAGCGATGGCAAAAAAACAGGCTGAATTAGGGTGGCACGTTATGGTGACAGGGAGGAACCATGAGGCACTTGAGGAAACAAAAAAAGAAATTCAGACCTTTGAGGGACAGGTCGCTTGTTTTCAAATGGATGTCCGTTCCGATTCCGCCGCTTCAGACATGATTAAAGAAGCGATAAAAGCCTTTGGCCGGCTTGACGCGCTGATTAACAACGCGGCCGGAAACTTTATTTGTCCGGCAGAAAAGCTGACGCCCAATGGATGGAAAGCCGTTATTGAGATTGTTTTAAACGGCACATTTTTTTGCAGCCAGGCAGCGGCAAGGCATTGGATTGACCAGAAGCAGCAGGGTGTCATTTTAAATATGGCAGCTACGTACGCTTGGGGAGCGGGAGCGGGGGTCGTTCATTCCGCTGCAGCCAAAGCGGGGGTATTGTCACTGACAAGAACGCTGGCCGTTGAATGGGGGAGCAAATACGGCATTCGCACAAACGCGATAGCCCCCGGACCGATTGAACGAACAGGCGGTGCGGAGAAGCTATTTGAATCGGAAAAAGCGATGGCCCGCACGATGAACAGTGTGCCGCTCGGCCGATTGGGCACACCGGAGGAAATCGCCGCTTTGGCAGCGTTTTTGCTTTCTGATGAAGCATCCTATATAAACGGGGATTGTATCACAATGGACGGAGGGCAATGGCTGAATCCTTATCCGTTTTAAAGAATATTAATCTTTGGATTCAATGTGGTATAATCAGACAAAGATAGAGAAGCAGGTGATAACATGTTGGATCCACTTGATATTTTAACGAACATTGATGATGTCCTTCCATATTACCAGGCGATTTTCAGTGCCGAGGAACAGAAGGTTGTCGGATATGAGGTGCTTGGACGAATTTTGGCAGATTCAGAAATCCAAAGTCTCGGGCCCTTCTTTTTAGATGCGGGGATACCCGAAGAATATAAATTAGAGGTTGATAACAGAATTATCCGCCAGGCTCTTGACCGCTTTTTAGAGGCGGATTCTGATCTGCTGATTTTTATGAATCAGGATGCCAATCTGCTGATGCTGGATCATGGTGAAAGCTTTCTGGAGCTTCTGAAAGAATATGAAGCGAAGGGAATCGAACTCCACCGTTTTGTGCTTGAAATTACAGAGCACAATTTTGAAGGGGATATTGAGCAGCTCTACCATATGCTTGCATACTATCGTACATACGGAATTAAAATCGCAGTTGACAACATCGGAAAAGAAAGCAGCAACTTGGACAGAATCGCGCTGCTCTCACCAGATCTGTTAAAAATCGATTTGCAGGCGCTGAAAGTGTCACAGCCGTCACCGTCATATGAGCATGTGCTGTACAGCATATCTTTATTAGCAAGAAAAATCGGTGCGGCGCTGCTGTATGAAGACATTGAGGCGAACTTCCAGCTTCAGTACGCCTGGAGAAACGGAGGCCGCTATTTTCAGGGCTATTACTTAGTGTCTCCATCTGAAACGTTTCTAGAGAGAGATGTATTGAAACATAGACTAAAAACTGAATTTCACCAATTTATCACACATGAGAAAAAGAAACTGGAAACCGTCTATGAGCACTCTGAACAGTTTTACAAACGAGTGCATCAGGCTGTGACCTCTTTGAGAAAAAACAATCTGTCTTCTGATGATGACTTTATTAAAAAGCTGGCGGAAGAGCTGACAGATTGCAGCTTCAGGA
This sequence comes from Bacillus sp. LJBS17, assembly GCF_019334685.1. Taxonomy (NCBI): domain Bacteria; kingdom Bacillati; phylum Bacillota; class Bacilli; order Caryophanales; family Bacillaceae; genus Bacillus; species Bacillus sp. LJBS17. The sequence goes on from NZ_CP079759.1 coordinate 1,464,198, forward strand.
TTTACATGTGTGATGAAGAAGGCGATCAGCTGACGGGAAATGTGTTTAAGCAGGATGGGGAATGGATTTATCAGCCGGAATATGCGGAAAAGAACTGGAGCTGGCGTCCTTATTTTCTGGAGAACATTATGCGAATGAGAAATCTCAGAAAAGGTTTTTTCAGTGATCTGTACAGTGATTTGGAAACAGGTGAAATGATCAGAACGTTTTCATATCCGATGGATGATCAAATGTATTTATTTATAGACTTGCCTTATTCTTATTTATATGAGCAGGACGGACTGATTTAACGGCTGAAAGGCCGTTTTTTTTATGAAATGAAAAAAATATCAAAAAACGATTGACATTGATACTGAGAATCATTATCATTTAATTATAGAGAGAAGCTACTCTCTGTTCCCCAACCCCTCTATCAGATCAAGATCCGAAAAAACTTGGCGCTACCCCCGCCAAGTTTTTTATTTGTCAAAGCATAGGACAATCCAATGAAACAATAAACCTAACTAGTGGTAAACGTTTAACACGGGGAGAAACATTGAGTGCCGAACACCCCTGACACTGCTGCACGGGTGTTCAGTTCCGTTGTTTACCTCTATCCAGCATGACTCCCATTGATTATGGCCACGCGGAACTTCACCATAACATTCAAAAGAAGGTTTTGACAAAGTTGCAAAAAGGCATTCTTAATGCTGCCAAAGATTCGAAAAAAATTATAATTGTGTGCATGACATTCAAAAAAAGCCTCAAACTAAAGAAAAATAGTTTTTTTCACTTTTTTTCTTTGCTTAAATTCAGCAGTGAAAATGCCATCCTGTCCGACTTTATGGTATGATGCTCAATAGAACTTGTATTATAATAAATACTTGTTGATTTGAAGTTGCTTTTTGAAAGGAGTCTTTTTTTAGAATGTCACAATTAATGGGTATCATCACACGGCTGCAAAGTCTGCAAGAAACAGCGGAAGCGGCTAACGAGCCAATGCAGCGTTATTTCGAAGTGAATGGTGAGAAAATATGCAGTGTTAAATATTTCGAAAAAAATCAAACGTTTGAACTGACGGTTTTCCAAAAAGGTGAAAAACCTAACACATATCCGTTTGATAATATCGACATGGTTTCCATCGAAATCTTTGAACTTCTTCAGTAAGATTCCTGAAATAGGGGGAACAAGCTTCCGCCTTTGCAAAAGTAATCGAAATAAACGGTAAGGAACATACTTGTTTCATGGTTGTAAATCCTTGAAAAGGAGTGTCGTGATGGCTGATTCTTTTCTGTTTTATAATCTTTCAGAAGCACAGATGACCTTTCAAGATGTGATGGAACGGCTTAAAGCCTTTGTTCAAAAGGACCCCCGTTCTTCTTATGTGTTATCGATCGGAACCGATTCACAGGTTTACCGCGATTACACAAAGTTTATTACCGCATTGCATTTGCATCGTACAGGCAAGGGAGCTTGGGGCTGCTTGAAAAATCATACAGTCGACAGACCCATACATAGCCTTCGGGAGAAGATTTCGTTAGAAACGGCGTACAGCCAAGAAACGGCCGCTCATATTCTTGATGGACACTTAATGGATATTACCGATCTGCTCCTGCCCTTTACCGGTGAGGGGGCGGATCTTACCTTTGAAGTTCACTTGGATATTGGGAAAAAAGGGCTTACAAAAGATCTGATCCAAGAAATGACTGGACGTATTACCTCCATGGGGATTGAGGCCAAAATAAAGCCGGATTCATACACTGCCTTCAGCTATGCAAATCGTTTCACAAAATAATTTGACTGAAAAAGCCAAGGTAAATGTCGAATTATGCGGTTGACGTTTGTTATCTGATTACTTATTCTAGCGGTAGAGCTGAAAGTAAGTTGTCTTGCTTTCAGAGGTATTCAGTATAAAACAGGGGGCCTGATTGCGAATGAGTCTTATCGGTGAACGATTTACAGAAGAAGAACAAAAACTTCTGCTGAATATCCTGATCAACCATGAGTATGCCATCGAGCTATTAAGCAGTGAGATCAACGATATAGAGACAGGGACCAAAAACGTTGATGGAACCACCTACAAAAAACTTGTAACGCTATACGACCGATTTCGATTTGAAAATTAATGGGACACCCTATAATTGATACTCCACAAAGAGTATCTTTTTTATTGAAAGGAAACTTTTCGACAAATACTGATAAAGTTTATATTATTGCAATATAGGGAATGTATTGATGATGAAAATGAAAAGGGGTCGAAAACATGATAAGCTTACAATCAGATCAACTTCTTGAGGCAACAGTCGGACAATTTATGATTGAGGCGGACAAAGTAGCGCACGTGCAAGTCGGAAATAACCTTGAGCACGCATTATTAGTATTGACAAAAACCGGATACACAGCCATCCCGGTTCTGGATCCTTCCTACCGTTTACATGGCTTAATCGGGACAAATATGATCATGAACAGTATTTTTGGACTTGAGCGAATTGAGTTTGAAAAGCTTGACCAAATCACTGTTGAGGAAGTCATGCTGACCGACATTCCGCGCCTTCATATCAATGATCCGATTATGAAGGGATTCGGCATGGTCATTAATAACGGATTTGTCTGTGTTGAAAATGACGAGCAGGTATTTGAAGGGATTTTTACGAGAAGAGTCGTTTTAAAGGAATTGAATAAGCATATACGCTCGTTGAATAAGTAGGCTGTACGGCCTATTTTTATTATATAGCCAGAGTGAAAAAGAAAGCGCATACATAATTTAAACGAGAATAGGGCTTGAATAAGAAACTAAGATTTTATTAGAATGGGAGATAAGAAAAACTTATTGATAACAAAAAGGAGGACGACATGCAGCTTCAAGAGCTTCATATGCTCGTAGTTTTAGCTGAGGAATTAAATATGAGAAAGGCGGCAGAACGGCTTTTTGTATCTCAGCCGGCTTTATCTCAGCGCTTACAAACCATTGAAAAGGCGTGGGAAACAAAAATCTTTTTAAGATCCCAAAAAGGATTAACGGTAACGCCCGCCGGTGAGAAAATCATTCAGTTTGCGAATGATGTGACATTAGAGCAGGAAAGAATAAGAGAAAATATTGACGAGCTTGAAGGTGAAATTCACGGCACATTGAAGCTTGCCGTCGCCTCCATAATCGGTCAGCATTGGCTCCCTAAAGTCCTGAAGACGTATGTGGAAAAGTATCCGAATGCAAAGATCTCGCTCATAACCGGGTGGAGCAGCGAAATGCTGAAAAGCTTGTATGAGGATCAGGTTCATATCGGCATTATAAGAGGCAACCCTGAGTGGAAGGGGCGCAAAGATTACTTAATGACAGATCATCTGTATTTAGTGGATACTGAAATTTCCTGCATCGAAGATATTGCCCATACAGAACGGCCGTTTATTCAGTTTAAAAGTGACAGCACTTATTTTCAGGAAATTCAGCACTGGTGGCATCAAAAATTTAAAACGTCACCGAAACAGACGATATTGGTTGATCAGATTGAAACGTGCAAACAGATGGCGCTGCACGGAATCGGGTATGCCATTTTGCCGTCTGTTACCCTTCAAAATGAAGATAAAGTGAATAAAATGCCTCTTTTAGACATGAAAGGGCATCCGATCGGTCGGGATACATGGTTATTAGGCTATGAGCCTGCCTTTGAACTGAAACAAGTCCAAGCTTTTGTACAAGTGATAAAGGATATGCTGGATCAGGAAAATCCATTTTAAAGACAGCGAGGTGCTGTCTTTTTTTATTTATCTGTTGACAATGAAAATCATTATCATTTAAAGTGATACATATGATATTGAAAATCATTATCAATTAATGGGGTGATAACATGGCTAAAGCCTTGATTACATATGCCAGCATGTCAGGAAATACAGAAGACATTGCCTTCATAATAAAAGATACGCTTCAGGAATATGAGTTGGATATCGATTGTGTCGAGATAGATGATGTGGATGTGTCTTGTTTAACCTCCTATGATTATGTACTGATTGGCACCTATACATGGGGGGACGGCGATTTGCCCTACGAAGCGGAGGATTTTTTCGAAGAGGTCAAACAGCTTCAGCTTAATGGTTTAAAAACAGCCTGCTTCGGGTCTGGCGATTATTCTTATCCAAAGTTTTGCGAAGCGGTGAATTTGTTCAATGCCATGCTGCAAGAGGCGGGAGCTGCTGTTTACCAGGAAACACTAAAAATTGAATTAGGGCCTGAAACAGATGAAGATGTGGAAAGCTGCCGAGCGTTTGCGAGAGGTTTTCTTGCATGGGCAGATTATATGAACAAGGAAAAAAGCCATGTTTCATAAAGGAGCAACTGCTGTTACGGCATCGGCGTTTTCTGGATATTTTGTGGCGGTACAAGGAGAAGGCATTTTTCATTATTCTTTGGAGCAGGGCTGGAGAAAGCTTTTTCGTTTGAAAAGTAAGATACACTGTATCAGCTACATAGGGCCTTACTTATTTGGCGTTGGTGAAAAGGGAACAGTCATTCGTTCGGCTGATGAAGGGAAAACCTGGACGATGTCGAGCTTTCCGACAAATGCAACAGTGTGGGCGATTACCGGCAGAAACAACGGGTTTGTCTGCGCCCACGGTAAGCATTGTATTTATGTATCGGATGATTTTGGTGTCTCATGGCGCGTAGTCAAACCTTTTGCCGAATTTCATAATCCCCCTGTTATCCGGTCGCTATGCCTTCACGGGGGCAATCTTTTTATCGGCACGCAAATACACGAATATTTTGGCGGTATTTGGGCTTACGACATTAAGCGTGACACTGTCCAAGTTGTCAAAAAAGAAAAAAACCGGATGACGGCATCCATGCTCGTGTTCAATGAACATTGGCTGGTGGCGGCGATGGGTTCTGTGAAAGGAAAGCACGGTGCTGTCACTGTACGGAATCTTTTGAATGGTGAAGAATTTATCATTCAATCCAGTATGATCAGAAAAGAAGAGTCATTTCTTGATCTTTCAGAGGATGATGGCATTATATATGTCACTACAACACAAGATGAAAACGGTTTTTCGAGAATTTACCAGGCTGATCTCGAAGCCCGGTCGTTAAAATGGTTCGATACCATTAAGGGACATGGATGGAGAGTGGCCAATCAGAAAGAGAATTTCTTTTGCGCAGGCTTGTATGAATGTAAATTTGTTCAGCCGTACGAAGTTTCAGCAATGATTCATTAGAGGAGGAACAAGGAATTGGCGAAGATTTTGCTCGTTTATGCAACAATGTCAGGCAACACTGAAGCTATGGCAGATTTGATTGAAAAGGGGCTTCAGGAGGCGGAAGCAGAAGTAGACCGTTTCGAAGCAATGGATATTGATGATGCCCAGCTGTTTACCGATTATGACCATATCATAATGGGAACCTATACGTGGGGAGACGGAGATCTGCCTGATGAATTTTTAGATCTGGCTGAAGACATGGATGAGATTGATTTTTCCGGCAAAACATGCGCTGTATTCGGTTCCGGTGATACAGCATATGAATTTTTCTGCGGAGCGGTTGATACGCTAGAGGCAAAAATAAAAGAACGCGGTGGAGACATTGTGCTGCCTTCGGTAAAAATCGAAAATAATCCAGAAGGTGAAGAAGAGGAAGAATTAATAAACTTTGGGAGACAATTCGCAAAGAAAAGCGGGTGCGCTGTCTGATCACTCACTGGGAACTGCTAAAACGGCTGTTCCTTTTTTTCTTGTCTTTGTATCTTTCCTTTGATACAGTAATGAGGTAGAAAATCAGGAGGAGGACTATACATATGAAAATGATGGACGCAAATGAAATTATTTCATTTATTCAAAATAGTACAAAATCAACACCTGTAAAGGTTTACGTGAAAGGTGAGCTGGAAGGAATCAATTTCGGCGAATCTGCGAAAGCTTTTATCAACGGAAACACTGGTGTCGTTTTCGGTGAGTGGAGCGAAATCCAAACAGCAATCGAAGAAAACCAAAGCAAAATCGAAGACTATGTGGTTGAAAATGACCGCCGCAATTCTGCGATCCCAATGCTTGATCTTAAAAACATCAAAGCGCGTATCGAGCCGGGCGCGATCATCCGCGACCAAGTTGAAATCGGTGATAACGCAGTCATCATGATGGGTGCTTCTATTAATATCGGTTCAGTCATCGGCGAAGGCACAATGATTGATATGAACGTTGTGCTTGGCGGACGAGCTACTGTCGGAAAAAACTGCCATATCGGCGCGGGTTCTGTACTTGCGGGCGTTATTGAGCCGCCATCCGCTAAACCGGTTGTGATTGAAGACGACGTCGTAATCGGCGCAAATGCTGTTGTGCTTGAAGGTGTAACAGTAGGTAAAGGAGCTGTTGTTGCTGCGGGAGCGATCGTGGTAAACGACGTTGAGCCATACACTGTCGTTGCAGGCACACCAGCTAAAAAAATCAAAGACATTGATGAAAAAACAAAAGGCAAAACTGAAATCAAGCAGGAATTACGCCAGCTGTAAGGAAAAGTTTGATAAAAAAGGCGTGGATAATATATCCACGCCTTATTCGTATAGGCAGGAGGAATAGAAATGAAGAAAGAGGAGCTCATCGCAATTCGCAGAGATCTGCATCGTATACCGGAGCTTGGATTTCAGGAGTTCAAAACCCAGCAGTATTTATTAAATGTCTTGGAACAATATCCGCAAGACAGAATTGAAATTGAGAAATGGCGAACAGGGCTTTTTGTAAAAGTGAACGGGACGGCGCCGGAAAAAATGCTGGCGTACAGAGCGGATATCGATGCGCTTTCTATAGAAGAGCAAACTGGTCTTCCATTCGCATCAGAGCATCACGGCAACATGCACGCCTGCGGTCACGATTTGCATATGACGATTGCACTCGGCATTATTGATCATTTTGTTCACCACCCAGTCAAACAAGATTTGCTTTTTCTGTTTCAGCCGGCAGAGGAAGGGCCTGGCGGTGCGGAACCAATGCTTGAGAGCGATGTATTAAAAAAGTGGCAGCCTGATTTCATCACTGCGCTTCATATTGCTCCAGAGCTTCCGGTAGGCACCATTGCGACAAAAAGCGGCCTTCTATTTGCGAATACATCAGAGCTAGTCATCGATCTGGAAGGCAAAGGGGGACATGCGGCATATCCGCATTTGGCTGAGGATATGGTTGTAGCAGCAAGTACACTTGTCACCCAGCTGCAAACGATTATCTCTAGAAACACAGATCCGCTAGACAGTGCTGTTATTACAGTTGGTACCATTACCGGAGGCTCGGCACAAAATATCATTGCGGAAACGGCCCACCTGGAAGGCACGATCCGCACGCTTTCTGAAGAATCGATGAAACAGGTAAAGGAACGGATTGAAGATGTAGTGAAAGGAATCGAAATCGGATTCCGCTGCAAAGGAAAAGTGACATATCCGTCTGTATATCACCAAGTTTACAATACGAGCGGATTAACAGAAGAATTTATGTCTTTTGTTGCTGAACATCAACTGGCGACAGTAATTGAAGCAAAAGAAGCAATGACTGGGGAGGATTTTGGCTACATGCTGAAAAAATATCCCGGCTTCATGTTCTGGCTCGGCGCTGATTCTGAACATGGGCTTCATCATGCTAAGCTGAATCCCGATGAAAATGCGATAGAAACAGCGGTTAATGTCATGACAGGTTATTTTTCTGTTTATGCCAATTAAGTACAAATGAAAGAATAAAATTCCATAAAATGAGCACTCTAGTAAACGGAGGTGTTCAAAAATGGCTAAAAAAATTGGAATTGAACAATCGTTATCAGATGTAGAAGCTGCTTTAAAAGAAAAAGGATATGACGTTGTAATGATGAAAAGCCCTGCTGATGCTCAAGGCTGTGACTGCTGTGTCGTAACAGGTCTTGATAATAATGTGCAAGGGATAGCCGATACGGTAACACAAGCACCTGTCATTACAGCTTCCGGGATGACGGCTGAAGAAATTTGTAGCGAAGTTGAGAGCAGAATTCAGTAATAAAAAAACCGAAGCAAAAAGCTTCGGTTCTTTTATTTATTCTGTTTCTTTAGGGAAAGCGCGGTCGAACGCGTTCTTTATTTCTTTTCTCAACACTCGTTCGACTCGCCACTGTTCCATATTTTCTGTTTTGGCAATGACCCTGATTACAATTTCAGAAGTCCCCAGTTCTTGAATCCCGATGACATTTGGGCCTTCTTTTATTTGTGGAAGAGCCGCTGCCGTTTCATCACAAACCTGCTGTAAAATATGAATCATTTCATCAATATTTCTTTCAGCCGGCACTTTAATGTCAACAAGAGCCTGCATGGTACCACGAGAATGATTGCTCACGTTTGTGATGTTTCTGTTGGGGATGTAATGCAGTGTTCCGTCAAAGCTGCGGATTTGAGTTGTCCTTAAGCCAACCTGCTCGACAATTCCGTCAAAGGTGGAAACGGTAATATAATCTCCGACATCCAATTGTTTCTCAAGCAAAATAAAAAAACCTGTCACGATATCACTGACAAGCCCTTGGGCGCCAAATCCGACAGCCAGGCCGACGATTCCTGCCCCCGCTAAAAGAGCGCTTGGATCATAATGAAACAAATCTAGAACCATGACGAAAAATATGAAAATCAATGTATAAGCAAATATGTTAAGAGTCAGGCTTCGGAGCGTATGTGCACGTCCGATAGACAAGCTATTCTGCTCCTCGAATTTTGCAAACAGATGTTTAATGATTTTCATGCCTAATGATCGAACGATAAAATAGAGCAATATCATAATGGCGAGTTTAATGAGCAGAACACCGGCATTTGTAATCAGTCCCGCCCAATCATATTGTTTAATAAAGTCCATGTTGAGCTCCTTTTCTAATTGATTGCTGCACATTGAGACTAGTTACCCTGTACATGACCATGTTAAACGTTTTATTCAAAAATGTCGAAGCCAAAGACATACATGATTTGTTAAAAATTGACTCAGGAAATCTGCTTTTATATAATGGCATTGCAATATAACTAAAAATGGTTAATCACCCTTTATTTTCATGCGATTTTGACCTTTAAGCCAAACAATAAATTGGAGGGATACATATGGCAGAACGTATGGTAGGTAAACAAGCTCCTCGTTTTGAAATGGAAGCAGTCCTTGCAAGCAAAGAATTCGGCAAAGTAAGTCTTGAGGAAAACATGAAAAACGACAAATGGACAGTGCTGTTCTTCTATCCAATGGATTTCACTTTTGTTTGTCCGACAGAAATTACAGCAATGTCTGACCGCTATGACGAGTTCGAAGATCTTGATGCAGAAGTCATCGGGGTTTCAACTGATACCATCCATACTCATTTAGCTTGGATCAATACAGACCGCAAAGAAAACGGTCTTGGCCAGCTGAAATACCCGCTTGCTGCTGATACAAACCATGAGGTATCCCGGGAATATGGCGTTTTAATCGAAGAAGAAGGTGTGGCTTTGCGCGGATTGTTTATTATTAATCCTGAAGGGGAGCTTCAATATCAAACTGTTTTCCATAACAATATTGGGCGTGATGTTGATGAAACGCTTCGTGTTCTCCAGGCGCTGCAAACTGGCGGACTCTGTCCGGCTAACTGGAAACCAGGCCAAAAAACACTTTAATTCTTTCCAAGAACGAAAAGCGGTCTAGCATATTCGTTAGGCCACTCTGTTAAATAGGAGGGAAAAAGCAATGAAATTACGTCAGCCCATGCCGGAATTGACGGGAGAAAAAGCTTGGTTAAATGGTGAAGTGACGAGAGAGCAATTGATTGGGGAAAAGCCGACGCTTATTCATTTCTGGTCCATCAGCTGCCACTTGTGCAAAGAAGCGATGCCGCAAGTGAATGAATTTCGTGATAAATATAAAGATCAACTGAATGTTGTAGCTGTGCATATGCCCCGTTCCGAAGATGATCTTGACCTTGGTAAAATTAAAGAAACAGCCGCTGAACACGATATCACTCAGCCGATTTTTGTTGACAGTGACCATGCTTTAACCGATGCATTTGAAAATGAATACGTACCTGCGTATTATGTGTTTGATAAAACAGGACAGCTCCGTCACTTCCAAGCCGGCGGGAGCGGTATGAAAATGCTTGAAAAACGTGTGAACCGCGTTCTGGCTGAAACGGAATAGGTATCTGACTAAATAGTATTTCCTAAAAACCTGATCACATCAGGTTTTTTATTTGTGCAAAAAGCAATGGAAGAAGAGTAAGAAGCTTATTTTTCCAAATTTGGGTATAGGAATTGATGGTTTGTTTGATTGATACGCTAGAAAACACAGCTAATTTTTGATGTTTTTCCTCAATTTTAGATAAATCTCATATCTCATAACTCGAAAATTGTAGATATTACACTAAATTTCTTTAAAGAAGTAAGTAAAATATATATTTTCAACATTATACCAAATAAACTAGAAAGCCCCTTAATCCCTTGAGAATAAAGGACTCTTTTGAAAAATAAAACATTTTCAGAAAATAAGGAATTTTTCATAGAGTAAATATAATAGTAAAATGCTAAAATAATAGTTGATAAAATTACTTTTGTAATCTAATATCTTAATTAAAGATGTTAATTTTGATAGGGGGTACATTGAGGAATGTTTAATGAAAGAGAAGCTTTGCGCTTGCGGTTAGAACAATTAAATGAAGCTGAAGTGAAAGTCATTCGTGAATATCAAATTGAACGTGATAAAATATACGCAAAATTAAGAGAGCTGGACAGAAATGGAAGCCCTTCCGAAATCAAAAAGGATTTCCGTTCTGAAAAAAAACCTGACTCTCTGCCGGTTCTCGCTGAGCTTGCGGCTCAGGAAATCAGAAGCTATCAGCCGCAATCACAGCAGCAGTCTGTCCAGCCTCAGCTTCAATCTATTTCCTCTCTTCCTGCCGGTATACCAGACGGAACAACACGAAGAAGAAGAGGAACGGCAAGACCGGGATCAAAAGCAGCGAAGCTGCGTGAAGCTGCTATTAAAACATTAAAACGCCACAACGCGGCGATTAAGAGCTCCGAGCTTCAAAAAGAGATTGAAAAAGAAAGCGGTCTTGAAATCCCTAATATGACAACGTTTATGCAAAGCTTAATTAAAATGTACCCGGAAGTGAAAAAACCATATCGCGGGCAGTACATTTTAGAGGGTGAAATCGAATCTGCAGAATCAGCTGAATCAGCTAATGAATAAATATAAAGAAAAACTGCTTGGCATCGCTCAAGCAGTTTTTTTATTGAGGTTTTTTCTGTGAAGGTTTGTTTTCTTTTTCAAGATTAAGCTTATACACCCACTTTTGATAAGGCTTTTCTTCAGCGGCTCTGTTTTTCAGCTCTTCGATTGTATGGCTCTTGGCCTGGTCTGATGATTGGGCGCGGGCAAGCTGTTTTTGGAGCACATGTATCTGTTTGGTGACATCTTCAAGGATGGTCTCTACATGATATGGCTGCGCGTAGGCCGCTGGAGCTTCTTCTTCCGTTTTTTCTTTTTGTTTTGTGCCGCCATCAATATCAGCAAAATGAGAAGCAATCCAGGCATCGCTTTCATCAAGCTGCCGTTTATACGATATAATAGTTTCGTGAAATAATTTTTCTTTCGTTTTTTCTATGTCTAGCAGTCTTTCTTTCGTTTCTATGATTCGATCTTTCATATGATCAACTTCTATTTTAATATGTTTTAGCTGATATTCTTTTTCTACCATTTGCTCTTTTAGACGCCCGTTTTCGGCTTTTATCAATTCGGCTTGCTGTTTTGCCTGAAGCAGTGCATTTTGTTCTTGCTCAATTGAGGCTTGAAGTTCGCTGATCCGTTTATGAAGATTTTTATTTTCTTCTTCGATTTTGACTTTAGCAATATGAAGTTTATGTTTTTCTTCGATTTCGGCTCTGCGTTTATAGGTTTCAACAGATAGAAGCTCTTGCAAAACAACGATTTTATCAAGCAGTTCAGCTCTTATTTGGTGCAGGGTTTGGCTGGTGTGGGAGGCATGTTTTTCTTTTGTTGACATATGTGTTAATTCGGCAGACAGCTGCTGGAGTTTTTCTTTCATATCGGTATTTTCTTTGAGCAATTTGTTATTTTTCTGATGAAAGTAGCTTGCTTCAAGTTCAGAAATCAGCTTATGGCACCTTGAAAGCTCGGATTTTAAATAAAGGTTCTCCTGAGACACGTCGTGGAAAAAAGGACCTGATCTTTTCATTCGAACCATCTCCCTCATGATGTTAACACTACAATATGCAAATACTGAACAGCTATTCCTCTTTAATAAACAGACAAGCAGTAGCGTTGAGCCTTTGCTTTTGCTATGCTTTTAACGAAACTAGAGGTGAGATGATATGAAGCATGTAAACGTACTGCTGGCAGGGGGAGCCTCGCGGCGATTTGGAGAACCGAAGGCGTTTGTCAAATGGAAGGGCAGGATGCTTTACGAATGCGCTAAAGAGGCACTTGGAGAACAAACGGTTATCATCAGCCGTCCCGAATTTATTGATAGATTTCAAGAAAACGGTGAAAATGAAGTGTATCAAGATGCTGAGCCATTTCAAGGCATGGGGCCATTGGCTGGTATATATACCGCTTTTAAAAAGACAGACGGTGATCTTTATACTGTTCTTTCCTGTGACACACCGCTGATACAAAGAAGGACGATACTGGAGCTCAAACGTCTGATGACTGCCGGTGCTGACGCGGCAGTCCCAATTTCAGACGGACAAGTGCAGCCATTGATTGCGATTTACCACAAACGTATCATGCCGGTTCTATACGATCAGCTTTCTGAGAAGAGGTTGAGAATATCAGATTTATTAGGCAGAATTTCGGTTTGTTACGTACAGGCTGAAAATATCGGAGCAAACCCGGCAGAGTTTATCAACATTAATACACGTGATGATTTTAGCTGTTTGGAAGAAAAATCGAACTCCCTCAAGCGGGACTGACGGGGCAATAACATGATAAGATGACATAAAAGATAAGGAGAACAGGTTTGATGGAGGAACGTTATTCACGGCAAATCAGATTTAAGCAAATTGGGGTAGAGGGCCAGAAACGACTGGCAGACAGCCATGTGCTGATTGTCGGAGCGGGAGCGCTCGGCACTGCAGGAGCTGAAGGGCTTTCGAGAGCGGGAGTCGGTACTATTACCATTATTGACCGTGACTATGTGGAGTGGAGCAATCTTCAAAGGCAGCAGCTTTATACAGAAAGCGATGCCAAACTCCGCATGCCGAAAGCCATGGCTGCCAAAGAGCATCTATCAGCGATTAACAGCGAGATACATATTGAGGCGTATGTTACCGAAGGAACAGCCGAAACGCTTGAGCCGCTGATTGAAAAAGCAGATGTCGTGATCGACGCGACAGATAATTTTGAAACCCGCATGCTGATAAACGATCTTGCCCAGAAAACAAAGACACCTTGGGTCTATGGCGCCTGTGTAAGCAGCCAGGGAATGTTCATGACTGTCATTCCCGGAGAAACCCCTTGTCTGTCTTGTTTGTTTGAGCAAATTCCTGTCGGCGGGGCGACGTGTGATACTGCCGGCATTATTCCGCCTGCTGTGCATATCGTTTCAGCATATCAGCAGGCTGAGGCATTAAAGCTGTTAACCGGCCAAAAAGAAGCAATACAGCGGGGTTTTGTGACATTTGATGTCTGGAACAATTCGCATATGAAGATTAACGTTAATCATGTACGCCGTGAGGAATGCCCATCTTGCGGAGCTAATGCGGTATATCCTTATCTTCAGGATTGGAACACACCAAAAGCTGCTGTTCTATGCGGCCGTGACACAGTGCAGGTAAGGTCAGAATCATTAAAAAGAATCCCGAAACAGGAGCTCATTAAGCGGCTGAAAACAATCGGCAAGGTCGAGGCTAATGCGTTTTTGCTGCATATTTTTTACGAGGATTTCAGAATTGTCATTTTCAATGACGGACGGGCACTGGTGCATGGAACAAATGATGTGAAAGAAGCCAACTCCGTGTTGGCAAGAGTGATTGGACTGTAACAACAGGAGGGGTCAGAATGCTGGAGAAAAGAACACCGATACCGGTAGACGAGGCAGTTCGGCGTGTCTGCCATTTTCAAAAACAAGGTGAAACAGAATGGGTGGCGCTTGAAGACAGCCTTCATCGGTTTTTAGCCGAAGATATAACTGCGGATCACCACGTACCTGCGTTTGACCGTTCGCCATACGATGGTTTTGCTGTCAGAGCGTGCGATACGGCAAAAGCTTCACGTGAAAACCCAGTTCGGTTTGAAGTTATTGACCATATTGGAGCGGGAGCAGTATCTGAAAAAAAACTTGGCCCGTTTCAGGCCGTGCGGATTATGACTGGCGCGCAAATCCCTGAAGGGGCAGATGCAGTCGTCATGATTGAACTGACTCAAACCTTTGAGGAGAATGGGAAGTCATTTATGTCTTTAAAACGCCGCTTTCAGACGGGGGATAATATTTCAAAAACAGGTGAGGACGCTCAAAAAGGGAGTGTTTTACTGACAAAGGGCACCCGGGTGACACCAGGAGTGACGGCTCTTTTGGCAACATTCGGATACGCATCTGTGCCTGTCGTGAGAAAGCCTGTAGTCGGGATTATCGCAACCGGTACCGAATTGCTGAATGTCAGTGATCCGCTTGAATCGGGAAAAATCCGCAACAGCAATGCGAGTATGGTATATGCGCAAGCGATAGAAGCAGGCGCAACACCGCTTTATTTAGGGAAAATCTCTGATGAATTGGATAAAAGCTTTGCTGCAGTTAAAGAAGCGATGAAAAAGGTGGACTTCCTGATCACAACTGGAGGTGTGTCAGTCGGTGACTTTGACTTTTTGCCTGCGATCTATGAAAAACTCGGAGCGGACGTGCTGTTTAATAAAGTTGCCATGCGCCCGGGCAGCGTGACAACGGTGGCGCATGCAAACGATATGCTGCTGTTTGGCCTTTCAGGTAATCCGTCGGCATGCTATGTTGGTTTTGAACTGTTTGTCAAACCGATAATCCAGACATGGCTGCTCAATGAAACACCGCATTCAATTTGTGCGGAAGCTGTTTTGACCAAGGATTTTCCGAAGCCGAACCCATTTACCCGATTTGTTCGTGCGCTCGTGCACCATCAGGAAGGGAAGCTGTTGGCGACACCCGTTGGCTTAGATAAGTCGAGCTCTGTCACATCACTTGCAGATGCCAATGCATTTATTATCCTGCCGGGCGGCACGCGAGGCTACGAATCTGGCAGAACGGTTCAAGTACTGCTCATCAGAGAAGAGAATGGAAGTGAATGGCCTTGGTCCGTCCTTTCCCGATCGTCCAAGTTGTAGGATTTCAAAACAGCGGGAAAACAACGTTTATTGAGCGCATTCTTGAAAAAGCCTCTGAACAGGGAGTCCATTTGGGCTGCCTGAAGCATCATGGTCACGGCGGTGAACCGCAAACGCTCACGGAAGGAAAAGACACGGACCGTTACAAGGCGGCAGGTGCTGATGTAACAGCGGTAGAAGGCGCTGGTGTGTTACAGCTGACTGCCCGCCGCAATTGGGATTTGGCACGGCTGATCGAGTTATACCAATTTCTCGAAACAGATTGTCTTCTGATTGAAGGCTTTAAAAAAGCCCCTTATCCTAAAGTGGTTATCCTAAGTGAAAAGGAAGATCTGGAAGCGCTGCAAGCAGTAAATATAATCGCCATCATCTATAGAAAAAAAGAGCAAATGACAGAGCATCAGGGATTACCCGTTTTTCATGCGGATGATCCGGTTGCCGTGGATTTTGTGCTTTCACAGCTGAAGGGGGAATCTGCATAATGGAACGGTTTGAGATTACGAAAACACCCATTAATACTGAAAAAATCATCAAAAAAGTGGAGAAACGGGAAGCAGGAGCCATTACAACATTTATTGGTACGGTTCGGGAATGGACAAACGGAAAAAGAACGGTTCGGCTTGAATATGAGGCATATGAACCGATGGCCGTGCAAATGCTTGCTCAAATCGGCGCTGAAATCGAAGAAAAATGGGAAGGTGCCTCAGCTGCGATCACGCACCGTATAGGTGTGCTCGATATCGGTGAAGCAGCGGTAGTGATTGCTGTATCTTCTCCCCATCGAAAAGCCTCATATGAAGCCAATGAGTATGCGATTGAACGCATTAAACAGATTGTGCCGATTTGGAAAAAAGAAATTTGGGAAGACGGTGAGCAATGGATCGGCGACCAGCTAGAAACAACAGCTTATCCGAACGGAAAACCAGACCTAAGCGAGGGAGAGTAGCATGATTAAAATTCTTTTATTTGCAGGACTGGCTGAACAGGCCGGTACACAAGCAATAGAAATAGATGTGGAACAAGCAACCACAGATGAAATAAAAGCGAGTCTAAAAGAACAATACGGTCTTGAATCTATTGATACGGCTATGATTGCCGTTAACGAAAGCTATGTAAAAGAAAATACCTCTATATCTTCGGGTGACACGGTAGCCATCATACCGCCGGTCAGCGGGGGATGAAAACCGGACGGCATTTCAGCCGTCCGGTTTTTCTGTATTTCATTGGCATATCCCCAAGTATCCTCAGCATACAATGATTTTCTGTAAGCGTTTATTCTACATATGTTACTCCCTATAAAGTAAGAGACTCACTCCATAATTAGACTGAAATTTTGAAAAATAATAGAAATTTATTTCGGGTATCGATATAGTGAAGATGATAAATGTTGGAAAGGTGCTGGATATGGAGACATTTAAAAGATTAAAAATGTATTATTGGCCGTACAGAAAAGTGTTTACGTGGTCGCTTCTAGCCATGCTTTTGATGACAGCAATTACTGTCGTTTATCCGATTATCCTGCAAATTACGATTGATGAGATCGTACTGGGACGGCAGTATCAGCTTGCGGCGTGGGTCAGCTTAGGATTTATTGCGGTAATGGTTTTGAAAGGAATGGCTACCTTTTTTCATCAGTATTTAGGTGATATGTTCGGGATCAAATCCGTTTATCGGCTGAGAAATGGTCTGTATGAAAAACTGCAGCGGCTTTCTTTTTCTTACTATGATAACGCGAAAACAGGAGATTTGATGTCCAGGCTGACTGCTGATGTTGAAGGGCTTCGTTTTTTCTTATCATACGGTCTCGCTGAGCTCATTCGCTTCGGCCTGCTGGTAGCCATCAGCCTGTCGGTTATGTTTTACTATTCTGTTCCTCTCACGCTTGTGACAATAGCTGTTCTGCCATTTCTCGCGGTTGCGGTATACCGGTTTGACAAAAGAGTCCATCCCGCCTTCAGAGGCATCCGCAAATCGTTTGCGAAACTCAATACAAAAGTTCAGGAAAATATCAGCGGCATTAATACGGTTAAATCTCTTTCAAGGGAAGATTTTCAGATCAGCACTTTCAATAAAGCCAATGCAGAATACAGGGCGCAGTATTTACAAACATCATCCATCTGGTCTGCGTATTTCCCTTTAATGGAGTTCATTGGTAACATTTGTATTGTAGCTCTTCTCTCATACGGCGGTTACTTGGTTATGCAAAATCAGCTCAATCCCGGCGAGCTTGTTGCTTTCTTCAGCCTTGTCAATTATATGATGTGGCCCATTATGAACTTAGGTTTTGTCATCAATATGTTCTCTCAAGCAAAAGCGTCAGGGGAACGCCTGCTCGACATTCTGGAAAAAGAAGAAGACATTACAGATCATCCTCATGCTTTGCATAAACAAAAATTAACCGGAGATGTCCATTTCAAAAATGTTTCTCTTGCATACGGGAAAGAACAAACAAACGCGCTGTGCAATGTAAGCTTTGAGGCAAACAGCGGGAAGGTAATCGGACTGTTGGGCCCGACAGGTTCAGGCAAAAGCTCAGTGACACAGCTTCTCACCAGATTTTACAGTCCTGTTAGCGGAATGATTACCATTGATCACAAACCCATCACAGATTATTCGTTAAAAACCCTTCGTTCCAATATCGGGGTCGTACTTCAAGAATCCTTCCTGTTTTCATCTACGATTAGATCAAATATTTCGTATGGGCGGCCGGATGCCTCAATGGAAGACGTCATCGAAGCGGCAAAAAGGGCGCAGGCTCATAACTTTATTATGGAGCTTCCTGATGGGTATGACACCATGCTGGGAGAGAGGGGAATGGGGCTTTCCGGCGGGCAGAAACAGCGAATTGCCATTGCGAGAGCCATCTGCTTGAACCCGAGCATTTTAATATTGGATGATGCCACAAGTGCAGTAGATATGCAAACGGAGCACAGCATACAGCTTGCCTTAAAAGAAGTCATGAAAAACCGCACAACCTTTATCGTCGCTCACCGCATTTCTTCACTGAAACACGCCGATGAAATTCTCGTTTTTAATAAAGGACGCATTCGTGAAAGGGGAACACATCATGAGCTTCTTGAAAAAGGCGGCTACTATAAAAAGATTTACGATTTGCAATACCGTGATGTCAAAATGATTAATGAGCCGCATGAGGTCGGATAGGGAGGGGCCAAATGAAACAAACGAAAAAACAGGGGATTTTAGAGCGTTTCTATTACTCTTCAGATGAAATCATTGAAAAGCCGTTTAACTGGGCTCAAATGTGGCGGCTGCTGAGCTATGTCAAACCATATCGAAAAACAATTTTGCCGCTTTCTTTTCTCACCGTATTGATTGGCACTGCTGTGAAGCTTGTGATCCCCATTCTGATCGGCGTTTATGTTCTTGATCAAGCGATTACAGGAAGAAACCCGGAGCTGCTGATTCAGCTCATTTTTATTATTAGCGGTTTATATGTCCTCAATTACGCCGCCAATGTGTTAAGAATCAGGTGGATGAATCAGCTTGGCCAGCATGTCATTTACGATTTGCGACAGCATTTATTTACCCATGTGCAGCGCTTATCCCATCGATTTTTTGATCAGCGGTCGGCGGGATCGATCTTAGTCAGGATCATGAATGATATTAACTCTCTTCAGGAGCTCTTTACAAGCGGAGTCATCAATTTGTTGACCGACTTGCTGCTTCTGGCCGGCGTGATTATCATTTTGTTTACGCTGAGCCCTGAGCTGACTATAGCCATCATGGTGACATTGCCGATTATGTTTTTTATTTCAACAAGTCTCAGAAAAAAAATACGCCGATCCTGGCAAACGGTACGGCTAAAGCAATCGAAGCTCAACTCTCATCTAAACGAAAGCATTCAGGGCATCCGGGTCACACAGGCATTTACGCAGGAAGAAGAAAACATGGCGTATTTTGACGGTGTCAATCAGGAGAACTACGAATCATGGCGGGAAGCAACTAGAAAAAATGCCATGTTCCGTCCGCTTGTAGAAATGACGAATGCGATTGGGACGGCTGTCTTGATTTGGTATGGAGCCACACTCATCATGAATGAAACCATTACGATTGGCGTCTTCGTTTCTTTTGCTTTCTATCTTGGAATGTTTTGGGAACCTATTTCGAGACTGGGTCAGGTCTATAATCAGCTGTTAATGGGGATGGCATCATCAGAACGGATTTTTGAGTTTCTGGACGAACAGCCAAATGTCAAGGAGAAGCCGAATGCCATTCATAATGAAAAGATAAATGGGGAGATCAGTTTTGAAGAGGTTGAATTTTCGTATGATGAAAAACGAAAAGCCCTTCACGCCGTTTCTTTCTCTATTCCGGCGGGCTCAACGCTTGCGCTTGTCGGGCATACAGGGAGCGGGAAGACGACGATTGCCAATTTAATCAGCCGTTTTTATGATGCGACCGGAGGCACCATTAAAATAGACGGTATACCGATTAAGGATCTTTCCCTTGCCAGTCTGCGCTCTCAAATCAGCATTGTCCTGCAAGATACATTTATTTTCTCTGGGACCATCATGGAAAATATTCGTTTTGGAAGGCCAAATGCTTCGGATGAAGAGGTGATGAAAGCGTCCCAAGCGGTCGGAGCGGATGAGTTTATTTCCGATTTAGCGGAAGGATACGCAACAGAGGTGGAGGAAAGGGGCAGCGTACTGTCTGCCGGTCAGCGTCAGCTCATTTCCTTTGCAAGAGCATTGCTCGCCGATCCGGCTATTATCATCCTTGACGAAGCAACGGCAAGCATTGATACAGAGACAGAAGTAAAAGTTCAGCAAGCGTTAAAAACGCTTCTGAAAGGGCGTACAGCAGTGATGATCGCTCACAGATTGTCTACGATCCGCGACGCCGACCGCATCATTGTTCTTGATCACGGCAGGAAAATAGAAGAAGGGAACCATGATCAGCTGCTTGCTAAAGGAGGCATTTATGCCGGGCTTGTGAAAGCGCAATACAGCACAGCGATAGAATAATATGAAAAGCCTTCAATATTGAAGGCTTTTGGAAATTTATTAGAAAAACATGAAACTTTTTGATATCCTTCCCGTACTATTTGTTAGATATTCTCAAGGAGGTTTTGAAATGGAAACGAATGTAGAAAAAAACAGCGGAACGGCGACTGAAAAGCCTTCACTTTTAGGAGTAATCACAAGTCCGTCCGTTCAATTTGAAAGAATAAGAGAAAGGCCGGCTGTGTGGGGACCGCTTTTGATTGTTGCAGCAATTATCATCGTCGGTGCCGTGCTGCAATCACTCGGTACGGATTATAGTGAGCTTTTGAAAAGCCAGGATACGCAAGGGCTATCTGCTGAACAAATGGAAACTGTCGCAACAATAACCAAAGTTGGCGGAATGGCAGGCGCTATTATCGGCGGTATCGCAGCATTATTTATTGCCCCTCTTATTTATTGGCTCTGTGTAAAAGTATCAGGCGGTGTTACGACATATAAAAAAATGCTTTCTCTAGGCCTGTTTGTCTCTTTGATTAGCAGTCTCGGATTATTGGTTAATGGAATCGTTGCTTTTACGACTGACGTGAATCCTCTTTACAGCACGACGTCACTGGCAGGGATTATCCCATCTGACGGGGCTCTTGCCAGCGTGTTAAATACCTTTGAAATTTTCAGCATCTGGAGCTTTGTATTATTAGCAATCGGACTTCACAAAACGGGAGGCATCTCCAAAAAAGCCGGGTGGATTTCAGCAATCATTCTATTCGGAATTTTAGTTGTATTTTCATTCTTTTCAGGTTTAATCAATTCTGTGGCGGGTGCATAAGCTCATGAAAAAAGTCTGGATCGGAATTGGAATCGCAGTTATAGTCGCTCTTTTTGTTGGAATCAATATATACCGGTCTGCCGCTCCAACAAGCGGCAGCGCCGGCAAGGAGATACAGACGGGGAGCGTTGAAGAAAATGAAATCTCATCAACGGTTATGGTTCCTGGCACGCTAAAATTTTCAAATGAACAGTATGTCTTTTATGAAGCGGATAAAGGGACATTAGAAGACATTAAAGTTAAGGAAGGCGATAAAGTTAAAAAGGGCACGCCTTTAGTCACCTATACAAATGAGCAGCTGAGCCTAGAAAAAGAACAGAACCAGTTAACGTCTGAATCCAACCGGCTTCAAATTGACCAAATTCAAGAAAAGTTAAAAGCCTTAGACAGCAAAGAAAGAGAACTGGAAAAACAGGTAGGAAAGAAAGAAGCAGAAAAACAAATCGAATCTGAACGGACAGAGCTTCAAATGCAGAAAAAAACAGCGGAGATCGAATTAAAACAAACCGAGCTTCAGCGGCAGTCACTTGCCAACCGGGTGTCAGATTTAGAAGTGAAAAGCGAAATTGAAGGCACCGTTATTTCTGTCAACCAAGAAGCGGCATCCAAAAAGTCAGATATTCAAGAGCCTGTCATACATATCGGCAACCCAAAAGACCTTGTCGTCTCAGGGAAATTGTCTGAATACGATACATTGAAAGTCAAAAAAGGCCAGAAGGTCACACTCACTTCAGATGTAATACAGGGTAAAACATGGAAAGGCACGGTTTCCGCAGTCGGGCTTGTTCCGGATCAGCAGGAGACCGCTGCGGCACAAGGAACAGAACAGGCGGTCCAATACCCGCTTCAAGTGAAAATAAAAGGAAATCTTCCAGAAGGAAAGCCAGGCTTTAAATTTATCATGAATATTGAAACAGATAAACGGAAAGCAAATACGCTTCCTTCAAAGGCAGTCAAAAAAGAAGATGACCAATATTATGTGTATACAGTAAAAGACGGAAAAGCAAAGCGAGTTGATGTCAAAATCGGCGAAGTGACAGATGACCTGACAGAAATTAAAGAGGGGCTTACCCAAGATGATCAAGTCATTTTGAATCCATCTGATCAGGTGACTGACGGAATGGAAGTGAAATCTTAAATGATTCAGCTTTCTAATGTGCGAAAAAGCTACCAGATCGGAAAGGAAACGTTTGATGTTCTCCATTCTATTGATTTGGACATTCATCAAGGTGAATATGTCTCGATTATGGGGCCGTCAGGATCAGGAAAATCGACGATCATGAATATTATCGGCTGTCTTGATCGGCCGACTTCCGGTACATATCAATTGGACGGCGAAGACATTTCTTCATATAAAGATAAAGAACTGGCGGCAGTCCGTAACCGGTCCATCGGTTTTGTATTTCAGCAATTTCAGCTTCTTCCGCGGCTGAACGCAAAAAAAAATGTCGAGCTGCCGATGATTTACTCCGGGATAGGCAAAAAAGAACGTCAAGAGCGGGCTGAGAGAGCATTGGAAAAGGTCGGGTTAGCCGATCGAATGCTCCACATGCCCAACGAGCTGTCGGGCGGGCAGAAGCAGCGGGTGGCGATTGCGAGGGCGATCGTGAATGAGCCGAAATTGATTTTAGCTGATGAACCGACCGGCGCGCTGGATACGAAAACAAGCGAGGCGATTATGGATCAGTTTACAGCATTAAATGCCGAGGGAACGACAATCGTTCTGGTTACTCACGAGCCTGAAGTAGCAGATTGCACGAATCGGATCGTCATGGTGCGTGACGGAAACATTGTTCCTGCCAGCTCCGGACAAAGGAGTGTGGGAGAATGAGCCTGTTAGAAAACATCAGAATGGCTCTAAGCTCTGTCCTTGCCCATAAAATGCGTTCGATCTTAACGATGCTCGGCATTATCATTGGTGTAGGCTCTGTCATTGTTGTCGTTGCGGTAGGACAGGGCGGCGAGCAAATGCTGAAGCAGTCGATCAGCGGCCCGGGAAATACTGTGGAGCTGTACTATATGCCTAGCGACGAGGAGCTTGCAAGCAACCCGAACGCCGCAGCTGAATCTACGTTTACAGAAAACGATATTAAAGGTTTAAAAGGAATAGAAGGCATTAAACAAGTCGTTGCTTCGACTTCTGAAAGTATGAAAGCGCGTTATCACGAAGAAGAAACCGATGCTACGGTTAACGGAATAAATGATGGATACATGACTGTCAATTCTTTAGAAATCGAAAGCGGCAGAACATTTACCGACAATGACTTTCTCGCGGGGAATAGAGCCGGAATCATCTCTCAAAAGATGGCTGAAGAACTGTTCGATAAAACCTCCCCTTTAGGTGAAGTTGTCTGGATAAACGGACAGCCCGTTGAAATTATCGGTGTGCTGAAAAAAGAAACAGGCTTGCTTTCTTTCGGTTTAAGTGAAATGTATGTGCCATTTAATATGATGAAATCCTCTTTTGGCACAAGTGATTTCAGTAACGTATCATTGCAGGTCGAATCAGCAGACGACATAAAATCGGCAGGAAAAGAAGCAGCACAGCTGGTAAATGACAATCATGGCACAGAGGATTCGTATCAAGTGATGAACATGGAGGAGATTGCGGCCGGAATTGGCAAGGTAACGGCAATTATGACGACGATTATCGGCTCAATTGCAGGTATTTCCCTTTTGGTCGGCGGAATCGGTGTCATGAATATCATGCTCGTATCAGTCACAGAACGGACACGGGAAATTGGAATCAGAAAATCCCTCGGTGCGACGAGGGGACAGATTCTGACTCAGTTTTTAATTGAGTCAGTCGTATTGACGCTGATTGGCGGTCTGGTCGGGATTGGTATTGGATACGGAGGGGCCGCGCTTGTTTCAGCCATTGCGGGCTGGCCGTCACTCATATCCTGGCAGGTTGTATGCGGGGGCGTGCTGTTCAGTATGCTCATTGGTGTTATTTTCGGCATGCTTCCTGCAAATAAAGCTGCAAAGCTTGATCCCATTGAAGCGCTGCGTTATGAGTAGCCTCATGCAACATGCATGAGGTTTTTTTATGTTTAGTGATTTCTACTATGAATATAAAAGACTTTTTTCATTAAAATAAGAAGAAAATGTCGTACAATTGTCCTTATTTTTGTCGAATTTACAGTTTACAAACCCTATAGACATACGTTAATATGGAGAAACGTGAAAGATTTTGATAGTTATTGAATGAATTTGAATGATTTTAGTTGCCTAAACCGAAAATAGCGTTTACAATGAAATTGTATTCAAAATGAATACGTTTTCATTAGGAGGTGAAGCATGCTAACTCCTGAACGGCATCAATTGATTATTGATCAAATAGAAAAGCATGATGTGGTAAAGATTCAAGAGCTTATAAATCTGACTAATGCTTCTGAATCAACAATCAGAAGAGATTTATCGACACTTGAAGAACGCGGTTTTTTAAAGCGCGTTCATGGTGGAGCGGCCAAGCTTTCCGATATCAGACTTGAACCCGATATGCTTGAAAAATCATCCAAAAACCTTCACGATAAATTGAAGATTGCTGAAAAAGCAGCTTCTCTTTTAGAAGAAGGGGATTGCATTTACCTTGATGCAGGCACGACGACATTGCACATGATTGATTTTATGGATAAAACCAAAGATATTGTCGTTGTCACAAACGGGGTGATGCATATCGATGCATTAATAAGGAAAGAAATTTCTTTTTATCTGCTTGGAGGATACGTAAAGCACAGAACGGGCGCGATTATTGGAGGCGCTTCATTGATTGCCATGGACCAGTACAGATTTGACAAGAGTTTTCTGGGGACAAACGGTGTCCATACAGAGGCTGGATTTACAACGCCGGACCCTGATGAGGCCCTTTTAAAACAGAAAGCGATCAAACAGGCAAAACACGCTTACGTCTTAGCAGACCCTTCGAAGTTCGGAGAAATTTCATTTTCGGCATTCGCCGCAATAGGCGACGCAACAATCATTACGACTGACGCTGAAGAGCTTACATTCGATAATTACCAAGAAAAAACTGTCGTAAAGGTAGTGAAACCATGATTTACACTGTAACACTTAATCCATCTGTCGATTATATTGTTCACGTTGAAGATTTTACTGTAGGAGGCCTGAACCGTTCTTCGTATGATACCAAGTATCCAGGGGGCAAAGGCATCAACGTATCGAGACTGCTGAAAAGACACCATGTGGCGTCTAAAGCGCTCGGATTCGTCGGCGGATTTACCGGAGAATATATCAAAACATTTTTACGGGAAGAAAACCTGGAAACAGCTTTTTCTGAAGTAAAAGGGGATACCCGTATCAATGTAAAGCTGAAAACTGGTGATGAAACTGAAATTAACGGGCAGGGACCGACAATTTCGGATGAAGATTTCAAAGCCTTTTTAGAACAGTTCCAATCTTTGCAAGAGGGAGATATCGTCGTTCTTGCAGGAAGCATTCCATCTTCACTCCCTCACGATACTTATGAAAAAATCGCAGAGGCCTGCAAACAGCAGAACGCACGAGTTGTTCTGGATATCTCAGGCGAGGCTCTTTTGAAAGCAACAGAAATGAAACCATTTTTGATGAAGCCAAATCATCATGAGCTTGGAGAAATGTTCGGCACGGCCATTACATCTGTTGAGGAAGCTGTTCCTTATGGGAAAAAGCTTGTAGAACAAGGCGCTGAACATGTAATTGTATCAATGGCCGGAGACGGAGCGCTTCTGTTTACGAACGAAGCTGTTTATTTTGCTAACGTGCCAAAGGGGAAATTGGTAAACTCAGTCGGAGCAGGGGATTCCGTTGTTGCAGGTTTCCTTGCCGGAATTTCCAAACAGCTGCCGCTTGAAGAAGCATTCCGCTTAGGAGTTACTTCAGGCAGTGCTACCGCGTTCTCTGAAGAACTTGGAACAGAAGAATTTGTCCAGCAGCTTCTTCCTGAAGTTAAGGTCACACGTCTATAGAGGAGGAAACACAAGTGAAAATAACTGAGCTTTTAACGAAGCATACGATAAAGCTTAATATTGAGAGCAAAGAAAAAGAAAATGTTATTGACGAAATGGTCACTGTTCTTGATAAGGCTGGAAAGTTAAATGACCGACAAGCCTATAAAGAAGCCATTTTAAATCGCGAAAGCCAAAGCTCCACGGGTATCGGTGAAGGAATCGCTATCCCCCATGCGAAAACGGCAAGCGTTATCAACCCGGCGATCGCGTTCGGACGTTCAAAAGACGGCGTCGATTATGAATCATTAGACGGCCAGCCGGCTCACTTAGTGTTCATGATCGCGGCGACTGAAGGCGCAAACAACACTCACCTTGAAGCATTGTCAAGACTTTCAACGCTGTTAATGCGTGAAGAAATCCGTAAGCAGCTCCTTGAAGCTGAGTCTGAAGATGCCATCATCGACATTATTAATCAGCACGATAAAGATGATGACGAAGAGGAAGAAGAAGAAGAAGCGGCACCAGCACCTGCCGGAAAAGGAAAAATTTTAGCGGTTACTGCATGTCCGACAGGTATTGCCCATACATTCATGGCTGCGGATGCCCTTAAAGAAAAAGCGAAAGAGCTTGGAGTGGAAATTAAGGTCGAAACAAATGGGTCAAGCGGCATTAAGCACAAGCTCACTGCCCAAGAAATCGAAGATGCCCCTGCAATCATTGTCGCAGCGGACAAGCAGGTTGAAATGGAACGTTTTAAAGGCAAGCGCGTACTTCAAGTTCCTGTAACGGCGGGTATCAGACGTCCGCAAGAGCTTATCGAAAAAGCGATGAATCAAGATGCGCCGATTTATCAAGGCAGCGGCGGCGGTTCAGCAGCTTCAAACGATGATGAAGAAGCGAGAGGCAAGTCTGGAAGCGGTATCGGAAACGCGTTTTATAAGCACCTGATGAGCGGTGTCAGCAACATGCTTCCGTTCGTAGTCGGCGGCGGTATTCTCGTTGCGATTTCATTCTTCTGGGGAATTCACTCTGCTGATCCGAATGATCCTAGCTACAACACGTTTGCAGCAGCATTAAACTTTATCGGCGGCGACAATGCATTAAAACTGATTGTTGCAGTTCTGGCCGGTTTCATTGCGATGAGTATTGCAGATCGTCCTGGTTTTGCGCCTGGTATGGTCGGCGGTTTTATGGCTACTCAAGCGAATGCTGGATTCTTAGGCGGCTTAATTGCCGGATTCCTTGCCGGTTATGTCGTGATTTTACTGAAAAAAGTATTTACGTTTATCCCTCAGTCACTTGATGGATTAAAACCTGTTTTGATTTACCCGCTGTTCGGTATTTTTATCACTGGCGTATTAATGCAATTTGTCGTCAATACACCTGTAGCGGCATTTATGAATTTCTTAACAAACTGGCTTGAAAGCCTTGGTACTGGAAATCTTGTGTTAATGGGTATTATCTTGGGCGGCATGATGGCGATCGATATGGGTGGCCCGCTTAATAAAGCAGCCTTTACGTTCGGTATCGCCATGATCGATGCAGGCAACTATGCGCCTCATGCAGCAATCATGGCCGGCGGTATGGTTCCTCCGCTTGGTATCGCACTTGCAACAACCATTTTCAGAAACAAATTCACTCAGCGTGACCGTGAAGCTGGTATTACATGCTATTTCATGGGAGCTGCTTTCGTAACAGAGGGAGCGATCCCATTTGCTGCGGCTGATCCGCTTCGCGTCATACCAGCTGCTGTAGTCGGTGCAGCTGTTGCCGGCGGATTAACTGAATTCTTCCGAGTAACGCTTCCGGCGCCTCATGGAGGAGTATTCGTAGCTTTCATTACAAACCATCCGATGCTTTACCTTTTAAGTATCGTGATCGGTGCTGTCGTGATGGCAATTATCCTCGGTATCGTCAAAAAACCTGTTACAGAAAAATAAGAAAAAAAGCGTCCTTGGTTCGAAAGGACGCTTTTTCTTATCCGGCCGGCAGGGAGCGCGGTTAAGTTATGTATTTTATTCTTTTTTATGATAAAGTAAAAGAAGAGAAACAACTGACATAGCAATTGTCTAGGAGGAAACACTTTGACCGAGGAAAAAAATACGAATACTGAGAAAACGGCGAAGAAAAAAACCAATACGTACCTGGAATGGGGTAAAGCGATTGTCATCGCTGTTCTGCTGGCTCTCCTGATCCGTCACTTTTTGTTTGAACCGTATTTAGTTGAAGGTTCATCTATGTATCCCACATTACATGACGGAGAAAGGCTGTTTGTGAATAAAACAGTCAACTATATCGGCGAGCTGAAGCGCGGAGATATCGTTATTATCAACGGTGAAACTTCTAAAATCCATTATGTAAAAAGATTGATCGGAAAGCCTGGAGAAACCGTTCAAATGAAGGATGACACGCTTTATATAAACGGTAAAAAAGTAGCCGAGCCTTACTTGTCTAAAAACAAGAAGGAAGCAGAAAAACTTGGTGTCAGTCTGACAGGAGACTTTGGACCGGTTAAGGTTCCGAAAGGCAAATACTTTGTCATGGGAGATAACAGGCTAAATTCTATGGACAGCCGAAACGGGCTGGGACTGATCGCGGAAGATCGAATTGTCGGCACATCGAAGTTTGTCTTTTTCCCGTTTAACGAAATGCGTCAAACAAAATAAAAACGCCTTGCTGGCCTAGGACAGCAGGCGTTTTTATTTTGAAAAAGAAGCGACCAATGCAATGCATAAAACCGTGATGAACACTGAACCGATAATAGCTAGCACACTGAAGAAAAGGTGAACCTGTTTGTTCTCTTTTCCGCGCTTTTCTAAAAGCCGTTTAGAAAAAATGTGCGAAAATATGTAAATAAGGGCTATGCCTATATATAAGCCGATATCTTTGGCGGTAAAGCCTGTTACGGCAAGGTAAAAGCCCGTAAAAAAGATCAGTAAGCAATATTCAGTAAGTGTTAAAAGCCTCAACGTGTTCCTCCATGAGAGTGTGTAATTTTCCGAGCGGATGCATTCTCTCTCTTTAATTGTAACACAGCTGGCTGGTTTGGGTGTATAAGTGTTTTCTCTCTGT
This sequence comes from Bacillus sp. LJBS17, assembly GCF_019334685.1. Lineage (NCBI taxonomy): Bacteria > Bacillati > Bacillota > Bacilli > Caryophanales > Bacillaceae > Bacillus > Bacillus sp. LJBS17. The sequence goes on from NZ_CP079759.1 coordinate 1,493,288, forward strand.
TTTATCAGGGAATCATTTCTCTTGCCCTGCATTCATGGTATACTTTTATTGATGATAGACATGATGGAGGATAATAAATGATTGCTGTAAATAATGTAAGCTTGCGGTTTGCGGATCGCAAGTTATTTGAAGATGTTAATATTAAATTTACCCCAGGCAACTGCTATGGGTTAATTGGTGCAAACGGTGCCGGTAAATCAACGTTTCTAAAGGTGCTGTCAGGCGAAATCGAGCCTCAGACAGGCGACGTGCATATGAGTCCTGGCGAGCGTCTTGCCGTCTTGAAGCAGAACCATTTTGAGTACGAAGAGTATGAAGTGCTGAAAGTGGTCATTATGGGCCACAAACGCCTGTATGAAGTCATGCAGGAGAAAGACGCTATTTACATGAAGCCTGATTTCTCAGATGAGGATGGGATTCGTGCTGCTGAGCTAGAAGGTGAATTTGCGGAACTGAACGGTTGGGAAGCGGAAAGTGAAGCTGCGATCCTGTTAAAAGGCCTTGGTATCTCAGAAGATCTGCACACAAAAAAGATGGCAGACCTCGGCGGTTCGGAGAAGGTAAAAGTTCTCTTGGCACAGGCATTATTCGGCAAGCCGGATGTTCTGCTCCTCGATGAGCCGACGAACCACTTGGACCTTCAGGCAATCCAGTGGCTTGAAGAATTTCTGATTAACTTTGAAAACACAGTTATTGTCGTATCCCATGACCGCCACTTCTTAAATAAAGTATGTACCCACATTGCCGACCTTGATTTTAACAAAATTCAAATCTATGTCGGAAACTATGATTTCTGGTACGAGTCAAGCCAGCTGGCGTTAAAGCTTTCTCAAGAAGCGAACAAGAAAAAAGAAGAGCAGATTAAACAGCTTCAAGAGTTTGTCGCTAGATTTAGCGCCAATGCGTCTAAATCTAAGCAGGCTACATCAAGAAAGAAACTTCTCGAAAAAATCACGCTGGATGATATTAAACCGTCTTCCCGCCGCTATCCTTATGTTAACTTCACGCCGGAACGGGAAATCGGAAATGATGTTCTTCGCGTGGAAGGCTTAACAAAAACAATCGATGGCGTAAAGGTGCTTGACAATGTCAGCTTTATTATGAATCGAGAAGATAAAATTGCTTTCACTGGCCGAAATGAACTTGCTGTTACTACGCTGTTTAAAATCATTTCCGGGGAAATGGAAGCTGACAGCGGAACGTTTAAATGGGGTGTTACCACGTCTCAAGCGTATTTTCCAAAAGACAACAGCGAATATTTCGAAGGCAGTGATCTGAACCTTGTAGACTGGCTTCGCCAATATTCTCCGCACGACCAAAGTGAGAGCTTTTTACGCGGTTTCTTAGGACGGATGCTGTTCTCTGGAGAGGAAGTCCACAAAAAAGCAAATGTACTTTCCGGGGGAGAAAAGGTCCGCTGTATGCTGTCGAAAGCGATGCTTTCTGGCGCCAATATTTTAATTTTGGATGAGCCAACTAACCATTTAGACCTAGAGTCCATTACAGCGCTCAATAACGGCTTAATCAGCTTTAAAGGCGCTATGCTGTTTACTTCCCATGACCATCAGTTTGTGCAGACCATTGCCAACAGAATTATAGAAATTACACCTAACGGCATCGTCGATAAGCAAATGAGCTATGACGAGTTCCTTGAAAATGCTGATGTGCAGAAAAAATTGACTGAACTATACGCGGAATAAAAAAAGCAGAGATTTCTCTGCTTTTTTTGATACCTAAATATGAAAGGAGATCACAACATGAAATTTTTGGTTGTCGGAGCAGGTGGAGTAGGTGGGTATATTGGCGGACGGCTTTCGGAGAAAGGAAATGATGTGACATTTCTCGTGCGCCAAAAACGAGCTGAGCAGCTGAAAAAAACCGGGCTTGTCATCCATAGTGAAAAAGGGAATGTATCATTTCAGCCCGAACTAATCAGTGCCGGAGAAACAGGGCAATTTGATGTCGTTATCATTGCTTCTAAAGCATACTCGCTTGGTCAAGTGATAGACGATGTCAAACCATTTATCCATCAGGAATCTGTCATTATCCCTTTTTTAAATGGGTACCGCCACTATGAGCAGCTATTTGCGGCATTTTCAAAAGAACAGGTGCTGGGCGGCCTGTGTTTTATAGAAAGTGCTTTAGACAACAAAGGAGAAATTCATCATACGAGCGCATCACATCGTTTTGTATTTGGAGAATGGAACGGCGAGCGTACGGAGCGGATAAGAGCGCTTGAAGAGGTATTTTCAGGTGTGAAGGCTGAAGTCATCATTAGCGGGCATATCGAGAAGGACATTTGGAAAAAGTATCTCTTTATTGCAGCGCAAGCGGGGATCACAACGTTATTTCAACGACCGCTTGGCCCAATCCTCGCCACAGAAGCCGGACGTCACACGGCTCAAACTCTTATTGGGGAAATTTGCGCTGTTTTACGAAAAGAAGGTGTTCCGGCTGATCCGGATCTTGAGGAAGAGAGCTTTCGTACGATGACCAGCATGTCTTATCATATGAAGTCCTCCATGCTTCGGGATATGGAAAACGGCCAAACGACAGAAGGCGACCACCTGCATGGATTTTTGCTTGAAAAAGCTAAACGTTTATCTCTCGCTGCACCAGTATTAGAAACCGTTTATGCGAATCTGCAAATGTATGAAGCAGAAAAATAAAAAAAGGAGGCGGAAAAGCCTCCTTTTATTTACTTAAAAAGCCCAATTTCCGTTTCTGAAGATAGGCTCTCTTTTCCCGTCTGCCGTAATTCCGTCAATATTCATATCCTTAGAACCGATCATAAAGTCCACGTGTGTAATGCTCTCATTTAGGCCTTCTTTGACAAGCTCTTCACGAGACATCTGCTTTCCGCCTTCAATATTAAAGGCATAGGCGCTTCCGATCGCCAAATGATTTGACGCGTTTTCATCAAACAGCGTGTTATAGAAAAGAATGTTTGATTGTGATATAGGCGAATCGTAAGGAACAAGTGCCACTTCACCTAAATAGTGAGAACCTTCATCTGTTTCCACCAGTTCTTTTAAAATATCCTCACCTTTTTCAGCTTTAATGTCGACTATACGGCCATTTTCAAACGTCAGGGTGAAATTTTCAATAATATTTCCGCCGTAGCTTAATGGTTTTGTGCTTGATACCACACCGTCAACCCCGTCTTTTTGCGGCAGCGTGAACACTTCTTCTGTCGGCATATTGGCCATAAACTCATGGCCGCTTTCATTCACGCTTCCCGCACCTGCCCAAACATGCTTCCTAGGCAGCTTAATTGTTAAATCAGTTCCTTCAGCTTGATAATGTAAGGCAGCGTAATGTCTCTCGTTCAAATGGTCAACTTTTTCATGAAGATTTTGGTCATGATTGATCCACGCCTGAACCGGGTTGTCTTCATTTACGCGCGTCGCTTTAAAAATTTCTTCCCACAGAAGGTGGATCGCTTCCTCCTCTGATTTGCCAGGAAACACCTTGTGAGCCCAGCCTGCTGATGCCGCACCTACGACAGTCCAGCTGACTTTGTCTGATTGAATATATTGTCTGTATGTATGTAATGCTTTGCCTGCTGCTTTTTGGAATGCCGCAATCCGTTTGGAATCTATACCTTTTAGCAAGTCTGGGTTTGACGACACAACAGAAATGAAAGCAGCTCCATTTTTGGCAAGCTCTTCTCTGCCTTTTGCTTCCCATTCAGGATATTCTTCAAATGCTTCAAACGGCGCAAGTTCGTATTTTAATTTGGCGACTTCGTCATCCTGCCAATTCACGGTGACGTTTTTTGCGCCCTTTTCATATGCGTGTTTTACAATTAAACGGACAAAATCCCGAACGTCTGTTGAAGCATTTACGACTACATACTGGCCTTTTTGGACATTAACGCCGACTTCTACCGCCAGCTGTGCATATGTATTTAATTTCTGTGAAAATGAATCCATGAATCATTCCTCCAAGCTTTTTTCTCATCATATCAAATATGATCCTATAAAGGAAAGAAGGAGCCCAAAGTGAAAAACCCAAAACGACACGTCTTGGGTTTTTCAATATTATGGATGATTCAGTTTTACAGTGCCGCCTGCAGGCGAATGAGGCATATTTGCCAAAGAAATGCTCATGCCTCCAAGAATAATTCCGCTTAAAATGGCTGCGATCGCTACTCTTCTTCCTAAATCTCTTAGCATCTGTTTCCTCCTTAACGTTTCTCCATTTCCCACAATATGAAGGAAGTGAGGAAAAAAGAAGCAAGAAATTTGCCGCGTGTGAGAATTTTGCGGGTAAAGACTATTTAATTGCCTTTTGCAGCTTATCAATCACTTCTAAAGAACGGCCTGTGCCGATTGCTACAGATTCAAGCGGGTTTTGCGCCACGTGTACAGGCACGACAATCTCTTCTGTGAGCCATTCTTTAATTCCATTAAGGAGCGCGCCGCCGCCTGTTAAAATAACGCCGCGATCAACAATATCTCCGCTCAATTCAGGCGGACAGTCCTCAAGTGTCGCTCTGATGGCTTCAAGAATATGCAGGAGGGATTCACGCATTGCATCTTGAATTTCGTTGGATTGAAGCATAATGGTTTTTGGAAGACCTGTCACGAGGTCGCGTCCCCGAATTTCCATTGCCTCTGGTATATGTTCAATCAGAGCATGGCCAATTTCCATTTTTACCTGCTCAGCTGTGCGTTCGCCGATCAGCAAATTGTATTTTTTACGGACGAAAGAAACGATATCCTCATCAAGCTGGTCTCCGCCGATCCTGATAGAATGGCAGGAAACAACGCCACCGAAGGAAATAATAGCGACCTCTGTCGTCCCTCCGCCGATATCTACTACCACATTGGCAACCGGCTCATCAACCGGTAAATCCGCTCCGATGGCGGCTGCAACTGGCTCTTCGATTAAATGAACGTTTTTCGCGCCGCAATTTTTCACCGCATCACTGATGGCGCGGCGTTCTACTGCTGTTGAGCCTGATGGTGTGCAAACGACTACGTTCGGTTTTCTGAACGACATGCCGATGCTTTTTGCGGCTTTTTTCATAATGTGCTTTAGCAGGTCAGTTGTCATATCATAGTCTGCGATCACGCCATCTTTCATCGGTCTGACAGCGACAATTTTTCCCGGTGTTTTACCGATCATGTTTTTCGCATCAGCTCCGATTGCAAGCACTGCTTTTGTCGTCGTATCCACTGCGACAACAGATGGTTCATTTAGGATAATCCCTTTATTTTTGCTGTAAACAAGTATATTAGCTGTTCCTAAGTCAATCCCGATTTCAGTTGATTGAAACATGTTTTCACCCAATCTCTATCCTAATTTAATATGATTCTACATTTAAAGTTTCTCAGAAATACTGCGATTTTTGGGGGTGTGCGTCGGTAAAGAAATGTTTTTGTAAAAAATCAAGGAACTGTGTAACAGAAGTAATACATTTTTCGGTTTTATGGAAAAAATATCTTGTAATTCTTATAGAAAGCGGGAAACTTTTTCAAAGTTTCATTCGTCTACGATATATTGAGGTACATCCTTAAAACATTACATGAGAAAAGAAACATTTAAAGGAAGAAGGGTTTTTATGAAATCAATAGGTGTTGTGAGAAAAGTAGATGAATTAGGCCGCATTGTCATGCCGATTGAGTTGAGACGGGCATTGGATATTGCCATAAAAGACAGCATTGAGTTTTTTGTTGACGGAGATAAAATTATCTTGAAAAAGTACAAACCTCATGGCGTTTGTTTAATGACTGGAGAAATCACTTCAGAAAATAAAGAATACGGCAACGGTAAAATTACGCTAAGCCCTGAGGGTGCACAGCTGCTTCTCGAAGAAATTCAAGCCGCTTTAAAAGAATAAAATTATGCTAAAAAAGGCGGAGCGATGTCATCTCCGCCTTTTTTGCGTGCCAATTTTTGATTACCGCCGCCTAAGATAAGACATCAAGATATTTGGTAATGAATGATTTGGGATACTTTACATATTTTACTCAATTATTTGTCGAAGAATGGTACAATAAGTAGAGAAACACAAGCGGCAGGTGGTCATATGAGAAAATATCAAGCGCGTATCATTTCCATCATTTTGGCAATGATTTTTATAATGTTTTGGGATTATTTATTTTATTTTATAGGCAAAAACCCGATTAATTGGCCTGTTGATATTGTGTATACTGCAGTCACGCTGGTAAGTGTCTGGATGCTGGCTTATTATATTGATGAGAAACAGCAGCTGGTTAAGAAAATGAAGGATAACGAATGGAAGTATAAACAGCTTTCTGAAGAAAAAAACCGCATCATGGATAATTTGCAGGAAATCGTATTTCAAACGAATGCAAAAGGCGAAATTACATATTTAAACCAAGCGTGGGCATCAATAACCGGCTTTTCAATCAGTGAATGTATGGGAACAATGTATAACGATTACTTCATAAAAGAAAAGCACGTAGCCGACCACATTAACACCCAAATCCAAAACAAAGCGTCTTCTGGCATGTTTACGGCAAAATACGTGACAAAGAACGGCACGATTTTTTGGGGAGAAGTTCATTATAAACTTTACTATGACCGGGATGACCAATTTACAGGCAGCCTGGGTACAATGTCAGATATCACTGAGCGGAAAGAGGCTGAAGATGAGCTCATTGAGATTAATGAACGGCTGGCGAGGGAATCCCAGAAACTATCAATCACAAGTGAACTTGCCGCAGGTATTGCTCATGAGGTCAGAAACCCTTTAACATCTGTCAGCGGTTTCCTCCAGATTATGAAAACACAATATCCGGACAGAAAAGACTATTTTGACATCATCTTTTCAGAGATTAAAAGAATCGATTTAGTGCTCAGCGAGCTGCTGCTGCTTGCAAAACCGCAGGCAATCACATTTAAAACACACCAGCTTAATGAGATCTTGAAACAAGTCACGACATTGCTTGATACCAATGCAATTCTGTCCAATATCGTCATAGAGAAAAATTTCAAAGAGACAGATGGCTGTATGATTAATGGAGACGAAAATCAGCTGAAGCAGGTCTTTATCAACATCATTAAAAACGGAATTGAGGCAATGCCAAAGGGCGGTGTCGTAACCATTTCAACTGCTAAAACCGCCTCTCATGCAGTGATAAGCGTAAAGGATGAAGGAAACGGCATGCCGCAGGAAAAGCTGAAGCAGATTGGCAAACCTTTTTATTCAACAAAAGAAAAGGGCACTGGACTGGGACTTCCCATTTGTTTGAGAATCCTGAAGGAACATGACGGGGAATTGAAAATCGAAAGTGAAGCTGGAAAAGGCAGCGTCTTTCAAGTGGTTTTGCCTTTAAAATCAGACAGCTGAGAGGAGAAAAATACAGTGAACTCGCTTCTGTTTGTATATGGGACATTAAGAAAGCATGAAAAAACCCATCATTTGCTGGCACAATCGGCATGTATCAATGAGCAGGCGAGAACAAAGGGAAGTTTGTTTGCTGCAAAAGAGGGGCCCACAGCTGTTTTTAATGGCGAAGGCTATATATACGGCGAAGTATATGAAGCAGATGAATTGTGTATACATAAGCTCGATCAATTTTTTCAAGGATATCATAAACAAACGGTGTTTGTAGAAACGGATGTCGGGATTAAAAATGCGCTTATTTATTTTATGAACAAAGAAGGGTGTGCCGGTTTTACGAAAATAAGCAGCGGCGACTGGAAAGAACATCAGATGATCAGCAAATCGAAAAATCCCATTTATTATTTTGCCTATGGATCATGCATGGATAATGCCCGCTTTCAAAAAGCGGGAGTCGATCACTATTTTCAAGATCCAGTAGGAAGAGCTGTTTTAAAAGGATACACAACCCGCTTCACGCTAAAAAGGGATGACGGTTCAAGAGCGGACATGTTGGAAGACGGAGGAACAACAGAAGGCGTTTTATACCGTATTCCTTATTCTGCTCTCTCCTATCTATTTAAAAGGGAGGGCGTCGAATCTCTTACGTATCGGCCGGCATTTGTAGACGTTGAAGCTGGCGGAAGGCACTACAAAGACTGCTTAACCTTTCTCGTCCTCCAAAAAGAAGCGGAAATTGCCCCGCCTCAGCACTATCAGATTGAAATCGAACGCGGAGCGGAGCTGTATTTGTCGCCTGAGTTTACTGAAAAGCTCAAGCGGCATATGAATTCGCTGCCAAAAGGATAACACTGTAACAAAAGAATATGATAAAATTTGATCAATATCATGTCATATAAAGGAGCACCACGATGAAAAAAGAATTTGCGGTAATTGGGCTGGGCCGTTTTGGTGGCAGTATTTGCAAAGCATTAAGCGAAGAAGGCGTCGAGGTTATGGCAATGGATATCGATGAAGATAAAGTCAACGAGTATGCCAAGATTGCATCTCACGCAGTTATCGGTGATTCGACAGACGAATCTGTCCTGAAAAATTTAGGCCTGCGAAATTTTGACCATGTTATTGTAGCAATCGGGGAAAATATTCAAGCGAGTATTTTAACGACACTCATTCTGAAAGAACTTGGCGTCCATACGATTACAGTTAAAGCGCAGAACGATTATCACGAAAAAGTGCTGTCTAAAATTGGCGCGGATCACATCGTCCACCCAGAACGCGATATGGCAAAACGAATTGCGCATAATATCGTGTCCAACAATGTACTTGACTATTTGGAGCTGTCTGAAGAGCATAGTCTTGTTGAAATCGTAGCTAACAGCCGCCTGGCTGGAAATACACTTCTCGATTTAGATATTCGCGCAAAATACGGTATTAATATCGTAGCCATAAAAAGGGGCAAGGAAGTCATCGTATCACCGCTTGCAACCGAAGTCATCCACCAAGAAGATATACTCATTGTTATTGGATCAGTTACAGACATCTCCCGTTTTGAAAAAAGAGTTCTTCATACTAAATAGCAGTCAAATAAGCCGTCCTCAAAGGGCGGTTTTTCGTATTATCAGAATATAACAACTTTAATGAACTGAGCGCCAATTTCTTAAAATTTCATTGACTAAGCACAGGCGTTCCGATAGCATATTGTACCATATAATAAAAAAGAGGAGGGGCCTATTTGAATAAAGAAGCGCTAGTCAATAGGCTGAATGCTTCAGCCCAAAGACAAAAAGCTGATATCGTCATTAAGAACGGAAAAATCATGGACGTATATAATCAAGAATGGATATATGAAGATATTGCGATTACAGATGGAGTTATTGTAGGCCTCGGTGAGTATGAAGGTGAAAATACCATTGATGCAAAGGGACAAATGATTGTTCCGGGTTTTATTGATGGACATGTACATATTGAGTCGTCAATGGTTACACCGATTGAGTTCGCTAAAGCAGTGTTGCCTCATGGCGTGACGACGGTTGTTACAGATCCGCATGAGATCGCGAATGTGTCTGGTGAAAAAGGGATTGTGTTTATGCTTGAACAAGCTCGGCATACACCGCTGAATATCCATTTTATGCTTCCTTCCAGTGTGCCTGCCGCAAGTTTTGAGCGATCAGGCGCAATTCTTAAAGCTGCCGATCTCAAGCCTTTTTATGAAGAAGAAGAAGTATTAGGACTGGCTGAAGTTATGGATTATGTGTCGGTTCAGCAGGCTGAAGAAGACATGGTTCAGAAACTGCTCGATGCCCGTGTTGCAGGAAAACGGATAGACGGTCATTTAGCTGGTTTATCAACAGACCTCGTTAACATTTACAGAACCGCATTTGTCTTAAATGACCATGAAGTAACATCGAAGGAAGAAGCCCTTGATCGTATCAGAAGGGGCATGTATGTCATGATGCGTGAAGGATCAGTCGCCAAAAACACGCTCAATGTGCTGCCGGCGGTGAATGAAAAGAACGCACGCCGGTTCTTTTTTTGTACGGATGATAAGCATGTGGATGATTTATTGTCAGAGGGAAGTGTAAACCATCAGGTGAAAATGGCGATTCAAGCTGGACTTGATCCGTTTTTAGCCTATCAATTAGGAAGCCTCAATGCGGCCGAATGCTACGGATTAGATACAAAGGGAGCGATTGCCCCGGGTTTTGACGCTGATTTGCTCTTTGTATCTGATCTGGAAAATGTCACTGTCACAATGACGATGGTAAAAGGGCAGACTGTTGCTGAAGACAGCAAAGCGGTCTATCAGGATCATGCTTCAACTGCAGCACCAGATCAGGCACTGCTTGATTCTGTTAAGCTTGCTGATCCTCTTAACAAACAGGATTTTCATATGCCAATCGATTCAGAGCAGCAGATCAATGTCATTCAAATCATACCAAATCAGCTTGAAACAAGATTAGTACAAGTTCCGGCTCCTGTTGCCCGCGAATTTGAGCCTGACACTGAGCTTGATTTGTTAAAGATTGCAGTTGTTGAGCGGCATAAAGGATTAAAAGAAACCGGACTTGGTGTTGTGAAAGGTTTTGGATTCAAGAGCGGAGCGATTGCCACAACCATTTCACACGACTCCCATAATATTATTGCTGTCGGAACGAATGATGAGGATATCGCGGCGGCAGTTAATAAGCTGCAGGAAATTGGCGGAGGATTAACGATTATAAAAAATGGGGAAGAGCTCCATTCAGTACCGCTGCCGATTGCAGGGTTATTATCCGAGCATTCTGCGGAGCAAGTGAATCAAAGCTTGCTGACGCTGCATGATAAATTGCCGTTAATCGGTTTCACAGGCGGATTTAATCCATTTTTGACATTGTCGTTTTTAGCGTTGCCTGTCATTCCTGATATTAAAATGACGACTACGGGCTTATTCGATGTAAAATCATTTCAACACATATCACTGCAATAAAAAGAGGCACTCCCTTAGGGAGTGCCTCTTTTTTTAAACCTCCATAATGATCGGCAGGATCATTGGACGGCGCTTTGTTTTTTCGTACAAGAAAGGTGCAAGCGTGTCTGTAATCTCGTTTTTGATTTCAGACCATTGAGTCGTTTTTCGTTCCATTACTTTTTGTAAGTGATTTGAAATGAGCTCTTGAGCGTCGTTGATCAAGTCGCCAGATTCTCTCATGTACACAAATCCTCTGGAAATCAAATCTGGGCCCGCTGAAATCTTGAAGTCGTCCATGTCAATGCTGACAACAACGATGACAAGTCCTTCTTCAGAGAGAATTCTGCGATCACGAAGTACGATATTGCCAATATCACCGATACCGCTTCCGTCAATGTACACTGAACCGGACGGGATTTTTCCTGCAACTGAAGCCTCGTCGCCTTTAAGCGCTAATACTTCACCATTATCCATGATAAAGCAGTTTTCCTCTGGGATGCCACAATCTGTTGCAAGTTTGACATGCATCTTTTGCATTCTGTACTCACCGTGAATCGGCATGAAGAATTTAGGTTTGATTAAACGAAGCATCAGCTTCTGTTCTTCCTGTCCGCCGTGACCGGATGTATGGATATCGTTAAGAGGGCCATGAATAACCTCAGCACCCGCACGATACAGCTGGTTGATTGTTCGACTCACGCTGATTGTGTTGCCTGGGATAGGGGATGAAGAAAATACGACTGTATCCCCAGGATTGATTGAAATTTGGCGGTGTGTGCCGTTTGCAATTCTTGATAACGCCGCCATTGGTTCCCCTTGGCTTCCTGTACATAAAATTGTTACTTTATTAGCAGGCATACGATTGATTTCGTTATGCTCAATAAACGTATTTTTAGGACAGTTAATATAACCGAGTGTCTGTCCAATTTCGATAGCCGATTCCATACTGCGTCCAAATACGGCAACTTTTCTTCCATTTTGTACAGCAGCTTCAATTACCTGCTGCAAGCGGTGAATATTCGACGCAAATGTAGCGAAGATAATTCGGCCGTCCACCTTGCGGAAAATGTCATGAATGCTTTCTCCTACACGGCGCTCAGACATGGTAAACTCCGGATTTTCACTGTTTGTGCTGTCTGAAAGAAGGCACAAAACGCCTTCTTTACCGATTTCGGCCATTTTCGTTAAGTTTGCCGGCTCGCCGACTGGAGTAAAGTCGAATTTAAAATCCCCAGTATGTACGATGTTTCCGGGCGGCGTTTTTACAACAATGCCGTAGGAATCCGGAATACTGTGTGTTGTTCTGAAGAATGACACAGCCGTTTTGCGGAACTTTACAATATCATCCTCGCCGATAATGTTCAGTTTCGTCTGTCTTAATAATCCATGCTCTTCAAGTTTATTCCGAAGTAAGCCGATCGCGAGTTTTCCGCCGTATACAGGAATATTCACTTGTCTGAGCAGGTATGGAATACCGCCGATGTGGTCTTCGTGCCCGTGGGTGATAAAAAGCCCTTTAATTTTATCTTCGTTTTTGACTAAATACGTATAATCAGGGATGACGTAGTCAATTCCGAGCAGTTCGTCCTCGGGAAACTTGATCCCCGCATCAATCAGTACAATTTCATCCTGGAATTGCACCGCGTACGTATTTTTACCGATTTCGCCCAAACCTCCGAGGGCGAAAACAGCAGTCTGATCATTTTTTACAAATTTCATACCGCTCATAACTCCAATACTTTAAAATTTTCGCTCTGTTGTTCATATTCTAAGAATGCACCATCAACAGGTGTAATAAACTCAATATTAAATTTCTTTTCTTTCAGCTTTGTTCTGACGTCACGCTCAGATACGCCTTCAATATAAAGTGAATCTGTCTTTTCCCGAACAGGTACTTCGTCAGCCTTCTCTTGATAAAATACCTTATAAATCATTCCAAATCTCTCCTTAAATGCCGTATGTTAGACTCGCTCATTCTATTATATTCGAAAACGGAATATAAGGAAAGCCTTGAGCAAAATAAGGATCTCTCAAAAAGTGAAAGATCCCTTGTCAGGCAATTGCTTTCTTACGGAGCATTCCGTTCCATTGTCTTCTGAGTTTCTTTCTTAATTTACGCAGCATTAGCCAGTCCCTCCTTTAATGAAAAATTTGTCCCAGAGTTCTTTTATACAAATAGTATACGGAGATTGAGGAAGACTTTTCGTGGTTATTAATGGAATTTAATATGATTTTTGAACGAAATTGTTTGCTGAATGACAATCTTTTTGTATGATGAGGGTGGGAATTGCAGACCAAGACGATAAAGGGGAAGTTGCGATGGATTCTAAATTAATCTTTTTTGATATTGACGGCACAATATATGATCATGATAAGAATATACCGGAAAGTACGAGAAAAACCGTGGCGGAGCTGCAGCGCCAAGGGCATCATGTGTTTATTGCCAGCGGCCGGTCTCCATTTTTGGTTAAGCCGATTTTAGAGGAGCTGGGCATCCACTCATTTATTTCCTACAATGGACAGTTTGTTGTCTTTGAAAATCAAGTGATTTATAAAAATCCGCTGCCTGAAGATGCAATCAGACGATTATTAAAGCAGGCGGATGAAGGCAAGCATCCTGTTGTGTTTATGGCCGAGGACACGATGAAAGCGACTGTTGCGGATCACCCTCATGTTCTCGAGGGAATCGGCAGCCTTAAAACCGATTACCCAGAGACCGATGACCTTTTTTATGAAGGAAAAGAAATTTTTCAGCTTCTTTTATTTTGTCAGGATGAAGAAGAAAAAGCTTATGCCGCTTTTCCTGAGTTTGATCTAGTTCGCTGGCATGAGCTATCGACTGATGTTCTGCCGCACGGAGGTTCGAAGGCAGAAGGAATCAAAAAAGTGATTGAGCGTCTTCCGTTTGATATCGGCGATACATATGCTTTCGGCGACGGATTAAATGATCTGCAAATGATTGAATATGTAGGGACAGGCGTTGCTATGGGAAATGCTGTTCCCGAACTGAAAGAAATCGCGGACTTTGTAACAAAGCCGGTGGACGAAGATGGAATTGCATACGCTGTCAAAGAATTGGGCCTTTTAAAATAAAGAAACGGCTGGCATTGTGCCAGCCGTTTTTTCTTTTAGCGCTCAATTGCGATTGCATTTTCAGGTTCTTTGAAAGGATTTTCCTTATCAATATGATCATAGAACATAACGCCGTTCAAATGATCGATCTCATGCTGAAACACAATAGCCGGAAATCCTTTTAAACGAATATCAATATTTTCGCCTTCTAGTGTTGTTCCTTTTACTCTGATGCGAGCATAGCGGGGAACATAACCGGGAATCGCTTCATCTACAGAGAGGCAGCCCTCGCCGCTTGTTAAGTAGCTTTTTTCAACTGAATGGCTGACGATCTTAGGATTAAACAGAGCATAGCTGTATAATTTACCGGAAGCATCTTCCGCATGAACGGCGATCATTCGTTTTTTGATATTAATTTGAGGAGCTGCGAGCCCTACGCTAGGGCGCAGCTTGTATTTTTCGGCTAATTCCGGATTTTGGCTGTTTTTAACAAATTCGATCATGTCGGCCAGCTGCTGTTTTTCTGCATCAGTTGGAGGCAGCTCAACAGGTTCGGCAGTCTCTCTGAGGGCTGGATGGCCGTCACGTACGATGTTTTCCATAGTAATCAAGAAACTTCACTCCTAAAGCTTAATATGTAAATTATATCGGATTTCTTCACAAAGGTGCAACGAAACGAATGACCAGCCGTATATGGCTGGTCAATTTCATGCTGTGTGGTTAACAACAGCCTCCGCCTAAATAAGCAGCTCCGACAATGATTAACAGAATGAATAAAACAACGATTAGCGCAAAGGTGCGGCCGTAGCCATATCCGTAGCCACCATATCCGTAACCACCATAACTGCAGCAGCCTCCGCCGTAACCATATCCATACATATTACATAACCTCCTCTTTTAATTACGCCAGAGCCTTTATAAGTAGGCATAGCGTCTAATATAACCTATGTAAAAACAAAAAAGTTGTATGGTCATCTGTCCTGATTTTTCACTTTTTTGATTTAATTTCAGTATTGCATTAATACAGCACGACTATTGCCAAATGTCCCCATGGATTCTATAGTAGAAATTGTCAAGATTGGGGGATTTAACGTGAAAGACGCAATAAAACGGCGGCCTGGAATGAAGATCGGAGCTTTTTGTGCCATGGCACTGATATTAACAGGATGCATGGGACAGGACCCGGTTGATTCACTTCATCATTCATTAGAAAAAGCCGCGGAATCGGAAAAGCCGTTTCAAGAAGAACAAAAAACACTCAAAGAATTAGAGGCCAAAGAAAATCAGCTTTACGATAGTGTTATGAAGCTCAATATGGATGATTATAAAAAAATTGTTGCTTTATCTGATAAGGCGCTTGAAAATGTCAGCAAGCGCGAAGAACACCTAAAGCTTGAAAATGACAGCATGAAAAAATCGGAAACGGAATTTGAGGAAGCAAAAACGTCAGCGGAACATATTAAGGAAAAAGACATAAAAGAAAAGGCCGATGCCGCAGCAAATCATATGGAGAAAAGATATACATCATATGGCACCATGTATAAAGAGTATAAAAAAGCACTTGAGCTTAATAAAAAACTGTATATGCAGCTGAAAGACAAAGATTTGACAAGAGCTGATCTGGATCAGCAGATCGATAAAGTCAATGCTTCTTATGAAAAGATCCTTAAATATAGCGGAGAATTTAATGAACAAACCGAAAAATATAATAAAGCCCGGGAAGATTTATATGATGCTGCAGGCTATCGTGTGAAAAAGAGCTGACTCGATCAGCTCTTTTTTTGAATGAAATGCGATTCGGATTTCGTTCAAAATTTTCATTTCTATTGTAGTACAGCATAGTAAGGTATACTAGTACAGTTTTGGGTGCGGTTGGCATCTGTTTTTTTGTTGAAAATGTAAAGCGAATACATTTATTGAAAATCAGCGATGAAAACGATTGACGGTTCTTCTTTATTTGGTGTAAACTAATCCATGTTAAGCGGTGTTGTATTAGTTTTTTACAACTTCGAAATAATACAGTTCAAAGCAGAGTGTAACTATCCTACATAAAAGGTTTTGGCAAACTGGGGATCGGCTAAAATATAATACGACTTACTGCTGATACTTTAGGGTACCCTAAGTTTGTATGTATAAAAGGAATGCACGTCTAATGACTGTTTAAAAGAAAGGAAGAGGTGACTTAGTATGGCTGCAAAAACGAAAAAAGCTATCGTTGACAGTAAGAAGCAATTTGATGCCATTAAAAAGCAGTTCGAAACGTTCCAAATTTTAAATGAAAAGGGAGAAGTCGTGAATGAAGCGGCGATGCCTGATTTAACTGATGATCAATTAAAAGAGCTAATGCGCCGCATGGTATTTACGCGTGTGCTTGACCAACGCTCTATCTCATTAAACCGTCAAGGACGTCTCGGATTTTACGCTCCTACTGCGGGTCAAGAAGCTTCTCAGATTGCAACGCATTTCGCGCTTGAAAAAGAAGACTTTGTTCTTCCTGGATACCGTGATGTGCCTCAGTTAATTTGGCACGGCCTTCCATTATATCAAGCGTTTCTTTTCTCTCGCGGACATTTCAGAGGAAACCAAATGCCTGATGATGTGAATGCCCTTTCTCCACAAATCATTATCGGTGCTCAATACATTCAAACTGCCGGTGTTGCGCTAGGTCTTAAAAAACGCGGTAAGAAAGCTGTCGCAATCACTTACACTGGTGACGGCGGAGCTTCTCAAGGGGACTTCTACGAAGGAATTAACTTTGCCGGAGCTTATAAAGCACCTGCGATCTTCGTGGTACAAAACAACCGTTACGCGATTTCAACTCCTGTTGAAAAACAATCTGCAGCTGAAACAATTGCACAAAAAGCTGTAGCTGCCGGTATTGTCGGCGTACAAGTAGACGGAATGGATCCGCTTGCTGTATACGCAGCAACTGCTGAAGCACGCGAGCGCGCAATCAACGGCGAAGGTCCAACACTAATTGAAACACTTACATTCCGTTATGGCCCGCACACAATGGCTGGTGACGATCCTACTAAATATCGTACAAAAGAAATCGAAAATGAGTGGGAACAAAAAGATCCGCTTGTACGTTTCCGTGCGTTCCTTGAAAACAAAGGCTTATGGTCTGAAGAAGAAGAAGCAAAAGTAATTGAGGATGCGAAAGAAGAAATTAAGCAAGCGATCAAAAAAGCTGATGCTGAACCGAAGCAAAAAGTAACTGATTTAATGAAAATCATGTACGAAAAAATGCCTCACAACCTTGAGGAGCAATTTGAAATTTATACACAGAAGGAGTCGAAGTAAGCCATGGCGCAAATGACAATGATTCAAGCAATCACGGATGCGTTACGCACAGAACTGAAAAATGACGAAAATGTCTTAGTTTTCGGAGAAGACGTTGGTGTAAACGGCGGCGTATTCCGTGCGACAGAAGGATTGCAAAAAGAATTCGGTGAAGACCGTGTGTTTGACACGCCACTTGCTGAATCTGGTATCGGCGGTCTTGCCCTTGGTTTAGGCTTAAACGGCTTCCGTCCGGTAATGGAAATCCAATTCTTCGGATTTGTTTATGAAGTAATGGATTCAGTTTCTGGCCAAATGGCTCGTATGCGCTACCGTTCTGGCGGACGCTGGACTTCACCTGTAACAATTCGTTCTCCATTCGGCGGCGGTGTTCATACTCCTGAACTTCACGCTGACAGCTTGGAAGGTCTTGTTGCACAACAGCCTGGTATCAAAGTTGTGATTCCATCAACTCCTTACGATGCCAAAGGACTTTTAATTTCTGCGATCAGAGATAATGATCCTGTTGTCTTCTTAGAACACATGAAGCTTTACCGTTCTTTCCGTCAGGAAGTTCCTGAAGAAGAATACACAATTGAGCTTGGAAAAGCTGACGTGAAACGTGAAGGTACTGATCTTTCAATCATCACTTACGGCGCAATGGTTCATGAATCATTAAAAGCTGCTGAGGAGCTTGAAAAAGACGGCATTTCTGCTGAAGTTGTCGACCTTCGTACAGTAAGCCCACTTGATATCGATACAATTATCGCTTCTGTAGAAAAAACAGGACGCGCGATTGTCGTTCAAGAGGCACAAAAACAAGCCGGTATTGCTGCAAACGTAGTAGCAGAAATTAATGACCGTGCGATCCTGAGCTTGGAAGCACCTGTACTTCGCGTTGCAGCGCCAGATACAGTATTTCCTTTCTCTCAAGCGGAGAGCGTATGGCTTCCAAACCATAAAGACGTTCTTGAAACAGCAAGAAAAGTACTTGAATTTTAATCAAACTGCATAATCGAGAGGGAAGATGAACGTTTTCCCTCTATTATATATCTGTTTTCAATGCTTACGATGTAAACTTTAAAATTGCTTAATCAAACTAGGAGGTCGAGAACTGTGGCATTTGAATTTAAACTTCCAGATATCGGGGAAGGTATCCACGAAGGCGAAATCGTAAAATGGTTTGTCAAGCCTAACGACGAGGTAGACGAAGATGATGTACTGGCTGAAGTCCAAAATGATAAAGCAGTAGTAGAAATTCCTTCACCTGTTAAAGGAAAAGTATTAGAATTAAAAGTTGAAGAGGGAACGGTTGCAACTGTTGGACAAACGATTATTACGTTTGATGCACCTGGTTACGAAGATCTTCAATTTAAAGGCAGCGACGAGTCTGACGATGCGAAAACTGAAGCACAAGTTCAGTCAACTGCAGAAGCTGGACAAGACGTTGCGAAAGAAGAGCAAGCTCAAGAGCCTGCAAAAGCTACTGGCGCAGGGCAGCAGGATCAAGCTGAAGTTGACCCGAACAAACGCGTGATCGCTATGCCTTCCGTACGTAAATATGCTCGTGAAAAAGGCGTAGACATCCGTAAGGTTACTGGTTCAGGCAACAACGGACGTGTAGTAAAAGAAGATATCGACAGCTTTGTAAACGGAGGAGCGCAAGAAGCTGCACCGCAAGAAACAGCTGCACCACAAGAAACAGCTGCTAAACCGGCTGCTGCACCAGCTCCAGAGGGCGAATTCCCAGAAACACGCGAAAAAATGAGCGGTATCCGTAAAGCAATTGCAAAAGCGATGGTTAACTCTAAACACACTGCTCCTCACGTAACGTTAATGGACGAAGTGGACGTAACAAACCTTGTTGCACATCGTAAACAGTTCAAACAAGTTGCTGCTGATCAAGGAATCAAGCTGACTTACTTGCCTTACGTTGTAAAAGCTCTTACATCTGCACTGAAAAAATTCCCTGTTTTAAACACGTCAATTGACGATAAAACAGATGAAGTTATTCAGAAACATTACTTCAACATCGGTATCGCTGCTGACACTGAAAAAGGCTTGCTTGTACCGGTTGTGAAAAATGCAGATCGTAAATCTGTCTTTGAAATTTCTGATGAGATCAATGGCCTTGCAACAAAAGCTCGTGAAGGCAAGCTTGCTCCAGCTGAAATGAAAGGCGCATCTTGCACAATTACAAACATCGGTTCTGCCGGCGGACAATGGTTCACTCCGGTTATCAACCATCCAGAAGTTGCGATTCTTGGTATCGGACGCATTGCAGAAAAAGCGATTGTTCGTGATGGCGAAATCGTAGCAGCTCCAGTCTTAGCTCTTTCTCTCAGCTTCGACCACCGTATGATCGACGGAGCAACTGCGCAAAATGCATTAAATCACATCAAGCGTTTACTGAACGATCCACAATTAATTTTAATGGAGGCGTAATGTTATGGTAGTAGGAGATTTCCCTATTGAAACAGATACTCTTGTAATTGGTGCGGGACCTGGCGGCTATGTAGCTGCCATCCGCGCTGCACAGCTTGGACAAAAAGTAACAGTCGTTGAAAAAGCAACTCTTGGAGGCGTTTGTCTGAACGTTGGATGTATCCCTTCAAAAGCGCTGATCAATGCAGGTCACCGTTATGAGAATGCAAAACATTCTGATGACATGGGAATCACTGCTGAAAATGTAACAGTTGATTTCACAAAAGTTCAAGAATGGAAAGCTTCTGTTGTCAACAAGCTTACTGGCGGTGTAGCAGGTCTTCTTAAAGGCAACAAAGTAGATGTTGTAAAAGGTGAAGCTTACTTTGTAGACAGCAATTCAGTTCGTGTTATGGATGAGAACTCTGCTCAAACATACACGTTCAAAAATGCAATCATCGCTACTGGATCTCGTCCTATCGAATTGCCAAACTTCAAATATAGTGAGCGTGTCCTGAATTCAACTGGCGCTTTGGCTCTTAAAGAAATTCCTAAAAAGCTCGTTGTTATCGGCGGCGGATACATCGGAACTGAACTTGGAACTGCGTATGCTAACTTCGGTACTGAACTTGTTATTCTTGAAGGCGGAGATGAAATTCTTCCTGGCTTCGAAAAACAAATGAGTTCTCTCGTTACACGCAGACTGAAGAAAAAAGGCAACGTTGAAATCCATACAAACGCGATGGCTAAAGGCGTTGAAGAAAGACCAGACGGCGTAACAGTTACTTTCGAAGTAAAAGGCGAAGAAAAAACTGTTGATGCTGATTACGTATTGATTACAGTAGGACGCCGTCCAAACACTGATGAGCTTGGTCTTGAGCAAGTCGGTATCGAAATGACGGACCGCGGTATCGTGAAAACTGACAAACAGTGCCGCACAAACGTACCTAACATTTATGCAATCGGTGATATCATCGAAGGACCGCCGCTTGCTCATAAAGCATCTTACGAAGGTAAAATCGCTGCAGAAGCTATCGCTGGAGAGCCTGCAGAAATCGATTACCTTGGTATTCCTGCGGTTGTTTTCTCTGAGCCTGAACTTGCATCAGTTGGTTACACTGAAGCACAGGCGAAAGAAGAAGGTCTTGACATTGTTGCTGCTAAATTCCCATTTGCAGCAAACGGCCGCGCGCTTTCTCTTAACGAAACAGACGGCTTCATGAAGCTGATCACTCGTAAAGAGGACGGTCTTGTGATCGGTGCGCAAATCGCCGGAGCAAGTGCTTCTGATATGATTTCTGAATTAAGCTTAGCGATTGAAGGCGGCATGACTGCTGAAGATATCGCAATGACAATTCACGCTCACCCAACATTGGGCGAAATCACAATGGAAGCTGCTGAAGTGGCAATCGGAAGTCCGATTCACATCGTAAAATAATTTTCATATCAAAAACAGCCCCGCTTTGAGCGAGGGCTGTTTTTTTATTTTGACAGCACATGCTGTAATGGTTTAATGATGTCTTCTTTCTTTTTCACACATCCCTCGATTTTCACCACGACATGGCGCTGATCAACAACCATAAGGGTAGGGACAGTTTCAATCTCATCTTCCCAGCCTTCTTTTTTATCATAGACCTTCATTTTATCTATTTGCTCGGGATAATCTTTTTCTAAATCAAGCAGTGCATCGTAATAAGGCGCTTCCTGGTCTATTTGGTTCTCATCAGAAAAAAACAGGATTTGTGTATGATGAATGTTGTCAATCCGGCTTTTTTTCATCGGATTGATGGTGGAAAGCGTACAGCCCGATAAAGCAAATACTATTATCAGCATGGGGAATACCGCGCGATATCGCATCTATCTTCTCCTCTGTATAAACAGTAGTTAACTAGCTTTAGTTTATCACGAGAGGCGGCTTAATCTGCTTCTTGTTACCTAATTGTTATATAATTGAAACCGTTTTTAAAGTGAGATTACATATTATATCAATCGTTTAAAATAGCAACCTGGGGTATATTGAATTTTTTGCTGCATTCTTGGATGAAAGTTCAAGAAAACGTGCAATTACATTATGTGCTGTGGCATATATATCGAGTAAAGCTTCTGTATGAAGAAGATATTGTATGATGGAAAATGGAAAAACAAGGTGAATATGATGAGATGAAATAAAATGTGTTATACAGTTTGTTGTTGACATTTTAAATGTGACATATTAATATAATAACAACAAAAGAAATTAAGCGTTTTCAAATTTCAAAGAAATGGGGAATAAGAGATGGGTACGATTGTTTGCCAAGATTGCAACGAAGCCATTCATTACTTTGAAGATGAGAAAGTGACAACATTATACGGAACATGCTGCGGACAATGTCAATGTCCTGTTGATGAAGAGTAAAAAAAAGCATGCGGCTTAAAGCCGCATGCTTTTTATTTTTTATTGAATTGCTTTTTGTTCTTTGATGACTCGGATCATATGTAAAGTCGAGTCCTCAGGTCCTTGAACAGGGAGGCCTGCGTCAAGGTTTTTAAAAATGTAGCTGATGTTTTCTTCTGTAATAATTTCTCCTGGGATGAAGATTGGAATACCAGGCGGATATACCATGACAAATTCAGCAATAATCCGTCCGGATGCTTCTTTTAATGGGATGACTTCCGTATTTGCATAGAAAGCATCACGCGGAGTCATTGCCAATAAAGGTATTTCTGGAAGCAGAACCTCAGTTTGCTGATGTGTTACATCTTGTTCTGACATTTGCTGTGCGATCTCAGTTAAAGCCTCTACAAGCCGGTCTGCATCATTTTGGCTGTCACCAGGAGTGAAAATACACAAAATATTGTACAGATCAGAAAGCTCAACCTCAATATTAAAGGATTCACGAAGCCATTTTTCCACGTCATGTCCTGTCAGGCCAAGACTTTTCACAGAGATAATCAATTTTGTCGGATCATAGCTGTAAGCTGCTTTCGACCCAAGAATCTCAGAACCGACACAATAAATGCCTTCAATCTGGTTGAGGCGATCTCTCGTCTGATTGGCAAGCTTTAGTGTTTCCTCAGCAAGCTGGTGGCCTTCTGTTGCAAGGCGTTTTCTGGCAACATCCAAAGAAGCAAGAAGCAAGTAAGAAGTTGACGTAGTTGTCAGCATGCTCAGTATGGATTGCACTCTGTCTTTTGATACAAGGCCCTCTCTCATGTTTAAAATCGAACTTTGCGTGAGTGATCCGCCCAGCTTGTGTACACTTGTCGCTGCTATGTCCGCTCCTGCCTGCATAGCCGATAGCGGCAATTCGTCGTGAAAATGAATGTGAACGCCGTGTGCTTCATCCACAAGCACTGGCACATCAAACGAATGAGCGAGTTCTACGATGCTTTTTAAGTCGGCTGCAACACCGAAATATGTCGGGTTGATGACGAGAAGCCCTTTTGCATCCGGATGTTCGGTAAGCGCCCGTTTAGCAGATTCAAGTGTAATGCCGTGGGAGATACCCAATTCATTGTCAATTTCAGGATGAATAAAAATTGGAATCGCTCCGGAAAATACAATAGCTGTCATAATTGATTTATGAACATTTCTTGGAATAATAATTTTATCACCAGGTCCGCAAACAGCCATTACCATTGTCATAATGGCGCCGCTTGTTCCTTGAACAGAAAAAAATGTATGATCCGCTCCAAATGCTTCAGCAGCCAGATCTTGTGCTTGTTTAATAATGCCTTTTGGCGCGTGCAGATCGTCTAATGGTTCAATATTAATCAAATCTATGCTTAACGCGTTTTCACCGATAAATTGTCTGAATTCTGGGTCCATTCCTGCCCCTTTTTTATGGCCGGGAATGTGGAATTGAACAGGCTGTCTGCTTGCATGCTTTTTCAGTCCTGTGTATAAGGGTGTTTCATGTTGCGACAATTGTTTTCCCACCTTTGTAATCATACCTATGCATAATAGTGTGTATTAAAATCAGTTTCTCAACCGTTTTTTAGACGTAAAACAAATGAATTATATTATGAACTTGAAAGAATGTAAAGAACAATTTATGATCAAATGAAGATGCTTTCTCTTAAGGGAAGTAAATCTACAAGGAGTGAAGAAAATGGAGTATCAATATCCGATGAATGAAGATTGGACAACCGAAGAAGCAGTGGATGTGATTGCATTTTTCCAGCAGGTTGAGCTTGCATATGAAAAAGGGGCGGATCGTGAAGAACTGCTTAAAGCTTACCGCCGTTTCAAGGAAATTGTACCGGGGAAAGCCGAAGAAAAAAAGCTATGCGGCGAGTTTGAGGAACAAAGTACATATTCTCCTTATCGCACGGTCAAACAGGCGAGAGAATCTGATCACGCGAAGATTAAGATGTAAGAAAAAGAGCCGGGGGATATCCCGGCTCTTTTTTATGCTTGTGATACTTTTTGGGTGAGACGGTACAGAAAAGCAAGCTGCTTAAAGGCATCGTCGATACGCTGAAGGAATTCCTGGTTATTCATATTCAGCACTTCTTCTTTTTGGAGCTGGATGCCGCATAACAGCTCAGCTTTCTTTACAGTCTGCAAACGCTCAAACAGTGTCTTCAGCTGTTCCTTGTCCATTTCAGACTGTTTATGTACTCCCGGTTTTGTGTGATCTGCAGACCAAACGAAGCTGTCAGGGATATTTTTCGTAATGGTTTCTTGGTTCATTTCAAGCAATTTGCCGTATTCTTCTTTGATAGGGGATTCATAAATAATCGCAAACCACACAAAGACATGGCTTTCCCATAAACCAATTTGGAAATGCGGCAGTTTTTTATAGCCTCTTTTGCTGTTTGCGAACGCCACCCAGCTGTCAGCAGGGGGATTGACGGATCTTCTTGCATGCTTTGCCACATGCGGAAACATTTCATCTCCGGTTAAAGCTGATAAAGTTGGGGCAAAATGTTCGCCTAGAGCTGTAAGCTTCGGACGGACCGTCTCTTTTAATACTTCCATGCGCGCGTCTAAGCCTTCTATTGTAAATGTGTTAAAGTCCTCTTCAGTGAAACGCATTTGTGTCATGATTTTCCTCCTTCATGCTAAGTATACATATTTTATCACAGTTCATACGAGCTTCAAAAAGATTGAGTGCGTTTGAAGTAAGGGGAAATGTGGTAATAAACGAATAGGTAAACACACAATTTTCAGAATCATGTTGCGCGTAAATAGAACAATCATACGATATAAGAAGTAATCATTGTTGAATGGCAAAATGGGATGCTTTTTTACAAACAAATGATCTCTGGAAGGGGCGAAAGACAATGAGGCAAGTTGTAAAAGAGGGATTTAAGGAAGAGAAAAACAATCGTGTTGCTGTCTGGAGACTAGAGGTTGATTATGAATTGGCAACCCTATATGAAGCAATGCAGAAAGAAAATGAAGAGCAGATTGAACAAAGCAAAAACAAACTTGAGCGACTTAGAAAAGAATGGATTCGTCTTAACGGGTAAAAAAGCGATAGTGAAAACGAACCGCATGAATGGTTCGTTTTTACGTGAGAAGGGATATTTTTCATTTTCCTTGCTTTTTCATTGTCGTTATCAGTATCCTATAAAATAAAAGGTCTACATAGAAGAGAGGTACGAACGAATGACAAATTGGACGGAAATTGATGAGATTGCAAAGAAATGGATAAGAGAAGCAGGCGCGAGAATTAAACAATCCATGCATGAAAGCCTGACAATTGAAACGAAATCAAATCCGAATGATTTAGTCACCAATATTGACAAAGAAACCGAAAAGTTTTTCATTGATCGAATTCAAGAAACATTTCCGGGACATCGGATACTCGGTGAAGAGGGGCAAGGAGACAAAATCCACTCACTTGAGGGAGTCGTATGGATTATTGATCCGATTGATGGGACGATGAATTTTGTGCACCAGCAAAGAAATTTTGCGATTTCCATTGGGATTTTTGAAAACGGTGAAGGGAAAATCGGCTTAATTTATGATGTGGTGCACGATGAGCTGTATCACGCATTTAGCGGCAGAGGGGCTTATATGGATGATACGAAGCTGGCTCCTTTAAAAGAAACCGTCATTGAAGAAGCGATTCTTGCCATTAATGCAACATGGGTAACGGAAAACAGAAGAATTGATCAAAGTGTGTTAGCGCCACTTGTGAAAAGAGTCAGAGGCACACGCTCATACGGTTCTGCCGCTTTAGAGCTGGCAAATGTCGCGGCAGGAAGAATAGATGCTTACATCACGATGCGCCTTGCGCCATGGGACTACGCAGCCGGCTGTGTGCTGTTAAATGAAGTAGGAGGCATCTATACGACCATTGAAGGAGAGCCGTTTACCTTTTTAGAAAACCACAGTGTGCTAGCCGGAAACCCATCTATACATAAAACGATATTTGAAGAGTATCTTCATGCTGGGAAGTAGGCCATTTGAGCAGGATGATCTCAGCTTGTTAGAAAAGCTCGCGGAGGCTCATCCTGTATGGAAAGAGGAGGAGTTTGGAGATAAAGATGCACAAGACTATATCATCTCCTATTCCATGTACAACGGGGCATGGCTTGTATGGGAAAAAGACGGTCTGCCTGTTGCCGTCAGCTACCATCTCGAGTGGTCTCCTTCAAACGGTAAGCCGTGGCTCGGAACGGTCCTGATTGACCCGGCTGAAGAAAAAAAGGGACATGCGAAGATGATCATTGAACAGATCAGCAAATTGCTTAGAGCCAAACACAAAGCGATGTTTGCGGGAGTTCCCATTGAGCGCAGTGAATGGATACTGTTTTTAAGCCAATGCGGCTTTGAACAGCTGAAAACGGAAAAAGATGAGAAAGGCAAATCATTTATGATCTTGGTGAAGCCTTTAGCAGAAGCTGCCGTATGATAACGGCAGCTTATTTGCTGCATGCGGGTTCAATAAAAAGCCTCTCAAACATTGAGAGGCTTCTGATGATTTGAAAATTATTTTTTTACCGCATGAATATAATGAATCGTTTCAAACGCTGACAAATTGTCTTTTCGATTACTAAAGAAAAGGTCATTGATGTCGTCTGGTGATAGATGTTCATAGATCAGTAAACCAGATGACTCTAACAGATGTTCAATCTCTTGATAAGTGAAACATGATTTCATCGGTTCCCCGCTTGCGGCAGCCATCTTCACCATATGTTCAACTCGATTCGACGTCCCTTTTGCTGTAAAAAGTGTTTCGTCCGCATAATCAAAAACAATAGAGCTTCCAGGCGGGACATGAGAAAATAAATTGCTTATCAAGCTTGCATTTTCTTCCTGTGTTACATAATAAGACACTCCGAGAAGGCTGAAGAATGTTTTTGTGTTCTTAAATCCTTCATCTAAAAGAGGATCATATGAAAACGTTTTGGTGAAATCCATAGGAACAAAATGAAGATGACCCGGAATTGTCAGATTTGCATCCTTCAGCTTATTTTTTTTGAATTGCTGTGTAGCCGGATGGTCAACCTCGAAAACCTGTAAGCTGTTTTCTAATTCTGGATGCCGAAAGCAGAAAGTATCCAGCCCCGCTCCAAGAATGACATACTGTTTTGCTCCCAGCATTAATTCGTTGTGCAAGACTTTTTCACAATAAGAAGCACGTGCTAGGGGCGTGGGAGACAGCTGGATTTGTGCAACCCATTTTAATATTTTTTCAGGATCATTTTGAAGACGTTCGGCGATCTCTTTGTTGAAAAACGATATTCCTTGAATCATATTTTTACTGATGTCGATAAACTCTTTTTCGTTAATGAGATCTTTTGCGATAAAATCATCAAAAATAAGAGGTGTGTCATATCGGCTGTGATATGCACGGGCAAAAGCTGAAATTAGAGACGTTAAGCTGGACTCATTTTTCCTCATGAAATGATCCTCCACAAAAAATAAGATTCCCCTGGCCAGGAGAATCTTATTATACATACAAATATATTAATAGTAAATTTTAGCATAAATAAATTTTTTTGTCAATGTTTTTGCTCATAACTGGACGCGCGATCCTTCACATAGCCACGTGACCTGTAGCAGAATTCGTCTATCAATTATGTGGACTGAATCATTAGCTTTTATAAAATGCGCACTTGCGGCTGCATCCCTCTTTTTGCAAATCAGAAGCGGTTGCTGTCTCATGACAGCATCTTTTCGTTGTTTCTGCTGAAGAGAGAAATCAAGATATGTAACAAAAAAGCCTGAGGGATCTCAGGCTTTTCCTAATATTACAATCCAACAGCATTCCAGGCTGCTTCAACTTTAGCGGCATCAGTTGAGCCGTAGAGGTCACGGGCAGACTGAATGAGAGCTGCCTTGGCATCTTTGAACGTGGAAGAAGGCGTGAGGTACGTTGTTAACGCACGGTAATAGATTTGCTGTGATTTAGATACACCAAGTTTTGTGATGGTGTTGTAAGCGGCTTTGTTTGGAATTCCGCTGTTTGTGTGTACACCGCCATAATCGCCTTCATCTGTGTTTGGAAGGTTTCTGTAATTGGCGTAATTGTCAGGCTGGTTGTATTTTGTAGGGTTGGACAGGCTGCGAAGAGCAGGCTGGCTGACCGTAATGTCTTCACCGATGTCCCAGTCTTCTGTATCGTTAAAATACCCGAATACGTCAGAGAAAGACTCGTTTAATGCACCTGGCTGATTTTCATAAATCAAGTTGGCTGTTTCTTGGGTGACGCCATGTGTCATTTCATGCGCTGTCACATCTAATGAGCCGGAAAGCGGAGAGAAGAATGAACCGTCGCCATCACCGTAAATCATCTGGTCTCCTGTCCATGCAGCGTTATTGTATTGAGTGCCGTAGTGAACGGAAGAAACGATTTTACTGCCTCTGTTATCATAGCTGTTTCGTTTAAAGTTTGAATAAAAATAATCGTACACTTTACCGAGGTTATAGTGTGCGTCAACGGCTGCCCGCTGTGATGAAGATGTAAATGTTTTCGTTGTGCTTGAGACAAGCGTGCCCGGAAGGCGGCTTTGTCTGTTTTGCAAATCATATGTGATGATTTGGGTGCCTGTTGGTTTTGAAAGATCTCTTAGAACATATTTTCCGCCTTCATAAGAGATGTTCAAAGGAACAGTTGCGCCCTTTAGAGTTGTTCCGCTTCCAGTGGCGGCGGCATGTTCTACTTTATTTTGCTGTTTTAAAATGCTGCCTGTTTCAGCGTCAACTAAGACTTCCCAGTTTGCAGGTTCAGGCTCGACATAGCGAATCGTCACGTCGTAAGCAAGACGATAGCTGCCGTCCTTTGTTTCTATCGCTTTCAATTCGGCTTTATTGCTGTTTTTGGCCGCTCCGTTAGAAACAGCGTCTGGTGATTTGCCGATAGCTTTGAAAGCGAGTGCCAGAGCTTTTTCAGAAGAGACTTTTTGGCTGTTATCTGTTTTTGCAGCAGATTGATTGTGTAATTCACCATTGACCGCATAGACATTATCGGATTTATCGACGTGAACGATCACTTGCGAATCTTTAATTGGCACTCCGTTAACGACAGGCGCATATCGAAAGTGCTTGTATCCAAGGGCATCAGTCGTGCTTTCAACAAGCTTCAGCCTTTTGGAAGGGTCACCTTTAAAAATGTTGCTGTTCTTTTTCAAAAACTGCTTGACAGCCTTGTCATTTGGTGCAGAGAGTTCTGATTGCGCAATCGCGTTTTTGGAGAGGAAATTTGTTTGATTCTCTTTAAGCTGATGACCTTCAGCAGCCTGAACACCAGGAAGGCTGATTGATAAACTCATAAACGAAGCAGCGACAGCAACAGACAATTTCTTACCTAAACCCACAATAAATCCCCCTTTTTGAAAATACTGAAAACTTTATATTGTTATATTAAACTAGCATTCTGGAATACTCAACAAAAACTAACATAACTAGACAAAATTGATAGTATTGTCCTGTGTTTGTTTTTGTTGAATAATATCAAGATGAGTCAAGTGTCATGTGACGGTTCACTCAAGAGTTATGTTTTTTACATATCAAGGGGAAGATGAGATATTTTTGTTTCAACTTGAAACTTTTTGAAAAGTCCGCTGTCTAACCGAATGAGGCCTTAATAAGAAGTAAAGGATTGTTGTTCGTGTTGGAGTTATTCAGTCATTATGTATTGCATTTCGAACGTTATTTTATATTAAGCAGACAAAGCACCCTGCTGATTCAATGGTCAATTGTTGTTCTGGCGGGCTTATATCTTTTGGTGCATCATCCCAAAATAAACCTGCAGCGCACAATGTTCTTGGCGGGTGTTATGTTGCGGATTGTGCTGCTGTCGGGAGTGTCTGTTGAACTTATTCACCAGGTGCAATCAACAAACTTCACCAGCGCTTACTTAAGAGAGGACGGAAAAGAACTGTTGCCGCTGCTGCATTTTTTGTTATACGGATATGTGCTGCTGACGGCTTTTCACTATATGTTGATGCCGCGTGATCATGGCGGAAAGGGTAAGTTTTATACGTTCGACCTTGCCGTTGTCAGTTTGCCAATCGTACAAATGATATTCAGTTTCTTTACGTATTGGAAGGAAAATCCAGATGGAGTCGAGCCAGTTGCATTCGTGTTTTTGTTTTTCATTATTACTCTTTCTATTGTGTTGAATGTTGTGTTTTTCAAGCTGTATTGGAGAACAAATAAGATTTTACTAGGCTTATTTTATACGCTGATTATCGGACTGCTTGTCTTGCTGCTTGCGCCATATCCCAATCAAATCTCAAAAGATTATGGTGCAGTAATGCCATATACGATTTATTTGGCAATGGCGGGATTTTTGATGAGCTATCATCTGTTCCAAAAGTCAGGAAAGGTTTATGTGCGTGTGAATAAGTGGGTGACGATGGCTGTCATGGTGTTTTTTGTCCTGCTGTTAAATCCGATATATAACATAGGAACGGCTGCTTTCGCTGTATCAAAACCGATAAATGTCCATGATTCATTCAATTATGTCGGGGAGCACATTTCATCAGAAAAAGCGGAACAGATACTAAAGTCATTTTTTCCTACGGATGAAACACTTTATTTGCACGATACAAACATGGATGTGCATTATTTCTACTCATTTGAAAGCAAGAGTTATAAAGCTGAGGTAGATGAAGTATCGCAGCTGATTCGTAATTATGAATACTTACAAAAAGCGCATGGGAAAAAGCTAACGAATCAGGAGTACAAGCGAAAGTCCATCGCTTTCCTTGAGCGACACGGACGTGTGTTACATAAGGATCATATCGAAACAAAGGTATCTCAAGAAGACGGCCAGACAGTCGTACGTATTTACCTGAAAAATCAACTTCATAAAAAAGATCATGCTGATGATGGCGCGGTATTTTATTGGGAAAAGGAAACCTTAATGGGGTTTAGTGAAGATCCTTCGATTTATCAGCTTGACTCTCTTCTGCATGTTCATATAACAGAACAAAACATTCACGACAAAGTGGAACAAATGTTTACAGCGCTGA
Organism: Bacillus sp. LJBS17; assembly: GCF_019334685.1. NCBI lineage: Bacteria > Bacillati > Bacillota > Bacilli > Caryophanales > Bacillaceae > Bacillus > Bacillus sp. LJBS17. The sequence continues at coordinate 1,524,250 of NZ_CP079759.1, forward strand.
ACATATCAAAACAGCCTTATCAGATCACTGATATTGAAAGCGACAGCCTGCTCGGAAGCATGGTGAGAGTTGAAACAAAAGATGGAATTGTATTGGAGTTTGATGGAGAATCCGGTAGTTTACACAGTCTCTCGATTCCAATGAAAAAGGAAATTTCACTGACTAACAGCCGGCTGCAGCGGCAGGTATTAACGGTCTTCGATGCTGATGTATCAGAAATGAAGAAAAAAAGCAGTCAGAGTGACATGGTGATGTATACTGATTCTTCTAAAACATATGAGTTTTTTGAAGATCAAGGTCAGCTAAACGTTTATGTATACAGCGATACACCTGATCAGTCATTCCCCTATACGTATCGTAATGGAACATTGGCTTACGAAAAGGTAGCTTCTCTATATCAGGATGTTATTTACAAAAAGCGTATGCGTCCGATTATCGTTCAAAGAGAGGATGAACGGCATTATGCATGGCTGATCATTATTCAGCCGTTTGGTTCAAATCGCCATGATGCCTATGTAGTGGATGGAGAAACACAAGAGGTGAAAAGTCTTTATGAATCATAAAGAAAAAGAATCTGTTTTTGTAGACTTATACGACCTGTATAAAGAAGGAGAGCTAGAGGATGAATCAATGGAATGGATGAAACAGCATGAATCCCTATTTCAAAAGAATGCGGAAGACTTAAAGAGTAAAACTTGTTTAAAGAGAAGTCCCGGTGCTGAAGAAGAAAGCCAAATCAGATATATGAAAGTATACCTGTCTTCCATGTATATCTGTTTCATTTTATTGGCCATTTGGATGACGGTGTGGTTTTACTTTTAATGAAGCATAGGGATTCCATTGAGGACTTGTATCGGCAGTATTATCAAGAAATTTTAAATTATTTATTCAGAAGGACTCATCATCTTGAAACAGCCAAGGACTTAGCGCAGGACACGTTTGTGAAAGCTCTTAACGGTCTGGCTTCGTTTAGGGGGCATTCTTCCATCAGAACATGGCTCTACACCATTGCGCATCATACCTTTATCAATTGGTACCGCAGGGATGTCAAATACCAATTTACTGATATCAGCAAAAATGAAGGGGTAACGCAAACAACTTATGAGCAGCCTGAACAGTATCTGTCACGGACGGTGAAAAGCGAAACACTGCGGCAGGAGCTCCTGAAGTTAAAAGATCAGCATCAATCCGTTTTGATTTTAAGAGAATTCCAAGAGCTTTCTTATGAAGAAATCGCTGAGATATTAGGATGGAGTCTTTCTAAGGTGAAAACCACATTGCACCGGGCTAGATTAGAACTTAAGAAAAACATGACGAAAAGTAGAGAGGAGGAGCGGATATGACCTGCTTTCTAGTAAGAGACCTGCTTCCTCTGTATCTTGAAGGTGATTGTAAAAGAGAAACGGAACACGTTATAGAAGAGCATTTAAAAATGTGCAGCAGCTGCAGAGACATGTATGACACGATGGCTGAGCCATTTGAATTGGAAAGCGAACAGGCCGTTGAGGAGGCTTATCTGCCGGAAGAAGAACTGCGTTTTAAACAGAGGTACTATGGATTACTTATCATGAAAGCTGCCTGCTGGTTTGGAGCGGCGGTTGCCATGATGCTGATCATCAAATTGCTGATATAAAAAAAGCGCTTGTCCGATTCCGGCAAGCGCTTTTTCACATTAAGCCTGGGGATGAATCATATCGTAAATAGCGGAAAGCTGTTCTTGTGACATGGCACTGAAGAGTTTTTCATAAACGTCAGCTTGCAGTGGCGTTGCACCTGCTTGTAGCGCTGCGTCTTTATCATAGCTGTACACATCATCTTGTAGCACAATGGCTGCTTGAAGAATGTGAATCTTGAGAGAAACAGCGGAGAAAAATTGTTCAAGTGCAAGTGCTTCTTTTTCTGTGAAGCCAAGTTCAACTGCTTTTTCTGTATCAAATTTGTAATTTCCATCCTCGAGATACACACATTGTGAAACAATGCTGAAAAATTCTGATGTCGATTCCCAGAGTGTAGCAATTACCTGAGCCTCTTCTTTTGTCATTCCTAACTCGACAGCTTTTTCGCTGTCAAAATAATATACACCGTCTTGTTCGTATATACATTGATTTAATATATCAATGAATGTATTGAGATCTTCGTTAGTGCTCGCCTGATGCTGGAGTTGAACAGCAGTGTTATCAACCAGTGTTTTTGCGCTGGCTGCATCAGGACCGAACGTTAATAGAGCAGCTGATGTCATTGCGGCAGTCGTTAACATAGCTTTTTTTACAAATGTTTTCTTCATGTTTCTTCTCTCCCTTTTATGAATTGTGCTACAAATTCCATTATAGGGAGTAGTTTCCGGTGGAGGAATAGGCGCTATGGTATTTTATGTGTATCGTTGCCGAACTACTTTTTGAAGGCTGCACGTGTGATCGTTAGAACGATTGTCTATGTATGAAGGCTGTTTTGCATCTTCCTGACTAAGAAACAGGGGAGATAAGGCTTAAGAAATGAAAAACACCGCTTTCTTTGCGGTGTTTTTTGATTACAATGTCGCCGGCGGGGCAATGCTTTTAATCAAGCAAGCCTTGTTCGCGCATTTTCTTTTTTAATGTAAATCCGCCGCCCATGACAGCGCAAACAAGTACAATGCTGGCGATAATGCCTGCAGGGCTTTTTTCAGCGATAAAGACGCCGATCAGCATAATGCTGAAAACCGCTGCAAATGCAAATAATAGTAAAAGCCAATTCATTTTTTTCATAAATTCCATCCCCTTTTACGTCTTATATTAAGTTTACAGAAAAACGTGACGCTTTTAAAGAGGATGTGTGATATAATATGAAAGTTATCTAATTTTTTTAGGAGATGAAAAAGTGAAACTTCGAAATGATCTTCGCAACATCGCGATTATTGCCCACGTTGACCATGGGAAAACGACTCTAGTCGATCAGCTTTTACATCAGGCTGGTACGTTCCGTGCCAACGAACAGGTTGCTGAACGCGCAATGGACTCTAATGATCTTGAACGCGAACGCGGCATTACAATATTGGCGAAAAATACTGCGATTAACTATAAAGATACACGTATCAATATTTTGGACACCCCTGGACACGCAGACTTTGGGGGAGAAGTAGAACGGATTATGAAAATGGTTGACGGCGTAGTGCTTGTCGTTGACGCATATGAAGGCTGTATGCCTCAAACTCGTTTTGTTCTGAAAAAAGCTCTTGAGCAAAACCTGAACCCTGTTGTTGTTGTAAACAAAATTGACCGTGACTTTGCTCGTCCAGAGGAAGTTATCGATGAAGTTCTGGATCTGTTCATTGAGCTTGATGCTAATGAAGAGCAGCTCGAGTTCCCAGTGGTATATGCTTCCGCGATTAATGGAACAGCGAGTCTTGATCCGAAACAACAGGATGAAAACATGGAAGCTTTATATGAAACCATTATTAAGCATGTCCCGGCACCTGTTGATAATGCAGAGGAGCCGCTTCAATTCCAAGTTGCCCTTCTTGACTACAACGACTATGTAGGCCGTATCGGAATCGGACGCGTATTCCGCGGCACAATGAAAGTCGGACAGCAGGTTTCTCTTATGAAGCTTGACGGAACGGCAAAGTCATTCCGTGTTACAAAGATTTTTGGTTTCCAAGGCTTAAAGCGTGTGGAAATTGAAGAAGCAAAAGCGGGAGACCTCGTTGCGGTTTCCGGGATGGAAGATATCAACGTTGGTGAAACGGTATGTCCTGTAGACCATCAAGATCCGCTTCCGGTGCTTCGCATTGATGAGCCGACACTTCAAATGACATTTGTCGTGAATAACAGTCCGTTTGCAGGCCGTGAAGGCAAATATGTAACGGCCCGCAAAATCGAAGAGCGTCTTCAATCACAGCTTCAGACGGATGTGAGCTTGCGTGTTGAGCCGACAGCTTCTCCTGATGCTTGGGTTGTTTCAGGACGCGGTGAACTGCACTTGTCAATTTTAATTGAAAATATGCGTCGTGAGGGCTATGAGCTTCAAGTGTCAAAACCTGAAGTTATTATCAAAGAAATCGACGGCGTACGCTGTGAGCCTGTTGAACGTGTGCAAATTGATGTTCCTGAAGAGCATACTGGCTCTGTCATGGAATCAATGGGTGCCCGCAAAGGCGAAATGGTTGATATGATCAACAACGGAAACGGCCAAGTCCGTCTCATCTTTACAGTTCCTTCCCGCGGATTGATCGGTTACTCTACAGAATTCCTATCATTAACACGCGGATTCGGTATTTTGAACCATACGTTTGACAGCTACCAGCCGATGCAGGCAGGCCAAGTCGGCGGACGCCGTCAAGGTGTACTTGTGTCAATGGAAAACGGAAAAGCAACATCATACGGTATTCAAGGAATTGAAGACCGCGGTGTCATCTTCGTTGAGCCGGGGACTGAAGTATACGAAGGAATGATCGTTGGAGAGCATAACCGTGACAATGACCTTGTTGTTAACGTCAGCAAAATGAAACAGCAAACAAACGTCCGTTCTGCGACAAAGGATCAGACAACTACAATTAAAAAAGCGCGCATCATGTCTCTTGAGGAGTCTCTAGAGTACTTAAACGAAGATGAATATTGTGAAGTAACGCCTGAATCCATCCGTTTAAGAAAGAAGATCCTCAATAAGAACGAACGTGAAAAAGCAGCTAAAAAGAAAAAAACAGCAGGATTGTCTTAATCTCGTGCAGAATTTGAAAAGATAGATAGAACCCGTACGTTTACAGGGGAGGGAATCTTTTTGAATGACGTAAGCGAACGTCTGTCGTTCTTCGCCGCTCTATATCAAGTAGACCGGCAGCCTGCGGCAGGCATGTGGCTGCTGTACGGCACGATTTTTGTGTTGGCCGTTATTGTATTTAAGCTTGGATTTGCTAAACGGCTTCCTGTATTAAAATCTGCAGTGGTGTATGTATTTTTGGCGTTGGGCTGCACTGTTTTGACTTTTTTAGGGGTGTTTTTGCCCGTGGCAGAAGGATTGGTCGTCGCTGCGCTGATTTTAATCATTTACAAAATCCGGCTGTATCAGTCGAAAAAAGGACAGTCTGCAAAATCATAAAAGACTCAGCTGAAAGCTGAGTCTTTTTTTGTGTTCTGTATGGTTAAGCGGCCGCTTTATTTTTTGACTTTTTCTTTTTTCTGCTGTCCCGGGTGAAAAGTAAATTTTCCCGTTTTCAGCCGTTCCTCTGTTTTTTTGGCAATCCGATCGTGGCAGTCTTGGCACATATATGTATGGATCGGGCGGTTTCGAAGCCGTTTCGCGATCAGGGTATCATCATCAATTGTTTCAATTTTATCGCAAATAGAACATTTGACCCTCATCATATCACCTCTTTCACTAACATGTATTATAGCACGGATCAGAAGCTGTCCAAAATAAGAAAAAGCTAAAGCGCAAGGCTATAGCTTAGTCATTGTTGTTCTTTTTCATATGATGATCAGATTGATCGTTTTGCTCCTTCTCCATTTCCTGCTGCTGTTTTCTATTTAATTGGTCATTTTGCTGCTTTGTTTGCGGTTCGTCTTCATTGTCAATCACATCGTTAGGCACTTCGGGAAGCACTCGGCCGACAATTGCAGCTAATTCATCCAGTATGCCTGTTACCGGACGGCCCTCGCTGATTTCTCTGCTCATTTCGCGAAGGCGGCTGACCGTATCGGGATCAGCAATGACTACTGCGTTGGCGCCATATCGATCATTCTTTAGCGCCTGAGCTACAGAATATTTAATGGTTTCCACTTTGCTTCTGTCCAAAGTATCATCGACATCAATCCCAACAACAGCATAGCCTCCCAGCACAACGGCTGTTGCATCCTTGACGTCGGGGTTTTTTTCAGCAACGCTGACAAGATGCTTGGCAATATCCGTTCTTGTTCCATTGTCTTTTGTTTCTTGAGTTGTGTCCTTTACGTGAATCGGTTTAGTCTCCTGCTGTCTTGTTGATTCTTTTTCAACATTCTGGCCCTGTTTTCCTTGTTGATAGGCACAAGCGGACAGGATAAGTGTCAGCTGTATGATAATGAAAAGAATTCGCACTTGCGGGTTCCCTCCTTAAAATGCTTTCATTAATTTTATTGTTGAATTAACCTTCTATCTTTATGCACAAAAACATATATTTTAGCAGGCATTCATCTTTTTCATCAAAAGAGAAGCAGGAAGAACTTTGACCCTTATATCAGGAGGCTGAGACTTGAGTAAAATTTATGTGTTAGATACGAATGTGTTATTACAGGATCCTAACGCGATATTTTCTTTTGAAGAAAATGAGGTTGTCATCCCTGCTGTCGTTTTAGAAGAGGTTGACTCAAAAAAACGGTATATGGACGAAGTTGGGAGGAATGCAAGGCACGTATCTAAGCTAATCGATGCGCTAAGACAAAAGGGCAGGCTGCATGAGCATGTACCGCTTGACACCGGCGGCACACTGAGAATTGAACTGAATCATCGTTCGTTTCACCAGCTGCAAGAGATCTTTATTGAAAAGACGAACGATAATCGCATATTAGCCGTTGCGAAAAACTTGAGCCTCGAGGAAGAAACCAAGGAAAATGGCAGGCCGGTTATCCTCGTCAGTAAGGATGTACTGGTCAGGGTTAAAGCCGACGCAATCGGACTGCTTGCTGAAGATTTCTTGAATGACCGGGTTGTGGACAATGATGAAATGTACAGCGGCTATAAGGATTTATATATCAGCCAGCAGCTGTTCAGCTCTTTTTACGGGAAAAATCAAATTTCAGTAAACGATGTGAAACAGCATGCGTTTTATCCGAATCAGTTTGCTTTAATGAAGGATGAGCTAGGAGGATCCTCCTCGGCAGTCGGAATTGCAGACAAAACCGGAACGGTATTAAAAAGACTCGTATTTGATGATGAACATATATGGGGAATCAGGCCCAAAAATGTACAGCAGACAATGGCATTAGAGCTTTTGCTGCGGGAAGATATTCCGCTTGTCACCCTGATCGGAAAAGCTGGAACCGGCAAAACGCTCTTAGCTTTGGCGGCAGGGCTATTACAGACAGAAGACTTGGGAATATACAAAAAGCTGGTCGTCGCAAGGCCGATTGTTCCTGTTGGCAAGGACATCGGATATTTGCCAGGCGAAAAAGAGGAAAAGCTAAAGCCTTGGATGCAGCCGATTTTTGACAACTTAGAGTTTCTGTTTAATGCGAAAAAACCAGGGGAGCTTGATGCTATTTTGGCGGGAATTGGCTCAATTCAGGTAGAGGCGCTGACTTATATCAGAGGGAGAAGCATTCCAGATCAATTTATTATCATTGATGAAGCGCAAAATTTGACCAGGCATGAGGTGAAAACTTTGCTGACGAGAGTCGGTGAAGGCAGTAAAATTGTCTTAATGGGTGACCCTGAACAAATTGATCACCCATATTTAGACAGTCTGAATAATGGTTTGGCCTATGTGGTTGAGCGGTTTAAAGGACAACCCATCTCAGGCAGCGTGAAGCTGTTAAAAGGTGAGAGATCAGGTCTCGCCCAGCTCGCAGCTGATTTGCTGTAACATTAAATGATTTCGATCTCTTTTACATCGGTAATCGGCTGTTTGTGATGGACCGGGTCTTCAAAGTAAATATGCACGGGGCCGCCTTCTTGAATCGGCTTGCCTGCCTCACTGAAATGGACAATACTGTTCAGAGCAGTTTCCAGAGAAACGGCGGCCTTTCCCGAACTTGTGACAAATACACATTGTGTCGCAGAGCTGTTCGGCTCAGCATTTTTCAGGACAGTCCCAAGTCTCATTGCGAAACTGCCGTTCATCAGTTTTTGCTTCTCATATTGCTTTTCCGTCTTTAATGTAGGCGGCGCGATTCGCCCCTCTCTGATGACGCGTTCCGGATCAAGGTCTGATTCATCCCCGGCTGATTGTAAATATGTGTCTTGACTGTCCCCTTTGCGGTCAAACGAAAATTTGCGATCATCAAAAATCCATACGCTTGGATCAATGGTAATTGGATATGTAACATTGCCTTTTACTTGGATAACGCTCATGATATGACCCCCTTCTCTCAAAATTATAAAAGTTTTCGCATGAATTGTCACTTTGTGTACAAATTATGTGTATTGAAATGCTGAGGGAACGAGGGTGTTTGCATGGTATGCCGGCATAATGATGAGCTTGAAGCCTTAGTGAAAAAGGCGAAAAAAGTAACGGACAAGGGGGAGGTAGCCAGCTATATTCCCGCCTTGGCAAAAGCTGATAAACACGACCTGTCAGTGGCGATTTATTATTCCAATAATGTTTGTCTGTCAGCAGGTGACGTAGAAAAAACATTTACGCTTCAAAGTATATCGAAAGTCCTTTCCCTTGCTTTGGTGTTAATGGAATACGGCAAAGATAAGGTCTTCAGTTATGTTGGACAGGAGCCGACCGGTGATCCGTTTAATTCAATTATCAAGCTCGAAACGGTGAATCCGAGCAAGCCGTTAAACCCTATGATTAATGCCGGGGCATTGGTAGTGACAAGTCTGATAAGAGGAAGAACGGTGAAAGAGAGACTTGATTATTTGCTTTCTTTTATCAGAAGGCTGACAAACAACCAAGAGATTACATACTGCCGGGAAGTGGCTGAATCTGAATACAGCACTTCAATGATTAATCGGGCGATGTGTTATTATATGAAGCAGTACGGCATTTTTGAAGATGATGTAGAAGCAGTAATGGATTTATACACGAAGCAATGCGCGATTGAGATGAACAGCTTGGATTTAGCGAAAATCGGATCTGTATTTGCATTGAACGGCAGACATCCAGAGACTGGGGAGCAAGTCATCTCAAAAGATGTCGCTAGAATTTGCAAAACGTTTATGGTGACGTGCGGAATGTACAATGCAAGCGGGGAATTCGCAATTAAGGTCGGAATTCCTGCGAAAAGCGGCGTATCCGGCGGGATTATGGGCATTTCGCCTTACGATTTCGGGATCGGCATATTCGGCCCCGCATTAGACGAAAAAGGGAACAGCATTGCAGGTGTAAAGCTTTTGGAAATAATGTCTGAGATGTACAGGCTGAGTATTTTTTAATTTATGTCATATGCTTAAATCCTCTTGCATTTTCTGTTGATACCCTTTATGATAAATAGAAGAATTAGGTACTCGCCTGGGGAACGGAGGGATACTTTTGGCTTCAGAGATGATAGTTGACCATCGGCAAAAAGCTTTTGAACTCTTAAAAGTGGACGCTGAGAAGATTTTGAAGCTGATCCGAGTACAAATGGATAACTTAACGATGCCTCAATGTCCTCTATATGAAGAGGTTTTAGATACTCAAATGTTCGGGCTTTCGAGGGAAATCGATTTTGCTGTCCGCCTGGGATTGGTTGATGAAAAAGACGGTAAAGACCTTTTATACACATTGGAACGCGAATTGTCTGCTTTACATGACGCGTTTACAGCTAAATAAATGATAAAACTCAAACTTATTAACAGTTTGGGTTTTTTTATAACCGCTATTTTTCTCTCATCTCATAAAAGACGGTCTTTTTTTACACATTCCTTCCGAATCGTATAGAGATTCTTCGTCTCGTTTGATAAATTGTAGTAAAATAAAAAAGATAAATACATAAAAACCATAGATAATGGAAGTTAGAAGCAGGGAAGAGGATGTTATGTTAAAAAAAATGCTAAAATCTTATGATTACTCACTGATATTCGCAATCGTTTTATTATGCGGATTCGGTTTAGTGATGGTATACAGCTCAAGCATGATTACAGCTGTCTCCCGGTATGGAGTAAGCAGTAATTTTTTCTTCATGCGGCAGCTGTTTGCTTTAATTGCGGGTGGCGCTCTATTTATTCTCATGGCGTTGTTTCCTTACAAGGCACTGGCCCATCAAAAGTTTCAGAAGGGGATACTGCTTGTATCTGTTCTTGCGCTTATCTCACTGTTTGTTTTCGGGCATGTTGCCGGAAACGCGCAGAGCTGGTTTAAAATCGGCGGAATGAGTATTCAGCCTGGGGAGTTTGTGAAACTGGTCGTGATTTTATACCTTGCAGCCGTATATGCAAAAAAACAAAGTTATATCGACCATCTGTTAACGGGAGTAGCCCCTCCGGTAGTCATGACGCTTATAATTTGCGGGTTAATTGCCATGCAGCCAGATTTCGGTACAGCCATGATTATAGGGTTAATTGCGACGTGCATGATCTTGTGCTCCGGATTCAGCGGAAAGACGCTGGTGAGGCTGCTTTTGCTCGGCGGAATTGTTTTCATTTTAGTCAGCCCGATTCTCTATTTAAATCAGGATCAAATTTTAACTAAAGGCCGTTTGGCGCGTTTTGAGAGTCTTGAAGACCCATTTAAGTATGCAAATTCATCAGGTTTGCAAGTGATCAATTCTTATTATGCGATCAGCTCAGGCGGCATTTTCGGCCTGGGGCTTGGTGAAAGTATCCAAAAATACGGATATCTGCCTGAATCACACACTGACTTTATTATGGCTGTCATTGCTGAAGAGCTCGGCATTTTTGGGGTATTGTTTGTGATTTTCTTATTGGGTTTTGTCGTCATAAAAGGTTTTTATATTGCCAGAAAATGTGAGGACCCGTTTGGAAGTCTTCTGGCGATCGGCATTTCAAGCATGATTGCCATCCAGTCGTTTATTAACCTTGGCGGTGTCAGCGGATTAATTCCGATTACAGGGGTTACGCTGCCATTTATCAGTTACGGGGGCTCTTCTTTGGTGCTGCTGCTGGGGAGTATGGGGATATTAGCGAATATCAGCATGTTTGTGAAATATTCAGAGAATAAGAAAAAGAAAGAGCCCTTGGCGCCGAAGGGAATGAAAAAGAAACAGCTCAAAAAAACTGTTTATCTGTAAAAAACAAGTGTGTACAGGGGAAGGATATTCCGCTATGATAGATTATATTCCATTCGGGTAAGGGGGAGAAAAGTTTGTCTCAGCAATCGATACAAAAAGTATTAGTAGCAAACAGGGGAGAAATTGCAATCCGAATATTCCGGGCGTGTACCGAGTTGAATATTCGAACAGTTGCGGTCTATTCAAAAGAAGATTCCGGTTCCTACCATCGGTACAAAGCGGATGAAGCATACTTGGTCGGTGAAGGGAAAAAACCGATTGATGCTTACCTGGATATTGAAGGTATCATTGATATTGCGAAAAGAAACAAAGTCGATGCAATTCATCCGGGATACGGTTTCTTATCTGAAAATATTCATTTTGCGAGACGATGTGAAGAAGAAGGCATCGTATTCATTGGTCCAAAATCCGAGCATCTCGATATGTTTGGTGACAAGGTAAAAGCGCGTGAGCAGGCAGAAAAAGCGGGAATCCCCGTGATTCCGGGAAGCGACGGTCCTGCCGAAACGCTTGAAGCCGTCGAACAATTTGGACAAGCTAACGGTTATCCGATCATCATTAAAGCCTCGCTTGGCGGCGGCGGCCGCGGTATGCGGATTGTCAGATCTGAAAGTGAAGTTAAAGAAGCATATGAGCGTGCTAAATCAGAGGCGAAAGCAGCCTTTGGCAATGATGAAGTTTATGTAGAAAAATTAATTGAGAATCCGAAACATATTGAGGTTCAGGTCATTGGAGACAAGCAGGGAAATGTCGTCCATCTTTTTGAGAGGGATTGCTCCGTTCAAAGACGCCATCAAAAAGTCATTGAAGTGGCGCCGAGTGTCTCGCTGTCACCTGAATTAAGGGACCAAATTTGTGAGGCGGCAGTTGCGCTTGCCAAAAATGTAAACTATATAAATGCGGGGACGGTCGAATTCCTTGTTGCAAACAACGAGTTCTACTTTATTGAAGTAAACCCTCGCGTACAAGTTGAACACACGATAACAGAAATGATTACTGGTGTCGATATTGTTCAAACTCAGATCCTTGTTGCCCAAGGGCACAGCCTTCACAGCAAAAAAGTAAATATTCCTGAGCAAAAGGACATTTTTACAATCGGCTATGCCATTCAGTCACGGGTTACGACTGAGGATCCGCAAAATGATTTCATGCCTGATACAGGAAAAATCATGGCTTACCGCTCAGGCGGCGGTTTTGGTGTCCGTCTTGATACCGGAAACAGCTTCCAGGGCGCCGTGATCACACCTTACTATGATTCACTTCTCGTTAAGCTTTCAACTTGGGCTTTAACGTTTGAACAGGCAGCTGCCAAAATGGTGCGAAACCTTCAGGAGTTTAGAATCAGAGGCATAAAAACGAACATTCCATTCCTTGAGAACGTTGCAAAACATGAGAAGTTCCTGACAGGGCAATATGATACATCTTTCATTGATACAACGCCTGAATTATTTAATTTCCCTAAACAAAAAGACCGCGGAACGAAAATGCTCACTTACATCGGCAATGTGACAGTAAACGGTTTCCCCGGAATCGGGAAAAAAGAAAAACCGGCGTTTGACAAACCGTTAAGCGTAAAAGTAGACGTTGATCAGCAGCCTGCCAAAGGAACAAAGCAAATTCTCGATGAAAAAGGCGCAGAAGGGCTTGCAAATTGGGTTAAGGAGCAGAAATCTGTCCTTTTAACTGATACGACATTCAGGGATGCCCACCAATCGTTATTGGCAACTAGAATCAGATCGCATGATTTGAAAAAAATCGCAAATCCGACGGCTGCGTTATGGCCTGAACTATTCAGTATGGAAATGTGGGGAGGCGCGACCTTCGATGTAGCCTACCGATTCCTGAAAGAAGATCCGTGGAAGCGTTTGGAAGATCTTCGCAAAGAAGTGCCGAATACCTTATTCCAGATGCTGCTACGCTCATCAAATGCGGTCGGCTATACGAATTATCCGGACAATGTGATTAAAGAATTTGTGAAGCAATCAGCTCAATCCGGTATTGATGTGTTTCGTATTTTCGACAGCTTAAACTGGGTAAAAGGGATGACGTTAGCCATTGATGCTGTTAGGGATACCGGCAAAGTGGCAGAAGCTGCGATTTGTTATACGGGAGATATCCTTGACAAGAACCGGACGAAGTACGACCTTGCATATTATACATCGATGGCGAAGGAGCTTGAGGCGGCCGGAGCCCATATTCTCGGGATTAAAGATATGGCAGGGCTGTTAAAACCGCAGGCTGCATATGAGCTCGTTTCTGCGTTGAAAGAAACGATCGACATTCCGGTTCACCTTCATACGCATGATACGAGCGGAAACGGTATTTATATGTATGCGAAAGCTGTTGAAGCCGGCGTTGATATCATAGACGTGGCGGTCAGCTCAATGGCGGGATTAACGTCACAGCCTAGCGCGAGCGGATTTTATCATGCGATGGAAGGCAACGACCGCCGTCCGGAAATGAATGTCCAAGGCGTTGAATTGCTGTCCCAATATTGGGAGTCGGTGCGTAAATATTATAGTGAATTTGAAAGCGGAATGAAGTCTCCGCATACTGAAATTTATGAACACGAAATGCCAGGGGGCCAATACAGCAACCTGCAGCAGCAAGCCAAGGGAGTAGGCCTTGGCGACCGCTGGAACGAAGTCAAGGAAATGTACAGACGCGTGAACGATATGTTCGGTGACATCGTCAAGGTAACGCCTTCCTCAAAAGTAGTCGGAGATATGGCACTCTACATGGTGCAAAACAATCTGACTGAAAAAGACGTTTACGAAAAAGGTGAATCTTTAGATTTCCCTGATTCTGTCGTGGAGCTTTTTAAAGGAAATATCGGCCAGCCTCATGGTGGATTCCCAGAAAAACTGCAAAAGCTGATCTTAAAAGGGCAGGAGCCGATTACAGTCAGACCGGGCGAACTGCTTGAGCCGGTGTCATTTGAAGCGATCAAACAGGAATTTAAAGAGCAGCATAACTTGGAAATTTCAGATCAGGATGCTGTGGCATATGCCCTTTATCCTAAAGTCTTCACTGATTATGTGAAAACGACAGAAAGCTATGGAGACATCTCGGTATTAGATACACCGACATTCTTCTACGGTATGACATTAGGTGAAGAGATAGAAGTTGAAATTGAGCGCGGCAAAACGCTGATCGTTAAGCTGATTTCAATCGGTGAGCCTCAGCCTGATGCCACCCGCGTCGTTTATTTCGAACTCAACGGGCAGCCGCGTGAAGTAGTCATTAAAGATGAAAGCATTAAGTCTTCCGTTCAGGAAAGGCTGAAAGCAGACCGGACAAATCCAAGCCACATCGCAGCTTCCATGCCTGGAACAGTTATTAAGGTATTGGCTGAAGCAGGCACAAAAGTCAATAAAGGTGATCATTTGATGATTAATGAAGCGATGAAAATGGAAACAACGGTTCAGGCGCCTTTCTCAGGAACAATCAAGCAGGTTCATGTGAAAAATGGTGAGCCGATCCAAACGGGAGATCTGCTCCTTGAAATTGAAAAAGCATAAAAAACAAAGAGTGTATATCATTTGATATACACTCTTGTTTTTTATATAGAAAATGTGGAGTGAAACAGATGGTTAGAAGAGATATAAGGGGACTTCAGAGATTATAGAGTACTGTCACAAGCCCAAAATAAAAAGAGGCTTATATACCACCAATTTTTTAGATGCTTTGTAGTAGTCCATGCATATTTCTTTAAGCACTATCTGATTTTCCAATGGCCAAAAGGCTTTAATACTTATGTTCGCGGACTATAGATGCATATGAAATTTCTATAATCACGATGAGAAAGGGGACAGGCCGAAGTGAGCCGCTCACTGATCATCAAGTTCAGCGAAGGCTGGCCATTGAAACAATAAAGCGCCAAAACAAGACATGAAAAAAGACCAAAGCCGCCTAAGGCTTTGGTCTTGAGTCCTTATGATTGCCTGGATTCGTAACGGAAACGAGCAATCAATAATAAGAAGTAGCATAGAACGCCAAACAGACAGGCAATAAAGAACGAGTGGGCAAGTGCAAAGCCCAGAGCCAGTTCAGAGTATACGATCATAATCCCGGACAGTGCCTGTAATGTAATGAAAATAAGACATGAGATCCATCCCCAAAAGATCTGTTTTTGATCTTTATAGGAGATAATAGCATGAACAGCGGCAA
Source organism: Bacillus sp. LJBS17 (assembly GCF_019334685.1). Lineage (NCBI taxonomy): Bacteria > Bacillati > Bacillota > Bacilli > Caryophanales > Bacillaceae > Bacillus > Bacillus sp. LJBS17. Next base: position 1,539,270 of record NZ_CP079759.1, read on the forward strand.
CAATAATCCATACAAATAACAGTAAGGCTGCTGCTCTGTGGCCCATTTGCACCCATTCATGGAATTGGGTCGGAAGTCCATTGTTCAGCGGGCTGCACAGCGGCACATCAGGACATGCCAGACTTGATTCAGTGTGTCTTACATATGCGCCTGTATACACAACGATATAGGAATATATTAAAATTCCTATCATGTGAAATTGCATCTTTTTGCCGATTTGAAGCGGCTTAACCAGTGTTCTGACTGATTTATCAGCTTCAAATATGAGCAATGTCAAAATAAGCACTGAAGCAAAAGAAATTAATGAGATGCCGAAGTGAAGCGCCATAATCAGCGCGTTCGAACCGAATACGACAGCCAATGCGCCAAGCAATGCCTGAAGAAATAAAAAGATAATTGACATGATCGCGAGAAACGTTGTTTCACGGAAAATCGGCGTGATTTTTCTCCATGACCAAAACGCAAGGCTTAGCACAAGGACAATAGAGATTCCGCTTGCGAATCGGTGGCTCCATTCAATAATTGAAGCCGGATTCAGTTCAGGGAAAAAACGGCCGTGACACAGCGGCCACTGTCTGCCGCATCCTTGGCCGGAACCTGTTTTTGTAACGAGGGCACCCCCGATTAAAACAATTAGCATGACAAATGTCGTCAGAACACCGAGAGCTTTTAATGCTTTATTCATACAATATTCACCTTCTCAACATACTGCTGCAATTTTATATACGTTCCAAGTGTAAGCGAATATGTGTTTTGTGGCAATTCCCAGAGCCTTTTGTTCACAAAAATATAATAGAATGACGGCTTCTGGAAAATGTACACTTGATTATTCATGCCGGGTCTGATAGAAATAAGGTAAACGTAATGCCGATTTGGAGATTGCCTTCATCTTTGGTAAAATTCATAAAAAGTTCACAAATAAATTCCTGTTTGTCGTTTAATATTTAATAGGATGTTTTTTTACAAGATGTTATCTTGTATGATAGAGTTGCAGGTTATTTTATTCTCCTGCGTTAGGTTTGTAAGGGAGGTTTACGTTATGGCTAACTCCAGAATCTTAAATGATACAGCTATAGACGGACAAATTGAAGAAACAACGGCATGGAAAGATTTTCTGTCCCTTATTAAAATAGGGATCGTCAATTCTAACCTCATCACGACTTTCACTGGAATGTGGCTTGCACTGCATATTTCCGGTTTAAGTTTTTTAGGCAATATAAACACCGTTCTTCTTACGTTAATCGGGTCTTCACTGATTATTGCGGGCTCCTGTGCGATCAATAACTGGTATGACCGGGACATTGACCATCTTATGGAGCGTACGAAAGTAAGACCGACGGTTACGGGTAAAATTCAGCCGAGTCAGGCGTTATGGTCTGGAATTTTGCTGGTTGCTTTAGGATTGATCATGCTGCTGATGACAACTGTCATGGCTGCTGTTATCGGTTTTATCGGAGTCTTTACGTATGTTGTATTGTACACAATGTGGACGAAACGCCGCTATACGATTAACACAGTAGTAGGAAGCGTTTCCGGTGCAGTGCCGCCGCTTATTGGATGGACGGCAGTGGAAGGGAATATCGGTGTCGTAGCATGGGTGTTATTCATGATTTTATTTATTTGGCAGATTCCTCACTTCTTAGCATTGGCTATCAAGAAAACTGAGGATTACAGAGCTGCAAATATTCCGATGCTTCCTGTCGTATATGGTTTTGAAGTGACAAAAAGACAAATTATTGTGTGGGTTGCGTGCCTGATGCCGCTTCCGTTTTTCCTTGGTAGCCTGGGTCTTCCGATTGTCATTCTCGGCTTGCTGTTAAATATCGGCTGGCTGATTCTTGGCTTAATGGGATTCCGCTCCAAGAATATCATGAAGTGGGCAACGCAGATGTTCGTTTACTCGCTCAACTACATGACAATCTATTTCGTTGCCATGGTTGTCTTGACGCTTTTCTAAAAAATAGATATGATGCTTGTTTTATCGCTTCAAAATAAACGATGACAACTAGTAAATGCCGCCTTGACCTCTTGTTTAATCAGGCGGCTTTACTTTTATACATAGATGGCATTTTGAGTAAAAAAACTCATAATTTAAGAGAAGAGGAAATGTAAGTGCTTTATTGGTGATAGGTTGGATGGCGATAGATTTCGATCCGCTTTCCGCCTTTGTATTGACCAGAAAAGGGGTTGGGTGAAATGGTAAAGCATTGGCGTCTTATTTTATTATTAGCCTTAGTGCCGCTTCTATTAAGCGGATGTGGAAAACCTTTTTTATCCACGCTCAAGCCTGCTGGCGAGGTGGCTGATAAACAGTATGACCTGACAGTGCTCAGCACATTGATTATGGTGGTTGTTGTTGCAGTAGTATCTGTTATCTTCTTTTATGTGATTGTGAGATTCAGAAGATCACGGGTCGGTGAGAACACGATACCGAAACAGGTAGAGGGGAATAAATTTTTAGAAATCACATGGACCGTGATCCCGATTTTGCTGCTCATTATTCTTGTGATTCCTGTTGTATTATATACGCTGGAGCTAGCGGACACATCACCAATGGATAAGAAAGGCCGCAAAGCTGAGGATGCTCTTGTAGTCAATGTTAGGGCAAATTTATACTGGTGGGAGTTTGAGTACCCTGATTACGGCATTATCACAAGCCAGGAGCTGATTGTACCGACAGATCAGCGTGTATATTTTAATTTAAAAGCCTCTGATGTAAAACATTCCTTCTGGATTCCTTCAGTTGGAGGAAAACTTGATACGAATACGGATAATGAAAATAAGTTCTTCCTGACATTTGATTCAAAACGAAGCAAAGAGGCAGGAGATATGTTTTTTGGGAAGTGTGCAGAGCTTTGCGGCCCTTCACATGCCCTGATGGATTTTAAGGTGAAGACAATGTCTGCAAAGGAATTTCAGGGCTGGACAAAAGAAATGAAAAACTATAAATCTACAGCAGAGAGCGATTTGGCTAAGCAGGGTGAAGAACTGTTTAAAGAGAAAAACTGCCTGAGCTGCCATGCGGTAGAGCCGAATGATAAGCGTGCAGAAGCCGCTAGAACGGCACCCAACCTGGCGACCTTCGGTGAAAGGACAAAAGTGGCAGGGGTGAAAGAGGCCAACAAAGAAAATGTGAAGGCTTGGCTGAAGGACCCTGACAGCATAAAGCCGGGGAACAAAATGACAGGCACATATCCAAAGCTCTCAGACAGCGAAACAGATGCGCTTTATGAATACTTAAAAGGCTTAAAAGCGGAAAGCAAGTAGGGAAGAAAGGGAGATATTGGGGGAGGTCACATATGTTGAATGCGCTTACAGAAAAGCGGACGCGCGGATCTATGCTTTGGGATTATTTGACGACGGTGGACCATAAAAAAATCGCGATTCTTTATTTAGTGGCAGGGGGATTCTTCTTTCTTGTCGGGGGAATTGAAGCGATGTTTATCAGAATTCAGCTTGCAAAGCCGGAAAATGCGTTTCTCAGTGCTCAAGCGTACAATGAAGTAATGACTATGCACGGAACGACGATGATCTTTCTGGCTGCGATGCCGCTCTTATTTGCCTTGATGAATGCGGTTGTGCCTTTGCAGATCGGGGCTCGGGACGTTTCGTTTCCATTTTTAAACGCGCTTGGTTTTTGGCTCTTCTTTTTCGGGGGCATTTTCTTAAATCTAAGCTGGTTTTTGGGCGGAGCGCCAGATGCGGGCTGGACGTCATATGCCTCACTTTCGCTTCATTCTAAAGGGCACGGCATAGACTTTTTCGTCCTCGGACTCCAAATATCGGGGCTCGGGACGCTGATAGCCGGGATTAACTTTTTGGCTACGATTATCAACATGAGGGCTCCGGGCATGACGTATATGAGGCTGCCTTTGTTTACATGGACGACATTTGTGGCCTCGGCATTGATTTTGTTCGCATTTCCGCCGCTTACGGTTGGATTGGCTCTCATGATGCTGGATCGGCTGTTCGGAACCAATTTCTTTAATCCGGAGCTTGGCGGAAATACGGTCATTTGGGAACATTTATTTTGGATCTTCGGCCACCCGGAGGTTTATATCCTAATTTTGCCTGCATTCGGTATTTTTTCTGAGGTCATCCCTGTGTTCGCCAGAAAGCGTTTGTTTGGCTATTCTTCAATGGTTTTTGCAATCGTGCTCATCGGCTTTCTGGGCTTTATGGTTTGGGTGCACCACATGTTCACGACTGGTCTCGGCCCGATTGCAAATGCGATTTTTGCGGTTGCAACAATGGCTATCGCGATTCCGACCGGGATTAAGATTTTTAACTGGCTGTTGACGATTTGGGGAGGAAATGTGAAGTATACAACCGCTATGCTGTATGCTGTCTCATTTATCCCATCCTTTGTGCTCGGCGGTGTGACGGGAGTCATGCTGGCAGCAGCAGCTGCTGATTATCAGTTCCATGATACGTATTTTGTGGTTGCGCACTTCCACTACGTCATTATTGGCGGTGTTGTATTCGGCCTTTTAGCCGGTGTTCATTTCTGGTGGCCGAAAATGTTCGGTAAAATTCTGCATGAAACGATGGGGAAAATTTCATTTGTATTGTTTTTTATCGGCTTTCACCTCACGTTTTTCATTCAGCATTTTGTCGGCTTAATGGGGATGCCGCGCCGGGTTTATACGTTTTTGCCAGGACAGGGTCTGGAAACCGGCAACTTGATCAGTACAATCGGGGCGTTTTTTATGGCGGCAGCTGTTATTCTTCTGCTGGTCAATGTCATATGGACATCGGTAAAAGGTGAATATGTAGGTGCTGATCCATGGCATGACGGACGTACGCTGGAATGGACCGTTTCTTCACCGCCGCCGGAGTATAACTTTAAACAGCTTCCTTTTGTCAGAGGACTTGATCCGTTTTGGATTGAGAAGCAGGCAGGGCACAAATCAATGACGCCGGCGGAACCGGTTGATGATATTCATATGCCAAACGGCTCGATCCTGCCGCTCGTCATTTCCTTCGGCCTTTTTGTCGCAGCGTTCGGGCTGCTGTACAGAAGTGATTACGCTTGGGGCCTGCCGGTGATCTTTATCGGGCTCGGCATCACATTTATTACGATGCTGCTTCGTTCAGTAATTGATGATCACGGCTATCATATTCATAAAGAGGAACTGCCGAACGATGATAAAGGGGTGAAGGCATAATGCAAGTTCAAGAAAAATTCACCGCAGAAACCTTTCCAGCTTCTCCTGAAAAAGTAACACTGGAAGGGAAAAATAAATTTTTAGGCTTTTGGCTTTTTCTTGGCGGAGAGACTGTTCTGTTTGCGTCTCTCTTCGCCACGTTTCTTGCGCTCCGGAATTCAAATGCCGGTGATCCGCCTACGACGGAAATGTTCGATGTGACACTTGTATTCATTGCCACAATGCTTCTATTAACGAGCAGTTTAACGAGTGTGTACGCGATGTACCACATGAAGAACTTTTCCTTCGGCAAGATGCAGCTTTGGCTGGGAATTACGATTTTATTGGGGGCGGGCTTTTTAGGACTGGAAATCTATGAGTTCAAGCATTACACCCATGAATTTGGCTTTACCATCACAAGCTCTGCCCTTGGTTCTGCGTTTTACACGCTTGTCGGTACACACGGCGCCCACGTGGCATTTGGGCTTATGTGGATCAGCACGCTTATGATCCGCAATGCCAAGAGAGGGCTGAATCTGTATACGGCGCCTAAGTTTTACGTTGCCAGCCTTTATTGGCACTTTATTGATGTCGTGTGGGTCTTCATCTTTACCGTTGTATATTTAATGGGGATGGTGGGATAAACATGGTCGATAAAAAAAGCAGAGGGCATATCAATAGCGACCTTGAATTTAAGAAAAAAAAGCATGCCCGAGAGATGAAATATCAAGTCCTGTCTTTTGGTTTAATGATCGGTCTTACGATTGTTGCATTTCTGACTGTGGCCACGGACGGTGTCGGCAGCTGGTTTACGATTCCTTTCATTATTTTGCTAGCTGCAATTCAAGTCATTTTTCAGCTGTATTATTTCATGCATATGAATCAGAAAGGGCATGAGGCGCCGGCACTGTTTTTGTATTCAGGGGTGTTTGTCGCGTTTATCACTGTGCTTGCGTTTGTGACAATTATATGGTGGTAATTTGAACAGCCGCCGGAGGTGAAGAAATGAATCAGTTGGAGATATTTGGGTTTCGCGCGATGTGGAGCCCTTATCTTTTTTGTATCCTGTTAGGCATTACGGCGCTTTATCTCTATTTTTACAGGCGAATGTCTTCAAAGCCAAATCGAATAACTGGTAAAGAGATGGTATGCTTTCTGTCGGCGATGCTGTTTTTATATGCAGCCGAGGGAAGCCCGGTTGATCTGCTCGGACATATTATGTTCAGCGCACATATGGTGCAGATGGCCGTCCTGTATTTGGTTGTCCCGCCGCTGTTAATCGCGGGAATTCCTGCATGGCTCTGGGAAAAAATCATTTTCAGGCCTTCAATCAAACCGTTTTTTTCCTTTTTTACGACGCCTTTAATTGCTTTGCTTTTGTTTAACGGCATTTTTTCTTTATATCATGTACCGCTTATATTTGATACTGTCAAAACGGATCCGTTTTACCATACATTAATCACTTGGCTTATCTTTGTGCTTGCGTTCTTCATGTGGTGGCCGCTTGTTCATAAGGTTGAGCGTCTACGGCAGCTCAGCGGCTTGATGAAGCTGGGTTATATTATGGCGGACGGTATGCTGCTCACACCTGCTTGCGCCTTGATCATGTTCAGCGGTGCACCGTTATACGCCACCTATACAGATCCGGCTTTATGGGCTGAGGCAATGAGGCTTTGCGTGCCAGCGGATATGATGGGGCAGGTCCCATTAACAGGGCCAGAGATGTTGAATACACTGCCTTTGTTAGAGGATCAGCAGCTCGGAGCAGTCATGATGAAAATCATTCAGGAAATTGTGTACGGTACTTTTTTGGCCATTATTTTTTTCCAATGGGTGAAGAAAGAAAGGGAAAAGGACGGGCAGGAGGAGCCGCCGTATATTCAGCAGACGATATCATAAAAGGTACAGCGAAATATGCTGTACCTTTTCGTTACATTTGAACTGTTTTTAACATGTTGGCTATGTCCTGAATCAGTGCCTTGCTTTTTGTCACAACCTGTACGGGAAACTCTTCCGTTTCTCCATATTCTACTCCATGAGGGTAGTAATGCTTTCCTAGGAGAGGGGACATTAATTGAATCACGGCGCGCCCGCTTCCGACATCGCCTTCTGCCGCAATACCTTGTATCCGCAGGTAAAACGTACCCTCAATCGTCGAAAACTTCTTGTCATAGGTGACTCTCTCGTAATCCCATTGACCCGCTCTGATAAGACCTTTGCTTTCCATTAAGTCGTCTAGCCAGCTGAGCTCAGCCTTAACCCCTTCAAGTCCGCTTTCAGTAAACTTCAACACTGACCCCTCCTTATAAAAATTACCTTTCCTGACAATCATAGTATGAAAGCGTTAAACTTTCAATGAATCTTCTTCTTTTGAAAGTATGCAAAAATTAAATTTTGACGACAATAGCACTAGACTAAAGGAGGTTAAACGGATGACAAAAATAAAAGATCTGATGACAGCCGACTTGCAATATTGCACGGTATTAGATAATGTATATGAAGCTGCAGTAAAGATGAAGGACGCAAATGTAGGAGCGATTCCGGTAGTTGATGAGGACGGGGAAACATTGGTCGGCATCGTAACCGACCGCGATCTCGTATTAAGAGGAATCGCCATCAAAAAACCGAACTCGCAAAAAATCACTGACGCGATGACTGAAAAACCTGTCAGTGTGGAGGAAGATGCTTCAGTCGATGAGGTTCTTCATTTGATGGCATCGCATCAGCTCAGAAGAATACCAGTTACAAAAAATAAAAAACTGACTGGAATTGTCACGCTTGGTGATCTTTCTTTATCTGAGCAAACGAATGAACGTGCCGGCAGCGCCTTATCGGATATTTCCGAAGGCGATAATAGAGAAGAAGGCTTTTTTCATTAACACATAAATCTTTGACATGTTAAATAGGCTGTATTGTAATGGGATGTAAACAAGAGATTGTGAATCGCCACGGGGGTGATAGATTGAAAAATATATTGAGAGCAATGGTTATCCTCTTGATTATTTGCGGAACTTATGTTCTGTTTATTCAATATGGATCTGTTCCTGAAAAGAAATCAAATGACAGCGAGCCTCAGGTGTCAAATGAGGAAGCACAAAGCGGCAAACGAATACATATGCCGACCTCAGGATTATTGTCCTTCATGGGCAAGTCCGCCGATGAAGTAACGAAAAAGCTTGGGGAACCTGAACGCATTGACCCTTCAGCTTATGATTACGATTGGTGGGTATACAATCAAGGTAAGGACCAATATATCCAGATCGGGGTATTAAACAATAAAGTGGTCACATTATTCGCTGCTGGGAATGATATTAACGCCAAGCCTTTCAAAATTGGAGAATCAACTGGCGAAGTATTCAAGACCACCCAGGTGGCACCATTTGTGAATGTAGAGTATAAAGGAAATTCCTATCGGTTTGAATTTTCTGAAGAAGATATCAATACAAGACCGACTGTAAAGGTAGGAAAGATGTATGTCCAGCTGTATATGGACAAATTTGAGGGGAAGCTATCCAGCATCAGGGCGTTTGATGCGCAAACCTTTGTAAAGCAAAGACCTTATGAGGTAGTGTACCGCGGGGAATTAATTAAACCGAAAGCCGTTTCAGATGAGAAATGGAAAAAGATCCAAACAACGAGCGAAAAGCAAATCCTTGATTTGACGAATGTTATACGCTTTAAACATGGACTTGCGAAGCTTGAGTGGGATCAGCCAACGGCGGAGGTGGCATTTGGACATAGTGAGGATATGAAGGAAAATAATTATTTCTCCCATGTCTCTAAAAAATACGGCTCGCTGAAAGACCGCTTAGAAGAAGGGCATGTTGACTTTCAGCAAGCGGGGGAAAATATCGCATACAATTATGTGGACGGTCCGGCTGCTGTAGAAGGCTGGCTGAATAGCGAAGGCCATCGAAAAGCGCTTCTGAATTCAGATTATACGCATCTTGGTGTCGGAGTAGACCGGAAATATTACACCCAAAATTTTATTAAGCGATGGTAATGAAAGCCGCGGACGAATGGTCCCGGCTTTTTCTATTTCCATACAAACTGGTCTGAATGAATGTGCTGATAGCTTACAGATAAGGCCGTTTCCAATTCCTTCAGTCAGGCTTTTTCACCAGTGTATAGGGATATCGGTAAAAATTCATTTGGGAATGAATATAGGCGAACACAATGCCCGACAAAACGATACATTGTAGTAGGTAACGATTTTCGGAGGGGGTGAGGATTGTGGCGAATCAACATGCCAATCATTCAATCAATGACTTTAAACAATTCGTCAAAAAGCATCCCAAGCTGATAAAAGAAGTGCGCAAAGAACAAAGAAGCTGGCAGGACGTATATGAAAATTGGGTCCTCTTCGGGGAGAGCGACCCGATTTGGGATCCGTATCGGGAACCGGAAGCAGCTGCTGAAGCTGTGCCTGAAACACCGCAAAAAAATGATTTTGTCTCGAAAATGGTGACAGCGGTGAAAAAGATGGATGTCAATCAAATGAACGAACAAATCAATAAAATGAGCCAGTCGATCTCATCGTTGCAAAGCCTTCTTAATACATTTTCCGGAAGCGGACAGAAGCATTCTCAGCCAGGTTCTGGACAGCATCCTTTTTCTTTTCGAAAGGATTAAAAAAGGGGAGCTCATATGCGCAAAGAGGTTCAGGAATATATTTTAGCAAACGAAGAACGGAAACGATTCATCAGAGAACAGCCGATATGGTACCGCAGGCTTTCAAGAAAACCGGATGATCTGTCCTCCTTTCAGCTTGAAATGATGAATTTTTATGAAAAAACCATTCCGCATCGGGTGAATCAGTTTACGAACGGGATTCAAATGGCGCAAATGATGATGCAAATGTTTCAAGCGATGCGGACAAAAGATTAAAAGACCCTGAAAAAGGGTCTTTTTTCATGCGGTCATAAGGTTTTGTTGGCGGCTGCGGTTAAGCATTTTCCAATTGGCTGGTTTCATGGTAAACTAACAACTGGAGGTGCATGTTATGTATGCGACGATGGAATCCGTGCGGCTTCAAAGTGAAGCTCAGCAGCTTGCCGAGATGATTCTGCAGTCGGAGACGGCTGAGAACTACCGCAATTGTTACAAGCGTCTCCAGGAAGATGAAGAGGCAGGTCGGATTATTCGTTCTTTTATCAAAATAAAAGAGCAGTATGAGGATGTACAGCGTTTTGGCAAATATCATCCTGACTATAGAGAAATATCCCGGAAAATGAGGGAGATCAAACGTGAGCTGGACCTGAACGACAAGGTGGCTGACTTCAAGAGAGCTGAAAATGAGCTCCAGTCCATTCTTGATGAGGTCAGCGTTGAGATTGGGACAGCTGTTTCGGAGCATGTGAAAGTTCCGACTGGGAACCCTTATTTTGACGGTTTGTCTTCATGCGGAGGCGGTTGCGGTTCAGGCGGAAGCTGCGGATGTAAAGTGTCCTGACGAGACTGGCCGTCTCGTCTTTTACATATAAGAGAAAACAGGCAGGTGATTGTATTGGAGAATAGGCGCCAGGGCATGGTTGTGTATCTGCACTCCCTAAAGCAGAGCAAAATGCTGAGGAAGTTCGGGAATGTGCACTATGTATCAAAACGATTAAAATATGTCGTACTGTACTGTGATATGGACCAAATTGAAAAAACAATGGACAAGATTGCGTCTTACTCATTTGTGAAAAAAGTGGAGCCTTCTTATAAACCGTTTTTAAAATTGGAATTCGAGTCAAAGCTTGATAAGGCAAAAGAATACGATTATAAAATCGGCATATAGCTATAAAAAAATCCCCGCAGGCATCTGCGGGGTCCTTCTATTCCTTAATATGTTAAGGAGAAGGCAAAGGGAGAGGAGAAACCGGAGGAAGAACTTATGGGGAAACGTAAGTCTTCTCCGCGGTTGGCAACAACATCCTCTAGATGCTGTTGCTTATAGTATGGACAAGGATCATGCTGCCTATACACCTGTTTATCAAGATTAGCGTTCATTGTTTGGAAGAATGCTTTATGTTAAGATAGGATTGATTTTTTTTCTATGTACATAGCGGCGTCCGGCCGAATAAAGATACAAAATAGCTTTTAGAAAAAGTGGTGTGGAACATGAGAGTAATTTCTGGATCAAAAAAAGGCCGTTCACTAAAGGCTGTACCCGGAACATCAACAAGACCGACAACCGACAAAGTGAAGGAATCCATTTTCAATATGATCGGCCCTTATTTTGACGGGGGCAGGGGACTTGACTTATTCGCAGGGAGCGGAGGTCTTGGAATCGAAGCGCTTTCACGCGGGTTTGAGCATTGTATATTCGTTGACCGTGATTTTAAAGCGATTCAAACGGTAAAATCTAATTTGAAAACGCTGGAGCTTACAAAACATGCACAGGTATACCGCAATGATGCGGAACGTGCTTTGCACGCTGCTGCTAAAAGAGAAAGCGGCTTTCGCGGAATTTTTCTCGATCCGCCGTATAAGGAACAAAAGCTGAAAGCACTTTTAACGCTGATTGACGAATATCAAATGCTGGAAGAAGACGGCTTTATCGTCGCTGAGCATGACAGAGAGGTCGAGCTTCCCGAAACCGTAGGAGAACTTGTGATGACAAGAAAAGAAACTTATGGGTTAACAGGTGTGGCGATTTATAAAAAGAGGGGGTAGTGAGGTGGCGAGTATAGCTGTCTGTCCCGGCAGTTTTGATCCTGTGACCTACGGGCATCTGGACATCATCAAACGCGGGGCGCATATTTTTGAACAAGTGTATGTATGTGTGCTGAATAATTCTTCAAAAAAGCCTTTGTTCAGTGTGGAAGAACGGTGTGAGCTTCTGAGAGAAGTCACAAAAGACATTCCGAACATAACAGTTGAAACATCGCAAGGCCTGTTAATTGATTATGCAAAAAGAAAAAATGCGAAAGCGATTTTAAGAGGCTTGAGAGCTGTATCTGATTTTGAATACGAGATGCAGGGGACATCAGTAAACCGGGTGCTTGATGAATCTATTGAGACGTTTTTTATGATGACAAACAATCAATATTCGTTTCTAAGTTCAAGCATCGTAAAAGAAGTGGCAAGATACAACGGCTCGGTATCAGAGTTTGTACCGCCGGAAGTAGAGTTGGCGCTTCAGCAAAAATTCAGACAAGGATGAGGGTTTTGACTCATCCTTTTTTTGTTCCGTTTGTCAGTCTGTAAGAAAAAATGATAATGTACGTAAACAGCGCGCATAGTGTGACAGCAGGTCCGATCTGCACAAGCAGATTCCAGCCGTTTATAAAGGCAGTTGGCATGTCACTGCTGTTAAGAGATTTAAATACATACTGATACGGATCATGCCATGCCGTGTAAAGAGGTTTCCATAAAAGCATGACGAAGACAGCGGCATAAACGCCCTGCAGCAAACGTGCGATAAAGAATGGTTTAAATCTAATGTCGGTTTCCGATAAAATACCTGCCACCTGAGCTTGTACGGAAAAGCCGCTAAACCCGAGAATAAAGCTGACGATAATGGCTTTTTGCAGAAGAGAAACATCTGTCTCGCTGACAAGCTTGCTGCCTAATGTAATTTCAAACATCCCTGATAAAAGCGGAATGTCCAATTGAGTCGGAAGCTGAAACAAAGTCAGTGCTCCTTTTGTGAAAACAGACAAAACATCAGTCAGCTGGACCACTGACAACAGTCGATTGAAGACAGAAAATAAAATAATAAAGCCGCCTACCATAAGAAGCGTTTGAACAGAAGACGTAACGGCGTCGCCTAAAATTTTACCCAAGGGCCGTTTTTCTGCAAGTCTGGCGGTATGAAGAGCGTGTAAAGCATCTTTGACTGAAGGGAAAGGTATCGTTTTCTTTCTTCTGAGTTGCTGCTCTTCCTTGCGGCCATAGGAACGCATTGTTAAACCGACGGCAAGATTCCCCAAATAGTGTGCAGAAGCTAATAAAATGCCTAGTGACGCGTTTTGAAAGAAACCGACGGCAACAGCGCCGAAAATAAAGAGCGGGTTTGAAGAATTGGTAAACGACGCGAGCCGTTCTGCCTCTACTCTTGAAATCTGATTTTCCTGCCGCAGACGGGCAGTGAGTTTTGCTCCCGCTGGGTTTCCTGATGCCATTCCCATAGCAAGAACGAAGCCGCCGACACCCGGCACGCGAAAGATCGGCCGCATAAAAGGCTCAAGCAAAACACCGACAAACCGCACAATGCCAAAGCCGATTAAGAGTTCGGACAGAATAAAAAATGGCAGCAATGACGGAAACACAACCTCCCACCACATAGACAGCCCGGTTTTAGAGGCTTCGAATGAGGCCTGTGGATGTGAGATGACAGTCGCTGTTAAAAAAAGAAAAAACGAGGCAATCAAAAGTGTATTAATCTTCGACAAGTTCATTCTTACCTCCCCGATGCTAAAAATGCCCAATGACATGTATATCATGATAAAATAATGTATGATGTAAAACGGCCAAGCAGTACCTGTCCTCTTGATTCTTTGTACTAATATACGAGCATAGGGGTTCAGTTTAGACCATAGAATTCGGTATACAGGGAATTCAGGCAGGAGGTTAACGCTTTGGCCAAACCTAAAATCGGGTTAGCGTTAGGATCGGGAGGGGCCAGAGGGCTCGCTCATCTCGGTGTGCTTTCCAGTTTACATAAGCACCAAATTGAAGTGGATATGATTGCAGGAAGCAGCATGGGCGCTTTGGTGGGCAGTTTTTATGCCGCCGGACATGACGTGGCAACGATGAAAAAAGTAGCCAAAGCCTTTAAACGAAGGCTTTATGCTGATTATACGGTGCCGAAGCTCGGTTTTTTAAAAGGTGACCGCGTCAGACAGCTTGTGCATGCTTATACATTCGGAAAACCGATTGAAGAGCTCCAAATCCCGCTGGGCATTGTTGCGTGTGATTTACAGACGGGAGAAAAGGTTGTGTTCCGAAAAGGATCAGTGTCAGATGCAGTGAGGGCCAGCATCAGCATCCCGGGTATCTTTATTCCGCAGCGGCTGGACGGACGCCTTCTTGTAGACGGCGCGGTCGTCGATCGAATTCCGGTTTCTGTTGTGAAAGACATGGGAGCTGATATTATCATCGCTTCGGATGTTTCCAGGGTTCGAAAAACTGAAACAGCAGTGCATATTTTTGATGTGATTATGCAAAGTATGGATATACTGCAAAATGAATTAGTGCGGCATCAAACAATTGCCGCAGATATCATGATTCGCCCTTCCCTTGAAACATACAGCTCAAGCTCGTTTGCCAATATTGAAGAAATGATATCGGCAGGCGAAGAGGCGACAAACCGAATGATCAGCAAGATAAGAAAAGAAATAGAGAATTGGGAGGGCTCATAATTTGCTACGTAAAAAACATTTTAGCTGGATGCTCGTCATCCTCATACTGATCGCCGTTTTATCATTTATAAAACTTCCATACTATATTACAAAACCGGGAGAAGCGACAGAGCTTGCTTCATTGATAAAAGTGGAGGGAGGCTACCCGGAAAAAGGAAGCCTGTCCTTAATGACTGTTAAAGTGGGACCGGCTAATCCGTTTACATATGTGTGGGCAAAGATGCACCCTTATTATGAAATTGTTCCTGATGAGAGCATTAAGGAGGAAGGCGAGTCAGATAAGGAGTATATGAAAAGACAGCTCCAAATGATGAAAAGCTCGCAAGAAAATGCGGTTATAGCCGCCTATCAAAAGGCAGGAAAAAAAGTCAGCTATTCCTTTAACGGCATATACGCAAGCTCTGTTGTAGAAAACATGCCGGCAAAAGGGAAAATAGAAGTCGGTGATAAAATCATCAGCGCAGACGGCAAAAACTATCAGTCTGCTGAAAAGCTGATTGATTATATCAGCAGCAAAAAAGCGGGAGATAAAGTCACGTTAAAGATCGAAAGAGAAGAAAAAGAAAAGCGTGTCACCCTTACGTTAAAACAATTTCCTGATGAGCCGGATCGGGCAGGAATCGGAGTTTCGCTTTATACAGACAGAAACGTGAAGGTAGAGCCTGATATTGATTTTGAAATTGAAAATATTGGCGGCCCGTCAGCAGGGTTAATGATGTCTCTTGAAATCTATAATCAGCTGACAAAACCAGACGAAACAAAAGGCTACGATATTGCGGGAACAGGTACCATTGATGTTGATGGGAAAGTAGGCCCGATCGGCGGCATTGATCAAAAAGTCGTCGCCGCAGACAAAGCCGGAAAAGACATTTTCTTCGCGCCAAATCAAAACGGCGCCAGCAATTCCGATTATAAGAACGCAGTAAAAACAGCAAAAGATATTGATTCGAATATGAAGATTGTGCCTGTTGATACCATGCAGGATGCGATTGATTATTTGAATAAGCTGAAAGCGAAAAGCACCTGATTCTCAGGTGCTTTTTCTATACATTTAAAAAGTGTTGTTCATCTTCATCATATCGAATCGGTGCATGTCCGTATTCCTGCAGGTCAAACTCAGTTCTCAGCGGCTCTTCTATTGGCAGGCTGTAAATCCTGCTTGCTTTTACGTCCAGATCGAGAGCTGGATGGGAGAAAGAGGACAGTTTGCTGACAAGCGGAACAGACAGTGCTTTTTTCTTTTCGGATAAATAAGCCTGTCCTTTTTTCGTCATGCCGAGAAGCCTGATATACGGCGCCTTATCGTTGTCAAGCAGCTTTTGCATATCCTGTTTTTTTGTTCTGGTTAAAATGTGTGTATTCATCCGCTGGAGCCTTGTCCACGTATAGCGTTTTGTTTTCAGCAGTTCCATAAATTCCTGATAGGAGCTGGATTTTCTGATCGAACGAAGAATTCTGTGCTCTAAACCTTCCTCCACCTCGTATACTTGCTGTAATTCCTGTGCTGTTACAGTTGAAAGGCTGTATTTTAAGTAAGAAAAGTAGCTCTCAGGTGTATGCCACAATCCGAAAGATTTGCGGTAAGCTGCTAATTCACGTGCAGAGGCAGCAGGGAGAAAACGAAGGCAGGCTTCGAGATTCTGGCCAGTCATCGCTTTTCTGATGCTTGTGGCGCTAGCGATGTGGTTTTCGCCTTCAGGGAGATCGGCATCATGATAGTCCGAAGAGATCCGTGCCGTAGTATAAGGTTTCATAGGATATCCCCCGGTTAGAATCGAGGTCACATACTGGTATCCCAAAATGTTATTTGGTTTTGACAAGTCAAGTGCACTTTCAGTATGCAAAATGGAGCTGAAGGCGCTAGCCGCCGCTGCTGGGTAACTGGCCCCCTTTTTAAGTTCTTCTTTAATTCGGTCATTCAATATATGTTTATGCTCATCAATAAGCTGTGCTGTTTCTAAAAACGGCTTGATATCCCCATTTTCACTCCCGAAAAACAGCGCCTCACATTCAAGTTCGTTCAGGATGGAAACACTGCCGCGTGCAAAAATGTCTGCTTTTTGCACGGCATAAAGATAAGGCAGCTCAATGACAAGATCAACTCCGCTTTGCAGCGCCATTTTTGTTCGGGCCCATTTTGACACAACAGCCGGTTCCCCGCGCTGTAAAAAATGCCCGCTCATGACCGCGATAGCCGTGTCACATCCGGTTTGCCGCTTTGCTGTTTGGGCATGATAAAGGTGACCGTTATGAAAGGGATTATATTCAACCACCAATCCGACAGCTTTCATATTTTTTC
Source organism: Bacillus sp. LJBS17 (assembly GCF_019334685.1). Lineage (NCBI taxonomy): Bacteria > Bacillati > Bacillota > Bacilli > Caryophanales > Bacillaceae > Bacillus > Bacillus sp. LJBS17. The sequence goes on from NZ_CP079759.1 coordinate 1,556,063, forward strand.
CGCCTTTCTTGCTATGTTTAAAAACGTATGGTACATTTGCAAATGAAAACTCTTACGCCTTATTTTTGTTTTAAGTGTATGCATAGCATATTTCGCTGTCAACGATACTTCAATGGCAGCATTATGCTGTAAAGAAAAAATATTGACAAAAACAATCTTAAAAGCTATAATCATGTTTGTTGCTTTCCTGAGGTGATACAAATGAAATGGACGATTTATCAGCTGCATCAAATGCCAAAACAAAGTTTTGAGTTTGATGAAACAGTTGAGTTAAATGAGCTGACAAAGCTGAATTCTGACATTCGCCGCATTTCTCCCGTCCGGGTGAAGGGCAGAGCGGATATCAAATCCAAACAGGTTTCGTTTGATTTTACAATTTCAGGCGAAATGATTTTGCCATGCTCAAGAACACTCGTTGATGTCCCGTATCCATTTGAAATTTCAACAAAAGAACTGTTTATATTTCATCACACGGATGATATAGAAGATGATGACGTTCATATTGTTGAGGACGATACTATCGACTTAACTCCGATCGTGAAAGAAGAAATTCTTTTAGAAATCCCTATGCAAATCTTTTGTGAATCTGAACAAGAAAAAGGAGCTGCTCCTCAAGAAGGAAAGGATTGGCAAGTCATTTCGGAAGAAGACAAGAAGAATCAAGTTGATCCGAGACTTGCAGCCCTTGAAAAGCTCTTAAAACAAGATGATGAATCTTAACTCTTTAAGGAGGTGGGAATAATGGCTGTACCTTTTAGAAGAACTTCTAAAATGAAGAAAAGATTGCGCCGTACACATTTCAAACTTAATGTACCTGGTATGACAGAATGTCCGTCATGCGGAGAGATGAAGTTGTCTCACCGTGTATGCAAAGCATGCGGATCATACAACGGCAAAGACATAAATGTAAAAAGTAACTAATAAGAAAAGCGCGGGGTGAAAGCCCTGCGCTTTTTCTTTTTCTCTTCCTGTCAGCTTGCGGAAAATTTGTGAGTGCAAATAGTCTATCTAATCTATTACCGGCATATGTATGAGATAAATAAGCTGACATGGAGGGAGATTGAATTTGACCATTACAAGACAAGATGCTTGGACTCAGGATGAGGATTTGCTGCTGGCAGAAGTGGTGCTTCGTCATATTCGAGAGGGAGGAACACAGCTTTCAGCCTTTGAGGAGGTTGGAAGGGCGCTGACCAGAACCGCGGCAGCCTGTGGTTTCAGGTGGAACTCGTATGTGAGAAAACAATACCAGTCAGGTATAGAGCTTGCAAAAAAGCAAAGGAAAGAACTGAGGAAGCAAATCGGCGTTCATTCGGTCAATATGCCGAATTCCATGAAGCAGACTGCCTCGGCATCGTCAGAAGGAAAACGAGATTTGTCCATTCAGGATGTCATTCAATTTCTCGAACAATTCAAAGAAGCACCGTCTGCACAAGAATTTCAGCTTGAAAGGGAAAAATTGAAGGAGCAAATCCAATCGCTGCAAAAAGAGCTTGAGGATTTGCGGAGTGAAAATCAGACATTGCGGAATCAGCTAGAGATGACAGAAGAGGATTACAAGGCACTGATCGATATCATGGATCGGGCCAGAAAAATGGTTGTTTCGAAGGAAGACGGAAGAATGAAAAAAGCGGCTCAAGAAACGTAAAGAAACGCCTGAAATGAACCGGCCCTATAGTAAGAATAGGCCGGTTGTTTTTATTTCTATGCAGACTCTCCCGGTGTCATTTCATGATCCATATCAGGATGCCAGATGAGCGGGTTTTCCCCTTTGTCCCGCGCCATATCATACTTAACAGTTTTAAAGTTCATTTTGTTCCAAAATTCCGCTGATTTCATTCTCGGATTTGTCCGGATCGGCATTTTGAATGATTTTGCAAATTCAACCAAGGCTCTCCCGTATCCCCTGTTCTGGTAGCCCGGAAGAACCTCAAGCTTCCACAGCTCCAAATAATCCTGGCGGTTGTCAAAATAGGGATTCGATTTGCCGTTAACTTGATACAGACTCATTCGTGCTACAAGTTTATCGCCAAAATAAATCCCGTAAAAAGGCGAGGTGCTGTCATTTTCAATAATATTATCCTGAAGTTCTTCAAGCATTGAAAGCTCCTGAATGCCGTATTCTTTGAATTTCTTGAATTCTTCCAGCGTTTTATAGTTGATAAGCAGACGTTCTACCTTTGTCAAACAAATCTCCCCCTTTGTTGTTTCTACATATATTGTAAACGCTTTATTTAAAAAATCCAAATATTTAAACTTTAATTTTAAGCACATGGGATCTTTGAGAAGTAATTTCTTCTTACTTCTGCTATGATAATACGTAAATGCTAAATTGGGTGTGACATCATGAAAATTGGAATTATCGGCGGAGGCTCCGTCGGTCTTTTATGCGCCTATTATTTGTCACTTTATCACGACGTGACTGTTGTGACGAGGCGGCAAGAACAGGCTGCGGCCATTCAGTCTGAAGGAATCCGGCTTTATAAAGGCGGGGAGGAATTCAGGGCTGATTGCAGTGCGGACACGAGTATCAATTCGGACTTTGACCTGCTTGTCGTGACAGTGAAGCAGCATCAGCTTCAATCTGTTTTTTCGTCGCTTGAACGAATCGGGAAGACGAATATATTATTTTTGCAAAACGGCATGGGGCATATCCACGACCTAAAAGACTGGCACGTTGGCCATTCCATTTATGTTGGAATCGTTGAGCACGGAGCTGTAAGAAAATCGGATACAGCTGTTGATCATACAGGCCTAGGTGCGATAAAATGGAGCGCGTTCGACGATGCTGAACCAGACCGGCTGAACATCTTGTTTCAGCATAACCATTCGGACTTTCCGATTTATTATGAGACGGATTGGTACCGTCTGCTGACGGGCAAGCTGATTGTAAATGCGTGTATTAATCCTTTAACTGCGTTATTGCAGGTGAAAAATGGAGAACTGCTGACAACGCCAGCTTATCTGGCTTTTATGAAGCTGGTATTTCAGGAGGCATGCCGCATTTTAAAACTTGAAAATGAAGAAAAGGCTTGGGAGCGGGTTCAGGCTGTTTGTGGACAAACGAAAGAGAATCGTTCATCAATGCTGGTTGACGTCATTAGAGGCCGGCAGACGGAAGCTGACGCCATTATCGGATACTTATTGAAGGAAGCAAGTCTTCAAGGTCTTGATGCCGTCCACCTAGAGTTTTTATATGGCAGCATCAAAGCATTGGAGCGAAATACAAACAAAGTCTTTTGAGCTTTTTCGGTAACATGCTATACTCATTTCGGATCACTAACTATTTATTGGAGAAAGGAAGTTCTAGAAGATGCAGCTAACTGAACTTTCCATCAAAAATCAGAATGTGTTTGTACAGCACTATATAGATGGCAAAGAAGAAATGTCTTCTTTTTTTGATTACAGTATTCATCATAAGGACATGTGGCGCGAAAGACTGGAAGACTTATCTTCCCGGTTTTTCGCAAGAGAGGAATTGGCGGCGTACTTAACCTCTTACCATAATAAATTCGGTTCAAGTGCGATGCAGTCTGCTATTGAGAAGCTGAAGGACCCGTCAAGTGCCGCTGTAGTCGGCGGACAGCAGGCAGGACTTTTAACAGGACCGCTTTACACCATACATAAAATCATTTCAATCATTGTTTTAGCAAAGCAACAAGAAAAGGAACTGCAAGTGCCTGTCATACCAATCTTCTGGGTGGCTGGAGAAGACCACGATTTGGATGAGATTAATTTTGTTCACACATCTGAAGAGAATGGGCCTGTGAAAAAAAAGCTGCCTCAGTCTTATTGGAAGAAATCATCAGCAGCGAGTACATCGCTTGATCAGGAAAAGTGTGCCGCGTGGATAGATGATGTTTTTGCCGCTTTTGAAGAAACAGACCATACGAATACACTTCTCGACAATGTGAAACGATGTTTAAGGGAATCTGTTACGTTTACTGACTTCTTTGAGCTGCTGATCGCGGATTTGTTCCAAGAAGAGGGCTTAGTTTTATTAAATTCTGGAGATCCGGGGATTAAAAAGCTGGAAACGGCCATGTTCCAAAAGATTCTTCGAGAAAATGATGAACTCGCCCGCGCTGTATCAGATCAGCAGGCCTTCATGCGTCAAGCAGGCTACAAACCGATTATCGAGTCCGGAAAAGAGCAGGCGAATCTGTTTTATGAATACGAAGAAGAGCGTTTTTTAATTGAAAAAGACAACGGCCGATTTGTCATCAAAGAGCTTGATCTAGGATGGACGATGGATGAACTTCATACACATATGGAAGAACATCCAGAGCGTTTCAGCAACAATGTTGTAACGAGACCGTTAATGCAGGAATTTCTCATTCCGACTTTAGCATTTATTGCAGGGCCTGGAGAAATCAATTATTGGGGCGAGCTCAAACAGGCTTTTGCGGTGATGGGCTTTAAAATGCCTCCTGTCATGCCAAGGCTGAACATTACGATACTTGAGCGGCATATTGAGAAAAAACTGGTTGAACGGAATATCTCATTACAAGACGCGATTGAGCGCGGAACGGAGAATCAAAGAGAGACATACTTCGAGCGCCAGATTCCGGAAGAGTTTACGGCGGTGATGGATCAGGCGAAAAGCCAAATTGAAGCGATTCACAAAACGGTCCGGCAGGAGGCGTTAAAGGTTGATCAAAGCATGGAACCTTTACTCCTGAAAAATGCCGCTTTTATTCAGGATCAGCTTCAATTCTTAGAGCGCACAGTGACGAAGCGAATTGAAGAAAAAGAAGGCTACGTTTTGAAGGATTATGAAAGAATTCAAAATAGCATTAAGCCGCTTCTTGCGCCGCAAGAACGGATTTGGAATATCATGTATTATTTGAACAGGTATGGTCCAAAATTCTTCACGACATTCAAGAATCTGCCATTTTCTTTTCAAAATCAACATCAAGTTGTCAAACTTTGAAATAAAGTTTTAAAGAACCCTGAATAGTTCAGGGTTTTTTTTTATGGGTAAACAGTGTAAAATGAAGTTGTGGAGCGAAGTGGTGAATAGTGGTGAGTTAAGGAGAGAAAGTGGGGCAAGAGATCATGTTTATGGGTGAATATCAGCATACCATCGATGCGAAAGGCCGCATGATCGTACCCGCTAAATTCAGAGAAGGCCTAGGTGAGCAATTTGTGCTGACTAGAGGACTTGACCAATGTCTCTTCGGCTACCCTATGCACGAATGGAAACAAATTGAAGAAAAACTAAAAGCTCTTCCTCTCACAAAGAAAGATGCCCGCGCGTTTACCCGTTTCTTCTTTTCAGGGGCGACTGAATGCGAGCTGGACAAGCAAGGCAGGGTAAATATCGCATCATCTCTATTGAATTACGCCAAACTGGAAAAAGAATGTGTTGTTATCGGGGTTTCTAATCGAATTGAATTGTGGAGTAAAGTAATTTGGGAACAATACACAGAAGAGCAAGAAGATTCATTTGCTGAAATTGCTGAAAACATGATTGGGTTTGATATATAATGATTCTTCGTGTATAACACTCTAAAAACAATTTCAATTCATCCTGATAAAAGGTGGGACCAACACAATATGTTTCAACACAAGACAGTACTTCTTCGTGAAACCGTAGACGGACTTAATATTAAACCAGACGGTACATATGTAGACTGCACACTCGGCGGAGCTGGGCATAGTACATACTTATTGCAGCAGTTATCCGAGAAGGGGCGTTTAATCGCTTTTGACCAAGATGATACGGCATTACAGCATGCTAAAGAAGTGTTGTCCGATTATAAAGGACAGCTCATTCTGATTAAAAGCAATTTCAGGTATTTAAAAGAATGTTTGAATGAACAAGGCATTACAGAAGTAGACGGTATTTTATTTGATTTAGGGGTGTCCTCTCCGCAGCTGGATACACCTGAGCGCGGATTCAGTTACCATCATGACGCACCGTTGGACATGAGGATGGACCAGTCGGCTACGCTTTCGGCGAAAGAAGTCGTTAATGAGTGGCGCTATGAGGATCTCGTCCGTATTTTCTTTAAATACGGAGAAGAGAAGTTCAGTAAACAGATCGCCAGAAAAATTGAGGAGGCAAGAATGAAGTCTCCTATTCAAACTACGGGCCAACTGGTCGATCTAATAAAAGACGCGATTCCCGCTCCAGCGAGAAGGAGCGGCGGACATCCCGCTAAACGCGTGTTTCAGGCAATCAGAATTGCCGTAAACGATGAACTTAGGGTGTTTGAAGAAGCTTTGGAGCAGGCAATTGAGGTTCTGAAGCCAGGGGGCAGGGTATCGGTCATTACCTTCCACTCGCTAGAAGACAGAATTTGCAAAACCACTTTTAAAGAAAAGTCGTCGCTTCCGGAACTTCCTCCGGGGCTTCCTGTTATACCGGAAGAGTTTGAACCGGAGCTGAAGCTCATCACACGAAAACCGATTACGGCATCTCAAGAAGAGCTTGAAGAGAACAACCGGGCTCGTTCTGCCAAGCTTCGGATTGCTGAAAAAAGAAAATAACGAAACGCGAACGCAAAATTAAAAGGAGGTCATCAGCCTATGAGCAATTTAGCTTACCAACCAGAGAAACAGCAGCGGCATGCGATCAGTCCTGAGAAAAAAGTGATTGTCAAGAAAAGGGCTTCCATTACTCTCGGAGAAAAAGTGCTTCTTGTCCTCTTTGCTGCGGCGGTGCTCAGCGTATCGCTTTTGATCGTATCGAAGGCGTATGCGGCATATCAAACCAATATTGAGGTGCAAAAGCTTGAGGAGCAAATTTCATCCGAAAATAAGCAAATTGGTGACCTCGAAAAAAGCGTTGCTGATTTAAGCAAACCGCAGCGCATTATGGACATTGCGAAAAAGAACGGCTTGAATTTAAAAGATAAAAAAGTGAAAAACATACAGGAATGATTCAAATGCCAAAAAAGAATAAATTTATGAATAGAGGAGCAGCGATTCTAAGTATTTGTTTCGCTCTCTTTTTCTTTGTCATCCTGGGGAGAATGGCATATATTCAAATAACCGGAAAAGCGAACGGCGAAGTGCTTGCGACAAAAGCGACAGAGCAGCATGAAAAGAAACGGACCATCGAAGCGAGCCGCGGCTCGATTTTAGACCGAAAAGGAAAAGTCATTGCAGAGGACACAGCGACGTATAAACTGATTGCGATTCTCGATAAAAAAATGACCACTGATGTCAAGCATCCTCAGCATGTTGTAAACAAAGAAAAAACGGCGGAAGCATTGTCTAAAGTGATAAACTTGGACAAGGCCGACATCCTTGATATCTTAAATAAAGATGCAAAACAAGTCGAGTTTGGCTCAGCTGGCCGGGATATTACGTATTCACAAAAGCAAAAAATCGAAAAAATGAAACTCCCGGGCATTTCATTTTTACGGGATACAAAACGCTACTATCCAAACGGAGTATTTGCATCTAATCTAATCGGCTATGCCGAGGTTGATGAAGAAACAAATGAAATTTCCGGCGCGATGGGATTAGAAAAAGTGCTGGATAAGTATTTGAAGGAGCGGGACGGATATGTGACATATGAAAGCGACAAATCCGGCTGGGAGCTCCCGAACAGCAAAAATAAAATTACAGCGCCAAAAAATGGTGACAATGTATATTTAACCATTGACCAGAAAATTCAAACCTTTTTGGAAGACAGCATGACAAAAGTGGCGCAAAAGTATAATCCGAAAAAAATCATGGCCGCAGTCGTTGATCCGAAAACGGGCAAAGTCCTTGCCATGGGACAGCGCCCAAGCTTTGATCCGAACAAGCGCGATGTGACAAACTACTATAATGATTTGATTTCATATGCGTATGAACCCGGGTCCACGATGAAGATCTTTACACTCGCTGCTGCGATGCAGGAAAACGTGTTTAATGCGAACGAAAAATATAAATCAGGGACATTTGAAGTTGGCGGAGCACCTGTTAAGGATCACAATAACGGTGTAGGCTGGGGTCCGACAACATATCATGACGGCGTCCTAAGGTCGTCGAATGTCGCTTTTGCGAAACTGGCGAAAGAAAAGCTGGGATATGACCGCCTCAATCAATATTTGCACAAATTCAATTTTTACCAGAAAACAGGTATTGATTTGCCAGGAGAAGTCTCCAGCAAAATCAACTTTAAATATGAATTTGATAAGGCGTCAACTGCATATGGCCAAGCGTCTGCGGTCACACCAATTCAGCAGATTCAGGCCGCAACGGCAATTGCAAATGACGGCAAAATGATGAAACCTTATGTCATTGACCATATCGTTGACCCTGATAAAGATAAAACTATTTATCAAAATAAGCCGGAATCAGCCGGAACTCCAATTTCTGCAAGTACTGCGAAAAAGGTGCGGGATATATTAGGAGAAGTCGTTACATCGAAGATCGGAACAGGGCAAGCTTATAAAATCGAAGGTTTTGATGTTGCCGGGAAAACAGGTACTGCGCAAATAGCCGGTAAAGGCGGATATTTAGACGGCACAGATAACTATATCTTTTCGTTTATGGGTATGGCACCAAAAGATGATCCTGAGCTTTTAATTTATGTTGCTGTACAGCAGCCACAACTAAAAGCAGGACAAAGCAGTTCAGAACCAGTATCTGAAATCTTCAACCCAACAATGAAAAACAGCCTGCACTACCTGAATATTGAACCAACTGAAAAATCTGACTCAGATAAGGAAGAAACAAAAGCGCAGACAATGCCTGATTTAACAGATCAAACGGTAGCTGCTGCTCAAAAGAAAGCAAAAGAGGAGAATCTCACACCAATTGTCATTGGCAGTGATGTCGCTGTAAAAGAACAGTATCCGAAAGCGGATGAGGAAGTTCTCACCAATCAAAAGGTCTTCCTGAAAACGGGCGGCAAAATCAAAATGCCTGATATGACTGGCTGGTCGAGAAGAGAGGTTCTTCAGTACGGTGAGCTCGCGGGAATTCATATTGAAGTAAACGGGCAAGGCTACGCTGTCAGCCAAAGTGTTAAGAAAGACAAAGAAATCAAAGACAAAACCGTAATCAAGGTTAAGTTTAAAAATCCTGATTAAAAAGAAAGCTTGCGTTATGCAGGCTTTCTTTTTTTATGCCTTCAGAGGAGCATCGTTCTACCTGTCCAATTTCAGGCATAAAATGAAACAAGCCTAAATAAGGAGTGAACGGTCTCTTGCGCGTCTCGAATGTAACGGTTAGAAAACGTTTATTATTTGTTTTGCTTTTTGGCGTGATCGTGTTTCTGATCATTGATACAAGGCTGGGGTATGTTCAGTTTGTGATGGGCGAAAAACTGACTTCGCTGGCGAAAGATTCCTGGAGCCGGAACTTGCCGTTTGAGCCGGAGAGAGGCGAGATACTGGATCGGAATGGTGTGAAGCTCGCAACAAACAAAAGTGCGCCGACCGTATTCGTCGTGCCGCGCCAAGTTCAGAATCCGATGAAAACGAGCAAGCAGCTTGCGGCGGTGCTCAATATGTCAGAAGAAAAAGTATATAAACATGTGACAAAAAAAGCGTCAATCGAAAAGATCACTCCTGAAGGGAGAAAAATTTCAAATGAGAAGGCGAAAGAAATCAAAGCGCTTGATTTAAAAGGTGTGTATGTTGCGGAGGACAGTATCCGTCATTACCCGTTCGGCAGCTTTTTATCTCATGTGCTTGGATTTGCAGGAATTGACAACCAAGGGCTCCTTGGACTTGAAGCCTATTACGACGATGATTTAAAAGGGGAAAAAGGTTCTGTTAAGTTTTATACAGATGCCAAGGGTAAAAAAATGCCTGATGAAGCGGATGACTATACGCCGCCTAAGGATGGGCTTGATATGAAGCTGACGGTTGATTCAAAGGTCCAGACGATAATGGAAAGAGAGCTTGATAACGCTGAGGCCAAATATCATCCGGACGGCATGATTGCCGTAGCCATGAATCCGAAAAACGGAGAAATTTTGGGGATGTCTAGCAGGCCTGACTTCGACCCTGCTGATTACCAATCTGTTGATCCGTCCGTCTACAATCGAAATCTGCCAGTATGGAGCACGTATGAACCGGGATCTACCTTTAAAATTATTACACTTGCAGCAGCCCTTGAAGAGCAAAAAGTAAATTTGAAACGGGATCAATTTTATGATAAAGGGCACGCGGAAGTGGACGGAGCGAGACTGCGGTGCTGGAAAAGAGGCGGGCACGGGCTGCAGACGTATCTGGAAGTTGTGCAGAACTCCTGCAACCCGGGGTTTGTTGAATTAGGCGAGCGCTTAGGAAAGGAAAAGCTTTTCAAATATATCAAAGACTTTGGTTTTGGACAAAAAACGGGGATTGATCTCCAAGGCGAGGGAACAGGCATCTTATTCCCGCTTGAGAGAGTGGGCCCGGTGGAGCAAGCAACTACGGCTTTCGGACAGGGAGTATCCGTCACGCCGATTCAGCAGGTTGCAGCAGTATCCGCCGCTGTAAACGGAGGAACCCTCTACACACCTTATATTGCAAAGGAATGGATCGATCCTGTTACGAAGAAAACGGTCAAAAAACAATCACCAATCGCAAAGAAACAAGTCATTTCTGAGGAAACATCCAAACAAATCCGCTATGCTCTAGAAAGCGTCGTCGCAGAAGGAACCGGCCGCAATGCATTTGTAGAAGGATATCGTGTCGGAGGAAAAACGGGGACTGCGCAAAAGGTTAAAGATGGAAAATACCTTGAAAACAACCATATTGTATCATTTATCGGTTTCGCGCCAGCTGATGATCCGAGTCTAGTCGTCTACGTTGCGGTGGATAACCCGAAAGGCACGATTCAATTTGGCGGAACGGTTGCAGCGCCTATTGTCGGAAATATTATGAGAGACAGCCTGCCGGAACTTGGTGTGAAGCCCCGGAAAAATCAAATCGAGAAAAAATACCAATGGAACGACACAAAAACAATAGAAGTTCCGAATGTTGTAGGGATGTCTGTCTCAGATCTTGAGTCACTATTGGTGAATCTCAATGTGGATGCTTCCGGGAAAGGGAGCAAAATCGTTAAACAATCGCCAGCTGCCGGAACGAAAGTAAAAGAAGGCTCAAAGATACGCGTGTATTTGACTGAAGAAGATGAAAAGGAGGCAGCCGATTGATTCGGACTGCCTATTCTTTTATTGCAGAAAAAATGCTGATATCTTTCAATATTAGCTGGATGTATCCTTTTATTTACGCTAAAATATGAACTGTATGCTTAAAATCATTACCACATCATTTGATGTGACTTCAATGATAAAAAGAACGAATTAGAATGTTGAGAGGTTTGATACGATGAAACTTACAAAGCTGCTTACATACTTAACAACCGAACCTTCTGTAAACGACTCACAAGACCCTGAAATAACTTCAATTGAGATGGACTCCAGAGAAGTAAAGAAAGGGAGTCTTTTTGTATGTGTAAAAGGGTATACGGTGGATGGCCACGATTTCGCGCAAAAAGCAGTAGAAAACGGCGCAGCGGCTATTGTGGCAGAAAGAGAAGTCGATGTGAATGTTCCTGTTATTATTGTCCGGCAGTCACTTCGCGCGCTCAGCGTTTTGTCTGATGCGTTTTACGGACAGCCGACGAAGAAGCTTCAGCTGATTGGGATAACAGGGACAAACGGCAAAACATCAACGACCCACATGGTCGATGAGATTCTGAGAAAAGCGGGAAAACGCACAGGCTTGATCGGTACAATGTACATGAAAATCGGAGACGAAACACTTCCTGTTAAAAACACGACTCCGGAAAGCGTCACGCTGCAGAAAACGTTTAAGAAAATGAATGACAAGCACGTTGACACTGCTATCATGGAGGTTTCTTCTCACGCTTTGTCTTTAGGACGCGTCCATGGCTGTGATTATGATATTGCCGTGTTTACGAATTTAACACAGGACCATCTGGACTATCATAAAACGATGGATGAGTACCGGCATGCAAAAAGCTTGCTCTTTTCCCAACTTGGCGGGGCTTTCAACCATCAACATCCAAAGCGTGCCGTACTGAATGCTGACGATGAGGCGAGCGCTTATTTTGAAAAGGTAACAGCTGCGCATATCTCTACATACGGAATTAAAAACGATGCTGATGTGATGGCGAAGAACATCAGTATCACTGCACAGGGCACAAGCTTTGATCTCGTGACAAACAAAGGCACGAAGCACATCACGATGTCTCTCGTCGGACAATTTAATGTGTATAACGTGCTGGCCGCTGTTGCAACATGTATTGCAGCAGGCATACCGTTTGAAATCATCACTGAGGCCGTTGAAGAATTGCATGGTGTAAGAGGCCGTTTTGAATTGGTCAATCAGCAGCAGGAGTTTCCTGTCATTGTAGACTACGCGCACACACCGGACAGCCTTGAAAATGTGCTGGAGACATGCAGAGATATGACGGAAGGAAAGCTATTTGTCGTTGTCGGCTGCGGAGGAGACAGAGATAAGACGAAGCGCCCGAAAATGGCTAAAATTGCTGTGGAGCTGGCTGACGAGCCGATTTTCACGTCAGATAACCCGAGAAGCGAAGATCCTCGCGCGATTTTAAGAGATATGGAAGCCGGAGTAGAGAGCGCATACTATCACAGTATTGCAAACCGCGAGCAGGCGATCTTTTTCGCAATTGCCAATGCCAAAAAAGGCGACGTTGTCCTCATTGCCGGAAAAGGACATGAAACCTATCAGCAGATCGGAAATGAAACTTTCGATTTTGATGATGCTGAAGTAGCGGCGAGAGCCATTGTTGAACTCAATAAGAATAAGACGAATTCATAGGAAAGAGATGTTACTGAATAATGGAGCTTGAAAAGATTTTTCATATGGAAAAAAATCATGAATATGATAACTACGTATGTCGTTTGAAAGAAACAGGAGGAGAAAAGGACAATGCTTGAGCAAGTCATTCTGTTTACAATTTTAATGGGGTTTTTAATTAGTGTTCTGCTCTCTCCGATTCTTATTCCGTTTTTAAGAAGATTAAAATTCGGCCAGAGTATTAGAGAAGAAGGACCGAAATCACATCAGAAAAAATCAGGGACACCGACAATGGGCGGGGTCATGATCATACTTTCTATCATAGTGACAACAATTGTGATGACACAGAAGTTTTCAGAAATAAGCCCCGAAATGGTGCTGCTTCTGTTTGTTACGCTAGGCTACGGTTTGCTTGGCTTTTTAGATGATTACATCAAGGTTGTCATGAAGCGCAATCTTGGGTTGACATCAAAGCAAAAGCTGATCGGACAAATTATTATTGCAGTTGTATTTTACGCCGTGTATCATTATTACAATTTTGCGACTGATATTCGCATTCCTGGAACTGACTTATCATTTGATCTTGGCTGGGCTTACTTTATCCTTGTGCTCTTTATGCTAGTCGGCGGATCAAACGCAGTTAACCTGACTGACGGCCTTGACGGGTTATTATCCGGTACTGCGGCGATTGCCTTTGGCGCCTTTGCCATTTTGGCATGGAATCAGTCTCAATATGACGTAGCGATTTTCTCAGTTGCCGTTGTCGGTGCAGTTCTGGGCTTCCTTGTATTTAATGCTCATCCGGCCAAAGTTTTTATGGGAGATACGGGATCGCTTGCATTGGGAGGAGCCATTGTTACCATTGCCATTTTAACGAAATTAGAGATCCTGCTGGTTATCATCGGCGGTGTATTCGTTATCGAGACATTATCTGTTATTTTGCAGGTCATCAGCTTTAAAACGACAGGTAAACGAATCTTTAAAATGAGTCCGCTTCATCACCATTATGAGCTTGTCGGCTGGTCTGAATGGAGAGTAGTCGTGACGTTTTGGGCTGCGGGACTTTTGCTTGCCGTTTTAGGAATTTACATCGAGGTGTGGTTATAAGTGGAAAATGATCAATTTTTACAGAAACAGCATTTTTTAATCCTTGGGCTTGCGAAAAGCGGATATGCGGCGGCCTCCATTCTTCATGAAAAAGGCATTTATGTTGCAGTCAATGATCAAAAGCCTTTTGAAGAAAATGAACCGGCACAAAAGCTTTCTGAAAAAGGAATCGAAGTTGTTTGCGGAGAGCATCCAGTTTCTCTGTTCGATCAGCATCAAATCACGATTCTGATCAAAAACCCGGGAATTCCTTATGAAAATATTATGGTTCAGGAAGCGGAGAAACGAGGCATTCCGGTTTGGACGGAAATTGAGCTCGCTTACTACCTGACCAGCGCCAAGTTTATCGGGATTACCGGATCGAACGGTAAAACGACCACGACAACGCTAATTTACGAAATGCTCAAAGCAGACTCGCAAAAAGCACTGATTGCCGGAAACATCGGCACAGTCGCAAGTGAGGTTGCCTATCATGCTGATGGAGATGAATGGATCGTTACTGAACTGTCTTCGTTTCAGCTGATGGGAACACACGCTTTCAGACCGGAAATCAGCCTGATTTTAAATGTATTTGACGCCCATCTGGATTATCACCATACGCGCGAAAACTATGAAAAAGCGAAACAGAAAGTATACCTTCATCAGACTGCTTCAGATAAAGCTATTGTCAACCAGGATGATGAAACCGTCGTGCGTCTTGCTGAAGCCGGAAAAGCCGAAATCGTCCCGTTTTCAGGCAGCAAAACGCTTGAACAGGGCGCATATGTAAAAGACAGTATGATTATGTTTAACGGCGAAGCCATTCTTCCTCTGGAAGAGGTTGTACTGCCCGGTGCTCATAACCTGGAGAACATTTTAGCAGCTATTGCAGTTGTGAAAACGGCAGGAGCTTCCAATGAGGCGGTTAAAAAGGTGCTGACAAGCTTTACTGGTGTGAAGCACCGCCTCCAATATGTCACAACTGTGAATGGCCGCAAATTTTATAACGACAGTAAAGCAACAAACATTCTGGCGACAAGCAAGGCGCTTTCAGCTTTTGATAAGCCGGTCATTCTGCTTGCGGGCGGACTGGATCGCGGAAATGGTTTTGATGACTTGAAACCTTATATGAAGCATGTCAAAGCAGTGCTTACATTTGGCCAGACGGCGCCAAAACTTGAGAAACTCGGCAATGAACTGGGAATACAACATGTCAAACGTGTCGATAATGTTGAACAAGCAGTATCTGCGGCGTTTGCGCTCTCAAATGAAGGAGATGTCATCCTGCTGTCACCCGCGTGTGCGAGCTGGGATCAATTCAAAACATTTGAAGAACGCGGTGACATGTTTATAGATGCCGTGCATATGCTTAAGTAAGGGCTTGTCTTGAAGTAAATCGGCAGCCCTAATGACTTTAAGCTTGGGGTGTCGATTGCTTTGACTACTAAAAAAACATCGCCTGATTTGTTATTGGTCATCATTACGTTATTATTATTAACAATCGGATTAATTATGGTGTACAGTGCGAGTGCGGTATGGGCGGATTATAAATTTGACGACTCATTCTTTTTCGCGAAACGGCAGCTTTTGTTTGCGGGAATCGGCGTCATTGCTATGTTTTTTATCATGAATGTCGATTATTGGACTTGGAGGACATGGTCCAAATTGCTGATGGTTATCTGCTTTTTCCTTCTGGTGCTTGTTTTGATACCGGGCGTCGGAATGGTGCGGAACGGTTCAAGAAGCTGGATCGGAGTCGGAGCATTCAGCATACAGCCTTCAGAGTTTATGAAGCTTGCGATGATTGCATTCCTTGCTAAATTTCTCTCTGAAAAACAAAAAAACATCACATCGTTCAAACGGGGGTTCGTCCCCGCACTTGGCATCGTGTTTTCAGCATTTTTGATTATCATGTGCCAGCCTGACCTCGGAACGGGGACAGTAATGGTCGGAACTTGTATTGTCATGATTTTTGTAGCCGGCGCACGGATCGCCCATTTCGTCTTTCTCGGGCTGATCGGCCTCAGCGGATTTGTCGGGCTCGTACTATCGGCTCCATATCGGATAAAGCGGATTACCTCATACTTAAATCCATGGGAAGACCCGCTCGGAAGCGGATTTCAGATCATTCAATCGCTTTATGCAGTGGGGCCCGGCGGGTTGTTCGGAATGGGGCTCGGACAAAGCAGACAGAAGTTCTTTTATCTGCCTGAGCCGCAAACAGACTTTATTTTCGCCATCTTGTCAGAGGAGCTGGGCTTTATCGGGGGAACACTTATTTTGCTCCTCTTCAGCGTCCTGCTGTGGAGAGGAATCAGAATTGCGCTTGGTGCCCCTGATCTGTACGGAAGCTTTGTCGCAGTCGGCATTATTTCAATGATTGCCATTCAAGTCATGATAAATATCGGCGTAGTCACGGGCCTGATTCCTGTAACAGGCATCACGCTCCCGTTTCTGAGCTACGGAGGCTCTTCATTGACTCTAATGCTGATGGCAGTTGGTGTGCTGCTGAATGTAAGCCGCTACTCGAGGTATTAACGAATGTATGTCCAAGCTTCCTGTCTAACATGAAGCTTGGAAACAATTGATGCGATAACCCTGTCCAACAAAACAGGGTTATCGTTATGTTAAAGAGAAACTTAGACTGGGGGAAAAGAAATGCGAATTGCAATAAGCGGAGGCGGTACAGGGGGACATATTTATCCTGCGCTTGCTTTTATTAAAGAAGTGCAAAGACGTCATCCTAATGTGGAATTTTTATATATCGGAACAGAAAACGGGCTGGAGAAAAAAATTGTTGAGCGGGAGAATATACCGTTTCGTTCAATTGAAATTACAGGATTTAAAAGAAAATTGTCATTTGAAAATGTCAAGACTGTGATGCGTTTTCTGAAGGGCGTCAAAAAGAGTAAATCGTATTTAGCGGAATTTAAGCCCGATGCCGTAATTGGAACGGGCGGTTATGTATGTGGGCCGGTTGTCTATGCCGCTGCGAAATTGGGAATTCCGACTATTGTCCACGAACAAAACAGCCTGCCGGGCATCACGAATAAGTTTCTTTCAAAATATGTTAATAAAGTAGCGATTTGTTTTGAAGAAGCGAAATCACATTTTCCTAGCGAGAAAGTTGTATTTACGGGAAACCCGAGAGCCTCTGAAGTCGTCTCAATAAAGACGGGACGATCAATGGCTGAATTTGGGCTTTCTGAAGACAAAAAAACGGTCTTAATTTTCGGCGGAAGCCGAGGCGCTGCACCGATTAACCGCGCTGTCATTGACATGCAGGATGCGCTGAAAACAAGAGACTATCAAGTGCTGTATATCACCGGCGAAGTTCACTATGAAAAAGTAATGAATGAGCTGAAAAGCAAGGGTGCCGCTGATAATATGGTCACAAAGCCGTTTCTTCATCAAATGCCTGAGTATTTAAAGGCCATTGATGTCATTGTGGCTAGAGCCGGTGCGACAACGATTGCCGAAATTACTGCTCTCGGAATCCCAAGTGTTCTGATCCCGAGTCCATATGTGACAGCGAATCACCAGGAGGTCAATGCGAGGTCTCTTGGCCAGCATGATGCGGCGATTGTACTGAAAGAAACAGAGCTCAGCGGGGAGAAGCTGATTGAAGCGCTAGACCGGATTGTACTGAATGAGCAAACGTTAAAGGAAATGAGCGAACGAACAAAGTCACTCGGTGTTCCTGACGCGGCTGCCCGTTTATACAGCGTACTCGAGGAATTAAAAAAATAGTAGAAAAGCAAATGGAATGCGGAGGTTTACGATGGAGAAAGTGATACAGGAATTAAAAGAACGCGAAGTCGGCAAGGTTCTTGCAAATGAACCGCTCGCGAATCATACAACGATGAAAATCGGCGGACCTGCGGATGTATTGGTCATTCCAAGCAGTGTAGATGCTGTTAAAGACATCATGGACGTGATTAAAAAATATGATGTGAAGTGGACAGTCATCGGCCGCGGATCAAATCTTCTTGTTTTAGATGAAGGAATTAGAGGCGTAGTGATCAAGCTGGGTGCGGGTCTTGACCATTTGGAGCTTGAAGGGGAGCAAGTAACAGTCGGAGGCGGTTATTCAGTGGTCCGCCTTGCTACATCATTGAGCAAAAAAGGCCTGTCCGGTTTGGAATTTGCTGCCGGCATTCCAGGATCAGTCGGCGGAGCGGTTTATATGAATGCCGGCGCTCACGGTTCTGATATGAGCGAGATCCTCGTCAAAGCGCATATTTTGTTTGAAGACGGAACGATTGAGTGGCTGACAAATGAGCAGATGGATTTCAGCTACAGGACATCTGTACTGCAAAAGAAACGCCCGGGCGTTTGCCTTGAAGCTGTTTTGCAGCTGGAGCAGAAGGATAAGGAATCAATCGTTCAGCAAATGCAAAGCAATAAAGACTATAGAAAAAATACACAGCCGTATTCAAGCCCTTGTGCGGGAAGCATATTCAGAAATCCGCTTCCCAATCATGCCGGGAACCTTGTAGAAAAAGCAGGCTTGAAAGGATATCAAATCGGCGGTGCAAAGATATCGGAGATGCACGGAAACTTCATCGTCAATGCGGGGGGAGCATCAGCAAAAGATGTGCTTGATCTCATTGACCATGTGAAAAAGACAATCCGTGAAAAATACGAGATTGATATGCACACAGAGGTTGAAATCATCGGCGGAAATCGCTGATTCAAGTTCTGACTGAAGCTGTTCATATGATATACTGTAAGCAAACGACAAACGGCATCATAGTATGCCGTTTGTTTTGGAATAGACAGACTTTTAACAGCTGTTTCATTTGAATGAGGTGAACAGGCAATGAACCCGGGTCATGACCGAGAAAAAATCGTTAACATTGAAGAGCGGATCCCTAAAATTAAAGAGCAGAGGAAACAAAAGGCAAACCGCCGTCTCATTTCATTTATTATGCTCTTTTTTATTATGGTGCTGATCATTGTGTACCTGCAAACACCAATCAGTAAAGTATCAACAATCTCTGTTACAGGGAATGAAAATGTATCAAAAAAGGAAATTATCGACCTTTCCGATATTAACAGCGGAGATACTGAGTTTTGGAGTTTGGACAAGCAAAAAACAGAAAAGAAGATTCAGCAAAATAAATTAGTGAAAAAAGCGGAGATCAGCAAATCGCTTCCTAATAAAATCAACATTGCAATCGAAGAATATAAAGCGATTGCTTATTTAGAAAAAGACGATGTGTACTATGAAGTGCTTGAAAACGGCTCAGTTCTGCCAAACGAAGTAACGCCGGATGATGCCGGACCGATTTTAGTGAATTGGACAAACGCGAAGAAGCGGTCTCAAATGGCCAAGCAGCTCGATGCGTTGTCAAATTCGTTAAAACAGTCGATTTCAGAGATTTATTATACGCCTGTAAAAATGGATGAAAACCGTATTAAGTTGTACATGAACGACGGTTATGTTGTCACTGCATCTATTAAAACGTTTGCAGACCGAATGAAGACGTATCCTTCTATCATTTCTCAGCTAAGCAGCAATAAAAAAGGAATCATTCATTTAGAAGTTGCCACCTATTTTGAAGAGTTTGGGAAAAACGATAAAGCTGCTAAAAAGGAAGATGAAAATTGAGGGGCAAATCAGCAGTCCTTCTTTCCTTGATTATGCTTATCGCAGGCTTTTTGATTTCATTTTCTTTTCAAATGACAAAAGAAAACAACAAAAGCGCGGCTGAGACGGAAGAGTGGAAAAAAGAATATGCGCTGAGAGATGAACTTCTGAAACAAGAGAAAGAAAATAAGAAGCTTGAAAAAGAATTATATCAAAAGCAAAACAAAGTCCGCCAGGCGGAAAATAAGCTGAAGAAAGAGAAGTCGGAATACTATAATGTCCTCGAAGATACAGAAAAATACAGGATGTATATTGGGGAAGTCGGTGTGCAGGGAGAAGGCGTTGAGGTGACATTGGAAGATGCGTCATACATACCGGAAGGGGAGAATGTGAATAGTTACATCGTTCACGAAAGCCATATCTTCCAAGTAGTAAACGAACTGTATATCTCAGGAGCGGCAGCTGTCGCCGTTAATGGACAGCGTTTGACGCATGATTCGTATATCAAATGCAATGGTCCTGTGGTAACGGTAGACGGGGTGCAGCATCCCGCTCCGTTTACTGTATCCGCTATTGGAGATCCAGATGTCCTGCTGCCCTCGTTAAATATCGCAGGAGGCCTAATTGATCAGCTGTCAATGGATCATATTTCTGTGTCGGCAGAAAAAGAGAAAAACGTACAAATGAAACCGATTCTGAAAACGAAGGAATGACTGAAAAAGCGGGTGAAATAGATTGAAAATAAAGCGTTCCTTCATAAGCATCAGTGTGCTTATGGTCATCTTCGGCCTGATGATATCTGTTCAGTTTAATTCGTTAAAGCACCCCAAAGTCCGGGATACAAGAGATATGTGGGATATTAGGGAAGAGCTGACATCAGAGCAGAAGAAGCAGGAAAAGCTGCTGGCTGAAATAAACAAATATGACAAACTGCTGAATAGCTATTCGCAAACGAAAGAAATGACAAAAGAAACCGCGCTAAATAATACCTTGCAATCCTTAAAAAAAACAGCCGGCATGACCGATATAACAGGTAGCGGAATTGTCATTACGATTTCCCCGCTTTTTTCTGAAAGCTTAACAGGAGAGCCGGTCGAAAATCCGCCTCCGGATTTGCTGAAAAAGCTGATTAATGAACTCAACTCCTACGGTGCAGAGCATATCTCGATTAACGAGCGAAGAGTTGTGAATCATACAGTCATCAGAGATATAAACGGCACTACAAAAATAGACGGATACGCCCTTGACGATTATCCTTTAACAGTAAAAGTGCTTGCCAAAGATCCGGACATGTTACACAGCAGAGTGAAGGGGTCAGGCCTTGAGGATCTTTTTGCATCTGAAAATTTAGCATTAAAAGCCGGTAAATCTGAAAGCAAACTAACATTAAAAGCATATGACAGACCACTGGACGTACAACAGCTGAAACTGCTTAAAGACTGAAAAGGAGGAGAATTGTCATGTGGCTGCCCGTGTTGGGACTGGTGCTCGGAATAGCGATTGGACTAATGACAAACTTAACGATACCGAGTGAATACTCAAACTATTTATCGCTTGCGGTGCTTGCCGCACTTGATACATTAATCGGCGGAATCAGGGCGCATTTACAAGGTACATATGATGAAATGGTATTTGTTTCCGGTTTCTTTTTTAATATTATATTGGCAATAAGTTTAGCTTTTCTGGGAGTCCATCTTGGTGTAGACTTGTATTTAGCAGGTATATTCGCATTTGGAGTCAGATTATTTCAGAATATAGCCGTTATCAGAAGAAATCTACTAACAAAGTGGACTCTTTCTAAAAAAAATAAAAAAAATGTGATATAAAAGAGGATATACATAGGATATAACGAATATTTTCAATAAACATAAAATGTGAAAAGCACATAAAAATATTCTGTTGTTATTTTTTGTTACACACTTGTAAAGCCACATTCATTGTATTGTTGTTCCGCAAATAATAGAATAGAAATGATCGAAATGTGAGGAGGTGCCATAGAATGAACAACAATGAACTTTACGTCAGTCTTGACATCGGTACGTCCAATACAAAAGTGATCGTCGGAGAAATGACAGATGATTCCCTTAATATTATCGGTGTGGGAAATGTACCGTCTGAAGGGTTGAAAAAAGGCTCAATCGTTGATATAGATGAGACCGTTCATTCTATAAGAAAAGCGTTTGACCAAGCTGAAAGAATGGTAGGTTTTCCGCTTAGAAAAGCTATTGTCGGCGTTAATGGAAATTATATCAATATTCAAGATACAAACGGTGTTGTAGCAGTTTCCAGTGAAAATAAAGAAATTCAGGTTGAAGATGTACGCCGTGTCATGGAGGCGGCACAGGTTGTTTCCGTACCGCATGAACAGCTGATTGTTGACGTCATTCCTAAACAGTTTATCGTAGATGGAAGAGATGAAATCACCGACCCGAAAAAAATGCTGGGTGTGCGTTTAGAAGTAGAGGGCACCTTGATCACCGGTTCAAAAACAATCTTACATAACTTACTCCGCTGCGTTGAAAGAGCTGGTATTGAAATAACTGATATTTGCCTTCAGCCGCTGGCAGCCGGTTCTGCTGCATTATCAAAGGACGAGAAAAACCTTGGTGTGGCTCTCATTGATATAGGGGGAGGGTCAACAACCATTGCCGTATTCCAGAACGGACATCTCACTTCTACCCGTGTCATTCCTCTCGGAGGCGAAAATATCACCAAAGATATCTCCATCGGATTGAGAACGTCAACAGAAGAAGCAGAACGCGTGAAAAAGCAATTTGGACATGCCTACTATGACGAAGCCTCGGAAGATGAAATATTTGAGGTAACCGTTATAGGCACCAATCAAAAACAAACATTTACACAGCAAGAAGCAGCGAATATCATTGAAGCGAGAGTAGAGGAAATTCTTGAAATTGTTTCAGAAGAGCTTCGCAGTATGGGAATTACCGATCTGCCGGGAGGCTTCGTGCTGACAGGAGGACAAGCAGCTATGCCGGGTGTCATGTCTTTGGCACAGGATGTGCTGCAAAACAATGTCAGAGTGGCAAGCCCGAATTATATCGGTGTAAGAGATCCTCAATATATGACGGGAGTGGGCCTGATCCAATTCGCCTGCCGGAATGCAAGAATCCAAGGCAGAAAAATAGGCTTTAAGATGCCTGAAGAAGCGATACAGGAAATCGCAGTCTCATCATCTGAGGAACAAGAGCAGCATCATCACCAAAATGAGGTGCAGCAGCGGCCAAAAGGAAAACAAAAAACACAAGCCGAACATAATAAACAGAGCAAAATGAAAAAACTATTAAGCATGTTTTGGGAATAGATAGATAGTCATTCGGCAGATTAGGAGGATTTAGCATGTTGGAGTTCGAAACAAACATAGACGGCTTAGCATCAATTAAAGTAATCGGAGTAGGAGGCGGCGGTAACAACGCCGTTAACCGAATGATTGAAAATGAAGTGCAAGGAGTAGAGTATATCGCGGTAAACACGGACGCTCAAGCTCTTAACCTGTCAAAAGCAGAAGTGAAAATGCAAATCGGCGCAAAGCTGACTAGAGGATTGGGAGCAGGTGCGAATCCGGAAGTCGGGAAAAAAGCCGCTGAAGAAAGCAAAGAGCAGATTGAAGAAGCACTTAAAGGTGCTGACATGGTATTCGTGACAGCTGGTATGGGCGGCGGAACAGGAACAGGTGCCGCACCGGTTATCGCACAAATTGCGAAAGACTTAGGCGCATTAACAGTCGGCGTTGTGACAAGACCGTTTACCTTCGAAGGACGCAAAAGACAGCTTCAGGCTGCAGGCGGAATCTCGGCAATGAAAGAAGCGGTGGATACACTGATCGTGATCCCGAACGACCGTATCCTTGAAATTGTTGATAAAAACACACCGATGCTTGAAGCATTCCGTGAAGCGGATAACGTACTTCGCCAAGGGGTTCAAGGTATTTCTGACTTGATTGCTACACCTGGTCTTATCAACCTTGACTTTGCTGATGTGAAAACAATCATGTCAAACAAAGGATCTGCTTTGATGGGTATCGGTATTGCTACTGGGGAAAATCGCGCGGCAGAGGCAGCAAAAAAAGCAATTTCCAGCCCGCTTCTTGAAGCGGCCATTGACGGTGCGCAAGGCGTCCTCATGAACATCACTGGAGGAACAAACCTCAGCCTATATGAGGTTCAGGAAGCAGCAGACATTGTCGCTTCGGCGTCTGATCAAGACGTAAACATGATTTTCGGTTCTGTTATTAATGAAAATCTAAAAGATGAGATTGTGGTGACAGTGATTGCAACCGGCTTTATCGAACAAGAGAAGGACGTGACGAAGCCTCAGCGTCCAAGCTTAAATCAAAGCATCAAAACACACAATCAAAGTGTTCCGAAGCGTGAGCCAAAACGTGAGGAACCTCAGCAGCAGAACACAGTAAGCCGTCATACTTCACAGCCGGCTGATGATACGCTTGACATCCCGACATTCTTAAGAAACCGTAATAAACGCGGCTAATGTAAAGGACAAAATCGTTTTCGATTTTGTCCTTTTTTGTTTTTCTCTTCACACTTTCCTTCTTATAAAGTCTTTTTCCCTATTGCTTCCTTCGCTTAGTAACAAAACAGATAATTAGACCCATTTATTTTTGTGACATTTTTATCATTTTCATATATATGGAAATTGAATGACATGAAACGACAATATCTGTAATTCAGATTGTCTACAGTTAATATACAGCGATGTTCTGACAAACCATTCATTATTAAAAGGAGGGACGACACTTTTTTTAAAAAGCATGTTGAAAAAGGGGGATGAAAATGAAGAAAAAAACGAAAAACAGACTCATCAGCTCTGTTTTAAGTACAGTTGTCATCAGTTCACTGCTGTTTCCGGGAGCAGCCGGGGCAAGCAGTAAAGTCACCTCACCTTCTGTTAAAAAGGAGCTTCAATCTGCGGAATCCATTCAAAACAAGATTTCGAGTTCATTAAAGAAAAGCTTTAAAAAGAAAGAAAAAACGACTTTTCTGATTAAATTTAAAGATCAGGCTAACACAGAAAAAGCGGCAAAAGCGGCTGTTAAAAAAGCGAAATCGAAGAAGCTGTCTGCCGCTAAGACGGAATATCAAAAGCGTTCTGCTGTTGTGTCATCTTTAAAAGTCACAGCCGATGAATCCCAGCAAGATGTCCTAAAATACTTGAACACCCAGAAAGATAAAGGAAATGCAGACCAAATTCATTCTTATTATGTGGTGAACGGGATTGCTGTTCATGCCTCAAAAGAGGTTATGGAAAAAGTGGCGCAGTTTCCCGAAGTGGAGAAGGTGCTTCCTAATGAGAAACGGCAGCTTTTTAAGTCATCCTCACCATTTAATATGAAAAAAGCACAGAAAGCTATTAAAGCAACTGACGGTGTGGAATGGAATGTAGACCAAATCGATGCTCCAAAAGCTTGGGCACTTGGATACGATGGAACTGGCACGGTTGTTGCGTCCATTGATACCGGGGTGGAATGGAATCATCCGGCATTAAAAGAGAAATATCGCGGATATAATCCGGAAAATCCTAATGAGCCTGAAAATGAAATGAACTGGTATGATGCCGTAGCAGGCGAGGCAAGCCCTTATGATGATTTGGCTCATGGAACCCATGTGACAGGCACGATGGTGGGCTCTGAACCGGATGGGACAAATCAAATCGGTGTAGCGCCTGGCGCAAAATGGATTGCTGTTAAAGCGTTCTCTGAAGATGGCGGCACTGATGCTGACATTTTGGAAGCTGGTGAATGGGTTTTAGCACCAAAGGACGCGGAAGGAAATCCCCACCCGGAAATGGCTCCTGATGTTGTCAATAACTCATGGGGAGGGGGCTCTGGACTTGATGAATGGTACAGAGACATGGTCAATGCCTGGCGTGCGGCCGATATTTTCCCTGAGTTTTCAGCGGGGAATACGGATCTCTTTATTCCCGGCGGGCCTGGTTCTATCGCAAATCCGGCAAACTATCCAGAATCGTTTGCAACTGGAGCGACTGATATCAATAAAAAGCTCGCTGACTTTTCTCTTCAAGGGCCATCTCCATATGATGAAATAAAGCCGGAAATATCTGCACCGGGCGTTAATATTCGTTCATCCGTTCCCGGTCAGACATATGAGGATGGTTGGGACGGCACATCAATGGCAGGGCCGCATGTATCCGCTGTTGCTGCACTGCTGAAACAGGCGAATGCCTCACTTTCTGTTGATGAGATGGAGGATATATTAACCAGCACGGCTGAACCGCTCACGGATTCAACATTTCCTGATTCACCGAATAACGGATATGGCCATGGTCTGGTGAATGCTTTTGATGCTGTATCCGCTGTTACAGATGGATTAGGGAAAGCGGAAGGACAAGTTTCTGTAGAGGGGGATGACCAAGAGCCTCCTGTCTATCAGCATGAGAAAGTAACTGAAGCTTATGAAGGTGGCAGCCTGCCACTGACTTTGACAGCTGAAGACAATGTGAGTGTGACATCTGTAAAGCTGTCCTACAAGCTTGATCAAGGTGAATGGACAGAAATAACGGCGAAACGAATCAGCGGTGATCATCTAAAAGGAACGTATCAGGCAGAGATCCCAGATATAAAAGGAACTAAACTAAGCTATAAGTGGATGATTCACGATTTTGGCGGTCATGTCGTTTCGTCTGACGTATACGATGTAACAGTGAAACCAAGCATCACGGTGGGATATAAACAGGACTTTGAAACTGCACCCGGCGGCTGGGTTGCGAGCGGAACAAATAATAACTGGGAATGGGGAGTTCCGTCAACTGGCCCAAATACAGCAGCATCCGGAGAAAAAGTATATGGAACGAATTTGACAGGAAATTATGCCAACTCAGCAAACATGAACCTTGTTATGCCTCCTATTAAAGCACCTGATTCAGGAAGTCTGTTCCTTCAATTTAAAAGCTGGCACAATTTAGAGGATGATTTTGATTACGGCTACGTTTTTGTTCTTCCGGAAGGTGAAAAGAATTGGGAGCAGGCTGGTGTCTATAACGGAAAGACATCAAGCTGGACGGAGGAAGAAATTGATTTATCGGCTTATAAAGGCCAAAACATTCAAGTGATGTTTAACCTTCAATCTGATGAAAGCATTGCAAAAGAGGGCTGGTATATTGATGATGTAGTGCTTTCTGACAAATCAGCCGGAAAAACAGTCAAAAAGAATAAGCTGGGCGTCGAAAAGCAGTCTGGAAAGCAAAAGAAAAAGCCAGTAAATCCGAAAAAGGCTAAGCCATCTGCAAACACAGCGGTAAAACATCAGAACAAGGCTATACAGCCTCAAGTTTTGCCGCTCAGGGCACAAGTCAGTGTAGTGGAAACAGGAAAATCAACATATTCAGATCAATCCACAGGGCAGTACACGCTGAAGCACAAAGCGGGAGACTATACGCTTATGGCAGAAGCATATGGTTATCAGTCGAAAACACAAAAAGTATCTTTAAAGACGGATCAGACGACACAAGCTAATTTTACGTTAGAAGAGATGAAGAAGGGCACATTAAAAGGCACGGTCATCAATAAAACGACAGGAGAGCCGGTAAAAGGCGCTTCCGTTTATGTTGTAGAGGATGCTGCGGTGGAACCGGCTATGACAAACGACAAAGGTGAATATACGCTGGAGGCCTATGAAGGCGCTTATACGATTAAAGTCGCTGCACCGGGTTATTACAGTGATGAATTTTCCGTTGAGTTAAAAGGTGATGTAACAAAAGAAACTGCATTGAAGCCTTTCGTTGGTTATCCGGGTGAAATTGCATATGATGACGGAACGGCGGAGAATGCCAATTCCTATTTTGCTGCCGGGAACGGATGGGCGGTAAAAATGACGCTCGCTGACGGCAAGGACAAAGGCATGCTTACAGGAGGGCTGTTCAGATTCTGGGATACAGAGTTCCCTGATCCGGGCGGAACAGAGTTTAAGGTTGAGGTATACGATGCTACAGGAAAAGACGGAGCACCGGGCAAGAAAATTGCCGGGCCATTTAACGCTGAAGCTCTTCGCAATGGCGAGTGGACTAAGGTAGATCTCAGTTCAAAAGGGATTATGGTCGATAGAGACTTTTATCTCGTATATATCCAGTCAAAACCTGATCCGTATTCACCTGGATTGGCAATGGATGAAACCGGCCAGAATTCCGGCCGCAACTGGCAGTATATAGATGGAAAGTGGCAGCCAGGTGACAAAGCGGACGGCAACTATATGATTCGCGCATTAGTTGATTATGAAGCTGCTGTACCTGAGATTACTTCACCGACAGACAAGTCATACACAAATAAGGAGAACGTCACTGTAAAAGGAAAAGCTTCTCCTAGTACAACGGTACACATTTATAATGATGAGAAAGAAGCAGGAGAAACAAAAACTGCCGCGGACGGCACGTTCCAGACAGGCATCACACTCAACAAGGGTGATAATGAGCTGACGGCAACTGCATCAACTGACAACGGAACAACAGATGCCTCCAGCCCAATCACGGTCACGCTTGATCAAGAAAAGCCTGAGTTAACGCTGGACACTCCAAAGGATGGCGGGAAAACAAATAAAGAAACGCTGACTGTCAAAGGGGCAGTATCCGATGACAATTTGAAAGACGTCAAGGTGAATGGCAAAAAAGCAACAATAACTGATGGTTCATACTCAGCCCGGATTCTTTTGGAGAATGGAAGCAATGAAATCAAGGTGATTGCTACAGACTTAGCAGGCAACAAAACGACGAAAAAGGCTGTCATTGATGTCAATTTTGACAAGCCTGTCATTTCTGGCTTAATTCCGGGAGAGGATAAAAACTTAAAAGCCGGTGAATCTGTGAAAATCGCTTTCTCAAGCGCTGAGGATTTAGATGCAACGTTTATCATTCGTATGCCGCTGACCAATGCAAGAGCGAGTGTGCAAAATGCCACCGAACTCCCGTTAAGAGAAATCTCTCCGGGGAGATATGAAGGCTATTGGACAGCCACTTCTTCTATTAAAGCAAAAGGAGCAAAAGTAGAAGTGATCGTCCGAGATGATTATGGAAATGAAACAAGAAAAACTGCGAATGGAAAACTTAATATCAACACAGAAAATTAAGTGGAAAAAAGCTGCCGTCATTGGCAGCTTTTTTTATATCCTCTCATTATACTTCCTCGACAAATTAAGCAGATTTCCCTGAAAAATTGTATTTTCCTCTCAACATTAATTGACAGACTTTCCCACAGAGCTTGCTTTATACTTATGAAGCAAGAAGGGGAACAGCGTGAGGCAAGAAAGAAAGGAGTCAGATGTGAAAATCTATTTAGATGTCATTTGGCTGTTAAACTTTTGTTTTGATGCACTTTTGCTTTTGCTCACGGCATTTATTTTAAAACGGCATGTAAAAAAAAGAAGACTGGTAGGCGGAGCGTTCATCGGTTCCAGTATTGTCCTTTTGATGTTTACTCCTTTTTCGCCGATTGTTGAACATCCGGCTGGGAAGCTAGCTTTTTCAGTTGTGATTGTGGTGGTGACATTTGGCTTTAAAAGATTTCGGTTTTTCTTTCAAAATTTGTTTTCCTTTTATTTTGCCACTTTTTTAATGGGGGGAGGAATTATCGGAGCCCATTCTTTGCTGCAGTCAAATTCTATTGTTCAAAACGGTGTCATGATTACCAATCAAACAGGGTTTGGAGACCCGATCAGCTGGTTGTTTATTGTTGGTGGCTTTCCAGCATTATGGTTTTTTTCTAAAAGAAGAATTGAAGATATTGAAACAAAAAACATTCAATATGAGGAACGAGTCAGCGTGCAGGCAGATTTGGGCAGCCAAACACTTCATGTCAGAGGCCTGATTGATTCCGGTAATCAGCTGTACGATCCTCTTACAAAAACACCGGTAATGATCATTTACATTGATAAACTGGAGCCGATTTTCGGAACAGCCGAAACGATGATCATTCGAAACACAGACCCATTGGAAGCCATCGAACAGCTCGATGATTCCTTTCGCTTTTTAGATAAAATGAGGTTGATTCCATACAGGGGAGTTGGTCAGCAAAATCAATTTTTATTATGCGTTAAACCGGATCACGTAACGATTATGACAAAAGAAGAAATGATCTCTGCAGATAAATGTTTAATCGGCATCAGCACAACAAAGCTGTCGGCAGATGGAGAGTTTGACGCGATTATTCATCCGAAAATGCTTTCGGGCAAGGCTGTCAAACACGTTTCATAATGTTCGCAAATGTCCGTTACTTATCATACTCAAACGGCGTGACATTTAGAAGGGAGAGGAAGATGAAAAAACTGAAATTACGGTTGACGCACCTCTGGTATAAGCTGCTGATGAAACTTGGGCTGAAAAGTGATGAAGTCTATTACATAGGCGGGAGTGAAGCCCTGCCGCCTCCATTATCTAAAGATGAGGAGCAGGTTTTGTTAATGAAGCTCCCAAACGGCGATCAGGCGGCGCGCGCCATTCTAATTGAACGCAATTTGCGTCTGGTCGTATATATCGCCCGTAAATTTGAAAATACGGGAATTAATATAGAGGATTTAATCAGCATCGGTACCATCGGTCTAATCAAAGCTGTGAATACATTCAATCCAGAAAAGAAAATCAAGCTTGCTACCTATGCCTCCCGGTGTATAGAAAATGAAATCCTGATGTATTTAAGAAGAAATAACAAAATCCGTTCAGAGGTTTCCTTTGATGAACCGCTTAATATTGATTGGGACGGCAATGAGCTTTTGCTTTCTGATGTGCTCGGCACTGACGATGACATCATCACTAAAGACATAGAAGCTAACGTCGATAAAAAGCTTTTGAAAAAAGCGCTTGAACAGCTTAATGAGAGAGAAAAGCAAATCATGGAGCTGCGGTTTGGGCTTGTCGGTGAAGAAGAAAAAACCCAAAAGGATGTAGCGGATATGATGGGGATTTCTCAGTCTTATATTTCGCGGCTTGAGAAAAGAATTATAAAAAGATTGAGAAAAGAGTTCAACAAAATGGTGTAAAAAATTTTATGGTTAGAACCCCTTGATTTTACAGGGATTTCCTGATTTCGACAGTTTTTCGGTCTGAGTGCAGTGCATATTTTTCCCACCCAAGGAGATACTTAACGTTGTACAGCAGCTCCTGTAGGGAGGGAAAAAAGTGTCGAGAAATAAAGTCGAAATCTGCGGGGTGGATACCTCCAAATTACCAGTACTCAAGAATGAAGAGATGAGAAAGCTGTTTAGGCAGCTGCAGGATGAAGGCGATGATTCAGCAAGAGAAAAGCTTGTAAACGGGAACTTGCGTCTTGTCTTAAGTGTCATTCAACGATTTAATAACAGAGGGGAGTATGTTGATGACTTATTTCAAGTCGGCTGCATCGGACTAATGAAATCCATTGATAATTTTGACCTAAGCCACAATGTTAAGTTTTCAACATACGCTGTACCTATGATTATCGGAGAGATCCGCAGGTATTTACGCGATAATAACCCGATCCGTGTCTCAAGATCACTCCGGGACATCGCTTACAAGGCGCTTCAGGTAAGAGAGCGGTTAATCAGTGAGACAAGCAAGGAGCCGACTGCAGAAGACATCGCAAAAGTTCTTGAAGTACCGCATGAGGAAATTGTATTTGCGCTTGATGCCATCCAGGATCCGGTTTCTCTATTTGAACCGATCTATAACGACGGCGGAGACCCGATCTATGTGATGGACCAAATCAGTGATGAGCGTAACACAGATTCACAATGGATTGAAGAGCTGGCTTTAAAAGAGGGCATGAGAAGGCTGAATGATAGGGAAAAAATGATTTTGAGAAAGCGATTCTTCCAAGGGAAAACCCAAATGGAAGTCGCCGAGGAAATCGGAATTTCTCAAGCGCAGGTGTCCAGACTTGAAAAAGCGGCTATCAAACAAATGAATAAAAATATTCATCAATAATGAAAAGCCTTTAAAACGATGTTGTTTTAAAGGCTTTTCTATTGATTATGGATGGTTTACGTTTTGGAAAAAGTAAGGTATCCTAGTTCGTACAAAGTTTTATGAAAATTAAAACAATTATAAAAGGCAATAAAGAGGAGGACCACGATGATTTTGCAGCTTGACAATGTCTCACTAAAACGGAATGGGAAATGGATACTGAGAGATATTCATTGGAAGGTGGAAGAAAAGGAAAATTGGGTGCTTTACGGCCTAAATGGCGCCGGGAAGACAGCGCTGTTAAATATGCTTTGCTCTTATTATTTTCCAACATCAGGCGAGATGCAGGTGCTTGGCCATGAATTTGGCAAAACAGAGCTTGGGGAAAAGCTCAGACGTAAAATTGGCCTCGTCTCAGCAGCTCTTCAGCAAAAATTGTATCCGGCAGATTCAGCCTTTGAAATTGCTTTGAGCGGAGCTTACGCTTCGATTGGGTTATATGAAACGCCAAGTAAGAAAACCAGGGAAAAAGCGATTGGTTTGTTAGAGGACTTGGGAGCAATTGAATATGCCGATCGCCGCTATGAAACCCTTTCTCAAGGGGAAAAACAAAGAGCATTGATTGCTAGAGCACTAATGGCCGATCCGGAGCTGCTGATACTGGATGAACCAGTCACAGGACTGGATTTTATTGCCCGGGAAAAGCTGTTAGATACGATTACATACATTGCAAACAAAGAAAATGCACCATCTATCCTTTATGTGACTCATCATGCTGAAGAAATTTTGCCTGTCTTTGATAAAGCCCTTTTATTAAAACAGGGAGAGGTCTTTGGATCCGGAGAAATAAAGGAAATGCTTACTAATCAAATACTTTCCGCTTTTTTTGATACGCCAATCCATGTATTATGGAATCAAGATCGGCCGTTTTTAACTAGAGCTGAGCCGATAACGAATGCCTGACAAATATATATAGATTCATCCTAGGGGTGCTTTGCGAAGCTGAGAGAGACGTTGTCTCAACCCTTTTGACCTGATCTGGATCATGCCAGCGGAGGGAAGCGGTGAAAAGCGGAGTACATCGGACTCCGTTTGTTTTTATTAAGCCGTTTCATCACATTTGAAACGGCTTATTTGATTTTAAAGAATAGGAGCGGATTTACATTGGATCAACAAATAGACTCTTTGCAAAAAAAAGTGGAAGAACATAAGGAGGAGCTTATTCAGCTTGCGAAAACGCTAATTTCTTATCAAACACCTGCTCCGCCTGCAAGAAATACAGAGGGCATTCAGTCATGGATTGCGGGATATTTAAATGAATTGGGATTCTCGATCGACAAATGGGATGTGTACCCTGGAGATCCCAATGTTGTAGGGAAGCTAAAAGGAACAGATTCAGCAGATTATTATAGCCTGATTATCAATGGCCATGTAGATGTGGCAGAGGTAAAAGAGGATGAAAAATGGGAGCATGATCCATTTCATCCAATTGAAAAAAACGGTCTCTTAATCGGTCGAGGCGCTTCCGATATGAAGGGCGGAATGGCTTGTGTGTTGTTTGCTGTCAAATTGATTCGTGAAGCAGGCATTGAACTTCCCGGTGATCTGATTCTGCAATCGGTTATCGGGGAGGAAGTTGGAGAAGCCGGCACGCTTGAATGCTGCAAGAGGGGCTACCACGCTGATTTTGCAATTGTCGCGGATACGAGCGATATGCATATTCAAGGCCAAGGCGGTGTCATTACAGGCTGGATCGAAATCAAAAGCAGTCAAACATTTCATGATGGAACGAGACGGAATATGATCCACGCAGGGGGAGGAACATTCGGAGCAAGCGCAATTGAAAAAATGGCGAAAATCATTGCGGGGCTCGGTGAACTTGAGCGCCACTGGTCTATTATGAAAAGTTATCCCGGCTTTAAACCTGGAACAAATACAATTAACCCGGCTGTTATAGAAGGCGGCAGACATGCGGCTTTTATAGCGGACGAATGCCGGCTGTGGATCACAGTCCATTTTTATCCGAATGAAACCCATGACCAAGTGGCAGCGGAAATAGAAGATTACGTCAATCCGCTGAGTGACAGTGATATTTGGCTTAGGGAAAACCGCCCTGTATTCAAGTGGGGAGGCTCATCTATGATAGAAGACAGAGGAGAAATTTTTCCGGCATTGGAAGTTGACCCTGGCCACCCAGGCGTCTTAGCGCTAACTGCCTCTCATCAGAAAGTGAAACGGGAGTGTCCAATTATTGACGTTTCTCAATCAGTTACAGATGGCGGATGGCTGTATGATGCCGGTATTCCATGCGTAATATACGGTCCTGGAGATCTGCACAATGCACACTCTGTGAACGAGAAGGTATCGATTGAGCAGCTAGTAGAGTATACAAAAATTATACTCGATTTTATCATCAGCTGGTGCAGCCGGAAAAAAGAGCAATGACATGAAAATTTCTTCTTGCTGACAAGGTTCAGCCTGCCCGTTCATATACTTGAACAAAAGGACGGAAAAAGGACGTGATGGAATGATCAGCATTTCAGAATTTCAGGTAAAGGATGTCGTCAATGTCTCAAACGGAAAAAAGCTGGGGAGTATTGGTGATATTGATATCAATGTGACCACTGGTAAAATTCAGGCGATCATACTAGGAGGAAATGGGAAAGTTCTCGGATTTTTTGGAAAAGAAGAGGAATTGGTCATTCCATGGCGAAATATAGTAAAAATCGGGGAAGATGTAATCTTGGTCCGATTAAGTGAACCACATGCATAAACCTGCTTGTCTGCCGCAGATTGGCAAATGCCGGAAGTCTCGATTCTTCCGGCACATTTCATTTAGAAATATGCAAATCGGCGCTCAACGTATGCAGTAAGATGTGGTAAAATAAGTGGGAAATTCCGCTTTTTTAAATGTTTGTCGAAAGGTTGGATCATCATGAATACATATCACCCATTCAGTCTTACCACACCCTCGACACTCATGATACAAGACTGGGCTCAAACGAATCAAAACAACAAAGAGGTCATTGCCGGATTTACGACAAAAAACGGCGGTGTCAGCCAAAAGCCTTTTGAATCGTTAAATACAGGATTGCACGTTCATGACAAAGATGCAGATGTAGTTAAAAATCGTGAATATATTGCCGATATGTTTAATACTGATTTGCAGTCTTGGGTATTCGCTGATCAGACACATGATAATCGCGTTCAGAAAGTGACGCAGAGGGATAGGGGAAAAGGCGCCCGTGAGTATCACACGGCTCTAAAAGCAACGGACGGGCTCTATACAAATGAAAAAAATGTATTTTTGGCATTATGCTTTGCTGATTGTGTGCCTCTTTTCTTTTATGATCCGGTTAAGTCGCTTGTCGGAGTCGCCCATGCCGGGTGGAAAGGCACCGTCAAACAGATTGGCAGAGAAATGGTGAAGCAATGGACTGAGAAGGAAGGTTCAAATCCCTCAGATATTTACGCTGTTATTGGCCCGTCTATCAGCGGAGCATGCTATACGGTAGACGACCGCGTAATGGATGCTGTCCGCGCATTGCCGGTTTCAGCAGACCTTGCCGTTAATCAGACGGCAAAGGCACAATATCAGCTTGATCTGAAAGAGCTGAACCGTCTTATACTGATGGACAGCGGTTTGGCAAGTGAACAAATTTCTGTCAGCGGTTTATGCACGGAAAGCGAGCCGTCTCTTTTCTATTCTCACCGCCGCGATCAGGGGAAAACTGGACGGATGATGTCCTTTATCGGAATGAAGGAGGCATAAAAGATCTTGCGTGTTGTTGATAATTTACGACATATAAACGAACGAATAAACGAAGCATGTAACAGATCGGGCCGCAGCTCCGATGAAGTTACGGTTATTGCAGTCACTAAATATGTATCGCCTGAAAGAGCACAGGAGGCAGTAGATGCTGGCATCACCTGCCTCGGAGAGAATCGGGATGCGGAACTGCTCCGCAAACAGGAATTGATAAAAGGGAATCCGGAATGGCATTTTATCGGCAGTCTGCAATCAAGAAAAGCAAAATCTGTCGTCAATTCGGTTTCCTATATCCATTCCCTAGACCGGCTCTCATTAGCGAAAGAAATTGAAAAACGGGCTGAAGGTACTGTACGATGCTTTGTGCAGGTCAATACCTCTCTTGAGCCTTCTAAACACGGCATGAAAAAAGAAGAAGTCATTCCATTCATACAGGAGCTTTCCGGTTTCGAACATATCCTTGTTGCCGGGCTGATGACAATGGCTCCGCTGACTGATGATCAAGATCAGATCAGAAGCTGTTTCAGGTCGCTGAGAGAACTCCGTGACCAGGTTCAGAAGCTGAACCAGCCGAACGCTCCGTGTACTGAACTGTCGATGGGCATGTCAAATGATTTTGAAATTGCAATTGAAGAAGGAGCTACTTATATTAGAATCGGCTCATCGTTAGTCGGAAATGAAACAGGGGGTGTACAGCAATGAGTATGAAAAATAAACTGAAAAACTTTTTCTCAATGGAAGATGAAGAATACGAATATGAATATATTGAGACAGAGCGGGAATCTCATGAGGAGCATGAGCAAAAAGAAAAGCCGGCTTATACGGGGAATAAACCTTCGGGCAAACAGAATGTAGTGAGCTTGCAAAGTGTTCAGAAATCCTCTAAAGTGGTGTTGAGTGAGCCGCGCGTTTATGCGGAGGCGCAGGAAATAGCCGACCATTTGAAGAACCGGCGGGCAGTTGTCGTCAATCTTCAGCGGATACAACATGACCAGGCGAAGCGGATTGTTGACTTTTTAAGCGGAACCGTTTATGCCATTGGCGGCGATATTCAAAGAATCGGCTCAGATATTTTCCTCTGCACGCCTGACAACGTAGATGTATCAGGCACAATTTCTGAGCTCATATCTGAAGACGAACATCAGAGGTGGTAAAGCGAGATGATCCTTTATCAAGTTTTTTCGGTTTTAAGCTTATTAATCACAATATACTCATTTGCCCTGATCATATATATTTTTATGTCATGGGTGCCGAGTACGAGGGAAACAGCAGTCGGGCGTTTTTTGGCTTCGATTTGTGAACCATATCTCGAACCATTCAGAAAAATCATTCCTCCGATTGCAATGCTGGATATTTCACCAATCGTAGCAATACTTGTGCTTCGGTTTGCGACAACCGGCTTGTGGGGACTTTATCGCATGATTGCGTTTTAATGTGACAGTTTGATAGGGGCTTGGCAGCAGCCAAGCCTCTTTACATAGAAGGGAAAGACGATGAGCGATATATATCAGCACTTCAGAAAAGACGAGCGGGCCTTTATTGATCAAGCGCTCGAATGGAAAAGAATTGTCCAGGAGCAGTACAGGATGAAGCTGACCGACTTTTTAGATCCCCGAGAGCAGGTCATCCTCTCTGCTGTTACGGGACAGGCAGATGTCGGGCTTGCCTTTTCCGGCGGCTATGACAGAGCGGAGCGGAAACGGGCGATTCTGTATCCAGAGTACATTACTCCGGAAGAATCAGATTTTGAACTGCAGGCGTTTAACGTCCGTTATGCTGACAAGTTTGTCTCAGTAGATCATCGTTCTCTGCTTGGTGCATTAATGGGCATAGGATTAAAGCGGCAAAAATTCGGTGACATCGTGTTTTCTGAGACAGCAGTGCAATTGATTGTCTCAGCCGATACCGCTGATTTTGTGGCTGCACAGCTGACCCAAGCAGGCAAAGCGGCGGTCAGCCTAGAGAAAATCGACTTGTCAGACCTTAACATTCCAGCAGTTGATGTCGAAATAAGAGATGACACGGTTTCTTCTTTAAGGCTTGACGCCGTCTGCGCCTCTATGAGCAGGCAATCCCGCCAGAAATCACAGACGCTTGTGAAAAACGGCCTTGTGAAAGTGAACTGGAAGGTGGTTGAAGATCCTTCATACATAGTCGCGGAAGGGGACATGCTGTCAATCAGAGGTTTTGGCCGGTGCAGCTTAACAAAAATCGAAGGGAAAACCAAAAAAGACAAATGGAGAGTTACGTTTGAACGACAAAAATAGTCGGTTTTTCAGTTTTTTTCTCCATCTGTGCGAAATTTGTTTTATAATGTGAACTAGATAACCGTACTGAAATGTAAAAATGGAGGTGGCATCATGCCATTAACGCCAAATGATATTCACAACAAGACGTTTACAAAAAGTTTTCGCGGATATGATGAAGATGAAGTAAATGAATTCCTAGCCCAAGTCAGAAAAGATTACGAAATTGTTCTCCGCAAGAAAACTGAGCTTGAAGCGAAAGTCAATGAACTAGATGAAAGAATCGGACACTTTGCCAATATTGAGGAAACATTGAATAAATCAATTTTAGTTGCTCAAGAAGCGGCTGAAGACGTAAAACGCAATTCTCAAAAAGAGGCAAAGCTGATTGTTCGGGAAGCGGAGAAAAACGCTGATCGCATTATCAACGAATCGTTATCAAAATCAAGAAAAATTGCAATGGAAATTGAAGAGCTGAAAAAACAGTCTAAAGTGTTCAGAACACGTTTCCAAATGCTGATTGAAGCTCAGCTTGATCTTCTGAAAAATGACGATTGGGATCATCTCCTTGAGTATGAAGTCGACGCTGTATTTGAGGAAAAGGAATAAATTCTCTGATTATCTTGACATTTTCTTAGCTTGTCGAATATAATACGTTCATAAATTCAGATGAAAAAACGGTTGAAAGGGACAGTCATGTTTCCTTCAGGCCTTCATAGCGACCCGGAGATGGTGAGAGTCCGGGATGGCCGGAATCATGTAGATCAGCCCTTTAGTTTCCTTGCTGAACTCACAGTAGGTTAGGACGTTCATCACGTTACGATGCTCAAGAGGAAAAAGCGTATGCTGGCTTTTTCTAAAAGGGTGGTACCGCGAGATAAGCTTTCTCGTCCCTTATGGGATGAGAGGGCTTTTTTTATTTTCTGAAAAAATGCAGTGGAGGAATGAAAATGGATTTTAAAGACACGCTCTTAATGCCAAAAACAGATTTCCCGATGCGTGGAAATTTGCCAAACCGTGAGCCTGATATTCAAAAGAAATGGGAGGAAGAGGATATCTATCGTCTTGTGCAGGAACGGACGAAAGACCGCCCGAAATTTGTTTTACATGACGGACCTCCGTATGCAAACGGCGACATCCATATGGGCCATGCACTTAACAAGATTTTGAAAGACTTCATTGTCCGCTATAAATCAATGAGCGGCTACAACGCACCGTATGTGCCGGGCTGGGATACACACGGATTGCCAATTGAAACAGCTCTGACAAAAAACAAAAAGGTCAACCGCAAAGAAATGTCAGTAGCGGAATTCCGCAAACTATGCGAAGAGTACGCTTGGAAGCAAATCGAGGGACAGCGTGAGCAATTCAAACGTCTTGGTGTCCGCGGTGACTGGGAAAACCCATATGTGACATTAAAACCGGAATACGAAGCGCAGCAAATCCGCGTATTTGGTGAAATGGCAAAACGAGGCTACATTTACAAAGGCCTTAAACCGGTTAACTGGTCACCTTCAAGTGAGTCTGCTCTGGCTGAAGCCGAGATCGAATATCAAGACAAACGTTCAGCATCTATTTACGTCGCTTTTGGTGTAAAAGACGGAAAAGGCGTTCTTGAAAACGGCGAGCGCATCATCATTTGGACAACAACGCCTTGGACAATTCCGGCGAACCTTGGAATCTCAGTGCACCCTGATCTTGAGTACAGCGTGATTGCAGTAGGTGAAGACCGCTTTGTCGTAGCAAGTGCCTTAGTCGAAAATGTTGCATCGGCATGCGGATTTGATCAGTATGAAGTGACAAGAACGGTCAAAGGGAAAGACCTTGAGAACATTATCGCTGAACACCCGCTATATGGCAGAGACTCTCTCGTTATGCTTGGTGAACACGTAACAACTGATGCCGGAACAGGCTGTGTTCATACAGCGCCAGGACATGGGGAAGATGACTTTATCATCGGCCAAAAATACGGTTTAGATGTGCTTTGCCCGGTTGATGAAAAAGGTGTAATGACAAGCGAAGCTCCTGGGTTTGAAGGCATGTTCTATGATGATGCAAACAAAGCGATCACACAGCAGCTCGATGAAAAAGGCGCACTTGTGAAGCTTGAATTCATTACTCACTCTTATCCGCATGATTGGAGAACAAAAAAACCAACCATTTTCAGAGCGACAGCGCAATGGTTTGCGTCTATTAAAGATTTCAGATCAGACCTGCTGGATGCCATTAAAGAAACCAAATGGGTTCCTGAATGGGGCGAGCAGCGTTTGCACAACATGGTTCGGGACCGCGGAGACTGGTGTATTTCCAGACAGCGTGCGTGGGGTGTGCCGATTCCGGTATTTTACGCTGAAAACGGAGAACCGATTATTACAGATGAAACCATTGAACATGTTTCTGAATTGTTCAGACAGCACGGATCAAACATTTGGTTTGAAAAAGAAGCAAAGGATCTTCTTCCGGAAGGCTTTACGCATCCTGGCAGCCCGAACGGCACATTTACAAAAGAACAGGATATCATGGATGTTTGGTTTGATTCAGGCTCTTCACATCAAGCAGTGCTTGAAGAACGTGATGACCTCGTTCGCCCGGCTGATTTATACCTAGAGGGATCTGACCAATATCGCGGCTGGTTTAACTCTTCTCTTTCTACAGCAGTAGCCGTAACAGGGAAAGCGCCGTATAAAGGTGTGCTCAGCCATGGGTTCGCACTGGATGGAGAAGGACGCAAGATGAGTAAATCAATCGGTAACGTTGTTGTTCCGGCTAAAGTTATGAAACAGCTTGGTGCCGACATCTTAAGATTATGGGTATCTTCAGTGGATTATCAGGCGGACGTTCGCGTGTCTGACGCCATTCTAAAGCAGGTTGCGGAAGTATATCGTAAAATCCGCAACACGTTCCGTTTCCTTCACGGCAACCTTTTCGATTTTGATCCAAAAACAAATGCGGTGGCTGTCGAAGATCTTCGTGAAGTGGATCAGTATATGCTGATTAAGCTGAACAAGCTGATTGATAAAGTGAAAAAAGCGTATGATGAGTACGAATTTGCGGTTGTGTATCACAGCATTCATAATTTCTGCACAATCGAATTGAGCTCATTCTACCTTGATTTTGCAAAAGATATTGTCTACATCGAGCATGCGGATCATCCGGATAGACGCAGCATGCAGACAGTATTCTACGAAACGCTTCTTGCATTAGTGAAGCTTTCAGCGCCTATCCTTCCACATACGGCAGACGAATTGTGGTCTCATTTAACATTTGTTGAAGAGCAGAGCGTTCAGCTGACCGATATGCCGGAAACAATCGCGGTTCCAAACAGTGAAGTGACTGAAGAAAAATTTGACCGCTTTATGGCTCTTCGTGATGACGTGCTAAAAGCGTTAGAAACTGCGCGAAATGAAAAAATTATCGGTAAATCTTTGGAAGCAAACCTGAAATTGTATCCAAACAAAGAAAACAAAGAGCTCTTGGCTTCCATAAAAGAAAACCTTTCTCAGCTGTTTATTGTGTCTGAACTGACAATCAGCGAAGAAAATGATGCGCCGAACGATGCGCAAAGCTTTGCGACAGGTAAAATCGCTGTCGAGAAAGCGGAAGGCGAAATGTGTGAGAGATCACGTGTGATTTCAAAAGATGTAGGTGCAAATCCGAAATATCCTACACTTTCATTACGCAACGCTGAAATCGTTGAAAAATACTATCAAAAATAATGAAAAGGGCCCGGCGTAAAAGCCGGGCTTTTTTTGTGCCAAGAGTGACATCCTTTAGAACGGCAGGAAAAATCTTATGGGCTTTAGATCATCATTCATAGGCAACAATAAAGGTACTACGTTAAGAGCAGGAGTTGTGAAGAATGAATGATCAACTGACCGCAATTTATACGGAACTTCTTCTGATGAAAGAAGAATTACAGTCGAGATTATTTGAGTATTCTTGCTTTCAGGTTTCTACAAGCCCGCAAGCAGCAATCAATCATAAACAAAAAGCAACTCTGATCTATCATATTAAAGAAGAGCTTCAAGACGTTCTCCTTGCATTGTCCAAAATCGAAAACGGCACATTCGGATACTGTGAAGAAACCGGGGCTCCCATTCCTCTTTCAAAGCTAGCGGTGCTGCCGACGGCCCGAACAGCAAACGATTTTCTTTATTCTGTCCAATTTGAGAAAAAAACGCTTCCGATATGGAAATCAACGGATATCGAATATGGTCAGGCACTGTATGAATAACAGTGTCTGGCCGGTTAATATGCCTGATATTTCTTTACTCCAGTGCTTTTTATTGATAAAATGCATAATGGATTAAAGTAACCGTAAACTGGAGGAACGTTTGTGCTGTATTATATGATTGCACTACTTATTATTGCAGCCGATCAATTGACAAAATGGCTAGTTGTTAAGAACATGGAACTTGGCCAAAGCATTCCGATCATTGATCAGGTATTCTATATCACCTCCCATCGCAATACGGGTGCTGCATGGGGGATATTAGCGGGTCAAATGTGGTTTTTCTACCTCATAACAACCGCTGTTATTATTGGTATTGTTTATTACATACAGCGTTATACAAAAGGACAAAGGCTTCTTGGCGTTGCCCTCGGACTTATGCTTGGCGGTGCCATCGGCAACTTTATCGATCGGGCTGTCAGACAGGAAGTTGTGGATTTTATCCATGTTATTATTGTCAATTACAATTACCCGATATTTAACATCGCGGACTCTTCACTATGTGTCGGCGTAATGCTTTTATTTATACAAATGCTGTTGGACAGCGGGAAAAAGAAAAAGGAGCAATAGCATGAATCAAATTGATATAACCGCTTCAGAAGAACAAAAAAGTGAGCGGATTGATAAATTTTTGGCATCGACTGAGAATGATTGGTCAAGAACCCAGGTTCAGCAATGGGTAAAAGACGGACAGGTTGTCGTGAATGGAAGCGCGGTGAAAGCGAATTATAAAATTCAGCCGGGTGATCAGGTGACCGTCACTGTACCCGAACCGGAAGCGCTCGACGTCCTGGCAGAGCCTATGGATCTGGATATTTATTATGAGGACCAGGATGTGCTGGTCGTCAACAAACCTCGCGGAATGGTTGTTCACCCAGCACCCGGGCATCTTACGGGCACACTTGTAAACGGCCTTATGGCTCATTGCACAGACCTTTCCGGAATAAATGGCGTGATGCGTCCGGGTATTGTTCACAGAATCGATAAGGACACGTCCGGTTTATTAATGGTGGCGAAAAATGATATGGCGCACGAGTCACTTGTAAACCAATTGGTCAACAAAACGGTCACGCGGAAATATACGGCAGTTGTCCACGGGCTTATTTCTCACGATGACGGCACAATTGACGCGCCGATCGGACGAGATAAGAAAGACCGTCAAAGCATGACT
Organism: Bacillus sp. LJBS17; assembly: GCF_019334685.1. Taxonomy (NCBI): domain Bacteria; kingdom Bacillati; phylum Bacillota; class Bacilli; order Caryophanales; family Bacillaceae; genus Bacillus; species Bacillus sp. LJBS17. The sequence goes on from NZ_CP079759.1 coordinate 1,598,806, forward strand.
GTGACACGTGATGGCAAAAGCGCTGTCACTCATTTTCATGTACTAGAGCGTTTTCAGGATTTTACGTTAGTGGAATGCCAGCTTGAAACAGGGAGAACCCATCAAATTCGTGTTCATATGAAATATATTGGATTCCCATTAGCAGGCGATCCGAAATACGGCCCAAGAAAAACAATCGACTTTAATGGCCAAGCGCTTCACGCGGGAGTTTTAGGTTTTGACCATCCACGAACAGGAGAATATGTCGAATTTGAAGCGCCGCTTCCTGAGGATATGGCAGAAATAATCGAAAACCTCAGAAAAAACGGTTGACAGAGGGTTTCTTTTCTGAAATAATAAACGAAGCTGAATAGATTCTTTAAAACAGTCCAGAGAGGCTGAGAAGGATAACGGATAGACGGGATGCGTGTATAGGCGCGCACCTTGTCCTAAAACCCCTCTATGCTCTGGCAGGAGGGGTTTTTTCTTCTATATGAACTGTGAGGTGTCACACATTGAATCAAAAAGCTGTCATTCTCGACGAACAGGCAATCAGACGGGCGCTGACCAGGATTGCTCACGAAATGATCGAACGCAATAAAGGAATGAATAACTGCATTCTTGTCGGCATTAAGACAAGAGGGATTTACCTGGCAAAACGCCTTGCGGAACGCATTGAACAGATTGAGGGAAACCCTGTTACAGTCGGTGAAATTGATATTACTCTTTACAGAGACGATCTTTCTAAAAAAACGAGCAACGATGAACCGCTTGTAAAAGGTGCAGATATTCCGGTAGATATTACAGATCAAAAAGTCATTCTCGTTGATGATGTTCTGTATACCGGAAGAACAGTCAGAGCAGGAATGGATGCGCTTGTTGATGTAGGCAGACCTTCCTCCATTCAGCTTGCAGTGCTTGTGGACAGAGGACACCGGGAGCTGCCGATCCGAGCGGATTATATCGGGAAAAACATCCCGACATCAAAGTCAGAAAAGGTTATGGTTCAGCTTGATGAGGTAGACCAAAACGATCTCGTCGCCATTTATGAAAACGAATAATAGATCACCTTTTTAAGGGCAATCCAGAGAGGTTGCAAAGAGGTGCACAACAAAGGCCCAAAAAGCATTCGGCAGGTCTTTGTATGCCTCTTTGCGTAAAAAAGCAAAGAGGTTTTTTTATACAGTCATTGAGTCATCCTAAAATGAAAGTCAACAATCAGGGGGAAATCATCATGAGTAAGAAAAAAGTAAATTTAGGGGTCAGGGATGTCCCGACACCTTTCTCTTGGGTTTCATTCAGCCTTCAGCATTTGTTTGCCATGTTTGGCTCAACCATTTTGGTTCCGAAGCTCGTCGGAATGAGTCCTGCTGTGGCGTTGGTGACAAGCGGCATCGGAACACTGGCGTACCTTCTTATTACCAAAGGACAAATTCCGGCGTATCTCGGTTCATCCTTCGCCTTTATTTCTCCGATCATTCTGGTAAAAGCGACCGGCGGGCCGGGAGCGGCAATGGTTGGAGCGTTTCTTGCAGGGCTGGTGTACGGGCTGATTGCCTTATTGATTAGGCAGCTTGGAACAGGATGGCTGATGAAGATTCTCCCGCCTGTAGTCGTAGGGCCTGTTATTATCGTCATCGGGCTGGGACTGGCAAGCACTGCAGTAAACATGGCGATGTATGCTGATCCGAACGCGAGTGAGTTGGTCTACAGCTTAAAGCACTTTAGTGTCGCAGGAGTTACGCTGGCAATTACGATTATTTGTGCAATTTTTTTACGAGGATTTCTAAGCCTGATTCCGGTTCTGATCGGAATCATCGGCGGATACCTGTTTGCCCTTACTCAAGGGATTGTCAACTTCCAGCCGGTGCTTGACGCGAAATGGTTTGCAGTGCCTGAATTTATCATTCCGTTCAAAGATTATTCACCGTCAGTTACACTCGGCATCGCAGCCGCAATGGTTCCTGTCGCATTTGTCACAATGTCAGAGCATATCGGCCACCAAATGGTGCTGAGCAAGGTTGTCGGACAAGACTTCATTAAAAAGCCAGGTCTTCATCGCTCTATTATGGGTGACAGTGTGGCGACAATCCTCGCTTCCCTGATCGGCGGTCCGCCGACAACGACTTACGGAGAAAACATTGGCGTGCTGGCCATCACAAGAGTATTCAGCGTCTTTGTCATCGGAGGAGCGGCAGTGATTGCCTGTTGCTTCGGCTTTATCGGCAAAATTTCAGCGCTGATCAGTTCAGTGCCGTCAGCGGTCATGGGAGGCGTCTCCTTCCTGCTGTTCGGAATCATTGCTTCAAGCGGCCTGAGAATGCTGATTGACAACAAAATTGATTATGAAAACAACAGAAACCTCATTATTACATCAGTAATCCTTGTCATCGGTGTAGGAGGCGCTTTTATCCAAGTATCTCAAGGCGGATTCCAAGTGTCAGGAATGGCGCTTGCCGCAATTGTCGGTGTCATCTTAAACCTGATTCTTCCGAAGGCGAAGGAAGAGCAGGCAGACACATCTGAACAACCTCATATTTAAAACCTTTTAATGAAAGTCCAGAGAGGCTTGGAAGGGTTATGAAGAGAAGGAAGCTTCAATGCTGCCCTCTATTTAACCATACCCCGAGTCTATCTTAGACCGGGGTTTTTTTCAGCCTTAAGTTGAAAAGAGAGGGGAAAGAACATGAAGCATTTAACGACGATGAGTGAACTCAGAGCTGATGAAATCAAAGATTTGCTTCAAACAGCACAAGATCTCAAAAGCGGAAAAACAGACAATCAGCTTACAGGAAAGTTTGCCGCAAACCTGTTTTTCGAACCGAGCACGAGAACGCGGTTCAGCTTTGAGGTCGCAGAAAAAAAGCTGGGCATGAATGTGCTAAACCTTGATGGAACGAGCACAAGCGTGCAAAAAGGCGAAACCTTATATGACACGATCCGGACGCTCGAATCAATCGGTGTGGACGTGTGCGTCATCAGGCACAGTGAGGATGAGTATTATGAAGAGCTTGTCAGCCAGGTGAACATTCCGATTCTGAATGCGGGAGACGGATGCGGCCAGCATCCAACACAATCACTGCTTGATTTAATGACGATTTATGAAGAGTTCAATACGTTCAAAGGGCTTACCGTCTCCATTCACGGCGACATCAAGCATAGCAGAGTGGCAAGGTCAAATGCGGAAGTGTTGACAAGATTGGGGGCCCGGGTCCTATTTTCCGGCCCTTCGGAATGGCAGGATGAAGAAAATACATTCGGCACGTATGTCTCAATGGATGAAGCAGTTGAGTCTTCCGATGTTGTCATGCTGCTGCGCATTCAAAATGAACGACATCAGTCCGCTGTCAGCCAGGAAGGCTATTTAAACAAATACGGCTTGACCGTAGAACGGGCTGAGCGTATGAAGCGGCATGCGATCATCATGCATCCTGCTCCGGTAAACAGAGGAGTGGAGATTGATGACAGCTTAGTAGAAAGCGAAAAATCAAGAATCTTCAAGCAAATGCAAAATGGCGTATTTATCAGAATGGCAGTGATACAGCGTGCCTTACAAACCAATGTGAAAAGAGGAGAAGCAGCGTATGTCATATCTCATTAAAAACGGCTGGATACTAAACGAAAATGGTGAAAAAACAGAAGCGGATATCCGAGTGACTGGAGAAACCATCACCGCAATCGGCAAGCTTGATGCAACGGATAATGAAACGGTAATTGATGCAAAAGGTTTGCTCGTTTCACCTGGGTTTGTTGATCTCCATGTGCATTTCAGAGAGCCGGGCGGAGAGAAAAAAGAAACTATTGAAACCGGGGCAAAAGCAGCGGCACGCGGCGGCTATACTACAGTAGCAGCAATGCCGAATACGCGGCCGGTTCCTGATACAAAGGAGCAGATGGAATGGGTGCAAAACAGAATTAAAGAAACATCATGCGTAAGAGTTCTTCCATATGCATCCATTACGATCAGACAAATCGGCGATGAAATGACAAACTTTGAAGCGTTAAAAGAAGCCGGGGCATTTGCTTTTACAGATGACGGCGTTGGTATACAGACAGCAGGAATGATGTATGAAGCGATGAAACGGGCAGCCGCAATTGACAAAGCGATTGTTGCACATTGCGAGGACAACTCCTTAATTTACGGAGGGAGCGTACATGAGGGGACATTCTCCAAAGCGAACGGGCTAAACGGCATTCCTTCTGTGTGTGAATCGGTTCATATTGCCCGCGATGTGCTGCTGGCTGAGGCGGCAAACTGCCATTATCATGTATGCCATATCAGCACAAAAGAATCTGTCAGAGTTGTACGCGATGCGAAAAAAGCGGGAATCAGAGTGACAGCAGAAGTATCGCCGCATCATTTGCTGCTTTGTGATGAGGACATCCCGGGGCTGGACACAAACTATAAAATGAATCCTCCGCTCCGCAGCCCAGAAGACAGAGCTGCTTTAATTGAAGGTCTTTTAGACGGAACAATTGATTTTATCGCAACAGACCATGCACCGCATACGGAAGAAGAGAAGAACACAGAAATGAAGCTGGCGCCATTCGGAATTGTCGGCTTAGAAACAGCATTCCCGCTTCTTTACACACACTTTGTCAAAAATGGCAGCTGGTCACTGAAGCAGCTGATTGACTACATGACAATCAAGCCATGCGAAGCGTTCGGTCTCCCATATGGAACATTACAAACGGGGCAAGCTGCGGACATTACGTTAATCGATTTAGAAAAAGAAGCAGTTATAGACAAAGAGACATTTTTATCAAAAGGAAAAAATACACCATTCAACGGCATCAGTTGCACCGGCTGGCCGGTCGCTACAATTGCGGCAGGGAAGCTTGCTTATGAAGAGGGGAGAATTGTCAAATGAAGAGACGATTAGTACTGGAAAACGGAGCGGTATTCGAGGGAGAAGCCTTCGGAAGCTTAGAACACAACATGGGAGAAGTCGTTTTTAATACTGGGATGACAGGCTATCAGGAAATTTTATCTGATCCTTCTTACTGCGGACAGATCGTAACTTTAACATACCCGCTTATCGGAAATTACGGCATTAACCGTGATGATTTTGAATCTATTACCCCTTTTGTCAAAGGGCTGATCATCAAAGAATTATGTGAGCTGCCTTCCAACTGGCGTTCAGCATACACCTTAGACGAGTATTTAAAAATGAAAAACATTCCCGGACTCCAGGGGATTGATACAAGGAAGCTGACAAGAATGATCCGCACGGCAGGCGCGCTAAAAGGAACATTCGCTTCATCTGATGAAGATATCGAAGCAGTGCTGAAAAGACTGAACGAAACGGAATTGCCAAGAAATCAAGTATCCCAAGTATCAGCAAAAACAGCATATCCGAGCCCGGGAAGAGGCAAACGCATTGTCTTGGTTGACTTCGGCATGAAACACGGGATTCTAAGAGAGCTGAACAAACGGAAATGTGACGTCATCGTTGTGCCTTACAACATTACAGCGGAAGAGGTGCTTCAGCTGAAACCGGACGGTATCATGCTTTCTAACGGACCTGGAGACCCGAAGGATGTGCCTGAAGCGATTGAAATGATTAAAGGTGTTCTTGGAAAAGTGCCATTATTCGGAATATGTCTCGGCCACCAATTATTCGCGCTGGCGTGCGGGGCGAATACTGAAAAAATGAAATTCGGCCACAGGGGCTCAAACCACCCGGTAAAAGAGCTGGCTACAGGAAAAGTTGCCTTAACATCTCAAAACCATGGATATACAGTTTCGTCTATCAGTAAAACAGAACTGGAAGTGACGCATATCGCAATTAACGACGATACGATTGAAGGGCTGAAGCATAAAACACTGCCGGCATTTACGGTTCAATATCATCCCGAAGCCTCACCTGGTCCTGAGGATGCCAACCATCTATTTGACAGATTCATCGAAATGATCGAAACAACAGAGAAAGAAGGGGAAGCGGTATGCCAAAACGCGTAGACATTAACAAAATTTTAGTAATCGGATCTGGACCGATCATCATCGGCCAAGCAGCAGAATTTGACTATGCGGGAACACAAGCCTGTCTTGCTTTGAAAGAAGAAGGCTATGAAGTCATCCTTGTCAACTCAAACCCTGCCACGATCATGACAGATACAGAAATGGCTGACCGGGTTTATATCGAACCGCTCACACCTGAATTCCTGACACGAATCATCAGAAAAGAGCGCCCAGATGCCATTCTTCCTACACTCGGAGGCCAAACCGGTTTGAATCTAGCGGTTGAGCTTTCTGAAAGAGGTGTTCTGGCAGAATGCGGCGTCGAAGTGCTTGGCACAAAACTGTCTGCGATTCAGCAAGCTGAAGACCGTGACTTGTTCAGAACATTAATGAATGAACTGAATGAACCGGTGCCTGAAAGTGAGATTATTCACTCCCTCGAAGAAGCAGAAAAATTCGTCAGTCAAATTGGATTCCCTGTCATTGTCCGCCCGGCATATACATTAGGCGGAACAGGCGGAGGCATCTGCTCGAATGAGACAGAGTTAAAAGAAATCGTTGAGAACGGCTTGAAATTAAGCCCGGTACACCAATGTCTTCTTGAAAAAAGCATCGCCGGCTATAAAGAAATCGAGTATGAAGTCATGAGAGACAGCCAGGATCACGCCATTGTCGTTTGTAACATGGAAAACATTGATCCAGTTGGAATCCATACTGGAGACAGTATTGTTGTCGCGCCGAGCCAAACGCTCAGCGATCGCGAGTATCAGCTCTTGCGGAATGTATCGTTAAAACTGATTCGCGCGCTTGGGATCGAAGGCGGATGTAACGTCCAGCTCGCCTTAGATCCAGACAGCTTCCAATATTACATTATTGAAGTAAATCCGCGTGTCAGCCGTTCATCTGCTCTTGCATCAAAAGCAACGGGATACCCGATAGCAAAGCTCGCTGCTAAAATTGCAGTCGGACTTTCATTAGATGAAATGATGAACCCGGTGACAGGAAAAACATATGCAGCATTTGAACCTGCTCTTGACTATGTCGTATCCAAAATTCCGCGCTGGCCGTTTGATAAATTTGAATCAGCAAACAGAAAGCTTGGCACGCAAATGAAAGCGACAGGTGAGGTCATGGCAATCGGCCGCACGCTTGAAGAGTCATTGCTGAAGGCAGTGCGTTCGCTGGAAGCGGATGTGTATCATCTTGAATTGAAGGACGCCGCTGACATTTCAGATGAGCTTCTTGAAAAGCGAATTAAAAAGGCCGGTGATGAACGCTTATTCTACTTAGCTGAAGCGTACAGAAGAGGCTACACGGTAGAAGACCTCCATGAATTTTCCGCTATCGATGTCTTCTTCTTGCATAAGCTGTTCGGAATCGTACAGTTTGAAAAAGAATTGAAGGCCAATGCGGGCAATACGGATGTGCTGAGACGGGCAAAAGAACTCGGCTTCTCTGATCAGTACATTAGCCGCGAGTGGAAAATGAAAGAATCTGAGCTTTACAGCTTGAGAAAACAAGCGGGGATTGCGCCGGTATTCAAAATGGTAGATACGTGCGCGGCGGAATTCGAGTCAGAAACGCCATACTTCTATAGCACATACGAAGAAGAAAATGAATCTGTCGTTACAGATAAGAAAAGTGTGATGGTGCTTGGTTCGGGTCCGATTCGAATCGGTCAGGGTGTCGAGTTCGACTATGCGACGGTTCACTCTGTATGGGCAATTAAACAAGCAGGCTATGAAGCCATTATTGTCAACAACAACCCGGAAACCGTTTCAACAGACTTCAGCATCTCAGACAAGCTGTATTTTGAACCGCTTACGATTGAAGATGTTATGCACATCATTGACCTCGAACAGCCAATGGGCGTTGTCGTACAGTTCGGCGGACAAACTGCGATTAACCTTGCTGACGAGCTTTCTGCGCGCGGAGTGAAAATCCTTGGAACTTCATTAGAAGATTTAGACCGTGCAGAAGACCGGGATAAATTTGAACAAGCGCTTGGAGAACTTGGTGTTCCGCAGCCGCTTGGCAAAACAGCCACATCAGTTGATCAGGCGGTAAGCATCGCGAGCGATATCGGTTACCCGGTACTGGTACGCCCTTCCTATGTACTTGGCGGCCGGGCAATGGAGATTGTGTATCATGAAGAAGAGCTGCTTCATTACATGAAAAACGCAGTTAAAATCAATCCGCAGCACCCTGTATTAATTGACAGATACTTGACAGGAAAAGAAATTGAAGTCGATGCAGTATCCGACGGTGAAACAGTCGTCATTCCGGGAATTATGGAGCACATTGAACGTGCGGGCGTTCACTCCGGAGACTCAATCGCTGTTTATCCGCCTCAGTCTCTCACAGAGGACATCAAGAAAAAAATTGAACAATACACGATCGCATTGGCTAAAGGGCTGAATATTGTCGGTTTGCTCAATATTCAATTCGTCTTGTCGCAAGGCGAGGTGTACGTGCTAGAAGTGAATCCGAGATCAAGCAGAACCGTACCGTTTTTAAGCAAAATTACGGGTATCCCAATGGCGAATCTCGCAACAAAAATCATTCTTGGTCAAAAGCTGGCTGCGTTTGGCTATACAGAGGGCCTTCAGCCTGAACAGCAAGGTGTATTTGTAAAAGCGCCGGTCTTCTCCTTTGCCAAGCTGAGAAGAGTGGACATTACGTTAGGGCCTGAAATGAAATCAACAGGTGAAGTCATGGGGAAAGATTCGACACTTGAAAAGGCGCTCTACAAAGCCTTGATTGCTTCAGGTATTCAAATCCCGAACTACGGTTCCGTGCTTTTAACAGTAGCTGATAAGGACAAAGAAGAAGGGCTTGCCATTGCTAAGCGGTTCCACGCGATCGGCTACAACATTTTAGCGACGGAAGGAACGGCAGGCTACTTGAAAGAAGCTTCCATTCCAGCGAAGGTCGTCGGAAAAATCGGTCAGGATGGCCCGAACCTGCTTGACGTCATCAGAAACGGAGAAGCGCAGTTTGTCATCAATACGCTGACAAAAGGAAAGCAGCCGGCAAGAGACGGTTTTAGAATCAGACGTGAATCAGTAGAAAATGGTGTTGCCTGCCTAACATCTTTAGATACGGCAGAGGCGATATTGCGAGTGCTGGAAAGCATGACATTCCGTGCTGATCAAATGCCGGCACTCAACACAAATCAGGAGGCGGCAGTCACTATATGAAAAAAGCGTATTTGACAGTATGTTCTAACCAGCAAATTGCAGACCGGGTGTATCAAATGGTTCTGAAAGGGGAGCTTGTCCAAGGGTTTACAACCCCTGGACAGTTCCTTCATCTTAAAGTGAGCGAAGCGGTTACGCCTCTTTTGAGAAGACCAATCAGCATCGCAGACGTCAACTTTGAAAAAAATGAAGTCACCATCATTTATCGGGTAGATGGGGAAGGGACAAGACTCTTGTCACTGAAGCAGCAGGGAGAATTTGTGGATGTCCTCGGGCCTTTGGGAAATGGCTTTCCTGTTAATGAAGTTCAACCCGGAAAGACGGCTTTGCTGGTAGGAGGCGGAGTAGGTGTGCCGCCTCTCCAAGAGCTGTCGAAACGCTTGAATGAAAAAGGGGTAAATGTCATCCACGTTTTAGGATTCCAATCGGCAAAGGATGTTTTTTACGAGGAAGAATGCCGGCAGTACGGAGACACGTATGTGGCAACAGCTGACGGAAGCTACGGGGAAACCGGATTTGTCACAGATGTGATTAAACGGAAAAATCTAGAGTTTGATATCCTCCTCAGCTGCGGGCCGACACCGATGCTTAAGGCGTTAAAACAGGAATATGCCCATAAAGAAGTATATCTGTCCATGGAGGAACGAATGGGCTGCGGAATCGGCGCATGCTTCGCGTGTGTGTGCCATACAAACGAAAGTGAGACATCCTATGTAAAAGTATGTCTCGACGGGCCTGTATTTAAAGCTCAGGAGGTGGCGCTGTAATGCTAGAGGTGAAATTGCCGGGACTTGATTTGAAAAACCCAATCATTCCTGCATCAGGCTGCTTCGGTTTTGGAAAAGAATTTTCACGTTTTTATGATTTGTCTTGTCTTGGAGCCATCATGATTAAGGCTACGACAAAGGAGCCGCGCTTTGGGAATCCGACGCCGCGGGTAGCTGAGACTGGTGCTGGAATGCTCAATGCGATCGGTCTCCAAAATCCGGGGCTGGATAGTGTGTTGCATAATGAGCTGCCGTGGCTTGAGCAGTTTGATACGCCGATCATTGCCAATGTCGCAGGTTCTCAAGTCGAGGATTATGTTGAAGTTGCAGAGCATATTAGCAAAGCGCCTAATGTTCATGCTCTTGAATTGAATATTTCCTGCCCGAATGTGAAAACAGGCGGAATCGCTTTTGGCACGAATCCTCAAATGGCTGCCGATTTGACAAAAGCGGTGAAAGAGGTTTCGGATGTACCCGTTTATGTGAAGCTTTCCCCGAACGTGGCCAATATCACAGAAATTGCATTAGCGATCGAGGAAGCGGGAGCGGACGGTCTTACGATGATCAACACACTAATCGGCATGAGACTCGATTTAAAAACCGGCAAACCGATATTAGCGAATAAAACAGGGGGACTTTCGGGTCCTGCTGTGAAGCCGGTTGCCATTCGCATGGTGTATGAAGTCAGCCAGATGGTCAATATCCCGATTATCGGAATGGGAGGCGTGCAAACGGCTGAAGATGCCCTGGAATTTCTTCTCGCGGGAGCAAGCGCAGTCGCTGTCGGAACAGCAAACTTTGTGAATCCTTTTGCATGTCCAGAGATTATTGAACAGCTCCCATCTGTTTTGCGCCAATACGGCTATCAATCAATTGAAGAATGCATCGGAAGGAGCTGGAATCATGAAAAACAACCTGCCCATCATCGCGCTTGATTTTGCATCAGCTGAAGAAACACTCGCGTTCTTAGCTCCTTTTCAGCAAGAACCGTTATTTGTAAAGGTTGGAATGGAGCTTTTTTATCAAGAAGGGCCATCGATCGTGAAACAATTAAAAGAAAGAAACTGCGAGCTGTTTTTAGATCTAAAGCTTCATGACATCCCGACTACTGTAAACAAAGCGATGAAGCGCCTTGCCAGTCTCGGAGTAGATCTCGTCAATGTTCATGCTGCCGGGGGCAAAAAAATGATGCAGGCAGCTCTCGAAGGCTTAGAAGAAGGTACGCCGGCTGGAAAAAAACGTCCGTCACTGATCGCGGTAACCCAGCTGACAAGCACATCTGAACAAATCATGAAAGATGAACTGCTGATCGAAAAATCTCTGATTGATACGGTTGTGCACTACAGCAAACAGGCGGAAGAGAGCGGACTGGATGGAGTGGTCTGCTCTGTTCATGAAGCAAAAGCCATTTATCAAGCGGTGTCGCCTTCATTTCTGACTGTCACTCCGGGGATCAGAATGTCTGAGGACGCTGCGAATGACCAAGTCCGCGTAGCGACGCCTGCTATTGCAAGAGAGAAAGGTTCATCAGCGATTGTAGTAGGACGCTCGATTACAAAAGCGGAAGACCCGGTAAAAGCCTATAAGGCTGTCAGACTTGAATGGGAGGGAATTAAATCTTGAAACAAATCATCGCAAAACATCTATTAGACATCCAAGCTGTATTTTTACGCCCGAACGAGCCGTTCACATGGGCAAGCGGCATTTTATCTCCAATCTACTGTGACAACCGCCTTACGCTATCTTTCCCAGAGGTCAGAAATGATGTCGCCTCAGGCATCAGCAAGCTTGTCAAAGAGCATTTTCCTGAAGCTGAAATGATTGCGGGAACAGCAACCGCGGGTATTCCTCATGCTGCTCTTGCGGCTGACCGTTTGAATCTTCCGATGTGTTATGTGAGGAGCAAGCCGAAGGCGCACGGTAAAGGCAATCAGATTGAGGGAGCTGTGCAAGAAGGGCAAAAAACAGTCGTCATTGAAGACTTAATCTCCACAGGAGGCAGCGTGCTTGAAGCTTGTGCAGCTTTACAAGCGGCCGGCTGTGAAGTGCTTGGTGTCGTCTCAATCTTTACGTACGGACTTCCTAAAGCGGAGGAAGCCTTCGCAAAGGCAGAACTGCCATACTACTCATTAACTGATTATGATACGCTCACAGAGGTCGCGCTTGAAAACGGAAATATTCATTCAGATGATCTAAAAAAGCTGCAAACATGGAAACGAAATCCCGAGTCAAAAGATTGGTTTAAAAAATAAAAAATAAATTCAAATGATGTAAAGAGGCTTCAAAGCCTTGCTGTACTTGAAAACAGGCTGTGAGGCCTGTTTTTTTATTAATCCTATAAAAAAAGTCGGGTTGACTTATGTTAGAATTGTGCTAAAATTTACTACAAATCTAAAAACTTATCAAGAGCGGCTGAGGGACTGGACCTATGAAGCCCGGCAACCTGCATAGTTTGTAAGGTGCTACTTCCAGCAAAATGAATTCCATTTTGAAAGATAAGGGCTGCATGCTGTTCCTGTCTTTCTTTCCGCCGGATTGAAAGTTTTTTATTTTAAGAGGAAAAAAGGCTGTCTGTGATATCAGCAGCCGCGAATCACATTACAATTGGGAAAAGACAACCGGCAGAAAGCTACTGTTTGTTTGTCTCCGAAAGGAGGAAAGAAGAAATGTTAACGTACGATAATTGGGAAGAACCAACGATTACATTTCCGGAAGACGATCCTTACAAAGGAGCGCTGTCAGTTTTAAAATGGGCATACGGCCATTACGGCAATCAGCTTGTTTATGCCTGCAGTTTCGGAATTGAGGGAATCGTTCTGATTGACTTAATTTATAAAGTGAAAAAAGACGCAGAGATTGTGTTTCTTGATACAGGACTTCATTTTAAAGAAACCTATGAAACAATTGAACGAGTGAAAGAGCGTTGTCCGGGTCTTAATATCATCCTGAAAAAACCAGACCTCACCCTTGAGGAACAAGCCGAAGAACATGGTGACAAACTGTGGGAAAGAGAGCCGAATCAGTGCTGCTATCTTAGAAAGGTCGTTCCTTTAAGAGAGGCGCTTTCAGGACATCCAGCCTGGCTTTCCGGCCTGCGTCGTGATCAAGGGCCAAGCCGTGCCAATACGAATTTCTTAAACAAAGATGAAAAATTCAAGTCAGTAAAAGTTTGCCCGCTTATCCATTGGACTTGGAAAGACATTTGGAGATACACATCCCGGAATGAACTGGACTACAATCCGCTTCATGACCAAGGATATCCAAGTATTGGCTGTGCGCCTTGCACTGCTCCCGCTTTTACAGCAGAGGATTTGCGCTCAGGCAGATGGAATGGTATGGCGAAAACAGAATGCGGACTGCATGAATAAGGAGCTGCAAAATGGAATTAGCCGCTATTTTATTTAGCTTGTTTTTCGCGATGAATATTGGTGCAAGCGGCGCTGCAGCTTCGATGGGGGTTGCTTACGGCTCCGGAGCCATCAAAAAGAAAACCTACGCTTTGATCCTATGCGCAGTCGGTGTCTTTGCCGGGGCGGTCATTGGCGGAGGCGAGGTTGTAAAAACAATCAGCTCCGGCATTATTCCTGAGCAGACGATTACACTGACGATTGTTTGCATCATTATTGGAGCTGCTGCCCTGTCGCTCTTTACTGCTAATCTGCTCGGCATTCCTTTGTCGACAAGTGAAGTAACAGTCGGCGCGGTTGTCGGCGTGGGAGTGGCTTATAAAGTATTGTTTGTGAACAATCTTCTGATCATTGTGTCATTTTGGGTTTTTGTCCCGCTGTTCGCTTTCGGCTTCACCTATTTCGTATCTAAGCTGTTTCGTTATTTTAAGATTGAAGTAAAATCTTCTAAAAAGCAAAAAATCCTCGGCGTTGTTTTGTTAGTTGCCGGATTTTTCGAAGCATTCTCTGCCGGCATGAATAACGTGGCGAATGCTGTTGGCCCGTTAGTAGCTGCCGGTGTGCTTGATGTCGGAAAAGGAACCTTGTATGGAGGAGCTTTTGTTGCTCTTGGCGCACTGTTATTAGGCCGGCGTGTGCTAGAAACAAACGGGAAGAAAATTACGAGATTCTCCAAAGGGGAAGGCATTCTCTTATCCGGTACAGGAGCCGGACTGGTGATCATCAGTTCTGTATTTGGGATGCCGGTGCCCTTGGCGCAAGTCACGTCATCGTCTATTATCGGAATAGGCATGGCAAAAAACGGTCCGAACGTGTTCCATAAACAAGTTGTTCAAACGATGCTGAAGGTATGGATCGTATCGCCGTTTTTATCTTTATCGATTTCTTATCTGCTTGTATCCTTGTTTTTAAAAGCAGATTATTATTCGATCTTTATCATGGTAAGTGTGCTTTTAGCGGCGGGGGGTGCCGTCAGCCTGACAAAGGCCATTCGTAAAGAGAGACGCTCAGTCCACGAACAAGGCGGGGGAATCTGATCATTAATCTGAGTAATTTTATAAGTTAACTAGGAGGAGATGGATATTATGAGCTTAGCACCACACGGAGGAACATTAGTAAACAGAGTAGATGAATCATATGATGTGAGCGGCATCCAAAAAGAAATTGAACTTGATTTAATTTCTTTCGCGGATTTGGAATTGATCGGTATCGGTGCATACAGCCCGATTGAAGGTTTCTTTAATGAAAAAGATTACGTATCTGTAGTCGAAAACATGCGTCTTTCTTCCGGCGTTGTCTGGTCTCTTCCGATCACGCTTCCGGTCGATGCGCAAAAAGCAGCGGAACTGTCACTTGGTGAAACGGTAAAGTTAACGTATGAAGGAGAAACATACGGCGTTATCCAAATCGAAGATCTGTACGTGCCTGACAAACAAAAAGAAGCTGTCAATGTGTACAAAACAGATGAACAGGAGCATCCTGGTGTTAAAAAGCTGTTCAGCCGCGGCAATACATATGTCGGCGGGCCGATTACGTTGATTAAAAAAGCTTCAAAACAGTTCCCTGAATTTACATTTGAACCGTCAGAAACGAGACGCCAGTTTGCGGAAAAAGGCTGGGAAACCATTGTCGGTTTCCAAACAAGAAACCCTGTTCACAGAGCGCATGAATACATTCAAAAAACGGCTCTTGAAACAGTAGACGGCTTGTTCTTGAATCCGTTAGTAGGTGAAACAAAATCTGATGACATTCCAGCTGATGTACGGATGGAAAGCTACCAAGTGCTTCTTGATCATTATTACCCGAAAGATCGCGTTTTCCTTGGTGTCTTTTTAGCGGCGATGCGTTATGCAGGCCCTAGAGAAGCAATTTTCCACGCGCTTGTCAGAAAGAACTACGGCTGCACACATTTCATCGTCGGCCGTGATCATGCAGGTGTAGGCGACTATTACGGAACATACGAAGCACAGGAGCTGTTTGACACATTTAAACCTGAAGAACTCGGAATTACACCGCTGAAATTTGAGCACAGCTTCTTCTGTAAAAAATGCGGAAATATGGGAACAGCAAAAACATGCCCTCATGGCAGAGAGCATCACGTCATTTTATCAGGCACTAAGGTAAGAGGTATGCTGAGAGACGGTGTGCTGCCGCCTGCTGAATTCAGTCGAAAAGAAGTCGTAGAAGTGTTAATCAAAGGGATGAAGAAAAAAGAAGAAGTAGGCGTATCTTAAGGAGGACTGGCAGTGACAAATCGCGATATTGTATGGCATGAAGCCTCTATCACAAAAGAAGAGTACCAGCAAAAAAACAAGCATAAAAGCTCCATTCTCTGGCTGACAGGGTTAAGCGGCTCAGGCAAATCAACCATTGCCAACGCCGCTGCGAGAGAATTGTTTGAGCAAGGCTACCAAGTGATTGTGCTTGACGGGGATAATATCCGTCACGGCTTAAATAAGGATCTTGGTTTTTCTGATGAAGACCGAAAAGAAAACATCCGCCGAATCGGAGAGGTGGCAAAGCTTTTTGTTCAGCAGGGAACCATTGTGATTACTGCTTTTATCTCTCCTTTCCGCGAGGACAGGCAACAGGTTCGCGAGCTTGTGGAAGCGGGCGAATTTAATGAAGTCTACATTAAATGCGACCTTGATATTTGTGAACAAAGAGATCCGAAAGGACTTTACAAAAAAGCAAGAAACGGAGAGATTCCGTTCTTTACAGGAATTGATTCACCTTATGAAGAACCGGAAGCTCCAGAGCTCGTTCTTGATTCAGGACAGCATGACCGTGAAGCGTGTAAAAATCAGCTGATCGAGTTTGTTAAACAAAAATTGAGCTGAATATGATCTGCTGCGTTCTTCTCAGATGCCGGAATGCAAGCGAGAACATCATCACAGCGAATCTTCTGGAAGAACTCGAATAGATCGGGGGAAATACGATGGGGAAAGTATATATTGTAGGAGCGGGTCCCGGTGACCCTGATCTGCTGACAATTAAAGCGCTGAAAGCCATTGAAAAAGCTGATGTCATCTTATATGACAGATTAGTAAATAAAGAGATTTTACAATATGCCAAAGAGCAAGCAGACCTGATCTACTGCGGGAAGCTTCCGGATTTTCATACGATGAAGCAGGAAACCATCAATCGATTTCTTGTGAAGTATGCGCAAAAAGGGAAAATGGTTGTCAGACTGAAAGGCGGAGACCCTTTTGTGTTCGGGAGAGGAGGGGAAGAAGCGGAATGCCTCTCTGAAAATGGAATTCCGTTTGAAATCATCCCCGGCATTACGTCTGGAATCGCGGCAGCCGCTTATGCCGGAATTCCTGTTACTCATCGGGAGGCGGGCTCTAATGTCGCTTTTGTAACGGGTCACTATAAAAAAGAAGAAGATTTTGAGGAAAAGTGGAAAGCGCTGGCTACAGGAATTGATACACTTGTCATCTATATGGGTATCAAAAACGTGCAGCAGATTGAGAGAAAACTCCTTGAAAATGGCCGGGACGGTTCTACGCCGGCAGCCTTTATTCATTGGGGAACAACGGACAAGCAAAAATCTGTTTTTTGTACAGTTGACACCCTTTCAGAAACGGTGATAAAAGAAAACATTACAAATCCGAGTTTAATTGTCATTGGAAATGTTGTAAATTATCACTATAAGCTGGAATGGTTTGAATCTGAACTGAAAAAACAAGATTTAAGCGAGGCGTTGTAAAAATGAAACAAGCAATTTTATATGTCGGCCACGGCAGCCGGGTCAAAAAAGCGCAGCAAGAAGCCGCAGCCTTTTTGGAAGGATGTAAGGCCCACATCTCTGTGCCAGTACAAGAAATCAGCTTTTTAGAGCTTCAGGAGCCGGCAATTGAGACAGGATTTGAAGCATGTGTGAAGCAAGGCGCCACTCATATCGCAGTGGTGCCTCTGCTTCTTTTAACAGCTGCGCATGCAAAACATGATATTCCGGAAGAAATTGTCCGTGTTGCATCTCGATATCCATCAGTCCGTATTTCATACGGAAAGCCGATCGGGATTGACAAAGAAGTAGTCAAGGCTGTATATCACCGAATGAAAGACATAGGTGTTCCGTATGAAAATGCCAGAGTGGTGCTCATCGGAAGGGGAAGTTCAGATCCAGATGTCAAAAGAGACGTAACCGGAATTGCTAATCTTCTTCAGGAAATGGTTCCAGTGAAGGAAGTCATTCCGTGCTTTTTGACAGCATGCGGCCCGAATTACAAAGAGGTTTTTTCAGAACTTAAAAAAGATGACGGCATAACAACCTTTATCGTTCCATATTTGCTCTTTACGGGTATGCTGATGAATGAAATCGAACGAGAGGTTCAGAAATTAAAAGCTCATAATCCGAACGTCTACCTCTCTTCCTATATCGGTTTTCATCCTCATGTGAAAAACGCATTTTTGAACCGTGTGAGAGAAACTGCGGCAAATCCTGAGGGACAATTTGATTTTGATGGAGGTTCATATGCTTCCGCTGCACATTAGCCTGGAAAAGAAGAAGGTTGTCATTGCGGGGGGCGGAAGCATCGCTCTCAGAAGGCTGAAAACGGTGATTTCTGAGGGAGCTGATATAACGCTCGTCAGTCCGGATGTTGAACCGGAAATCAAGCAAATGGCAGAAGAGCGACGTATCAAATGGGAAAAACGGACAATTGAAAAAGAAGATTATCTCAATGCTTTCTTCATTATTGCTGCGACGGATAATGCGGCAGTGAACAAAGAAATTGCCCAATCCGCTTCGCCTTTTCAGCTTGTCAATTGTGTCAGTGACGCTGAGCTTGGCAATGTATATATGCCGAAAATCGTAAAAAGAGGGCATGTCACTGTGTCTGTTTCTACAAGCGGAGCCAGTCCAAAGCACACTAAAGAGCTTGCTGAAAACGTGGATAAGCTGATTGACGGCGATTTTGTTGCTGAAGTGAACAGGCTTTATCAGGTGAGAAGAAAGAAATAAGCCAGAGCATACAAATGCTCTGGCTTTTATTTATGCGGCTCAGCTTTTTTTGAGCTTGATGACAGTATCAGCATCAGGCGTGACAAAGACGGTATGCTGGCTGTCATAGGTGACGAAACCGGGTTTCGCGCCGTTTGGTTTTTTGACATGCCTGATTTTTGTATAATCTACAGGCACTGAACTTGAATCTTTAGCTTTTGAAAAATAAGCTGCAATTGTCGCGGCTTCCATGATTGTTTGCTCATCCGGTTCGCTGCTTCTGATCACAACGTGGGAGCCGGGAATGTCCTTCGTGTGAAGCCAGATATCGTCTCTAGCCGCCGCTCTGGTCGTTAAATATTCATTTTGACGATTGTTCTTACCCACTAAAATTGTCAGGCCTGAGGTGGATTCATATGTTTCTAACACCGGATTGTGCGGTTTTTGCTTTTTCTGGCCCTTTTGCTGCTTAGGGCGCAAATATTTGCCCTCAACAAGCTCTTCCCTGATTTCACTGATATCCCGGGGAGAAGCGGACGAAAGCTGCTGAATCAGCTGATCAAAATATTCGATCTCTTCCTGTGCCAGCCGGATTTGCTCCTCGACAACTGCGACCGAATTTTTCGCTTTCTGATATTTCGTGAAATAGGCCTGTGCGTTTTCAGAAGGCGTTTTGTTCGGGTTTAAAGGAATCGTGATTGTCGGGCTTTCTTCATCATAATAATTGATGACCTCAGCCTGTTTATCACCTTTTTTCAGCATATATAAATTAGCGGTTAAAAGCTCCCCGTAAAGCTGAAATTCCTTCGCGTTTTCCGAATACTCCAGGGTTTTCTCTAATTTTTTGATTTTGTTGGCATTCTTCTTCCGTTCGTTCACAACAAAACGCTCAAGATCCTGAGCCTGCTGTTTGACTCGGTCTCGTTCAGCTTTTCCGAAATAAAAACGGTCGAGCAGTTCGCTTAATGAATCAAAACGGCGCGCTTCGCCCTTTAGATGAGTCAGCTCCAGTAAATAAAAATATTCCTTTCCGTTTACAGTCGTAATGTTGGGAATGAAACGGTGCTCTTTCACTTCGGCAAACAGTGCCAGCAACGCTTTTGGCAGTGTGACTTTGTTGGCAAGACCTGCTCTGTGAACCGCTTCTTTGGCGAAAAGCGGAGACACGCCAGAAAAGTGGTCGACAATTTGTTTATCAAGCCTTCCTTCTTGAAAGCTGAGGTGACGCAAAATATCATCTTCTGACGCCTCAAGAGGCGATATTTTGTCCTGAGCAGGCGGAAGCTTATAATCTTGGCCGGGCAGTACTGTACGGTAGCTGTTCATTGACGGTGATAAATGCTTAAGTCCGTCGATAATCACATTTTCTGCTGCGTCAGTCAAAATGATATTGCTGTGACGGCCCATAATTTCTACATAAAGCTTTCGTACGGTTTCATCGCCAATTTCGTTTCGGCTTTTGATATGAAAAATCATAATGCGGTCTAAGCCCGCTTGTTCAATTTTCTCAATGAATCCGCCTTCGATATGCTTTCTCAGCAACATGCAAAACATTGGCGGTTCGCTTGGATTTTCATAAGCTTGTGCCGTGATATGCACCCGTGAATAGCTCGGATGTGCCGATAATAATAGTTTTTGGTTTTTTCCCTTGGCACGTATGTGGAAAATCACATCGTGCTTATATGGCTGATGGACTTTTGTAATTCGTCCGCCCATTATTTTCTCGTTAAGTTCGTGTGTCATTCCGTATGTAAACATGCCATCAAACGACATATGCAATACACCCTCTCATTCTTCCTGCATTCGATAATTATAGCATGAAATGGGACGAGTCAGAATAAGCATGCTTATAGAGTGATATCTCTATAAGAGAGCAGGGGAGTGGACGAGCGGAATGAAGTTTCATGAAATGGGACAAACAGATTTACTAGAGGCAACCAATACGTCCATGAAACAAGGATTAACAGAAAAAGAGGTAAAAAAACGCCTTGACAAGCATGGACCAAACGAGCTGCAAGAAGGGAAAAAAACTTCAGCGCTTCTCTTGTTTTTCGCGCAGTTCAAAGATTTTATGGTGCTTGTGCTTCTGGCGGCAACGTTAATCTCAGGATTTCTTGGTGAATATGTAGATGCGGTTGCGATTATTGCGATTGTGTTTGTGAATGGCATACTCGGTTTCTTTCAAGAAAGGCGTGCTGAGCAATCCCTTCAGGCTTTAAAAGAGCTTTCAACACCGCATGTCATGGCACTAAGGGAAGGAAGCTGGACAAAGATTCCTTCTAAGGAACTGGTGCCGGGGGATATTGTGAAATTTACGAGCGGGGACAGAATTGGCGCAGACGTTCGAATTGTTGAAGCGAGAAGCCTTGAAATAGAAGAATCAGCGCTGACCGGGGAATCAATCCCGGTTGTGAAGCATGCTGATAAATTGAAAAAACCGGATGTTTCACTCGGCGATATTACCAATATGGCATTTATGGGAACGATTGTGACCCGCGGCAGCGGTGTCGGGGTTGTCGTCGGGACAGGAATGAATACGGCTATGGGGAAAATTGCCGACATGCTTGAATCAGCAGGGACATTGTCAACCCCGCTGCAAAGAAGACTGGAGCAGCTCGGAAAGATTTTGATTGTTGTTGCATTGCTTCTGACCGTACTTGTCGTTGCTGTCGGTGTTATTCAGGGTCATGATCTGTACAGTATGTTTTTAGCAGGTGTCTCGTTAGCGGTAGCCGCTATTCCGGAGGGGCTGCCGGCGATTGTGACAGTGGCGCTTTCGCTTGGTGTACAGAGGATGATTAAACAAAAATCCATTGTTAGAAAGCTTCCTGCTGTTGAAACGCTTGGGTGTGCGTCTATCATTTGTTCAGATAAAACAGGGACAATGACCCAAAACAAAATGACGGTGACACATGTTTGGTCCGGGGGGAAAACATGGAGAGTGGCAGGGGCCGGCTATGAACCGAAAGGAAGCTTCACACTAAACGAAAAAGAGATCAGTGTCAATGAACATAAGCCGCTTCAGCAGATGCTTCTGTTCGGAGCGCTTTGTAACAACTCCAATATTGAGAAAAGAGACGGCGAATATGTGCTTGACGGAGATCCGACAGAGGGAGCGCTGCTCACCGCGGCAAGAAAAGGCGGTTTTTCAAAGGAGTTTGTTGAATCAAACTACCGGGTGGTCGAAGAATTTCCGTTTGATTCTGCACGGAAAATGATGACTGTCATCGTAGAGGATCAAGACAGAAAGCGCTATATCATTACAAAAGGTGCACCGGATGTACTGATGCAGCGATCTTCCCGTATTTATTATGACGGCTCAGCGGCTCTTTTTTCAAATGAAAGAAAAGCAGAAACAGAGGCGGTATTAAGACATTTGGCATCACAGGCGCTCAGAACGATAGCCGTCGCCTACAGGCCGATAAAAGCAGGCGAAACACCGTCAATGGAGCAGGCGGAAAAAGATCTGACCATGCTTGGCCTTTCAGGTATCATTGATCCCCCGCGGCCGGAAGTCAGACAGGCGATAAAAGAATGCCGTGAAGCAGGAATTAAGACCGTTATGATTACAGGTGATCATGTAGAAACTGCTAAAGCGATAGCGAAAGACTTGCGCCTCCTTCCGAAAAGCGGCAAAATCATGGACGGCAAGATGCTGAATGAACTTTCTCAAGAAGAGCTTTCTCATGTGGTGGA
This sequence comes from Bacillus sp. LJBS17, assembly GCF_019334685.1. Lineage (NCBI taxonomy): Bacteria > Bacillati > Bacillota > Bacilli > Caryophanales > Bacillaceae > Bacillus > Bacillus sp. LJBS17. The sequence goes on from NZ_CP079759.1 coordinate 1,620,765, forward strand.
GGATGTATATGTATTTGCCCGCGTTTCCCCTGAACATAAACTAAAAATCGTAAAAGCCTATCAGGAGAACGGGCATATTGTGGCGATGACGGGAGACGGCGTCAATGATGCTCCTGCCATTAAACAAGCTGATATCGGAGTCTCTATGGGCATTACCGGGACAGATGTGGCCAAAGAAGCATCATCTCTTGTTCTCGTAGATGATAATTTTGCGACGATTAAATCAGCGATAAAAGAAGGCAGGAACATCTACGAAAATATCAGGAAGTTTATCAGATACCTGCTGGCGTCTAACGTCGGAGAAATCCTTGTCATGCTGTTTGCGATGCTGCTCGCCCTTCCTTTACCGCTCGTTCCGATTCAGATTTTGTGGGTCAACTTGGTGACGGACGGATTGCCGGCAATGGCGCTCGGCATGGATCAGCCGGAAGGAGACGTCATGAAGCGCAAGCCCCGTCATCCGAAAGAAGGGGTATTTGCCCGCAAGCTAGGATGGAAGGTCGTTTCCAGAGGATTTTTAATCGGAGTTGCCACTATTTTAGCGTTTATCATTGTGTACCACCGCAATCCGGAAAACTTAGCTTATGCCCAGACGATCGCGTTTGCCACATTGGTGCTCGCTCAGCTTATTCACGTGTTTGACTGCCGCAGCGAAACTTCTGTTTTCTCTAGAAATCCGTTTCAAAACCTGTATTTAATCGGCGCGGTATTGTCATCCATTTTGCTGATGCTTGTAGTAATCTACTATCCGCCGCTTCAGCCGATTTTCCATACTGTAGCCATCACGCCGGGGGACTGGATGCTCGTCATCGGTATGTCCGCCATCCCTACTTTTTTGCTGGCGGGGTCACTTTTAACAAGAAAAAAATAAATTCATATGATATAATCTTAGGGGTAATAGCGTGTCTATTGCCCTTTTATTATGAGAACAGGGAAGAATTGGGTGTTTTAAAATGATACGAAGTATGACAGGCTTCGGCAGTGCAAGCAAAACACAAGACGATCTCTCTGTAAGCGTTGAACTTAAATCTGTGAACTACAGATTTAAAGAAGTGAACGCTCGTTTGCCAAGGCCTTTGCTATATTTTGAAGATAAGCTGAAACAGACCATTCTGCAGCATATTCAGCGCGGAAGAATTGAGCTTTTCGTATCCGTTGACAGTGATATGCTTGTTGAGAAAAGGCTTGAAATTGATTGGCCGCTGCTCGATGAGTTTGTCGCAGCCGCGAGAGATATGAAGAAGCGGTATCAATTGTCTGCAGAGCCCGATGTAATGGATTTCTTTAAGCTTGATCATGTCGTCCAGGTTCATGAAGAACAGACGCAAAATGACAAGCTGGAGGCGTTGATCATCGATGCTGCAGAAGAAGCGGTAAAAGGTCTCTGTGAAATGCGTGAAAAAGAGGGGCTGCTCTTAGCGAAAGACTGCCTGATGCATATTGACCAGCTTGAAGAGCTGGTGAGAGAAACTGAATTGCTGGCTGCAGATGTCGTATCTCGTTACCGGGAACGGCTGTACGCCAGAATCAAAGAATGGACTGAAGATGTATTAGACGAGAGCCGGCTTGTAACAGAATGCGCTATTTTTGCAGACCGCTCTGATATCACTGAAGAGATTACAAGGCTGAAGAGCCACTTCGCCCAGTTTCGTGATATATTAGCTAGTGGCGGAGCTGTCGGGCGCAAACTCGACTTTCTTGTTCAGGAGCTCAATCGGGAAGCAAATACGATCGGCTCAAAAGCAAATGATCATCAGATCACAAAGCTTGTCGTTGAAATGAAAAGTTCTATTGAAAAAATAAAAGAACAAGTGCAAAATATAGAATAGTGACTGTGCGTATTGTTTACAGACGGTCTTACTAGGCTAAACTAGAGACGTCTATTTTACAGGGGGAACGTAGAAGATGACGATTAAACTGATTAATATCGGATTTGGCAATATCATCTCCGCCAATCGGATGATTTCGATTGTCAGCCCGGAGTCTGCGCCAATCAAACGGATGATTCAGGATGCAAGAGACCGCGGAATGCTAATTGACGCTACATACGGACGAAGAACCCGTGCAGTTGTCGTCATGGATAGTGATCACATTATCTTATCTGCCGTCCAGCCTGAGACAGTTGCACACAGACTTTCTGTTAAAGAAGAAATTATGGATGAAGGGCAGGGGTAATTGCCGCATGAAAGAAAGAGGGTTATTAATCGTTCTCTCAGGTCCCTCAGGAGTTGGTAAAGGAACGGTTCGACAAGCGATCTTTTCGCAGGAAGACACAAAATTTGAATATTCGATTTCAGTAACCACAAGAAGTCCAAGAGAGGGCGAAGTGAACGGAGTCGATTATTTTTTCAAAACAAGAGACGAATTCGAACAAATGATTGCGGACAACAAGCTGCTTGAATGGGCAGAGTATGTCGGCAATTATTACGGCACGCCAGTCGATTATGTTGAACAGACGCTTCAAGATGGAAAAGACGTCTTTTTAGAAATTGAAGTTCAAGGGGCTCTTCAAGTGAGAAATGCTTTCCCGGAAGGCCTGTTTATTTTCCTTGCGCCTCCAAGCCTTTCTGAACTGAAAAACAGAATCGTGACACGAGGCACAGAAACAGACGCTCTGATTGAAAATCGAATGAAAGCCGCAAAAGCTGAGATCGAAATGATGGATGCTTATGACTATGTCGTTGAAAACGATAATGTCGAAACGGCTTGCGATAAAATCAAAGCAATCGTTCTTGCTGAACATTTGAAGCGTGAACGCGTTGCACCAAGATATAAGAAAATGCTGGAGGTTGAATAATCAATGTTAGATCCGTCAATTGATTCTTTAATGAATAAATTAGATTCAAAATATACGCTGGTGACTGTTTCTGCGAGACGCGCACGTGAAATGCAAATCAAAAAAGACCAAATGATTGAACATACGATTTCACACAAATATGTAGGCAAAGCTTTAGAAGAAATTGATGCAGGCCTGCTTTCGTTTGAAAAGGAAGACCGCGAATAGTAGCACAAGTAGCAACCTATATCATGTAGGTTGTTATTTTTTTCCGTGCGGTTTTGTAAAGTGCAGAGGGGGAGAATTTATTGCTTAACAATCGAAATGTGTTACTTTGCGTGAGCGGAGGCATCGCTGTTTATAAAGCCTGTGCGTTAACGAGCAAGCTGGTTCAGGCAGGAGCAAATGTCAAAGTGATTATGACTGAATCCGCTTGCCGATTCGTTTCACCGCTGACATTTCAGGCATTGAGCCGCCACGAAGTCTATACAGATACATTTAAAGAACAAAATCCAAGCGTTATTTCTCATATTGATGCTGCAGACTGGGCTGACTTGATTATCGTAGCACCGGCTACTGCAAATGTGATTGGAAAACTGGCAAACGGCATCGCTGATGATATGCTGACGACAACATTGTTGGCAGCAACGGCTCCCGTTTGGATCGCGCCGGCAATGAACGTTCATATGTATGACCACCCGGCAGTCAAACGAAACATTTCTGTTCTTTATCAGGACGGTTATCGTTTTATTGAGCCAAGTGAGGGCTATTTAGCATGCGGTTACGTAGGAAAAGGCAGATTGGAAGAGCCGGAAAACATCGTAAAGCTGGCCGAAAAACATTTTGCTGAAGAAACATCCGCTCCTTTAGAAGGCAAGCATGTGGTCATTACAGCCGGTCCAACGCGGGAAGCGGTTGATCCTGTCCGGTTTTTTACCAATAAATCGACGGGCAAAATGGGCTACGCACTAGCGGAGGCTGCTGTTCAGCTCGGCGCACGGGTAACCTTAATTTCTGGGCCTGTTTCACTTGGTCAGCCTAAAGGCCTTGCTGAGTTTATCCCGGTTCAATCGGCTGCGGATATGCGCGAAGCTGTGCTCTCTGTGTATGACGCAAGCGATATAGTCATTAAAACAGCTGCGGTAGCCGATTTTACGCCGAAAACAGTATTTGACCATAAAATGAAAAAACAAGACGGCGGCATGACCTTAGAACTGAAAAGAACAGTCGATATTTTGAAAGAATTGGGCGAGAAAAAGAAAGAGCAGATTTTGGTCGGATTTGCCGCCGAAACACAAGACATTGAACACTATGCACGTAAAAAGCTCGCCGCTAAAAACCTTGATTTGATTGTGGCAAATGATGTGAAAGCAAATGGGGCCGGTTTTGGTGCTGATACGAATATCGTGACAATCTTTCTCAAAGACGGGCATAAACGCGAACTTCCGATCATGTCTAAGCTCGATGTTTCTTTTGAAATCCTTCAGGAGATCGCAGCCCTCTCAAAACAAACCGGAGAGCGCTCATGAATTTTGCAGAAGTCATCGTTGATGTCAGCACCAAAAATATAGACAGGCCTTTTGATTATAAAATCCCAGACCATCTCAAGGGCATGATCAAAACGGGGATGCGGGTCATTGTTCCGTTTGGCCCCCGTAAGATTCAAGGGTTTGTGACAGCAGTCAAAGAAGCATCTGACCTATCGGGAAAATCTGTCAAGGAAGTAGAGGATTTATTAGATCTTACACCTGTTCTGACAGAGGAGCTTATGGATCTGTCATCATGGCTGTCAGACAAAACGCTTTCTTTTAAAATAACGGCGCTTCAAGCAATGCTGCCTGCCGCCTTAAAGGCGAAATATGAAAAAGAATTAAAAATTGCACACGGCGCCGATCTTCCGCCGCAAGTGGAACGGCTGTTTTCTGAAACAAAGACGCTGCTGTATTCAGATATACCCGATCATGATACGCTGAAACTGATTCAAAGGCATGTTCAAAAAGGGGCCATTGACGTGACGTATAAAGTCGCGCAAAAAACCAATAAAAAAATGGTCAGGCATATTCAGGCAAATGCGAGTAAAGAAGAGCTTGCTAAGCAGGCTGAGGGATTGTCCCGCCAAGCAGCAAAACAGCAGGCGATTCTTCACTTTCTCATCTCTGAGCCGGAAGGTGTGAAAATTCCTGCAGCGGAATTGTGCAAAAAAACGGACACGAGCTCTGCAACCATCAAAACCCTTATCCAAAAAGGGCTTTTGAAGGAAAGCTATGAAGAGGTTTACAGAGATCCCTATCAGGACAAAATGTTCAAAAAAACAGAGCCCCTGCCGCTGACAGACGAACAGAGGGCTGCCTTTGAGCCCATACGCGAGACATTGGACAGCGATGACCATAAAGTGTTCCTCCTTCACGGCGTGACAGGAAGCGGAAAAACGGAAATTTATCTGCAATCAATTGAAAAAGTACTGGCGAAAGGAAAAGAAGCCATCGTCCTCGTACCGGAAATATCGCTGACGCCGCAAATGGTCAACCGCTTCAAGGGCCGCTTCGGCTCCCAGGTGGCAGTCATGCACAGCGGTTTATCCACAGGAGAAAAATATGACGAGTGGCGTAAAATCCACCGGAAGGAAGTACGGCTTGTCGTCGGTGCCAGATCCGCGATTTTTGCTCCGTTTGAAAATCTCGGAATGATAATCATCGATGAAGAGCACGAGTCTTCCTATAAACAGGAAGAAATGCCGCGCTATCATGCGAAAGAGGTGGCAATCAAGCGGGCTGAGCATCACAGCTGCCCGGTTGTATTAGGGAGTGCTACGCCGACATTAGAGTCATATGCAAGAGCGCAAAAGGGCGTATACGAGCTTCTTTCACTGAAGCACCGTGTTAACCACCGGGTGATGCCTGAGGTTTCGCTTGTCGATATGAGAGAGGAGCTTAGAAACGGCAATCGTTCAATGTTTTCAGTTGAATTGATGGAAAAGCTTGAAGAAACGATTGCCAAGGGTGAGCAGGCGGTGCTGTTTTTAAATAAGAGGGGCTATTCTTCCTTTGTGATGTGCAGGGATTGCGGCTATGTCCCGCAATGCCCGCACTGCGACATTTCCATGACGTATCATCGTTACGGCCAAAGGCTGAAATGCCATTATTGCGGACATGAAGAGCCTGTTCCGCACACTTGTCCTGAATGCGCAAGCGAGCATATCCGCTTTTTCGGAACGGGAACACAGCGAGTGGAGGAAGAGCTGACAAAAGTGCTGCCAAGTGCGAGAGTGATTCGGATGGATGTTGACACGACATCACGGAAAGGCGCCCATGAAAAATTACTGTCAGCTTTCGGAGAAGGAAAAGCGGATATTCTTCTCGGAACGCAAATGATTGCGAAAGGGCTTGATTTTCCGAATGTCACGCTTGTCGGAGTGTTAAGTGCTGATACAACACTTCATATTCCTGATTTCAGATCGGCTGAAAAAACATTTCAGCTGTTAACGCAAGTCAGCGGCCGGGCAGGCAGGCATGAAAAGCCCGGCCATGTCATCATTCAAACGTATACACCGTCTCATTACAGTATCCAGCTGACGAAAACACACGATTATGAAACGTTCTATCAGCATGAAATGGCGCACAGGAGAGAGCAATCCTATCCGCCATACTACTATTTGGCTCTTGTGACTGTTTCTCATGAGGAAGTGGCGAAAGCAGCGGTTACAGCTGAAAAGATCGCTCATTTTTTGAAAGCAAACTGCGGAGCTGACACGAAAATTCTCGGACCAAGCGCGTCGCCGATAGCCAGGATCAAAGATAGATATCGCTATCAATGCGTGATAAAATACAAACAGGAAACCCAGTTATCCGCTTTATTGAAGAAGATACTGGAACATTATAAACGCGAAATTGAACAAAAACATGTAATGATTTCAATTGATATGAATCCTTATATGATGATGTAAGATCTCACGTCTTGGAGGGTAACAAATTGGCAGTAAAAAAGGTCGTCACACATCCTGCGGAGGTTTTGGAAACACCTGCGGAAACCGTGACTGTTTTTGATAAAAAGCTAAAAAAACTGCTTGATGATATGTACGACACCATGCTTGAAATGGATGGTGTCGGACTGGCAGCGCCGCAAATCGGCATTTTAAAAAGAGCGGCCGTTGTAGACATCGGGGATGACAGAGGGAGAATTGATCTCGTTAATCCTGAAATTTTAGAAAAAAGCGGCGAGCAAACCGGAATTGAAGGATGCTTGAGCTTTCCTGGCGTCTATGGTGATGTCACACGTGCCGATTATGTCAAAGTGCGTGCGTTTAACCGTCAGGGAAAACCGTTCATTCTGGAAGCGCGAGGCTTTTTAGCAAGAGCCGTGCAGCATGAAATGGACCACTTAGACGGTGTGCTGTTTACATCTAAAATAAGTAAATACTATACAGAAGATGAACTAGCGGATATGGAAGGATGATTTGATGACGAGAATCGTATTTATGGGAACGCCGGATTTTTCAGTTCCTGTTTTAAGAACCCTGATAGAGGATGGATATGAAGTAGTGGGGGTCGTCACACAGCCGGACCGTCCGAAGGGCAGAAAAAAAGTCATGACACCTCCTCCGGTCAAGGAAGAGGCATTGCGCCACGGCATCCCGGTTCTTCAGCCGGAAAAAGTCAGATTGACAGAAGAAATTGAAAAAGTGCTGGCATTAAAGCCTGACCTGATTGTAACGGCGGCATTCGGACAAATTTTGCCTAAAGAGCTTCTCGACAGTCCAAAATACGGCTGCATTAACGTTCACGCATCCCTTTTGCCGGAACTGCGCGGCGGTGCTCCGATCCATTATTCCATTCTGCAGGGAAAGAAGAAAACCGGGGTTACCATTATGTATATGGTAGAAAAATTGGATGCGGGCGATATGATCTCAAAAGTGGAAGTGGACATTGAAGAAACCGACAATGTCGGAACACTGCACGATAAATTAAGCGTTGCTGGCGCGAAGCTATTGTCTGAAACGGTTCCAAACGTTATTGCCGGCAGCATTTCACCTGAAAAGCAGGATGAAGAGAAAGCGACATACGCGCCTAATATCAAAAGAGAGCAAGAGCTGCTCGACTGGTCCAGAACGGGCGAAGAGCTTTACAACCAGATCCGCGGCTTAAATCCATGGCCTGTTGCCTATACGACTCTAAACGGACAAAACTTGAAAGTATGGGCGTCGAAAAAAATACCGGCACCAACAACAGCTGAGCCCGGCACAGTCGTTGCGGTTGAAAAGGAAGGGATTATCGTTGCCACAGGTAACGATACGGCTCTGTTATTAACCGAACTCCAGCCGGCAGGCAAGAAACGAATGAAAGGCGAAGACTTTGTGCGAGGAGCTCATGTTGAAGCCGGTGATGTGTTAGGAGTAAACAATGAAAAAAACTAGTGTTCGTGACATCGCCCTTGAGGCGCTGATCAAATTAGAACAAAACCAGGCATACAGCAACCTGCTGCTGAAATCGGTCATTAAATCAAATGAACTGAGTGATCAGGACAGAGGGCTTTTGACTGAACTTGTCTATGGTACATTACAAAATAAGATCGCGCTTGATTATATGCTTAAACCGTTTATCAATAAGCCTCAAAAGGTAAAGCCGTGGGTGATTCAGCTTCTTCGCCTATCCTTATATCAAATGGAGTATTTAGAGAAGATTCCAGACAGGGCAGCCATCCATGAAGCGGTTGAGATTGCTAAAATCCGCGGACACAAAGGCATTGCTTCTTTTGTCAATGGCGTGCTTCGTTCTATCCAGCGCGAAGGTGTTCCATCCTTTGACGCCATCGAAGATCCTGTACGCAGGCTGGCGACAGAAACAAGCCATCCGGAATGGCTTGTGAAAGAGTGGGCGGATGCGTATGGGTTTGACGCGGCCGAAAAGATTTGCCGTATCCACCTCATTCCGCCGAAGCAGACGCTGCGTGTCAATCAAATGAAAGCAGGCAGAGCTGAGCTGCTTGACCAAATGGCTGCTGAGGGAATCGAAGTTGAAAAAGGCGATCTCGCTGAAGATGCTGTGAAGCTCTTAAAGGGATCAATTGCCGGAACTCATTTCTTCCAAAACGGCGAAGTATCCATCCAGGATGAGAGCTCCATGCTCGTCGCCCGCGCCCTTGATCCTAAGCCTGATGAAACAGTGCTTGACGCGTGTGCGGCGCCTGGCGGCAAGTCAGCTCATATCGCAGAATTAATGAAGAACAAGGGGAGCGTTACGTCGCTTGATCTTCACAAACATAAAGTGAAGCTGATCAAAGAAGCGGCAAACCGTCTTGGCCTGACAATCATTCATGCGGAGACAATGGATGCGAGAAAAGCGGGGGAAACGTTTGAAAACGAACAGTTTGACCGGATATTGGTTGATGCTCCGTGCTCAGGTTTCGGTGTTATCAGAAGAAAGCCGGACATGAAATACACGAAAAAGCCTGACGACAGCGCGCGTCTAGCTGAAATCCAGCTGTCGATCCTGAGGGAAATCGCACCATTAGTAAAAAAAGGTGGCACTCTTGTCTACAGTACGTGTACAATGGACCGGACAGAAAATGATGAAGTAATACATGCGTTTATACAAGAACATCCTGATTTTGAACCCGATTTGTCTCTTGAAAAGCGGCTGCCTGAAAAGGTGAGACCCTTTGTTCGGGATGGAAGGCTTCAAATCCTTCCTCATTATTTCGGAACAGATGGTTTCTTTATTTGCAGCATGAGAAAGAAGGGATAAGCAATGGCAGAACTTAATAAAACAAAAGTAAGAAAAGAATTGCGGACAGATCGTCCGTCGATTTATTCTTTTGAATTAGACGAAATTAAACAATGGCTGACAGACAACGGAGAGAAACCGTTCCGTGCGGCTCAGATTTTTGAATGGCTATATGAAAAACGCGTATCTTCTTTTGAAGAAATGACAAACCTCTCAAAGGATCTGCGTGAGAAATTAAACACTCACTTTGTGTTAACAACGCTGAAAACGGCTGTTAAACAAACCTCTCAAGACGGTACGATGAAGTTTTTGTTTGAGCTTCATGACGGTTATACCATCGAAACCGTTTTAATGAGACACGAGTATGGCAATTCTGTATGTGTAACGACACAAGTCGGCTGCCGTATTGGCTGCACATTTTGCGCGTCAACGCTTGGAGGCTTAAAACGAAACCTTGAAGCGGGGGAAATTGTCGCTCAAGTAGTTAAAGTGCAAAAAGCTCTTGATGAAACGGATGAACGCGTCAGCTCTGTCGTGATCATGGGAATCGGCGAACCTTTTGATAACTTTAACGAAATGCTCGCTTTCTTGAAAATCATTAACCATGACAAGGGCCTGAATATCGGTGCTCGCCATATTACGGTCTCTACGAGTGGAATCATCCCGAAAATTTACGAATTTGCTGATCAGCAAATGCAGATTAACTTTGCAATTTCTCTGCACGCGCCGAACACAGAAATCAGAAGCCGTTTGATGCCGATTAACAGAGCATATAAACTGCCTGATCTAATGGAAGCCGTTAAATATTATATTAATAAAACAGGACGCCGCATCAGCTTTGAATACGGGCTGTTCGGAGGCGTAAACGACCAGGTGGAACACGCCGAAGAGCTTGCCGACTTGCTGGAAGGAGTCAAATGCCACGTGAACTTGATTCCGGTAAACTACGTGCCTGAACGGGACTATGTGCGCACACCGCGTGATCAGATTTTTGCTTTTGAAAAAACGCTGAAATCCCGCGGAGTAAATGTCACAATCCGAAGAGAGCAAGGACATGACATTGACGCAGCCTGCGGTCAGCTTCGCGCGAAGGAGCGTCAAGACGAGACGAGGTGATGAGGGTTGTTAACAGCCTTAAAAACAGATACAGGAAAAATCCGCCAGCATAATGAAGATGATGCGGGGATATTCAAGGGGAAAGATGAATTTATATTAGCGGTTGTCGCTGATGGCATGGGCGGCCATCTTGCTGGAGATGTTGCGAGCAAGATGGCTGTGAAAGCCATGGGGGAGAAATGGAATGAAGCAGAGACGATTCCAACTGCGCCCTCGGAATGTGAAAAATGGCTCATTGAACAGATTCTTTCGGTAAACAGCAAAATATACGATCACGCTCAAGCCCACGAAGAATGCCAAGGCATGGGGACGACGATTGTATGTGCGCTTTTTACGGGGAAAACGGTTTCTGTTGCCCATATCGGAGACAGCAGATGCTATTTGCTTCAGGACGGTGATTTCGTTCAAGTGACAGAAGACCATTCGCTTGTAAATGAACTGGTTCGCACTGGAGAGATTTCCAGAGAAGACGCTGAACATCATCCGCGAAAAAATGTGTTGACGAAGGCGCTTGGAACAGACCAGTCAGTCAGTATTGACACCCGTTCCTTTGATATAGAACCCGGAGACAAACTGCTTCTATGTTCTGACGGACTGACGAATAAAGTGGAAGGCACTGAATTAAAAGACATCCTGCAAAGCGATTCAGCTCCTCAGGAAAAAGTAAACCTGCTTGTGGACAAAGCCAATCAGAATGGCGGAGAAGACAACATAACAGCAGTTTTGCTTGAGCTTGCTTTACAAGTTGAAGAGGGTGAAGATCAGTGCTAATCGGCAAGCGGATCAGCGGGCGTTACCAAATTCTCCGCGTTATAGGCGGCGGGGGAATGGCCAACGTCTATTTAGCTGAGGATATCATTCTAGACCGTGAAGTCGCAATTAAAATCCTGCGGTTTGACTATGCAAATGACAATGAATTTATCAGACGTTTCCGCAGAGAAGCCCAATCCGCATCAAGCCTCGATCACCCGAATATTGTCAGCATTTACGATTTGGGCGAGGAAGATGATATTTATTATATTGTCATGGAATACGTTGAAGGCATGACGCTTAAAGAATACATAACAGCAAATGGGCCGCTTCACCCTAAAGAAGCGCTGAACATCATGGAGCAAATAGTCTCAGCCATCGCTCATGCCCATCAAAACCAGATTGTTCACAGAGACATCAAGCCGCATAACATTTTGATTGATCATATGGGAAATATCAAAGTAACGGATTTTGGAATTGCGACGGCACTAAGTTCGACCACAATCACCCATACCAATTCAGTTCTGGGCTCGGTCCATTACTTATCACCTGAACAGGCCCGGGGCGGCTTAGCCACAAAAAAATCGGATATTTATGCGCTTGGAATCGTTCTATTTGAGCTTTTAACCGGCCGTATTCCGTTTGATGGAGAGTCAGCAGTCAGCATCGCCTTGAAGCATCTTCAAGCGGAAACTCCTTCGGCAAAAAGGTGGAATCCATCGGTCCCCCAAAGCGTTGAAAACATCATACTCAAGGCAACTGCCAAAGATCCTTTTCATCGCTACGAAACGGCTGAAGACATGGAAGCAGACATAAAAACAGCTTTTGATGCCGACAGACTCAATGAAAAGAAATTTACGATTCAAGAAGATGAAGAAATGACAAAAGCGATACCTATCATTAAAGATGAAGAACTTGCTAAAGCTGCTGGCGAAAAAGAAGCTGAAGTGACAACCGCACAAGAAAACAAAACAAAGAAAAACGGCAAAAGAAAAAAGTGGCCGTGGGTTTTGCTCACGATATGCCTCGTTTTTATCACAGCTGGAATTCTTGCTGTCACTGTTTTTCCGTCGCTTTTCATGCCTAAGGATGTCAAAATACCTGATGTCTCCGGAATGGAATACGAAAAAGCCGCAGGGCTCTTGGAAAAAGAAGGTTTACAGGTTGATTCCGAGGTGTTGGAAATCTCAGATGAAAAAATTGAAGAGGGCCTGATGGTAAAAACGGATCCTAAAGCGGATACCACAGTCAAAGAAGGCGCCACGGTCACCCTTTATAAGAGCACCGGAAAAGCAAAAACGGAGATCGGTGATGTGACAGGCCAAACGGTCGACCAGGCAAAAAAAGCGTTGAAGGACCAAGGGTTTAAACATGTAACAGTAAATGAAGTGAATGACGAGAAAAATGCGGGCACTGTCATTGACCAAAATCCTTCAGCAGGGACTGAGCTTGTCCCGAGTGAAGATCAAGTCAAACTTACAGTCAGTATCGGACCCGAAGACATTACGCTTAGAGACTTGAAAACCTATAGTAAAGAAGCAGCGTCTGGATATCTGGAAGACAACGGATTGAAGCTTGTAGAAAAAGAAGCATACTCAGATGATGTTCCAGAAGGACAGGTTGTCAAACAAAAACCAGCAGCAGGTACGGCAGTAAAGCCGGGAAACGAAGTTGAAGTGACATTCTCTCTCGGACCAGAGAAAAAACCTGCGAAAACAGTGAAAGAAAAGGTCAAGATCCCCTACGAACCAGAAAATGAAGGGGACGAGCTTCAAGTGCAAATCGCGGTTGACGATGCAGATCACAGCATCTCTGACACTTACGAAGAATTTAAGATAAAAGAGCCGACTGAACGAACGATCGAACTAAAGATTGAACCCGGCCAAAAAGGGTACTATCAAGTAATGGTAAACAATAAAGTTGTCAGCTACAAAACCATTGAGTATCCGAAAGATGAATAACAAGGAGGGAAAATATGCCTGAGGGCAAAATTATTAAGGCGCTAAGCGGCTTTTACTATGTACTGGATGAATCAGAGGATTCAGATAAAGTAATACAATGCAGAGGAAGAGGCATTTTCAGAAAAAACAAAATTACCCCTCTTGTCGGTGATTATGTTGTGTATCAAGCTGAAAATGACAAAGAAGGATATTTAATGGAAATTAAAGAAAGAACCAACGAGCTTATCAGGCCGCCAATTTGCAACGTTGATCAAGCGGTCCTGGTTTTCTCAGCGGTTCAGCCTTCTTTCAGCACGGCATTGCTCGACCGCTTTCTGGTTCTCGTTGAGGCCAATGATATTCAGCCGATTATATGCATTACTAAAATGGATCTGATTGAAGATCAAGATACAGAAGATACGATACAAGCCTATGCAGAAGACTATCGGAATATTGGTTATGACGTATACCTTACCTCCTCTAAGGACCAAGACAGTTTAACGGACATCATCCCGCATTTTCAGGATAAAACAACGGTATTTGCCGGTCAGTCCGGTGTTGGGAAATCCTCGCTTCTCAACGCGATCAGTCCGGAGCTCGGATTGAGAACAAACGAGATTTCCGAACATTTGGGCCGCGGGAAACACACAACCCGCCACGTGGAGCTGATTCACACGTCCGGAGGTTTGGTTGCAGATACGCCGGGATTCAGCTCGCTTGAATTTACAGACATTGAGGAAGAAGAGCTGGGCTATACCTTCCCTGATATCAGAGAAAAAAGCGCTTCATGCAAATTTAGAGGCTGTTTACATCTGAAAGAGCCGAAATGCGCGGTGAAACAAGCTGTTGAAGACGGGGAATTAAAGCAGTATCGCTATGACCATTATGTTGAATTTATGACGGAGATTAAAGACAGAAAGCCGAGGTATTAGCATAATGATAAAGGTTGCACCATCTATTCTTTCCGCTGATTTTGCCGCTTTAGGCAATGAGATTAAAGATGTAGAAAGAGGCGGAGCCGATTGTATTCATATTGATGTTATGGACGGCCATTTTGTCCCGAATATCACAATCGGTCCGCTGATTGTAGAAGCCGTCCGGCCGGTAACGGATCTGCCGCTCGATGTCCATTTAATGATAGAAGAGCCGGATCGTTATATCCCGGCTTTTGCGAAAGCAGGCGCAGATATCCTGTCTGTGCATGCTGAGGCATGTCCGCACCTGCACCGTACCATCCAGCTCATTAAAGAGCAAGGAGTGAAGGCCGGAGTAGTTCTAAACCCGCATACCCCTGTACAAGTCATCGAGCATGTTTTCGACGATCTCGATCTTGTTCTTTTAATGACGGTGAACCCGGGCTTCGGCGGGCAGAAATTTATTCATTCAGTCCTTCCTAAGATAAAAGAGGTTAAGCGAATGGCGGATGAAAAAGGAAAAAAAGATCTGTTAATTGAAGTAGACGGCGGCGTCAACAAAGAAACCGCTCCGCTCGTCATTGAAGCGGGCGCAAATTTACTCGTTGCCGGTTCAGCTGTTTATGGGCAGTCTGACCGCAAAAAAGCAATTTCTGAAATCAGAGGAAGCAAATAAGCAGCTTTAGAAAAGAGCTGGGCATACAATAGCCTAAGCTCTTTTTCCTGTATGCAGAGAAAGGAATCAGAGATGAAAACAATTAATATCGTTGCGGGAGGCCCGAAAAATCTCATTCCCGATCTAACCGGCTATACGGATGCACACACGCTTTGGATCGGTGTTGACAAAGGCACCGTCACTCTCTTAGATGCAGGGATCATACCTGTTGAAGCCTTCGGAGATTTTGACAGCATAACCGAGCAAGAACGCCGGCGAATAGAAAAAGCCGCTCCCGCCCTTCATGTGTATCAAGCAGAAAAAGATCAAACAGATTTAGACCTCGCCCTTGATTGGGCGCTGGAAAAGCAGCCGGATATTATTCAGATTTTCGGCATTACAGGCGGCAGAGCTGATCATTTTTTAGGAAACATTCAGCTTCTGTATAGAGGTGTAAAAACGAACATAAAAATTAGGCTGATAGACAAACAAAATCATATTCAAATGTTCCCTCCTGGTGAATATGATATTGAGAAGGATGAAAATAAGCGATATATCTCCTTCATACCGTTTTCCGAAGACATACATGAGCTGACCCTGACCGGTTTTAAATATCCTCTAAATAATTGTCATATTACGCTCGGTTCAACACTATGTATTAGTAACGAACTCATTCATTCACGAGGTACTTTTTCGTTTGCAAAAGGCATATTAATAATGATAAGAAGCACGGATTAAGCATGTGCTTTCATTCAATTGCTGAAAACAATGAACAAGGCGGTTACGGGACGTTATAGGAGGGGACAAAAATGAAATTTTACACCATTAAATTGCCGAAGTTTTTAGGAGGAATTGTCCGGGCGATGCTGGGCTCATTTAGAAAAGATTAAGGCCCAGGGGTTCAAAGCCCTCTTTCACCACATAAAAACGCCTGCCACATATCGGGGCAGGCGTTCATTTTGTTATACACGCTCAACTTTACCGGATTTCAAAGCTCGAGCAGATACATATACTTTTTTAGGTTTTCCGTTCACAAGGATACGAACCTTTTGAAGATTCGCGCCCCAAGTGCGCTTAGAAGCGTTCATTGCGTGAGAACGGTTATTCCCAGCTGTTGTTTTTTTACCTGTGATAACGCATTTACGTGCCATTTGTTTCCCTCCTCACTTGCACAAAACATCTACTTTTTAACATTCATATAATCTTAGATGCTTTCGATATGGATACTTTAAATAATTTACCACAGCTAAAAAACGTTTGCAACTATTGTTTCATCATCTTTCAAGAAAATTCACTTGACATCTTGCGGAAACAGCAGCGCTATAGTATATGTAGAGGTACGGCCAGCGATTATTGCCTGGTCTTTTCATAATGGAAACCATATAGTAGAATAGCTGTAACTCTATGCATTCGAAGGAGGAACTAGTGTGTCCATTGAATTAAGAACGAAGTACGGACAGATTGATATATCTAATGAAGTCATCGCGATGGTTGCAGGAGGCGCGGCGGTTGACTGTTACGGCATTGTCGGCATGGCCTCTAAAAACCAGATTAAAGACGGACTGACTGAAATCCTTCGGAAAGAGAATTTCAGCAGGGGTGTCCAAGTTCGCCAAGAAGGAGAACAGATACATATCGACATGTATATCATTGTCAGCTACGGCACGAAAATTTCTGAAGTGGCACATAATGTCCAAACAAAAGTAAAGTACACAGTAAATCAAACCATCGGACTGGCAGTGGATTCTGTCAATATTTATGTCCAAGGCGTACGAGTGACGAACCCGTAGTTAGGAGGAGTAGGATTGTCTATCAGAACATTAGACGGCAGAACCTTTGCCGAGATGATTCTTGCGGGAGCGCAGAATCTGTCTCAAAACGCCAGTGCAGTTGATGCACTGAACGTGTTTCCGGTGCCGGACGGTGATACGGGAACAAATATGAACCTGTCGATGACTTCCGGAGCAAGAGAAGTTGAACAAATGGATACGGATGATATCGGGAAGGTGGGCTCCGCGTTATCTAAAGGGCTGCTCATGGGAGCACGCGGAAATTCAGGAGTTATCCTATCCCAATTGTTCCGCGGATTTAGCAAAAACATTGAAACGAAAAAAGAAATTAATGCACTTGAGTTTGCCGCTGCGCTGCAAGCAGGTGTAGACATGGCGTATAAAGCTGTCATGAAACCTGTAGAGGGCACCATTTTAACAGTTGCAAAAGACGCTGCAAAAAAAGCAATGATCTTAGCAGAAAAAGAAACCGATATCACTGCGCTGATGACTGCAGTGACAGAAGAAGCAGAGGCGTCTTTAAACCGCACCCCTGAATTGCTACCTGTCCTAAAGGAAGTAGGAGTTGTCGATAGCGGGGGCAAAGGCCTGCTCTGTGTGTATGAAGGTTTTCTTGCTTCATTAAAAGGTGAAACTGTACCTCAGAAAGCAGTTCTTCCGTCACTTGACGACATGGTCAGCGCAGAGCATCACAAGAGCGCGCAAAGCATGATGAATACCGAAGATATTGAATTTGGATTCTGTACCGAAGTGATGGTTAGGCTTGATCAGACAAAAAGAGAGTTCGACGAAGGCACGTTCAGGCAAGACCTCAGCCAGTTCGGAGATTCTCTGCTTGTGATTGCGGATGAATCGCTGGCGAAGGTTCATATTCATGCTGAAGAGCCGGGAAACGTGTTAAACTACGCCCAGCATTACGGTGAATTGATCAAAATAAAAATAGAAAATATGAGAGAACAGCATACCTCTATCATCAGTCAAGAAAGCAAACCTGCAGACAACGAAACACCGCCGGCAAAACAGCCGTATGGCATTGTGACTGTAGCGATGGGAGAAGGAATTGCAGACCTATTTAAAAGCATTGGCGCTTCTGTTGTGATTGAAGGCGGCCAGACCATGAACCCAAGCACTGAGGATATTGTTGATGCCGTGAAGTCTGTAAATGCAGATACGGTATTTATCCTGCCGAACAACTCCAACATTATCATGGCTGCTAACCAAGCGGCCAGCGTAGTGGATGAACAGGTTTTTGTCATTCCTGCTAAAACGGTTCCGCAAGGGATGTCAGCTCTGCTGGCTTTTAACCCGGATCAAGAAGCTGAAGCGAACGAGGCCAATATGCTAAGCGCCATTCAGCAAGTAAAAAGCGGACAGGTGACGTTCTCAGTCAGAGATACTCATATTGACGGTAAAGACATTAAAAAAGGCGACTTTATGGGCATTCTGAATGGAACGATTATCGGCACTTCTGAAAATCAGCTGTCAGCCGCGAAAATGCTGCTGTCAGAAATGATCGGAGAAGATGATGAAATCGTGACCATTCTATATGGTGAGGATGCGTCTCAGGAAGAAGCTGAGCAGCTTGAAGCGTTTCTCAGTGAAAAGTACGAGGAGATTGAGGTTGAGATCCACAATGGGAAACAGCCTCTGTATTCGTATATAGTTTCAGCAGAATAGAAGGGCAATTTGCCCTTCTATTCTTATGTCTGCTTTTAAGTGCGGCAGCGCTGTAACGCGCCCGCTTGCCATTTTATATCTGATCAATTAGTCTAGAAGCAAAGCGCTAATAAGCTCTGGTTCATAAGGAGGAATAGCATGAAATACAGAAGCGTTTTTGATATTATCGGCCCGGTTATGATCGGTCCGTCCAGCTCTCATACTGCGGGAGCTGCTAGAATCGGGAGAGTGGCCAGAAGTTTATTTGGCAGAGAGCCTGAGCGCATCATTGTATCTTTTTACGGCTCGTTTGCGGAAACGTATAAGGGCCACGGCACAGATGTCGCGATTATCGGCGGATTGCTAGATTTTGATACATTCGATGAACGGATTAAAACCGCTATACAAATTGCAGAAGCTAAAGGAATTGATATAGAGTTTCGGGTAGAAGATGCAGTCCCGGTCCATCCGAACACAGCAAAAATCACCATTTCTGATGAAAAGGGTGAGCTGGAACTGACGGGTATTTCGATTGGCGGAGGAAAGATTGAAATCACAGAATTGAATGGTTTTGAGCTCCGGCTGTCAGGAAATCATCCGGCCATATTAGTTGTTCATAATGACAAGTTTGGCACAATTGCCGGTGTTGCCAATGTTCTGGCGAAATTTTCAATTAACGTAGGACATATGGAAGTAGCCCGGAAAGATATCGGCCAGCTTGCGCTGATGACAATAGAGGTCGATCAAAATATTGACGACCACATTCTCGACGAGCTGTCGAAGCTGCCGAATATTATTCAAGTGACAAAGATTGCTGACTAGCGAAAAGGGTCAGGAGGAGCCAGTTATGTTTCGTAATGTAAAAGAATTAATTGAGATTACTAAAGAAAAACAAATATTGATCTCTGATGTGATGATAGCTCAAGAGATGGAAGTAACAGAAAAAACAAAAGAGGACATTTTTCAGCAGATGGATCATAACCTGTCTGTTATGGAAGCGGCGGTTCAGAAAGGACTCGAGGGAGTTACGAGCCAAACGGGCTTAACAGGCGGAGATGCCGTTAAATTGCAGGCCTATATTCGATCAGGAAAAAGCCTGTCTGGCCCGCTGATTTTAGATGCTGTATCGAAAGCCGTTGCAACAAATGAAGTAAATGCAGCCATGGGAACCATCTGTGCGACACCGACTGCAGGTTCTGCCGGTGTGGTGCCCGGTACGTTATTTGCTGTAAAAGAAAAGCTGAATCCAACAAGAGAACAAATGATCCGCTTTTTGTTTACAGCCGGGGCTTTCGGATTTGTCGTGGCTAATAACGCAAGCATTTCCGGCGCCGCCGGAGGATGTCAGGCAGAGGTTGGATCAGCTTCAGGCATGGCGGCTGCGGCCATTGTTGAAATGGCAGGAGGAACACCCGAACAAAGCGCGGAAGCCATGGCCATTACATTAAAAAATATGCTAGGCCTCGTGTGCGACCCTGTTGCAGGGCTTGTTGAGGTGCCTTGCGTGAAACGGAATGCGATGGGCGCGTCAAATGCGATGATTGCCGCTGATATGGCATTGGCGGGCATTACAAGCCGTATTCCATGTGATGAGGTTATCGATGCCATGTATAAAATAGGCCAAACTATGCCAACTGCACTTAGAGAAACAGGCCAGGGCGGTTTAGCGGCAACACCGACAGGAAGAGAATTAGAGAAAAAAATTTTCGGAGGAGCGCTAGGTTCACGTGATACAACATCAGCAAACTAGTATAGCTAACATTAAGGGTATTGGGCCGGAAACAGAAAAAACATTGAATGAACTCGGTATTTATGACATTTCTGATCTTCTGAATTATTTCCCTTATCGTTATGATGACTACGAGCTGAGGGATTTAGAAGAAGTAAAGCATGATGAAAGAGTCACAGTCGAAGGGAAGGTTCATTCAGAGCCTTCTCTTACCTATTACGGAAAAAAACGAAACAGGCTGACATTCAGGCTTCTGGTCGGCCACTATTTAATTACAGCCGTATGTTTTAACCGGCCTTATTTGAAGAAGCAGCTTTCGCTCGGCTCTGTGGTGACGGTCTCAGGTAAATGGGACAAGCACCGCCAAACCATCTCTGTTCAGGAGTTGAAAAACGGGCCGCATCAAGAAGATCAAAGCATTGAACCAGTGTATTCTGTGAAAGAAAATGTTACCGTCAAAATGATGAGGCGCTTTATTCAGCAGGCGCTGACCCAATATGCAGACTCACTTCCTGATCCTCTTCCGGAAAAGCTAAGAAAAAGCTATAAACTGCCTGACTATTATCAAGCGTTAAAAGCAATGCACCAGCCTGAAACAAGGGAAGCATTAAAGCTTGCCAGACGGCGGTTTGTTTATGAAGAATTTTTGTTGTTTCAGTTGAAAATGCAGGCGTTCCGAAAGGCGGAAAGAGAGCAGACACAAGGGATACGGCAGCGTTTTTCAAACGAAGAACTCATGAGATTTATCAAAAGCCTCCCGTTTCCCCTCACAAACGCCCAGTCACGCGTTCTTCGCGAAATAACAGCAGACATGTCTTCTCCATACAGAATGAACCGTCTTCTTCAAGGGGACGTTGGATCAGGAAAAACGGCAGTCGCCGCCATTGCACTGTATGCCGCGATCCTATCCGGATACCAAGGAGCGCTCATGGTGCCGACAGAAATTCTGGCCGAGCAGCATGCTGATTCGCTCGTTTCGCTATTTGAAAAATGGGACGTCAGCGTTGCTCTTTTGACAAGCTCTGTTAAAGGAAAGCGGCGAAAAGAACTGCTTGAGCGTCTTGCGGCGGGTGAGATTGATATTCTTGTAGGAACCCACGCTTTAATCCAAGACGAGGTGGAGTTTAAGGCGCTGAGTCTCGTTATTACTGATGAACAGCACAGATTTGGAGTTGAGCAGCGCAAAAAGCTTCGGAACAAAGGGCAGGATCCCGATGTTCTCTTTATGACAGCCACTCCAATCCCAAGAACGTTAGCGATCACAGTGTTCGGTGAAATGGATGTATCTGTCATCGATGAGATGCCGGCTGGACGAAAGAGAATCGAAACCTATTGGGTAAAACATGACATGCTGGATCGTATATTGGCATTTGTCGAAAAAGAATTAAAGCAAGGCAGGCAGGCTTATATCATCTGTCCGCTGATTGAAGAATCAGACAAGCTTGATGTGCAAAACGCCATTGACGTGTACAATATGCTTTCTGATATTTTTCGGGGAAAATGGAATGTCGGCCTTATGCATGGAAAGCTGCATTCCGATGAAAAAGACCAGGTCATGAGAGAATTCAGCGCAAATCACTGTCAAATTCTCGTATCAACCACTGTTGTGGAGGTTGGCGTGAATGTTCCGAATGCAACGATTATGGTGATTTATGACGCCGACCGTTTCGGGCTATCACAGCTTCACCAGCTGCGCGGCCGTGTTGGACGGGGTGAGCATCAATCTTTCTGTATTCTGATGGCTGATCCAAAATCAGAAACAGGGAAAGAACGGATGAGGATCATGTCGGAGACCAATGACGGTTTCGAGCTGTCTGAAAAGGATCTGGAACTGAGAGGTCCCGGTGATTTCTTCGGGAAAAAACAAAGCGGAATGCCGGAATTTAAAGTGGCGGACATGGTTCATGATTACAGAGCGCTTGAAACGGCAAGGCAGGATGCTGCGAATCTTGTGGCTTCTGACGCGTTCTGGAAGGAGCCGGAATACGCTGTGTTAAGAGATGAATTGCTGAAGAGCGGAGTAATGGACGGGGAAAAATTAAGCTGAGTATCAGAAGTTTTTGGTGTTCAGCCAGAAACAATCGTTGCATTCCAATCTATGAAATTATATACTACTATTAGTACCTAGTCTTAATTGTCCGGATGGTGTTTAGATATGAGAAGAAATAAGAGAGAACGCCAGGAATTACTTCAGCAGACGATTCAAGCAACCCCCTTTATTACAGATGAAGAATTAGCGGGTAAATTCGGGGTGAGCATCCAGACGATACGTTTGGACCGCTTAGAGCTTTCCATACCTGAACTGAGAGAAAGAATTAAGAACGTGGCAGAGAAAACACTTGAGGACGAAGTGAAGTCCCTGTCACTTGATGAAGTTATCGGAGAAATTATTGACCTTGAGCTGGATGATCAGGCGATATCCATTTTAGAAATAAAACAGGAGCACGTGTTCAGCCGGAATCAGATTGCGAGAGGACACCATTTATTTGCACAGGCGAATTCTTTGGCCGTTGCAGTCATTGATGACGAGCTGGCGCTGACTGCAAGTGCAGACATCCGCTTTACAAGACAGGTAAAGCAGGGTGAACGTGTCGTAGCAAAAGCGAAAGTGACGGCTGTCGAAAAAGAAAAAGGTAGAACGGTTGTCGAAGTGAACAGCTACGTTGGCGAAGAAATTGTTTTTTCTGGACGCTTTGACATGTATCGTTCAAAACATTCATAAAGGTGGAGCATGCATGAGAATAGCTGTAGATGCAATGGGAGGAGACCACGCTCCCAAAGCTGTTATTGACGGAGTTATAAAAGGTATAGAGGCATATGATGATCTCCATATCACACTTGTCGGTGACAAAACAACGATAGAATCACATTTAACAACTACATCAGATCGCATCACGGTGCTGCACGCAGATGAAGTGATTGAGCCTACGGATGAACCGGTCCGTGCCGTGCGAAGAAAAAAGAACTCATCTATGGTTCTTATGGCGCAGGAGGTTTCGGAAAACAGAGCTGACGCCTGCATTTCAGCAGGAAATACCGGTGCATTAATGACAGCCGGTCTCTTTATTGTCGGAAGAATTAAAGGAATTGACCGTCCGGCGCTTGCCCCGACACTTCCGACTGTTTCGGGAGACGGATTTCTTCTCCTTGATGTCGGCGCCAATGTCGATGCAAAACCGGAGCACCTCGTTCAATATGCCATCATGGGTTCTGTTTATTCTCAGCAAGTGCGCGGTGTCACTTCACCGAGAGTCGGACTTTTAAATGTCGGAACAGAAGATAAAAAAGGAAACGAACTGACGAAGCAGACGTTTCAAATTTTAAAAGAAACAGCAAACATCAATTTTATCGGAAACGTGGAAGCGCGAGACCTTTTAGATGATGTGGCGGACGTTGTAGTAACAGACGGCTTTACCGGGAATGTTACACTCAAAACGCTGGAAGGCTCTGCGTTGTCTATTTTTAAAATGATGAGAGACGTAATGACGTCTACTTTGACATCCAAGCTTGCAGCAGCTGTGCTGAAGCCAAAATTGAAAGAAATGAAAATGAAAATGGAGTATTCGAATTATGGCGGAGCAAGTCTTTTTGGCTTAAAAGCGCCTGTGATCAAGGCGCACGGCTCTTCAGATTCAAATGCTGTATTCCATGCGATTCGGCAAGCAAGAGAGATGGTCAGCCAAAATGTGGCTGCGCTCATTCAGGAAGAAGTGAAAGAAGAAAAAACAGATGAGTAGTCTGGAGGTTTTTACATCATGAGTAAGATTGCATTTTTATTCCCGGGTCAGGGATCACAATTTATCGGCATGGGAAAAGAGCTTTATGAGCAGGTGCCTGCTGCAAAGCGTCTGTTTGATAAAGCTGATGAAACGTTGGAAACAAAACTCAGCTCGCTTATTTTTGAGGGGGCTGCTGAAGAATTAACACTTACATACAATGCGCAGCCTGCTTTGCTTACGACAAGCATCGCTGTTCTTGAGAAATTTAAAGAATCTGGCATTACACCTGATTTCACAGCAGGACACAGCCTTGGTGAATATTCTGCACTGGTTGCGGCTGGCGCTCTGTCTTTCAAAGATGCTGTTTATACCGTCAGAAAACGCGGAGAGTTTATGAATGAAGCGGTGCCGGCTGGCGAAGGAGCAATGGCTGCGATTCTCGGCATGGATGCTGAAGCATTAAAGCAAGTAACCGATAAAGTCACAGAGGAAGGCAACCTTGTACAGCTTGCGAATCTCAACTGTCCTGGCCAAATCGTCATTTCCGGAACAGCTAAAGGGGTTGAGCTTGCATCTGAACTGGCAAAAGAGAACGGAGCAAAACGCGCAATTCCGCTTGAAGTAAGCGGTCCGTTCCATTCCGAACTGATGAAACCGGCTGCTGAAAAGCTGAAAGAGGTATTGGACGCCTGTGACATAAAAGACGCTGACGTTCCGGTCATCTCAAATGTTTCTGCTGACGTGATGACTGAAAAAGCAGATATCAAAGAAAAACTTATTGAGCAGCTTTACTCTCCGGTTCGTTTTGAGGAAAGCATTAACAAGCTGATCGCAGAGGGTGTTACGACTTTTATTGAAATCGGTCCCGGAAAAGTGCTTTCAGGCCTTGTGAAAAAAGTAAATAGACGGTTAAAAACAATTGCTGTATCAGATCCGGAAACGATCGAGCTGGCAATTCAAACGCTTAAGGAGGAGAATGATAATGCTTAATGATAAAACGGCTATTGTCACGGGCGCATCCCGCGGAATCGGCCGCTCAATCGCCCTTGATCTGGCAAAAAGCGGCGCCAATGTTGTCGTGAACTACTCCGGCAATGAAGCGAAAGCAAATGAAGTGGTAGATGAAATCAAATCAATGGGCAGAAACGCAATTGCTGTCAAAGCGGATGTATCAAATCCCGAAGATGTACAAAACATGATAAAAGAAACGCTATCAGTTTTTTCTACGATTGACATTCTGGTTAATAATGCCGGGATTACAAGAGACAATCTCATCATGAGAATGAAAGAAGACGAATGGGATGACGTTATTAACATTAACCTGAAGGGTGTTTTCAACTGCACAAAAGCTGTTACAAGACAAATGATGAAACAGCGTTCAGGCCGCATTATTAACGTATCGTCTATCGTCGGCGTCAGCGGAAATCCTGGACAGGCCAACTACGTGGCTGCAAAAGCCGGCGTCATCGGTTTAACCAAGTCTTCTGCTAAAGAGCTCGCCAGCCGAAATATTACGGTAAACGCAATAGCGCCAGGATTTATCTCAACTGATATGACAGATAAACTTGCAAAAGACGTTCAAGACGAAATGCTGAAACAAATTCCGCTCGCGCGCTTTGGTGAACCTAGCGATGTCAGCAGTGTTGTCACGTTCCTAGCTTCAGAGGGAGCCCGTTATATGACAGGCCAAACGCTTCATATTGACGGCGGAATGGTGATGTAAGTTTTTTCTCGAAAATTTCATCATAGTTTCTCTAGTTTTTTAAAAACGAATCCACTATAATACTTGAGGGGAGGTGAATTGCTATGGCAGACACATTAGAGCGTGTAACGAAAATCATCGTAGATCGCCTTGGCGTTGATGAAGCAGACGTCAAACTTGAAGCTTCTTTCAAGGAAGACTTAGGTGCTGATTCCCTAGATGTAGTTGAGCTTGTTATGGAACTTGAAGACGAGTTTGATATGGAGATTTCTGACGAAGATGCTGAAAAGATTGCAACAGTCGGCGACGCTGTGAACTACATACAAAACCAGCAATAAGCTGATGCTAAAAGTCCCGCCGAAACGCGGGGCTTTAGCCCTTTATTCGTGCAGTTATTACAGCATGCCGCTTTTACGCGCGCTGTATCCGGTTTAGTCAGAGAAGCGCGGTGAACCTGATGTGCCTATGGAGGTTACTATGTCAAAACACTCACATTATAAAGATAAAAAAAAGTTCTATAAAAAAGTAGAACAATTTAAAGAGTTTCAAGAACGGATTTCGGTTCACTTTCAAAATGAAAAGCTTTTGTATCAAGCATTTACACATTCATCTTATGTGAATGAGCATCGGAAAAAGCCGTATGAAGATAATGAAAGGCTTGAATTTTTAGGTGACGCTGTTTTGGAACTGACGATCTCCAGATTCTTATTTGCCAAATACCCGGCTATGAGTGAAGGAGATTTGACGAAATTGAGAGCCGCAATTGTTTGCGAACCGTCTCTCGTTTCATTGGCTCACGAGCTGTCATTCGGCGATCTTGTCCTGTTGGGTAAAGGCGAGGAAATGACAGGCGGAAGAAAGCGTCCTGCTCTATTGGCGGATGTTTTTGAGGCATTTATCGGAGCCTTGTACCTTGACCAAGGATTAGAGCCGGTCGAAAGTTTCTTAAAAGTTTATGTGTTCCCTAAAATTAACGATGGTGCTTTTTCTCATGTGATGGATTTCAAAAGCCAGCTGCAGGAATACGTGCAGCGGGACGGCAAAGGCTCTCTGGAGTATAAAATCTCTAACGAAAAAGGACCTGCGCACAACCGTGAATTTGAAGCCATCGTATCTCTAAAAGGTGAACCACTCGGAGTCGGAAACGGCCGTTCAAAGAAAGAAGCCGAACAGCACGCTGCTCAGGAAGCTTTAGCTAAATTGCAAAAACACCATACGAAACAATAAAATCCCCCTTATGACTCAGGGGGATTTCAGTATGTATGCCGTCTTATTTCACCAATGTTTATGATAGAATTGAAATACTTATTACATAAGGAGGATCGCTATGTTCCTCAAACGTTTAGACGTTATAGGATTTAAATCATTTGCAGAACGGATTTCCGTAGACTTCGTTAAAGGCGTGACAGCGGTTGTCGGGCCGAACGGAAGCGGAAAAAGCAACATCACGGATGCCATTCGCTGGGTTCTCGGCGAACAATCGGCACGCTCTCTTCGCGGCGGAAAAATGGAGGACATTATTTTTGCCGGGAGTGATTCAAGAAAGCGATTAAATCTAGCTGAAGTTACGCTTACTCTTGATAATGATGATCATTTCTTGCCAATTGACTTCCACGAGGTGAGTGTCACAAGACGTGTGTACAGATCAGGTGAGAGTGAGTTTCTGATTAACAATCAGCCATGCCGCTTGAAAGATATTATTGATTTATTTATGGACTCTGGGCTTGGTAAAGAAGCATTTTCTATTATCAGCCAAGGGAAAGTGGAAGAGATCCTGAGCAGCAAAGCGGAGGATCGCCGCAGTATCTTTGAAGAAGCGGCCGGGGTGCTTAAATATAAAACGAGAAAGAAAAAAGCAGAAAATAAACTGTTTGAGACACAGGACAATCTAAATCGGGTAGAAGATATATTACATGAGCTTGAAGGACAGGTTGAACCTCTTAAAATTCAAGCTTCAATAGCGAAAGACTACCTTGAGAAAAAGAAAGAGCTGGAGCATGTTGAAATTGCGCTGACTGCCTATGATATCGAAGAGCTGCATGGTAAATGGTCGACTCTTAAAGAGAAAGTGCAGATGGCAAAAGAAGAAGAGCTTGCTGAATCGTCTGCTATTTCTGCGAAAGAAGCAAAGATTGAGGATACAAGGGACAAAATACAAGCGCTTGATGAGTCAGTAGATGAGCTCCAGCAAGTTTTACTGGTAACTAGTGAGGAGCTGGAAAAGCTTGAAGGCCGTAAAGAAGTCCTGAAAGAACGAAAGAAAAACGCTGTGCAAAACCAAGAACAGCTTGAAGAAGCCATCGTTCAGTTTCAGCAAAAAGAAACGGTTCTGAAAGAAGAGCTTTCGAAGCAGGAAGCTGTCTTCGAAACGCTTCAGGCTGAGGTGAAGCAGTTAAGGGCGCAAGTAAAAGAAAAACAGCAGGCTCTCAGTCTTCACAATGAAAATGTCGAAGAGAAAATCGAGCAGCTGAAAAGTGATTATTTTGAGCTGTTAAACAGCCAGGCTTCGCTACGCAACGAACTCCAGCTTCTTGATGACCAGATGTCCCAATCCGCTGTCACATTGCAAAGACTCGCGGACAACAATGAAAAGCACCTGCAGGAACGGCGTGATATTTCTGCGCGTAAAGCCGCATGTGAAACGGAATTTGCCCGAATTGAGCAGGAGATTCACAGTCAAGTCGGTGCATATCGTGATATGCAGACAAAATATGAGCAGAAAAAGCGCCAATACGAAAAAAATGAATCCGCTCTGTATCAGGCATACCAATACGTTCAGCAAGCGAGATCAAAAAAGGACATGCTTGAGACGATGCAGGGAGATTTTTCCGGCTTTTATCAAGGTGTTAAAGAAGTGCTGAAAGCGAAAGAGCGCCTTGGTGGAATTCGCGGAGCGGTTCTTGAGCTGATTTCTACAGAACAGAAGTATGAAACGGCCATTGAAATAGCGCTCGGCGCTTCTGCTCAGCATGTCGTGACCGACGATGAACAATCTGCCCGAAAAGCGATTCAATATTTAAAGCAGAATTCCTTCGGCCGGGCGACGTTTCTGCCTCTTTCTGTTATTAGAGACCGCCAGCTTCAAAGCCGTGACGCGGAAACAGCCGCCCGACATTCATCATTTCTCGGGGTTGCCAGTGAACTTGTCACATTTGATTCTGCGTATCGAAGCGTCATCCAGAATCTTCTTGGAACCGTTCTGATCACAGAGGACTTAAAGGGTGCAAACGAGCTTGCAAAGCTTCTCGGGCACCGGTACCGCATCGTAACCCTTGAGGGAGATGTTGTGAACCCCGGTGGTTCAATGACGGGCGGCGCGGTTAAAAAGAAAAATAACTCCCTCCTTGGAAGAAGCCGGGAGCTAGAAGATGTGACGAAACGGCTCGCTGAAATGGAAGAGAAAACAGCACTGCTTGAACAAGAGGTCAAAACCCTTAAGCAATCCATTCAGGATATGGAGAAAAAACTGGCTGACTTAAGAGAAACCGGGGAAGGCTTAAGGTTAAAGCAGCAGGATGTGAAAGGCCAGCTGTACGAACTTCAAGTTGCCGAGAAAAATATCAATACCCATTTAGAGCTCTATGACCAAGAAAAATCTGCTCTGTCTGAAAGCGATGAAGAGAAAAAAGCGCGCAAACGCAAGCTTGAAGAAGAGCTCTCTGCCGTATCTGAAAAGATGAAACAGCTTGAAGAGGACATAGACAGACTGACAAAACAAAAACAAACGCAATCCTCAACGAAAGAGTCTCTCTCCAACGAGCTGACTGAGCTGAAGATCGCTGCGGCCAAAAAAGAGCAGGCTTGCAAGGGGGAAGAGGACAACCTTGCCAGATTAAAGAAAGAGCTCACTGAAACAGAGCTTGCGTTAAAAGAAGCAAAAGAAGACTTAAGCTTCTTAACGTCAGAGATGTCATCTAGCACCAGCGGCGAAGAAAAGCTGGAAGAAGCAGCAAAACATAAATTGAATGACAAAACGAAAACGATCGAACTGATTGCATTAAGGCGCGATCAGCGCATCAAGCTTCAGCATGGGCTTGATACGTATGAGCGTGAGCTGAAAGAAATGAAACGCCTGTATAAACAAAAAACAACGCTCTTAAAAGACGGAGAAGTCAAACTCGGACGGATGGAAGTCGAGCTTGATAATTTACTCCAATACTTACGGGAGGAATACAGCTTGTCCTTTGAGGGGGCAAAAGAGAAATATCAGCTTGAAACTGATCCAGAGGAAGCCAGAAAGCGCGTGAAGCTGATTAAACTCGCAATTGAAGAGCTGGGTACCGTGAACCTCGGAAGCATAGATGAGTTTGAGAGGGTCAACGAACGGTACAAGTTTCTGTCGGAACAAAAAGAAGATTTAACAGAAGCGAAAAATACCTTGTTCCAAGTGATTGAAGAAATGGATGAAGAAATGACGAAGCGCTTTAACGACACATTCGTCCAAATCCGCTCACACTTTGATCAAGTTTTCCGCTCCTTATTCGGAGGAGGGCGAGCTGAACTGAGGCTCACCGATCCTAACGATCTGCTTCATTCAGGAGTCGAGATTATCGCTCAGCCGCCGGGGAAAAAGCTGCAAAACTTAAACCTCCTGTCAGGCGGAGAGCGTGCGCTTACTGCTATAGCGCTCTTATTCTCAATCCTAAAGGTTCGTCCAGTGCCGTTTTGCGTCCTTGACGAAGTAGAGGCTGCGCTCGACGAAGCGAATGTGTTCCGGTTTGCGCAGTATTTAAAAAAATACAGCAGTGATACCCAGTTTATTGTGATTACCCACAGAAAAGGAACGATGGAGGAAGCGGATGTGCTTTATGGCGTAACCATGCAGGAATCCGGTGTTTCCAAGGTAATCTCCGTTAAGCTGGAAGAAACAAAAGAATTCGTTCAGTAACGAGGAAAGAGGTTAAAAGATGAGCTTTTTTAAAAAATTAAAAGAGAAAATCACAAAACAGACAGATTCCGTATCTGAAAAGTTTAAGGATGGCCTTGAAAAAACAAGAAACTCCTTTCAAAACAAAGTGAATGATCTTGTATCCCGTTACCGTAAAGTGGATGAGGATTTCTTCGAAGAGCTTGAAGAGGTTCTTATCAGCGCGGATGTCGGTTTTACAACCGTTATGGAATTAATAGATGAGCTGAAAAAAGAAGTCAAACGCAGAAATATTCAAGATCCAAAGGAAGTCCAGTCAGTGATTTCTGAGAAACTGGTCGAGATTTATAACAGCGGAGATGAGCAAATTTCAGAACTGAACATCCAGGATGGGCGTTTAAACGTAATCCTTCTGGTAGGTGTAAACGGTGTCGGGAAAACAACAACGATCGGAAAGCTTGCTCATAAAATGAAACAAGAAGGAAAATCTGTCGTACTTGCCGCCGGAGACACTTTCAGAGCGGGAGCCATTGAACAGCTGGAAGTATGGGGAGAGCGTACAGGAGTGCCTGTCATTAAGCAGACGGCCGGAAGCGATCCGGCAGCTGTCATCTACGATGCTGTTCATGCTGCGAAAGCAAGAAATGCCGATGTATTAATTTGTGATACGGCAGGGCGTCTCCAAAACAAAGTAAATCTCATGAAAGAGCTTGAAAAAGTAAAACGTGTTATCGAAAGAGAAGTTCCTGAAGCTCCGCATGAGGTGCTGCTTGCCCTTGATGCCACGACCGGCCAAAATGCAATGGCTCAGGCAAAAGAGTTCTCTAAAGCAACAAATGTTACCGGCATTGCTTTAACGAAGCTTGACGGTACGGCAAAGGGCGGTATCGTCCTTGCGATTCGCAACGAGCTTCACATTCCGGTTAAACTAGTCGGTTTAGGAGAAAAAGTTGATGATCTCCAGGAATTTGATCCAGAATCCTATGTGTACGGACTCTTTTCAGATTTAGTGGAAAAAGCCGACGATTAAGAAAAAGGCCCCAACATCTTGGGGCCTTTTCTTTTTTATCTTCTTACTTGATAGGCGAAATGATAAAGGCTGTTATCAGTGGATACCAGTCTTGATTCACCAGAAAAAACTCTGAATGGGATGATGTCATAGTAATGAACGGAAACAGATGTGTAATACGTATAGTAACCAGCAGCTGGCCCCAAATACATTGGAACCTCAAATGTTCCGTTTGCATCAGTGGTTCCTGAAGCAGTTTGTGTTGTGTTTCCGACCTTCGTGTCCGCTTCAAATCTTACGGGCGCGTTTGGCACTGGCTGTCCGTTTTGGTCGAGTAATTTGCCGCTTACTGTAATATTGTACTTGACTCGCCAATATTGACCTTGTCCGTAATTGATTTTACCGTAAACCCCTCCATCTGTGCTGATATTTGTGATCGAAGCCTTATAAGGTGCATCAGCAGCGTCTGCTTGCTGTGCCGGAAAACCTATTGTAAACAGGGCTGCCAGACATAACATAAACAATAAACCGATTTTTTTCATAAAAATCCTCCTTTAAATAGGGTTCATATACAATATCGGAATAAATTGAATGATATTTAGCGTATTTTGGAAAAAGTTAACCACCGCTTTGACAAGATAAAAACTTGACAGTGTCAATAAAACCGTGTAAACTAAGTTATCGTAAAGGGATTTGACTTAACAAAGGGGAGAGCTCAAATGTCACTCGAAAAGACAACGAGAATGAATTATCTGTTTGATTTTTATCAGTCGTTGTTGACGTCAAAACAGAAGAGCTATATGTCGCTTTATTATTTGGACGATTTCTCCCTAGGCGAAATAGCCGAAGAATATGAGGTTTCAAGACAAGCTGTTTATGATAACATCAAACGAACAGAAGCGATGCTTGAACAATATGAAGAAAAGCTGCTCCTTTTGAAAAAGTTTCAGGAGCGTAAAGAGATGTTTAATAAGCTGAAGGAGCTTGCTTCCGGTTCAAAAGAAGAGGAAGAAATTACAGCTCTGATTGAAGCGCTTGAGAAATTAGATTAGGAGGCGGCAAACTATGGCATTTGAAGGATTAGCCGACCGACTGCAGCAGACGATTTCTAAAATCCGCGGAAAAGGGAAAGTCAGCGAACAAGATGTAAAAGATATGATGCGTGAGGTTCGCCTTGCGCTGCTTGAGGCTGACGTTAACTTTAAAGTAGTCAAAGATTTTGTCAAAAAAGTAAGTGAACGCGCTGTAGGCCAAGACGTCATGAAAAGTCTGACGCCCGGCCAGCAGGTCATTAAAGTTGTTCAAGAGGAACTGACTGAGCTGATGGGCGGCGAAGAGAGCAAAATCGCCGTCGCAAAAAGGCCGCCGACTGTTATTATGATGGTCGGTCTCCAAGGTGCCGGTAAAACGACAACAAGCGGTAAGCTTGCGAATCTGCTGCGCAAAAAGCATAATCGCAAACCGATGCTGGTTGCTGCCGATATTTACCGCCCAGCCGCAATTAAGCAGCTGGAAACACTCGGCAAACAGCTTGATATGCCTGTTTTCTCTCTTGGCGATCAGGTCAGTCCTGTAGAAATAGCTAAACAGGCTATTGAGAAAGCCAAGGAAGAACATTATGACTATGTCATTTTGGATACGGCAGGGCGCTTGCATATCGACCATGAACTGATGGATGAACTGACCAACGTCAAAGAAATCGCGAATCCGGAAGAAATTTTCCTGGTTGTCGATTCAATGACCGGTCAGGACGCTGTGAATGTTGCCAAAAGCTTTAATGAACAGCTCGGTTTAACCGGTGTTGTGTTAACTAAGCTGGATGGAGACACACGCGGCGGAGCTGCGCTTTCTATTCGCGCTGTCACAAACACGCCAATTAAGTTCGCAGGTTTGGGCGAAAAGCTTGATGCGTTAGAGCCGTTCCATCCTGAACGCATGGCATCAAGGATTCTCGGCATGGGCGACGTGCTGACATTGATTGAAAAAGCACAGGCCAGCGTTGATGAAGACAAAGCCAAAGAGCTGGAACAAAAAATGAGAACGATGAGCTTCACATTGGACGATTTTCTGGAGCAGCTCGGGCAAGTCAGAAACATGGGGCCGCTTGATGAGCTTCTGCAAATGATGCCGGGTGCAGGTAAAATGAAAGGCCTGAAAAACATCCAAGTTGATGAAAAACAGCTGAATCATGTGGAAGCAATCATCAAATCAATGACTGTTCTTGAAAAAGAACAGCCGGATATTATCAATGCCAGCCGGCGGAAGCGGATTGCAAAAGGAAGCGGGACATCCGTACAGGAAGTCAACCGTCTGCTTAAGCAGTTTGATGAAATGAAAAAAATGATGAAGCAGATGACAAACATGTCAAAAGGCAAGAAAAAAGGGTTTAAGCTACCTTTTATGTAATCGGTTATACATGATAAAACCGTTGTTAAGAAAAAACACTTTACAAACACTTTTATCATTGTTAATATACTATCTTGTTGAAATATTTTCGGAGGTGCTAGTAAAATGGCAGTAAAAATTCGTTTAAAACGTATGGGAGCAAAAAAATCTCCTTTCTATCGTATTGTTGTAGCAGATTCTCGTTCACCACGTGACGGCCGTTTCATCGAAACAGTCGGAACTTACAACCCGGTTGCAAAACCAGCGGAAGTAAAAATTGACGAAGAGCTTGCTCTTAAATGGCTTCAAACTGGAGCGAAACCATCTGATACAGTTCGCAACTTGTTCTCTAGCCAAGGAATCATGGAAAAATTCCACAACGCTAAACAAGGCAAGTAATGACTGATCAACACTTGGAAGATTTGATTGTCCACATTGTGACGCCGCTTGTTGATCATCCAGATGACATTCGCGTCATAAGAGAAGAAACCGATCAAAAGATTGCGCTGCGCTTATCTGTCCATAAGTCAGATACCGGTAAAGTTATCGGAAAGCAAGGCCGGACTGCAAAAGCGATTCGAACAGCTGTATTTGCAGCTGGCGCACAGTCTTCTAAGAAAGTTCAATTTGAAATATTTGACTAAAAGGGAGAGGGCCGGCACCTCCCCTTTTTTTACACGCAAAAAAAGGGTAAACTGATAGAAGCTTAGGCAAAATAGAAAAGCCTGGGCGAGTAAAAGTTTTAAAAGCGGGGAGCTTGGTGCGATGCAAATTATTCACCGTGTAGCCGTTATGCAAGTCTTAACCGAGCGCAGTAAAGAAAAGCTTTTAGCTTCTTTTGCCGAAAAGAAACAAATGCTTGAACGAGAATGCAGCCAGCTCTATTTTCAGCTTAGAAAACATGAGAAAGAACAGCAAAACCCTGATATGATAGAACAATTTAAAAAGGCAATAGAAAAGCGAAAAGATGATATGAAAATCATCGATTTTCAAATTGCCCAAGTACATACATTGCCGCTTGGCAGTGAGTTGAAAGAAAAGGAAGTCGATGCGCTGCTGACGATTGAAGCCGGGGATGACTGGCATGAGAAAACAGCAGCGAACACCATCGTCATAAAAGACGGAAAAGTAATTGAAATTCGCCAGAGGTGATCATATGACAAAGCGATGGTTTAACGTAGGCAAAATCGTAAATACCCACGGAATCAAAGGCGAAGTGCGGGTGATTTCAAAAACAGATTTTGCCGAAGAACGATACAAGCCGGGAAACACGCTGTATTTGTTTATGGACGGCCGTAACGAACCAGTGGAGGTAACGGTAAACACACATAGACTGCATAAGCAATTTCATCTCCTGCAGTTTAAAGAAAGACAAAACCTAAATGAAGTAGAAGAGCTGAAAAACGCAATCATTAAAGTTCCTGAAGAAGAATTAGGAGAGCTGAATGAGGGTGAATTTTATTTCCACGAAATTATTGGGTGTGAAGTATTTACTGAAGAAGGCGAACTCATCGGAAAGGTCAAAGAAATTTTGACGCCTGGAGCCAATGACGTTTGGGTCATCGGACGAAAAGGAAAAAAAGACGCACTCATTCCTTACATTGAATCAGTGGTTAAACATATCGATGTCAGGGAAAAGAAAATTGAGATTGAACTCATGGAAGGGTTAATAGACGAATGAAAATCGACTTTTTGACGCTGTTTCCCGAAATGTTTGAAGGCGTGCTCGGCTCATCAATTCTTCAAAAAGCCCAGGAAAAAGATGCGGTGCAGTTTCAAGTCGTAAATTTCCGGGAGTACTCTGATAACAAGCACAATACTGTTGATGATTATCCTTATGGCGGCGGGGCAGGCATGGTTCTCAAGCCCCAGCCTGTTTTTGACGCGGTCGAGGACCTGACATCAAAGGCCGCCGCTGCTCCGCGTATTATCCTCGTATGCCCGCAAGGTGAGCGTTTTACCCAAAAAAAAGCCGAGCAATTAGCAAAGGAAGAGCATTTGCTGTTCATTTGCGGCCACTATGAAGGCTATGATGAACGCATTCGCGAGCACTTGGTAACGGATGAAATATCAATTGGCGACTTTGTTCTGACGGGCGGTGAGCTCCCTGCAATGATGATCGCAGACAGTGTGGTCAGACTGCTTCCGGGTGTACTGGGTAAAGAGGCTTCCCATATTGAGGATTCCTTCAGCACCGGACTTTTAGAGCACCCGCATTATACAAGACCGGCAGATTACAAAGGTTTAAAAGTGCCTGAAACACTCTTGTCAGGAAACCATGCAAAAATTGAAGAATGGCGGAATAAAGAATCGATCAGAAGGACCTACCTAAGACGTCCGGATCTGTTGAAAGACTACCCGCTTACAGAGCAGCAAAGAAAGTGGATTTCTGAATGGGAAAAAGAATAGATTTTATTGCATAGGCTATGAAATTGTGATAAGATACTACTTGTGGCTTAAGCGGGCTTATCCGCTGCAAGCTTGAAAACGATGTTCCGCTGTGCCGGTTTTTGTGGCCAAGAGCATCTGTTGGAAGGAGTTGAAAACGATGCAAAAACTAATTGAAGATATCACAAAAGAACAGCTTCGTACTG
This sequence comes from Bacillus sp. LJBS17, assembly GCF_019334685.1. NCBI lineage: Bacteria > Bacillati > Bacillota > Bacilli > Caryophanales > Bacillaceae > Bacillus > Bacillus sp. LJBS17. Next base: position 1,657,086 of record NZ_CP079759.1, read on the forward strand.
ATCTTCCTGCGTTCCGTCCTGGTGACACTTTACGTGTACACGTTAAAGTTGTTGAGGGTAACCGTGAGCGTATCCAGATCTTTGAAGGTGTTGTGATTAAGCGTCGTGGTGGTGGAATCAGCGAAACGTTCACAGTTCGTAAGATTTCTTACGGTGTTGGCGTTGAACGTACTTTCCCAGTACACACACCAAAAATCGCGAAAATCGAAGTTGTACGTTACGGTAAAGTACGCCGTGCTAAACTTTACTACCTGCGTGAACTTCGCGGAAAAGCGGCTCGTATTAAAGAGATCAGACGATAATGATAACGAACGAAAAGAGCTTGTTACCTGTAACAAGCTCTTTTTTTATACAGAATTTGAAAATGCCGGACAGGCATCGTAAAATACATAAAGGACAACAATGAATCATGCATACTGAAGATAAAGGCGGTGTTCGTGTCACATGACAATTCAATGGTTCCCGGGCCATATGGCAAAAGCAAGAAGGGAAGTAACCGAAAAATTAAAATTAATCGATATCGTATATGAATTGGTAGATGCCAGAATTCCAATGTCATCAAGAAACCCAATGATTGAAGATATTCTAAAAAACAAGCCGCGAATTATGCTGTTAAACAAGGCTGACAAAGCAGATGCGGCAGTTACACAGCAGTGGAAAGAGCACTTTGAGAAGCAGGGGATCCGCTCTCTGTCTATTAATTCTGTAAATGGACAAGGGTTAAATCAAATTGTGCCTGCATCAAAAGAGATCCTCCAAGAAAAATTTGACCGGATGCGTGCGAAAGGTGTGAAGCCGAGAGCGATTCGTGCTTTGATTATCGGTATTCCAAACGTCGGAAAATCAACACTCATCAACCGGCTTGCAAAGAAAAACATAGCAAAAACGGGAGACAGACCTGGTATTACGACCTCTCAACAGTGGGTCAAAGTTGGGAAAGAATTAGAGCTATTAGATACACCGGGAATTTTGTGGCCTAAATTTGAGGATGAGCTTGTCGGTTTGAGACTGGCAGTCACCGGGGCTATTAAAGACTCGATTATCAATTTGCAGGACGTGGCCGTGTTTGGTCTTCGTTTTCTCGAAGAACATTACCCAGAACGGCTCAAGGAGCGTTATGGCCTTGAGGAGATCCCAGAGGACATTGCCGAGCTGTTTGATGCAATAGGTGAAAAGCGGGGCTGTCTCATGAGCGGTGGGCTCATTAACTATGATAAGACGACTGAAGTCATCATTCGCGATATTCGCACTGAAAAGTTCGGCAGGCTGTCATTTGAACAGCCGACGATGTAAAGGCGCGCAGAAATGCGGGTCTTTATTTTTTCTTGGCTGAACCGATACATACAGTAAGGGAGAAGAGAAAGTGAATACATTAACCGTAAAGGACATTAAAGACCGTTTGCAGGAAGTGAAGGATGCACGAGACCCATTTATTGCCCAATGCGAAAACGACCCGAGAAAAAGCGTTCAAACGCTTGTAGAGCAATGGCTTAAAAAGCAAGCGAAAGAAAAAGCGCTGAAAGAACAATGGGTGAATATGACTTCCTATGAAAGGCTGGCAAGAAACAAAGGATTTCGCTTGATTGCAGGTGTTGACGAGGTCGGCCGGGGGCCATTGGCAGGACCAGTTGTCGCCAGCGCAGTCATCCTTCCAGAGGAATGTGAAATACTTGGGCTGACAGACTCCAAAAAGCTTTCAGAGAAAAAACGCGAGGAATATTACGAGCTTATTATGAAGGAAGCACTGGCGGTCGGGATAGGAATTGTAGAAGCTACTGTGATTGATGAGATCAATATATATGAAGCTTCAAAAATGGCAATGGTGAAAGCGATACAGGATTTGTCGGCTACACCTGATTATTTGCTTGTTGACGCAATGACACTTCCGCTCGACACGGCTCAGGCGTCAATTATAAAAGGCGATGCCAAAAGCGTGTCTATTGCGGCAGGTGCGTGTATCGCAAAAGTGACGAGGGACCGAATGATGAGCGCTTATGCCGAAACGTATCCCATGTACGGCTTTGAAAAAAATAAAGGCTATGGGACAAAAGAACATTTGGAAGCTCTCGCTGCATACGGCCCAACTGAATTGCACCGCAAAACTTTCGCTCCTGTTCAATCTTTCAGATAAATCACATGGACAAGGAGGCACCTTTTTAAAATGAACATACGAAATGATGTGCAAAAGGCGTTGCAGCACCTTTTCGGGCGTACAGCCGTCCCGCAGGAAACATCAAAAGTAAACGAAGCGCTAAACGGGGAGAAGCGTCTCCTCTTAGGAAAAGTGCTTCGTTTACTAGGAGATCAGCATGCCCTGATCCAAGTCGGCAATCAAACTGTTCAGGGAAAACTTGAAACCCAGCTTCGTCCTCAGGCATACTATTGGTTTTCCTACGAAAAAAAAACGGCAGAGCAAACAGGCCGTCTTCAGGTCGTTCAAAGCTTTGATCAAAATCCTAAAACCATTCAGGATGCAGCTGGCAAGCTTTTAAATGCCATGTCAGTGAAGACGTCAAACGCAGCTCTCATAATGACAGGAGCGATGCTGAAGAGCAAAACACCCGTAACAGAAAATGATATCAAAACAGCTGTCCGCTGGATGGACACGCTGCCTTCGCAAGACACAAAAAAAGCAGTTGAAACGGTTCTCTTCGCTTTAAAGCGTGATCTTCCCATTCACTCCGAGATTTTGAATGGTGTTCACGCTGTGAAATCACCTGTTCCGTTGCATCAGCACGTATCCCAGCTGCTACAGGCAATCGACCAAAACCCTCAGCAGAGCCAAATGATGTCAAAGCTAAAGGAAGCAGTTACGGTGCTTTTAAATAGTGAAATCGATGTCCATGCAGAACGGCTGATTGATAAGCTTATTTCTTTAACCGACAATACGAAAGCACCTTTTCCGGCGAATACAGCTGGAAGCAGGGAGCTTAGCACACCAGCTGGCTCCCCCGGAAAAGCCAGCCTGCCGATTGCAAATCACACAGCAGAACAGGGAAGCATACAAGAAGAGCCTGTTAAAACAGCAGCAGACATTCCAATTAAAGAAGCCCGCCAGCTGCTGGTGAAGCTGACGGAATCTGCTGAAAAAAACAGTCTCCAAATTGTGAAAGAAGCAGCAAATTGGATTAAAGCGGCTGCTTCATCGGGTGATAGTAAGTCACTTGCAGCTTCAGCAGTTTTACAGGCGGCACAAGTCACAGACCAGGAAGCCGAAGTCTTTTTAAAGGCTGTTCAGCAGACAGCACCCCATTTGGCGGATAAGGCAGATGTTCTTTCTTTCTTATCCAAAGTGAAAATGGCAATCGGCGCAAGGGACGAGGTTGCGTTCATTAAAGCGTTTGAACAAGGAAGCGCAGTCACATCTGGCGAAATGCAATCCATCAAGCTGGCTCTTTCTGCCTTAAGAGCATCGCATGAGGTAGCCGAACCAGTCAAACAAGAAGCCGATCAGCTTTTTCATAAATTAAATGGCCAGCTTTTCATGCAGCAGGACCATCCATCATACAGCCAAATTGTAATGTCATTTCCGATGTTTTCGAAGTCAGGGGTTCAGGACATGACTGTTCTGTTTAAAGGAAAGAAAGAAGCGGATGGAAAGCTTGATCCTTCCCATTGCCGCCTTTTGTTTTTGCTGCAGCTTGATACACTAAAAGAAACCGTCGTTGATTGCTTGGTACAGCAAAAAGTCATGACCATTACAATAGAGACTGATTTCGAGCTGCAGGCTGCGATCGATCCGATGGTGCCCGCGCTTAAACAGGGGCTAAAGGAAATGGGGTACAGCCTTTCAGGGGTAAACGCTAAAAAAAGGGTTCACACCGAAGAAAAGGCTTCAATCGATCAATATATAACAAGTATCAGTGATCAGGAAGTGGATGTGAAAATATGAAAGAGCAGACACCGATCAGAAAAGCTGTTGCTCTCCATTATGACGAACAAAAAGACAAGGCGCCGAGAGTGATTGCCACAGGGAAGGGCCATGTAGCTGACAACATTATCAAAGAAGCGAAAAAAGCAGGGGTCCCGATTCAAGAAGATCGGACCCTTGTCGAATTAATGCGCCATTTGACGGTAGATGATCAAATTCCTGAAGCTCTTTATGAAACGGTAGCCGAGATTTTTTCATTCATTTACAAATTGGACGAAAGCGTAAAAAACAAAAAATAGCTAAAATATTCCCCATCCTTCTTTGAAATTTATGTTTTTAATAAAGTAAAAGTTTGAATGTTTAGAAGGATTAAAAGATTTTGCATCGAACTGTAGACAATTCTTCCAGTATTATTATAGAATGAAAGCGCAGTCTATTTTAGTTTTGTTACATAAGTTAGGAGGATGGGAAATGAATATCCATGAGTACCAGGGAAAAGAAGTCCTCAGAAAATATGGGGTATCTGTTCCTGAAGGTAAAGTGGCTTTTACAGCAGAAGAAGCAGTTGAGAGTGCAAAGAGCTTATCCAGCTCGGTTTATGTCGTAAAGGCTCAAATTCATGCTGGCGGTCGAGGCAAAGCTGGTGGGGTAAAAATAGCAAAATCATTAGACGAAGTAAAAGCGTATGCCGAAGAACTATTAGGGAAGACCCTAGTTACACATCAGACGGGTCCGGACGGCCAAGTAATAAAACGCTTACTTATTGAAGAAGGCTGCGATATTAAAAAAGAATATTACATCGGTCTAGTGCTTGACCGCGCCACTTCAAGAATCGTTTTAATGGCTTCTGAAGAAGGCGGAACGGAAATTGAAGAGGTTGCGGAGAAAACACCAGAAAAAATCAAAAAAGCTGTCATTGATCCGGCTGTTGGCCTTCAAGGCTATCAAGCCAGAGAAATTGCATTCGCTATTAATATTCCAAAAGAGCTCGTGGGAAAAGCTGCTAAATTTATGCTTGGACTATATAAAGCGTTTGTTGAGAAAGACTGCTCAATCGCCGAAATCAATCCGCTTGTTGTGACTGGCGACGGAAATGTGATGGCGCTTGATGCAAAATTGAATTTTGACAGCAATGCGTTGTACCGACAAAAGGACATTATGGAATACAGAGATTTGGATGAAGAAGATCCGAAAGAAATTGAAGCGTCCAAATATGATCTAAGCTACATTTCCCTTGATGGAAATATCGGCTGTATGGTAAACGGCGCGGGACTTGCAATGTCTACGATGGATATTATCAAGCATTATGGAGGAGAACCGGCCAACTTCCTTGATGTGGGCGGCGGTGCAACCGCGGAAAAAGTCACGGAAGCATTTAAAATCATTCTTTCTGATCAAAACGTTAAAGGGATTTTTGTCAACATTTTCGGCGGCATTATGAAATGTGATGTCATCGCAGAAGGGGTTGTTGAAGCGACTAGACAAGTTGGTTTGACATTGCCGCTTGTCGTCCGTCTTGAAGGCACAAACGTGGATCTAGGGAAGAAAATCCTTAGTGAATCAGGATTAAACATTACATCTGCGGAATCAATGGCTGACGGCGCGCAGAAAATCGTATCCTTAGTTTAAGAAAGAATGAAAGGCAGGGGACCAAATAATGAGTGTTTTCATTAATAAAGATACAAGAGTTATTGTGCAAGGGATTACAGGTTCTACCGCTTTATTTCATACGAAGCAGATGCTCGAATACGGCACAAATATCGTTGGCGGTGTAACACCTGGAAAAGGCGGAACAGAAGCGGAAGGTGTTCCTGTATTTAATACAGTGGCTGAAGCAGTTCAAACGACCGGCGCTAACGCGTCTGTTATATATGTGCCCGCACCGTTTGCAGCTGATGCGATTATGGAAGCGGTAGATGCGGAGCTGGATCTCGTGATTTGTATCACAGAACATATCCCGGTTTTGGATATGGTGAAGGTCAAACGCTTCATGGAAGGCAAGAAAACGAGACTGATAGGGCCGAACTGTCCTGGTGTCATTACGCCTGAAGAATGTAAAATCGGCATTATGCCCGGATACATCCATAAAAAGGGTCATGTAGGCGTTGTATCACGTTCAGGAACATTAACATACGAAGCGGTGCACCAGCTCTCAGAAGCGGGTGTAGGGCAATCTACAGCTGTTGGAATCGGCGGCGACCCTGTAAATGGAACAAACTTTATTGACGTTTTAAAAGCGTTTAACGAAGATCCTGACACACACGCAGTCATCATGATTGGCGAAATCGGCGGTACTGCCGAAGAGGAAGCGGCAGAGTGGGTAAAAGCCAACATGACAAAACCGGTAGTCGGTTTTATCGGCGGTAAAACAGCACCTCCTGGGAAGCGCATGGGGCATGCAGGCGCCATTATTTCCGGCGGAAAAGGGACAGCTGATGAAAAAATCAAAACCCTTAATGCATGCGGAATCGAAGTTGCAGAGACACCTTCTGTCATGGGTGAAACCTTAATCAAGGTGCTGAAAGAGAAGAACTTGTTCGAAACTTGTAAAACGCATTAATAAAAAAGGGACAGCCGTCAAGGCTGTTCCTGCTTTTTCTAACAAAAGGAGGTAAATCTATTGGATCAGGCCGCTGCCTGCCTAACGATTTGCAGAATCAATCAATTATTATCCCCATCCCTTCTATTAAAATGGTGGAAAGCCGATCCATCTATGTCGCTGACATCACCTGTGCTACAAACGGTTACTCGTGATCAAATAAAAGCAGCTGCATTAAAAAACGAAATAGAACAATTTTATCCAAAGCTCCAGCATGTACTTGCTGCTTATCGTGAGCAAGGCATTAACACCATCCCTATTTCTTCAAAGCAATATCCTTTCTGGCTTAAAAGCATTTATGATCCCCCCGCCGTACTGTTTGCAAAAGGTGATATGACTCTTCTTTCGAAAGGGAGAAAAATTGGAATTGTAGGGACAAGAAATCCAACAGCTTATGGGAAACAAGTTGTCAATCATCTTACAAAAGAGATCTGTCGTAAAGATTGGGTGATTGTCAGCGGACTGGCGTCTGGGATAGACGGAATGTCCCATGCTGCAAGTATTAGGGCGAAGGGGCGGACAATTGGCGTCATTGCAGGCGGATTTCAGCACATTTATCCCCGAGAAAACCTTCAGTTAGCAGATCACATGGCTAAACACCATATCCTGCTGTCAGAGCACCCACCTGAAACTAAACCCCAAAAATGGCATTTCCCTATGAGAAACCGTATTATCAGCGGACTAAGTGAAGGCGTTATTGTCGTTCAGGGCAAAGAAAAAAGCGGTTCGCTGATTACTGCCTATCAAGCATTGGAACAAGGGAGAGAGGTATTTGCCGTACCCGGTTCATTGTTTGACCCTTACGCCGGAGGTCCTATAAAACTGATCCAGCAGGGGGCTAAAGCCATATGGTCAGCAGAGGATATTTTCGAGGAACTTCCTGAGAGAAACGTTCAATATACGGAACCCTTTTGAATTATCGTTTGACAAACGGTATTGTAATATTTAATAATAGTGAGGATTTAAAGTTGCATATTGTTTTCTATTTAATTAATGACGTTCATGATAAAGAATGAAATGTTGAAAGCCAAATAAAGACAGCTGCAAAAATAAAATTGAAATATCTTGAAAAGAGAGAGAACACCTCTTGAGGGGGATGAAAATGTCTGATTATCTAGTCATCGTGGAATCGCCCGCTAAGGCGAAAACGATTGAACGTTACTTAGGTAAAAAATATAAAGTAAAAGCATCAATGGGACATGTCCGGGATCTTCCAAAAAGTCAAATGGGAGTTGACATAGAACAGAATTTTGAACCGAAATATATTACCATTCGAGGTAAAGGCCCGGTATTAAAAGAGCTGAAAACGGCTGCGAAAAAAGCCAAAAAAGTGTATCTCGCAGCCGACCCCGACAGAGAAGGGGAAGCGATTGCATGGCATTTGGCACACAGTCTTGATTTAGATCTCAACTCAGACTGCCGTGTGGTGTTTAACGAAATTACAAAAGACGCTATTAAGGAATCGTTTAAGCATCCCCGCATGATCAATATGGATTTAGTGGATGCACAGCAAGCGAGACGTATTTTAGACAGGCTTGTCGGATATAAAATCAGTCCGATCTTATGGAAAAAAGTCAAAAAAGGGCTTAGCGCAGGACGCGTGCAATCCGTTGCCCTCCGTTTGATTATTGACCGTGAAAAAGAGATTAACGACTTTAAGCCTGAGGAATATTGGACAATTGACGGTACGTTCTTAAAAGGTCAAGAAACCTTTGAAGCGAGCTTTTTCGGGAAAAACGGCAAAAAACTTCCTTTAAATAGTGAAGCTGATGTAAAAGAGATTCTTTCTCAGCTCAAAGGGAATCAATATACAGTTGAAAAAGTAACCAAAAAGGAACGCAAACGTAATCCCGCTTTGCCTTTTACCACTTCTACCCTGCAGCAGGAAGCGGCTCGCAAGCTCAATTTCAGAGCGAAGAAAACGATGATGATTGCACAGCAATTATATGAAGGAATTGATTTAGGAAGAGAAGGAACGGTTGGTCTGATCACGTATATGAGAACGGATTCAACCCGTATTTCAAATACGGCTGTTGATGAAGCAGCTGCATTTATTGATCAGACTTATGGAAAAGAGTTCCTAGGCGGCAAACGGAAGCCTGCGAAAAAGAATGAAAATGCCCAGGATGCCCACGAAGCAATTCGGCCGACATCAGTTCTTAGAAAACCAAGTGAATTAAAAGCAGTCCTCGGCAGAGACCAAATGAGACTGTATAAATTAATTTGGGAGCGTTTTGTTGCCAGCCAAATGGCACCGGCTGTTCTCGATACAATGAGTGTCGACCTGACAAACAACGGTTTGACATTTCGTGCAAATGGAAGTAAAGTCAAGTTTTCCGGGTTTATGAAGGTGTATGTTGAAGGAAAAGACGATCAAATGGAAGAAAAAGACCGGATGCTGCCTGACTTACAAGAAGGCGACACGGTATTATCAAAAGATATAGAACCTGAGCAGCATTTTACCCAGCCGCCTCCGCGATATACTGAGGCCCGGCTTGTTAAAACCCTTGAAGAACGCGGTATCGGCCGTCCATCCACATATGCTCCGACACTTGATACTATTCAGCGGCGCGGCTACGTGGCATTGGATAATAAACGTTTCGTTCCGACTGAATTAGGTCAGATCGTTCTTGACTTGATCATGGAGTTTTTCCCTGAGATCATTAACGTTGAGTTTACAGCTAAAATGGAGAGAGATCTTGATCATGTTGAAGAAGGAAATACCGAATGGGTCAAGATTATCGATAATTTCTACACCGATTTTGAAAAACGCGTCAAAAAAGCCGAATCGGAAATGAAGGAAGTTGAGATTGAACCAGAGTATGCTGGAGAGGATTGTGAATTGTGCAGTTCTCCAATGGTATATAAAATGGGACGGTACGGTAAATTCTTAGCTTGCTCCAACTTCCCTGACTGCCGGAACACGAAACCGATTGTGAAACAAATTGGTGTGAAGTGCCCGAGCTGCGGAGAAGGAAACATTGTTGAGCGAAAATCGAAAAAGAAACGGGTGTTTTACGGCTGTGACCGTTATCCGGACTGTGAATTCGTATCATGGGACAAACCAATTGAACGAAAATGCCCGAAATGCGGAAAAATGCTCGTCGAGAAAAAACTCAAAAAAGGCATACAAGTCCAATGCGTGGAATGCGATTATAAGGAAGAACCACAGAAGTAGCGGTGAGCAGGGTCTTGCTCACCTTCTTTGTGTGTTAAAAGAAGGCCTTGAATAATAAACTAGGAGATGTGAAAGATGAACCAACGAACAGTGAATGTAATCGGAGCCGGACTTGCAGGAAGTGAAGCAGCATGGCAGCTTGCCAAACGGGGGATTCAAGTCAAATTGTATGAAATGCGTCCAGTTAAACAAACGCCTGCGCACCATACAGATAAATTTGCAGAGCTTGTCTGCAGCAACTCTCTTCGCTCTAATACGCTTGCTAACGCTGTCGGTGTATTAAAGGAAGAAATGCGTGCACTTGATTCAGCTATTATCGCTGCGGCTGACGAATGTTCGGTGCCTGCCGGGGGCGCTCTTGCAGTAGACCGTCATGAATTTGCCGCAAGTGTGACAAATCGGGTGAAAAATCATCCAAACGTAACCGTTATTAATGAAGAAGTGACTGAAATTCCTGAAGGCCCTACTATCATCGCAACGGGTCCGTTAACATCTGAATCGCTGTCTGCCCAGCTGAAGGAGCTGACTGGAGAGGACTATTTATATTTTTATGACGCAGCGGCGCCGATTGTAGAAAAAGACAGCCTTGATATGGATAAAGTGTATCTGAAATCCCGTTATGATAAAGGTGAAGCAGCATATTTGAACTGCCCGATGACAGAAGAAGAGTTTGACCGTTTTCATGAAGCATTAACATCAGCAGAGACAGTGCCGTTAAAAGAATTTGAAAAAGAGATTTTCTTTGAAGGCTGCATGCCGATTGAAGTCATGGCAAAACGGGGTAAGAAAACAATGCTTTTCGGTCCGATGAAACCGGTTGGTCTAGAGCATCCTGTTACAGGAAAACGCCCTTATGCCGTCGTTCAGCTCAGACAAGATGATGCTGCGGGAACACTTTATAATATTGTAGGATTCCAGACACATTTAAAATGGGGAGACCAAAAGGAAGTTCTCAAGTTGATTCCAGGACTTGAAAATGTAGAAATCGTCAGATATGGCGTGATGCATAGAAACACATTTATTAACTCTCCAAGCCTGTTAAAGCCGACTTATCAATTTAAAAACCGCAGTGATCTGTTCTTTGCAGGCCAAATGACGGGAGTAGAAGGATATGTGGAATCAGCTGCCTCAGGACTTGTAGCAGGCATTAATGCGGCGAAGCTTGTATTGGGAGAAGAGCTTGTGATCTTCCCTCAGGAAACAGCAATTGGCAGTATGGCACATTATATTACAACAACAAACCAGAAGAACTTCCAGCCGATGAATGCAAACTTTGGGCTTTTGAAAGAATTGCCAGTTAAAATTAAAAATAAAAAAGAACGAAATGAACAATACGCGAACCGTGCGATTGAAACAATTCAAACAATTTCGAAAACAATATAGGTATTGATTGCAACCTGAGCGCGATTTGTGATACCATTTAAAAGCCCTTCCTGGGGAGGTATTAGGCATGGAGAATGTTAAGAATTTCGTAAAGTTATTCGTTGAATATTTACAAATTGAAAAAAATTATTCACAATATACTATTGTGAATTATGTGGATTCAATTGAAGAATTCGAGACTTTCCTGCGCGTTCAAGGTATAAATGGATTTGAAGAAGCTGCATATCAAGATACTAGGATTTTTTTGACAGAAGCCTATGAAAAAGGTTTATCGAGAAGAACAATAAGCAAAAAGATATCTGCATTAAGAAGCTTTTATAAGTTTCTGATGCGGGAAAAGCTTATTGAAGAAAATCCGTTTCAGCTTGTTCATCTGCCAAAACAGGAGAAACGGATACCGAAGTTTCTATATCAAAAAGAGCTTGAGGAGCTGTTTGAAGTTTCAGATATAAGCCAGCCGGCCGGAATGAGGGATCAAGCGCTGTTAGAGCTGCTCTATGCCACCGGAATGAGGGTCAGTGAATGCTGTTCCATAACTATTAACGACGTTGATTTATTTATGGACACTGTGCTTGTTCACGGCAAAGGCAAGAAGCAGCGCTATATCCCCTTTGGGTCTTATGCCCGCGAAGCGTTGAAGGTATACATGAATAGCGGAAGACAGTGCTTGCTGATGAAGGCAAAAGAACCTCATGATCTATTATTCGTAAATCAAAGAGGCGGACCGCTTACAGCCCGTGGCATCAGACATATTTTAAGCGGGCTTGTTCAAAAAGCGTCAAGCACTTTACATATCCATCCGCATATGCTTCGACATACGTTCGCCACGCATCTGTTAAATGAAGGAGCGGATTTGAGAAGCGTTCAAGAACTGCTCGGGCATTCCAATCTGTCTTCTACACAGATATACACGCACGTTTCGAAGGAAATGTTGAGAAACACATATATGTCTCACCATCCAAGAGCATTTAAGAAAAATTAAAGGAGGCCCTTTATGTCATCTTTTCATGCGACCACAATATTTGCCGTACAGCATAAAGGACGAAGCGCTATGTCCGGAGACGGCCAAGTAACATTTGGTCAGGCTGTTGTCATGAAACACACGGCACGGAAAGTGAGAAAACTGTTTAACGGCAAAGTTCTTGCTGGCTTTGCGGGATCTGTTGCAGACGCTTTCACTTTATTCGAAAAGTTTGAAGCTAAGCTTGAAGAATATAACGGCAACTTAAAACGGGCGGCTGTTGAGCTTGCGAAGGAATGGCGCAGTGATAAAGTGCTAAGAAAGCTCGAAGCCATGCTGATTGTTATGAATCAGGATACTTTGCTTCTCGTATCGGGAACAGGCGAGGTGATCGAACCAGATGACGGCATTCTCGCGATTGGATCAGGAGGCAATTACGCTTTGGCAGCGGGAAGAGCACTGAAAAAGCATGCCGGTGAAAGCATGTCTGCAAGTGAGATTGCCAGAGCCGCGTTAGAAACAGCAGGCGAAATTTGTGTTTACACGAACGATCAAATCATACTGGAAGAGCTTGAATAGAAAGGACTTGAGGCGCATGGAAAAAAAACCGTTAACTCCTAGACAGATTGTAGATCGGTTAGACCAATATATTGTCGGTCAGCAAAATGCGAAAAAAGCTGTCGCCGTGGCATTAAGAAACCGCTATAGAAGAAGTCTTCTGGATGAAAAGCTGAAGGACGAGGTCGTTCCGAAAAACATTTTAATGATGGGTCCTACCGGCGTCGGGAAAACTGAAATTGCCAGACGAATCGCTAAGCTTTCAGGTGCGCCATTTATCAAAATTGAAGCTACTAAATTTACCGAAGTCGGCTATGTAGGCAGAGATGTTGAATCAATGGTCAGAGATCTTGTGGAGACTTCTGTTCGGCTTATCAAAGAAGAGAAAATGAATGAAGTAAAGGAACAGGCAGAAGAAAATGCAAATAAACGCATTGTTCGTCTGTTAGTTCCCGGGAAGAAAAAACAATCTGGCGTTAAAAATCCGTTTGAAATGTTTTTTGGAGGCAGCCAGCCGAATGGTGAAGATGAGGCGGAGAGCCAGGAAGAAGCAAACATCGAAGAAAAAAGAAAACGAATGGCACATCAGCTGGCTTTAGGAGAGCTCGAAGACTACTATGTAACAGTAGAAGTCGAAGAGCAGCAGCCTTCTATGTTTGACATGCTGCAGGGCTCGGGTATGGAGCAGATGGGTATGAACATGCAGGATGCGCTGAGCGGATTAATGCCAAAGAAAAAGAAACGGCGCAAAATGACAGTCAGAGAAGCCAGAAAAGTCCTGACGAATGAAGAAGCAAGCAAACTCATCGATATGGATGAAGTCAGCCAGGAAGCTGTTCAGAGAGCAGAAGAGAGCGGGATTATCTTTATCGATGAGATTGATAAAATCGCAAAGAACGGCGGTGCATCTTCTTCTGCCGATGTTTCAAGAGAAGGCGTTCAGCGGGATATCCTGCCGATTGTTGAGGGCTCAACCGTTGTCACAAAATATGGTTCTGTAAAAACAGACCATGTATTATTTATTGCAGCAGGAGCGTTTCATATGGCCAAACCGTCTGATTTGATTCCTGAGCTGCAGGGGCGTTTCCCGATTCGTGTAGAACTGAACAAACTCACGGTAGACGACTTCGTGAGAATTTTGGTTGAGCCGGATAATGCGCTGCTGAAACAATATCAGGCATTATTGCAGACAGAAGGTATATCTCTTGAATTTTCTGACGAAGCTATTCATAAGATTGCTGAAGTTGCTTATCATGTGAACCAGGACACAGATAATATCGGTGCGAGACGCCTTCATACAATACTTGAACGCCTATTAGAAGATTTGTCGTTTGAAGCTCCAGATGTAACGATGGAGAAAATAACGATTACACCTCAGTATGTCGAAGAAAAGCTCGGAACGATAGCCAAAAACAAAGATTTAAGTCAATTTATATTGTGAAAAATTTAATATGAGGAATGTTTAGGAGGATTATTTATCATGGCTTTATTACAAAAAACAAGAATTATTAACTCCATGCTGCAAGCTGCGGCAGGGAAACCGGTAAACTTCAAGGAAATGGCGGAGACGCTGCGGGATGTAATTGATTCCAATATTTTCGTTGTAAGCCGCAGAGGGAAACTCCTTGGGTATTCTATTAACCAGCAAATTGAAAATGATCGTATGAAAAAAATGCTTGAGGATCGTCAATTCCCTGAAGAGTATACGAAAAATCTGTTTAATGTCCCTGAAACATCTTCTAACTTGGATATTAATAGTGAATATACTGCTTTCCCTGTTGAGAACAGAGATCTGTTCCAAGCTGGTTTAACAACAATTGTGCCGATCATCGGAGGCGGGGAAAGATTAGGAACACTTATTCTTTCACGTTTACAAGATCAATTCAATGACGATGACTTAATTCTAGCTGAATACGGCGCAACAGTTGTCGGAATGGAAATCCTAAGAGAAAAAGCAGAAGAAATTGAAGAGGAAGCAAGAAGCAAAGCTGTCGTACAAATGGCTATCAGCTCGCTTTCTTACAGTGAGCTTGAAGCAATTGAGCACATTTTTGAGGAGCTTGACGGAAACGAAGGTCTTCTTGTTGCAAGTAAAATTGCTGACCGTGTCGGCATTACCCGTTCTGTTATTGTGAACGCACTCAGAAAGCTGGAGAGCGCCGGTGTTATCGAGTCTAGATCATTAGGAATGAAAGGTACTTATATCAAGGTGCTAAACAACAAATTCTTAATTGAATTAGAAAATCTAAAATCTCATTAATCACAAAAAGAACCCTTTTTGAGGGTTCTTTTTTTATTTCAAATAAAGGAAATCAATAAGCTTTATTTCCTGGGTTGAAAGTCTTTCTATGTAATAATTTTAATAAATTTTGCATTTTTCTTCAAAAAGTTTCAAAAATGCCGAAAAGAAAGGAGAAAAAACAGAAATTCTGCTATTTTCAGGCTTATATCAAGGCGAGAAATGTAGTTCTAACAATCTAGGACTTTATACCTAGTTGTAAAATAGATAATTGTGAGGACATTTTTTTACACGAACTTCATAGACTTTATGCCTGTTATTTCTTACAATAAGCATATAGTTTTACAATTCTCGACAAGGATATTGAGGGTGAAAAAAACTGAAATGGAGGTAAGTGGATTTGAGCTTATTTTCTGGAACGATACAAAATCTTGAAAATGCCTTGAGTAGAGCGGATATTAAGCAAAAAGTCATAACTAATAATATCGCCAATATAGATACACCGAACTATAAGGCAAAAAAAGTCTCTTTCCATAATTTATTAGATCAAGAATCTTCGCGTCTTGAAGCGATAAAAACAGACTATCGTCATGTTGATTTTTCTGATACTGATTCGAATTATTCAATTGTTGCGAGCGGAGATACATCGTATCAGCAAAACGGAAACAATGTTGATGTTGACAAAGAGATGACAGAATTGGCGCAAAATCAAATCAACTATCAAGCTTTGGTTGAAAGAATGAACGGTAAATTTAATTCGCTGAAGACCGTATTAACAGGAGGAAAATGATGACAGCTTTTCATAGCTTAAATGTTTCAGCATCGGCTTTAACAGCTCAGCGAGTCAGAATGGACGTTGTATCATCTAACTTAGCAAATATGGATACGACAAGAGCTAAGCAGGTGAATGGAGAGTGGGTGCCTTACAGAAGGAAAATGGTCTCCCTTCAGTCAAAAGGTGAATCGTTCTCTTCCATTCTCAATTCTCAAATGAGCGGAAGCGGTAGTGCTGGAAACGGTGTGAAGGTTTCAAAAATTACGGAGGATGATTCGGATTTTAATCTTGTCTATGATCCGACAGACCCTGATGCAAACGCTGAAGGATATGTACAAAAGCCTAATGTTGATCCATTAAAGGAAATGGTTGATCTTGTCAGCAGCACCAGATCATATGAGGCGAATGTCACGGCGATGAATGCTACAAAGGGAATGCTGATGAAGGCATTAGAAATCGGAAAGTAGGTGAATGAATGTGATTAATGCAATTTCTCCTTTTCAGGTTCAAAATACTCAAAACACTCAAAATGCAACAAATCAAGTAAACAATAGCCAAAAAACAGATTCTTCAAATCAAACAAGCTTTTCGGAGCTTTTAAAAAACTCTATTAGTTCGTTAAATGAGTCCCAAGTAGCTTCTGACAACATGACTAATGCCTTGGCTGCAGGAAAAGATGTAAATCTTGATGAGGTCATGATCGCTGCTCAAAAAGCTAGCATCTCTCTAACTGCAGCAACAGAGTTCCGCAATAAAGCTGTGGAAGCTTATCAGGAGATTATGAGAATGCAAATGTAGGGGGTCTGACGATTTAGAGAAAGAGTGGAATGACCGGGGGTTAACATGAATCGTACTCTAATGCAAATGAAAAACAAAACGAGTGAGTTTTGGAAAAATAGATCTAAACTACAAAAGATTTTAATGGTTAGTGCTTTAGCGGCAATTATTATTATTGGAATTATTATTAGTGTTTTTGCTTCAAATTCTAAAATGGCGCCGCTGTACAAAGATTTGTCTGCTGAAGAAGCAGGACAAATCAAAAAAGAATTGGATGCAAAAAAAGTTCCAAACGAACTTTCGAATGGCGGTACAGTGATTAGTGTTCCGGAGGATCAGGTTGATTCTTTGAAAGTGCAGATGGCTGCAGAAGGACTTCCTAAAACGGGATCAATTGATTATTCGTTTTTTGGACAGAATGCCGGCTTTGGTTTGACAGACAATGAGTTTGATATGGTGAAAGTGAAAGCTACACAGACAGAACTGTCAAACTTGATCAATGAAATGGACGGTATTAAAAATTCAAAAGTAATGATTAATCTCCCGAAAGACGCTGTGTTTGTCGGTGAGGAGCAATCTGCAGCATCTGCATCAATCGTTCTGCAGATTCAACCGGGTTATACACTTGATCAAAGCCAAATCAACGGATTATATCATCTGGTATCTAAAAGCGTGCCAAACCTAAAAGAAGATAACATCGTCATCATGGACCAAAATTCTACATACTACGACAAATCAGACAGCGATGCAGGGTCCTACGCGGATAGTTATTCTTCTCAGCAAGGAATTAAGTCTCAAGTTGAAAAAGACATTCAAAAACATGTACAGTCACTGCTGGGTACGATGATGGGCCAAGATAAAGTCGTTGTCTCCGTTACAGCAGACATTGATTTCACAAAAGAAAATCGGACAGAAGACATTGTCGAACCTGTGGATAAAGAAAACATGGAAGGTATTGCAGTCAGCGCTGAAAAGGTATCTGAAACATATCAGGGCGACGGTGCAACCAACGGCGGAACTGCCGGAACCGGCGAGGAAGATGTTACAAATTATAAGGCTGACGGTGAAAATACCGAAAGCGGGAACTACGAAAAAAACAGCAACAAAATCAATTACGAGGTTAACCGAATTCATAAAGAAATCGCTGAAAGTCCTTATAAGGTCAGAGATTTAGGGATTCAAGTAATGGTAGAGCCGCCTGATGCCAAAAACACTGCGTCGCTATCAACTGAAAGACAGGATGATATACAAAAAATCCTTTCAACTGTAGTCAGAACATCTTTGGATAAAGATGAAACGCAAAATCAGAATTTATCTGATGCTGATATCAATAATAAGATTGTTGTTTCCGTTCAGCCATTCGACGGAAAAGTCAATTTGGATACAAATACGGAAGAATCCTCAGGTATCCCGCTGTGGGCATATATTGTAGGCGGTGTTTTAATCGCAGCGATCATTGTTCTGATCATTATGCTTATCAGAAAGAAACGGGCGCAAGAGGATGAATTTGAGGAATATGAGTATGAGGTTCCTCAAGAACCAATCAATTTGCCTGATATCAACGAAGAGGAAAATGAAACAGCGGAATCAGTCAGACGAAAACAGCTTGAAAAGATGGCGAAAGACAAGCCGGAAGATTTTGCAAAACTGCTGAGAAGCTGGCTGGCCGAGGATTAGGAGGAATTAGAAATGGCGAGACGTGATCAAGATAAGCTTACAGGAAAACAAAAAGCAGCCATTCTCATGATTTCCTTGGGGTTAGATGTGTCAGCTTCTGTCTATAAGCACTTAACCGATGAAGAAATTGAAAGGCTTACTCTGGAAATATCAGGTGTTCGAAGCGTCGATCATCAAAAAAAGGATGAAATCATAGAAGAATTTCATAATATAGCCATTGCGCAAGATTATATTTCTCAAGGCGGTTTAAGCTATGCAAGACAAGTTCTGGAAAAGGCGCTTGGAGAGGATAAGGCGGAGAACATTCTAAACAGGCTGACTTCTTCTTTGCAGGTTAAACCATTTGATTTTGCCAGAAAAGCGGAGCCTGAACAAATTTTGAATTTTATCCAGCAAGAGCATCCGCAGACGATGGCGTTAATCTTGTCTTATTTAGATCCAGTGCAGGCTGGGCAAATTTTATCCGAGCTGAATCCTGAAGTACAGGCTGAGGTTGCGAGAAGAATCGCGGTCATGGATAGAACGTCTCCAGAAATAATTAATGAGGTAGAACGGATTCTGGAACAAAAATTATCTTCTGCATTTACTCAGGATTATACACAAACAGGCGGAATTGAAGCTGTTGTGGAAGTGTTAAACGGGGTAGACAGAGGGACAGAGAAGACGATCTTGGATTCATTGGAAATTCAGGATCCCGATCTTGCTGAAGAGATTAAAAAGCGGATGTTTGTCTTCGAAGATATTGTCACACTTGATAACCGTGCCATTCAGAGAGTCATTCGCGATGTTGAGAACGACGATTTGCTCCTTTCATTAAAGGTTGCAAGCGAGGAAGTCAAAGAAATTGTATTCAACAATATGTCACAGCGTATGGTTGAAACCTTCAAAGAAGAAATGGAATTTATGGGCCCTGTACGCTTGAAAGATGTTGAAGAAGCTCAATCGAGAATTGTAAGCATCGTCAGAAAGCTTGAAGAAGCCGGTGAAATTGTGATAGCAAGAGGCGGAGGGGATGATATTATTGTCTAATATCATTAAACAAGAATCATCTATTTCTCCACAAAAGGAAAAAAGAAAACTTTCTATCCAAGAGGTGCGTATTGATCATTCTCACCTTTTGCAGGCTGAAGAGAACCCGGAGGCGCTTATGGCCCGAGTGAAAGAGGAAGCTGACCGGATTTCTGAGCAGGCAAACAGTCATATAGAAAATATTCGCCGTCAAATTGAACAGGAGAAAAACAATTGGGCGACTGAAAAACAGAAGCTTATTGAAGAAGCAAAAGCCGAGGGCTTTGAACAAGGAGTAGCGCTGGGCAAAGCTGAGGCAATGAAACAGTATGCCGAACTGATCGGCCAAGCAAACAGTATAACTGAAATGTCCAGAAAAGCTGTTGAGGACAAGCTTGAAGACGCTAATGAAGAAATCGTTGAGCTTGCCGTTGCCCTAGCAAAAAAAGTTTGGCAGCAAAAGTCTGATGATAAAGAGGCTTTCCTCCTGCTTGTACAACAGGTTATAAACGAAGTGAAGGAATATGACGATATATCAATTTATGTTGATCCATATTACTATGAGACAATCTTTCAGCAAAAAGATGAAATCCAGCAGCTTCTTTATAAAGAATGCCGGCTTGGCATATATGCTGATGAAAAAGCTCAAAAAGGAACCTGTTATATTGAAACTCCTTTTGGCAGGGTAGATGCGAGTGTTGACACACAATTGATGCAATTGAAAGATAAACTTCTGACAGCGCTGGAAGCAGGTGCAGCTGAATGAAGACACAGAGTCTGATAGATTGTATAGAAATGACAGACTCGTATAAACGATACGGAAAAGTCAAGCGGGTAATCGGCCTGATGATTGAATCAAAAGGGCCAGCAAGCTCAATTGGCGACGTGTGCCTGATTTATGCAAAAGGACAATCTGGGAAAGTCATTAAAGCTGAGGTAGTCGGCTTCCAGGAAGAAAATATTTTGCTTATGCCTTATTTAGAGGCTGCGAGCATTGCACCTGGCAGCATTGTAGAAGCTACTGGGGAATCACTTCGGATTAAAGTTGGAACCGGACTGATTGGACAAGTCATCGATGCTTTTGGAGAACCGCTTGACGGAAAACTTCTGCCTAAAGGGCTTTCGCCTGTATCAACGGAGCAATCACCGCCCAACCCGATGAAACGGCCGCCTATCCGTGAAAAGATGGGTGTTGGAGTCAGATCAATTGACAGCTTGCTGACAGTCGGTAAAGGCCAGCGGATTGGAATTTTTGCAGGAAGCGGTGTCGGAAAAAGCACCTTAATGGGGATGATCGCCAAGCAGACAGAGGCTGACTTAAACGTCATTGCACTTGTCGGAGAACGCGGACGAGAGGTTCGGGAGTTTATTGAAAAAGATCTGGGGAAAGAGGGGCTGAAACGATCGATTGTAGTCGTTGCCACCTCAGACCAGCCAGCATTAATGAGATTGAAAGCGGCATATACAGCGACTGCAATTGCCGAGTATTTCCGAGATAAAGGCCAAAATGTCATGTTTATGATGGATTCTGTTACAAGGGTGGCAATGGCGCAGCGAGAGATTGGACTGGCTGCAGGAGAGCCTCCGACGACAAAAGGTTATACACCTTCAGTGTTCGCTATTTTACCTCGTTTACTAGAACGAACAGGTGCAAACGAGCATGGAACCATTACGGCATTTTATACAGTGTTGGTAGATGGGGATGACATGAATGAGCCGATTGCCGATACCGTACGCGGAATTTTAGACGGACATATTGTGTTGGACAGGGCGCTTGCCAATAAAGGCCAGTTTCCTGCAGTTAACGTACTAAAAAGCATCAGCAGGGTGATGTCAAACATTTCAACAAAACAGCATCTGGATGCGGCAAATAAATTCCGTGAACTTTTATCGACATATCAAAATTCGGAAGATCTCATTAATATCGGAGCTTACAAAAGAGGATCATCTAGAGAAATTGATGAAGCGATACAATTTTATCCGCAGCTTATTCAATTTTTAAAGCAGGGAACAGACGAACCGGCTTTATTGGAAGAAAGCATTGCTGTATTAACTAGTTTGACAGGAAATGAGGAATAAACGTGGCTTATCAATTTAGATTCCAAAAGCTACTGGAACTAAAAGAAAATGAAAAAGACCAATCCTTATCCGAGTATCAGCAATCAGTTTCTGAATTTGAAAACGTTGCTGAAAAATTATATGAAAATATGAGCAAAAAAGAATTGCTAGAACAAAATAAGGAAAAGAAATTAAAAAGCGGCATGAGTGTACAAGAAATGAGGCACTACCAACAATTTGTCTCAAATCTTGATAATACGATCTATCACTATCAAAAGCTTGTCATTATGAAAAGAAATCAAATGAATCAAAAACAAGAAATTTTGACAGAGAAAAACATTGAAGTGAAAAAGTTTGAAAAAATGCGTGAAAAACAGTTTAAAATGTTTGCTCTTGAAGATAAAGCTGCAGAAATGAAAGAAATGGACGATATTTCGATTAAGCAGTTTATGATTCAAGGCCATTAGGAGCGAATGTAATGTCCGGCAAAAAGAAAGAATCAGGTAAGTTCCGTTCGGTTTTGCTTATCATTATCCTCCCGCTGATGTTTCTACTAATCGCAGGGGGGATTGTTCTTTGGGCTGCTGGTATCAATGTCTTAAAGCCGATACAGGATGCTGCGGCAAAAACGCCGGTTCTTAAAGAATTGGTCCCTGAAACCGAAAATAAAAAAGACACAGCATCAAATAAGGATAGCAGTAATACGGCAGCTCTGGAAAAGACCATTAAGGATCAAAAAAGTGAAATCGGTATATTGAATAAAGATTTAGAAACAAGTAAATCGGAAATCGATAGGCTCAATCAAAAGATCCGTTCACTTGAAAAGACAGCTGAGGATCAAAAAAAGTCATCAGAAGATCATACTGAAGGATCAGCAGACTCGAAAGCTTCATCTGAAAATGACAAAGTGATCAGTGTGTACAAAAGCATGGACAGCGGAAAGGCTGCTAAAATTATTGCCCAATTAAAGGAGAAAGAAGCACTGAAAATATTGAATGGCCTAAGCAAAAAGCAGCTTGCTGACATATTGGCGAAAATGACTCCTGAGCAAGCAGCAACCTATACAGAAAAAATTGCTGCCAGCCAAGAATAGGGGGAATGAAAGGTGAAGCTGCTTGAATTAGCGGGACCTTTGCTGCAAACCACAACGGGTTCTGCCGCTAAAAACATGAAAAGTAGCCGGGGAGTTTTTCAAAACTGGCTTATTTCTGAGGCAGGATTGAAGGAACTCTCAGAACAAGGAAAGGGAACTCCTAATTCCGAAGATCAGCTTTTAGCAGATGCGCTTAAAAAGATCGGTGAATGGCTAAATGCAAGTCCTGAAGACCAAGACAAACAAAATGCGGATCTTTTGCAAACATTAAGCAAACTGACAGGGAAGCAATTGGATGCGAATGCTCTGCAAATATTGCAAAATCTTTTGCAAGCAGTTGAATCAAAAATGTCAGACGGGACGGATCAATTGCTCACAGAAACGGAGAAAATCTTTTCAGAAGCTAAAACGGCTCGGAATGCCAATGATTCTGTTTCTGACATTAATGGAGCACTGAAGTCGGATACAGAGCAATCAAATCAGGAAAATGAAGTATCCGATGCTGCTAAAGAGCTTATCTATATCCAGATGTTCATTAGCCAGCTCGTAGAAGGGAATAAGCTGACTGATCGCGGGAATGGCAATGAAGCTCATGCCATTTACCAAAATGGAGATCAATTCCTATCTGCATTAGAAAAAAAGGGTGTATCTCAACAACTCATTCAGGATCTTAAACAGCAAATATTCACTAAAGCTGAGTCAAGTTCAAAACTTTACTCCATGACAGCGTCAGAGCTGAAAAGTTTTCAAAGCTTAATGGACCAAATGTCTATGCTTCCTCAAAAAGGGACCAAAGAATGGAGTCTAGCTGAAAGCCAGCTGAAAGCCTTCTTGTTATCGAAATCATCCGAATCATCACAAGACTTTGGGAAGCCTGTTCTCACACCGCTTTCGCAGAGTTCATCCAGCAAAAATGCATCGGATGTTTCTGGAAGTATTCAGCCTGTAGATAGTAAATCAGGACTCCAAATGCTGTTTTCGGGGTATCGGGGCATAGGAGGAGTTCAAACACTTGATCTGCAGCAGATGTCATCTGATATACCAAATGCCGAAACAAAAACGGTGGCTGATCAAGTGATTAATGCGTGGAAGCAGATGAAATATACGCCTTTCGGCAGATCGACGGGAAGTTTCACTATTCGGCTGAACCCTGAACATTTAGGATTTGTCACAATCAAGCTGACAAATGAAAATGGAATGTTTCAGAGTAAAATCATAGCATCTAGCCAATCAGCAAAAGAATTGCTTGAACAGCATCTTCCACAGCTGAAACAATCATTGCCGAATATGGCCGTCCAAATTGACCGTTTTACTCTTCCGGTCCAAAGCGGGGATCAGCCGATATACGGCCAGCTTGCTGATGAACAGAAACAGCAGCAAGAGGGGCAGAGACAGCAAAGACAGAAAAAGCAATCAAATGATTTTGGCGATCTGCTCGATGAAGTGTCGATGGTTGAAATGGAGGAAGAAGAATGACTTCTATAAGTTCAGAATATAAACTGCCTGAAAAAACGAACACTGTGTCGACGAACAACAGCAGCTTGGGGAAAGACGAGTTTTTAAAAATATTAATGACTCAAGTTCAAAACCAAGATCCGCTTAACCCGATTGACGATAAAGAATTTATCAGCCAGATGGCGACTTTTTCAAGCTTGGAGCAAATGATGAATCTGAATACGACAATGACTCAATTCGTTGAAAACCAAGATCCGTTTACAACGTATGTTGATTGGATGGGAAAAGAAGTATCTTGGACTGATGGTAAAAGTGCAACAGATAAAACAGGCACAGTAAGCTCTGTTAAACATTTTAAAGGAAATTATTATCTTGTTCTTGATGATGGGACCGAGATCAGTCCTGCGAATGTCATGTCTGTGGGACAATCATCTAAATAAAAACATCTGGGGGAATATATTATGTTACGTTCACTTTATTCTGGAATCAGCGGTATGAAAAACTTTCAAACAAAGCTTGACGTAATCGGTAACAACATTGCCAACGTAAATACAGTAGGATTCAAAAAGAGCCGTGTGACCTTTAAAGATATGGTAAGCCAAACGATTGCCGGCGGTTCTGCTGCTGGTGCAACAATCGGCGGAACAAACTCTAAGCAAATCGGTTTAGGTTCATCATCTGGCACAATTGATACAATTCATTCAACAAGCGCGACACAAAGTACAGGAAGAACACTTGATTTAGCAATTGACGGCGACGGTTACTTCCGAATTGATACAGGTGACGGGACAGCTTATACAAGAGCAGGGAACTTCTATTTAGATAATACCGGAACACTGGTTACAGGTGATGGCTACCATGTGTTAAATATGAATGGGGGAACAATTAAAATTCCTACTGATGCTCAAAGCTTTAGCATTGGTTCTGATGGAAAGGTGTCAATTGTTGATGCTGAGGGGAAAACACAAGACGGGGGACAAATCGGGATTGTTACTTTTGCCAACAGTGATGGATTGGATAAAATCGGAAGCAACCTATACCGTGAATCTTTAAACTCTGGAACGGCCAGTGCAGCGAACCAGCCTGGTGACGGCGGAACTGGTGCTCTTAAATCAGGATTTCTCGAAATGTCTAACGTCGATTTAACTGACGAATTTACTGAAATGATCGTAGCCCAGCGCGGATTCCAATCAAACTCAAAAATTATTACAACATCTGATGAAATCCTTCAAGAACTGGTTAACCTTAAACGTTAAGGAGGGAGGGGAGGCGAGTAATCGCTTCTCCGCTGTTTTATGATTAAAGTAACCCGTTTGAACGGGCAGCCCTTTACACTGAATGCGCTATTTATTGAACAGATTGAATGTTTTCCGGATACTACAATTACTCTGTCAAATGGTAAGAAGTTTGTAGTAAAAGAAGATGAAGAAGCTGTTCTGGAAAAGATCGCAGCTTTCTACCGAAAAATACAAATATTTGCAATGGATCAAGGAATAGAGGAACCGGAATGAAGAAAAAGTTAATGATCATATTACTAATTATTCTTATCGTAATTGGTGCTCTCGGGGCGGCGGCTTATTTTGTTTTAGGCGGAAAGTCCGAAAAAAGTGAAACGAAAAAAAGTATTGATGAAATCGTTGCGTCTTCTGTTGATGTAGAAGAGATCACAACAAATTTAAAGTCTGATAACATTATCCGTCTTGCTATTAAACTTGAAACTGATTCTGATAAATCAAAAGAAGAACTTGAGAAACGTGATTTCCAAGTGAAAGACGCTGTTATATCACTGCTGGCTGATACGAATGCTGATCAGATTGAGGGAGACAAGGGAAAAGAAACCTTTAAGAAGGAACTAAAAGATAAAATAAATAGCTACCTCCAAGAAGGAAAAGTAGAAAAAGTGTATATTACCTCCTTTAATCTGCAATAAAGCATAATTTGACAGAATACGGAGGTGAGGAAAATGTCAGGAGAAGTTCTCTCCCAAAATGAAATAGATGCACTGCTTTCTGCAATATCAACAGGTGAAATGGACGCTGAAGAGCTGAAAAAAGAAGAAAAAGAGAAGAAAGTCAAGGTTTATGATTTCAAACGTGCGCTGCGGTTTTCTAAGGATCAGATCCGCAGTTTAACGAGAATTCATGACAATTTTGCAAGACTTCTTACCACTCATTTTTCTGCTCAGCTCAGAACCTATATTCACATATCTGTCAGTTCTGTTGACCAGGTCCCGTATGAGGAATTTATCAGATCGATCCCGAACATGACGATTCTGAATCTATTTGATGTCCATCCGATGGAAGGCAGAATTATGATGGAGGTCAACCCCACGATAGCTTATACGATGATGGATCGGGTCATGGGCGGGATTGGAATCAGTCATAACAAGGTTGAAAGTTTGACAGAAATTGAAACAAAAATCATTTCTAATTTATTTGAAAATGCACTGGGTAATTATAAAGAAGCTTGGCAGTCAATTGCTGATATTGAACCGGAAATGACTGAGTTTGAAGTGAATCCGCAATTTGTTCAGATGGTATCTCCTAATGAAACAGTCGTGGTGATCTCGCTCAATACTCAAATTGGTGAAATCAGCGGTGTCATTAATCTCTGTATCCCGCATATCGTACTCGAGCCGCTCATACCGAAGCTTTCAGTCCACTATTGGATGCAATCAGACCGAAATGAGCCAAAGCCTGAGGAAACAAAGTCGCTTGAAAAACGTATCATGACAGCACAAATACCTGTCGTGGCCGAGCTCGGCACATCTGAACTGACGATAGAAGAGTTTTTAAGTTTAGAAGTCGGAGACTGCATAACTTTGGACAAATCAGTCACGGATCCTCTTACTGTATTGGTCGGAGATAAGCCGAAATTTTTAGGACAAGCCGGCCGGGTGAATCGAAAACAGGCAGTGCAAATTTTAGATCACGACATAAGAGGTGAACAAGATGGAGAATAATAGATTATCTCAAGATGAGATTGACGCGCTTCTTAACGGTACTGGCAGCACGCTTGATGAGCCAGAGGTTCCGGAAGTAGATGACTTATCGGAAATGGAGCGTGATGCGATCGGTGAAATCGGTAATATTTCATTCGGCAGTTCTGCGACAGCACTTTCAACGCTTTTAAATCAAAAGGTCGATATTACGACTCCAAGCGTAACGGTCATTCCAAGAAGTAAAATCAGCGATGCGTTTCCTGAACCGTATGTAGCGATTGAAGTGAATTATACGGAGGGCTTCAGCGGAAGCAACCTGTTAGTCGTGGAACAAAGTGACGCGGCGATCATTGCTGACTTAATGATCGGGGGAGACGGAAAAGGTGCGGACCCTTCACTGGGTGAAATCCATTTAAGTGCGGTTCAAGAAGCAATGAACCAAATGATGGGATCGGCTGCCACATCAATGTCTACTGTATTCAGTAAAAAAATTGATATTTCACCTCCTCGGGTTGAATTGTTGGATGTTACTGAAGAAAAGGGTACAGACCGTATTCCTGATGATGAAATGCTGGTGAAAGTTTCTTTCAACTTAAAGGTGGGAGAATTAATAGACTCCAGCATTATGCAGCTTTACCCATTGACATTTGCGAAAGATTTAATTTCAAGCCTTATGAACTCAGAAAGTGCAGAGGAAGAAGAAACGGTGCAGCCTGAAGTTACATACGAACAGCCGAAAGAGCCTGTGACGCCAGAGCCGCGTATTGAACCGAAGCAACAGCAGCAGCCGCCAAAAAGGCAGGGAACAGCAAAAAAAGCAGCGCCAGTTCAGGTTTCACCGGTGGAATTTTCCGCGTTTGATCCAAACGAAGCTGTACAAGCCCCTATTCATAATCTGGATATGCTTTTGGATATCCCGCTTTCGATTACTGTTGAGCTTGGCAGAACGAAGAGAAGCGTAAAAGAGATTTTAGAGCTTTCTGCCGGAAGTATTATCGAGCTTGATAAATTAGCTGGTGAGCCTGTAGATATTTTAGTTAATCAGCGTATCGTTGCCAAAGGCGAGGTCGTTGTCATTGAAGAAAACTTCGGAGTGAGAGTCACTGACATTTTAAGCCAGGCAGAGCGCATTAATAATTTAAAATAACGAAACACAAGGAGAGAGATAGATTATGGCACATAGAATTTTAATTGTAGATGACGCAGCATTTATGAGAATGATGATTAAAGATATTTTAGTTAAAAATGGTTTTGAAGTTGTGGCGGAAGCTGAAAATGGAGCACAAGCGGTAGAGAAATATAAAGAGCATTCACCTGACCTTGTTACTATGGATATCACGATGCCAGAAATGGATGGTATTACAGCATTAAAAGAAATTAAACAAATTGATGCGCAGGCAAGAATCATCATGTGTTCTGCTATGGGACAGCAATCAATGGTTATTGATGCCATTCAGGCCGGCGCTAAGGATTTCATTGTGAAACCTTTCCAAGCTGACCGTGTGCTTGAAGCAATCAACAAAACATTAAGTTAAAGGGTGTACGACTGTTGAAAAAGAGTCAATATTTTATCGTTTTTATTTGTTTTTTCGTTTTATTGAGTGTACATCCGATTGCTGCTGCCGCGGCAGACTCTGATAATTCAACTGTAAACGAATGGTTTCAAAAGAAAGATGAAAAAACTGCAGATAAGTCAGAGCAAAAGAAAGAAAAAACAACAAAAACTGCTGATGAGACGGAGGGAGCGGCTGCTCCTTCTGTCTCAGCTTTTGATTTTGTAAAGATGATTTTCGCTTTATTGTTTGTTATCGTGCTGATTTACGGGCTGGTTAAGCTCATGAACAAAAGAAATCGGCTCCTAAAGCCTTTTCAATATGTTGAAAATATTGGCGGCACATCGGTCGGCCAGAACAGATCCATACAATTGATCAAGGTTGGGAAAAGTGTGCTCGTCGTCGGTGTAGGAGAGACGATCCAGCTGCTGAAAGAAATTGAGGATGAAAAAGAGATTGAAGTCATTCTCAGTCAGCATGAAGAGGCAATGTCAAGCAAAATAGAGTGGCAAAAGTTTGTGAAGCCGCTTAAGAGTTCTGAACATCAGCCGCAGCAAAAACTGCCTTCATTTTCAAAAGCATTAAAAGAGCAACTTGAAGAGTTAAAACAAAACCGTTCTGAAGGAAAGAAGAAAGGCCCACGTCATCATGAATGAGTTTATAAATATTTTCAGTTCAAGCGATCCGGAAAACGTAAGTTCGACTGTTAAATTACTATTATTGTTAACTGTATTTTCAGTGGCGCCTGGAATATTGATTCTTATGACTTGTTTTACTCGCATCGTCATTGTTCTGTCATTTGTCAGAACTTCACTTGCGACGCAATCTATGCCCCCAAACCAGGTTCTTATCGGGCTTGCGCTGTTTTTAACATTTTTTATTATGGCTCCTACTTTTTCAGAAATTAATAAAGAAGCGCTGACCCCATTAATGGACAACAAAATCAGCTTGGATGAAGCGTATACGAAAGCTGAGGAACCGATTAAAGAATTTATGAGTAAACACACAAGGCAGAAGGATCTGGCGCTGTTTATGAATTACGCGAAAATGGATAAACCTGAATCATTAAAGGATATTCCGTTAACAACAATGGTTCCGGCTTTTGCCATATCGGAGCTTAAAACAGCATTTCAAATAGGTTTTATGATTTTTATCCCTTTTTTAATTATAGATATGGTAGTGGCGAGCGTCTTGATGTCAATGGGGATGATGATGCTGCCTCCAGTTATGATTTCTCTGCCCTTTAAAATATTACTTTTTGTTTTGGTAGACGGCTGGTATTTAATTGTGAAATCTTTGCTTCAGAGCTTTTAGGGTAGGTGCTAAACGTGAGTTCAGAATTTGTAATTTCTATGGCGGAAAAAGCCGTATACGTAACGCTGATGATCAGCGGGCCATTATTGGCTATTGCTTTACTGGTCGGTTTAATTGTCAGCATATTTCAGGCGACAACTCAAATCCAGGAACAGACTTTGGCGTTTATTCCGAAAATCGTGGCGGTTCTCCTGGCTCTCATTTTTTTTGGTCCGTGGATGCTGTCGACGATTCTTTCATTTACAACAGAGCTGTTTTCTAATTTAAATCGTTTTGCAGGGTAATGTAGAGATGAATTCAATTATTGACTTATTTCCTGCTTTTTTATTGGTTTTTATTAGAATCTCTGCTTTTTTTGTAACAATTCCGCTATTTGGACATCGAAATGTGCCAGCTGTTCATCGCATAGGTTTTGCTTTTTTTCTTGCGGTCATTTGTTTCAGCACCATTGATAAACCGCCCTCTTTGGAGATAGATGAGCACTATATGCTTTTGGCGTTTAAAGAAGCTTTGGTCGGCCTATGTCTGGGTTTAATTGCTTATATGATGATTGCCGCAGTGCAGATTGCCGGCTCGTTTATTGATTTTCAAATGGGATTTTCAATAGCAAACGTTATTGATCCGCAAACAGGTGCACAAAGTCCGTTGATTGGCCAGTTTATCTATACGATGGCACTTTGGTTTATGCTGAGTGTCAATGCCCACCATTTGTTGCTGGATGGTATTTACTACAGCTTTCAGTATATTTCAGTTGATCAGGCATTTCCGAATTTCGGCGATGAAAAGTTTGCCTATTTTATTGCGAAAAGCTTTAATGCAATGTTTATTATCGCTTTTCAAATGTCAGCGCCGGTTGTGGCCAGCTTGTTTCTAGTTGATTTAGCATTAGGTATCGTGGCTCGAACTGTTCCGCAGTTAAATGTATTTGTGGTCGGTCTGCCTTTAAAGATCGCTGTCAGTTTCATCATGCTCATTGTATGTATGTCCGTTATCTTCGTCGTTGTCCGGAATGTTTTCAGTTTAACGATTGAAACGATGCGGAATCTTTTAGCATTGGTCGGTGTTTCTTAATGAAGCTTAGAGTTGACCTGCAGTTTTTTGCGGGAGAGAAGACAGAAAAAGCAACTCCGAAAAAACGGAAGGATACGCGAAAAAAAGGGCAGGTAGCCAAAAGCTCGGATGTCAATACCGCCGTTTCTTTACTGGTAATATTCCTTTCGCTTATTGCAATTGGTCCGTATATGAGAGACAGGCTGCTGTCATTCATAGAAACATTTTATACCGAATCGCTCACAATGAAGCTCTCAGAATCAAATGTGCATACATTGTTTGTCAGCTTATTAAAGGATATGGGCATAATACTCGCACCGATTTTGCTTGTTGCTCTTGTTGCAGGAGTCGTAAGCAACTATATGCAGGTTGGGTTCTTATTTTCTGCTGAAGTGATACAGCCTAAGCTTGAAAAACTGGATCCGATCAAAGGCTTTAAACGAATATACAGTATGAGGGCGATTGTAGAGCTGATTAAATCAATTTTGAAAATCGTAGTCGTCGGTTTTGCGGCTTTTGCTGTGCTTTGGCTGCATTATGGAGAAATTCTCCGGCTTCCTCTCCTGACACCCGAAGAGGCACTATCTTTCGTTTCAAAACTCACTTTGTGGATGGGACTGAGCGGTGCAGGTGCATTGTTGATTCTTGCTGGTCTTGACTATTTATATCAGAGATTTGATTATGAGAAAAATATCAAAATGTCAAAACAAGATATAAAAGACGAGTACAAAAAATCTGAAGGTGACCCGATTATTAAGTCTAAAATTAAACAAAGACAGCGGGAAATGGCTATGAGGCGGATGATGCAGGAAGTTCCAAAAGCAGATGTCATTATCACAAACCCGACTCACTATGCGATTGCTTTGAAATATGATGAAGAAAAAATGGACGCTCCTTATATTGTTGCAAAAGGTGTCGACCACCTGGCGTTAAAAATCAGGAAAATTGCTAAAGAGCATGATGTCATGATGGTAGAAAACAGACCGCTTGCCCGTGCGTTATATGATCAGGTGGAAATTGACCAGGCAGTGCCGGAAGAATTTTTTAAAGTTTTAGCAGAAATTCTGGCTTACGTATATAAAACAAAACAAAAAGTATATTGAATTTTTCGATTTAAAAGGAGAGAAAAAACAGCATGTCAACAAGAGATTTATCCGTTTTAATAAGTGTTGTCCTCATTGTGGCGATGCTGGTGATTCCATTTCCTCCATGGCTGTTAAGTATTTTGATCATTATTAATATTTCTCTTGCGTTGATCGTGCTTCTCACCACAATGAATATGCAGGAAGCGCTTCAGTTTTCGATTTTTCCGTCACTGTTGCTGCTTTTGACCCTATTTCGTTTGGGCTTGAACGTCTCAACTACCCGTTCAATTCTTTCACACGGTGAAGGAGGGAAAGTCGTCGAGACTTTCGGAAATTTCGTTGTCGGCGGAAATGTATTAGTTGGACTCGTTGTATTTATCATCCTTATTATTATTCAGTTTATCGTCATTACAAAAGGTGCTGAACGTGTTTCCGAGGTTGCAGCAAGGTTTACGCTGGACGCAATGCCGGGGAAGCAGATGAGTATTGATGCTGATTTAAACGCAGGGATGATTACCGAACAGGAAGCGAAGCATCGCCGCGAAAAAGTGGCAAGAGAAGCAGACTTTTATGGAGCAATGGACGGTGCCAGTAAATTTGTAAAAGGTGACGCCATTGCCGGAATCATCATTGTGATGATCAATATTATTTTCGGAATCGTGATCGGAATGCTTCAGCAGGGCATGTCCATTCAAGAGGCTGCTTCACACTTTACGATGCTGACTGTAGGGGATGGAATTGTTTCGCAAATCCCGGCACTGTTAATTTCTACGGCTACGGGTATTGTGGTCACAAGAGCTGCCTCTGAAGGAAACTTAGGGCATGACATTACAGGCCAGCTGTTTGCGTATCCAAAGCTTTTATACGTCGCAGCAGCTACGATCATGCTTTTAGGTATTTTCACTCCGATCGGCATCCTTCTGACGGGGCCGCTTGCGGGATTGCTTGCTTTTGGCGCATATACACTATCTAAATCAGGTAAGGAAAAAGAAGAAGTGGATGAGATTCTTGAGGAAGAGGCTGAGGTGGACGAGCTAAAAAGCCCTGAAAGTGTTGTTCAGCTTCTGCATATAGATCCGATAGAATTTGAGTTTGGATATGGCCTGATACCGCTTGCTGATGCCAATCAAGGCGGTGATTTATTAGACCGAATTGTTATGATACGCCGTCAGTTGGCTTTGGAACTCGGCCTTGTCATTCCTGTCGTGCGAATCAGAGATAATATAGCGTTGCAGCCTAATGAATACCGATTGAAAATTAAAGGAAACGAAGTAGCAAAAGGCGAGCTGTTGCTTGATCATTATTTAGCGATGTCGCCTACTCCTGAGGACGATCTCATTGAAGGGATTGAAACAGTGGAGCCTTCATTCGGGCTGCCGGCTAAATGGATTAGCGAAGCGGTAAAGGATGAAGCCGATATGCTTGGTTATACAGTAGTTGATCCTGCATCAGTCGTTTCAACGCATATTACGGAGAAAATTAAGCAGCATGCCCACGAATTGATCGGAAGGCAGGAGACAAAACAGCTGATCGATCACTTGAAAGACACGTATCCAGTCCTGGTTGAAGAGGTTACGCCGAATCCATTGTCTGTCGGTGATATTCAGAAAGTGCTTGCTAAGCTTTTAAAAGAAAAAGTTTCAATTCGAAACTTAGTAACGATTTTTGAAACACTTGCTGACTATGGGAAATTAACAACAGATTCTGATCTCTTGACAGAGTATACAAGACAAGCGCTTGCTAAACAAATTACAGCCCAGTTTGCCAAAGAAAATGAAGTGTTGAAGGTTGTTACTTGTTCCGGCCGTGTAGAAAAAGCAATAGCAGACGGTGTGCAGCAGACGGAACACGGGAACTATTTATCACTTGAACCAGATATTTCAGAAAGTATAGTGCGCTCTGTCGCTAAAGAAGCTGAACAGCTCTCATTACGTCAGGAAACCGCGATTCTTCTTTGCTCGCCGCCTGTCAGAATGTATGTGAAGCAGCTTCTGGAACGGTACTTCCCTGATCTTCCGGTACTCTCTTATAACGAACTTGAGGCGAATGTTGAGGTACAAAGCATTGGAGTGGTGGATATTTAATGAAAATAAAAAAATTTACTGCTGCTTCAATGCAAGAAGCGGCACTTCTCATCAGAAAAGAGTTAGGTAATGAAGCGGTCATATTAAATTCAAAAAAAATTAAAAAGCGAAAATGGTTTGGCCTCGTCAACAAGCCTGCTGTTGAAGTAATCGCTGTATTGGATCAGGACTTTCTTGAGAAAAAAACGCCTCAGAAGGCAGCTGAACCGAAACAAACATTAAAAACTCCGGTCAGCAGTCCGAAAATAGAGGAGAGAACATATCCCCCTCAAATTCCGGCGCAACAGGAGCTAGGTGATTTTTCAGCATATCAATCTGTACTTCCTGAGCCGCTGCGAAAAGCAGAAAAGCTTTTGCAAGAAACAGGGATCAAAGAGTCTACGAAAACGAACACTCTGAAAAAATTGCTTCGCTTCTCTGTTGAAGCAGGCGGCTTGACTGAAGAAAATGTTGTCGGCAAACTTCAGGAAATACTATGCGATATGCTGCCCTCAGCAGACAAGTGGCAGGAGCCAATTCATTCAAAATATATCGTTCTCTTTGGTTCAACAGGGGCTGGTAAAACAACTACACTGGCTAAACTCGCAGCCATATCTATGCTTGAAAAACATAAAAAAATCGCTTTTATTACAACAGATACGTATCGTATTGCAGCTGTTGAACAGTTGAAAACATACGCTGAACTGCTGCAGGCTCCTCTGGAAGTTTGCTATACAAAAGAAGAATTTCAGCAGGCGAAGGAGTTATTTTCTGAGTATGATCATGTGTTTGTTGATACAGCCGGAAGAAACTTCAAGGACCCGCAATACATTGATGAACTGAAAGAAACGATTCCTTTTGAGAGCAGCATTCAGTCATTTCTTGTTTTATCCGCGACTGCAAAATATGAAGATATGAAGCATATTGTCAAACGGTTTTCATCCGTCCCTGTCAATCAGTATATTTTTACGAAAATAGATGAAACGACTTCCTTAGGTTCTGTATTTAATATACTGGCAGAATCAAAAATAGGTGTCGGGTTTATGACAAACGGACAGAATGTGCCTGAGGATATACAGACTGTATCTCCACTTGGTTTTGTGAGGATGCTGTGCAGATGAACAGATATGACCAAGCAGCAACTTTACGGGCGAAAATGGAAAAACGTGAGCGCGTTCTGCCAATGGTTTATTCACAAAAAGCGAAGACACTTGCTGTCATCAGCGGCAAGGGCGGTGTCGGAAAATCCAATATTACCTTAAATATGGCACTTGCGCTGCAGGATAAAGGTAAGAAGGTGCTGCTCATCGACCTTGATATCGGGATGGGGAACATTGATATATTAATAGGAAATTCATCGTCTGCCACGATAATTGATGTTTTAACCGATCGTAAGCCTTTGCTCCAGTCATTATCCATTGGCCCAAAGGGTTTGCGGTATATATCAGGGGGAACCGGTCTTGATGTGATGTTTCAGCTCGATCAGAGAAAATGGACGTTTTTTGCCAATGAACTTTCTCATGCATTAAGCCAGTTCGATTATGTGCTGTTTGATATGGGAGCGGGCTTATCAAAAGATCAACTGCCTTTTATTTTATCAGCAGAAGATATTTTGATTATAACAACTCCCGAGCCGACGGCCATTATGGACGCATACAGCGCTGTCAAGCACTTGGTTTTGACAGAAAATAAGCTTTCAATGAAGGTGGCTGTCAATCGGTGCCGTGACCAAAAGGAAGGGCTTGACGCTTTTGCCCGCCTCTCCCGTACAATTCATATGTTTTTGGATGTTCAGGTTCAGTTTGCCGGTTCCGTTTCTGACGATGTGATCGTGAGCAAAGCGGTTGTCGAACAGGTTCCTTTTTTCATAAAAGACCCTCAGGCAAAAGCCAGCCGGTCAGTCCGTATTTTAGCGGACGCCTTGTTTGGAAGAGAAGAAACGAGACACAAAGAAGACAAACAGACATTTATTGAGAAATTATCTTCTTTTTTAATGAGGAGGGCTTAATTTGATTCGTGTGCTTGTAGTTGATGATTCAGCTTTTATGAGAAAAATGATAAGTGATTTTCTGACCGAGGAAAAGCAGATAGAAGTAATCGGAACTGCGAGAAACGGAGAAGAAGCGCTTAAGAAGATTGAATTATTAAAACCGGATGTTATTACTCTTGATGTTGAAATGCCGGTCATGAATGGGACAGATACGCTCCGCAAAATTATTGAGATTTATAACTTGCCGGTCATTATGGTGTCTAGCCAGACCGAGAAAGGTAAAGAATGCACAATTAATTGTTTGGAGATCGGTGCCTTTGACTTTATCACAAAGCCATCAGGCTCAATATCTCTGGATCTATACAAAATTAAAGAACAATTAGTTGAGCGTGTCGTCGCGGCAGGACTTTCCGGCAAGCGGAAACGTCCTGTTTCCCAGACAGTTCGGCCCGAACCTATTGTGCGTGCTGTCGTTAAGCCTGAATTAAGCAAACCGAAACCTGGCACGGGCAGACAAATTGTGTGTATCGGCACATCAACAGGCGGTCCACGAGCGTTACAAAAGGTGATACCGAAGCTCCCTAAAGATTTGAACGCACCAGTGGTTGTCGTTCAGCACATGCCTGAGGGGTTTACTGCTTCTTTGGCTGATCGGCTGAATCATTTATCTGACATTCAGGTAAAAGAAGCAAAAGATGGTGAAGCAGCTCTTAACGGCTGTGTTTACATAGCACCGGGCGGAAAAAACATATCCGTTATTAAAAACAGCGAAGGACTCCAGGTTGTGCTTGATAACCATGACACACCAAGCCGTCATAAACCATCTGCTGATTATTTATTCCGTTCTGTCGGGAAACTGACAGATTATGAAAAAGTAGCGGTTATCATGACCGGAATGGGCAGTGACGGCACTGCTGGGCTAAAGGACATGCTAACAGCCGGCAATGTGAAAGCCATTGCGGAGTCTGAAGAATCTTGTGTCGTATACGGGATGCCAAAAGCTGCTGTTAAAGCGGGTCTCATTCATGAGATTAAACATGTGGAAGATATCGCAGCATCCATCACAAGCTGTGTGAAAAAAGAGAGGGTGTGATTCAAATGGATATGAATCAGTATTTAGATGTCTTTATTGATGAGAGTAAAGAACATTTACAAACATGTAATGAAAAGCTTCTTCTTTTAGAGAAAGACCCGACTGATCTTCAGCTCGTACATGATATATTCAGGGCTGCCCATACATTAAAAGGAATGAGCGCAACGATGGGCTACACGGATTTAGCACATCTTACCCATCTGCTTGAAAACGTGCTGGATGCAATCCGAAACGGAGACATGGAAGTCACCTCAGACTGGCTGGATATTTTGTTTGAAGCTCTGGATCACCTGGAAGCAATGGTTCAGTCTATTATTGATGGCGGGGATGGTAAAAGAGATATCTCAGAAGTGAGTGCCAAGCTTGATGTGAATGGTGCACACGCTGAATCCGCTGCCTCCGCTGAACCTGCAGAAGCACAGAGTTCAGCATCTGATTGGGAATATGATGAATTTGAACGCACAGTTATACAAGAAGCGGAGGAGCAAGGCTTCAAACGATATGAAATCAAGATTTCTCTGAACGAAAACTGTATGTTAAAAGCAGTTCGTGTCTATATGGTGTTTGAAAAACTAAATGAAGTCGGAGAAGTAGCCAAAACAATTCCAAGTGCTGAAGTGCTTGAAACAGAAGATTTTGGAACTGACTTTCAAGTTTGTTTCTTAACACATCAATCAGCGGAAGACATTGAACAATTAATCAATGGCGTGTCGGAAATTGAGCATGTTGAAGTCATTCAAGGGGCTCCTTTAACATCAGCTGAAAAGCCTGAAGAATCTAAGCAAGAAGATTCACCAGCAGCAGCTGTACCTGCGAAGCAGGAGAAACAAAAACAGCCTGCTAAAAACGATGAACAGGCGAAGCATTCAGCCGGCGGATCTAAAACAATTCGTGTCAACATTGACAGGCTTGATTCTTTAATGAACTTATTTGAAGAGCTTGTCATTGACCGCGGGCGTCTCGAGCAGATTGCGAAAGAGCTTGAGCACAATGAACTGACTGAAACGGTTGAACGAATGACGAGAATTTCCGGAGATTTGCAATCGATTATTCTGAATATGAGAATGGTCCCGGTTGAAACTGTTTTTAACAGATTCCCGAGAATGATTCGCCAGCTTCAGAAAGAGCTGAATAAAAAAATTGAACTCTCGATCATCGGTGCGGAAACTGAACTTGATCGTACAGTAATTGATGAAATCGGAGATCCACTCGTTCACTTGATCAGAAACAGTATTGACCATGGTATCGAGGCGCCGGAAACACGTTTGCAAAAGGGAAAACCGGAATCAGGAAAAGTTGTGCTTAAAGCTTATCACAGCGGCAACCATGTCTTTATCGAAGTAGAGGATGACGGCGCAGGCCTTAATCGCAAAAAAATTCTGGAAAAAGCGCTTGAGCGCGGGGTCATAACGGAAAAAGAAGCTGAAACCTTAGAAGACAACCAAATTTACGAATTGATTTTTGCTCCGGGGTTCTCAACTGCTGACCAAATTTCTGATATTTCCGGCCGCGGTGTAGGACTTGACGTTGTAAAAAACAAACTGGAGTCTCTTGGCGGTTCAGTCAGTGTGAAATCAGCCGAGGGTCAAGGCTCTCTATTCAGCATCCAGCTGCCGCTTACCTTGTCTATTATTTCAGTTCTGCTGATTAAGTTGGAAGAAGAGACATTTGCCATTCCGATTTCTTCAATCATTGAGACAGCAGTTATTGACAGAAAAGACATTTTGCAAACGCATGACCGTGAAGTGATTGACTTTAGAGGGCATATTGTCCCTGTCGTTTATTTAAAAGAAGAGTTTAAAATAGAAGATACAAGAAAAGATGCGGAACAGCTCCATATCATTGTCGTGAAAAAAGGCGACAAACCTACTGCATTTGTGGTGGACTCCTTTATTGGCCAGCAGGAAGTTGTGCTGAAATCACTCGGAGATTATTTAACAAACGTCTTTGCAATTTCCGGAGCTACTATTTTAGGAGACGGAGAAGTAGCGCTCATTATTGATTGTAATGCACTGATTATTTAACCATTCGAGGAGGTGTCTCACATGACTGCAGAAATTAAAACAGGCGAAAAAATGATAGTCTTTATGGTAAATGGCAAAGAATATGCCATTTCCGTCACTCAGGTGAAATCAATTGAAAAATGGCAAAAGCCAACGAGGGTACCTGGCGTCGAACCATATATTTGCGGGGTAATCAATTTACGCGGGGTGGTGACTCCGGTTATTGATTTAAGAAAACGCCTGAATTTGCCAGAGTATGAAATTACAGATGAAACACGAATTATCATTATTGCTTATCGTGATATTGAAGTCGGCTGGATTGTGGATGAAGCGAATGATGTGATTACCGTACACGAAAGTGAAATAGAATCTGCTCCAGAAGGCGTTCAGAAAGATACGGATGTGTCGATCGAACAGATTGTGAAACAAGAGAACAGACTCTTAAATATTATTGATGCGAACGCGGTTTTGGATAAAGAATCATCTCAGTCCGCTGTGCCCGATCAAGCTTAATCTTAAAGGGGTTATGACATGAGTATTTTTAATGGAATCAAAGAAGAGCAGATGGACATTTTGCGGGAAGTCGGCAATATAGG
This sequence comes from Bacillus sp. LJBS17, assembly GCF_019334685.1. NCBI lineage: Bacteria > Bacillati > Bacillota > Bacilli > Caryophanales > Bacillaceae > Bacillus > Bacillus sp. LJBS17. Next base: position 1,696,406 of record NZ_CP079759.1, read on the forward strand.
CGCCGGCCACTCCGCCTCTGCAATGGCCCAGCTGTTAAATAGAAAGATAGATATGGAAGTCCCATTTGCAAAGCTGCTGTCTTTTGATGAGCTTGTTGATTTTTTCGGCGGCGCCGATGTCCCGGTTGCCAGCATCTTTTTAAGAATGGAAGGCGATTTAACGGGTTCAATGTTCTTTATAATGCCTTTTTTTCAGGCGGAGCAGTTTATCAGAGAGCTGATTGGAAACCCCGATTTTGACATAGAGGACTTAGGTGAAGACCACATGAGCTCATCCGCTTTGCATGAACTGGGCAATATTTTAGCGGGGTCATATTTAACAGCTTTGGCGGATTTGACGAAACTCCAGCTCTATCCAAGTGTTCCTGAAGTCTCTTTGGACATGTTCGGAGCAGTGATCAGCGAAGGGCTGATGGAGCTCAGTCAGGTTGGAGAACACGCCATTGTTGTCGACACGTCAATTTTTGACCAAAGCCATCAGCAGGAGCTGAAAGCGCATATGTTTATGCTGCCGGACTATGATTCATTTGAAAAGCTCTTTGTCGCCTTAGGTGCATCATTATGAGTACAACTGAGGCTGTTGTTATAAAGGTTGGGATTGCTGACGTGAAGATCGCCCGCTTCCCGGATACCATCCGGACCTCTGGTTTGGGCTCATGTGTGGGGCTGGTGCTTTATGATAAAGAAAAGCAAACGGCGGGTCTTGTTCATGTCATGCTTCCGGATTCGACGTTATCGAAAACTGCCGAGCTCAACCGGGCTAAGTACGCTGACACCGCCGTACAGACCACGATTGATATGCTGATAGAAGCGGGATGCCGGAAATTTGCATTAAAAGCAAAGCTGGCCGGCGGATCAGAGATGTTTAAATTTAAATCGACAAATGATTTGATGAAGATCGGACCGAGAAATGTATTAGCGATAAAAGAACAGCTGTCTTTATTTAATATTCCTATTATTAGTGAAGATACGGGCGGCTCAAGCGGCCGGACGATAGAATTTGAACCGAAGTCCTGCATGCTGCATATTCGAACTGTTAAACAAGGTGAAAAAACGATTTAATTAAGGTATTAGGGGGATAACAATGCAATCCTTGAATTATGAAGATCAGGTGCTTTGGACGCGCTGGAAAGAGTGGAAAGATCCTAAAGCCGGTGACGACTTAATGCGCCGTTACATGCCGCTTGTCACATATCATGTAGGCAGAATTTCTGTCGGACTGCCGAAATCAGTGCATAAAGACGATCTTATGAGCCTTGGTATGCTTGGTTTATATGATGCCCTTGAAAAATTTGACCCCAGCCGGGACTTAAAATTTGATACCTACGCCTCGTTTAGAATTCGCGGCGCAATCATAGACGGGCTTCGTAAAGAAGATTGGCTGCCCAGAACCTCGCGCGAAAAAACAAAAAAGGTTGAAGCAGCAATTGAAAAACTTGAACAGCGGTATCTTCGGAATGTATCGCCCGCGGAAATTGCAGAGGAACTCGGAATGACGGTACAGGATGTCGTGTCAACAATGAATGAAGGTTTTTTTGCAAATCTGCTGTCAATTGATGAAAAGCTCCATGATCAAGATGACGGGGAAAACATTCAAGTCATGATCAGAGATGACAAAAATGTTCCGCCTGAAGAAAAGATTATGAAGGATGAACTGGTTGCACAGCTTGCGGAAAAAATTCACGAACTCTCTGAAAAAGAACAGCTGGTTGTCAGTTTGTTCTACAAAGAGGAGTTGACACTGACAGAAATCGGACAAGTATTAAATCTTTCTACGTCCCGCATATCTCAGATCCATTCAAAGGCATTATTTAAATTAAAGAATCTGCTGGAAAAAGTGATACAATAATGAATTTCATGGTTAGCGAGTGAAAAACATGTCAACACTATTATGGCTTTTAAGCTTTACGCTCCACGGCGTTCTTCTGTACGCTGTCATTATCCTGTATACGAGGCTCGCTGCAGTGAAAGAAACAGAAAAACAGCAAAAACAGATACTTGAAGAGACGGAAAACACCTTGGCGGCATTTCTGCTTGAATTAAAAGAAGAAAATGAGAAACTGATAGAAAATAAAGCTTCATCTGCAAGTCAATCAGATGAAGAATCCCAAAAGCCAGGCCTTCAGACCTCTGAAACATATCAAGAGCGGGATCCAGTCCAAGAGGCAGAGAATCTTCCTGAACATATTGAAGGTCTGATTACAGAGGTTGACCGTCGGGAAGAGCTCGTAAACAGTGAGGTCCAATCATTTGAAGACCAGGTCATAGAATTATATGAACAGGGATATTCGGCAAGTCAAATTGCCCAGATAATGAAGAGCGGAAAGACAGAAATCGAGCTATTTTTAAAATTTCGCTCCAAAGGTGTAAAGGATTCTTGATTGTCGGATAAAGCTGTGTTATATTATGTCTTGGTGTTAAATACACACGCTTAACGATTTATGCAGAGGGTGCTGCAGGCGGCAGTTCTGCACAAAAATGACCTAAGCGGAGGAAAAAAACCATTATATTAGGAGGAAATAACATGTCAGTCATTTCTATGAAGCAATTGCTTGAAGCTGGTGTTCACTTCGGTCACCAAACACGCCGTTGGAACCCAAAAATGAAGCGTTACATTTTCACGGAGCGTAACGGAATCTACATCATTGACCTTCAAAAAACAGTCAAAAAAGTAGAGGAAGCTTACAACTTCACTAAAAATCTTGCTGCTGAAGGCGGAAAAATCCTTTTCGTCGGAACAAAAAAACAAGCTCAAGATTCTGTTAAAGAAGAAGCTCAACGCTCTGGCATGTACTATGTCAACCAACGCTGGTTGGGCGGTACATTAACAAACTTCGAAACAATCCAAAAACGTATTAAACGTCTTAAAGACATTGAAAAAATGCAAGAAAACGGTACGTTTGATGTACTTCCTAAAAAAGAAGTCGTTCAATTGAAAAAAGAATTAGAGCGTCTTGAAAAATTCCTAGGCGGAATTAAAGATATGAAGGATCTTCCTGATGCATTATTCATCATCGATCCTCGCAAAGAGCGCATCGCTGTTGCGGAAGCTCGCAAATTAAACATCCCTATCATCGGTATCGTAGATACTAACTGTGATCCAGATGAAATCGATGTTGTTATCCCAGCGAACGATGACGCTATCCGCGCTGTTAAACTTCTAACTTCTAAAATGGCAGATGCAATCTTAGAAGCGAAGCAAGGCGAAGAAGAAGCGGAAGTTGCTGAAGAAACTGCACCAGAAACAGAAACAACAACTGCGTAACCTATTCAAAAGGTGATAAGAGGGACTGCCTTTTATCACCTTTTTTCAAGAAAAATGTGTAATATACATACTCTTGTTTAAACATATAAGGAGGAATACAAATGGCAATTACTGCACAGCAAGTAAAAGAACTGCGTGAAAAAACTGGCGCGGGCATGATGGATTGTAAAAAAGCGTTAACTGAAACTGACGGAGATATGGACAAAGCAATTGACCTTTTAAGAGAAAAAGGGATTGCAAAAGCAGCGAAAAAAGCTGACCGTATCGCAGCAGAAGGTTCTACTCTTATTAAAACTGACGGCAACAAAGGCGTTATCCTAGAAGTAAACTCTGAAACTGATTTCGTTGCGAAAAACGAAGGTTTTAAAGAGCTTCTTAACACTTTAGCTGACCACCTTCTTGCAAACACGCCAGCTGATGTTGAAGAAGCAATGGGCCAAAAAATGGAAAATGGCTCAACTGTTGAAGAGTATATCACAAGCGCAGTTGCTAAAATCGGTGAGAAAATCACTCTTCGCCGCTTTACAGTTCTCACAAAAGACGACAGCTCTGCATTCGGTGCGTACCTTCACATGGGCGGCCGCATCGGTGTATTAACTGTTCTCAACGGTACAACTGATGAAGAAACTGCGAAAGATATCGCAATGCACGTTGCTGCAGTTAACCCTCGTTACATTTCTCGTGATCAAGTATCTGAAGAAGAAACAAATCATGAGCGTCAAATCTTAACTCAGCAAGCCCTCCAAGAAGGCAAACCTGAAAACATCGTAGCGAAAATGGTTGAAGGCCGTCTGAACAAATTCTTCGAAGAAATTTGTCTATTAGACCAAGCGTTCGTTAAAAACCCAGATGAAAAAGTGAAACAAGTTATTGCAGCGAAAAACGCTACTGTTCAAACTTTTGTCCGCTATGAAGTTGGAGAAGGCATCGAAAAACGTCAAGAAAACTTTGCTGAAGAAGTAATGAACCAAGTGAAAAAATAATGGTGAAAAGATTTCGCGGCTAAGTCGCGTCTTTTCAGGCAGTATAGGGGACACATTTTGTGTTCCCTATTTTTAAAACTATATTTACAAACCTTTTTTTCTCTTGCATAATAGAAAACGGCAATGTTTACACTTGGAGGTTATCATGGAAAAACCAAAATACAAACGTATCGTATTAAAGCTTAGCGGGGAAGCATTGGCAGGAGAACAGGGAAATGGAATTAACCCGACTGTCATTCAATCCATTGCAAAGCAAGTGAAGGAAATCGCTGAGCTTGAAGTCGAAGTGGCTGTTGTAGTAGGCGGCGGCAACTTATGGCGCGGAAAAACAGGAAGTGACCTGGGCATGGACCGCGCGACTGCTGACTATATGGGAATGCTGGCGACAGTAATGAATTCGCTTGCTCTTCAAGACAGCTTGGAAACACTCGGAATCCAGTCCAGAGTGCAAACATCCATTGAAATGAGACAAGTTGCTGAACCGTACATAAGAAGAAAAGCGATACGCCACTTAGAGAAAAAACGTGTCGTTATTTTCGCTGCGGGCACAGGAAACCCATATTTCTCAACTGATACGACAGCTGCACTGCGGGCTGCTGAAATTGAGGCAGACGTTATTTTAATGGCTAAAAATAACGTTGACGGTGTGTATAATGCTGATCCTAGAAAAGATGAATCAGCTGTTAAGTATGAATCACTTTCTTATCTTGACGTTCTTAAAGACGGCCTGGAAGTCATGGATTCAACAGCTTCCTCTTTATGCATGGACAATGACATTCCGCTTATCGTCTTTTCTATTATGGAAGAAGGAAATATCAAACGTGCCGTTATCGGTGAATCAATCGGAACGATCGTGAGGGGGAAATAACGTGTCAAAAGAAGTATTAACTCAAACAAAAGAAAAAATGGAAAAAGCAATTGCTGCTTATCAGCGCGAATTGGCTACTGTACGCGCAGGCCGTGCAAATCCATCATTATTAGATAAAGTAACGGTTGAATATTACGGAGCGCAGACACCTTTAAATCAGTTGTCTTCTATTAACGTGCCTGAAGCTCGTATGCTCGTTATCACACCATACGACAAAACAGCAATCGGCGATATCGAAAAAGCGATTTTAAAAGCTGATTTAGGTCTTACACCAACAAGTGACGGCAATATGATTCGAATTGCAATTCCGGCACTAACAGAAGAGAGACGGAAAGAATTAGTGAAAGTTGTAAAAAAATACGCTGAAGAAGCAAAAGTAGCTGTTCGTAACGTTCGCCGTGATGCTAACGATGATCTCAAAAAACTTGAGAAAAACGGAGACATTACTGAGGATGAACTGCGTGCTTCCACTGAAGACGTTCAAAAACTGACAGATGAATATGTGTCAAAAATTGACAGTGTCACAAAAGACAAAGAAAAAGAAATCATGGAAGTTTAATGAAAAACTATGTACAATAGATAATAGTGAAAAGACCCTCTCATGTTTACAGGGGGTTTTTTTGTTAATACTGTTGATTACATTGATTATCAGCAGGGAATGTAACCTTTTTGGGTGACGGAGGAATCTCATGCTCAACATACTCAAAAATTGGAAGAATCAGCAAACTGCGGCTTCCAACTTAGAACGTTATACAAAAGAAGACATACTTAAGGGAGAAATTCCCGAACACATCGCCATTATCATGGATGGAAATGGCCGTTGGGCTAAAAAACGCTCTCTTCCCAGAATTGCAGGCCACCATGAAGGGATGAAGGTGGTAAAAAGGACCACGAAGCTCGCAAACGAATTAGGTGTCAAAGTACTGACATTGTATGCATTTTCAACAGAAAACTGGAAAAGACCGAAAATGGAAGTCGATTTTTTAATGAAGCTACCGGAAGAATTTTTGAATACGTATCTTCCAGAGCTTGTTGAGGAAAATGTACAGGTTCGGATCATTGGGGATGAAACGGCTTTGCCCGCGCACACATTACGTGCGATTGAAAAAGCTGTACAGGACACGGCGCAAAACGACGGAATGATCCTTAATTTTGCTCTTAACTATGGAGGCCGTACTGAAATTGTCAGTGCTGCAAAATCACTCGCGGAAAAAGTGAAGGAAGGCTCTTTGAATATTGAAGACATTGATGAATCGCTTTTTTCTACTTATTTGATGACTGAATCTTTGCAGGATCCTGAACTTTTAATTCGAACGAGCGGCGAGATAAGGCTGAGTAATTTTATGCTATGGCAGGTTGCCTACAGTGAATTTGTCTTTACTGACGTCTTGTGGCCTGACTTTAAAGAAGATCACTTCTTGCAGGCGTTAGGAGAGTTTCAGCAGAGAGGCCGGAGGTTTGGCGGAATTTAGAGGATGGTGGACATGAAACAAAGAATTTTGACAGGTGTTCTGGCAGCAATTGTATTTTTATTTTTGGTTATTGTCGGGAAATTGCCGTTCACCATATTAATTTATGCTATGGGCAGTGTGGCGCTTTTTGAACTTTTACGGATGAAAAAGCTGAAGCTGGTTTCACTGCCGGGTTTGATCGGTCTTTTATTATTGTGGATGTTCTTATTGCCAAGCCAGTATTCGTTTTTTGAAGCGGACGGGATTTCCAAAATGGAAATCGCTTTATTTGCGGTACTGCTATTGCTGACTTACACAGTGTTGGTCAAGAACACCTTTACTTTTGATGAAGTCGGGTTTATTACGCTTGCAGCAATTTACATCGGAATGTGTTTTCATTATTTTATCGAAATCAGAAATCTTGACCAATTCGGATTAACATACATTTTTTATGCGTGTGTTGTTATTTGGTCCACCGATTCCGGTGCCTATTTTGTCGGTAAATCGCTTGGGAAGCGGAAACTGTGGCCTGAAATCAGTCCGAATAAAACAGTGGAAGGGTTTGCAGGCGGAATTGTCATCGCACTTGTATTGGCGACGATTTTTCAGCTTGTTGCACAACTTCCGATTCCTTATATCTATCTGCTGTTGATCACGCTGTTTTTGTCTGTTTTTGGACAACTGGGAGATTTAGTGGAATCCGCCTTGAAAAGACATTACGATGTAAAGGATTCTGGGAATATTCTTCCCGGGCATGGCGGTATATTAGACCGTTTTGACAGTTTCTTGTTTGTCATGCCTTTCTTGTACTTTCTGCTTGCCCTTTTTTCATAAAAAAGTCTAATATGAATATGAGACTGATCATGCAGCAATAAGAATAGGAGTAGTGGCAACTTTGAAAAATATTTGTCTTTTAGGAGCAACAGGATCAATCGGCGAACAGACTCTTGATGTACTGCGTGCACATCAAGACCAATTTCAGCTGGTATCTATGTCGTTTGGCAGAAATATTGATAAGGCCGTTCCAATGATTGAGGTCTTTCAGCCGAAGTTTGTCTCTGTCGGTGATCTGGATACATATCATAAATTAAAACAAATGTCTTTTTCTTTTGAATGCCAAATCGGGCTGGGAGAAGAAGGACTGATAGAAGCAGCAGTGATGGAGGAGGTTGACATTGTTGTCAACGCTTTGCTTGGAAGCGTCGGTCTTATCCCGACATTAAAGGCAATTGAACAGAAAAAAACAATTGCGCTTGCAAATAAGGAAACTCTTGTCACTGCAGGGCATATAGTAAAAGAACATGCTAAGAAATATGATGTTCCGCTGCTGCCTGTTGACAGTGAGCATTCAGCCATTTTTCAAGCTCTTCAAGGCGAACAGGCTAAAAACATTGAACGCCTCATCATTACGGCATCCGGCGGAAGTTTTCGGGACAAGACGCGGGAGGAGCTCGAATCAGTAACAGTTGAAGATGCATTAAAACATCCAAACTGGTCAATGGGTGCAAAAATTACAATTGATTCGGCTACAATGATGAATAAGGGATTAGAGGTGATCGAGGCACACTGGCTTTTCGATATACCTTATGAACAAATTGATGTGGTTTTACATAAGGAGAGCATCATCCATTCAATGGTTGAGTTCCATGATAAAAGTGTGATCGCACAGCTCGGAACTCCGGATATGAGAGTCCCCATTCAATATGCGCTCACTTATCCTGACCGATTGCCATTACCAGATGCGAAAAGGCTTGAATTATGGGAAATCGGCAGCCTTCATTTTGAGAAAGCTGATTTTGACAGGTTCCGATGCTTACAATTTGCTTTTGAATCAGGTAAAATAGGAGGAACAATGCCGACAGTGCTAAATGCGGCAAACGAAGTAGCTGTCGCTGCCTTTTTAGCTGGCAAGATACCGTTTTTGGCTATTGAAGACTGTATCGAAAAGGCACTAACCCGCCATCAATTACTGAAAAAACCGAGCCTGGCGGACATTCAAGAAGTGGACAAAGATACCCGGGGATACGTCAATTCAATACTCACATAAGGTGGTATGTTCGTGAATACAGTTATAGCGTTTATCATTATTTTCGGAACGCTCGTTTTCTTCCATGAACTGGGCCATTTATTGCTAGCCCAAAGAGCGGGAATTCTCTGCCGTGAATTTGCGATCGGCTTCGGTCCAAAGATTTTTTCTTTCAAAAAAAATGAAACAGTTTATACGATCAGGCTGCTTCCGGTCGGCGGATTTGTTCGTATGGCCGGCGAAGATCCGGAAATGATTGAGGTGAAACCCGGATACACGGTCGGGCTTCTGTTTAATAAGGAAGATCAAGTTGAGAAAGTCATCATCAATCAAAAGGAAAAATATCCGGATGCATTAGTCATTGAAGTGGAAACAGCGGATCTAGAGCATGACATGAAGATCACCGGTTATGAACAGGGGAAAGAGGACGAACTTTCCAGCTTTACTGTCAGCGAAACATCCTTTTTTATTGTAGACGGAGAAGAAGTGCAGATTGCGCCGTATAATCGCCAATTTGGTTCCAAACCTGTATGGCAGCGGATTAAAGCAATTGCTGCAGGGCCGATTATGAACTTTATTTTAGCTTACGTCATTTTAGTGATGCTTGGGCTGATTCAAGGCGTACCGTCAAATGAACCTATGCTCGGGCAGCTGACAGACAATGGACGGGCAGCTGAAGCAGGGCTAAAAGAAGGGGATTATATCCAAAGCATTAACGGAGAGAAAATGAGGTCTTGGACTGACATTGTCTCCGCTGTAAAAGAAAACCCGGAGAAAGAAATGGACGTTGCGGTAAAAAGAGATAACAAAACGCTTCATATTTCGGTGACTCCGGAAGCTGTTAAAGATGAGAACAAAAAAACAATCGGACGTTTCGGTTCCTATGCGCCGACTGAAAAAGGCGTACTCTCAGCGGTTGCTTACGGCGCGACATCAACAGTTGATGTCACCAAAGCCATTTTAACCAATCTGAGCAAATTAGTAACAGGCCAATTTAAACTCGATATGTTGTCAGGTCCTGTCGGCATATATGACATGACAGACCAAGTGGCGAAAACAGGGATCGTGAACTTATTTCAGTTTGCGGCGTTTTTAAGCATTAATCTTGGGATTGTCAACCTGCTTCCGATTCCTGCACTTGACGGAGGAAGACTGTTGTTTCTATTTATTGAAGCGATTCGGGGCAAACCGATTAACAGGGAAAAAGAAGCATTTGTTGTGTTTATCGGAGTAGCTTTCTTAATGCTTCTTATGCTGGTTGTCACATGGAACGATATCCAGCGGCTGTTTTTGTAAACGAAAAGTAAATCAATCAGAGGTGCGAAGAAATGAGACAAAGCTTGACGCTTATTCCTACGCTCCGTGAAGTTCCAGCTGATGCCGAAGCAAAAAGTCATCAGCTTCTTCTGAGAGCAGGATTTATCAGACAGAATACGAGCGGGGTATACAGCTATATGCCTCTTGCGTATAAGGTGATTCAAAACATTCAGCAGATTGTTCGAGAGGAAATGGAGAAAATTGATGCCGTAGAAATGCTCATGCCCGCATTGCAGCAGGCGGAGACATGGCAGGAATCAGGCAGATGGTATACGTATGGTCCCGAACTAATGAGACTAAAAGACCGTCATGGCCGTGAATTTGCTTTAGGGGCAACGCATGAAGAGGTTATCACTTCGCTTGTTCGCGATGAGGTTAAATCTTATAAGCGTCTCCCTCTGACTCTTTATCAAATTCAGTCTAAGTTCAGAGATGAAAAACGTCCTCGCTTCGGTTTGTTAAGAGGCCGCGAATTTATTATGAAGGATGCGTACTCTTTCCATGCATCTGCAGAGAGCCTGGATGAAACGTATCAAAAAATGTACGAGGCCTATTCTAATATTTTTGCCCGCTGCGGCATTAATGTAAGACCTGTTATCGCTGATTCAGGCGCAATGGGAGGAAAGGATACGCACGAATTTATGGCACTTTCTGCGATCGGAGAGGATACGATTGCGTATTCTGATGAATCACAGTACGCGGCTAATATCGAGATGGCTGAAGTTCTTCACCAGGAAGTTCCTTCAGATGAAGAGCCTAAAGCTCTAGAGAAGGTTCATACGCCTAACGTGAAAACAATCGAAGAACTGACTGCGTTCTTGCAGGTTTCGGCTGAAGCGTGCATTAAGTCAGTATTGTTTAAAGCTGATGACCGTTTTGTCTTAGTGCTTGTAAGAGGGGATCATGAAGTTAACGATATTAAAGTGAAAAACTTGCTTCATGCAGAAGTTGTAGAGCTTGCCACACATGAAGAGGTCATTCAGCAGCTCGGAACAGAGCCAGGCTTTGTAGGCCCTGTCGGTATTCATCAGGATGTGGAAGTATATGCCGATCAAGCTGTGAAAGCAATGGTTAATGCTGTTGCCGGGGCAAATGAAGGAGATCATCATTATAAAAATGTCAATGTGAATCGTGACGCGCAAATTAAAGAATTTGCTGATCTTCGTTTTATTAAAGAAGGTGATCCTTCACCAGACGGCAAGGGAACGATCCGTTTTGCTGAGGGAATCGAAGTCGGACAAGTCTTTAAGCTCGGAACACGCTATTCAGAAGCGATGAATGCGACATATTTAGATGAAAACGGACGCGCGCAGCCAATGCTGATGGGCTGTTACGGAATCGGTGTGTCAAGAACGCTTTCTGCTATTGCTGAACAGCATCACGACGAAAAAGGATTAATATGGCCAAAAAGCGTTGCCCCGTACGATCTTCATATTCTTGCATTGAACATGAAAAACGATGGGCAAAGAGAGCTTGCTGAAAAGCTGTATGCCGATTTAAAAGCGGAAGGCTATGAAGTGCTCTATGACGACCGTGCTGAGCGTGCCGGCGTAAAATTCGCTGATTCAGATCTAATCGGCCTTCCAATCCGCATCACTGTCGGAAAACGGGCTGACGAAGGAATCGTCGAAGTGAAAATTCGCCAAACTGGTGAGTCAACTGAGATTTCAGTAGACGAATTATCTGCGTTTATCAGCAAGCAGTAATCACCATAACGATTTATCAAAAAACATGTTAAAATAGAAATAATAGAAGGTACCTCATTGCCTGAGGTACCTTCACTTATGATGTTTTTAGGGAGGGATACTGTCTTAATGGAACAGTTATCAGTAAACAGAAGGCAGTTTCAAATTCTTCTGCAGCAGATTAATATGACAGATGATACCTTCATGACATACTTTGAACATGGCGAGATTAAAAAGCTGACAATTCACAAAGCTTCTAAGTCTTGGCATTTTCATTTTCAATTTAAATCTTTGCTGCCTTTTCAAATATATGACATATTAACAACGAGGCTGACGCAATCGTTTGCCCACATAGCAAAAGTGACATCTTCAATTGAAGTTCAGGATGCCGATGTCAGTGAAAGTATCGTTCAAGACTACTGGTCACGCTGCATTGAAGAACTGCAGGGCATTTCGCCGCCGATTATTAGTCTTTTAAACCAGCAAAAACCGAAGCTGAAGGGCAATAAACTGATTGTCAAAACCAAAACGGATACAGAAGCGGCTGCGCTAAAGAACAAATACAGTTCCATGATACAAGCAGGCTACCGTCAATTTGGCTTTCCAGATCTTCAGCTTGATGCTGAAATATTTGTATCCGAGCAGGAAGTTCAAAAGTTTCGGGAGCAAAAGCTTGCAGAAGACCAAGAGCGGGCTATGCAGGCCTTGATTGAAATGGAGAAGAAAGATAAAGAAAGTGATGAAGACCAAGCACCATCTGGTCCTCTTGTTATCGGTTATCAAATTAAAGATAACGAGGAAATCCGGACACTTGACAGCATCATGGACGAAGAACGAAGAATTACGGTCCAAGGTTATGTGTTTGATGTGGAGACGCGCGAGCTGAAAAGCGGGCGCACGCTGTGTATCTTCAAAATTACAGACTATACAAATAGTATTTTGATCAAAATGTTTGCACGTGAAAAAGAAGATGCGGCACTGATGAAGTCTCTGAAAAAAGGAATGTGGGTAAAAGCACGCGGAAGCATTCAAAATGATACATTTGTCAGAGACCTTGTCATGATCGCTAATGACGTAAACGAAATAAAAGCAAAAACCCGTGAAGATTCAGCACCTGAAGGAGAAAAAAGAGTGGAATTGCATCTTCATTCCCCAATGAGCCAAATGGATGCTGTTACGGGTATCGGAAAGCTTGTCGAACAGGCGAAAAAATGGGGGCATGAGGCCATCGCTTTGACCGACCATGCTGTCGTTCAATCCTTCCCTGATGCGTATTCTGCGGCCAAAAAGCATGGAATTAAAATGATTTACGGGATGGAAGCGAATCTCGTGGATGATGGCGTGCCAATTGCTTATAATGCCGCACATCGTCTGCTCGAAGAAGAAACATATGTTGTTTTTGACGTTGAGACGACAGGATTGTCTGCTGTATACGATACCATTATTGAGCTGGCTGCAGTAAAAGTAAAAGGCGGAGAAATTATTGATAAATTTGAGGCGTTTGCGAACCCGCATCGTCCGCTTTCCGCCACAATCATAGAGCTGACAGGGATCACTGATGATATGCTACAAGACGCTCCAGATGTCGTAGATGTAATAAGAGATTTCAGAGAATGGATTGGCGATGATATCCTTGTCGCTCATAATGCAAGCTTTGATATGGGATTCTTAAATGTAGCCTATAAAAAGCTTCTTGAAGTCGATAAAGCTAAAAACCCAGTCATTGACACGCTAGAACTAGGACGTTTTCTCTATCCGGAATTTAAGAACCACCGGTTGAACACACTTTGTAAAAAGTTTGATATCGAACTCACACAGCATCACCGTGCGATCTATGATACTGAGGCAACCGCTTATTTGCTTCTGAAAATGCTGAAAGACGCGGCTGAAAAAGGTATTCAGTACCATGATGAGTTGAATGAAAATATGGGTCAGTCCAATGCTTATCAAAGATCAAGACCGTATCATGCAACATTACTTGCCGTGAACAGCACGGGACTTAAAAATTTATTTAAGCTTGTGTCACTTTCTCATATTCATTATTTTTACAGAGTGCCGCGTATTCCGAGATCTCAGCTTGAGAAATACAGGGAAGGGCTGCTGATCGGTTCTGCCTGTGACAGGGGAGAGGTTTTTGAGGGAATGATGCAAAAATCGCCTGAAGAGGTGGAAGATATCGCGTCATTCTATGATTACCTTGAGGTTCAGCCGCCTGAAGTGTATCGTCACTTGCTGGAGCTTGAACTGGTCCGTGATGAAAAAGCGCTGAAAGAAATTATTGCGAATATCACGAAGCTGGGGGAAAAGCTTAATAAACCGGTTGTTGCTACGGGAAATGTTCATTACTTGAATGATGAGGATAAAATCTACAGAAAGATTTTAATATCCTCACAAGGCGGGGCAAATCCGCTGAATAGGCATGAACTGCCGAAAGTGCATTTCAGAACGACAGACGAAATGCTTGAAGCTTTTTCTTTCTTAGGTGAAGAAAAAGCGAAGGAGATCGTAGTCACCAATACCCAAAAGGTTGCTTCTTTAGTTGATGACATCAAGCCGATTAAAGATGATTTATATACGCCGAAAATCGAAGGCGCTGATGAAGAGATCAGAGAAATGAGCTATCAGCGTGCAAGAAGCATTTACGGGGAAGAGCTGCCTGAAATTGTCGAAGCGCGGATTGAAAAAGAGTTAAAGAGTATTATTGGCCACGGATTTGCTGTTATTTACTTGATCTCTCACAAACTTGTAAAACGTTCACTAGATGACGGGTATCTCGTTGGTTCCCGTGGTTCCGTAGGATCTTCATTAGTTGCGACACTTACTGAGATTACTGAGGTAAACCCGCTGCCGCCGCACTATGTTTGTCCTGAGTGTCAGCATTCTGAGTTCTTTAATGACGGTTCTGTCGGTTCTGGTTTTGACCTGCCTGACAAGACATGTCCTCATTGCGGAACGCCTTTGAAAAAAGACGGTCATGATATTCCATTTGAAACGTTCTTAGGATTTAAAGGGGACAAAGTACCTGATATCGATTTGAACTTCTCAGGGGAATATCAGCCGCAAGCACACAATTACACAAAAGTATTGTTCGGAGAAGACAATGTATATCGTGCGGGAACAATAGGCACGGTGGCAGAAAAAACAGCCTACGGTTATGTAAAAGGCTATGCCGGAGACAACAATCTTCATATGCGCGGTGCCGAAATAGATCGGCTCGTACAGGGATGCACAGGTGTAAAACGTACAACTGGACAACACCCTGGCGGTATTATCGTAGTTCCGGATTATATGGATATTTATGATTTTTCACCGATCCAGTTCCCGGCAGATGCCACAGGTTCAGAGTGGAAAACGACTCATTTTGACTTCCACTCCATCCATGACAATCTGTTAAAACTTGATATTCTTGGACACGATGACCCGACCGTTATTCGGATGCTTCAAGACTTAAGCGGAATAGATCCGAAAACAATTCCGACGGATGATCCTGAAGTGATGAAGATCTTCCAGGGAACCGAATCACTCGGTGTGACTGAAGAACAGATTGGCTGTAAAACGGGCACTCTTGGAATTCCTGAATTCGGAACCCGATTTGTCCGGCAGATGCTTGAAGATACAAAGCCGACCACTTTTTCTGAGCTCGTTCAGATTTCAGGCTTGTCTCACGGAACTGATGTATGGCTTGGCAATGCACAGGAGCTCATCCACAATAATATTTGTGAGCTGAGTGAGGTTATCGGCTGCCGTGATGACATTATGGTTTATTTAATCTATCAAGGCCTTGAGCCGTCCCTTGCCTTTAAAATCATGGAATTCGTGCGTAAAGGAAAAGGATTAACGCCTGAATGGGAAGAAGAAATGAAAAATAACAATGTCCCAGACTGGTATATTGATTCTTGTAAAAAGATTAAATACATGTTCCCGAAAGCCCACGCCGCGGCATATGTCTTAATGGCAGTCCGCATTGCTTACTTTAAAGTGCATCATGCTCTTTTGTATTATGCGGCTTATTTTACCGTTCGTGCAGATGACTTTGATATTGATACAATGATCAAGGGCTCTACAGCAATCAGAGCGGTAATGGAGGATATAAACGCTAAAGGACTCGATGCTTCACCGAAGGAAAAGAACCTTCTGACTGTTTTAGAATTAGCGCTTGAGATGTGTGAGAGAGGCTATTCATTCCAAAAAGTCGATTTATATCGCTCCAGCGCTACAGAGTTTATTATTGACGGCAACAGTCTTATTCCGCCGTTTAACTCTATTCCAGGGTTAGGGACGAACGCTGCTTTGAACATTGTAAAAGCTCGCGAAGAAGGCGAATTCCTCTCAAAAGAAGATTTGCAAAAGAGAGGGAAAGTATCAAAAACGATTTTAGAGTACTTAGATCGCCACGGCTGTCTGGAATCACTGCCTGATCAAAACCAATTGTCACTGTTCTAATATGGAAAGCAGAATTTCTCAGAAATTCTGCTTCTATGCATACATAAGCGCAAAAAGTGCCATCGTAATATTAGAGTTTCTGTCACTTGCTTAGGTATGAAGGTAAGCGTATATCCATTTGCAATAAAAATATGGTTATGGTATAGTTTTATTGGAAATGCTAACGATTACCGAGGCAAAGAGTGGGGAAACCCGCTCTTTTGTATTGAACAGGAGAATTTTGTCTCGACATGTTCATCGTTTACTTTTTAGCCCCTGCTCTTTTGAAGCAGGGTTTTTATGCAGAGTGACGAGACGAATATGAGATCGACAGCACAAGGAGGAAGAACATGAGCAAAAAAATGACTGACACCGTTCAAGAAATGGCTCAGCCAATCGTAGACAGCCTTCAGCTGGAACTCGTTGACATTGAATTTGTCAAAGAGGGCCAAAGCTGGTTCCTTCGCGTGTTTATTGATTCCGATGACGGTGTGGATATTGAGGAATGTGCCAAAGTAAGCGAAGCTTTAAGCGAAAAGCTTGATGAGGCAGACCCAATCAGCCAAAATTACTTTCTTGAAGTCTCATCTCCAGGAGCTGAGCGTCCGCTAAAGAAAAAAGCCGATTTCGAAAAATCACTAGGAAAAAACGTATACATTAAGACGTATGAGCCTATTGACGGCGTAAAAGTGTTTGAAGGTGAACTGGCTGAATTTGATGGACAAACAGTGACAGTTGAGATCACGATCAAAACAAGAAAGAAACGGATCAATATTCCGTATGAAAAGATAGCTAATGCAAGATTAGCTGTTACATTCTAATGAATACAAATGTTTTAAGGGGGGAGACCGTTAAATGAGCAGTGAATTATTAGATGCTCTCACGATTCTTGAAAAAGAAAAAGGCATCAGTAAAGAAATTATCATCGAAGCAATCGAAGCTGCGTTAATTTCTGCTTATAAGCGGAATTTTAATCAAGCGCAAAATGTACGGGTGGATCTAAACCGTGAAACTGGCTCCATCCGTGTATTTGCAAGAAAAGATGTCGTTGACGAAGTATACGACCAGAGATTAGAGATCTCAATTGAAGAGGCACAGGGCATCCATCCGGAATATATGGTCGGCGATGTCGTCGAAATCGAAGTTACACCTAAGGATTTCGGGCGCATAGCTGCTCAAACAGCGAAGCAGGTCGTCACACAGCGTGTGCGCGAAGCTGAGCGCGGCGTGATCTATTCTGAATTTATCGACCGTGAAGAAGACATCATGACAGGGATCGTCCAGCGTCTGGACAATAAATTTATCTACGTGTCTTTAGGCAAAATAGAAGCCTTGCTGCCGGTTAATGAGCAAATGCCGAATGAAAGCTACAAGCCCCATGACCGCATTAAGGTATATATCACAAAAGTAGAAAAAACAACGAAGGGCCCGCAGATTTATGTGTCAAGAACACATCCAGGCCTGTTAAAGCGTTTGTTTGAAATTGAAGTGCCTGAAATTTATGATGGAACTGTCGAGCTAAAATCTGTTGCCAGAGAAGCCGGCGACCGTTCGAAAATTTCTGTTCGCACAGATGATCCTGACGTGGATCCTGTCGGTTCATGCGTAGGGCCTAAAGGCCAGCGTGTGCAAGCAATCGTCAATGAATTAAAAGGTGAAAAAATTGACATTGTCAACTGGTCCAGTGATCCTGTAGAATTTGTCGCGAATGCGCTCAGCCCTTCCAAAGTGCTTGATGTCATCGTTAATGAAGAAGAAAAAGCGACAACTGTTATTGTTCCTGATTACCAGCTGTCTCTGGCAATTGGCAAAAGAGGACAAAACGCACGCTTAGCTGCTAAACTGACAGGCTGGAAGATTGATATTAAGAGCGAAACGGACGCAAGAGAACTTGGAATCTATCCGAGAGAACTTGAAGAAGATGAT
The DNA here is from genome assembly GCF_019334685.1 of Bacillus sp. LJBS17. Lineage (NCBI taxonomy): Bacteria > Bacillati > Bacillota > Bacilli > Caryophanales > Bacillaceae > Bacillus > Bacillus sp. LJBS17. The sequence continues at coordinate 1,714,349 of NZ_CP079759.1, forward strand.
GAGCCGCTCTTTACGGAGCCTGAAACTGCTGAATCGGATGAATAAGAGGTGACTTTAGGTGAATAAACACAAAAAGATCCCATTACGCAAATGTGTAGTGACTGGTGAAATGAAGCCTAAAAAGGAACTGATCCGAGTTGTACGGTCAAAAGAAGGCGAAATCTCAGTAGACCCGACCGGAAAAAAGAATGGGCGGGGTGCTTATTTAACGCTGGATAAAGAGTGCATCTTAGCAGCAAAAAAGAAAAACACTTTGCAAAATCAATTTCAATCACAAATCGATGACCAGATTTTCGATGAATTGCTGGAACTGGCGGAAAAGGTGAAAAAATAAAATGTCTGGAATGGAATGGTTTCCCTTGCTGGGTCTGGCCAATCGAGCTCGTAAGGTCGTGTCAGGCGAAGACTTGGTAATAAAAGAAATCAGGAATGCGCGTGCAAAGCTTGTCCTGCTTACAGAGGATGCATCATCTAACACAGCAAAAAAAGTAACTGACAAGTGCAATTATTATAAAGTCCCTTATAAAAAAGTCGAGAGTCGCGCGGTTCTTGGACGCTCTATCGGTAAAGAAGCCCGTGTCGTTGTCGCCGTCACTGACCAAGGTTTTGCGAATAAGCTGATCAGCTTGCTCGATTAATATTTTTGGGGGTGAACGAATGGCTAAAATGAGAGTATACGAATATGCAAAAGCGTTAAATGTTTCAAGTAAGGAAATTTTGACCGCACTGAAGAACATGGATTTAGAAGTGAATAATCACATGGCCATGCTTGAAGAAAAGGCCATTAAAAAGCTAGATGCCAAATATAAAAAAGGCGGCGCAGCTGCTAAATCTCAAAAGCCAGCAGAAACGAACAAAAACAAACAGCCACAAGGGGTTAATCAGCAATCAGCTGGAAATCAACCAAATAAAATTCGAGACGGAAAGAAGAATGACGTGCAGAATAATCAATTTAACAAAAACAAGAAGAATAACAACAACAAAAAAAATAAACGCAACAACAACAATAATAAAAACCAACATCAGCAAAAGCCTGTAAAGCCGAAAAAAGAGCTTCCTGAGAAAATTACATTCTCTGGCACTTTAACAGTTGGCGCACTTGCTGAAGAGCTTGGCAAAGAGCCTTCAGAAATCATTAAAAAGCTGATGCTTCTTGGCGTAATGGCAACTATTAACCAAGAGCTTGATAAAGACACAATCGAACTCATTGCATCAGAATATGGTGTTGAAACAGAAGAGGTCATTGTGCTTGAAGAAACAGAGCTGGAAAAATACGAAGAGCCTGATAATGAAGAGGATCTTGAAATTCGTCCTCCTGTCGTGACAATCATGGGCCACGTTGACCATGGGAAAACAACGCTTCTTGACAGCATCCGTAAAACAAAGGTTGTTGAAGGAGAAGCAGGCGGAATCACTCAGCATATCGGCGCTTATCAAATTGAAGAGAACGGCAAGAAAATCACGTTTTTGGATACACCGGGCCACGCCGCATTTACAACAATGCGTGCACGCGGTGCAGAAGTAACTGATATTACGATTCTTGTCGTAGCTGCCGATGACGGTGTCATGCCGCAAACAGTTGAAGCGATTAACCATGCAAAAGCAGCAGAGGTTCCAATCATCGTTGCTGTGAATAAAATAGATAAAGAATCCGCAAACCCTGACCGTGTGATGCAAGAACTGACGGAATACGGACTTGTCCCTGAAGCTTGGGGCGGAGAAACCATTTTTGTGCCGCTTTCCGCTTTAACTGGAAAAGGCATTGATGAGCTCGTTGAAATGATTTTGCTTGTCAGTGAGGTAGAGGAACTGAAAGCGAATCCGAACCGTCAGGCAAAAGGAACGGTTATTGAAGCTGAACTCGATAAAGGCAGAGGGTCAGTCGCGACATTGCTCGTACAGACTGGAACACTGCATGTCGGTGATCCGATCGTAGTCGGCAATACATTTGGCCGTGTCCGTGCAATGGTTAACGACATTGGCCGCCGTGTGAAAACTGCCGGCCCGTCAACTCCGGTTGAAATTACCGGTTTGAATGATGTCCCTCAAGCGGGAGACCAATTCCTTGTCTTTAAGGATGAAAAAACAGCTCGTTCTGTCGGTGAAGCCCGTGCTTCGAAACAGCTTGAAGAGCAGCGCAGCGATAAAGCGAAGCTCAGTCTTGATGATTTATTCGAGCAAATTAAGCAAGGTGATGTAAAAGACATCAACCTCATCGTAAAAGCTGACGTTCAAGGATCTGCTGAAGCTTTAACGGCTGCACTTCAAAAAATTGAAGTAGAAGGCGTTAAAGTGAAAATCATCCATACAGGCGTTGGTGCGATTACTGAATCAGACATTATCTTGGCATCTGCTTCCAATGCAATTGTTATCGGGTTTAATGTGAGACCGGACGGAAATGCTAAGAGTACGGCTGAAGCTGAAAATGTAGATATTCGACTTCACCGTATCATTTACAAAGTAATCGACGAGATTGAAGCTGCCATGAAAGGTATGCTTGATCCTGAATATGAAGAAAAAGTAATTGGTCAAGTAGAAGTACGCCAAACATTCAAAGTATCTAAAATCGGTACAATTGCCGGCGGATATGTTACTGAAGGAACCATTACGCGCGACAGCGGCCTCCGTTTAATTCGTGACGGCGTCGTCATCTTTGAAGGCGAAGTAGATGTTCTGAAACGCTTTAAAGACGATGTGAAAGAAGTTTCACAAGGCTATGAATGTGGTATTACAATTAAGAAATACAATGACATTCGTGAAGGTGACATCCTTGAAGCGTTTGTCATGCAAGAAATTGAAAGAACGTGATCGGATTTGCGGAGTGTGAATGCATCATTTATGATGCAGGATCGCTAAAAGAAAAGCGTGCCGTTCTGAAGCGGGTTTTAACCAGGGTTCAAAACAAGTTCAATGTTTCGATTTCGGAGATTGGCTATCAGGACACCTGGCAAAGAACCAGCTTCGGAATCGCCGCTGTTTCTTCCTCTCGCGTTCAAACAGAAAAAGAACTGCAACGCGTCCTAGCGTTTATCGATTCTTTTCCTGAAATTGAACGGACGATCACTAGGACAGAGTGGTTTTAACTTAGAGGTGATTGAATTGAGTATGAGAGCAAACCGTGTCGGCGAGCAAATGAAAAAAGAACTCGGTGATATTATCAGCCGCAAGCTGAAAGACCCGAGAATTGGTTTTCTGACAGTAACGGATGTACGTGTATCAGGTGATTTGCAAATTGCAAAGGTGTATATCTCGGTTCTCGGTGACGAGAAAAAACGGGAAGAAGCGCTGAAAGGGCTGGCAAAAGCGAAAGGATTTATCCGATCCGAAATCGGCAGCCGCATCAGACTTCGAAAAACGCCTGAAATTGAATTTGAGTTCGATGAATCAATCGATTACGGGAATCGGATCGAAACACTGATTCACGAATTACATTCAGAGAAACCATCTGAATAAAAAATGAGAGGATAGGCGTATATCGTCTGTCCTCTTTCTTCGTTTAAAAGAAAAAAGCTCAAAAGAAGGAGTGAAAGGCAAATGGTTAACGGAGTTCTCCTTTTACATAAACCTGTTGGCATGACATCGCACGACTGTGTCATGAAGATCCGAAAGCTGTTAAAAACAAAAAAAGTAGGACATACAGGAACGCTCGATCCGGAAGTGTCAGGCGTGCTTCCGATTTGTGTAGGAAGAGCGACAAAAATAGTCGAATACTTAACTGAAAAATCTAAAACGTATGATGCAGAAATAACGCTTGGCTTTTCAACCACTACAGAGGATCAAACCGGAGAAACGGTGGAAACAAAGCCTGTCAATCACGACATTGATAAAGCGTATGTAGAAAAGGTTTTAAACAGTTTAAAGGGGAAACAAGAACAAATTCCGCCCATGTATTCCGCTGTAAAAGTAAACGGCAAAAAATTATACGAATACGCAAGAGCAGGGATTGAAGTAGAACGTCCAAAACGTATGATAACCATTGAAGACATTGCCCTGACGACAGAGATTAAACATCATGGAGAAACCGCAAGCTTCCGGTTTACAGTGACTTGCTCCAAAGGGACCTATGTAAGGACGCTGGCGGTCATGATCGGAGAAAAGCTCGGATATCCGACTCATATGTCTCATTTAATCCGTACGGCATCCGGAGATTTTTCTCTCGACGAATGCTTTACTTTTGATGAGCTCGAAGCACAGGCCCAATCCGGAACCGTGGAAGAGCATACAGTTCCTATTGAACGTGCGCTCAATCATTTGCCGAAATGGATCATAAGTGATACATTAGCTAAGAAAGTAGAAAATGGGGCTTTGCTTGAGACGCCCGAGCAGTTTTCTGAAATGACAAGTGAAGACCGTATCGCCGTCTTTACTGAATCCGGAACCTGTTTGGCGATCTATTTCCCTCATCCTGCAAAAAAAGGGCTGTTAAAGCCGGCAAAAGTATTGATGCAAAAAAGCGAACAATAGAAAAAAGGTGACCGTTCTGTGAAGACGATACATATTACACATCCTCATCATTTAATAAAAGAGGAGCAGGCAAAATCAGTGATGGCGTTAGGATATTTTGACGGCGTTCATCTCGGGCATCAAAAGGTAATCTGCACAGCGAAGCAAATAGCCGAAGAAAAAGGTCTGACATTGGCTGTGATGACCTTTCATCCCCATCCTTCTCACGTGTTGGGCAGAGATAAGGAACCTAAGGATCTGATTACGCCTCTTGAAGACAAAATAAATCAAATTGAACAATTAGGTACAGAAGTTCTGTATGTCGTTAAATTTAATGAAGTGTTTGCTTCTCTTTCTCCTAAGCAGTTTATAGACCAGTATATTATCGGCCTTAATGTGCAGCACGCAGTGGCAGGCTTTGACTTTACGTACGGCAAATACGGCAAGGGAACAATGAAGACCATGCCGGATGATTTAGACGGAAAAGCTGGGTGCACAATGGTAGAAAAATTAACGGAGCAGGATAAAAAAATCAGTTCTTCGTATATCCGTACCGCGCTTCAAAACGGAGATGTTGAATTGGCGAATGTCTTGCTTGGACAACCTTATTTTATTAAAGGAATTGTCATTCATGGTGATAAAAGAGGGCGGACCATCGGGTTTCCGACAGCGAATGTCGGTTTAAATAACAGCTATATCGTCCCGCCCACAGGTGTATATGCCGTAAAAGCGGAAGTGAACGGCGAAGTTTACAATGGCGTTTGCAATATTGGCTATAAGCCAACGTTTTATGAAAAGCGCCCTGAGCAGCCTTCCATCGAGGTCAATCTGTTTGATTTCGATCAAGAGGTATATGGAGCCGCTATAAAAATCGAATGGTACAAACGGATTCGGAGCGAGCGGAAATTCAATGGCATCAAAGAATTAACAGAGCAAATTGAGAAAGATAAGCAGCAAGCCATCCGTTATTTCAGCAATTTACGGAAATAACTTGCAACGCACGCAAATTTTATTCTAAAATATTTGCATATAGGCACGATTTTTAGTATGATAGTTTTCGTAGTCTTAAAACCATTGCTTGGCAATCCGAAGTCACCGACGGTTGCTAGGTAACTGGGGCTAAATATGATTTGGAGGTGAAACAGGATGGCAATTACTCAAGAGCGTAAAAACCAACTCATCAATGAGTTCAAAACACACGAATCTGATACTGGATCTCCAGAAGTTCAGATCGCTATCCTAACTGACTCAATTAACAACTTGAACGAGCATTTACGTACTCACAAGAAAGACCACCACTCACGTCGCGGTCTTCTTAAAATGGTAGGTAAGCGTCGTAATCTTCTTACGTATCTGCGTAATAAAGACGTAACTCGTTACCGTGAGTTAATTAACAAACTAGGCTTACGTCGATAATCGTAAAAAGCGGGAGGATTCCCGCTTTTTTATCGTATTAAAGCGAAATTTCTTATAACAAATCATTGAAATCCTTTTACATACTACTTTGACATTGATATGTTCAATTCATTTCGTTCATAATAGGAGTAATTGATTATTTCACACAACGAAGAGAGGAGTTCGTAATTGTATGGGACAAGAAAAACATGTCTTTACCATAGATTGGGCCGGAAGAACGCTTACTGTTGAAACCGGCCAGCTTGCCAAACAGGCAAATGGTGCTGTGATGATCCGCTACGGTGATACAGCAGTACTTAGTACAGCAACCGCTTCAAAAGAACCTAAACCGCTTGATTTCTTCCCTCTTACTGTAAACTATGAAGAAAGATTATATGCGGTAGGGAAAATTCCGGGCGGATTTATTAAAAGAGAAGGACGTCCAAGTGAAAAAGCGGTTCTTGCCAGCCGTTTAATTGACCGTCCGATCCGTCCTTTGTTTGCCGATGGATTCCGTAATGAAGTTCAAGTCATCAGCATTGTCATGAGTGTTGACCAAAACTGCTCTTCAGAAATGGCTGCCATGTTCGGTTCATCTCTTGCACTTTCTGTATCGGATATTCCGTTTGAAGGACCGATTGCAGGGGTTACTGTCGGACGCATTGATGATCAATTTATCATTAACCCGACAGTCGATCAGCTTGAAAAAAGCGACATCAATCTTGTCGTTGCCGGCACGAAAGATGCGATTAACATGGTAGAAGCGGGAGCGGACGAAGTTCCTGAGGAAATCATGCTTGAGGCCATTATGTTCGGCCATGAAGAGATTAAACGCCTGATTGCATTCCAAGAAGAAATTGTTGCAGCAGTCGGCAAAGAGAAATCTGAAATTAAGCTCTTTGAAATTGATGAAGAGCTTAATGAAAAAGTAAAAGCTTTGGCAGAAGAGGATCTGCTGAAAGCCATCCAAGTTCATGAAAAGCATGCCCGTGAAGATGCCATTAACGAAGTGAAGAACGCAGTTGTGGCAAAATTCGAGGATGAAGAACATGATGAAGACACAATCAAGCAAGTGAAGCAGATTTTATCCAAGCTGGTGAAAAATGAAGTTCGCCGCCTGATTACTGAAGAGAAAGTAAGACCGGACGGCCGCGGTGTCGATCAAATCCGCCCGCTCTCTTCAGAGGTTGGCCTCTTGCCAAGAACGCACGGTTCAGGTCTATTTACAAGAGGACAAACTCAAGCCCTCAGCGTATGTACGCTAGGTGCTCTGGGAGATGTGCAAATCCTTGACGGCTTAGGTGTCGAAGAGTCAAAACGGTTTATGCATCATTACAATTTCCCGCAATTCAGCGTTGGGGAAACAGGACCGATGCGCGGACCGGGACGTCGTGAAATCGGACACGGAGCACTGGGTGAGCGTGCGCTTGAGCCAGTTATTCCGTCTGAAAAAGACTTCCCTTATACTGTCCGTCTTGTTTCAGAAGTGCTTGAATCAAACGGTTCTACATCTCAAGCAAGCATTTGCGCAAGCACACTTGCAATGATGGATGCTGGTGTACCGATTAAAGCGCCAGTTGCTGGTATTGCGATGGGTCTTGTCAAATCAGGCGAACATTACACTGTCTTGACTGACATCCAAGGCATGGAAGACGCGCTCGGAGATATGGACTTTAAAGTAGCGGGAACTGAAAAAGGCGTAACGGCCCTGCAAATGGACATTAAAATTGAAGGCCTTTCCAGAGAGATTCTTGAAGAAGCGCTTCAGCAGGCGAAAAAGGGCAGAATGGAAATCCTCAACAGCATGCTTGCAACATTAAGCGAATCAAGAAAAGAGCTTTCTCGATATGCGCCTAAGATCTTAACAATGACCATTAATCCTGATAAAATCCGCGATGTCATCGGACCAAGCGGAAAACAAATCAATAAGATCATCGAAGAAACCGGTGTTAAAATTGATATTGAGCAGGACGGCACAATCTTTATTTCCTCTACAGATGAAAGCGGCAACCAAAAAGCGAAAAAAATCATCGAAGACCTTGTTAGAGAGGTTGAAGTCGGCCAACTTTACCTAGGTAAAGTGAAACGGATTGAAAAATTCGGGGCTTTCGTTGAAATTTTCAGCGGAAAAGACGGTTTGGTGCACATTTCAGAGCTTGCGCTTGAACGCGTAGGGAAAGTTGAAGATGTTGTAAAAATCGGAGACGAGATTCTTGTCAAAGTCACTGAAATTGATAAACAAGGACGAGTGAATTTATCCCGCAAAGCGGTGCTCCGTGAAGAGAAAGAAAAAGAAGAACAACAATCTTAAATGAAAACATAAAAGGAGCCTGGGAGACCCGGCTTCTTTATTTTGAAGCTTTTCAAAAGCAGGCGGGTTCTACCTTGTCCTTCTCCTTCATAATGTGAGGTGAGGGGGGACAGAACATGTACAAAAAATTTGTACCGTTTGCCGTTTTTTTATTTCTTTTTTTTGTCTCATTTGAGATGATGGAAAATCCGCATGCACTTGATTATATAGGGGCAATGAAAAAAGATACGGTGACTGTCACGGCGTCAAAAGACCAATTATATGAAGAATTGCTTCAAAAAGCGCCGGAGTACGAAGTTAAGCCCCAGAATGCAAGAATTGATAAAGTGTGGAAAAGCATTCCAGGCTACAATGGATTAAAGGTCAATATTGAACAATCATATAAAAAAATGAAAAAGCATGGTGAGTTTCGGGAAAAAGATTTGGTGTACAGTCAAGTAAAACCAAGTGTTCATCTTGAGTCACTTCAGCCTGAGCCTATTTATAAAGGAAATCCTGACAAACCGATGGTGGCTTTTTTAATCAATGTGGCATGGGGAAATGAGTATTTGGAAAAAATGCTCCCTATTCTGCAAAAGCACCAGGTTAAAGCTACGTTCTTTTTAGAAGGCAATTGGGTGAGAAACAATGAAAAGCTCGCTAAGAAGATTGCAAAAGACGGACATGAAATCGGAAATCATTCATACAATCATCCGGATATGAGCAAACTGACTACAGGAAGAATTTCCGAGCAGCTCGACAAGACTAATGAACAAATAGAACAAACGATCGGCGTTAAGCCAAAGTGGTTCGCTCCGCCAAGCGGAAGTTTCAGAAAAGCGGTTATCGACATTGCAGCAGAGAAACAGATGGGAACAGTCATGTGGACAGTTGATACAATCGATTGGCAAAAGCCGGCTCCGTCTGTACTTCAGACGAGAGTGTTAAGCAAGATACATAATGGTGCCATGATTTTAATGCATCCGACTGACCCTACGGCGGAAAGTCTTGAAGCGCTGATTACAAAGATAAAAGACAAAGGATATGCGCTTGGAACAGTCACTGAACTAATGGATGAAACAAGACTATTGAAGTAACAGATGAAGGCAGCTTGTCTTTGAATAGGAGGAACAAATTTGATTAAACGATATACGTGTCAAAATGGTGTAAGAATTGTGCTGGAAAATAATCCGACAGTCCGTTCTGTTGCGATCGGCGTATGGATCGGCACAGGGTCGAGACATGAAACGCCGGAGATAAACGGAATTTCTCACTTTTTAGAGCACATGTTCTTTAAAGGGACGAGCACAAAATCTGCACGCGAGATAGCAGAATCTTTTGATCGTATTGGCGGCCAGGTCAATGCGTTTACTTCAAAGGAATATACCTGCTACTATGCAAAGGTGCTTGACGAGCATGCGAATTACGCGCTGGACGTATTAGCAGATATGTTCTTTCATTCAACGTTTGATGAAAACGAGCTGAAAAAAGAGAAAAATGTAGTATATGAAGAAATTAAAATGTATGAAGATGCGCCGGACGACATTGTACATGATTTATTGAGCAAAGCCACTTACGGCAATCATTCTTTAGGCTACCCAATTCTAGGCACGGAAGAAACGCTTGCTTCCTTTAACGGTGACTCTCTCAGACAATACATGCATGATTATTATACGCCGGACCGAGTGGTGATTTCGGTAGCGGGCAATATATCTGACAGTTTTATCAAAGATGTAGAAAAATGGTTCGGGTCATACGAGGCGAAAGGCAAAGCGACAGGCCTTGAGAAGCCTGAGTTCTACACGGAAAAACTGACGAGAAAAAAAGAAACAGAGCAGGCTCATTTGTGCCTTGGATTTAAAGGCTTAGAGGTTGGCCATGAACGTATTTATGATTTAATCGTCCTCAACAATGTGCTCGGAGGCAGCATGAGCAGCCGGCTGTTCCAAGATGTGCGTGAAGATAAAGGACTTGCTTATTCTGTTTACAGCTATCACAGCTCATATGAGGACAGCGGAATGCTCACTATTTACGGCGGAACGGGTGCAAATCAGCTTCAGCAGCTGTCGGAAACAATTCAAGAAACCCTTGCCACATTAAAACGTGACGGCATTACCTCGAAAGAACTGGAAAACAGCAAAGAGCAAATGAAGGGAAGCTTAATGCTGAGCTTAGAAAGCACAAACAGCAAAATGAGCCGAAACGGAAAAAATGAACTGCTGCTCGGCAAACATAAAACATTAGATGAAATCATCAATGAATTAAACGCCGTGAACTTAGAGCGTGTTAACGGCCTTGCCAGACAATTGTTTACCGAAGACTATGCATTAGCACTTATCAGCCCTTCCGGCAATATGCCGTCTTAAAAAGGAAAGCCTGCTCCATAATGGAGCAGGCATTTTTTAATCCCTTTCATCATACATAGTACAAGGGGGTGACAGACATGCGGCTCAGTGAATTATCAGGAAAGGAAATTGTAGACATCAAAAGAGCTGAACGGCTCGGAGTGCTCGGCCAGACCGATTTGGAAATCAATGAACAGGATGGACAGATTACAGCACTCCTCATTCCCACAGTTAAGTGGTTTGGTTTGAGAAAGCAAGGTCATGACATTCGTGTCCCATGGCACCATATTCAAAAGATCGGTTCAGATATGATTATATTAGATGTACCTGAGGAAATGCCTCCTCGACAAGAGTAAATAGCCCAATTGACTGTGAAGCGGGCTCTAAAGAAAACATCTGAAACATCGGCTGCCGGAGCCGATGTTTTTTTATATGGAAAAAGCGCATCTTTTATATTCACCAGTATTTTCTTTTGATCATAAGATGAAGGGGAGCTTAACAACTAGAGATCCAGTATATACAAAGAAGGTGAACGTTTAGAATGTTAACCGGATTGAAAATTGCAGTTATCGGCGGTGACGCAAGACAGCTCGAAATTATAAGAAAGCTCACTGAACAGCAGGCTGACATCTATCTTGTCGGTTTTGACCAATTGGATCACGGTTTTACCGGGGCAGTAAAATGCAATATTGATGAAATTCCTTTTCAGCAAATAGACAGCATCATTCTTCCAGTATCCGCGACAACAGGAGAAGGTGTCGTATCGACTGTATTTTCTAATGAAGAAGTTGTGTTAAAACAGGACCATCTCGACAGAACGCCTGCACATTGTGTCATTTTCTCAGGAATTTCTAACGCCTATTTAGAAAACATTGCAGCTCAGGCAAAAAGAAAACTTGTTAAACTGTTTGAGCGGGATGACATTGCGATATACAACTCTATTCCGACAGTAGAAGGAACGATCATGCTGGCTATTCAGCACACGGATTATACGATACACGGATCACAGGTGGCCGTTCTCGGTCTGGGTCGCACCGGGATGACGATTGCCCGTACATTTGCCGCGCTCGGGGCGAATGTAAAAGTGGGGGCAAGAAGTTCAGCGCATCTGGCACGTATCACTGAAATGGGGCTCGTTCCTTTTCATACCGATGAGCTGAAAGAGCATGTAAAAGATATAGATATTTGCATTAATACCATACCGAGTATGATTTTAAATCAAACGGTACTTTCTAGCATGACACCAAAAACCTTAATATTGGATCTGGCCTCACGTCCCGGGGGAACGGATTTTAAATATGCCGAGAAACAAGGGATTAAAGCACTTCTTGCTCCCGGGCTTCCAGGGATTGTCGCTCCTAAAACAGCTGGGCAAATCCTTGCAAACGTCTTGAGCAAGCTTTTGGCTGAAATACAAGCTGAGGAGGGGAAATAAGGATGTCGTCATTAAAAGGAAAAAGAATCGGGTTTGGGCTGACCGGGTCGCATTGCACATATGAAGCGGTTTTCCCGCAAATTGAGGCGTTGGTCAATGAAGGAGCTGAAGTCCGTCCGGTTGTCACATTTAATGTAAAATCCACAAATACCCGATTTGGAGAGGGCGCAGAATGGGTTAAAAAAATTGAAGACCTGACTGGATATGAGGCCATTGATTCGATTGTAAAGGCAGAACCTCTTGGACCGAAGCTGCCCCTTGACTGCATGGTCATTGCGCCTTTAACAGGCAATTCAATGAGCAAGCTGGCAAATGCCATGACGGACAGCCCGGTGCTGATGGCGGCAAAAGCGACAATCCGAAACAATCGGCCTGTCGTTCTGGGTATCTCGACAAATGATGCTCTTGGTTTAAACGGAACAAATTTAATGAGGCTCATGTCAACAAAAAATATCTTTTTTATTCCATTCGGGCAAGACGATCCCTTTAAAAAACCGAATTCAATGGTAGCCAAAATGGATCTGCTACCGCAAACGATTGAAAAGGCACTCATGCACCAGCAGCTTCAGCCGATTCTAGTTGAGAATTATCAGGGAAATGACTAAATTTACAGAAAATCTTTCCCAAACTAAAAAATTCGGTCATCACCCGCATATTCTATGGTAAAATAAAACGTAAAATCATAGTCAAATCAATTCAATGAAGCTGATTGGCGGAAGGAGTTTTACAGATGGGAAGAGGTTTACACGTAGCTGTTGTCGGAGCGACAGGGGCTGTGGGACAACAAATGCTTAAAACACTTGAAGACAGAAACTTTGAAATGGACACACTTACATTGCTATCTTCAAAACGCTCTGCGGGGACAAAAGTCACGTTTAAAGGCCAAGAGCTGACTGTTCAGGAAGCTTCTCCTGAGAGCTTTGAAGGGGTAAATATTGCTTTGTTCAGCGCCGGCGGAAGCGTATCACAAGCATTGGCACCAGAAGCTGTAAAACGCGGCGCTATTGTTATAGATAATACGAGCGCGTTCCGCATGGATGAAAATACACCGCTTGTTGTGCCAGAAGTGAATGAGGCAGACTTGCATGAACACAATGGCATTATTGCCAATCCAAACTGCTCTACAATCCAAATGGTTGCGGCACTTGAACCGATCCGCAAAGCATATGGCTTAAACAAAGTCATCGTATCAACTTACCAGGCAGTATCAGGAGCGGGTAATGAAGCTGTAAAAGAGCTTTACAGCCAAACACAGGCGATTTTAAATAAAGAAGAAATAGAGCCTGAGATCATGCCTGTAAAAGGTGACAAAAAACACTATCAAATCGCCTTCAACGCGATTCCGCAAATCGATAAATTCCAAGATAACGGCTATACGTTTGAGGAAATGAAAATGATAAATGAAACGAAAAAAATCATGCACATGCCTGACCTTCAAGTAGCGGCTACATGTGTGAGACTGCCAATCCAAACTGGGCACTCAGAGTCCGTCTACATCGAAATAGACCGTGATGACGCTACAGTTGAAGATATTAAAAATCTATTGCAAGAAGCTCCGGGCGTGACACTTCAGGATGATCCAAGCCAGCAGCTTTATCCGATGCCTGCTGATGCTGTCGGCAAAAACGATGTGTTTGTAGGCCGCATCCGCAAAGACTTGGACAGAGCAAACGGTTTTCATTTATGGGTTGTTTCTGATAACCTATTAAAAGGCGCGGCATGGAACTCTGTTCAAATTGCAGAAAGCCTGAAAAAACTAAACCTCGTATAAAAGAGAGAATTTTCTAAAGACGAATAGAAGAGAGTAAGGCGCTATCAGCCTGCTCTCTTCTGTTACGTCCGAATAATTTGGAGTGAAAACAGTGAAGATAATTGTTCAAAAGTTCGGCGGAACATCAGTAAAAGATGATAAAGGCCGCAAACTGGCTTTAGGGCATATTAAAGAAGCAATCAGTGAAGGATATAAGGTTGTCGTTGTCGTTTCAGCGATGGGCCGAAAAGGGGACCCGTATGCAACAGATTCTTTGCTCGGGCTGCTTTACGGCGATCAGTCAGCGATTTCTCCTAGGGAACAGGATTTGCTTTTATCTTGCGGAGAGACTATTTCCTCTGTCGTCTTTACAAGCATGCTGCTTGATAACGGTGTGAAAGCAGCTGCGCTGACAGGGGCTCAGGCTGGCTTTTTAACGAATGATCAGCATACCAATGCAAAAATCATTGAAATGAAACCGGAGCGTTTATTCAGTGTGCTCGCCAATCATGATGCGGTAGTCGTCGCAGGCTTCCAGGGCGCAACTGAAAAGGGTGATACAACAACAATCGGCAGAGGGGGCAGCGATACGTCTGCAGCCGCACTTGGAGCAGCTGTTGATGCGGAATACATCGATATTTTCACCGATGTAGAAGGCGTGATGACTGCTGACCCAAGAGTGGTGGAAAATGCAAAACCGCTTCCTGTTGTGACGTATACAGAAATCTGCAACCTGGCGTATCAGGGGGCCAAGGTCATTCATCCGCGTGCTGTGGAAATCGCAATGCAGGCCAAGGTTCCGATCCGCGTCCGTTCGACTTATTCGAATGATAAAGGTACATTGGTGACATCACATCACTCTTCCAAGGTCGGCAGTGATGTTTTTGAAAGGCTGATTACGGGAATCGCCCATGTCAAAGATGTCACGCAGTTCAAAGTGCCTGCGAAAATCGGCCAGTATAACGTTCAGACTGAAGTGTTCAAGGCTATGGCAAACGCTGGAATCAGTGTCGATTTCTTTAACATTACACCTAGTGAAATCGTCTATACGGTAGCCGGAAATAAAACAGAAACAGCTCAGCGTATTTTAATGGATATGGGCTATGATCCAATGGTGACGAGAAACTGCGCGAAGGTATCGGCGGTCGGCGCGGGCATTATGGGTGTTCCCGGTGTTACGTCCAAAATTGTATCGGCTCTTTCAGAAAAAGAAATTCCGATCCTTCAGTCGGCTGACAGCCATACGACGATATGGGTGCTCGTCCATGAAGCGGATATGGTTCCTGCTGTAAACGCTTTGCATGAAGTGTTTGAACTTTCGAAGTAAATGTGATTGAATCATGATGAGGTGAATAAAATGAATTTCGGAAATGTGTCTACAGCGATGATTACACCCTTTGACAATAAAGGGAACGTAGACTTTCAAAAACTGTCTACACTGATTGATTACTTGTTGAAAAACGGAACGGATTCTTTAGTAGTAGCGGGAACAACTGGAGAATCTCCGACCCTTTCAACTGAAGAAAAAATTGCGCTTTTTGAATATACGGTAAAAGAAGTAAACGGACGGGTGCCCGTTATCGCTGGTACTGGAAGCAACAACACGAAAGATTCCATTAAGCTGACAAAAAAAGCTGAGGAAGCGGGCGTGGACGCTGTTATGCTTGTTACCCCGTATTACAATAAACCTTCTCAAGAAGGAATGTACCAGCATTTTAAAGCAATTGCGGCAGAGACATCTCTTCCGGTTATGCTCTATAATGTTCCTGGCCGTACGGTTGCTTCTCTTGCTCCTGAAACGACGATCCGTTTGGCGGCGGACATTCCGAATGTGGTTGCGATTAAAGAAGCGAGTGGAGACCTAGAAGCGATTACAAAAATTATTGCTGAAACACCGGAAGACTTCTATGTCTATTCAGGGGATGACGCTCTGACGCTTCCTATTCTTTCAGTTGGAGGAAGAGGAGTTGTATCAGTGGCGAGCCATATTGCAGGCTCTGATATGCAGCAAATGATCAAAAATTATACGAATGGGCAAACAGCTAATGCGGCACTGATCCATCAGAAACTGCTGCCGATTATGAAGGAACTGTTTAAAGCGCCTAATCCTGCTCCAGTCAAAACAGCGCTTCAGCTGAGAGGTCTTGATGTCGGTTCTGTGCGTCTGCCTCTAGTCCCGTTAACTGAGGATGAACGTCTGAGCTTAAGCAGCACGATCAGCGAACTGTAAGAAAATTTCATACAGTGAAACAAACGCGGTCATTCTCACATCCAGCTGAGTTTGACCGTTTCTTTTACATATTGGTTTTCCCTAAACCTTCTGCTTTATCTTGTTTTCTAAATTTACTTTCAGTTATAATAGGAACAAGTGATGATGGACGGGTATGAGACTAGGAGGATATAGATTTTGAAAAAGAAAAATACAGAAAACGTTAGAATTATCGCCCTTGGCGGTGTCGGAGAGATTGGGAAGAACCTTTATGTCATTGAAATTGACTCGGACATATTTGTCGTTGATGCCGGCCTTATGCATCCAGAAAACGAAATGCTCGGTATTGATGTAGTGATTCCTGACATATCATATTTGATTGAACGGGCTGACCGCGTCAAGGCAATCTTTTTAACGCACGGGCACGATGAAAATATCGGCGGCGTTTTTTACTTATTAAACAAGCTGTCCGTTCCAGTGTATGGAACAAAACTGACGCTTGCACTGTTAAGAGAGAAATTAAAACAATACGGACATAACCGAAAAACTGATTTAAGAGAAATTCACTCAAAATCTGTCATTACATTTGAATCAACAAAGGTATCGTTCTTTAGAACGATTCACAGCATTCCTGATTCTGTAGGTGTGAGCTTTAAAACATCACTTGGATCTATTGTATGCACGGGAGACTTCAAATTTGACCAAACACCTGCACTTAATCAGACGTGCGACATTGGCGAGATCGCCAAGATCGGCAATAGCGGCGTGCTCGCTCTGCTTTCTGACAGTGCAAATGCGGAACGGCCGGGTTACACCCCTTCGGAAGCGGCTGTCAGCGGAGAAATTTCGGATGCGCTGTATAATTCACAGAACCGGGTGATTATTGCTGTTTTCGCATCCAATATTAACCGGATTCAGCAAGTCATTCATGCAGCGGCTCAAAATGGCAGAAAGATTGCCGTAGCCGGAAAAAATCTTCAATCTGTCCTGCAGCTGGCGAGAAAGTTAGGATACATTGAAGCAGATGATGAATTGTTTATTTCTGTACAGGATGTCAAAAAATATCCGAAGCGCGAAGTGGCCATTATTACAGCCGGAAGCCAAGGTGAACCATTAGCTGCTTTGACAAGAATGGCAAACAAAGCTCACAAACAGCTGAACATTGAAGAAGGGGATACGGTGGTCATTGCGTCAACTCCGATTCCCGGGCAGGAACTCATTTACTCTAAAACAGTAGATCTTCTTGCGAGAGCCGGTGCACAAGTCATCTTTGCCCAAAAGCGTGTTCATGTATCAGGCCACGGCTCACAAGAAGAGTTAAAGCTGATGATCAACCTGCTTAAACCAAAATATTTGATTCCTGTAAACGGCGAATACAGAATGCAAAAAGCTCATTCAAAAATCGCTGAAGAAACCGGCATGAAGCGCAGTGACATCTTCTTAATTGAAAAAGGAGACGTCGTTGAATTCCGCGGCCAAAACGTAAAAATTGGGGATAAAGTTCCTTACGGCAATATTTTAATTGATGGTTTAGGTGTCGGTGATATCGGCAATATCGTATTGAGAGACCGCCGCTTGCTTTCACAGGACGGAATTTTAATCGTTGTCATTACACTTGATAAACAAAAGAAACATCTTGTATCAGGACCAGAAATTATCACTCGCGGCTTTGTTTATGTAAGAGAGTCTGAAGGTCTAATCGTACAGGCTACTGAGCTCGTCCGGTCCATCGTGACAGAAGCGACTGAAACATCAAATGTCGAATGGTCAACGCTGAAGCAGGCAATGCGGGATGCTTTGAACCAATTCCTTTATGAAAAAACGAAACGTAAACCGATGATCATCCCAATTATTATGGAAGTATAATGACTGACTAAAGACCGGAGCTGCTCCGGTCTTTATTTTTTGTCCTTCAAGCCGGGATTGAATGAAGTATCTTTGTTCATAATACAAAGAGAAACTCGGAAAGGATGAAAGCGAGATGGATCATCGTATGGAAAACACAGAAGAAGAGCGTCCTGAAAAAAATGATGCGAAGGACAGCATTATGAATAAAATACAGCAGCTTGGTGAAACGACGCTTCCGCAGCTGCCCCAAGATACAAATATTCATTGTCTGACCATTATCGGACAAATTGAAGGCCATGTTCAGCTTCCTCCGCAAAACAAAACAACAAAATATGAACATGTCATCCCGCAGATTGTGGCAATTGAACAAAATCCCAAAATTGAAGGCTTGCTGATCATATTAAATACTGTCGGAGGAGATGTTGAAGCTGGTCTTGCAATAGCGGAAATGCTTGCATCTTTATCGAAACCGACCGTTTCTATCGTGCTTGGCGGGGGGCATTCCATCGGCGTTCCGATTGCTGTATCCTGTGATTACAGCTATATCGCCGAAACAGCAACGATGACGATTCATCCAGTTAGGCTCACCGGGCTGGTCATCGGGGTGCCGCAGACGTTTGAATACCTGGATAAGATGCAAGAAAGAGTTGTTAAATTTGTGACAAGCCATTCCAATATAACCGAAGAGAAATTTAAAGAGCTAATGTTTTCAAAAGGAAACTTAACACGGGATATCGGAACAAATGTAGTCGGTAAGGATGCAGTTAAATACGGATTGATCGATCACGCAGGCGGTGTCGGACAGGCAATCAATAAACTGAATGAGCTCATCGACGAAGCAAGGAAAGAAGAAGGACGGATGATTCAATGATTCTTTATACCGTGATGCCGCAGGAAATTGTGTTTGCAGAACAGAACCAAGAGACAAGCGCACATGAGCAAATTGAATATAAAGGTGTACCGCTTCTAGTCGAAATGAAAGGGAATGAAGCGGAAGTCATTCAAATCATGAGCACCAATCCAATGCATTTTCTGCATCCGGACATTTCACCCGGACAAAAGCTGAAATTAAACGTATAAGAATCCAACCCTTTTTTAAGGGCAAAATATGCTATAATAGGGGAATCCTACAGAAAAAACGCAGCCTGTAAACGGCTGCTTTCTTCATTATGTATGAACTTACATTTTTTAACGCAGTAAGGTGATGAGTGTGGCAAAGAAAAAACGAAAATCAAGAAAAAAACAGGCGAAACAGCTCAATATAAAATACGAGCTTAACGGATTGCTGTGTATAGCCATTTCAATTATCGCAATCTTGCAGCTGGGGGTAGTCGGGCAAACGTTTATCTATTTGTTCCGCTTTTTTGCTGGAGAGTGGTTTATTTTATGCTTGTTAGGTTTATTGGTGTTAGGAGTCTCACTGTTTTGGAAGAAAAAAACCCCAAGCCTTTTAACGAGACGAAAGGCCGGGTTGTACTGTATCATCGCAAGCATATTGCTGCTTTCTCACGTGCAGCTATTTAAAAATTTGACGCACAAAGGGTCTATTGAGTCTGCAAGCGTGGTGAGCAATACGTGGGAATTGTTTTTAATGGACATGAATGGCAGCTCTGCTTCACCTGATTTAGGCGGAGGGATGATCGGTGCGCTGCTGTTTGCGGCTTCACACTTTTTGTTTGCGTCGACTGGTTCTCAGATCATGGCGATTGTCATGATTTTGATCGGAATGATTTTAGTAACTGGACGCTCGCTGCAAGAAACGCTGAAAAAGTGGATGAGCCCGATTGGACGTTTTATAAAAGAACAATGGTTAGCATTTATTGATGATATGAAATCCTTCAAATCAAATATGCAGTCATCGAAAAAAACGAAAGCGCCGAGCAAAAAACAAAAACCGGCCCGCAAAAAACAGCAAATGGAACCGGAGCCTCCTAATGAAGAGGGGGATTATGAAACAGTATCGCCTCTTATTCATTCAGAGCCGATTATCTCAAGCTTTTCTGATCGTAATGAAGAGGAAGAGTCTCCAGTTATAGAAAAGCGCGCCGAACCTGTGTCGAAGCCGCTTCAGGACATCCAACCGGAGACAGGTGATCAGGAAACTGTTTCTGCTCCTCCTATGACCTTTACAGAGCTCGAAAATAAGGATTACGAGATGCCGTCACTGGATTTGCTGGCAGATCCGAAGCATACCGGCCAGCAGGCTGATAAAAAGAATATTTATGAAAATGCCAGAAAGCTTGAACGCACATTCCAAAGCTTTGGCGTAAAGGCGAAAGTCACACAGGTTCATCTCGGACCGGCCGTAACAAAATATGAAGTATATCCTGATGTCGGAGTGAAGGTTAGCAAAATTGTCAATTTAAGCGATGATTTAGCGCTTGCGCTTGCTGCGAAGGATATCAGGATCGAAGCGCCTATACCAGGCAAATCAGCAATCGGAATTGAAGTTCCAAACGCAGAAGTGGCAATGGTTTCGCTGAAGGAAGTGCTGGAGTCTAAATTGAATGACAGACCGGATGCGAAGCTGTTAATTGGACTCGGCCGCAATATTTCAGGTGAAGCTGTATTGGCTGAGTTAAACAAGATGCCCCACCTTTTGGTCGCAGGCGCAACCGGTAGCGGGAAAAGTGTCTGTGTCAACGGCATTATTACAAGTATTTTAATGCGCGCGAAACCGCATGAAGTGAAAATGATGATGATCGATCCTAAAATGGTAGAGCTAAATGTCTACAACGGGATTCCGCATTTGCTTGCTCCGGTTGTAACCGATCCGAAAAAAGCGTCGCAGGCTTTGAAAAAGGTTGTCAATGAAATGGAGCGACGGTACGAATTATTTTCTCATACGGGTACACGAAATATTGAAGGATACAATGATTATATAAAACGCGCCAACAATGAAGAAGGAGCGAAACAGCCAGAGCTGCCCTATATTGTTGTCATTGTGGACGAGCTTGCCGATCTCATGATGGTCGCTTCATCTGATGTGGAAGATTCGATTACGAGATTGTCCCAAATGGCGCGGGCTGCTGGCATCCATCTTATTATTGCGACACAGCGGCCATCGGTGGATGTTATCACAGGGGTGATCAAAGCGAACATTCCGTCACGAATCGCGTTCAGCGTATCTTCACAGACGGATTCAAGGACCATTCTTGACATGGGTGGCGCTGAGAAGCTTCTTGGCCGCGGCGATATGCTGTTTTTACCTGTAGGGGCTAATAAACCTGTCCGTGTGCAGGGAGCATTTTTGTCGGATGACGAAGTGGAGAAGGTCGTCGACCATGTGATTACGCAGCAGAAAGCGCAATATCAAGAAGAAATGATTCCTGAGGAGACAACGGAAACTCATTCCGAGGTTACTGATGAACTTTATGATGAAGCTGTTGAATTAATCGTCGGCATGCAGACGGCATCTGTTTCAATGCTGCAAAGAAGATTCAGAATCGGCTATACGAGAGCGGCGCGCCTGATTGACGCAATGGAGGAACGCGGTGTTGTCGGACCGTATGAAGGCAGCAAACCTAGGGAAGTATTATTATCAAAAGAGAAATATGATGAGCTCTCTTCTTAATGAAGGGAGTTCCGCTTTCTATAGTTGTCAATAATAACATTATGTAAACTAATCACCTTTCTATTTATTTTTTCGACAAAACATGATATAGTTGTCCCAATTGTTCAATAATTTTTATCGAAAGTGGTTTACGGAGGGGAAACATGTCTACAAAAGCTGATAATCGGCACTTGTATTTGAAAGTAATTGAACGAATTAAAGAGGATATAAAAAATGGGATCTACACTGAGAAGGAAAAGCTGCCTTCTGAATTTGAGCTTTCCAAAAAGCTTGGTGTCAGCAGAGCAACGCTAAGAGAAGCCTTGCGGATACTGGAAGAAGAGCATGTGATTATCAGAAGGCATGGTGTAGGCACTTTTGTCCATTCTAAGCCGTTATTTCTTTCGGGCATTGAACAGCTGAACAGTGTAACCAAGATGATAGAACAGGCGAATATGACCCCTGGCACGATTTTTCTATCATCACAAGTGCTTATGCCGTCTGAAGATGATACGAAGAGATTTCATTTGGCAGAAGGGCAAGAACTTTTTTACCTTGAACGAGTCAGGACAGCTGACGGACAGCCGATTGTGTATTGTATAGACAAAATTCCGATGAATATTTTGCCGAATTCTTTTTCTCATCAGCAAGAATCTATGTTTGACCTGCTTGAGAAAAATTCAGGCTCCGTAATCAGCTATGCAGTAACTGATATAGAACCGATCGGCTATCACGATACCATTTCTCCAGTACTTGAATGCGATCCGGAAACAGCTCTTTTGCTGTTAAAACAAACCCATTACGATCAGCACGATAAACCGGTGCTTTATTCTTTAAATTATTTTAGAGCGGATAAATTCAGATTTCATGTTTTGCGTAAACGATTCTAAAAACGGACGCCTGTATGTGTCTGTTTTTTTATTTGCACTGATTCATGTTTCTTTGTACATACTTTCATTCCGGTTAACGCAATATATAAGGGATGACAAGAAAGTGAATGGGTGAAAATGTTGAGAGAGAAAAATGGAATGAAAAATATTATTGCATTGTCTTCCGTCCCGCTTGTGATGACACTCGGGAACTCCATGCTGATTCCTGTTCTTCCGATGATGGAGAAAAAGCTGTCTGTGACTTCATTTCAAGTGTCTTTAATCATTACTGTATATTCAGTAGTAGCAATTATTTGCATTCCGATTGCCGGATATTTGTCGGATCGTTTCGGGAGAAAAAAAATATTGCTTCCTTGCCTCCTCATTGCAGGATTGGGGGGAGCGGTAGCTGCTTTTGCCTCGACCTATATGAAAAATCCTTATGCGATGATCTTGGCGGGGCGGGTTCTTCAAGGCATTGGTTCTGCAGGTGCCGCTCCGATCGTCATGCCGTTTATCGGCGACCTGTTTAAAGGAGACGATGAAAAGGTCAGCGCCGGTCTTGGCGATATTGAAACCGCCAACACGTCAGGGAAGGTACTGAGTCCCATACTTGGAGCCTTACTGGCTTCTTGGTATTGGTTTGTACCGTTTTGGTTTATTCCGTTTTTCTGTTTGATCAGCTTTTTGCTCGTATTGTTTTTGGTGGCCAAGCCTGAAGAAGATGAAGATGCGCCTGCTGTTTCTGAGTTTATTAAGAGTGTGAAGAAAATTTTTAAACAGGATGGTCGCTGGCTTTATACGGTCTTCATTATCGGGTGTGTCATTATGTTTTTGTTATTTGGCGTATTATTTTATTTATCAGATACGCTGGAGAACAAGTATGCTATTGACGGAGTAGCTAAAGGCGGATTACTGGCAATCCCACTTTTGTTTTTGTCAACCAGTTCTTTTATAGCTGGCAAAAAGATCGGTAAAGATAAAGGCCGAATGAAATTTTGCGTTGTTACAGGAATGATTCTGTTAACCCTTTCGTTTATTGCCTTGTGGTGGAACCACAGTTTTTATTTTTTATTTGTCTTTTTAAGCTTTGGCGGGATTGGGATTGGAATGGCTCTTCCTGCTTTAGATGCATTGATAACCGAAGGGATTGAAAGTGAACAATGCGGAACCATTTCCTCCTTCTACAATAGCATGCGCTTTATAGGAGTAGCTCTCGGTCCACCTGTTTTTGCTGCATTAATGTCTAATGCAAACTGGATTATTTTCATACTCTCGGCGTTTTGCAGCATCGTTTCTTTATTTTTAGTGCTCTTTACTGTAGATGCTAAAAAAAGTGAAGAAGAAGAAAAAAACTTAGGGACGGTCTAGCCAGCCGTCTTTTTTTGCGCTTTCTTGCACAGTTTACAACTGTACCTATACAGCATGCGGAGGTTATTGTTTCCTTATAAATCCTACAGTTGCTATAATTACATGAAAGAGTGTTTCTGCGAATGCTGAAAATTGGTCATAATACATACTAATTAAGAAATGAACGAAGGAGGTTCCATATGTCATATGTTAATGAACTCAAATCAAAGCACGGCGGTTTAACCGCACACATTGTAGAAACAGAAAAATTCAAAACCGTCTCGCTTATTTTTAAGATGCTTGCGCCGCTGACAAAGGATCAAGTCACCAAAAGAGCGCTGCTCCCGCATGTGCTTCTTCGCGGAACGAAAAGCCATCCGAAAACCGCAGAATTGCGTTCATACCTGGATGAGCTGTACGGCACGTCAGTATCGGCTGATCTTACGAAAAAAGGAGAGCGACACGTCATTACGTTCAGGCTTGAAATCCCAAATGAAAAATATTTAAAAGACCAAACGCCGCTACTTGAGAAAGGGCTCCAGCTTCTTGCAGAAATCGTCTTTTCACCTGCTTTGGAGGGAGACGCTTTTCAGTCACAATATGTGGCTCAAGAAAAACGGACGCTTAAGCAAAGAATCCAAGCCGTCTATGATGATAAAATGCGCTATTCGAATTTAAGGCTGATACAGGAAATGTGCAAAAATGAGCCTTACGCGCTTCATGTCAATGGTGAAATCGACGATGTCGATGACATTACGGCAGAGCAATTATACGAAACATACCAAAGCGCTATCCAAAAAGACCAGCTTGATTTATATGTAGTTGGCGATGTGGACAGTAACCAGGTACATTCGGCAATTGATAAGTATTTCAAAACAGAAGAGCGAACTCTTGGCACGATTGAAAACAATCACGCTGATGAAAAAGTTCAGCCAAAAGAAGTAATTGATGAAGAGGATGTCAAGCAAGGAAAACTGAATATCGGCTACCGCACCAGCATCACTTATACAGATCAGGATTATCCTGCTTTACAAGTGTTTAACGGATTGTTCGGCGGATTCTCTCATTCTAAACTTTTCATTAATGTTCGGGAAAAAGCCAGTCTTGCTTACTACGCGGCTTCGCGTATAGAAAGTTTTAAAGGCTTGTTAATGGTGATGTCAGGCATTGAAGTGAAAAATTATGAACAGGCGGTTTCGATTATTGCTGAGCAATTCCAGGCAATGAAAAATGGCGATTTCAGTGAGCAGGATATAGCACAGACAAAGGCCGTCATTCGAAATCAAGTGCTGGAAACGATTGATACAGCATACGGTTTATCTGAATTTTTATATCAGCAGGCTGCTGCTCAAGTCGAGATTCCTATCGAAGACTTTCTTGCCAATATTGAGAATGTCACAAAAGAGGATATCATAAAAGCCGGCGAAAAGATTCAGCTTGATACGACTTATTTCTTAAAAGGGACGGAGGGTGCATCTTGATCAAACCAATCGAATATGAACAGCTTCAAGAGACGCTGTATCATGAAAAAATGTCCAACGGCCTTGATGTTTACGTTTTGCCGAAAAAAGGCTTCAACAAGACATATGCGGTCTTTACAACAAAGTACGGCTCGATAGATAACCGGTTTGTCCCTTTAGGTAAAAACGAGATGGTTCACGTGCCGGACGGGATTGCTCACTTTCTTGAGCACAAGCTGTTTGAGAAAGCGGACGGAGACGTTTTTCAAGATTTCAGCAAACAGGGGGCTTCTGCCAATGCGTTTACGTCATTTACAAGAACGGCTTACCTTTTCTCAAGCACATCAAATGTTGAACGCAATTTAGAGACGCTTATCGATTTCGTACAGGACCCATATTTTACTGAAAAAACGGTTGAAAAGGAAAAAGGGATTATCGGACAGGAGATTAATATGTACGACGATAACCCTGATTGGAGGCTTTACTTCGGGGTCATTGAAAACATGTACAAAGAGCATCCTGTCAGAATTGACATAGCGGGAACAGTGGAAAGCATTTCACATATTACAAAAGACCTTCTTTATGAATGCTATGAAACGTTTTATCACCCGAGTAACATGCTCCTTTTCATTGTCGGACCTGTAGATCCTGAAGCGATTATTTCTCAGGTAAGAGAAAACCAGGGGAAAAAGCCGTATACTGATCAGCCGGAGATCAAACGGGAAGAAGTGAAAGAGCAAGAAGCGGTTTTCCGAAAAGAAAAAGAGATCAAAATGAACGTGCAGGGACCGAAATGCCTTGTTGGGCTGAAATCCAAAAATCCGTTTAAATTAGGCAAAGAGCTCTTAAAGCATGAACTTTCAATGAACTTATTGCTTGAAGCTCTTTTTGGCAAAAGCTCTGCCCAGTATGAATCACTTTATGAAAAAGGATATATTGACGAAACGTTTAGCTTTGATTTTACTGCTGAATATGGGTTTGGTTTTGCGGCGATCGGCGGAGATACGGCTGAGCCTGATCAGTTAGCTGAAGACATTTCAAGCATGCTTTTGCGCGCCGGTGAACTGATTACTGCTGAAAAGATTGAACTTGCCAGAAAGAAAAAGATCGGCACATTCTTAAAAGCGCTGAATTCCCCTGAATACATCGCCAATCAATTTACCCGTTATGCGTTCTTGGATATGAGCCTGTTTGACGTTGTAACGGTACTCGAGCAGATTACCCTCGAGGATGTCCAGAACGTAATACAAGAGGAAATTGCTGCAGACAGACTGACTGTCTGCAAGGTTGTTCCTAAATCATAAACAAAACATCCCTCCAGTGTGAGGGGTGTTTTTCTGCGGAAAGAAGGAAAGAGGATGAACAAAACAGCACTAATCACCGGAGCAAGCGGCGGCATTGGCAAAAGCATCAGCGAAACCCTTGCGGCTAAGGGATACAATCTGCTGCTGCATTACAATACAAATCAATACGCGGCAGCGGAGCTTGCTGAAAAACTAAGTCAGATGTTTGGCGTAAATGCGGAGATATTACAAGCTGATCTGTCCGCGCAAGATGGAGCAGATAAGCTGACAAGTTCAATTGTTCAGCCGATTGATGCGATTGTTTTAAACAGTGGAAGAAGCCATTTTGGGCTGATTACGGATGTAGATAACGCAACAGTCCAGGAAATGGTTCAGCTTCATGTGGCGAGTCCGTATATGCTGACGAGAAACCTTCTGCCAGGCATGATTCGGAATAAATCGGGAGCGATTGTGGCTGTCAGCTCGATTTGGGGAGAGACTGGAGCATCCTGTGAAGTACTGTACAGCATGGCAAAAGGAGCTCAGCATTCATTTGTAAAAGGATTGGCTAAGGAGCTGGCGCCAAGCGGAATCAGAGTAAACGCAGTAGCGCCAGGTGCAGTTGATACAAATATGATGAATCAATTCACCGCGGCTGAAAAAGAAGAGATCGCTGATGAGATTCCGATCGGCCGGCTGGCCCGGCCGCAAGAAATTGCTGATGCAACAGCTTTTCTCCTGTCTGAAAAAGCGTCATATATTACCGGCCAAATTCTGTCGGTGAATGGCGGCTGGCACTGCTGACACGAAAATATTCGGTGTATAGTTTCTTTTGTGAAGGACACAATAATCTTGTAACTTCACATGAAATGGAGGAAACAAGCATGTCAGTATTAGAAAACTGGGATAGCTGGAAAAACTTCCTTGGCGACCGTCTGAACTATGCGCAAGATAAAGGTATGAGCCAGGATACGATTACAGATCTTGCGACAGAAATCGGCAGCTACTTGGCTAATGAAGTGGAATCTAAGAACGAGCAGGAAAAAGTGCTGGCAGATCTTTGGAGTGTAGCATCAAAAGATGAACAGCACGCCATTGCCAATATGATGGTTAAGCTTGTTGAAAATAACAGCACTCACTAGGAAGAGAGGGGATTTTTCCTCTCTTTTTTATGTTTTCCTCATCACAGCAACATTCTTCTTTCTAATTAGAGAAAAATGCTTTATGATAAAGGAAGGTAAAATTTTGCCACAATGAAGGGGGTATATCATTTGGCAAAGCTCGAATGGTATTTTGAATATGAAATTCAAGTGAACCGCCCCGGACTGCTCGGGGATATTTCATCTCTTCTTGGGATGCTTTCTATCAACATCGTAACGATAAACGGCGTCGATCTTTCCAGAAGGGGAATGCTCCTCAGGTGCCGCCATATAGATCAAATTAAACGATTAGAATCAATCTTAAAAACGATGGAAACAATTAAAGTAACGAAGCTTAGAGAACCGAGGCTTCGCGACCGACTTGCCGTACGCCACGGCCGTTATATTCAACGGGATGCCGATGACAAGAAAACGTTCCGCTTTGAACGGGACGAGCTTGGCTTATTAGTCGATTTTATGGCCGAATTGTTCAAAAAAGAAGGCCATAAATTAATCGGAATCAGAGGTATGCCGCGTGTCGGGAAAACGGAATCGATTGTAGCCTCTAGTGTGTGTGCAAGCAAAAGGTGGCTGTTTGTGTCATCAACCTTGCTGAAGCAGACCATAAGAAGCCAGCTGATTGCCGATGAATACAGCACTGAAAATGTCTTTATCGTTGACGGAATTGTGTCAACACGAAGAGGATCGGAACGCCATCTCCAGCTGGTCCGAGAAATCATGCGGCTGCCTGCAACAAAAGTGGTGGAGCATCCGGACATATTCGTTCAAAATACAGAGTATACACTAGATGACTTTGATTATATTATTGAACTGAGAAATGACCCTGATGAGGTTATTACATATGAACATGCCGAGGAACCCCAAATGTTTGATCAATCCGGGTTTTCAAGCTTTGATTTTTAAAATTGGAAGGTGTTTGTTGTGACTGAACTAGGAATCCGGCTCAAAGAAGCCAGAGAGGAAAAAGCAATGTCATTGGATGATCTCCAAGCGGCAACAAAGATTCAAAAAAGGTATTTAACCGCCTTGGAGGAAGGAAACTATGACATTATTCCGGGGAAGTTTTATGTTCGGGCATTCATCAAGCAATATGCAGAAGCCGTTGGGCTTGATGCGGATCAGCTGTTTGAGGAGCATAAAAAAGATATCCCTAATACGTATCATGACGATGTGTCTGAAAAGATCTCCGGCATGAATCTTCAAAAGGAAATGCCGAAGCCAGCATCTAAGGCGCTGGAGCTGCTGCCAACGATACTTGTTATTCTCGGCGTGATTGTCGTGATTGCCATTGTGTACGCGATCATTCAGTTTGCCAATCACAAAAACAGTGATGATCACAATGCGGCATCAGAAAAAGCAATTACGCAAAGTGAGAGCAAGTACGAAATCCCTAAAGATTCAACGCTGAAAGAGAATCAAAATAACAGCTCTGAAAAAGAGACAGACACTAAAAAAGAAACGAAAGAAAACGAAGATAAGAAAAAAGAAAATGACAGTGATAAGCTGGAGATTAAAGCTGCTGGCACTGAAGGATCGTTAACGACTTATGAAGTGTCCGGCGCTGATAAAATCGAGCTGGAACTGAAGGCATCAGACAGCTCCTGGATTCGAGTGCGCGATGAAAACAGCAGCTCTTTAAAAGAAGGAACGCTGAAAAAAGACGAGACCTATAAAAAAGACATAACTGATCAGAAACAAGTTGATATCCGCACCGGATATGCACCTAATCTGAAAATAAAAATCAACGGTAAGGTTCTTTCATATGAACTTGATCCGAAAAAAGTGATGGCACAAACTATAAAGATTGTAAATAAAAAGGAAGAAAAGTCATCTTAATTACCAGATGACTTTTCTTCACGTCCGAGTATGAAATTGGAGGGGCTTTATGTTTAACTTACCAAATAAAATCACACTAGCTAGAATCGCATTAATCCCAATCTTCATGATTATCATGCTGGCGCCGTTTGACTGGGGCAGGCTCGAAGTTGGAGACGAATCGATCCCGGTCGCACATTTGGCGGGGGCCATTCTATTTATTATTGCATCTACAACAGACTGGGTGGACGGGTATTATGCCCGAAAATTGAATCTCGTAACAAACTTCGGGAAATTTCTTGATCCGCTTGCGGACAAACTGCTGGTATCCGCAGCGTTAATTATCCTTGTTCAATTTGATCTCGCTCCAGCTTGGATGGTCATTGTGATTATCAGCAGGGAGTTTGCCGTGACAGGTTTAAGGCTTGTCTTAGCCGGAACAGGAGAAGTCGTAGCTGCTAACATGCTTGGTAAAATCAAAACCTGGGCACAGATTATTGCGGTATCCGCATTGCTTCTTCATAATCTTCCATTTGAACTTGTGTCATTCCCGTTTGCAGACTTGGCACTGTGGGTAGCCGTCTTCTTTACTGTCGTCTCAGGATGGGAATATTTCTCTAAAAACTGGGAAGCGTTAAAAACATCTAACTAAGAAAGAAGGACTTCGTCATGGAATTTCCAAAAAAAGCAGAAATAATTGCAGTCGGTTCAGAGCTGCTGCTTGGCCAAATCGCCAATACAAATGCTCAATTTATCAGCAAACAGCTCGCTGAAATCGGGGTCAACGTATTTTATCATACAGCGGTCGGAGATAACCCGGAGCGGCTGAAGCAGGTCATCCGCATTGCTGAAGAACGCTCTGACTTCATTATTTTTTCAGGAGGGCTTGGACCCACAAAAGATGATCTGACGAAAGAAACGATTGCAAATACGCTGGGACGTCCGCTTGTGTTAAATGATGAGGCATTCCAATCCATTGAGGACTATTTCAAACGAACAAAACGCACGATGTCACCTAATAACCGAAAACAGGCGCTTGTGATCGAAGGTTCTGACGTGCTGGCGAATCACTTTGGAATGGCCCCGGGAATGCTCACAGAGCATGAATCGCGCTATTATATGCTTCTTCCTGGACCGCCGAGCGAATTGCGTCCAATGTTTGAAAACGAGGCAAAGCCTCTTCTGCTGAAAAAGATGGGTTCAAATGAAAAAATTGTGTCAACCGTTCTTCGCTTTTTCGGTATCGGTGAATCTCAGCTTGAAGCCGATTTGGAAGATATTATTGATGCGCAAACCAATCCGACAATTGCGCCTTTGGCGGCTGATGGAGAGGTGACGCTGCGTCTGACAGCCAAACACGCCGATGAAAAGGAAACAGAGCGTCTGTTAAAAGAAACAGAGGCCGTTATCTTAGAGCGTGTCGGTGAATTTTTCTATGGTTACGATGATACTTCTCTTGTAAAAGAGCTATCTATAGCGTGCAAGGAAAAAGGCATTACAATTTCTGCGGCAGAAAGTTTTACCGGAGGGCTGTTTTCTGAATGGCTGACGGATCATAGCGGTGCCTCAAAATTATTTGCCGGGGGCGTTGTTTGCTATACAAACGACGTGAAGCAGAATGTGCTTGGTGTCAAGAAGGAAACATTAGATCGTTTTGGGGCGGTCAGCAAGGAGTGCGCATCCGAACTGGCTAAGGGTGTTCAAAAACTCACTGGCAGCGATATCGGCATTAGCTTTACTGGTGTAGCAGGACCTGATGCTCAAGAAGGGCATGAGCCTGGGCATGTGTTTATCGGCATTTCCGCAAATGGTAAAGAAGAGGTTCACGAGTTTCACTTTGCGGGCTCCAGAACGGGGATCAGAAAACGCGGCGCTAAATACGGCTGCCATTTAATCTTAAAGCTTTTAGAGCAAAAATAATATTTTCAGCACATTATCCTCCTAAGAAAACATGATTTCTCTGATACATTATGATATTTTGATAGGAATCACGCCAAGAAAAAATCCGAATATGCGTTCGCTTTTTTCTTGGCAAATCCCTTCAAACAGGGTATAGTATATGTAGTGGTAACATAAAGGAGGAAAAAATAGAATGAGTGATCGTCAGGCAGCCTTAGATATGGCTCTTAAACAAATAGAAAAACAGTTCGGCAAAGGTTCCATTATGAAACTGGGAGAAAAGACAGATACAAGAATTTCTACTGTACCAAGCGGCTCCCTCGCTCTTGATACAGCACTGGGAATTGGCGGATATCCTCGCGGACGGATTATTGAAGTATACGGTCCTGAAAGCTCAGGTAAAACAACTGTGGCGCTTCATGCGATTGCTGAAGTTCAGCAGCAGGGCGGACAAGCCGCGTTTATCGATGCGGAGCATGCGTTAGATCCGGTATACGCGCAAAAGCTCGGTGTTAACATCGAGGAGCTTTTACTGTCTCAGCCTGACACAGGCGAGCAGGCGCTTGAAATTGCGGAAGCATTGGTTCGAAGCGGGGCAGTTGACATTGTCGTTGTCGACTCTGTAGCCGCTCTCGTTCCGAAAGCGGAAATTGAAGGCGACATGGGAGATTCTCATGTCGGTTTACAAGCACGCTTAATGTCTCAAGCGCTTCGTAAGCTTTCAGGGGCCATTAACAAATCGAAGACAATCGCGATTTTCATTAACCAAATTCGTGAAAAAGTCGGCGTTATGTTCGGGAACCCGGAAACAACTCCTGGCGGCCGTGCGTTGAAATTCTACTCTTCCGTGCGTCTTGAAGTGCGCCGTGCTGAACAGCTGAAACAAGGCAACGACGTAATGGGGAACAAAACGAAAATCAAAGTCGTGAAAAACAAGGTGGCTCCGCCGTTCCGTACAGCCGAGGTTGACATTATGTACGGAGAAGGCATCTCAAAAGAAGGCGAAATCATTGATCTAGGAACTGAACTTGATATCGTGCAAAAAAGCGGTTCATGGTACTCTTATGAAGAAGAGCGTCTTGGCCAAGGCCGTGAAAATGCAAAACAATTCCTGAAAGAAAATAAAGATATCATGCTGATGATCCAGGAGCAAATTCGCGAACATTACGGCTTGGATAATAACGGAGTAGTGCAGCAGCAAGCTGAAGAGACACAAGAAGAACTCGAATTTGAAGAATAAAAATAAAATAAGTTTCAAATGATACAAAAGGCTGAGTGAAAAACTCAGCTTTTTTGTATTTTGCAAAAAAATGATAAAAATATTGCTTTTTTTGACAACTTTTTTATGGCTTTATTCGTCTAACAAAACGTGTGCAAAATGGAATTTATTTTGGGAGGAAAAAATGAATGACAAGCCCAACCCGCAGAAGAACTGCGAAACGCAGACGGAGAAAACTCAATAAAAGAGGAAAACTGTTGCTTGGTCTTTTAGCAGTGATGGTTTGCATTACGATTTGGAATGCTCTTCATCGAAATAGTGAAGAAAACGAACCATCTCAAGAAACTGCAGCGGTTTCAAATACCGATCAGAAAAAAGAGGTCAAAAAGAAAACTGCCAAAAAATCAGAGGAACAAATCAAAACAGTGGATCGAAACCAAAAAATCAGCAATTATTTAGAAGAGATCGGTTTCAGCGGAACAGCCATGATTGTCAGAAATGGAGAAATTGTAACAAATAAAGGTTTTGGCTATGCTGACCGTAAACACTACATTCAAAATAATCCATTGACATCTTTTTATGTCGGTTCATCACAAAAAGCGCTGATTGCAACTGCTATTTTGCAGCTAGAGGAAAAGGGGAAACTTCAGACAAGTGATCCGGTAAGTACGTATTTACCTCACTTTCCTAACGGACAAACGATTACTTTGAAGAATCTGCTTACACATACATCGGGGATAAACGGACATATTGAAGGAAACGGCGCCATTACGCCGGACGATTTAATAAAAGACATAGAACTGCAGGGAATCAAACGTCAGCCGGGCGTATGGGACTACAAGGATTCCAACTATTCTGTTCTCGCTTATATTATTGCTGAAGTAAGCGGTGAGTCCTATGAACAGTACATAAAGAATCATATTTTTAAACCTGCGGGAATGACGCATGCAGGCTTTTACAAAACATATGAAAAAGAACCTTATCCTGCTGTCGGGTATAAGATGAAGGGCGGCAAAACAGTTACACCGTATATACCTGATCTATCTCAGCTGTATGGAGCCGGTGATATTTATATGAGCGCTATAGATATGTACAAATTTGACCAAGCGCTGATAGACGGAAAACTGTATTCGCAAAATAGCTATGAAAAGATGTTTACGCCAGGGAGCAGCTCCACATACGGCATGGGATTTTATGTTGCTCCCGGAAGCTATTCAAACCATGGTGTTATGCCGGGCTTCAATATCTTGAACAGCTTTAGCAAATCTGGGCAAACCATTGTTATTTTGTTCTCAAACATTCAAAATAATGCTAAATTGGGCCAAGTGAACAATAAAATATACCAGCTTCTGAATCAAGAATGATTGGCGTTCTTCTTTTGGATGAATTGCATTCGGAACGTGAAAAGACGACTGGCCTGCAAACGTTAAGATGGCAAGCTTGACAAGTATTTCCGACACATTTACAATGAAGTTGTAACATTTGTTTTTTTAACATGATTGTTAAACCATTTAAACTTGACAAGGGCGATGAACACACTCATTCCCTGTGAAGGTTCTGTATGTTGAGAAAACTAGACAATGTACATGCCGACACTTTTTAAGCAACAACCAAGTTCATAGCAAGAGGAGGTGAAAGTATGACCCCAATTATGATGGTTCTCATCTCCATTTTGCTGATTCTACTCGGTTTAGTTGTTGGCTACTTTGTTCGTAAAACCATTGCCGAAGCGAAAATTGCGGGCGCACGCGGTGCAGCCGAGCAAATTCTTGAAGATGCGAAGCGTGATGCTGAAGCACTGAAAAAAGAAGCTCTGCTTGAAGCAAAGGATGAAATCCACAAACTTCGAATAGATGCTGAACAGGAAGTTCGTGAAAGACGAAATGAGCTTCAAAAACAAGAAAACCGTTTACTCCAAAAGGAGGAAAACCTTGATCGCAAACATGAGGGAATTGATAAACGGGAAGCGATGTTGGAGAAGAAAGATCATTCTCTGAATGAACGACAACAACATATTGAAGAGATGGAAAGCAAAGTGGATGAGATGATTCGTATGCAGCAGTCAGAGTTGGAACGAATTTCGAGTCTGACTCGTGATGAAGCAAAACAAATCATTCTTGAGCGGGTTGAAAACGAGCTTTCACATGACATCGCCATCATGACAAAAGAAACTGAAAACCGTGCGAAAGAAGAGGCGGATAAGAAAGCGAAAAACATTCTTTCACTCGCCTTACAGCGCTGCGCAGCGGACCACGTTGCCGAAACAACGGTATCAGTTGTCAATCTTCCAAATGATGAGATGAAAGGACGTATCATCGGACGGGAAGGGCGTAACATTCGTACGCTTGAAACGCTGACAGGAATTGACCTGATTATTGATGATACGCCTGAAGCTGTCATTCTTTCCGGATTTGATCCGATCAGACGTGAGACAGCCAGAATTGCTCTTGATAAACTCGTTCAGGATGGCCGTATTCATCCGGCACGGATTGAAGAAATGGTTGAAAAATCTCGCCGCGAGGTCGATGACTATATTCGTGAGATGGGTGAGCAAACGACATTTGAGGTTGGCGTTCACGGCCTCCACCCAGATCTCATCAAGATCCTCGGCCGCTTAAAGTTCCGTACAAGCTACGGTCAAAATGTGCTTAAGCATTCCATGGAAGTCGCATTCTTGGCCGGTCTAATGGCATCGGAGCTTGGTGAAGACGCAAAGCTTGCTAAACGTGCGGGTCTTCTTCACGACATCGGGAAAGCAATTGACCATGAAGTAGAAGGAAGCCACGTTGAAATCGGGGTAGAGCTTGCGACCAAATATAAAGAGCACCCAGTCGTGATTAACAGTATTGCATCACACCACGGGGATGAGGAGCCGACTTCCATTATCGCTGTGCTGGTAGCTGCAGCAGATGCGCTTTCCGCTGCAAGACCTGGCGCAAGAAGTGAGACGCTCGAGAATTATATTCGAAGACTTGAAAAACTCGAAGAAATTTCTGAGTCCTACGAAGGTGTTGAAAAATCATTTGCCATTCAGGCTGGACGCGAAGTGCGTATTATGGTGAAGCCGGATTCAATTAATGATCTTGAGGCTCATCGACTGGCGCGAGATATCCGCAAGCGAATTGAGGACGAGCTCGATTATCCAGGTCATATTAAGGTGACAGTAATCAGAGAGACTCGAGCCGTAGAGTATGCAAAATAAAGTGATGCGCTAAGCATCACTTTATTTTTTTGACGACAAGGAATTTTCAAGAAGAAAGGATTTACAAAATGAGAATTTTATTTATCGGAGATGTTGTCGGTTCACCGGGCCGTGACATGGTCAAAGAATATGTACCAAAGCTAAAAACAAAATATAAGCCTCACTTTACCATTATTAATGGTGAAAACGCCGCACATGGAAAAGGCCTGACGGAAAAAATTTATCACAGCCTAATCCAGTCCGGCGCAGATGCAATCACAATGGGGAACCACACATGGGACAAAAAAGAAATATTTGATTTTATAGATGACGTTCCGAACTTGGTTCGCCCGGCAAACTTTCCTGAAGGAACACCGGGGAAAGGGATCACATATGTGAAAGCAAACGGCAAAGAACTAGCAGTCATTAATTTGCAGGGACGTACGTTTTTGCCGCCGCTTGATGACCCGTTTTTAAAAGCGGACGAATTGATCGCAGAAGCTGCGAAAAGAACACCGTACATTTTTATCGACTTTCATGCCGAAGCGACAAGTGAAAAGCTCGCACTTGGCTGGTACACGGATGGGAGGGCGTCGGCTGTAGTAGGAACTCATACACACGTGCAAACAGCGGATAACCGCATTTTGCCGAAGGGAACGGCATATATTACTGATGTGGGAATGACTGGCCCGTATGATGGTATACTGGGGATGGACAGAGAGACGATTATTAAGCGATTCAAAACGAACCTTCCAGTCCGGTTTACTGTCGCTGAAGGAAAAACAACGCTCAGCGGAGTTGTCATTGACATTGACGATCAAACGAAAAAAGCCGTGAAAATTGAGCGTATTTTAATCAACGATGATCACATGTTCTTTGAATAGTTGAACATATGGTTATTTTATAAAAATATTAAAAAGAAAAGCAGGAATATAGCAACTCCTTAGTGAATATAGTAAAAATGGAAGGTAGCCCGCTATTTTTGAAAAGCATTGTGGGGATGGCTTTTTGGATAGCAACATCTAATAATGATTGTTCTAATGAACACTCACTTATCCATTGTAAAACTAAGGGGGAGCAGAAATGGAAATCTTAAAAGTTTCAGCAAAATCGAGTCCAAATTCAGTGGCAGGTGCGCTTGCAGGCGTGTTGAGAGAGCGAGGAGCCGCCGAGATTCAAGCGATCGGAGCGGGTGCATTAAACCAGGCTGTAAAAGCTGTGGCGATTGCCAGGGGATTTGTGGCGCCTAGCGGCGTTGATTTGATTTGTATTCCGGCTTTTACAGATATTCAAATCGATGGGGAAGAAAGAACAGCGATTAAATTAATCGTGGAGCCTCGCTAAAAACAAATAAAGCATTCTCAACCTGTTTGCGTAATGCAAACAGGTTGTTTTTCATTTATTGTGATATTTTCTCCCGATAGTATTTTTAGCACATAAATGAGCGAATATACAAAATCAAAAATGAGCTAAAACGTTTCAAAAAAAATTCCGCCCATTTTTCAAGACAGATACTTTTGTCCTTCTGGAGAAGACAGTGCTGTTTACGCTTATTCCATATCATGGTACAATCCGAATATAACAAGAATTTTTCAAGGAGGATTGTACATGCAGAGTGGAAAGATGAAAGCTCTAATGAAAAAGGACGGGGCGTTCGGTGCTGTGCTGACTGAAGTTCCCATTCCTGAGATTGATAAACATGAAGTCCTCATAAAAGTGAAAGCCGCTTCCATATGCGGCACGGATGTCCACATTTATAATTGGGATCAATGGGCACGTCAGAGAATCAAAACACCCTATGTTTTCGGCCATGAGTTCAGCGGCATCGTAGAGGACGTGGGAGAGAATGTCAGCAGTGTAAAAGTGGGAGAGTATGTGTCTGCGGAAACACACATTGTCTGTGGTGAATGTGTCCCTTGCCTAACAGGAAAATCTCATGTGTGTACCAATACTGCTATAATCGGAGTGGACACGGCAGGCTGTTTTGCGGAGTATGTAAAAGTTCCAGCTGATAACATTTGGAGAAATCCCGCTGATATGGACCCGTCGATTGCTTCCATTCAAGAGCCTTTAGGAAATGCAGTTCATACCGTACTCGAGAGCCAGCCTGCAGGAGGAACGACTGCAGTCATTGGATGCGGACCGATTGGTCTTATGGCTGTTGCGGTTGCAAAAGCAGCAGGAGCTTCTCAGGTGATAGCGATTGATAAGAATGAATACAGGCTGAGGCTTGCAAAACAAATGGGAGCGACTTGTACTGTTTCTATTGAAAAAGAAGACCCGCTCAAAATTGTAAGCGCTTTAACGAGTGGGGAAGGAGCAGATCTTGTTTGTGAGATGTCGGGTCATCCCTCAGCGATTGCCCAAGGTCTTGCGATGGCTGCGAATGGCGGAAGATTTCATATTCTCAGCTTGCCGGAACATCCGGTGACAATTGATTTGACGAATAAAGTGGTATTTAAAGGGCTTACCATCCAAGGAATAACAGGAAGAAAAATGTTTTCAACATGGCGCCAGGTGTCTCAGTTGATCAGTTCAAACGTGATCGATCTTGCACCTGTTATTACCCATCAGTTTCCGTTAGAGGAGTTTGAAAAAGGTTTCGAACTGATGAGAAGCGGGCAGTGCGGAAAAGTAATTTTAATTCCATAAAGGGGGATAAACATGACGAAGGAATTTGAGTTTTTAAAAGCAGAGCTTGATAGTATGAAAGAAAACCATACATGGCAAGACATAAAACAGCTTGAATCTATGCAGGGCCCATTTGTCACAGTGAATCACCAAAAAGTCATTCAGCTATCTTCTAATAATTACCTCGGATTCACTTCACATCCTAGACTCATCAACGCCGCACAGGAGGCCGTTCAGCAGTATGGAGCCGGCACCGGATCAGTGAGAACGATTGCCGGTACATTTACAATGCATCAAGAGCTTGAGAAAAAGCTGGCAGCCTTTAAAAAAACGGAGGCGGCACTTGTATTCCAATCAGGCTTCACAACAAACCAAGGCGTACTTTCAAGTATTCTATCAAAAGAGGATATTGTCATCTCAGATGAATTGAACCATGCCTCTATTATTGACGGAATTCGACTGACAAAGGCGGATAAAAAGGTGTATCAGCACGTCAATATGAGTGATTTAGAGCGGGTGCTGAGAAAGTCAATGAATTATCGGATGCGTCTGATTGTGACAGACGGCGTATTTTCCATGGATGGCAACATAGCTCCTCTGCCTGATATTGTAGAGCTCGCTGAGAAATATGACGCATTTGTGATGGTGGATGACGCC
Source organism: Bacillus sp. LJBS17 (assembly GCF_019334685.1). Lineage (NCBI taxonomy): Bacteria > Bacillati > Bacillota > Bacilli > Caryophanales > Bacillaceae > Bacillus > Bacillus sp. LJBS17. The sequence continues at coordinate 1,753,141 of NZ_CP079759.1, forward strand.
CATGCATCCGGAGTACTTGGCGAAAACGGCAGGGGAACGGTGAATCACTTCGGTCTTGACGGCAGAGTTCATATTCAGGTCGGAACATTAAGCAAGGCAATCGGAGTGCTCGGCGGCTACGCTGCAGGTTCAAAGGTGCTGATCGATTATTTGCGCCATAAAGGCCGTCCATTTTTATTCAGCACATCTCATCCGCCGGCTGTCACTGCAGCTTGTATGGAAGCGATTGATGTCTTGCTTGAAGAGCCGGAGCATATGGAGCGCTTGTGGGAGAATACTGCCTATTTTAAAGCAATGCTTGTGAAAATGGGTTTGACTCTGACAGAGAGTCAAACGCCGATTCTTCCTATTTTAATAGGTGATGAAGGTGTGGCAAAGCAATTTTCAGATCAGCTCCTTTCCCACGGTGTTTTTGCCCAAAGTATCGTTTTCCCGACTGTAGCAAAGGGAAAAGCCAGAATTCGCACGATTATAACAGCAGAGCACACCAAAGATGAACTGGATCAGGCGCTTGATGTCATCGAAAAGACGGCAAAGGAGCTCCAGCTATTGTAACAAGAGGAAGAGTTTACTCTTCCTCTTTTGATTCCTTATTGATTATTATTCTCAATGAGTGTACAATGATAGGTTGCCAGTTGTGCAGAGCTTCAATAACCTTTATACTGAAGGGTGGAAGTTTGGTTTGAAAGGAGAAAATATGACATGAATGAAAAACAAAAATTAGAGAGCGGACAAGTTAATCCATCGGACAAAAAATCCGAGAAGGATTACAGCAAGTACTTTGAAGCTGTTTACATTCCGCCTTCTTTAAAAGACGCGAAAAAACGAGGCAAGGAAGCCGTTACTTATCATAATGACTTTAAAATTTCTGAACAATTTAAAGGATTGGGAGACGGAAGAAAGTTCTATATCCGTACGTACGGCTGCCAAATGAATGAACACGATACAGAGGTTATGGCAGGGATCTTTATGGCGCTCGGTTACGAAGCGACAAACTCTGTTGACGATGCCAATGTCATTTTGTTAAATACATGTGCAATCCGTGAAAATGCTGAAAACAAGGTGTTTGGTGAGCTCGGGCACTTAAAAGCACTGAAAAAAAACAATCCCGATCTGATTTTAGGCGTGTGCGGCTGTATGTCCCAAGAGGAATCAGTCGTGAACCGTATTTTGAAAAAACATCCGTTTGTCGATATGATTTTCGGAACGCATAACATTCATCGCCTGCCGGAGCTTTTGTCAGAAGCATACCTTTCAAAAGAAATGGTTGTAGAAGTTTGGTCTAAGGAAGGGGACGTTATTGAAAACCTTCCGAAAGTCCGAAATGGAAAAATTAAGGGCTGGGTCAATATCATGTACGGCTGTGACAAATTCTGTACGTATTGCATTGTGCCTTACACACGCGGGAAAGAAAGAAGCCGTCGCCCTGAGGATATCATTCAGGAAGTGAGAAGGCTCGCAAGTGAAGGCTATAAGGAAATTACTCTGTTAGGCCAAAACGTAAACGCGTATGGAAAAGACTTTGAAGATATGACGTACGGACTTGGTGATTTGATGGATGAACTGAGAAAAATCGATATCCCGAGAATCCGTTTTACAACGAGTCATCCGCGCGACTTTGACGACCGCCTCATTGAAGTGCTGGCAAAAGGCGGAAATCTGCTTGATCACATTCATCTTCCGGTTCAATCAGGAAGCTCAGAAGTTCTGAAGCTGATGGCCCGCAAATATGACAGAGAGCGTTACATGGAGCTGGTGCGAAAAATTAAAGAAGCAATGCCAAACGCTTCATTGACAACGGACATTATCGTCGGATTTCCAAATGAAACGGACGAACAGTTTGAAGAAACGCTTTCTCTATACCGTGAAGTGGAGTTTGACAGCGCCTATACGTTCATTTACTCTCCGCGTGAGGGCACTCCGGCTGCTAAGATGAAAGATAATGTACCGATGCGTGTGAAAAAAGAACGCCTGCAGCGTCTGAACGCGCTGGTGAATGAAATTTCTGCTAAAAAAATGAAGGAATACGAAGGCAAGGTTGTCGAAGTATTAGTTGAGGGTGAAAGCAAAAATAACCCTGATATTCTTGCCGGCTATACGGAAAAAAGCAAGCTTGTCAATTTCAAAGGGCCGAAGGAAGCCATCGGCAAAATCGTCCGCGTGAAAATCCAGCAAGCGAAAACATGGTCGCTTGACGGAGAAATGGTAGGAGAAGCAATCGAGGTGAAATAAGATGACGCTCTACTCAAAAAAAGACATTGTGCAGCAGGCACGAAACCTTGCAAAAATGATCTCTGAAACAGAAGAGGTTGATTTTTTCAAACGGGCTGAAGCGCAAATCAATGAGAATGACAAAGTGTCCACAATCGTTAATCAGATTAAAGCCCTGCAAAAGCAGGCTGTCAATCTGAAGCATTATGAAAAGCATGAAGCGCTCAAACAAGTAGAAGCAAAAATTGACGCGCTGCAAGAAGAGCTTGAAGAGATTCCTGTTATCCAGGAATTCAGAGACTCGCAGATGGAAGTAAATGACCTACTGCAGCTCGTTGCACACACCATTTCCAACCAAGTCACAAATGAAATCATCACATCAACCGGAGGCGACCTTCTGAAAGGGGAAACCGGTTCAAATGTGAAGCATTCAAATAACAGCTGTTCTCTCTAAACACGGTGCCTTTACAGGCCCGTGTTTTTTTATCATTTGTGCGGTTAAAAATGAACTAAATAATCTATGTACCAAATGTTCAATTGGTTTTTCTGTGCTCAGCCGCGTATAAACTTTATCGCACTTATAAGTAAAGTTTCTAGGCACCCCTGCATACAATGGAACAGAAACTTTGTATTTTTATATTTTATTTATAAAAATGCACACTAGACAAATGCCCAGCATAAGATAACACGAAGAAGAACAAGGAGGCATGCCGGAATGTCTGAATACAGGGAAATTATTACGAAGGCAGTAGTAGCGAAAGGCCGAAAATTCACCCAATGCACCAACACCATCTCGCCTGAGAAAAAACCGAGCAGCATTTTGGGTGGTTGGATTATTAACCACAAGTATGACGCTGAAAAAATTGGAAAAACGGTAGAGATTGAAGGGTATTATGATATAAACGTATGGTACTCTTACGCGGACAACACAAAGACAGAGGTTGTCACAGAACGGGTAAAATACGTAGATGTCATTAAACTCAGATACAGAGACAATAATTACTTAGATGATGAGCATGAAGTGATTGCCAAAGTGCTTCAGCAGCCAAACTGCCTTGAAGTGACCATTTCGCCGAATGGAAATAAAATCGTTGTGCAGGCAGAAAGAGAATTTTTGGCGGAAGTGGTAGGGGAAACAAAGGTAGTTGTTGAGGTCAATCCTGACTGGGAAGAGGATGACGAGGAAGATTGGGAAGATGAGCTTGATGAAGAGCTTGAAGACATCAACCCGGAGTTTTTAGTGGGAGATCCTGAAGAATAAAAAAGGGACTAGGGGAGACAGTACCCCCAAGTCTCTTTTTTATATTGATATATCATTCTTTTATCACTTTTTGTTTATGTTATAATGAAGGTTGGAAAATAGAAACGTTGATACATAGTGAGGGATTAAACAATGGCCGGTTATACGCCTATGATACAGCAATATTTAAAAATAAAGGCAGAGCACCAGGATGCCTTTTTATTTTTTCGCCTGGGTGATTTTTATGAAATGTTTTTTGAGGACGCCAAAAAAGCGTCACAAGAGCTGGAAATTACGTTAACGAGCAGAGACGGCGGTGCGGCTGAAAAAATACCGATGTGCGGTGTGCCGTATCATTCTGCTTCCGCGTATATCGAACAGCTTATTAAAAAAGGATACAAAGTGGCGATCTGTGAACAGACGGAAGATCCGAAAGCCGCAAAGGGCGTTGTGAAAAGAGAAGTAGTTCAGCTGATTACGCCCGGAACTGTAATGGACGGCAAAGGCATCCATGAATCGGAAAATAACTTTATCGCATCTGTTTCAGCCTGCTCGAACGGATACGGACTTGCGCTGTCTGATTTAACAACGGGAGAAAATTTGGCTGTTTTGATTGAACGGCTTGAAGACGTCATATCAGAAATTTATTCAGTCGGCGCAAGGGAAATAGTGGTTTCAGGAAGCTTGGATGCCGATACAGTGGCACAGCTGAGAGAGCGGTGCGGTGCAACGATTTCAATTGAAGACGGAGAAACAGACGAACACGTAACGATCATTGAGCACTTAAATAATGAAGATATAACAAAAACATTTCTGCGCTTATATACGTATTTGAAAAGAACCCAAAAGCGCAGCCTTGATCATCTTCAGCCCGTGCAGGTGTATGAGCTTGAGGAAGCGATGAAAATTGATTTGTACTCAAAGCGTAATCTGGAGCTGACCGAAACGATCCGTTCAAAAAATAAAAAAGGCTCCCTTTTGTGGCTGCTGGATGAAACAAAAACGGCAATGGGAGGCCGGCTGCTTAAACAGTGGATTGACCGGCCGCTTATCAGAGTCAATCAAATCGAAGAGCGCCAAGAAATGGTGGAAACATTGATGTCCCATTTCTTTGAACGGGAAGATCTGCGTGAACGTTTAAAAGAAGTATATGACTTAGAACGCCTTGCCGGCCGCGTTGCATTCGGAAATGTCAATGCCCGGGATTTGATTCAGCTGAAGGAATCGTTAAAGCAAGTTCCTGGCATCAAACAGCTGGTTGCTTCACTGGCTCATGACAAGGCCAAGGAACGTGCAAAGCGCATTGACCCTTGCGGGGATGTACTTGAACTGCTGGAAGAAGCGCTGTACGAAAACCCTCCTTTATCGGTAAAAGAAGGGAACCTGATTAAAGATGGTTATAATCAAAAGCTTGATGAATATCGTGATGCAAGCAGAAACGGAAAAGACTGGATTGCCCGCTTGGAACAGCAGGAGCGGGAATACACAGGCATTCGCTCTTTAAAGGTCGGCTTTAATAAAGTTTTCGGTTATTACATTGAAGTGACTAAAGCAAACTTGCATTTGCTTGAGGAAGGGCGTTATGAGCGGAAGCAGACGTTAACCAATGCAGAGCGCTACATTACACCTGAATTAAAAGAAAAAGAAGCGCTCATTTTAGAGGCGGAAAATAACATCTGTGAGCTGGAGTACGAGCTGTTTACCGAGCTGCGCGAGAAAGTGAAGCAGTATATTCCGCGGCTGCAGTTGCTTGCAAAACAGATGAGCGAGCTGGACGCACTGCAATGCTTTGCGACAATCAGTGAAAATCGCCACTACACGAAACCAGAGTTCTCTAAAGATGAAGTCGAAGTGATTGAAGGCAGACACCCGGTTGTTGAAAAAGTCATGGACAGCCAGGAATATGTCCCGAACAACTGTATGATGGGCGATAACAGACAAATGCTTCTCATTACAGGTCCAAACATGTCAGGGAAAAGCACGTATATGAGACAAATCGCGCTCATTTCCATTATGGCGCAAATCGGCTGCTTTGTACCCGCGAAAAAAGCGGTGCTCCCGATTTTCGATCAAATTTTTACGCGAATCGGCGCTGCAGATGATTTGATTTCCGGACAAAGTACATTTATGGTAGAAATGCTTGAAGCGAAAAATGCGATTGTCAATGCGACGAAAAACAGCCTCATTCTGTTTGATGAAATCGGGCGGGGAACGTCCACTTATGACGGCATGGCGCTGGCACAGGCGATTATTGAATATGTTCACGATCATATCGGCGCCAAGACGCTGTTCAGCACACACTATCACGAGCTGACCGTTCTTGAGGACAAGCTGCCCCAGCTGAAAAACGTTCATGTTCGCGCTGAAGAATATAACGGAACGGTTGTCTTTCTTCATCAAATTAAAGAAGGTGCCGCTGATAAAAGCTATGGTATCCATGTAGCTCAGCTTGCCGAACTGCCGGGAGATCTGATTGCGCGCGCTCAAGATATTTTAAAAGAGCTTGAGCATTCAGGAAACAAACCGGAAGTGCCGGTGCAGAAACCTCAGGTGAAAGAAGAGCCGGCACAGCTGTCCTTTTTTGACGAAGCGGAAAAGCCGGCTGAAACACCAAAGCTTTCAAAAAAAGAAAAGCAAGTGATCGATGCTTTCAAATCACTTAATATACTGGATATGACACCGCTTGAAGCGATGAATGAAATGTACAAGCTGCAAAAGAAATTACATTAAAACGGGGTGATGAATGTGGCAAAAGTCATCCAGCTGTCAGATGAGCTTTCAAATAAAATAGCGGCGGGCGAGGTTGTGGAACGGCCCGCCTCAGTCGTCAAAGAATTGGTGGAAAATGCGATCGACGCTGACAGCACAGTCATTGAAATCGATATTGAGGAAGCAGGCCTTGCATCCATTCGGGTCTTGGATAACGGCGAAGGAATGGAGAATGAAGATTGCAAGCGAGCTTTCCGCCGCCACGCAACGAGTAAAATAAAAGATGAAAATGATTTATTCAGGGTGAGAACGCTCGGTTTCAGGGGAGAAGCCCTGCCGAGTATCGCGTCAGTCTCTCATCTGGAGATTACAACAAGCACTGGTGAAGGAGCTGGGACGAAGCTCGTCCTCCAAGGAGGAAACATCATTTCCGAATCGCGTTCCTCAAGCAGGAAGGGAACTGAAATTGTCGTTTCCAACCTGTTTTTTAACACACCGGCCCGTTTGAAATATATGAAAACCGTTCATACAGAGCTTGGAAACATTACAGACGTGGTTAACCGTATTGCTCTGGCGCATCCAGAGGTATCGATCCGCTTGCGCCATCATGGGAAAAACCTGCTTCAAACGAACGGAAACGGAGATGTGCGCCATGTACTGGCAGCGATTTACGGCACGGCTGTCGCCAAAAAAATGCTTCCGCTGCATGTGAGCTCCTTGGATTTTGAAGTAAAGGGATATATCGCCCTCCCAGAGATTACACGGGCGTCGAGGAACTATATGTCGTCTGTGGTCAATGGCCGTTACATTAAAAATTTCCCGCTCGTCAAAGCGGTTCATGAAGGCTATCATACGCTTCTGCCGATCGGACGCCATCCGATTACTTTTATAGAAATTACGATGGACCCGATTTTAGTCGATGTCAACGTGCATCCATCGAAGCTTGAGGTCCGGCTCAGCAAGGAAACAGAGCTTCATGACTTAATTCGTGACGGAATTAAAGATGTATTTAAACAGCAGCAGCTGATTCCGAGTGCCCAGCTCCCGAAAAAATCGGCACCTGTTATCAAAAATGAGCAGCAGTTCATAACCTTTGATGAAAAGCCTCCGGAAAGAAAAGTACCGGAAAAAGCGCATGCGCCATCTTATTCACCAATGAAGCTCAGCTCAGTCGTGAAAGAGCCGGTTGATGCGGAGGAAGAATTGCCTCCTCTCCAATTTGATGCTCCTCCTATCGTTGATCAGGAACAAACCCTTGAGGTGTCCGATATTTCAGAAGAACTGCTTGAAACATTTGAGCAGGAATGCCATGAGGAACAGCAGCAGCCAGCGTCTGAGCGGGTTCCGATTATGTACCCGATCGGCCAGATGCACGGGACTTATATATTGGCACAAAACGAAAACGGCCTGTATATTATCGACCAGCACGCTGCCCAAGAACGTATTAAATATGAGTACTTTCGTGAAAAGGTGGGGGAGGTTGAGCCTGAGGTGCAGGATATGATTGTACCGCTGACGTTCCACTACTCCACAAATGAGGCTTTGATTATTGAACAGCACAAACAAGAGCTCGAAAGCGTCGGTGTCTTTTTAGAGTCATTCGGCTCTAACAGTTACATCGTCCGCTGCCACCCGGCCTGGTTTCCAAAGGGAGAAGAAGCAGAGCTCATAGAAGAAATCATTCAGCAGGTGCTCGACTCCAAAAATATAGATATTAAAAAACTCCGCGAGGAAGCGGCGATTATGATGAGCTGCAAAGGCTCCATCAAAGCAAATCGCCACCTCAGAAACGATGAAATCAAAGCGCTTCTCGACGACCTCCGAAGCACATCAGACCCATTTACATGCCCGCACGGCCGCCCGATCATCATACACCATTCCACTTATGAGATGGAAAAGATGTTCAAACGCGTGATGTAGCGGGGGTGGTAAGCATTGATCCATTCTCTGAATGGATCAATGCTTTTTTTGTACTCCTTCGAGTGTCAGATTATAAGAAACGGTTGTAAACGTGTGAGCAGTGTTAACGCATTATACTTCATGGTTTCTCCGTATAACAAAATTTCCATTTACAGGCAATTGGGATTAATGTATATTTTGGGTGAGGGGGTGGAAACATATGGCATGTGGTCCGAAGATCATTATCTTTTTGGATGAACTTGATGATCCAAATGTAAGAATCATTTTAGAATGCAGAATTTAAATTACAACATTGTGTTTTGCTCCCTGTTCGTGTGAACAGGGAGATTTTTTCGTTTATATAACTGGTGATGTCCAAATATAGGGTGTTATGAATTTTCCATATCTGCCATCGGCTTTAAGCTGCTTCTCTATTAGGCTGGTTATCAAAAGCAAGTTCAATGATAGCCATGAAAGCTGATATCACAACAAGCAAGACATCTGGAATATAAATAGACTGCATAAAGTAATCTGCAAAACAGATCGTTATAAGATTGCTGATAAAATACAGTATAAAAGCAAAAAGTGCAGTCTTTTTCAATGAAAGTGATTTTGCCAAAATGATAGAGATAATCTTTGTGAGTGGGTCTATGATTAATCCTACAGCAAAGCAGGCTAAAATAAATAAAGCTAATGTTTGATTGGAAGCGTATGTGATGCCAAGTATGGAGAATAAGCCTTTCATCCCGAAGAAAAAGCCGCCGAAGATGACTGCAAGCGCAATGGCCGCGATAAAAGTGATAGATACAATTCCGATTAATTTTGATCTCAGGTTAAAATCTTTAGAGTGCTCGTTCTGTTCTTTTTGGTTCAAGTATGACACTCCCTTCACCTGCTTACTCATACAAACAGCACCCTTGAATCAGCCCAAAATATCTATAAGTCTATTTTCTAACGAAAATAGTATAGCATATTTTAACAAAACCAAAAAAGGTCCTTTCCACTGGGGAAGGGCCTTTTTCTTCATGTTAACTCCTGAGATTCGCCGAAGCTTTCTCTTTTTTTGGCCAAATAAAATAGCTGGCTGTAATGAGAAAGTCAATGCCTATAATGACAGTCCACAGTTTAAGAATGCCGCTCAACGCCTCGGTTCGGGCAGAGTCATTGATAAAATAGATCATCCCTGCCAATAGTCCCGCACCAATTAAGTAGGCCAGCACATGTCTTAGCCAGCCTTTCGCACCGTGCTTGGCATGGTCCATTCCAAAACGTTTCAGCGGTTTTGCGCCTTTTTTTGTCACATAATATTGAAATTTTTCATCTGCCCATTGAATCATTTGTTTTCCATAAGCGATCGATATACCGATGTAAACAGCTGCAATCCCATGGGCTGCGGTCGCTGAGGCTCCGCGGTAAAGGTCCACACCAGTTGCCGCTAACAAAATCAAATCGATAACTGGAGTTAAGCCAAGGAATAGCAGTCCTAATGTATGTCGTTTGAATACGTAACGTACAGCAAGCCCCAAAACAATGACAACCCAAAACGCAATTTCACAGAAAACAATCATCCATGCGATACCGTTCAATCCATTCCCCTCTTTTCAATACAGTTGTATTATTTAAATAATATGTTACCATCTTTGTTTTTGCAACACAACTGTATTATAAAAATTGCCCTCTCATTTTTTTCTTGTTACAATAAAGCTATGCCAAAACAAATTGACCATGAGAAAAGAAGAAAACAAATTGCAGAAGCAACGTGGCGCGTCATTTTAGAACGAGGGATGGAGGGAGCATCAGCCAGGAACATTGCAAAGGAAGCAGGATTGTCATTAGGTGCGCTGCGCCATTATTTCTCTACACAGGATGAATTGCTTGCTTTTGCAATGAAACTTGTCCAAGAAAAGGTGACGGCCCGAATTAAGGACATTGCTGTGAGGGATTTGCTCCCTAAGAAAAAAGTGTTGCAAATTTTGCTTGAAATGGTCCCAACGAATGAAGAAACGATTAGAGAGATGGAGGTTTGGTTTGCTTTTACTGCTTACGCCAGACATAAAAAGGATATGTTTGATGCGAATCATGACGGGATTTTCAGCGGCATGCGGAATCTGATTGCCTATTTAGATGAATCCGATTTACTGAAGCAGAATGCTGATAAAGACATTGAAGCTGAGAGACTTTACGCGCTTGTTGACGGCTTGGCTTTACATGCCATGCTTGACCCCGTGCGAGTGAATAAAGACCGAATTAAGCGGGTCATTATGCAGCATGTAGAGTCAATTTGCGTGGAAGATACACGTGAGACACAAAAACGACATCCTTAAGGCACTAGTGCGAAAAGCGATTCTTGTTGGGCATGCGTCCAAAAGAGTCGCTTTTTTATTTTCAAAGAACAAGGATCTCTGAAAAAAATGGAAAACAATCATGCTGTTTGGTAAAGTGGAATGAAAGACGGACTGAGGGGTGAACACTGGTCCATCGTTTAAGAACTTTACATGATAGGGATGGTATAAATGAATCTTACTTACAAGGTGCATCCAATTAAAACAAGGTATCAGGGCTGGACGAATTATTGCTATATCATTGAAGATATTGTAAGCAGATCTGCAATTGTTGTTGATCCCTCATGGGAATTGAGTAAGATAACCACTACACTTTCTGAACTCGAAGCGGAATTAAAGGCAGTCGCATTGACACACTCTCATTATGATCATGTAAATCTGGTAGACCCGCTGACGAAGATGTTTAACGCTCAAGTTTATATGTCAAAAAAAGAAATTGATTATTATCAATTCCGATGCAGAAATTTAATTAGCCTAGATGATCATCAGACAATCAGCATAGGAAACACAAGAGCACAATGCCTTCTCACACCGGGGCATACAGCCGGCGGAATGTGTTATTTGTTTTCTGAGAGTATTTTTACCGGAGATACGGTGTTTACAGAAGGGTGCGGCATATGTGAGGATGATGGCAGCTCTGCGGAAGAGATGTTTGATAGTATTCAAAGAATAAAGTCGGAGGTTTCACCCCATGTACGGGTGTATCCTGGTCACTCATTTGGCAAATTGCCCGGCCATTCGATAAAGGATCTTTATCAGCATAATATTTACTTTCAAATTGATAAGAAAGAATATTTTGTGAAATTTCGCACTCGTAAAAACCAAAAAGGTATTTTTGATTTTAAATAATCCTTCTGAATCTATTATCCTATTTTTCTTCGAATATCTAAATGATTTTTATTTTCGAAAATGATTACATAGATGGGTGTTATTTATTTTGAAAACTCATTTGAAAGAAAATGAAGCGCATTATCATGATATGGCGCCCTATACGTAATCCGGGTCTTTTTTCTTATGATCTGTTATATCTCCTGATCCTTTATTCCTCAATGGAAAAAAGCAGAAAAACAATCGAGCAAACTGTAGGAAAAATTAACTTGACGGATAATATTTACAGAGGTTACCATCAACATGAACATGCTACTATTTATCCGGTCATCACTATTATAAAGTCATACAGAAGTGAAACACATCTACTAATCGGAAGGGTGGCTTTGAGAGAATGATCACATATGTTTTTCCAGGTCAGGGTTCACAGAAACAGGGAATGGGCAGCGGCCTATTCGATGAATTTAAAGAACTGACGGATCAGGCAGATGAGATCTTAGGATATTCAATCAAACGTCTTTGCCTGGAAAATCCTTATTCCAATTTAAACAAAACGCAATTTACTCAGCCGGCGTTATACGTGGTAAACGCACTAAGCTATCTGAAAAAAATCAAGGATGAAGAAGTTAAACCTGACTTTGTCGCCGGGCACAGCTTGGGTGAATACAATGCGTTATTTGCAGCTGAAGCCTTTGATTTTAAGACAGGTTTACAGCTTGTCAGAAAAAGAGGCGAACTGATGAGTCTGATAAGCAACGGCGGTATGGCAGCTGTTATGGGACTAAATGAAGAGCAGGTTGCAAAGGCTCTGAAAGAATATCATTTACATGATGTTGATATCGCTAATGTGAATGCCCCATATCAAATTGTAATTTCAGGAAAAAAAGATGAGATTGAAAAAGCCGCATCTCTTTTTGAAACGATGACTGAAGTTACAATGGTACTCCCCTTAAACGTAAGCGGCGCGTTTCATTCCAGATACATGAATAAAGCAAAAGAAGAATTCGAGGAATTCCTTCATGCCTTTTATTTTTCGCCTCCGTCTATCCCGGTTATTTCTAATGTGTATGCCAAACCGTATACATACGAATTCATGAAACAGACGCTGGCTGATCAAATTAATCACTCAGTGAAATGGACTGACAGCATAAGATACTTAATGAAAAAAGGCCATATGGAGTTTGAGGAGGTAGGGCCTGGAAATGTTTTAACTGGGTTAATTCATCGCATAAAGAAAGATGCGGAAGCAATGCCCCGCTAAAGCATTTGCCCCTATGGCCGTGTACCTCATCAATCAGGTCTAAACACAGATTTCCTTTCATTTAAGGTATAAAGTTTTAAAGATTCAATCGTTCGATTGACACTGTTTCTAATTGAATAACTTTATATACTGTTACATAAAGAGGCTGATAAATTAAGTTAGACATTTGAACTATGTCAGCCGGTCTGTCAAACCATCGCTCCCACATCTAGATGGTCCATTTTTTAACCTCACCCACCAATCATAGAGTCGATGTTCTTTGCTGATCCTGTTATCATGTTACATCAATTTTGAGATATCAACATACATCTACGATCACATCATAAATGAACCGCATCCAGAGCACCAATAGCAATCCTTCCAAGTTGAATCTCCTTTACTTTTTCACATATGTCTTTTCCATTTATTAATTTCATTTCAATCGCTGCTATGTGCTTTACAACATACATGGAAATAAGAAATCCAATAGCCGTCATAAATATAAAAAAAGAAGGTTATACACATGAATGAACCGCTTGTTTTTATGTTTTCCGGGCAAGGTTCCCAATACTATCACATGGGGAAAGAACTATTTAAGGAAAATACCGTGTTTCGCCAATCTATGCTTGAAATGGATGACATTGCAGCACGGCGAATTGGCACATCCATTGTTGAAGAAATCTACCATCCAGGTAAACGTATGTCAGATCCGTTTGACAGTATTCTTTTTTCCCACCCCGCCATTTTTATGATTGAGTATTCCTTATATAAGGTTTTGGAAGACAGGGGAATCTCTCCTGATTACGTATTGGGATCAAGTCTGGGAGAATTCGCAGCAGCGGCAGTTTCTGGTGTGTCAGACGCAGAGGATATACTGGATTGCATACTTGAACAGGCTATTATCATCCAAAATTCCTGCGATAAAGGAAAAATGGTGGCCATTCTGGACAAACCGCAATTGCTGAATGATTATCCGCTACTGTTTGGAAATAGTGAACTCATTTCTATCAATTATGATTCGCACTTCGTCATTTCTGGTGAAGAAGATCATATAAGGAAGATTATGGAGGATTTAAAGGAGAAGCAGATTCTTTGCCAGCTGCTTCCTGTGGCCTATGCCTTTCATTCTTCGCTTATTGATCCGGCAGAGAGTGCCTATGCAGAATTTTTAAGATCAAAATCTTTTAAAAAACCGTCAATACCGATTGTATCGAGCTTAACGGGAAGCTGCCTTCACGTAATGGACGAGAATTTCTTTTGGAATGCGGTCAGAAAGCCAATGATGTTTCGTGAAGCGATTCGATATTTGGAAAGCCAGCATACATGCAAGTTTATCGATTTAGGGCCATCCGGCACCTTAGCTGCTTTTGTGAAACAGCTGATTCCAGGTGATTCAGCTGACCGTTGCTGCTCAATCATAACACCATTTCATCAGGAGCTGAAAAATCTGAATACGGTTGAGTATTTCCGTACACCAGAAAGGAAGTTTACAAGATGATTACATATGTCTTTCCAGGGCAAGGCTCCCAGCAAAAGGGGATGGGACAAGGCCTATTTGAACAATATCAGCATTTGACTGATCAAGCAGATCAAATATTGGGCTATTCAATAGAGAAGCTATGTACCGAAAAATCATATCTGGATGTAAATCATACTGAATACACGCAGCCGGCTTTGTACGTTGTTAATGCACTCAGTTACTTGAAGAGAGTGGAGGAGACCGGCAGAAAACCTGATTTTGCGGCAGGACATAGCTTAGGAGAATACAATGCGCTGATGGCAGCCGGTGCATTTGATTTTGAAACCGGATTAAGGCTCGTCAAAAAAAGAGGAGAATTGATGGGACGAATTACAGAGGGCGGAATGGCTGCTGTGATCGGCTTGAGTAAGGAACAAGTTACAGCCGTTTTAGAAGAGCACCGTCTTCATGACATTGATGTGGCAAATGAAAATACGCCCCAGCAAATTGTGATTTCTGGCCCAAAAAAAGAGATTGAAAAAGCTCGGGCTATTTTTGAAAACACCAAGGATGTAAAGCTGTTTCATCCATTAAATGTGAGCGGAGCTTTTCATTCCAGATATATGAATGAAGCCAAACAGGTATTTAAGCAATATATTGACTCATTCCAATTTGCACCTTTGGCGATCCCGGTTATCTCCAATGTCTATGCAGAACCATACCATCAAGACAGGTTAAAAGATACATTATCTGAACAGATGGACAACACAGTGAAATGGACGGACAGCATTCGTTTCCTGATGGGAAGAGGAGAAATGGAGTTTGAAGAGATTGGGCCTGGAACTGTTTTAACCGGTCTCATTCATCGGATTAAAAATGAAGCTGAACCATTGACATATATACCGAAAAAAAACCCCGCGATCAGTGCGCATCTAAAGGAGCAACGCAATGTTCAAGCTGGGATTACGGCAGAATCTTTAGGAAGTGCTGAATTTAAACAAGATTATCATCTTACATATGCTTATCTTGCAGGGGGAATGTACCGCGGCATTGCTTCGAAAGAAATGGTAGTAAAGCTGTCAAGAGCGGGAATGATGGGGTTCTTTGGCACAGGAGGTCTGAGCCTGAAAGAGATTGAAGATGCGATCCATGCTATACAAGGTGAATTAGGGAAAGGACAAGCCTATGGCATCAATCTGGTCCACAATATGAAACATACTGAATCAGAAGAAAAAATGATCGATCTTTTATTGAGGAATCAAGTGAGCATTGTGGAGGCTTCAGCATTTTTAAGTGTCACTCCTGCATTAGTAAGGTACCGCGCAAAAGGAGTGAAACGAAATCAAAATGGTGACGTTATATGCTCAAATCGTCTCATAGCAAAAATATCACGGCCGGAAGTTGCAGAATCATTTCTGAGTCCCGCGCCTGAGAATATGCTGCAAAAGCTTTTAGGAGAAAATAAAATCACTATGAACGAAGCTGAGTTGTTGCGGTGCATTCCGATGGCTGACGATATTTGTGTAGAAGCTGATTCAGGTGGTCATACAGATGGCGGTGTAGCATACAGCCTGATGCCGGCGATGACATCTTTAAGAGATGAAATGATGAAAAAATATCAATACCGGAAAAAAATAAGAGTTGGTGCAGCTGGAGGAATTGGAACACCTGAGGCAGCGATGGCGGCTTTTATGCTAGGAGCTGATTTTATTCTAACAGGCTCAATCAATCAATGTACGGTTGAGGCGGCAACAAGTGATAAAGTAAAGGATTTGCTTCAGCAGATGAATGTACAAGATACAGCCTATGCGCCTGCAGGTGATATGTTTGAATCGGGCAGTAAAGTGCAGGTGCTAAAGAAAGGCGTGTTCTTTCCCGCACGGGCAAACAAGTTATATGAACTGTACCAGCGGTATGGGTCTATACGTGAGCTGGATGCAAAGATGCTGGCCCAGCTTGAGGAGAAATACTTTAAACGCAGTATAGAAGACATATATAAAGATATTGCATTGCATTATCCCGCGGCAGACATTGAGAAGGCTGAACAAAACCCGAAGCATAAAATGGCTTTGATTTTCCGATGGTACTTCAGATACAGCTCAAAATTGGCAATCAGCGGAAGCGAACTTTCGAAGGTTGATTATCAAATTCACTGCGGTCCCGCGCTGGGAGCCTTTAATCAATGGGTTAAAGGATCGCAATTAGAAAATTGGCGAAACCGCCATGTGGATGAAATCGGGAAAAAATTAATGACAGAAACGGCGGTATTGCTTCATGAACGGATGCAATCGATGTATCAGCCGTCGCATGAAACAGACAACATAAAAATGAAAGTTTGAATATTATGAAAATACACCTATAAAAATCATTAAAATAATCCCTCGAAGGAGAGAGCGTATTATGGATAAACAGAGAATCTTTGAAGTACTAATCACCAATATTTGCGAGGTGCTTCCTGAATTAGACGGACACAGATTTGAGCCTGAAGATCAGTTAGTTGAGCTAGGAGCTGACTCTGTAGACAGAGCTGAAATAATCACGATGGTGCTAGAGGATTTATCGTTAAAAATCCCTCGCATTGAGCTATCCGGGGTGAAAAACATCGGTGAATTAGCTGAGGTGCTTTATGACAAAGTGCAATCTGCCTGAGGTGGTGGTGACCGGTGTAGGCGTTACGGCCTCTATCGGTCAAGGGAAAGAGGACTTTGCTTCCTCGCTGCTGTCCGGCAGACATTCCTTTGATGTCATGAAGCGTTCAGGCAGACAAAAAGACAGCCGGTTTATCGGAGCCGAAATTGCGTCATTGTCTTATCCTGAACGACTCTCCAAAAAAATGTTGCGAAAAGCATCATTCTCCAGCCGCGCTGCATTGGTAACTCTCACAGAGGCTTGGGAGGAGGCTGAATTGGACGATGCAGATTCCTCACGTATCGGACTGGTTGTTGGCGGATCAAATTTTCAGCAGAGAGAAACCTTTGAAGTTTATGAAAGGTATCAAGACCGCTCCGGTTTTATTTCGCCGGCATATGGTCTGTCTTTCATGGATAGCGATCTTTGCGGGATTTGTACAGATCAGTTTGGCATCACGGGATTAGCATATACGGTGGGAGGAGCCTCGGCCAGCGGCCAGTTAGCAGTCATTCATGCGATTCAGCAAGTCCTGTCAGGCGAAGTTGATACTTGCATAGCACTTGGTGCTTTAATGGATCTTTCTTATATGGAATGCGAGGCGCTAAGGGCTTTAGGCGCTATGGGGACGGACAAATATGCTGATGAACCTGAAAAAGCGTGCCGTCCCTTTGATCAAAACAGAGACGGGTTTATCTATGGAGAATCGTGCGGTGCATTGGTAATAGAACGAAAGGAGACGGCTTTACGAAGAGGTCTCAAACCTTATGCAGCATTGTCTGGCTGGTCAATCAAACTGGACGGAAACCGGAATCCTGATCCTTCATTAGAAGGAGAGATTCATGTCATCCAAAAGGCACTGGAGCGTGCCAGGCTTTTACCAGAAGATATTGATTATATTAATCCTCATGGAACAGGCTCTTTTATTGGAGATGAAATAGAATTAAAGGCGCTCCGTGCATGCCGGCTTTCCCATGCTTATATCAATGCAACAAAATCGATAACCGGACACGGGCTCAGTGCGGCGGGCATCGTAGAGATTATTTCTGTTTTGCTGCAAATGAAAAAATCTGCCCTGCATCCGAGCCGGAATTTGGATCATCCAATCGATGATTCCTTTCATTGGGTAAATGAGAAATCGATTTCATACCGCATCAAAAATGCGCTGAGCTTAAGCATGGGGTTTGGCGGAATGAACACCGCGGTTTGTATACAAAACATTGAGAAATGTGGAGGCGAATCATAAATGGTTTCAGCCGGAATAGAAGCGATGAATGTCTTTGGCGGAACGGCATACCTTGATGTCATGGAGCTGGCCAAATATAGACATTTAGATACTGCGAGATTTGAAAACTTATTAATGAAAGAAAAAGCGGTAGCACTGCCTTATGAAGATCCCGTGACCTTCGGAGTCAATGCAGCTAAGCCGATTATTGATGCTTTATCTGAAGCAGAGAAGGACCGGATTGAATTGCTGATCACTTGCTCTGAATCCGGGATCGACTTTGGGAAATCGTTAAGTACATATATCCATGAATATTTAGGTCTCAACCGCAACTGCCGTTTGTTTGAGGTTAAACAGGCGTGTTATTCAGGGACAGCGGGATTTCAGATGGCGGTGAATTTTATATTATCCCAGACTTCTCCGGGTGCCAAAGCACTGGTTATCGCCAGTGATATTTCACGTTTTTTAATCGCTGAGGGCGGAGACGCTTTAAGCGAAGATTGGTCTTATGCGGAACCGAGCGCTGGAGCGGGAGCGGTGGCCGTTTTAGTTGGCGAAAATCCCGAGGTGTTTCAAATAGATCCCGGAGCAAATGGTTATTACGGCTATGAAGTGATGGACACGTGCCGCCCCATTCCCGACAGTGAAGCGGGAGATTCTGATCTGTCTTTAATGTCATATTTGGATTGCTGCGAACAGACTTTTCTGGAATATCAAAAGCGTGTACCGGGTGCCAATTATCAGGACACGTTTCAATATCTTGCTTACCATACGCCCTTTGGCGGGATGGTGAAAGGTGCGCACCGGACAATGATGCGTAAGGTGGCGAAGGTGAAAACATTCGGGATTGAGCCAGATTTTTTAACTCGGGTAAAACCAGGTTTAAACTACTGTCAACGAGTTGGAAATATTATGGGGGCAGCCTTGTTTCTGGCATTGGCCAGTACGATAGACCAAGGGAGATTTGATACGCCTAAACGAATTGGCTGTTTTTCCTACGGATCCGGCTGCTGTTCTGAATTTTACAGTGGAATTACAACTCCGCAAGGCCAGGAGCGTCAGCGAACATTTGGTATTGAGAAGCATTTGGATCGCCGGTATCAGCTCTCCATGGAAGAGTATGAGCTATTGTTTAAGGGGAGCGGGATGGTGCGGTTTGGGACGCGCAATGTAAAGCTGGACTTTGAGATGATACCGGGTATCATGCAGTCCACTCAAGAGAAGCCGCGCTTGTTTTTAGAAGAAATTTCTGAGTTTCATCGGAAGTACAGGTGGATCTCGTGACCTATCAAACGATAAAGGTCCGCTTTCAAGCGTCGGTTTGCTATATTACCTTTCACCGTCCTGAAGCGAATAATACGATTAATGACACGCTGATAGAAGAATGCTTGCAAGTGTTAAATCAATGTGAAACATCAACGGTGACGGTTGTCGTTTTAGAGGGGCTTCCCGAGGTGTTTTGTTTTGGAGCTGATTTTCAAGAAATCTATCAGGAAATGAAAAGGGGCAGAAAACAGGCAAGCTCCCAAGAGCCTCTCTATGATTTGTGGCTGAAATTGCAGACCGGCCCTTATGTCACGATTTCGCATGTCAGGGGAAAAGTGAATGCCGGCGGTATTGGATTTGTATCTGCCACAGATATTGCCATTGCTGATCAGACGGCGTCATTCAGTCTCTCTGAGCTGCTATTCGGCCTGTACCCTGCTTGTGTTTTACCGTTTCTGATCCACCGTATCGGCCGGCAGAAAGCGCATTATATGACGCTTATGACAAAGCCGATTTCCGTTCAGGAAGCCAGTGAATGGGGGTTAATAGATGCTTATGATGCTGAAAGTGACGTGCTGCTGAGAAAGCATTTATTGCGTTTGCGGAGGCTGAATAAAAAAGGAATCGCACATTATAAACAGTTTATGAGCTCACTTGATCATCAAGTCAGTCGTGCGAAAGCCACCGCTTTAACTGCAAATCAAAACATGTTTTCTGATCCTCAAAACCAAATGGGAATCATCAGGTATGTTGAAACAGGACAATTCCCATGGGAGGATCAGTAACCGTTTCAATCAGAACCATTAGGAGGACATCATGACGCATTCTGTTGTAGAGCTTATCGAAATTGAATCCGCCATTATTCAGGTAAAGATGCAAGATCGCACTCATAAAAACGCGTTTTCACAAGAACTTACAGATGGTTTAATTCAAGCGTTTGAATACATACGGCAGAACCCCAAATACAAAGCGGTTATTTTGACAGGATATGATAATTATTTTGCTTCAGGAGGAACGCAAGAAGGACTGCTTCGAATTCAACAGGGATTGACCAAGTTCACTGATGACAATCTTTATTCTCTGGCGCTGGATTGTGAGATTCCAGTTATTGCGGCAATGCAGGGCCATGGAATTGGAGGCGGCTTTGTCATGGGGCTCTTTGCTGACATTGTCATTCTGAGCAGAGAAAGCGTGTATACGGCTAATTTTATGAAATACGGATTTACGCCTGGAATGGGCGCTACCTTTATCGTTCCTAAAAAACTGGGTTTCAGCCTGGCCCAGGAAATATTATTGAATGCGGGCAGCTACCGCGGAGCTGATCTTGAAAAAAGAGGGGTTCCTTTTAAGGTGCTGCCCCGTGCAGAAGTGTTAAATTATGCAGTGGAGCTGGCGCAAGAACTGGCGGAAAAGCCGAGAAACTCACTGGTTACACTGAAAGATCATTTGGTTGCCCCGCTTCGCGATCAGCTGCCGCGCGTCATTGAACAGGAACTGATGATGCATGAGAAAACATTTCATCATGAAGAAGTCAAAAGTAGAATCAAAGGCTTATATGGTAATTAACTGAAAATATATATAAAATTTTGCAGGTGAAATGGAGGCAGCGTGATGAGAAATAATGATAATATCCGCATATTAGCTAATCCTTCTGTCAGTCATGGTGAGCCTTTACATATATCTGAAAAGCAGCCGGCAACAATACCTGAAGTTTTATACAGAACGGCGGCGGAGCTTGGGGATACAAAGGGAATCATTTATTTGCAGCCGGATGGAACTGAAGTTTACCAATCATACAGACGACTATGGGATGATGGACTGCGAATTGTGAAGGGGCTTCGCCAATCAGGCCTGAAAGCAAAACAAAGCGTGATTTTGCAGCTTGGTGACAATTCACAGCTTCTCCCTGCGTTCTGGGGGTGTGTGTTAACAGGGGGTGTTCCGGCTCCATTAGCCGTTCCGCCAACATATGCTGAATCGAGCAGCGGCACTCAAAAGCTGAAAGACGCATGGACGCTTCTTGACAAGCCAGCGGTGATTACGGACCGGGGGATGCACCAGGAAATGCTCGATTGGGCAAAAGAACAAGGGCTTGAAGGGTTCAGGGCAATTGTTGTAGAGGATCTGCTCAGCGCTGAAGCGGACACAGATTGGCATCAATCCAGTCCCGAAGACTTAGCGCTTTTATTGCTGACTTCAGGCAGTACGGGAACGCCCAAAGCAGTTATGCTTAATCATCGTAACATTATGAGCATGGTGAAAGGGATTATTCAAATGCAAGGCTTCACCAGAGAGGATATTACGTTTAACTGGATGCCGTTTGACCATGTCGGAGGGATCGGAATGTTGCATTTGCGGGATGTTTATCTTGGCTGTCAGGAAATTAACGTCTCAAGCGAAACAATCTTAATGGAGCCGTTGAAATGGCTGGATTGGATTGATCATTACCGAGCTTCTGTTACGTGGGCGCCGAATTTTGCGTTTGGCCTGGTTACTGATTTTGCAGAAGAAATAAAAGATAGGAAATGGGATCTGTCTTCAATGCGATACATGCTCAATGGCGGTGAAGCAATGGTAGCCAAGGTAGGGCGCAGAATACTTGAGCTTTTAGAACCACATGGACTGCCTGCTGACGCCATCCGACCTGCATGGGGAATGTCCGAAACTTCATCGGGTGTTATTTTTTCTCATGAATTTACCCGGGCTGGAACAAGTGATGATGATCATTTTGTTGAAATAGGCTCTCCAATCCCCGGCTTCTCTATGAGAATTGTGAATGACCATAATGAATTGGTTGAAGAGGGCGAGATCGGCCGTTTTCAAGTCTCGGGTCTTTCTGTTACTAGCGGTTATTACCAGCGGCCTGATTTGAATAAGAGTGTGTTTACAGAAGACGGCTGGTTTGAAACCGGAGATCTTGGCTTTTTGCGAAACGGGCGCTTAACCATAACAGGCCGTACGAAAGATGCAATTATCATTAACGGCATTAATTATTACAGTCATGCAATTGAGTCTGCAGTTGAAGAATTATCTGAAATTGAAACTTCTTATACTGCTGCTTGCGCTGTCCGTCTGGGCCAGAATTCAACAGATCAGCTGGCTATCTTCTTTGTTACTTCCGCAAAATTAAATGATGAGCAGATGTCTCAGCTTCTTAGAAACATACAATCCCATGTCTCACAGGTGATCGGAGTCACCCCGGAATATTTGCTGCCTGTACAAAAAGAAGAGATTCCAAAAACGGCTATCGGAAAGATCCAGCGCACCCAGCTAAAAACTTCATTTGAAAATGGAGAGTTCGACCACTTCCTACATAAACCCAATCGGATGAACGATGCAGTCCAGGATGAGGAGATACAGCAAGCAGACCAGGTGAAAAGAGTAAGGGAAGAAATACAGAAGCATCTGCTCACCTGTTTGACTGAGGAGCTGCACGTTTCCCACGATTGGGTGGAGCCAAATGCAAATATCCAAAGTCTTGGTGTGAATTCTATCAAGATGATGAAGCTCATTCGATCGATCGAGAAAAACTACCATATCAAACTAACAGCCAGAGAGATACATCAATATCCTACAATTGAACGCTTAGCCAGCTATCTATCAGAACATGAAGACCTCAGCAGCTTGTCTGCTGACAAAAAGGGCACGGACACATATAAAACCGAACCGGAAAGGAGTCAGGCAACTTTTCAGCCTCTCTCTGAGGTTCAAAAAGGATTATGGACATTGCAAAAAATGACACCCGAAAAAAGTGCATATCACGTACCCCTCTGTTTTAAATTTTCGTCAGGGCTTCACCATGAAACATTCCAGCAGGCTTTCGGCCTTGTATTGAATCAGCACCCAATCTTAAAGCACGTCATCCAAGAGAAAGACGGAGTGCCATTTCTTAAAAATGAGCCAGCACTTTCAATTGAAATCAAGAACGAAAATATCTCAAGTATGAAAGAGTCTGATATTCCTGCTTTTCTTAGAAAGAAAGTAAAGGAACCGTATGTAAAGGAAAACAGCCCGTTAGTGCGTGTCATGAGCTTTTCCAGATCTGAACAAGAGCATTTTTTATTAGTTGTCATTCACCATTTGATTTTTGACGGAGTTTCGTCTGTCACATTTATACGCAGTCTGTTTGATACCTATCAGCTTCTTTTAAAAGGACAGCAGCCGGAAAAAGCTGTTTCTCCTGCCATTTATCATGATTTTGCGGCATGGGAGAAAAACATGCTTGCCGGCAAAGACGGTGTGAAGCACCGTACATATTGGCAGAAACAGCTATCGGGAACTTTGCCGAATCTTCAGCTGCCTAATGTCAGCGCAAGTTCAGTCGATTCTGAGTTTAGAGAGGATACATACACCAGGCGGCTGTCCAGCGGCTTCATGAATCAGGTCAGAACGTTTGCGAAAGAGCATTCTGTAAATGTCACGACGGTATTCTTAAGCTGCTATATGATGCTGCTTGGCCGTTACACCGGCCAAAAGGAACAGATCGTCGGCATGCCGGCCATGGTGAGGCCGGAAGAAAGATTTGATGATGCCATTGGACATTTTCTCAATATGCTCCCGATTCGGAGTGAGCTGAACCCGGCAGACACTTTTTCTAGCTTTATATCAAAATTGCAATTAACGATATTGGATGGGCTTGATCATGCAGCATATCCTTTTCCAAAAATGGTGAGGGATCTGAATATTCCTCGCAGTCAAACAGGTTCACCGGTATTTCAAACCGCTTTTTTCTATCAGAATTTTCTTCAATCCGGAAGCTATCAAAGCTTGCTGAGCCGCTATGCTGACTTCTTTTCTGTCGATTTCGTTGAGTATATTCACCAAGAGGGCGAATACGAATTAGTATTTGAACTGTGGGAAACAGAAGAAAAAATGGAGCTGAACATCAAGTACAATACTGGGCTGTTTGATGCGGCTTCTATATCCGCCATGTTCGACCATTTTGTTTATGTAACAGAGCAGGCGATGTTGAATCCTTCTCAGCCTTTAAAAGAGTATTCTTTATTACCTGAGGCAGAGAAGCAGATGATTCTCAAAACATGGAACGCCACAGGAAAAACGTATCCATATATAACTTTTCATGAGTTGTTTGAGCAGCAGGCGAAAAAGACGCCTGATAGAGCGGCTGTCAGCTATGAAGGTCAAACATTGACGTATCGGGAGCTTGATGAAAGAAGCACACAGCTGGCCATTTATTTGCAGGCGCATGGAGTGGGTCCTGACCGTCTGGCGGGGATCTATGTGGATCGATCGCTGGACATGCTAGTGGGTTTATTAGCGATCCTCAAGGCTGGGGGAGCGTATGTGCCGCTAGACCCGTCCTATCCGGCTGAACGATTAGAATACATGCTTGAGGACAGTGAAGTTTTCATTACACTGACGACATCGGAATTAGTAAATACGTTGAGTTGGAACGGTGTCACAACAGCTCTTTTAGATCAAGATTGGGATGAAATTGCTCAAACAGCCTCTGATCGAAAAGTGCTTACACGCACTGTCACGCCAGAGAACTTGGCATATGTCATTTATACATCCGGCAGCACAGGAAAGCCAAAAGGTGTCATGATACCGCATAAAGCTTTGACAAACTTTCTCGTTTCGATGGGGGAAACACCAGGTCTTACGGCAGAGGATAAAATGCTTGCTGTCACAACCTACTGTTTTGATATTGCAGCTCTGGAATTATTTTTGCCTTTAATAAAGGGCGCACACTGCTATATTTGTCAAACGGAGCATACAAAAGACGTTGAAAAACTGAAACGGGACATCCGCGCGATCAAACCGACAGTGATGCAGGCAACCCCCGCTACATGGAAGATGCTCTTTTATTCAGGCTGGGAAAATGAAGAGAGCGTGAAAATTTTATGCGGTGGCGAAGCATTGCCTGAGACATTAAAACGATATTTCTTAGATACGGGCAGCGACGCCTGGAATATGTTCGGGCCAACCGAAACAACTATCTGGTCAGCGGTTCAGCGCATTAACGATGAATGCTCTCATGCCACGATAGGAAGGCCAATCGCCAATACACAAATCTATATTACGGATTCTCAGCTCGCGCCAGTGCCGGCAGGTGTCCCGGGTGAGCTGTGCATTGCAGGAGACGGTTTGGCGAAGGGCTACTACAAAAAGGAAGAATTAACGGATTCGAGATTCATTGACAACCCTTTTGAGCCTGGGTCTAAGCTTTATAGAACGGGAGACATGGCCCGCTGGCTTCCGGGAGGGCGAATTGAATATATAGGCCGCATCGATAATCAAGTAAAAATCCGCGGATTTCGTATTGAACTTGGTGATATTGAAAGCAGGCTTAGTGAGCATCCCGGCATTCTGGAATGCGTTGTGGTCGCAGATATGGATAACCTAGCTGCCTATTATACAGCTAAACATGCAAATGCTTCTCTCACAGCGAGAGAGCTGCGTCATTTTGTGAAAAACGCTTTGCCTGCCTATATGGTGCCTTCTTATTTTATTCAGCTTGATCATATGCCGTTAACTCCGAACGGAAAGATAGATAGAAACAGCCTTAAGAATATCGATTTATCAGGGGAGCAGCTAAAGCAAAGGCAGACCTCTCCTAAGAACATTCAGGATACTGTTTTTACCATTTGGCAGGAAGTGCTGAAAACGAGTGATATTGAATGGGATGACGGATTTTTCGATGTGGGCGGGGATTCGCTTCTCGCGGTCACTGTGGCTGATCGTATCAAACATGAACTATCCTGTGAGTTTTCTGTCACAGACCTGTTTGAGTATTCAACCATTAAAAATATCAGCCAGTACATCACTGAACAGCGAATGGGCGATGCAAGTGACCATATGCCGACAGAACCGCCAGCTCATATAGAAGATCAGTCTACCGAGATGAGTGATCTCCCGGACTATTATGACGATAGTGTGGCGATTATTGGCATATCGTGTGAATTTCCAGGGGCAAAAAATCATGATGAATTTTGGGAGAACCTCAGAGACGGCAAGGAAAGCATTGCGTTTTTCAATAAAGAAGAGCTTCAGCGCTTTGGCATTTCAAAGGAGATAGCAGAGAATGCCGACTATGTCCCGGCTAAAGCTTCAATTGAGGGGAAAGACAGATTTGATCCAAGCTTCTTTCAAATCTCTCCTAAAGACGCTGAATTTATGGACCCTCAGCTTCGGATGCTGCTGACTCATTCATGGAAAGCAATAGAAGATGCCGGTTATGCTGCGGGACAGATTCCGCAAACCAGTGTTTTTATGTCGGCAAGCAATAATTCTTATCGCGCGCTGTTACCGTCAGATACAACAGAGAGCCTGGAGACGCCGGACGGCTATGTTTCGTGGGTGCTTGCACAGAGCGGGACGATTCCGACAATGATTTCTCATAAGCTCGGGCTGAGAGGGCCAAGCTATTTCGTTCATGCCAACTGCTCATCATCTCTGATTGGATTGCATTCTGCCTATAAAAGCCTGCTGTCGGGTGAATCTGATTATGCTTTAGTTGGCGGGGCAACGCTGCATACTGAGTCAAATATCGGATATGTGCATCAGCCGGGGCTGAACTTTTCGAGTGATGGACATATTAAAGCTTTTGACGCTTCAGCTGACGGAATGATAGGCGGTGAGGGCGTTGCTGTTGTATTGCTGAAAAAAGCAGCTGATGCAGTAAAGGACGGGGATCATATCTATGCCTTGCTGAGAGGCATTGGTGTAAATAACGACGGCGCTGACAAAGTCGGCTTTTATGCTCCAAGCGTTAAAGGCCAGGCTGACGTGGTTCAACAGGTCATGAATCAAACGAAGATACAGCCTGAATCCATCTGCTATGTAGAAGCACACGGAACCGGAACGAAGCTGGGGGACCCGATCGAGCTGGCGGCTTTAACAAACGTTTACAGGCAATATACAAATAAAACGCAATTTTGCGGCATTGGGTCGGTGAAAACTAATATCGGACATTTAGATACAGCCGCCGGTCTTGCGGGCTGCATTAAAGTCGTGATGAGTCTTTATCATCAAGAGCTTGCACCGAGTATCAATTATAAGGAGCCGAATCCAAATACAGACTTAGCCAGCTCTCCTTTTTACGTCGTCGATCAAAAGAAAACGTTAAGCCGTGAGATCAAAACGCACAGGGCTGCACTTAGCTCGTTCGGGCTTGGCGGGACAAATACCCATGCTATTTTTGAACAATTCAAAAGGGATTCTAATAAGAGAAAGATAGACGGGACTTGCATCGTCCCGATCTCGGCGAAAAATAAAGAGAGGCTGCAAGAGTATGCCGAAGACATTCTGGCCTATTTTGAAAGAAGAGGGCTTGAGAACAGCCATCTGCCTGATTTTGCGTATACCCTTCAGGTGGGGCGCGAAGCGATGGAGCATCGCGTTGTCTTTATTGCCGATCATATAAATGAGTTAAAACAGAGGCTCACAGATTTTATCAATGGAAAAACAGCGATTGAAGGCTGTTTTCAAGGAAGTAAGCACAATGCCAGAGAGGTTTCATGGCTGACGGAGGATGAGGACAGCGCTGAACTCATACGTAAGTGGATGGCCAAAGGAAAGGTAAACAAGCTTGCAGAAATGTGGAGCAAGGGAGCACATATAGATTGGATGCAGCTTTACAAGGGTGAGCGCCCAAACAGAATGAGTCTGCCGACTTATCCATTTGCAAAGGAACGATACTGGCCGTCGCAGGATGACCGCAAACCGGTGGCGCAGATATCCGGAAATCAGACAGGGATCGGCACTATTCATCCATTGCTTCATCAGAATACATCTGATTTTTCTGAACAGAAATTCAGTTCGGTTTTCACTGGTGACGAATTTTTCCTGAGAGACCATGTGGTAAGAGGAAAGCCTGTGCTTCCTGGTGTTGCGTACCTTGAAATGGCGTACGCGGCTATAAACCAGGCGGCAGGAAGTGAAATTGGCCAAGATGTCAGAATCAGATTGAATCATACAGTCTGGGTTCAGCCTGTTGTGGTTGACAGACATTCAGCTCAAGTGGATATCAGTCTCTTTCCTGAAGAAGATGGAAAAATCACCTTTGACATTTATAGTACACAGGAAGACGGGGACGACCCTGTTATTCATAGTCAAGGCAGCGCGGAGCTGGCATCTGCCGCCGAAACACCGGTCGCACATCTCGCTGAAATTTCACGCCGCTGCGGCATAGGAAAGATGTCGCCTGATCAATTTTACGAAGAAGGCAGAAGCAGAGGAATGTTCCATGGTCCGGCCTTTCAAGGAATTAAGAATGTGAATATAGGAAACAGAGAGGTTTTGGCGCAGCTGCAGCTTCCGGAAATCGTTTCTGGAACGAATGAACAGTTTGTGCTGCACCCAAGTATCATGGACTCCGCCTTGCAGACAGCAACGATATGCATCATGCAGGAATTAGCGGATCAAAAGCTGATTTTGCCATTTGCGCTTGAAGAGCTTGAGGTGATCAAAGGCTGTTCGTCTTCTATGTGGGCTTATGCTCGCTTAAGTGACAGCGACCGCTCCGGAGGGGGTGTCCAGAAAGCGGATATCGATGTCATTGACGAGAGTGGAAGCGTATGTGTCAGGATCAAAGGATTCTCAACAAGAGTATTAGAAGGAGAGGTTCATCCTTCAAAGCCTTCATCACGGCACGAACGCTTAATGCTTGAACCGGTGTGGGAAAAACCGAATGAAGAACGAGAGGACGAAGATCCTTCGTACACGGAGCATATCATTGTTCTCTTCGAAACTGAACGAAGTGTCACAGACAGCATTGCCTCCCACATGAAAGATGTCCGTGTGATTACTCTGAATGAAGCTGAAGGACATATTGATGAACGTTATCAATGTTACACGCAGAACATTTTTGAACTCCTGCAAAGCAAGGTCCGTGAGCTTTCTGCAGGCCGTATCATCATTCAAGCGATTGTTCCGCTGGAAAAAGAGAAGCAATTGTTTGCCGGCGTTTCTGGTCTGTTTAAAACAGCAGAAATAGAGTTCAGCAAACTGACTGCTCAGGTCATCGAAATTGAGAAACCTGAAGAGATGATAGACCTTCACCTCAAGCTGAAAGACGACAGCCGGAGACCATTTGACAAACAGATTCGATATGAGGCTGGAC
This sequence comes from Bacillus sp. LJBS17, assembly GCF_019334685.1. Lineage (NCBI taxonomy): Bacteria > Bacillati > Bacillota > Bacilli > Caryophanales > Bacillaceae > Bacillus > Bacillus sp. LJBS17. Next base: position 1,782,272 of record NZ_CP079759.1, read on the forward strand.
ACCGTTTTGTGAAAGGCTGGAGGGAAATGGTGCTTCCTTCAGCTGATACGCTTCACATGCCGTGGAGAGACGAAGGCGTTTATCTAATCACAGGCGGAGCAGGAAGCTTAGGCCTTCTGTTTGCAAAGGAAATTGCCAATCGAACTGGCCGGTCTACTATTGTGCTGACGGGACGATCTGTTTTAAGTGAGGATAAGGAAAACGAGCTGGAGGCTCTTCGAAGCATCGGAGCGGAGGTTGTCTATCGGGAGGCTGATGTAAGTGATCAGCATGCGGTTCGTCATCTTTTTGAGGAAATCAAAGAAAGATATGGCACTCTCAATGGAATTATTCACGGTGCAGGCAGCATTAAAGATCACTTCATCATTCATAAAACGAATGAAGAGTTTCAAGAAGTATTGCAGCCAAAAGTAAGCGGGTTGTTACATGTAGACGAATGCAGCAAGGATTTCCCATTGGACTTTTTCATTTTCTTCTCATCTGTTTCGGGATGTTTAGGAAACGCTGGACAAGCCGATTATGCGGCAGCCAATTCGTTTATGGATGCATTTGCTGAATACCGCCGTTCTCTTGCGGCATCAAAAAAGAGATTCGGCTCCACCATTTCCTTCAATTGGCCGTTATGGGAAGAAGGCGGTATGCAAGTCGGCGCTGAAGATGAAAAGAGAATGCTGAAAACGACTGGAATGGTCCCGATGCCGACAGATAGTGGCTTGAAAGCATTTTATCAGGGGATAGCATCTGATAAGCCGCAAGTTTTTGTGATGGAAGGACAGCTTCAGAAAATGAAGCAAAAACTGCTTTCCACAGGATCGAAAGCCAAGCGGAACGATCAGAGAAAGGCGGATCAGGATCAAGGACAAACTAGAAAATTGGAAGCAGCCTTAATCCAAATGGTTGGCGCAATTTTGAAAGTAAACACTGACGATATCGATGTCAACACAGAGCTGAGTGAGTACGGATTCGACTCAGTTACATTCACTGTCTTTACAAACAAGATCAACGAAAAATTTCAGTTGGAGCTAACACCGACCATTTTCTTTGAATATGGTAGCGTCCAAAGCCTGGCTGAATATGTAGTTGCTGCGTATCAGGGCGAATGGAATCAAGATACTACTGCTAAAGGCATAGATGAAAGAACAAACTTAGTGCACAGTTTAAGCAGCCTAGAGGCATCATTAAGCAACATGGTCAGTGCAATTTTAAAAGTAAATAGTGAAGATATTGATGTCAATACAGAGCTGAGTGAATACGGATTTGATTCCGTTACATTTACGGTCTTTACAAACAAGATCAACGAAGAATTTCAGTTGGAGCTAACGCCGACCATTTTCTTTGAATATGGAAGCATCCAAAGCCTGGCTGAGTATTTGACTGCTGAACATGAGGACACCCTGGTTCAGGAGCGAGAAAAACCAGAGGGGCAGGAAGAGTTACAGACAAAATCATCTGAAGCGCCGAAAATCACATCACGTAGAAAGCGCCGCTTTACACAGCCTATTATTGCAAAAGCAGAAAGAAACAAAAAGCAGGCTGCCGATTTTGAGCCGGTTGCAATTGTCGGCATCAGCGGCCGATTCCCTGGCGCTATGGATATAGACGAATTTTGGAAAAACCTAGAAGAAGGAAAAGACAGCATCACAGAAGTTCCAAAAGATCGATGGGATTGGCGGGAGCATTATGGAAACCCAGACACTGACGTCAATAAAACCGACATCAAATGGGGCGGGTTTATTGATGGTGTCGCAGAGTTTGATCCGTTGTTTTTTGGTATTTCGCCGCGAGAAGCTGATTATGTAGACCCTCAGCAGCGCTTGTTAATGACATACGTGTGGAAGGCACTGGAAGATGCGGGTTGCTCGCCGCAAAGCCTTTCGGGTACAGGGACTGGTATCTTTATCGGTACGGGAAACACCGGTTATAAAGATCTATTCCATAGAGCGAATCTTCCAATTGAAGGCCATGCTGCTACAGGTCATATGATTCCTTCGGTAGGCCCGAATAGAATGAGTTATTTTTTAAATATTCATGGTCCGAGCGAACCAGTAGAGACGGCTTGTTCCAGTTCTCTTGTAGCCATTCACCGTGCTGTGACTGCGATGCAAAACGGTGATTGTGAGATGGCGATCGCTGGAGGCGTGAATACGATCTTAACCGAGGAGGCGCATATTAGCTACAGCAAGGCGGGTATGCTCAGCAAAGACGGCAGGTGTAAAACCTTCTCCGCCGATGCGAATGGCTATGTCAGAGGCGAAGGGGTCGGAATGGTCATGTTGAAAAATCTGGAAGATGCCGAGCGCGACGGAAATCATATTTACGGCGTTATTCGGGGGACGGCGGAAAATCACGGCGGAAGAGCCAATACCCTGACATCGCCTAATCCGAAAGCACAAGCTGATTTGTTGGTGCGTGCATATCGCCAAGCAGGCATAGATCCAAGCACTGTCACATATATCGAAGCACATGGAACAGGGACGGAATTGGGCGATCCGATTGAAATAAATGGGCTGAAAGCCGCGTTCAAGGAACTATCCAATATGAGAGGCGATAGCCAGCCGGATGTTCCGGATCGCCGTTGCGGCATCGGCTCAGTTAAAAGCAATATCGGTCATTTAGAGCTAGCAGCAGGTATTTCCGGTTTGATCAAAGTGCTTTTGCAAATGAAGCATAAAACGTTAGTGAAAAGCCTGCATTGCAAGACGCTTAACCCTTATCTTCAGCTGACTGACAGTCCGTTTTACATCGTTCAGGAAAAACAGGAATGGAAGTCTGTCACAGATCGTGACGGAAACGAGCTTCCGCGCCGTGCCGGAATCAGTTCGTTTGGGATTGGCGGAGTAAACGCGCATATTGTGATTGAAGAATATATGCCAAAAGCCAATTCAGAACACACGGCTACAGAACAGCCAAACGTGATTGTGCTGTCGGCTAAAAATAAACGCAGGCTAATGGATCGTGCTTCGCAATTGCTTGAGGCGATTCGCAATAAAAAATATACAGATCAGGATTTGCACCGCATCGCTTACACCCTGCAGGTCGGGCGCGAGGAAATGGATGAGCGTCTGGCGTGTGTTGCGGGGACGATGCAGGAACTTGAAGAGAAACTGCAGGCGTTTGTTGACGGTAAGGAAGAAACAGACGAATTTTTCCGGGGACAGTCTCATCGAAATAAAGAGACCCAGACTATATTTACAGCAGATGAAGATATGGCGTTGGCACTTGATGCTTGGATCAGAAAAAGAAAATACGCCAAACTTGCTGATTTATGGGTCAAAGGGGTCTCAATCCAGTGGAACACATTATACAGAGAGACCAAACCACGCCTGATCAGCCTCCCTTCATATCCGTTTGCGAAGGATCACTATTGGGTGCCGGCAAAGGAACATTCAGAAAGAGACAAAAAAGAACTGGTTAATGCGATTGAAGATCGGGATGCATGTTTTTTGACGAAACAATGGAGTTTGAGTCCAATTGGCTCAGCAGTGCCGGGGACAAGAACTGTTGCCATCCTGAGCAATCAAGAGACAGCAGATTTAGCAGCAGAAGTGTCTTCGTATTTTCCGAATCATCTCTTAATAGATGTGAGCCGGATAGAAAATGATCAGTCAGACATTGATTGGAAAGAGTTTGACGGCCTAGTGGATGTCATCGGATGCGGTAAGGATGATGAGGGCCGGCTGGATTGGATTGAATGGGTGCAAAGACTGGTTGAATTCGGGCATAAAGAGGGGCTCAGGCTGCTTTGTGTGACGAAGGGGCTCGAATCGTTTCAAAACACATCTGTCCGGATGGCTGGCGCCTCACGGGCTGGGTTGTATCGAATGCTCCAATGCGAGTACAGCCATCTTATATCAAGGCATATGGATGCTGAGGAGGTTACTGATCATCGCCGTCTCGCGAAGTTGATCGCTGATGAGTTTTATTCCGATTCTCATGATGCCGAGGTTTGCTACAGAGATGGTTTACGGTATCAAGCTTTTTTAAAAGCTCATCCGGAAACAGGTAAGGCCACGGAACAGAGCGCGGTCTTCCCGAAAGATCATGTGCTTCTCATTACAGGCGGCACACGAGGCATCGGACTATTATGCGCCCGTCATTTTGCAGAGTGCTATGGGGTGAAAAAACTGGTGCTGACCGGACGAGAACAGCTTCCTCCGCGAGAGGAATGGACTCGTTTTGACACCTCGAACACATCAGTTGCCCAGAAAATCCAGGCAGTGCGGGAGCTGGAAGCGAAGGGTGCACAGGTGGAGATGCTGTCGCTGACGTTATCTGATGAAGCTCAGGTTGAGCAAACGCTGCAACATATCAAGCGAACATTAGGACCGATTGGCGGTGTCATTCATTGTGCAGGTTTGACGGATATGGATACGCTGGCATTTATCCGAAAAACTTCAGATGATATTCAGCGGGTGATGGAACCTAAGGTGTCAGGTCTTACAACGTTATATCGCCATGTGTGTAACGAGCCTTTACAGTTTTTTGTCTTATTTTCTTCTGTTTCAGCCATTATTCCGGAGCTTTCGGCGGGACAAGCTGACTATGCGATGGCCAATAGCTATATGGATTATTTTGCAGAAGCACATCAGAAACATGCGCCGATCATCAGTGTTCAGTGGCCGAACTGGAAAGAAACCGGTATGGGTGAAGTGACAAATCAAGCGTATCGGGAAAGCGGCTTGTTGAGCATTACGAATTCAGAAGGCTTACGTTTTCTAGATCAAATTGTATCGAAAATGTTCGGACCGGTTGTTCTCCCTGCAATGGCGAATCAAACAAACTGGGAGCCGGAACTGCTGATGAAGAGGAGGAAACCGCATGAGGGCGGTTTGCAGGAAGCTGCTTTACAGAGCCCGCCAGCCAGAGACATTGAAGAGGCCGATGAAGTTTCCAAAAGTGATGGATTATTATCTGAAACACAGTCCTGGCTTGTTGATCTGTTTATCGAAGAGCTGAGAATAGATCGTGAAGACTTCGAGATTGACGGGTTGTTTCAGGATTATGGCGTGGATTCGATCATTTTGGCACAGGTGCTCCAGCGTATAAACCGCAAATTAGAGGCAGCGCTCGATCCATCGATTCTATATGAATACCCGACAATTCAAAGGTTCGCAGATTGGCTGATCGGTTCTTATTCCGAAAGGCTGTCCGCTTTATTCGGAGGTAGGATATCGAATGCATCAGCACCTTTGGAGAACAAAATAGAGGCGGAGGCATCTGTTCCTGCGGAGGACCGAGCTCTTACACCTCAGATTCAGGCGCCAGCGATTTTGTCACCGGACTCTCATGCAGAAGGTATTGCCGTTGTCGGACTCTCTTGCCGATTCCCTGGAGCAGATACATTGGAATCATATTGGTCGTTACTATCCGAGGGGCGTTCGTCAATCGGCCCGATTCCGGCAGAGCGTTGGGGCTGTAAGACGCCATATTATGCCGGCGTGATTGATGGCGTCAGCTATTTTGATCCTGATTTCTTTTTGCTTCACGAAGAAGACGTAAGGGCGATGGATCCGCAAGCACTGCTCGTGTTGGAAGAGTGTCTGAAACTCTTGTATCACGCCGGTTATACACCTGAGGAAATAAAGGGCAAGCCCGTCGGTGTTTATATCGGAGGCAGAAGCCAGCACAAACCTGATGAAGACAGCCTTGATCATGCCAAGAATCCGATCGTGACAGTCGGCCAAAATTATTTAGCGGCTAATCTTTCACAATTTTTTGATGTCCGCGGCCCGAGTGTTGTAGTTGATACCGCATGCTCGTCAGCTCTGGTCAGCATGAATATGGCCATTCAGGCGCTGCGTGGCGGAGATATTCAATCCGCCATAGTAGGCGGTGTCAGCTTGCTGAGCTCAGATGCCTCTCACAGGCTGTTTGACCGGCGCGGCATTTTAAGCAAGCATTCATCCTTCCATGTGTTTGATGAGCGTGCTGACGGAGTTGTGTTAGGTGAAGGCGTCGGAATGGTTATGCTAAAAACCGTAAAACAGGCACTGGAAGACGGAGATACCATATATGCTGTCGTGAAAGCGGCCTCGGTCAATAACGACGGAAGAACGGCGGGGCCTGCAACACCTAATCTTGAGGCGCAAAAGGAAGTCATGAAAGATGCGCTTTTCAAAAGCGGAAAAAAACCAGAGGACATCAGCTACCTTGAGGCAAACGGGTCAGGTTCAATCGTAACCGATCTCCTTGAGCTAAAAGCGATCCAATCAGTGTACCGTTCTGGGCACTCATCGCCTCTTTCTCTTGGCTCAATCAAGCCGAACATCGGGCATCCGCTATGTGCTGAAGGGATCGCCAGCTTCATTAAGGTTGTGCTGATGCTGAAAGAGCGCCGCTTTGTCCCATTTTTATCAGGTGAAAAAGAGATGGCGCATTTCGATCAACAGAAAGCGAACATCACGTTCAGCCGAGCCCTGGAAAAATGGACAGATTCGCAGCCTACTGCGGCTATTAACTGCTTTGCCGATGGGGGGACGAATGCCCATGTCATCGTAGAGGCGTGGGAAAAAGATGAAAAACACGCCATCAAGCGCAGTCCAATATCGCCTCCTCAATTAAAGAAACGAATGCTTTCGCCAGGCGAGCCAAAGCTGGAAGCGGAGACTTCAAAAATGACTGCGGCAAACATATGGGATACTTATGAGGTGGAGGTCTAACGTGAAAAAGATAACGAAACAACTCACATTATCGTTAAAAAATCCGTTTATTTATCACCATGTGGTTTACGGACAAAATGTCCTGCCGGGATTGGCTTATATCGATATAATCTACCAGATATTCAGGGAACACGGTTTCTCCTGCTCAGAGCTTCAGCTGCGGAATTTATCCATCTATCAGCCATTGACGGCGGAACAGGATGCAGTAATTGTTTTGAATATCCAATGCGCGGAGAAAAAAGAAGGACAGTGGCAAATCACAGCCAAGGGAATTGAAAAACGTGATGGGAAAGAAGCTTCAGAAGAAAAGCTCTATATGAAGGCTGACATGCACGCAGACTCCCCAGCCATATTTGAAGAAACACTGGATCTCAGTCAAATCAAAGCATCTGCACAGAACGTTGTTCAGCTTGATGATGTATATGAACAATGCAGACGTCAGGAATTGGTGCACAGCGAATATATGAAAGCAAGTGGCTGCATCTATGAAGAGGAAGACGGCGTCCTTCTTGAGCTTTCTCTCGGTTCGGAAGCCATGCTTCACGCAGAAGGCTTTATGTTTCACCCGACTCTCATAGACGGGAGCGGGGTGGGTGCCAATCATTTGCTCACATCTTTGCTTAAAGGAGAACAGAGGCTGTATTTGCCTCTGTTCTATGAATCCTTTTCAGCTTCTGCACTTTTGCAAACGGATTGCATGACAAGAATTAAGCGCTCCTCCGTCCGGCGGGAAAAAGAGCTGATTTATGTAACACTTGAATTTTTTAATCCGTCGGGAGAAAAAGTGGCTGAATTGAAAAACTTCACAAGCAAATTGGTGCGAGAAGTGGAGCTGATTAGCGGAAAACATCAAGATGCACCGAAGACACAGATGACAAGAGCGGACACTGCTGAGCGTGATAAACCTGCTGACATGGTATCTTCTCCCGTTAATTCCTTTAGTGGGGCTGAACAGTTCGTAAGTCAATTAATCGCAGAGAAAATCAATAAGCCGGTAGAACAAGTTGAAAAACATGTCGGTTATTACCAAATGGGGCTGAATTCATCGGGCTTGCTTGAGGTGGTAGAAACGATCAGTGATAAGATCGGTGAGAGTCTTTCGCCGACTCTTCTGTTTGAGCATACCACCATAGCGGAGCTGTCAGCGTTTCTTGCCGAGGAATATGCTGAGCATTTTTGTGCCGCTGGTTCTCTTGGCCAGAATGAAAGAGCACGGGTTTCCGACAGCATAAACGACCATAAGACTGTTGAAGCTTCTCGTCCTGCACCTATTGAGGCAGCAGACGATATTGCGATTATCGGCTTGGCGGGCAGGTATCCGAAGGCAGCCAATATTCATGAATTTTGGAACAATCTGAAAGAGGGGAAGGACTGCGTTAGCGAGATTCCTGAGTCGCGCTGGGATTGGCAGCGACTTGAAGGAATCACATCTCCTTCGGGTAAGGACATTTCCAAATGGGGAGGATTTATTGATGATCCCGACTGCTTCGATCCTCAATTTTTCAGAATCACGCCAAGAGAAGCGGAGACAATGGACCCTCAAGAGCGGCTGTTTTTAGAAACATGCTGGGAAACTATTGAAGATGCGGGCTATACGCCAAAGACGTTGGCCAAGCCTAAAGGACGAAATAAAAGGCAGCATGTAGGAGTTTTTGCCGGTGTCATGCACAAGGATTATACATTAGTCGGAGCTGAAGAAGCATCAGCAGAAAATGTGTTTCCTCTTTCGCTCAACTATGCGCAAATCGCCAACCGTGTTTCTTACTTTTGTAATTTCCACGGTCCGAGTATGGCTGTCGATACGGTATGTTCATCCTCTTTGACCGCAGTGCATTTGGCGTTGGAAAGCATACGTCACGGTGAGTGCGATGTTGCGTTAGCAGGCGGAGTGAACCTGTCTTTGCACCCGAATAAATATATGACATACGGGGTCTGGGATATGTTTTCCACTGACGGACACTGCCGTACGTTTGGAAAGGATGGAGACGGTTATGTGCCTGCCGAGGGTATAGGCGCGGTTTTATTAAAGCCTCTGCGCCAGGCGGAGGAAGACGGAGATCGCATTTATGCAGTTATTAAAGGAAGTGCTGTGAATCATGTGGGCACTGTAAGCGGCATTTCAGTGCCGAGCCCTGTTTCTCAAGCTGATCTGATTGAGACATGCTTGGAGAAAACGGGAATCGATCCGCGGACGATCAGTTATGTGGAAGCCCATGGTACCGGCACGTCCTTAGGAGACCCTATCGAAATACAGGGATTAGTCAAAGCGTTCCGCCAATATACGCAGGATCGGCAGTTCTGTTCAATCGGTTCTGTAAAGTCAAACATTGGGCACGCCGAATCCGCCGCGGGGATCAGCGGTTTAAGCAAGGTTGTCCTTCAGCTTCACCATCAAAAACTTGTGCCTTCTTTGCATTCGGAAGAACTGAATCCTTACGTTGATTTTGAAAAGTCTCCATTTTATGTACAGCATAAAACAGAAACGTGGAAGCAGCCTGTTATCAAGGAGAATGGGGAAGAGGTCCCTTATCCGCGGCGGGCTGGTATCAGTTCCTTCGGAGCAACTGGTTCAAACGCACATATTATCCTTGAGGAATATATTCCTCAAGCAGCGGAGCAGGACGTTTCTTTGTCCTCAGATTCTGACATATCCGCAGTTATTCCGCTTTCTGCCCGTAATCAAGAACGTCTTCGTGTATATGTAAAACGTCTCTTGGATTTTCTTCATGATGGGATTCAGATTAAAGATTTGGCGTATACATTGCAGGTAGGCCGTGAACCAATGGAAGAACGGGTTTCTTTCTTAGCATCCGGAATTCAAGAATTAAGCGACCAATTGAAGGCTTTTATAGAAGGACAAAAAACCATTCAGCATTGCTGGAAGGGCCGCGTGTCAAGAGGAAGCGAACCATCGCGTCCCGCCGAATCGGTACATAAATTGCTGGAGCAAAGAAAACTCGATCAAATTGCGGAGCAGTGGGCGAACGGATCTGGGGTTGACTGGAAGTTGCTTTACGACGGAAACAAACCAAAGCGGATCAGCCTGCCGACTTACCCATTTGAGAGGGTGCGTTATTGGGTGCCGAAAGCGGAGAAAAAGACTGATCGTTTAAAGGAGGAGCGACACATCCTGCATCCTCTCCTGCATCAAAATGTGTCCGACATATCGGGTGTCCGCTTCCGTTCAGCGTTTACAGGACGTGAATTTTTCTTGAAGGATCATGTCATAAAGGGCGAACACGTTTTACCTGGCGCAGCTTTATTGGAGATGGTTCGGGCAGCTGTGGAAAGGGCAGCTGCGGATCAGTTCCCGACAGGATTCCGGCTCCGGAATATCGTCTGGGTCCGGCCGTTCGCCGTCACGGAACAGCAGAAAGATATAGATGTACGTCTATATCCTGAGGAAAATGGTGAGATTACATTTGAAATCTGCCGGGACCCTGAAAGCGCAGAGGAGTCGCCGATTGTATATGGGCAAGGGAGTGCAGTGCTTTGTGAGGCTGGTGAAAATCCGGTTATCAACATTGAAGAATTGAAGGCAAGCTATAATGGCCGGACGCTGTCACCTTTTGATTGCTACGAGGCTTATACAGAAATGGGTATTCATTATGGTGACAGCCACAGAGCGATCGACAGCCTATATGCAGGCGAAAACGGAGTTCTAGTGAAATTGACGATGCCTCCTGTAATCTCTGATACAGAAGACCATTATATTCTGCATCCGAGCATGATAGATTCGGCATTTCAAGCATCTATCGGTTTGAGGCTGGGAGGAGCTGCGAGTTTAGAAGACAGAAAGGCAATGCTGCCTTTTGCCATACAGGATGTCCACATCTTCAAAGGCTGCGAGGCATCTATGTGGGCGCGGATCACATATAGCGAGGGCAGTACAGCTGGGGATCGTATGCAGAAGCTTGATATCGATTTATGCAATGAAGAGGGGCAGGTTTGCGTGCGATTGACGGGCTATTCTGCAAGAGTGTTAGAAACAGATCAAGAAGGTCCTTCTGAAGCGACTGACACGCTACTGTTCGAACATATTTGGGAAGAACGTGCTGCAGAGAGGCAAGAGCTCATAGAGTACGACACGCATAAAGTCGTTGTCTGTGATGTTGGAGAACAAATGGAAAGCCTCCAAAATCATCTTGACTGTACAGTTCTGCAGCATGATACAGAGACAATTGATGAACGGTTTGAAGGTTATGCCATACAGTTATTTGAAGAAATCAAACAGCTAATGCACTCAAAAACAGGGGGACATACATTCATTCAAGTGGCGGTGCCTGCGTTGGACGAGCCTCAGCTATTAAGCGGCTTAACTGGATTGCTCAAAACGGCTGAATTGGAAAATCCAAAACTGACAGGACAGTTGATCGAAATAGAGACCGGGATGTCAGCTGGTGACCTATTCGAAATATTGGAGGAAAACAGACGCTATCCGCGTGACACGCATATCCGCCACTGGCAAGGGAAGCGATTTGTAAGCAAGTGGAAAGAAGTGTCTGGTGAGCACCTAAGAGCTGACATGCCATGGAAGGATAAAGGCGTGTATCTGATCACAGGCGGTGCAGGCGGTCTTGGATTCATCTTTGCAACTGAAATTGCGAACCAAACGAATGACGCGGTTGTGATCCTGACAGGACGCTCTCCGCTTGATGAAAGGAAGAAGAAGAAGCTTCAAGCCTTACAGAAACTTGGCATCCAAGTGATTTACAGACAAGCTGATCTGGCTGACAAACAAGCGGTTGATGCCTTATTAAAAGAAACCCAAAACGTTTACGGAGACTTAGATGGCATCATTCATAGCGCCGGTTTAATAAAAGATAATTTCATTATGAAGAAAAAGAAAGAAGAGGTTCAAACCGTTCTTGCTCCAAAGGTCACAGGACTGGTTCACCTTGACGAAGCAACGAAAGATATTCCGCTCGATTTCTTTATCCTTTTTTCCTCAGGTGCCGGAGCAGTAGGAAGCGCGGGACAGGCTGATTACGCAATGGCCAATGCATTTATGAATGCATTCAGCGAATATCGAAATGGCCAAGCAGAGCTGCACAAGCGTTACGGAAAAACTCTTTCAGTGTGCTGGCCGCTGTGGAAAGACGGGGGCATGCAAATTGATGCGGAAACTGCAAGGATGCTGAAAAGAGAAACAGGCATGGTGGCCATGGAAACAGATCGTGGGATTCAGGCGCTATATCATGGCTGGACGTCAGGAAACCCGCAAGTATTAGTTGCTTCCGGTGTTACTGATCGGATTCGTGCATTTTTACATGAAACGGGACATGGCAAAGGCAAATCTCACAATATCAAAAAAAGCAGTCTCAATCAGGAGGCAGAAAAAGCAGACATGATCGGGGAAATTGATGAAGAGATACTAAGAGAAAAAACGGAGAACTATTTTAAACAGGTGCTTTCTTCGGTGATTAAGCTGCCAGCCGGCCAGATTGATGCTGAAGCTCCTCTCGAGGATTACGGGATCGATTCTATCATGATCATGCATATAACAGGTCAATTAGAAAAAGTATTCGGTTCTTTGTCCAAGACGCTGTTCTTTGAATATCAGGATATTCGCTCATTAACACGGTATTTTATTGATTCCCGCAGAGAAAACCTGCTGGACATCTTGGGAATTGAAACAGGAAAACCTTCTGTTGAAAGAAAATTAGAACCTGAAAAACAAGAAATACCAGTTACCCCAAGAAAGTCTGGATTTCTTCCTTTACAAGATAAAGAGCAGAAGCAGTTAAGAGAAAAGGAAACGGAAGAAATCGCGATCATCGGTATCTCAGGTCGCTATCCGCAGGCAGACAACATTGATGAATTGTGGGAAAACCTGAGAGACGGTCGAGACTGTATTACTGAAATTCCTGCAGACCGCTGGGATCACAGTCTTTATTATGATGAAGATAAAGACAAGCCTGGAAAAACCTACAGCAAGTGGGGAGGCTTCTTGAAGGATGTAGACAAGTTTGATCCGCAGTTTTTCCATATATCGCCGCGTGAGGCAAAATTAATGGACCCGCAAGAGCGTTTATTTTTGCAGTGCGTGTATGAAACGATGGAAGACGCAGGCTATACAAGAGAGCACCTCGGCCGTAAGCGTGATGCTGAGCTTGGCGGAAGCGTCGGTGTTTACGTCGGTGTCATGTACGAAGAATATCAGCTGTACGGGGCACAAGAGCAGGTGCGGGGAAGGTCTCTGGCTTTAACGGGAAATCCATCATCCATCGCAAACCGGGTATCTTATTATTTTGATTTTCACGGACCGAGTATTGCGTTAGACACCATGTGTTCTTCTTCTTTAACGGCTATCCACTTGGCCTGCCAAAGCCTGCAGCGCGGAGAGTGTGAGGCGGCATTCGCGGGCGGCGTGAATGTGTCAATCCATCCAAATAAATATTTGATGCTCGGGCAGAACAAATTTATGTCCAGCAAAGGCCGGTGTGAAAGCTTCGGACAGGGCGGAGACGGCTATGTGCCGGGGGAAGGCGTTGGAGCAGTGCTTCTGAAGCCATTGTCTAAAGCAGTTGAAGATGGTGATCACATTTATGGAATCATTAAGGGGACTGCCATTAACCACGGGGGAAAAACAAACGGATACTCAGTGCCCAATCCGAATGCCCAAGCAGATGTCATCAAAAAGGCGTTTGTGGAAGCGAAGGTTGATCCGCGGACAGTCAGTTACATCGAAGCCCACGGCACGGGAACCTCTCTCGGTGATCCTATTGAAATCACAGGGCTGTCCAAAGTGTTTACGCAAGAAACCGATGACAAACAATTTTGTGCAATAGGGTCAGCCAAATCAAATATCGGGCACTGTGAGAGTGCGGCAGGTATCGCAGGAGTAACGAAGGTATTGCTCCAAATGAAATACAGGCAGCTTGCGCCTTCCCTGCATTCAAACGTGCTGAACCCGAATATTGATTTCCTTAACTCGCCGTTTAAAGTACAGCAAGAGCTAGAAGAGTGGAAGAGGCCGATCATCAGTGTCAATGGCAAAGACATCGAATTACCGAGAATCGCAGGAGTCTCTTCATTTGGTGCCGGGGGTGTGAACGCCCATATTTTAATAGAAGAGTATGCTCCGGAACCTGTGGAGGAACGTTTACCAGCGAGGAAACAGCCGGCTGTCATTGTGCTCTCAGCAAAAAATGAGGAAAGACTTCAGAAACGCGCGGAGCAATTGCTGCATGCCATTCGTGAACAAACATATGTTGAAGCAGATTTACACCGAATTGCCTATACGCTTCAAGTCGGACGGGAAGCGATGAACGAACGGCTGGCGTTCGTTGCGGAATCGATGCGGGAGCTTGAAGAAAAGCTGAATGAATGTATCTCCGGAACAGAAAATCGTGAATATGTCTATCGCGGACAAGTAAAGCGCGACAAAGAAGCCATTGCTGCTTTTGCTGCTGATGAGGATATGTCAAAAACAATTGAGGCATGGCTGCAAAAAGGCAAATATGCGAAGGTTTTAGACCTATGGGTAAGAGGTTTGCGAATCGACTGGAGCACGCTATATCAGGATCAAAAACCGCGGCGCATCAGTTTACCTGCCTATCCTTTCTCAAGAGATCGCTATTGGATAGACGTACATGCAAAGGCTGAGGAAAAAAGAACGGAGGAGCCATTCGCTCCAGTACAGCCCGTCATTCCAAAGCCGTCTGTAGACAGAGAAGCCAGCGGCAAGCCTGCCAATATTACGTTACAGCCTTTAATGACCAATCAGGATCGTTTGGAGCGGACAGCATCTCTGGTTCCATCAGATACAGAAACAGAGACGATCACGGCGGAAGCCTTGTGCGATGAACTGACAGCGGGCTTAGCGGAAGTGCTGTACATGGACCAAAAAGAGATTGATCCAGACGAAGCATTCATAGATATCGGTATGGACTCGATTACCGGGCTCGAATGGATAAAAGCAATAAATAAACAGTATGGCACATCACTAAATGTCACAAAGGTATATGATTATCCGACAACACGTGATTTCGCTGTTTACTTAGCACACGAGTTAAGCACACAAGCTGGGGAGAAAAAACAAACGGAGACGTACACGCCGATCAGACAAAAAACAGAAGTACCTGCTGCTAAACCGGCTAATATATCTCTACAGCCGTTAGAACATCATCAGCCAGTGCAAGAGGAAGCTGAAGAAACGATTCAATATGCAGCGGCAGAAATATCTGCATCAAGACAATATACTGTAGCAATTGAAACGCTGCATGAAAACTTGAGGGAAAGCATAGCAGACGTGTTATACATGGAGCCATACGAGGTGGATATTGACGAAGCGTTCATAGATATCGGAATGGACTCGATTACCGGACTCGAATGGATAAAAGCGGTGAACAAGCAATACGGAACGTCTTTTACGGTAACCAGAGTATATGATTATCCAACGATACGTGATTTTGCCGAAATGCTAAAGTCCGAGCTTGGAACTCATCTTGATAGAAAGATAGAGCATACTGACTCTTTCGAAGCAGCCCAGCAAAAGCCAGCAGCATCATCTAATCCAAAGCCGGCAGAACGGCCCCTTCAGCCTGTTCAACATCCAATAAAGAAAGAACATGTGAAGAAAACGGTTCCTGTTCATCAAGACCGCCCGGAGGATGCGATAGCGATTGTCGGGATGTCGGGAAGATACCCGGGCGCTCGTAATGTAAGAGAGTACTGGGATAACCTGGTTCATGCGAGAAATGCCATTCGGGACATTCCAACATCACGGTGGGATGTAGACAAATACTATGATCCTGTCCTCAACAAAAAAGGGAAAGTCTACTGCAAATCAATGGGGATGCTGGATGATATTGAACATTTTGATCCATTGTTTTTTAATATTCCGCCATCAGAAGCGGAACTGATGGACCCGCAGCATCGAATCTTTTTGCAGGAAGGCTATAAAGCCTTTGAGGATGCCGGATATAATGCCCGAACATTAAATGAGAAAAAATGCGGCGTTTATCTTGGGATTATGAGCAATGAATATGGAGTTATGCTGAACCGGCAGGCAAGAGCAAATGCTACCGGGAACAGCTTTGCGATCGCTGCGGCGCGTATTCCGTATTTTCTTAATTTAAAAGGGCCAGCGATTCCTATTGATACCGCATGTTCATCTTCATTGGTCGGCACACATTTAGCGCGCCAGGCACTTATAAACAAAGAAATTGATATGGCGCTGGTCGGCGGGGTCAGCTTATACCTGACGCCGGAATCTTACATGAGTATGTGTGAGGCCGGCATGCTTTCACCTGATGGACAATGTAAAGCATTTGACAATAGCGCGAATGGTTTTGTGCCCGGCGAGGGTGCGGGTGCGCTGGTTCTGAAAAGGCTGAAAGATGCAGAAGCGGACCGTGACCATATTTATGGCATTATCATTGGCTCGGGTATTAATCAGGACGGGAAAACAAACGGAATCACGGCACCGAGTGCAAAAAGCCAAATGGATCTGGAAAGAGACATATATGAAACATACGGCATACATCCTGAGAGTATCAGTTATGTCGAGATGCACGGCACAGGAACAAAACAAGGCGATCCAATTGAATTAGAAGCTCTGTCCACCGTATTTCAAGAAAAAACAGACAAAAAGCAGTTTTGCGCAATCGGTTCCGTCAAAAGCAATATTGGTCATACATCCGCGGCGGCAGGAGTAGCCGGGGTTCAAAAAGTGTTATTGTGCATGAATCATAAAACACTTGTGCCGACATTGAACTTCACGACACCGAATGAGCATTTTGAATTTGAGCATTCTCCTTTATACGTAAATACGGAGCTTAAGCCTTGGGAAACGGCTGATGGAAAACCGCGGAGAGCATGTGTAAGCTCCTTCGGATATAGCGGAACGAATGCCCATATTGTGATAGAGGAATATCAGCCTGACAAGAGGAACGATCGATTAACAAAGCAGCACCGCTCAGCATTATTTGTACTCTCAGCGAAAAAAGAGAAGCAATTGAAGGCCTATGCGGAAGCAATGAAAGATTTCGTAACTTCCAATGAAGATATCGATCTGGAGGATATGGCATACACACTTCAGACGGGCCGGGAAGCAATGGATTATCGCATGGCGTTTTTGGCGGATTCGAGAGAAATGCTGATCAAAGCTTTAGATGATTATTTGGCTGAAATGCCGAACGGCAGCATATTTGCTGCTCACGTGAAAACGAAGAAGAGCGAAATCAAGCTGTTTGAAACGGATCATGATGCCAAAGCATTGCTGCAAACATGGATAGAGAAAAAAAGGCTGGAGAAAGTAGCAGAGCTATGGGTGAAAGGGCTGCAGATAGATTGGAATGAGCTTTATGGAGAATACACGCCTCGCCGAATCAGCCTGCCTGCTTATCCGTTCGCGGAAGAGTATTACTGGCTGCCAACTCAAGAAGGTGAACCCGAAACCATTGCTACAGCTCTGCCTCAATCCGAACTGATGCCAAAGCGCTGCTTTCTGCGTAAACAGTGGCAGCCTTGTCCGATTGAACCGGCCAAAATGACGAATCAAATCGTCGCGATTTTGGCAAATGAGGAGACAATGGCATTAGCGGAAGAGCTTTCGACGTATTTCTCGAATTACCGTATATTTGACAGCCAAGAGCTGGATCGGGTATCTGCTGCTGACAATGAACACGTTGCTGGAGCAATCGATCTGATCGGGTGCGGAATGAGCCATGAGCATTCTATGGGCTGGATAAACTGGCTCCAAAAGCTGATTGAGCAAGGACGTACAAGCAAGCATCATTTGACGATCTTGGGTGTAACAAAGGGGCTGGAGGCCTATGCAAATGACGCTGTTCATTTGTCTGGTGCTTCGCGGGCCGGTTTATACCGCATGCTTCAAAGCGAGTACAGCCACCTTACTTCAAGACATGCAGATATGGAATGCGAAGCCTCTCATGAGGAGCTGGCCGGACTGATTGCAGCGGAGTTTTATGCCAAGAGCACAGAAGCAGAAGTCTGTTATCGAAACGGACAGCGATATCGCGCATATTTGGCAGAGCAGCCAGCAGAAGCCGCTCTTAGTCATAAGCAAGTATTGTTTTCAACAGACAAAGTCCTGCTTATTACAGGCGGGACAAGAGGTCTCGGCTTGCTGTGTGCGCGGCATTTTGTGAAAACATACGGCGTTAAGCGGCTGGTCCTTATCGGTCGTGAAGAGCTTCCGCCGCGTGACCAGTGGAATTCGGTAAAAATGGCCTCTCTTGCCGAGAAAATAAAAGCCGTTCAAGAGCTAGAAGACATGGGTGCGCAAGTTCAGGTGCTGTCTCTGGATCTGACAGACAGGGTTGCTGTCGAACAGAGCCTGAAGACAATACACGAAACAATGGGGGCGATTGGCGGAGTCATCCATTGTGCCGGGATGGTGAACAAACAAAACCCGGCTTTTATCAGAAAATCACTAGAAGAGATCGAACAGGTGCTTGAACCGAAAGTCGAAGGTCTGCAAACGTTGTTTGACCTGCTTCAAGATGAACCATTGGCGTTTTTCACCTTGTTTTCATCAGTATCAGCGGCCATCCCTGCACTAGCAGCGGGACAAGCTGATTACGCGATGGCAAATGCTTTTATGGATTATTTTGCGGAGGCTCATCAAGATAAATGTCCCATTGTAAGCATTCAGTGGCCTAACTGGAAGGAGACCGGTTTAGGCGAGGTTCGAAGCAAAGCTTTAGAACAAACTGGATTGATCAGTTTGACAAACGACGAGGGATTACAGCTGCTTGACCAGATTCTATCAGACAGACAGTATGCTGTCGTGCTGCCGGCAGTACCAGATACAAACGTTTGGAAGCCGGATAAGCTAATGAAGCCGTCACTGCCTGTCGAAGCTCTCTCGCATCCTGAGACGAAAGAGCAAACCGGCACTCGCAACCTGTTCCCTGAAACAGTCGACTGGCTCGTAACTCTTTTTTCAGATGAACTGAAAATAGCTGCAGAAGACTTTGAAACGGATGAACCTTTCCAAGAATACGGAATCGACTCGATTATATTGGCCCAGCTGGTACAGCAGATGAACCAACAATTAAATGGAGATATTGATCCGTCAATTTTGTTTGAATACCCGACAATAGAATCCTTTGCACACTGGCTCATTTCGAAATATGACATATCAGCTGTTTTACAGCCATCTGTTCCTGAGAAACAGACACCTCTCAAGCCGCAATCAGCAATGAAACAGAAGCTGGTGCCAGAACAGCGGCCGCAACAGATAAGCCATGAAAAAACGGCACTTCTTGCTGAGGACATCGCTATCATCGGTCTTAGTTGCAGGTTCCCAGGAGCAGAAACCCTAGAGGAATACTGGGAACTAATACGTGATGGACGGTCTGCGATTGTGCCTGTTCCGCCTGAACGATTCGGGAACTCCAGCTCAAATTACGCGGGCCTCATTGATGAAATGAACCAATTTGATCATGATTTCTTCATGATGTCCGAAAACGATGTCAGAGCGATGGACCCTCAAGCTTTGGCTGTATTGGAGGAAAGCTTGAAGCTGTGGTATCACGCCGGTTATACAGAGAAAGAAGTGAAAGGCATGAGGGCTGGTGTTTATATAGGAGGCCGCAGCCAGCACAAGCCTGATCCGGTCAGTCTTTCAAAAGCAAGAAATCCGATAGTCGCTGGCGGACAAAACTATTTAGCAGCTAACATTTCACAATTTTTTGACTTGAAGGGACCGAGTATTGTCCTGGATACAGCTTGTTCCTCTGCGCTGGTGGGGCTGAATATGGCCATTCAGGCTCTGCGAAGCGGAGATATTGAGGCAGCGGTTGTAGGCGGCGTCAGTTTGCTTGATGCTGATGCGCATCGAATGTTTTATGAGCGCGGACTTTTATGTGACAAACCGTCATTCCATATTTTTGATAAGCGGGCAGACGGTGTCATTTTAGGAGAAGGCGTGGGCATGGTTCTCGTCAAAACCGTCAGCCAAGCGCTTGAAGACGGAGATTCCATATATGCAGTCATTAAGGCTGCAGCAATTAATAATGATGGAAGAACGGCTGGCCCATCATCTCCGAATCTCGAGGCACAAAAGGACGTCATGCTGTCAGCGCTTGAAAAAAGCGGCAAAAAGACTGAAGAGATCAGCTATCTCGAAGCGAACGGATCGGGGTCGGCAGTAACAGATTTACTTGAATTAAAGGCAATCCAGTCCATTTACCGTTCTGAATCAAATGCTCCGTTAGGGCTGGGATCGGTGAAACCTAACATCGGCCATCCATTATGTGCAGAGGGGATTGCGAGCCTGATTAAAGTAGCTTTAATGCTGAAGAATAGACAATTGGTTCCATTCCTGTCAGGTAATGAAAATATGCCGTATTTTGATATAGAAAAGACAGATTTGTATTTCAGCAGATCGCAAGCCGAGTGGAAGGAGACAACGCCGGCTGCGGCAATTAATTGTTTTGCAGATGGCGGAACGAACGCCCATCTCATTATAGAAGCCTGGAATGAATCGGTTGCTCGTCCAATTAGAAGAAAACCTCTGCCTT
This sequence comes from Bacillus sp. LJBS17, assembly GCF_019334685.1. NCBI lineage: Bacteria > Bacillati > Bacillota > Bacilli > Caryophanales > Bacillaceae > Bacillus > Bacillus sp. LJBS17. Next base: position 1,802,427 of record NZ_CP079759.1, read on the forward strand.
TGCCGGAATTAAATAGGCAGCCCGTTTTAATCAAACCATCAGCTCAAAACGTGCAGGAAAAAGTGCATTCAGACACAGGGGCTTCTAAAGATATGTTTTGGAAAACTTTCAAATAAGAGAGGAGTGGGAAAATGATAACTGAACAACTGCATATTTCATTAAATAATCCAATCATGTCCAACCACAAGGTATATGGACAAGCGTTATTACCCGGCCTTGCTTATATAGATTTAATCTACCAAGTATTCCAGGAACATGGTTATGCATACCAAGAGCTTGAATTAAAAAACCTGACCATTTTTTACCCTTTGATCGCAGATGAGTCATATGACATTGCCCTGACCATTCACGTGTCTGAAAGAAAGGAAGGGACATGGTCCATCATCATCGACGGACAAAAACAGCATGGAGAGTCGCTATCTGACAAGAGACAATATGTGACTGCTGACATGCATCGTAAAGAGCAAGCTTCTTTTGCCGAATCAATAGACCTTAATCATTGGAAAAATACAGCTGACAGGATTCTGAATTTAGATGAAATATATGAACAATGCCGCTCTCAAGAGTTAGTGCATACCGGCATGATGAAGGCGGAAGGACAGATTTATGAAACCAAAGAGGGTGCTTTAATTGATTTAGCAGTTGGACAGGAAGCCCTGCGCCATTCTGAAGCTTTTCTGTTTCATCCGACGCTTATTGACGGGAGCGGCATAGGGTCAAGCTGCCTGCTCCCAGATCAAACGATGTACCTGCCATTGTATTATGAATCGTTTTCTGCTTCAGAACGATTGCAAAAAGGATGTACAGCACGGATCTTCTCCTCATCTGTGCGCCAAAAGAAAGAGCTCATTTATATGACGATTGAATATTTTAATTCAGCAGGACAAAAAGTGGCCGAGCTGAAACAATTTGCAGGCAAGTCTGTACGGAATATGTCAGACTTTCATTCCGCACAAGAAATTCAAGAAGAAAGAGCTGCTATCTCTCAGAACATCAGTCGGGACTATCCCGCATTTGAAATGTATTTGCGTCAGCTGCTTGCTAAGCAGCTTGAAAGGCCGGCAGAACAAATGGATATCCACGCTGGGTACTATGAGCTTGGTCTGGATTCTCCGTCATTGCTTACCGTGGTTCAGGAAATTGGAGATAAGGTTGGAGCGGATCTTGCTCCGACACTGCTGTTTGAATTTACAACAATTGCAGAACTAGCTGCTCATCTTGCTGATCACTATTCAATTGGAGAGGCGGACGATGCTGTCCGCCAATCTCCTTTACCAATTGATGGTGTTACCTCTTCACCAGAGATCGGGGAGGACATAGCCATTATCGGAATGGCGGGACGCTATCCTAAGGCGAAAAATATACAGGAATTTTGGGAACAGCTTAAAGCGGGTACCGACTGCATCACAGAGATTCCAAACTCACGCTGGGAATGGAAAGAAAACAATGGACTGGATTCACCTTCGGGCAAGCCATTGTCAAAATGGGGCGGGTTTATCGAGGATGCTGATTGTTTTGATCCTCAATTTTTCAGAATCTCTCCGCGTGAAGCGGAAATGATGGACCCTCAGGAACGGTTATTTTTAGAGACGTGCTGGGAAGCTATTGAAGATGCGGGTTATACACCAGAGACAATTGCTTCACCGCAGGGAGAAAATAAAAGACAGCATGTCGGTGTGTTTGCCGGCGTTATGCATAAGGACTATTCCCTTATAGGAGCTGAAGCTCTATCAGAACACAATCCATTTCCTTTATCGCTGAATTATGCGCAAATCGCCAACAGGGTCTCTTACTATTGTAATTTCCACGGCCCAAGCATGGCGGTGGACACGGTCTGCTCTTCCTCATTAACTGCGGTTCATCTGGCAATAGAGAGCATCCGGAATGGAGAATGCGAGGCCGCGCTTGCCGGAGGCGTCAATTTGTCACTGCATCCGGCTAAATATATCAGCTATGGCAGTGTAGGGATGCACTCAAGTGACGGCTATTGCCATACTTTCGGCAAAGGCGGGGATGGCTACGTATCTGGAGAAGGTGTCGGCACAGTATTGCTAAAACCGCTGCGAAAAGCTGAACAGGACGGTGACCGAATCTATGCTGTCATCAAAGGCAGTGCGATAAATCATGTAGGGAAAGTAAGCGGGATTACAGTACCGAGCCCGGTAGCTCAAGCTGATGTAATCGAAGCATGTCTAGAAAAAACAGGAATTGATCCGCGCACCATCAGCTATGTTGAAGCCCATGGCACTGGCACCTCATTGGGAGATCCGATTGAAATACAGGGGTTAGTAAAAGCTTTCAGCCGCAATACGCAGGACAAGCAATTCTGTTCAATCGGTTCTGTGAAATCAAATATTGGCCATGCTGAAGCTGCAGCCGGCATTAGCGGCTTAACGAAGACTGTCCTGCAGCTGCATCATAAAACCTTGGTGCCCTCATTACATTCAGAAGAGCTGAATCCTTATTTGAAGCTTGATCAAACCCCATTTTTTGTCCAGCATGAAACAAAGGAATGGGAGCAGCCATCTTTTACAGAAAACGGGGTGGACGTCACATATCCCCGCCGTGCCGGTTTAAGTTCGTTTGGCGCTTCAGGATCAAATGCGCATCTTATTTTGGAAGAATATATTCCGGCAGAGAGCCATTCAGAGACGATTTTAACGAAAAATGAAGAAATAGTGATACCTTTGTCTGCGAGAAACAAAGATCGTCTGCAGGCTTACGCTCTTAAACTTCTTGATTTTCTTAGCGAGGACGTCAATCTTTTAGCGTTAGCTTATACCATGCAGGCAGGGCGGGTTGAAATGGAGGAGCGTGCGGCCTTCATCGTAAAAGACATAAAAGATTTAACGGCTAAACTTCGGGCGTTTGCCAATGGAGAAGAAGAGATCGAGGGCTGCTGGACCGGACAAGCCAAGGAGAATCAGGAGGCGGCTGGGCCGACATCGGTAAATGCGCTGAATAACCATTTGATAAAAGACAGCGAAATGATGGAAATGGCGAAAGCATGGGTTCAAGGAAAGCGGGTCACCTGGGACGATCTATACGGAGATCGCAAGCCGCTTAAGATCAGTGTTCCGACCTATCCGTTTGCAAGGGAGCGCTACTGGATCCCGGTTCCTGAAATGAAAACCAGCACTGTGAATCATATCTTACATCCGCTGGTGCACCGCAATACATCAGACTTTACTGAGCAGCGCTTTAGCTCTGTATTTACAGGCACGGAATTTTTCCTTTCAGATCATGTTGTACAGGGACAGAAGATTTTGCCGGGCGTTGCCTATTTAGAAATGGCAAGGGAAGCAGCGGAAAAAGCTGCAGGCGATCTGGACGGCGAACAAAGAGTGGTGTCGCTTAAAGACATTGTGTGGGTGCGGCCTATCACGATAGAAAGTGAACCAAAAGAAATACATATTGGCCTTTTTCCTGAGGATAACGGGGACATTTCCTTTGACATTTATAGCAGCTCTGAACATAAAGAAGAAGCCCTGACGATACACTGCCAAGGCCGCGCTGTCATTTCAGATGAAGCGGACACTTCCATTTTAAACCTTTCATCAATACAGACAGAATGCAGCCTGGACACAGTGACGTCAGAACAATGCTATGCAGCGTTTCGAAAGATTGGGCTTGACTATGGAGAGGGCTATCAAGGGATTGAAAAAGTCTATGTCGGCAAAGATCAATTGCTTGCAAAAATCTCGTTACCCGCTTTTCTAAAAAACGACAAGCAGCATTTTGCGCTCCACCCGAGTTTGATGGATTCCGCGTTCCATGCCACAGTCGGTTTTATCGTTAGCTCAGTCAATGCCGCTGGACAAGCTCAGACGCTGTCTCTTCCATTTGCGTTACAGGAGGTTGATATTTTCAGCCCATGTCCAGAGAAGATATGGTCTTATATTCGATACAGTTCAGACAGTAAAGCGGAGGACAAAGTCAGAAAGTATGATATTGATTTATGTGATGAGAACGGACATGTTTGTGTGCGAATGAAGGGTGCCTCGATGCGGGCACTTGATGGAGAGCAGCATTCAAAGCCGCAACTATTAACTGATTCTCAGCTGACCGGGCATACGATGATGATCCCTGTCTGGGAACCAGTCTCTTCAGATACGGAGGATAATGCTTCGTTTGCTGGTACACGAGTTGTTTTATGCGGTGCTGCTGAAGCTGATCGGGCATTAATAAAGCATCATTATCCGCAAGTATCCTTTATCGATATCCGGCCTGCAGATGACATTGAGGGAATAGCGGACAAACTGCAAGCGTACGGAAGCATTGACCATGTTTTGTGGATTGCCCCGTCACACCGGGGAAGTATAGGTAGTGATGGACAAGAAGAAGCTGTTCTTCACTTATTTAAGCTTGTGAAAGCATGCCTGCAATTAGGCTATGGCGAGAAACAACTTGAATGGTCTCTTGTGACCGTCCAAGCGCAGCCGGTTACGCAACATGAAGCAGTACAACCCGCTCATGCAAGCATTCATGGGCTTGCCGGCACAATGGCAAAGGAATATCCACACTGGAAAATCCGTCTTCTCGATCTTGAAAAAGGCTGCACATGGCCGATAAATCACATGTTTGCGCTCCCAGCTGACCGCCTTGGCCATGCTTGGGCCTATCGTAATCAGCAATGGCATCAGCAGCAATTGATCCCATATCGGCACTCACTGTCAGGCGACACGCTGTATCGGAAAGGCGGAGTCTATGTGGTCATCGGAGGAGCCGGGTATATCGGAGAGGCGTGGAGTGAGTACATGATCCGCCGCTACCAAGCGCAAATCGTTTGGATTGGGCGAAGTCAACTTAATGCTGCCATCCAGTCAAAAATAGACCGACTTTCGGCGCTTGGCCCTGAGCCTTTCTACATTGCAGCCGATGCAGCCGATAAGCATTCATTGCAGCAGGCTTATGATCAAGTGAAAATGCGCCATCCTCATATTCACGGGATTGTTCACTCTGCGATGGTTTTATTTGAGCAAAGCCTGGAAAAAATGAAGCCGGAAGAATTCACCGCTGGACTGGCGGCGAAGATCGATGTCAGTATTCGGATGGCCCAAGTGTTCCGCCAGGAGAATGTAGATTTTGTTTTATTCTTCTCTTCGCTTGTAGCCCATATCAAAAATGTGAAGCAAAGCCATTATGCCTCTGGCTGTACATTTGCAGATGCTTTTGCTCACCGGCTTTCTCAGAGCTGGGCATGCCCTGTAAAAGTCATGAACTGGGGATATTGGGGGAATAGTGAAGCGGCTGAGGATGAACATTATGTACAGCTCATGAATCAAATCGGCTTAGGTTTAATTGAGCCTGCGGAGGCTATGAAGGCGCTGGAAGCCCTGCTTTCTGGGCCAGTCAGCCAAACAGCTTTCATTCATACGACAAAGCCTGTAGCAGTCGAAGGCGTGAATCAGAATGAATTCATCACTCTTTATCCAGAGCAACCTTCAGCAGATGCAGAGAGCCTGATGGAGCGTCTGCCGACTACGGGACGATTTCAAAGAGTGACACATGAAGAGCTTGATGATCTTCTTTACAGGCTGTTGTTAGGACAGCTGCAAACAGCCGGGCTGTTTGATGGTTATACATTATCGGTTGAACGTCTTCAACAATATAAGACTCGTGAATTTTATGGAAAATGGATTCGGCAAAGCAGCGAATTTCTCTTGCAGCATGGCTATCTTAAGAAAGTTGGAGATTCATTGGTGAGGAAGGACCAAGCAGAGGATATCGAGCTGCTTTGGCTAGAATGGAACGCGAAAAAAGAAAAGTGGCTTAAAGACAGCGAGACAAAGGCGATGGTTGTATTAGCAGAGACCATGCTGCAAGCATTACCGGATATTTTGACAGGGAAAGTCCCTGCAACAGATATCATGTTCCCGCATTCCTCGATGGAACTGGTGGAAGGCATTTATAAGCATAACCAAGTGGCAGACTATTTTAATAAAGTGCTTGCCGATACATTATTAGCTTATCTGGATGAACGTCTGAAGCACGACCCTGAGGCATCGATTCGCATTATGGAAATAGGCGCAGGCACAGGCGGCACGAGTGCCGGAATCTTTGAAAAACTGAAACCATATCAAAAGCACATCAATGAATATTGCTATACAGATCTGTCTAAAGCATTTTTGCTGCATGCAGAAAAGGAATATGGGGCGGAAAATCCGTACCTGACATATCAGCTTTTTGATGTGGAAAAACCGATTGATCAGCAGGAATTTGAAGCGGGAGGCTATGATGTCGTCATTGCCGCTAATGTCCTTCACGCAACAAAAAATATCCGTCAAACACTGCGGCATACAAAAGCAGTAATGAAAAACAACGGAATGCTGCTGCTGAATGAAATGGCGGGAAACAGCCTGTTCCCTCACATCACCTTTGGTCTTTTGGAAGGCTGGTGGCTGTATGAAGATCCTGCAGTGCGGATTCCCGGCTGTCCAGGCTTACATCCTGACAGCTGGAAAGCGGCACTTGAAAGCGAAGGCTTTGAATCTGTCTTTTTCCCGGCCGAGGCGGCACATGATCTGAGTCACCAAATCGTCGCAGCCTCAAGCAACGGGCTGGTTCGCCGTATGATGAAAAATGTGATCTTGCCGGAGAAGGTTGTTTCACAAGCGTCTAATCAGGAGCCAGCCTACATTCATACCATAGATTCAGAGGAAGCTGGACAATCAAAACATGCTCTCCTAAGAGAAAAAAGCACAGAATATATGAAAAAACTAATCGGGGAAACGTTGAAAATTCCTGCTGGAAAGATTGAGGCATCTGAACCGCTTGAAAAGTACGGTATTGATTCTATCGTTGTTGTCCAGCTGACGAATACATTGCGTAAAGAATTTGACCATGTAAGCAGCACTTTATTTTTCGAGTACCAGACCATTGACGCATTAGTGGAGCATTTCATCAAAACAAAAACAGAAGCGCTGATGAAATTAACAGGTCTTGACCGTCAAGTTCTACAACAGACACCGGCCGAAAGCAGAACCCAATCTTCACAGAAACCTGATCAGGCCGCTAAAAGAACACGGCGCTATCGCAAGCTTGGCTTCAGCGGGGAGAAAGAAACACCGACAAACACTCTTGCAAGCCGTGACGTTGCCATTATCGGCATTTCTGGACGCTATCCTCAGGCGGAAACAGCAGAAGACTTTTGGAACAACCTAAAAGAAGGAAGAAATTGTATTGAGGAAATTCCGAAAGATCGCTGGGATTGGAAAGCTTATTACGATAAAGAAAAAGGAAAAGAAGGATCAATTTATACGAAATGGGGCGGATTTATCAAGGATATGGACAAGTTTGACCCATTATTCTTTCAGATTTCTCCGCTTGAGGCAGAAAGAATGGACCCTCAGGAGCGATTATTTCTGCAAACCGCTTATGCAAGTATTGAAGACGCGGGATACACGCCTGACTCGCTCTGTTCAAGCAGAAAAATCGGCGTCTTTGCCGGAGTCATGAACAAAAATTATTCGACCGGCTACGGCTATTGGTCTATCGCCAACAGAATATCCTATTTACTGAATTTCCAAGGCCCGAGTCTTGCAGTCGATACAGCCTGCTCATCCTCCCTGACAGCGATTCATTTAGCGCTGGAAAGCATCTATAGCGGATCGAGTGATTGTGCCATTGCCGGCGGTGTCAATTTAGTTGTCGACCCGGTTCACTATCAGAATTTATCTGTCATGAATATGCTCTCTGCTAGTGATACATGTAAATCATTCGGCGATGATGCAGATGGATTTGTCGACGGTGAAGGCGTAGGCGCCATTGTGTTAAAGCCGCTGCAGCAAGCAATAGCAGACGGTGACCATATTTACGGTGTGATAAAGGCAAGTGCCATTAATAGCGGAGGAAAAACAAATGGATACACGGTTCCAAATCCTCATGCACAGGCACAGGTAATTAAAGAAGCAATGGAGCGCGCCGACATTCCTGCCCGAACCATCAGTTATTTAGAGGCGCATGGAACAGGCACTGCATTAGGAGATCCGATTGAGATAGCGGGGTTAACAAAAGCATTTGAGAAAGATACGCAGGAGAAACAGTTTTGTGCGATCGGCTCCAGCAAATCAAATATCGGTCATTGTGAAAGTGCAGCCGGAATTGCAGGGCTGACAAAAATACTTTTTCAGTTTAAATATGGCCAAATTGCGCCATCATTGCATGCTCAGCGGTTGAATCCGAACATCGAGTTCAGCCATACGCCATTTGTCGTTCAGCAGCAACTTGGTGAATGGAAACGCCCGGTGATTGGCGAGCAAGAGGTGCCTAGGCGCGCTGGCTTGAGCAGTTTTGGCGCCGGAGGGTCCAATGCCCATATCATCCTGGAAGAATATATTCCAAGAACGGGGACGCAAACGCCGAAAGACCATCCTCCAGCGCTGATTGTGCTGTCGGCCAAAAACATGGAACGCTTGCAAGAAAAAGCGAAACAGCTGCTTACAGCCATCAAACAAAAAAGGTACCGCGAAACAGACCTGATCAGGATTGCCTATACCTTGCAAACAGGCCGTGAAGCAATGGAGGAACGGCTGGCCTTTATAGCGGAATCACTAGAGGATCTTGAGAGAAAGCTGAACGATTTTATCGAAAACAAAGCAGACAGCCTGTATCTGGATCGCATCGATGATAACAAAAAAGCGTTAGCAGTCTTATTAGCGGATGAGGATACGGAAAAAATCATAGAAGCATGGATGAGCAAAGGGAAATACACGAAACTGCTGGATCTTTGGGTGAAAGGCTTGTCTTTCGACTGGGGCATGCTGTACGGCACCCAAACGCCTGTCCGGATCAGTCTTCCGGCATATCCATTTGCAAAAGAACGTTACTGGGCACCAGGCGCGGCAAAGGCTCCTGCGTCTATAGAACAGGATCATGATCAGCAAACAGAAGAACCTTTCAAGGTTATGACTTTTCAAGAAGTGTGGAAAGAAGAGTCGGCTACTCTCACATCGAAACGTATCAAAACGCTCATCTGTTTTCTGACTGAAAGAGAAAAGCAAAACGTATTTGCTTCAGCCCTGAAAAACGTTGATCAAGACACTAAGGTCATTTTTATATCACAGGGCGAAGTGTACAGCAAACAGTCTGAATATAGCTACCAGATTGTGCGGCAAGAACCCGTTACTTTAGAAAAGGCCTTCCAGAGCATTAAAGAAGAACTTGGAGAACCAGATGCAATCCTCTATATGTGGCCTATGGAAGACAAGCGCTGTATAAAGGACCATTCCTGTATTGTTTACCTATTACAAGGTATGTCCGCAGCAAAGCTTCATCCTTCACGGCTGCTGCTGGCAGGATGTTTTGAAGATGGTCTTGACAGAAGCTATCTGGAATCATGGATTGGCTTCGAACGTTCACTCGGGCTTGTCCTTCCGCACACAAAAGTGACTGGAATCTTTCAGCCGGCGGAACAAGGATCGATGGATGATTGGACACGTAATATATGGGCAGAATTACAGGCTTCAGCTGAACAAACGGTTTTGTATCAGAATGCGAAACGATATGTAAATCACATTGAACAGACAACGTTACAACCGGACGACAGCAAATTGAAGTCTGGCGGTACTTACCTGATTACAGGCGGTGTAGGAGGGCTTGGTTATTTATTTGCCAAGCATTTGGCCAAAAACTATGCCGCAAACCTGATTTTGACAGGGCGGTCGCCTTTTAATGATGAGAAGCAAAAGCAAATAAAAGAATTAAAGGATCTAGGCGGCGAAGCGATGTATGCAGAAGCCGATGTGTCTGATCCTATCGCAATGGGAGACTGCGTAAAGAGAGGGAAAGACCGATTCGGTGCCATCAACGGTGTCATTCATGCAGCCGGAATCGAAAGCGACTCTGCTATTTTTGACAAAAAGATCGAAAGCTTCCAGCGCATCATTGAACCGAAAATCAACGGCACGATAGCGCTTGATGAATGGCTTAAAAATGAAGTCCTTGATTTTATGTGTTATTTTTCTTCTTCTTCTGCGGTTTTAGGGGATTTTGGATGTTGTGATTATGCGATTGGCAACAGGTTTCAGATGGCTTACGCACAATACAGAAATGAGCTGCATAACGGTAAAACGTTTGTCATCAACTGGCCTGTATGGAAGGATGGCGGAATGAAGATCGGTGATGAGGAAACAACGGATATGTACCTGAAATCAAGCGGCCAACGCTTCCTAGAAGCCGAGGAAGGCATCCGTATGTTTGAGCACATCCTAGCTCAGCAGGATGCTCAGCATCTCGTCATAGCCGGTCAGCCCAGCCGTGTCAGCCGATTTTTAGGAATGACTGAACCAGCTATTCCAGAACCGGCCACTCAAGCCCCTCTAGCGCAAGAAAACAAGGATGAGGTAAAAAAGTTAAGCGTTGAAAAGCGTTTAGAACACGACTTGAAAGAGCATATTCACACATTGCTTAAGATTTCAAAGGACAAGCTGAATTTGAACAAAAATTGGGCCGACTTCGGATTTGATTCAATCTATTTGGCTAAATTTTCGAATGTGTTATCAAAGCATTTCAACATCGAAGTGACACCGGCTTTATTTTTCGGCTATTCGACTTTACAAGAATTGATCGGCTTTTTCTTAACCGATCATAAAGAGCTGATTGAAGCATTTTACCGGGATGATGCATCAGAAGCGCAAAAGCCCCCTGAAGCTTATGCAGCAATTCCTGTAGCTTTAGAACCAGAAACCAGTAAAAAAAGCATTCGGCAGGTTCACGATGAGCCTATTGCCATTATCGGCATGAGCGGCAGGTTCCCTCAAGCTGATTCGGTCCATGAGCTGTGGGATAATCTGAAAAACGGTAAATCGTGTATCTCTGACATCCCGGGCGAACGCCGGGACTGGGGGAGAGCTAACAGAGATCCAGAAAAAGCAGTGCCAAGGTGGGGTGCATTTTTGAAGGACATAGACCGGTTTGATCCGCTGTTTTTTCAAATATCGCCTAAAGAAGCCGAAAGCATGGACCCGCGCCAGCGCATTTTTCTAGAGGAAGCATGGCACACGTTTGAAGACGCCGGCTATATGGGAGATCGGATAAAAGGAAAATCCTGCGGTGTTTATGTAGGTGTGGAAGAAGGGGAATATGCGCATCTAACCGGAGATACGGATTACATTAACGGAACACAAAACGCCACATTGTCTGCGAGAATCGCATACGCATTGGATTTAAAAGGGCCTAATATGGCTTTGACAGCAGCATGTTCATCTGGACTGGTGGCGATTCACCAGGCATGTTCAGCTCTGCGTCAGGGGGATTGTGAAATGGCTTTAGCCGGCGGCGTCAGCTTGAATATTTCTCACATGTCTTTTGAGGCGCTGACAAGGGCCGAAATGCTGTCTCCGAACGGACAATGCAAAGTGTTTGACCAGGATGCCAATGGTCTTGTGCCAGGTGAAGCGGTGGCTGCTGTTCTCTTGAAACCATTATCAAAGGCAATTGAAGATAAAGATCATATTTATGGCTGCATCAAAGCCAGCGGCGTGAATTACGATGGCAAAACCAACGGCATTACTGCGCCAAATCCTTTTAGCCAGGCAGAATTGATCGAAAACATTTATGAAAAAAATGAAATCAATCCGCTCGATATTCAATATGTGATGGCGCACAGTACCGGCTCGAATCTTGGTGATCCACTTGAGGTCCAAGCGTTAACGAGCGTGTTCAGCAAATATACGAAGCAGAAGCAATTCTGTATGATCAGCTCAATTAAACCTTTAATCGGACATACATTTGCAGCGTCAGGAACGGTTGCTTTAATCAGTATGCTGATGGCTATGAAAAACCAGATCATTCCGGCCACTCATCACTGTGAATCGGAAAACCAGTATATTCCGTTTAAAGAAAGCCCATTTGTGCTTTGCAAAGAAAACCGTTCGTGGATCAGGAAAAATCAGAAGCCGAGGATGGGAACGATCAGCACGACTGGAATCAGCGGCACCAATGCACATGCAGTCATTGAAGAATACATTCCGGATGATCAGCCGTCCACACAGCGGCATCAAGGGTCACCGCAGATCATTGTGCTTTCAGCCCAAAATGACGATCGGCTTCAGGATGCTGCCTGCCGCATGATTGCGTATCTGGAGCAGAATCATAACCTTTCTTTACCTCATGTGGCATATACGCTTCAGGTTGGGAGAAAAGCCATGGAAGCAAGGCTCGCGATCGTTGCAAACAATCAGAAGCAATTGGTGCGAAAATTGAAGGAATATGTGGAAGCAATGAAGAATGGTGGGGTATCAGGCCAACAGAGATCCCTTTATACAGGATATACAGAAGGGATTTTAGAAGAACAAGATGAAGCAGTTCTGCAAGCTCTCGCAAAAGAAAGAAATTTGGAAAACATCGCGGAATGCTGGGTGAAAGGATATCAGATTCCTTGGGAACTCCTTCATGATGGCGATCACGTTCGGATGGTTTCTTTACCTGGTTATCCATTTGCAAGGGAACGGTATTGGATTTCGTCAGGCACTCAGCAATCAGAGGCCGTTAAACAGCATTCACAAGATATGAAAACAGAGATTGACGAGCCGAATGGAAAAACCCATATTCAAAAGATCATTGTTCAATTTTTAGCACGAGAATTGGGCATATCTGAGGATCGAATCAATTTCAAAAGAAACTTTCTGGATTATGGGATGGATTCAATTCTTGGCCGAAAATTGATGCGGCATATCGAAAAAACCACGCAGCTGAAGATGGCCGGCCGGGAAATCCTTGAATGTCAGACAGTCCAAGCTCTATCTGACCATTTGGCCTTAAAAGCGGAAAAACAAAATCATAGCGCAGCAGCACATCACATAAAGGGCACGTATACAGACGAGCAAATCATCGGATTAATGCAAGAGGTGGCGCTAGGGAAATTGGATTTTAAGAGTGTGCAAAACATCATAGAAGGGAGTAAATCGTATGAATCATAAAGAAATTCTCGATGCCTTCAGATCAGGAGAATTAACCATTTCTGAGGTGGAAGAACATCTTAAAGGCATGAAGCGGCAGTTGAAAAGCCCGCTTTCAGAAGGGCAAAAAGGGCTGTGGATGCTTCAAAAAATGTCTCCTGGGATGAGTGCATATAACATTCCTTTATGCTTTCGCTTCAGCAAACCAATACATGCAGAGACGTTCAAGAAAGCCCTTCTGTTTGTACAGAGACAATATCCGGTTTTAACCAGTGTGATTCAAGAAGAGAATGGCATTCCATTTCAATCGGTTCAGTTATCAAAGGATCTTTATTTTGTGGAAGAGGATATATCAGCAATGAAATCAGCAGATATCTTTCCTTTTCTAAAAGAAAAAGCAAAAGAACCTTTCCAGTTGGAAGCTGGTCCGTTATGGCGCACACACCTTTTTCATCGGTTAGAAGAATGCATTGTTCTTATAATAATTCACCATATCATATTTGATGGTGTGTCGATGCTGACATTGATATCGGCGCTATTCGAAGCGTATCAACAATTGCTGAATGGGATTGAACCCTTGCAGCAGCCATCAACAGCTGATTATTACGATTTTGTCGATTGGGAAAAACGGATGCTGACTGGCAGAGAAGGGGAAGAGCATCTCTCTTACTGGAAAGAACAGTTGTCTGGGAGTCTGCCAGTTCTTGATTTGCCTGCTGACCGTCCGCGGTCTTCAGTACGAAAATTCAAGGGGCAAGCTTATAAAAGCTTGCTCCCTCATCACCTGAAAAATCAAATTAAATCGTTTGCCCGCACCAATCATGTGAATGAATCGGTTGTGTTTCTCTCCATTTACAAAGTACTGCTGCATCATTATACAAAACAAAAGGATATCATTGTTGGCGTTCCGACAATGGGTCGGCAAGAAGACAGATTTGAAACCCTAATCGGTTATTTTATCAATATGATGGCTGTTCGGAGCAAGAATATCGGATCTCAGCCATTAACAGCATTTATTCGGGAACTGCAGCTGACAGTGGCTGACGGCCTGGATCATGCGGCGTTTCCGTTCCCTGCATTGGTAAGAGAGCTGAATGTAGACCGCTCTGCCGCGGATTCTCCGGTTTTTCAAACAGCTTTTCTGTACCAAAACTTTTTTCAGGCAACAGGCTTGCAAAAAGTGCTCGAACCGTATCAAACGCTTGGCATCGAATATATTGAAGACATTCGGCAAGAGGGTGAATTTGAGCTGGCGCTCGAAATATATGAGCAAGAAAATGAAACAGTGCTTCATCTTCTGTACAACCCTGATTTGTATGAACTGTCCTCCATTGAAAGCATGATGGAGAACTATATGAAGCTCGCGCAGCACATGATGGAGGACCCGTCTTTGCCGCTTGAAGCCTACTCTTTGCAATTAAATCAAGAACAAACTAGTTTGCTGGAACAATGGAATGCGACAGGGACAAACATCGCAAATGACAAGTGTATACATGAGGTGTTTGAGGAAAAAGCGAAACAAACCCCCGATGCGGTTGCTGTGATGTTTGAAGACAGATCACTTACATATAAAGAAGTAGATGAAAAAAGCACATCTGTGGCAGTCTACCTTCAACATCAGGGTGTTGGACCTGAACAGCCCGTTGGCATTTGTGCAGAGCGTTCGTTTGATATGATCATCGGAATTTTAGGAATACTGAAAGCTGGCGGAGCGTATGTGCCGTTAGATCCAAGTTTTCCGCAAGAACGATTAGAGTACATGCTCAAAGACAGTCAGGCATCCATTGTCCTCACCCAACCTAACGTTCATGATAGGATCATCGGATTAACTGGCAGCCATGTAAAAGCGATCAATATCGAGTTAGCTTGCCGAAACGGTTATACAGACCAGCAAAGCAGCGGTTTAAAGCGGGAAGTAAAACCGGAACACCTCGCTTATATTATTTATACATCGGGAAGCACTGGAGAGCCTAAAGGGGTTATGGTAGAGCATCGGAGCATTATGAATACCCTGAATTTTCTTGAATCTCACTATCCTGTAACGGCTGAGGATGCATATTTATTGAAGACGAACTATGTGTTTGATGTATCGATCTCAGAATTATTCGGATGGTTTATTGGAGACGGCCGTCTAGTGATTCTTCCGCCTAATGGGGAGAAATCACCGCAGCTTTGCATGGATTATATTGAAACATATAAAGTGACTCACATTAATTTTGTGCCGGCCATGCTGCATGTTTTTTTAGAAATAGCGAAAGACAACAAGCGATTCACAGAGGATGGTCCGCTGAAGTATATGATGGTTGCAGGTGAAGCCTTCCCTAAAGAATTAGTGAAAAAGGCGGTATCACTCTTTACAAACTGCCGTGTTGAAAATATATACGGACCGACGGAAGCCTCCATTTACGCTGCGTATTTCGGATGCGGAAAAGGAGATATCGCGAGTCACCATACACCGATTGGAAAGCCTGTCTCCAACACGAAAATTTACATTGTGGACCAGCATTTGAAGCCTGTCCCGATCGGAAAGCCTGGTGAGCTTTGCATCGCTGGAGCCGGCTTAGCAAGAGGCTACTTTAAAAAGCCGGGGCTTACGGCTGAAAAATTTATTGATAATCCCTTTGAATCAGGGACGAAGCTATATCAATCGGGTGATTCAGCAAGGTGGCTTCCTGACGGCAACATAGAATACTTGGGACGGATTGACAGCCAAGTCAAAATACGCGGTTTTCGCGTAGAGCTGGGCGCAATAGAAACAAAGCTGAGTGAATTTCCGGGCATTTTAGATCAGGCGGTAGTGGTGAAGCAGCTGGAGGGCCATCAACAGCTCGCTGCTTATTATACAGAGGAAAGCGGACATGCCTCTGCCAATCCAAAAGATCTGCGCCTTCATCTAAAATCGAGTCTGCCCGAATATATGATACCTTCACACTTTATCCGCTTAGATGAGCTTCCATTATCGCCCAGCGGAAAAGTGAACCGTAAAGAATTAGAAAAACGCGAGATCGTGTTCAACAGAAGGAAACCAAATCACTTGCAATTAACGGAAATAGAGGATCAGGTGTTGCGCATTTGGGAGGAAACGCTCAAGGTCAGCGGATTTGGGCCGGAAGACGGATTTTTCGATGCGGGCGGCGATTCGCTTCTGGCTGTAGCTGTGGCTGAACGAATCAAAAAAGAATTCGATTGTGAGTTTCATGTTACTGAGCTGTTTGAGTATTCCACGATCCGTGCAATCAGTGAATACATTTTGGAGATGAAAAACTCAGATCTAGCCGGGACACAAAATGTAGATCATTATGATATCAAAAAAGATAGAAAACACCTAGAACAGAAGATTCCTCCTTATTTTGACGACAGTGTTGCGATTGTGGGGATATCTTGCCAGTTCCCGGGTGCGAAAAATCATCATGACTTCTGGAACCACATCAAAGAAGGCAAAGAAAGCATACGATTCTTTTCTGAAGAAGAGCTTCGCGCAAATGGAGTTCCCGAAGAATTGATACAGCATCCTGACTATGTGCCGGTGCAATCTGTGATCGAAGGGAAAGACTTATTCGATCCCGGTTTCTTTCAAATTTCGCCAAAAGATGCTGAGTATATGGACCCTCAGCTCCGCCTCTTATTGCTGCACTCCTGGAAAGCGATTGAAGATGCAGGATATGTGGCTAAGGAGATTCCGGCAACAAGTGTATATATGTCTGCAAGCAGCAATTCATATAGAACGTTATTGCCGAAGGAGACAACAGAAGGACATGAATCACCGGATGGCTATGTCTCATGGGTTTTAGCCCAAAGCGGAACCATTCCCACAATGATCTCACATAAGCTCGGATTAAAAGGGCCAAGCTATTTTGTTCATTCTAACTGTTCTTCATCACTAGTCGGTTTATATCAAGCATACAAAAGCCTGACATCGGGCGAATCACAATATGCGCTTGTCGGAGGCGCAACATTGCACGCACAATCAGCGATCGGCTACGTGCACCAAAACGGGTTGAATTTTTCAAGCGACGGGCATGTAAAGGCGTTCGATGCTTCGGCTGACGGAATGGCCGGAGGTGAAGGCGTAGCAGTCATCCTGCTGAAAAAAGCTGTGGATGCCGTAAAAGACGGAGACCATATTTATGCCATTATGCGCGGAATAGGCATCAATAATGATGGGGCAGAGAAGGCCGGCTTCTATGCGCCTAGTGTAAAAGGCCAAACAGAAGTGATACAGCATGTATTGGATACAACCAAGATCCATCCTGAAACGGTCAGTTATATTGAAGCACACGGTACGGGAACGAAATTAGGCGATCCTATTGAAATGTCTGCTCTAAATAAAGTGTACAAGCAATACACCGACAAAACACAATTTTGCGGAATTGGTTCAGTGAAAACGAATATTGGCCATTTGGATACAGCTGCGGGGTTAGCCGGATGCATTAAAGTTGCGATGAGTTTATACCATAATGAACTTGCACCGACCATCAACTGTACGGAGCCGAATCCGGATATAAAGTTTGAAAGCTCTCCTTTTTATGTTGTCCGTGAACGAAAATCGTTAGAGAAACACGCAGGTGTCCATCGGGCGGCTCTGAGCTCATTCGGCCTTGGCGGAACTAACGCCCATGCAATATTTGAGCAATATGAAAACATTTCTGATGCAGGTACCGAAAACGAAGGCAATCAGCCTTACATCATTCCTATATCAGCAAAAAATAGTGAACGGCTCCAAGTATACGCGAAGGAAATGCTGTCCTATATCAGTCAAGACGAGCAAAGGCATTTCTCTTTAAGAGATATTGCATATACCTTCCAAGTCGGCCGTGAAGCAATGGATAACAGGATCGTTTTTATAGTGAACGATCTGGAAGAGTGGAAACATCAGCTGGAAGCTTTTGTGACTGGAAAGCCGCTCGCAGAAGGCTGTATCCAAGGAGAAAAAACGAGAATGACATCCGCTGAACAGCTGCTTGGAAATGCTGAAGCAGATGATATGGCTTCATCACGGATATCAAAAGAAGAATTGAGAAAGCTTGCCGAGATGTGGGCAAATGGCTTTCACGTTGAATGGCGCAGGCTCTATCCAAATACAAAGCCACGCCGCATCAGCTTGCCGACATACCCTTTTGCCAAAGAACGATACTGGCCTGAAAGCAGCACCGGCGCTATCACAACAATTGAACCATCTCGTTTGCATCCTTTGGTGCACCATAATACATCGGTTCTGTCAGAGCAGCGTTTCAGCTCTATTTTCACAGGACAAGAGTATTTTATTGCCGAGCATATCATTAAAGGCATGGCGATTTTGCCGGCGGCGGTCACGCTTGAAATGGCAAGAGCCGCTATAGAACAAGGAATTGGCGGATTGGAGGATCATGAAACTGGAATCAGGCTGAAAAATGTCGTGTGGATTCGCCCGGTTGTAGCAGGAAGTGAGCCGGTTCAGGTAAATATCGGACTTTACGATGAAGATGGCGGACACATTGCTTATCGGATGTATGGTGAGCCGGAATCCGCTGATGCAGAACCAGTTGTATATAACCAAGGTATAGCGGAATTGATTCAGTTAAAGCGAGAAAAAGCACTGGATCTTTCTAAGATCAAGAAACAATGTGATCAAAGCAGAATGGATGCTGCCTCGTTTTATGAAGGGATGATCGGCGCCGATTACGGTCCAGGTTACAAGAGTGTAGAGGCCGTATATAAAGGCGACGGCCAGCTGCTTGCCAAATTATCACTGCCAGAATCTGTTGCACATACGTTGGGCGATTATGTTCTTCATCCAAGTGTAATGGACGGGGCGTTACAGGCGGCTGAATATTTGCAAAATGTCGTCAGAGCGGAACTTTCAGACACTGAAGACTTTAAGGCAGCACTGCCATTTGCCCTGGAGGAACTTGAGGTCTTTCGTCAGTGCGTTTCTGACATGTGGGTTTATGTTCAATTCAACTCGAAAAACAAACCAGGAGATTTGATACAGAAAGTCGATATTCACCTATGTGATGAGCATGGCATGATCTGCGTGCGGCTGAAAGGATTTTCGACGAGAGTGATGGAGGCAGATATACAAACCGAACCATCAAAAATCAACGCTGAAACTTTATTGCTTCAGCCCGTTTGGCAAGAACAAAAGGCAGCTGAAGGCGCGGCAGCAAAAAAATATGCAGAGCATCTCGTGTTCCTATGTGAATATGATCATGTGACGAGAGAACAGATTGAAGCAGCCATCGAGGATGTCCATGTATACAGCCTGGAAGCAAGGCCTTCTTCAGTAGATGGGCGTTTCCATTCTTATACAGAACAAGTGTTTAAAAAGGTAAAAGAGATCATTCGTACGAAACCGAAGGACGGCATTCTCGTTCAGATCGTAACCTCTGCAGAGGGAGAACAGCAATTGTTTTCAGGGTTGACAGGACTGCTGAAAACAGCTTGTCAGGAAAATGCCAAACTAACCGGCCAAATGATTGAAGTCAGCAGTGAAGAAAGTGGAGAAAGCATTGCTGGCAAACTGTTAGAAAATCAAATGAGCAGCGATTCATATGTCAAATATCAAAACGGGACACGGTATATTGCTGATTGGCGTGAAATCAAACAGGCAAAAGGAGACGGCAGCAAACCGTGGAAAGACAATGGCGTTTATCTCATTACAGGAGGTGCCGGCGGACTAGGTCATATTTTTGCAAAGGAAATTGCGGAACAAACGAAAAATGCGACAGTCATTCTGGCAGGCCGCTCACTTCTTAGCGAAAGCAAAAGCAAAAAGCTGGAAGAGCTTCATAGCAAGGGGGCTGACATCACCTACCGGCAAACAGATGTTACCAATAAAATTGAAGTCTATCAGCTCATTGACGACATTCAAAAAAGATATGGCCGTCTGAACGGTATTCTTCATAGTGCCGGAATCATCAAGGACAGCTACCTGGTTAATAAACAGGCAAAAGATCTGCACGATGTACTGGCGCCTAAAGTAAAAGGGCTTGTTTATCTAGACGAAGCGAGCAAGGATTTGCCTTTAGACTTCTTTGTTCTCTTTTCATCTCTTTCAGGAAGTTTAGGGAGCATTGGCCAGTCTGACTATGCGGCAGCCAATGTATTTATGGATATGTATGCAGGCTATCGAAATAGGCTTGCCGGCCTCAGCCAGCGGCATGGGAAGACGCTTTCTGTAAACTGGCCTTTATGGAGAGATGGAGGCATGCAGGTCGATCAAGAAACTGAGAAAAGGCTTGTGCAACTGGCCGGCATTGTTCCTATGAGGGCGGAAAAAGGAATTCAGGCATTATATCAAGCACTTCATTCAGAGGCAAACCAAGTAATGGTGATCGAAGGCGATGTGCAGAAAATAAAACTAAACATGCTGGCCAAAAACGCCTCAGCACCTATGGAAAAGAAGGAAGCAGAACACATGACTGAACAAATAAATAGCATTGATACAGACAGTTTGCTGGATAAAGTAAAGGCGATGTTAAAGAGAGAGATCGCTAAGCTGTTAAAGGTCAAGCTTGAAACGATTGATGATCATGCTGAGATGACGGTGTATGGTTTTGATTCTATCTCCATGACTGAATTCACCAACCATATCAATCGCGCCTATCAGTTAGAGCTGACGCCAACCGTATTTTTTGACCACCCGACGATTCATGCGTTTGGCAAGCATTTGTCAGAAGAATATCAATCGGTATTTGCGAAGACATTTGCTGTGCGCGCTGCATCGGCTCAGCTTCAGCCTGCTGCGAAACAGGAACAAGCCATGCGTGCCAAAGCTAAAAGACGCAGAAAGCAGCAAGTCATGCTGCCAAACGCCATACAGAGCGATGCTGGGCCTGAGCCAATTGCCATTGTGGGCATAAGCGGGATTTTCCCTATGGCGAAAGATGTTGAGGCGTACTGGAACATCTTAAAAGAGGGCAAAGACTGCATGACGGAAATCCCGAAAGATCGCTGGGATTGGCGTGAATATGAAGGTGATCCGGCGAAGGAAGTCAATAAAACGAACGTGAAATGGGGCGGTTTTATTGATGGTATTGCAGATTTTGATCCATTATTCTTTGGCATTTCCCCGCGTGAAGCTGAACAAATGGAACCTCAGCAGCGCTTACTGCTGACTTACGCCTGGAAAGCGATCGAAGATGCAGGATATTCGGCGAAAAGGTTGTCAGGCACAAAGACCGGCGTCTTCATCGGAACGGGAAATACAGGATACAGCTCTCTTCTATCTAAAGCGAATTCGGCAATAGAAGGATCAGCGGCAGCCAATACGAGCCCATCGGTCGGTCCGAACCGGGTCAGTTATTTCCTTAATCTGCACGGGCCGAGCGAACCGATTGATACAGCGTGCTCAAGTTCACTAGTGGCGATCCACCATGCCATCTCTTCAATTGAGGAAGGCACTTGTGACATGGCATTAGCCGGCGGTGTAAATACGATTATCCTTCCTGAGGTGTATATCAGCTTTGATAAGGCGGGAGCACTGAGCAAAGAAGGAAAATGCAAGACGTTTTCAGATCAAGCCGATGGTTTTGCACATGGGGAAGGTGCCGGCATACTGTTCCTGAAAAAATTAAAAGCGGCTGAAGAAGCGGGAGACCACATTTACGGAGTCATAAAAGGCAGTGCAATCAATCACGGCGGCCGTGCAGCCTCTTTAACGACTCCCAATCCGAAGGCGCAGGCAGATGTTATTCAGTCGGCATATCAAAAAGCGGGAATCGATCCGAAAACCGTGACCTACATTGAAGCCCACGGAACCGGGACGGAGCTTGGAGACCCGGTTGAAATTAACGGTTTGAAATCAGCTTTTAAAGCATTAGATGTAAATGAAGGAGACACATCAGCCAATCCTTACTGCGGATTAGGGTCTGTAAAGACAAACATCGGCCACTTATCGCTGGCAGCCGGTGCAGCAGGAGTTATTAAAATATTATTGCAGCTTAAGCATAAAACCTTAGTGAAAAGTCTGCATTGCGAAAACGTGAATCCATACATTCAGCTGAAAAACAGTCCGTTCTATATCGTACGGGAAACGGAAGAATGGAAAGCGCTGAAAAATGAACGGGGAGAAGAGCTTCCTCGACGGGCAGGTGTCAGTTCATTTGGAATCGGCGGGGTAAACGCCCACGTGATTATCGAGGAATATATTCCGGAAGCATCCGATGAGAATATACCATCCATCACGCCGGAACATCCGGGTATCTTCGTTTTATCGGCTAAAAATGAAGCGCGGCTAAAAGAACATGCACAGCAGCTGGCAGATGCGCTTGATAAGCAAACATATAGTGACGTAAATCTCGCCCGAATCGCTTATACACTGCAAGCCGGACGGGATGCGATGGAAGAACGTCTCGGGATTATTTCCGGTTCCATTGAGGATGTACAGCAAAAGTTAAAAGACTTTGCAGCAGGCAAAAGCGGTGTGGAGGATGTATTTAAAGGCAGGATTGATAAAGGCACACTCCAAATGCTGACAAAGGACGAAGAGATTCAAGAAGCCATCGAGAAATGGATGGAACGGGGAAAGTATGCAAAATTGCTTGAATTATGGGTAAAGGGGCTTGATGTAGACTGGACGAAATTGTATGGCGAGAATCTGCCAAAGCGCATCAGCTTGCCGACGTATCCTTTCGCAAAAGACCGTTATTGGATCTCTGATCATATTAAAAAAAGCAGCAGCACTGATGCTAATCAAGCAGCCTCCCGCCTTGGCGGAGCCATGCTGCATCCATTAATGCATCAAAACACATCGAATCTCTCGGAACAAAGGTTTAGCTCTATTTATACGGGAGAAGAGTTTTTCCTTGCTGATCATGTTGTGAAAGGCCAACGGATTTTGCCGGGAGTGGCTCATCTTGAATTGGCGCGGGCAGCTGTTGAGCAGGCCGCAGAGGTAGAAGGTGTACCGTGCACCATGAAGCTAAAGAATGCGGTGTGGGTGCGGCCTATTGTTGTAGAGGATCAGCCACAGCAAGTACACATTAGGCTTTTACCGGGAGAAAATGGTGAGATCTCTTATGAAATCTATGGTCATTCAGACGTTACTGGCGAACAGTCAATCGTCTACAGTCAAGGCAGCGCGGTATTGAATCCTGCTGAAAGTCTGCCGGCGGTTGATTTGCAATCTATGCGGGAGCAGTGTCAGGAAAGTCATTTCAGCGTAAACGAAGTATACGACACCTATCGAATGATTGGATTTGAATATGGTCCTGCTTATCGCGGAGTGAAAAAAATCTATACAGCTGAACAATTTGTTTTGGCAAAATTGTCATTGCATCCGTCAGCTGCAGATACGCTCAGCCAATACAAAATGCACCCTGGGCTGATGGATTCTGCTTTGCAGGCGTCAAGCATTTTGACAGGCGCCGGGGATAACCAGCTGACACTGCCTTTTGCGGTCCAGGAGCTTGAAGTCTTCGGAGCATGTTCGTCAGAAATGTGGGTCTACGCAAGATACAGCCAAGGCAGCAAGGCAACTGATAAGGTGCAAAAGCGCGATATTGATGTTTTAGATGAGAGCGGCAATGTTTGCGTACGGATGAAAGGATTATCTTTCAGAGCAGCGGAAGGCGGCTCTGGATCGGCGGAATCTGATCAAACGCTGGAAACCCTGATGTTTGAAGAAAAATGGGTGCCTAAGGATTTTAAAAAAGAAAGTCCGGAGCCTCATTACGAACGGCACATTGTCATGCTTTGCGACATGAATGGCCTCTCAAAAGATCGCATTGAATCAAGAATGACAGGAGCGGAATGCATCGTTTTGGAGTCATTCCGCGAAGGACTTGCAGAGAGGTTCCAAGATTATGCCGAACAAGCGCTTGAGACGGTCCAGGGTCTTCTCAAAAGCAGACCTCAGGGCAATGTTCTGATCCAGTTGCTTACCTCTGCACAAAGAAAGCAGTACTCATTCTCAGGGCTATCGGCGCTCCTTAAAACCGCCGGTATGGAGAATAAAAAACTAATCGGCCAGACGATTGAAATCGATTCACATGAAAATATTGAAAGTGTGATAGAAAAACTGAAAGAGAATAAAAGGCACACAGAAGATCAGCACATCAAATATGAAAAAGGCAAACGGTACATCAATGATCTGGATGAAATGCAAATAGATGATCGGGAAATAAGCATGCCGTGGAGAGATAAAGGTGTATACCTCATCACGGGTGGCGCAGGAGGACTTGGGTTTATTTTTGCAAAAGAGATTGCTCGCCAAGCCGAACAGCCTGTGCTCATTTTGACAGGCAGATCCGCGTTGAATGCGGATCAGCAGGCGGAGCTTAACGAACTTCAGCAATTAGGGGCTCGCGCAGAATACAGGCAGATTGACGTGACACAAACGGAAGCAGCCTCCGAGCTTATCACAAGCATTACGTCTGATTACGAAGACTTGAATGGTGTCATTCACAGCGCTGGGCTGATTAAAGATAACTATCTTATGAGCAAAACCAATGAAGAGCTGACACAAGTTCTCGCTCCTAAGGTGAAAGGGCTTGTGAATGTGGATGAGGCAACCGAGCATCTTGCGTTAGATTTCTTTATCCTCTTTTCTTCAATATCAAGTGTTGCCGGCAGCGCGGGACAGGCCGATTATGCAATGGCTAATGCATTTATGGACAGTTATGCTGCTTATCGGAATGCGCTTGTAACCGCCATGTACAGGCACGGACAAACGTTGTCAATCAATTGGCCGCTCTGGAAAGAAGGCGGCATGCGCGCGAATAAAGAAATTGAAAACATGACGTTGAAAAACACAGGTGTGACTCCAATGCGGACCGAGACCGGCATTCAAGCGCTGTATAAAGCTTTGGCATTTGGCAAAGATCAAGTCATCGTCATGGAAGGAATCAAAGACATGATGAGGGAAAAGCTGACTCAAAAGCCGTCTTCTGATGAAGTGCCAATGAAAACAGTGCAAGTACCCGTGACATCTGAAGCAAGAATGGATCAAGGGAATATGTTCGATCACATTCAAGAAGTTTTAAAGCAAACAATCTCTCAATTGCTCAAAATCAAACCTGAAGAGATTGACCCGGACATGGAGTTTAATCAATATGGATTTGATTCGATTACGTTAACTGAATTCGCAAATACACTGAATGAGAAGTACAAGCTGGATCTTACGCCTACGATCTTCTTTGAGCACGCAACTGTTTATGCATTTGCAGGGTATCTGTCAGAAGAATATCCAAATGCTTTTACAGCTCAAACGCCTGCCAAAGCTGAGGTGCTGATGCAGCCTGTCGAACAGAATATAAAAAATATGATGTTTTCGACCGAAAACCGCTTTGTAAAACCTTCGGCAACACCAATGCAAAAGGAAGCTGATCACAAGCCTGAGCCTATTGCGATTGTGGGGATGAGCGGCGTTTTCCCAAAGGCAAAAGACGTTGAGGAATATTGGAAGAACCTGTCATCGGGCGCAGATTGTATTACAGAGGTTCCAAAAGATCGCTGGGATTGGCAGGAGTATTACGGAGACCCTCTGAAAGAAGCGAATAAAACAAACGTCAAATGGGGCGGTTTTATTGATGAAGTAGCTGACTTTGATCCATTGTTCTTCGGCATATCTCCGCTGGAGGCTGAGCAGATGGAGCCTCAGCAGCGCCTGTTAATGACCTATGCGTGGAAGGCGGTAGAAGAAGCGGGACACTCAGCGAGAAGCCTGGCAGGAACCAAAACGGGCATCTTCATCGGGACAGGAAACACAGGGTACAGTTCACTTCTGTCAAATGTAGACATCGAAGGCTCAGCGGCTGCGAATATGAGTCCTTCTGCAGGACCGAATAGAGTCAGTTATTTCCTGAACATTCATGGACCGAGTGAACCGATCGACACTGCGTGCTCAAGCTCTTTGGTCGCCATTCATCATGCGGTTTGCGCCATTGAAAATGGAAACTGTGAAATGGCGATTGCGGGAGGGGTCAACACGGTCGTAACTCCGCAAGGCCATATCGCCTATGATAAGGCCGGGGCGCTGAGCAAAGAAGGAAGATGCAAAACATTTTCTGACAAAGCCGATGGATTCGCAGTCAGTGAAGGTGCCGGCATTCTCTTTCTGAAAAAGCTGACAGCGGCTGAACGAGACGGTGATCATATTTACGGTGTCATTAAAGGAAGTGCGGTAAACCACGGTGGCCGCGCAAATTCTCTAACGACTCCTAATCCGAAAGCTCAGGCGGATGTCGTAAAAACAGCATATGAAAAAGCGGGAATTGATCCAAGAACCGTAACTTATATTGAAGCGCATGGGACTGGAACCGAGCTGGGCGATCCAGTAGAAATCAACGGCTTAAAAGCGGCATTTAAAGAGCTGTATGAAAAAACGGGGGACCCGGCTGTTCATGGCAGCCATTGCGGACTTGGATCAGCGAAAACAAACATCGGTCACTTATCGCTGGCGGCCGGTGTGGCGGGTGTCATTAAAGTGTTATTGCAGCTCAAGCATAAAACGCTTGTCAAAAGTCTGTACAGTGAAACTGTTAATCCATATATCAGACTGGATGACAGCCCGTTTTATATTGTGCAGGAATCGAGAGAGTGGCAGGCGCTTCGGGATGAAGCCGGCCGAGAGCTGCCGCGCCGCGCAGGCATCAGTTCGTTCGGGATAGGCGGCGTCAATGCCCACGTGGTCATTGAGGAATATATTCCGAAAGAAACAACCCATCCTGCAACAGCACCAGCTGTGACAGCGCAGCACCCGGGCATCTTTATTTTGTCGGCAAAGGATGAAGATCGTCTGAAAGACCAAGCCCGGCAATTAGCAGACTTTATCAGCAAGCGATCTATCACTGCTCGTGACCTCACTGATATTGCTTATACACTCCAAGAGGGGCGTGATGCAATGGAGGAGAGATTAGGGATCATCGCTGTCTCGACTGGGGACTTGCTGGAAAAACTGAACCTCTTTATAGAAGGGGGCACCAATGCGAAGTACATGTACAGAGGCAGAGCAGAAAAAGGTATCGCACAAACATTGAGATCAGATGACGAAGTACAGAAAACGCTCAACAATAGCTGGGAGCCTCACATATATGAAAGACTGCTTGATTTATGGGTAAAAGGCATGGAAATAGGCTGGAGTAAACTGTATGACGGCAAACAGCCGAAACGCATCAGCCTCCCTACCTATCCATTTGCGAAAGAACGCTACTGGATAACGGATACGAAAGAGGAGGCAGCCGCCCATCAAACAGCTTTAAAAACAGTCGAATCAGCAGCTTTGCATCCATTGATACATGTCAACACATCTGATTTGTCAGAGCAGCGTTTCAGCTCGGCCTTTACAGGTGCTGAGTTCTTTTTCGCCGATCATAAGGTGAAGGGGAAACCGGTTATGCCGGGCGTGGCATATCTTGAGATGGTTCATGCTGCCGTTACAAGAGCAGTGAGAAGAACCGAAGATCAACAATCTGTTATTCACATCAAAAATGTTGTGTGGGTGCAGCCGATTGTGGCGGACGGCCAGCCTGTGCAAGTGGATATCAGTCTAAATCCCCAGCAGGACGGCGAGATTGCTTTTAACGTCTATACAGAGGCTGCACACAATGATCGAAAGATACATTGTCAAGGCAGTGCTTCAATCCGCGGGGCAGGAGACATTCCAGTCCAGGATATCAGCGCGCTTCAAGACCAATGCAGTTTAAGCACACTCTCACACGACCAGTGTTATGAATTGTTTAAGGCGATCGGCATTGACTACGGACCTGGTTTTCAAGGGATAGATCGGCTTTACATCGGCCGCAATCAAGCCTTGGCAGAGCTTTCTCTGCCTGCTGGTGTAACTCACACACTGAATGAATTCGTTCTTCATCCAAGTATGGCCGACTCTGCTTTACAAGCGTCGATCGGGCTAAAGCTGAATTCCGGTGACGAGCAGCTTTCTCTGCCTTTTGCACTGCAAGAGCTAGAAATATTCAGCCCGTGTACAAATAAAATGTGGGTGTCTGTGACATCTCGTCCTAATGAGGACAAAATACAGAGACTGGATATTGATTTGTGTGATGAACAAGGCCGAGTGTGTGTAAGAATCAAGGGGATTACCTCAAGGCTGCTGGAAGAAGGCATACAACCGCCAGACGGGCCGACATCACTAGGAAACTCCAAAGCAACTCTTAACGGAGCGCTTCTTATGGCGCCGATATGGGATCGAGTGCAGCTGGAGAAGAGGAGCATTTCGCCTGCTGATGAGCGTGTTGTCATCCTCGGAGGGGATGACAACAGCAGAAAAGCTGTTCAAAGGGAGTTTCCGTTTGCCAAGGAGCTGTACATTGAGCCGAACGCATCAATTCATAGAATTACAGGCCAGCTTGAAGCACTCGGATCGTTTGACCACATCGTGTGGATGTCTCCTTCTCGTGTGACAGAGTGCGAAGTCGGCGATGAAATGATTGAAGCCCAAGATCAAGGCGTCATTCAAATGTATAGGCTCATTAAGGCAATGCTTTCTTTAGGCTATGGACAGAAGGAGATAAGCTGGACGGTCGTGACGGTGAATACACAATATGTTGATCAGCATGATATTGTCGACCCGGTCGATGCCGGGGTGCACGGCCTGATCGGTTCAATGTCAAAAGAATATCCAAATTGGCAGACAAAGCTGATCGATGTTAAAAAATACGAAGACCTGCCGTTATCTCAACTCCTTTCCTTGCCTGCCGATCAAGAAGGGAATACGTGGGCCTATCGAAACAAGATTTGGCATAAGCTTCGTCTAATTCCAGTACACAACAATCAACCGGTGCACACGAAGTATAAGCACGGAGGTGTTTATGTTGTCATAGGCGGAGCTGGCGGTATTGGTGAGGCGTGGAGTGAATATATGATCAGAACATATCGGGCGCAGATCGTTTGGATTGGCAGAAGGAAAAAGGATGCAGCCATTCAAAGCAAGCTGGACAGACTTGCGCGTCTAGGGCCAGCTCCGTATTACATTCAAGCTGATGCGGCTAACCGAGAGGAATTAGAACGAGCGTATGAAACAATGAAACAAACGCATCGAGAAATCAACGGCATCATCCATTCTGCGATTGTCTTACAAGACCGAAGCCTGATGAATATGAGTGAGGAATGTTTCAGAAACGTTCTTGCTGCAAAGGTTGATGTAAGCGTGCGAATGGCTCAAGTTTTCCGGCATGAACCACTGGATTTTGTTTTGTTTTTCTCTTCCGTACAATCGTTTGCAAGAGCTTCCGGACAAAGCAATTACGCTGCGGGCTGCAGTTTTAAGGATGCTTTTGCACAGCGGCTATCTCACGTATGGCCTTGTACAGTAGCCGTGATGAATTGGAGTTATTGGGGAAGCATTGGTGTTGTTTCATCACAGGATTACCAGAAGAGAATGTCTCAGGCAGGCATAGGCTCAATTGAAGCCCCTGAAGCAATGGAAGCTTTGGAATTGCTGCTCGGGGGACCGCTGAAGCAGCTAGTAATGATGAAAATGGCAAACGAAACGAATGATGAAGCGGAACAGGCAGAAGAAACGATTGAAGTGTACCCGGAAACTCACGGCTCCGCCATTCAAAAGCTGCGAAGCTATCATCCGGGTGACAGCACAAAGATTCAACAACTGTTATAGGAGGGGAAGCGCCAATGCTGAACACAGAAGACATTCTCTGTAAAATGCTTTTCGCACAATTACAGTCCATAGGGTTTTTCACAGAAAGTAAATCCCAGCCGGTATTGGAGAATTTCTATGGCAGATGGTTTGAAGAAAGCCAATCGATTTTAGAACGGCATCAATTTCTCAAGCGAACGGAGAACGGATATGTTCCAACACGCTCAATAGGCACCATGAGCGAGCTGTGGAAAGAATGGAATGAACAAAAATTTGACCTGCTTCAAGACAATAATATGAAAGCCATGGTGACATTGGTGGAGACAGCACTTAAAGCCTTGCCGGAGATTCTGACCGGCAAGGCGTCAGCCACCGATATCCTGTTTCCGAATTCATCTATGGATTTAGTAGAAGGGGTCTATAAAAACAATCAAATCGCAGACTATTTTAATGATGTTCTTGCAGATACGTTAACAGCCTATCTGCAAGAACGTCTGAAGCAAGAGCCTGAGGCGAAGATTCGAATATTAGAAATCGGAGCCGGGACCGGCGGGACAAGCGCGGCTGTTTTTCAAAAATTGAAAGCATGGCAGACACATATAAAAGAATATTGTTATACAGATCTGTCTAAAGCTTTTTTAATGCATGCAGAAAATAAGTATGGTCCTGACAATCCATATTTGACATATAAACGATTTAATGTCGAGGAGCCGGCGTCTGAACAGCATATTGATGCGGGAGGCTACGACGCGGTCATCGCGGCAAATGTGCTTCATGCCACAAAAAATATCCGGCAGACATTGCGAAATGCAAAAGCAGTTTTGAAAAAAAACGGGCTGCTCCTTTTAAATGAAATAAGTGATCATAATATATATTCGCATTTGACGTTCGGCCTTTTAGAGGGCTGGTGGCTGTATGAGGATCCTGATCTCCGCATTCCGGGCTGCCCGGGCCTGTATCCGGATACTTGGAAAACGGTGCTTGAGAGTGAAGGATTTCGCTATGTTTCCTTTATGGCTGAACAATCGCATCAGCTCGGCCAGCAGATCATTGCCGCTGAAAGTAACGGAGTCGTCCGTCAAAAGAAGAGAACGGGGGCAGAAGAAGATCCAAGCCATATACAAATGAATGCTGAAATCGATCATTCACAGGAAAGCGATTCTCTCATCGAACAAACGGCACAATTTGTGAAGCATACGCTGGCAAAATCAATCAAACTATCACCAGAACGTATTCACGAAGATACGACATTTGAGAAGTATGGAATTGATTCGATTTTGCAGGTGAATTTCATTCGTGAATTAGAAAAAGTGACGGGAGAGCTTCCAAAAACCATTTTATTTGAACATAACAACACAAAAGAACTCGTCGAATATTTAGTAAAGGGGCATGAAAATAAGCTCCGGACAGCATTGTTAAAGGAAAAAACGAAGCCTGCAAAAAATGAAGCTCCACTTCAAACAGAGCGTACAGATCCTAATAAGCCATTTACTTTTCATACACGCCGCTTTGTTACAGAGCAGGAAGTCACTGAAACTCAGCTAGCAAATACCGAACCACCAAAAAAAGAAAAGACAAGTAATTTGCAAGGAACACATTTTAATGATTCTAGTACAGAAGATATCGCAATAATCGGGGTAAGCGGGCGCTATCCGATGTCTAACAGTTTAGAAGAGCTTTGGGGGCATTTAATCGCCGGAGACAATTGTATTACAGAGGCACCGGAATCAAGATGGCGCACATCTTTATTGAAAACATTATCAAAAGATCCAAAAAAGCCGGCAAATAAGAAACGCTATGGCGGATTTTTACAAGATATAGAGGCATTTGACCATCAGCTTTTTGAGGTGGAGCAAAACCGGGTGATGGAAATGACACCGGAACTCCGTTTATGTTTAGAAACCGTCTGGGAAACGTTTGAGGACGGCGGCTATACGCGAACCCGGCTGGATAAATTGCGGGATGATGACGGAGTAGGTGTTTTTATAGGGAATATGTATAACCAGTATTTTTGGAATATCCCATCTTTAGAGCAGGCAGTCCTCAGCTCAAATGGGGGAGACTGGCACATTGCAAATCGCGTTTCCCACTTTTTTAACCTGACCGGACCGAGTATCGCTGTCAGCTCAGCATGCTCTAGTTCATTAAACGCCATACATCTTGCGTGTGAAAGCCTGAAATTGAAAAACTGCTCAATGGCGATTGCTGGGGGTGTCAATTTAACACTCGATCTTTCTAAATATGATTCTTTGGAGCGTGCCAATCTGCTGGGAAGCGGCAATCAAAGCAAAAGTTTTGGCACAGGAAACGGGCTTATTCCCGGGGAAGGCATTGGAGCTGTCCTGTTAAAACCGCTTTCGAAGGCAATGGAAGATCAGGATCATATTTACGCTGTGATCAAAAGCAGTTTTGCCAACCATAGCGGCGGAAGACAGATGTATACAGCTCCGGACCCGAAACAGCAAGCAAAGTTAATTGTCAAGTCGATTCAGAAGTCGGGCATTGATCCAGAGACTATCGGCTATATTGAATCGGCGGCAAATGGTTCGGCGCTGGGCGATCCTATTGAAGTAATTGCCTTAACAAACGCGTTTCAACAATATACAAACAAGAAACAGTTTTGTGCGATAGGCTCTGTCAAATCCAATCTGGGGCATTTAGAGGCGGCTTCCGGTATTTCTCAGCTGACAAAAGTGCTGCTGCAGATGAAGAAAGGGACGCTGGTGCCGACAATTAATGCGATGCCTGTCAATCCAAATATTAAGCTGGAACACACGGCTTTCTATCTTCAGGAAGAAACAGAGCCATGGCATCGCTTGAATGATCCTGAAACTGGAAAACAATTGCCGCGCAGAAGCATGATCAATTCCTTCGGAGCGGGGGGAGCCTATGCCAATCTTATTATAGAAGAATATATGGAGACGGCCCCTGAGAAAGAACATATCGCTCCCCGCCAGCAGGAATTCACTGCCGTTTTTTCAGCCAAAACAAAATGGAGCCTGCTTAGCTATCTAGAAAATATGCAATTGTTTTTAGAGAAGGAAGCTTCTCTGGATATTGAACCCGTTGTACAGGCTTTACACAGGAGAAACCATAATTTAGAGCATAGGGCTGCATTTACAGTGACATCGACTCAAGAGCTGTTCGAAAAACTAAAGGTGTTCCGAACATCAAGAGAAAGCTCACTCCAGCAAGGCATCTATACATCATTCGATTTACAGCCATGTGCGGAATCAGCATCTAGGGATAGAGAAATAAACGCAGCAGAGCAATGGGTACAAGGGGCATCGATTGCTTTTAAAGAAGCTGATATAGGGAACCGAACAGGCTGGGTTCATCTGCCTCACTATGCATTTGACCATAATACATCATTTCATTTCGATGTATCGTCTATCAATGAGAAATCGTCAGATGTTGAAGACAATATTAATCAGCCGGTCATTCAAGATCAATTCACTTATGATGAGCCTTACGTTCAAGGACACGTCTTCAACAATGAACGGGTGCTTGTCGGTGCCACATATGGCAGTCTGGCCATTGAAGCATTTTTTAACCTGTTCCCTGAGGAAAACAGCGGCCGTATCAGCAAATTAAGTTATATCAGTCCAATTGTCATCAAACAAGGCGAGACCATTGAACTTCAGGCAAAGCCGCTGCAAAAAGATCAAGTCATAGAACTGCAAATCATGTATCGCGAGCCGTCCTCTGGTTTGTGGAAGCCTGCCGCAATCGGACAATGCGGAATCGGTTCTTTTGAGCCAAAAAAAGTCAATATCGAGAACGTTAAGCATTCATTAACTAAGCTTCATCACATCGATCAGATGTATAAAACCGGAAACGGTCCTGAATGGGGAGAGTTATTTAAGACAATTACTCATCTCTACAGAGATCACAAGTCTATACTGGCAAAAATTCGCCTGCCCCAAAGCGGGCTGGCAAACGGGCACCATTACATTGTAAGCCCATTGATGACAAACAGCGCGTACTTGGCTATCCTCAGTTTCTTAGAGCAGTTTGACATGACAGGCGGCTTCCTGCCGTTTGGAATCAATGATATCCAGTTTACAAAGCAAACGATAAAAGGGGATTGCTGGCTTTTGATTACATTGGTTAAGAATACAGGTGACATGCTGCTGTTTGATGTAGATGTGATCAATGAGTCGTCAGAAACAGTGCTGCACTACTCGGGCTACTCGCTTAAACAGCTTCGTATTTCGAATCAAAGAGGAAATCAAAATAAGGCCATCAAAGCCAGCAATCTGAAAGATCGTATCAGAAGCTATGTAACAGATAAACTGGCAGTAAACATGGCCGATCCGTCAAAATTGTCTCTTGCAAAAGCGCATATCATGGATTTTGGAATCGATTCTTCTCAATTGGTTGCACTGACAAGGGAGATGGAAGCAGAGACAAAGATCGAATTAAATCCGACTCTGTTTTTTGAGTATCCGACTATTCAAGAGCTAATCGACTTTTTTGCGGACAAACATGAAGCATCTTTTGCTCAGCTGTTTGGTGAAGATCATCAGCAGGAAGAACGCCCAGCTCAAATCGAAAACCAAATGAAACAGATTCCGGCATACGAGACGAACACGGATAAAACAATCGAACACGCGGCAGACGGCATAGCCATTATCGGCATGTCGGGACAGTTTCCGAAAGCAAACAGCGTAACGGAATTTTGGGATAACCTTATCCAAGGAAACAACTGTGTCTCTGAAGTGCCGAAAGACCGCTGGGACTGGCGCAAATATGCCGCAGCCGATAAGGAAGGGCAATCAAGCCTTCAATGGGGCGGTTTTATAGAAGGAATAGGTGAGTTTGATCCCCTGTTTTTTGGCATATCGCCTAAAGAAGCGGCGCATATGGACCCACAGGAGTTTCTGCTCTTGATACATGCATGGAAGGCGATGGAAGATGCAGGCTTAACAGGGCAGGTTGTATCCAGCCGCCCGACAGGAGTATTTGTCGCAGCCGGCAATACGGATACAGCTGTGGTTCCTTCCCTAATTCCAAACCGTATATCCTATGCACTTGATGTAAAAGGGCCAAGTGAATATTATGAAGCTGCCTGTTCCTCAGCTCTCGTGGCTTTGCACAGAGCTATACAATCCATTCGAAACGGCGAATGTGAGCAAGCCATTGTCGGGGCTGTGAATTTGCTGCTTTCACCAAAAGGCTTTATTGGCTTTGACTCAATGGGCTATTTGAGTGAGAAAGGACAGGCCAAATCCTTT
Organism: Bacillus sp. LJBS17; assembly: GCF_019334685.1. NCBI lineage: Bacteria > Bacillati > Bacillota > Bacilli > Caryophanales > Bacillaceae > Bacillus > Bacillus sp. LJBS17. The sequence continues at coordinate 1,837,097 of NZ_CP079759.1, forward strand.
CAAGCAGATGCAAATGGCTTTGTCAGAAGTGAAGGAGCAGGAGTTCTCATCATTAAACCATTGCAAAAAGCCATTGAAGATTCTGACCATATTTATTCGGTTATTAAAGGTTCAGGTGTATCGCATGGCGGCAGGGGAATGTCACTTCACGCGCCAAATCCGGCCGGCATGAAGGATGCAATGCTGAAGGCTTATCAAGGAGCGCAAATTGATCCCAAAACGGTGACCTATATAGAAGCACATGGGATCGCCTCTCCATTGGCAGACGCGATAGAAATAGAGGCGTTAAAGTCAGGCTGCAGTCAGCTCGAATTGGAACTTCCACAGGAAGTACGGGAGGAAGCGCCATGTTATATCAGCAGCTTAAAGCCGAGCATCGGACACGGTGAACTCGTATCAGGCATGGCTGCTCTTATGAAGGTCAGCATGGCGATGAAGCATCAAACAATACCAGGCATAACCGGATTTTCGTCTTTGAATGACCAGGTGTCATTAAAGGGCACCCGTTTCCGAGTGACTGCCAAGAATCAGCAATGGGGGGATTTAAGTGACGCTGCAGGCAAAAAAGTTCCGCGCAGAGCGAGTATCAACAGCTATAGCTTTGGAGGCGTAAATGCGCACGTCATTTTAGAAGAATATATTCCTTTACCAAAACCACCTGTTAGTATGAGTGAGAATGGTGCCCACATTGTGGTTCTTTCTGCAAAGAATCAAGACGGGCTAAAAGCAATTGTTCAACAGCAGCTTGACTATGTGAATAAACAACAAGCACTGTCATTACAAGATTATACTTATACACTCCAAACCGGCCGAGAGGAAATGGAAGATCGCCTGGCGCTCGTCGTCCGCAGTAAAGAAGAACTGGTAATCGGCTTGCAAGCCTGCTTAGCAGAAAAAGGCGATAAGCCGAAGAGTTCTGTACCTGTCTTTAGCGGAAATGCAGAAAATGGCTCGTCAGATATCGAAGCCTTGCTGGATGGTCCATTAAGAGAAATGGTGATCGAGACTTTGTTGTCTGAAAACAACCTTGAAAAGATCGCGTTTTGCTGGACAAAAGGGGTGCAAATCCCATGGGAAAAGCTTTATCAAGGAAAAGGTGCCCGCAGAATACCGTTGCCAACCTATCCATTTGAAAAGAGAAGCTGCTGGAACGGCTTTCAAGCAGTAGAGAATACGCCTTCTGTTTCACAGGATGAGCGTATCAACAACAGCAGCGATCATCACATATTAGCAAATGTACTAGGGATGGCTCCGGATGAACTGCAGCCTCATAAGCCATTGCAGGAGTATGGATTTGATTCAATTTCTTGCATACAGTTATTACAGCAATTGCAATCAAAGGTGGACCCTCTCATTGCCTTGACGGAGCTTCAAGCATGCCATACTGTTCAGGACATGATGGACTTGATCGCAAAGAAACAGGAGGATACATCCTTACAAAATGATCAAGCTCGCACGTTTCCGGAATTGATACCGTTAAATGACGGCAAGCGGGGGCGCCCTGTCTTTTGGTTCCATGGCGGAGTAGGAGGAGTTGAAATCTATCAGCAATTTGCACAAAAGAGCCAGCGCCCTTTTTACGGCATTCAAGCCAGAGGATTCATGACTGATTCTGCTCCTTTGCACGGAATTGAACAAATGGCTTCCTATTATATAGAGATCATTCGATCCATACAGCCTGAAGGTCCTTATGATGTAGGCGGATATTCCTTAGGCGGGATGATTGCATATGAAGTCACTCGCCAGCTGCAAAGCCAAGGCCTAGCTGTCAAAAGCATGATGATGATTGACTCCCCATATCGTTCTGAGACAAAAGAGAATGAGACATCTATGAAAACGTCAATGCTGCAAACAATTAATACGATGCTGGCATCGATTGCGAAACGGGAAAAGCTTACGGATGTTCTCATCAGCCGTGAAGAGGTGGACATAAGCTTAGAGGATGAAGAATTCCTGTCTGAGTTGATTGACTTGGCAAAAGAACGAGGGCTAAACAAACCAAATAAGCAAATACGTGCGCAGGCTCAGCAAATGATGAAAACACAGCGCGCCTATGATTTGGAGTCGTACACTGTTAAGCCTCTCCCTGATCCTGAGACGGTAAAATGTTATTATTTCCGCAACAAAAGCAGGTCTTTCTTTGGTGATTTAGACACTTATTTCACTTTATCAAATGAAAAAGAACCGTTTGATCAAGCTGCTTATTGGGAGGAATGGGAGCGGCAAATTCCCCATTTCCACCTGGTGGATGTCGATTCTAGCAACCACTTCATGATATTAACCGAACCGAAAGCGTCAACAGCCATGTTAGAATTTTGTGAAAAGCTTTATTCAAACAGGGGAGTAGTGAATGCGAATTTCCTTAAGGCTTTCCGGAAGAAACATGAAGCGAGGGAAGAAAAAGAAACAGATGAATTGGTGAAGCGCTGAGAAAACACAAACGCCCCCTCTTTTAAAAGGGGGCGTTTTGAATGTTATTTTGAAAGTGAAACAGGGAGACTTTCTAATCCTCTTAAAAAGACATTTTTTCTCCATTGAATGTCTTCAGGTGCAACCGCAAGTTCAATATCAGGAAATCTCTTCAGAAGTGCGTTAAATGCAATGTGGCCTTCCAGCCTGGCAAGAGGCGCTCCTAAGCAGAAATGAATGCCAAAACCGAAAGAAATATGTCTGTTAGGTGACCGATTTATATTTAATATTTCGGGGTTCTCAAAAAAATTCGGGTCGCGATTGGCAGATCCAATGCCTATAAAAATCATGTCTCCTCTTTTGATCGAATGCCCCTTATATGTAAAGTCTTCGATGGCCCACCGATTTGCCATCATAACGACAGGTGAGGTGTATCGCAGCAATTCTTCAACCGCTGTAGCGATCATTTCAGGATGCTGCTTGAGCTTCTCACATTCCTTCTTGTGCTGCAGCAATGCGAGTGTGCCTGAGCCGAGTAAGTTAACAGTCGTCTCAAGGCCGGCTACAACGAGCAAGAACAGCATCGAATAGAGCTCTTTTTCGCTTAACTTGCTGCCGTTTTCCTCAGCATGCACAAGTTTGCTGATTAAATCGTCTTTTGGCTTTATCCTTCTGTCATGGATCAGCTTGGCGATATAATCTTTAAATTCACGAAGAGCCTGATTTGTCAGCTCTCTATTACCTTCAGAGGTATCAACCATCGCATTGGTCCAGATTTGAAACTGTGACCGATCTTCTTTTGGGATTCCCATCAATTCAGATATAACAATAAAAGGCAAAGGGGAAGCGAAGGATTTCATGATATCCGCTTTATTTTCTTTTTCCATTTCATCTAAAAGCTGTTCAGCAATTTGTTCAATGCTGCCGCGCAGATTTTCAATGGTTCGGGGAGTAAATGCTTGATGAACAAGTGATCGCAGGCGGGTATGGTCAGGTGTGTCTTTTGCCAGCATATGATCGGATACAAAATCGATATCTTCACTAACGTTGAGCATTTTAATTTGTTCTTGGTTCATCACATTTTTTACGTCTCTTGTAATTCGATTGTCTTTTAAAAAGGCCATACAATCATCGTATCGGGTAATTAACCAGGCCGGATATGTGGCTCCGAACCGTTTTAATTCAAATCGGTGAATGGGCTCTTCCTCTCTAAATCGCCCTAAAACTGAAAAAGGATTGTGATGAAACTCTTTACCATGCGGATGAAACATCAATTTTTCCATTTGCATTCTCCTCGCCTAATAGGGTAAATAGATGAATCAAATTGCTGAATTAGTTTACAAAAAACAGAATGATTTGAAATGTAATCCTGTCTCTAAAACTATATATCTATTTTAGGAGTCATTCAATAGGGTGAAGAACGAAAAAAGTGAAAAAACGGCTCGATATAAAGCAGCGCCTTTGAACGAAAGCTCAAAGGCGCTACGCTGTATTATTTTGATGAAAGTGACTGTCAGCTGCGCTGGATATCAATTGTATATACTGCACGATCTGTTACGACCTTCAATCCTTCGTTTTCTTGGTGAATATGAATGTCACCTAATAAAGGAATCTCATAGGCATTTTGCGGAAGCGGTACGTTTCCGTCCTCAGTGAATGTTGTTCCTTCGCCTTCTAAAACAAGCTCTTCTTTCGCAACATAATCATCAGGATGATTCGTACTGCGTATAGCCACTTTTTGAAGGTGGAGAACAATCTGATCCAAGTCTGATATCTCTTCATCATGGGTCAATTCACCTTTTCTAATATCAAGCGTCTGGCCGACTTTTGATTCCAGCCATTGAGAAAGCTGTGTATTCGTGTGTGCCATCAATATTCCTCCTTTTGATCTACACGATACTATTCCCAATTGCTGCATCTTTTACACGGAAAAGAGCCGCCTCACTCTTTATGTATGAAACAATTCGCTGTTGAGAGCCTTGATATAGCGTACGGCAGAACGCTGGACCGCTTCACCTGCATTTTCTTTGACAACTTTAGAAAAAGCATTGTAAAGCCGGTTGAATTGAAGCGGTTTTACTTTGGCTGCTATTTCTTCAACTTTGGAGGCGGGAAGGGGAATGAGATTTGGGTAGCTGTACATAAAGCTGACCCAGTTTCGGTCCGCCGCAACCGTAATGATATCTCCGGTCAATAGACACCCTTTCCCTTCATTGCCCTTGCTCCAATGCAAAACAGCACCGCCTTTAAAATGTCCGCCCAGTCGGTAAAGGTCCAGTCCCGGCTTTACGTTGAGCGTTTCCCCTGACCAGAAGTGAATGTGATTGCTTGGCCTTGTCACCCATTCTTTATCATCCTCATGGATATAGATCGGCGCCTGAAACGCTTCAGCCCACTCAACCTGAGTAGAGTAATAATGCGGATGAGACAAGGCAATGGCTTGAATACCGCCTAATTCGTTGATTTGATCAATTGTCTTTTGGTCAAGATATGTCATGCAATCCCACAGCACATTGAAGCCCTTATGCTGGATAAGATGGGCTGTTTGTCCAATCGCAAACTCTGGTTCAGTTTTGATGCTGTAAAGATGCTCTTCTTCCTTTTGGAGGATGTTTTGAAGGGTTCCTTTCTCACGCATGTCTTCAAGAGTTGTCCAAGTTTGTCCATCGGGATGAATATACTGTCTTTCATCCTCGCAAATCAGACACGAGTTGGGCGGATCTACAGTCTGTGCATGTTGCACACCGCATGTATTGCAGATATAATATGGCACTTTCTTCACTTCCTTCATCTATTTTCCATTATTTTACCTTATGATTATGAATATTCAAACGAAAAAACCGGCAGTTCTGCTGAGAGAGAATTGCCGGCTTTTTGGTGCTTTTTATTGGCCGGGGACGGAATTTTCTGCGTTGACAGCGCCCGCTCCGTAGATATTCGGATCTTCATCTTTCCATTTGTCCGTGCCGTTTTTCAAAAGCTCTTTTACTTCATCGGGGGTAAGATCCGGGTTTTGCTGAAGAATTAAAGCTGCGATTCCTGCGCAAATCGGTGTTGCCATCGAGGTTCCTGACATTGTAAAGTACTGAGACCCTACACGGCTTGACTTTTGGAGCTTATCAATATAAGAATTCGGAGAGCGAAGGGAAATAATATTAACACCCGGCGCTAAAATATCAGGCTTTTCTTTCCCATATACTGTCGGGCCGCGGCTTGAGAAGGAAGCGACAGTATCATCATCGCTGCTTGCAGTATTGTTATCGTCAAGCGCACCTACTGTAATCACCTTTTCGCTCACGCCCGGGCTTGCAATGGTCTGCGAATCAGGGCCTGAGTTTCCGGCAGCGACACAGACGACAATCCCTGCGTTCCACGCTTCTTCAACCGCTCTGACTAACGGATCTTCCTGTTCATGATCATATCTAAGGGCATCGCCCCCGAGCGACATGCTAATAATATCAATCGGTTCATCGGGGTTGTCCTCATTGTATTGAATACACCACTCAACACCCTCTATAATATCTGCTAACGTTCCTGAACCCTGTTTGTTTAATACCTTTACGCCGATGAGATTGGCTTCCGATGCAGGTCCGCGGTATTGACCGGAAGAGGATGCACCGCTGCTTGCGACATCACCTGCACAGTGTGTGCCATGACCATTATCATCGTACGGCTCTGTTTTTTGATTGACCATGTCCGCGAATCCGATAATTCTGCCTTCTAGATCAGGATGCGGGTAGATTCCTGTATCGACAACAGCGACAGTAACACCTTTTCCTGTCAGGGTTTGCCCGTTTCTGACGACTTCCTTCGCATGGCTTGCTTCGGTTGCCGTGTCTAAAAGCGCTTTGACTTCGCGGTTTAAATACACTTTACGGATATTGCTGCATTCAGAGAGAAGGGAATGTAATGCTGAAGGAGTAACCTCCGCGCTGCAGCAATTGATTTTGTTGAAGCGGCTTTTTAGCTTGCTGCGTTTTTCTTTTTGCAGCACCTCTCCAGCCATTTGAAAGCCGGTCTCGTGACAGCCTTCCTCAAATTCGATAATGACTGACATTTTTTTTCTGTTTTGCAATTTGGTTTCGAAAAATTTATGCAAGAAGCAAGGAGTCCATTTGAAGGGCCTGTAAAGCTGCAATACGGTTTCCCGTAACGGCCAATCTAGCTTGTGAGCATTTGCTCTCACCATTTGTACCATAGAGTACCCAAACATGTATTTTCCTCCTATTATAAGGTTCTCTGTATACTCTATGAACAGATGATAGGTTTGGTAAGTTTGTTTGTCCTCTATAAGAGACAGACAAGAGTTTGTTTTTCTGAATCTTTCGCATTAGATGCGATAGATTCAGAAGTTGAGGAAATCATTGGGGATTGAAAAAGAACGTTTGTTCGTATTATAATGTGGTCATATCAAACTGGGAAGGGGAGAGCAACCGTATGAATTTCTACTTGCACCGATCTTTGGAAAGCCAAATGCCAATCAGCATTATATATATGAAGAAAGACGGAACGATTAGTAAAAGAACGATTATTGTGAGACAGAAAAGCAAAACGAAAATCAAAGCATTTTGTTTTTCGAAACAACAGATCAGAACATTTTTATTGGACTCTATCCTCTCCTGTGATTTTGTGAGAACAAATAAGCAAAATCTCTATTCTGCAGGCCGGTAACAGCTGTCCGTCTCAGCAACTGGGCAGCCTGTTACTAAAACCCTCCTTAAACCTATATACATTTATTTGCCAAGTGAGGTTGTTCCTACCTTTTTTGTCTTTCCTCTCAACCTTTTTTCACTCTTATTTGAAATGAACCGCTAATAACCGTGACAATCAATTGATTTTTTGAAACCGGGAACTTTTTCACTGATGATATTGTGTATACAATGGTAAGATAAAACCTATTGGCTAAACCTCATATAATGAACCGCGCCATTCTTATGAAAGGAGTTAAACATGAGAAGATTTTTACTAAATGTCATATTAGTCTTAGCCATTGTCTTGTTCTTGAGATATGTTCATTACTCATTGGAACCAGAACCATCAAATCAGCCAGATACATATTCAAATTTCAGCAGCTTGGCAGAGAATGAGAGCCCAGCCGATTACGATATTTCATATAATGAGAAAAAAGGAAGCAAAGTCTTAATTATGTCTCCGCATGGCGGAAGAATTGAAGGCGGAGTAAGTGAGCTTGTTCGTTATTTCAATAATGAATACTCTACATACCTGTTTGAAGGGTTGAAGTCCCACGATAACCAAACGCTGCACATTACAAGCACCAACTTTGATGAGCCATTGGCAAAAAAGAAAATCAAGGAGCATCAATATGTGGTGGCTTTTCACGGATATAAAGGGGAGAACAAGAATACCCTTGTAGGGGGAACAGACCGAAAGCGGGCGAAAATGATTGTGAGAGCCCTTGAGCGGAGAGGGTTTTCCGCTGAGTTAGCGTCGTCTAAAAGCGGTCTTGCTGGATTGAATGCCGAAAACATTAATAACCAAGGGGAAACGGGGCTAAGTATCCAGCTGGAAATCAGCCGTGAGCAGAGAGAAGCATTTTTTGATGATTTTTATTATAAAAATAGAAAATACACAAAGAACAGTGAATTTTATGCTTATGTCAGTGCGATCAAAGGTGTCCTGGAAAAAGAGTATTCGTAACAAGCAGATCAGAAGACAAAATAAGAGAAGATCAGTAGACTGAAATAGGATAAAAAAGGAGGCAAAACAATGGCAGATCATCATTTTTATTTAAAAGCGAATTGGCCGGGTAACCGCAATGATGTCGGTACGATCGAAAGCGGAAACCTGATCACATCGATTTCCATTCCTAAAGAAATGGATGGCCCGGGAGAAGGGACCAACCCAGATGAAATGCTTCTCGGGGCGGCAGCGACCTGTTACATTATTACACTTGCAGCGATGATGGAGAGAAGCGGGCTGGAAAAAGAAGACTTACAGATGGAGTCAGAAGGCATTGTCGACGTCACAAAAGGAGTCTTTACATACAAAAAGATCATTCACCGTCCCTCTGTCGTACTTAAACATGATGCTTCACAAGACGACGTCGCATTGGCGCACAAGCTTTGTAAAAAAGCGGAGTCGTCATGCATGATTTCGCGTGCAATTCAAGGAAATGTTGAGCTGCAGCTTGAAGCCTCTGTGAAACTGGGTGGAGAATAAAGAAAACAGACGGTCACTCACAGGCCGTCTGTTTTTTATCTTCAGCGTGGGCTTTCGATTGATTTAGCACGACCACGCCTGCAATGACAAGCGTGAGGCCGAATACACCTTTTAAACTGATGGTTTCGCCAAAAAGCAAAAACCCGACAATTGCTGTAAGTGCGGTACCAACGCCCGACCATGTTGCATACGCGCTTGATAAGTCAATTGTTTTTAAAGAAAAGCTTAGAAACGTAAAAGCAGAAAGAAATCCGACTATGACTCCGGCAATGGGCCAGGCTTGTGTAAATCCTTCTGAAAGCTTCAGCATCGTGCTCCCAAACACTTCAGATACAATGGCGAGAGCCAAATAAAGCAATCCTCTCATCTTCATCACTCCTTTACTGCCAATTAAGTAACACGACCCCTGATAGTAATAAAAGAATCCCGATAAGCCCTTTGGCATTCAGATCTTCCTTGAACCATTTTACTCCGATCACTGTCGTCAGCACCGTGCCCGCCCCGCTCCAAGTCGCATAGGAGAGGCCCAGGGGAATATGGTTTAAAGTCAGGGACAGCATATAAAAGGCGAGGGAATAGCCAATAACGACCAAAGCACTTGGCTTCCACTTTTTGAAGCCATCAGATACTTTCAGCATGGCTGCTCCTATCGATTCCGAACATATGGCAATCGTGAGGAATATATATCCTATCAACATCATGAATTCTCCTCACTATATTTTTAGATTAGAAAAAACTTCAGCTAGAAAAATATTAGTGTATGCCTATGTATGAGTCAAGAGATTCATTTTCACACACTAAAAAAGACCCCTTTTTAAGGGGTCTTGTGCGTTTAATAATAAAAAGGGAACGGGGCATACGGATAATAGGGGTATCCGCCATACAAATAAGGATTAAATAAAGCGCTTCCTATAAGCCCGCCTGCAAGGCCGCCGATAAACGGTCCTCCAAAAAATCCGAATGGCCGGCCAAACCCATAACCAAATCCGGGTCTTCCAAACCCGTAACCGAACCCGAACGGTCTTCCAAACCCAAATGGTCTCCCGAATCCGAATGGCCTTCCAAATATTCTTGTATCTTCAGGGCTGAAATGCTCTAACTCGTTCATGTTTTCTTTCCTCCTGTAATAAAGTGTAGATGATGCAGTGTATTCACCCTGCCCGGATTTGATTGGGCGAATCGAGGAAAAGGAGGATGTGAACACATTGGGCCTGTATCAGTCTGACTGGTCAAAAGCACCGCCCCACGCACATGCTTATCATGTCAAAACAACGAGAGAACAGGGCCATTATCATCTCATCGAAGGGTTTACTCAGCCGGCAAACGGATCAAATACCGATCAGCATACACATTACTATACAGGGATCACTTCATTTGAAAACGGCCATTTTCATCGGTATTACGGAATCTCAGGACCGGCGATTCCCTTAGCAGATGGCACACATTATCATGAAATCGAAGAAACGACGTATCTGGCCTATAACGAGCCGATTGAGATCCAGTACGGAGGGGTTGTGTACGATCCCGGAGATGACAGAAGAAAAACGCATCGTCATACCCTGAAAGGAAAGACAAGGGAAATTGTCGGCAATGAGCCGCTCGGCTGGTAGAAGGATGTTTACCGATGCAAAAAAAGGGCAAAATGGATAGGTGGTTGTCCATGTTGAATGCTATAATGGGGGGAGATTTATAAAAGAGAGTGATACATATTGAATAATACGAAGCAGCCCGTTGTCATTTTAGTCGGACCGACGGCAGTGGGGAAAACCAATTTAAGTATTCAGCTAGCCAAATCCTTAAACGCGGAAATTATCAGCGGAGATTCGATGCAGATTTATAAAGGGATGGATATTGGAACAGCTAAAATTACCGAACAGGAGATGGAGGGAGTGCCCCATCATCTGATTGACATTTTAGATCCCCAAGACTCTTTCTCTACTGCCGATTATCAAAGCTTAGTAAGAAATAAAATCAGCGAGATTGCAAATAGAGGAAAGCTCCCGATGATTGTCGGCGGTACAGGGCTTTATATACAATCTGTGCTTTACGATTATACATTTACGGAAGAGGCAAATGATCCCGTGTTTCGAGAGAGCATGCAAATGGCTGCTGAGCGGGAAGGCGCTGACTTTCTTCATGCCAAACTTGCTGCAGCAGATCCCGAGGCAGCAGCTGCGATTCATCCGAATAATACAAGAAGAGTCATTCGCGCACTGGAAATTTTACATACGTCCGGAAAAACGATGTCCCAGCATTTGAAGGAACAAAAACGAGAACTTCTGTACAATGCAGTGTTAATTGGCCTGACAATGGATAGAGACACGCTCTACGAAAGAATTAATCAGCGGGTCGATATGATGATGGAGTCAGGCCTTCTTCCGGAAGTGAAACGCTTATACGACAAGAACGTGAGAGACTGTCAATCAATACAGGCGATAGGCTATAAAGAGCTGTATGCATATTTTGACGGTTTTGTGACACTTTCCGATGCTGTCGAACAGCTAAAGCAGAACTCGAGGCGGTATGCGAAACGCCAGTTGACGTGGTTTCGCAACAAAATGCAGGTCACATGGTTCGATATGACACCGCCTGTTGATATGGAGCTGAAAAAAAAGGAAATTTTCACACATATAGCAGGAAAACTCGAACTTTAATCGAAACTGTATGATATAGAGAATCAAGGAGGACGAAACATGAAACCGATTAATATTCAGGATCAGTTTTTGAATCAAATCCGGAAAGAAAATACGTATGTCACTGTTTTTTTGCTGAACGGCTTTCAGTTGCGGGGCCAGGTGAAAGGCTTTGATAACTTTACCGTATTGTTGGAATCGGAAGGTAAGCAGCAGCTTATATATAAACATGCGATCTCAACGTTTGCGCCGCAAAAAAACGTCCAGCTTGAACTCGAATAGATCAAAAAATGCCATGTCAAGACATGAGGAAAGGCTGCCGGGGGTTCCCGGCGGCCATTTTTAACATGCATCCACTTTTGCTCCAAGCTTTTTGTGTAAGCTGACCATGCCAAGGCACGGTCTTTTTTTATGAGAACAACATACGGAAGTGGAAATGGTATATTATGTATAAAATGAATTTGGGAGTGATCGACCTTGTTTGAAAGTGAAGCAGAACTGAGACGAATCAGGATTGCACTTGTATGGATAGCTGTCTTTTTACTGTTCGGGGCGTGCGGGAATCAAGATACCATTATTGAAACAGACAGCGGCAATTCAGACTATGAAACGCCTCAGCCCACCTCGTTTCCACTTGAACATAACCATTTTGGCGTTATGGAGGACGGCTATATCAAAATTTATGAGTATAATGAGTCCCGCAATGAGGTAAAGCTGAAGAAAGAATACGCGGATGATGAGCTTGAATAAAATTCACAAGCATTCGAATTTACAAAGCGGATGCCAGCCGCTAAACTAAATACAGACACAGATCAAACAGAGGGTGAAAACATGAAGCATAAAGTGATCGTGAATCATTGGGAAGAAATTTGCGAAGATGATTCTTGCTATGAATACGGAACAAGTATCATTGTGAACGGAAAAGAATTAATCAGAGAAGCGTCAATTATCACTGCTTTGAAGGCGGTTTTAGAAGAGATCGGCGCGGATGTTGAAATAGAAGAAACAGTAGAGAGCGAAAAATGCTGTGATAGCTTAAGAAAAAAAAATCTAGACTACTAAGCAGTTTTTTTTCATGTTATGATAAACATCGGCTAAAAAACGACACCCCGAGTAGGACGAGAGATGATTCTCGTTCTGCTCTCTTTTTTGGGCCCTAATGAGTCTGCCCATTTGCCTGATTTGATCAAAATATGAATTTTTCATAAAAACGAATCTATATATTGTGTTTTTGCTAGAGGGTAGTATACTATATATAGTGTTAGTGATGAGAGATTCATATTTTTTGATAGGTCGTGATAAAACGTGGTACAAATCATATTTGATTCGAAAACAGGGAATGTTCAGCGGTTTGTGAATAAAACAAGTTTTCAGCAGATACGCAAGGTGGACGAAATGGACCACGTGGACACTCCGTTTGTTTTGGTCACCTACACGACAAACTTCGGCCAGGTACCGGCATCAACACAATCATTTCTCGAAAAATACGCCCATCTCTTATTAGGAGTCGCTGCGAGCGGCAACAAAGTATGGGGCGATAACTTTGCAAAAAGCGCCGATACCATTTCAAGACAATATCAGGTGCCGATCTTGCACAAATTTGAACTCAGCGGCACATCTAAAGACGTTGAATTGTTTACTCAGGAGGTAGAAAGAGTTGTCACAAAATCAAGTGCCAAAATGGATCCAGTTAAATAACGAAATCATGATCCAAAAAGATGGAAAATTCCAGTTTGACAAGGATAAAGAGGCTGTACATAGCTATTTTGTAGATTATATCAATCAAAACACAGTCTTCTTTCACGATTTAAAAGAGAAGCTGGATTATTTGGTTGAAAACCAATACTACGAAGAGGAATTCTTAAGCCTTTATTCTTTTGAAGACATTAAAGAAGTGTTTAAGACAGCTTACGCTAAGAAGTTTCGTTTTCCTTCCTTCATGAGTGCGTTTAAATTCTATAATGACTATGCTTTGAAAACGAATGACAAGAAAAAAATCCTCGAGCGTTATGAGGACCGGATCTCAATTGTTGCGCTGTTCTTCGCTAACGGCGACACTGAGAAAGCAAAAGAATATGTAAACCTGATGATCAATCAAGAATATCAGCCGAGCACACCGACATTTTTGAACGCCGGCAGAAAACGCCGCGGTGAACTTGTGAGCTGCTTCTTGCTCGAAGTTAATGATTCTTTAAATGACATTTCAAGAGCGATCGATATCTCCATGCAGCTTTCTAAGCTTGGCGGCGGGGTTTCTCTTAACCTGTCCAAGCTTCGCGCGAAAGGTGAAGCCATTAAAGATGTTGAGAATGCGACAAAAGGCGTTGTAGGCGTCATGAAGCTTCTTGATAACGCGTTCCGTTACGCTGACCAAATGGGACAAAGACAAGGATCCGGCGCGGCGTATTTAAACATTTTCCACCGCGATATCAATGATTTTCTTGATACGAAAAAGATTTCTGCGGATGAAGATGTGCGTGTCAAAACGCTTTCTATCGGTGTTGTCATTCCGGATAAGTTCGTTGAGCTTGCACGCGAGGACAAAGCGGCTTATGTATTCTACCCGCACACGATTTATAAAGAGTACGGCCAGCACATGGATGAGATGGACATGAACGAAATGTACGACAAGTTTGTCGACAACCCTCGGGTGAAAAAGGAAAAAATCAACCCGCGGAAACTGCTTGAAAAATTGGCGATGCTTCGTTCTGAATCAGGCTATCCATACATCATGTTCCAAGATAACGTCAATAAAGTGCATGCGAATAACCATATTTCCAAGGTCAAATTTTCTAACCTTTGCTCTGAAGTGCTGCAGGCATCTCAAGTTTCTTCATACACAGACTATGATGAAGAAGATGAAATCGGTCTGGATATTTCCTGCAACCTGGGTTCGCTTAACATTCTCAATGTCATGGAGCATAAATCAATCGAAAAGACAGTCAAGCTTGCGACAGACTCTTTAACACACGTGTCTGAAACAACTGACATCCGTAATGCGCCTGCTGTAAGACGGGCAAACAAAGCGATGAAATCAATCGGCCTCGGTGCTATGAACCTTCACGGCTACCTTGCGCAAAACGGCATTGCGTATGAAAGCCCGGAAGCGCGTGACTTTGCAAACACGTTCTTTATGATGGTGAACTTCTACTCCATCCAGCGTTCTGCGGAAATCGCAAAAGAGAAGGGCGAAACGTTTGATCAATATGAAGGCTCAACCTATGCGACAGGTGAATACTTTGACAAATACGTTTCTACTGATTTCTCACCGAAATATGAAAAAATAGCTAATCTGTTTGAAGGTATGCATATCCCGACGACAGAGGACTGGAAAAAGCTAAAAGCATTTGTGGCTGAACATGGTATGTATCACAGCTACAGATTATGCATTGCGCCGACAGGCTCTATCTCATACGTTCAATCAAGCACGGCGTCTGTTATGCCGATTATGGAACGGATTGAAGAACGAACATACGGCAACTCAAAAACGTACTACCCAATGCCTGGGCTTGCATCTAATAACTGGTTCTTCTATAAAGAAGCCTACGATATGGACATGTTCAAGGTTGTGGATATGATCGCCACTATCCAGCAGCACATTGATCAGGGAATCAGCTTCACATTGTTCTTAAAAGACACAATGACGACCCGTGATTTAAACCGAATCGATCTGTATGCACATCATAGAGGTATTAAAACCATTTACTATGCAAGAACGAAAGATACTGGGCAAGACAGCTGCCTTTCTTGTGTTGTTTGATTAAAGGAGAGTTTATAGTGACAAAAATTTATGACGCAGCAAACTGGTCAAAGCATGAAGACGATTTTACCCAAATGTTCTATAACCAAAACGTGAAACAGTTCTGGCTTCCGGAAGAGATTGCTTTAAACGGCGATCTTCTCACATGGAAGTACCTCGGAAAAAATGAGCAGGATACTTATATGAAGGTACTGGCCGGACTTACGCTTCTTGATACAGAGCAGGGGAATACGGGGATGCCGATCGTGGCTGAACACGTAGATGGCCACCAGCGGAAAGCGGTGCTGAACTTTATGGCGATGATGGAGAACGCTGTCCATGCGAAGTCGTACTCTAATATTTTCATGACCCTTGCACCGACTGAAACGATCAATGAAGTATTTGAATGGGTTAAACAAAATAAATATTTGCAGAAAAAAGCGCAAATGATTGTCGGGCTTTACAAAGCCATTCAAAAAGATGATGAAATTTCACTGTTCAAAGCGATGGTTGCTTCCGTCTATCTGGAAAGCTTCCTTTTCTACAGCGGTTTCTATTATCCGTTATATTTCTACGGACAAGGAAAACTGATGCAAAGCGGTGAGATCATTAACCTGATCCTTCGTGACGAAGCGATTCACGGCGTGTATGTCGGTCTCCTTGCTCAGGAAATTTATAATAAACAGACAGAAGAGAAAAAAGCAGAGCTTCGTGAATTTGCGATTGACCTTCTGAATCAGTTATATGAAAATGAGCTTGAATATACAGAGGATTTGTACGATCAAGTCGGACTCTCACACGATGTAAAGAAATTCATCCGCTATAATGCGAATAAAGCGCTGATGAATCTTGGATTTGATCCATACTTCGAAGAGGAAGATATTAATCCGATCGTATTAAACGGATTAAACACAAAAACAAAATCGCATGACTTCTTCTCTATGAAGGGGAATGGCTATAAAAAAGCGACAGTTGAGCCGCTCAAAGATGATGACTTTTATTTTGAAGATGAAAAAGAGCAGATATAATATCTGCTCTTTTCGGCTTGAAGGTTCAAATGAGGAGGACGCAGTACCCATGGGAAAAATGGACGAAATGATTTTAGTTGCCCCGCGCGATGATGTGTTTAAGAAAGAAAGCTTAACCTTCCAGGGCGTGTACAATGAAGATAGCAGAGTAGCCGAAATCATGGCTCAGATTGAAGCGGCCTATCGTGAAATGAGAAGAGGGGACGCAGAAGAAGATCCGCGTTTCAAGCAGCCGATACCTTATGTCGTCATTAAGCG
This sequence comes from Bacillus sp. LJBS17, assembly GCF_019334685.1. NCBI lineage: Bacteria > Bacillati > Bacillota > Bacilli > Caryophanales > Bacillaceae > Bacillus > Bacillus sp. LJBS17. The sequence goes on from NZ_CP079759.1 coordinate 1,853,344, forward strand.
TGAAGATGAAGTTTTTCTTTACGAGCGGCTGGCTGGCGGCGGTGAATCGCGACTGCACAACAAGCTTTCTCTCGGCTTTGGCGGCCATATGAACGCCATCGAAGGCGCAGCTTCATTTGCTGAAGTCTTAAAGCTGAACACAGACCGTGAGCTTGAGGAAGAACTGCAAATAAATGAAGAAGATAAACAGGCGATTGTCACACTGGGATTGATCAATGATGATGAAAACAGTGTTGGCAAAGTGCATATCGGTATTCTTTCTGCGCTTCAATTAAAGCCTGGGGCACAAGTGGAAGTGAAGGAGAAAGAACAAATTGCGGGTAAATGGATGAAAGTTTCTGAATTAAAACAGGAAGACATCTACAACCGTCTGGAAACATGGTCACAGTTTGTTGTTGATATTCTTGAATAAAAAAACCCGGTTTCTCGCGATGAGGAGCCGGGTTTTTTTATGAGACGCTCGTCCCCGTCTCGGCTATGATTCTAGGATCACAATAGCGTCAAAGCCGGCATTTTTCGCTCTGGCAGCGAGGGTGTCTGCATTGTCTTTGGATGAAAATGCGCCAATCTGCACTTTGTATAATCCGTCCTTTAAAAGGACAATCGAGTCAAAACCTTTGGCTTCGGCTTTACTTGCGAGCGAGTCGGCATTCGCTTTGACTTTAAATGCGCCGATTTGAACCTTATATAACCCTGAGCTGGAAGTCTTTTTAAGGTTAAAGGCTTGCTCCAGCCCGTTTGCATGTCCTCTCGCTAAGCTTTGAATAAAACTGCTCGTTTTCAGCTTATTTGCATCGGCAACGGTATCAATGAAGCCGTTCTCGGTCAAGAGGGCAGGCATTGCCGACTCCCTTAGGACGTGGAAGTTCGCTGTTTTTTTGCCGCGATCGGCAAAGTCGACAGCTTGTATCACTTCAGAGTGAATTGTCGATTGATAAGTCGTCGTCGGGGCTCCTACACCTGGATAAATATAGCTTTCAAAACCTGTGCCTCCCCCGGAATTAACGTGAATGGACAAAAAGAAATCTGCTCCCCAGTTATTTGCGGCATTTGTCCGGTCGTTTAAGCTGACAAATTGGTCGCTTGTCCGGCTCAGCAGCAAAGAAACGCCTTCATATTCATTAGTTAATATCGTACGTAAGGCTAAAGCGATTTGCAGGGTTAACGTTTTTTCCTGAAGGCCATTACCTGTTGCGCCTGGATCAGACCCGCCATGGCCAGGATCAATAAAAATTTTAACCATTTTTCATCACCTCATTACAGGATATGAAAAAACACGGCTTCTGCTTGTACGATTATCATTCAACTGAAAAATGAGGAAATAACCTTTCACATCCGGAAATTATTTCTCGGGAAAGCGCACAATTCAACATGAAGCGACAACAGATACGGTCCGACATGAAATATGTACATATACCATATGTTTGTATGTACTTTGAGTTCGGTTAACCTGCACTGATTCCTGCTGGTTTTAAGCTTTGCGTTCATATTAAATCAAGCATTTGAAACGTAAATTGATGAGAAAAGCTCCTTTCATTAAAGACACCCCTTTATAAATCGAAAAAAAGAAAAACACTTCAGGTATCTTAGGGCGGGTAATACGCTTCGTACAAAAAACAGCCCGTTGCATGAAAAAAGGATTGGCGAATGGAGAAAATAATGAGAAAGAAGCTCACTATAATACTTTGACAAAATGATTAAAAACAAAATCTCATGGTTTGTCCACCCCATGTCCGTGAATACAATAAGAAATAAAGTATTTCTCGGGAAAGCGCAGGATTCCTTATTGTTCCCGAAAAAAGCAATTGTTTCGACACATGATAGGCGTTTGTCACAATCGGCATCCGCTTGAATATCATATAGAGAGAACAGAGAGGTGAAGATGTTGGAGCGCGCTGTGACTTATAAAAACAACGGACAGATCAACATTATTCTGAACGGGCAAAAGCAGGTGCTGACGAATGCTGAGGCAGATGCGGAATATCAGGCTGCATTGCAAAAAAACGAAGCAAAGCACGGCATTTTGAAGGAAATCGAAAAAGAGATGAGCGCATTAGTTGGGATGGAGGAAATGAAACGCAACATCAAGGAAATATACGCCTGGATTTTTGTGAACCAAAAACGCGCGGAGCAAGGCTTGAAGGTTGGAAAGCAAGTGCTGCACATGATGTTTAAAGGAAATCCGGGAACGGGAAAAACGACGGTTGCACGGCTCATCGGCAAGCTGTTCTTTGAAATGAATGTCCTGTCAAAAGGCCACTTAATAGAAGCGGAGCGGGCTGACTTGGTCGGGGAGTATATCGGACACACCGCCCAAAAGACGAGAGATTTAATCAAAAAATCATTAGGTGGCATTTTGTTTATAGACGAAGCCTACTCGCTGGCAAGAGGCGGCGAAAAGGACTTTGGGAAAGAAGCGATCGACACACTTGTAAAGAACAAGGTTTTAACTTTTATGCCACTTCTCAACTCGATATCCCTCAGCCTCAACGTCAGCATAAATACGTATGGCAGCAATATTTAGAGCGATTTAATGAGATAAAAAAAATGCACTTTGAAGAGCTTAAAACTGTAGGAGAGATTTCTAAGGAACTAAATATCTCAGATTGGATTATTTTAGATTTATTTAAATCACAAAATGTGGACAAGCTTTCATTTCAGGAATTGTCTAAGCGTAGACGAACTAAGGACTTTGCTTTTCTTTATGATCTGCATTTCAATAAGAAAATGAGCCTGAAGGAAATTAGTCGAGCTTTCGATTATTCTCCACCTTATATCCGTCAAGTTTTTAAGGATCAGGGAATTAAACACTTAACCTTTAAAAATCAGTATAAAAATTAAATTTGATTCTACATCTAGTTTTGGCTTTATCGGATATGTCTGTATATAATAATTAATTCTCGATAAAATTCCCATTTTATTTAAACCTGAAAGCTGCTTGAATACATCACAAATATAAAGTATCCTGTATATGTATCATAGTTGGTGTATCAACCACTATAGGCCAGAGAGTTCCCTCACATACTCTCTGGCTTCTTTTATTAACCTTACATTATTATTTATGGGGGATAGTATGGACAATCGAAAAATGCTTCTTAGACGGAAGTTGAAAATAAACAAACAAAAAAGCCTCCGAGTAACATTGATGTCAACACTGCCTCGTGATATGGCAACTACTATTGAGGATTGTAGTCTAATCACATCTCCTGAATTAGAAAGAATCCTAGATAAAGTTCAGAAAAAATGGAACTTTGAATTACATAAAAATGATTTTGCAATTAAATACAGTGAGCATAGAAAAGAATACAGTTGGGAATATGAAGTGATCAATCATGTGCAACAAACTAAGCTTCCTGATGAACAAGTTTACTTATATTTAGGGATAGAGGATAGCCCAATTTTTCTGATTAACGGTAACTGGATAATAGAGAACTTTAATTTTCTGTGGGAACAAATAAATAACAGCGATTTATGGATTATTGACTTTAATTTTAAATATGGGGTTCTAGTGTCTCGATATGGTGGATATTTAGATCATGATCCTAACCCAAATGAAATTATTTATGCAGTCACTGAATGGGGGATATAAAATTGGTTTATACAACAGAGAGTTGCAAAGGGCTTTGAATCTGCATTTTTGGTGGATTTGCAAAGTGATTTACTTAGTGAAGGAAATTAAAGAATGAAGAGGCGAGCCGATTGTATAAAGCATAAGTTAATTCGTGGATTACGTGGTATGATAATCTCAAAGACGAAGGGGGATAAGCATGTTTAAAGAAGTAGACTATTGCACTTGTGAAGTGTCCAAAGTTTATACCGAACAAAATGATATGGGACATTGGGATGTATGTGATATCTGCAAGAAAGTCATTGAAGATACTTTTGAGTACTTTAATTACAATTCAGATGATTATTATGGATGAAATGATTTGACAAAATTTTGAGTCAACGTGACACTCTGTTTTGCTTTACATCGGCTAATATGATAATAAGGTAATAAATAGCCAGGCGTATTTCCGAAGGGGAGAGCGCTTATTTTTATAACGAGTTAAGCCCTCCCATTGTTAAGCGAGGATCAACAGAGTGGGAGGCCTTCTCAGTGAAAAGGCTAAACAGGTGGACACTAAAAATAAGCTTGAAAAATTTCCTTCCAAGCTCAATGATTTAACTGTCAATTTTAAACCTAAAGAACCCGATAGTTTTAAAAAGTGTTACTAAACTCATTTGGTAGACCAAGCTATTTTTTTATATTTTTACTATCATTATTAATAAACCATTTCTCAGCAAAATCCACTGCTTCTGTAAGTGAAAAAAGGCGGCAATTAGCAGAACCCACTTTGCCAACTTTCATATTATGTTCTGCTTCAAACGCTTGACCGACTTCTTGAAATAGTTCTTCTCTAAATTCAAGTTCTTTATATTCTTTCCATACTCTTTTACCTTCTACTATTATAGGTGCACCCCTGTTTATAATTTTTTGATAAGGAATTCTGTACTCAGCAAGATGGAAACAGGTACTACTATCAAAATCAGCACCTAATAATAATACATATGATTCCCGTATATAAAGTTTCCCCAGAGGTGATTGTTCACCCAGTCCGAATTCTAAAGGATGTTGATTAAGGATTTTGTTTTTATGTTTTCCCCAAGCTACAAAGGAGTAGTTTGGGTGATTACTTCTTTTAACTTCTGGATAAGACCTGAATAACTCTACTATTTGCCCCATCCCTCTAGTAGTGGGAGTATAGTTAGAATTATAGGCTGGCATACTTTCTCTAATAATATCCCACCACTCCTCTGGTACGGGAGGGTTTCCCCATTCTTTTGGGTCAGATAATTCCACGGATTGAGAAGGCATCACGATGGTACCTTCTTCAGTAACAACATCTATTAATGCTTGAATCACAGCAACAGCTCCACCATTTACCCATCCTATAGATGATAAAGAGGAATGTACAAGTACGGTCATCCCTTTCTTTAATCCTAAAGCTTTCAAATCTTCTGTTATAGACTGTTTTGTTCTTGGAAAAGTTGTACTTTCAACTATTTTTTTCATTTAGTTCATCTCCTATCTATAACCTCTTATTAGATACTCTGTAAGTTTGCAACAATTAAATTAGCAAGACCCCTTGATGAAAGGTGTTGTTTTTTTATTCATCTTCTTAAACTAACTGACCCGTTAATTTAAGTGGAAGTTTTTACAATCTCTTTATATTTAGTTTAACATAAATAACCAAGTAAACTTAGAAATCCATTTAAAACTACATAAAATATAAGAAACTCCGTTATCCATAATATTAAATCAACCTTTATCTTTAACTTAGCCATATAAAAAAAGAAAAGCCCAAAAACGGGCTTTTTATTTTGTTTGCTCTCTTAGTATAGCTACTATTTTATCAAGAGAATGTTCATCAATATTTCTAATGGTACGCTTGCTACTCATTCCAAGCTTACCTTTGATTTTTAAATGGAGGATACCCAATTGCATCGTGGCCATTCCCAAGGGATTTGGAGCAATATCGAAGTCAACTTCTTTGATACTTTTAAATTCAACAACTTCAGTATCTGCACCCCCGAAAATACCGCCTTTCATAGTGACAAATAGAAGTTTCTTTTCAGTAATAACCATAAAACCAAATTTAGTAAGCTTTGGATCTGCAGAAGTCATATGTAAAATCTTTTCCTTTTTCCCAACTTCCTTTTTTAAAGCTTTAATTGCATACTCATAAAACTTTCTTTCTGATTTAGGGAATTCTTGAATGATGGACTCAAGATCTTTTAAAAGTATTGGATAATCTATGATTCCATACTTAGAGTTTAATTTATGAAATTTTTGTCCCATCACTTATCTCCTTTCATCGTTCACAAGCATAGTTGTCATGATCCCTGTCCATTTTAGATTGGTAAGCAGGGTGGGAGCTAGGAACTCCGTTGGGATATTTCTTTCTTAACTCTGTACAATTTTTAAACGTTTCTGTTTCCCCAGTTGACTCTGCAGAAGCTTCATTTTCAGTTGTAGTCGAAGTTTCACTTGATGCCTTTGGAGTTGTAGGCTGTTTAGCTGCCGGTTTAGATGTTGTTGCTTTTTTAACTGCAGTGGTTTTCTCTTTCACACAGCCATTAAATCCTCGGTCAGTCACATATCCATTCTTGCTCCAGATTAAAAGCTTCTCTGATTTTGCTTCTTGCTCGTCTTTCTTAAATTGATCTATGTATTTCGTATTTGGCTCATATACATACGCTACTCTGGCCAATCCTTCTTTTAGCAATGTTTCCTGAACAGATTTGCCATCCACATAAACATAAGCTAATAGTCTTCCGTATTTATCTCTGCGGTCACCTTTATCGAACTCCAGTTGCAGCTTACCACTGTTGACCAATTCCTTGTTTCGCTTAGACGCATCTTCACCATATGGTTGAACACAAGAATCTGGCTTCTTCGTCTCAGGTGTGTCTATGAGCAAGTAGCGCACTGTGTCTACATTTCCGTTGTAATTAACTTTAATTGTGTCACCATCAACAGCTCTATCTAGAGTAACATCGACCAATTCCTTTTTGTCTTTTTCCTTAGACTTGTCAGCAGTTTTTTCTTTAGTAGATTCCTTTTGTTCTGTTTTCTTTTCTACATCTGTAGAAGCTTGTGGTGTTTCTTTTTCTGTGCTTACTTTTTCAGAATCATTTGAGCCGCAGGCAGCCAATGATAAGCTTAAAGTGAATGCAGTAAAGCCTAATATTACTTTCTTCAATTTCATTTCCCCTTTTAAAGTGTTTGTTCTCTATCTATATCGGTAGACCATCAATAATTATAATCCTTTATCCAATCTTTTCAAATTGAATTTTAAATAAAATCTTACATAAACAATAGTTTAAAAGTGAGTAAAAAGCATTGCTTGAAAAAAAGGTCAGTGGTACTATCTTTCTCGAAAGGAGGAATTAAATGTAAAAAAAGAAAAAATATTCATCTGTGAGTTTTCATAAGAGGTTGAAATTTTAACAATAAAGGAGAAACCATTATGAAAAAATTTGTTCCACTAATTTTATTTGCAGTTTTATCATTTACCATGCTACTTTTCTTAAACACTAAAGAGGTTGAAGCAACTTCCTCTAATTCTGAGAAGAATGTTACCTCGTTGTTTAAGGGAACACTTAAATTTGAAGTAGATGAAAATAAAAATGCCAAATTAAAAAAAGTTGATCTTGGAAATGAAAAAGAACAAATTAAACAAGCAGATATTCTCGCATCTGAGTTAAATCATGATTATCTCTACAACTACGATTCAAGTATCTCAGGAGATCGAGTTGATCTATATTCTAATAAAGAGACCAAAATAAAGAATAAAACTAAAGGGAAAGTACCTGGCTATGTAGAAGTACAAGTTGAAACATTATTAAGTGAGAAGAACAAATCAATAACAAACGTTATTAGAATCACTAAAGTTGTTGGCACAAAGCCTATGTACGTGAATGCTTCAAATAACTTACTAGCCAATAAATCCGTAAATGGAAAGTACATTAGAGTTCTTGCACACACTAAGAAATTTATGCTTGGAGAAATAAAGGCAGGAGCAAGTTCTTCAAAAAGTTTTAGAGTGGGTGGAACTAGCTTCTATAAAAGAGAATTTTCGGCTTCAGTTGTATGGAAAGACTCTCCTCCAGTAGTTGACTCTAAAACGTCTTCACCATTTCTTGCAAATAAAAAAGCAGTATTATACCCATATGCAAAAAACAATCATAACAAAAAAGTAATGCCGGCACCGGCTTATGCTAACATGAAAGTTATCCCAGTTGAAGATAGAGAGAAAAGGGATAAAAAAATTAGAGACAAATATAAAAGTTGGTATATAAAGAAATATGGAGACCCTAAATGGAATTGGAGTGATTATGAAATTCACCATATTATTCCTCTTCAGTACGGAGGGAATAATGATATGAACAATTTATTCCCATTAAAAAAGGATTTCCACCGAAAAACTGTGTCTCCTTGGTGGACTGGATATTAACAAGTAAGTGGGGCGATTTATTTGACTAACTTTGTTCATAAGACTGTAAATGGTTTGAAAAGTCTCTTAGATGAAAAAGGAGCCATTAAATTGTTTTGTTCTGAAGGAGATACCATGGAATGCCTTGTTACTTTTTCCTCGGACAAAGCAACCCTTAATGAGATTCAAAGTTTTGAAACTAAACACCAGATCACCCTTCCAGAGGATTATCAGAAGTTCATCACACTACATAACGGTGCGAAAATTTTTGAGATTCTTTCTGATGGGGAGAATATAGGTGGAGGACTTCAGCTATTTAGCCTTGAAGAGATTGAAGAGGAACTAAAATATGAGGATTTGTTTGAAGGTATCAATGGTATCCCAATTGGCTACTTATTGGAAGAATGCCATTTAATGATCGATAAAGATAAAATTAATCAAGGTGATCCTAACTATCTCTATATATTTGAAAGTGGTTTAGAATATAATCCATTAAATTTAAACTTTGAAATATTTTTAGACCGGTATATATTGGCTAATGGGGAACCTTTTTGGGATTGGCGCTACTATACCGCAGAAAATTATTATAGAACAAGATAGTGTGATGTATAAGACAGTCAGTTCTGGCTGTCTTTTTCTGTTATTCAAGCAAATGATTGTGGTAAAATTTACATAGAGTAGGCTTGAAAGGAGAATGAAATGAAGGTATTTGAAGCTGATTCATTGCTCTCTGAAGCGGATAAAAGAACCAAAGAGTATAAGGAACTAAGGTCGCAAATGGTGAAGCTTAAAAAAGCGTTTAAAGCTGTAGCTGACCTAGACGACAGCGAGTTTTCAGGTAAGGGTGCAGACAACATTAAAGCATTTTATCATGACCATGTCGGCGTTACAGATCAATGGATTGATCTTATCGATATGAAAATTGCTTTCTTAAGCAGCATTTCTGCAAAACTTGAAGACGCTAAGATGTCTGATGCATACATAGAAGAATCCTTCTTAGAACATGAACTTGTAAATGCATACACAAAATCAAAATCCATTATGTCTGAACAGAAAAAAGCAATGAAAGACATTTTAAACGACATCAATGATATTCTTCCACTTGAAATATTCTCAACAGAAGACTTCAAAGACAAACTTTCTTCTGCAGATGACAAACGTGAAAAAACAATCGATAAGATAAACAAGCTTGATGAGGATTTAAAAACAGAGTACGCTGAGACTGAACCAAATGAACAATTCATCCAGCAAGATTTTAAAAAGCTACAGGAATCAACAGGCAAAGGGAAGAACGCCACACCGATTCACTATAACGCTAAAGCGTATAGAGAAAGTGACATACATAAGAAAAAAGGCGATATTGAGCAGCATTCAGAAGCTTATTTAACCGTGAAGAAAGAAGAAGCAAAAGAACGAGAAATTAAGGAATTGAAAAAGAAACTTAATGACGGTGTGTCTGATCCTGATGAATATTTAGAGATTGCTAAGAAAGTAGGGTACGAGAATCTGGAGCCAGCTCAAGTACAGCTTGCAGTGCAAATTGAACAAGCAAAGCAGCTAGAAGGAGCAGGAGAAATCACCTGGGACATCGTAAAAGGTGTAGGGGTAGGCTTATATGACGTTGGCAAAGACACTGTAACCGGCTTATGGGACTTCATCACCGATCCAGGAGAAACATTGTCAGCGCTTGGCAATGCAGTTATTCATCCAGTTAAAACATATGATGCAATATCTGCTGCAATTGAAGAGTCATATCAAAAGGATATGGTGAATGGAGATGCCTATTCAAGGTCAAGATGGGTAACGTATGCAATTGGCTCAGTGGCTGCAGCTGTTGTCGGAACAAAAGGTGCAGGAGCCATTAACAAAGCTGATGCAGCAGGCAAGGTAATAAATAAAGCTAGTCAAGCAGGGAAGAAAATTAAGGACGTCAAGATTCCAGATTTGCTGCCTTATAACCCTAAGTACGATCTTGCTATGGCAGGGGACGTGCCATACAATGTAGTGGATGGAGAAAACTTAAAAAATCAGCTAATGAGTTTTGCTAAAGGGTCAGATAAAGAAGTAAAACCTTTCGATGTCGTTGATTATAGACCAAGTAACAGTCCTTTAGAGAATCATCACGGTGTAATGGACGTATGGGCTAAACACAATGTTCCGAATTATGTGAGTAGAGGGAGTAACACACCAACAGTAGCTTTAACTAAGGAACAACACAACGCTACCAAGAAAGTATATAGAGAATGGTTGTTCGAAAAAACAGGGAAGAAAGTTGGCGGCAAAGTAAACTGGAAAGAAGTATCCCCCAGAGAAATACAAGAACTTACTGAGAAGATGTTTGATGCTGCTAATGTTCCTAAAGAAGCTAGACAGCAATATTATAACGCATTTAATCAATACAACTTTAGAAAGTAGGTGCGGACTTGAGCATTGATATGTTAATCAAGAAGATTGCTTCCACATCAGACTGTCGGCTGTTTGAAGCTGATGGTCTCCCAGTAATAGACGAGAAGCATCAACTACCAAAAGATATTAGTGAATTTTATGAACAATGTGGTGGAGCAGTTTTATATGAAAATGCGGATTATCCAATATACATAGTACGACCAGCTGAGTTTGAATTAGCTAATCCCATTATTGTTGGGGAGCTCTGTGAAGAAGACATTTCATCCGAGTGGTATATTGTTTGCACGGATGGAAAAGGAGAATACCTAACAATTGACTTAAACGATCAGCGAAAAGGAAAATGCTATGACAGTTTTTTTGATCGACATGGAATAGTCGGCGAAACACAGGTGATAGCAAGTTCATTTACAGATTTAATACAGCGACTGCTTGAAAATAAGGGTAAACATTGGTATTGGTTAAGGGATGATTATGTATCACTAGGCGATGCATATGATGGCATAGAAATTGAATAATCTATTAAACAAAAGTATTGCAATTGTTCATTGCTAAAGATGTGCAATGCGGAGGGTATTAAAATGAGCTTCACTAAGATCGAACAAAAGTTGAAAGAGTTTACGATTGATGCTGGCAGATATCCTAGCATTAATACAAATGAACAACTCAAAGAGCTTGAAATGAACATAGGCAATCAATTACCTTCAGATTATAAGGACTTTTTGAAGAAATATGGAGGATGTTATTTAGAAAGTAAAAAAAACAACAGATGAGATTGAGTATGACGTTTGCTATAAACCTTTAGAGAAAGATCCTTGGATGGGCAAGGGCGATGATATACAATTGTTAGAGGGTTTTTATGGTTTAGCGAACGATCACAACAATCTTCAGAAAGCGATCGATACATATTCTGATCGCTTTCCTAGAAATATTATCCCGATTGCAAGCTCTGCAGGCGGGAATGAAATATGTATGGATATCGATAATGAAAAGATATTGTTTTGGGATCATGAATCAAGTCATCCTGAGAAAGACTTTTTCCTGATTGCCAATTCGTTTGAGGAGTTTATCCTAAGTTTAGTTGATGAACCAACTGAAACTGATGATAATGTTAGCGATGTTGAAATTGAGATTTTGGACAATGATTTTGGAAAGTTGCTCTTTGGGAAAGACAAATAGTCTTTTTTAAAACGCTCCTCTAAGCAAAAGTATTGCAATTGTATGAGATGTTGCAGAAGTAAGCATCCACAATTCAATAAAATAATGGTTTTAACCATAAAGCAATAGTATTGCAAATACCATTTCTATATGGTTATAATTAGGGTAATGATACAAATAATTATTTTTTGCATTTTGATTTGTAGAAATGCATAAAATAAAAAGACCGAGGTGCGCGAACACCCCGGCTCTGTACAAAAAGCTGCCCATCAAAGGGCTTGCTCATTGGTATTAACTGAGATAGACCATTCCCTTAAACTTGTTCAGGGCTCAAGGGAGGTCTATTTTTTCTTTTGGTTTGACGTTACAATCATCATTATATTGAAGATCAACAAGACGGTATTTAATATCAACCCGCCAAAATTGATCATTATCATTAATGATTCGTAAACAGTCATTTTCCCACCCCCTTTCATAGGGGATGAGCAAGACTCCCTTGAGTGAGCAAACTTAATGTACAGGAAATATTATACTATACATTAATCCCCTTGTCGTTAAAAATTCACAATAAATTGACAGTATGAAATGAACGTGCTCAATGCAGGTTCTTTTTTTTATTTCAAATATTAAACAATTCCCTCCAATTGACGATATTTAACATGTAAACTTGTACCAAGGAGGATTTAGGAAATGAAGAAGAGAATTACATATGTACTGCTTGCTCTTCTAGCAGTTGTTGCTTTCGCTTTCACTGATTCATCAAAAGCAAAAGCGGCAGAAGCATTACCACTCTACTATCTACAAATTACAGGGATTACATCAGACGGAAACGATTTTGCTTGGGATAACATCACTGCTAGTCAAACCAAAGCGCCAAACGTTTTGAAGGGGAATAAACTATATGTGAAAGCTCGTTTTATGGGTTATACCAAGTTAACAGTTATCACAGGCAAAGATGGTAAGAATCTGTTGTATAACGGCACAGCTAAGATGTTTAAATCTGATGCCATCCTTGGTCAAAATAAGGTGGTAATAGGCTGGGATAAATATTTTGAGGTTCCCATGGACGCACTTCAAGATAACTCTATACAGATTAAGGCATTGAGCTCAGGCACTACTTTTGTTTACAGTCAAAAAATTGATTTTGAAAGAGAGTGAACCAGGTGATTAGTACTTCTAATTATGATGTAACTAAAGATCCAAAATTCTTAGCTTTTTGTAGCTTAGCAACAGAAGGGTATGGTCAGAACAATACTCAGCAATCTTCCATAGGTTTTAACGAGTTTTGCGAAAAACTTGAGAAAAATGAGATCGTTAAACCCGAGAATAAAAAAAGCACGCTTGATTTGAATAAGTCTTTAGAAGACTGGAAAATGAGATTTACTGCAGGCGGAAACCTTTCTACAATGGATTCGCAGGTATTAGATGTTATCAAAAAAGCATATAACTTAGGCATGGTTAATAAAGATAATATGCTGTTGCGAAATGAAGCAATTAATGCTTATAGAAATTCTATTTAAATAATGAAAACAATGCCCAGCTTAATAAAAATGCTGGGCGTTTTACTTATTGGGGTTATTTGCATTCAAATACTCTCGATGTTCTTTCTCCAATTTATTAATATCATCTTTTAATATATAGATCTTATATTTTTCCTTTGCTTCTCTAGACAGATTATCTTTTAAATACTCACGGAGCTTTGCTTCACTTTTGGTTTGATCCATGCCAATTGTAATTGCCGGATCTGTTTGACCAATTTGCACACTGAATATACCAAATTCATCCCGAATATTATCAATTACTTCCAAAGGGGACTTTTTATTTGCTTCGATTAAAGTAATACCCGACATAATCAAAGCAGGAACTAAGACCAAAAATCCGATTAGCCTCTTCTTCATTAACCATTACACTCTCCTTCATGGAAAAGAATCCCTCCTTTATTAATACTACGCAAATCATCATTGACCTTTATATTTTATTACCAACATTTACATCGAACTTTTGTTCTGGTTTATCTTGAATGAAGAACGTTTGTTCTGTTAATATTAGATCAATAAAGGAGTGAGTCGATATGCTTAGGGATCGAGGAACAATCAAATGGACATCAATGATGCTTCCAGAACATTTAACACAACTTAAACAAGATTTGATTGATGTATCAAAAATTGAAAAACCATCCTTAGATGACCAACAAATTGAAGAGATGGATCTTCTCGTCTCTGAGGCACTTGAATTTAATAAAGAGTTGAAATTCAAACTCTTTAACAATGGATTCGTTGAAAATGTCAACGGCAGAGTCCATTACATTAATTTTGAACAACACAGGCTTCATGTAAAAGATCAGCATGACAAAACAGTATATATCAACATGAATAACATCATAGGAGTTACATACAATGATTGATTACTCACAATTTCCACGTAAGAATATACTTTGTGTCGATATGAAATCCTTCTATGCTTCTGTATCGGCTGTAACAATGGGACTTAATCCTTTAACATGCTACCTTGCAGTTGTAGGAAATACGGAGAGACAGGGAAGTGTAGTGTTAGCTGCATCTCCTGCACTTAAAAAAGATTTTGGAATCAAAACAGGATCGAGATTGTTCGAGATACCTGAAGATCCAAGAATACACATTGTAAATCCGCAAATGAAGCTTTTCATCAGAGTTTCGACTGAGATTACAAAGCTGTTTTACAGATTTGTTCCTGAAAGATGTGTCCATACGTATTCAATTGATGAATCTTTTTTAGATGCAGGAAAAGAAAATCCTGAAGAAATGGCCAAAGCAATTCAAAGTAGCATGCGGAGAGAGTTTGGCCTGATGTGTACAGTTGGAATTGGTGACAATATGTTGCTCAGTAAGCTTGCACTTGACCTGGAGAGTAAGAAAACAAAAAGTGGTATTGCACGTTGGAGATATGAAGATGTGCCAAATAAACTCTGGAAGGTTCGACCTTTGTCTAAAATGTGGGGAATAGGAGGGAGGATGGAAAGAAATCTGAATCGGATGGGAATATCAACTGTAGGCCAGTTAGCTAAATTTCCTTTAGAGCTGCTTGAAAAGAAATTTGGAATAATGGGAAACCAATTGTATTATCATGCTCATGGAATTGATTTATCTGAAATAGGTGCTCCGTTGATGCAGGGGCAGATTAGTTTTGGCAAGAGTCAGATTTTACTGAGGGATTACACAAGGAGAGAAGAGATTAAGGCTGTTCTTCTAGAGATTTGTGAAGAAGTCGCAAGAAGGGCACGTACACATAATAAAGTTGGTCGAACGATCAGCCTGGGAATTGGGTACAGCAAGGATGAGCTTGGTGGTGGATTCCATCGATCCAAAACAATTGAGCTTCCCACAAATATCACGATGGATATTTATAAATGCTGCTTGATACTCTTTAATAAGTTTTACTCGGGTAAAACAGTAAGAAGTATCTCAGTTACGTTATCAAATATTGAGGATGATGTTAATCAACAGTTGAGTTTATTTGAAGTGGATAATGAAAAGAGAAGGAAACTTGGGTTTGTAATGGATGGGATTAGAAGTAAATACGGCTCTAAAGCGATTCTGAGAGCAGTTTCTTATACACCTGCTGGCACTGCTCTTCACAGAGCAGGGTTGACTGGTGGACATAAATCATAAAATAAAAGCCCACTCAAATTTATGAGTAGGGCTAAATTAATCAACCTTTTTTTAACCTCCGACAGGCCTTTCAGCTACCTGGATGTTAGATGGTGAATCTGTACTCAATTGCGTTAAAGCTACTCCACTTAAAATCACAGCTAAAATAGATACGCAAAGCACAAGTTTTTTCATAAGATTCCCTCCACCTGATTCATTTTCTGTTCAGCCCAAACTTTCGCATTGAAAAAGCTCGTTGCTTCTTCAAAAGCACCTATTGATTCAAACCTTTTTGCAGCTATGTAGGACAATTCATCTACACTTTCAAGTTCATTTTGCTGTTTTAAAAACTCAATATTACTAATACAGTTATTGAAATTATTTTTTAATTCCCCACAATAAAGGTTGTATAAGATGCTAATTTTGGCTTCGTATACTTTATTCTCCATTAATATGAGTCTTTCCTGTGCTTTATTGTAAAAATTAATGGCTTTCATTTTTTCGTCAATTTTAAAGAGTTCTTTAATCATCATGAATAAAGAATTTATATAATAAATAGAATTTAACCAAGACTCATTTCCTATTGCTTTTTCAAGAGATTTAATGCATTTATCAGGTTTGTTCCAATCAGAATAAACGATACTGAGGTTGTGATATAATTGAGCTTTTAAAAATTCATCTTTTGTTTCTTTTGCAATATCAATTGCTTCTAAATAATATTTTTCTGCTTCCTCAAATCGTTTCATATCAGCATAGTTTGCAGCTGCAATCATTGTTGATGTAGCTAGTTTGCATTTATAATCAGGGTGTCGCTTATATATTGAAATTGCATTTTTTATATAGTGTTGTGCCACAATGCTTTGTTTAACAAGAGTATATAAGTAAGAGACTTTAGAGTAAAATTCAGCTGCTTCAATTTCATCTGGAATTTCTGCAAGCTTTTTCTCAGCTAATCCATATAAGTTGATTGCTCGATCATAGTTTTTGTTGTATGCCTCATACATTGCTTCAAATAAATAAAAGTTGTATTCTAATTTATCATTTGTTTTTTTTATGAAGTTTTGATTGTCTTCAGTAAAATAGGTGTGCTTTTGTAAAGGCTCTCCTCGTGAAGAATGCAGCAACATTTTATGTCTTTCTTCTAATAGACTATAATACGCAAGAACTTCTTGATCTTCTTCCATTTCATCAAAAAGTTTCTTTATCTCTGAATAATATTTTATTGATTCATCAACCTTTTGTTTTTTTATAGCAATGTACCAGTCATTCAGTGTAGTAGCGACAACTTCAGAAGCGATCTTACTCATTTAAACCCCTCTTTCTGAAAATTTCAAAAATCTCTCGAAAACAATCATAACATAGTCATTGAAAAAATTGTAAAAGGATGTAAAGTTTTCTGCAATTTTTTCATTACGACAAAACGAAAAAAATACCCTCCTCAATCAAGAGAAGGGTATGGGGTTTATCTCGGTGAATCGTAATCCATTGCTTGTTCACTATCAGAAATACCTTGAGTTGTAGGGTCAACAATGATCCCCATCGCTGTTAAAAAAGTTAGAAGTGCATTAAATTTCTCTGTCAAATTGTCGCCAAATACAGTTAAGTCGTATCCAAAAGCAGAGGCAATAGCTTGTACGAATAAAAGCGTTGCAGAGAAAATTGCGACAAGGAATGTTTTCTTTTTAAGTCTTACTTTCCAGTTGATTTTAGTCATTTAATCGTCTCCTGTTAATTTTATTTGAGGCCAAAATGTATGAGCAACCATGCACCGACAATAGTGGCAATTACACTTGGCAGCACCTTGAATACAAGGTCTTTTGTAAACTGTGAGGGATCAATTTTACGAGTAGAATCAGAGCGTTCCAATATTTCAACTCGATTGTCCAGTTTTTCATATGATTTGCTTAGATTTTTTAAACTGTTGCTCATTTCGCTTAGAGTGCTGAACTGTTCTCTTGATTGTGCTTGAGAATCTTTATTAATTTCGACTTGCTGCTCAACAAGCGTAGCAATACGACCAATAACATTTGTTCTTTCTTCAAGAGAGTCAATCTTGTTATTGGTGTGTTTTGCTTTTTCTTCTAGTGCACTTAATCTTGAAATGGTGCTTTGCTCAAAGTTATCCATTTGTCACCAACCTTTAATGAATATAGAAAGGTGACATTACATCACCTCCTAAAATTAAGAGGATAGTCACTGATACATTAGATCAACAAATATCCTCCGAGATTATTGAATATAATTAAATTTTTGAACCGAATTGTCCTGAGATGTATCCACGTTTACCGTTATAAATAACTTCCCAGTAACCTTTTGAATTGTTTTTACCTTTAACTGAACCAGAAATTGAAATAGTGCTTCCAAGCTTAACTGTGCCAATATTTTTAGAACTATTTCGATCAGGTTTGTCCATTACGATTGCTGCGCTTGATACACCGACAATTTTGATTTTTCCCACGGATTTAATAGATGAGGAGCTTGAAGAAGTTGATGTTGTTTTTGGGGCAGAGGAGGAGGTTTTAATTGTTCCTGTAACATCAACATATTTGTCAGAAGCAGTGATGTAATATGTAGCACCTTTAGAGTTCTTAACTTTATATTGATACGCAGATCCGACTTTAACTTTCTCAACAACTGTAGGAAATCCAATGCCTTTATTTACTGTGCCGACAACATCTTTATCTTCCCAAGATGGTTTTGAATAGAAACGAAGACCGTCAACTTTTGATTTTAGTGAACCACTTACTGCTGATGAAGAGGAAGGGGAGGAGGTTGTTGGTTTAGTTGGAGTAGTTGATTTACCACCGAGAGCTTTTAATTCAGTAGCAATTGCAGTTTTAACTTCATCCCAACGACCTTCATCTAAAACACGGTGAGGGCAATATTTACCTGACCACTCTTGATGTTTCTTAACTCGCTCAACTCCCCAGCCACGTTCTTTGAGTAGTTGTGCAATAAACTTGATTGCAAGAGCTTCTGCTTTTCTGTAACGTTCCCCACCTGATTTAGAGTAACAAACTTCCACACCAATTGATTTGCGGTTTCCTGTACCGTGGTCTCCATCACCGCAGTGCCATGCATTCCGGTTTGTAGGAAGTCCTTGAACAACTTCTTTATCATCTACAGCGAAATGATATGATACTGTTGCGTTATTATTTCTCATATAGCTAATTTCATTATTTGCTGATGCATCATTGGCTGTATTATGGAATGTGATATATTCAGCTGTCATTGCATAAGGACATTTAATTGTATATTTACTTGATGGTACCAGCATTTGTCTCGCTTGAATTGTCATAAAAACATCTCTCCTAATAATTAAATTTGAGCACAAAAAAGAGAGAAGGGGACTAAACCCAATCTCTCTTTATCTCACGTATGCTCTTGTTATCTCTGTCTTTCAAGTATGTATTTTGAATAAAATCTATATTTTATCTAAAACATAATCACCACCTCAATTAAATAAGACACCCTCTAGAGAAGGTGCCTTAAAAATTAATATAGATCATGCCATTCAGTGCCATCGAATCCCACATGCTTTTTCCGTGTGCTGTCATATCTAATTGCACCTTCACGTTCAGTTCCATCCCAAACCCCGTTATCCTCAAAGACAACTGAAGATATTTCTAGACCCCCAGACTTTGTTGGATC
This sequence comes from Bacillus sp. LJBS17, assembly GCF_019334685.1. Lineage (NCBI taxonomy): Bacteria > Bacillati > Bacillota > Bacilli > Caryophanales > Bacillaceae > Bacillus > Bacillus sp. LJBS17. The sequence continues at coordinate 1,872,161 of NZ_CP079759.1, forward strand.
ATTTACTCTCTTAGGTCTTAAGAAATCAGCAGCCCCAATCCCAACAACACTAGCCCTACCTGGTTCATACACTTTAAATTCATTAGAGTTGTAATAAGCTGATTTACCAATGAATTTAATTCCATTAGATGTTCTCAATGCATCAACAGCTAAATTGATTAAAGTGTTTTCATTGAAATCATTAACGAATTTCACTTCATTTGCGCTACTAAAACGCAAACATGCTTTCCAAATTGAATTGTCCGGCTGAAGTGCAGCTATTTGCAATCCATAGTTTCTTAGGAAGGCATTATAAATCATATTAACGGATCGAACATTTTGTAGAATGTGGACATCGTTTTTGTCTAATCCTTTTAATTGATAAATATCTGTCCCAAAACTTAAACCTGTTCCACGATCCCACTTTTTACTTGACCCACAGTAATAAAGGAAGTACATACCTTCCATTTTCATAAGGCAAGCTCTGTAAATTCCTTGGTTATCCCATGCAAATTCCTTCTTGGATGGTTTGAGTATAGGTTTAGCTAAAGACCATGTTACGTTGTCTTCTGACACTGAATGAAAAAGAGTCATTGTATTTCTGTCTTGGCCTGTAACAAAAGCTGTAACAACCATCTCGTACCCAACATCTGTATGGATAACATCAAGGTGCCATAAGTTCATAGGTACTTCCATTGGGATATTAATATCTTTAAATTCATCCCACTCTGTTCCTGTGGTACTCTCAGAGTAAATTACTTTGTATCCATTAGTAACGCACCACATCTTGTATTTATTGTCCTCAAAGATAATTGCAGGACTAATATAATCTCTGTCACTTCTGATGCCGGTAATTGCAACCTCTTTATCACTCCACGTTTTACCATCTATTGTGACTTTTCTAAAAATCGTCACGGTTTTGGCATCATCATCTACAAATCGCCAATAGACTTCTAATCTATTTAATTGGTCATTATAGACCATGTGAGTATCTGAATTATATTGTTTATCTGCACTTCCATTAGGCTGCGGTTCAAGAGGATTCTTAAATCCGTTAGGTTCAGACCAGTTAATCATGTCATCACTCACTAAAATATGAGGATTCTCTTTTGCTTGAGCTCCTTTAGGGTATGGAGTGAATGCCATCCAGTAGAGGTAGCCGTTCCATCTTTCCTTAAAACCAACTACCTTTGGGTGATATGCTTCAATATCATCATATGCACTTAAAAGTGTAAGCCTTGATTGAGCATTAGATAAACTTAATTGATCAATTGTATTTTTTGTTTCCGTAGATGTTTGATATGCCGAATTCCATTTTTCTCTCTCTAAACTTGTGACATGTAATCCTTCTTCGTTTTTATGTGCATCAACTTTTTGTTGAGCTCCGTCTTCAGTTTCGATTTCATCGATGCCTTCAATCATTTCATTGTACATGGTCATTTCTGACTCAATGTTGCTGACATTGCTTTGAAGTTTATTTTTAAAAGAGAGTAGACTCTTCAATGCCATAAAGTATTCCTCCAAAAGTTTCAATTAAATAATAAGTATTAAAGTCTATAACATTACCAAATTATTCATTTCCAATTATATTCCTAATGGAATTAAAAGTAAAGGAGTCCACATCATGGACTCCTTTCTATTTATTACCCTAAGGTAAAAGTTATATCTAATAAAACATAATCAGTATTAGCTCCCGGAATTGCTGTAGAGAGAACAACAGTGCCCGTATTGTTTATTGTCATTACAACACTTTTTGTTGATGTCCCACTATTGTATTGAGTGTATGTTACTGCATATGCTGGTCTGTATTCTTCAGGCAAAGTAAGTATTGTAGTTCCAGCAGTTCCAGATTTAACGGCCCCAGAAATAGTGACAATGTTTCCATTTTTAGTGTATCGAGGTGTTCTGAAAGATTGCCACCCGTTTTCTAATTGAGCATTAATCCATCCAGGATTATTAACCGTAGCACCAGCATTTTGACCAAGAATTAAAAAGCTGGCATCTGTTCTGTTAGTGACTCGAGTGCATGTTTTAAAGCTGTTGTTTGATATAATCACTGAATCAGACTCGTTAGACATAAACACGCCAGTTTCAAAATTAGTTGCTATATTCTTTTCAACAATTGTTTCTCCTACACCATCAACCTGAATAGCATTGTTATAAAGCGTACCTGTGTTTTCAATTGTATTTCCCGAAATGATGCTTCGTTTTACACCGTTTACTCTAACTATTGAAGAAGAGTAATCATTTGAATTCATTCTAAGGATGTTATCTTTAATGATCGCAGTTTTAGTATTAACGTAAACAAAAGCAGAGTAAGGACTTGTGGTGTGTTCCCCTGGGTCTACTCGATTATCACTAAAAACAACGTCTCCCTCATAATGACCTAGCCTTGCAGCTATATAGGTATCTTTGAATATGTTCCCAGTTATAGTTAAATCTTTACCCTCTAAATATGTATAGATGCCAAATCCATCTTTGGGAGCCTTAATTGTAGCGTTTTTAATGACAAAGTTATTAAATTGTTTCTTCAATAACATTGCTGTTTTACGCATATCTCTTACTTCGTTTTCGTAAAAGTTTCCAGCTTCCCAGTAGCCGCCGTGTATAAAAATTTCATCCTTAGTACCTTCTTGTGAACCGGGGCTTCCAGCAAAAGCATTTGGACTTCCAATTGACGTGCAGTTTTCGAAATAAATCCGACCTAATTTACTTTCGAGAGGAGTTTGACCAAGGTGGAAGCCAGCAACTGTTCGTGTTACACCGGCTGACGGGGTATTGTTGATTGCGAAGCAGTTTATAAAGTGGATATCTGTAACATCATATTCTGAAGTATGAACGTGAACTTCAAAGCCTGATCCATGATTATTTATAGCTCCACAATTTAAGAGGTAGATATGAGACATACCATCATCAAATTCATATGCATTTGCATCTGGGGGAGTGTCAGAATTAACAAGGCATGAGTTTTCAACGAGACACTTTTCGAAAAGTACTCGAGTAGAGATACCTCTTTCTCCAGTCAAAGGTTTAAAATTTTGATCAGAGATTGAAATGCCATCTTCTTGTACATTGTCTAGATGTAAGTTTACATAAGAATCTCTAACAGCTCTGAAATCTAGCCCACCAGATGTATTAATTACGTCGCAATTAATGATGGAAACATAATCAGCAGCAACCATCTGTATACCGTAGATTGGGCTATTCTGGCCATCAAAAGTTATGTTCTCTAAGATTATATTTTTATTTAAGCCAGCTTTATATTCTCTGGTAGCATCATCTGGTTTTTTATATGTGGGTAAATTAGAATTTGCAATCATTGCACGTGGAAATGGAGAAGACCAGCCGGTGGAGAGATTATGTTTAATTGTTGGTTTTCCTGAACCAAAGAAGTGAGTATTGCTGTTTATCTTTAGCTGACCTACAAGATATGTTCCAGGCGGGATAATTACCTTACCGCCAATATTCAAGGCTTTTTGAAATGCATCTGTATCATCTGTTACTCCATCGCCTTTAGCACCAAACCTAGTAATGCTAACACCTGTGCTTTCAAGCTCAGTTCGTAATGTGTCTGTGTTCTTTTTGAATTCATCAAATTTACTACGAATATCATCTGCAGTGTATCTATTGTCATTTGATTTTAAGCCAACTGCATCTACGGGTACCCACTTTTGTGCTTCTTCGTCATAGTAGCCCATAGTATTTACAGGTATTAAATTTTCGTTCAATATGTAACCTCCTTTAACCTCTGCGAATCCAAATCATGCTTCCATCAGGAGTCTCTACAGAAGTCTTTACTCGTTTTTTCGCAGGTGCATTGTTTGTTCTAAGCCATATTGTTCTTATGTTATAAGGCTCAATATAACTGCAAACAACATCATAACCATCAAACTGATCAGAAATACTAATATTAATCCAGTCAAAGCCATCCCATCGATATTCAATTCCTGATTCTTTAACTGTGACAACCCATCCTATTTGAGGAGTAGGGTAGGTGTTCAATAAATCGTTATATGTATAAACCATTGGCAGATATATTTTTCTGGTGTTTTCAACAACATACTCATAATCAGAAGTGGCTTGTCTGCACCAGTTTGTAATTTCAATGCACCGTTTTGTAACACGCTCACATTCAGCAATTCGCTCATTCATTCGAATAATTGCATCTTCGGCTTCGTCAATAAGTCCCTGAAGAGTTTCGACAACCATGTTTCCTTGGCGTTTAATCCAAATTCGAGAGGCAGGGAAGAAGGAGGCTCCTTCGCCACTATAATTGAATGTAAGCGATTTTCCTTCATTTGTAGCTTTGAAAAATACAACACCCATTAGGTAATCAACTTTAAAATAGTTGTCTTCAAGTTCGCCATCTTCAATTTCTCGCCATTCTTTGTTATCGCCAATAACTTCGACACGGAATTCACGGTTAGGAACTTCAGTTAGAAGAACTCTACCATTGGATACCGTAAGTGTTTCATTATAGGTTAGGTAGGGATCTTCAACTGATCCTTTTCTTTTTTTGCTTAAAATCGGATCGTTATATAGCTCAGCGAAATCAGTCAGATTAATCACCTCCATTAATTTTGTTGGTATGCTTCCCAAATATATTTGACGTTTAATTTATTTCCTCTGCAATTAGCATCAGATCCAGTTACAAATAATTTTTCACCTAAGGTACCATAGCTTAAATCTCCTCCAATTAGAGAGAGTCCAGAGGATGTTGTTTGATATGCATAGCCTCCAGAAGAGCTTTCAATAACTAACTGGGTGTCCTCAGAAGAGATAGGTGTAATTTTGACCATGTCTGGAGAAAAAGTGAGAGGGATTTGTTTGCTCGTAGTCCCATCACCAATATAAGTTCCTTTAGCAAACTTAGGTGTGACTGGAATGTTTTTAACTAGAGCATAATCAGAGGCTAATCTGCCGCCTAATGATTCTGCATTACCATCAATAGAACCATTAATTACACCTGATTCATTACGAACAGGTATCGAATTTGGAGTGTTTGTTTTTGATGCTACGTATCCGTTCAAGGAATCTGCCGAGCCAGAGGAAGAGACAATCCATTGTTCGCCGTTAAAAAGTTCTTGCTTATTTGTTTTTGGATCAATCCATATTGTTCCGGATTCAGGGGTTTCAGGCTTTGTTTCAGTAGAGATGGTATAAAGACCATTTACTTTTCCATTAAGACTTCCTTTAACTTCAACAGAAGGAGAAGGGAGGTAGGGGTTTTCAGAGGGATGACTTGATTTAACTATATCCGAAAGAAGAATCTGATTTATATCTATATCTGCATCTACTCTTCGATAAGCTTGAACACCAATTGTATAGTACATATTTGAAGGCAATCCGGTAAAAGTAGCTGTACGCCTGTCATATTTAACATTTTGCAAATTTTCACTTGCCTGCACAGAACCAAACGTGTACTCTTCATTGTCATCACTGCCATGCAAATAAACCTCAAATCCATCGATGTTGTATTTGTCCTCATCGGAATCAACATAGTCCCACTGGATTGTAATATCGACTGATCCATTATCGTTTACCTTATGGGTAATAGCGGTGCCGTCAGAGGCAATAGTGGGGGAGACAGGCGGTACAGAAATTCTGTCATTTCGTATATTGAAGTTTTCAGTTACTTTGTCCCATTCAATCTTTCTTTTGTTTAATTCAGTGCTTATTTTGTTTGTTCTGTAAACGGTTTTTATGATTTTCTCAAAATCAGATTGAACTCTTTTTCCATTTGTAACTGTGACACTAATATTTGACTGTTCAAAATCAATTGTTATTGCTGAAAGTATGGCTTTAATATCGGTATTTAAATCATTCTGTTGAACTCGTACTATGTCTCCTAAACTGAGCCTATCCCAGTTATGTTTTTCACTAAGACAGTTAAAAAAGTTTACTATATCGAGTGTTACATTTACTGGCGGTGTATTGCGACTTTCGAGTTCTTCGTTGGCATCATCATAAAGTTCATTCTCATCATAGATGCTGTCATTTGACCACTCAGCTGTCGAAATGAAACGTGAGAGCAGTTTTTGCTGATTTTCACTAAAATTGTTCTCAAAAGAAAGCTTTTCTTTAAGCTTAGAAATTGAAGCGGATATTTGAGAAATTGTTGATTCAATCGTAGCAATTTGGTTTTTCTTTTCTGCAACTGCTTTCTGTTTTACGACAAGTTGAGCTTTCAGTTGACTTGTGTCATCTCCAGCTTTCTTCGCAACTTCAATTCGATCTAATAGCTTTTGGACTTCAAGATCAAGGGTGTAAAGTTCATTATTCAATTTGGTTAAACTAGTTTCAGCTTCGTTCTTTTGGGTGAGAAGTTTATTAAACGCATTTCCTTCGTTATTAACAAGGTCATTGTAATCCAGAATTGCATGACAAAGTTCATCTGGCATATAGGCACTGTGGGAAATAACATTTCGTTGTTCGTCACGTTGAAAGGGGAAGAGGAAATAAGAGAAATCATCAATGTACGATTGTCCAGTCGGGTTCACTGAATTAATACTTATGCCATCTTTTCCAATAGCATACAGTCTTGTTACCAATTCGTCTGCATCATCAGAATCGTCCATGCTAATCATATATTGCCGTGGGTTCAGTTTGAGGCCTTTGTATTTCGAAATGTCTGATTCTTTATAAAAGCTTACAGTTTCTTTTACTGTATCAAAGACTGGAACTGCATCGAACTTCTCGCAGATTGAATATAAAAAATCAAGCTTGTTAGTTGATGATACATCAAACTGTCTTCGTTTTATATTAAAGAGAGTATCTATGTATCCAACCGTCCAACTGGTATTCTTTAAACAGTCTGTAACTACTTCCTGGAGATTTTTAGATGTCTCCTCATATTTAAGAACGTTTATTCTGCTCAATTCATGTTGAAGAGATCTGCACTCAATTTGTATAGTATCCATTTCACTGCTGAAAGACTTGGTTCTTTTTGTGATAATAAACCAGATCGTAAGCCCATAGAACTCAGTTTTAATTAGGTACCAGGGGTTTAGTAAATCTACAACATGATTCCTTTTAATGACCCCATCATAGGTGGCCTTAAGCGGAATAGAGAAGGAGAGTTCGTGAACGCTGCTTCCATGATTTAAAGTTACAGTTGGATTCAGAACTTCATCAATGTTGGCTATTTTAGTCTTGTCTGGCTTAGCAAGGGATAAGCGTATGTTTTTTATTTCTGTATCCTTGCGAATAGTTATCAATTTTTCACCTTCTTATCGATACTTAAATCTGAAAGTGAGTCTCAGTTTGCATTTTCCGGTCACTTTTAATCGGTTTTTTCCGTAATCCAATCTAATATAATTGTCATTGAAATCATCGTATCTTTCATTCCCATATAAAGACGACTCGATTATTTCTTTATCACCATTCACTTTAACAATTTCTCTGTCTTTTAGATTGCTAAATATAAAGGGTTCAGTATAATGACTCAGGTTCTCGATTTTCACATCGCCGTCACCAATTTTAAGAATTTCAACAGTAGGGTAAATCACAACATCACCTTTGTTATGGAGTTCAATGATTTTCATTCCTGATGATATATCAAAGGAGTGGGTACTTGTGTGTCGACTGTATGCATAAGGGGAGTTGCATTTCATTGTCAAACGAACATATCCATGTCTAGCCGCATTATGGACTAAATCACTGGTGTCCACGGGCATTGCATAATACACAATGTCTAAATTTTCACTGAACGCTAAAGGCTTGTAATCATCAACATCTAGCCAGCGCTTAATTGCTCTTATTTTTTTCTCATCATAATTTTCACCAACATAAAAGTTTAAAGGAAATTGTTTTGCTTCTCTTTTGACACCTTCAGTGTACGGCTCTGATCTTCCTTTTACATAAGTTTCATTAACTGATCGTGAACCCAAAAAAGATTCCTCAACTAATCCAGACTCTGTATTAACGTTTTCCACTCCGTAGTCAATCGACTTTTCGTTGTCAAACAGGAAATATTGGCTCTGTCTAATCAATTTTTCACCCCCAATATAAAAAGAGCCGGCTTTAGCCGACTCATGTTATGTTGAAATTCAGTCCAGTATTTTTAAGACCATTTGCTAATTGTTTGTACACTAAGCTTGCAGTTTCTTTAGCATTACTAGCTTCTGTTACATTAATTGTGAATGAGTTCTGATTGTTTGATGTATTTCCTTGAGGTGTAGAAGGGGTTACAGTAGGTGTCGAGAAGTTCTTAAGAGTTGGAATTAAGCCTTTAGTTAGACTTGTTTGACTAGCAACTGCAGCGTTCATTGCTGGGGTGACAAGGGCGATACTCTTACTTAAAACATCTGAAATTTTACCAGGTTGACCCCATTTAGAGGTAGTCTTTACTGAATTATCAGTGGACGTTTGACGAACTTGTTTCACAGCTTCCAGCATGTTTTCAGTATCTGTCTTGTTTAAAATAAGTTCCTTGTCATGTAAGAATGCAAGCTTTCCTGCTCCAAGTCCTGTGCCTGTATATCCACCAGAAGCAAATGATGACACCTTTTTACCTGTTGTATTTCCAGTTGTAACGGTATTTAATGCACTGGCAGCGTCCTTAAGCTTATCAATCAAGTTATTGGAAATACTTTTCCCAATCGACTTCATATTCTCGTTAATGAACTTGGTGAATTCATTAAGCTGTTTAGCGATATCAGTGATTTTACCATCCATAAGCTTATCTTCAAGCTTTTTGAATGCTCGTTCATCATTTACCAGGTCATCGTACTTGTTGTTAATTGATTCTTCATCTTTATCAAGCTGATCTTGAAGGGCTTCTTTCCGTTTTGTGTTGCTACGATCTTTTATATACTCATCCAAAGCTTCCTGTTGTTCTTGAAGTTGTTTCTCTAGGTCTTTGACTTGCGATTTAGCCTCAGAGGAGTCGTCCATGGAAAGTTTACTGATCTTATCTTTTGTTTCCTGTATTGCTTGGTTTTTCTCCTTCAATTCCTTTTGATATTTAGCTTCTTCGTCTTCTTTGTCGATCTCATCAATCTTATCTTGTGTCGCTTTCTGATGGGCTTCTAACTCAATATCCCGCATTTTTTCGTACATCTCTTTGTAGACGGATACAACTTCATCAGCCAATGATTTATAGATATCCTTGATCGACTTCTTGGTGTTATAAAGCTCAAGGTTAAAATCTTTCTGTTTATCTTTCCAGTTTTCGATTTCTTCAGTGATCTGTTCCTGGATGTCAGGGAAACCTTTCGCAGCTTTCTTTTGCTCTTCAAGCTGTTTGATATATTTTTTGGCTTCCTTTTGTTGTTGCTGAATGAGCTTTATCTGTTTGCTATAGTACTTAACCTTGTCTTCATCTTCTTCAGTCATTGATATTTTATTATCAACATCTTTAATTTTCCCTTGGGTTTTAGAAGATGACTTTTCAATTGACTTGAGTGTCTCATCAACTTTAGATTGGACAAGTTGTTTCTGTAACTCACGAACCTGGTCTTGAACAGAAATTAAATCTAGCTTGGCTTGTTTAAGCTCTTCTTGAAGCTGTGCACGTTGAGCGGAGTTCAATGCTTTATTTGTTTTAATTTCTTTTTGAATCCAATTAACTTTTTGTTGTTGGATTTTAGCTTGCTCTGCCACAGCTTTTTTCTGATCAGAGGTGTATTTTCGGAACTCCTTGCTGTCAGAAGTGTATCTGTTAGCCATTGATTCATCTTTTGCTATCCGAACATCAAAATCCCCAATTCTTTTATCAAACTCATCGAGTTTAGATTGAACTAGTTCATACTGGAGTTCTTGAATCTGATCATTGACTGAACTGATATCTCCTTGGAGGGAGAGAAGGTCAGATTTAGCCTGAGCTATCCCTTGTTGCCGTTCTGCCTCAGCTTGTGACGCATCTGAAATAGAAGTTCCAATACCTTGCATGTACTTTTCAGGATCGATTGTTTTTCCATTTTGTTCGATCTGTAAATGAAGGTGGTTCCCAGTCGAGTTCCCTGTGCTACCAACTTTACCAATAGTTTGACCGGCTTTAACTGATTGACCTGCTTTTACAGAAGGAGTGTTAAGCATGTGCATGTACTTGGCAACTGTTCCATCATCCTGTTTAATAACAACCCAGTTACCTGCAGTTTTACTGTAGCCAGCAATTTGGACTTTACCACTTTGAAGAGATTTAATTGCTGTACCTGCTTTTGCAGCAAAATCAGTTCCTTTGTGTGGGGAGGAGCGGAGACCAGATTCCTGTTGTCCATATTTGGAGCTTACCCTAAAAGCGCTATTATTTGTATAATAGCTGGCGATTGAAGAAGTGGCAGATGAGAGCGGTTTGCTATAGTTGGCCATGATCTTCTGGACGTAATTCTGTGTTTCTTTAAAAGGAGGGATACCACCATATTTAATTACATTACCAGGCCCAGCATTATATGCAGCCAATGCTTTTTCAACATTACCGCCAAACTTTTCAAGTTGTTGGGCGAGGTACTTTGTTCCACCCATAACATTTTGATAAGGATCGTAAGCGTTATTTACTCCTAAGCTTTTTGCTGTTGCTGGCATCAGTTGCATTAATCCCATGGCACCTACACCAGATCGTGCTTTAGCATTAAACCCTGATTCTTGCTGAATTACAGCTGCAATAAGGGCAGGGTCAACATTGTATTTACTAGCTGCTGAATTTATGTAGCTTGAATACTTGCCTGAATATGATCCACCAGTTGAGGAGGGGGTTCCGCCAGAAGAAGTTGTAGAGGTTACAATACCGTATTGAGTAATGTTACCGGATTTAATTTGATCTTTAAGCAACTTAGCTTGTTCCTGCATAAGCTTTTTCTTTTGCTGAAGTGCTTTAATTTCTTTCTTAATTGCATCTCGATATTTCTGAGAGTATTTTGGATAATCATTGACCTGCTTGTTGTACTTGTCAATCTCAGCATTAACTTTTTCTAATGCTTCCTTGTATTTATCAACAACATACATGGAAGTCTTGGTTTCTTCATTGGCTTTTTCTTGTTGATCTGTCCAATTCTCCAAAGATGTTCCAGCTTCAACAAGTGCCTGTTTATTCATTTCTTGTGTGCTGGTGGCTTCTTCAGATGCTGAAATATAAGATTCTAAAGCTGATTTAACGCTTTGCATTGCTTCAATTTGACTATTGGAGTACCCACCAGGTTGAAGCATTTTCTCTTCAAGCTTTTTAAGTTCTTTTTTTGCATCTGCAACATTATTAATTGACTTAACTTCTAGGTCTGACAGTTCAGCCTCAGACATATCAAGCTTTCGTTCTTTTCGTAGCTTTTTCAGGCTGTCAATCCGTAAGGTATCAGCGTTTAAAGTTTTGATAGCGTTGTTAACTTCTGTTTTCATCAATTTGTTGCTATAGGTAACCATGTCGTTGTAAGCATCAAGTTTAACTTTTCTTTGTTTGATAACTTCATCACGGTTAATTTTCACAACACCGTTTTCAATGCTAATAGCCTTGGCAAGTTCCTTATCTTTTTGAATAAGGGTATTAGCTTCATTTGCAGAAATGCTTTTACCTTCAGCCATTTTTTCTAGAAGATCATTGAGAGGAGCCACTTGATCTTTGGTGTTATTAAAAATATCCCCATTTAAGGCATCTTGAACGGAATCGAACTGCATAGCATCTGACATTTCTTTAATAGCTGCCTTAATATCATCAACACTATTTGCATCCAGAGCTTCTTTTAGCTTCTTACCAAAATCTTCTGCCTCGTTACCTGCTTCTGCCAGCGTCTCACCTAAATCACCAACTTCAGATTTGACGGAAGATAAGCTCTTATCTCCATCTTTTATGTTCTTCTGTGCTTTGTCGAAGCTCATTTTAAAAACATCAATAGAAGAATCGGATTTGGAGTATGTTTCTAAGAGACTTTGAAGATCTTTTTTTGCGTTATCGAAAGCTTTTTCATCGCCTGAATCTAAAGCTTTTTGCATTTTTTCTTGAAGCTTTCCTAAAGAAGAGGAGAATTTTTCTAATTCTTCAGGATCTAAATCGTCTTTTAAGTTCAGTTTGTTGACAACATCACTAATACTCGTCTTTAAAGTATTACTGATATCAATTGAACTATAAGCATTTGCAATTGAAAGGACGCTATCTTTAACTTTAGCATTTCCACTCTCAATGTCAGATTGAGCTTTGAGCATACTTTGTTTAGCTTTATCAGCGGCAATCTTATAGTCATTGTCATCGGCAATGAGATCCCATTTAGGTCTACCTTTGTCATTGTAGTCAGCTATTTGCTTGTACTGCTTTAATTCATTCTTAGACTTTTTAATTTCCTTAGAAGCGTCTTCGAATGTTTTCTTTGCACTGTCTCTTGTTTCTTGTTTCTTTAAATCCAAATACTCTTTAGTATTCTCAATCGCTTTTTCAAGCTCTTTATTTGTCTTAAGAATTGCATTTCCTTGAGAATCATAGCCTTTAACTAATGCAGGGAAAGTTTGTGCTAATTGCTGAGTGACTTGAAGGTATTCTTGCTCTTCATCTGAAGTTAAAGATCTTGACTCTTTAACCTTTTGAAGCTCTTTATATTGCTGTATTAGTTTATCAGTGGAGTCTTTATTGGTCGTAATTGCTTCGACATTGGTTTGCTGGCTCTGCTCAAAATCATCTTTAGCTTTTTTAGCTTCTGCAAATGATGAAATTAATGATTCTAGTGCCCATCCTAAAGCAGCAAACGCACCTCCAACTAATGTTGACACAAGCAACCCTCGAAGAGCAGTTTTTAGAACTCTTGAGGCGACAGCTGCACGAGTCATGCCAGCTTCTAGCCCAGCAGTCGCTAAAGTTTCTTGCCCCATTGCACGGGTTCCTAAAATTAGGGTGGTGGCTAATGTGCGAGTATTCTTACTGAGCAAAAGGGTTGCAGTGCTTACTGCAGCTAAAAGGGGAGGTAGGAATCCAACTGATTTGATTACTCCTGTTGAAGCGTTAAGCAAAGAACCTGCGGCTTGAGTAAATTCAATTAATCCGTCGCTAATAAAAGCGTCTGAAGCTGCAATAGCAAATTCAGTAAAGTTATTTTGAAGCTTATTTACCCTAGCTTGTAGACTATCTGCATACTTTTGCTGCTCACTCCAAGCACTTCCTGTTGAGTTAGCCGCAGTTTTAGCCGCATTCTGAGCAATAGAGAAGTTGTTCATCATTGCATTAAAACGGGATAATTGATAAATACCAGCTACTCCAATTGAAGTATTTTGTTTTTGAGCATCAGAAAGCGAATCCCACTTACCAGCAACTTCACTAATTAAATCACTTGCTGATTTGGCTTCACCGCCAGCTGTTTTAACTGAGATACCAATCTGTTCTAACGCTTTAATTGAACTTTGATTATTCCCAATCCGCGCGAAAATTGTCTTTAAGGAGTTCCCGACTATATTACCAGACTCACGGGTTGTACTAGCAATTGCTGTTGTATAACCAATAAGATCATTTAACTCTACCCCGAATGTAGAAGCAGTTGAACCAGCTTTACGGATAGAATTGGCCAGATCTAGAGTTGTAACAGCATAGTTATTATCAACCTCATTTAATTTATCTGCAATTGATATTGAATCATTTGCTGCAATATTAAAGTTGAGCATTGCTGCCGTAAGAGTATTAACTGTATCATCGGGAGTTAAATCGGAGACATTTTGAAGAACTTGAGCAGTTTTCGTTAACGTAGAGAGTTCGCTTTCATCGAAACCCATTCTCCCAAAATCGCCTGTCATTTGGAGAATATCTGTGATTTTATTTGAAAGTGTATCACCTAAGTCAATAGATTCTTGGAGAAGTTCATTATATTTATAGTCCGGCTCATTCATAACACGGCGGATATTTGTCATGAGCGTATCAATTTCAACTGCCTGGGATACCATTTCTTTAAGTCCAGAGATAGCCCCATAGAATAAAGAACCGGAGATTAAATAGGTGGACATGCTTTTGAAGGTTTGGGTTAGTTCTGCTCCAAAAGAAGAGGCTTGATTAGCAGCTGCTTGAGCGCTGGAGGCTAATTCTCTAAATTGCATATTCAAGCTTTGAATTTGTGATCTGATATTATTGCTTCCAGTGCTTACATTAAGACTATTTACTGCATTCAAATAATCTTGAACAGCTTGTCTATTACTAGAGCCCATTGAACTGCCATACCGTGTATTTAAGTTTTGGACATTCACTTGTGCCTGTCGCTGATACAATTCAATAGTTTTCTTTAATTCGTTGTTCTTAGCAACTGCCGCAGATTTATCATCTAACATCCTTATCCTATTTTGCAGTGCTTCAATTTGTTGAGCGGATTGAGCTGTGTTTATTTTTCGGCCAAGAGATGAGATGGTCGTATCAGTAACAATACCTTGCTGTCTAAGCTTCTCTAGATCTTGCTTAAGCTGCTCAATTGCTCTCCTTTGTTGGTCATAATTAGTTGTAGTTTTTGAAGAGGTCGAATTAGTTTTAGGATCAGTTGTATAAACAATATCATCGAACCCTTGACGATTTTTCTGCACAATCTTTGTTGGTTGTCCTTGCAGATTTTTCTGCACAGTCTTTTTTTGAACCTGTCCTAGTTTCTCAGTGGCCTGTGTAAGCTTGTTAACCTCTTGAGTTTCTTGCTTTAGAGCAGTATTGCGATTATTGATTATTTTCGTTTCGCGTTGAAGTATTTCACCATTCTTCTTATATTGCTGGGTGAGTTTTTCAACCGATCCGTCAGCATTCTTAATTACTGTTGAGGTTTCTCTAACTGTTTGATTATAGGATTTTAGGTTTTTCTGATATGTATCGACAGCAGAGGAGAATTCTTGCAGAGCTTTTAAGGTTGTAGAATCAATATTCGTATTGAGCTTGAGGGAGTTGAGTTTCTTTTCCAGAGATTTAATTTGCTGATTTAACTGTTCGACAGTTTTAGATGAGGTATCAGCTTGTGGGGTTAGTATAATTTTGAGGTTTTGACTCAAGTAAGAATCACTTCCTTTCAGTAGGGGAGAGGACAAAGAAAAAAGCCACTCAGTTATTGAGCGACTTTGTTTGCTTTCTTAATAATTACATCCATAACACCATGCCAATATTCTGCATTCGTAAGTGCTTGTTGAATGACATTGCTATCTTTTTTATACCCCTGAGTATTATACCCTTCAACTTCTTGTGTGGGGAGGAAATCGATATAATAGATAGGCTTACTGAGGTCTTCAACAGTAATCTTTAGCGTGACAGATTTGACCATTTCATTTTGTATTGAAGAGGCAGACAACCCTCCAATTGCGGCTCCGATGCCTCCAGCTAATAGCCCGCCAGCTACAATTCCCGATTTTGATACTTTAGAAATTATTTGATTGTCCAAAGTAATTTCGGATTCAATAATATTGGAAAAAGGGATTGTGTATTCTTCAATATGTTCATCTCTATTAAGATGATATATTTTCACAAGGGATTCAGATTCCTTAAAAGCAATTTTAGTTTTGTAAGTATTAAAGAAATTGTCTGGATTAAAACCACCGTCGAAGTGCTTAAGTGTTTCCGCATTTTCTTTTAGTTTATCTATATTTTTTTGGCTTTTAATTTTATAAGGCTCAAGTGCTAATAGGGCTAATCCTGCAATTATTAAGCAAATTCCCATGCCTCTCCAGCCATCCATTAGCAAAAAGAAAAGACAGAATAAAAAATAGCCACCATAAGCCATAATCTTATAACCCATCCAACCACCACCAGTATTATTTTCCTGCATTATATCATGATTTCCAAAGGGTTAGAATTAACAAAAGGGCAGAAATGAATCATTAGTTTTTCTCTATTTCGGTCTTTACTTGTTCCAATAAGCTTCTGTATTGAATTGCTCGTGATCGACGAGTTCTACCACTATCCATACCAAAGGTAATGCCATAAAATATCCCTACAGAAAACATAAATCCAATAGTAACCGATGCTATGGTGGGCTTACCTTCGTTTGCATAAGCGAAGTAGTATACAAGATGAGTTACGAATAAGGTGCTTACCGATGTTAAGCCTGGCACTATCTTTGAATTATCGGAATACTCTTCGATGTCCTTCATCCTTGCTATAGCCAAAATTATAGTGTCCAGGTCTAAACCTCTTATTCGTTGTAATTCAGCTTTTTTGTCTTTAGATGACCAATAACCAAGACAATCACTAATGTAAGAGGCTACTTCTTCGTTTGACCATTGAAGTAAGACTTCCTCCAAAGATCTTGCCTGTTTTATATAAAAGTTATTCTTTTTCCAGAAAGGCCACACCTTCAAAATCTTTACTTCAATTTGATTACATGACCTTGTTTTTGTAGGCGGTAAAGAATCCTTTTCATTCTCTTTGTCAGACTTAGCTTGCTCCAGAAGTGTTTTGAAATAAGTAGCTGTTGTTACTTTATTCTTATCAATCCACAGTCCGACAAAAAAGATGCCAGCAAATATAATGATAAAAAGTCCGTAGGCTACGTTTAGACCCTGAGCAACCTTATCTGTAATGTTATTAAGCTCAATACCAGCGCTAATGACTACTTTTAGGACACCGAAAATCAAGTTGAATATTAAAACGAGAAGTGCAGCATTTTTAGAATTATCGTAACTTGTTTCAATTCTCGTCATCCGAGCAATTCCGGCAGAAAAATCATTAGAAGTTAACTGCTTAAGTGCTTCATATTTCTCCATGTAATCAGAATAGTTGTCTCCTTTAACAGGAAATTCCTTTCTGATAAACTTTATTAATTGTCTTGATTTCAATGTCACAAGTTGATGCTTTACCAATTCCGTAAACTTCACCATATTCACCTCTGTAATAATATCGGGTAAATATGGAAATTTATAAAGTGTTTTATTCATAAGAGTTCAGACGACAGTTAAAATGACTACGGAGTAGATAGCTAAATTTGCAAACGATTTTTATACATAAGCAAAATCCCTCAAACGAGGAATCTTGATTCTGAATAAAAGAGGAATTTTATTTTATATAGAAGGCGAGAAGGAGTGTTATGAGAATATCTTATTTTTCTCTTCTTCAAATTCCCTGAGATCATAGTGGGCAATGGTGGTTGATACATCTTCGTGGTGTGCAACATACTTTGAAACGAGTTTTAAATCCACTCCACTTTCAAGAAGGTAAGTTACACAAGAGGCTTTAAATATATGAGGATTAACTCTTCGTTGGAGAATATCACTTAAAACATTTGAACAAAAATAATCTGCCCATGACTTTGAAGCTTGTTTAACTTCGCCACCGTATTTAGTTGAAAATATGTACTCCGATTCATAGCCTCTCTTCTCAACCCATAATCGCATGTATTTTAATGCCTCAAGATTAATCATATAAGGCTCTACTTTCCCATCATCACCTTGTCCTTTTAGGCGCACGTTATGACTGTATACAAACGTTTTACCATCAGGTATTGGATAATCAAGTATTTCGGTTTTGAATTGTATAATTTCACTTCTTCTAGCTCCAACATTAAAGGCTGTTGCAAGCCAGGCCATACCTAAATAATTCTCGTCCTTTTTAAGTACATCCATCATATCTTTGTACTCATTAAAAGTAATTTTCACTTTGTCATATACTTTGTTTTTGGGGATAGGAGGGAGCCCTCGGGTTAAATTTCTAAAACTCCGATACTCTTTGAAATCCTCGTCATCAGCAATAACATTCTCGATGTAGTTAAACATGGATGATACACAAGCTTTTTTAAAACTTTGTGCAGAAGAGGAGAGCTTACGGTTATCACGAAGATAGCTTAAATACCGAAGAATATCCCTTTTGGTGAGCTTGTATAAAGGTTTGTTATTCATCGATTGATATACATAATAACCAAACTGTCTAAGCCCTGATTGATATTGTTTTTTTGTTGCTGGACTAAAGTTTTGAACAGCAATGAACTCATCAACAATTGTCTTTAATTCGTCATTTACATGTTGCCACATTTCGTCTGTGATTTCAGGCAGTTTTTTAGCCCTATCTCGTAGCATGTTTTTCTTAATTTTGGTCATTAATTCACCACCATTAGTACGTTTTAATACCATCTGCTTTTAAATCTTTTTTTAGCGCTGCAGTTAATCGCCCATCTCTTAAGGTCTCAGAGGTATTCTTCATAAAAGGACGAGGTTTACCATATCCATATTCATATGAATCAGGGTATGTATACCCATGCCCGGTTTCAATAACTGTAGCAATGTCTTTTCCATCATCTTCTCTAATATTGTCCAATGACACCCCGTTGCTTTCGTTGGTGGTTATAAATGCATCTTTAACTTGTCCTGTGCGTTCATAAAGTAGGGGATCATATGCACCGTAAACATCTTCATCAATGTGCTCTTGTCCTGTTTTCACCATAATTTGTTTCACATTAGAGGAAGACTTATGAATTGATTGAATTGCAGCTTGTTCAACCATAGCTTTGATATCTTTAATTGTTTTCGCCACTAACTTCACCAGAACCAGTCTCTATTTCTTCTACCTTTTCTAGAATAAGTTTGTTTATTTCCTTGTGGCTCATAGTTAACAAATCTTCAGTGATTTTTTCTAAAGCTTTTGTTGCATCTTTAAGCTTCTTCATACTTTCTTTTGGAAAACTGTTAATAATCATAGGGAAGAATTCGGAATCTACAAGCTTAAGGTACCATTTAACTTTATTTTTGATGTCATTCGGAATCCCCAAATCTGAAAATTCTTTGACAATTGAAAAGAATACCCATTGAACAGTGTTGATTTTACTAAAATCAATACCTTTATCTTCAGCTTTTTGTTGATCAGAGATCATTTCAGTTAGCATTTTTGTTAACCGAGAAGGAGAAAAGTATGGGTAGATGAATACATGTACATCATCGGTTAATTGGACTTTTTCTTTCTTGTCGTACTTATTGACACTTTCCTCAATTAAACTTAAATTCAACTTTTTTGATGCCATTTATTATCCTCCTTTATTATCCTTAAGAAAATACCACGAAAAATGATAGGGCGTCTTGGAATTTTAGCTACCAATAAAGCAGCCTTATTGCTGAATGCCTTCATTAGTTATGGCTTCATAATCTTGCACTGAAATGAACCCTTTCTCAACTCCGAAGGCTAATTCATCTTTAGATATATCGTTGTATTCATAAGCAATTTTAACTTCATCTGCAGTTGCCCATTCTTGATTTAGTGCTACAACCCAAAAGTTCATAATGAACTAGTTCCTTTCAATTGCAACAGTTCCAACTTGGTATTCGTTAATTGCTTCCCAATATCCACAACTAGTTTGCTTAACTCTAACTCTGTGGATACTACTGAAGTATTGTTATTGCACAAAGTATCAATATATTCCTGTGAAGCTGATTCATACCATTTGCCAGTTTCCTTGTTAAGTTTCGCCTTGAAAAATCCACTTTCAGGTTGTATATCTGTATAATCAGCAGGAATTTCTGTATTGTCTTCAATTTCAATTTCTTCTCCAGGAACCCAAAGCAAATTTTCATCATATTTATATAATTTTTTCATATAACACCTTCCTAAACTCGGAAAATAGTATCTACTCTAACATAAGAGTTCCCTGCTTCAACACTTTCAATTGTTACAATCCCTTCTGTACCTACTGATATCCTCGCAATAGAAGGGGAAGAAGAGCCTGTTGAATTAGAGGAGATAAAGTTGAAAGATTGGGAAGGGCGATAACCACTTGGGAGCGTAAATACAGCTGTATTAATTGCACCATCTTTTGCAGCACCTCTAATATAGACGTTACCTAAGAAATCAATTCCATATTGCACGTCAACGCTACCATTATAATGCTTCCATCCATTTTGCAGTGTAGCTGTATTCCATGTGAATGAAAGGTCAGCTGTATCAATTAGCCGGCGCCAAGATTTCCACCCATTGCTTTGTGTGTTTCTCCAAGTAGTTCCATCATTGCCCATACCTAAAACTTCACTAATTCCATCTTGTCCAATTTGAAGACCACGTAATGAAACAGTCCCATTGGGATTATTTGTTGTAGTTGAGTTTGTATAAAAGGTTGATGTTCTTGCGTTCGTTAACTCAGTAAACAAATCTTTATTGGCTAAGCCTAATTTATGCAATCCGGAGTCGGATGAGATTTTATACAGCTGCGCATTGTTCCACTTTGTTTTATCATCAGTAGTAACGTGTCTATTAGTATCTGCATTATGAGTGTCAAAGTCAGCTTTGGATGCTTGCCGGATATTATCTACTAAATCTAAACCGACTTGTGCTTTTGTTACCATATGAGGATTGTTCTTATCATCTTTATGGGTGTCAAATTCTGTTTTTGTAGCTTGAGTTTCATTTATGACATCGCTAAGACCGACTTGAGTCTTTGTTACATTATGAGGGTTCGAAGTATTTTCAATATGTGTTTTTAACTCAGAATTTTGTTGTTCCATGAAAAGATTTACTTGATTAGTTAAGGCCTTTTCATGGTCAATCATATGTTTCTCAGTTTGAGCAAATGATCCTTTTAAGCTGTTAATCTGTATGTTATTCTGTTTTAACTGTCCAATGAATTCACTACTGTTCAAATTAACTCACCGCGGTTCCTTTTATTGTTACTTCTCCGTTAGTTGAAACCACTTCAAAACATATTTTGAAGAGTCCGCTGATATTGAAATCCCAATATTCATTTGTGGACAGGGTACTTGTAGAAAGCTGGAAGTCAGTTCTATTGACTCCGGATAAAGCTGTTTTTTCGCCATTGTCATCAACTGCATAAAACTTTATTTCTCTTGATGTTGAGGAACCAGAGATCTTAACAGTAAGTTCCCGAAAATGACCCACTACAAATTCTTCACCTTCTGATGGGGCAGTTGTTGCTTCATGAAATGTAAATGAAGTTTTGTCTGGAATCGTTACTACGACATTTTCAGTCGTTTCTGTCAACAACTCCACCTCCTTAATTTGAATAAAAACTGTCTTTTATCTAGAAAAACAAGAGGGGAGGGCTTATTCAAAAAGCCCATCCTCTTGTAGCTTATTCCATATACCTTCCCAAGCTGGGGTAGAAGAAGGGGATGACTGAAGCGAACTTAAAGGTTCGTATTCATTGAAGTCGCCTTCAAACCGTTGCTTGAAATCATCAACACTGATATAGGATCCATCTGATAGCAATAGGAATTTTTGTTCCAAACCATCAAATTGTTTGAACAGACCACATACTTCATCAAATGTCATTATTCCATCCCCCAAACAACGATTTTTAACCCAGTTAGATCAACTGTACCGGCTGCTTTAACTGTCAGATGTATTTTTGGAGCAGTGAAAGTTAATTGTTTTTGTAAAGGGTAATTCTGAACAAAAGCAATGCTGTTGAAAAGAACAGAATTATCATTACCTGATGTAGTAGCAGAATAAAATGGGATGTTTTTCGGTACGGAATAAATACTTGCTAAAACTTTGCTGTTTGAGCTGTCTGTTTGAGTTGTGTACATAACAACACCGTAAGTTCTGAAAACACCAAGTGAATCGATTAGATCAACTGTATAAGACTTAGTTGCACCTGTAGCTACGGTATCAGCATCAGTAACAACAAATTCAGAATAGGATTTTTGAACTTGGGTTTTAATTGCTGCAGTGTTTTTAACCAAAACAGGGACAGAAGCCGTATTAGTTATATTTACATCAAGTGCAGTGTTGGCCACATTAACATTAAGCGGCTGGTCATTATTGAGACCAACCTCCAAGGGGACAGTGGAACGTTCAATTGATACAGCTGTTATGGGATTACCTGTCCCATCATCTTTTGCAGAGGTGTATTTATCACCGTCCTGGTTTAAAAAAGCAATAATAAACGCCTCCTTAATTATTCAGTTGTTCCGCCAAGATCTGAGCTTTGAGTTGAACCTGTTGTATCCTCAACCGGAGCTGCGGTATTTTCATCTCTACTTGCTTCGATTACTACAGCCATTTCGTCTGTATCTGTATCTGCTAACGCTTCAAACTTAATTTCAGGTGCTAAAGCATTTCCATTTTCTAATGACATTTCAAATTCCCCTGAAGGAGAAACGTTAGGGAACTGGATATAGATGTCACTGTAAACTTCTTCTGTATCAGGGTTATAAGCAATGGTGCGATATTCAACTTCATATCGTTCTGAGAACTTGCTGGCTTTAATGGCTAAACGTCTACCGACTTTTTCAATTTGATACACAGCTGTTAGTTTGTCTTTAGCAGCCGCAAATGCTGTTGGAATTGTATAAGTGCCATCAGTTGAAACAGCAATCTTATATGTTAAACCTTTTTTGTTATAGAAAGTAACATCGCTTACAGGTTTTCCTTTTAGAGTAACTTTGTTTGTATCATCTACAATCAGCCCATGTTCTCTATCGAAAACCTTTACTTTTGTTTCTTCCTGAATTGTTTCACCCTGTGTCATTGCAAGCCATTCTAAATCAAAGAAAGCATTTTTGACAGTTAGGTTAATTTCCTTCTCAGATTTAAGAATGTAAAGTGGTTTATTTCCGATTCCACCTCTGAGTTTTTCTTCGGAGATTGCTTGGGAGAATGATGCTGTTTGTGCCTCGGCTGTGAATACAAGCTTACCGTCAGATTTTCGTTTAAAATAAACGTCAGCTGTATCTTGAATAACTGTTTTCATCTAATTGTTGCCTCCTTAAATAATAAAAAAGACAGCTATGCGCTGCCTTTACCAAAACCTTTAGTTTGTTTCATGAAACTTTCTCTGCTTATGTAGTGTTTTTCTTCTTCGAATAAGTCGATATGTTTTCCCCAGCTTTCCATGTGTTTGGCTGCATCAGGTGAAACGGTTGCAAACAGGGTGGAGGTATCGTACTGTTTGAATTGACCAACTCTGTAGTAAGTCATGTATAACTGAAACAGAGTCATTTCATTTATATCTTTGTACAAATATCCAGTGTGAGCAGCAACACTGCTCATGATGTCTGCCATATCAACCATATCCGAATCCTGACTTTTCACCCTTTTGCTGCGCTCGTTAGCTCGCTGTATCTCTGGGTTAGAGCTGATTTTTTCCTCTTTTAGACAAGACATTCTCAAGACCAATTCTCTTAGGGCTTCAAAGTTTTCCGGTGTAAGTTTCTCTAAAATTTCAACGCCATTAAAAACTGTACTAAATATTACTTCATACGCTTCTTTAAAATTCGGAAGGATACTTGTAATTTCAAATAATGACAGTTTTTTAAGTTCGGCAATAAGACCATCTAATTGGCCAAATTGATTATTTTCTTTTTTGCTGTAAGTATAAATAATCTCTTTCTTAGACATCTTAAACCAGCTGAGGTACGGAGTTAAAAAAGCATATTCCTTAACTTTTATAAACCGACAATCGCCAAATTCAGTAGGGATTGGTTCACCGGTTATAAAGAATTCACTATCAATCATTTAATTGCCCCAAAGGTATAAATTAATTTATATCCGAGGTAACCATCAGGAGGATTAGTGATTAGCAGTCTTTTATAAGAGTTTGTCTTACCAATACCAGCAAAATTCTGATTGAACAAGAGCTTATTAATTCTGTCATTAATCTTAAGATTTCTAAATTCGGTTTCTTCAAAGGTGTTAATATGGGTGAAAACATCAATCATCAAGTCTTGATCGAGAAGCATCGCACTTTGGTTGGATGGTTTTGGTAATGCGTTCCCTAAATAAACACACATCCTACATAATGGTGAATCCGATAGATCATCTGTTTTAGGTGCTCGCTTGAATATGGTATTGATTATAGCGGGAGAGTCATTTGTGGAGTCATAATAATTTTCGAGTGATTGAACATCTGGATGAGAAGGGGAGAGAGGATCAGTTTTGTAATACAAGAGCCGATTCAGTTCAACATCATCCATAACTAATCTGAAGACTTTTGTCATCTGTTCAACAGTCATGCTCATGTCTTTTCACCAACTTTCTTTTTGGCAACCAATTTTATTGTTCCGTGGTCTCCATAAACTTTAGAATAGTCTATATCATCAACTTGATAATCTTCGCCAAAGAAGGTGAGGGTAAGTCCGATTTTCAATTTTTCATGAACAAGATAAGGAATTGTAATGTTTGCTTGACCATCCGGAAGATTTACCGCCAATTCAGTGCCATTTATTGAAGTTGTCCTTTCGAATATGCAGGGGACTTCAGTTTTTTCACCAGGTACTTTTTCATAAATTGGCTTACCGGTGATTTCGTTAATTTTGCCAGTATCGACTAACTTGTCTTCTGAGGTTAGAAAAAATGAGGTGTTACATTGTCTCATAGTAGCACTATCGTTCATTTTATTGTCTGTAGGTCTTGAATTAACAATCCAATAACTATCATCATATTTAATCAAGTCGCCTCGATTAAGCAATCCTAATACGGTAAGCACTTTCTTAGTTTCACTGTCTTGGGTTGTTTGGATAATTACCTGTTGAGACTTATGATTGAGCTCAATATCATATGTTTCGGGTGAATTCGCAAGAATTTCTTTAAATATTTCATATTTGTTCGTATTAAATTCATCGTTTTCCCAGCCACTTAAATAATTCGAGGAGGAAGAAAGGTACCAATCTATTGACATCTAAGCACCTCACTCGAAATTATTGGTTTTAAGCTTGCTAATTTTTTGATCAATATCATCACACAAGCTCTCATATGCTCTATTTACTTGTGCTTTTGTGTTTGCTAAGCCTGTTAATTGAATATCTCGTCCAATTACGTTATTCAACTTGAGAGCTCTATCTCTGTATCTGCCTAAATATCCTCTGTACATAAGCATTCCGAGTAATTGGGTTTGAGCTCTTGAAAGTGTGACATCAAACGTATTAGTTTCTTCATGGAAACCAAGATCTGTAAGATCTGTTTCGTAATCGCTAATAGCATTAATCAAAAACTGTTTTTCTAGACCCTCCGGCAACACTTCGTTCGATTGAAACAAAGAATGAAAAACATTGATAATTTTTTCATAAGGCGTCATTAAATCACTCCTTATGATTCTGTATCAAACTTAAAACCAGTAAACTCTTCGATAAACTTGATCTTTTTATAGTCATTTACTTTTTCTTTCTTTGCAATTTCAAATAGCTGAGCTTTTTCGGATTCTAGTTTGATATCTTTAGTTACATTTTCTTCGAATGTTTTCTGAGTTTTGTAAGCTAAAATCTGCTTGATTCTTTCAGGTGTGATCACTTCTTGCTCACTGTCATTTTCAGCAGCCTCAAACCCAAGGTGAACCCTAGTTTCTTTATCATCAATGAAAATTTTCGCATGAGACCCTTGCCCATCAGTGCCTACAAACATTTTCACATTATCAAACACTTGAGACTGAACTTCACCTACTGTAATTTGACGAATGCCATTAGCAGGTAAACGGAAATCTCCATGGCTTTCTAATTTTTTGAAATATAAGTCCCACGAACACAAATTTTTAATAGCGATTTTCTTATCTAAATTAATTGACATAATACCCTCCATAATTTTACTTAGGAGGGACAATGCCCTCCATAATGATTTTATTCAGGTGTGATTTCGAAATTTTCATCACGGATTAATCCGATTTGATATTCTTGTCCTTTAGCAACACCTGCACCGATTTCCATGTCAAATCGAGTAATTTCTGTACCAGACACGATATCGTTACCTGTCATAGAAGTTAATCCACCACGTTGGAATACTTGAAGAGGAGATTTTGCACCTTGAGGAATGAAGAATAGAAGACCTTCAGGAAGGTAAGTTTTGAAGTTATCTCCAGTCTTGTTAAGTTCAGTGAGGTTGTATGCATTAGGTAATTCAACAACAGAAGAACCTTTATAAGTACTCAGTAAACCTGTCTTGCGGATTTCGTCCATTACTGATTCAGGCAATTTTGTACTAGTCGCATCTCCGGCGACTGCTTGGAATCCAGCAAAATCATTTAACTGAGAAACAACAGAATAATCACCAACGATAGATGGTTGACCGAATCTACGAACCTTCTTAATAGTGTCATCAACTGCAGATTTTTGAATACCGGCATTTTCCGAGAAATATTTAACACCGGTAGCTGATTTAATGGCGTTGTACATTTCATTTACGACATAATACATAGCTTTATTCATCATGTCGGTCTGAACTTGTTCCATACCTTCAGCAACTTTATCTAGGTTTCCACTTTGGATTTCACGGTAATTAACAGCATAGCCTGCTGAGATAGTCTGTGTTCCAATAGGGTATTCGTTCCAAGTTGTAGTAGCAAAAGGAACGTCTCCACGAGAAGCTTGGAAACCACTTCTAATTGATTCGTGTGCGTATGTAGTCATCATTGGTTGTTGATCATAACCGATTTGTCTAAAAGTACCCATGAAATCAAATAATTTAACAGCTGAAATAAGTTTAGGCTCAATTGCCAATCTAACAATTGTATTTATTTCAGCTTTTGCCACGGGGTTTCCAAGTACAGCTTGAGCTGCTAAATCTTTGACATGTTTCATAACTGTATCGGCTTTATTACCGAATTTAGAAATATCTTTGCCTGTTGCAATTGCAGAGAAGATCTCAATAATTGGCGATTTTGAATTTAACTTGGGATTAGCAAACACATCTGAATCCCGTTTTACGTTATTAAGTTCAATTTTCATAAGTTTTACCTCCAAAAGTTAGGGATTAGGCTTGTACTTTTAAGTACAGACCTTTACCACCGAATGTAGTTTTTTCAAGAACTTTAAGCTTAACTTTATAATCAGCAACATCTTCTCCAGCTTTAGTCCATTGACCAGTTCCATCACCTGCTGGGACAATAACATCGCCCACAATGAGAGCATCAAAACCTTGAACTGTATCTTGACTCAACTCAACTGGTAGGTCAGCCAAATCAGTTACACGGAAAGCACGAACGTATTCATCTTTCAATACTTTAAAATCAGCTTTGTTTCTAACCTCAGGTTTATCAATGATATTGCCAACAACATAAATGTCGCCCTTTGCTGCTGTAGCATCGGCAGGGGTAGGCGCCAGGCCAGTAGAGTCATCTGGTAACACAACCAAGCCAGGCACTAAATCTTTCGTTGCTTTACAACGCGGGTTATTTCGCACCTGTTTGAAGGCACCAATAGTTCCAAACTTGAACATATAAATTCCTCATTTCTATAAAAGTGTTATTTTATTTTAATAGAGATCATTAATAGATACTGAGCTTTCTTGTCCAGCATCATTAATTTCTGAAAAAATGTCTTTATCATTAGTGCTATTTGTTTCAGTTGATTGATTCTTTTGACGTTGTGCAATAAATGATTGAGCAATTGAAGAGTTAATTTCCGAGAGAATTTGTGTCTTTAGCTCAAGAGAAGGAGATTTGGAGAAGAGTTCTATTTTTTCTTTCGCGACCGATTTTTCTTTCTCTGTATATTTATTGAGATCTTGATTTAGTTCACTTTTTAGCTTTTCGTTTTCTGCGTTTTGTTTGAAATCTTTCAGTGAATTCAACTCGGCATCAGCTTTTTCTTTTTCTTCTTTTGCTTTTTTGATTTCTTTTTCTTTCTCCTCAACTTTTGCTTTCTCATCTTTAGCTGCTTTTACTGCAGCATTTAACTCCTCATCTTTTTTCTTAAGCGCCTCATTAAGTTCAGCCACTTTTGTTTCAAGTGCTTTATTCTCAATGTTTAGCTTATTATTCAATTCAACTAATGCTTCATCTTGTGTTTTTGCCATTGACTGTTCCTCCTTGTGATTATTATTTAGTTCCAGTAAGACAGCAGCATCATCAGCTGGATCAATTCCGAGAATTGCGTCGCCGGTGAAATCAAATCTCATAGGTATACGACCTTTTTCTTTATACCCACCGTCATACTCAATTGAAGAGCTGCCTTCAACTGCAGAAATTTCTACTGAGGTCTCAGGGAATTCGCCATCAAACATTTTCGATTTAAGCCATTGTACAAACTTAGGGTACCTTTGGTTGTAAATAAAACCTTCACCAATTAACACTCTTTTTTGTTGACCATTTACTTCTATAGTGTCGATATATCCATTGGTTGTAACACCAACTACAGTGCTGTTTTCAAACAGGGGAGTCCCATCTTTAATTTCTGTCATGCCATGGCCAAATGGTTCACTGTTTTCACAATCAATAAATTCTACACACAGCGGCATATCCTTAATGGAATTTAAGTTTGCATTAACGTATTTTTCGATCCAGGTAATACCGTTTTTATTGTATTGGGCATTGTTTTCATGTATTTCAAGAACAACCCACTTTACAAAGGTTCGTCCACTTACTTTTCGTTGATTATTAATCTCTAAGATTGCACTTCTCAAATATTAATTCACCTCCCTTCATGAGCCAGAGGGCGTACCATTACTGTTATTTGTTTTGGACTTAATGGTGTTCTCGTTTTGAGAACTATCGTCTTCAGGACGACCAGCAGACTTATCATTCTTACTCATGGTGTAGGAAGTTGCATGAACAGGGAACTTCTCATCGAATCCTTCTTCTTTTTCATATTCCATTAATGACAAGTAGGCATCAGGATTCCACCCAGTAGCTGCTATCCAAGCAGTTAAACTTCCTCGACCACTCGTGTACAAGTCCTTCATATTTTGGACTTTTTCTTTACGGTTAACGTGGGTAAGGGGGAGATAGTAAACTTCAACATAAGACTTGGGATTTTTAATGATATTTGCATTAATGACTTTGTTAAACTCACTAGAGATCTGTTCTAACCAGGAGAAAATTTGTGAGGACACCATTTCAATGTTTGTAGATTGAGAGGAATAATTTCCGTCTTGACCATTTAACGCTGAACCTGCAAAACCTAAGTTAGTTGATATTCGTTTTATTAATTCATCTTCACCTTTGACTTTAAGGAAATCAACGTTTGTCTCAAGCTTGTCTAGCTTAGTGCCTGAGGCCAAAGAGAAGAATTTTATCCCTTTGACAGCGCCTTTAGAAACTAAGGCATTTTTGATGCTGTTGTGCTGTTGCTCTTGTTGCTTTTGCGTTAAGGAAGAAACACCTTTCTTTTCACCTTCGGGCAATGTTTGATAAATTAATGTACTGTTCAAATCATCAAGAATGTTTCTTTTTGTATCAACAAAATAATCGTCATAAACCATATCAACAAATGCAGCTAGTCCAATCGGTCGTCCCCATTGATCTTCCAAATCAGCGCTGCCTTTAACGGTGATCGTCTTATTGTTGTCTAATACGAGCCAACGTTTATTGAGATCTTTTTTGTACTCAACATAACCTTGTCTAAATTCCTTTGGCCACCTTTTAAGTTTTAAAGATCTCCCTTTGCTTGTGAATTGATCAAAGTAGGATACATCAAAAGCCACCAAATATGAAGAGTTTTTTCTCCCGACAATTTTGCAGTAATCGATAGGGAGAGGGAGGATAGAACAATTGAACTCTTTTGTATCGTTGATTTCAGATATTGAATCAACTTCATAATCACTAAGTGTTTTAGGAAAGTTCTCAGCTGCAACTGATTCGAAATAATGGAAAGATGTGCCGTAAAGACTTAATTTTCTAAGTGAATCTCGAACAATATTTTTGTCATTTATTTTTCTTAATGCGATTCCATATGTTCGTTTGTCCAATTTTAATTGATCATGATCATTTGAGTTCCCGTAGACAACTCTGTCTAGGGTAGGGAGAGAAACCATGTAGTCAATTACATTCCTGTAAATACCATTTGAATTATAAAGAAATTTTGAGGCATTTCGAATTTGTTTGTTATAAAGATTGTGATTATTAAGCCAAGTTTTCACTCGATCATATGAAACTGAAGTATTTGAGGTATTGAAGAATAGCGAATCCAGGTTTGATAAATCAGTATTATATTCATAGGACGGCTCTTTTTGGGTATCCATTTTTCACCTCCTGATTAAAAAATTCAATTAAAAAAGAACCCAAATGAATATTCTTCATCGGATTCCTCTTTCTCTAAAAATTGAGCAATGTAATATAAGGCGTAAGCAATCGCACTGTATCTGTCTTTATCGATACGTTTTACAACCTGTTCTACAGTAAAAGAATTTTGGTTTTTCTTGATCCGTAGGTTGGCCACTTCGTCAATAAACAACTGAGTTTGAATACATGCTGCTTCAACCATAACATCGTCTGCAATGTCTTTTTGGTTTTTGATATCTTCGAAAGCTTTGAGTAACTTTAACTTCCCCGATTCAACATAGTCTAAAAACTGGGTGATAATATCCTGGTTTATACCTTGTGATTTTAGATTGTAAACGACTTCAGGTGAATTAGGCACGTCTGGTTTTTGATCAGTGTTAATTGTAGCCCAACATCCAAGCTCTTCATTTGTTTCAGGATCAGTAACATCTTCTAATAATCGGTCGATTAATCCACCGCCGACTCCATTACCATCAACAACAACAGCTTTTACTCTAGAGAGTGAGAGGTCTTGGTTTCCGCCATAATTTTTAAAGACTCTTTTCACCATGATGGATTGTTCCTTAAAGCTTAATCCATTAGGTGGTTCAATGATATTAACTACTTGAACTTGTCTAATAAGGTTGTTACTATTCCTAATAATTTTTAAAACAATAATAGCCGTTTTGTTGTTTGACTCAGCTGCAGAACGTGCAACGTCTACACCAATAACATACTCATTAAGCAAAAAGTTTTTGTTTTTATCCCGAGGACAAGATAGCTCTGGTTGTGTAATAGTTCTGGCTTTAATTAATTTACTAATGTTGATTAAAGCTCCGTCACTTGCACCAATCCAATCACAAAGGTAGTTTTGTCGAAAGCGGGTAACGTTTCCTTGTCTGGCTTTATTAATAGTGGAAATTTTTTGACGACCAAAGTGGATAGGAATTCTCCAATCAGATCCAAACACAAAGGAGCCTTTCAAGTCACCAGTTTCTTTAACCATAGTAAGAATCTTTTCGTATTCATCAGAGTTTTTGTATCCTGATGTTGAAAAACGGTTTATTTGACCATTTAATTCTGCAGGATCAATTTCACCAGTCATTGTAGTTCGTGGAATATTGAATATTGGTTCAATGGCATCATCATAGAGATCTTTATCGATTAATGCAGATTCTTCAAGAGAGCCACGTCTTCTACGTAATCCCTTTGAAGATTGGGCATTGGCTAGGTTATCGATAATTGCGCCATTTTGAAATTCAACTCTTCCAGTATCTTTGGAAAAACTTTCGCTTTTGATTTCATCTGCAATAGAAGGATAGAACCTTAAAATTTCATCATGTTTTTCTTTCCAAATTTTAACCGCAGATTCTTTGGTTGAAGCGGTTATTGCTAATGTGACATTTGGGAAGCAGATTGCTGTATGGTACGCAACCATGATTTGAGTGAGGGTTTTTGATCCGCCGCGAGGAATACAGAAGTAATTTTGAGGGAAGCGACTTAGGGTTCTCATCATAACTCTTTGGTATAAATCAAGTTCGATTCCACCAACTTCGGGTTTTAACATGTCGTAGAAAATATCAGGATAAAAACGAATGAAGGAGGTGAATTCTGCCCATTTTGAAATGTTTTTCTGTATTAAGTTAGAGCTATCATTGGGATTTACTGGAGTTTCAAAAGAGGATTCATAAATATCTGTTCGATTTTTTGTATGTTTATTGTTCTTAGAGGTGAAGTTTTTGTAGCTTGCCATTATTCTTCATCCCCAGTGTCGTAAAGTGGCTCTTTATACACATCTTCTAAGTCACGGAAAACGTTGTTTCGTGCTTTTTTCAAGTTTTCAATTTCTTCTGTAGTTAGCCCCTTTGATTTGAAATCTTCTTCGAGCATCTCATCGTAAAAATGATATATGTCTTTATAAGCTACTTTTTCTTTATCCTCTAGTCTTCTGTAATAATTGATTATGGCCCAAATGATTAAATCAGCATCATCGTAAGGTTGAGCGGTTAGGCGGGGAAGGAGAGGGATGATGCCTAATTCAGTTTCAACTGCTTCGAAGAGTTGTGACAGCACATCCACACCGCCACTAATATCGCTTTTGCTTAACTGAGAAACGTTGATCTTTGCGTCAGTAGCTGCTTTTGAAGCCATTTGACCCCACTCTTTAGCTTCCTTTACTTCACCCTTAGCTGTAGCTAATTCCTCTTTGACACGAAAGCGAATATAGGAGAGTAATCCCTCAGTATGGAGAGCGGTTTTTTCTCCATAATTTCGAATGAGTTTGTTGTACTTCCTTTCAAACTGGTGGTATTCATCGGGTGTATAACCAATTCCCCATTTATCAATTATTTCATCTGAGACTTGTTCTACTGAATCACGCTGAGTTTCGGCAGCAATAGCTTTTTCTTGTTGTTCTAGAATACTGTCCTTCCAACCAGTTCCATTAAACTGCTTTAGAGAATTTGCCATTGTCATATATGCACTAAATGTGTCAGTTTTTCTTTGAACTGCTTGCTCCCAGTATAAAGGATCAAATTTGACATCGATTTGCTGTAAGACAGTGTATACAGAGTCCATGTTGCTGTAATCAATATTTTTCTTGAGACAAGATTTACAAATTGGTACTTTTCCTATTTTTTCGTAAAGCTTGCTGCGGGAATTATAAAAGCCAGAATCTTTGTCTTTTTCCTTTTGACATGCAGCACATAACAGTTTTTCTTTTTCTTTAGGTTTCCGACCCACCATTTCACCTCCATAAAGTTGATGTAAACACATTTTATGAAACGCCCAGTAATAGAGCGGAAGGGGAGTACCGCAATCATCGCTGGGCGTTCTAAAAAGGTGTTTATTTGGATAAAATTAAAGTTTTATCAATAGTGAATTTTAAAAAATCCTTTATCTACTGGGTTCACTTTAAAAATCAAGTCTAAACCCGATACTTCTCCGTTAACACCTTTTAATTCAGCTCTAGAAATAATTTCTACATTGTTAAATTCTAAGGTAACTCTATGGGCCTCTGATGACTCAGGGCAAGAACCGACAGTTTCAGCCAACAGTTTGAATTCATGCTTAGGTGTCTCAGTTAAAACAGAAATATATTGTTTCTTTCCCAACTTTGATTCAAAGGAGGTAGGAGCTTTATAATCACCTAAAAATTTAAGCACCTCAAAATTTAGCAGAGCATTCTTTGCAAAAATCAAATACGTTTCATGTTCATCACTATAAAAAATTTCAACATCTTGAAGTGTTGTTAAATCAACTAAAGATTCCTCAGTTTTTCTATCATACAAGTGAAGGTTATACACTTCATGCATTGCTAAATCCAAGCAGGTTCCTCCTTTAGTTTTTATTTTTAAAACGAATAATGTATGTAGCTTCAACACCGTCATCATTAAATACCATAAACTTTTGAGACGGTTTCGTACCAAAGCGACCCTGCATAGCATAATCATCAGCGCCAACAAGCGCTCCGTTTACAACAACTGTTGTGCTGCCATATTCTTTTTCATAGTTGTGATGAATATGACCACCAAATATGTAAGAAGGGATATAGCCAAGTAATTGAGGTAGGCGGGTTACGCATTGATCAACACGATCATAGTGACCGTGGACAAACACGACTTTATGATTGTTGATTTTAGCGGGGATAAAGCCATCTTGTTCCGGTTCAATTGAAATGTTTTTAATATCTCTTAATCTAGCTTCGAGATACCAATTAATGAGGTATTCAAAGTTTTCTTTAATCCCGACATCATTTTTAGAAGGGGAGAGGCGACCGTGATTGCCTGCTACGTTGTAGAACTTAACTTCTTGAAACTCACTTGCCAACATCGTTAAAACCTCAGCAAGCGTTTCTGATACATATTTAATTTGTTCTACAGCATCTTCATTAGCCTGAACTCTCGTTGAAACATGTATAAGACCTCCAATTAAATCGCCAAGATTTGCAACGTGTAATGTGGAGACATGATTCTTCTTTCCATACTCAATTACTTTGTTTGTGAGATGCTCAACTCGTTCATCGAATATTTTTTTATTGAACTTATTGATGCGGTTATCGATTTCCATTCCGAAGTGCCAGTCACTGAATAAAGCAAGCCCATGCTTTTCAGCAGCTGCAGGGAGGGGGTAAGTGAAACGAAGAGGTCTTTTGGATTCTAAATTAACAATAGCTTGGACTACGTCATCCTTGATTTTCTCAAAGCGAGCTTGATTCGCTATACTTTTTCTGTATTCTCTTTTTTGATCACGAGTTCTAATCTTTTCCTTTTCAGATTGAAGTCGCACTTCTTCGTATTTCCTTAGAATTTCTTCATCCAAATTCTTGGACATTATGTAATCATTCCATCGTTCATATTGCTTATAATCCTTGCGCCATTTACTCTCATCATAATTTGTACCTTGATCTTTGTTTAAGAGAGCGGCAATGGTTTTAGTATCAATGTGATAAGTATCTTTATTTTTAAAAAGTCGGATGTGGTAGTCGGTAAAGGATTCTTCCTTTTCACGGTGCAACACAGGGTTTAAAATAGCTGTCATTTAGTCACCGCCTACTCAGAGAGTCCTTCAGTTTCTTGAGGCACAACTTCACTGTCGCTTTTTAAAGTGAAATCAATCGGTTCTGTTTTGCTTTCAATTTCTCTTAAGTACTTAGATAATGAGTGGATATGTATCCCATCATTTTTATACTCAATAATTTGATCTTCATCAACGTTCACAGTGCATTTTTTAAAAGAATATTCTTTCTTACCTTTAGCCAAGACGATTCCTCCAATTATTTGTTTTATTTACGTACAATAAGCTCCTTCGGAAGCCCGATGATCCGAAGCATCGGTAACATCCGAGAAGGGGATATAAAGGAGATGAAAGATAAGTCGGATAGGCGTTGGGGAAACGCCCGAAGGAGATTATTGATAGCTTACGTACCGGAAGGCTCCTAAGTACATTCCGGCTGATCGATAAAGTAAAACGCAAGCACAAAAAGACCTCCGCCGTAAGGTGCGGAAGCCTTTTTCTGACTGCTTTCAGATTGAGAAAGAATGCGTATAGCATTAATCCTCCAACTAATGGAATATTTGAATTAGGTCATAACCCTCGTCTTCCAACGGTTTTAATTAACCCATCTCACCTACATCAGTAACTCACGTAGGAACGTAAGCCTTCGGATTGACAGGGAAATCTGAAAATAACAAAAGACGTCATAATGACGTCTTCAGGAACTCCTTGTACAGCATGGCACATGAGTTAAATTATTGGAACAACAGAGAACAGAGTATATTTTTGATTAAAATATCACTAATAAAGGTTTGCGTCCGTAAACTCGTAAATCTCTTAATTCGTAAGCTGTAAAACGTAATCCGTCTCCAACCTAGGAAATAAATGAGTTTTGGTATTACAGTTTAGATACGCTCTAAACTAAAGCGGCTTTCTACTTCTCTGTTGTCCAAGCTGGGCAGTTTTACACCCAGCTATCAAGATAAAAGTGATTTTACCCTCATAGCTAAGTTAAAACCTTAGCTTTTATAAATACTTATCTGCAGCTTCAAACTCAATTTCATAATTATGATTAGCTTTTTCAATAGAGTTTGAAAGACGATTAGCCATTCTTTCTAACTTTAATCCTTTAGCTTGCATTTTATCAGGATCAAACAAGGCTTCACGATAACTAATAACATCAGAATAAGAATTTACTCGTTCAGTTTTCTGAGAACGACCGTAGCTTTTGAGTTTATTCGCTTCGCCTCTAAGTTGCTGTGCTAATTCAAGCGCTTCTGTGATCGATAATTCCTTTTCATCCCACAAAACTTTTGCATCCAGGTTGGCTTTAGCTATTAGTACTACCAATTCACGATAATCTTTTTTAGTCGATTCTAGCTCAGCTGTGATTTGGTCTACAGTTTTTGTTGGTTTTGTATATTTTTCATCCTTATCATGCTCAACATATGCAACACTATCTCGTTCCTGTAAAAGTTCCTGAATACGTTTTGAGATTGCATTTCTTAAAGGTAAAGCTTCAAATAAAGCGATTTTTGACATTTATTATCTTCTCCTTTAGACATACATCTTTTATATTCTAATAGATTCTTAAATAAATTGCCAATAAAACAAATTTTATCCTTAGTTTTAATCAAAACATTTGAAAAGGTAAGACCCATATAACCCTTTTCAGAGACATTCCTGTCTTTTCTTGTCAGGTCACACACCTTATCTACATACAATGCGTGTAGATCGCCAGTCTCTTATTTTGCACAGTTTTCTCTGACCCGTGTAAGGAGGTATGTGCATGGGAAAGATAAGTCTCCATTCAGAATGAAGGAGAAGTAGCGAATAAATAGCGAATATGTTGTTAATTGGAATTTGAGGTAAGGAAGACGCATCTGCCTTACCTAAGTGTAAGCCGAAGCAGTACACCGCAATTAATATTCAGGCTACATGTCACCCATAGTAAGACTGTGATGGGATTCACCCTACATATAAAAAACTTGAGTAGCATAGGTCTTACCGACATGTTTAGCCCGATAATAGTCATTTACCTGTCTCCTTTAGATACAGACATCCGAGTTAACCTCGCACCCTCATAAATGACTATTATCCGACTAACTGCAATGACCAACCGCAGTTTGTGTCAGAATGATACAGAAAATAGGGGGAGTAGATATTGTTTAATCAAGAAAAGCTAGTCCACACTGAAGAGGAATCTCCACTAATATTCATTTAGATTAGTCTTTACCTTCATAAATGAACATTAGTCGAGAACTGATATCCCAAATATCAGTAATCAACTAATTATTGACGGCACCCCCATGCCATAAATAAATAACTATAATTAATTAACCCGGAGTTGAAGATGAAAAGCGAAAAGAGGGGAGGTCGACAATTTCCTCCATAACTCAACTCTGCCACTTTTAGGAGCATAAGCTCTTTGTGACAAAGCGTGCAGGTAGCCTTTCCTGTCGTCCTCATTAACTGATTATTTAGCTTTGACTGCGTCTTTAAGTGCTTTTGCCGGCTTAAATGCAGGTGCTTTTGTAGCCGGAATATCAATTTCCTCTCCTGTCTGGGGATTTCTCCCTTTACGAGCTGCGCGTTCACGAACTTCAAATGTTCCAACTCCAGGAACCTTAATTGATTCACCTTTTGTTAGTGTTTCAACGATGACATTAAATACTGCTTCAACTTTAGGAGTAGCTTCTTTCTTAGTAACACCTAATTTTTCTGCAACTGCTCCAACAAATTCTGTTTTGTTCATGTTTTAAATCCTCCTAGTGATTTCGTTTATTTTTGTGTTAAAGTATAATTACGGTAACGTTTGTGGTTTTTTGAAAAAATGGGAGACTTACTCGCCCTTTTATGTGGAAATTAGCTTTCTTTCTCCCTTATGGCGATTATCTCAAAAGGGGCTTTCAGCCCAGTCGTACCAAGGGTTCAAGGTGCTTTTTTGTTGACCTTTTTTTGCCGAGAAATGCTGTATCCCTTGGGGGAGTAAGGCTCAAGGCACTTTCTATTGGTCGTTATCTTTTTTTATTGTAGCGTTTATGTTTATCTAAGATCATTTTTTTTGAGCAATTGTTACAGTATTTAGATTTATTAGAAGAGGGACTGAACATTTTTCCGCAATTCCCACAAGCCTTAAAATTCCTTAAGTTAATCTTTAAATTTTCCAATATATGTTCGCCAAAGCACTCCCACAAAGTCGATTTGAATTTACTCTTCTTTTTATATAGGTACTTAACTAAAACATCTGTAATAAGTTGCTCATCGTTATGTATTTCCATTAATCTTTGTTTGATAATCTTATAGACGTATAGCTTTTCTCCTGGTTTAATTTCTTCATTATTCATGAGCCACTTTTTGTTTCGGTCAAGACGTTTGTACTCATTGATAACCGTTTCATCAAGTTTCACTTTTTTATTTCGAAGTAAGAAACGGTAATCAAATTTTCCTGCAACTGCGTTAAAGTTGATTCGTTCATTAGGAATAATTGAGTCTAACTTATTTACTGTACTTTCATTAATCGATTCTACGCTATGTTCTTCTTTATCCTTTGCATTGATGAAGAAGTGGGGCACTTTATTTTTTATGTAATCTTTGATTTGCTCATCAACATGATCAGGGCGGGTGGGCATGAATAAGGTTTTTGCGAACTTTGATACCCTCGGTTTCCCGATATTTATTAGGGAATAGACCATATCATCATCTGTACTAGACAGATGGTCAGCGCTTCATAATAAGGAATTTCACCTTATTATTACTCCATAAAGGATGGTCGTTGCACCTTCATTTACAAGTACTTCTCAGCATGATGTAAACGCTTGGCACAGGGTTTTCATATAATACATTCTACATTCATTTCACATTTTTATAGGTTCTTCCTTGTTTAATTCCATAAACAACATTGGGTTTTATGTTACACATTTTTGCAACATGGGGTGCTGATAACCCTTTTTTAAGAAGTTCTCTTATACAAAATACTTCTTCTGGAGTAAGAGTGCTTTTCTTCTTGCTTTTGTATTTAAGAATAAAGTCGTCCCACCCAGTAACATGAATATGATTCCATACTTTACACTGTAATATTGATTTAACGATGGGGTAGGAAACACGCATTGATTTTGATACTTCAGACATCTTTTCCCC
This sequence comes from Bacillus sp. LJBS17, assembly GCF_019334685.1. Lineage (NCBI taxonomy): Bacteria > Bacillati > Bacillota > Bacilli > Caryophanales > Bacillaceae > Bacillus > Bacillus sp. LJBS17. The sequence goes on from NZ_CP079759.1 coordinate 1,910,533, forward strand.
ATTAATCAATCGAACTTTTATCTCGTGTGCTTTCGTTTCATTTATTTTTGAGGATTTATTTTTTGACCCTAAATGAGACTGACGCATCTTTAATCTAGATTCTGGCGAATGCCTTTTATTCATTCTAGATTGTAAAAGCTTTTCCTTATGCTGCGGAGAGAGCTTTCTGCCAATTCTCGCCTTACTCATTTTGGCTTTAGTCTCATCACTAAGCTTTCTTCCGATGTTATTAATCCTATTCTTTTCCCCAATAATCTTTTTGGTGGAGTCAGACATCTTACAATTACTCTTGCCCTCTCCGCCGGTGGTCATGTTAAAGCCATTTAAATAGGCACCTAGTTCATTTATGTAGTGAGTTTCTAATTCGTTCATATCTGAGTTTGGATCAACTGTTTGTAAAACATGGAATTGGAAATCGTTTTCTCCATATTTATTCCAATTATTCTGCAAATGTCGATTACAGTGCGAATTGTTTTTCAGCTTCCAAGTGTGATGCCAGTAACGCTTAATAAATTTCATCTTAGTTTTCCCCACATATATTAAGCCGGTGCTTATCTGCTCAATCTTATATATCCCACTCAAATATTTATGCTCATCCTCATTTATAAACTTCACTTTGTCACCCCCTTGTTTTAAATATCATTGTTCAAAATGTAAAATGTATTAATTAGAATTCCCCTGTTAGCACACTCATTAACGATCATTTCCTATCGCTACTTTTCGCTGAATGCACACCCTAGTTTTCTAGGTTCACTGACTTTTCATCCGCATATCGCTATGCGACGCGACTATAAATTTAATCGATAGTAAAGTTATTCTCCATGCATAACCATTTGATCACGTCCAGGTTTATATTGTCACTGTTCCATATCTTAGTGATGTTGTTACTATACTCCCCGATATTGATTCCATAAGCAAGAGTTAGTGCTTCATAGATGTTTCTGCTATTAATCTCTTGTTTCTGGGCTACAGACATTTCATAATACAAAGGAACGATGTTCTCCATATTACGCTTTGCAATATTGACGATTAGCTTATCAGAAATAATTAAGGCCTTATCCCCGTCATTATCAAACTGCAGCAGTTTCGATATCGGATCATGAATGCTGGTATAAACACCTGGGGTAATGAACCACTTTTCATATTCCTCATCTTTTTTGTTCCACCTAACACCATGCTCCCTGAATAGGTGAGGGGAGCGAAGAATATCAATGTACCCTTCATCATATAAAGAACAATGGACATCGCTTCCTGAAAGCAGTCCTTTCGGATTCTCAATTCCAAGAAACAATCTTTCACAGAAAGCATATAGATCTGGGCATAAATATGTATACCTAGCATCACTGACAAGTAATTTTCCTGATTTGGCGTCCTTAATCATACTCTTTTTCTTATTCTTAATGATTTCTTTAGTGTGATCATCATTTAACAGCTCTGGATATATCAGTAGAGCTTCTTGAAGACTTGTCTTATGTTTATTTTTCTCGGTAGCCCCCAAAACTTTCATCATGGTTTCTTTATCAGTGCCTAATTGAGTAATCTCTCTGACAGTCTTTGAGCTGATTTGGTTCAATTCCTCATCTGTGATATCAGTGAGTGTTTGTAGCATTTGGTAAGTCAGTTTTCCCTCAACCGATGGATCTTCTTCATTTAACTTAGCCCCAAGACATCCATACTTTTTAAATTTGTTGCGATAGTCATCCCATGAATCATAGTACTTCCACATCTTAAACTGGCTTTTCGTAAAAATTATTTGGATATCGTCATTAATAATGTCCCATTCTTTACCGTAGACGTCCTTAACTGTAAACGAACTGTGTTTTTCAGCAAACTTCCTAAAATCAAATGGGACTAGTAGACCCTTAACCCAAGGCAATCTGACCATAAAGCTTTTCTGGCTCAAACTGGGAAGCATCATTCCGCAACCATCTGTATGTTCTATAGGAATATCCATAACTTTACGAGTGATTTCATATGTATCACGGTCAATATAATCAACCAGGCTGGAAACGTTTGTTTCTAAGTCATTTACGACAATTGCTTTATCAATATCAATTTCCCATGGACTGCTGGCGCTATTCGATAAGGCCATGTAGCTATTCCATTTGTTTATGCTACTCCCACCTTGAGCATTGATTTGCTCCACACTAAGGCCACAAGTTAAAGAATTTTGATACTTATCTAAGGTGCTTTGCTTGATAAAACAGGATTTTTTTGTTCGTATTTGACCAGCGCTACTAGTGAAATAAACGTATTTCTCATTGTTATGTATGAATCCTTTATCAATAATGTCCCTTAAAATTTGAAAGTGATAAGTTTGGACAACCATGATCTCTTCAGAGAGAGAGTCTTCTTTGATTCCCAACGTTCGAGTTAAGACTGAATCAAATAATGAAATCACATTATTATCTTTCAGGGAATCTGTTCTAAGTGTTCTTATTTGATTATGATTGTTAAAGGCGTTATAAAGATTTTCTTTTAAGGAAATAATCCTTTGCGTTATGTACTTCTTATGTTTTTTATCAACATGTTCAAGTTTTTTGAGATAATCTCTGTACCTATATGATTTTAAAATCTTGTTATGTAATTTGTTTTCTTGATCATTATAAAAAGCAGAAGTATCAATACTGTAAATATGTACTTGCTTATTTAGACCGTCTTTTTTTCCTTTCAATAAATTCTCCCCTTATTACTTATATGTATATTTTTTGATTTTAATAATCGCTTTTTAGATACTTATGTACAAGATTTTTGTATGTATAGCTCTTTTTATCGATTGTTCCAAATAGTTTGTAGTCCTCATAAAGAGTGTTTTCTTCTTGTGAAGCAGTTCCTTCAATAATAGTAGTCTCTAAAAATCCAATTAAATTACTAAACATGTACGTTACTTTCTTTGAATCCTTTTGCATTATCTCACCTCCTCACCCATGAGATGATTATATACATATTATTTGTATTTGTCTATTGTTTTTTCGCTAGTATGTTAACAGCTCCAGGTTATTGAGATGAATTCTAAGCCATATAGAGTGATTATCGTGATCTAAAAACATGCCTATCGTAAAAATATTTAAAGAGCTTAAAAATCCAGTAAACATAAGGGTATTTGCTGTATCGAATGGTAATTAGGGGATAAACGATCGTAAAACATAAGTGAGAGTAGGGGGAAGTGGCTGCTTTATCTAAATATTGATGAAAACGAGGTAATTTGAAAAGGGAAAAATGTTGATATAAAAGGCTTTTACGATAGCGATTACGATGTGAAAAAGGGTAATTTTGATGTGGAATTAGGAAAATGAAAATTTGGATAGGGTGTGGAAATGGAAGTGCTATGGGTACATCTGTTCCCTTAATTTTACCATTAGATGTAAATATACCCCCATATATTGGTATTGTAATACGTGTATAAGGAACATTATACGTGTATTTGATGACTTGGGTAGGCCTACAACAGTGCTAACATAATTCCAGGCCAAACACAAGAATTAATTTTTAAAAAAATAAATTGGTTATCAATTTAAAAATGAATAACCATTCATTAAAAATAATCGTATTTATAACGAATCCGAGGGAATCGAAGACATATTTATTTTATCCTCACCACTATACTTATCCTTTTATCCAATTATATGTCCTACAATAACCACTCATCACGCTTACTAACCTCATCTGTTCCCACATCATATACATAACACTATTCATCCAGTCATCCAACCTAATCACACTCGCACGCTCTAAAAATCAATATAACACCTCTCTAAGCATCCTTAATCAATATCCAGTCCATTTACATTACTGCTCACTCAGACAGCACACAAAGCATTACAACAACTTCCATCAACACACAAATAACTCATCGCAAATATAAAAAATATGTATATAAAAATAATGGAATATGTTATAATAGAGTCATAGGAAAGGAGGTGTACATAGTGCTTGAGAAAGTGGGTATCATAGTTGCTTTCCTCATATCTTTAACGGTTCTTACAATCAACAGTCTAACAATAGTTGAGAAGATAAGAAACCTAAAGAATGGGACAAGCAAAAAGAAAAAGCGTATACGCAAGCGGCTCCGACCAAAGAGACAACGCCAACGTATACGCCGATGAGAGCTAAGCTAAAGGGGAATGAACTTCTCCTTTAGTTCCTACCCATATTATAACATGATCAAGCACATTGCAAACATGAAACGATTCTCATTATGGTTTACCCATATCACATTCATTGGCTTATTCTTAATGTTTCAACTCATTAAGGATTACTTCAGCAGCGAAGCACAAACACTAATCAATGCAATCTTTGTAGTCACATGTATCATTGCCATATTGTTGTGGATCATCTATTTTGTATTCATTAAACTAAGAAACAAGTCACACTAATCTTATAGGCCTCATGGTATAATAAAATCATTGAGGTGAGATGATTGGAGAAAAAATTCCTGGATGCTATTCGGCAGCTGACAAAGGAATTGGAAATGCTCAAGAAAGATATTGACTCCATCAAAGAAGCAACTGTCAGAATTGATAAAGACCTTTTAGAGTACAGAGAAGAGATAAGCAAAGTAAAACAAGGTGATTCAGTATTAATCATGCAGCAACACAAGGATAATTAAATATGCGTTATAAATAAGGGAGCGGTAAGGCAATTATCGTTCCTTATTTTTCGATTCAAATTTAAAATATAAGGAGGGTATATGGAGAGAATAAAGGTGTTAAAAGGAGTCAATGAATGAGGGGGATTTACCAAATAACAAATAAAATTAACGGGAAGAAATATATAGGTAGCAGTATAAACGTATTTAAACGATGGAAGCAGCATGTAACTGATCTACATTATGGATTACACCATTCACATCTTCTTCAAAAGGATTGGGATAAATATAGTTTAAATGATTTCACATTTGAAATATTGGAGTATGTTGAGAACAAAACTGATTTACTTACAATTGAACAAATGTGGTTAGATGGAGAAGACATAAACAACCTTTATAACGTATTAAGCTCTACTACAATGCACAATATTTCGGCGCCATCTGATTTTGTGGAAGATGTGTTCTATTGCAAAAAACTTTCAGAGGAAACACAACAGCTGTTAAGGAAGAATTTAATGATTCATAAGAAAAAAGGTAAGTTACTTCATAGCGGAAAATTTAAATATGATTACAGTAAAACCTGGTTCAGTAAGAACACAAAAGATGTGCAACAACTAAAATTGAATATGAATAATTATTTTTATAATCAAACAAGTTCAACGAGTAAAGATCGTTGCTGGACAACATTCACGCAATACGCAAGGCAATTAGAATTTAAAGGGAACAAGAAAAGATTTGTACCACTCAATGGGCAATATCTAAAAGAAAAGAAAAGTTATCTTTGCTTTGCAGCTAATTGTTTTCCAAATTCATTTTTACTTGCAAAATACAAAGAGTTATCATCGTTGGATGAAGATACATATGCTTTATCATTGATCTTAAAATGGATAGTAAACTGTGGAAATATCAATAAACCTTTAACAATTTTCATTCCTTCACTACGAATGGAAGAACTACTTTCAGAATGGTTGAAAAATGGTTAAAAGGAAAGGATAAGATTTATGACAAGAATAAAAATAGTGGATTCTATTATGGGTAGCGGTAAAACATCTGCAGCAATTGACATGATGAATAATTCAGGGACAGACGAAAATTTTATTTTCATTACACCGTACTTGGATGAAGTGGATCGCATTAAGAAGAGCATAAGCAGTAAACAAATTTATGAACCTAAAGTAAAGAAGAAAGGTGACAAAACACAATATAAGTTTGAGTCATTTCATGAACTTTTATCTCAGAACAAAAATATTGTTGCTACACATAATCTATTCAAAAATGCTAATGACGAAACAAAGGAGTTGATCCTTTCAGGCAACTATACATTGATTTTAGATGAAGTTATGGAAGTAGTTGAACAGTTACGCGTTAAGAAGCATGATCTAACTACACTATTTGAATCAAAGTTAATATATGTTGAAGACGGATTTGTCAAATGGAACGAAGAAAAAAAGGACTATGAAACACGTTATGATGATATTCGCGATATGGCTTTAAACAATAATCTGATGTACTTTAAAGACAATATATTGATTTGGAATTTTCCTGCAGATATATTCAAGTTGTTTAAAGAAGTTTATATACTCACTTACATGTTTGATGCTCAAATACAAAGATATTATTATGATATAAACAATATCAAGTATCAAAAATACGTTTCTGAATTTATAGATGGGCAATACAGGTTTACTAAACATAATACTGAATATGAGAGTATTCTAAAGGCTCAATTAAGAAATAAAATAAAAATATATGAAGGTAACTTAAATACAGTTGGCCAATTGGATTATTCATTATCATCTAATTGGTATAAAAATAAATCTCCATATACGATCAAGAAGGTAAAGAACAATGTATTCAATTACTTTAACAACATTGTTAAGTCATCAAGTGATGAAGCTATGTGGACGACTTATTCAGAACACAAAAACAAAGTAAAGGGGAATGGATATACAAAAGGGTTTGTGTCATGTAATGCAAGAGCTACCAATGATTTTAAGCACAAAAAACACTTGGTGTATACAATAAACAGATACGTTAACACTGTTCTATATAATTATTTTAAAGAGAAATATCAAATAACAATTGATCAAGATGCATTTGCATTATCCGAATTAGTACAATGGATTTGGAGATCTGCAATTAGAGATGGTGAAGAAATAACATTATACATACCCTCATTAAGGATGAGGGAGCTGCTAATTGAATGGTTAAATGGGTAGTTAAAGAGAATAAACCTCTTAAACTCTTAAAAAAGCTCAATAATACCAAGGGTTTTTCCGTCTAAGTCTTTAAGAGAGACAAAAATAAATTAAATAATAAAATAAGAGAATGGGGGTGCTGCTAATTGTTCAAAACGGTTCGTTCCTCACCTGAACAATTTTTGCTCACACCACCCCCAAACCCCCTCATGAGCGATTTATTATAGAAATAATATAAAAGCAAAAAATATGTATAATAAACTGTTGATAGATAAGGGTAATCAGGTTATAATACAATTAACAAATACAAAAAATATAAACATTATAAAATGCATATTTTAAACAGAATGAAGAGAAGGGAATAGTCACAATGGAAAATACATATAAAAATTACTTAGTAAATGTTAGAGAAGCATTGCAAACTTCTTTGGGTCAATCAAATGTTTATGCGGGGAAGGACGGAGCATTAAGACTGGCTAGAGAAATAGGGTTTTGTCTAAATGACTTTAATCCAGAACAAGCTAGATTAGCGCTCGGTGATTCATATAACTTTGTTTGTGTAATGGGGTATAATTTACAGCCACCGTTAGATAAAAAAGACTGGGACAGTGAAGTAATTTCAAGAATCCAATTTTAAATAAAACAACAATTTTAAACAGAAAAGGAGAATATAAAATGAGTACAATAACAACTCTTTATGGTGTAGTTTTAAAACATAGTGGTGGCGTGAATATGAACAGTTTCTTAATTAAAGAAAGCGCATTGAAAGAAGCAGACAAAACTATTGAAGCAATAAAGTTAAGCAATAAAAAAGGTTTTGAAGTCTACTTGTCTGAACTGGAATATGATGAATATAAAAACAGAATACTTTCTGAAAATCTTATTAATGATGATTCTGAACTACTTTTTGAAAAATAGTAAAGAGGTATTAACAATGAAAAAAGTCTGTTAATACAATCTGAATAAAACAGCAGTTTTAAATAAATTTTGGCGGTTGTATAATTAAGGAAAAGAGAGGAGCTATGCCATGGAAATAATAAGCTTCAAATTCGAAAATTCATCATTTGCAATTCATGTTAGATTTTCTGCAACTGGATATAAACAAGATGATCAAGACATAAAAGCACATGTACGAGAGCGAAGCATATCTATTCTAAAAGCTGCTACAGGGTTACGTTATTTCTTAAAAGGCAATACATATATCAAACATGAAGAAGATAATTCAGTCTACTGTTCTTTTGATCTTGATTAAAGTCTGATTAAATTCTCAAAAATAATAAATATTTTGATTAGGTAGGCGGGATTATGAAAAAGGTATCGGTTTTTTTGCTTGGTGTAATTGGAATTATATTAATCGTATATTTTAGCAAGGATCATGAAGACTATACAGCTAACTCTTACGTACAAGAAGAATTCGTAAATGATGATCTAGGTGAATCTAATGACGAAGTTAATTCAGAAAAAAATGAGCACAACACTCAAAGTGAAGAAAATGAGGAATATCAAGAATATGATTCTATCGCATATAGACTATCCAACCGAGAAGTTGGCAATAGAAATGGACAACAAGAATATAAGTATACTGCATACTATGTTCCTAATGAACAATTAGAGGTCTATGGAAAAAAAGCTAATGGAATTGTAAATGAAGAGGACAAAGAAATAAAATTTTGGAGGTACGATGTTGACTTTGTACCTAGAAAGTGGGATTTAATTTTAGTTAAATACCCTAAAGGGAACCATAAGAAGTTTATAGATATTGATATTCTGTACAGTCCCATAGGTGAACCCTATCAATGGGATGGAGATAATTAGAAATCTGTTTCACTACTGTTAAATAGTAGATAAAGGTCAAGGAAACCTTGGCTTTTTTCATAGTCCAATCGATATTCAATTATTAAAGTGCGGCGCTATGATTGATTAAAAATTTAAAGCCATATTAGACGAAAGAAAGATCAGTATTCGAAAGCTTTCCAGGGATATTGATCATGAGTATCCGACCGTCAGAAAGCTCTATCATGACGAAATGGAGCGGTATCCGAGAGAGCTGTTGGATAAGGTATGTACATACCTAAACATCGAGCTGCAGGAATTGCTTATATTCCAAAAAGACAATAACCATATCGATCACTCAGGATGAAAATGGTATACTAAAGTTATAAGGTTAGGAAAGAATTACAAGTTTTCTAGGTCTGCATAAAATCGTACATTTATTTGAATATCCGGTTTTTTAAAAAATAGATGCACCACAATTTTTTGGAGGTTTAAATGATAGAGATAAAAAACCCTCATAGCCAAAAGAGGCTAAGTCATAAAGAAAAATTTAATAAGAAATTCACTGATCTTCTAGTACCATATATAAAAAAAATACAACTGCAGGAAGATTGCACTGTTGAATCAAAATTTGTTCCTAAAGTTTTAAAATCAGCAAGGGAAGACATTAGCTTTTGGGAGACTAGCCAATGGACAACAGAAATGCCAAATGATATTGAGCTGGATTTACTATCATTATATGTTGCTGAATATATTCCAATTGAGAATATTGATAAACTAAATAAAGGCTTAAAAAAATTGATAAAAAAATTCCCTGCGAGATATGAACATGGTCAACAAGAGAGAATAGATAATTTTTGTAACAAAGTAAAGCAAAGCATTCACGGGGAACGCTGGAGCAACTTTGGGTTTATCGATATCGGAAAAGAAACGACATTGACTAACTTTGTTAAACAATTAAATGTTCAAGCTTGCCAAATTACTTCTTCATCTGTGATTTTACAATTTGTGATTACTCCTGCTGATCATTTTCTAAAAGAATATAAAAAAGTTGTTAAAAATGACGTGAAGGATCACATTGTTTTTACTCCTTTTACGCCTTATTTTAGGAATTTTTTCAAATCTTGGGGGATAAGTAGAGTCCCCAGTTATACAATTAAGAGGAATTTATTAGAGGACTTATTGATAGAATTAAAATGGAGAACGATGAAAGTAATCAGTAATTATTTTGATATGTATTTCATAGGTAATAATTTAATTCCCCCTAGTATAAATGTTTATAAATTAAAACAATTAACTTGCAAAATCAAAGAAGAGGCAGGTATTAAGCAAAATCATTTTTGGGGTTCAGTTGGTATGGATAATTCTTATCAAGATATTTCAGAAGATGGTGTATGGAGCTTATACCCATATGAGAGGGGATCTCATTTTATTGACTGTTCATTGAAAGTTACATGTAACACAGAAATAGAAAGAGAGCCAATGTATAGTTCCCTTGAACATCAAATTGTATACAAATTACGAGACTTTTCTGACGCTTACCTCCCTATGTTGGTCATGAGAGAATATGCAAAGGATACAAGTAAGAAGGTAGCGGTTATACAAAGTGAAACCTTTAAATCAATTAAAAAAGCAAAACCAAAATATCGAAAATTAATTAATGTTAGATATGAGTTGGAACAAAATATAAAGATCCTTAAACGTTTTAAATATGAAATTAATAATAACCATTTTAATAGAATAAAAGAGTTTATAAGGGAAACGTTTAGATTTGAATCTCCACGGCTTGACAATATAAAAGTTGCTGAAATGATTGTTGATAATACTAGTTATTTAGTGGAGGAAACATATAACCACTCACAACATTTTTCAAAAATGATTGATGATACTGTAGATTTATTAGAGATTAAAACAAATAATTCACTTAGACGATTTACTTTTTCTTTAACGATAATCACTGTAATTCTGTCTATCGTTGCTACATTAATTGCTGCTGTCTCACTTTACATTCAATTAAGTGAGGAAACAAAAGATAACTTTGGAGATTTGTTTACTCAAATTTACACTTTTTTCTTCTAATAACCTGTTTTATAGGTTTATGAGTACTAATATACAGTAACAATTTGAGCGAGTGATCAAGATGGGAAATGCTAAAAACCTAAAATAAAAGACTTCATTGTAACAACAATGGAACAAATGGAGGGATTTCGTGATGATAGGTTTTTATATCTGTTGTGCGTTAGTTTCATATCTTGGGCTACTGTATAAGTATAACATCTCGAACAGATGGGCAGGGCTTGGACGAAAAGTTAGCGGCAAGGATTGGTTACTTATTTTTCTCCCTATAGTAAATTATTTCGTAACAGCAATGACGATTGTATTAATTATTTTTGACATAGCGATAAAAATAAGCAGTTTTTTTGAAGATGAATATTAATTTATTTTAAAACTGAGGACTAATTTAAAGCTTATAATAATTGAAGTGTTTTAAATAAAAAGAGCATTAAACTAAATGCTCTTTTTCATACCGCAACGCCGGCATTCGCGCAAGAATATACCACTTTTTACAGAGCTTTTGAACAATGTGTAATCGCAATTGTCGCAGCGACCGTATTTTACATCAGGATATTCTTTGTAATCATAAACGATTGAAGTATCATACCCGTTTGTTTCGTATTTCTCTTCCACAAGATCACCTACATAATTTATTCAACATACTCAAGAATATCAAATTCCGTTCGATATAGGGAGGGAACAAATGATTGGTTTTGCTTATTTTTTAATTATCTGGCTAGGAGTTGGATTGTTGACTGGCATTAAGTTTATTTTTGTTGATCAGGTCTATGATGATGAGTTTAAAGAACTCATGGATAAAAAAACAGCAACGGGTATGGAAAGGAATTTGGCCAGCCTGTTTTTCAAAAATAAGCTTAACGTTATTGCTTTTTTCATGTTAATTGGAATGTTGCCATTAGTAATGAGGATTACAAAATTATTTAAAAGAGGTTGATTTATGCCTTTGATTGATTATTTTTATGTACTGCAGTTTGAAAACAAGGAATACTTCAAATCATTTAAGTTAGATGAGGACGGTTATTTGACATCTAGTGACCTCCACGGCGCTTCTAAATTGCAAACAATGTATGAAGTCATTGAGGTTGCAAGCGAGCTTAAAACAAAGTGTAATGTCCAATGTGAGGTAAGGGAAATTCAAGTTGTAAAGCGTTAGGAGTGTTCAGGTGTATTGGATAGAGTGGATTGAGGATGGGGAAAAGAAAAGCATTGTTGCTGAAGGATGGATTGAATGGGCTGCTATACTTGAAGACTTGTATCAAAAGCGATTTGAGTATGTTGAATGGAAGCGGCTTTAAAGGGTTGTAAACAACAATAGAAAGGTAGAAGAATACAGGCAGGGGAGAGTGCACTCGTGTTTAAAACAGAAGCAAATGAATTTTCTCATAAAATAAAAAGTTTTAACGAGAAATTTCTAACGAATTTTGAACAAAATATAAATAAAATGCTAGATCCTTTAGATTTTAAATATAAGAGTGTAATGATAAGTCATGGGTTTCCGCCAAATGGAAACGTTCCACTTCGTTTAACAATTGATGTAGCAAAGATTTTTGATTCGGAAGGAGACAAAGAGAAAGAATTTTATAATCTTCTATTTAAATATTATGACCATTTTAGAGTTAAATACTTATTAAAAAGCTGGAGTAACATAGATTGGCTAAAGCGTAGGGTTCCTTTGTTAGAGGAAGCAGTGTTTGCACACAATAACGATTTGTTTTTTCTTTCCATACCTATATTCCTAAGTCAACTTGAAGGGGCGATTGCTGACGGAACTGGGCATGTTGGAAAAATGAACTTTTCTTTAGTAAAGGATAAGCTAAAGAGTATATTGGTTAACCAGAAGCTCTTTAACTATGACAAAGAAATTGAAGAATTTTATATAGAGACTGTACTAAATGGATTTGAACATAATCAGAACATTCCTGTTTTTAGTCGCCATGCGATATTACATGGAGGGGATATTGAATATGGAACAAAAGAAAACTCATTAAAGGCCATTATTTTATTTGATTACATAATTAAAAAAATTGAAAAAGAAAGTAGAGGGTAAACAATTGTTAATCAGTGAGTATTTAAAAATTATTAACGGTGCTTCATTTGTTGAAAAATGGAAAGTTAATGATGATGTAGTATTTATTGAATACTTCTCCTCTTATCGTCACTACAAAGATATCAATAAAGGCTCAAATATAACAGAAGAGGACTTTGAAAATTATTTTAACACCGGTGATAAAATTTTAAAAATTGTGATTGGTGAACCAGCAAGGATATTTAGAGAGTTTCCAAGTGTATCAGCGGTAATAATAAAGCTCCAGGAAATTTCTTATTATATAACTAGAGCATCTTTAGATTCTTTAACGAATTTAAATATAAGTGATCTTTCCACAGAAGATGAATCGTGGAGAAACTTTGCAAATGAACACATATATAATAAATTAAATCGTCAAAAATTGTATAGCCAAATTAATAATTTTACATCAGATCTGCATTTGAGGATTAGCCACAATAATTTGACACTAGATCAATCATTGCAAGTTTTAAACAGAAAAATTGAGAAAGGCGAAGCAAGAATACTTAATAACGGAACAATTGAGTTTTCAACACCGGGTACGTTTGATGAACCGGATAAGAAGAAAAGTAAATATTCGCTGTTTTTCATTCAAGGAGTATTAAGAGCAGCAGGAGAGTTTTTAACGAAAAAAGTTCTTGATGGAAGTCTATTAGAGTCAATTAAAGACCTTTTTGAATAAAGAGCTTGTTATTTCAAAGGGGTATTAAATTAGAAGTGGAGAAACCAATATGAATGAAATAATGAACAACATTGAGAAACAAAATAAAGAAAGTGAATACTTCAAAAAAGGTTTTAAAGCTGGAGCTGAGTATAAAAATCGGTTGGAGAGTAAAGTTAACGAGCTAGAAACACTGCTTCTTGAGTTTATCGGATATGAAGATGAGTGGTTGTTAACTAAAGCAAAACTAAAGAAAGCAAATAGAGAAGTGCTTGCTGAAATAGTTATTAATCAACGCCAGCTTATGAGGGAGCTATATAATAAATTAGACAATAAGACAAAAATAGAACTAAAGAAGAGAGTAGAAAGTTGCGTTTGGCCAATTATGCACAATGAGGATTAACCCTCATTGTGTTTAGATAAAATAGGAATTTTAAAGAGAATACAAATACAAAAAATATGTATAAAATAATTGACTCGTAATGTGATCTATAGTATTATTAAGTTAACCAATAAAGACAACAAAAAGAAATGAGGGGAAATAATGGAGTTAATAAGGATAGCTATGAAGAAAGACTTGGAAAATGACAACTCTTTAATGAATAAATGGGCAACAGTAGCTGGCCTTAAAAACCCCAATCCTCTTTATGACTTCTTAAACCATGATGGGAAAACATTTAATGAATTTTCTTCAATAGTCAACATTGTTAAGAGTCAGTATCCAGACCGTGAATATGAATTAATGAAAGATTACTGTTTTAACCTAGATGTTAAGACAAAGGCAGCTAGAAGTGCATTGGAGTATGCTGATGCAAATATGTTTTTTGAAATAGAAGATGTTTTAATAGATTCAATGATTTCTTGCAGCAATATGAAAAGTAAAGAATATGGAAAAGTGTATAAAATACATAGAGAACTGTCTAACAGTGTTATTACTGAATTTGAGGCAGTGAAAAGACTCGGCAAATTAAATATAAAAACACCTGAAATGAATTCTTTCTCAAGACTCTTGCTGCTTTATCATTATTTAAGCACTGGTAACTTTTCTCCGATGGCCCAACTTATAAAACAAATTGACCTAAGTGAGATTTCTGAGAACATGTACATTAGAAATACATATCAAACAAGAGTTCATGTTCTAATGTCTAATATAAAGTTAAATGAAAATTCATTAGAGGAGTGCAGAGAGTACTCTAAAAAGGCATTGGAAAGTACAAATATCCTGAGATTTCAGGTTTTCAGCTACTTAACTATTGGCAACTCTCTATTATTTTCGAATTATGAATTGGCTCAAGAAAACTTTTTAAAAGGGCTAAGCGTTTCTGTTCAAAATGAAAATTACAACATGATTTTCCAGCAGGCTTTGTGCTTCTTAAATAATGTATGGCGCAAAGAAAATAAGTGGATTAATTTTGAAGCTGATTCAATTATGGATTTGCAGGAGCAAGCTCATTGTTTTATCAACTTTAATGAAAATTCCAAAGCAAAAGAAGTTTTGGATAAACTAGATCTTTTAGTTCACAACGATAATGAGCTTGCAATGCATTATTATTTGAAAGGAAGACTCGAACAAAATAAAGCATGTTTCTATTCTTCAATCGAGTATTTTAAAAAGTCTAATGACAAATTCCTTATTAGGCTGCCACTGTTAGAACTGCAAAAGATGGGTGAAAATCAAAAACTTTTAAAATTACTTTTACTTTAAAGGAGGTGAGACAATGAAAAAACTTATTATGGCTTTAGTTATCTTGGGCGCACTAGGCACTTCTTACATAAGTGCAGATTCTTCAATCCAACAAGCTTCAGGTGATTATGAGGTTGCTGGAATGCCACGTGGAGCATAAAATCCATTGACACATAAAGTTATTAGTATTATTATTTATTTAATTAAATTAAACAGAGAAAAGGAAGACGTTTGGCTCTTTTGAGCTAAGCGTCTTTTGTAGTTTTAAGGCCATCACTTAAATATTAGGTTTTAATAACATCTAGTGATCAACTTCAAATACATACACCCTAATTAAATGAAATGCATTACAAAGCAGCACATTCGCAAAAAAAATTGCGTAGAATGTGCTATTTGTCGTTAAAAAAATCTTTACTTCCCTTTTGTAATGCATTACAATTGCTATAGATGTAAAAGATAAAAAATATGTATATAGGAGGTTGGTGGTATGTCCGCAATTAGTTACTTAAAAAACAGTATGACAATGCATAAAACCATTTACCAAAAGAAAGTTGAAAGCTTAGTTAAAAATGATTTGTTTTTTCATGAAAAAAGCATTGAAAAGTCAAAAATAATGAAGAATGAAAATGTTCGAAAACAAC
Source organism: Bacillus sp. LJBS17 (assembly GCF_019334685.1). NCBI lineage: Bacteria > Bacillati > Bacillota > Bacilli > Caryophanales > Bacillaceae > Bacillus > Bacillus sp. LJBS17. Next base: position 1,926,219 of record NZ_CP079759.1, read on the forward strand.
TAACTAAAGGATACATGAAATTGCTAAGCGAATACAAGGAGGATTAATGATGCATGTTGTAGAACTTAGGTCTACAAATCATAAAGATATTGATGCCGATTTTGTTTTAAATGCTAAACAAACTTACATAGAGAGTGTACTAAACATTAGGAAAATGATTGTTAATGCAAAAACTGAAGATGATCTACATGGTGCAAAAATAGAGATAGCAGCATTATTAAAAGATCTAAATAGAGTATTATTAGGTGGAGATGGATTAAAAAGAAGCATTGAAAATAATCCGCATTTTATATCCCTAATACATTTTGTGAAGAATTTAAAACGACACATTGCAATTGAATTTGAAGAGTTTATTTATCAACCATAACATATACGAACTGCAATCTATAGTATACATAAAAAGTAGGAGGTTGACATGTCAGAGCGAATAAAACAGCTATTGGTCAAACGTGGCATCACAATAGAGGAATTGTCGAGGGAGACAATGATTGATATTCAGAAATTAAACAAAATCATTGAAATGCCAGATGAATCAGATGTTACAACCATAAAGCTTATCGCTCTGGTATTGAATGTCTCTATTGATGAGTTATTGGATGAGAAAGGAGGAGAAGATAATGCAAAATAAAGTTAAACAATTAAAAAATTATGCGGTTTACGATGATATCGAGGGCTTTTTAATCAATAAAGATATAAGAAGTAGCTCAGGGAATTCTAACTATATGATGCCTTCATCAACTAGAAGGGTGTCGAACACCAGAAAGAATTATGAAGGGGATATTAAGCAGTTCTTTAGTGTGATTAAAGGTAAAGATGTCAAAAGTTTAGTTCCCGATGATTTAGTTGTAAGTAAAAGCGAATTAAGCAACTATGTGAAGTATCTTCAGGAAAAGGGATTAGTTAATAATAGTATTAACAGAAAAATGACCTCCCTGAAGATGCTCTATACATATTTGGAGCATGATTATAAGGACTATATTGACTTGTCGGTGTTTAATACTGTCGAAAGGCTTAAAACAGTAACTAAAAACTGGGATAAAACAACCCAGACAGAAGCCGAAAGAATCGCTCAGGATATGTATATAAATGAAAGACAGAAACCTTTAATGAAAAAGCTGTTTGTTAAATTCGCCATCAGAACTTCTTTTCGTGTAAGTGCGATTTTGCGAGTAAGATGGAAAGACATACAGCTTGATGAAAGTACAGGCCATTATATAGTAACAGTTATTGATAAAGGATCTCAGGTTGTGTCTACAGGCATTAACCAGGTATTTTATGAGGAATTGTTGCAGCTGAAGGAAGAGGATGTCAGCGAAACTGAATTGGTTTTTCAGGGGCTTTCGGAACAATCATTACGACACTCCTTGAAAAGGTCGAAAAAAAGGTTAGGTATACCTCCTGAAAGAGAATTAGTCTTACACTCATTTAAGGGTGTAGGAATTGACTATGTCTATGAGAATTCTGGTCACGATTTACTTGCAGCAAAAGAACAAGGAAATCATAAAAATACATTAACAACAGAGAGATATATGAGCAGAAAGATTAACATTGCAAACTCTGCTGGTGTCACAATGGATGAAAAAATTGATTTAAATCCACTATATGAAGCAACTAAAGAGGATTTTATTAGTTTTTTTGAAAACACTGATCTAGCTACATTAAAAAAGTTTATAAAGCATGTAAATGAGCGTTAATCATTTTTTCGGTATATTACTCAGTTCAAATGATAATTCTTCTTGATTAACCAGATTGCCTTTGGTAACTTTAAATTTAGCAACATGACATGAGGTGAAAGGCTATATGACAGTGATCTTTGATCAGTCTGCAAATGAGAAACTGCTTTCAGAAATGAAAGATGCTATCTCGAAAAATAAACACATAAGATCTTTTATTAACGATATTCAATTAGAGATGGCTAAAAATAAAATTACTCCAGGGACAACACAAAAATTAATTTACGATATAGAAAATCCAGAAGTCGAAATTTCTAAAGAATATATGTACTTTTTAGCCAAGTCACTATACTCAGTTCTTGAAAGTGAAAGGTTTAATCCACGAAATTACTTCACAGAAACGGATATGAGAGAAATTGAAACGTTATGGGAAGGATCTGTGGAGGAAGATATAAAATTTCCGTATACATTCAAACAAGTTGTAAAGTATTCGGATGATAATTATTTCTTCCCCATCACTGCTAAAGAGTTGTTTATGCTATTTGAAAATAAGTTATTGCACTATAATCCTAATGCTCAAAGAACGAACAAAACGAAAAAACTAGAGGGCTCAGATATTGAGATACCTGTACCGCAGCTCAATAAACAATCGGTTGAAGAAATAAAGGAACTGTTCTTAGATGGGAAATTAATTAAATCAGTTTTCACGTTTAATGCACGTGTTGGAAGCGCAAGTTGTGGCGAAGAATTAAAATATGATGACGACACTATGTCGCTTACAGTGACTGAAGACACCATTTTAGACGTTTTAGACGGGTATCACCGGCTAATAGGCATTACTATGGCTATAAGACAGCATCCTGAGTTAGATCATTTGTTTGAAGAAACCTTTAAAGTGGACATCTATAACTACACTCAAAAAAGGGCGAGAGAGCATTTTGGGCAACAAAATACAATAAATCCAGTGAAGAAATCTAAAGTAGCTGAGATGAGTCAAAATGTTTATTCAAATAAAATTGTTAAGTTTATTCAGGATAATAGCATAATTGGTGATTATATAAAGACAAATGGAGACTGGATAAATCAGAATCAAAACTTACTTATAACTTTTTCTGACTTCAAAAAGGCAATTGAAAGAAGCTATTCTAAAAAAGATTTTTCTACTCAGGCAGACATCTTAAAAACTGCAAGATACCTTACATCTTTCTTTGATGCTTTAGCTACACAATATGTAGATGAGTTCTTAGGTGATATAGCAAAAGAACGGAAGAGAAGTTTTGTAAACAACTATTTGTTCTTTAATGGTTATGTGGGATTAGCTAAGAAGTTGCAGTTAGATGGAGTAAGTCTAGATGATTTAGAAAGTAAAATTACCGATGTTTTAAGCTCTATAGACTTTAGTAAGAAAAATAAATTGTGGGATGAATTAGGTGTAGTAGACAAGAATGGAAATGCTAAATCACCACAAAAGATATGGAATTTCTTTAACAATTTAAAAATAGACGAGTAATTACTTAGGAGTTGTTTGTTGCAATGTTCAATAATGAGATTAAGGAAAAATATTTAGATACCTTATCTGAGGGTATGGTTATGCAGATGAGGCCTATTTTTGCAAAAGCAGAGATTACTGAGACTTTATATAATAAAGACATTTATGATTTCACATCAATGCAAATTTTAGAACTTATACGATCATTCGATCAAACCACTATTGGTAGTGTTCGAAGAACCTTAGCATTATTGTCATTGTATATTGATTGGGCAATTTCATATAAGTTAAGTAAAGGATTAACCAATTTGGCAAGAACTATTTCTGAAGAAGAGCTTTATGAATGTCTCGGAGACAAAAAATTATATATTACTTATAGTGAATTAGAGGAAATGGAAAATCAATTAGTTAACTATCAATCAAAGGCTGTATTAAGGCTGTTGTTTGAAGGGGTTTCAGGTTTAGCTCATTCTGAATTGCTAAGTTTAACCAAAAAGCAAGTTGAGGATGCGATGCTAAATGGTAACGTTTTAACCCTCTATGATTCAAAGCACGGTGAACGAAAACTAAAAGTTAGTAGTGAATGTCTTGTTATTGCCTTAAATGCAGCTCAGGAAACTAAATATAAATTAAAGAATGGGAAGGCAAAAGGCCAAACAAAAGAAGTCTTTTTAGTTGAAAATGATTATGTAGTTAAAACAAAAAGAACGTCCAACAAAGGAGACGGCCAAGCAAGTAAATTTGTCATAACTAATCTAATTACTGATATATCTGAGTTCTTTAAAATTAACTTTTTAACACCAAATACTATTGTTAGATCTGGTCATTTGTATAGAGCATATCAGCTTTATAAAGAAAAAGGGGTTATTGATAACTCTGTAAGGTATCAGATTATAGATGACTTTAATTTAAGAGTGAAATCCAAATATCGAGCAGTTTATTCAATGCAAGATTATATTAATGAGGAAGAAGTTAATAAATATTACGCAGAAGAACTAGGTCTAAAAGAGACGACCATTTAAATATGAAATCCATTTGACTATTTTGGTTAAATGGATTTTTCTTTTATCTCAAAAAATTGTGAAAAAATTCGCATTTCGACAAAAATAGACAAAATAATCACTTTAAATACATGTTTAAATGTAGTAAGATGGTCATGTAAACCATATGGTTTACTAAGGAGGAGACCAAGACCAAAGTCTTAGTCGTTTCAATGCCTTTCAACCTTGAATTCATAGAGGTCTTCGACATTACAATCTAAAGCAGCAGCAATTCTTTTTGCAGTTCGAATAGACATATCTACTTTAACTAATCGATTATAGTCGCTCAGCTGCTGTTTCTTAATCCCAGTTATCTCTGAAAGTTCATTGATTGTAATGTCTTTCTTTCTACATAATTCAGGTATCAAGCATTGCCCGATCTCAACTTTAATCATAATCGGACATCCTCCTGCGTTCTGTTATGGAAAGACATAATACATATCATACCATACGAAGCCGATAAATAACCACTAGCATAACACCTACTTTCTATGTATAATGATTATACAAAACAGAACGCACGTTCCCTTAACACCTTAAGGGTTTATCACAGAAAATTGAACATAGGAGAATGAGGATGGCAGGTTATTTAAACAATATTGAACTGAATCTGGAGATTGTACTCAAAAACAAAGCAGATAGTCCAGAAGTCTCTGAAACATTGGTAACCAGGATTTGTGAAAATTTACTTTTATCTAAAGAAGTCTCGTTTTTAAAAGCTGACGGATCAGTTGAAAATTTTAAATTAAGTGATATGGAATATGAAATAACAAATACAGAAGAATTGCCTGAGTAAAAATAAAAAAAAGAAAGACTCCATTAAACATAATGTAATCAGCAGCAAGAGGAGAATGAAGGTATTGTTTTGAATATATTTGTTGATCAAGATAATTACAAAGAGGTTAGTCTGAAACTTACAAAAAAATTGCTGACTTCAGAACATTATCAATTCCTACTTGGTTTCAAGGGAGAGAAATTAGATATTACAATTTCAGTTACACCACAAAGCCTCGTTAAGCTTAGGGATGACATCAATGAATTGATCTTTATGTTCTCAGATTAAAATTAGATTCGGTCACATAAATTGGCCGAATCTAATTGACAGATATTAAATGATGGGTTATAGTTTATTCAAATACAAATAATATGTATATAGGAGATGGTAAAGGGAGCTATGTTGCTTGATGAAAAGCTCGATAAATTAATGAAAACGATTCTGCGATTAAAAGCATACAAAGAAGAGGAAAATTTACGAAGAGTCATCGGAGAATTTCATTCAATAATTGATTATGCTTACGAGGGGATGTATATAGCTGAAGATATGTTAAGAGAAGAAGAAAGTAAGGGCAAAGAAGTAAGTACATATTGAATTGTGTAATTTTCACTAAGGTAACAAAATTAAAATTAGTGTATAAAATGTAAGTTTTAAAGAGAAGTAAAGAAATGACTAAGGGATAATTAAATAATACATAACTTTTCGAAGATAGGCAGGGGTACCGATGAAAATTAGACAAAGGTATGAATGTGGAGCTGATAAAATTGCGATTCAGTATTCCATTGATGAAAAAGGGATGATTGCCAGTATTAAAGAAGTGAGTTGGGATTCACGTACAGAACTGGGTGAGTATCTGCTCCCGAGAATTGAAGTTACTGACAACTGCTTTAATAAGATAATAAACAATCCCAAATTGCGCTAAAGCGAAGCCACAAGTGATGAGTAATCAGCAGAGAGCGACTGGATAAAAAGACTGTTTTATATAGAGAGGGGATGAACTACTTAATGGATGGAAATCTTGCTATGGCTGATCACATAGTTTGGGAAACTGAGCTAGGAAATAACATTGGAATGGATATTGTTACGTATATGGAGCAGCATGGTGTGTCTAAGGTCGAAGCCGAAAAGGCTATTCTACCTTTGTATGAAGAAGAATTAAAAGCGTTGGAAAATAAATCACAATAAAAGGATTATTTTATTCAGAACGGAGGACAAAAGAGCAGGCTACATCAAATAATATATAACTGATACTGTATGGTTTAACTTAGGGTGATATAAGACATAAGTATATTTTATAACTGTGGTGTTTTATGGGGTATTTGAAAACAATGAGCACAAAAAATCTCCTAATAATGAAAGAGGGGGTTCCCCCCCTTAATAAATCAATAATTTGCTTGGTACTTCCCTACATACCATCCATCTTTATATTCAATGCCTTTTAGGTACCAGTTTATACCGTTATCGTCTGGCTCAATATTTTTAAAATCGCTAATATTGTGATGGTAAATATACTTTGTATGCAATGCTTTCACACTTATTTCGTCTTGAACAATGTTATTCTCTTTAACCATAGTAGATGGGCTAGTAGCAAATGCAGGAGAAGCAGAAACGAGTAATCCAACCGATAGTGCAACACCTGTTAATACTTTTTTGTAACTCATGTAAATCCCCCATTCATATAATTTTTTCTTACAATTACATTATATGGTTATGACGATTGCCAAAACAGCGAAATTACTCCCATATATATGGAAAATGTGTGTCGGTTAATGTCGTGATAGATGAGAAGGCAAATGGAGAGATGGATTATAGGATGGAATCATAAAAAAGATAGAATAAAAATAAAATAAGTGGAGGTTATACTAGTGATAAAAAGGAATCTACCTAGCAACCACGTGGATGAGATTATCGGTGAATATTACGCTGCTAAAGGATATTCCGTTCAGAGTATTGATCGCCAAGAAAATGGTCAACTGATTGTTGTTACGAAGCGAGTAACAGAGGAAAGGAAACCGGAGAAAGTTGATATCGCATTTGATTTTGTACATAGAAGGCCACATAAGAAGAAGTATTTATCTTAAAAAGGCAAAGAGGGATTAACACTCTTTACCGTTAGGTTTCTTTTTTAGACGATCACAGATAAATTTCATAATACTGATAGCTATTGCTACAGATCCAATTATTAGTGTGATTTGAAGGATGAATATTACTCCGAAATTTATATCCACATTGTCAAATAGGTCATTAGAAAAGGAAAGCAGCTTGTGAATACTCAAAGCAAGTACGAAAAAGGAGAGGCATATTACGACAAGGGATGCTTTGGAATAATCTTTAGCATGGTCAAAATTATAAATTGCAATTGATACAAATAATAAACCCGTAGCGATCTTGTGGGATAGCGAATCATTCGCCGAAAATGATTGCACTACTATGCTTAAGAAAAACCCAGTAATACCGATTGTTTTACTCAAGGAATCACCTACTCTTATGTAAGTTAAGTATGAGTTTACCAATTAAAGGGGATTTTCTCAAGATGATACACATTAAAGTTAAATTAAAATCGTGATTTTAAACAGATAGGAGGAAGCGGATGAATCAAGATATTCAGTTTTTAAAAGAACTTCAGCAAGAGTTGAAAAATCAAGACAGCGACGGTCAAGCTGCACCACGTTTCTGGACAGTTGGTGATTATGAATGGGTCGAAGCTCGAGCGGAAAATGCAGAACGGTATTCTGTATACCTGCCATATATTGCAGAAGCATATGCTTTAGATGATTATTTAGAAGATTTAAAAGAAGATAGTGAGCTCTCTAAGGAAGCTTTAACAGAGTTGAAAAACGACGACTGTGATAATCCTATTGAGTGGATTCAAAAATACATTGATGAAGAAGCAGAATTAATTCCAGAAAGAAAGGTTCATATTGTACGGCCGGATACAATGTTTTTGACCAAAGAAGAAGCGAAGAGACACATCAACTTGAATAAGCATCATTACACGTCTGAAGTGCATACTTACGCAATGACAGCGTGGAGAGCACGAAAAGTTGAACGGTTGCTTAAGGTTCTTAAAACGTTTGATTGGGATTCCATTATAGACAGTCAATAGAATCTACAAGGGAGTGGCAAAATGAATACATACGTAGTCGACAACAGTAAATATAAATGCATTTATGCGGGAATTAACAAAGAAGCTGCTTTTAATAATGAATTTGAAAACGGAACAAGAGTAAGGGTTTGGTTTGAAGGCCATCACATAAAAACGTTTGAGAAAGAACGAAGAGAAGTCTGTGGAGTAGGAGAATGGATCCTTAAGTATGATGCTGCTACTGAATTGCAAAAGGAAGTAAATCGTTTGGAAAAGACCTATTTCAAGAAGAAAGAGTTGTTAGACACTATTAGACAAGCTGATGGAGTCGGAAGGGAAATCAATGAATAAAAGAAATCAATACTCAATTACAGTGGATGTTAATGGAGGAGAATATAATCAGGAGTTTGTTATTTTAGCGGATTCGCTAAGTAAAGTTGGGCGAGATAAGATAATTGCTGATGGTGTGACAATTCAATTTAATGACCAGATCCTTGAATTGAATAGTAATGAAGAAGATTCGAATGATTATTATAAGGGTCAAACATTAACTGTTAAAGAAGATTGCCTAAATAACTTCTGGAAAGGCGGAATCGTTACTGTTGAAGATGTAGATGTACATGTACATAGAGGTATATTAATAGATGGTGTCGTTTACTTAGAAAAACAAGTGGTAGATAAGTATTTTTCAAGAGAAGAGGAATGACATGTACAGGAAGATTTTCGAAACGGTTAACGTTATTGATGGGCAATCAAAAGTAACTGATTGGTTACATAAATTAATGCTTGAAGATGAAAATTCACTATACAAAATCGATATTAAAGTTTCTAAAAGGAGGGTTTCTGAACAAGGAGAGGTGTATAGAGAGGAAGGAGAATACATAGAGAGCGCAGATCTTCGAACTTTACCAATTGGGACAAAATTCTTTGTGCAAAACGGTTGTTGGAAGGGTGAAATTGTTTCGGTGAATGAAAAGAAACATTTATATATGCCACAGATTGGAGAGATGAAGGAAATTAAAGTGGGAGCAACTGGGTTGAATATAGAGATTGAATAAAAGATAGTTTTTATATAGATGAGCTGTTGAAACGATCGCTATAATAACTAATCTTTGCCCTAAAATACGTGGTAAATATTATAGCGATCTTGACTGAAGATTTCTGACTGGATTATTCCTTTATTAAATAAGATTTTAGGATGCTCGATGCTACATCTGTGAGAATAGATAAAGAGACTCCCTCAACCTTTGATACAACAGCTTTTGTCTTTTCCCATACGTTTCGATCTTTTATTGTTTCTAAAAACATATGACCATTGTATGTCATTTGACCAACCTCTATCTTATCTAAATCAGCCTTTATAAATTCAGCTTCAACTAATTTTTCGACCGTGTAAAGAACATCATCAAGGATGTACTGTTTTGAAACAGCGAAACGATGTAAGTCACTTAGTTTTAAAAATTTATTTCGTGGTTTTGTTGCTTCAATAGTTAACAGTATATCTCTTACTATTTCAGGTTTGAGTTCCAAAAAATCATCCTTTCATTTGTTAGTAAGTGAATTATCTCAGTTTTTATTAGAAAGGAGTAGAGAACTCCTGTTCCCTTGAAGATAGGATAAAAACAATCAAAATAAAATATTTATTTTAATGGAAGGAGGTAACCGTAGTGCCAAATCAAGAGCAAATAAAACGCATGAACGATATTAATGATCTGATAAAGCTTATTGCAAGCATTGATCATCGTACATTCTACCGCAAGTCAAAGGATCGTATAGCGTATTTCAGGTTTAAGAAAAAACTGTTCTTCGTTGATGATTACACGGGTGATGACGTTTATCCGTATGAAATGGGATACGGGAGTCCAAACGGCTTTTCGCATGGAGGCAACATGTGGCAACTGGTCAACAGTTTTAGAAAGTTCATCATAACAGGGAAATGCGGCGAGCTGAGGGATTATAAAGAAATATGGGCTTACAGCTATGAAGGATGTATGGAAATCCGTCAGAAGGCAAAAGAAATAGGGTTTATAGAGACTGTTGATTATCCTTATAGCTTCGATGAATGGATGAATACTAATTGATCCATGTACTAAATTTTCATTGAATTTTAAAAGGCTAGGCTCTAAGAAGTTATGTAACGGAGAGATTACACTCTCCAGGATTCAAAGGAAGGTATGCGGAGTTTGCCGTGCTTAGTCTTAAATCTGTGCTTAACCTTACATAAAATAGGCTCAATAAATACATATTCATCAGATTCAGATTTTACTTGTTTCATAGAGTGGAACTTACTTCGTTCTGCATGAGGCATGAATTCCATAAACCCAGCTGCAGATCCATCAGGATAAGACAGAAGGAATTTTATATCCTCTTTGGTGTAGCCAGTTATGAGAACCTCAGTGTAATCGTAATTGATCACTTTCAGCCAATTATGCGAACGTTTATTAATCTCATAAGGGGAGTCAGCTTTCTTGAGTACGATTCCCTCTAAATTTTTTTCTTTGGTCAGATTGAAGTAAGCGAGTCCGTTACCTTGCATTCCTTCGATTACACAAACATTTGGATGATTCAGTTCAAGTGAGCTCAGAGCTGTCTTACGCTCAGTGAGTGGTTTAGCTGCAATTGACTGACCGTCTTTGTAAATAACATCAAAGACACAGTAAACGATATTGTGGGCTGATTTTTTGGACATGAAACGTTCCATTACAGCTTCAAAGTCAGGAGCACCGCCTTGGGCAGCTACTATGACTTCACCGTCGAGCACGGTTCCATCTGGGATATCTAAATCCAAGAGTTCAGGAAACTTGCTTGTTACTTCATTATTGTGACGAGTATATAGCTTAATCTGATTATCAAATTTAGACAGAATGAGTCTGATTCCATCAAATTTGAGCTCAGTGATATAGTTCTCGTCGTTAAAAGGCTCTTTTATTGAATGCAATAGCATTGGCGATACAAACAAAATATCACCTCCTACTTAGAACATATTAGCTAAGCGAAGGTGATATATAAAGCGATATGGCAGTGGTACTTAATGGGATTCAATGAGCTCAGGTGAATTGTTTTTAGGTGAATTCACTAAAGATGAAACCTGGTATGCTTCCATGTCATCAGCATCATATGGCTGCAGTAAGCTTTGTAGATAATCAGGATCAGTATTTTTAGGGTTAAGCCATTCCTTTTCGTTCTCATCAGTAAGGATAACTGGCATCCGATCATGAATGTCTTCCATAAGCTCATTAGGCTTTGTTGTGATGATTGTGCAAGTGTACAAAGGATTCCCTTCTGGCGTGCTCCACTTTTCATATAAGCCGGCAAAAGCAAAGAGATTAGATGATTTAAGCTTAATCCGCATAGGAATCTTAGTCTTTGGATCTAGGCGTTTCCATTCATAAAAACTGTCAGCGGGTATGATACAACGTTTGCTGACGAGTGGCTTTCGAAAACTTGGTTTCTCAGCCAATGTTTCGGCACGAGCATTAATCATTTTGTATCCGATCTTTTCATCTTTTGCCCAAGGAGGAATGAGACCCCATCTAAGATTACCAAGACGGTTATTAGAGCCATCGTTGATTATTGTCAAGATGTTTTGTGAAGGAGCGACATTATAGCTTGGGTGATATTCACCTTCGGGTAAGAATTGATCTATGTTGAATTGCTCGATGATGTCATCAAACTCAGAAAATAAAGTGAACCTGCCACACATGTTCATCATCCTTTAGGGTTTTTGAATATTGTACAGGCTTGATACACGAAAATCAAAAAGGAGGAATGTGATGCAGCAGCAAACAGTTGAGGTTAAGGAAGTTGAAGTGTTAATCAGAGGAATATGGAAAAAGAAAAAGTTCACTGACATTCAAAAGGGGCAAACCTTTAAGATTGAGGAGAATGGGAGAGTAAAGAAGTACATAGCAAGAACAAATCCTTATTGGGATGACATGTATGAGACTTACATAATTGATTTGTTGGATAAAAATAAAATTAGAAGATCTAGATAAAAACGATATTTTATTCGGATAAGGGGGTGGTACTAATGTGATTGCTTATAAGGTGAAAATAAAGAATAAAAATAAAATTATATAAGGAGAGTTGTTGATTGTTAAAGTTTAAAAACAGAATAGAAGAAAAAGAGGTTAAGGGGGCAGAGAAGGCGAGCTTTGGCGGGCCTAACCTTCTCTACCGCACACTTCGCAAGGTTACGAAGCTATATAAGTATATCACAGACAAGAAGTCTTTTCCAATCCTAGTTACTTCATTGTTTGCATTGTTTAATCCCAATTCAGTTCTAGCTGCAGATAAGTATAGTAATTTTGAAGAGTTGAAAGAAAATGAGTCACCTTTGAGCTATAACATTCTAACTACCGATGTTGACAGGAGAGTGCTTATTCTGGCACCCCATGGTGGAGGTATTGAAGGAGGGACTAGTGAGCTTGCAAGAGAATTAAGTAAGTCTTACTCTGCCTATCTATTTGAAGGTTTAAGGATACCAGGAGCTTCTGAGTTGCATATTACAAGTACGAATTTCGATGAACCTCAAGCTTTAGATTTATTGAGTAAGCATGATTTAACAATCTCAATTCATGGGTATGCATCAAGTAAGAAACAAACTTTAGTTGGTGGGACAGACAGAGAAAAAGCAGCAAAAATCACATCATTACTTACCGATGCAGGCTTTTCTGCAGAATTACTGTCTGAAGATTCCCGTTTAGCAGGCACAAATGAGCAGAACATTGCTAATAAAAATAGCACTGGTATGAGTATTCAACTTGAAATAAGCACTGAACAACGAAGAGAAATGTTTAATACTTTTACACTGGCTGGACGCAATGGAACGCAGAATCAAGTTTTTTATGACTATATTGCTGTTCTAACTAAATTCATTAATGAAAATGTGTATTGTATGGCTGGTGTAGCACCATGACATTGTTGAATAAATCCATACGATACTATGTTGACTTTGATCAGTGGGGAATAAATGCATTTAACTCGAATCCAATTGAAACAACTAAAGGATTTAATGAAGCTCTTATATATGCATCAGAGAACAACTTTCCTATTGTTGAAGTTCCAAAAGGGAATTTTATTATTGATTCAGTAAATACATTAAATCAACGAAATCCTGAAATTGGTGGGGGAATTAAAATCCCATCAAATATGGAGCTCCTTTTGGATCCAGAAGCAGTGTTTCAAGTTAACCCTAATGGGTATCAGGGCTATTCTTGTTTTTATATTGGGCTTGCAGAGAACGTAATAATTAGAGGAGGTCGTATTATAGGTGACCGGTATCAACATGATTATTCTCTAATTGATACCGATAGAAAAACACATGAATGGGGATTTGGAATACATGTTCATGGAAGCAAAAATGTTTTGATTGAAAATGTACAAATCTCAGATTGTATTGGAGACAACATTTGGATTGCAGCTCACGGAATGATGAATTACCCAGGGATGGTTTATACGCCTTCCAAAAGTGTGACCGTAAGAAAATGCGAACTGAAAAGAGGGAGACGGAACAATTTAGCTACTAACGGTTGTGAAGGTTTATTGGTTGAAGACTGTGATATAGAGGAAGCTGGAGGAGATACAATTGGCCCTCAACTAGGTATTGATTTAGAGGGCTACGGAGAAAACGGAAGAAAGTACGATCATCCTTATGAGTTAACGATATCGGATTGCAGGTTTAGAAAAAATGGTCGTGGTTCGGTTACTGCTCATACAAGCGGTAAAGTTTCCATCAAAGATAACTACTGTGACAATGTTATTTCATATGGCTACAGTACAGATGTGAGTATTAAGGGTAACAAGATAATAAATGAAGGGGGGTCTAAAGAGTACGGAATAGACTCTGTAGGTGTTTCGAGCACTGAGACTGGCAACAGAATTCAAATAACTGATAACAATATTCAAGGGTTTAAAATAGGCATGATGATTAGAGGGAAAGGGGTATCGATTGATAATAATACCGTAAAGAACGCTTCAAATTGTGCAATAGCAACACATATGGCCGAAGATGTTTCCATTTCAAACAACAGAATACAGGACAGCGATTGTATTCAGATCCAGGTGAGAAATTCATCAGATATTAAAGTAAGCAATAATAAAGGGAAAGGTACAACTTCAGCATATGCAATTAAAGTGATGGATTCGAATGACGTTAAATTCTTAAATAATACGTTCTCCAATCTTTACGGAGGTCTATATTGTGAGAGATCTCAGGCAGTCAGAATTAAGCTAAACGATTTCTTATTGAGTGGAAAAGGTTACGGGATATATTGGGATAAAGATTCAGAAGTCTTCCTAACAAGGAATGAGATATTTGAACCAAGAAATGTTGCAATTATGGGGGCAGCTGATATGTACAATATCAGAATAAGTGATAATCAGATATATAATTGCAAAGCAATCATTGCGATCCACTTAATAGGCGGTTCTGAGCATATGGTTAAAGGAAATGAAATCATGTTTAACAGAGATTCAGATCAAGGCTATGGAATATATTTAAACGGGACAAAAAAGGTTCGATTAATAAGGAATGATGTTCAAGGTATTGGTGCAAGAGTGCTTTCGCATCCATTTGCAACGTTTAATGCTTCCAGTACAACTTTAATACATAATACATACGACAGCGGCACACCTAGATTAGCCTTAGATGATACAGTAATCGATTATAAATAAAAAATCTTAACGAGAACACTTGTTCCCTTTATGGGTTTTGGTATATAATTTAGTAGTACCAAAAATTTCAAAACAGGGGATGAGAGTATGAGTGAGCAGAAGCTTAGAATCGGAGAAATACGGTATGAGGTTTTCGATGATTATGATCCATTAACAGAGGAGTATTTAGGAAAGAACCTAGCAAATGCTTATTTTATTGCTCAAATTAAAAAGGAAAATGTAGTTCAAGTAGGGAATAGGAAAATTAATTACTCAAGCGATGTTAAAATTGGTTTTGATGCATTCGGGGAAGAAACAAAAGAGAAAATCAAAGAGCATCTTCTGGCTGCCTATAGTCTAATAGCAGAAGGGGCTAAAGACGATGGTCTAGTAGAATATTTATAAGGCAATGCTGGGCTAGTCTCTAAGATTAGCCTAGTTATCATACGAATAAAGGGGTTAACTGAATGTCAAACATCATTTCCAAAGAGCAAGATGAAGCAATTAAATACTTTAGAAACAAATTAAATTTATCAGACAAAGACTTATACATACCGTTGATTAATTTTGAACTACTTAGAGACAAGAACGAACAATATGCGAACATTCTTTATGAGCTGTATAAAAATGATCCCTATTTGTTTATTAGAGCTTTAAAGGAAGGTTATGTGGTTAATCAGCCAATTGCATTTGATGAGGCCATTGTGCGATTCTTTAATGGAGAAGAACTGGCTATTGTACATAAAACAACCGGCAGAAGATACAATGTAAATGTGAAAATGAAGCAGCTGCCTGATGGCTTTTCATTGCAAACAATGGATATGTGGTTGTGGAGTGAAATTGTTTAAATATTATGAATCCATGATATAATTCTCTTTAATCCTAAGGGAGAGTATTAAAATGGTTTTGGGGGCTAAAAAGTGATTAATATTATTGGGGGATGAGCTAATATGGAAGTAAGAGTCGGAGGTTGATCAACTCTAGGAGCTGCCATTGTGTGGCTCTTTGACACTTATACTCAATAAAATGATAATTTTATTCGAATTAGAAAGATCGCAAATGAAATACAAAAATAAAAAATATAAAAGTTTATAAAACATGTAGACAAAGATAAAAAATATGTATATAATAAAATCAAGTTAAAGGGAAGGAGGCGAATTATTTGGAGGTACTTGGGATAACAGAGAAGGCATTAAGCTATTACAGAGAAAACGTTAAAGGCAACAAGACAATTACTCCTGATCAGGCACTGTTAAAGATGATAAGGAATGTCCTACTTGTCAAAGAAACTCATCCTGAGCGAGTGAAAAAACGTTTATTTTGCACAGAGTACGCTTACGGAAATATGATAATCAAAGTTAACAGAAAAAAGCAGGTATTTGAAATTGTAAATAAATCAGGATGCTTTTCTGACCAAAATGATTGGAAGTTCCCAAAAAGAAGGTACATAGAACTTAGTAAAGAACTTGGAATCAAAGACTGCAAGTTTAGCAAAATTACATATTCAAAGAAAAATCACAATAGACAAAAATAAAAATAGAGGATGATTAAAATATGGCAGAAAACAAAACGGTATTACGTGAAGCATCAAACGTTGTAACACTTGAAGGAACTCTGGCAGAAGTAAGACACACTGAGTGGAAAAATGGAAATGGACTTAATATTGAATTAGATATTGAGGTTGCACCTAACGAAGTGCATACAGTTAAAGGCTTTTCAAAATATAAGAAAGCTGATGGTACAGATAATGCTATTGCCAAAGGGTATCAAACTATCATAAGTGATTATAAGTCCATCGCAGAACATGGAAGAGATCAAGCTGATAAAGTGAGAATCACCCAAGGTAAGATTGGATTAAATGAATATTACTCTCAAGGAGTATTAAAGGCGTACCCACAGCTAACCACCAACTTTGTAAACAGACTGGATGCTAATGAAGAATTTAATCCTAAAGCTGAATTTGATGTTGAACTGTTTGTTAAAAATGTAACTGAAGAAAAAGTAAAAGGAGAAGAAACAGGAAGAGTTAATTTAAATGGTTATATCCCTTTGTATGGCGGGAAAGTCATTCCTTTTACATTTGTAGTGACTAAGGAAGGTTCTCAATATGTTGAAAACAATTATGAAAAAGGATCTACGGTTAATGTCTTCGGAAAGATTATTAATTATAAAGAACAAAAAGTAACAACCAAAACTGCTGCATTTGGAGAAGACAAAAAAGAAATCACCTCCATTACAAAAAGAGAGTACCTAGTTACAGGTGGGAACGATCCTTATGATGAAGATAGTAAAAATGCTTTTAATCCAGAAGTAATTAAAAAAGCATTGACTGAAAGAGAGACTTATCTAGAAGGACTTAAGAACGAAAGCAGCAATGAAAATAATAAAAAGTCTGGCTTTGGTGGAAGTGCTCCTAATAACAAGCCTTCAAAGCCGGTTGAAATTTTAGATGATGATCTCCCTTTCTAAAATAAAATAGATCATTAATCTAATACATACCTGGGGTGAGCTCCGACTCACCCAACAAATTTAAAATAAAAGGAGAACTTAAATGGCAATTGATATTTTCAACCCACAAGTTTCTGTAGTAGCAAAAGGATTAGAAGGAAAAGTTATCACAATCTACGGTTCTAACAACTTAGGTAAAACTAAGCAAAGCACTCGGATGAAGAAACCGTTATATCTGCCATTCGAAAAAGGATTAAATGCCATTGCCGGTGTCCAATTCATGCCTATCAATAGTTGGGCTGATTTTAAAAAGGTAAACAAGCAGTTAACCAAAAATGCTGAAAAGGCCAAAGAGATGTATCAGACAATCATTGTTGATGAAGTAGATGCTTTTGCTAAATATGCGACCAGATATGTCTGCGAGCAATATGATGTAGAACGGATTAAAGATGGTAATGATGGGTTTGGCCTTTGGAAAGAGTACGAAACTGAAGTATGGGAAGAAATCAATAAATTAATTGGCGTAGGATTTACGGTTATCTTTATTGCTCATGCTGCTGAAGACAAAAAAGGTAAAGTACATCCAAAGGGAGATAAACGAGTTTTAGCACCAGTAATTGATAACAGTGATATTGTTCTCTATCTAAGTTCTAATGGTGTTGATGAAGATAGAAAGGTAATCAAATCAAGCGCCTGGTTGGCTGAAACTGAAGAACATTTTGCTCGTAGCCGATTTGATTACATTGACACATACCTTCCTGAATTTACTGCAGAAAACTTAGAAAAAGCAATTATTGAGGCAGTCGAAAGACAGGAGCAAGCAGAAGGAATTGTTGCTGTTACATACGAAGAGCAAAAACAAAACAACGCTTCAGAAGAACTTGATTTCAACTCATTAATGGATCAAATTAAAGAAATTGGCATGAAGCTTAATGAAGAAGGCCGTTTAGAAGAAGTTAATGAGATTACAGAGAAACATTTAGGTAAGGGTGTAAAAGTTACTGAGTGCAGCCGTAAGCAAGTAGGTGTCATGTCTGTAATTCTAGATGATCTAAAAGACCTTCTAGCAGAATAAAAGAGGGGGGATTATTCTCTCCTCCTTATTAGGAGTGATTATTTGGGGAGACAAGTTAAATGTCCTTATTGCGAGACCAAGTTAGACAAAGACTCAGCCATTCCTTATAAAAAAAGATATTACCATGAAAAGTGTTTTAATACATGGAAGCAAGAATCAGATCACAGAAAAGAGTTAATTCAATACATATGCAATCTATATGGTCTTACATCTCCAACTGGCATGATGTTGAAACAAATTAAAGAGTATCAAGAGGAATATGGGTATAAGCTTAAAGGCATTGAGCTAGCACTTAGGTACTTTTATGAAACTTTGGATAATCAACCCAGAGAAGGAGATGGCATTGGAATCGTTCCATTTGTTTATGATGAAGCAAAGCGGCATTACATTAGACAAAAAGCCATCCGAAAATCAGCTGAAGATCCAAAGAATCATAAAAGAGAAGAAATAACGTTAGTCATAAAAAAAGGAATGAGAAAGAAAAGAAGACTAGTTGATATCTCAACGCTATAGGAAGGAGAGTCCATTTGCTACAAGACAAACAGGCAATAATTCAAGTTTTAGGGAGCATTTTAAAAGATCCCACAATCTTGTCAGAGAGCAATAAATATAAGATAACTTCGGATGATTTTCCTTCAAGGTTTCATTCAATATTGTTTTTTGCTATGAGCAATCTATTTCATCAAGGAACTGAAGTATTGAATGAGGTTGAAATAGATGGATATCTAAAGGATTACGATATTCAGTATAAAATTTTCCATGATAATAACGGTCTTGAATATATAGAAAGAATTCAAGAGTTGGCAGTTGTCGAAAACTTTGATTACCACTATAAAAGATTAAAAAAGTTTAGTCTGCTTAGAGAAATGGATGGATTGGGATTCGATATTAAGGAAATATATGATGAATCTCTGATTGACCCAAAAGAACAGGAAAAGATGCAAGAACAGTTTGATAAGAAGTCGATTGATGAGATTTTAGCAGCTTATGAAATGAAGATTGTAGACATAAAAGAAAAATTCAGAACTTCATCTGAAAGTGTGGGAATCCAGGGCGGAGAAGGTATTAATGAATTATTGGATTCATTCGAAGAGTCCCCGGATATTGGAGTTCCATTAAATAGCGAAATGCTCACCTCAATATTTCGTGGATCACGGAAGAAAAAGTTCTATCTGCGCTCAAGTATTACAGGTGGCGGTAAAACAAGAAACATGGTCGCTGACGCTTGTCGCTTAAGTGCAATCGAACTTTATGATCCTAAAAAGAAGGAATGGGTATCAAACCCATGGAGTGAAAGTTCTACGGTTATTTCAACAGAAATGATGGCCGAAGAATTGCAAAGCTTAGCACTTGCCTACATTAGTGGTGTAGAAGAGAAAAAAATCCTTAGAAACACAATCAATGAACAAGAAAAACAACTTGTGCGTAAGGCTGCTAAAGTTCTTCAGGAGTCTAACATATGGTTTGAACATCTGCCTGATTTTAATGTTCAGGAGATTGAAAGAACCATTGAAAAGAACGTCATTAAAAACAATGTAGAGTACGTTTATTTCGATTATATACACTCATCAGTAACCATTTTTTCAGAGATGAGCAAAAAAAGTGGGGTCAATTTAAGGGAAGACCAAATTCTTTTGCTTATGTCGGATAAGTTAAAGGGCTTATGTAATAAATATGATGTCTATATGATGAGCGCAACTCAGTTGAATGGTGATTGGAAAGAAGCATGGTTAAAAGGACAAGTAATAGATGCTTCTTATTTGAGAGGAAGTAAGGCTATCGCAGATAAAACAGATGCTGCAATGATTATTCTTCCTTTAAGTAAAAAAGAGAAGGATGCAATTGATCCAATTTTAAAAGAAGGATTTTATCCAGAGCCAAATTTTGTTACACATGTATTTAAAAATAGGGGAAATGAGTATGACAAAGTTAAAGTCTTCTCTTATATCAATATGGGCAACATGCGGATAAAGGACTGTTTCACAACAAATCTTGACAATGAACTAATCACAGTTGAGAAATTGAATATAAAAGCAGGATGAGGGGTGTAGCGCCCTTTGAAGTATGATAAAGACAGAGTAAAAGAAAGCCTGACCATTGAGGATATACATAAGATTTTAAAAGATTTAGGTAGTGAGAACAATCAGTGGGATCAACAAGGAAATCCAATCTACAGAACCGTTTGTCACAATGCTGCTGGTGGAAGTTATAAGCTGTATTACTATCATGAAGCAAAACAGTTTCACTGTTATACAGAGTGTGGAGATAATTTTGATGTATTTGAACTTGTTATAAGAGCAAAAAGCCAAAAAGGAATTAATATTTCTTTTAACCAGGCTATCGAATATGTTGCCAAAATAGCAGGAAGAACATTTGGATTCGGGAATAGAGAGACATACATAAACAATGATTTGATTGATGACTGGGAATGGATGGGGAAGTTCAAAAAGAAGAAAAAAATACATATTGAGCTCCCCAGCTTTAATGAAACTGTTCTAGATGTGTTTGTGCCTTATCCTCACCAATTGTGGCTAGGTGAGGGAATAAGTCATAAGACATTAAAAGAGTTTGAGATTGGGTACTATTTTAGACCACATACAGAAGGGATTACCATTCCCCATCGAGATTTAAATAATAGGTTGATTGGTATACGTAGGCGCTCAATGATTAAAGAAGAAGTTGATGCAGGCTATAAATATATGCCTTTAAAAGTTGGCAATATCTTATATAACCATCAAACAATGATGAATCTATATGGATTACATAAAACAAAAAATTCGATAGAAAGGTTCAAGAAAGTATTGATTTTCGAATCAGAAAAATCAGTATTAAAATGCCAAGACTTTTACGGTGAATCAAACTTCACCTGTGCTGTTTGTTCAAGTAATATTTCTAATTTTCACCGTGACATTTTATTGTCTCTTGGTGTTGAAGAAGTTTTTATTGCTCTTGATAAATACCGACCACCAAAAGAACATGAGACAGAGGAGAAATATCAAGAAAAATTGGTTGAATATCAGAAGAAAATTCTAAAGCTCGCAGCAAAATTTACTCCTTATGTTCGTGTGTATGTTTTGTGGGATTATGAAGGCTTACTGGATTACAAGGACAGCCCAGCTGACAAGGGAAAGGAAACTCTAGAGGAGCTAATGAGAAGGAAAATTGAGATTGGCACAGATGAAGGGGGAGTTTAATGGAGTATAGACTAATTGGCGACAATGATTATAATTTCAATCCTTTAGCTACTATCTTAAAAAATAGAGGCATAGAAGATCCAAAGTTGTTTGTTAATGTTGATCAAAGTTCAGTTATTCATTATTCAAAGCTTAATAATATTGATAAAGCTGCAGATTGTCTTATTAAGCATTTAAATAATAAAAATAAATTGTTTGTTCAGGTAGACAGTGATGTTGATGGATACACATCCAGCTCAATCATTATAAATTACATAAAGAAGATTTGTCCGAAAGCTAATATACATTACAGAATTCAAAATGGGAAAGAGCATGGGATTTTTATTGATACAATTCCTGATGATGTTGACTTAGTCATAATCCCAGATGCAGGTTCAAGTCAATTTGAGGAACATGAGGCTCTCAATAAGAGAGGCACAGAAATAATTGTTATTGATCACCATGAATGTGAACGAGTGTCTGAACACGCGATCGTAGTAAATAATCAGCTTTCGCCTAATTATTCGAATAAAACTCTGACAGGTGCAGGAATGGCCTATAAATTTTGCCAGGCAGTTGATGAAAAACTAAATAAAAATGAAGCCGAACAATTCTTAGACCTTGTATCAATTGGTAACATTGCTGATTCGGCTGATTCAAGAAACCTTGAAACCAGGTATTTTATGAATGAAGGCTTGAAGAAAATTAAGCATCCATTATTAAAGAAGCTGTTTAAGAAGCAAGAGTTTTCAACCAAGGGTGACAAGAACATACAGAATACACAATTCTTTATTAACCCTTTAATTAACGCTGCCATTAGGGTTGGAAGCAGTGAAGAAAAAAATCAAATGATGAGAGCATTCCTCCTTTCTAAAGAAAAGGTACCCTATAAAAAACGTGGGCAAAATGAAACTGAGCTTGTGTCAATACATGATGACACAGTTAGGATTCTAGGAAATCTAAAAGCAAAGCAGAAACGGATTGCAGATGCAGCTGGAGTGGAAATTAAAAATAGAATAGAGGAGAAAAGTTTAACAGCGAATAAAGTACTGATTGTTTACGTTGAAGGAATTCTAGATAAAAGCCTAACTGGACTGGTGGCCAATCAGCTTGCAGAAGAATATAAAAAGCCGGTCTTGTTAGCCAGAAGCGATCCCAAAAAAGGTAAAGATATTTTGAGTGGCTCTATACGAGGATATGATAAAGGGTTTATTAAGGATTTTAAGAAAGAGCTTATAGATACTGGATTATTTGAGTTTGTTGAAGGTCACCCAAATGCAGCTGGCTTTGCAATTAAACGACAGAACTTAATCCTGGTGAACAAAGTGCTGAATGAAAAATTTAAAGACATAGATATCGAAGAAGGTATTCAGAATGTTGATTTTGAGATCCCAGCAAAACGATTGAGAAAAGAATTTATCCTTCAACTTGATGGTTACAAAGACTATTGGGGTTACAAAGTTGAAGAACCCTTAATAGCTATAACGGATCTTGAAATTGATGTCGAACAAATTGAGCATTTAGGGAAAAAGAATAAGACAACTGTTAAATTTAAGCATGACGATATTGAATACATAAGATTTAAAAGTGATGAGAATTACTTTAATCAGCTTACAGAAACAAATGGAACATTAATCATTAATGTAATTGGTAAAGTAAAGGCGAATGAATACAAAGGCAAGAAAACACCTCAAATCGAGATTTATGAATTGGAGGTGGTTCGCACAAAACAAAAAGAACTTGTGTTTTAAGGGGGAGAAAAGTTGATAGGATGTCACTGTCACACAGATAGGAGTAACATAAGGCTTCTAGACTCAACAAACTCAGTTAAAGAACTGCTCAAAACTGCAGTAAAGATGGAATATAAGGGATTGGCCATAACAGACCATGAAGTCCTCTCAGCACATTTAGATGCTATTCGAACAGTTAGAGAAATGAAAAAGAAGGGGGATATGCCAGAAGATTTTAAACTGATATTGGGCAATGAAGCGTACCTAGTCGATTCTTTAGAGGAAGTTCGAGATAACTATAAATCGGGAGTGACAAAATTTCCGCATTTCTTGATGTTGGCAATTGATCCAAAAGGACATGAGCAGTTAAGAATACTGTCTTCTCAAGCCTGGGAAAACTCATTTTATACAGGAACAATGGAAAGAGTGCCGACAGTAAAAAAGGATGTAGAGGAGCTATTAAGTAAAGATCCAGGCCACATCATTGCTACCACAGCTTGCCTGGGGTCTGAGGTAAACATTCACCTGTTAAAGATAAAGGCTTTTGAAGAAACTGGTGATTCTCAGTCAATTAAGCAGCACAAACTAAAGATTCATGAGTTTATAACTTGGTGTATAGAGGTTTTTGGGAAGGATAAGTTTTTTATCGAGCTTCAACCTGCACTGAGTGAAGAACAGATTTACTGTAACAAGAAGCTGATAGATATAGCCAACGGGTATGACTTGCAAATGATTGTTACAACAGATGCTCACTATCTAAGACCAGAAGATAGAGCAATTCATCAAGCCTTTTTAAACGCTAAGGATGGAGAAAGAGAAGTTGATTCTTTTTATGAAGCCTGTTTCGTTCAAAACGTTGATGAAATTCACGAGAGAATGGACTACATTGATAAAGAAGTCATCGATCAGGCCATAAAAAATACAATGCACATTGGTGAGATGATTGAAGACTATACTATAGAGCACGAACCAATTATCCCTAAGATGGAGCTTCCTAACTTTAAATTAAGACATTTATTTAAACCAGCATATGATCAATATGAATATATAAAAAAGATGTCTGAATCAGCAGATGAACAAGATAGATATCTCCTTAAGTTAATTGAGGACGGATTTGAAGGGAAATTAAAAACAAGCGAACTAACGAGAGAAGCTTTTCATAAAATATTGAATAGGATTAACGTTGAGCTGGGTGAACTTTGGGAAATCAGCCAAAAGCTGAACCAGTCTATGCCTTCTTATTACATAACAGTTAGAGAAATCATTAATATTATTTGGGATGAGGAGTGTGGAGGAGATAGTTTAGTAGGGGCAGCCAGGGGAAGTGCTGCAGGTTACTTAGTTAATTATCTCCTCGATAACACTCAAATTAATCCAATGCAATATGATTTACCACATTGGAGACATATACATAAATCGAGACCTGACCTTCCAGATATCGATATTGATACTGAAGGATCAAAAAGACAAAAAATTCTTAAGGCACTTAGAGAAAGGTTTGGAGACAAACGTGTTCTTCAAATTGCTACTTTTGGAACTGAGGGTTCAAAATCAGCGCTTCAGACAGCATGTAGAGGCTTAGGAATCGATAATGATATATCCCAGTATTTAAGTGGAATGATTCCATTTGAAAGAGGATCTAACTGGCCTTTAACACATTGTTTTTATGGTGACAAAGAAACTGGCAGGAAGCCGATTAAAGAGTTTATTAGGGAGGTTGAACAATACCCTAATCTTAAAGAAACAGCTCTAAAAATTGAAGGGTTAACTAATAAGCGCTCTTCTCATGCAGCCGGAGTAATTATCTTTAACGATGAATATACAAAGTCGAATGCAATGATGAAAACTCCTAAAGGAGCTTATATTACACAGTTTAATATGGGTGACAGTGAAGCCATGGGCTCAGTAAAGTTTGACCTTCTTACAATTGAAGCTTTAGATAAGATTAGAGTAACATTAGACCAATTAATCGAGAATAAAGAAATTGAATGGCAAGGAAGCTTGAAGGAAACATACAACAAATACATCCATCCAGACGTAATTGAGTATGAAGATGATAAGCTATGGGAAATGGCTGGTAATGGGGAGATCATGGATTTATTCCAGTTCTCAACTGAAGTCGGTCATCAATCAGTTGTCAAAGTAAAACCTAAGAACTTACTTGAAGCAGCAGTAACCAATTCTTTAATGAGGCTTATGTCAGACAGTGAAGAACAGCCTGTAGATACATATGTTAAATACAAAAATGATCTAGATAAATGGTATGAAGAAATGAGGCAGCACGGCCTAAACGAAAAGGAAATCAATGTAATGGAGAGGCACCTTAAGGATATTTATGGTGTTGCTGATACTCAAGAAGTGGTTATGCAGATGGTTATGGATAAAGATATAGCTAACTTTGACATTAAAGAATCAAATTATCTTAGGAAATCCATAGCAAAAAAGAAAGAAGATGTACTAAAAGAAGTGGAAGAATTGTTTTTTAAAAAAGGAAAGGAGATTGGCACTTCTGATAACCTGTTGAATTATGTCTGGAATGTTCAATTTAAAAGACAGTTTGGCTACAGTTTTAGTTTACTTCATACCTTGGCATATTCAATTATTGCATTACAGGAATTGAACTTAAACTATCGATATAATCCTTTATACTGGAATACTGCTTGTTTAACGGTAAACAGCGGAGGAATAGATACCGAGGATACAAAAGACAACAAAAAGACAGCTGCTACAAACTACGGAAAAGTTGCTTCAGCCATTGGAAACATCAGACAAAGAGGGATTAAAATAGACCTCCCAGATATAAATAAGGCTGATTTTGGTTTTAGGACTGATATTAACAACAATTCAATTTTATTTGGACTTAAAGGAATGAATGGAATTGGAGACGATGTTATTCATCATATAGTTCTAAATAGACCATATAGTGACTTTAACGACTTTATTGAAAGAATGTTTAAGAGCGGCATTATTAAGAAAGGACAAGTAATCCAATTAATAAAAGGAGGCTGCTTTGATTCTTTTGGAAACAGGCAAGAAATCATGAAGGCCTTTATTAGCTTAATATCAGAACCAAAAAGTAAGCTTACGTTGTCTAATTTAAAAATGCTAATTGAAAACAACATTGTTCCTTCAGAATTTGCACAAGAAGTGAGATTCTTTCGTTTTAAAGATTACATCAGCAAAAAGGTGTACAAAACATTAAAGTCGCCAAAAGATAAACTTTTTTTATTGGATGATGTATCAGCTTCGTTTTATAACCAGCATTTCAGTGAGGATAGTGTAGTTGACATGTTAAACGGGCAGCTTGTCATTTCTGAAAGAGCTTTTAAAAAAGAATATGATAACAAGATGTCTAAAATAAAGTCCTGGATAACAACAGAAGAACCACTGAAGAAATTGAATGATTGTTTATTAATAAAAGAGTGGGAAAAATACGCCGATGGATCATTAGGTAAGTGGGAAATGGATTCATTGAGCTATTATTATAATGACCATGAGCTTTCTGGTGTAAACTTTGCCAAGTATGATATTGCTGACTTTTATAAACTGCCAGCAGAGCCGGTCAAAGGTAAACCTTATCAATGGAGAGGGAAAACTCTCTATGAATATGAGACTACACGGATTATAGGCACTGTTTTAGATAGGGATAAAAACAAACATACAATTACTCTTCTAACACCAACAGGGGTGGTTACAGTTAAACAGTGGTCGGGCAGCTTTAGTCATTACAATAAACAGATTTCTAGATCCATTGGTGGCGGAAAGAAAGAGGTAGTCGAGAAATCTTGGTATACCAGAGGAACATTGCTCATGTTTACTGGTTTCAGAAGAGGTAACAATTTTATTCCGAAAGTCTATAAAGATAGCATATATAATCACACTGTCTGCAGAATAGACAATGTTGATAATGAAGGAAATATGAGTTTGACAACTAAAAGGGCAGAAATATAAATCTTAGCTGATGATAGGAGAGATGAAAATTTTCAAAAAACTTATAGACAAACACAAAAAATATGTATATCATAGAATTAACGAAATGACACTTTTTGCTACAATTGGTTTGTTAGGAGTAGGGCTCGTATATAGCGCTAAAAACTTGTATACACATCAGGACAATCAAGTCTCAATAAAAGAGTCATTTTATCTAAATAAAAAAGAGGTGACCCAAAAACTAATTCATGAAATTGACGTTCCAAGAATCCTTCCCAGGCTAAAGAGTGAGGAAGAAAAGCAGGCTGAAAGTAGAAAAAAGTATCTTAATGCGACGATTACATATCTAACAGAAGAAAATAAAAAAGCAGCAAAACATACAAAAACAAAAAAAGTGCAAAAAATTAATAAAAAGAGAAGTGAAGATAACCCAGCTTCAAAAAGTACTAATGTAAAGGCAGTGAAGAGTCATGAAGTGATTGCCACTGCTTACACAGCGTTTTGTTCTACAGGGTGCATAGGGAAAACAAAAACCGGCTATGATGTATCAAACACATCCTATTACAATGGAAAAAGAATAATCGCTGTTGATCCAGAAATAATTCCTTTGTATTCATTAGTGCAAGTTTCATATGAAGGGAATAGCTTTCAAGCATATGCAATAGATACAGGAGGAGATATTAAAAACAATCGAATTGATATTCTAATGGACAGTGAGCAAGAAGCAAATGCATTTGGTCGTAAAAATGTAAGAGTGAGCTGGTAAATCGATCCAAATAACTGAAAGGTATAAACATTTCAACAATTCGTTCGATGCAATACATAACATGAAATTTATCCCAAGGAAAACTATTACATAGAGAGAGTGAAGAGGATGTTCATTTTAGATAAAGAGGCCAGGGTCAAATCAACTGGGGAGTGCGGGGTTATTGAAGCCATTTACCCTGAAACAAAGACAGTGGAACTTTGTTATTATGATGGAACTTATGATGAAAGGAGTTTTGATGATGTTGTTATGGCATCAAGTAGTTAAAATTTCAAGACAAAATTAAAAAATAGGGTGAGATAATTGAAGTGTATTCAAATTGAAATGTCATTCACAGACGAATATGGACAGGTAACCAAATTAAATAAGACTTATAAACCGTCGATTATTGAAGAACATAAAGGGGAAATCCCTGGATTGTTGTTAGATGATTTTAAGAGGTTCTTGTCGTCCCTTGGGTTTAATGAAAAACAGGTTTCTAGAATAGTAACAGAAGATTAAGAGGTTTTTTATTGAGGGGAGGTGGTATTAAATTGCCTAAATACTGGAGTTATCCTGTTGGGCTAGCTGTAGAAATTAACAATAATGCACGATACGGATGCCCACATCATGTGGGGAGAAAAGGAAAGATTATCGAGCATTTACATTCAGCTACATATGACTATGCAGTTAGCGATGAAACAGGTGACATTACTTACTTTAAAGAACATGAATTAACGCCACTAAAGGGAGGATTAACTTATGTTTAGAAAAGGTCAAAAGGTAATTGTTGATTTTACAGATGAGATTGGAGCTGTTGCGAAAGTTGATTACCGATACAACCAGGTAGAAGTGAAGTATCCTGACGGTACTTATCAGGTTGTTGGATTTCATAAAATAAGAAAGGTGGAGGATTAATGGCATTAATTATCTTGGAGGGGCCTGATTGCTGCTTTAAATCAACAGTTGCAGCAAAGCTTAGCAAAGAACTGAAGTACCCAATTATCAAAGGTTCAAGCTTTGAGTTGGCCACAAGCGGGAATGAGAAATTATTTGAGCACTTCAACAAATTGGCTGACGAAGACAATGTGATTATTGACAGGTTTGTTTATTCTAACTTGGTATATGCAAAGAAATTCAAAGATTACTCGATCCTTACAGAGCAACAGCTTAGATTTATTGAGGATAAAATTAAAGCAAAAACGAAGGTTGTATACTTACATGCTGATCCAAGCATTATTAAGGAACGGTTAAACGTACGGGGAGATGAGTATATAGAAGGAAAAGACATTGATTCAATTTTAGAGTTGTATAGAGAAGTTATGAGCAATGCGGGATTACATACATATTCATGGGATACTGGACAATGGTCAAGTGACGAAATTGCTAAAGACATAATCTTTTTAGTGGAATAGGGGAATTTATGAAAAAAGTAATTGCAATTGACATGGATCAGGTATTAGCTGATTTACTAAGTGATTGGGTAGCTAACATTAACACACACGATGATCCTTTTCTCAAAGAGGAGGACATCCTGTGCTGGGATATAAAAAAATATACAAATACCAACAATAATGTTTATAGACATTTAGATTACAATTTGTTCAGAAATCTTGATGTTATAGAAGGCAGCCAAAGAGTAGTAAAAGAGCTGATGAAGAAATATGAAGTATATGTTGTGACTACTGCAACAAACCATCCAGAGTCCCTTAAAGCAAAGCTTGAATGGCTTACTGAGCATTTTTCATTTATCCCACATAGCAATGTAGTGCTTTGTGGCAATAAAAGCATAATTAAAGCAGACATCATGATAGATGACGGAATACATAACTTAGAATCATTTGAAGGAATGAAGATTCTATTTGATGCTCCCCATAACAGGAATGACAACAGATTTATTCGTGTTATGAACTGGGAAGAGATTGAACGAAAATTACTTTAAAATATCTCTTTTATAGAGAAAGGAGAGCTGGATATAAACGGAGAGAATTTATTACTAAACAAAATACATAATAATGATTGTATTCAGTTTATGAAAGAGAATATCGGTGATTGCACTATCGACTTAACAGTGACTTCTCCTCCTTATGATGACTTAAGAAATTACAACGGATATTCATTTAACTTTGAGGAAACTGCTCAAGAATTGTATAGGGTAACAAAAGAGGGTGGAGTAGTTGTTTGGGTTGTAGGAGATAAAACACATAACGGATCCGAGTCAGGCACAAGTTTTAAGCAAGCATTGTATTTTAAAGAGATAGGTTTTAACCTACATGATACAATGATTTATCATAAAAAAAATGTATTTGGCGGTGCAGGAAATCCCCCGAAAAGGTATTCTCAATGTTTTGAATACATTTTTATATTAACTAAGGGCGGACTTAAAACATTCAACCCTATTAAGGTTCCCTGTAAAAGCTACGGAAGAAAATTTACAGGGAGAACAAGAAAAAACAAACAGGCAGATGGAAAAGAACCAGAGTCACTAAGATTGGTTGAGGGTTTTGTATCTAAAGAAAAAGTAGCATCCAATATCTTTTCTTATCAAATTGGATTCAATATGACTTCGAAAGATAAAATTTCTTTTAAACATCCAGCTACATTTCCAGAAAAGCTTGCTGAAGATCACATCCTTTCTTGGTCAAATGAGGGAGACATAGTATTTGACCCATTCATGGGGAGTGGTACTACGGCTAAGATGGCAGCTTTAAATAATCGGAAATACATAGGAATAGAGATTAGTAAAGAGTATTGTGATATTGCAAATGAACGCTTAAAGGATTACATAACAACTAAATAAAAGATCGATTTTATTTAGAGTAAAAATAAAATATATGGAGGTTGTTTATTGAGTAAACTACGTGTAATGAGTCTTTTTAGTGGGATCGGTGCATTTGAAGCTGCACTAAGAAACATTGGGGTTGGATATGAGCTGGTTGGTTTTAGTGAGATTGATAAATATGCCGTGAAATCTTTTTGTGCAATTCACAACGTTGATGAGCAATTAAATTTTGGAGATGTAAGCAAGATTGATAAGAAAAAACTACCTGAATTTGATCTTTTAGTTGGAGGATCTCCTTGTCAAAGCTTTAGTGTAGCCGGCCATCGAAAGGGATTTGAAGATACAAGAGGGACATTGTTTTTTCAATACGTTGAGACTCTTAAGGAAAAGCAACCAAAGTTTTTTGTTTTTGAAAATGTTAAAGGGTTGATCAACCATGATAAAGGAAATACATTAAATGTTATGGCTGAAGCTTTCAGTGAAGTTGGGTACAGAATTGACCTAGAGCTGCTTAATTCAAAGTTCTTTAATGTTCCACAAAATAGGGAGCGACTTTACATAATTGGAATTAGAGAAGATTTAATTAAAAATGAAGAATGGTCTTTGGATTTTAAAAGAAAGGATATACTTCAAAAAGGGAAACAGAGATTGGCAGAATTAGATATTAAAAGCTTTAATTTTAGATGGACAGCTCAATCGGCTGCTACGAAGAGGCTAAAAGATTTATTAGAAGAATACGTTGATGAAAAGTACTACTTAAATGAAGATAAAACAAACAGTTTGATCAAAGAGTTGTCTACAAGTCGACTTAATGAAAATCTTACTGTTGAGCAAGTAGGTAATATTAATCCCTCTGGTAATGGAATGAATGGAAATGTTTATAATTCATCTGGATTAAGCCCCACAATTACCACTAATAAAGGAGAGGGACTGAAAATTGCAGTTGAGTACTCCAGAAAAAGCGGGCTTGGACGAGAACTTGCTGTATCTCATACGCTTTCTGCTTCTGACTGGAGAGGATTGAATAGGAACCAAAAACAAAATGCAGTTGTTGAGGTAAGGCCAGTATTAACCCCAGAAAGGGGGGAGAAGCGACAAAATGGAAGAAGATTTAAAGATGACGGTGAACCAGCATTTACAGTAAACACAATTGACAGACACGGGGTAGCGGTTGGAGAATATCCAAAATACAGAATTAGAAGATTAACACCGTTAGAGTGCTTTAGGCTACAAGCTTTCGATGATGAAGATTTTGAAAAAGCTTTTGCAGCAGGTATAAGTAACTCACAATTATATAAGCAAGCCGGTAATTCAATTACTGTAACTGTGCTTGAATCAATATTCAAGGAATTAATACATACATACTTTAATAAAGAATCTGAACAAAATTTGTCTTTTAAACAAATGTAAAATAAGAGGAGTGTATTGATTGGAAAGTTACCCTGAGTCCTTAAAAAGAGAGACAGAGGAGATTAAAGAGCGTGTTAGGAATGGAAATATCAAAGAAGACAGGATTAAAGAAATTGCAGAAACGACAGTTGAGTTTTTGAAATCAGAGGAGAAAAGACATAAATACTTTTCTGAAGTTGCTGCAGCTATGGCTGATAACTTAAGTGAGTTTTTCAAATCTTATTTAAAAGGAGAGTGAATATGCTAACTGATCAAGAAAAAATTGACTTGGTAAACGCTCTTGATTTTGTAGTTATTGAACCACATACACAAAGTATTTACGTACATAACGATGAAAAGACCAATGGAGTATTAGCTAGGGTTTTGCACACTATTTCAGTAGATGAGTATATTGAGAGCTTTAAAAAAGGGAGTCTAATTGATATCTTTCCAGCAGCAATGCAAGAAGCCGGTGCGGAAGGATTTAAAGATGGCCAGTTTGTGATTATGCCAAAGAAATTTTATGTTGATCAATGTTATGCGATGAGTAAGGAAATCGAGCGGTTAACTAACCTAATCACTCTACACAATATTAAACCAAATACATATCAAGGCTTGATTCATTAAATTGTTTCAAGAAAAAATGAAAGGATAAAGGGATGTTTATTGAAAAAGTATTATGTAAGGTGTAAAGATAGCAAAGGTGAAAATGCGTCTCTAGTTATTGAGGCGCTATCACCTGAACATGCAAAAGAACAAGCATACGAAGTACATGAGGTAAGGGATATTTATAATGTAAGTCTGGGAGAA
Organism: Bacillus sp. LJBS17; assembly: GCF_019334685.1. Taxonomy (NCBI): domain Bacteria; kingdom Bacillati; phylum Bacillota; class Bacilli; order Caryophanales; family Bacillaceae; genus Bacillus; species Bacillus sp. LJBS17. The sequence continues at coordinate 1,959,017 of NZ_CP079759.1, forward strand.
GGAAAGTCAAGGAACTATCTTGCCCGAAATCATTCTCCGTACATAAAAAATGACAATGGAAAAGCAATAACCATATTTTCATAAGGGGAGGATATCATTAAGGATATTGTAAGAGATCTTGTTATTGATGACATTGATGCTGCCGAAGGAGTATTAGATAAACTCTATGTTTATTTAGAAAACACTTTAAGGCCTGAAGAAAAGCGTGTTTGGGAGCGGTGTGATAAAGATATAATGTCTGTTTTTTCAAAGCTGAAAAATATTAAAGAAATTATTTAAAAACCAATAGACAAATACAAATAATATGTATATAATGAATTTACATTAAAGGCGAAGGAGAGTGTTAATGAATCATATATGTGACATCTGTAAAGAGTACATAAGCGGAAAAACAATTTGTCTTAGAATCAGCGATGAAAAAACTTACGAAGACTTCAATTGTTGTGAAGGTTGTGCAAAGGGCTATTCCGAGAGAGTGAAAAATGAATGCAGCAATTTAAGTGTTAAGAAGACATTAGAACATTTAGGATTAAATATCAAATACAAAATAAGAGGATAAAATATTCCTTTTATCGTGATTTGTTTTCAAAATTAAAGACGCCATAAAAAATTCTTATGGCGTCTGTCGAACAGGGAGGTGCTTATACCAAACTAGATTGGAACACCCTCTGGATAACCACCAAAGAAAGAAGCTCCAACAATGATTAACAAAATGAATAGCACCACGATCAAAGCGAAGGAGCTGCCATAACCGTTTGAGTAACCGTTATTTCCGTTAGAGTATCCACCGAAGAATCCCATATTTCCACCTCCTTTAGGGAGATAGAACATGATATGCGGAACGATATATTTCGACATGGATTTAAGTCTATATAAGAAAAAATGAAGTTTTTGTCTAAATTTAAGAGAGATAAGGAGAGTTGATAAATGAATATGTTCGTAATTGCTGCAAAGAGTGAGGGGAAATACCTTTATGGTTACCACCCACATATTTATTCAAACCGTAAACAAGCAGAAAATGCATTGAAGATAATGAGAGAGAATGGAAAGTTAACTGAAAGAGACAAGGTGTATGGGTTAGACGGTCTGATGTTGGTGGATCTATAAAAGGGAAATAAACCTCAAAGAAATATTCATAATTTCCCGGGCAAGCGCAGTATACGACAAATCAAAACAAATAATGGGGTGGAAGAGAATCAATATGAGTGCCAAAAAAGGAGACAAAATTAGAGTCACAAAGGAAGTGCAAGGTTATTGGGGGCACATTATCTATCCCGTTGGAAGCGAATGGGTAGTTAAAGAGGTGGTTGCACGAGAAACTGGAACGGTTTTTTGCAAAGGAAATGATTATGGAATATCACAAACGCATTATGAAGTAATCTAAATAAAATTCAATTTTTAAAGAGACTTATAAGGAGGTGAATAAGTGGGACGCCATAAAGCAAAGATTGAAGGATTGGTTATGAAAGAAAGTTATTACTCACACCGTGCCCCAGGTACAGAGAGGTGGATTACTCAGCCAGTGTGTAAGGTAACTCACACTGAGCCAATCTTCGAGGGTTATATAGATATTGAGCCTATAGAAGTTGGAGGTAAAGTTTATATCCCTGGACTTAATGAATATGTCATAGTGACTGACAGGCAGCGAAACATACATAATGAGTGGACATATCAAACTGACAGAGTGATTAAGACAATTGTAGATGAAAAAAGCTTGAAGGAATGCGCAGAACACAATAATAAGAAAGCAAAAAACAATGATACTCAAAATCAAAGACAGATAAAAACTTCCTGGTGGAAGAGACTAATTACTAAAAATTAAAGGAGAGATTTTTATTGAATAAGGATACAAAAGATATTTGGAGCGGTTTCTTTATTGGGTCAGGTTCGTTAATTGTAGTTGGATTACTTATTTTTGTTGAAGCGTTGACTATGTCACTAATTGTTTATTACGGATTGAATCACGTGTTAAATCCTTTGCTTATTGATACATACAACATTCAAAATGTCCATGTCACTTTACCTCATGCATTTGTTATTGGTGTTTTACTCAACGTATTTGTCAAAGGTGTAAAACGGTCAGATCAGGAAAAAGATGAGAACATTTTCAAGAAAGCCGGTAAGTCTTTACTTCATTCAGCTTTCGTATTGATTGTTCTGTATGTTAGCACATTGTTTATCTAAGGAGGCACTCAAGGTGAGTAATGATAATGCTGCAAAGATTATTTTCAAAAAGAAATCAACTGGTGAAATAGTCGGCGAAATGAAAGTAACAACTTTACCTGCTGACACCATTTTGCAAAACGACAATAAGTCTAAATAAAAGTTTTATTTTAAAGATATTTGACAGGGGGAAATAAAAGTGCAAATTGAACAGTTGAAATTTTATAATATGGGATTGTACAAGTGGCTACCGTGTGAGCCAGATGAATGTTTAGTGCTAAATGATATTTTTGTAACCGAAATGGATGAAAAATTAGTTATTCATCTAACCAATAGTCAATTGAAAAAGCTTCAAAAAGGATTTAAAAGTTCCTTCCCATTATTTTTATCTATTTACCAACATAAAGAATTCCTTTACCTCGCTTTAAAAGTAACAAATGTTGAGTTTGAAAATTCTCAATCCCCAATAACAAAGGTTGTACTTACTGTTCAATATTTAACTGAGGATGAAAATAAAGAAATTGGATAAAAGGATGATTTTAAAGAAAGTGGAGGAAAGCCCGTGGCTTATGATGAGATTAATGGCAAGTTAATTAACCCAAAAGTAAGTGATGTAATTAAAGCATTACAAGATCAACTTGACTTTTATGGCGACACACCAGTTAACTTCAGGATTGATGGTGAAGAAGCAAGGGATGAGATTCAATTAGAGCCATATAAAAATGTTCTTGTGTTGCATTTAGAGGAAGTTTAAGGAGGAAAGCTACAATAGACACATTTGATTTTATCGGATGTCATTTTAAACACTATAAAGGTGGCATTTACAAGGTTATTGGAGAGGCTATTCACACTGAAACAGAAGAAAAGCTGGTTACATATGAAGACCATGACGGAGTTCTTTGGGCAAGACCTAAAGACATGTTCCTTGGAAAAGTGGTTGTTGATGGTAAAGAGATTAAGAGATTCAAAAAATTAAACTAAAAGGATGATGAAAATGAATAAAAAATATGGACTTTATTGCATGGGAACACTTGTTAATACTTATGATGATGCTATTGAGGCTCATAATGATGCTGTGTATGCTCAAGAAGAAAGTGGAGTACCACATGAGGTAAGAGTAATTCAATAAAATAAGAGGAGGACATTAAATGATTCAAGGATTTTATAAAGATCAGAAACTTCACCTTATAGAAGATCCTATGCAGCAGTACACTGTCATGAAAGTTGAAGAAAATGCAGTATGTGTTTACCGATGGATCGATGACTATAGACACAAAATTGAAAGATTCATAGATGTTGATGAAGCTAAAAAGCTCCTTGGAGAGGGCTGGCCAAAACAATAATAAAGGAAGATACAGAAATTTACAATTGGAGGACGAATAGATGTCGGAAAATAACTATAAACCGTCAGTTCCTAGATGGGTTGGTGATATTCTCTTAAAACAGAAAAAACAAGATCCATTCGCTACGCTCGGGGAAACGAAAAGGTGGGACGAGTGGAAACATAGATATTCAAGAAAATTAAAGTACGCAAGATTAAACGGATGGACGATTGAAAAAGAGTAAGGAGGGCAAAAAGATACGGATTAAATCTAGATAAAATCACAGCTTTATTCAAAATAAAAACAAATAATAAGGAGATGTAAAATGGGGGCAGCTAGACAGCTATACGTAAAGCGTAATGATCTGGTGACTATGGAAGAAGCAAAAGAAAATAAGAAGATACATATGCAAAATGGTGAGTCATTTACAGTATTTAAGGGAGAACTTATTGCAACTGACTTAGAAGGACACCAAATGGTTATTCCTCAAAGCCAAAAGGATAACTATATCCCTGTTGAATTAGAGGAGTTGTCTCCATATGAGGCTCAAATGGCCAAAGGTTATGCTGAGATGGGAGCTATTAATAGTGAAATAGCTGAAGCATATTACCATGTTGAAAATGAAGCTGAATCTGCAACTACAAGATTAATTACAGGAGCATATAACGATTAGTGATCATTACATATGAGAGTAAAACTGGCAATGTAAGAAGGTTTGTAAAAGCGTTGCAACAAGAGTTAGACATTGAGGCAATTGAAATAACTGATGATACGATCATCACTCAAGAGTTCATACATATTACATATACGATAGGCTTTGGGGAAGTACCTGAAAGGACTTTGAATTTTATCAAAAAGAATAAAAATAAAATTAGAGGAGTTGTTGTTAGTGGTAACAAGGTTTGGGGTGATAACTATGGTTTAGCTGGAGACAAGCTCTCAGCTAAGTTCCACACACCATTGTTATTAAAGTTTGAACTTAGTGGAACGAAACAAGACTTACAGAAGCTCATTCAGGAGGTACAACTTATTGACAAACACAATACCAAAGTGGATCAAGCTCAATAATGAGATCATGATTCAGAAAGATGGGAAGTATCAATTTGAGAAGGACAGAGAGGCCGTTCATAGCTACTTTGTTGATTACATAAATCAAAACACAGTCTTTTTCCATGATCTAAAAGAGAAGCTGGACTACTTGATTAAAAATGATTATTACGAAGAAGAATTCTTAGATCAATACACATTTGAACAGATTAAATCAATTTATAAGATTGCTTACAGTTACAAATTTAGATTCCCATCTTTTATGAGTGCGTTTAAGTTCTACAATGACTACGCATTGAAGACAAATGATAAAACAAAGATCCTGGAGAGGTACGAGGATCGTGTCTCAATTGTAGCTCTCTATTGTGCTGATGGGGATTACGAGAAAGCAGTTGAGGAAGTACATACTATGATGAAACAAGAGTATCAGCCGGCAACACCTACTTTCCTTAATGCTGGACGTAAGCGAAGAGGAGAAATGGTAAGCTGCTTTTTACTTGAAGTGGATGACAGTTTGAATGCTATCTCTAGAGCCATTGATATCTCCATGCAGCTTTCTAAGCTAGGTGGAGGAGTAGCATTAAATCTAAACAAATTAAGAGCTAAAGGTGAAGCTATAAAAGACGTAGAGAATGCGACTAAGGGTGTCGTAGGTGTCATGAAACTATTGGATAATGCTTTTAGATATGCAGATCAGATGGGACAAAGGCAAGGATCGGGAGCAGTTTATCTAAGTGTATTCCATCCAGACATTACAGACTTCCTGGATACCAAAAAAATAAGTGCTGATGAAGATGTCCGAGTTAAAACACTGTCTATTGGTGTAGTTGTTCCTGATAAATTTATTGAACTTGCAAGGGAAGACAAGGATTATTACATGTTCTATCCGCACTCAGTATACAAGGAATATGGACAGTATCTTGATGAGATGAGCATCAATGAAATGTATGATGAGCTTGTTGAAAACCCTAGGATTAGAAAAGCTAAAGGGAATACTCGAAAGCTGTTAGAGCAATTGGCCATTCTAAGAAGCGAATCTGGCTATCCGTATATTATGTTCGCTGACAATGTAAATAAAGTGCATCCAAATGAACATATTTCAAAAGTGAAGTTTTCAAATTTGTGTTCTGAAGTCCTCCAATCGTCACAAGTATCAGTTTATACGGATTACGATAAAGAGGATGAAATTGGCTTAGATATCTCATGTAATCTTGGCTCAATTAACATTGTAAATGTAATGAGCAATCAATCAATTGCTTCAACAGTCAGAATAGCAATTGACTCACTGACAACTATCACAAGGAAAACAAACATTGTAAATGCTCCAGCAGTTGCGAGAGCAAATACACTAATGAGATCAATTGGTCTAGGGCAGATGAACCTCCATGGATTTCTAGCTCAAAATAATATTGCTTATGAAAGTGAAGAAGCTAAGGATTTTGTTAATACATACTTTATGATGGTTAACTTCTACTCTCTGCAACGTTCAATGGAAATTGCACGAGAAACAGGGGAGACATACTACAAGTTTGATGGTTCGACTTATAAATCAGGCGAGTATTTCGAAAAGTACGTAACAAATGATTATAGCCCTCAATATGAAAAGGTTAAAAAGCTATTTGGAGATCAGCATATTCCTAATACTGAAGATTGGATGAAGCTTAAAGAGGATGTAATGAAATACGGTCTGTACCATTCATATAGACAGGCAATTGCACCTACGGGAAGCATCTCATATGTCCAATCATCTACAGCAGGTGTAATGCCAATTATGGAGCGAATTGAAGAACGTACCTACGGTAACAGTAAGACTTATTATCCGATGCCAGGTTTATCAGCTCAGAACTGGTTCTTTTATAAAGAAGCTTATGACATGGACATGTTCAAGGTAGTTGATCTTATTGCTACGATTCAGCAGCATGTTGACCAGGGAATTTCATTTACCTTGTTCTTGAAAGATACGATGACAACGAGAGACCTGAATAGAATAGATCTCTACGCTCACCATCGAGGAATTAAAACTCTCTACTATGCTAGAACAAAAGATACAACTCAAGAAGGATGCCTATCGTGTGTAGTTTAAAAGGTATCTCACTATGAAAAATCAATATGAAATTCGAGGCGATACAACCGCAATATTCATTGAAAGCAAGAAGTACGGGTCTTTGGAAACCTTGATTTCCACAAACGACTTAGAAAAGGCAAAAGAGATAGAAGGTTGGTGGCATGCGAGTTGGGATAATTGTATAAAGAATTTCTACGTGAAAGGTAACAAAAGAAATACGGATGGATCATGGAGAAAAGTTCGATTACATCGTTGGATTATGGGTGTTAATGATTCAAAAGTTCAGGTAGATCATATTTTACAAGATACTTTAGATAATTGCAGATGGGCGTTGCGTGTGGTTACGGCAGCTCAGAATAGTCAAAACAGAGGAGTTCCTTCAAATAATACAAGCGGACAGAGAGGAGTCTATTGGAATGGTAGATTAAAGAAATGGGAAGCGAGGATAGATGTTAATAAGAAAACAAAATATTTAGGATATTTCAGAAATAAAGAAGACGCGATTTATACTAGAAAGGTAGCAGAGGAAGTCTACTGGATTTAAAAAGGAGGACGAATAATTGCCGAAGCCAAACACAATCTACACAGCTGCAAACTGGTCAAAGCATGAAGACGATTTTACCCAAATGTTCTATAACCAAAACGTGAAACAGTTCTGGCTTCCGGAAGAGATTGCTTTAAACGGCGATCTCCTCACATGGAAGTACCTTGGGAAAAATGAGCAGGACACTTATATGAAGGTACTGGCCGGACTTACGCTTCTTGATACAGAGCAGGGGAATACGGGGATGCCTATAATTGCTGAACATGTAGATGGACATCAAAGAAAGGCAGTTTTAAATTTCATGGCCATGATGGAGAACGCTGTCCATGCGAAGTCGTACAGCAACATCTTTCTTACATTAGCTCCAACCGAGCAGATCAATGAAGTCTTCGAATGGGTGAAAAACAATAAATTTTTGCAAAAGAAAGCGGGAATAATTGTTTCAATCTATAAGTCAATTCAAAAAAACGATGACATTTCATTATTCAAAGGAATGGTTGCTTCTGTGTTCCTAGAGAGTTTTCTTTTCTACTCAGGGTTTTATTATCCACTTTACTTTTACGGACAAGGAAAACTGATGCAAAGCGGTGAAATCATTAACCTTATTATCCGTGATGAGGCGATACACGGCGTATATGTCGGATTGTTAGCTCAGGAGATTTATAAGAAGCAAACACCACAGAAGCAAAAGGAATTATACGAATGGGCTTTAAACTTACTGCAGGAGCTTTACGAAAATGAATTGGAGTATACAGAAGATGTCTATGATCAAGTTGGCTTAGCTCCTGATGTTAAGAAATTCATCAGATACAATGCTAATAAAGCTTTAAACAACCTGGGATTCGATCATCTGTTTGAGGAAGAAGACGTTAACCCAATTGTTATTAATGGATTGAGCACTAAGACCAAATCTCATGACTTCTTTTCAACTAAAGGAAATGGGTACAAAAAAGCAACGGTTGAACCATTAAGGGATTCAGATTTCATTTTTACCGAGAGAGGATGTATTCGATGAGATTAATTAAATTAGAGCAGCCTAATTGTAATCCATGTAAAATGGTGTCCAATTACTTAGAACAAGCAGATATTCAATTTGAGACAGTTGACGTTACACAGGAACCAGAAGTAGCGTCTAGATTTGGCGTTATGGGAGTACCGGTAACCATTTTGCTGAATGATCAAGGAGAAGAAGTAAACCGAAGTGTTGGTTTTAAGCCTAATGAACTTGATGAGTTACTACAGGAATTACGATAAAAGGGTAATTTTAATCAAATTTAAATTAAAAGGAGCTAATAAATGTATTTCATTGAAACTCAAGAAGGATTAATTGGTAAAGAAGTTGCTTATGTTTGGGCAAATCAGTTTTGTGAGCAAACAACAATTATTACTAAGGATGGAGGCGTGTTTATGACTTGTCAACAAGCTGGTTGGGATGATGACTATGAGACAAGAATTTTATACGCTTATGAAGCAAAGAAGATATTACACCCTCTGAAAAGAGAATTACATGAAAAAGGTGTGATCGATGAAACAGAGTGGGAAGAGTATGAGAATGAGTTGAAAAAGAAGCAAGAGGCAAAAAGGGAAAAGTATCTCAAAGAGAAAGAAGAACATGATCGTAAACTATATGAAGAGTTGAGGGCAAAGTTCGAACAATAATGAACAGTTTGTTTAACTGAAGAATGCAATACAAGAACTTACATACCAAAAACAAAAGGGGTTATTACATAATGCAAATTAAAATCAAATACTTAGATGAAACACAAACAAGAATTAACAAAATGGAGCAAGGTGATTGGATTGATCTTCGTGCAGCTGAAGATGTAACAATCAAAAAAGATGAATTTAAGCTTATCCCATTAGGTGTTGCAATGGAGCTACCTGAAGGTTACGAAGCACATGTCGTTCCTCGTTCCAGTACATATAAAAACTTTGGCGTTATTCAAACAAATTCAATGGGTGTAATCGATGAGTCATATAAGGGAGACAACGATTTCTGGTTCTTCCCTGCTTATGCATTACGTGATACTGAGATTAAAAAGGGAGATCGGATTTGTCAATTTAGAATTATGAAGAAAATGCCGGAAGTTGAATTGGTAGAGGTTGAGCATTTGGGGAATGAAGATCGTGGCGGACACGGTTCAACGGGGGCGAAGTAAGTAAAATTAAAAACCTTGGCTGTATTCATGCTGTGATCTGAACAATGGAGGTTTCAGCCAAGGTACATATTATCATATGAGAGAATGCATAAATTATTCAATGTTTATTGATGACGAGTTATTTTTAATACGATAACTCAATTTTTCATAGAGCATTCTTAAAATGTAAAAGAACCAATACCCTATTAAAGTACCTAAGGTGTTAAGTATTAAATCATCTACATCAAAACTTCTGTAAATCGATCCTATATACACTGAAAACGAAAGCTGTATAAGTTCAATAAATAGAGATATGAAAAATCCAGTTAGCAAAATCCTTTTTACGTTATTTAACTTCGCGAATAAAAAAGGAAACAACAAGCCAATTGGCAGTAATAATATTAGGTTTCCTCCAAGTGATCTAATTACATAATATTGCAGTCCTTCATGGTAAACGTCTACAAAAAAGTAAAACGGGATAAAGTTATTTCCTGATACAAAAGGGATATAAGTGTCATCCTTCATATCCTTAATTAAATTAGCATCTATTGGCATAGGGAAAAGTGTAACACTTATCAAGTTGAAAAAGTAAACCAATAAACAGAGGATAACGATATGTTTATGTACTGGCAGCCGACCTTTTTTGTAAAGGAATCGTCTAATGAGTCTATAAAATATGAAGCAAAAATAAAGAACCATAAAGTATTGCAAGAAAAAAGCTGAGTCTAGCATAAATACACCACAATTTCCTTTTTGGTTCATTTTAACATATTTAGAGAAAAGGAGATGGCACAGATTTTTTTATCTAATATTTAAGGAGGAAAGAGATCATTAACAGCAAAGAAAGAGCTTTACAAGCAAAATATGACGACATGCTTTATAGGAATGGTCTTTGCTTTGGATTTCTTCAGTTGCAAGGACTTGAAGATGAATTTATTGAACATATGAGACAAGTTGCTGAGTACGAGAAAGACCTGAGATACAAGAAGGCAGCAGCTAACTTCATGAAGATGCATGACCAAAATAAACTGGGTGGGTGATTAATTGTTTAAGGATAAAAATAAAATAATAAAGAGTATTGAAAAGATCAATAAACTTGAAGAAGGGTTGGCACTATTTGAAGAAGGTGACGAAGAGTATTTAAGTGTATTAGTGAAAATTCAGGGGCTATATGATGAAATTGCAGATACTGCTTTAGAGTGTTTTAAAGAGATGACAACAAAAATCAGGAAAACTGGTCAGAAACGAATTGGAAAAGGGATCGATCAGTTGCCATATACAATTAAAGAAAACATTGCTGATCAAGTGAATGAATTAAAGGGGAGCTTTTTGGATGAAATCAAATATTAATGGTATTGAATTTGAGGGTACGCCCGAAGAAATAAATGAATTGATTAATTTACATGGATATAAGAATATGCTGCAAGATGATTTATTAATGAGGAACTCTGACCAGCATAGCCGAGTGAATAGATCAAGACCGACTAATTTATTTAAAGTAGGGGATTATGATTTCCATGACTCGCCTAAATGCTTAATTATCACTTGATTAGAGTAGTAATAAATCAAAAGACAAATATAAAATAAGGAGATGTTTATTATAACATATGTAACTTTATTTCTAGCAGCTTATCTAATTGCATTAAACATTAATGAGGTCAGATTGATTGTTCGAGGAGAAGGTAATGCGTATAGAAAAGTAAAGAATGTGGTCGATAATTCATCATTAGAAAATATGAAACGAAATAAGAATTTGATTTACCTGTTTACTTTACTCAAGGGGATATCTTTCATTGTCCCTTTGGCTTATATCGGATTAATTATGCATGATAACATTCTAATGCTTGCTTGGACAGCAGTTTCACTTATTTATGTTGTCCTTAGTATGTTTAAAGTTTTAGATGTATTAGACGGTGAAAAAACTAAGCAAAATACATATTTTTACTTGTTATTTGTTTGTGGGAATTTTCTTTTTGTTGTATTTTATTTTGCAGATATTTTCGTATAAAATATTTAATTAATGCTTTGCTTTTTCAAATACTATTTCCAAAAGGACTGAGAATCATGACTCAATTCGATAAACAATACAATTCAATTATAAAGGATATCATCAATAACGGAATCTTAGACGAAGAGTTTGATGTAAGAACCAAGTGGGAATCAGATGGAACACCTGCTCATACACTAAGCGTGATTAGTAAGCAAATGAGATTCGACAACTCAGAGGTTCCGATTTTAACGACAAAAAAAGTTGCCTGGAAAACAGCGATTAAAGAGTTGCTCTGGATTTGGCAGCTGAAATCGAACGATGTTAATGATTTAAACAAGATGGGCGTACATATTTGGGATCAATGGAAACAAGAAGACGGCACCATCGGACATGCATATGGATTTCAGTTGGGGAAGAAAAACAGAAGTCTAAATGGAGAAAAAGTGGATCAGGTAGACTATCTTCTTCATCAATTGAAGAACAATCCATCTTCACGCAGACACATTACAATGCTGTGGAATCCTGATGAATTAGACTCAATGGCCTTAACACCATGTGTATACGAGACGCAATGGTACGTTAAACAAGGGAAACTCCATCTGGAGGTAAGAGCACGGAGCAATGATATGGCGTTGGGGAATCCATTCAATGTATTCCAGTACAATTTGTTGCAGCGCATGATTGCTCAAGTGACTGGTTATGAGCTTGGTGAATATATCTTTAACATTGGGGATTGCCATGTGTACACACGTCATGTAGACAATTTGAAAATCCAAATGGAAAGGGATCAGTTTGAAGCACCTGAACTATGGATCAATCCTGAAGTGAAAGATTTTTATGATTTTACAATTGATGATTTCAAATTAATCAACTATAAACATGGGGACAAGCTTTTATTTGAGGTAGCGGTTTAATGCTATCTCTGATTGCTTGCTGTGATAAAAATCTGGCCATTGGATATCAAAACAAATTACTGAATCATTTGCCTGCTGACATGAAACACTTCAAAGAAAAAACTGAGGGGAAAATATGTATTCAAGGAAGATCAACATACGAATCAATTATCGGTATGACAGGTAAGCCTCTGCAGAATAGAAGGAATATTATACTTACTAGGGATCAGAACTTTAAGCCAGATTATTCGTCATTTGTGTATCATTCAATTGAGGAGGTCTTAAAGCTCATTCAAGGTCAAGTTAACACTGATGAGGAAGTGATGGTGATAGGGGGAAGTATGATATACAAAGCATTCTTGCCCTACGCTGATAAAGTGTATTTGACAATTGTTGACTCAGTCTCAAAAGAAGCAGATTCATATTTTCCAATGTTAGATGATCATTGGAAAGTGGCTAATAAACAACATAATGAAGCCGATGAAAAGAACAAATGCAATTATTCCTTCCTAACTTTTGAAAATAATTATAGACAAAGTTAAAAAATATGTATAATATGATAACAGAAGAATAATGAAATAAAAGTTTTTTATTTAAATTACAAAAACAAAAAATATGCATTTTAATAAAACTATTATTTTATTCAAACTTTAAGGAGGTGATTCATTGGAGGTAGGAGACAAAATACATAACGCAAATGAAAAGATAACAGCCTTGGAGAAAAAGAAATACCAAATTGAAACAACTCTGCTTGAAAAACAGAGGGATCTTTTAAGACTTGAAACTCAGCAAAACAAAGAGAAGCTTAAATTGTTATTCGAATTAAGCGAAGTCTTAACCCAATTGGAAGATGAAGAATGGGTTAGCTGCACGATTGCTTTACGAATTATTAGAAGAAATAAAAGAAAGTATTTGAATCTATTTGAACTGGTTAACGAAAAAGCATACATAAATAAGGATAAATTTAAAGTTCTTCATGATGAATTCTTTGATTTGAAACAGCAATTAAATGAAATCTGAGGAGTTGATGGAATGGAATCGAAAAAGTATGTCCGTATTATAAGGAATTTTAGTAAATACGGTGATATGACCGGTCAGATTTTTCCTTTGTTAGGGACGTGGGAGGATTCGTATAAAATCGATGGTTCTGATGGGGTGGTGTACGTCCGAAAAAAGGACGTCGAAGTCATCGTAACAGAAAATCGTCGCCCCAAAGTCGACGAGCGCGTGTTAATTACGGAAGTACTATTGTCATCAGGCCACTATAAGAATGGCGATATCTACACGGTACGAAGCGTAGTAGACATCTACGGTACGATTACCGTAAAAGAGCACTCTAATTGTGTAATATCAAGGGAATACGAAGTCATCGTCGATGAAGTTAAAAACGAGGAGGCTGACGGAATGGAAAACGTAAATCAAACGGTAATCAATAATGCGAATACGGTATTTGAAAAGAAGGATGATAAATATTTCGGTTATAAATCTCGTTTTGGAGATATCGTTATTGGCGGAGCATATTCTTATAGATTCGTAGTTCAATATGCAAAAACAAATCAAGACGTTGTTGTTATACCTGGAGATGAGAATACGGTAACGACTCCGGTTTGTACGACACTAGAGGAACGTTTATGGCAGCCAGAGAAGGCAGTAAAGTCGTCGCCAAGGAACCTACATTATTGATCATCAAAGAGCCAAATTATCTGAAGTTACATCTGTCTCCGTCAGCGTCCGGAGATGGCGACAGAGGTAACTGTGCATGACTAAAGTCGATCTGCAGAGGTATTTTAGACTTTATTCTAAATGAAATCTGTATTTTAAAGAGAATACAATTTATCGAGTGGCTAATCAAAGGAGGCAATAAAATGGTACAGACATTACACAGTGCAAGTCGAGGAGCTTAATAATAGTAGTTAGTGACATAAAAAGAGGTGGAAACAATACCATTAGTTCTGTATGGATTTAGAGAAGAGACTTAAAAAAGAGAGGGGAATAATTCCCCTCATAAATTAATGAAATTGACCGCCCATATTCTGTTGAGCTAAGCGAACTAAACGTTTAGTGATTTCTCCACCAACTGAACCGTTTGCACGAGAAGTAGTTTCAGCGCCTAATTGAACACCAAACTCAGAAGCTATTTCAAGTTTCATTTGTTCAATAGCTGAAGCTGCTTGAGGAATTAGTAAATCATTATTGTTGTTTGATCTTGATCTACTTTGTTGAGCCATCTTATTCATCTCCTAAAGTGTAATGAAAACAAGCTTGTTTGAATCATATTATGGAGACTTTTTCAGGGATTATACACGTTTTTACAAAGAGAGGGTGATTTTAATGTCTATTGGCCATGGAGCATAAATTAGCATGGAATTAATTATAGGTTTAGATAGGGGGATACACATTGTCACATTCATTTTCATTAGTTCTTAGCAAGAAGTTTCCCTTAAGAATGTTAATTAAACTTTGTGAAATTGACTTCAAGATGCAATTGGGTAAACCAGTATTGGGATTCTCCTCTGGGGTACAGGAAGACATCGGTTTATTTCTAACTGTAAGTTCAAGACAAATCGAATTCCGCTTTTTGCGTAAAGGAAATTTTAGAGTGGCACTCAAGAAGGTTGAAGATTTCATTGATAAGCAATTTCAAGGTGAAACTGTTGGAGTTATTTATCACGATAACGTATCAAGGTTAAGAGACATACCAAAAGTTGATGTTATTAAACTAAGGTAAGAGGAATTAAAATTTTAATTTTATACAGAGGTGATGATTCAATGTTAAGAATTATTTTAAATGATGACAGTGAATATGAAAATGATCCGAAATTGGGATGGAATTTAGAAACAAGAGAAGAGATACAAGAGGTATTCGATGAAATTGGATTTTATGAGTTATGTGATAAAGTAAAGGGCTACGAGAGAATATACAAGCGTGATTTAAAAGCGATTGTTTAACATGTTGATTTCATTCAGAAAAGGAGGATAAAAAACTTGGTAAACAAAACTTTTGAATTAGTGTTAAATAGTACCCCTAGGCAGTCGTTCGGGTTACTAATTTGGGGATTATCAGGACTCTGGGTGACTAATATTTTTCAAGTGAAAAACTTTACGGATAATAACGCATTATTTGTTTTTGGCATTTTAGTCGCAATGTCGATCAGTATGCTGTTTTCTTTTTTGTTTTTTAAAATCATTGATTTCGTTTTGCTAAAAATAAAATTGATCAGAATTAAAAAAGGAAAGATTAAATATTTAAAAACATTAACACGTGGAGAAAAAGATGTCTTGAATGGATTCATTTGGTATAAAACAAAATATTATTCTCATGATTCAGAAAGAAGTGCCGTTCAAATGCTAGAGAGCAAAAAGATAATTGAAAAAGTAAAGGAAAGTAATTCTGATTGTAAAAAACACGTTTATTTAATAGAAGACTGGTTGTATGAGTATTTATCACAAAATGATACTTTATTACAAACCCCAGCAGATAAGGTGTTAATGGGCATTATTTAAAATAAAATCGGTCTTTTATTTAGGATAAAAATAAAATTAGTGGATAAGTTAAGGGGTTTATAAATTGAAAAGCCCAACTAATAAGCCAAAGATACTTAACACTATTGAAATGCAAAGAAAAGCCCAGATCAAAGCTGTTAAGGGATTGTTAAGTCCAATCCTTTCTTTCCATCCTATTTTAGTGGATTCAGCAGTTTTATTCTTTGCTAATTGAATGTATAAAACAACATTAAGACAAAGTGAAATAACGAGCGCCGGAATTAAATAAAGGCTCATTTTGACCACCTTTCCAACATTCAAGACTAATACAAGAGTTATATTAACACAACCATATTTTACCTTCAATATAGATTTAGATTAGGAGAGTGATTGATTGGGAGCAAACAATCAAGGGAAAGTTTTTGAAGCGAACATTGAAAAATCTGCAGCGGATCAGAAGTTGTTCTTTTACCGAATTAAAGATGTTAATCCAATGTTCTTGAAAAGAGGGGCAGCAGTATCGAAAAACAAATATGACTGTTTCTTGCATTTTAACGGATACTTATTTCCCTTTGAGCTTAAGTCGACAAAGAACAAGTCCATTTCCTTCAGTGAGAAGATCATAAAAGGGCAGCAGATTAAACATTTAAAAGAGGCAGCACAGTACCCAAACATAATTCCTGGTTTTCTGTTTCAGTTTAGAGAGCCTGAGAACAAGGTTTATTTCGTACATATTGATGAATTTTTGAAATACAAAAACATAGCCGAAAAGCAGTTAGAACACACATATAATAATAAAGTTAACAAGTCCAGTATCCCGATAGCAATTTGTGAAGAGATCGGTACAGAAGTGCGCTGGATGAAAAAGAAAGTGAATTATACATATTATCTAAACAAACTTTGCGATGAATTGATAAAGAAATCCAAGTTATTGGACAAACCACTTAATTCATACATTGATGACAAGTCATCTATGGGAGTGGTGCATCAATGAGCAAAAGAAGAGAATGCGCAGAAAACTATAAGGTAACCACAGTTATTAATCAGGATGTAGAAAATTGGGTTGAAGAGGTGATATCAACTAAAGAATTTTATGATTTTGCAGCTACATTAATGTACAAGTATAAAAAAGCATAAGGTAAAACAAGTATACCTGTTTTTCCCATGGTATACTTGTGCTTATATACAGACATAAAAGATAAAGCAATATGGAGGTTATGATCTATTGCTTATATTAAAGGGAGATCAAAAGCTAAGTACGGACAATATAATGCATTTGATTGGCAAAATTAATGCATTGATTTATGCCAGAGTATCAACAACAGATCAAGCTAATAAGGGTTTTTCAATTGAGTCACAAATAGAAAGGTGTAAAGAAAGAGCAATCTCTAAATTTGGATACAAGGAAAGCGAAATAATTGCGTTAGTTGAACCGGGGGGCATGGGAGATGATCCAAACCGGCCAGCTCTTAATCACGCCTTATATTTATTAGAAAAAGGACTAGGAAAAAAATTCATAGTATTACACCCAGATCGTCTAACTAGAGATAACACCTTACAGGGTGTGGTATCAAGAAGAATATGGGGTATGGGTGTTGATATCGAGTTTATTGAATTTGAAGTAAATCCTCATGATCCTGAATCAATGCTGATGTACAACATTCAAGGTTCAATTGCACAGTACAATAAGGCGAAAATTCATGCTAACTCAAAGCGAGGAAGATTGGCTAAAGCGAAGAAAGGTGAATTTCCTTCATTTAAAAGGTTGTATGGGTACAAATTTAATACAGTGACAGATCTTCCTGAGTATAACGAAGAAGAAAAAGAAATTTTGCTTGAAATGAAGGATATGCTCTTAAACAAAAAAATGTCCTCGAATGAAATTGCTAAAGAACTTTCAAGAAGGGGAGTTGCTGCTCCTAACGGAAAGACTTGGTATCAGGCAACTGTAAGTAGAATGTTGCAGAATGAAGATTACACAGGTGATTTTTATTATGGAAAGTCAAAAGTTGTTCAAATTAACGGTAAGAAGAAACAGGTGCCGACAAACAAAGACGAATGGATATTGATAAAGATTCCTCCAATGTGGGATAAAGCTACACGAGAGCAAATCATTGAGCGATTGAAGAGCAACTTTAAGGGAAGAAGTCGAGCTACTAAAGACTATTTGCTGAAAAACAAGGCGAAATGCGGCCGTTGTGGAGGGGCATGTGGCTCAGGAATAACTTCTAAAACTAAATCAGGCGTATATAAGTATTATTCTTGTAGAGCAAAGACTGCAAAAGGATATCAAAATGGCAAGAAAGTTGTTTCGTGTGAAGGTAAGAACTGGAGAGTCGATATCGTTGATGAAGTTTTTTGGAACTGGTTTATAAAACTCATGAAGAATCCAGAGAAATTTCTAGAATCATTTTTAGAGGAAGCGTCTGATCAAAAGAAAATCGATGAACTCAAAGCAAAAGCAAGTCGACTAGAAAAACAACTCGGTGAGATAGATGAAGAAATTGCAAATTATGTGATTCTTTTTGGGAAAGGGAAAATTAAAGAAAGTATGTTCGACCAACTGTCTCAGCCATTGGAACAGAACAAAGAGCATATTGAGAATGAGATTAAAATAATTAATTCACAATTGGCTGCAAATAAACAAACTGAAGACAAAAAACAAAAAATGATCGATTATATTGGCTCGTTCTCTAAAATGATTAAAAATGAAATTACAATAGAAGAAAAACGGCAATTCCTTGATTTCTTCATTGAAAAAGTAACTCTGTTTGATGATGATCACATGGAAGTTGTATGGAAAAGTTCTTCACTTAATAATGAAAACAGCCATGTGGATTTTCTTAACGGCGAGCAGGGAGGGGAGTTTATAAACTCGCATAAAAGACTAAACCATATTCAAGCATATGGAAGACAAACAGCATGAGTTTATTTTGATACTCGCCGGATATTCACGGGAAATGGATCATTTTCTCTCGTTAAATCCCGGACTCCAATCAAGATTTCCCATCTCCATTGATTTTCCGGATTACTCTGTGACCCAGCTCATGGAGATTGCGAAACGAATGATCGATGAAAGGGAATACCAGCTCAGTCAAGAAGCGGAATGGAAATTGAAAGATTACTTAATGACAGTGAAAAGCACGACAAGTCCCATTAAATTCAGCAATGGACGTTTTGTCAGAAATGTGATCGAAAAATCGATCAGAGCACAAGCCATGAGGCTTTTAATGGGGGACCAATACTTAAAAAGCGACTTGATGACCATCAAAAGCCAAGATCTTTCCATTAAAGAAGAAGCATCTGGATCTGCATAGACCTCTCAGTTTTTGAGAGGTCTGTTTTTTGCTCGTATTTCCGCTTTTCAAAGCAATCGATTTGTGGTATACACATGCAGGGTTTGGTATGATAATACTACTGCCCAATATGCAAAAGAAAGGAACATCCATTTGAACGAACAAGAAACGATTCAGGAGAAAGCCATTTTAGTCGGATGTCAGCTGCCGCATATCACGGATGAGCATTTTGAAAATTCTATGGAAGAGCTAGCATCTCTGACGAAAACAGCAGACGGAAAAGTACTGACCAGCGTCACACAAAAACGGAACAGGGCTGACGCCGCTACATATATAGGAAAAGGGAAGGTAGAAGAGCTGAAGGCACTCGTGGAAGAGCTTGAAGCTGATCTCCTCATCTTTAATGATGAACTGTCGCCAAGTCAGTTGAAGTCATTGGCAACAGCAATTGAAGTGAAGATGATTGACCGCACGCAATTGATATTAGATATTTTTGCAAAGCGGGCGAGAACGAGAGAAGGCAAACTTCAAATTGAGCTGGCTCAGCTGCAATATGCACTGCCGCGTCTGACGGGACAAGGGATCAACCTTTCCCGGCAAGGCGGTGGAATTGGGGCAAGAGGTCCCGGGGAAACGAAACTGGAAACCGACCGCCGCCATATCAGAAATCGCATTCATGAAATCAACACACAGCTTTCCACTGTCATTCGCCATAGAAGCCGATACCGTGAAAGAAGAAAGAAAAACGGTGTGCTTCAAATTGCGCTTGTCGGCTATACAAACGCAGGGAAATCAACATGGTTCAACCGTCTGACGAGTGCTGACAGCTATGAAGAAGACCTCCTGTTTGCCACGCTCGATCCGATGACCAGAAAAATGGTCCTGCCAAGCGGCTACAGTGTTCTTCTATCAGATACAGTAGGATTTATTCAGGATCTTCCGACGACATTGATTGCTGCATTCCGCTCAACGCTTGAGGAAGTAAAAGAAGCGGATTTAATTCTGCATTTAATTGATTCTTCAAATGAGGATTATGCGGGACATGAAAAAACAGTGCTTCGGCTGCTTGAGGAGCTTGAAGCAGATGATATCCCGATGCTGACGGCTTACAATAAACGTGATCAAAAACTGCCTGATTTTATACCGTCCGCCGGAAGGGATCACATTATGGTCAGTGCGAAATTTGAGGACGACGCTGAAATCTTTAAAGAAGCGATTCAGCGCTATTTGCGCCAAGAACTGTTAACGTCTTTTGAAGCACATGTGCCGGCAAGTGAAGGGAAGCTCCTTTCCAGAATCAAATCGGAAACGATGGTAGACCGCTTCTATTTTAATGAAGAAAATGAACAGTATGACATATCCGGCTATGTCCAAGAAGAGCAAAGTATCATCGGTGAATTAAAGAAGTATATGTAGGAAGGAAATATAAAGACATGTTTGACACATTAACACACGGAGAATTATTGAAGAAAACGGCAATGGAAGTGGAAGCGGACATTGCCGGCATTCATAAACAAATAGAAGAAATCAGCGAGCGAAATGAGTGGAGAGTGCTTCAAAGCTATAGAAAACACAAAGTAAGCGACACTCATTTCACGCCGTCTACTGGATACGGCTATGATGATATCGGAAGAGACACGCTTGAAAGCATATATGCGGATGTGTTTGGCGGAGAAGCGGGGCTTGTAAGGCCGCAAATCATTTCAGGCACACATGCCATCTCAATTGCTTTGTTCGGTGTCCTCAGACCGGGGGACGAGCTCCTTTATATCACGGGCAAGCCGTATGATACGCTAGAGGAAATTGTGGGCGTCAGGGGTGGAGAAAACGCTGGATCGCTAAAGGATTTTCAAATCGGCTATAATGCGGTTGATCTGACGAAAGATGGAAAGATAGACTATGATGCAGTCGCCGCTGCGATCAATCCGAAAACCAAAGTAATCGGCATTCAGCGCTCAAAAGGATATGCGAATCGCCCTTCTTTCTTAATTAGTGAAATAAAAGAAATGATACGTTTTGTAAAAGAAATCAATGAAAACCTGATCGTCTTTGTGGACAACTGTTACGGAGAATTTGTGGAAGAGCTTGAGCCTTGCCATGTTGGAGCCGATCTGATGGCGGGATCTCTCATAAAAAATCCGGGCGGCGGCCTTGCGAAAACAGGCGGCTACCTTGTCGGAAAAGCGAAATGGATTGAAGCATGCTCATACCGTATGACGTCACCCGGTATCGGCAGAGAAGCGGGGGCATCTCTTTACTCGCTCCAAGAAATGTACCAAGGCTTCTTTTTGGCGCCTCACGTTGTGTCTCAAAGTTTAAAGGGAGCGGTGTTTACAGCAAGATTCCTTGAAAAACTCGGCTTCACTTCAAACCCGAAATGGGATGCGAAAAGAACGGATTTAATACAATCCGTTGAGTTTTCTGACAGAGAAAAGATGATTGCTTTTTGCCAGGCTATTCAATTTGCATCGCCAATCAATGCTCATGTGACGCCTTATCCAGCCTACATGCCTGGATACGAGGATGATGTCATTATGGCAGCAGGAACGTTTATTCAAGGAGCAAGCATCGAATTATCAGCTGATGGCCCTATCCGCCCGCCGTATGTAGCGTATGTTCAGGGAGGATTAACCTATTCGCATGTGAAGAATGCCATATGCAGTGCAGTGGATTCATTGATGGAAAAGCAATTAATTTAAATTTTTTAAAAATTTCTCTGGATTTGATGTTAAGAATCCTTACATCGTATTGACACATAATATAACATCACCTATAATGAAACTAAGTTAAGAAAAGGAGGAAATTGAGATGAGTGATAATATTCGCCGCTCAATGCCTTTATTTCCAATAGGAATTGTCATGCAGTTAACTGAGTTATCAGCAAGACAAATTCGATATTATGAGGAAAATGGACTGATATTTCCAGCCAGAAGTGAAGGAAATAGACGATTATTTTCATTTCATGATGTAGATAAACTGTTAGAAATCAAGCACCTGATAGAACAAGGTGTAAACATGGCAGGAATTAAACAGATTCTGGCGAAAGCCGAAGCCGAGCCAGAACAAAAACAAAACGAGAAGACGAAAAAACCAATGAAACATGATCTGTCCGATGACGAACTGAGACAGCTCCTGAAAAACGAGCTCATGCAAGCCGGCCGTTTTCAAAGAGGGAATACATTCCGTCAAGGCGACATGTCCCGCTTCTTTCATTAATCCGTTAGCAACTGTTTTGCTATATACATTTACCTTTTAAGAGGAGGAATTTTACCAAATGGCAAAGTACACTAGAGAAGATATCGAAAAATTAGTAAAAGAAGAAAACGTGAAGTATATCCGCCTTCAATTTACTGACATTCTTGGAACAATCAAGAATGTTGAGATTCCTGTAAGCCAGCTTGGAAAAGCGCTTGATAATAAAGTCATGTTTGACGGTTCTTCTATTGAGGGATTCGTTCGTATCGAAGAGTCAGACATGTACCTGTATCCAGATCTAAATACATTTGTTATCTTCCCATGGACAGCTGAAAAAGGTAAAGTAGCACGTTTCATCTGTGATATTTACAATCCGGATGGCACACCTTTCGAAGGTGACCCGCGAAACAACTTAAAACGGATTCTGAAAGAAATGGAAGACCTCGGCTTCAGTGATTTTAACCTTGGGCCTGAGCCTGAATTCTTCTTATTCAAATTGGACGAAAAAGGCGAGCCGACGCTTGAACTAAACGACAAAGGCGGGTATTTCGACTTAGCTCCAACTGATTTAGGAGAAAACTGCCGCCGCGATATCGTACTTGAGCTTGAAGAGATGGGCTTTGAAATCGAAGCGTCTCACCACGAAGTAGCACCTGGTCAGCATGAAATCGACTTTAAATATGCTGGAGCAGTCCGCTCTTGTGATGACATCCAAACATTTAAACTAGTTGTCAAAACAATTGCCCGCAAACACGGCCTGCATGCGACATTTATGCCAAAACCATTGTTCGGTGTGAACGGTTCAGGTATGCACTGCAATCTATCACTCTTCAAAAATGGTGTTAACGCATTCTTTGACGAAAACGCAGATCTTCAGTTAAGTGAAACAGCGAAACACTTCATTGCAGGTATCGTGAAGCACGCAACAAGCTTTACAGCAGTAACAAACCCGACAGTAAACTCTTACAAACGTCTTGTTCCTGGCTATGAAGCACCTTGTTATGTAGCATGGAGCGCGCAAAACAGAAGCCCGCTTATCCGTATCCCGGCTTCTCGCGGCATCAGCACACGTGTTGAAGTACGCAGTGTAGACCCAGCTGCAAACCCATACCTTGCACTTAGCGTATTGCTTGCTGCAGGATTAGACGGAATCAAAAACAAACTGGAAGCGCCGGCTCCAATCGACCGCAACATCTATGTGATGAGCAAAGAAGAGCGCATGGAAAACGGAATCGTTGACCTTCCAGCAACACTTGCGGAAGCGCTAGAAGAATTCAAATCAAACGAAGTCATGGTCAAAGCGCTGGGCGAGCACCTATTCGAACACTTCATCGAAGCAAAAGAAATCGAATGGGATATGTTCCGCACGCAAGTACATCCTTGGGAACGCGAACAGTATATGTCTCAGTATTAATTTTTCAATCCCTTGGCACTAAAGGTGTCAGGGGATTTTTTATGTTAATAGGTAATAAATTATGGAGCGGCACTGCTAAAAAGCAGGGTAACTTTTAGTCTATGTCACTAATAATTCTATGTACTAAATTTTCAATTAGGGAAATAATTCCACGCTTAAGGAAGCAATACGCATAAATAATTCGACAAATTCTGTGATAATTCCATTGTTCAATACTTCTACCAGCAATAATAAGATGAGTAAGGTAGATGTTTATCATTGACATCATAACCAAATGAATCCATAATTACGTTGAAATCTAAATCAATTTTCAAAAAGGAGATTTCTATGAAAAAATTGACTATCTTCTCCGGGGGATTAGGAGCGGTTTTTTCTGTACTGGCTCAACTGTTTGCGGTTATAGATGACTCTTACACTTTGGGGAATTTATGGTTTTTAGGTGCTTTGGCGGGAATTATAACCATGATTGCTTCAATCCAGACAAATAATAAAATAGCCTTCAGCATATTATTAATTATTAGTTCAATAATAGGTCTACTTGGAACTGGTCTTATATACATCATACCAACACTGTTCAATATAATAATAATTTATAAATTTTCAAAAGTAAGCCAATAAGCCAATGGGAAAATTAAGGTTCTTTTTTTATTTAACATCCCTTTGACAAGGTCGGTAATGAATCGCAGAATGTTGCAACTGGTCCACACAGTTGGGGCAATTGTGGGCATGATTATCGAACGCCATGTATCTAGGATACCGGAATTGAAACATTTGCTGAGGCATTCCGTGAAGCTGATCACCAAATGACCATTTCCATAGAGGCACGTCTAAAGAAGCTATCATAGGAGGACAATACTGTGTGGAAAGCTTTAAGTCAATTACTCAAGAAACAGAAAAATCAAAGTCCACTCGATGAGGGTTATATACAGATTCCAGAAAAGGATATAAATCAAGAATTAAAGCAAGTGATATTTGAGTTGGAGAGCCTGGGGGAAGTAGTATCGAAAAAGCTGCAGAATAAGTATGCAGGTGTTTTTGAAGCTCAGGATAAACCAAATCTCAGCATCAAAGTTTGTAGAGACATAGATGGAGATGTGCTAAATGATTTTACAGCTGAGAGATGTTTTGAAAAAGAATACCGTTCACAAATAGCAATTAATTACTATCAACCTGCAATAGTCTGTGATGAAGAATTAGACTGTTTCACAATGGATTTGTGGTATTACTACGGTGGATATAAGGGTACAGGTTATGGAACATTATTCGATTTAAATAATAATGACTTAGAAAAAGAAATTGAAGAAACGCTAATATTTTTACTCAATGACAAACAATTCGAGAAATAAAAAAGAAAGCCGCAAAGGACTTTCAATCAACGTTCATTTGCTTAGTTACCTTGATCCTTGTCCATTTTATGTTGGTAAGCAGGGAGGAGAACTAGGCACTCCATTCAGATATCTCTTTCTTAACTCAGTCAATTTTTAAACGTTTCTTCATTTATATCTAGGATTTGAAAAAAATAAAAAAATAATGAATAATTGAATTTTTTTGTTATATTAAATATAGCGTTGGAAATATGAAAGGTGGATTAAAAATGAAATATGAAAAAGTTTTAGATTCAACATCTCCATATGGGCCTCAAGGCCTTTTAGAAAAAGAGGGGCTTTTAATATCTACTAGATTCTGGGCAAATACTCAAGCGGATATTCTTACAGGATCGGGTTTACCTGTGAGCAATGAAGAGATGAAAACTTATCTGGCTATACCGAATGACGTTGGAGTTCCTCAAGATTTTCAAAAAATATATAATGTTTTTAATGAATATAAACAGTTGTGTAACTGGTGGATGGAGAATTTATTCAGCAGTGTTCTTAATATGGTTAACGATATTAATAATATTGGAGCTTTTGCAACTAGAACAATAAATAGGGATATAAAATTATTACAAATAATGTCTATCGATAGCAATGAACAAGGAAGACAAGAGGCTGCGAAGCAATTTCAGTCTTCCTGTTCAATGCTTGCTGGAGAACTCAATCAACAACAACAGTCTATAAAAGAGGTTCAAAACCAATTAAATTCCCTCCTTCAAGGTAGTAACGACTGTATAGGTGTTAGACAATTGAATAATTCTTTAGAAAAAGAAGTCGCATATTTAGATTCACAGTATAATGATGAGAGTGAGATACATGATTCAATAAATATGTTTTTAGAATTAAAAAAATTATTGGGTATATTTGTTGAAGGTCATGATATTAATGAGAAAGTAAAATTCAGCTTTGATCTAGGGCCTCTATTTGGTTTTATTGTATCTGAAATATTAGAGTGTTCTGATATACAATCAGTTAAACAACAAATTGATCATTTTCTGAATATGTTAAACAATATGGATGCACAACTTTCTTTAGAAGTAAAAGTTTTGGGGATGCTTCACAGTATCAATATAGACCTGGTTAATGTAATAGCCCAAGCAGAAAAGTCTAAGGAGTTTATAGGACAAATCGAAGGCATCTGGCATTCTATAGCAAATCAATTTTATTCACTCGCCCAAGGGTTTGAGAATGAGGATATCAATAAGCTTTCTGCGGATCTTGATCATGCTGCCGCCACTTGGGAAGCTGTTGCTAATAAAGCAAAAGAGTTTGTAACAAATTCATACCAAGGGTAAAAGAAAAATAAGGGCCTGAAAGGGCTCTTTTGCTTATAGTCATATTTCCCGTAAGTATTACTTTTTGGATTTATTAAATTTTAAAGCGTGTTTGTTTCACTGAATTCATAGTCAAAAGGGGAATGTTTTTATGCTTGGAATCAACGTTGAAAAATCAAATGAAAACTTAATTATCAATTGGCAGCTATCCAAAATTGAAATTCCAATCAAAGAAATCAATGATGTATTTCTTGATCCAAACTATGGGGGAGAGGAGAAAAGCGCAGTAAGGATTGGGTTTCCTTATGGCTCTACGGATAGGGTAGTGATTAAAACAGCAAATCATACTTACATTTTGTTCACCACTAATGCTGCTTTAATTATGAATAAAATTGTTTCTTTATAAACAGTTTATGTCCCTTTTAAATTTCTGTGTGGGAAAATTTAATGGGATGATTTAAGGAGGAGCATTTATGGAAGAAGGAAAATTAGTCCACATGACACTAGATGGTATTAAGAAAGCAGTTACTAAATATGGTACATTTCCTGTGTTTCATCATGGGGGTTATGTCTTGGAAGATGCTACTTTTCATTTCAAAAATCCAGCAACTCCTCAAGAAATTAGCGGCTTAGAAAAGGAATTAGGTGTTACTTTCCCTAATGACTATAAAGAGTTTTTGTTACAACACAATGGGGTGGAAATGTTTGATGGCATTGAAATACTTAGCTTAGAGGGAATCATTGAATATAATGAGGTTCAAGATTTCCCAGAGGGATACTTATTAATAGGATATCATTTTGATGGAAGGTATGTCATAGACACAAACAAATCAAAAAAAGGATTAGGTTATATGTTATATCAAGACTCAATTGACGATATTGAAGATGCGATTAACTTAAATTCTAATTTCGAGATATGGTTTGATATGCTAGTGTCTTCTAATGGAACGAAATATTGGGAAGTAAATCCGAATCTCCAAGAGTATTATAAACTGGTTTCAGAATAACACTTCGGCAAAAGAAAAAATTATGACTAATTTCAACAACCAAAGAAACTGCAATTTGAGGGAAGTATAATGACAATTTACGAGCAAATTAAGGATGCTTTGAAAAATAAGATCAATGAGTTGGTTTCACCTCAAGAATTAAAGAAAACCCTTCAAGAAAAATACGGAACTAATCCGGATAGCATTATTTTATCAGATTATTGTTATAACCGGTATAATAAGGGGATTTCTTTTAATAAGCACCTCTTTGAATATATGAATAGAAGTTCTTACAAATACTTAGGTGAAAACTCTCTTTATACAGGACTTATTTTCAGAAAATCAAATGGGAAAGATAAGGAAGTTATCGTAGGCGAATGGGTAAACGGTGTTAAATCACTCCGAGAAGCTTCTGTTACTAATAACCAAATAAATGATCAAGCCGAAATCATTAGTAAAGAACAACTTGTAAACCTTTATAATGAATATAACCAAATCCTGAGATATGAAATGAATGTATTGAACTGTAAGCCTACAGAATTGAGACATTTAATTGGCAGAATCGGTGAATTCATTTGTGCAATCCAAACCAACGGCACTCTGGCACGTCAAACTAATCAGCATGGATTTGATGTTGTGAGTGATGGCAGACGGATTAGTGTAAAAACAACAGCTCAATCAAGTGGTTTTATTTCGATAAATAAAAATACATTTGATGATTTTGATGATTTTTTTGTAGTTCAATACGTAAATGATGATTTTAAAGTTATTTTCTTCGGCTCAAAGGAAGAAGTGCAAAAAATAAGCAGAATTTATGGAAGCCAATACGAAGTTGAAATTTCACTTCTTAAAAAGCTTAAAAAGGAATACCAATTAAATTAAACAATCTTGTTGGTAACAAACATCCTCTTACTTATTGTAAGAGGATGTTTGTTTAATTCTTACATATTTTATCTTTGCAATCTGGCTTACGAGTTGCATC
Source organism: Bacillus sp. LJBS17 (assembly GCF_019334685.1). NCBI lineage: Bacteria > Bacillati > Bacillota > Bacilli > Caryophanales > Bacillaceae > Bacillus > Bacillus sp. LJBS17. The sequence continues at coordinate 1,987,182 of NZ_CP079759.1, forward strand.
CACAGTAAATGATCTTACTTCGTCTTTAGTTTTGTCATAAATTCCCCATATTACCCCTCAGAGAAGGATAGGGGGATTATTTTGGAGAATCATATTCCATTGCTTGTTCACAGTCAGAAATCCTTGAGTTGTTCTATCAAGAGTTGTTGAATAAGGATAGTCATTTTTTAAAGAGGTTATTGTTGTCTTCATATTGAAATAAAGATTAAGTATATTAGAGGGGAGTTGCTTTAATGCACATAACAACAAAAAGGTTATTGATACGTGAATTTGAATTCAAAGATTGGCAAGCAGTATATGAGTATACATCTGATAGTAATGTAATGAAGTATATACCTGAAGGGGTTTTTACTGAAGAAGATGCAAAGGCATTTGTAAATAAAAACAAAGGTGATAACGCTGAAAAATTCCCTGTGATACTAATAGATGAAGACTTTCTTATAGGCCATATTGTCTTTTATAAGTATTTTGGTGAACATACATATGAAATTGGTTGGGTGTTTAATCCCAATTATCAAAATAAAGGGTATGCTTCTGAGGCAGCCCAAGCTATCTTGGAATATGGATTTAAAGAAATGAACTTACATAGGATTATAGCTACGTGTCAACCTGAGAATATTCCTTCATACCGAGTTATGGAGAAGATCGGAATGAGAAGAGAAGGATTTTTTAAAAAATGTATTCCGAAAGGCAATGAATGGTGGGATGAATATTATTACGCTATTTTAGAGGAAGAGTGGAATTGTAAGAGGGGTAATGCAGGAATTTGAAACCATAACAGCTATAGAACGTATAGTGATAGTAGGGCTTATAGTGCTTAATATGAATGATGTGAGAGGGGTATCCAAATGCAAATTCATCTCACCAAAAGCGGAAAACAAGACAATCATCATAAATGGTTAGGAACTGTCTTGCTCAGTTGGGGAACATTCGTATTTGCTTTGTTTTTTGCTACTTTAGTCGGTTCAATGGCTAGCCAAGCAGGAGCTTCCAAGCTTTTGAAGCAAGGCATCCAAGCAGGTTTAGTCACATTAATAACTGTCCCGTTGCTCTACATTCTTCTTAAACGGATGTCTAGTAGACCCTTTTATTCCATAGGACTGTCTGGGTGGCGGCAAGCCATTCCGAAAGCCATAATAGGAGCAATATATGTGATTGTACTATCCGGGTCTGGTTTCGCTATCGCCCATTTATTAGGCTGGATCAAAGTTACACAATTTCACTTCTCTGTCCATTTAGTGACAGCATTGCTCTTAAATATGATTATCGCTTTCTTTTATGAAGCTTTTCCAGAGGAATTAACTTTTCGGGGGACGGTGTACTATGCTCTAAATAAGCGTTGGAACTGTTTTATGGCCTTACTCCTACAGCCGATCCTGTTTGTGCTTGCACCAATAACTGTAAGTGGCTTGCAATATATAGTTGGAATTGAATCATCTGCTATCACATTAGATTACATTGTTTTATTGTTGGGTTTTGGATTCATCCTTCAACTCCTGCGTATTGTAACAGGAAGCTTATGGACGTCTATCGCTTTTCATCTAGCCTTTCTTGAAAATTCTCGGTTCTTCGTCCTGCAGGAGGAGGAGCGCTTTATTACCTATGAAGAAATTGTTCTGGGAACAGGTTCGCTGTTTGTGATCTTTTTTATGTTGCTTATTGTCGGTACTCTACTATTAATACCTGTTGCAATAACTCGCCGAAATGCTATTCAATGGCGGAAGAATGAGAAATGCGACCAAGATGTTTAATTTCTAAGTAGAACAGTAGTTTTAAGGAGGATCTAGACAATGTTGAAGAAGCATTCATGATGAAAGATTAGTAGATTTTGATTCTCAAGGTGGAAACCTTATTAGTGTTTATTTAGTTACTCACTTTGAGTTATCTGATCAATCGTATTCTTTTGGGTATGAAGCATAACTGTTCGTATGCAATGGATATTCTAAGCGTTAAAGAGGAACTTGATTTCGATTTCCCATTTAATATGCTTGCAATAAAAAGCTGTGTACAAGAATTAATAAAAATGTTAGGGATTGATATCACTCTACCTGAAATGAAAGAAAGAGATTTTGACAAACTTTCTCAAGACTAAATAAAACTACAATTTTAAGGAGAACGGAGACTTGCTTTCAATATGAATATTAGAAAAGCTGCAGCTATTTTTTCAATCACGATTCCAATTATCTCAGCTATCTTAATTATTAATTTTTTTACGGGAGTTATGTCAATTCCATGGCAAGGAATGCCGGTGTTTTTTCCATTATTACTTTCTCCTATAGGAATCATTTTAGCGTTCGTTTCAATGAAGACAAATAAACGGTGTGCTGTATATGGGATTGTCTTAAATGCAATTATGTTTCCATTTCCTTTTTTCTGGTTTATCGGAGGGGCTTTGTTATTTGGAGTTTAAAATTTAAAGAATAGAGGAGGTACCATTTTGTGGTTATATAAATTCAGTTTGATCAATTTGTTAATTTATGCTGCAGTAGCCTTTTTAGCTGTGTTTTTTTTTCTGGTTTGTTGATTATCCGTCAAATGCTCTTACCGTATTCAGAAGCTTTGGGTATTACATTATGAGCATTATTGCTGCGTTAATTTATTGGGACTCAATATTTCTGCGAATTTAAATTGAATTTAAATAATGTGTTCACACCGTTCACAATAAGTAAAGGCTGCTAAAACAAAGAGAGTGAATATTCAGATTGTTTAATTAATCCGAGAGCATAAGAAGTGTTATTTTTAATTGGGGGAATTGACTTGAATTTTTTTATTTGGATTGTAATGTTATAGTTATTTTTGGCGGCCTCTATGCAGGTTACAAAAGGAATAGGTAGAACTTTTAAAAATGATGAAAAGTTAAATACATAAATTTCTTTGTATATGACTGTCGGATACCAAAAGCAAAAAGAGCATTTAGTTTAATGCTCTTTTTCATTCCACAACATCGGCATTCACGCATCAAAAGGAGGGGGAATACCATGAAAAAATTAGTTTTATTATCCAGCTTTTTCGGGATTGTGCTATCAATTATTGGACAATTATTTGGAGTCCTAACAGATTTCTTTATTTCAGGTATTGCACGGCTTATAGGGATTTTAGCCGGTATCCTAGTATTGCTTAGCCTGAAGTCAAGAAACACAGAAATGCAGGCATTTATAGTGAGTTCAAGTACTGCGCTGGGAATAATGGGTGCAGGAATTTTATATTTTCCAGCTGCGATTGTCAATGTCTTAATTGGGTTTAAGCTAAACAAAAAGTTAAAAGAGAAAACACTAAGGAGCAGATCTGAATAGACTGCTTTTGGTTGGAGAACCTGAGGAATTGTAGTATATATGACTTTAAAATTTTATACACTTCTTACAACAAATGAAATCGAATTTTTTAAGTAATACAAAAGGCTTTTTAGAATTTTTGAAATCCGACTTGTTTAAACTTTCTGAAAAAGATGTTGAAAAAGTCGAAAGGATTTTATAATATTAAATCAAGTTAGTTTGTTCGATCAACAAACTAATAAGATGAACTTTCATTGTCCACAAGATAAGGTCTTACTGAATATGGATGGAAGGGGGATAAGAGGGTCGATTTAATGGAGCTAAACAATATAAGAAACGAAAGAATGAGGCTTTTATCCTTTTCCAGGTATATAAGGTATGACGAAAAAAGATGAATTTTTTGCTTGCTGATCACCATATTTTTTTGCACTGTTTTGAAAGCGCTTTTATAAACGTTTACTGACCGTAAATTCGAGAAATTGTTATACCGTTTCACACTGTTCCATATTAAAGGATCGAAAAGGGGAGAAATCATGCTCAGTGAAAATGTAAAGAAGATTAGCATGGTTGAAAAAGTTGGATATGCGTCTGGAGATTTTGCTTGTAATTTAATTTATGCAACAGTGTCTACTTATCTTTTGTTCTTCTATACAGATATTTTTGGTTTATCGGCAGCAGCAGCCGGTACTATGTTTTTAGTGGTTAGAATAATCGACGCTCTCGCTGATCCTTTTATCGGAACAATAGTTGACAGAACGAACAGCAGATTTGGACGCTTTAGACCGTATCTTTTATTCGGAGCTTTTCCATTTGTCATACTGGCAATACTCTGTTTTACAACACCAGACTTTTCGGATATGGGGAAATTAATATATGCCTATATAACCTATGTTGGCTTGTCGCTTACATACACAACGATAAACGTTCCATATGGCGCGTTAACTTCTGCAATGACTAGAAATAATCAAGAAGTGGTTAGTATAACTTCTGTTCGCATGTTATTTGCGAATCTTGGGGGACTTGTCGTTGCATTTTTTGTTCCCTTACTGGCTGCTTATTTAAGCGATACTTCCGGCAACGAGTCTCTTGGCTGGCAACTAACCATGGGTATTTTGGGAATGATAGGCGGGTGCCTTTTAATCTTTTGTTTTAAAAGCACAAAAGAGCGGGTCACTCTTCAAAAATCCGAAGAGAAAATTAAATTTACGGATATATTTGAGCAGTTTCGTGTTAATCGTCCACTTGTTGTATTAAGTATTTTCTTTATTATTATTTTTGGAGTGAATTCCATCAGTAATTCGGTTGGCATTTACTACGTAACGTATAACTTAGAAAGAGAGGATTTGGTGAAGTGGTACGGTTTGATAGGAAGCTTGCCCGCTTTGGTCATTTTACCGTTTATTCCAAGGCTTCATCAATTTTTGGGGAAAAAGAAATTACTAAACTATGCATTATTACTGAATATTATCGGCCTCTTAGCTTTACTGTTTGTTCCGCCAAGTAATGTTTACCTCATACTTGTCTGCCGATTAATCGCAGCTGCTGGAAGTCTCACTGCCGGGGGATATATGTGGGCGCTTATTCCTGAAACAATTGAATATGGAGAGTACAGGACTGGGAAAAGAATGGGTGGGCTCATTTACGCTATAATCGGATTTTTCTTTAAGTTTGGCATGGCCTTAGGAGGAGTTGTTCCGGGTCTGGTTCTTGATAAGTTTGGATATGTAGCAAATCAGGCACAAACCCCAACGGCATTAATGGGGATTTTAATTACAACAACCATTATTCCCGTGTTCTTGCTTGTTCTAGCTTTAATTGATATTAATTTCTATAACTTAGATGAGAAAAAATATAAAAACATGGTTCGAGAATTAGAGAATAGAGACAAAGTTTATTTGGATCATATTGACGATTTCAAGGCTTAAAAAAGAAAATAAACTGAGGAGGAGTCCCAAATGAAGATTACCAATCCAGTACTCAAAGGATTCAATCCCGATCCAAGTATTTGTAGGGCAGGAGAGGATTATTATATCGCTGTATCTACATTTGAGTGGTTTCCGGGAGTCCAGATACACCACTCAAAAGATTTAGTAAATTGGCACTTAGTTGCACATCCATTACAGAGAGTTTCACAATTAGACATGAAAGGAAATCCAAATTCAGGTGGGGTTTGGGCACCATGTTTAAGCTATAGTGATGGGAAGTTTTGGCTGATCTATACGGATGTTAAGGTAGTAGATGGCGCATGGAAAGATTGTCACAATTATTTAGTTACCTGTGAAACGATTAATGGTGATTGGGGGGAGCCGATTAAATTAAATAGCTCGGGGTTTGATGCTTCTTTGTTCCATGATACGGATGGAAAAAAGTATTTATTAAATATGTTATGGGATCACCGTATTGATCGGCACTCATTTGGAGGAATTGTTATACAGGAATATTCTGATAAAGAGCAAAAATTAATCGGTAAACCAAAAGTCATATTTGAAGGAACGGATAGAAAACTGACAGAAGCTCCGCACCTTTATCATATCGAGAACTATTATTATTTATTAACTGCAGAAGGAGGAACACGGTACGAACATGCTGCTACAATTGCCCGTTCTGCAAATATTGAGGGGCCATATGAAGTTCATCCCGATAATCCAATCTTAACGTCATGGCATGACCCAGGAAATCCATTGCAAAAATGTGGTCATGCATCCATTGTTCAAACACATACAGATGAGTGGTATTTAGCTCATTTAACGGGACGTCCTATTCATCCTGACGATGATTCAATTTTTCAGCAGAGAGGATACTGTCCTTTGGGCAGAGAAACAGCTATTCAAAAACTTTACTGGAAAGATGAATGGCCCTATGTAGTAGGTGGAAAAGAAGGAAGCTTGGAGGTAGATGCACCTTCTATACCCGAAACAATATTTGAAGCAACGTACCCGGAAGTTGATGAATTTGAGGATTCAACATTAAATATAAATTTTCAAACTTTAAGGATTCCATTCACGAATGAATTAGGTTCATTGACTCAAGCGCCAAATCATTTACGATTATTCGGTCATGAATCATTGACCTCGACATTTACTCAGGCATTTGTAGCCAGACGCTGGCAAAGTCTCCATTTTGAAGCCGAAACTGCTGTTGAGTTTTATCCGGAAAATTTTCAACAAGCCGCTGGATTAGTGAATTACTACAATACAGAGAACTGGACGGCTCTTCAAGTCACGCATGATGAAGAACTTGGCCGCATTCTTGAATTAACAATATGTGACAACTTTTCTTTTTCACAGCCATTACACAATAAAATTGTTATTCCTCGTGAAGTAAAGTATGTATATTTAAGAGTAAATATTGAAAAGGACAAATATTATTATTTCTATTCTTTTAACAAAGAAGATTGGCACAAAATTGACATTGCACTGGAATCGAAAAAATTATCAGATGATTACATCCGTGGGGGAGGATTCTTCACAGGGGCCTTTGTAGGGATGCAATGCCAAGATACCAGTGGTAATCATATTCCGGCCGACTTTAGATATTTTCGTTATAAAGAAAAATAATTTGCACATGAAAAAGGAGATTTCTATTTTAGAACTCCTTTTTCATATGAGAAGGTGCCTATGTCACTATTGCTTCAGAAATACTCCTAGAATAAAAAAACTCATCTTTAAAGATGAGCTGTCCATTCCATTAAAATTACATTGTAACCATGTCTAGAAAATGATCAATCACAATGGAGGACATTCCTAATGCCGGCGCATTCTGTCCTAAGGAAGATGGCAATAATTCATAGCTATTGCCTAATTGGGAATAAACCCTTGACGACACTTCACTTCTCATTGAATTTAAAACCATAGGATGCGATTCAATTATGCTATTTCTTAAAATTACGGCCTGTGGGTTGAAAGTATTTAAAATATTGGTAAGGCCTATTCCTAAATAGAATCCAAAATTCTGTAATGCGTTTAAGGTTCCGATATCATTCAGATGGGCGAGGTTTATGATATCTTGATAGGACAGTTTTTTCTCTTTGGTCTGAAGAGATTTTAATAAAGCCTTCTCTGAAGCATACAATTCCCAGCATCCTCGGTTTCCGCAACTGCATTTAGGACCATTAAAGTCTATTGTCATATGTCCCATTTCTCCAGAAAAGCCGCTTACTCCTCTATATAAATGGTTGTTGATAATAACACCGATCCCTATCCCTGTGCTGATACTTACGTAAATAATGTTATCGTGATTTTTTGCAGCTCCAAATACTTTTTCTCCATATGCGCCAGCATTTGCCTCATTTTCAATAAAAACAGGCACATTGTACTTCTCTTGTATTGAAGATTTTAAGTCAATATCTCTCCAGTTGGAGTTCGGAGTGAAAACAATTTTTTGATCTTTATCAATGAGTCCAGGCACGCAAATACCTATACCAATAAGCCCGTACGGAGATTGGGGCATTTGCGTAATAAAGTGATGAATCATATCAATCAAAATGTCTTTCGTTATTTCTGGAGAATTGGATTCCAAATGGCGGTATTGATCAAGAACGATTGTTCCTTCAAGGTCTGTTAAAATGCCATTGATATAATCCACACCAACATCTATTCCTACGGAGTATCCTGCCTTTTTATTAAAAACAAGCATGACAGGTCTTCTTCCGCCACTTGATTGTCCTTGACCTATTTCAAATACCAGATTTTCTTTCATTAACGTGCTTACCTGTGATGAGACAGTTGATTTATTTAATCCAGTCATTTCAGATAATTTTGCTCTTGAAATAGGTGAATTTTTAAGGATTTCTTTTAATAATAACTTTTGATTTACTTTTTTAACAAAGGCTTGATCTGCGATATCCACTTCATCCACTCCATTTGTATAACCTTTAAATTAAGTATGAACATAGTACATAGCGAATCTTATCTTTATTATATCTAATGTGTTCATAAAAAACTAAAAAAAATATTGAAAATACTGACGAGGTTATATAAGATGAAAATAAGTTAGTTTGTTTAAACAACAAACTAATAGGTAACTTACAAGATGAAATAAAATGCATTTGTATTTGAATGATCATGTTTTGAATTTATTTTTAAGGGGGAAATTACATGGCTCAATCTCATTCCAGTTCAACCAACTATTTTGGAAGCGCAAACAAAGTGGTTTACGAAGGGAAAGATTCGACTAATCCTTTAGCATTTAAATATTATAATCCTCAAGAAGTAATCGGCGGAAAAACGATGAAAGAGCATTTGCGATTTTCTATTGCCTATTGGCATACATTTACCGCTGATGGAACAGACGTTTTTGGAGCAGCTACGATGCAAAGACCATGGGATCACTATAAAGGCATGGATCTAGCGAAGATGAGAGTAGAAGCAGCATTTGAGATGTTTGAAAAACTAGATGCACCATTCTTTGCTTTTCATGACCGGGATATTGCACCAGAAGGCAGTACGCTAAAAGAGACAAACCAAAATTTAGATATGATCGTGGGCATGATTAAAGATTACATGAGAAATAGCGGCGTTAAGCTATTATGGAATACCGCAAACATGTTTACGAATCCCCGTTTCGTCCATGGTGCCGCGACTTCTTGCAATGCAGATGTGTTTGCGTATGCTGCAGCACAAGTGAAAAAAGGGTTAGAAACAGCAAAAGAGCTTGGCGCTGAGAACTATGTATTTTGGGGCGGCCGTGAAGGATATGAAACATTGTTAAATACCGATTTAAAATTTGAGCTTGATAATTTGGCTAGATTTATGCATATGGCAGTGGATTATGCGAAGGAAATCGGGTACACAGGGCAGTTTTTGATTGAGCCAAAACCAAAAGAGCCGACCACCCATCAATACGATACAGATGCAGCAACAACCATTGCCTTTTTGAAGCAATATGGCTTAGACAATCATTTTAAATTAAATCTTGAAGCCAATCATGCCACATTAGCCGGGCATACATTCGAACATGAATTACGCATGGCAAGAGTACATGGTCTGCTTGGCTCTGTTGACGCAAACCAGGGTCATCCTCTTTTAGGCTGGGACACGGATGAATTTCCGACGGATTTATATTCTACGACATTAGCAATGTACGAAATCCTGCAAAATGGCGGCCTTGGAAGCGGCGGATTAAACTTTGACGCGAAGGTCAGAAGATCTTCTTTCGAGCCTGATGATCTAATATATGCCCATATTGCAGGGATGGATGCATTTGCAAGAGGATTGAAAGTTGCCCACAAATTAATCGAAGATCGTGTGTTTGAAGATGTGATTCAACATCGTTACCGCAGCTTTACTGAAGGGATTGGTCTTGAAATTATAGAAGGAAGAGCTAATTTCCACACACTTGAGCAATATGCGCTAAATCATAAATCAATTAAAAACGAATCGGGAAGACAGGAGAAATTAAAAGCGATATTGAACCAATACATTTTAGAAGTATAACAGGATAAGCTCCAGATCCTGCTATCAATACCAAATCACTGAATTACCCGTCATGATTCCTTTCCTATTGCTTGTTGTTATGACGGGTAACTTCTATAATTAGGATTTATTTAGAGTGAATGGTTTTTTAAAAGGGCAAGGAGTGAAAAAATGAAGTATGTCATTGGAATAGATCTTGGAACGAGTGCTGTTAAAACCATTTTAGTTAACCAAAACGGCAAGGTTTGTGCAGAAACGTCCAAAAGGTATCCGCTCATCCAAGAGAAGGCGGGATATAGTGAGCAAAATCCTGAAGACTGGGTGCAGCAAACAATTGAAGCATTGGCTGAATTGGTTTCTATATCCAATGTTCAAGCCAAGGATATTGACGGGATAAGCTATTCGGGACAAATGCATGGATTAGTACTGCTTGACCAAGATCGTCAGGTGTTACGTAATGCAATTCTTTGGAATGATACCAGAACAACGCCTCAATGTATAAGGATGACCGAGAAATTTGGCGATCATCTTCTTGACATCACAAAAAACCGTGTTTTAGAAGGGTTTACATTACCTAAAATGTTATGGGTAAAGGAACATGAACCTGAACTTTTTAAAAAAGCTGCTGTGTTTTTGCTTCCGAAAGACTATGTGCGATTCCGTATGACCGGTGCCATTCACACCGAATACTCCGATGCAGCAGGAACTTTACTTTTACATATTACTCGCAAGGAGTGGAGCAATGATATTTGCAATCAAATTGGTATTTCTGCAGATATTTGTCCTCCGCTTGTTGAATCTCATGATTGTGTAGGGTCGCTGCTTCCGCACGTTGCCGCCAAGACCGGGCTATTAGAAAAAACAAAAGTGTACGCTGGGGGAGCAGATAATGCTTGCGGCGCTATTGGAGCAGGTATCCTTTCTTCCGGAAAAACATTATGCAGTATTGGGACGTCAGGGGTCATACTTTCCTACGAAGAAGAAAAAGAAAGAGACTTTAAAGGGAAAGTCCACTTTTTTAATCATGGAAAAAAGGATTCTTTTTATACGATGGGCGTCACGCTCGCTGCAGGATACAGCTTGGACTGGTTTAAAAGAACGTTTGCACCAAACGAATCGTTTGAGCAATTATTGCAGGGGGTGGAAGCTATTCCGATAGGAGCCAATGGACTGCTATACACTCCTTATTTGGTTGGTGAAAGAACGCCGCATGCTGATTCTTCTATTCGGGGAAGCTTGATCGGGATGGATGGAGCCCATAATAGAAAGCACTTTTTGAGGGCAATAATGGAAGGTATCACATTCTCTTTACATGAATCAATTGAGCTATTCCGCGAAGCGGGAAAATCAGTTCATACTGTTGTTTCTATTGGTGGGGGAGCTAAAAATGATACGTGGCTGCAAATGCAAGCTGATATTTTCAATGCGAGGGTAATTAAGTTAGAAAATGAACAAGGGCCAGCTATGGGGGCTGCAATGCTGGCTGCTTTTGGAAGCGGTTGGTTTGAATCACTTGAAGAATGTGCAGAGCAGTTCATTCGTGAGGCTGCTACATTTTATCCAAAGGCACAAAATGTACAAAAATATAAAACACTATTTGATTTGTATAAGAACATTTACACTCACACAAAGGATCTCAATACAGCTTTGAAGAGCTTTCGAAAAAACTAATGATGTTATTGTCTGGAGATCAACCGAAGAACAATTAATGATCAATCATCATTAAAGGCCTTTGATGACATGGCTGCCTTCTTTTGAAAAGATGGTGAGAATAAGGTATGGCAACCTTTAAACAGTATTGGAGTGTCCAGCAGACAAAACGAACGAGCGGAACCGTATTCTGTCAGCGAACACTTCAAGAAGTGGGAAAGCTTAGGAATGCCAATGGGTAAGATGTATGAAACCGCGCTAACGACGGTAGAGGGATCTCTTGATTTATGATGAAATAGGAAGGATGTTTACACACAAATAACCCCCTCACATTGACGTGAAGGGGTGTTTTTTATTGTTACTATACAGCGGAAATTTTACAGGCTAGTTGATGATTTTAGCTTGATAAGCAGAATGGAAACTAGACACGCCATCATCTCTTTCTCATTCTTTGGAAACTGCATTCTGCTAGGTTTGCTGCTTTTTTTAACGAACAGTGTTTTTCTATTTCACACAGCCATTAAATCCTCTGTTTGTCACATAACCGCTCTTACTCCAAATTGACAGTTTATCTGATTTTGCTTCTTGCTCATCTAGTCTGAATTGGTCTATGTATTTTGTGTTAGGCTCATATACATATGCTACTCTGGCCAATCCCTCTTTCAATAATGTCTCTTGAACAGATTTGCCGTCAACATAAACGTATGCTAACAGTCTTCCATACTTATCTCTGCGATCGCCTTTATCAAATTCCAGCTGTAGCTTACCGCTGTTGACCAATTCTTTATTTCGTTTCGACGCATCCTCACCGTATGGTTGAACACAAGAATTTGGTTTCTTCGTCTCAGGTGTATCAACGAGCAAGTAGCGAACTGTGTCTTTCTTTCCGTTGTAAATAACCTTAATCGTATCTCCATCTATTGCCCTATCTAATGTAACATTGACCAATTTCTTCTGCTTTTTTGAATGAGGCGTGCCGGCCTTTTGTTCTGTCTGATTATATTCATTAGATTGAGTATCTTGAGAGACTTGCTCCGTCCCATTAGAATCTGAATGGTTTTTGGCTGCGTGATGTGATCCGCAAGCTGCCAAAGTAATACTTAAAACGATTGCGATCATACTGATCAAAATCTTCTTCATATTGATTCCCTCTTTATCATTTTCTCTTTTCGCGATTAAACATCATCATTATAACGATATGGACATTTTTTGTGAATGGAAAACTTCAAGGGAACTTATAACACTCAAATTGCCAATAGTTAACTTCACAACGAGATGATCAAAACATCACCATCAGATAGCGGAAATAAATAATCCTGAAAATAATATTGACTGAAAATGCTTTTAAAATTATGATAATATGAGAAATGACAATAATGTGACAAAAACATTACTACAACATAACAACTAATAGCTTAGGTTTATTCTATTGGCTAAAAATGTAAACGGTTACAAATCCAGAGGCGAAAATCTAAGATAGAGATGACTTTAGTTTTGACTCAATATCCACACTGAAAGAGCTTATTAAGTATTCTTAATAAAGGCAGGGGAATTGGATATGAATGAACATCGAAATCGAAGGTTGAAATTAATAATGATTTCAGCAACTTTTGGAGGGCTTCTCTTTGGATATGACACCGGAGTTATAAATGGAGCTTTACCTTTTATGGCAAGGCCAGATCAGCTTGATTTAACACCGGTTACAGAAGGGCTTGTTACGAGTATTCTTTTATTAGGTGCCGCGTTTGGAGCGTTGTTATGCGGAAGATTGGCTGATCGATATGGCCGCCGTAAAATGATCCTTAATCTTTCCTTTTTATTTTTCCTGGCATCACTGGGAACAGCGTTAGCACCTAACGTTTTCATCATGGCGGTCTTTCGTTTTTTACTGGGGCTGGCTGTTGGAGGAGCCTCGGCGATGGTGCCGGCCTTTTTAGCAGAAATGGCACCGCATGAAAAGAGAGGGCGTATAGTAACCCAAAATGAACTAATGATTGTTGGCGGGCAATTTTTAGCATATGTTTTTAATGCGATCCTCGGTGTAACAATGGCAAATACGGGACATGTTTGGAGATACATGCTAGTCATTTGTGCTGTACCGGCTATCATGTTATTTGCCAGTATGCTTAAGGTACCAGAAAGCCCCCGATGGCTAATCTCCAAAGGCAAAAACAGTGAGGCGCTGCGAGTTCTTAAACAAATTCGAGAAGATAAACGTGCAGAAGCTGAATGTAGAGAAATTCAAGAAGCGGTAGAAAAAGATACAGCACTAGAAAAGGCATCACTCAAGGACTTTTCTACACCATGGCTGCGCCGTCTTTTATGGATTGGAATCGGTGTTGCCATAGTGAATCAAATTACAGGTGTGAACTCGATTATGTATTATGGCACACAAATCCTTAAAGAATCTGGTTTTGGTACAAAAGCGGCTTTAATCGCTAATATTGGAAATGGGCTGATATCAGTTATTGCAGTTATATTTGGGATTTGGCTGGTCGGAAAAGTGAGACGGCGTCCAATATTATTGATTGGTTTGGCGGGGACGACTACAGCGCTCCTATTGATTGCGATTTTCTCAATTGTGCTTGATGGATCTATGGCACTTCCTTATGTAGTGCTTTCTTTGACCGTTTTATTTCTTGCCTCTATGCAAGGGTGTGTAGGACCTGTGACTTGGCTTGTCATAGCGGAAATATTCCCTCAAAGGTTAAGAGGACTTGGTTCTGGGATAAGTGTTTTTTTCCTTTGGATATTAAACTTTGTGATCGGTTTTGCTTTCCCGATCTTGCTTAGCTCTGTAGGTTTGTCTTTTACATTCTTTATATTTGTGGCTTTAGGTGTATTGGCAATCGGTTTTGTATACAAATTCATGCCGGAAACAAAGGGGCGTACACTTGAAGAATTAGAAGAGCATTTTCGTTCTCGACACGATCATAATACTCCTGAACAATCAATTATTGAGGTATAAATATGTTGAAAATCTCTCTTCTTATAGGAGGGATTTTTTTAGTTTCAGAAAAAACAAAATCCCTCTGGTAGAGGGATTTTGATTCAGCATTTTAAGATGTTCTACACGTATAATACTGGAGTTGATACTTTAAAAATCTCGCCATCTCTTATATAAAAACGAGGGATGCGGCGGCTTAATGTAGACACGATTTCATAGTTAATCGTATTGAGCATTTCAGCCACTTCATCAACGGAAATCTCGGCTCCTTTTTGCTTACCGTAAATCACGACCTCTTCTCCTTGTTTACCTTCACCGTTTTCTCCTAAACTGACCATGATCATATCCATTGTTACTCTCCCCGCCACTGGCACTCGTTTTCCGCGATGAAGAACAAACCCGCGATTGGAAAGGGCACGAGAATAGCCGTCAGCATAGCCAATCGGGAGTGTAGCAATTACTTCATTAGGTTCTGCGACGTATGTAGCACCATAGCTAACGGTTCGGGGTTCTGTACGCATGGTTTTCACATAAGCGATGCGCGCCTTTAAACTTAACGCAGGTTCAAGCTTAACGAGATTTAGTTGTTTAATATAGGCTGAAGGATATAAACCATATAAGCCGATACCTAAACGGATCATATCAGCGCTAAATTCCGGAAATGCGATAGCTGCAGCCGTGTTGCACATATGCACGGTGGGCAGCTCAATCCCCTGTTTTTTTAAAAAGCTGAGAAAACTGATGAATTTTTCGTGCTGCAGCTTTGTGAGTGTTGTGTCCGGTTCATCAGCTGTCGAAAAATGTGTGAAAATCCCTGTCCATCTGAGGAATTTACTTGCCTTTAAGGCTTTCACTACTTCTAAAAGTTCTTCCTTTGTGCGTACACCTAATCGTCCCATGCCGGTATCCACGTTAATATGAATGGCCAGCCGGTTAGCACTCGCTTCTTTTTCCAATATCTCGTTTGCTTCTTTCATCCAATCAACCTGAAATGCTGATAATGTTATATTCCAAGCTGCTGACTTCTTTACACAACTAAGGGATGTAAAACCAAGCACAAGGATAGGCGCTGTAATCCCAGCTTTTCGTAAAACGATTCCTTCCTCCACACTGGCAACAGCGAGCTCACTCGCCCCGTGTTCCAGTGCATGGCGTGCCACTTCTATAGACCCGTGACCATAACCGTTCGCTTTTACGACAGCCATAATTTTGCTCTTATGTGGAATATGACGGCGAATCGCTCGCAAATTCTTTTTAACGGCATCAAGATTGACTTCGATCCAAACTTCTCGGCAAAGCTTTATCATCAACGCTTCCTTCCTTCTTATGGATTATAAATACCACCTATTGCCGCAAGAATAAATGTTAATTGTTGGATGATTCGATCTTATTTTATTCAACTTTATTTGAAATCATTCAACAGCAAATCCATGTGATACGAGAAGGTGCCTATCAATGTTCGAATAATAGCAAGTACGGGATACATGAGGCTTGTAAGTGGGGTGTTAATGGGTACGGCGACCGAGGATTACAAAAATGATTATTTGTTTTGGGACATTTTTTTCTAAGGGTAGATGATAACGAGAAATCTAATCAGGAAATACTTACCGTTCATCAATACAAAGGATACAGGTTAGAATTAGTGATGTTTGATGTTTGATGTTTGCAGTATAGAAGCACAGAAAAAGCAAGGAAGTAACAGCAATCTTCCTTGCTCCATTGGATTCCTATTAGAGAGCACGCACTTTTGCAAAAGCTTTTATCTTAGCTCCATCATCATTTTGACAGCGAATATAATATGTTCCGGTTTTATAGTGTGATACGTCAAGAGTTAGAGTTACACTTTTGCCAGGTTTAACTGTATAGCCGGAAGCGATTGTTCCACCACCTGGTTTTACAATTTTGAATTCAAATGGATTGCTTCCTGTATTCTCAACAAAAACTCTGATTTCGCCATCTTCACTTCCATAATAATCAAAATAAAATTTTCCGTCACCTCTAAACGTTTCTTCCTCTTCTAGTATAATATCGGATTGTGCGGCAAACGCAGTGACTTTTTTAGGTGTGTGGTCAATTGATGCAGCTGAAGCATAAGTAGAGCTTAATCCTGTAATTGAACTAACTAAAATCGAACCTACCACAATTTTCTTAAACACTTTTCTTCATCTCCTATATAAGAAATAAATTACAAAATTATACATTCGGTAAAGAGTTGGAAAGACCTTTGGGAAATCCTATAATTCACAAGAAATACAAAAAGCGTATGTTTATTTCTGGTGAATATTTATGACGGAGTAAACATGTCATAACATCAGGATGATTAAAGCAGCGTAATCAAGTACGGTCTGAGACAAGCAGGACACTACATATGAAGGCACTGACTGGCTAACTTTTCTCAACAAAGACAAGAGAACAAGAGGGCGTCTATTGTTATGAACATTGAAGAACCTTTTAAATGAGGAGGGCTGAGGAAATTCTGTAAAAGATAATCGGTTGAAAAGGCAGTCGATTCCTTGTTCCATAAACCTAACATCAGAGTATATAATTAAACTCGTACTCACAAAAATCGTTTAAGTAAGGGGTATACGTGAGTAGGGGAGTTAGTTTTCAAATACCGAATGAATATGGAAATTTTCTATGGAGAATACTGCAGCCGGTAGAAATAGCTAATTAGAGGTGGCAAACGAGTGGGGAATCTTATTTTGTTGTAGAAGGAGAGCTCGATGATGAGGAGCTTTTTCATGACTACGCAATTGTTGAAGGGGCAGTTTTTGAGCAACAATTAAAAACGAATCAGTACTATACCATTTTCGTTGAACTGAAAGCATTTCCATATGGAAAAATGGTTAATCAAGTCAATACATATGAAGAGTTTGCTGACAGTGATTGCGAACTTGTCCTTTTGATAGCAGATAATAGCTACGTTTCGATTTACTGTAAAAACAAAAATATCATTGAAAAACTTTACTTCAATGCTTTACAGAATGATTTTGAAGACGTTCAATTTATAACTGATGAAAATGACACAAGAACAAGCCTTACTGTATGATAGTCAATAAAAATTAAAGGAGCTAGTACATGACAATGCAAATTAAAATCAAGTATCTAGATGAAACACAAACAAGAATCAGCAAAATTGAGCAGGGAGACTGGATTGATCTTCGGGCAGCTGAAGATGTAACAATCAAAAAAGATGAATTTAAGCTTGTCCCATTAGGTGTTGCAATGGAGCTGCCTGAAGGTTACGAAGCACATGTCGTCCCTCGTTCAAGTACATATAAGAACTTTGGCGTTATTCAAACAAATTCAATGGGTGTTATCGATGAGTCATATAAGGGAGACAACGATTTCTGGTTCTTTCCCGCTTATGCATTGCGTGATACTGAAATTAAGAAGGGTGATCGTATCTGCCAGTTTAGAATCATGAAGAAAATGCCGGCGGTTGAATTGGTTGAAGTCGAGCATTTGGGAAACGAGGATAGAGGAGGACTCGGTTCAACAGGTACTAAGTAAACAAAATAAATCCTTGGCTGTCTTCATGCTGTGTGATTGATCAATGGAGGTTTCAGCCAAGGTACAAAGAAATACTTTTATCTAAATTTTTATAAGTAGGGGAAGGCAACTACAAACTAGTAATGCCACTAATAATAAGCCAAGTTAAATGACATGTGTTCATTAATAATTGAATTTACAGCAGCCATGAGAACAAGTTCAAAATATAAGATGAAATGAGACATAAGACTTCACAAAAAAATCTGAGTACCGTCGATAAATATCATAAAAAAGCCCCCGGTATGTCGCCGGGGAATAAATAGACGTTTAAGAGATTTAGTGATGTTTTTTATATGATTCGACAAAATCATAATAATGATCATCGTCATCATAATACTTTTTTTCGTAATGATAATCGTGATCATCGTAATACTTTTTATCATGGTCATCATACTTTTTATCATGGTCATCATACTTTTTATCATAATCATAATGTTTTTTATCATGATCATAATACTTGTCGCAATCATAATGCTTCTTATCATTGTCGTAATACTTTTTGTAATATGTTTTTTTCCAAGTGTAATACTCTTCTTTATATTTTTTATAATAACCCAATTAAATTCCTCCTTTATGTTATTCGAATTTAATTTATGAAGTTTAAATGATATGGTATGGTCAAATAAAATAAGAATAGTAAAAAGAGGCTGTTTAAAACACTTTCTGAAAAACAAAACGGATAGCTGTTTAAGAGCGAGAGAGAGCACTCAATCACTGTAAAATAATAGTAAAGTGTATAGAGAAGATTAGTATACGTAAAAAGGGACTTTCTCATTGAAGAATATTTGAACGTTATGGTTAAGATTCAAGAGCTCTATGATGTGATTTTTAACACTGCTTTTGAAGGGTTTAGAGTTAGACATCAAAACAAACATCAAAACCGGTTAGAAACAGATCATATAAGGAATGAACCGCTGCCAAATATCATAAAAAAAATGAATGAAATTAGAGAGAATTTATTTTAAAGAAAGCCCAATTGCACATGGACAAATGACAATTGATATTGAGGTAAAATACAATGCATTAAATCAGAAAAAGCTATTGGAGGATTTAATGTGTTTAGACAATTTCCAATTTGGTATACACAAACACCTGACTATTTGAATTTTTATGTGCCGCAATATCAAACCATTTCTTATAATCCTCAACAATGTTATCAACGGTGTATGTACCAAACTGGCGGTAACTATGAGCTATGTGACAGACTATGTTATGGAGAAATACAGGTGTAAAAGAGGGGGTTATTAACTCCTCTTTAAACACACAGTGAGTGGAATAAGATCCTCACTTTATCTGCGAGTGCTTAGTATTTGCGATAATATTGCATTCGTAATAAATTATGCTTAGAACTGAAAATGAAAGAAGGATATGAATAGTTATGACGCAATTCGATAAACAATACAATTCAATTATAAAGGATATTATCAATAATGGAATCTCAGACGAAGAGTTTGATGTGAGAACCAAGTGGGACTCAGATGGAACACCGGCACATACTCTAAGTGTAATCAGTAAGCAAATGAGATTCGACAACTCAGAGGTTCCGATTTTAACGACAAAAAAGGTTGCCTGGAAAACAGCCATTAAAGAGTTGCTCTGGATTTGGCAGCTGAAATCTAATGATGTTAATGATTTAAACAAGATGGGCGTACATATTTGGGATCAGTGGAAACAAGAAGACGGCACCATCGGACATGCATATGGATTTCAGCTGGGGAAGAAAAACAGAAGTCTAAATGGAGAAAAAGTGGATCAGATTGATTATCTTCTTCATCAATTGCAGAACAACCCATCTTCACGGAGACACATTACAATGCTTTGGAATCCTGATGAATTAGACGCAATGGCCTTAACACCATGTGTATACGAGACACAATGGTACGTTAAACAAGGGAAACTCCATCTGGAGGTAAGAGCACGGAGCAATGATATGGCGTTGGGAAATCCATTCAATGTCTTTCAGTATAATGTGTTGCAGCGCATGATTGCTCAAGTCACAGGTTATGAGCTTGGTGAATATATCTTTAACATTGGGGATTGCCATGTGTACACACGTCATATAGACAATTTGAAAATTCAAATGGAAAGAGAACAGTTTGAAGCACCTGAACTATGGATCAATCCTGAAGTGAAAGATTTTTATAACTTTACCATTGATGATTTCAAATTAATCAACTATAAACATGGGGACAAGCTTTTATTTGAGGTAGCGGTTTAATGCTGCCTTTTTATTGTGCAGTGAATGGATAGCAGGTATCCTAATTTCATTAAGCAATCTGGAAGATGAATAAAAATTGAAGGACAAACACGTATAATACATAAAAAAGATTAACTCTACAGTTAATCTTTTTTATTCAGAAGAAAATATCCTAACTTTGAAACTAAATACAAAGTAAAAGCAATCATTACAGTTCTAGATATTACAATTCCATGAATAGCTAAATCATATCCAGCAGGTACCAACGCATTTGTATTACACATAAAATATATAGATATTAGAAGTGCTACAATAACTAAAATCATTCCAAAAAGACTTGTTTTTTCATATTTCATACCAATTTCCACCCTTATTAAAGTTAAGTTTAAACAAAAGAGCTGAAGAAACGAACTATGACCAGTATGCTCCAAAGAAAACCGCCAGACAATGCTGGCGGCTTTTTGCTGCTTCGTTTATTTATTAACAGAGATCGTAACGTTATTTCCTGCAACTGAAACCTTTGCGAAATCCTGTGTATCTACCACAGGAGTGACGGCTTTATTGTCGATTGTGATGTTGTTAAAAGATGTCGAAAAGGTTGCTTTGATCGCATCACGCTGGCTTTCATACGAAACAGCCGCGGTAGCAAGGGTTTTCCATTTTGAAATCGTGCCGATGTTGGTTCCTTGAATTTCTGTGATAATCCGTCCGGTGTAGCCGTCATTGTTCGTTCCCCAAAGGGTCATGCGCGTATTGCCGCTTAAATTTTTATAGATTGTCATTTGGACTGTGCTTCCAGGGCGGAAGCCTTTATTGTATGTGAATTTGTCTTTTCCTTCGATGTACGTTTCTTCATTTTTGGACCCAACCTTCATGAGGGGCTTCCAGACGTTGTATTGTTTGCTGTACTGAAGCCCGATATCGGCTTCAGTTCCGCTTGTTGCCCTAAAGCCAGAATAAATATAGGGAGTAGAGACCGAGTCGTTGTTTTTGACAGTTTCAGGAAGCGTGATTTTAGCTGTAAAAACGGCGCCCGTACTGTTCAGGTAGACACGGCCGCCGATTCCGTTAGGCAACTGGGATGCTGCTTTTGCGACTTGAGCGTCTGCCGCGGGTAAGCCTGGTATACCTGATGAAAGGGTTCCGAAAAGAACTGCTGTTCCTACTGCACCTGCAATCAATACTTTTTTCACCAAAATTCCCCCTTTTGATAGTGGTTTCGCCATTTATTATACCTTATTTTGGAACTGGATTGATGTATATAAATCGACAAAATATTTCATTTTGAATGGGACGAAAAGCTTCTCCAATCTGAAAGCTATGTAACTTTATCAGAGGAAAGAACGAGATCACAATCGTTTTATCCGATTTGAAATTTTCCTCAAAATAAAAGTACAAATGCTTAAAGAAACGATCATTAAAAGAATGCCCGCTATCGTTTCCCAGCCTGTAAAAAAGAGGTGACGTTTCATCAATGTCTGTCCTTGTAAAATGATAAAAGCACAGATACCGACTAAGAAAAGAAAACAAATACTTAGGATTGCTAAGGCTTTACGTGAGTATGTTTTCATTTCATCTTTAAAATACAGCAATACGAAAACAAAGCAGATAACATTGGCTATTGTTCTTATCACCTCAAAGCTTTTCATGACAACTGATATAAATAGACAAAGTAAAATGAGATAAAATACGATGTTTCTATACAAAAAACCTCTCCTTTTATGTATGATCCTCAAAGAGTTTATAAAAGTTTCTTTGTAACTGCAATAAACTGAATGCGCTCATTTATGAACTAACTAAACTATGTACTAAATATTCATTATTCTTTTTTAGATTCAGTCACCAAGGTTTTCATAGAAAGGGAAGCTTCAGAAATATACATATAGTGCACAAACAAAAAAGACCCGGCAATAGCCGGGGGAAAGTAAAAACGAGGAGATGTTAATGGCGTTTAGTAGTGTTTTTTATGCTTTTTATACTCTACAACATAATCATAGTCTTTTTTATCGTGATCATAATATTTTTTATCATAGTCATCATATTTTTTGTCGTAATCACAGTCATCATATTTTTTATCATGGTGGTCATAGTATTTTTTATCATATTCGTAATACTTCTTATAATACGTTTTTTTGACCGTATAATACTCTTCTTTGTATTTTTTGTAATAACCCATATATACTCCTCCTTTATTTTTACTACGCTTTATTATACGGCGAGTAGATTTTGCGGCTTGGACAGTTAAAATCATAGAAGGAAAAAAGGGCTGTCCAAATGATTAAAAAAAGACAGATGACACAAAAACAAATCAAAATAAAGAGCCGATTTTTCATCGGCCCAAACGATTTATCCTACATTTGTTTGTCTTCTTTGTTTTCTGAGTCATTTTTTCTGATATCCTGAGTCAGTCCGCTTGTTGCTTGTTTAAATTCTGATAAGGCTTTTCCTGCTGCACGGCCAAGCGCCGGCAGTTTATCAGGCCCAAATACTAAAAAACCCACAAACAAAATAACGAGTATTTTTGTGAAGCTTAATTCCATATCCTTTTCCCCCTGATTGAAGTACAACCTTTTAAACAAATTATAAGAGATAGCAGTACAAATGGGAATGCATTTATTTTGAACATTTTAAAACCAGCACAAAGGCAGATTCATAAAACGGCTGCTGCTGAATATAATGTCCAATGCCACCTGCCTAAGAAGCAGTGAGGCAGGCTGGATCAATTATGTAGCTCTGCCGGAAATGATACAAACGTATCTACGGCTATTATTGAAATAGAGGAGTGGTGTAGCTGATGAGATTCACTAAGGTAGTTGGATTTTTGTCTGTTTTAGGATTGGCTGCGGTTTTTCCATTAACGGCACAAGCAGAAAAAGCCGGAACTGCGGGGGCTGGAGAGTGGGATAAGTTGGGGACTTACACATATACTTACTCAAGTCCGACGGTATACTCGACCGGAGGAGATTTTAGAGTGTGCCTTTCAGGAAGCACTCCTTTTTCTGTTTCACTGCACTTGTATGAGGATGATCCCGGTGACAATCCTGATGATTATGTAGGGGCAAACTATTTTTCACCCGGAGAATGCCACACCTTTGGCAGTATTGGAAAATTTGTAGATGGGAGCAATAACAAGGCCGAGTTCTTTGTTACCGATTACTCTGGTAAATCTAAAACTGTTACGTTTTATGATTGATGGACTCAAATTGTGAAGTATAACCCTTGGAAAAAAACAAAAAAGAGAGATACCTCTCTCTTTTTTATTCTTCGATAGCCTTACGAAGCCGTTCATTTACAATGCCAGTCCAGCCGCCATCCATCTTACCGCGAACGACGGAGCTTTTCTCGTTTGCTTTGCCGATCACTTCATTCGGCTCTTTCCAGCCGCTGTGAATAAGGGTAAACCCTGTCTTTTCCCCCAAGTCTTCTAATTGAAAGGTAACGACCCATCCTTCTGTATCCCATTCAAAAGAAAGTTCAGTTGGAGCTTGAACAGCCAAAACTTTACAAGGGGACGGCCCAAACGGTGATTGTAAGTGAAATTCTTGTCCTTCTTTGAGCTGAAAGTCATTGGGCATAAACCACTTGGCAATGCCTTCTGAAGTAGAGACTGTCTCCCAGACTTTCTGAATGGGAGCCTCTAGGGTAATGCTTTTTGTAATATCTGGTAATGTGTTTTCGTTGTTTTGAGCCATTTCGTTTACCTCTTGACAAATGATGTTTTTTCAATTCAATCATATAATAACTAATAAGATCATGTCCATAGCGTGCATTATTTATGCTAGAGCTGCTGTTCAACAGCGTGTCAGTCGCCAGTCTGATCTGTGAATGGGAGAATTCTGCATGTTCGAGAAAGAGAGAGACGTGTATGTTGTCATTTCGTTCATGCTTGTTTGCTCAGCCGCAACTGTTATGTTTGAACTGGAATTCCTGTTCAGCCAATTTATTTTGCGATTTTTGTTTTAATAGTAAATGAGCCATTTTCTAAAACAGGAGGTTTTTTATGCTTGGAAAAATCAAAGCAGCCATTGATAACAGTCCAGGGAAGCCGGCCAGAATTTTAGTTAGTGAAAAAGCGTTTCAGCAATTAGAGGAAGAAATGCGCTTTGTTTACGTTTCCAAACCGAAAACGATAATGGGGATTCCTGTGGAAGTTTCAGATCAGGCAGAAAGCTTCAAGCTGGAATTTTAGTTTTCCCAGACTGCTAAAAGGCTCATTTTGTGTTAATTATGCAAAATGGTCAGGTTGATTTCTTTAAAAGCATGATGAAATGTTCATCATGCTTTTTTTATTGAGAAAAAAGACGAACATAAAAAATAGGTATACGGGAAAAATAATCCTATTAGAGAGAGGGGAAATGACAGATGGATAACATGATATCAACACTTACTGATTGGAATGTGTGGTTTCAAGCGTTAGTAGTATTTCTCGTTCCATATGTAATCTATAAAGTGTTTACTTGGATTCATGTATAAGAAGGTGCAATGATGAGGTGGCGGAACAATCAGTACAAAACAAAGAAGCAGCATAAATCAGATTATTCGACAGCTGAAAAGCAGGATCAGGATGTGTTAACCGGTAACATCGGATACGACTTAGAACATGTAAAAAGAAAAATAGGACATAACGGGGACGTTCATTTCCGTGAGCTTGAAATCACTCAATTACATGTGAAAGCGGCATTGATCTTTGTTGAAGGACTGTCTGATCAGGACTTGATTAATAAAGGACTATCAGTGTTAGTCATGAATCAACCTAATCAGGTAAGCGATGAAATTTCTCAATCCGGCAAAGGTATTTTAACTTCGAAACAGATAAAAAATCAAATCGTATCAATCGGTGATGTCATAGAATCAGAGAAAATCAGTGATATCGTGTTGAATGTTTTCATGGGTTCGACAGCGCTTCTCATTGATGGAATACCGCAGGCCTTTCTTCTGGGAACTGTAAAAAAACAAAATCGAAGTATCGAGGAGCCGCTTTCAGAAGCGCTTGTCAGAGGGCCGCGCACAGGCTTTACAGAAGAGTTGAGTACGAATACAGCTCTTTTGAGACAGCAAGGAAAAAATGATCAATTAACATTGCAGAGATTTGAAGTAGGAACACGATTAAAAAAGGATTTAATCATCGCTTATATGAATGACATTGCAGATCCAAAAGTAGTCGAGGAAGTAAGAAAAAGAGTGAGAGGGATTGAGATCGATCATTTGCCGGAGTCAGGCTACGTTGAACAGTTAATTGAGGATAATTATTTGAGCCCGTTCCCGCAAGTACAGAGTACAGAACGTCCTGATCGCGTCATAAGCGGATTAATGGAAGGAAGAGTAGCCATTCTGCTTGACGGCACTCCGTTTGCTTTGATTGTTCCAGTCACTTTCAGCATGATGCTTCAATCGCCTGAAGATTATTATGAACGGTGGTTCCCGAGCTCGCTCATCAGATTGCTGAGGTTCATCGCAGCAATGATAACGTTATTCGCACCCGCTTTATATATATCATTTATTTCTTTTCATCCGGGGTTAATTCCGACCAAGCTGGCGATTTCAATTTCCGGGACGCGCCAAGGTGTTCCGTTCCCATCTCTGATTGAAGCCTTATTTATGGAAGTCGCGATTGAAATTTTAAGAGAGGCGGGGCTTCGTTTGCCAAAACCAATTGGACCCGCAATAGGCATAGTTGGCGGATTAATCATCGGGGAAGCAGCTGTGCAGGCGGGGATTGTCAGTCCAATCATGGTCATTGTTGTTGCGCTCACAGCAATTTCTTCATTTGCCATCCCGCATTATAGCACAGGTATAGCACTTCGGATGCTTCGGTTTGGCGCGATGTTTTGTGCGGCGGTGTTTGGATTGTTTGGAGTCATTATGTATTATCTGCTGCTAAGCAGCCATGTCGTAAAGCTAAAGAGCTTTGGTGTGCCATACGCAAGTCCGGCAGTGCCCTATCACTTAAAAGATTGGAAAGACTTTGTTATCAGAATGCCTCTTTTAGTCATGAAGCGCCGGCCTAAAATGATGAATACAGATAATACAAAACGGGTGAAGTGATGAACTCGACAGGATGGTGATAAAGTCTCATGTTCAGCCCAACCAGTAAAATCACAACCGCTCAGGCAACGATTATCATCATTAATTATATGCTTGCTGCCGGAGTTCTTACGCTCCCTCGGACAGTAACAGAACAAACACAATCTCCTGATGGATGGATTTCAGTTTTATTAGGCGGGGTTCTAGCGGTAATAGCCGGGATGATTATAGTTAAATTAAGCCAGCAGTATCCTCAGGAGACCTTTTATGAATACTCCCGACATATTGTAGGAAAATGGCTCGGGCATCTGATCAGTATTGTTTTTATTACTTATTTTCTGGCACTCGGTGCATTTGAAGTCAGAGTCATGTCCGAAATCGTGGATTTTTTTCTCCTCGAAGGGACACCGTCTTGGGCCATCATTATGACAGTTCTTTGGATTGGGCTTTATTCAATTACACAAGGCCTAGATCCGATTGCACGGCTTTTTGAAATGATTTTTCCGATTACGGTCATCATCTTTTTAACGATAGCCCTCATGAGTTTAGGCATATTTGAGATCAACAATTTGCGGCCTGTATTAGGTGATGGAATCATGCCGGTTCTTAGAGGTGTAAAGACAACGAACCTTTCATTTACATGTTCAGAAATTATGTTCATTTTAGTAGCATTTATGAAAAAGCCGAAAAATGCGGTGAAAGCAGTTGTGATCGGGACAGGCGTTGTGACCAGTTTTTATATGATTACGATGATTATGGTCATCGGTGCACTATCAGTTGAGGGAGTTGTGACGAGAACATGGCCGGGGCTTGACCTGATGAGAAGTTTTGAAATACCTGGTTTAATATTTGAACGGTTTGAATCATTTCTGCTTGTGATTTGGATTATGCAGCTTTTTGCCACGTTTATTATCACTTTTTATGCAGCTTCCCTGGGAGTCTCACAAGTTTTTAAAAAGAAACCCCTTTCATGTATGTTTGGGCTGCTTCCTGTTATATATATCCTCTCTTGCATGCCGAAAAATGAAAATGACGTCTTTATATTGGGCGATACGGTCAGTCATATCGCTTTGTATATATTTGGCGCTTTGCCGATTTTGCTGTTAGTCATTTCGAAATGGAGGAAAAGAGGTGAAAAGTAAACTAAAACGTCAATTGCCTGCTATGGTCATAGTATGTCTGCTGATGATTTGCGTAACAGGATGCTGGAGCAGTCGGGAAATAGAAGATCTGGGTCTCACATTCGCTATCGCAATTGATAAAGGAAAAGAAACGAACACTGAAAAAGAGTTAAAAGAAGAGGGCGGGAGCTATCCGAAAAAAGACAACATTACGCTGACCTATCAATTTGTTAATGAAAAAGCGGCAGGCGCGGGCACAAGCGGGGGAGGCGGTAGCGGACAAGGAGCACAAAAAGCGTACATTAATATAAGTGAAACAGGGGATTCATTACAGCAGATCGGAAGTGAGGTTGCATTAAGACGGGACCGAGAAGTGTTTAGCCCGCATTTAAAAGTTGTTGTCATGAGTGAAGATGTGCTGCACACATTTCCTATCGACGAAATGCTGGATCAATTTTTTCGTGATAATGAAATCAGGCTGAGCTGTCTTGTTTTATCTGCTAAAGGGGAAGCAAGAGACGCTCTCCAGCTGAAAGAGAACGGAGAAATTCCGGCATTTCGGCTGATTGGATTAGGTGAAAATGAACATAAAGTTTCCAGAATTCTTCCCCCTATGACACTCGCGAAACTAATTGGAAAACTGCATTCTGGCAGCAGCTTTTTACTGCAAAATGTGGTTGCGGCGAATGGAGCGGTCAAGTATTCCGGAGCAGCTGTAATCAACGGAAAATCGAAAAAAATGATAGGCACTTTAAATGAATATGAAACTGAGGGGATTACATGGATTAGAGGAGAAGGGAAAGGCGGAGTTGTCAAAAGCCATGATAAAAAGAGCCAACAAACGATAGCGTATGATATCAATAAAATCAAAAGTAAAATTCAGCCAATCGTAAAAGGGAAAGATATTTCATTCCATGTCGATATTGAATCAGAAGGCGATTTGGTTGAAAACTGGAACACAAAAGAGGCGTTGGACACCCAGTTTATAGATCGTCTCGAAACGACTATTGAAAACGAAGTAAAGAAAATAGTTGGTCAGGTATTAAAAAAAATTCAGCATGATTATAAAGCAGATGTTGCGGGTTTTGATGAATCTTTAAGACTTACATATCCTCACTTATGGAAAAGGGTGAAAAATAACTGGGATGACACCTTCAGTAAAGCCGACATCACATACAGTGTGAACGTCACAATTACTCATTACGGCACGGTTAAAACTCAGTAATGAATCCCAAGGAAGAGAAGGAAACCTCTCTTCTCTTTTTTATACTTTTTTTGGAAAGATATACACTTTTCAAATCGACCAATATGCTAATATAGGAATTGCTTGAAATAGAAGGGAGAAGGGGCTGTGAGGCAGAAACCGATTTATGTAGAAATCGAAATGAAATCTGATCTGGATACACTCTGGGAATATACACAAAACCCATCACTGCATAAGGAATGGGATCTCCGGTTTTCAAATATTACGTATTTGAATAGACAACCATGCGAAAAACAGAAGTTTCTTTACGAAACAAGGGTAGGCTTTGGATTAAAGGTGTCAGGTACTGGAGAAACCGTCGGTGTTTTCAACAAATGTTCATCTGAAAGGTCTTCTTCACTGGCTTTTGGCTCTAATCATCCGTTATCTCTGATTCGGCATGGAAGCGGCTACTGGAAGTATATACAGAGAGAAAATGGGAAAATGACGTTTTTAACACAGTACCAATACAAAACAGCCTACGGACTGCCGGGAAGATGGATCGATCGTTTATTATTTCGACCGCTGCTTGGCTGGGCGACTGCCTGGAGCTTTGATGCATTAAGGCTTTGGGTAGAGCAAAATAAACATCCGAAGCGCTTTATTCGATCCGCTATCATCTATGTGTTCATGTGTCTGTTTTTCAGCCTGTTTTGGTTCTATCAAGGCTTTGCAGGTGTTGAGACAAGCATATTGGCAGGAACAGCGGAGATAGGCTTAGCTATTTTGTGGCTGATTTCTTTAAAAAGAAAATGGATCATTCATGGTGTCCAGGCTTGTATTTTTGCTGGGTTTGCTTGTCTAGGTTCCGAAATATTCATGTGGGTTCTATTGAGTGTGTTTTCCGCTGCAAGCGGCGCTCTTAGCCTGCAGCTCCCCAGTGCCAGGCGCACAAAACGAAAGAGAAAGAAGTGACATTGTGAGTTCGATTTATGAAAAATCAATTATTAACTATCATTTGCTGCATCCCAAGCTGCAGAAACGGTACCAATTAGACGGGTCTCATACATTCAGCGGGACGGGAACGATGTCAGAAATAAGCGGAGGCTCTTTTCTGGTTAGAATGCTGTTAAAGCTAGGTGTTTTTTTCAGATGCTTCTTTTCAGAAAGAGGCAAAGACATTCCATTTACAATACAAAATAGAACTTGTCTTTTGAAATCACAACATACAGGGATAGAATGGAATCGTACATTTTTCTTTAAAGGCAAAAAACGTTTCTTTGACGCGATAATGATATATGACGAGAAAGAAAATAGAATACTTGATTTCTTCGGCAAACCTCATCTGCTGTTGTCTGTTTTGACGTTCGAGGCATCTCTTGACGGCTCTCTTACAATCACATCGGGAAAGCAATGGCTATTGATATTTGGAAAAAGAATCCCGTTGCCGAAATGGCTGACCGGTACATCCGTAGTTTGCGAAACGTTTGATGAAAAAAAGAATTGTTTCACCATTGAAGTGCATGTGCAAAATACAATTCTTGGCACTCTTTTCTTTTATAAAGGAACGTTTCAGGAGGAAGAGAGAGAATCATGAAACGAAATGGCATAGTCAGTGCGCTTTGTTTTATAGGATTTCTTGCAGCGGAAGCACCGGATATTTCAGTGGCAGAGGCACTCGTTTTGTTATCCATTCTATTTTTCGTGCCTGGAATTTTCCCTTTTGTTTTTCGTCAATCGCCGGTTCGTGCTGCTCAGTTTATGGAATATGGGCTAATCCAGTGCTATCCGGTAGCCGCATTCTTTGCGGTGCTGGCTCTAGTGACGGAGGTTGGAGGTTTCGCGCTAATCTGGTGGATGTACACAGTTTTTATTGCATTGTATGCGATCCTCCGCCTTTGGGAAACAAAGATACATAGAATCGAAGAGACATCAGTTTTGTTCGGTCTTATTTATTTGGCGGGAGGAGGATTTTGGTTTTTTGCTTATGCTGCCCATTTGCAGATCATGCAATTTGGCCCTCTCATCATTTTGCTGACTGCTGTCCACTTTCACTATTCTGCTTTTCTGTTCCCGATCTTCAACGGCTTACTCGGCAGAACCATTAGAAAACATCGGATGTTGTATAGTTGGATAACATGGGTGATATTGCTTTCGCCCCTTCTTATCGCACTGGGCATCACATATTCAAAAACACTTGATGTCATTGCGGTTAGCATTTATATGGCGGCGATTTATTTTCATGCATTTTTGGTGTTCACGGCAGCTTTTCGCACCAAGACGGCGACATTTCTTATTCGGGTTTCTTCCGCTGTTTTAATGATAACGATTGCTTTCTCGATGATTTATTCATTTGGTGTATTTCGGCAAGAAGTTACATTGACCATCAATCAGATGATTTGGATTCACGGTTTTGTCAACGCGTTTGGTGTTATCTTGCCCGCTCTCATAGGGTGGAGAATAGAGGATTCGAAGTCTTTTGATGCAGACAGTGTAAAGACATTCAGCCGTATCTACGGAAAAAGAAAGATTGGAGAAGAATTTTTAGCTAGAGTTCAAGCTGAAAATAACGCTCGGTACAGCGGACTTGTGGATGATATGGGCAGCCTGCGTTCAAAAGATTTTTCACCAGAAAAACTGGCGCCGCTCATTCTTTCGTTTTATGAACAAACCATCGAATACAATATTAAAGCAAAAGTAACATGGAGCACGTGGTTTCGGCCGCTTGCAATTGTTTACGAATGGTTCAACAGAAGAATCGGCCAAATACATCTTTCGACGAACCCTGACTGGTATAGGATGTACAGCAAGATAAAAGGTGTTCATTCGAAAAAAGACGGAAGGGAAAGAGTACGTGCCTGGATTAGAACAAATGAAAAAAACGAAACCATTTTTACCGCTCTTTATTCAGTGTATCGTTCAAATGGAGAGGGGTATATGAATATTTCTTTACCGCTTCCATTCAGCAGCATGACAGGTATTTTAAAGCCATATCATCATCAGGAGAAGCTGGTTTTAACAAGCAGGCGGAGAAAAAGCAGAGCGGGGGATGAGGGGATTTATCTGCAAACAATAGCGGGAACTTGTCCGCTTCCTTTATCTGAAACCTTTCTGATAGAAGCTGCACATGACAACAAATTAACCGCTGTTCATCATATGTGGCTGTTTGGAATAAAATTTCTAACTGTTCATTACAGCATTACACATATTAACCAGCCTATTGAAAGAACCTAACACAAAGAAGAAGCTTCGTCTGCCAGTTGTAATAGGTGAACTGTTTTAAAAAAATTCTGCGCCGCATCAAGACAGGAAAGGAAGGGTTTATGGTGTTTTATATCAGTTTATTTCTGATTCTTTGGCTGGCTGCGGGGTTTGCAGTGGGAATGAAACAAGTGTATGTCGATCAGCTGTTTGATAAAGCTGTGATCGAAAGGCTGGAAAAAGAAGCGAATGATCATGGACACGCTGACCGGATGATCAAACAGCGCGCCCTTTATATTGCAGCAGTGACATTAAGCGGGTTTATTTCTGTTTATTATGAAATGAAAACAATCCCGCAAAGGCGAAACATAAGAAAAATTGAAAAAAACATCATGAAATTAAATCAAGTAAAAAAACGAAGAATGAAGAGAAAATAAAAATGCACAGGCCAAAGGGCAGGTGCATTTTTGTTTTGTATGGAAATGGGGGAGGTGGTGCCAGCTTACTTTTAATAAATTCAAAAATGAGAAGAACAGCGCCCGGGCTAATGGTATATAATATTGTGAATTTAACAAAAATTTAACAAGGAGGACAAGAGAATTCGTGCTAAAGCCTCAAAGAGACCTACATCCTGTTGATTTGGACTTAGAGGCGGAGTAGATGAAACCGGCCAAAGTATCCCTGCTCCGCCGTTTGCTCCATTCCTTGAAGCATGTTGATTGTAACATAGCCAAACGTTTTCCATCAACTATTAAAATTGTAAAATTATTGTTTATTTTTATGGTATTTGCTCCGATTTCTTCAATTTATGCTGAAGATGTATATCAGAATTTTGAGGAATTAAAAAACAATGAAGATCCTTCTGATTACGACATTGTTACGAAAGAAACCGGAAGCCCTGTTCTTGTTTTAGCTATTCACGGAGGAGGTATTGAAGGCGGGACAAGTGAAGTAGCGAGAGAGCTCAGCAAAGAGTACTCGATGTATTTATTTGAAGGCTTAAAATCGGCAGGAAACTCAGTCCTGCACATTACGAGCACGCACTTTGATGAACCTCGGGCCCTTAAAATGACGGGAAATCATGAATATGTCATTTCATTACACGGGTACGCAGAAGAAGATCAGCAGATCGAAGTCGGCGGTACAGATCGCGTAAGAGCGGCAGATTTAGTTGAGAAATTGCAGCATGCCGGTTTTCCTGCTGTATTGCTCAATCCGGACCATCCACATGCGGGCGTTAGTCCGAATAACATTGCAAATAAATCAAAAACAGGTTTAAGTATCCAGATAGAAATGAGCACAGGGTTTCGAAAGTCTTTGTTCGGCATCTTTTCTTTAAAAAGCAGAGCTGTTACTCAAAATGAGAGGTTTTATGAGTTTACAGAAGTGATGTTCCGTTTTCTCAAAAATAGCTACTGAAAAATAGGAGGCGATAAGACAGCCTCCTATTCCTTATGCTTCTCATTCGTTTCGGGAAACAGCTCGTCCGCGGCTTCCGTTTGATACTGTAAGGTGTTATCTCTCGCTGACAGTTCATTTCGGAAATTTTCATCAAGCACATTTTTCAGTAAATACCGATGAAAAAAGTATTCAAAAACAGTAAGACAGGCAGCGGAAAGGAGAGCTGCTCCAAATGGTGAGAAATCGTTTCTTGTTTGGGTTAAAACAAATACCCAAAGAATAACGAATGAAAGGCCAAAGTCAGCCAATGAAGCTGTAATATTGTTTGTTCTGGGTAAGACGAGCATGTCACCAGAAAGATAGGACACAAAACCTAAGAAAAGTGCAATAAACATCACACTTAAGAAGGATGCGTGATAGACTCTGTCCAAAATCACATATAAAAGGGCGAGAGTGAAAGCAATCTTTGAAGCAAGCGCAATGATATGTTTCATTTGACCACCTAATTTGTTATTTTTTGAAGAAAATTCTTGGGCGTAAACAAATGATAAATAATGCAATTCAAAACCATTCATAATGGTCATGTTACTATTTTAAACAGTCCGTTTTTGTTTACACTGGTATTTTTTTCAGCAGTATGAATCTTTTTATGAAAAAAGTCGTATATGTGGATGATCAGCTTTCAAGGGGGGAATGATTTGTGGAGATAAAAGGAATCAATCACTTGTTATTTTCAGTTACGCATTTGGATACATCGATTGATTTTTATCAAAAAGTGTTTGATGCAAAGCTTTTGGTAAAGGGAAGAACAACTGCATATTTTGACATGAACGGCATCTGGCTAGCGCTTAATGAAGAACCAGACATCCAGAGAAATGACATTAAGCTTTCTTATACCCATATTGCTTTTACAATTGAAGATCATGAATTTGAGGAGGTATCAGCTAAATTAAAAAGACTTCATGTCAATATTCTGCCTGGCAGAGAACGAGATGAACGCGATCGAAAATCAATTTATTTTACCGACCCTGACGGCCACAAATTTGAATTTCATACCGGAACACTTCAAGACAGGCTTCGATATTACAAACAAGAAAAAACCCATATGCACTTTTATGATGAAACGGCCTTTTGATATCACACACCATATTTCATATAAGGTTAAATTTAA
This sequence comes from Bacillus sp. LJBS17, assembly GCF_019334685.1. Classification (NCBI taxonomy): domain Bacteria; kingdom Bacillati; phylum Bacillota; class Bacilli; order Caryophanales; family Bacillaceae; genus Bacillus; species Bacillus sp. LJBS17. Next base: position 2,021,314 of record NZ_CP079759.1, read on the forward strand.
AGAAGGGTGTTGGTGGAGACTTTATGTTTGGGGAAGGTTTCTACCCGATTAGTTCAACGATGCCATATCTTTTGAACTGCACAAGTGATTCGGTGAAGGAGAATTTGAAATACATATTACATTTTATATGAAGAAAGCGAGCTGTTTTAACAGAGTGTTGAACTACCTAAACTATGTACTAAATTTTCAGTTATATCAATTGCCTCGCCCTTTAATAAATATAAAACCGCATCCTTCCACGACCTAAAAATGAAACGTTTTTAAGAAGATAGCGTCTAATATTCTAAACGTTCATATTTTGAATAAAAGTTTCCTGAGGGAAAGAAAATTTCTTGACTTCAACAATTGTTTGGTGGATAATTATGGTGTAAACATGATGTTCTTTTTCCTCCTATTCAGGCTCGCACCCAAAAGTCAGGGCGAGCCTGCTTTTTTTGAACAACAAACCCCCTCTCCGTAAAGGAAAAGGGGGTTATTTCATGCATCTGATAGATCAATAGATTAATGGACGGTTCTGAACACGCCAATCACTTTCCCTAGAATGCTGACATTCTGCAAAATGATAGGTTCCATCGTTGGGTTCTCAGGCTGCAAGCGAATGTGTGTATCCTCTTTATAGAATCGTTTTACAGTTGCTTCATCATCTTCTGTCATCGCAACTACAATTTCCCCATTGTTCGCTGTGTTTTGCTGTTTAACGATGACATAGTCCTTATCGAGAATACCAGCATCTATCATACTGTCTCCCATAATCTCCAGCATAAATACATGCTCGTCTGGAGGAACCATGCGGTCAGGGAGCGGAAAATATTCTTCAATATTTTCTACTGCTGTAATAGGAGATCCCGCCGTGACTTTCCCGATGACCGGTACATTAACGACCTGGCTTTGCGGAATGTCTACTTCTTCATCAAGAATTTCTATTGCTCTTGGTTTTGTCGGATCCCGTCTGATCAGCCCTTTTGTTTCCAAGCGGGCCAAATGGCCGTGGACAGTAGAGCTGGACGCAAGCCCGACAGCCTCTCCGATCTCTCTCACGGAAGGCGGATATCCTTTTGATTTAACCTCTGCTTTAATAAAACGGAGGATATCAAGTTGCCTTTTTGATAGCTTCGTCATTTTTCGCACCTCAAAACGTCGATTTTAAGAAGATTATAGCATGATTTTCCTTACAGTACAAACATAGGTTCGAAAAAACAATTGACAGAAACGTTTGTTCGTATATACTGAAATTATAAAAATGCGAACAAACATTCCTGTTGGAGGTTATGATCATGAGTAAAGAATCTATTATTTTTGTCGGTCTGTTCACAGTGATTTTGAGCGCGGTTATCCTTATGCTGTCATATACAAGCAGCGGCCAAGAGCTTAATCAGTATGTTAAAATAGAAGTCCAGCAAGGCGACACACTCTGGTCAATTGCTGATCAGGTAGCCGATACAAAAAAGATAAACAAAAATGATTTTATTGAATGGGTAGCTGATAAAAATCAACTTCAAACCTCTGATATCCAGCCGGGTGATGAGTTAGTGATCCCATTGAAAAAGAAGCATCAGGATGCATATGAATTAGCAACTGTAAGATAGAGAGGAAAGAGAGATAAAATGAAAGCACTCATTTATGCCCGTGTAAGCACAAATAAAGAACAGCAGGAAACGTCATTAAAGCGGCAGGAGGAGGAGCTTACGGCCATTGCAGCGGAGAACGGCATGGAAGTGGTCAAAGTGATTTCAGAAAAAGCCAGCGGATATGAAATGGATCGGGATGGTGTATTTGAGCTGCTTGATGTGATTAAGAACGCTGGAATTGATGTCATTTTGGTTCAGGATGAGACTAGGCTCGGACGGGGAAACGCAAAAATCGCACTGCTTCATTGTATTTATAGAGAAGGTGTGAAAGTCTATACAACGGCTCATAGAGGTGAACTGGAGTTATCGGAGGCTGACTCAATGGTCTTGGAAATCGTCAGCATTGTGGAAGAGTATCAGCGAAAGATTCACAACATGAAAATCAGACGGGGAATGAAACGTGCAGTAAAAAACGGTTTTAAACCGCAAAAAAACTTAAAAAACCAACATGGGAACAGTGGAAAAGAAAAAATAGAGGTGCCAATCTCAGAGATCGTCCGCCTGAGAGCGAATAAACTGACGTTTGCTGAAATCGCGGCTACCCTAAGAGGGTTTGGCTATGATGTCTCTAAAGCAACCGTTCACCGGCGTTTTCAGGAATACATAGAGAATGAAGAGACAGCAGAGTGAATCAGTTGTAAAACTTTTTTTGATCTAGTACTATATAGACAAAATGCAATAAAGGAGTTTAACATGATTTCAAACGCGAAAATTGCCAGAATTAATGAACTTGCTGCCAAAGCTAAAGCTGGCGTTATTACAGAAGAAGAAAAAGCCGAACAGCAAAAGCTCCGTCAAGAGTACTTGAAAGGTTTTCGTTCTTCTATGAAGAACACGTTAAAAAGTGTGAAAATCATTGACCCAGAAGGCAATGATGTTACACCAGAAAAGCTAAAAAGAGAACAAAGAAATAACAAACTTCACTAATATAAGAGGAATACGGCAATATCGTATTCCTCTTTTGCATATACTATAATCAAAACTCTTATGTGACAAAATTCAACAAGTTTCTCTCAAATTTAAGCTGAAACAGTTGAGAAAAAGTCGTCAGACATTTATGATGTAAGGGTACAACACATAAGGAAGGGGATTTTTATGGATACAATTGAAAAGAAATCAGTTGCTACCATTCGCACACTGTCAATAGACGCTATTGAAAAAGCAAATTCTGGTCACCCAGGGATGCCGATGGGAGCCGCTCCAATGGCATACACGCTGTGGACAAAATTTATGAACGTAAGTCCGGCAAACCCTGGCTGGTTTAACCGTGACCGTTTTGTTTTATCTGCTGGACACGGGTCAGCACTATTATACAGCATGCTTCATTTAAGCGGGTTTGATCTTAGTATTGAAGATCTTAAGGGATTCCGCCAGTGGGGCAGCAAAACACCAGGACATCCGGAATTCGGACATACTGCCGGTGTTGATGCTACAACAGGTCCGCTTGGCCAAGGAATTGCCATGGCAGTCGGTATGGCAATTGCTGAACGCCATTTAGCGGAAACATACAACCGCGATTCATTTAACGTAGTCGATCATTATACATACAGTATTTGCGGTGATGGTGATTTAATGGAAGGTATTTCTTCTGAAGCCGCTTCACTCGCAGGCCATCTTCAGCTTGGCCGTCTGATCGTACTATACGATTCTAATGACATCTCTCTTGATGGAGACCTCGACCGTTCATTCTCTGAAAACGTGAAACAGCGTTTTGAAGCAATGAATTGGGAAGTTCTTTATGTTGAGGATGGAAACAATATTGAAGAATTAACAGCGGCTATCGAAAAAGCACGCCAAAATGAAAAGAAACCTACATTAATTGAAGTGAAAACGACAATCGGATTCGGTTCACCTAACCGTGCCGGTACATCCGGTGTTCACGGTGCGCCGCTTGGTAAAGAGGAAAGCAAATTAACAAAAGAAGCTTATGCGTGGACATATGAAGAAGACTTCTACGTTCCGTCAGAAGTTTATGAGCATTTCGCTGCAGCTGTTAAAGAATCAGGTGAGAAAAAAGAACAAGAATGGAATGCTCAATTCGCTAAATATAAAGAAGTTTATCCTGAACTTGCTGAACAGCTTGAACTGGCAATCAAAGGAGAGCTTCCGAAGGACTGGGATCAAGAGGTTCCTGTGTATGAAAAAGGAAGCAGCCTGGCATCCCGTGCATCTTCCGGTGAAGTTCTCAACGGACTTGCGAAAAAAATTCCTTTCTTTGTCGGAGGTTCTGCTGACCTAGCGGGATCGAACAAAACGACTATTAAAAATGCCGGTGATTTTACAGCGGTTGATTACTCAGGCAAAAACTTCTGGTTTGGTGTACGTGAATTTGCGATGGGTGCAGCCTTAAACGGTATGGCGCTTCATGGCGGTCTTCGTGTATTCGGCGGAACTTTCTTTGTCTTCTCTGATTACCTGCGTCCTGCGATTCGTCTTGCAGCGTTAATGGGCCTTCCTGTGACATATGTCTTCACACATGACAGTATTGCGGTTGGTGAAGACGGTCCGACGCACGAGCCTGTTGAACAGCTTGCTTCACTCCGTGCAATGCCTAACCTTTCTTTGATCCGTCCAGCAGACGGCAATGAGACAGCAGCAGCATGGAAGCTTGCAGTGCAAAGCACTGACCACCCAACAGCGCTAGTGCTTACACGTCAAAACCTTCCTACCATCGATCAAACATCTGAAGAAGCATTGGCAGGAGTAGAAAAAGGTGCATATGTCGTTTCTAAATCTAAAAACGAAACACCTGACGCTCTTCTCATCGCTTCCGGATCAGAGGTAGGTCTTGCAATTGAAGCGCAGGCTGAATTGGCAAAAGAAAATATCGATGTTTCTGTTGTCAGCATGCCTTCAATGGACCGTTTTGAGAAACAATCTGATGAATACAAAAACGAAGTCCTTCCTGCAGATGTGAAAAAACGTCTTGCAATTGAAATGGGCTCATCATTTGGATGGGGCAAATACACGGGGCTTGAAGGTGACGTTCTCGGCATAGACCGATTCGGTGCATCTGCTCCTGGTGAAACCATCATTAACGAATACGGCTTCTCAGTTCCGAACGTAGTGAATCGAGTTAAGGCATTAATCAATAAGTAAGCTTTTGAAAGAGGATGAGTCAAATCATCCTCTTTTTCTTGTTTATCCGACAAAAATAGTATTGGCTGTTTAACAGTAATAGACAATTCTTTCTTTTCTTTTTTTGTATAATAGAGAGCAAATGAAATGCTGCTGGAAAAGGGGATGAAAAGATGGAACGTCACTACTATACGTACCTGATCAAAGAGGAATTTGCCAATCACTATTTCGGCCGGGAATCGGTTATGTTTGAGCTGTTTCAAGACTATCATTGGACAAGCCTTGAAAAGCAGCAGTATGAAATGACAGAGAAACAGATTCAATATATTACACAACCAATCCCGATTTTACATATGCATCAGCGGTTAAAAATGAATTTAAACAAGACGGATTACAGGCAGCTGGATTATATTTATAGAATAGCTTTGCCGAAAGCAAAAGGCCACGCGACGTTTATGATGAAGGAGCACATGATAGAAATTGTGGCTTCGGGAGATTACGAGGCAGAAACGATATTCTTTGAAGTGTTAAGAAAAGTAAGCCCTTGCTTTTTAGCAATGGATTTCAATTCGAAGCGTTACGGATGGCTAAATCCAGTGAAAGAAAGAAATTTTGTCTAAAACCGAAGAAAAAGAGATGTAAATGTTGTATAATAGCTTTTGGTTTAGTACACTTTAAACTAGACAACATGAAGGAGGAAATAAAATGACTTTATGGGTTGGCATCCTAGTGGGCGTTGTTGCATTGCTCATAGGTGTTGCACTCGGGTTTTTTATTGCTCGTAAATATATGATGAGCTACCTGAAAAAGAATCCGCCTATTAATGAACAAATGTTACGCATGATGATGATGCAAATGGGAATGAAACCTTCTCAAAAGAAAATCAATCAAATGATGAAAGCCATGAATAATCAAACGAAATAATACGTAAAGATTATGATATAGAGAAACATGGTTATAAAATAAAAAACCCTTATACGGGTTTTTTATTTTGCAATCATTCATCACCCGCTACTGCTCGAAGGCGCTGCTTTTGATATTGTATGAGAAGATGGTCAAGCTCCTGACTGAGCTCTATCGTAATATGAGATGTCATTCCGTTCGCCATGACAATTTGCAGCAGCTCTGCTCTTTTTTTTTCAATTTCTTTTAATAGATGCTCTCTAATCACAGGGATGTATCCTTTCATACATTAGATCTTCAAAGTGAATGTTTATATTATATCCATATTTATACTAATTTTCAAATGAGAAGGAGTATAATGTCTCAATGTCAAATTAAATTATATAAGTTTTTTCTGAAAATAGAAATCCTTCAAGTGAAAGTGTTAAAAAAATGAAATGATTTTGTCATAACTTGAAGGAATGTCAAATCATGAAGGGATGATGACATGGGAGACGTGAATTATTTTTTGACATTCGGTGCGGGATTTTTATCCTTTATTTCGCCTTGCTGCCTGCCGCTTTACCCAGCTTTTTTGTCATATATTACAGGGGTCAGCATGGACGATGTAAAAACAGAAAAGCTGCTGCTGCAGAAAAGAAGCCTGTTTCATACTTTGTGTTTTTTGCTTGGCTTTTCAGTCATTTTTATTGCTTTAGGCTATGGAACATCTTTTATTGGCAGCCTGTTTAGGGATTATCACGATGCGATTCGGCAAATTGGCGCGTTGCTTATTATTTTGTTCGGTTTCATTACACTCGGTGTGTTTCGGCCTGAGGCTATGATGAAAGAGCGGAGAATCCATTTTAAGCATAAACCAAGCGGGTTTTTAGGGTCGGTCTTAATCGGAATGGCATTTGCAGCTGGATGGACACCATGTACCGGTCCGATATTAGGTGCTGTTATCACACTTGCAGGCACCAATCCGGGTTCAGCGGTGCCATACATGATGTTATATGTACTCGGTTTTGCGGTACCGTTTCTTTTATTGTCTTTTTTTATCACAAAGCTGAAGTGGATAAGGAAGAACCAGCTTTTCATTATGAAAGCTGGCGGCGTTTTGATGATTGTGATTGGTGTGCTGTTATTCTTTAATTGGATGAGCCTGATCATTATTTTGCTGTCAGATCTTTTTGGAGGCTTTACTGGTTTTTGACGGTAAATTACTTTCGTACTACTAATAATCCTTTTGTTTTTTGGTACAATAAGACTATTATCTGTGGAAATCGATTGTTGGAGGGGAATATGACAAGAGTTTTAGTTGTAGACGACGCCAAGTTCATGAGAGTGAAAATCAGAGAGATCTTGGAAGATGCAAATTACATAATCGCAGGCGAAGCGGCGGACGGTGAACAAGCAGCGGACCTGTATAAAAAACTGCGACCGGACCTTGTGACAATGGATATTACAATGCCGGTGAAAAACGGCATAAAAGCGCTTCGTGATATCTTAACCTTTGATCCTAAAGCGAAGGTCATCATGTGCACCGCCATGCGCCAGCAAAGAATTGTAACGGAAGCAATTGAGCTGGGGGCAAAGGATTTTATTGTTAAGCCGTTTGAGGAAACAAAAGTGCTGGAAGCTGTAAGCCGCGTTATGGGACATTAAAGTCATTTCTTTTCAAAATGGTTTTTTTTATTGTTTTGGAGTATAGTATATAGTATCAACACTCCGAGAAACAAAGGAATGATAAGTATGATGATTATAGTTTCATCGATTATTGCTGTGTTAATGGCTGTAGCTGTGATGGTGGTCAGAATAAAGTCCTCTGACAAGCCTGTTTCACCAAAAAAAATCATTCTTCCGCCGATTTTTATGAGTACGGGAGCGTTAATGTTTTTATTTCCGGTATTTTGGGTAACTGGTGCAGAGTTTTTGGAAGCATTCACTTTAGGTGTGATTTTCTCTATTTTTCTAATCAAAACTTCTAAGTTCGAAATTAAAAATAATGAAATTTACATGAAACGCTCTAAAGCATTTGTTTTTATATTAGTCGGTCTTTTGGTGATCAGAATCGTGATGAAATCCATCTTGAGCACATCAATCGATTATGGTGCACTGAGCGGAATGTTTTGGATTCTGGCTTTCGGTATGATTGTGCCTTGGAGAATCGCCATGTATTTATCATATCGAAAACTTCATAACGAGCTGCAGTCAGCTAATATTCAAATGAATTAAAAAACCTTTCCTCTTGTCAGGAAAGGTTTTTTATTTGAGAAGGGTCTGATAAGGTTCCAAATCGATTTTTTTGTCCCGCAGATGCCTTTTTAAGAAGGTATGGTCTCTTTTAGGAGTTGCGAGAATATAGCCTTTGATCATAAGTTGCTGATCAATCTTTGCTACCTTTTCTTTTAATGCAAGCTCACCGATTTTGCCTGCGATTTTGGCTTTTGCTGCATCTCTGAACAGTTCTGGCACCGGCGCAGTCAATTCATCTAGAAACTGTTTGTTTTCATCGTTCCATAAATGTCTGCTGTTTTCAATATAGTAATCCTGCCAATCAAGCTCTGATCTGCCGTCCTCTTTTGGTAAACGCTTTAAAAACTTTCGAAACATGAAAAAACCGCCGATTGATAATAAGACTACCATCATGATCACCCAAAACAGAATAAACCATAAAAACCATCCTTCCAGCATCAATCATTCCCCCTTATTCTAACCATATTGTATACGAAGAGAGATTAGAAGAACACAGTAAAAAAAGAATAGAAAAAAGTGATAGACGTCTAGTCAAAAGAGATAGTAGATCATATTCTATTGTATAGTGAATCTGCTATTTGGCCATGGGAGAGTCACTAGAGGGTATTTGACGATAAATGGACGGAAAAAAAAGTCACTTTCATAATAGGGGATGAAAGTGACTTTTTATGTTTAGCTGAGAGGAAATTGAAGAGAAAAAGAAGAGCCATCTTCTGTTTCTTTATTGACGGCGACTGTGAGTATTTGATTTTCGCATTCGGCTTGAATTGTTTTGTCATTAAAATAAAAAGGAAGCATCATTTGTTTTTCAAAAGTCTGTCCTGACGATTTGACAGTTAAGATGAACTCGCATCCAGAAAGGGTAACTGTTACTTGTGTAGGCTGTAAAAAAGTCAGATCCGCTTCTATAATATACTGCTGACTAGTTTCATATAAATCAATAGGCAATGTTTCGTCGTACCAGGCGAAGGGGTCTTCAAAAAATTGCCGAAGCCATTCATCCATACTATCGAAATCATTTGCATCGTTGCGTTTTGAATGGTCCATGGAAGCATTCCTCCACATATCAACCTTGCTTAACATCATATGCGGTGGATTATAAATGGGTGAACGCATAAAAAAACAGACACTAAGGTCTGCTTTTCTTACATATCATGGCTTGAGTTGTGCTTTTGTCTTGTATGGTTTCGGTTCTTTACCTTTTTGCTTCCGCTTAGAGGCTCAGGTTGGCCGGGATTGTGTCCTTTGGGGGCGTTTTTATGCATATCTTTACTTGTATTCTTATTGGTCATAAAATGAGAACCTCCTTAAAAGAGTTCGGTGTTATTGATTGGTTTTTCTTTTTTTGTTATTTTGGCGTTCTGCTTCAGTCAGTACAAGCTGGTCGTTTTCAATATAGCCGGCGCCTTTGCCTTGGCTTTTTGCGTCATTCATTCCGTTAATGACGTGATTCGCTTTTCTTTTGACCATCATTATCACCTCAATCATAATATGGCTCCTTTTATTGTGTTATATGAGAGAGCGTAAACAGTAAAAATTACCGGTACATTTTTCTCATAAGCCGAACTTATTGTATTTAATAAAAACATTGATATTTACTTATGTATGATTTTGTTTTAATATGAAATTGTGAGAAAATTGTGATGGAATGTAATGTTCATCTGAGAATGATCTGATCTGAAGGGGGATTTTGGAGAATGGCAAACGAGCAAAAAACTGCAGCAAAAGACGTTTTCCAAGCGAGAAAAACGTTTACTACAAATGGGAAAACATATCATTACTACTCTTTAAAAGCGTTAGAAGATTCAGGTATAGGAAAGGTTTCGAAGCTTCCTTATTCCATCAAAGTTCTTTTAGAATCAGTATTGCGTCAAGTTGACGGCTTCGTTATCAAAAAAGAACACGTGGAAAATTTGGCAAAATGGGGAACTGCCGAATTAAAGGATATCGACGTTCCGTTCAAACCGTCTCGTGTTATTTTACAAGACTTCACAGGGGTTCCGGCAGTAGTAGATCTGGCTTCACTGCGTAAAGCAATGGCAGCTGTCGGCGGAGATCCTGATAAAATCAACCCTGAAATTCCTGTTGATCTCGTTATCGACCACTCTGTACAGGTAGATAAAGCTGGTACAGAAGATGCATTAGCAGTAAATATGGACTTGGAATTCGAAAGAAATGCAGAGCGCTACAAATTTTTAAGCTGGGCAAAGAAAGCGTTTAACAATTATCAGGCAGTGCCGCCTGCAACAGGTATTGTGCACCAGGTCAACCTTGAGTTCTTGGCAAGTGTTGTCCATGCCATTGAAGAAGACGGCGAGCTTGTAACGTATCCTGATACGCTTGTCGGAACAGACTCACACACAACAATGATTAACGGTATCGGTGTTCTCGGCTGGGGTGTCGGTGGAATTGAAGCTGAAGCGGGAATGCTTGGACAGCCTTCTTACTTCCCAGTTCCAGAGGTAATCGGCGCGAAACTTGTCGGCAAGCTTCCAAACGGAACAACAGCTACTGACTTGGCGTTAAAAGTAACACAAGTGCTGCGTGAAAAAGGCGTTGTCGGTAAATTTGTTGAATTCTTCGGACCGGGAATTGCTGAACTGCCGCTTGCAGATCGCGCAACAATTGCGAATATGGCTCCGGAATACGGTGCTACATGCGGATTCTTCCCAGTAGATGAAGAAGCGCTTAACTACCTGCGCCTGACTGGCCGTGATCCTGAACATATTGATGTTGTTGAAGCATACTGCAGAAGCAATGGCTTGTTCTACACTCCAGATGCGGAAGACCCTCAATTTACTGATGTGGTTGAAATTGACCTGTCTCAAATTGAAGCAAACTTATCGGGTCCAAAGCGTCCTCAGGATTTGATCCCGCTATCTGCTATGCAGGAAACGTTTAAAAAGCACTTAGTCAGCCCTGCAGGTAACCAAGGATTCGGTTTAAATGCTGAGGAAGAAAATAAAGAAATTAAGTTTAAACTCCTTAACGGTGAAGAAACAGTTATGAAAACGGGTGCGATCGCCATTGCTGCGATTACAAGCTGTACAAATACATCAAACCCATACGTTCTGATCGGCGCCGGACTGGTAGCGAAAAAAGCGGTTGAGTTAGGGCTTAAGGTGCCTAATTACGTGAAAACGTCACTTGCACCGGGTTCTAAAGTTGTTACAGGATATCTTGTGAATTCAGGCCTTCTTCCATACATGAAAGAGCTTGGCTTTAACCTCGTTGGGTACGGCTGTACAACATGTATCGGGAACTCAGGTCCGCTTTCACCGGAAATTGAAGAAGCGGTTGCGAAAAATGATCTTCTGATTACGTCTGTCCTTTCCGGAAACCGTAACTTTGAAGGACGTATTCACCCGCTTGTTAAAGGCAACTATCTTGCTTCACCGCCGCTTGTTGTGGCATATGCGCTGGCTGGAACGGTAAACATTAACTTGAAAACCGATCCAATTGGTGTGGGCAAGGATGGTCAAAACGTATACTTTAATGATATTTGGCCGTCAATGGACGAAATCAATGCACTTGTTAAGCAAACTGTTACGCCAGAGCTATTCCGCAAAGAGTATGAAACAGTATTTGATGACAACAAGCGCTGGAACGAAATTGAAACAACAGATGAAGCTTTATATAAATGGGATAGCGAGTCAACTTACATTCAAAATCCGCCATTCTTCGAAGAAATGTCTGTTGAGCCAGGCAAGGTTGAACCATTAAAAGGTTTGCGTGTTGTCGGTAAATTCGGCGATTCAGTCACAACTGACCATATTTCTCCTGCGGGGGCAATCGGAAAAGATACGCCTGCCGGAAAGTACTTGCAAGAAAAAGGTGTTTCTCCTCGTGACTTTAACTCCTACGGTTCCCGCCGCGGAAACCATGAAGTCATGATGAGAGGAACATTTGCAAACATTCGCATCAAAAACCAAATTGCACCGGGTACAGAAGGCGGATTTACAACGTACTGGCCGACTGGTGAAGTAACATCCATCTATGATGCGTGCATGAAATACAAAGAAGATAAAACTGGTCTTGTTGTATTAGCAGGAAAAGACTATGGTATGGGATCTTCACGTGACTGGGCTGCAAAAGGAACAAACCTTCTCGGCATCAGAACGGTCATTGCAGAGAGCTTCGAAAGAATTCACAGAAGCAACCTTGTATTCATGGGTGTGCTGCCGCTTCAGTTTAAACAAGGTGAAAATGCGGATACACTCGGCTTAACGGGTAAAGAAGTCATTGAGGTAGATGTTGATGAAACGGTTCGTCCTCGTGACCTTGTGACTGTAAGAGCAATCAATGAAGACGGCAATGTAACAACTTTTGAAGCAGTCGTCCGCTTTGATAGTGAAGTTGAAATTGATTACTACCGCCATGGCGGCATCCTTCAAATGGTGCTTCGTGAAAAAATGAAGCAGTCCTGATGAATCAATAGGAAGAGAAGGCATTTCGCTTTCTCTTCTTTTTATGACACAATGTGCTGCGGAGGTGGCATATGCTGAAAAAATGGCTCGCAGGGATCCTGCTTATCATGCTTGCCGGTTATACGGGATGGAATTTATATCAAACATACAGCAAAAAAGAAGTCGGAATTCAAGTGGGGAAACAAGCACCTGATTTTTCTTTGAAAACGCTGTCAGGAGAGAAAAGCTCTTTACAGGATGCAAAAGGCAAAAAAGTGCTGCTCAATTTTTGGGCAACTTGGTGTAAGCCGTGCCGTCAGGAAATGCCTGCGATGGAAAAGTTGCAAAAAGAATACGCCGACAAACTTGCGGTTGTTGCGGTAAATTTCACTTCAGCTGAGAAAAGTGAGAAACAGGTCCGAGCGTTTGCTGATACGTATGATTTAACGTTCCCAATTCTGATTGATAAAAAAGGGATCAATGCTGACTATAACGTGATGTCATATCCAACGACATATATCTTAGATGAAAAAGGTGTTATCCAAGACATACACGTTGGCACCATGACAAAAAAAGAAATGGAACAAAAACTGGATCTTGATTAGATTCAGTTTTTTTTATGCTCAGATATGCTTACAAGTTTTCAGAATTGGAAAAAATAAAAGAATATGCGGAGGTGAAAAGCGTGAAGAAGATGAGAAAACGTTCTTTTCATGAGCTCGTCATGGAAAACAAAAAAGAGCTGATGACCAATACAGAGTTTTTAAATCAGCTTGAGGAAAAGCTTGAACAGCGATTTAAGCAAAAATAACCTTTAATTTGTATTCATGTTTACCCCTCCTTTTGAGAAACCTATCTGTTGAGGAGGGATAAACATGGGAAACAACAAGAAAAACGGTCAGCCTCAATATGCTCCAAGCCACTTGGGTACAAAGCCTGTAAAATATAAAGCCAATAAAGGGGAAAAAATGCATGATACTTCAGGTCAGCGGCCGATCATCATGCAGACAAAAGGCGAGTAGCGAAAAATCGAGTTTATTTCTAGGAGGTACATCCGAATGACAAAGAACCAAAATCAATATCAGCAGCCTAATCCTGATGATCGCTCTGACAATGTGGAAAAATTGCAGGATATGGTTCAAAATACAATTGAAAATATAGAAGAAGCAGAAGCATCAATGGAGTTTGCTTCAGGAGAAGATAAACAGCGTATCAAAGAAAAAAATGCAAGACGCGAACAGAGCATTGAAGCGTTTCGTAATGAAATACAGGACGAATCTGCAGCGAGACAGAACGGATACCGTTCTTAAAAAACCAGGGAAACCTGGTTTTTTTCTTTCTGATTTGATTATGGTAAAATGGGGCTAAATTGACGTTAAGGGAGCAGAGTAATCTTGCATGTATCAAAAAAAGAAATAGAAGTGCGTTATGCAGAAACAGATCAAATGGGAATTGTCTATCACGCAAATTATCTTGTGTGGATGGAGGTCGGCAGAACGGCCTTAATTAAGGACTTAGGCTTTTTATATAGTGATATGGAAAAAAGAGGCGTTCTGTCCCCAGTCGTTGATATCAACATTTCCTATAAAAAGCCGCTTCATTACGGAGAAACCGCGGTTGTACATACATGGATAGAGGAATATAACGGCTTTAAAACCGTCTATGGTTATCACATTTATAATCCGGCCGGTGAGCTTTCCATCAAAGCCACCTCATCTCATATTTGTGTGGATAAAGAAAGCTTTAAGCCAATTCAATTCCGCAAAGCTTTTCCTGATTGGCACACAGCATATGAAAAGGCCAAAAAATAGGGAAGTGAACGGGATATGGCGTTTGGTGTGAAACGGGAGGAACTTAACCGGTGGAAACAAGCAGTGAAAAGAGGAGAAATCGCATTTTTAACACATTACTGGCTGGATGACCGATTTCCAGAAGCAAGGACTGTGACAAAAGCCGGCTGTGCAGACATTGATAAGCTGGTTCAGTGGGGAGCGGCGTACGGGTTAAAAAAAGAATGGATCCATAAGAAAAGTGAATTTCCTCACTTTGATCTGCTGGGTGAAACACAAAAATATATTTTGGAACAAGAAAACCTAACCGATCATCTTATACGATTTCATTTGTAAAAAAAGAACGCACATCATGTGCGTTCTTTTTTATTGGTATTCAAAAACCGGTTCATCAGCGTCTTCTGAATAGCTGACGAGAAGGTCGTGGTTATCAAAGTACCATAAATCACTTTCTTCAATAAAGAAGGTAATGCCGTCAGCTTCTGCAGTGACTCCAGCCTCTTGTGGGGCATCTTTCGCTACACCGAGAGAAAAACCCTTTTGAACGTTGCTGCAGCCTCCATAGCGCACGAAAAAGCGAACCTGGTCTCCGCTTTCCAAATCGAGTTCTTCTTTATACCAGTTCAATGCGTCTTCGTTAATTGTCATATTCATAACAGAACACCCCTTTGTTCTTCATTTGAATTTTCTCTATTATAAACGTATTAGGCTATTCTGTGTCAAAAGAGAAGTTTTTTAAGCTTATAACCATTTTACTTTAGGTTCTGTTTTATTGATAATTCGTTTAATGTTCGCTCGGTGTCTGTATATGACAAAAATAGTGAGCAGGGTAACGACAATCAATAAATACGTATCATGGACAAAGAAACTATATATAACAGTATAGATCCCTGTTAACATCGATGAGAGAGAAACAAATTTAGTCAAGTATAAAAAGATGAAGAATACCGCAACCATCGTGATAAATAACAGGGGTGCGTAAAACAGCAAAACGCCTCCTGATGTCGCCACGGCTTTACCGCCTTTAAATTTGGCGAAGATGGGAAACACGTGGCCTAAAACAGCAAAGACTCCTGCAAGAAGCGGGTGAATATCAACATGCATGAGAAAAGGCAATGCAGTTGCCAGTGTCCCTTTCAAAATATCTCCGGCTATGACAACCGAACCAGCTTTTACACCCAATGTACGGAATGCATTGGTAGCGCCTAAGTTGCCGCTTCCGTGCTCCCGAATATCAATTCCCTTGGCAAGCTTGCCCACAATTAAGCCAGATGGAATGCTGCCTATCAAGTAGGCCAAAATAATCAATAAAGCAATTAACATCTACATTTCTCCTTTTTCAAATTCCCTTCTTTTTATTTTAACATGAGATGTCATGATCTGATGATAAGTTTTTTTGTAAAGTTTGCTTACAAATCCAATCAAACATGCATCATATTTTGATTTCTCCTGTTTTGATCGTGTAAAATAAGTGGAAAAGGAGTGACATACGATGCAAAACCCTTCTAAAGCGGAAATTAAAGAGATTCTTCAAAGAAGCAAACGTATAGCCGTAGTAGGGCTTTCAGACCGTCCGGATAGAACGTCACATATGGTTTCAAAAGCAATGCAGGACGCGGGTTATGAAATTATCCCTGTGAACCCGACAATTGATGAGGCGCTAGGTGTCAAAGCCGTTTCATCTTTAAAAGAGATTGACGGTCCGATTGACATCGTAAATGTATTCCGGCGCTCAGAACAGCTTCCTGGAGTGGCGGAAGAGTTTTTAGAGACAGATGCGCCAGTATTTTGGGCACAGCAAGGGCTAGTTAATGAGGAAGCATACCAGATGCTAAAAGAAAAAGGCAGAACGGTTATCATGGATCTGTGCATAAAAGTGGCACACGCTGTAACAAAATAGGTGCAGAACTGCAAAAATCCTTGTAAATTCAAGGATTTTTGCTTTTTAATTTTAAGATATTGTTTGCGTATTACGGTGAAACAGATACAATAAAGCTTGAACAGCTTTTTTTGAATACCTTGTCCAGCTGGGTTTGGCCGTTCGATTTGCGAAGGTCTGCTGCTTTATATATAATAAACAAACATACGTTCTCATAGTGTGAAAACAGCACTAGCCGATGTTTTGAGAAGAACTGATTCGTTAGCTCTATGTTGCGATTGCAAACATATTGGTTATAATGAAGAGTCCAAGGCAGTACTGGCTCGAGGCGAGGTTTATAAAAAATATCTTATATACAAATGATGTGTAACACTGAAAAAGAGAAAGACAATGTTAGTTTTTGAAAGGGGTTTGTACGTTTGGCTAGAAAACAGCAATTTGATTACAACGAAGATGCCATACAGGTGCTCGAAGGCCTTGAGGCTGTCAGGAAAAGGCCGGGTATGTATATTGGCTCTACTGACGCGCGGGGTTTGCACCACTTGGTTTATGAAATTGTAGATAACTCTGTCGACGAGGTGCTTGCCGGCCATGGAGATCACATAATCGTCAAAATACATAAAGACAATAGTATTTCTGTACAGGATAGAGGCCGCGGCATGCCGACCGGAATGCATAAGCTCGGCAAACCAACCCCTGAAGTGATTTTAACGGTGCTTCATGCCGGAGGAAAATTCGGCCAAGGCGGCTATAAGACAAGCGGTGGGCTCCACGGAGTTGGTGCATCAGTCGTGAATGCTTTATCTGAATGGCTGACGGTTACCATAGAGCGGGACGGTTTTGTCTATCAGCAGCGATTTGAAAATGGAGGAAAACCGGTTACATCTCTCGAAAAGATCGGCAAAACAAAAAAGACGGGAACTCTTACACACTTTAAGCCAGATCCAACGATGTTCAGCACAACCACTTATAATTTTGAAACGCTCTCTGAGCGCTTAAGAGAGTCTGCGTTTTTGTTAAAAGGATTGAAAATTGAGCTGATTGATGAACGCAATGACCAGCATGAGGTCTTTTATTATGAAAACGGCATAGAAGCGTTTGTTGCTTATTTAAATGAAGAAAAAGACGTCTTGTCTGAAGTGGTCTCGTTTGAGGGTGAGCATCATTCTATAGAAGTGGACTTTGCGTTCCAGTTTAACGATGGTTATTCTGAAAATATTTTGTCGTTTGTCAACAATGTCAGAACAAAAGACGGCGGGACGCATGAGTCAGGTGCAAAAACTGCGATGACGCGTGCTTTTAATGAATATGCACGAAAAGTGGCTTTGCTGAAAGAAAAGGATAAGAACCTTGAAGGCACCGATATAAGGGAAGGGCTTTCAGCCATTATTTCTGTCCGCATTCCTGAGGAGCTTCTTCAATTTGAGGGACAAACAAAAGGAAAGCTCGGTACCAGTGAAGCAAGATCAGCGGTTGATGCGATTGTTTCAGAGCAGCTTGCTTACTTTTTAGAGGAAAATCGGGACACCGCAACGCTTCTTGTCAAAAAAGCAATCAAGGCGAGTCAGGCGCGCGAAGCGGCACGCAAAGCCCGTGAAGAAGCAAGAAGCGGCAAAAAACGAAAAAAATCAGAAGCGACTTTAAGCGGAAAGCTGACGCCTGCGGGTTCAAGAAACCCGGCAAAAAATGAATTGTATCTCGTTGAGGGAGATTCAGCAGGCGGGTCAGCCAAACAGGGAAGAGACCGCAGATTCCAAGCGGTTCTGCCTTTACGCGGTAAAGTTATTAATACAGAAAAAGCTAAGCTTGCTGATATCTTTAAAAATGAAGAGATCAATACGATCATTCATGCGATCGGCGGGGGAGTCGGAGCAGATTTCTCAATCGATGACATCAACTACGACAAAATCATCATTATGACCGATGCCGATACTGACGGCGCCCATATTCAAGTGCTGCTTCTTACCTTTTTCTATCGCTATATGAAACCGCTCATTGAGCATGGCAAGGTGTTCATTGCGCTGCCACCTTTATATAAGGTCAGTAAAGGAAGCGGGAAGAAGGAAATCATTGAATATGCATGGTCTGATGAAGAGATGGGTGATGTCCTGAAAAAAGTCGGCAAAGGCTATACCATTCAACGATATAAGGGTCTTGGAGAGATGAACGCAGACCAGCTGTGGGAAACGACGATGAATCCGGAGTCCCGCACACTTGTTAGGGTCAAAATTGACGATGCGGCACGTGTAGAGAGACGTGTGACGACGTTAATGGGAGACAAAGTAGAGCCGCGCAGAAAGTGGATTGAGAAAAACGTCGCTTTCGGCTTAGATGAAGAAAGCAATATTTTAGAAAATGAAAACTTATCGGTCGCTGAGGAGGTTTAATGATTGTCACAGCCAGAATTATTTCATGATTTACCATTAGAAGAGGTGATCGGCGACCGTTTTGGACGCTACAGTAAATATATTATTCAAGACAGGGCGCTGCCCGATGCGAGAGACGGATTAAAGCCGGTACAGCGCAGAATTCTGTATGCAATGCATACAGATGGAAATACGTTTGATAAAAACTTCAGAAAAGCGGCCAAAACGGTCGGTAACGTCATCGGTAACTATCATCCGCACGGTGACAGCTCGGTTTATGAAGCAATGGTGCGGATGAGCCAGGATTGGAAAGTTCGTAATGTGTTAATCGAAATGCATGGAAACAATGGAAGCATCGACGGAGATCCCCCGGCAGCCATGCGTTATACAGAGGCACGATTATCTCCGATAGCATCTGAGCTTCTTCGGGATATTGACAAAAACACGGTTGAATTTGTGCCGAACTTCGATGATACAAGCAAGGAGCCTGTCGTACTCCCGGCGATGTTTCCTAACCTATTGGTCAACGGATCTACCGGGATTTCAGCAGGATACGCGACCGACATTCCCCCTCATCATCTGGGAGAAGTCATTGATGCTGTCATTAAGCGTATTCAAATGCCATCTTGCTCTGTTGATGAACTTATGGAAGTCATTAAAGGGCCTGATTTTCCGACAGGCGGTATTATTCAGGGCGTTGACGGGATAAGAAAAGCTTACGAAACCGGAAAAGGAAAAATCATTATCCGCGGAAAGGCTGAAATTGAAACAATCAGAGGCGGACGAGAACAAATTGTCATTACTGAAATTCCATTTGAAGTAAATAAAGCAAACCTTGTAAAAAAAATGGACGAGTTCCGTATTGATAAAAAGGTTGAAGGCATCTCAGAGGTTCGTGATGAAACGGATCGAACAGGGCTGAGAGTGGTCATTGAACTGAAAAAAGAAGCTGATGCCAAAGGCATTTTGAATTTCTTATACAAAAATACTGATTTGCAGATCACATATAACTTCAATATGGTGGCTATCCATAACCGCCGTCCGATGCTGATGAGCCTGCCGTCTATTTTGGATGCATATATCGGACACCAAAAGGAAGTTGTCACAAACCGGTCTGTTTACGAGCTTCAAAAAGCAAAAGACAGACATCATATCGTAGAAGGGCTCATGAAAGCTTTGTCTATTTTGGATGAAGTGATTGCAACAATCCGTTCTTCTAGCGATAAACGTGACGCTAAAAACAATTTGATCGCGAAATATGAATTTACGGAGCCTCAGGCTGAAGCCATCGTGTCATTGCAGCTATATCGTTTAACCAATACAGATATTACAGCGCTTAAGGAAGAGGCAGAAGAGCTTGGTAAAAAAATTGAAGAGCTCGAATCTATTCTGAGCAATGATAAAAAACTGCTAAAAGTGATTACAAACAGCTTAAAAGCACTGAAAAAGAAATATGCAGATACGAGACGCTCCGTGATTGAAGAAAAAATTGAGGAAATTAAAATCAATCTCGAAGTCATGGTTGCATCTGAGGATGTATATGTAACCGTTACGAAGGATGGTTACCTAAAACGGACGAGCCAGCGCTCATTTGCCGCTTCCAACGGACAGGACTTCGGAATGAAAGATACGGACAGGATGCTGCATCAGTTTGAAATGAATACGACAGACGTGCTGCTGCTCTTTACGAACAAAGGAAGCTACATCTATTGTCCTGTTCACCAGCTGCCTGATATCAGATGGAAGGACATGGGCCAGCATTTTTCAAATCTGATCACTATTGACCGTGATGAAACGATTGTAAAGGCCATACCGATAAAAGAATTTGATCCGTCGGCATATCTTCTATTCTTTACGAAAAACGGCATGGTGAAAAAGACAGAGCTCACCCATTATAAAGCACAGCGTTATTCTAAGGCGCTTGTGGCCTTAAATCTGAAGGGTGAAGATGAACTGATTGATGTACATGTAACAAATGGGGAAAGCCAGATCTTTATGGCCACTCACTTAGGGTACGGTCTATGGTTTGGAGAAGACGAAGTGAATGTAGTTGGCGCGCGTGCGGCAGGTGTCAAAGGGATTAACTTAAAAGAGGATGACTTTGTTGTCTCCGGTGAGATCCTTCAACAATCTGATTCAATTGTCTTGTTCACACAGCGGGGAGCGGTAAAACGCATGAGTCTTTCTGAGTTCGAGAAGACATCCCGCGCAAAACGCGGTGTCGTAATGCTAAGGGAACTGAAAAAGAATCCACACCGAGTTGTAGCACTGTTCGCTTGCGGTCTTGAACAGCGACTAATGGCAGAAACAGAAAAAGGCGACAGAAAAGAACTGCAGGCAAAAGAGTTGCGGACAAACGACAGATACAGCAATGGCTCTTTCTTTTTTGATGAAGAGGAATCAGGTAAGGTTACAGCTGTTTGGCGCCTTCATACAGAACAATAATAAAAAACCCGCTCATACTATATGAGCGGGTTTCGTTTGTTTTTTATCAGCTTTCATGGTTGGTGAATAGATCTGTTACCGCATGAATGACTTCAATTCCCTGCCATACAAATAAATTTAGCGCTGTGAAAGAGAATAAGCCTAAAATCACCATTCTTAAGATAAACAACATGTTAAACAGCCTCCTCATATTTTCGTTACATAATCGGGTGATGTTGAACATGAAGTTTGCCGAAATAAGACGATTGATAAAATTTGGCTAGTATAAAGCTTTTTTTCCGCTGACGTCTGCGGGAGTATCCCGTACTTTTGCTTTCAGCGGTCAACAGCAGAACAGCCATTGCCCATAAAGCGGTCAGTGTAAATGCCCCTGTGATGGATTTCTTCTCATCATCAGCATTTTGGCCGGCTTTCATCTCATGCATTTCCTGCTGGTCGGCTACGGCTTTATAATGATGACCGATATCAAAGGCGTGGGGAATTGAGAGCAAATGAAAACTGGCAATCGCCAAGAATAAGATGGATGCTTTCAATATCGTTACTTTTTTCAAATGATCTCCCCCTCCTTTAATATTACTGAATATTTTTATAATAATACCCCAATCCATCCTAAAAGTAAACCTGATTTATTAAATTTAAAAATAAATTTCACTTTGTTAAGTATATATCTTTTTACTTATCTTTGAAAGAGAAACATTCTTTTTTTAGTGTATGTATACCCGATTTATGTTGTGAATAAAAGCATATTTTAGATGATATGTTTGTTGTTTAGGGTTTATTACTTTATTTAAGAGCTAAATCATAGGGAAGGCAAGAGAATGGGAAGAAATCATTACATTGTTAATAGGGCACTCTTAATTAAATGCCAGCTTGCAAGGAATGTTTTTATTCGTAGGAAAATAATAGAGAAGGGATCAACAGAGTAACATCTGGATATGACAATATTCTTCTCGAAAAAACTTCCTAATTCGTCATATTGTGATATAATAAAACTCGTTATGTTAAAAAATCTAACATCAAAATCGAATTCGTATTGAATTGATGAAAACGGGAGGTAAATATGGAGTCTTTTTTCAATAGTTTGATTAATATTCCAAGTGATTTCATCTGGAAATACCTATTTTATATTTTAATAGGGCTTGGATTATTTTTTACCATACGTTTTGGTTTTATCCAATTCCGTTATTTTATTGAAATGTTCAGAATAGTAGGGGAGAAGCCGGAAGGAAATAAAGGTGTTTCATCTATGCAGGCATTCTTTATTTCGGCCGCATCCCGAGTCGGCACAGGGAATTTGACTGGTGTAGCCTTAGCAATTGCGACAGGCGGACCAGGCGCTGTATTTTGGATGTGGGTAGTGGCTGCAGTAGGTATGGCTTCAAGCTTTGTTGAGAGTACGTTAGCGCAGCTTTATAAGGTGAGAGACGGGGAGGATTTCCGCGGAGGGCCGGCCTACTATATTCAAAAGGGTCTTGGTGCCAGATGGCTTGGCATCGTTTTTGCAATCTTAATTACCGTCTCATTCGGCTTGATTTTTAACGCTGTTCAAACAAATACAATTGCTGGAGCATTGGATGGTGCATTCCATGTGAATAAAATAGTTGTAGCCATAGTTCTGGCGGTTTTAACTGCGTTTATCATTTTCGGCGGTTTAAAACGTGTTGTCGCTGTTTCACAGCTAATTGTGCCGGTTATGGCAGGCATTTATATTCTTATCGCTTTATTTGTTGTCATCACGAATATTACGGCTTTCCCTGGCGTTATCGCTACAATTGTTAAAAATGCTTTAGGTTTTGAACAAGTCGTCGGCGGCGGAATAGGCGGCATCATCGTTATCGGTGCGCAGCGCGGACTGTTTTCAAACGAAGCAGGAATGGGGAGCGCACCAAACGCGGCTGCGACGGCTCATGTATCCCACCCGGCAAAGCAAGGCTTTATTCAAACATTAGGTGTATTTTTCGATACATTTATCATATGTACGTCCACAGCATTTATTATTTTGCTGTACAGTGTAACACCAAAAGGCGACGGCATCCAAGTAACACAGGCTGCTCTTAACCATCATATTGGAGGCTGGGCGCCGACTTTCATCGCAGTCGCAATGTTCTTGTTTGCATTCAGTTCAGTTGTCGGCAACTATTATTATGGCGAGACAAACATTGAATTTATTAAAACAAGCAAAACATGGCTGAACATTTACCGTATCGCTGTAATTGCTATGGTTGTGTATGGATCTTTATCAGGCTTCCAAATCGTTTGGGATATGGCGGACCTCTTTATGGGTATCATGGCGCTGATCAACTTAATTGTGATTACGCTGCTGTCAAACGTTGCTTACAAAGTGTATAAAGATTACGCGAAACAGCGTAAGCAAGGACTTGATCCTGTGTTTAAAGCGAAAAACATCCCAGGGCTGAAAAACGCTGAAACATGGGAAGATGAGAAACAAGAAGCATAATATAAATATAAAACAAAGCTGCATTCAATAGTTGAATGCAGCTTTTTCATTATTGGAAATAAATTTAATTTTTCGACTCGAATGAAAAATGACGTGTAAAGTCCCAATTCAGTCCAGTTTTCTTTGTTCTATATGTGTCATGTGTGTCTTATTCAATGGAGATAGAGTAAATTGACAGGCTTTTAAACCTCCCAAAAACAAGAAATTAGGTTGATAGACAATCATGAGAAAGATTTTTACAATGAGTTCGTGCTCATAAGAAGTGGAGAGCCAAAATGATGCGAAGGAGGAAAAGATCAGATATGAAACGGTCAATCTCGATTTTTATTACGTGTTTATTGATTACGTTATTGACAATGGGCGGCATGCTGGCTTCGCCGGCATCAGCAGCAGGGACAAAAACGCCAGTAGCCAAGAATGGCCAGCTTAGCATAAAAGGTACACAGCTCGTTAACCGAGACGGTAAAGCGGTACAGCTGAAGGGGATCAGTTCACACGGATTGCAATGGTATGGAGAATATGTCAATAAAGACAGCTTAAAATGGCTGAGGGACGATTGGGGTATCACCGTTTTCCGTGCAGCGATGTATACGGCAGATGGCGGTTACATTGACAACCCGTCCGTGAAAAATAAAGTAAAAGAAGCGGTTGAAGCGGCAAAAGAGCTTGGGATATATGTCATCATTGACTGGCATATCTTAAATGACGGTAATCCAAACCAAAATAAAGAGAAGGCAAAAGAATTCTTCAAGGAAATGTCAAGTCTTTACGGTAACACGCCAAACGTCATTTATGAAATTGCAAACGAACCAAACGGTGATGTGAACTGGAAGCGTGATATTAAACCGTATGCGGAAGAAGTGATTTCCGTTATCCGCAAAAATGATCCAGACAACATCATCATTGTCGGAACCGGTACATGGAGCCAGGATGTGAATGATGCAGCCGATGACCAGCTAAAAGATGCAAACGTTATGTACGCACTTCATTTTTATGCCGGCACACACGGCCAGTTTTTACGGGATAAAGCAAACTATGCACTCAGCAAAGGAGCGCCTATTTTTGTGACAGAATGGGGGACAAGTGATGCTTCCGGAAATGGCGGTGTATTCCTTGATCAATCGCGGGAATGGCTGAAATATCTCGATAGCAAGACCATTAGCTGGGTGAACTGGAATCTTTCTGATAAGCAGGAATCATCCTCAGCTTTAAAGCCGGGGGCATCTAAAACAGGCGGCTGGCAGTTGTCAGATTTATCTGCTTCAGGAACATTCGTTAGAGAAAACATTCTCGGCACCAAAGATTCGACGAAGGACATTCCTGAAACGCCAGCAAAAGATAAACCCACACAGGAAAACGGTATTTCTGTACAATACAGAGCAGGGGATGGGAGTATGAACAGCAACCAAATCCGTCCGCAGCTTCAAATAAAAAATAACGGCAATACCACGGTTGATTTAAAAGATGTCACTGCCCGTTACTGGTATAAAGCGAAAAACAAAGGCCAAAACTTTGACTGTGACTACGCGCAGATTGGATGCGGCAATGTGACACACAAGTTTGTGACGTTGCATAAACCAAAGCAAGGTGCAGATACCTATCTGGAACTTGGGTTTAAAAACGGAACGCTGGCACCGGGAGCAAGCACAGGGAATATTCAGCTCCGTCTTCACAATGATGACTGGAGCAATTATGCACAAAGCGGCGATTATTCCTTTTTCAAATCAAATACGTTTAAAACAACGAAAAAAATCACATTATATGATCAAGGAAAACTGATTTGGGGAACAGAACCAAATTAGTTAAGCTTTTTTTGGCGGACATCAGTAACGATGTCCGTTTTTATCATCTAATAGGAGGTTTGCGTTGTGGATGAAATACTGAAACAGTATATGGTGCTGTACAAAAAAATGAGTAATATGATAAATGGTCCGGACTATCCAGGTAAGGAAAAAGATATCCAGCATCAAAAAGATCAGATCGAAGTTTACGAAAAACAGCTGCAGCAAGGATTTTCTACAGATTATGACTATGATGTGTTTGCTGATTCTGTTATCAAATGCGCATATGGCGATATGACGCTGGAGGATTTAGAAGCCGTTTATTATGGATTGACAACGCCATTTTTTTGATTTGTCATTCAGCAGAAAAATTTTAATTTCTGTCTCACTAACTTAAGTATACTTTTATATTGAGACAGGAATTTATTTATTTTCTTTACTTCCTAGAATATATATTATGTAAACTAGAAAAGATGAAGATTAAAGCTTTGCTGTTTTTATGTACATCCTTTCTTCTTCCTGTAATTCAGCAACAAAATAAAAAAGCGATTTCCCAATCGGAAAAATCGCCAATTCAGACACTCTATTATTTTTGTGTGTCTTTGTGCTCTTAACGATTTACAACAAATGTTGTTACGCTTTGAGCTGGAAGATGGGCCCAAAAATGATTGCCTGATACAGTGAGATTCGTTCCAGGTTGTAGATTGCTGCTGCTGCTCGTGATCCATCTAGATACGTTTGAAGCAGATCCATTCTGCAAAACAAAGTTTTGGTTGACTCCTGTGTTGCTTTTATTGATGGCAACAATAACGACCTTGTTGTCACCTTTATAGGCTGACACGTAAACGTTCGCATTAGGGTTTTTCGTTGCATCAATCCTTACATAGCCGGGACGCACAAACTTTGAGAAATGAGCCATATTGTAGCCGCGTTTGCTGATCGTACCATCTTCTTTCATAGGTCCATATGATCTTCGGATGTACCACCATACATAAGCTTGAAAGTCCCCCTCTACCATCGCATTGTGAATATGCTGTGAAACATCCAATGCCTCAGGCCATCGATCCGCCGAGTTGTTATCACTGTTTGGATAGTATACTTCCGTCATCCAAAGGTCCTTCCCCGCTCCTTTTTGTTTGAAAAGAGGATAAGGGAATTGGCTGACCTGGGTGCCGTACAGGTGAGTTCCGAGAATATCCATATTGGCAAGAGCCTGCGGATCGTTCAAGATCGGGTCCGACAAATTCTTTAAGTATTGAAAAGACTCAGGTGCAATGACGCGGGCATTGATCGAGCCGGCGTTTTCTCTCATAAAGCGAAGTATTTCTTGCGGCGTCCACCACGTCCACTCGTGAGCGTAATCAGGCTCGTTTTGGACCGAAATCGCATAAAGATTCACACCATTATTTTTCATGAAGGTAACAAAATCGTTAAGATGCTGCGCGTATGCGGCGTACTTATCGTATTTCAGCCGCTTAGCTGATGTGTCACCATTCCGATTGAAGGTCTCAACCATATCACTTGGAGGATTCCAGGGAGATGCAAAAACGATTGCCCCATGTTTGACCGCACTCTTGGCAGTCTCCACCTCTTTATACCAATTATTTCGATTTTCATCTACATGAATTCTTAAGATTGAAAATCCTAACTGGTTCTGTCCATTGCCAAAAGCAGTTTCTCTTTGAGCTGCTGTAAGATCCCCAGCCCAAGCCGGATGGTTCATCCCTCCAAAACCGCGAATCACTTGTTTCTCTGCAGATACATTAACTGTTACATCACTGGCTGCCAAAACTTCAGTAGCGCCTGGCCCTAACATGACTGACAGCATAGTGAAACATACTAATAGTACACAAATTGTTTTTTTTATGCGTGGAATCATTTATTCCTCTCCTTCGTCATGTGTCTTTTACGGTATTAAAAAATCTGTATGGCATATCCATAATGGCGGGCTGTTCCGGTGATGGCTCGTACTTCACCCTCCTCGTTTTTAAGCGGTCCCATTACGAGTCCTATCTTTGCGTAAACTGCCAGTAATCAAAATGAAACAAGTTTCCTGTACCTGTTCCGGTAAATACAAAGAATACTTTGTGCACACCGGTTGCCCCGCTTACTGCAGTTTCTATTTCTCTCCACGTTTGCGCTCCGCCTGTTGAAGGCACATTCAGAGTTCCAACAAGCTTACCGTCTGCACTATCGAGGCGCACTTCTATTTTCCCGCCTAAAGTGGATGCTACATTTGCTTTAAATGACCTGGCACCGCCCGCTCCGAAGTCTGCATTTCCTACAGCAATCCAGTCTCCATTTTGAATGCTTGTTACATGCTGATTATTTACTGGCCCGCCGGGTGCTGTGGACTTCTCTGTCAAAATGCGTCCATTCCAAGCAAACGTTTCAGCTTCTACCCGGTTATAAGGATTCAAATTGGAAAGCTGTGTTACACCTGCATAATTTGCTGCTACCTCTTGGATGGATCCATCTGGGTTATGCACCAGCTTATTAATATGGGGAGAACGGTATCCTTTGCCGGCCCCGAACAGAGCGGAACTGACAGTTTGCGCGTGGTACACCACATACCACTCGTTTTTAAAATTGAAAACAGCATGATGGTTGTTTCCGCCACCTCCGAAAAATGCACCCGGATTTTTCAGGAAATGCCCTCTATATGTAAAGGGACCCATGGGATTTGAACTGGTCATGTACCCGATCTCACCCGGGGGTTTATCGGCCGGGTGCGTGCCGCCGAAATTAATGCAATAGGAGTAATAATATGTTCCGTTATACTTGTGCAATCCCGAATCTTCAAACATGAAAGGCGCATCAATTGTAGATGCACTTCCAACAACACTCGTCATATCAGGCCCCAATTTTATGACTCTAGCCGTTTTAGGATTGGCCCATTGTCCCTGCGTTGGATTTGAACCGCCAGGAACGCCTCCCCCGGCATACAGGTAACCGGTGCCGTCGTCATCTACAAATACTGCCGGATCAAAAAGCCATACAACACCAGACATTCCTGGCGTACTTGGCGTTACGAGCGGTTTTCCGATTGGATCGGTCCATGGACCAATCGGGCTGTCTGCGGTGAGAACCCCGATACCTCCGCCGCTGTTTGCGAAATAAAGGAAGAATTTATCCTTGCCATTGATTTTTTTTACTGCGATTGACGGTGCCCATGACGCCCCTGCCCATTTTGCTATCCCACGGCCACCATTAGCTCCATTGGCACCTGCTACTGGAATGGCTCCGTGGTCTGTCCAGTTAACCATATCCGCTGAAGAAATGACGAATACTTTATTCAAATTGGCAAATGAATTATCTTTAATCGTTCCGTTGCTATTATATTCATAGTCATCACTTGACATATAAATATAGACTCTCCCGTTATAGGTCAGCGCAATCGGATCTGCGCCCAAATGATGGTCGATAAGCGGGTTTGAATTCCCTACATGTTTTGCAATTGTACTACTGGTGGCAGCATACGCAGACTTTCCAGATAAACAGCTCAATAGTAAAGCAAAAACAAATAAACATACGCTACACTTTTTCCTCATCACTTAACAGCCTCCTTTTTCCTTAAAATGAAGGGTTCTTTTGAAATTTGTTAACAACAGGTCATGAAGACTGCACCACTTGTTTCTTCAAGATCAATCTAGAAAAGTTCCCCTATTCCTAGCGGTCATTGTCCAGAAAATAAAATGGCGAATTGTTCAAGTCCCCTATAACGCTTGAGCAGGTATGTATATTTATTCAAAAAAATCCCTTTATCTAACATCCTACATTATTAAAAAAATAGTGTATAGAATACTTTTGGAGGAATTCGTGTTCGATTCTACAAAGGAACTGGATACATTTATTCATTGTTTAGATGGGGCTACATATACGGCTGTTACCGACTCTTCTTCGCTTAGACTGTTCCCTCGATTATTGACATAATAGACATCATCTCTGCTGATAGGGAATCAAGGCTTAAAACCACTCAATCTATTGAAGTATTGTTCTCTTCTTTGCAAGACCTTTCGTTATCATTTCGCCCTCTTCCCCTGCGAAATATGTCATATTTTTTCATCTTTATGTAATGAGCGTTTTCGAAAAATCAGCCGTTCATGCCGCTGCTTTTTAAAGAGTATAAAAACTATTGAGCAGTATACCCGCTTTTTTCATGTTTTGTTCATATTTTATTAATTGTTTATTCAACACTGTCCGCTATAGTAATCCATATCAACAAATATGACTGCCACTCGCATCTTTTATGAAGGGAGGTCCGTTACGCTGAAAGAAAAAATAAAGACCTTAGGCCGTTTTTGCACCGTAGGCGTCGGCAATACGCTGATAGATTTTGGTGTCTTCTTTCTTCTTACCGCTTGTCATGTCTCTTATCTGCCGGCGCAGATCTGCTCCTATACTGCAGGTATCGTCAACAGCTATGTGTGGAACCGGAATTGGACGTTTTGTGTGAAACGTAAGGCTGACGGGAAAGAGATCGTGCGTTTTCTCATGATTAATATTGCCGCGTCGGGGATCACCTTTTTGCTGCTTTATTTGTTTCAAAATTGCGGCTGCTCGCTTTTGGTGAGTAAGCTCGCCGCCACTATCGGCGGAATGATGATGAATTTTATCGGAAACCGAATCTGGGTATTTGGAGATTCACTGAAAAACATACAGGATCAGGAGTGAGGATGAATGAGAAAAAAAGTGAGAAAAGCAGTTATTCCCGCAGCGGGTTTAGGAACGAGATTTCTGCCGGCGACAAAGGCGCAGCCTAAAGAAATGCTCCCAATCGTCGACAAACCAGCAATCCAATATATTGTAGAAGAGGCCGCAGAGTCAGGAATTGAAGATATACTGATTATTACAGGGAGAAACAAACGCTCGATTGAAGATCATTTTGATCGGTCGGCGGAATTGGAATTCAATCTCCGGGAAAAAGGCAAGACGGAGACACTTAAGGAAATGCAGCAGATTGCCGATTTGGCCAACATTCATTACATCCGCCAGAAAGAACCGCTCGGATTAGGCCATGCGGTGCTGTGTGCGGAGCATTTTATCGGAGATGAGCCTTTTGCTGTTCTCTTAGGTGATGATATTATGGTGTCTGAAACACCGGCTCTTCGGCAATTAATGGATGTATATGACGTTTATGGCACAGAGGTTGTCGGTGTACAGTCAGTTCTCCCTGAGGATGTCAGCAAATATGGTATTATAAATACATCAGGGTCTCAAGGGCATGTATATGAAGTGAACGATTTAGTGGAAAAGCCTTCTCCTGAAGAAGCACCTTCGGAAATCGCAGTAATGGGACGTTATGTGCTGAATTCTTCGATCTTCTCCGTTTTGAAGACAATTGGCAGAGGCGCGGGCAACGAAATTCAGCTGACAGATGCGCTTCGTGAGGTTTGCCGTAAGGAGCCGATCCATGCCCGGCTGCTGGAAGGAAATCGATATGACATTGGCGATAAGCTAGGCTGTTTTAAAGCGAGCACCGAAATCGGCTTAATGCGTCCCGAAATGAGATCTCAGCTTTTGGCCTATTTAGAAGATGTGATCAAACAGGAAACGAAAGAAATGCTGCGGTAAAAAAATTGTAACCATCTTGCTCGTCAATCAGTCATATAATAGTGAAAAAGATTAGGACAGGTTGTGAAGAATGTGGGCAGTTTGATAAGCGAAATTTTAACATGGCTGACGAACATGGGATATGCGGGTATTGCGATTGGGTTAATGATTGAAATCATTCCGAGTGAGATTGTATTAGCTTATGGCGGCTATATGGTATCGGAGGGCACGATTGGATTTATTGGCGCAATTATTGCGGGTGTTATCGGGGGCACCATTGCCCAGATCTTTATTTACTGGATCGGCCGCTATGGCGGCAGGCCATTTCTGGACAAATACGGGAAGTATTTATTGATTAAAAAGCATCATATCGACATGTCGGAAAACTGGTTTCAGAAATACGGCGCTGGAGTTGTCTTCTCGGCTCGTTTTATACCGGTTGTCAGACATGCCATATCCATTCCGGCAGGTATTGCCAGAATGCCTTTTCTCAAATTTGTGGTACTGACTGTGCTTGCTATCATTCCATGGTCTATTCTGTTTGTTTATTTAGGCATACAGCTAGGAAGCCAGTGGGATGATGTTGAGAATATAGCAGGCACTTATACAACACCGATTATGATATTGGCTGTTGTCGTGATAGCCCTTTATTTTGTGATTAAGAAACGTACAGCCATATTTAAACGATAGCTAGCAGATATGCATAGGGGTGACTGACGCTCCCCTATGCATATTTTTTTACCTCCGATGTTGATTTGCCAGCTTCAGATTCTCCGCTAAAAATGCGACAAACACTTCATCCCGCACGAGCGATGCGGCATAATTTCTCTTAATAAACCATTCTGCCTCTTCAAACGCTGCGAATGTTTCGTCTTGGGTTTCTCCGTTAATTTGAATATTCCATTCGTTGTCTAAAGGGAAAAGAAAAAATCTCATTTGTGCGCGATTTTCATATAATGATCCATTCGCAGATCCCTTTAGATTATAGATGTTACGGAAGGCATCCGGCCGTACAGGATCAATACGGAAAGCTTCAGCTACAAACAACTCGTATACTTCATCGGTTATTGAACAGCCGGACGCTTTTGCATGCCCTCCGCCGCCATATCGGCCAGCGATTTCTGACACATCGATGTAATCATGAATGGTGCGGAGACTGACTCGTTTTGACCCCATGCTCAAAATCGCAATGTAATCGAGGTGCGGGTTATCTTTCCCTAGCCTGTTCCCCAGCTCTGAATGGTACGATTCAGCGTGAACGATGCCTACACAGTGTTCGTGAACAAAGGTTTGTACCATTTCCCTTTTCTTTCTGCGGAGGTAGCGCTCGATTTTTTCGTCTTCTAAATCAAGCAGTTTTTCTTCAAAATCATCGAAGAAAAATTCGTCATGCGTGGAAAGGCGCTGGATCATTTTTGCTTCAAATTCATCGATTGACAGCAAAAAGAAAAGATCATTAAGCCGCTTCGCCTGTTTTTGATCGTACCGCTCCCACTCCCATGTATCGTATTGGCGGACGAGCTCTGTGAATTGATCTAAGGCATTTGTCGGTTTCATGAAGCCATTTTCAACGAGATAGCCATATAAAAGCGATGTCGCGGATGTGAGCCTTCCATCATCGTATTCCACCTGGACAAATCCCCATTCATGCTCATTCAAATGAAGGGCTGTTTTATGATGGTCAATGAGCTTCACTTTGCCCCCTGCATGAACATACTCATTCAATCTCTCTTCGTTTTCTTCATTGACGGCGAGATCGGTGATGAATAACGCGTCCTGTCTGTTGCTCTCCTTCGCTTTTTCTAAAAAGTACTGCACCTGTGCGTTTAAGCCGTTGACAGAGTTATACCGGACCTCTACGTCTTTTCCGAACGCTAATTTTGCTACGATTCCGCACCCTACTCCGTCCAAGTCGTTATGTGAATATAAATGATACATAATGTGGGCCCCTTTTTATGATAAACTGACAATTGCCGCTAGAGGTGCGGCAGCCTTTATTTACTATTCTAAAAAACAAAGCGTTTTATACAAATGTAATTAGTTGACATAATGTTGTTATTGTAAATATATAAAGGAGCGCTTTTTTGCGCTCCTAAGTTCTTGCTTTTACACCGGATAAACCGGATGCTTTCGATTGGTAAATGTCATTTCCTTTGTCATGTATGCCATGAGCCGTTTGGCCAGCTCATCACGCAGCGAATTGGCTGGGATAACAGCATCAATGATCATTTCTGAAGCCAGACGGTAGATATTGATGTCCTCTTTATATTCTTCCCGTTTGCTGCTGATAAATGCGGCTCTCTCTTCTTCTGGCAGCTCGGCGATTTTTTTAGCGTAGACAGCGTTTACAGCTGCCTCAGGGCCCATGACGGCGATTTGGGCGGTTGGGAGCGCTAGACAGCAATCCGGTTCAAATGCCGGCCCTGCCATTGCATACAACCCAGCCCCGTAAGCTTTTCGGACAATGACAGAGAGTTTTGGAACAGTTGCCTCCGACATCGCAGAAATCATTTTCGCTCCGTGTCTGATAATCCCAGCCTGTTCTACTTTTGTGCCAATCATAAAACCGGGGATATCGGCTAAGAACAGCAATGGGATATGAAAAGCGTCACATAAGGTAATAAACTTAGCCGCTTTGTCTGCTGAATCGTGGAATAAGACGCCTCCTTTTACCTTCGGCTGGTTTGCAACAATGCCGACAGGCTGTCCGTGGATTCGTGCGAGGCCCGTCAATAATTCCGGTGCAAATAAGGCTTTGATCTCAAAAAATGAGTCTTCATCTATGACCCGCTCAATCAGCTCATGCATATCAAAAGGTGCGTTTTGATTTTGCGGAATGACGTCGGCAAGCGGAGTTTTGAAGTGTTTTGGCGGGCGTTTCTCATGAATGGGCGCTTTTTCTTGAAAATTTGCCGGAAAGTAAGACAAATAAGCCCGCGCCAGCTGTATGGCTTCTTCTTCAGTTTCTGCAAGAATATCTCCGCAGCCGGAGATTGAGCAATGCATACGGGCACCACCCATTTCTTCAAGAGACACTTTTTCGCCAATAACCATTTCCGCCATCCTTGGCGAGCCTAAATACATGGAGGCGTTACCGTCTACCATAACGACGATATCACAGAAGGCCGGAATATAAGCGCCACCTGCTGCAGATGGTCCGAAAAGCAGACAGATTTGCGGAATGCGTCCCGATAATTTGACTTGATTGTAAAAAATTCTTCCTGCACCGCGTCTCCCTGGAAAGACATTGATTTGGTCGGTAATTCGGGCGCCTGCCGAATCGACTAAATAAATGAGCGGACAGTTTAATTTTTCGGCGGTTTCTTGAATTCTGATGATTTTTTCAACTGTTTTTGCTCCCCATGACCCCGCTTTCACTGTTGAATCATTCGCCATGACGCAAACGGTTTGGCCGCCGATTTTGCCGATAGCGGTTACAACTCCGTCAGCGGGAAGCCCGTCTGACATACATTCCGCAAAAAAAGCGTCTTCTAGCTCAATGTCATCGTCAAAGAGAAGGGAAAGCCGCTCTCTGACAAAGAGCTTGCCTTTTTCCCGATTGCTTTGATGATACTTTTCCGCTCCGCCTTTTCGAATCCGTTCAGCCCGTTCTGTTCGTTCCTTTTCATAATCCATGAGCATTGCCTCCCTTTTATATTCCCTTGTATACGGCCCGTCTTTTTTCTTGAAAGGCCTGAAGCCCTTCTCTCCTGTCTTTTGTCGGGATGGTTTGTTCATACGCTTTTTGTTCAATCGCAAGGCCTGTAGCGAGATCTGTCTCCAATCCTCTATTGATTGCAAATTTAGCCTGACGGACAGCGATCGGCCCGTTGGCAGAAATGGCTGCGGCCAGTTCCTTTGCTTTTGGCATAAGGTCACAAGGAGCCGTGACATGCTCTACAAGGCCGATTTCTTTTGCTTCGTGTGCGGTCACGCGTCTGCCTGTATAAATGAATTCTTTTGCTTTTCCTCTGCCAATCAGCCGGGGCAGCCTTTGGGTCCCTCCAGCGCCCGGGATAATAGCTAACCCTGTTTCCGGAAGTCCCAGCACAGCTGATTCAGTTGCGATTCGAAGGTCGCATGCCAATGCCAATTCTAGTCCGCCGCCTAATGCGCTTCCATTTATCGCAGCTATGACCGGCTGCGGCAAGGCATCAAGTAAAGCCGCCGTTCTTTGAATGAGAGATACACTTTCCAGAACCTGATCTTCTTTCAGTTTTATCCGTTCCTTTAGGTCTGCCCCTGCACAAAACGCTTTTTCACCGGTGCCTGTGAGGATGACGCAACGGATGTTTGAGTTGAATTCAATTTCCTGAAGAATCATTTGCAGGTTTCTAAGCATTTCCGCTGAAAGAGCATTTGCTGCCTGAGGCCTGTTTAAGGTGATCAACGCAATATGTTCATTTTTAACAGTAAAAAGAATAGAGTCTCCCATTGTATGCGTCCTCCCTTTTATCAAGATGATTTAAACACCTGTAAATTTCTGCTCGGCAGCGGTTTGCCCATTTTTTCTTCTATCCATTTGGCCGCAGATAGCAGTTTTTCTAGCTTTACATTTGTTTTGATATCCATCTGTTCAAGCATGTACACGATATCCTCAGTTGCGGCGTTTCCTGATGAACCTGGCGCATATGGGCATCCCCCAAGCCCGCCTGCCGAGCCGTCGAACACCGTGATGCCCATTTGGAGTGCTGTGACCATGTTGGCCAGAGCGGTTCCTCTCGTATCATGAAAATGCAAGGCAATTTGATTAGCCGGGAATCGTGCCAAAAGAGCTTCAAGTACAGTTTCCACTTGGGCGGGATTAGCCGCTCCAATCGTATCTCCAAGCGAAAGTTCAGAAATCCCAAATTCAAATAGAGCTTCTGAAAGGCGAATGACTTGTTCAATGGGGACATCTTTTTCGTACGGACAGCCGAAAACAGTCGAGAGGTAGGCTCTTGTTGTGAGGTTTGCTTTTTGTGCGTCGTTGTTTACTTGTTTGAGTATATGAAGGGATTCAGAAGTGGATTTATTGATGTTTTTTCTGTTGTGCGTCTCGCTGGCGGACATAAAAACGCAAGCCTCGTTAATGCCTCCTTCAAGTGCATTCTCCAGTCCTCTTTGATTCGGGACAAGTGCCGCGTACGTTACCCCTTTTAAACGGTCGATGCCTTTTGCTACGTCGATAGCATCTCGAAGCGCCGGAATCCATTTCGGGTGAACGAAGGATGTGATTTCAATATACGAAAGCCCTGTCCGGGAAAGCTGGTTGATCCAGGTTATTTTATCCTCTGTTGCGATCCATACGGGCTCGTTTTGTAAGCCGTCACGCGGGCCGACTTCTTTGATTGTCACTTTTTTAGGATATGACATGTTCTTCCTCCAAATTATTGAGTGGAATCGCTCAGTTCGAGCAGTACGTCTCCTTCATTTACAAAGTCGCCTTCATTTTTTTTGACTTCTTTTACGATTCCGCTTCTATCTGCAACGATCGGGATTTCCATTTTCATCGATTCCAAAATGGCTACCTCCTGGCCCTTTTCGATTTGGTCGCCGGCTTTGACGTGGACTTTCCACAGGTTTCCTGCCATTTGTATGTTAACCGTCATGACAACTGCCTCCTTTACAGGTGTTGTTTCAAAAAGTCAGTCGTGACATCCCCTCCTTTAAATGCCTTTGTTGCCGCAGCCTGTATGAGAAGCGGAAGATTTGTTTTGATTCCCTCTACACGATAGTCGCGAAGCGCTGTCTCTAGTTTTTCAATTGCTTCTGTTCTGGTTTGGCCTTTGACAATCATCTTAGCGATCATCGGGTCATAAAAAGGGGTAACGGTGCTGTCTTTTGCTACCGCACATTCGTGTCTGACTCCTTTTTGGTCAGGAAGTGAAAACGCAGTGATCGTACCTGGTGACGGGAAGAAGGTCTTGGGATCTTCCGCGTATATTCGAACCTCTATCGCATGCCCGTTCCGTTGGATGTCTTTTTGGGAGAATGTGAGTGTATGGCCCGCAGCAATCCGCAGCTGCTGCTCAACTAAGTCCAGGCCTGTTATTTCTTCAGTCACGGGGTGTTCAACTTGCAGTCTCGTATTCATTTCGAGGAAATAAAAATTTTGCTTCTGGTCAACTATGAATTCGATGGTGCCTGCGTTCGTATAGCCGATTGCCTTTGCTGCTTTTACCGCTGTTTGCCCAATCTTCATTCTTAGTTCATCGTCTACAAATGGAGACGGTGCTTCTTCAATGACTTTTTGGTGGCGCCTCTGAACAGAGCAATCACGTTCAAACAGATGTACTGTATGGCCGTGTTGATCGGCCAAAAGCTGAACCTCGATGTGACGCGCATGTTCAATAACTTTTTCTATATACATCGACCCGTCACCGAAAAAATCTGCTGCGCGCTTTTTGTTTCCCTCGTACGCTTTTTTTAATGCTTCTTCATTTTCAACACGCTGCATTCCGATGCCCCCTCCGCCCGCTGAAGCTTTCAGCATGACAGGATAGCCGATTTGACCTGCGGTGCGGCAGGCTGCCTCTATATCTCCGAGGGATTCAGAAACGCCCGGCACCACAGGGACACCTGCAGCCTCCATTGCTTTTCGCGCTTCAATTTTGCTGCCCATCTTTGCGATGATATCAGGGGAAGGTCCGATAAACACGATGTTTTCTTGCTTGCAGCGTTCAGCGAATCGGCTGTTTTCTGATAACAATCCATATCCAGGGTGGATCGCGTCGGCATTTGCTTTTTTCGCCGTCTTTATGATTCTCTCTATATTTAAATAACTTTCACTGACTCTCGATTCCCCGATCAAATAAGCCTCTGTAGCGGCTTTTGTATGGAGCGCGTCCTTGTCGGCTTCTGAATAAACCGCAACCGTTTTAATGCCGAGACGGCTGCATGTTCGGATAATTCTCATTGCAATTTCTCCGCGGTTGGCGATCAGTACTTTTGTAAACATGATTTCACCTCATTGACTTGATGATAGGTTGAACATTTCAATCGTTTTTTCTCGCAGTTTATATTTTTGAATTTTGCCTGAGGCCGTCATCGGATAGTCATCCGTAAAAATAACATAACGCGGAATTTTGTGGCGGGCGATTTTCCCTTTGCAATAGGCTTTAAGCTCATCAGGTGAAACGCTTTTACCGTCTTTCAGTTTAATCCAGGCTGCAGCTTCCTCCCCGAATTTGGCGTCAGGCACACCAACGACCTGTACATCTAAAACAGCGGGATGCCGGTATAAAAATTCTTCAATTTCCCGCGGATAAATGTTCTCGCCGCCTCTGATGAGCATATCTTTTAATCTTCCGGTGATGCGGCAGTATCCGTCTTCATCCATGACAGCAAGATCTCCGGTAAACAGCCATCCGTCATGATTGATTGCTTTTCTGGTCGCATCTTTGTCTTTATAATAGCCTTTCATGACGT
Source organism: Bacillus sp. LJBS17 (assembly GCF_019334685.1). Taxonomy (NCBI): domain Bacteria; kingdom Bacillati; phylum Bacillota; class Bacilli; order Caryophanales; family Bacillaceae; genus Bacillus; species Bacillus sp. LJBS17. The sequence goes on from NZ_CP079759.1 coordinate 2,059,249, forward strand.
GATAGCCACGGGTGCACAGTTCTCCCTGCATGCCTCTTTGAACTTCTTGACATGTCCCAGGTTCTACAATTTTCACCTCAGTATGTGGCAGGGCGCGGCCGGTTGTTTCGACTCTTCTTATGAAGGAATCATTTGCTCTCGTTTGCGTAATGACTGGCGAGGCTTCGGTTTGTCCATAGGCGATCGTAATGTCTTTCATGCCCATCCTTTCAATCACAGCTTTCATCACTTCACTTGGACAGGGAGAGCCGGCCATGATTCCTGTTCGGAGCGTCGATAGATCATATGCATCAAAATTCGGATGATGCAGCTCAGCGATAAACATGGTAGGCACACCATGGAGCGCTGTGCATCTCTCTTTTTCTACCGTTTTAAGGACGGTAACGGGATCAAATTCTTGCACGGGTATCATGGCTGCCCCGACGGATACACATGCCAAAACCCCAAGGACGCATCCAAAGCAGTGAAAAAACGGAACCGGGATGCACATGCGGTCTTGAGAGGTTAAAGCCATACATTCAGCGATATTAGCAGCGTTATTGATGACATTGAAATGGGTCAGCATCACGCCTTTTGGAAACCCTGTCGTTCCTGATGTGTATTGCATATTAATCACATTGTCTTTATCCAAGCTGTTCATTCTCTCTTCAAGCTCAGCATCTGTCACTGTTTTCGCCAATATCTCTGTATCGTCCCAATGATACATGCCAGGCAACCGTTTATTGCCAATATAGATTAGCGTTTTTAAAAAGGGATAGCGTTCAGATTTCAGTTGGCCGGGCTTTGCTTCTTGCAGTTCTGGAATTAAACTGCTCACGATGTCTGGATAAGAAGTGCCCCTGTATGAATTCATGATAATAAGCGCGGCGGCATCCGATTGCTTTAACAAGTAGTCCAGCTCGTGTGCTTGATAATTGGTATTGACGGTTACGAGCACGGCTCCGATCTTCGCAGTTGCGAACTGGACGGCAAGCCATTCAGGGATATTAGAAGCCCATATGGCGACGTGGTCTCCTTTTCCAATCCCCATCCGCATAAGACCTTTAGCGGTTTGACGGCACAGACTGTCAAATTGAGCGTACGTATAGCGGATATTTCGGTCTGGATACACAACAGCATCTCGATCGGGATACGCATCAGCTGTTTGTTCCAGCAGCCTGCCGATTGTGGAATGGATGAGTTCAGCCATTCATTGTTCCTCCTTTCTCAATGATAGGAAAGCGTTTACATTTTTATTTTAAAAGCTGTCTGGCGATCACGAGACGCTGAATTTCAGATGTGCCTTCACCGATTTCCATTAATTTTGCGTCCCTCAGCATCCGTTCCACCCCATACTCTTTCATATAGCCTGAACCTCCATGGATTTGAATGGCTTGATTGCAAGCTCTTGTCGCCATTTCAGATGCGAATAGCTTGGCGTACGCCGCTTCTTTGGTGAACGGGTGGTTATGGTCTTTCAGCCAGGCGGCTTTTAACACCATTTGCCGTGCCAGATCAATTTCCATCGCCATGTCAGCAAGCTTAAATTGAATCGCTTGAAAGGAAGAAATCGGCTGTCCAAACTGCTTTCGTTCTTTCGCATATGCCAATGATGCGTCAAGGGCCGCTTGGGCAATGCCGACTGCAAGAGCAGCGATGGAGATTCGCCCTCCGTCCAGCGTATATAGAAACTGTTTAAACCCTTTTGTTGGATCGCCTAGTAAGTTGGCCGCAGGCACTCTTACATCCTCAAGCAAAATTTCCGCTGTATTCGAACCGCGGACGCCCATTTTATCGTACGGGCTCGTAATCGTAAGTCCTGGTGTGTCAGTTGGCACGATTAATGCGGAGATGATGTTTTTTCCGTCTTTGTTTTTGCCTGTTACGGCGGTTACAATAACTGTGCGTGCGTAGCTTGCATTAGTGATCCAGCACTTTTCGCCGTTGATTACATACTCGTCACCATTTGAAATCGCTTTTGTTTGAGTGCCTCCTGCATCTGAGCCGGCATTTGGCTCCGTCAGGCCGAATGATCCGAGTGCTGTGCCTGAAGCCAGCGGCGTCAAATGCGTCTGTTTTTGCTCTTCTGTTCCGAAGTAGTATAGAGGGCTTGCGCCTAGCGAGACCGCTGCAGCATAGCTTAATCCAGTACTGCCGCAGGCTTTGCCGACTTCTTCAACCGCTAAGGCATATGAAATCGTATCACCGCCAGATCCGCCGTATTCTTCTGGAAATGGAATACCCATCAGACCGAGTTCACCCATTTTTTTAAATGTTTGCATCGGGAACTCGCCTGTTTGATCTACATGTTCAGCGTGAGGAGCAATTTCTTTTTTCGCAAAATCTTTTACCATTTTACGCACCATTTGTTGTTCTTTTGTCAGCTCAAAATTCACATCGTTTCCTCCTTCACATCTTTGTAACATCCTATTAGGCGAGTTCTATAATCATTCCCTGACAAGAAAAGTCTGAAAATTAAAACTGAATCATTTTTTATGTGATAATTTCAGCGGAATGAGCAAATACATGCAGTAGGCGCATACCATCCATATCGCAAACGCAATAACTTGGCCCTTTGATAAAGCCGGGAAGATGAGGGAGATTCCAAAGGGAAATCGTATCAATCAATAAACCGACCGCTGATCCCCATATACCTAGCTTGATCACCGCGAACTGTGATTGATCGAGTTTTTGATAGAGAAAGAACACAAGGCATAAAACAAGAGCGGTGCCCGCTTCCAAGAGAAGAAAGTTCGGCAAAAAGGCTTCTTCAGCCGGATCAGTCAACACAGCATCTTCGAACAGCACAAAAAATAATGTGGCACCTAACCAGACTAGAAATGAAAACGTAAAACACGTCCTGTACGTGTTTCTCTTCGATTTACTTAGCACTAGTTTCTCAGATTCCAATAATGGAAAATGTCCAAACACCGCCTACAGCGGTTTACCATCGTTTCCTGTCTCCAAAATCACTTTTTAAAAAAAGACGACTTAGAAAGCCGTCCTTCTCATTTCTTATTTTGTTGTTCGTTTGGAAGCCTTGCTTTCGTTATGAAGCCGGTCTGCTGAAGTGACATAATACGTATATTTCTTGTTAGGATCTGCCGTGTTATCTAAGAAGGTTTGCTGCTCATGTGTTTTTCTTTGCGTTGCCAGCAATGTGTTCTGCTTTTTCCCTTCGGCTCTGTATATCGCATAATAGGCTGTTTCTTTCGTTTTTTGATTTGATGGGTGATCTTTAATCTGCAGAAGATTGCCGTTTTTGTCTTCGGTGACTTTCGTAAGCTTCGGTTTTTTTGGGGCGGTATTGTCAAGCCAAGGCATTTGCGGAACCAGTGCCGGCTTGCTGTAAAGATCGGCGATAAGCCTGTCTTTGATGCCAAGCGGATTTTTGTTGAGGTCCTTGAGGCTGAAATGCATGCTTCCTTTCACCAGTTCAAGCTGGCGGTTCAAAGTGATTTGCCGCACATATTCCTCAGGGTCGGACCAAGGCGGATCAAAATTGTTATTGATTTTATATGCTGCCTGGCCAATATATAAGTGAACAGGCCTATTTTTGACTTCATTGCTCCACCAATCAGCCAGCACGTCGTAAGCCGCTGCGTTAAAGCCGATACTCCAATAAATTTGCGGAGCAATATAATCGATGTCGCCTTCTTGGATCCAATGTCTTGTATCTGCATATAGATCGTCATAATTTCTGACGCCTGCTTTTGTATTCGATCCGGTCGGGTCATCTGCGGCGTTTCTCCATACTCCAAAGGGACTGATGCCGAATTTGACATACGGTTTTGCAGCTTTAATTGTTTGGTTGATTTGTTTGACAAGCTGGTTCACATTGTCCCGCCGCCAGTCATCGATATTAGAAAAAGCGTCTTTTCCGTATTGTTCATACTGTGCTTGATCAGGAAATTCCTGTCCTGCTATTTTATAAGGGTAAAAATAATCATCCATATGAACAGCATCGATATCATAATGTTTTACGACTTCTTCAATGCCTTTGACGATAAAATCTCTCGCTTCTGGAATGCCTGGATGATAATACAGCTGGTTTCCGTAGGCGGCAACCCAATCTGGATGTTTTCTTGCCGGGTGACTCTCAGACAATTTATTAAGATCTGTATGATTCATTGTAATACGGTAAGGGTTAAACCACGCGTGAAATTCCAAATTTCGTTTATGGGTTTCTTCAATCATAAATGCAAGAGGATTATAGCCCGGGTCCTTCCCTTGGACACCGGTTAAGTATTCCGACCAAGGCCCGTAAGCTGACGGATAAAAGGCATCAGCCGTCGGTTTAATCTGAACGATAACGGCATTCATTCCCATTTTTTGCACATCGTCCAGCAGTTTGCTATACTCCTGTTTTTGCTCTTTCACAGATAACCCTTTTTTGGACGGCCAATCAATATTTAATACGGAAGCAATCCATACGGCTCTCAGCTCCCTGTCAGACTGCGCATTGGCCATAAACGGAACGGAAATGACAAACGTTCCGATGATCAAGCTGACAAGGAAACGGACAATCGACTTTTGGCAAACCTTCATTCTGTTTCTTCTCCCCCATTACATCACTTTCACTATTCGCTATTACGGTATTCCCGGGCTATAAAAGGGTGATTAACAGAATGTCTATCTCACTAAATAAACGAAAAAAGTCCTAAAGCATGTTGTGAACCGCTTTTAGGACTTTTTATCATTAATCATGGTTTGCAGACTTTTTAACACGTCAATAAGTTTTACGCCGACACCGACAGCCGTTTCAAGGATCGCTTGTGCTCCGGCAATAGCTAAAATAAAGATCAGCGGTATTGCAATACGAGGCAAAAAAAGATAGCCAAGTCCGATCAAGATGGCACACCAAACACCGGCACACCAGTAGCAATTGAGCATGTATCCAAAGTTAGAAGCCGGCACGCTTTTTTCATCTACATGCCCGTTTTGATCAACAATCCTTTTCTTTTTCATAAAAGGTTTTCGGATAAATTCTGTGATTTTGTCGAATACAATCAAATGTGTCAGCCTGTAACTGGCTAGAATCAGCATGATAAACGTAAGAAAAGATAGATGATCCATGACAAGCCTCCAAGAAAAAGGATGATGTTATCATTCCCTAGTGTCATCGATCCATTCTTTGATACAAAAAGAAGCGGACAGAGAATGCCTCTGTCCGCGAATCTGTTCTATTGTTTGTGCGGGATTGCTTTATTTGAAGTGATCTTTTCTAAAATGTCAAGGATGATGTCAGCATTCTTTTCAGCATATGTTCCTTCCAGCATGTCTTTATGAGCGCCAAAACCCGTGTACTCGCTGTAGTTTCCACAGGCGCCTTCCCATTTCGTTAAGCTTGTATTCTCGCTGGTTTCGATTTGAATTCCAGCTTCGATGAAATGAATGCTTGCTTTGATGTGCCCTTCATTCAGCAATTGTGCCCAATATTCTTGATAGTTTCTTTTTTTCTTCATCACCTTTTCTCTGACTGCTTCAGGCAGATATGCTGCAGATTCGTCATTCCCGGTATCAATAGGCAAAGGCTGTTCTTTTAGATAAGCGTCCACGATAATGAAGTCGCTGACTTCTAATCCTTTGCGCTCCATAGCCTGTGCCACTTCAAAAGCCAGGTTTCCGCCTGCAGAGTAGCCTAATAAAACGTATGGGCCCTCAGGCTGTATGTCCGTCATGCAATTAACATATTGTTCAATGCGGGTGTCTTGTTCAATAAAGTGAAACCCGTATACGGCTGCCTTCTCATTCAGTAATAAAGCAAGGTCTTTAAAATAAATGCCAAATCCCGATATCGGCGGGAAGCAGAAAAGATTTTGCGCGCCGTGCTGGTTCAGTTTGATCACATGCTGTTCATCTGCCGCTGTCAGCTGTTTAGAATAAAGTTTTTCGGCAAGCTGAGCGATTGTCGGATGTTCGAACAAGAAATCAATCGGTATGTCAATGTTCTGCTGATGTTTTAGTGTATGTATGACTTGCAGTGCTTTTAGTGAATGTCCGCCAATAGCAAAGAAGTCATCATCAATACTGATTGTGTTAACACCGAGGACTTGCTTCCAAATGTTCGCCAATTCTTCTTCAACCAAGTTTCTTGGCAATATGATGTTCTGTCGTTTGGCAGGCTTATTTTCTGGAATAGGCAGCGCGCTGCGGTCTATTTTTCCGTTTCCGGTAAGCGGCATCCGCTCCACACGCACCCAGTGCTGCGGGATCATATAGTCTGGAAGCACACGCGCCAAATCGGCGCGAAAATCCGTATCTGTTTTTTTGTGATCACCGACGTAATGAGTGTACAGTTGCGCCTCTCCATCTTTTTCTCTCAATGTCACTGCTGCTTCTTGAACGCCTTCCATTTCTAACAGTCGCGCTTCTATTTCGGCAGGCTCAATTCGTTTTCCGCGGATTTTCATTTGCCTGTCAATTCTGCTGATGTATTCTAAGTTTCCATCAGGCAGCCAGCGCGCCAAATCACCGGTACGGTATATTCTTTCTCCAGGCAAGAAAGGATGAGGAGAAAACACAGCATTTGTCAGGTCATCTTTGTTCAAATAGCCTTTAGCGACCCCATCACCGCCAACACAAAGCTCGCCGGGAACGCCTATTGGCAAAAGACGTCCTTTTGTATCTAAGATGTAAGCGGTGCTATTGCTGATTGGTTTTCCGATCGGAATCGGCCCCGCATAGTCTCTCTTTATTTCAAAAAAGGTTGAAAAAGTCGTGTTTTCCGTAGGCCCGTAAATATTATGAAGCGCGAGATCTGGGCAGGCGTGCCTGACAGCATTCATCAGAGCAGGCGAAAGTGCTTCTCCTCCGACATATAACGTATGGAGTCCGCGAAACATATCAGATCGTACCTGTGCCAGCTGATTAAAAAGAGCTGTCGTTAAAAATAGCACTGTGATGTCATTTTCAAGCAAATACGCTCCAAACCGATCAGGTGTCAGCATTGTCGATTTATCAATGATATGAAGGCTTGCGCCATGTAAAAGTGACCCGAACATTTCAAAGGTGACGGCGTCAAAGCTGATAGATCCAGTCAGAATAAACCGGTCATCACCGGACGCAGACGTGTAATTGCTGTTTCTGACAAGGGACACGACATTGCGATTCGTGATCATGACCCCTTTCGGCCGGCCTGTTGATCCTGAGGTATACATGATATATGCAAGATCGTCTGGACTGGAGATGGTGTTGATAGGAAAATGGTTCTCTCCCATCAATGCCTGCGCATCTGCAATCATACATGTTCCTGAGAACGCAGCATTTTGCTCCAGCCCCTTTTGAACAATCAGCATTTTTGCTTGCGTTTCCTCAAGCATAAAGCTGACTCGTTCAGGCGGAAGCTCCTCATCAAGCGGGAGGTATGCTCCCCCTGCTTTTAATACGGCAAGCACACTGATCATGAATTCGGGAGAATGTGCAGCCAATATTCCGGCTGTCTCGTTTTTCCGAAATCCCTTTTGAATTAACTCTCTGGCGAGCGCATTAGAGCGTTTATCAAGCTCTTTATACGAAATAGACATATTGCCATACACAAGTGCGGTATGGTCTGGCGTCTTTTCTGCTTGTTCGCGAAATAAATCGATAATTGTATGATTCTTTGGATACTCCGTTTTTGTATTGTTGAACTGTGTGACAATCTGCTCTTTTTCTGTTGCATCAAGAAAAGAAAAATCAGCAATTGGCATATGAGGGTGCTGTGCAGCTGTGCTAAGCGCTTGCGTAAATTGCTTCTTGATACAGCTGATCCAGGCAGCATCGTAAACGAATGCATTATAGCTGAACTTGACGACAAGCTCTTCGCCGGGAGCAACGACAAGATTAAAGTTATATCCTGATTGCTCGGATACTTGAACTTGATCGATTTGCAGCGGTGAATCGGTTTGATCAGCGGAATCGGCGATTTTCTGCTGTAACGGATAGTTTTCAAAGACGATAATGTGATCAATCAGTTCCTGTTTTAATGCGGTGTTTGCCTGAATATCAAATAAAGGCTGGCAGGTAAACGGCTCAGCTTCCAGCATTTCTTTCTGGCATCGTATGAGCAGTTCTTGAAACGTTTCGTCTTGATGTGTTTTAATTCGAATCGGTATGGTATTGATAAACAACCCTATCATTTGCTCCACGCCCGGGATTTCTGACGGTCTTCCTGATACAACTGCGCCAAACACAACGTCGTCTGTGCGGTTATATTGCTGCAGCATCACACCCCAGACCGCCTGAATTAGGGTAGCGAGCGTGACGCCGTGTTGTTTTGCAGTCTCTTTCAGCTTGTCTGTCAGTGGTTTATTTAATGAAAATATCAAATCTTCACGGTGATAACCTTCTTTTGTTTCTTTATCAGACACACGAGGCAGAGGTGATGGAGTGCTGTAGTTTTTTAAATAGGTATCCCAGTAGGCTGCTGCTTTTTCTTTGTCTCGGTTTGTCAGCCAGGAAATATAGGTGCTGTACGGACGGACAGGGTCTAATGAAAGCGGTTTTCCTGCATGAATTGATTGATAAATTTGCATAAATTCCTGCATAACAATACCTAGGCACCATCCGTCCATTAAAATATGATGGTGACTCCAGATACAGACATGCTCATCTTTAGCTGTTTTGAATAGAGAAATCCGCATCAGCATGTCTTTTTGCAGATCAAAGCCTTTTTGCTTGTCCTTCTCCTTAAAGCGTTCAATATACTCATTCTGGTCGTTTGTTGGCAGATGAGAAATGTCTTCGCTGTACAAATGGAATTCACGTTCTGTCATCACGACTTGCCGAGGTCCCGACAAATGCGGGACGTGCGGCAAAAACACAGTTCTGAAAATATCATGGCGGTCGATAATGGCTTGAATGCTGCGCTGAAACCATTCATAGCTGAGGCTTCCTTTAATGGTGAAGAGCGACTGCTCAACGTATGCCCCCTCCTCTTTACGGAGGAAGGAATGAAACAGCATTCCCTCCTGCATATGACTCAGAGGATAAATGTTCTTGATTTTTTTGATGTTATCCATAGTGTCTGCACCTTTCTTCACGGATTCATTAGTGAAAACTGAGCATATCAGCGATCTCTTGCAGCGCGTCCTCGGTCAGTTCTTGATCATCATAATCACTGATCGTCTTTTCTGTTTCGCTTTTGTTCTGGCAGTGTTCGATCAGCTGTAATAAAAATTGACGGCATGTTTCGCTAAGCTGTTCGATGGTTTTGCGCTGAAAGCGGGCATTGTCATAAGTCATATTGACAGTCAATTTTCCTTCTGCAGCGATTGCGCTGATATCCAGCGACTGTTCACGGTTCCATGTTGTGCTGATATCACCTCCGGCACCCAGCGGAGAGAATGAGAAGGCGTCCTCCTCAGGTACTTCAGCTGAGCGGCCGCTTTCAAATTGACCAAGATAATTAAAGCTGATTTCTGGTGCACCTGTGAAATTGATGTCTTTTTTGCCAGGCGGCGTCAAATATTTGATGACACCGTAGCCGAATCCTTTGTCAGGTACACGTCTCAGTGTATCTTTTGTTGTTTTTAGCACATGAACCATGTATTCTTCCGAATCTGGCAAGTCTGCGTTCAATTTAACCAATAACGGATAAATGGCGGTAAACCATCCAACCGTCCGGCTCACATCTATTCCTTCTAATACATCCTCTCGCCCGTGGCCCTCTAATGATAGTTTGAAGGCGGATTGATTGGTCCAATGGCGCAGCGCAAGAATGACAGAAGCGAGCAGCATGTCCTGCGTATCAGTGTTATATGCGCTGTTGGCGTCTTTTAAGAGTGCTGCTGTCTCTTTCTCGTTTAAGGTAAACGAAATCGTGGACCGTTGTCCCTCGTGTGCTCTAGTGCCATCAATGTGATCAAAAGGCAATGCCTCTGTTTGATACTCTTCGGCTTCGCGCCAATACTTGAGCTGTTTCATTAGCTGCTGGCTTTCAGCGTAGTCAGAGAGCTTTTTCGTATACGCTTTAAATGAGCTTGTTTTAGGGGGCAGCTGAATCTCTTCCCCGCCTGCAGCTTGGCGATACCCTAAAGCCAAATCTTCAAGCAAAACCCGCCATGAGATGCCGTCAACGACGAGGTGATGAGCCGATAAAAATAAGAAATCACCGTCAATTGTGTGGAAAAGACCGGCTTGCAGCAGCGGACCATTCTTCAAATCCATTTTCTGCTGAATATCAAGTACATGGCGTTTGATAATAGGCTCATACGCTCTATTTCCATCAGTGCCGTCCGGAGCTGATAAATTAATCATCTGAAGGCCGTACAACGCGTCGTCCGAATGACTGAGCGGCCGATTATATTGATCCCACTTTCCTTGTTCATTCTGTGTAAACACCATTCGCAGCGCATCATGATGACACGTTATTGCTTTTAACGTTTTGCGCAGTGCGTCTTCTTGTACAGAGGTGCTTCGATGCAGCATTACGGACTGATTAAAATGGTGTTTTTCTTTTATATCTTGAGAAAGAAACCATTTTTGAACAGGCGACCATTGTACGTCTCCCTCAACCGCAGCTTGGCTGGAACTTGTATCTGAATCACGGATATAAGCTGCCAATTCTTGAATGGTCGGATGGCTAAACAAATCTTTCACTGCCATTTGCTTGCCTAACCGGTGAAGCCGCGCAGATACCTGTAACGCTTTGATTGAATCTCCGCCAAGTTCAAAGAACGAATCAGCTGTTCCGATCTTTTCTGCCCCCAGTACTTCTTTCCATATATCTGCCAGTATTTGTTCCATTTTGCTGGCTGGCGGGAGGAATGGACGTTCAGCTCCGCTCTTCGATACGGGTTTCGGTAGTGCTCTGCGATCCAGCTTGCCGTTTGATGACAATGGAAGTGAATCCAGTCTTTCAATAAACGCAGGGTGCATAAACACCGGCAGCTTGTTTTGTAATTCTGAGCGTACAGCATTTGTGCTCAACTCTGGTTTTGCCACCACATAAGCACTTAATTCGGTTTGTCCTGACGCTGTTTCATGAGCAACTACTGCGGCGTCTTTTACACCATTTATACACCGGATGACCGATTCAATTTCTTTCGTTTCTACACGGTATCCTCTGATTTTGACTTGATCATCGATTCTTCCGAGATATTCGAGTGTACCGTCGGCCATCCATCTGGCGGCGTCTCCTGTTCGGTACATTCGTGTTTCGGGTTTAAATGGATTCTGCGTGAATGCTCTCTCTGTCAGTTCTGGAAGATTGACGTACCCTCTTGCAAGCCCTGTTCCTGCTATACAAAGCTCTCCCGCAACACCGATTGGCTGAAGCTGATGATTGCTATTTAAAATCAGCACTTGAGTCCCGTCAATCGGCTGGCCGATGCTTACGTATGCCTGCTTTTCCATATGTCTCATGACGGTAGTCGCCACGCTGTTTTCTGTCGGTCCATATTCGTTGGCGAGTTCGGTATGCGGACATATAGCTAAGCTGCGGTCGATCAATTCGCGGTCAGCCGCTTCTCCCGCCAGTGTGACGACTCTAAGCGTCTTTACATCTTCCGGCTGCACTACGTCCAAAAGCGCTCGATATAAAACAGGCACAATAATCATATGTGTAATCCGTTGACGAGACAGCTGATGCTTAATGGCCAGAATATCCTTCGCTTCCTCTTCATGAAGCAAAACGGCTTTTGCACCTGACAAAAGCGGTGTAAACATACTAGTTAAAAAGCCGTCAAATGAGAAAGAAAAGAGCTGCAGAATGGTATCTGTCTCGTTGAATGCATAAGCGTTTCGCCGCCACTGAAGAGTGTTGGCAATACCTTTATGCTCGACCATTACCCCTTTTGGATGGCCAGTCGTTCCAGAGGTATAAATGATATAAGCCAAATGATGGGCAGACGACATTTGCGGCAGCGGCGATTTGTCGTCTGCCTCTACACTTTCTATCGCTAAGATCTCTCCTTCAAAGTCAGCAAGTGCTTCCCGATCCGCTTCATTTATTGTCATCAGCAGTTTCGTTCCGCTGTCGCTAAGGATATAGCGTTTCCGTTCTGTCGGGTATTCAGGATCGATGGGAACGTAACAGCCTCCGGCTTTCCACACACCAAGTATGGATGCTATCATACTGAACGAACGATGCATCATGATGCCTACTGGTGTGTCCGGCTTAACACCTCGGCTGCGCAATGCACGTGCGATTCCATTGGACCACTCGTCAAGCTCCTGATAAGTGAGTGTTTTGTCTCCGCTGACAAGTGCAGAAGCTTTTGGTGTTCGTGCAGCTTGCTGCTCAAACAGTTGACTGATTGTTTGAACTCCGTATTGATTCGCTTGCCCGGTGTTAAACTCATTAAGCAGCTGGTGCCGCTCTTCTTGGGTCAGGATGTCGATATGGTTGAGTGTCACCTCCGGGTTTTTGCCGATGATGCTAAGTACATTTGTTAAATGCGATGCCCAGCGTTCAATGGTGGTTTTCTCGAACAATGCGGTTGAATATTCAAAAAGGAAATGAATGTTTCCGTCGCCTTCAGATGCCTGTAGTGTCAAATCAAATTTAGAAACGAGATGAGAAACTTGTGCCGGCTTCATTTGCAAATCATGAAGATGCAATGGCTCGTAATCATTATTTTGAACAACTAACATCGCATCAAACACTGGATTCCGGCTCATATCCCGTGTCAATTCAAGCTTATCGACAAGCTCTTCGAACGGGTAATCCTGGTGCTCAAAGGCTTCCAATGCTGTCTCACGCACTTCCTGCAAATACTGTACGAATGGCTTCCCGCCCTCCGGGCGCGTCCGAAGCGCCAGCGTGTTCACAAACATGCCGAGTATCGGCTCAAGATCCTTGTGCGGCCGGCCGGCAATTGGCGAGCCGACGATGATATCCTCCTGTCCGCTTAAGCGTGACAAGAACGCGGTGTAAGCCGCAAGGAGCACCATGTACAGTGTGCTTCCGTTTTCTCGTGCCAGCTTGTGAAGGCCTGATGCAACCTCTGGTTCCAGCGTAAATGAGACCTTGTCACCCGCGAAGCTTCGCACCGGCGGGCGGGCATGATCAGCCGGAAGATCCAGCACAGGCAGCTCGCCCTCGAGCTGCTTCAGCCAGTACGCCTCCTGCGTTTTGTACGCGTCTCCTGTTTTAAATCCTTCTTGCCATACGGCATAATCTTTATATTGAATGCGCAGCGCCGGAAGCTTCCGATTATTGTACAGCTCGCCGAATTCTTGAATCAGAATGTTGACGGAAACACCGTCTGAAATGATGTGATGCATATCCACCAGCAACAGGTGCCGCTCATCTGATATCTTTACGAATTGGGCACGGAACAGCGGCGCTTGGCTGAGATCAAACGGTTTGATAAATGCAGCTGCGGCCTCCTGTTCGGTTCGTGCGCCGAGAGCTGTAGTCTGTAACGTAAACGGCGCCTCGTCATGGATGCGCTGCACCGGATCGCCTCCTGCGTCCTGTTCGAAGGAGGTCCGAAGCGACTCGTGGCGCTTGATCAGCTCTTTGAAAGCTCTGTCCATCCTTTCAGGGTTGAGCTTCCCTTCGAGCTCTAACACAGCCGGCATATTGTAGCCTGTCCCTCCGTCCTCCAGCTGCTGAAGGACATAAATCCGCTTTTGGGCAGAGGAAACCGGATACGTTTCCTGTTTTTCAGCGGGCTTAATCGCTTCATATGGACTGTCCGTTCCTTTACGGATAACGGTAGCCAGTCCTTCTACCGTCGGATGGGCAAACACATCTTTTAGCGGCACCTGTACATCGAATTCTTTGGCAATCCGTGAGACAAGCGCCGTTGCTTTTAAGGAATGTCCCCCGCGGTCAAAAAAGTTGTCGTGAATCCCGACAGGGCCATTTTTCAGCACGTCCTCCCATAGCTGAGAAAGCTTCATCTCAGTCACGTTTCTCGGCGCCGTGTAGGTCTCCGCATCTGCCGCTCCGCCAGGAGCTGGCAGGGCGTTTCGGTCGAGCTTTCCGCTTGGTGTAACCGGCCACTGTTCCATTTCTATCATATAGGCTGGGACCATGTAGCCCGGCAACAGGCTCTCAAGCTGCGCTCGGACTTCGTTTCTTTGGAGCCCTTCTACATAAGCGCATAATTCCGGCTCGCCGCTGTCTGTCCGTACGGTAACGGCCGCCTCTCTTACACCTTCTATACTTCTTAGTGCCGCTTCAATTTCTCCCGGCTCAATCCGGTAGCCGCGGATTTTCACCTGATCATCCAACCGTCCCAGGAATTCAACATTCCCGTCAGGGAGCCAGCGCGCCACATCCCCTGTTTTGTACATGCGTTCACCCGGGTAAAACGGGTCTTCTAGAAAATGCTCCTCCGTTAATGCCGGCCGATTCAAATAACCTCTGGCAACACCCGCTCCGGCAATGTATAGTTCGCCGATACATCCAGCAGGCAGCATCCGATGATTCTGATTCAGGATATATAATCTGACATGATGAACAGGTTTTCCAATTGGAATCCGTTCAAGTTTTTCATGCAGCGGACAATCAAAGAATGCAGCTTCTACGGTTGCTTCCGTTGGCCCATAGGAATTGGTTATTGAAACATTTGGAAGCAACTCGTGAAATCGGGAGACAAGATGGGTCCCCAGCTGTTCTCCTCCAGAAAACACTCGCTTGAGTCTGTTTGTCTTAATCGGTACAGAGCGATATTTTATATGTTCTAAAAATGCATGGAGCATTGAAGGCACAAAATGCATAGCTGTGATCTTTTGTTCTTCTATGGCCTTCACGATCACTTCAGGTTCTTTTTCGCCTCCCTGAGGAAGCAGATAAACAGAAGCTCCGGCATAAGGCCACCAAAACAGCTCCCATATTGAAGCATCGAATGAATACGATGTTTTGTGCATAATCATGTCTGAATGCTTTAGCTGATAGCGGGACTGTAGGGAATTCAAAAAATTCACCGCTGATCGATGTTCAATTTCAACACCCTTAGGCATCCCGGTAGAGCCGGATGTATAGATGACATAGGCTAAAGATTGCGGGAGAACATCCACATTCGGATTGGACAAACGATGTGCCAGTCCGCTATTTGTCTGATTGAGATAGACAATCTCTCCTGTAAATTCCGGAACATGAAGGCCGGCAGACTGAAGCAGGAGAATGTTTGTACCGCTGTCCTCCAGCAGAAAGCTGATTCGTTCTTCCGGATAATCCGGGTCGATGGGCAGATAAGCGCCGCCAGCTTTAAGAATGCCATAAATGCCAAGCAGCATTTCAGGTGAACGCTTTCCTATAATGGCAACAGTCGTTTCGGGTTTTACCCCCCGTCCGATCAGCTCCCAGGCGATACGGTTAGCCTGTTCGTTCAATTCTTTATAGGTCATCACTCCATCTTCGAAGATAACGGCCGCCTGATCAGGCGTTTTTGCTGCCTGCTGTTCGAGTGCATAGTGGAGCGTTTGATTCATTGAATAGCCCGTCTCCTCAAACAGATGGCATGATTCAATGAAATCTCGCTCTTCTTCTTTTGTTAAGATTGGAATATTGTCCAATTCTGTTTCAGGACTGGCAGCTGTATGTTCCACAAGCGTGGTGAAAAGGCTGGCCCACCTTTGGATGGTTTCTTTCTCAAACAAAGCTGTACTGTATTCAAACTGACAGAAAAGCTCGGAATCATGTTCTGTAACGTATAGGGAAATATCAAATTTTGATATTGGGTGCACCAAGTCGTTCCACTGAAGCTGTACATCATTCATTTTTAGCTTTTGCTGTTCCATATTCTGAAGGACTAGCGTTGTGTCAAACAAAGGATTCCGGCTCATTTCCCGCTGCACACCGAGTTTGTCCACAAGCTCTTCAAACGGGTAATCCTGATGCTCATACGCTTCTAGTGCCGTCTGTCTGACTTCTTTCAGAAATTCCTCAAACGTCTTATTACCCGCCGGGCGTGTGCGGAGAGCCAGTGTATTGACGAACATCCCAAGAACAGCTTCAAGGTCGGCATGGGGCCGTCCGGCGATAGGTGAACCAATCACGATATCATCCTGACCGCTTAACCGAGACAAAAAGGCTGAATACAAAGCGAGAAGCGTCATATAAAGCGTGCTTCTGTTTTTATGGGCGAGCCGCTTTATGCGGGCCGTGATCTCTTTGTCCAATTGAAAGGTTACTTTTCCGCCTATGAATTGCCGTTCTGCCGGACGTCGTTTATCTGTTGGAAGCTCCAGTATAGGAAGATCCCCGCTAAACTGCTGCTGCCAGTAAGTCTCCTGCTTTTGGTACGAGTCTCCCTTTTTAAATTTCTGCTGCCATACGGCGTAATCTTTATATTGGATCCGCAATGGCTTAAGCTGCCGGTTTGCATAAAGATCGGTAAATTCTCGGATTAGGAGCTGAACGGATACGCCATCTGAAATGATATGGTGCATATCCACCAGCAATACATGCTTCTCGTTTGACACTTCTATAAGGCCTGCTCTAAATAATGGCGCCTGGCTGAGATCAAAGGGACGGACAAATCCCTCGATAGTGGTCTCTTTACTTAACGTAAACGGCACTTCGGTGTGGATACGCTGAACCGGCTCGTCATCAGCTCCGGATACAAAGGAAGTTCGAAGCGGCTCATGCCGGCTGATCAGTTCTTTACATACAGCAGACAGTTTGGCGACATCCAGTGCACCTTCCAGTTCTAAGACCGCAGGCATGTTATAGGCGACACCCTCATCAAGCTGTTGAAGCACATAGATTCGTTTTTGGGCCGAAGATACAGGATATGTATCCCTTTTTTCTGCTGGTTCAATTGCTGCATACGGATTTTGTTCTGCCTCTCGAATGATTGAAGCTAATCCTTCAACAGTCGGATGAGCAAAGATGTCCTTAAGCGAAACTTGCACATGGAATTCCTTTGCGATCCGTGACATAAGCACTGTTGCTTTTAACGAGTGACCGCCATTGTCAAAAAAGTTGTCTTGGATGCCTATATGTCCATTCTTTAGCACATCTTCAAATAGTTGCGAAAGCTTTGCCTCTAACAGATTTCGAGGGGCAGTATATGGGTTTCCGCTGATTGAAGCATCTGGCCCCGGAAGTGCTGCGCGATCTATTTTTCCGTTTGGGGTAAGAGGTATGCTGTCAACCCATATCCATTTCGCCGGAATCATGTATTCTGGGAGCTCACTAGCCATATAACTGCGTAAATCTATTGCGTTCAGCTTTTGTACACTGCAATAGTAAGCGCATAATTCATGTTCACCGTTTTCATCTTGCCGGATGAGAATGGCAGCCTCACTAATGTCCGGATGATTCATTAACGTGACTTCGATTTCTTGCGGCTCAATTCGATAACCTCTGATTTTCACTTGATTGTCTGCCCGTCCGATATATTCGATGTTGCCGTCTTCAAGCCGTCTGGCCAAATCACCTGTACGGTACATGATCACACCAGGCCTGAATGGATCGGATGAAAATTTGTCGCTTGTCAGTTTATCGTGATTGACATATCCTCTGGCAACACTTGCGCCGGAAATATAGAGTTCGCCTGGTACGCCGCATGGCTGAAGCTGTTTTTGATGATTCAAAATATATAGATCAGTACAGCCTATCGGTTTACCGATTGGCGGAAGCTCAGGAATAGGGTCTCCAGGATGAATGGTATACGTAGATACCACATGAGTTTCTGAAGGTCCGTAATGATTGTGCAGGTGTATGCCGCGTTCACGCAACACATCTTGGAAAAGGTCTGAAATCATTAATTGTTCCCCGGCTGCGATCAGGTGTTTGACGCCATCAGGAAACGAGTTCGCAAGTTCTCGCTCGCTGAAAATCATTTTGATAAAAGCAGTTGGGAGAAACACAATATTCGTCTGATGCTTGTTTATAAATGCAAACAGCTGAGGCACATCTCTTTTTATAGCTTCTGGCACGATGTGGAGTGTGCCGCCTTTCAGAAGCGCAGAAAATATTTCTTGATAGCAGACGTCGAAGGAAGGTGTCGCAAATTGCAGAACATCTGCTTCAAAGTCAATGCCGGAGTGAGTATATTCGAACTTCAGCAAGTTAGCCATGTTTCGATGCTCAAATTGAACACCCTTTGGTTTACCTGTTGTGCCTGATGTATAAATCATATACAGCAGATCGTCAGCATTGTTGACTGACTTTATGTTACTGCCGTCTACTTTGCTTTCGATTTCTTCTGGATAAGTGATAATGTAATTGTCTTCTAACGATGAGGAAAGATGCGCTTGTGAAACAACATGCGAACAGCCGCAATCATGCAGAATATAACGGATTCTGTCAGCCGGGTAATGCGGATCAACGGGAACAATGGCGCCGCCTGCCTTTAAGATTCCAAGAACGCCGGTGATAAACGCCGCAGAGCGATCCATCATAATCGCAACGGGTTCCTGTCTCACAACGCCTTTCATTCGTAAATGCCGTGCCAATCTGTTAGCCGCTTTATTCAGTTCTCTGTATGTTAATGAGCAGGCTTGATCAATTACAGCATGAGCATCTGGTGTCTTTTCCGCTTGCTTTTCAAACATGGCATGGATGGTTTCGTAAACTGGTGTTCGATCTGTGATTTCTCCAATCAGCTGCCGCTTTTCAGTATCTGTCGTGATATCGATTTCTTCAGGTGGAAGATTCGGATTATTTAAGATTTGTGATACAGCATTCAGAAGATGCTCTTTGACAGAGAGCACAAAAGACCGATCGTGCTGCTCCGCATCATAGTTCATTTTGATATGAATTTCTTCCCCTGGCGCCACCATAAGATAAAAGCTGTAGTTGGTTTCATCTGCGACAGTGAAATTATGAATCTGAAAAAGATCAGTAGCATGTTCCTGTTTGTTCAGCATTTGAATCTCTTGCTGCACCGGATAGTTTTCAAATACGAGAATATGATCAATCAGCCCTTGCTTAACAGCTGAGCGGGATTGAATCTCATATAAAGGGTGGTAGCTGTACGCTTCAGCGGCAAGACGGTCTTTTTGCATATCTTTTATAAGTTGAAGAAATGGCGTTTTTGCCCCCTGCACCCGAACCGGCATCGTATTAATGAAAAGACCTACCATATGTTCAATGCCTTCGATTTCTGCGGGCCTTCCTGAAATGACAGAACCGAATACGGCGTCATCGTTATTATTATATTTTTGCAGCAGAATGCCCCAAATGGTATGAAAAATCGTACTGAGTGTCACTTCTTCTCTAGCAGCAAGCTCTGAAAGCCTGCTGCTTTCTTCTTTAGAGAATGAAAATGTAACGTGTTCCTGCCTGCTTTTTCCCTTTGTTTTTTTCTGCTTCGGGAGCACGGTTTGCTGTTCGTGGCCGGAAAGATAATGGTCCCAATAAGAAACCGCCTGCTCTTTGTCTTGCTCCATCAGCCATTTGATATACTTTCCGTATGGCTGGACCGGCTCCAATGTTATAGGGGATGCATTTACATAAGATGCGTAAATATGCAGAAACTCCTTTAGCACAATGCTGAGGCACCAACCGTCCATCATGATATGATGAAAGGTCCAAATGCAGGAGTACTGGCTCTCTCCTGTTTGAATAAGAGCGATGCGCATGAGCACATCCTTTTGCAAATGAAACCCCCGGTCCCGGTCCTTTTCTTTCCATTGCTCGATAAACTGTGATTGCTCCGCCTCGTTTAAATGAGTAATGTCTTCTTCCAGGACGATGATATTTCGTTCTCTCAGAACAACCTGCTGGGGGGAGGAAACATTTTGGCTGATAAAAATCGTTCTGAAAATATCATGTCTTTCTACAAGAGCGTTGATGCTGTTTTGAAAAAACTGCGGGTTGACTTTTCCTTCTATTGTAAAAGAAGCTTGCTCAACATACGCCTGTGAATCTTTTTGCAGGAGGGAATGGAAAAGCATCCCTTCCTGCATGTAAGACAGCGGATAAATATCCTGAATTGAATTCGCTTTTGTCATGTTCATGTCTCCCTGTCACGATTTTCTACAATTCTTCCACCAAGCTGGATATGCTGTCCAAGTCCTCTGCCGTTAATGATTGACTGCTGAAATCGCTCAGTGTCTTTTCTGCTTTCTGTTGACCGGCGCAGTGTTTCATAATGTCCAGCAAAAAGTGTTCAATCCTGTTAATAAGCTGCTCCATTGTGTTTTTGTGAAAGCAGGCTGGCGGATAACTAAGATTGAAATGGAGCTTTTTGTCTGCTGCCATTGCGCTCATCTCGATGATTTGCTCACGCTTCCATGTATGAGTGATATCCTTTCCGCTACCAAGGCTTGATGGGCGGAAGGTGTCCTGTCTTTCGATGTCGTTGAACTGGCCCAAATAGTTAAAGCTGATTTCAGGTGTTTTTGAAAACGTAATGCTTTTATTTTCAGGATGTGTAAGGTATTTCAGCATACCGTAACCTACCCCTTTGTTTGGTATCCGGCCCAGTGTATCTTTAACGGTTTTTACTGCGGTTCCGAGCTCATCTCTATGATTTTCAAAGCTTATGAGGGCCGGGTACATGGATGTAAACCAGCCGACCGTCCTGCTGATATCTAACTCTGGCAGAATGTGTTCTCTCCCGTGTCCTTCCATAGCGATACGGAGCTTGCTTCCGCCTGTCCATTCACAAATCGCCAAGGATGCTGCGGTTAACAGAATATCTTGTGTATCTGTGCCATAGGCGTAATTGACGTTTTGCAGCAAGACGGCGGTGTCTGCTTCAGTCAGTGAAAAGCTTAATGAGTCCCTTTTGCTGGAGTCGATGTTCACATGATGCGGTATTTCATATGGCAGTTCTGCGGCTTGCTGTTCTTCTACACTTCGCCAATACGCCTCTTCGCGAATCAGCTTACTGCTTTGGGCATATTCCTGTATGCGTCTTGCGTATTCCTGGTAGGAATCCGTTTTAGGCGGAAGCTGGATCGTCTGGCCTGAAGTAGCTTGTTGATATCCGGCTGACAAATCCTCCAGCAAAATCCGCCATGAGACACCATCAACGACAAGGTGATGGATCGCAAGGAACAAGTAATCTCCGGTCAGTGTTTTAAACAAAGCGGCGTGCAACAACGGTCCTTCCTGCAAATTGATGCTTTGCTGAAGATCTGCAACTTCTTGTTTGATTTGCGTCTCCCAGCCGCTTTCTGACTGTGAAAGATCAGAGGTTCTTAAGCTGTATAGCTGTGACTCATGAATGCCTTGGTTGATTTGAATCCATCGCCTGCCATCGTTGCGATAAACCATCCGAAGCGCATCATGATGCTCCGCCAGTTTTTTCAAGGCTGGTCTAAGGGCGTTTTCAGACAAACATCCAGAATGGAATAGCATGACAGACTGATTGAAATGGTGTCTTTCTTCAATATCCTGTGAAAAAAACCATTGCTGAACAGGCGTCCAAGGAACGTCACCCTGAACGGGTCCTTGCTCTATGATTCTCTCTGACTTACGGATAAATGGTGATAAGTCCTTTATCTTTGGATGACGGAATAAATCACTTACCTGCAAGCTTAGCCCAAAGCGTCCAAGGCGTGCAGAAACTTGAAGGGCTTTGATTGAATCTCCGCCCAATTCAAAAAACGAATCCTCTATTCCGATCCTCTGGATGCCGAGAACCTCCTGCCAGATCAACACAAGTTGGTCTTCAAGGTCATTTTGAGGCGGAGCGTACGTTTGTTTAGATGTGAAATTTGGTTCAGGAAGTGCTTTTCGGTTCAATTTGCCGTTTGATGTGAGCGGAAGAGTCTCCATTTCAATAATGTACGCCGGGATCATATAGTTTGGCAGCGAACGCGCAAGAAGAGAACGCACTTGTTCAGCATTCGTGCCTGCTTTTACGCTGATATAGCCAAACAGCTCTTTGCTCCCTGACTGTCCTGTACGTGCCAACACCGCCGCTTCTTTGACTCCGTCTATTTGGCGAAGTGCTGATTCGATCTCACCCAGCTCCACACGATAGCCTCTGACTTTTACTTGATCATCAATACGGCCAACGTACTCAATTGTGCCATCAGGAAGCCAGCGCGCCAGATCACCTGTGCGATACAGTCGATCGCCAGGTGCAAATGGATGTGGGACAAATTTCTCTTTCGTTAAATCAGGACGGCCCAAATATCCTCTGGCGACGCCATCTCCGCCGACACAAAGTTCACCGACAGCTCCGACCGGCTGCAGCACTCCCCATTGATTTAAGATATAAGCGGTGGAATTACCAACCGGCCGCCCGATCGGAATGGAAAGTTCATATGTTTTTTGAATGTGAAGGCATGTCGAAAAAGTTGTATTTTCGGTAGGGCCATATCCATTCCATATCGATACTTCAGAGCAGACATTTCTGATTCGATTGACGTGGCTCGGCGACAAAGCTTCTCCGCCTATAATCAAATGTTTCAGCTGTGAAAATGTTTGTTCATTTTGTTCTGTCAAATGATTGAATAGAGAAGATGTCAGCCAAATCGTTGTGATTCCTTGATGTTCTATGTACCTCTTAAGCTGATGGGAATCGAGAAATGTTTGTTGATCGGACAGATGCAAAGCGGCACCATTTAGCAGCGGTCCGAAAATTTCAAATGACCCAACGTCGAAACCGATTGATGATGTCATAAGAAGGCGGTCTTCAGGTGTAAATGTAATATAATTGCTGTTTTTAACAAGACGAATTACACTTCGCTGCTCAATCATGACACCCTTTGGTTTACCGGTTGATCCAGAGGTATAAATGATATATGCAAGTGAATGTGGCCCTGCTGAAGAATCAACGTTCTTCGTTTCTCCTTGCTTTTGAATACCTTCGATTATGATTTGTTCACATTCAATGTCTAATAGCTGTTTCTCTGTTTTTTCAGATTGAAGGAGTAATGCCGCCCCGCTGTCTGACAGCATATAAGCTATTCGTTCAACAGGCAGATCAGAAGCAATAGGCAGATAGGCTCCCCCGGCTTTCAGAATGCCCAGCATTCCTGCAATGAGTTCTGGTGTTCTGCCTGTCAACAAGGCTACAACACTATCAGGCCCTACACCCTTAATCTGTAGAACTGAGGCAATTTGATTTGCCCAGCTGTTCAGGTCCTCGTAAGTAAATACTTGGGTGTCGCTGACAATTGCTACAGCATTAGGCGTTTGTTCTGCCTGCATTTCAAAGAGTCTGCTGATGGTTTCATTTCTTGGATAATCTATTTTTGTACGATTGAGCTCGTGGATAAGGTAATGGGTCTCATCCTCATTCAGGATATTTATTGTTCCGAGAGCGGCTTTGTTGTCTTTGATGATGGAGAGTAACATATTGATGAAGTATTGAAGCCACTTTTCTATCGTTTTTTTCTTATATAAGTCAGTACTAAACTCCATTTGGAACGTCAGCAAACCGTGGGGCTGTTCCTGGGCATATAGGGTTAAATCAAATTTGGACGTTTGATGCCCATTGTTTGCTGCAGGTTTGAGACAAAGTTCATCCAGTTCCAACGATTCCTGATCCATGTTTTGAAGAACAAACATTACGTCAAACAGCGGATTCCGGCTCATGTCCCGTGTCAATTCAAGCTTATCGACAAGCTCTTCGAACGGGTAATCTTGGTGCTCAAAGGCTTCCAATGCTGTCTCACGCACTTCCTGCAAATACTGTACGAATGGCTTCCCGCCCTCCGGGCGTGTCCGAAGCGCCAGCGTGTTCACAAACATTCCGAGTATCGGCTCAAGATCCTTGTGCGGCCGGCCGGCAATTGGCGAGCCGACGATGATATCTTCCTGTCCGCTTAAGCGTGACAAGAACGCGGTGTAAGCCGCAAGGAGCACCATGTACAGTGTGCTTCCGTTTTCTCGTGCCAGCTTGTGAAGGCCTGATGCAACCTCTTGATCCAGCGTAAATGAGACCTTGTCACCCGCGAAGCTTCGCACCGGCGGGCGGGCATGATCAGCCGGAAGATCCAGCACAGGCAGCTCGCCCTCGAGCTGCTTCAGCCAGTACGCCTCTTGCGTTTTGTACGCGTCTCCTGTTTTGAATCCTTCTTGCCATACGGCATAATCTTTATATTGAATGCGCAGTGCCGGAAGATTCCGATTATTGTACAGCTCGCCGAATTCCCGAATCAGAATGTTGACGGAAACACCGTCTGAAATGATGTGATGCATATCAACCAGCAACAGGTGCCGCTCATCTGATATCTTTACGATTTGGGCACGGAACAGCGGCGCTTGGCTGAGATCAAACGGTTTGATAAATGCGGCTGCGGCCTCCTGTTCGGTTCGTTCGCCGAGAACTGTAGTCTGTAACGTAAACGGCACCTCGTCATGGATGCGCTGCACCGGATCGCCTCCTGCGTCCTGTTCGAAGGAGGTACGAAGCGACTCGTGGCGCTTGATCAGCTCTTTGAAAGCTCTGTCCATCCTTTCAGGGTTGAGCTTCCCTTCGAGCTCTAACACAGCCGGCATATTGTAGCCTGTCCCTCCGTCCTCCAGCTGCTGAAGGACATAAATCCGCTTTTGGGCAGAGGAAACCGGATAGGTTTCCTGTTTTTCAGCGGGCTTAATCGCTTCATATGGACTGTCCGTTCCTTCACGGATAACGGTAGCCAGTCCTTCTACTGTCGGATGGGCAAACACATCTTTTAGCGGCACCTGTACATCGAATTCTTTGGCGATCCGTGAGACAAGCGCCGTTGCTTTTAAGGAATGGCCCCCGCGGTCAAAAAAGTTGTCGTGAATCCCGACAGGGCCATTTTTCAGCACGTCCTCCCACAGCTGAGAAAGCTTCATCTCAGTCACGTTTCTCGGCGCTGTGTAGGTCTCCGCATCTGCCGCTCCGTCAGGAGCTGGCAGGGCGTTTCGGTCGAGCTTTCCGCTTGGCGTAACAGGCCACTGTTCCATCTCTATCATATAGGCTGGGACCATGTAGCCCGGCAACAGTCTCTCAAGCTGTGCCCGCACTTCGTTTCTTTGGAGCCCTTCTACATAAGCGCATAATTCCGGCTCGCTGCTGTCTGTCCGTACGGTAACGGCCGCCTCCCTTACGCCTTCTATGCTTCTTAGTGCCGCTTCAATCTCTCCCGGCTCAATCCGGTAGCCGCGAATTTTCACCTGATCATCCGTACGCCCGAGGAATTCAACATTCCCGTCAGGGAGCCAGCGCGCCACATCCCCTGTTTTGTACATGCGTTCCCCCGGGTAAAACGGGTCTTCAAGAAAACGCTCCTCCGTTAATGCCGGCCGATTCAAATAACCTCTGGCAACACCCGCTCCGGCAATGTATAGTTCGCCGGCGACACCGGAAGGCTGTACGGCTAAATGCGGATCTAAAACATACAAACGCGCACCAGGTACGGGCTTCCCAATCGGAATCCGCAAACGGTCTCTGTCCCGTTCTGGATCCAATACGTAAAATGCCGCGTCTACCGTTGCTTCTGTCGGCCCGTAGCCATGGATTAATGATACCTGCGGCAATACAGAAGCAAAACGGGCTGCCGTACGCGGCGCAAGCGGTTCACCTCCGGCGAATACACGCTTTAGGTTTGTCCCGTCACCAAGCGCTAACATTTCTGCTTGATCGAGAAAGCTGTTCAGCATAGCCGGAATAAAATGAGCCGTTGTCACTTTTTCCTGAGTAATGGCTTTTACGATCAATGCGGAGTCTTTTTCCCAGCCGGGCGGAAGCAGATACGCCGAAGCGCCGGAAAGCGACCACCAAAACAGCTGCCACACAGACGCATCAAAGGAAAAAGAGGTTTTCACCATGACAATGTCATCTTCTGAAAGCGGAAACTGGTGCTGCATGCCGGTCAGAAAGGAAACAGCCTGACGGTGCTCAACGGCCACTCCTTTCGGCTGCCCGGTAGAGCCCGATGTATAGATGACATAGGCGAGAGAACCGCCGTCAGCAGGAGTAAACAGATGGTTTTCTGCTTTTTCGCTCGCAAGAGATGTCATGTCCACTTCAAGCGTCTCTCCGGAAAAGTTCGGTACGGAGCATCCCGGCTGCGTCAGCAAGAGTGATGCCCCGCTGTCTTTCAGCATGTAGCTCAGCCGCTCCTTTGGATACGCAGGATCAAGCGGCAAATACGCCCCTCCGGCCTTCAGTACAGCAAGGACAGCGATCAGCATGTCAGGTGAGCGTTCAGACAGGATCCCGACGATACTTTCGTTTGTGACGCCGCGTGCCGCAAGGTGAGCAGCCAGCCGGCTGGCGTACATATCAAGCTCAGCGTATGTCAGCGAACCGCCTGAAAAGCGAATCGCTGGCCGCTCCGGTGTGACTGCCGCCTGTCGTTCAAACAGCCCATGCAAGGTTGGGGCTTCAGGTGAAACAGATACTGTCCTGTTATTTTGAGAAACGATTTTCCGTGTTTTGTCCTCATCTAGCAATGTCATCTTTGACACAGGAAGAGATGGATCAGAGATGACGTCAGAGATCATGTGCTGTAAATAATCTTTTATCTCAGACATCATATTTGGTTGATAAGTGCCTGTATGAAAATGAATCCGAACGTACAAAGTACGCCCTGGGATCACTTTGACACTGCATCTATAATTAGTTACCTCTTCCATCTCAAAATCTTTCACGGAGAAATCAAATGATTTAGCTTGATTCAGCTCTTCAATCTCTTGTTGAGTAGGTGTATTTTCAAAGACGATAATATGATCAATCAGCTCTTGTTTAAGAGCGCTCTGCGCCTGAATGTCATATAAAGGGAAGTAACTATACGCTTCTGCTTCAGTCATGTCCTTTTGCATTCCGCTGACTAGGTCAGAAAAAGACAGAAAATCACTTTGGACTCGAATAGGAATGGTATTGATAAAAAGTCCGACCATGTTTTCCACATCTTTTAGCTCAGAAGGTCTGCCTGATATAACTGATCCGAACACAGCATCGTCGCGACGATTGAACTTTTGGAGCATGATTCCCCATAAAGCTTGGAAAACAGTGTTAAGTGTCGCACCACATGCTACAGCGATTTTCTGTAATTCGGAGGTTTCTTTTTCAGGAATGGTAAACGTGATCTGCTGTAATGTCCCGTCCGACATTTGATCTGTTCTTTTTGGCAGAGGCGAAGCTTTTTCGAAATGCTGAAGCCTTTTTTTCCAATACTCAGCTGCTTCTTCACGCTCTTGCTGCATCAGCCATTTAATATACGTCCCGTACGGCTGTACGGGAGGCAAATCAGGAAACTGCCCTTTTCCAAGCGCTTGATAAATATGGAGAAAGTCTTTAATGACGATGCCTAAACACCAGCCATCCATTAAAATATGATGGTGGCTCCAGATACAGACATAATGATCAGGCGCCCATTTTAAAATAGATATTCTCATCAGTACATCCGTTTGGAGATCAAAGCCTTTTGATTTATCCTGTTCTTTGAATGCCTCTGTACAATGTTCTTTATCTTTTTCATTGAGATGAGAAATATCTTCAACATGAATATGGCAATGACGTTGCTTGAGCACGACTTGACGAGGTTTGGCTACATTTTTATAGATGAATGCTGTTCGAAAGATATCGTACCTGTCAAAAACAGCATCCATACTTTTCTGGAAACGCTCCAAGTCGAGCTGTCCATTGATCGTAAAAGAAGCCTGTTCAAAATAAGCTCTCGACTGTTCATCATACAATGAGTGAAAAAGCATCCCTTCCTGCATAAATGACAAAGGGTATATATCCTGTATTTCAGGTTGCTGCGGCATCAGTGAATCTCCTCTCCTATAGTTTGTTGACGGCTCCCATGATCTCACTCAATTCATCAAGCGTTAAGTCTTCATCAGTGAAATCAGATGCGCTCCACTCTCGGTTTTCTTTGCCGGTACAATGCTCAATGATGTTTTCCAGAGTCTGTTTAAAATGCCTGGAAAATGTTTGGATTGTTTTTTCCTCAAATTGAACCCTGTTATAGATGATGTGCATGTTCAGGCACCCCGAAGAAACGGCGCCGCTGATATCCAGTGCATAAGGACGCTCCCAGTTCGGGCTGATCTCATTTCCTGGCTTGATGTCAGACACCTCAAAGGCATTTGATTGAATATCCTGATCAAACTGGCCTAAATAATTAAAGCTGATTTCTGGGCTGTTTTTCTGAGAGCCCCATCTTTTGCTGATATATTTCAGCACGCCGTAGCCCGCGCCTTTATGCGGTATACGGTGCAGCATATCTTTTGTCTGTTTAATAAGGTGGCCCAGCCGCTCTTCTTTGTCCTTATGATCGGAATCTCTCATATCAAGCCACACAGGATAAATAGAGGTGAACCAGCCAACAGTTCTGCTAATATCGATGTCCTCAAGATATGATTCCCTTCCGTGGCCCTCCATGCTGATTTTAAATTGGTTATTTCCCGTCCATTTCTGCAAAGCAAGACCTAAAGCTGTCAGAAGGATATCATTCATCTCCGTGCTGTAAGCTTTATGTGCAGCCGTTAGTAGTAATTCTGTGTGATGGCGAGATAGCTCAAAATCAATCACTTCTGTATCTTTGAATGTGTTAGATGCTGCGTCATTGTCTTTTGGAATAGGCTGGATGTGACGGCTCTCGCACTCATCCCAGTACGCTGCTTCGCGCTGCACCTGGCGGCTTTTAGAGTAGTCAGCTATTCTTTGTGAATACGTTAAATATGAATCTGTTTTTTGCGGCAGTTTAATAGATTCTCCTGAGACTGCCTGTTTGTAAGCAGCTGAAAAATCCTCGAACAAAATGCGCCAGGAAACCGCATCAATAACTAAGTGATGAATCGTCAGAAATAAATGGTCACCATTCTCGGTTCTAAACAATCCAGCGTGAAGTAAGGGGCCGGTTTCCAAACGAATATGTTCTTGCATCCGGCTGGCTGCTTCCTCAATCGTGTACCGTGCTTCTGTTAGGCTATCCTTTACATCAAACAGTTCAAGTGCATATAGCTCCTCATCTGAAAGATCTATTCCTCTGTTTATCTGCACCTGCCTGCCATCTTCATGCCGGCATACGATTCTCAGTGCATCATGATGAGTCACAAGGCTTTTTAGTACTTTTCTAAGCGCAGCCTCATCAAATCGTTCAGCCCGGTAGATCATAACGGACTGGTTAAAATGATGGCTTTCCAGAGATTGCGAGAAAAACCACTGCTGGATAGGTGTCCAAGTAATCTCGCCTTCGACCGGGCCTTGGTCAATGGCGCGTACGTCTTTTCGAACCCGGGCGGACAGTTCACCAAGAGTCTGATGTTCAAACATCTCACGTACTGTCGTTTCAAATCCGCGCTGCTTCAGTCTGGCACAAACCTGCAGCGCTTTAATAGAGTCTCCGCCAAGCTCAAAGAAATTGGCGCTTACACCCAGCTCATCTACATTAAGAAGATCCTCCCAAATTTCAGCCATCACCGTTTCAATCTCATTTCTAGGACTGATATCATCAGCTGTATAAGCGTGTTTTTCAGGCTCTGGCAGGGCTTTCTGATCGAGCTTTCCATTAACAGTCACCGGGATGCTGTCAATTTGTATCATACGGGCAGGCAGCATAAAGTCAGGCAAGGCGTTTTTTAGGGAAGCCCGGATGTCTGATATATTCGCAGCCTGTTGATCTTTTATCACCATATATGCATATATAGCTGTTTGCCCTCGCTCGTCTGCTCTGGTAATGACAGCCGCCTCTTTAATCATTGGATACTGAAGAAGTGCCGCTTGGATTTCGCCTAACTCAATACGGTGCCCTCTGACTTTCACCTGCTCATCAATGCGGCCTAAGTATTCCAGCTCGCCATTTGACAGGCGCTTAGCAAGATCTCCTGTTCGGTATAATCTGTCTCCCGGAAGATAAGGATTGGATACAAAACGGTCAGCGGTCAGCTCATCTCTGTTGAGATATCCCCGTGCCACACCTTCTCCGCCTATATACAGCTCCCCTGGAACTCCGATCGGCTGCAGGTTCATATGGGCATCCATCACATGAGCATGCAGAGTAGAAAGCGGCCGTCCGATATTGCTTTTATTTTTTGCAATGTCTGCTGCGGACAATTTTTTGAATGTTACATGGACCGTTGTTTCTGTAATACCGTACATATTAATCAAATCAGTATGAGGATATTTTTCATTCCAGCTTTGAAGCAATCCGGGCTGTAAGGCTTCGCCGCCAAAAATCACATAGCGGATGTTTAAATGATCTGTATGATTTTGGTCTTCAAGCATCAAGCCGTAAAAAGCAGTCGGGGTCTGATTGAGTACAGTGACGCGCTCTTTTTTTAACAATAAACGGAATGCATGGGGGTCACGGGCTGTTTCTTTAGAGACCACGACTAATGTGCCTCCGTTCAATAACGCACCGAACATCTCCCATACAGAGAAATCAAAGCAATAAGAATGAAATAACGTCCAGATGTCTTCATGGTTAAATTCAAAAGGCAGGTTTTGATGCTTCAAGAGACTGATCACATTGCAGTGCTCGACAATGACTCCCTTTGGCTGGCCAGTCGTTCCAGATGTGTATATCACGTATGCGGGCTGATCTGTTACTATTTCTTGAATGTTTACATCAGCCGGAATTGAGTCGTTTTCACATTCATCGATATACAAAATATGCCCATTGTAGTCAGCAGGTTTGTTTTGACCACGCTCTGTCAGCAGCCGTTTTGCCCCGCTGTCATTGAGCATAAAGCTAATACGCTCCTTGGGATATTCAGGATCAATCGGCAAATAGGCCCCGCCAGCTTTTAAAATCGATAAAACGCCAATGATCATATCAGGTGACCGATCGAGCATCAGACCGACGATATCGCCAGTTCTCACCCCTTGTTTGATCAGCATAGCAGCTGCCCGCTCGGTTTTTTCATTCAGGTCTCCATACGTAAGCTGAGAATGGCCGCACACCACTGCGATATGCTCCGGATATTTAGCGGCTTGCTTTTCAAATAAGCTTACTATGTTTTCATTTCTCGGATAAGCCGCATACTGTCCCATTTTTTCAAGGAGCAACCTACGCTCTGCAGCAGGAAGCAATTGCATGTCCGAAATTCTCATCTCGGTATCCGCCGTTACCCCTTTCACCAATTCAATAAAATAGGATGCCCACTGCGTAATGGTTTCTTCTTCAAAAAGAGCAGTGCTGTATTCAAAACGGCAGCGTATTCCACTCGGATGCTCCTCAGCGTGTAATGTTAAATCGAATTTAGATATATCATGTTTAGGAGTGACAGACGAAATCGACAGACCAGGCACTTCGAACCGGAAATCTTCACTGCTTTGAAGCACAAGCATCGCATCGAACAGCGGGTTGCGATTTACCTCTCGATTTGTATCGAGCTTATCTGCCAGCTCCTCAAAAGGATAATCCTGATGCTCGTAAGCGGTCAGAGCCAGGTGGCGAATGTCCTGCAAATAGGAGCTGAACGTTTTGTGGCCCTCGGGCTTGCTGCGCATCGCCAATGTATTGACGAACATCCCGATGACGCGCTCCAGATCAGCGTGCGGTCTTCCGGCAGCAGGCGAACCGACAACAATATCCTCTTGCCCGCTTAGCTTAGATAACAAAATAGAATAGACAGCCAGAAGAATCATATACAATGTTGTTCCCGTTTCAGCCATTAAACGGTGCAGTTCATCAGCCATGTCTTTATCAATGTTGACTTCAATTGTTCCACCGCTGAAATCAGGGAGACGCGGCCTTGTTTTATCAAGCGGTAATTCTAGTGTAGGAAGACTCCCGCCAAGCTGACCGAGCCAGTAGGCCTCCTGTTTTTTGTATAGCTCTTTCGGGTGCTTCTCTTGCTGCCAAACAGCAAAATCCTTATAATGCAGGTTTAAAGCTGGCAACTCTTTTCCGCAATATAAGTCAGTAAATTCTTGGACAAGAGTGCTCATCGAGACACCGTCGGCAATAATATGGTGCATATCGAGCAGCAAAAAGCCGCGATTATTGCCCATTGTAATGACACATGCTCTAAAAAGCGGACCGGATGATAGATCAAACGGTTTGATAAAGGTCTCGATTGCAGACTCAAGCATTTGTTCTGATTCCATTTCAAGCTCTTTTAGATCAAAAGCTATCTCTGGGTAAATGATCTGCACAGGCTCGTCTCTGTCAAGCACAAAAACAGTCCGTAATGCTTCATGCCGATTCACAAGTTCTGTGAGAACGCTTCTCAACCGCTGGCGATTCAGACTTCCGCGTAATTCAAGTACAGCTGGCATGTTATAACCTGTGCTGTCATCTGCCAGCTGATGAAGAGCATATAATCGTTTTTGCGAGAAAGACAGCGGATAGACATCTCTTTGATCCGCAGGTTCAATCTGTGTAAAAGCGTGTTCTTTTAAGCTCATCAATTTGACCGCCATGCTTTCAACCGTCGGATAAGAAAACACCTCACTGAGCGGCAGCTCGACATTAAGCTTTTTATGTATTCTTGATACCAGTGCGGCCGCTTTTAAGGACTGTCCGCCTAACTGAAAGAAATCATCACGAATGCCGATTTGCTGTTTATTCAGCACATCTTCCCAAATATGTGCGAGATCAGCTTCGATTAAGGTTCGGGGCGCCATATATGTGACATTCGTATTGTTTTCTGGTTCAGGAAGCGCAAACCTGTCAAGCTTGCCGCTGGATGTTAATGGCATCCGGCTGATGTTGATAATACTTGCTGGGATCATATAGGACGGCAATGTCCCGGCAAGATGCTGATACAAATCTGGGAGGCTGTTTCCCTTTTCTGGAACGATAAAAGCAACAAGCTCCTTTTCCTCAGCAGAAACATCACGGGCCAGTACCGCGGCTTCCTTTACCCCCGGTGCTTGTCGAAGAACTGTTTCAATCTCTCTCAGTTCAATACGGTACCCCCTAATTTTTACTTGATCATCAAAACGTCCAATATATTCAATCGTTCCATCAGGCAAAAAGCGGCCTGCATCACCTGTTCGGTATAAACGCTCTCCTTCAAGGAATGGATGATCAGAGAATGCTTTCTGTGTCAGCTCTTGCTGTTTGTAGTATCCTCTCGCAAGACCCGCGCCGGAAATACACAGTTCACCCGCCGCGCCGATCGGCTGCATTTGATTTCCGTGCAAAACAAATACTTTTGTGTTTCTGATCGGGTGTCCGATCGTGATCCTCTCTTTTTCATTCAGATGCCGCAATATTGTTGTTGCCACACTGTTTTCTGTGGGCCCGTATTCATTTGCCAGTTCTGCAGAAGGACAAATCATTTGACTCAACTCAAGTAGATCAGGCGTGACCGCTTCACCCGCAAATGTCACAATACGAAGACTTTTTGCATCGTCAGCAGTCATCACTTCCAATAACACCCTGTACAGGGAAGGAACAATGATCATGTGGCTGACCTTATAACGAGCTATTTTTCGCTTAAGGGCCAGCACATCCTTCGCTTCGTCATCTGTTGTCAGCAGTACGCACGCACCAGATAAAAGCGGGGTAAATAAGCTCGTTACACAGCCGTCAAACACGTACGAAAACAAATGGAGGGATATATCCTGTACGGTCATGCCATACTCTTCCCGTCTCCATTGCAATGTATTGGCAATACCGTGATGATCAACTAAAACCCCTTTAGGGCGCCCCGTCGTTCCCGACGTATAGATCAAGTAGGCTAGGTCACCTGGCGGCATATTTGGCGCTTCTGTTTGGTAACTTTCTGTATGTTCTATCGTTATCGTATTTCCTTCATAGGACGGAGGGATCAAGGAAATAAGGTCTTCTTCTATCAGCAATTGAGCCGCTTGACTGTCCTTCAGCAGGAAAGAAAGGCGTTCTTCTGGAAAATGTGGATCAAGCGGCATATAAGCGCCGCCTGCTTTCCAAATCCCAAGCAAAGCTGCAGGCATTTCCATTGACCGGTTCATCATCACAGCCACGATATCTCCAGATCCAACGCCTTTTTCTATCAGGGCGTGCGCAATCTGATTAGCTCTTATATTTAATTGGCGATAGGTCCAGCAATCGTCTCCCATTTTTAATGCAGCCGCTTCAGGTGTTTTGCGGGCTTGTTCCTCGAACAATTGGGATATCGTTTTGTTCACATAAGGACGCTCAGTTTCGTTAAACAATTGGATAACCTGTTTCTCCTCCGGCGGGACGATATTGATGTCACTGACGGCAACATCGGGATTTGTCAAAATGCAATCCAGTGCTTGCTTTAGATGCCCCTGAATCCTCAGCATCTCCTCCCGCTCGTAAACGTCTGCGTTGTAGCTGAATTTGATATAAAATGATTCTCCCGGAACGATAACGATATTAAAGTCGTAATTGGTTTGTTCCGACATTGAAATGTCACTCAGCTTCAGAGCGCCTTCGTCATTTGCACTCTCCACGCTTAATGCCTGATGAAGCTGTACAGGGTAATTTTCAAAAACAAAAATATGATCGATCAACCCTTGCTTCAATGGACTATGGTTTTGAATTTCATAAAGCGGATAATACCCATGCTGTTCAGATGATAAAATATCCTCCTGCACGGCTTTGACCAGCGAAGAAAACGTTATGCCTTCCGCAGATCGGATTCGCACTGGAACAGTATTGATAAACAAGCCGACCATTGATTCAATCCCGTCAATCGCTGACGGGCGTCCCGAAATGACGGAGCCAAAAACGGCATCATCTGCAGCATTATATCGATGGAGCAGCACGCCCCAAATACTCATAAACAGCGTGTTTAATGTCACTCCCCAGTTTTGGGCAGCCTCTGTCAGTTTCTCAACCATATCCGGCGCTAATGAAAAGCTGACCTGGGCGGCTTTATAATCCCCCTCTGCCGTGCGGCGCCTTATTCGGGGAATAGAAGCAGTATTGCCGTACTCCTTCAAATATTCGCTCCAGTAGGCAGCAGTCTCTTCTTGATCTTGTTCTCCGAGCCATTCAATATAACGGCTGTACGGCACCGTGCTGCCAAGCTGTACAGGTGAGTTATTTTTGAGCGAATCATACATGCTGAAAAACTCTTTAAGAATAATGCCGAGACACCACCCATCCATGATGATATGGTGATGTGTCCAGACACATGTATATTGGCTGTCTCCTCTATCAAAAAGGGCAAGACGCATTAAAGGATCTTTTTGCAAATCAAATCCTTTTTCCCGATCCTTAGTCATAAAAGCATCCATCAGCGCCTGCTGTTCTTGATCAGCCAGGCGAGAAATATCTTCTCTATATACTGTCAATTCCCGGTTTGATAAGACTACCTGCTGCGGACCTGTAAGATCTGGTACTTCTTTAATGAAAATCGTTCTGAAAATATCATATCTAGAAACAAGAAGGTTTAAGCTCTTTTGAAACGAGTCGACGCATAGATTCCCTGTGATCGTAAACGAGGTCTGTTCGATATATGCTTTCGAGCTGAAATCCATTAGTGAATGAAACAGCATTCCTTCCTGCATGTGCGATAACGGATAAATATCTTGAATTTGTGCCGATTGTGCCATCAATTCCACACACCTTTTCAAAAGTTAAAGATCTTTCACGAGATCTTCGATGCTAGATAATGCAGACAACGTTAATTCCTTATTGCTGAAATCGCTCAGTGTTTTTTCGCGTGCTTTTTTCTGCGAACAATGCTCAATCGTCTCGATAAGATGCCTGTGAAAACGATCCATAAAGCACTCAATTGAGTGCTTGCTGAACACCTGGGTGTATACCGCTTTTACTTGAAGCCGTCCGTCCGTAATGAGAGCATTGATGTCCAGCTCATACTCTCGTTCTCTCTCACCCGCTATTTCGTGACGGGGCTGGTAATATGATAATTCAAACGTATCAGCTTCCTTCTCTTCGCTAAATTGACCGAGATAATTAAAGCTGACCTCAGGCTCTTTATGCCGCAGTTCTCCTATGTGTGTTAACAATCCATATCCAGTTCCTTTGTTCGGTACTCTTCTCAGCATATCTTTTGTCGTCTTAATTCGGTATGCGAGCTGATCCTCGAAAGGCTCGGGAATACCCATGTCTAGCAGAATAGGATAAATGGAAGTAAACCATCCAACTGTCCTTGAAATATCAATGTTTGGCACATGCCCTTCTCTACCGTGTCCCTCAGTGCTGATCACGATTTGGTCATGCCCAGTCCATTCAGAAAGCGCCATTCCTAAAGCCGTAAGCAAAAGTTCGTTGGCATCAGTACCATAGGCTTGCTGGGTTTCAAACTGCAATTTTTCAGTCCAGTCCCCGGATAGTACAAACGCTGCTGCGTCGCTGTTCTTTTGGAGTCTGTCCGGCACATTTTCTATGTCCTTAGGAAGAAAAGCAGTGTGAGCGTCTAAAATCGTTTGCCAATACGTTTTCTCTGAATGCAATTGTTTACTTTCAGCTATTTGGGTAAGACCATCGGCGTAGGATAAATAAGAATCCGTTTTTGGCGGTAATTGGATTTCTTTCTTTTCTAAAGACTGTTGATATGCTGCAGCTAAATCCTCAAGCAGAATTCTCCAAGAAACGCCATCTATCACAAGATGATGAAGTGCAATCAGCAAATGATCCCATTCTGCCGTTTTAAACAAACCTGCTTGCAGCAAAGGCCCTTTTTCTACATTCATTTTGCTTTGAATGACGGTTTCCTCAGCGGCAAGTTTTTCATCAAGGTGAGCCCTTTCCAGCGATGCTTTTGTCCAATCTGAAATATAAAGGCCAAACAGTTCATGATCCTTGTGATTGATTCCGCGATTAAACTGAATGACATGGCCGTTTTGGTCACGTTGGAAAATCATGCGAATGGCATCATGATGCTCGGTTATTTTACGCAGCGCTAGATGAAGCGCGTTAGCATTGATTCCTTTTTCACTGAAAAGCATGACGGACTGGTTGTAATGATAGTGAAAAGCATGTACCTGTCCGAAAAATCTTCGCTGAATCGGGGTGAGTTCAGCTTCACCTTCCGCAGGTCCCTGGTCCGCTTGAGATGCCAATGGTGTGATATGTCCGCATAGTTCCTGAATCGTTGAATAACGGAATAAGTCGCGTATTGTCATGCTCCAGCCTTCAGCTGCCAGACGTGCTGCCACTTGTAATGCTTTAATTGAGTCTCCGCCAAGCTCAAAAAAGGAATCGTGAATGCCGACTCGTGACATGCTCAGTACATCTTCCCATATATACGCCATCGTTTTTTGTATGTCGTTAACTGGTGCGGTATATGGACGCGATAACAAATTATTTGGAGCCGGCAAGGCATTTCTGTCCAGCTTTCCGTTTAGGGTTAGCGGCATGTTTTCTAAAGGAATCAGATGTGCAGGAATCATATACGCTGGCAGCTCCTTTGTTAAAGCAGCACGGAGAGCATTCGTATTGACGTCTGAAGGCACAATATATGCTGCCAAACCAGCCTGTCCATTCTTATCATGCTGAACGGCAACAGCAGCTTCTCTGACAAGCCCCGTTTGAAGCAGAACACTTTCAATTTCTTCTGTTTCAATTCTGTATCCATTTATCTTTACTTGATAATCCATTCGGCCAAGAAGCCGGATCGTTCCGTTTGGAAGCCAGCATGCTCGATCACCGGTTCTGTACAGCCTTTCTCCAGAGACAAATGGATTTTCTGTAAATTTCATTTGCGTTAAGTCAGGTTTATGATGATAGCCTTTCGCAACACCTGCCCCGCCGATGCACAGCTCGCCGGCAACGCCGATCGGCTGAATTTGATCAGTCTGGCTGAGTACGTACATACGTACATTCGGCAGCGGGCTGCCGATTGGTACGTTATCGCCCGTACACTCTCCACTCATACTTGTTTCATAAAAGCTCGAATCAATGGTTGCCTCTGTGACACCATAGCTATTGATGATGCGCATGCTTTGACCAAAGCGGTCTGTCAATGTTTTGAAATCTTGAGCTTTCACCATGTCGGAACCAAGAATCAGTATGTCTAAGTCAGGGAGCTTGAACTGGTTACGGTATACATACTCCATCATCGGGATAATGAGAGCCGGTGTCGACTCCATCACCGTGATTCTCTGAGAGTTCATGATTTTATATATTTCAGCAGGTTCCAGCCGTGTTTCATCTGGGCAAACGATTAGAGTCCCGCCGTTGGTCAATGTTCTCGCCAAATCTCCTGAGAAGACATCGAATGAAAAGCTCGCGATTTGAAGCAGTCTGACAGGCTTCCGATCCAGTTCATAAATTTGACGCCAAGCAAGAGCAGCATGAGTAAAGTTCTGATAGGTGACAATAACACCTTTAGGCGCACCCGTCGTTCCTGACGTATAAATGATATATACCGGCTCTTCAGGAGCAGGAGATAAGTTAAGGTTGCAGTTACTTTCTTCATAAGTGCTTTCATCGTCAAGGCAGATATGAGACATCTCAGATTCAGGCAAGTTTGAAATCAAATGCTTCAATTCCTGCTGTGAAAGTAGAATATCTGCTCCGCTATCACGAAGAATATATTCAATACGGGCTTTTGGATAATGTGAATCGATTGGGATATACACTCCGCCAGCTTTCATCACTGCCAGCACTCCAACAATTGCATCAACTGACCGCTTGGCTAAAACAGCCACAGTTGGCTTCGGTCCTTTTCTGTTTTGCAATGTTCGTGCCAGACGATTGGCTCTTTCATTTAGAAGCCGATAGCTAATCTCTGTTTCGTTATCAATAACAGCTATATGTTCTGGAATTTCTTCAGCTTTCGCTTCAAATATGCGATGAAAAGGAACATCTTTTTGAGCAAATTCAACCTGAGTTTTGTTAAATCCAAAGACTATTTTTTGTTTTTCTTTATCACTAAGTATGTTTATTTGTGCAAGGCTTGTTTCAGGAGTTGAAAGTGCCTCATGCAGAAATTCGATAAAATGATCAGCCCAGCGTTCAATCGTAGCTTTCAGGAATACTTCTGTACTAAATTCCATTTCGCAGCAAATAGATCCATTTATTTCAGTAGCTATTAATGTGATATCAAATAAAGATATGTGATGTGCGAAATTGGCAGGCCGGACTTTTATTTCTCTCAGATCTATGTCTTGTTTTTCCACATTTTGAAGGATAAACATCGCATCAAACACTGGGTTCCGGCTCATATCCCGTGTCAATTCAAGCTTATCGACAAGCTCTTCGAACGGGTAATCCTGGTGCTCAAAGGCTTCCAATGCTGTCTCACGCACTTCCTGCAAATACTGTACGAATGGCTTCCTGCCCTCCGGGCGTGTCCGAAGCGCCAGCGTGTTCACAAACATGCCGAGTATCGGCTCAAGATCCTTGTGCGGACGGCCGGCAATTGGCGAGCCGACGATGATATCCTCCTGTCCGCTTAAGCGTGACAAGAACGCGGTGTAAGCCGCAAGGAGCACCATGTACAGTGTGCTTCCGTTTTCTCGTGCCAGCTTGTGAAGGCCTGATGCAACCTCTTGATCCAGCGTAAATGAGACCTTGTCACCCGCGAAGCTTCGCACCGGCGGGCGGGCATGATCAGCCGGAAGATCCAGCACAGGCAGCTCGCCCTCGAGCTGCTTCAGCCAGTACGCCTCCTGCGTTTTGTACGCATCTCCTGTTTTAAATCCTTCTTGCCATACGGCATAATCTTTATATTGAATGCGCAGTGCCGGAAGCTTCCGATTATTGTACAGCTCGCCGAATTCCCGAATCAGAATGTTGACGGAAACACCGTCTGAAATGATGTGATGCATATCAACCAGCAACAGGTGCCGCTCATCTGATATCTTTACGATTTGGGCACGGAACAGCGGCGCTTGGCTGAGATCAAACGGTTTGATAAATGCGGCTGCGGCCTCCTGTTCGGTTCGTTCGCCGAGAACTGTAGTCTGTAACGTAAACGGCACCTCGTCATGGATGCGCTGCACCGGATCGCCTCCTGCGTCCTGTTCGAAGGAGGTACGAAGCGACTCGTGGCGCTTGATCAGCTCTTTGAAAGCTCTGTCCATCCTTTCAGGGTTGAGCTTCCCTTCGAGCTCTAACACAGCCGGCATATTGTAGCCTGTCCCTCCGTCCTCCAGCTGCTGAAGGACATAAATCCGCTTTTGGGCAGAGGAAACCGGATAGGTTTCCTGTTTTTCAGTGGGCTTAATCGCTTCATATGGACTGTCCGTTCCTTCACGGATAACGGTAGCCAGTCCTTCTACCGTCGGATGGGCAAACACATCTTTTAGCGGCACCTGTACATCGAATTCTTTGGCGATCCGTGAGACAAGCGCTGTTGCTTTTAAGGAATGCCCCCCGCGGTCAAAAAAGTTATCGTGAATCCCGACAGGGCCATTTTTCAGCACGTCCTCCCACAGCTGAGAAAGCTTCATCTCAGTCACGTTTCTCGGCGCCGTGTAGGTCTCCGCATCTGCCGCTCCGCCAGGAGCTGGCAGGGCGTTTCGGTCGAGCTTTCCGCTTGGTGTAACCGGCCACTGTTCCATTTCTATCATATAGGCTGGGACCATGTAGCCCGGCAACAGGCTCTCAAGCTGCGCTCGGACTTCGTTTCTTTGGAGCCCTTCTACATAAGCGCATAATTCCGGCTCGCCGCTGTCTGTCCGTACGGTAACGGCCGCCTCTCTTACACCTTCTATACTTCTTAGTGCCGCTTCAATTTCTCCCGGTTCAATCCGGTAGCCGCGAATTTTCACCTGATCATCCAACCGTCCCAGGAATTCAATATTCCCGTCAGGGAGCCAGCGCGCCACATCTCCTGTTTTGTACATACGTTCACCCGGGTAAAACGGGTCTTCTAGAAAACGCTCCTCCGTTAATGCCGGCCGATTCAAATAACCTCTGGCAACACCCGCTCCGGCAATGTATAGTTCGCCGGCGACACCGGAAGGCTGTACGGCTAAATGCGGATCTAAAACATACAAACGCGCACCAGGTACGGGCTTCCCAATCGGAATCCGCAAACGGTCTCTGTCCCGTTCTGGATCCAATACGTAAAATGCCGCGTCTACCGTTGCTTCTGTCGGCCCGTAGCCATGGATTAATGATACCTGCGGCAATACAGAAGCAAAACGGGCTGCCGTACGCGGCGCAAGCGGTTCACCTCCGGCGAATACACGCTTTAGGTTTGTCCCGTCACCAAGCGCTAACATTTCTGCTTGATCCAGAAAGCTATTCAGCATAGCCGGAATAAAATGAGCCGTTGTCACTTTTTCCTGAGTAATGGCTTTTACGATCAATGCGGAGTCTTTTTCCCAGCCGGGCGGAAGCAGATACGCCGAAGCACCGGAAAGAGCCCACCAAAACAGCTGCCACACAGACGCATCAAAGGAAAAAGAGGTTTTCACCATGACAATGTCATCTTCTGAAAGCGGAAACTGGTGCTGCATGCCGGTCAGAAAGGAAACAGCCTGACGGTGCTCAACGGCCACTCCTTTCGGCTGCCCGGTAGAGCCCGATGTATAGATGACATAGGCGAGAGAACCGCCGTCAGCAGGAGTAAACAGATGGTTTTCTGCTTTTTCGCTCGCAAGAGATGTCATGTCCACTTCAAGCGTTTCTCCGGAAAAGTTCGGTGCGGAGCATCCCGGCTGTGTCAGCAAGAGCGATGCCCCGCTGTCTTTCAGCATGTAGCTCAGCCGCTCCTTTGGATACGCAGGATCAAGCGGCAAATACGCCCCTCCGGCCTTCAATACAGCAAGGACAGCGATCAGCATGTCAGGTGAGCGTTCAGACAGGACACCGACGATACTTTCGTTTGTGACGCCACGTGCCGCAAGGTGCGCAGCCAGCCGGCTGGCGTACATATCAAGCTCAGCGTATGTCAGCGAACCGCCTGAAAAGCGAATGGCCAGCCGCTCCGGTGTGAAAGCTGCCTGTCGCTCAAACAGCCCATGCAGGGTGAAAGCTTTAGGCGAAACAGCTTCCGTCTTGTTAAACTCATACAACAATTTTTGCTTTTCTCTTGTATTCGTCATATCTAATTCTCTTATAAAGCTGTGCGGATGTTGAAGGGCGTTTTCCAGTATGGTA
This sequence comes from Bacillus sp. LJBS17, assembly GCF_019334685.1. Taxonomy (NCBI): domain Bacteria; kingdom Bacillati; phylum Bacillota; class Bacilli; order Caryophanales; family Bacillaceae; genus Bacillus; species Bacillus sp. LJBS17. The sequence continues at coordinate 2,100,928 of NZ_CP079759.1, forward strand.
AGCAGATGAGATTGTATTCGTTTAATATCCTCAAGAGAAAACAAGGTATTTTGATAGTCGAAATTTAATTGAATGGTTCCATTGTCTATCCGTTCTTGTATTTGAACTGAAAGCTCGTTCGCGGTGTATCCGCTGAAATAAAGCGCTGTTTCATAGTCAAAATCATCTGCATTATGCCACTGAAGTGGCTGATACTGCATAGATATACCGATAAGGTTGTGTAAATCCTTCTGTTCATTTCTTAATTCATTTACAAGCAAATTATAAGGAAACCGTTGATGACGCATAACAGAAAGCTGTTCCCTGCCTATTGTGCGGACAAAGGAAAGAAAATCTGTGTCAGGATCAACCGTTATTCTGATTGGAAGAGAACTAACGAACATGCCGAGCATTTCTTTTTCAGCCTTTGACCCTCTGTTGCCATAGTAGGTGCCAATGGCAAGATCTTTTTTAGAAGTGATTCGGCTAATGCATATGTAAAATGAAGCCATAAATAAGGAAATGATATTGATCTTGTGTTCTTCGCAGAAGTTTCGAATCGTTTGCTCTAGATCAGGTGAAAGAATGATGGTGTCTCTGGATGCAGATGTGCTCTGTTTTTGTAAGGACGTCTGGTCGGCTAACGAGTGGTATTCCAACGGGTGCTCAAAGGTTTGTGTCCAAAATAAACGGTCCTTTGCAAACCGCGGAGATTGTAGATATTGACTCTCTTTTTCGATGTAACTCAAGTAAGAAGGTTCCGGCTGATCAGGTAAAGGATCTTTCTTTTTCATTTTTTGATAAAGATCTATAATTTGATTTCCCATCACATTTAAAGAGATTCCATCCATTATGATATGATGGAATTTCGCAAATAGCCAAACTTCATGAGAGTCAATTCTAAGGAGGTAAAATTGATAAAGAGGCGAGTTGAACAGTTTAAATGGAATGCTCGCTTGATCCTGAATCCATTGCTCTATTTCTATCATTTCAACATTTGAAAAATCAATTATTCTAAGTGGATAATATTTATATTCAGTAAGGTGCAATCGCGGCTCAAGCTCTTCTCCTTCTAACAGCTGAAATCTAATGGCGTCGTTGCGGGAGATGGAATGATTCAGCGCTCCCTCGAGAGTATGAAGCTCAATATTGCCTTTGAATTTCACACAGGCTGTGAGATTGCAAATGCTGGTATCTGGCTCCAGCAGTTCAGTAAACCACACTCTCCTTTGGGCATGGGTTAAAGAATAAGTATGTTCGCTCAACGGATTCCCTCCAGTTCTCATAATAAGAGGATAAGAAAAAGTAGAAAAAAGCAGAAAAATGTCAATAAAAGAAATTATATGACTATATAATCCATATATGCACTATATTAACGGATATTTTTTAAAGTACAATAAAAAACATTAAATTTTTATAACATTTTTTTGAATATAGTATTATTTCTTTATTTTTCGTTTCTTTTTTTATCAAATTTCCGGATATAAAGTGATAAAAGTATTGTTTTACATAAGGTCTTATACACTACTTTTTAATCGGACTAATTTTCTTTTGTGCATGATTCTTCTAATTGTTGGAAGGTTCGACAAAGCGTTATTACAGACATAAAAAAAACCTGTTTTCTCTTGGAAAACAGGTCTGCCGCTATTATTGATTTGCCAAAATGACAGCGATTTGATCCTCAATATCTTTTCCATCCTCTTCATCAATCAATCCATTTAGAAGAATAGAGAAAACAAGTTTTTTTCCGCTCTTTGTTTCTGCGTACCCCGATAGAGAGCTTACCGTACTGAGCGATCCGGTTTTTGCTCTTACTTTTCCTTGTGCAGGAGTGTCTTTCATGCGGTTTCTCAGCGTTCCGCCCACCATTCTGTCAGGATTGCCCGCAACAGGTAAAGAATTTAGATAAGCCGAGAACCAACTCTGATCCTGAATGTCATATAACAGCTGTGAAAGTTGATCTGAGGATACAGCATCAATATGTGAGATTCCTGATCCGTCTCTTAAGACGAGTGATTTAGAATCAACACCAAATTCCGGAAGCGTACTGTTTAACACTTCGAGCCCCTTTTCCCAGCTCCCTTCTCCTTTTTTCACTTTCCCCATCTCTTTTACGAGCACTTCGGCATGTCCGTTATTACTTAATTTCATGAACGGCACAAAAAGTTTCGATAAAGGCATTGAGCGATGAGAGAGCAGCACATCTGAAGAACTAGGTGCTTCACCCGTCTTGATGTCCCCTTTCACAGTAATACCTTGTTTTTTTAGTGACTGCTTAAATAAATCTAAGGCATATCCGGCAGGCTCCCAGACAGAAATCCATTCCTTTGTCTTGTTTGCGTCAACCGGTACGCTCCCTTCAATTGTAATCGTGTTTGTTCCATGCTCTCTTTCGATTGTGAGGTCTTTCTCTGAACCGGCAGCAGTCGTTTCAGCACCGTTCTTTATCGTTATATAATCGGTTTTCGGAGAGATAGACACGGCAGGCTCTTCCCCTTCTTTTTGATTTGGGGTGACCTCAACAATCACAGTGCCTGCATCATAGTCTTCATTCGGAGACGCTGTTAGAGCGGAGATTGGCGCGCCATAATATGTGTATTCATCGCTCCAAGGCATATCAGGTGATAATCGCATGTCATCATGCCACGTATCATCACCGATCAGATTGCCTTTAATTACTTTTACGCCGGAATGTTTCAATTTCTCAGCCATTTTGTCAAAATCAGATGGTAAAAGTGTCGGATCGCCTTTCCCTTTCAAATAAAGGTTACCATTCAGCTTTTTCCCTTTCAGTGTTCCATCCGTCCGGACCTCGGTTGTAAAAGAATAATTCTCGCCAAGGACAGAAAGTGCCGCGGCCGCTGTCAAAAGCTTTAGAGAAGAGGCAGGCCTCATTCGGGTGTCTCCTGAATGTTCATATAGAACAGCACCTGTTTCCGCAGAGCGAACGGTGATGCCGGCCATTGCGCCTTCGAGGGCAGGATGATCAGCTAAAATCTTATCGATCTGCTCGGAAAGTGCATCTTGTTTTTCAGCGGCAAGCGCAGCCTGATGCATATAAGGCACCGAAGCAACGACGAAAAGCAGTAAAACAGCAACATAAAGCTTTATGCTTTTTTTCATTCATTTCCCCGCCTCTCTGCGCTTCATCATTGGCTATTGATGATTCAGTTCAATGGTGATACTGCTTTTAGCTGTCGTTTCTTCTCCCGGCTCCAGCACTTGTAAACCAGTGAGTGACGAAGGTAAATCAAGATTCACTGCGTTTGTCACCCATGTGTAAGGTTCAGGGCATAAATACCCTTGTTTTCCGTCCGCATTGTATACAACCCAATGGTTAAACTGTTCATCTGCCTTATAAATAATGCTGATATGTGCATGCTGATGATAAATGACTGCCTGGTTTTCTCCGTCCCTCTTCTGATAAGAAGATAAAAAGACATCATCCAGCTGCTTGTGGCGCAAATCCATTCCTTCATGCAAAGCTTCTTTATTCGGTACATCCATCAGTTTCCCGGTCGGCAGCAGGCGTTCATCCAACTCCCACTGCTGATCTGCTGTCAGGGAGAATAACGAGCTTTCTGCCGGAAACACAAATGTAGTATGATAACCAATTCCCCAAGGAAACGCTTCCTTTCCTTTGTTCATGACCGTCGCATGTTTAAATAGAGTATTCCCCTTTACCGTGTATGTCATCCGAACGACGGCATGGTGAGGAAATTGCTTATACACATGGGGGAGCTCAGAAAGATCAATTTCTGTTTCAACAATCACTTCTTCATCAGTTTTCTTCGCGGTCACTACGTTCCAATTTTCATGGTAAAGAAACCCATGAAGATGGTTGTGTTTATCCTTCTCGTTGATATCAAAATGATACGTTCTGCCCCGGAAACTGAATGTACCGTCACTTATGCGGTTAGGCGGGAACAGGATTGGAATGCCATACAATGTTGGTGTGTCGTGAAAACTTTCTGCTGTTTCCGGTTCACGCAAAAGCTGGACTTTTGTTTTTTTGTCCACGAGAGAAATGACGTTGCTCCCCCACTCAGGGACAACAATCATTTCTAGATGTTCGTTGCCCGCTTTGATGGCCGGCGTTCCCAAATACGTGATTTTCTCAATAAAGTTTGCCATGTTTACTCAACCTCTCCTTGATTCATTGCTAGTATAAGAATTCAATGTACTGTACCATATTTCCTCCATTTTATATTTTCCCCTATCAAATAAAAAAACACCGTTCAACTTATGAACGGTGTGATTCGGAGGCTATTGGATGAGACGTGTGATTTGTTTCTTTTTCCAGACGAATTGATAATACCCATAAATCAACAGCAAGCTGACGGCAAACGCAGCTGGATAACCAACCCAGACGCCGAGTATTTCAAGCTTTGTATAGTGAGAAAGGACGAAAGCGACAGGCACCTCTACTCCCCAGATTGCAAAAATACTGATGACGGTCGGCCATAAAACTGTTCCGCTTGCCCGCATCGTTGCAGAAATAATTTGGGCATTTCCAAACAGCAAATAACTCCACAATGTAATCATCAAAAGACGGTGTGCAATGTAAAGCGTCTCTTGCTCGGTTAAAAATAACGACAAAATCTGATGTGAAAAAACATAGATCAGTATGATCAGTACGCCGCCAATGATATAATTCAGCCAAATCCCCACGCGAATGACCTGCTTTAAGCGGTCAAACTCGTTTGCCCCAATCGATTGCGCAGCGAAAATAGAAACCGCAATACCAAGGCTGACGGCCGGCATCTGTACATAGCTGGCCACCTGGTTGACCACTCCGTATGCAGCTGTTGCATTAGAGCCGTAATGATTGACGAATGAAATAACCGCTATCTCTGATAATGAGACAAGAATCATATTGATGCTTGCTGGGACCCCAAGACGCAGCAGGAGAACCAGCAGTTCCTTATCCATTTTCAAATAACGACGCACTGTTTTATCAAATTGCAGCGGGTGTTTTCGCTTTCGTAAATACACCATTAACACGAGAAAAGTCGCAATCGTGGAAATGACAGTTGCATATGCCGAGCCGTATATGCCCAGTTTCGGAAAACCAAACATGCCAAGGATTAAAACAGGCAAAAGCGCGATGTTGATGACCGTGCTCACAATCAGCGTATAAAACGGTGTCTTGGAATCTCCTGTTCCGCGCAAAAAGGTAGTATATGCAAAATATAAAAACATAAATGGCATAGCATAAAATAAAATACGTGCATAGTTAGCGCTGACATGAATGACATTTTCAGGCGTGCCCATTAAACGAAGGATATCCAGGGTGAAAATACTGCCGATAACGGCTAACACAACGCCTAATAAAAATGTAAACGTGAGCGTCGTCCCGACAACAGCCTTTAGCCGTTCCTCATTTTTCGCTCCGTAAGCTTGTCCGATCAGAATCGAACTTCCTGAACCGATCCCAATTGTAAATGAGATTAAAAGAAAAAATAACGGGAAAAAGGATGATACAGCTGCCACTGCATCAACACCGAGCCATCTGCCTACAGCCATCATCCCGACTAGCTGGCCGACTGATTGCAGCACATTGCTCAGCAGAAGCGGCACTAAAAAGAGTGACATCGACCGCCAAACTGATGGTTTGCTTTTCTTTTGAGTTACAAGAGGTTCTTGTGATGTTTCCATATTAAAGGACTCCTTTATTTGAAATCGTTTTTAAACATGCCCTCTTTTTGACAAAAACAGGATATGTAACATGTTATTATTCATCACTGCACATATGAAACCCTTCCCGATTCTTCTAATTTTACACATCTTTTTAGCTTATGAAGAATAAACTAGCAAGTAATGGCGTATTTTTTGTGAGTAAAAGAATAAAAAAATAATTTATGCAAAAGTATTGTAATCTACCCGTAATTATTGTAACATTTGTAACATAAGAGAAAGAGATTTTGAAGGAGAGAGCGATAATGAAAAAATGTCTTCTATTTCTAACAACCATTGCACTTATTCTGTCATTAAGCACAAATGCATTTGCGAAAAATACATCAAGCGATTTATCACAAAAACAAGCATTACAGTTGGCATTATCCGCTAGAGAACATTTTTGGAACACCATGAGCGGCCACAATCCGAAGGTGAAAAAAGCAGTTTGCCCATCAGGCACATTCGAGTATCAAAATCTTCAATATGTATACATGTGCAGCGATCTAGGCACTAAAGCAAAAGCGGTGAATTATTTAACTCCTATTTTTACAAAAACAGCAATCGAAAAAGGCTTTAAAGATTATCATTTCACTGTTTCAAAAGGAAAACTTGCTGTTCCAATCGGTGACGGAGACAATCTTTTGAATTGGAAAAAATCAACTGCTAAACTGATCTCTAAAAAAGGCAGCACAATCACATACGAATTTACCGTCCCTACATTAGACGGATCCCCTTCTGCAAAACGGAAAGTGACATTTGTGAAAGAAAATAAAAAATGGAAAGTCAATCAATTTGACGCAGTTATATAAGAAAAACGCCCGGTATAAGCGGGCGTTTTTTATTTGGTTTGCATAAAGAAAGACAACAGGCGAAAAGTGCCTGTTGTCTTTTTGTGAATATAACGCTCTAGGAGAGATTCGAACTCCCGACCTGCAGTTTAGGAAACTGCTGCACTATCCGCTGTGCTACTAGAGCTTTTGGTATTTATATAGTAGCTCTGATGATCAATATTTTCAAGCGATTTGTATTAAAGCCCTCCAAAAACCTTATATGCGGCTCTTGTCGTATCTTCATCAATACCGATATACCGCATTGTAATTGATGGTGATGAATGATTCAGTATTCTCTGCAGCTCGGCGATGTCTTTCGTTCGCTGATAAAAATGATAGCCAAACGTTTTCCGGAGTGTATGCGTCCCTATCTCCTCAAGTCCGCACGCCGCAGCAGCCTCTCTTAAAATTCTGTAGGCCTGAATGCGGGAAATCGGCTTCCTGGTCCGCACTGATTTAAAAAGATATTCGTTTTCCTTCATGTCTTTTGTATACTCGTATATTTCCTGTTTCAGCGATTCTAAAATAAGAATCTTTCTTTTCTTTTTCGTTTTGCTTTCAGTCGCCCATAAATGATCTTTATTTTGAACGTCCTTCACTTGCAGCGGCAGAATATCAGAAATGCGGAGCGCGCTGTTGATGCCGAAGATAAACAGAAAATAATCCCGCTTGTTTTTGTTAAGCAAATACTGTTTGACTTCTTGGATTTTCTCTAGACTGCGAATCGGCTGTACAATATGCATCAAAAAACTCCTTAAAAACCGTTATGTAACGTTTTGAGGTCTATGTTACTATTATAGCTGAAAAACGTTGAATGTCAAAGTGCAGCGGCATTTATGTAACATAATATACATAGTGTTACATAAGCTTTTAAAAAAGCTTCTTCCAACCTTCACCCTATAAAATAAGCTTTAAAGACTCTTATAAAGCTTTTAACCTCTTGGATACTTATCCCCCTACTAATCATCAAAAAACCTCTTAAAACGAAATCTGACACTTCCAATTTTCTGGAGCTCCCGCAAAAATATACAAAAAAAGACACAATTTCAAATTGTGTCCTAATCCTCATCCTTTACATCAATATCTTCCGGGATCGGTTCATTTAATATTTCCTGCACCAGTGCTTTGTAATTCTCCAGCTGTTCGAGATGCGTTTTGAACTGTTCCTTATAAATCAAAAATTGCTCCCCGTCATGAACGGCTCTGATTTTTCCTTCGAGCACCAAGCTTTTAATATAATCCTCTGAAAGATTTGTATATTCTGCTGTTTCTTCAATCGTTAAATACATATAGCAGTCCCTTCTTAATCCGTATGCTGATTCTAATATAGCACATGGCTCATATCAATATAATCAATTTTGCACAGAAAAACGGCTTTATGTACTATATAATATACCATTTGTCACTTGTGAAAACGCTGTAATTTTTTTACGCTAAGATTGTAACAATACAGCTTCATATAGGAGGGAGAACATGAAAAGAACGTGGAACGTCTGTTTAACAGCTCTGCTTAGTGTTCTGTTAGTCGCTGGAAGTGTCCCTTTTCACGCGGAAGCTAAAAAACCGCCCAAAAGCTACGATGAGTACAAACAAGTAGATGTTGGAAAAGACGGCATGGTTGCGACCGCACATCCTCTTGCTTCTGAAATCGGTGCTGATGTGCTGAAAAAAGGAGGAAATGCTATTGACGCAGCGGTTGCCATTCAATTTGCACTCAATGTAACAGAGCCGATGATGTCAGGTATTGGCGGCGGCGGTTTTATGATGGTGTATGACGGAAAAACGAAGGATACAACGATAATCGACAGCCGTGAGCGTGCTCCAGCAGGCGCAACTCCTGATATGTTTCTGGACGAAAACGGCAAAGCAATTCCTTTCTCTGAACGTGTAACAAAAGGTACTGCCGTTGGTGTTCCAGGCACTCTGAAAGGGCTGGAAGAAGCCTTGGATAAATGGGGAACCCGTTCGATGAAGCAATTAATTACCCCTTCTATTAAACTCGCTGAAAAAGGCTTTCCGATTGATTCGGTGTTGGCAGAGGCCATTTCTGATTATCAGGAAAAGCTTTCACGGACTGCCGCAAAAGATGTATTTTTACCAAATGGCGAACCGCTTAAAGAAGGAGATACCCTTATTCAAAAGGATTTGGCTAAAACATTTAAGCTTATTCGCTCCAAAGGCACTGACACTTTTTATAAAGGAAAATTCGCCAAGACGCTTTCTGACACTGTCCAGGATTTCGGCGGATCAATGACAGAAAAAGATTTAGAAAATTACGACATTACGATTGATGAACCGATTTGGGGAGACTATCAAGGCTATCAAATCGCTACTACTCCTCCTCCAAGCTCCGGCGGTATTTTCTTATTGCAAATGCTGAAAATCCTTGATGATTTTAACCTTTCACAATACGATGTCCGCTCATGGGAAAAATATCAGCTGCTTGCTGAAACGATGCATTTGTCATATGCCGACCGTGCGTCTTACGCAGGTGATCCCGAATTTGTTAATGTTCCTCTCAAAGGCCTGCTTCATCCCGATTATATTAAAGAACGCCAGCAATTAATCAACCTAGATCAAGTGAATAAAAAACCGAAAGCCGGTGACCCTTGGAAATACCAAGAAGGATCAGCAAACTATAAACAAGTTGAACAGCCGAAAGACAAAGTAGAAGGCCAAACAACCCACTTTACAGTTGCTGATCGATGGGGAAATGTTGTTTCTTACACAACAACAATCGAACAGCTATTCGGAACGGGTATTATGGTCCCTGATTACGGTGTTATTTTAAACAATGAATTAACGGATTTTGATGCGATACCAGGCGGAGCTAACGAAGTACAGCCAAACAAACGGCCTTTAAGCAGCATGACCCCGACGATTTTATTTAAGGATGACAAGCCTGTCCTCACTGTTGGATCTCCTGGCGGGGCCACAATTATTTCATCCGTTTTGCAAACCATTCTCTACCACATTGAATATGGTATGGAATTAAAAGCAGCTGTTGAAGAGCCGAGAATTTACACAAACAGTATGAGCTCTTACCGTTACGAAGACGGAGTTCCTAAAGATGTCCTCAGCAAGCTGAACGGCATGGGCCACAAATTTGGCACAAGTCCGGTGGATATTGGAAACGTGCAAAGCATATCGATCGACCATGAAAACGGCACCTTTAAAGGTGTAGCTGATTCAAGCAGAAACGGCGCGGCGATCGGCATTAATTTAAAACGTAAATAAATTAAAAAACTGTACTCGCTTCAAATGAGTACAGTTTTTTAATGCAGATCTTTATAACAACGGGCATTGGTAATGCTCTGTATCCCTGATTGCAAGAATGATGACTGCTTCTTTGACAAAATCTTTATTCTGCTAATGCACGTCTATCTTCATCTTTTCATTTCGTTTATCTCATCAAGAAATGTCTGAAACGCACTCGTAATAAAAAAGTCTTTCCTGTATATAAAGACGATCTCTAAGTCTTGATATGCTGGCGGCAGTTTATGAATCCATACATTTGTACGATGCTCGGAGCAGTCAACAGCGGACTTTGGGAGCAGCGCCGTACCCATCCCGGCGGAAACACCTTTTATAATAGCCTCCAATGTGCCAAACTCTATGATTTTTTGATTGTGTATGCCTGCTTCCTCTAGTAATCTTTTGACCCTGTCACGATGAGAACAGCCAGCCCCAAAAAAGAGCATCGGCTGCTGAAGCATGTCTTCTGCCGTCCCTTCTCGTGATGAAATCAAAACTAATTCATCATGGGAGACATGGAGTTGTCTAACTGCAGCGTGCTCAACCGGCCAATATACAAAAGCGCCATCAACTTTATGATCAAGAACCTGTTGAATCAAATGATGCGTATCAGCTGTGTTCACTGATAAATCCACTTCAGGAAAACGCCTGAGGAAGGATGCTGCATGCTCAGGCAGATGCGTTACCGCCGTCGTTTCCAGTGACCCGATCCGCAAAGGCCCTTTTGGTTGCCTGCTCATTCGGGTTGATTTTTCAGCTTGGTCTAACAGCGATAATACTTGATCTGCATATTGTAAAAGATTTTCTCCTGCAGCAGTCAGCTTCATTCCCCGATTCGTTCGATGAAAAAGCCTGATATTCAAATCTTCCTCAAGGTTATGCACTCTGGCTGTCACATTCGACTGAACATAATTCAGCATTTGGGCTGCTTTCGTTATGCTTCCTTCGCGAGCAACAGCCTGAAAAATCTTTAAATCTCCGCTTTCCACGCGCTCTCACCTGCTTGCTATGATGAAAAGTGATATTGGCTATCATATTTGTTCATTTTACTCGAAGAAAACCGCTATGTAAAATATGTAAAGATATGAAAATACAATTCAATGAGGAGGCAGACAGCATGAAAGCTGTAATTCACAACGGAAAAGCCGGTCTTCTGGGGTTATCAGTTCAGGACGTTCCATCAACAAAGCCTGGATACGGAGAGGTAAAGGTTAAATTGAAATCTGCAGGCCTGAATCATCGTGACTTGTTTCTTATGAAAAACAAATCTGAACAAGATCCTCACATAATACTGGGTTCTGACGGCGCGGGTATCATCGAAGAGATTGGTGAAGGCGTGAAAAATGTTACTGTTCAGACAGAAGTAGTCATTTTCCCGACATTGAACTGGGATTTGACAGAGACTGTTCCACCTGTACCTGAGATTCTGGGAGGTCCTTCAGACGGAACACTTGCTGAATATGTGATCATTCCTTCACAAAATGCAATCAAAAAACCTGCTTATTTATCTTGGGAAGAAGCGGGCGTTCTACCTTTATCCGCTTTAACCGCATATCGGGCTCTGTTTACAAAGGGGCAATTAAAAAAAGGCGAGCATCTATTGATACCCGGCATCGGCAGCGGTGTGGCAACCTACGCTTTATTGATGGCTAAAGCGATTGGGGCAACAGTAAGCGTGACCTCCCGCAGTGAGGAGAAAAGAAAAAGGGCGCTGCAATTAGGTGCTGATTACGCATTTGACAGCTACAACAATTGGGATGAGCAGTTGCAGGGAAAAAAGGCGGATGTTGTTCTTGACAGCATAGGACCTGCCCTCTTTTCGGAATACTTCCGCCATGTAAAACCAAATGGCCGTATTGTCAGCTTTGGGGCAAGCTCAGGGGATAATCTCAGTTTTCCGGTGCGTTCTTTATTCTTTCCTCAGGTCAATGTTTTGGGAACCTCGATGGGAAGCGGTGAGGAATTTCACGATATGCTCGCTTTCATTGGCAAACATAAGCTGCGGCCTGTAATTGACCGGATATATCCTTTAGAAAAAGCATGTGAAGCATATAAAAGAATGCAGGAAGGCAGACAGTTTGGAAACATCGGGATCGTAATGGAATAAAAAAAGAAACCGGCTGGCAGCCAGACCGGTTTCTCTTATATGATAATCCCCTTTATTTACGGAAGAACTGAACTCCCCATCAAATATCGATCCACTTCACGCGCCACTTCACGGCCTTCATTAATCGCCCATACGATTAAGCTTTGGCCTCTTCTTGCATCCCCTGCGGCGAATACACCATCGATATTTGTTTGATAATCCCCATATGCTGCACTGATTTTGTTATTTACTGAATCAACTCCGAACTGTTTCAACAGCGGCTGTTCTGTGCCTTCAAAGCCGATAGCGATAAAGACAAGCTGAGCAGACCATACTTTTTCCGTTCCAGGCAGCTCGCGGAACTCGTATTTACCATGCTCATTTTTCACTTTTTCCATTTGGATGGTATGAAGCTCTTTCAGCTTTCCGTTTTTATCCGCGACCATTTTTGTCGTTTGAATGGAGTATTCTCTCGGATCTCTTCCGAATTTTGCTTCTGCTTCCTCGTATGCATATTCAAGCGTAAAGACGTGTGGCTGTTCAGGCCACATATTGTCATTCGTGCGGGCTGGCGGAAGTTTCGGGTGTTTGCCGAATTGGTGCACACTTTTGGCTTTTTGACGCAGAGCGGTAGCCACACAGTCAGCTCCTGTATCTCCGCCTCCGATTACGATGACATCTTTCCCTTTGGCATCAATGAATTGCTTGTCTTTAAAATTAGAATCTAAATAGCTTTTTGTTGCAAGTGTGAGGTAGTCCATCGCGTAATGGACTCCTTTTGAGTCGCGTCCTTCAATTAAGAGGTCCCGCTGTTTTTGAGCGCCTGTGCATAAGATCACAGCATCAAATTGCTCCTTTAGCTCATCAGCTGTAATGTCAACACCGATTTCTGTGTTCGTGACAAAATCAATTCCCTCTTGCGTCAGCAATTTAATTCGGCGTTCTACAATGCCCTTCTCAAGCTTCATGTTTGGAATGCCGTATGTTAAAAGGCCGCCCGCTCTGTCTGCTCTTTCAAAAACAGTGACGGAATGTCCCGCTTGATTCAGCTGGTCAGCACTCGCCAGTCCGGCTGGGCCTGACCCGACGATGGCCACTTTTTTGCCTGTTCGTTTTTTAGGAATTCTAGGTTGAATCCAGCCGTTCTCAAATCCTTTGTCGATAATGGTTCGCTCGATATTTTTAATTGAAACGGCCGGGTCTGAAATCGCTAAAGTGCATGATCCTTCACAAGGAGCGGGACATACCCGCCCTGTGAATTCAGGAAAGTTGTTTGTTTTCATCAGGCGTTCCAATGCTTCCTTCCATCTGCCCCGGTAGACAAGATCATTCCATTCAGGAATTAAGTTGTAAATCGGACAGCCGGATGTAAATCCGTTAATGTCCGCACCGATCTGGCAAAACGGTGTACCGCAATCCATGCACCGCGCCCCCTGCCGTTTCGATGCTTCTTCTGAAAAAGGAGCAGAATATTCTTTCCAATCCTTTAAGCGAGTGAGAGGGTCCCGCTCCGCAGGTTTTTCTCGTTTGATCTCCATAAATCCAGTTGGTTTCCCCATGTTCCTCTCCCCTTCCTTACTGTACTACCGCTTGTTTTTGTCCCGATGCTGCTGTATTCTGCTTTGGCTTCGTGTTGGCCTCAAAAGCGAACATGATGGCTTCTTCATCTGATAAACCTGCAGCTTTTTGCTCTTGGATGCTTGCAAGCATTTGTTTATAGTTTTTCGGAATGACTTTGACGAATTTTTTCACACTGTCTTCCCATTGATCAAGCAAATCTTCTGCTTTTTGGCTGTTTGTATATGCAGTATGTCTTTCAAGCATTGCTTTGATTTGCTGGATTTCTTTCTCGTCCTCTAATGATTCAAATAAAATCATCTCAAGGTTGCATTTGCGTTTAAACGCTTTGACATCTTCGGCCAGTACATAAGCGATTCCGCCGGACATACCTGCCGCAAAGTTTTTGCCTACATCACCGAGAACGACAACGCTGCCGCCAGTCATGTATTCACAGCCGTGGTCGCCAATACCTTCTACAACTACGTTCACACCGCTGTTTCGAACGGCAAAGCGTTCACCAGCACGTCCGTTAATATATGCTTCTCCGCTTGTCGCACCGTAAAAAGCCACGTTGCCGATAATGACATTGTCATCCGAAGCAGAGTTGAATCCTTCTGGTGACTTGACGATGATTTTACCGCCAGAAAGCCCTTTTCCGACGTAATCATTTGAGTCTCCGTCCAAATAAAGCGTCATCCCTTTAGGAACGAAAGCTCCAAAGCTTTGGCCGGCTGATCCGGTAAAGTGCAGCTTGATTGTATCTTCAGGAAGCCCTTCTTCTCCGTAACGCTTTGAGATTTCACTGCCGGTTATCGTTCCGGCTACACGATTTGTATTATTGATTTCAATCGAAATATCAGCTTCTTTTCCAGATTCGATGGCTTCTTGTACAGCCGGGAGAATTGTTGTGATATCAAGCGATTGATCAATTTTATGATTTTGCGGCGATCGGAACGTCCGCACCCCTTCAGGCTGATAAAGAAGTGTAGACAAATCAAGCTGGCTTGCTTTCCAGTGCCCCTTCGCCCGTTCACTTACATGAAGTACATCAGTGCGGCCGATCATTTCATCAAATGTCTTGAAGCCTAACGCAGCCATGTACTCACGAACCTCTTCAGCAATGAACAGCATATAGTTCACAATATGGTCAGGATCCCCCATGAACTTTTTGCGAAGCTCTGGGTTTTGTGTCGCTACACCGACAGGGCATGTATCCAAATGGCAGGCACGCATCATGACACAGCCGAGTACAACTAACGGAGCCGTTGCGAAACCAAATTCTTCGGCGCCGAGCAAGGCAGCCATCACAACGTCGCGGCCCGTCATGAGCTTTCCGTCTGTTTCTAATACAACACGGTCACGAAGTCCGTTCAGCATTAGTGTTTGATGTGCTTCTGCAAGGCCAAGCTCCCACGGAAGCCCTGTATGTTTAATACTGGTTTTCGGAGAAGCGCCTGTACCTCCGTCATAGCCGCTGATCACAATGACATCTGCAGTCGCTTTGGCAACACCTGCAGCGATTGTTCCTACACCTGCTTTTGACACCAGCTTTACGCTGATTCTTGCGTCACGGTTGGCATTTTTCAAATCGTGGATCAGCTGGGCTAAATCCTCAATCGAATAAATGTCATGGTGTGGCGGAGGTGAGATTAATCCGACACCTGGCGTTGACCCGCGGACATCGGCAACCCATGGATATACCTTGTTGCCAGGAAGCTGACCGCCTTCACCCGGCTTAGCACCTTGAGCCATTTTAATCTGCAGCTCATCAGCATTGACGAGGTAATGGCTTTTGACACCAAACCGTCCGGATGCAATTTGTTTGATCGCACTTCTTCTATCATCGCCGTTCTCATCTGGAACAAAGCGTTTGGGATCTTCTCCGCCTTCACCGCTGTTGCTTTTTCCTCCAAGACGGTTCATTGCGATTGCTAAAGCTTCGTGCGCTTCCTTACTCAAGGACCCGAATGACATCGCACCCGTTTTAAAACGTTTGACAATCGATTCAGCGGATTCAACCTCCTCCAACTTCAAAGGCTTGCGGTTTCCGTCAAATGCGAACAAGTTCCGCAAAAATCCGATGCGTTCTTCATCAGCCGCTTTTGTATACTGTTTAAACAGATTGTAATCATTTCTGCGGCACGCCCATTGCAAAGTATGAATCGTTTTCGGATTAAAGGCATGATGCTCTCCGCCATTTCTCCATTGGAAGTCACTTCCCGGTTCAAGCGTTTTGCTGTAATCATCCTGATACGCTTCCCGGTGGCGGCGCTGTGCCTCTTCTGCAATTGTTTGTAAATCGATGCCGCCTAGCTGTGATGCAGTACCTGTGAAATAGCGGTCGATCACATCGCGGCTGATTCCTACCGCTTCAAAGATTTGGGCGCCTCTGTAGCTTTGCACAGTTGAAATTCCCATCTTGGACATCACTTTTACGACGCCCTCAGTAATGCTTTTTCCATATTTGCTGACCGCTTCTTCATAGCTGATATCCAAACGGCCTTCATCAATTTCCTGCTTGTAGGTCGCATAAGCGAGATAAGGGTTAATCGCATCTGCGCCATAACCGATTAACGCTGCAAAGTGATGCACTTCACGTGCTTCTCCCGATTCCACAATAATGCTGACCTTCGTACGCAGCCCTTTGCGGATTAAGTGCTGGTGCAGCGCGCTTACTGCCAGAAGCGGCGGAATTGGTGTCAGTCGTTCGTTCATCTTTTTGTCTGATAAAATTAACAAACTTACGCCTTGGCTGATGGCTTTCTCTGCTTGTGTGAACATGTCCTTTAATCCGCGTTCAAGATCCTCTGAAAACAGCACATCAATTTTTTGGCTTTTTAAATCAGGATGAACAATCGTTTTCAATGCGTAAAACTGTTCATTGGATAAAACAGGTGTATACAGTTTAATCCGGCGAACATTTCGTTCACTTGGATGAAGAAGATCGCCTTCCGCACCGAGCCAAGTCATCGTTGAAGTGACAAGCTGCTCACGAATCGCGTCGATTGGCGGGTTCGTTACTTGTGCAAACAGCTGTTTAAAGTAGTTAAACAGTGATTGCGCTCGGTCAGAAAGTACAGCAAGCGGCGCGTCATTCCCCATTGAACCAAGGGGATCTTTGCCTTCTTTAATAACGGGAATTAGATATTTTTGGATATCCTCATATGTGTATCCGAATGCCTTCTGGCGAGTAAGAAGATCACTAAATTGTTCTTCTTCTCTTGACTCCGGATCAGGATTTACTTGTACAAGCTCTTCTTCAAGCCATTTTTGGTACGGATACTCAGTTGCAATTTGTGTTTTGACTTCCTCATCGGAGATAATACGGCCTTCTTCCAGGTCGATTAAAAGCATTTTCCCAGGCTCAAGGCGGTTTTTATATAAAACGTTCTCCTGTTCAACTTCAATAACGCCTACTTCAGATGAGAAAATAATATAATCATCTTTTGTGACATAATAACGGGCTGGACGGAGACCATTCCGGTCAAGGATTGCCCCGATTTGTTTACCGTCAGTAAATGAAATGGCTGTCGGTCCGTCCCAAGGCTCCATCAGGGAGCTATGGTACTCGTAAAACGCCCTTTTTTCCTTGGACATATGCGTATTTTCCGTCCAAGGCTCTGGAATGAGCATCATTGCCGTATGTGCCGGTTTGCGTCCAGCCATCACAAAAAACTCAAATGCGTTATCCAAAATGGAAGAGTCACTGCCATCAGCATTGAGAATCGGCAAAATCTTGTTTAAGTCCTCACCGAAGCTTTCAGAAACAAATTGCTGCTCACGTGCTCTCATCCAGTTGATATTTCCGCGAAGGGTGTTAATTTCACCGTTGTGAACCAAATAGCGGTTAGGATGCGCTCTTTCCCATGTAGGGAATGTATTGGTACTGAAGCGTGAATGAACAAGCGCAAAAGCAGAAACGAATGCTTCGTCTTGCAGATCAGAATAAAATGCATCAACCTGTTCAGGTGTTAAAAGGCCTTTGTAAACAATGGTCTGGCTTGAAAGACTGGCAAAATAAAAATCAAGACCTTCCGTTACTCCCCAATTTTCAGCCTGTTTACGAATGACATACAATTTTCGTTCAAAAGATAAATTTTCCTTTAGATCAGAATTTGCGCCGATAAATACCTGACGGACAAACGGACAGCTTTTTTGCGCCACTGTTCCGATTTTTCCGACATTTACAGGTACAGTTCTCCATCCAAGAACGACTTGGCCTTCTTGTTCAATCAGTGCATTGATTTGCTTTTCAATTTTTTTTCTTTCATCTTCTTTCTGTGAGAAAAAGACCATTCCTACCCCGTAACGTTCTTTTTCTGGCAGATTGATGTCTTTGCACTCTTTTCTAAAGAAAGCATCAGGGATTTGAACCAGTAAGCCGGCTCCGTCTCCTGTATCCGGATCACTGCCTTGCCCTCCTCTATGGTCTAGCTGGCAAAGCATCTTAAGTCCTTGTTTGACAATGTCGTGAGTCTGCTTGCCCTTTAAGTGTGCATATAGGCCGATTCCGCATGCATCATGTTCAAATTCAGGACGGTAGAGACCTTGAGCTTTTGGCATTTGATTGTACGTCATAATTCCTCTCCCCCGATCAATTTCCGATAATACCGGTCATAAAATCTAACAACTCTATAATCATTGTAGGTTTTCAAAACGATATAAACAATATATAATTTAGATCAAAAGAATCTCAAAATGAGATAGATGGATGTGAGACAAACATGGAGCTGCGCCAACTGCGTTATTTCATGGAGGTGGCTGAAAGAGAACACGTTTCAGAAGCCGCTGATCATTTGCATGTGGCCCAATCAGCAATCAGCAGACAAATTGCCAATCTTGAAGAAGAATTAAATGTGACCTTATTTGAGCGTGAAGGGAGAAATATCAAACTCACGCCAATCGGAAAAGAATTTTTGATTCATGTGAAAACGGCGATGAAAGCCATTGATTATGCGAAAGAGCAAATTGATGAGTATCTTGACCCGCATCGCGGAACGGTAAAGATCGGCTTTCCTACAAGCCTCGCCAGCCAGCTTTTGCCGACTGTCATTTCAGCGTTTAAAGAAGAATATCCGCACGTCGAATTTTTGCTGCGCCAAGGCTCCTATAAGTTTCTGATTGAAGCTGTCAGAAACCGCGATATTGATCTGGCCTTATTAGGACCGGTGCCGACGAATTTCTCTGACATAACGGGAAAAATATTATTTACTGAAAAAATTTACGCGCTTGTTCCATTAAATCATCCGCTTGCTAAACAAAAAACGGTTCATTTAATCGATTTGCGCAACGACCAATTTGTATTGTTCCCGGAAGGATTTGTACTTAGAGAGATGGCAATCGATACTTGCAAACAAGCAGGCTTTGCTCCTCTCGTTTCCACGGAGGGTGAGGATTTGGATGCTATCAAAGGGTTAGTGTCCGCAGGAATGGGCGTTACCCTTCTGCCTGAAAGTACTTTTGCTGAAACAACACCTCGTTTTACTGTGAAAATTCCAATTGAGTTCCCTCAAGTAAAACGGACTGTCGGAATCATTAAACCGAAAAATAGAGAGCTTGCGCCTTCCGCGAATGATTTTTATGAGTTTGTCATTCAATTTTTCTCTAAGCTGGAGCAGTATCAATAAAAAAATGAACCCGAGCTTCTATATAGAAGCTTCGGGTTTTTTTCTGCAAATTAATTTACAGGTAAAGAAAAATCCACATGGCAAACAAAGGCTTCTTGATCAATTAGAGCTCTGTTTGTCAGTTCCTTTTTCTTTTCCGGTTCTTGAAGCTGTACAGAAGAGTAATTGACGATTCCAAGGCCGATTTCCGTCCCTTTTGAATCCATCAGCCGAACAACTGAACCGCTTTTGAATTTCCCTTTAATCTTCTGTACACCGTCCAGGTATAAACTCGATTGGCCGTTTGTTATTTTTCGTGAACAGTCATCTGATAAAAACATTTCACCTTCCGGACCGGAATTAAAAGCGATCCATTTCTCCTTTTGATTCAACGGAAGCGTTCCTTCTGCTTCAAAATAGGTGCCTTCCGCCTGTTCATGAACGGCGTGATATAAAATATCGCCAGCATCTGCCTGACCAAGGAAACCTTTAATGCCAGACGCCATTACGATTTTAAACGCATCAAGCTTAGAGCGCATGCCGCCGGTGCCAACGATGCTTCCAGTGTCACCTGCGAATGCTTCGATGTCAGGTGTTATTTCACTCACCCGCTGTATCCTTTTCGCTTCTGGATTTGTGCGCGGATTGCCGTCATATAATCCGTCTATATCTGATAAAATCACAAGCATATCTGCATCAATCAATCCTGCGACTTTTGCCGCGAGTGTATCATTGTCGCCAAACTTGAGCCGATTGACGGTAACTGTATCATTTTCGTTTATGATCGGGATGATGCCGCGCTCGAGCAGTACATTCATTGTATTCCTGACATTGTTGTATCGATATTCATCAGAAAAATCGCTTCTCGTAATTAAAATTTGGGATGCGACATAGCCGTGTGCCAAGAACAGCTTTGAATAAGCCTCCATCAGCAATCCCTGGCCGATTGAAGCTGATGCTTGTTTTTCTGGAAGCTTCTCGGGCCTTTGGATAAATCCGAGCTTCCGATATCCCGCCGCCACTGCGCCTGAGGAAACCAAAATTACTTCATAACCGGCGTCTTTGAGTTTGACGATCTGGTCGACCAGCGCTTCTAATTTTCGAATGCTGATTTCTCCATGAAGGCTTGTTAATGAACTGCTGCCAATCTTCACAACGACTCTTTTCATGCTTGTATCAGGCGTCACTTTATCACTCCTGATAGCGGCGCTGCAGTTTTTTCGATATCTTCGCTGATTTCCTTTGAACGCTTAGCCGCATGCTTTATTGCTTGAGAAATCGCTTCTCCGCCGCCGCTCTTTTTCAAGGCTTGCAGCCCCGCTGCTGTCGTTCCGTTCGGTGACGTGATATTATCTCTTAAGATCTCAGGATGTTCTCCTGTTTCCATGAGCATTTTTGCGGCACCTAAAAGTGTCTGTGCGCCGATGCTTCGAGATAACTGTTTATCGAGGCCCGCTTCCTCGCCTGTCTTTTCAATGAATTCCATTAAATAATAAAAATACGCGGGTCCGCTGCCTGCAATTCCGGTGAATATATCCATTTGATTTTCTTGGATTGTATAGACTTCGCCCATGCATCCGAGCAATGCTTCGGCCAGCTTCTTCAGGTCTTCCGACACATATTTGCCAAGGGCAATAGCTGTTGCAGAAGCGCCAATCATACTGGAAGTGTTGGGCATCACTCTGACAACCGGCTGTTCATTAAGCAATGATTGTTCAATAAAAGAGGTGGTTATGCCGGCAAGGACCGACAATATTAATTGATGGGGTTGAATACGTGATTTTAGTGATGACAGAGCGTTTTCGGCGTCTTTTGGCTTCATTGCCAAAATGAGCACATCCATGTCTTCAATACATAGTTGGTTCGGCAAGGCGCCTTTAATGCCATATTGAAGTTCAAGTTCAGTTAATCGCTCTGTATTGCTGCGGTTTGTAACGCAGATGTTTTGTTTCGGGATTTTGTTGGCACGAACGATACCTGATATCATTCCTTCCGCCATAGATCCTGCTCCTATAAAGGCAACTTTCTTTTGATCAAAGATCGGTAACATCTCCTTTGTTCGCTTTTTTGTTCGCATTTTCACACGTTTAAAATGTTACCACGTGAGGAAATGATGTCAAGTTTGAAGGTCATCATTGATTTGTATTGTTTCTTTTCGACAAATATGTATAATGAAAAGCAGAAAACACCCGGTTCACACTGCTGCGCCGGGTGTTTGTTTCTATTAAAAATTATCTGAGAGAGCTTTTTCAATCAGTTTTTTACAGCGATCCAGCTCTATCTTCAGCTGTTTTTTATATAGCTTGGCAGCTTCGTAATCTTTAAATTGATAGAGGACGACTTCCTGGAGCTTAGCCCCTTCTTTTTTTACTTTAATTTGTTTTAATATCCCGTCATCAAGAAGCTCATGCAAAGACCGGTATACTTCTGTATGATTTGGTTTAAAACCAATCTCTTTAAATTCAGACCGAAGTACTTCAAGCAGCTTTAACCCATAGAGTCTCTCTTGCTCTGTCATCGTTATCATATAAAGCTTCAAAAATGCGCGCTGTTTCACTAAAAAGCCTGTTGAACTCCTTTTTTCTTCTTTCATCATATGCACTCCTTCTTCTGTCACTGACAACACTATGTACTAAATATTCAATTTTCTTTTATTGTTTTCCTTCTTTATATTAAAGACTGATAGTCCAGTCATTTCATGTTTACTGATTATAGGTGTAGCGGAAAAAATAAATTTCAACTGAACATTTGGTACATAGTTTTCTTAGTTCTATTATAGCCTGCATTTACTGCTATCTTCAATTTAAACGATTGCCAGGGTTTACATATCTCATTTTACCGGTACTGATTTCATTCAAATAAAAAAACCTGTCGAAAGACAGGTTTTCATTTTTAAGGATTTGTTGACCATAATCCCGCTGTTTTGATGAAAATACGAGGATCTAATTTCAATTGTGCCACCATGTACTCAGCAAGATCCTCAGGCTGCATAACTTTTTCAGGATTACCGTCTGTTAAGTTCAATTCGATAGACATATCACTAGCGACAGTGCTCGGCGTTAACGCGCTGACTCTGATATTATGTTTTCTCACTTCTTGCATAAGAGACTCTGTTAACCCGAGAACGGCAAATTTAGAAGCGCTGTAAGCACTTGTTACAGCAGCTCCTCTTTGACCCGCTGTAGACGAAATATTAATGATGTCTCCGGCTTTGCGTTCGATCATTTCCGGAAGCACCGCGCGCGTGACATGGTACACACCCATTAGGTTGACTTGAATAATATTTTCCCACTCATCGGCTGACAGATCTAAGAAACCGCCAAATTTGCTGATGCCGGCATTATTAATGAGAATATCGATATCACCGAGCTGTTCCTTCACTTGAGCTACAGCTTGGTTAACCTGATCGGCATCTTTTACATCTGCAGCAGCAAATGCAGCTTTTACACCAAGCGCTTTGACTTCTTCAGCCACTTTTTCTACATTAGCGGAAGTCCGGCCAATTAACCCGATATTCACGCCTTCTTTGGCAAGCGCCAAAGCAGTAGCGCGGCCAATTCCTCTGCCTCCGCCTGTGATTAGTGCAGTTTTATGTTGTAAATTTTGCAATTGAAGCACCCTTTCTTTGTTTACATATGTACGATATCACATTATAAGTACAATACATCCAATACGCAAATCAAACGAACTGTGTAAATATCATTTCTTCTGATTAAAAAAACGGATACAGGGTAATGACATAAGAAAAGGAGTGAACATATGATTATAGTTTATATCAGTCTTGCAGTATTAGCAGTTTCTATTATCTTCTTAGGAGTTAACGTGATTCAAAACAAGAAAAAAATGGACCCTGCACTAAAGGAGCTTTCCTCTGTTACGCAGGCTATGCAAAAACAAATCGAAGGATTAAAAACAGAAACAGAGCTGCTGACGCAAAAACAAAAGAAGATTCAGCAGGATGTCCAAATAAAAAAATACATGTTTCAGCAGACCGCAGCTGAAGTGAAAAAAGTTCCTAAAGCTGTTAAAGAGGTGTGGCAGGCTGGTCATTTAAATAGCAGGTCATGATGAATGATATCCCGTTGTTTCGATCAGAATGGACAATGGGATATCATTTTTTGAGGAGGCTTTCGCATGATTGTAAACCACAGTTGCTTAAAGGAGTTCGCAGAAAAACTACATTCTCTTCCCTCTTCACTTACAAAGTCGGATTTATTTATTTCTCCATTTCATCTCCATCAAGAAAATGAACTTGACATCTACTATTCACCTCATAATGAATATATCAATCGGACTGCTACGATTGTGATTGCCGGGATCACGCCGGGTTTTTCCCAGATGAAAACAGCGTACGAAACAGCAGTCGAAAGTCTGCGGCAAGGCCGCACTCTTGAGCAAATGGCGGTAGATACAAAAATAGCAGCGGGTTTCTCCGGGTCGATGAGACATAACCTTATCACCATGCTGGATTTATGCGGGCTGTCGCAAGCTTTTGGCATTCAAAGCGCCGCAAAGCTTTTTGGAGAATTACGGCATATGCTCCATACAACTTCCGTTATTAAATATCCTGTCTTTATCCAGCAAAAAAACTATACCGGATACAAACCGGCTATCACTCATTCTCCTACCCTAAGCACCTATGCTTTTGGGCACTTCCCTGCGGAGCTTAATCATGTGACGGGACCAGCACTTCTCATTCCGTTAGGAAAAGCGGCCGAAACAGTGTGTGAAACATTGATCAGACAGCACAGCCTCCAGAATTTGATTTGCCTTAACGGCTTTCCCCATCCATCAGGCGCGAACGGCCATCGTTTGAAACAATTCAGCAAAAACAAAGAGCAACTAGAAACACAAATTCGTTCCTTTGCTGCATTGGTTGATTTCGCTATAGAAAAGAGGAAATAAAAGGGATATGATAAACAAAAACACAAACGTGGGGAGTGGTTGAATGTTTCCTATATTAGAAACGGATCGGCTTATACTTAGGCAAATCACAGATCAGGACGCGGAAGGCATTTTTGCTTGTTTCTCAAACGATGAGGTGACACGCTATTATGGGCTTGAAAACATGGAATCTATAGAACAGGCCATTTCAATGATTCAAACGTTTGCTGCCCTCTATCAAGAAAAACGCGGTATACGGTGGGGAATTGAAAGACGGGACACTAAAGAACTGATCGGAACAATAGGCTTTCACGCTCTGGCCCAAAAGCATAGGCGCGCGGAAATCGGTTATGAAATCATCCCGGAGCATTGGCGAAACGGTTTTGCATCAGAAGTCATTTCAAAGGTCGTATCTTACGGATTTTCTGCCCTTGGACTGTCGCGTATTGGCGCAGTTGTATTTACTGCTAATGATGCATCAAATCGTCTGCTTCTAAAAATGGGGTTTCAAAAAGAAGGTGTTTTAAGACAGTACATGTATCAAAATGGTACTCCATATGATACAAATGTGTATTCTATTGTAAAACCAAGAGAATGACGGCATTCTCTTGGTCTGTGCAACATCCCTTTTCCTTTAAAATGTCCGATTCATGACCTGCATCAGCTATGACGTTTTGATTCTTGATCAATCCCTACAAGATTTTCATCTCTTAAAACAATGCTAATAACTTTTTTCCCCTATTCATAAATCCCTTTATTGGTTCTTCTTCTTGTGATAAAATCCCCAAGGAAACAAAACGCAGCCGACCACATCAAAATATAAATAACCTGAGTTTTGTATTCCCACATTGAATTCCCCATTTCTACCCCGTGAATGAAAGTCATATACGCTTTTTGTGGCAGTATCGCACAAAGGGCATTTAATATTGGATGATGTGGAGCAAAAGAAATAAAACAGCCTGACAATACACACGTGATCACACTGATACCACTCGTCATCAAACTGATGTTTCGATCCATCACAGAAGCCATAAAGATAGCGAATGCTGTTGCAAGCACTGTAAGAACACCCAGTAACCCAGCAAGAATATTTAAACGGAAACCAATTTCAGCATGAAAGAGTACATTTGTAATTAGGATGGCCAAGTAAGTGGGTATGTATAAACATAAAAAAGTAAAGATAAACTGAACCAACAAATATTTCCCCACATGCACGGGAGACACTAAAATCCTTTTGAAGGTTTTGAGCATCCGGTCTTCTGGATATAACGCAGCTAATGCCACACCTTGCATCAATACAAGCATCATGATAAAGCCTAATATATTCGTTCCCGTTCCCCGTTCAGTCCTTAATTCATCCTCTCCCCGGTAGCTGCCTGGCATTTCTCCAGTCTCAAAAAATTGCTGAATCATTTTTTGATCCGCTTTACTTTTCAACGTGGTTACTTTGTAATCAAGTTGATTTTTTTCTACAATGGCTGCATATTTCCCTAACATCAGATCAGAAAACTTCGGCTTCTGATCTACCGTTACCACTCTAAATGCAGAATCACTCGGCAAATGATGAACTTCGTCCAGTTCTGTAACAAAAGCGATTGTTTCTTTGAAAACCGGCTTCCCGGAAAACATAATCGCAACGCCAATCATCAGAGGGATAATGATTAATGCAATGATAATAATGTCTTTTTTGGTCAGGATTCGCTCCCACCTGTTTTGGAATAAACTCAGCATATATATCCCTCCGGCTTAAATACAACATGAGAAACGGCAATACAAATGATTGAAGCCAATATTAGTCCTGACATAACAGGCTGCAGCATACTGAAATCATGATCATAAATGAGACGAAATGAACATTCTGTTACCCATTTAATCGGAGAAAGAATCGATATCTGATTGACGGTATCTCCAAATCTATGAATTCCGAAAAATACGCCACCAAAGAAAACAAAAAAAGCTATCGGAATTTGCATAATCCCATTCGCCTGTTCTTCATTCTTGAACAAACTGCAGAACATTGTGCCTAAACAGCAACCGAAAAATAAAAATACATACAATAAAAGCATGAAATACGTAAGATATTGTCCTCCAAAGTTCAAATGAAAAATCGTTTGGGCTATCAACACATTCATGCTGTACATAATGACACTGAATATAAAGGTTGATAGTAATTTAGAAAGATAAATACTAGTTGTCGAAACCGGCGCATACACAATACGAAGGTTCGCTTTCTTCACCTTTTCCTCCATAAACGTATTAGAGGTCGTCATAGCAATCAGAGCTGCAGTGAAAATCATCATATTCACTCCGTAATAATCATAAGAACTTACCCCGCCTGCTCCAAAGCTGCTTTTCGTAACAAAGCCCATGACCAGAATGAGAACGAAAGGAAAGGCCGTATTGGCTATTACAAGAACCGGATTCCTTAAAATATTCATAAAATCA
This sequence comes from Bacillus sp. LJBS17, assembly GCF_019334685.1. Taxonomy (NCBI): domain Bacteria; kingdom Bacillati; phylum Bacillota; class Bacilli; order Caryophanales; family Bacillaceae; genus Bacillus; species Bacillus sp. LJBS17. The sequence continues at coordinate 2,127,252 of NZ_CP079759.1, forward strand.
AATGTTATCAATTTTAACAAACTCATTTTGCTCTCCTAATCTCTTAAATTTCTTCCCGTCAGCTCTAAAAATACCGTTTCTAACGATGCCTCTTTTTTGTTCATGTTTAGGATGCTGCAGCCTTGGGCACTCAATTCTAATATGATTTCACTCAGGTGATCTTGGTTCTTTTGAACGGTAACATTTAGTTGATGGTCAGAGAAATCAACTCCTGTCACTCCTATGATTTCTCTAATCGAGTTTTTATTTAATCGCTGAACATGCGCCAGTTGAAAAGCGTATGTTATTTCTTTATTGACTTCTCTGTACAGCTCTTCTTTTGTTCCATTGGCAATAATTCTTCCTTCATTCATGATCATAATACGATCTGAAATCGCCTCGACTTCTTCCATATAATGTGTAGAGTAAATGATGCTTGCGCCTTTTGTTTTCAGCTCTTTTATCGATTCCAAAATGTGATGCCGGGATTGCGGATCGATTCCTACCGTGGGCTCATCCATGATAATCAGTTTCGGCTGATGGGCAATGGCGCACGCAATGTTTAATCTTCTTTTCATCCCGCCTGAAAACGTCTTTGGCTTGTCATCTTTCCGTTCATATAGCTGTACGAGCTCCAAAGCCTCTTTGACTCGGGCTTTCAGTTCTTCTCCTTTAAGAGAATAAAGACTGGCAAAAAAACGAACATTTTTCTCAGCTGAAATCTCCTCATAAATCGCGATATCTTGAGGCACAATCCCGATGCCTTTCTTCATTTCCTTTGACCCTTTTTTCACACTATGGCCCAATATCGAAACGTTTCCGGAACTGGCCGACAATACTCCTGATAAAATATGAATGGTTGTGCTTTTTCCTGCACCATTTGGACCTAGTAAGCCAAGCACTTCCCCCTCTCTCAATTCGAACGAAATCCCATCTACTGCCGTTTTGTTTTCATACTGCATTTTCAAGTTTTCTACTATTGCTACGTTGTTCATAGTTGGTTCTCCTTTTTACTTTCTCCGTTTTGCGAATTCCTGCAATAAATTTGTTTTCAAATTGTCTCGATTTTGTTCAATGTCAAAATCAGCAGCGTCTTCTTCAAAACCATCCTGTTCTTCTCCATCAAAACTGTACAGTTTCTTCAATAAAATCCACAATGTTTCCAGCTCTTCCGTCGAAAAGCCTTTAAATAGATCGGCCATAAAATACACCGCTTTTTCACCGCATTCCTCCATGACACGCTTTCCTGAATCAGTAATCTTCACATTAACTGCACGCTTGTCGTGTTTACTTGGTACAGTGATGACATAACCTCTTTTTTCAATACCGCTGACAAGTCTGTTGATGTTTTGTTTTGAAGTGCCTAATTTTTTTGCAATGTTGTTGAATGTCGTTTCCTCTTCCGGTAAATGCAGTATGGCAACCATCGTCATAAATTGCCTCGACGTTAAGCTTTCATAATAATCGTCTCCGCGTGATTGGATTTTGTTTAATGTGGAAAAAAGTGTAGCGTAAGACTGTTGCATTAAAAATAAATCTTTCAGTTCCTTAGAATAATCCACAATGTTCCCTCCTTGAATAGACAACTTATTGTCTATTCATCATAACATTTCTCACTGTATTGTCAATATGTTGTCTATTTTTCTTTAGAATCCCTCGATAATTCATAGAATAGTAATATACTGATCGATTCAGAAAGAGATAATGTTGATGGCTCGTCAACGAGAATTCAATGAAGAATAAAGCGTTATGAATCTGTTTTGAGAGAACATTCGGGCGAGTTAAGACGTGAAATTAACGTGGAACAAACGGTTCAGACTTATATTCTGTTTCTTATCGGCTGACTGTGATGGTGAAATCCCGTCCAGATCAATCATTTTTGCGTCATTCCGTATCGGAAATCCTTACATTGCTGAACAAATGATAAAAAGCGCCCCGGAAATTGGGCGCTTTCTAATTAAGATGCATATTGAGGAGATGATTCCTCCTTAACTGCTTTTTCCTCAGGTATATGAATACATTTTGTCAAGACCGCACTTGCAAGGTAAAGGACCGCAAAGATCCAGACGACACCTTGCGCGCCGACGAGACCGATGAACAGCCAAGCGAGTGCAGGGCCGACAAACGCTGATAAACCTGCAGCCAAATTCAATACAGACATGGCTGCCCCTTTATCTTTTCCTGCCACCGTCGGCACAATTGCACCAATCGGCACATAGCCTGCCAGCAAACCGCCCCAAATAAAGCCGATCACGCTGACAACCGCTAAGCTCCCGCCGGAGAAAACAGGTGCGTAGTATAATAAGAGGGTGAAAATGCCGCAGCCGACTCCGCCGAACCAAATAACAGTATTTTTCCAGCCGAATTTATCGCCGACAATACCAAAGATAAGGTTAAACACAATGTTCCCCAGAAAAATCGTTCCCCAAATTTGCAGCCACACATTGGTTGAAATTCCATGCTGGGCCATGTGCATCGGCAAAAAGACTGGAAAACCATATGTACCAATGCTGTTGATGATTCTGATGATTCCGCCTGTAAGCACGCGCGGATTTGTAAATAAAATCGTAACCCCTTTTAAAAGCTCCTCGGCTGTTTCTGATCTTTTTCTTTTCTTCTTTACAAAACGGTCTTTATTGATAAACAATGCAAAGAATGCACCGAGACATACCCAGAAAATAGAGCTCCAAAGCGTATTCAAATAACCGAACGCTTTGATCGCGTAGCTTGAGTACCAAGCGCCGAACACAAACATGCCGAGGCAATATGCTATCCAAAACCAGCCGACAGCAGTGCTCAGTTTGCTTTGCGGTGTTCTGTAAATGACCCATGTCAAGAAAGAATAAGCAAAAAGCGGGTAACCTAACCCTTTTACGAAGTAAGTCACATACATCACAGGCAGGTTCAGCTGTTCAAATCCAAATACGATAAAAGCAGCTGTACCGATCACATAAAACAACAGCCCCATAAACATCGTTCGTTTTGCGCCAAATGCTTCGAGACATACACCCGAAAACCAGGAAGCTATGGCAAGCGCAATTCCGTATATACTAAAAATAGAAGCGGACTGCTGAACGGTGAGCCCGTTTTCGATCAAAAAAGGACTGAGCCAGCCTTGTTCAAGACCATCTCCCATCATAAACAAAACAACCCCTAAAAATCCCCAGGCAAGCCGCTTCGGTATTCCTATTTTATCCAACATATCTGTCTCCTCCTTAGATGCTTATATCCATTACCGTATTACCTTATTAAAGTTGAAAATTAAATGATCCCTCAAAACAGCAAAAATGCTGCCGCCTTAAATCAATACTTTGCTTTCTGAACCTGAAAAAAAGCGCTGTGTTTGCTTCCATTTCTCATATAAAGCCAATTCTGTCTGACAGTCCTTCGGTTCAATCACCCGGACATTTGCTGACATCTCCTCCGTTAATTGAAAGGTTTCATTGCAAATGACTGCAGCACCAACCACAGATGCCTGATGATATCCCTCTTGGACATAGACCTTTTTTTGAAGAAGATCCGCGATATATTGAGTGAGCGCTTTGCTTTGGAATCCCCCTCCGCACACCCAAACATAGTCACGTTCAAACGGAGTAACCTCTGTTAAAATGTCAAAGTTCCATTTAATTGAAAATGCGATCTCTTCTAGCGCTGCACGTACAAAATGTGCCCTCTTTAAATGTGCTGACAGCGGGGCATCAAAAAGAAAACCGCCTCTCGTTAACGCATTCTTTTCAGCCGATAAATAAGAGCCGAGAGCCGCTACACATGCATGGTCTTCTTTTGCAAGTGCAGAAATCTCCTCCTCCATTACTTCGTACGTTTCATTCGGATAAAAAATCTGTTTTAATTTTTGATAATTCAAGCCGGTAATTCCCGGATTTGTTTCCACAAGCCAATGCCCTTGATCCGTATGACAGTTCAGCCAGGCTTTATGTTTTGTGTCGCCATGATCCGCAGTAATTTTGGTTATTGGCGTTGTTGTCCCTGATACAATGACAATGTCCTCAAGTCCAGCTCCGGTGCTTTTGACAGCTAGCTGTGTATCCCCGCCCCCTGCTATAACCTTAGCATTTATTGAAAGGCCTAATTCGGATGCATATTCATTTGCTATCGTTCCAATTGCTGTTCCCGCTCTTACAAGAGGCGGGAGGATAGATGGAGAAAAGCCGAATATGTCGCACATCTCTTCTGACCAAGTGTTTTGCTTCACATCAAACAGCAGGGTTTCTGTTGCCTGTGATGGTTCATATGTTAATATTCCGCTCAGTTGGTACGTCACCCAATCACTGATGCTAGTAAAGCTTGCAGTCTTTTCCCATAAAGAGGGCTGGCGCTGTTTTAATCCATAAAGCTTGAGCGCGGAAAAAAGTGCGGTTGGCAGGCGGCCTGTGCGGCTGTATATCTCTTCCCGATCGGGAATGCTCGCCTCCCACTCTCGACCGCGGTTATCGATGTTCGGCAGCCCGAGAAAAGAATCGCCGTTTTGATCGATCAGAACAATTCCCTGCCTTTGACTCGTCGATGTCAAACCAATGATGTCAATATCACACGAACGGGATAGCACACGTTTTGCCAAATTCATCACCTGCTTCCACAGCACCTGAGGAGAAAAATAACGGCTGTCCGGGTAAAGCGTCTCTGTGGAATACACGATGTCCTCCCGTTCAACTGTTAAAACACTGCCGGTTACACTCACGACCGCTACCCTCGCATTGCCTGTGCCAATATCAAAAACGAGATAGCCTTTTTGTTTTTTCATTCTGTTAGCCTCCTTTCTTATACCCCTGTTTTCAGTTCGTCCTTGTTATACATTGTCAGAATATTAAGAGTTTTTTCACCCTTCCACTTTTTGAGGGCTTTATTCAGTATCGTCACGTGATGATCCTCCACTTCAAATGTTGCTCCAGCGAGATGCGGTGTTGCCAGAACATTAGGCAATGAAATCAATTCATAATCTGATTCCTCTGGAGGTTCATGATAAAAAACGTCTAATATCGCACCTCTGATTTTGTGTTCTTTTAATACAGATAAAAGATCTTCACGGTTTACAACAACTGCTCTTGAAGTATTGACGAAAATCGCACTCTGTTTCATCAGATCAAAATACTTCCGATCAATAAGTCCAAGTGTTTCCTCAGTACGAGGCAGATGGACAGAAACGATATCACTGTCTGAAAACACCGTTTTAAGAGATACTTTTTCATACAGCGGATGATCGTCTTGAATGAATGGATCGTAATACTTTATTTTACAGTCAAACGCAGTCAGCAGTTTTGCAATCCTTTGACCAACCGCCCCGAACCCAATCATGCCAACCGTTTTTCCTGTTAATTCATTTCCTTTAAATTTGACATAAGCCTGCAGGTAATCACTGTTCCACTTTCCATCCTTCAGCCATTGATTCGAGGCGCTGGTATGGCGCAGAAAGGAAATCACATTTCCAATAAACATTTCAGCAACGGCTTGTGCATTCCGCCCTGGTGTATAAAAAACAGGTATGCCTCTTTTTGAGGCAGCTGCCACATCCACATTGGAGGGCATTCCCCTGCAAACACCGACAAATGAAAGTTCGGGAACAGAAGCAAATACGCTGTCTGTTACCTGATCAAGCTCAGTAATCAAGCCTGTCGCATTTGTTGCTTTTAGCAGCTGAATAAGTTCATCCTCCCGATATGCCCGGCCTTGTTCCTTCCATGATTGATAAGCAACTGAGTCAAACAAGTTTTCTAGCTCTTTTCGTCCTTCTTCGTTGTACGGTGCTGTAACCAAAACCGTCATGGTGCAAAACATCCTTTTCATCGTATTTTTTCATAAAAAAAATCTCTTTCCGCAGATGGAAAGAGATTCATATATAGGCGCGCTCTGTTACAGGCAGACGCCGGTATAAACCTTGCTTTCCTATCTTTCAAGCTGACGCTTGCTGGAATTGGCACAATAATGTTGCCGAGGTTTCATAGGGCCAGTCCCTCCACCTCTCTGGATAGAAAATGTTGAGTATGTAATTTTCAGAATGAAGAATACGTTTATCATAAAGAAGTCTCAGATTGATGTCAATCTCTTTTTTCAGAATTGACGTTATCATCCGAAATGTTATAATTCTTACAAAATATCTAACTAGAGAGAGGAACTGGGCCATGAAATCTTTTGCCACACAACAAAACGGCATTTTCAAATCCGTTTGCTCGCTGGACTGCCCGGATCAGTGCGGATTGTTAATACATAAAAAAGACGGGAAAATCGTAAAAATGCAAGGAGACCCTGATCATCCTGTCACAGCCGGAAACATATGCAACAAAGTCCGGAATATGACGGAGCGCATATATGATGAAAAGCGGCTGACTACACCGCTCAAACGAACAGGTGCGAAAGGCCAAGCGATATTTGAACCGATTTCCTGGGAAGAGGCAATCGATACGATCACCTCCCGCTGGAAACAGCTGATTGATGCAGAGGGAGCTGAAAGCATACTTCCTTACAGCTTTTACGGAAATATGGGGAAATTGACAGCTGAAGGAATGGACCGTCGCTTTTTTTACCGCATGGGGTCAAGCCAGCTTGAACGGACGATTTGCAGCAAAGCGGGATCTGAAGGCTATAAATATACAATGGGCATAAGCGCGGGAATCGATCCTGAGGAAACCGTTCATACAAAACTATTTATTTTTTGGGGAATCAACGCGGTCAGCACAAATATGCACCAAATTACGATCGCCCAAAAAGCGCGAAAACAAGGTGCCAAAATTGTCGTGATCGATGTGCATAAAAATCAAACAGGACGTCTTGCAGATTGGTTTATCCCAATAAAACCGGGAACCGACAGTGCACTTGCTCTTGGCATCATGCACATTTTATTTAAAGAAAACCTTCATGATGAAGCATTTCTGTCCGAGTACACGGTTGGCTATGAAGAGCTCCGTGAACACGTGAAACAATATGATCCTGAAAAGGTATCGACGATCACCGGTGTCAGTACCGAAGATATTTACCGACTGGCAAAAATGTACGGGGAAACCTCCCCTTCTTTTATCAGAATCGGAAACGGACCCCAGCATCACGATAACGGCGGGATGATTGTAAGGACGATTGCCTGTCTTCCGGCGATCACCGGCCAATGGCTGCACACAGGGGGCGGCGCAATTAAGCATAACAGCGGAATTTTAGAATATAACACAAATGCCTTGCAGCGGCCCGACTTATTGAAAGGGCGCACCCCGAGGTCGTTTAATATGAATCAGCTTGGCAGGGTGCTTTTGGAAACAGACCCGCCGATTCGCTCTCTATTTATTTACGGAACGAACCCTGCCGTCGTCGCGCCCGAAGCAAACAAAGTCAGACAGGGCTTGCTGCGGGAAGACTTGTTTACTGTGGTTCATGATTTGTTTTTAACGGAAACGGCTGCATATGCGGACATTGTACTGCCTGCAACATCCGCTTTTGAAAATACTGATTTTTACACCTCCTACTGGCACCATTACATTCAGCTTCAGCAGCCGGTGATTGAGAGATATGGGGAAAGCAAGTCTAACACTGAGGTTTTCCGATTACTTGCTGAAGCCATGGGATTCACAGACCAGGAGCTTAAAGATTCAGATGAAGAATTAATCCGCCAGGCGCTTGACCATCCAGATAATCCACATTTGGCAGAGATTGATTACGATGCACTTGCTAAGCATTCATTTATGAAAGCGAAACGCGAAACGCGACTGTTTCCGGGCGAACTTCCAACGCCAAGCGGAAAAATAGAATTATATTCAGAACAAATGAAACAAGACGGCTTCCCTGCTTTACCGACATATACACCTCTTGTAACCGATAATGAACATCCGTTTATGTATGTTCCGGGGCCAAACCATAATTTCTTAAACTCAACATTTTCCAATAATGAAAAACACATCAAGCTTGAAAAGACGCCAAAGCTCTTTATCAACACAAAAGATGCTAAAGAGCACGGAATCGTTGATGGGGCACCTGTACGAATTTGGAACAGCCGGGGAGAATGCCAGCTGACCGCTGCAGTTGGAGAACAAGTGCTGCCAGGTGTCGTTGTCAGCCAAGGATTATGGGCGGATGAACAAGGAAAAAAACAGCTTGTAAACGCGCTAACCCCAGACCGATTGTCCGATATGGGCGGCGGCGCCACCTTTTTTTCAGGACGCGTGCAGATTGAAAAGGTTTGAAAAAATAATGAAACCCCTAGTATGCCAAGCCCGTATAACATAACATCGACATAATGGAGGCATACACATGGACGTTTTTTTAGGAATCGGTGTTGCTTTGGCTGGTTATTTTATCGGTGAAGGCTTAAAGCAGATGAACCATCCAAAAGCATATGAAAAAAGTGATACCTTGCTTATAAAAGAACGAGATATTTACTTTTACATCGGACATTTTTTAGGAATAACGACAACTGAGGCAAAACAGTTAGCCGGAGACATGACAGACCTGCCTTACATTAAAATCAACGGGAAAAAGTATGTGCAAAAACAAAGTTTAATAGAATGGATATTTGCATTAGTCAAAAAGCAACAGGATGAAGTTAGTATTAAGAAAAACGGGATTTGCTAGTTGTTTAATGGAAAACATTTGAAAGTAAAGGCTTGCTTCAAAAGCAACGCCTTTTTAATCATAATAAAAGAGAGCGTTTACATATTTATTTCTCCTTTGCCCGATGATGCTTTTCGAACACCTTGATTGCTTCTAAAGTCGTTTTCAAGCTCTTCTAGAGTACGACCTTTTGTTTCCGGCAGATACTTTTTCACGTAAAGAATCGCAGAAGCCCCCAGAACAACGAAGACGAAGAACGTTGACGACATCCCCAATTGATCTAGTAACACAGGAAACGTTAAGCCGATAAGAAAATTCATCATCCAAAGGAAAAACACTGAAATCCCCATTCCGAGCCCTCGCAATCTGAGCGGGAATATTTCTGAAATCATGAGCCACGTAACCACGGATACCGCTGACTGCTGAAAAGCCAGGAACGTAATTGTCAGGCCAATCACGATAAACGGCAGCACGGGAGTTCCTTGAAGTGTGATGGAACAAATCGCTATAAGCAAAATAGAAGCTGTTGTGCCTGCAAGTCCTGTAAGGAGAAGAGGCCGCCTCCCGACTTTACCTACAATCCAGATGCCGAATGTACAGGCTATCACTGAAATAACGCCATTTCCAATGTTTGCGACAAGTGCTGCGTCTCTGGCAAAACCAGCTTTCTGCAAAATTTGCGTGCCATAGAACATAATGGAGTTAACACCGGTTATTTGCTGCACTACAGCGATTCCTATTCCAAGACCTACAAGTCGGCGAATCCATGGGATTGACAAGTCTTTCAGTGTCGCCCGATTTATTTCAGTCTCTCGATTGATTGAAGCTTTGATTTCAGTCAGCTCAGCTTTGGCACAATTTTCTTCCCTTACATACTTAAGAACTCTGAACGCCTCCCCCACCTTCCCTTTCGATGCCAGCCAGCGCGGGCTCTCTGGTACAATAAGCATCCCGAACCACAGAAAAATGGCCGGCAGTGTTGCCAAGATAAGCATAAATCGCCAAACGTGCGCATATTCACCCATTGATGTACCAATGACTGCATTACATGTAAATGCAAGAAGCTGACCTAAAATAATCATCAGATCGTTCTGAGTAATTGTTTTGCCCCGCTGTTCCGCTGGCGACATTTCAGCTAAAAAGGCCGGTACCGTGACAGATGCTGCCCCTACTGCAAGACCAAGTAAACTTCGGCAGATTATCATAACAGATGTGTTTGGTGCGAACGAACAACCAATCGTAGCAATTAAAAACAAGAAAGCTAGATTTAAGATGGTTTTCCGCCTGCCAATACGATCTGCTAACCGTCCTCCAGCCAGGGAGCCAAATGCGGCTCCGAAAAGGAGGGAACTTGTGATGAGACCTTCGGTGAAGGGAGTTAGATCAAGCTGATCTCTTTGTGCCATAAAAGGCAACGCTCCATTGATTACTCCAGTGTCATAACCAAAGAGAAGGCCTCCGAATGTAGAAATGATGGTAATCTTGCGGAAAAATTTTTTATGTTTACACGAGGTATTTCCGCCTGCAGTATCCATTTTTTCACGCTGGTCCATTTTTCTCCTCCTTTTAAAAGGACTTACAATCGCTACATGTTATTGATAGTCCACCCATACTGCGCCTTTATCCGCGGATCGAACGCAGTTTTCCACCCAGCGTACACCTCCCACACCCGCTTCAATTCCTGGATACCACATGTGCTCCAATTCTTTCCCTCGATCAGCAGCTTCCATAGCAACAGCGAATCGGGAATAAAGATTCGACCACGCTTCAAATAGACCTTCTGGATGGCCGCCTCCAATACGGTCATCTTGTAATGCTTCTGGGTATAAATATCCCATTCCGCGCTCTAAAATCTGTACAGGTTTTCCCTGTATTTCAAAACGCAGCTGGTTAGGCTGTTCATCCCACCATTCAATACTTGCTTTGGAACCGATCACACGAATTTTCTGGCCATGCATTGATCCGGCATTTACACATGAAGACCACGCCGTGCCGACCGCCCCATTATCGTATTCCATAATCGTATAAGCATTATCTTCAAGAGGCGCTCTGCTTTTTACAAAGCTCTGGCGAGTACATAACAGTTTGTTTATTTTCAGTTCCGGAATCATGATTTCCGATAAAAATAACGGATGAGTTCCTAAATCTCCTAACACGTAGCTCGGACCGGCAAATTTCGGGTCTACACGCCATTTCGTGCTTGGATTATTCATTTCTACAGGATCTGAGTGAAAACCATGTGCAAATTGCATATTAATAATTCTGATGTCACCCAACTCTCCATTTGCGATCATCTGGCGCGCCTGTTCAATCATTTGATGCCCAGAATAACCATATGTAATGCCGACAACTCTGTTCTTTTTCTTTGCCAAATTCTCAAGCTCTTTTGCTTCTTCAAACGTGAAACAAAGAGGCTTTTCACATACAACATGCAAACCGACATTCAGGGCCGCCTTACAAATTTCATAATGAGTGCCGTTTGGAGTTGCGATAGAAACAGCTTCAATACCGTCTTCTCGTTTTGCTTCTTCTTCAAACATTTGCTGGAAATCCAAGTAGCAGCGTTCCGGAGTAACATGAAGATTCATCCCAAAATCTTTTCCCCGTTCCGGATTGATGTCAAATGCCCCTGCAACCAACTGAAAGTGATGATCACGCAAGGCAGCCGAGCGATGAATGTATCCAATTTGACTTCCCCGGCCGCCTCCTACCATTGCCCAGCGTATCGGTCTATCTACCTTTTTTTCACCATTAATCATTTTTGATTCCTCCCTCACTAGTAACCAACATTTTTTAAATAGGCAAGGCTTTGACTGACATCTCTTAAACTAGTATCAGAGTTTCTCGGATCACGTTCTTGCTCAATCGTAATATAGCCGTAATAGTGAATGTCTTTTAGCAACTTGTAAATCGCTTCATAATCAATAATTCCTTGGCCTATCGGACACATGACTCCCTTTGCGCAAGCATCAAAAAAGCGGATATGCTCACCCATTACTTGTTGATAAACATGTTCATCAATGTCTTTAAAATGGATATAGTCTACACGGTCCGCATAGTCCCGCAGCCATTGTTCCGGATCCATCTTTGAATAATATAAATGTCCTGTATCAAGACAAAGCCCCGCAATATCGTATGGTATATCTTTTAGTAATTGCTGAATCTCATCCTCGAATTCAATATATCCCCCTGCATGAGGATGGATGACGGCTCGTACGCCATATTGCTTCCACGCCCGTTCCGCAATTGTCCGAATATGAGACATCATACGGTTCCATTCCTTTTTAGATAACCGTTTCGCTTGATCAGGACGCCCCGCCTTATAATCTCTTTCGTCATGCCCCCAGTCAATCAGGACCAAATAAGGAGGTGAAAAGCGAAAGCGCTCCTCTTTATCCTGAAAAGAGAAAGGTAGTTTTGTAATCAGAGAACAAATCTCATCAACTTGCTCCAGCAAATTTCCTAAGTGCGACTCTGATACTAAATCATCAAAAATCGTACCGGCAATAATGGATAAATTGTTTTTCAAAAGCTCTGCTTGGACACGTTCGATATCCATCGGAATATAGCCGTATGGACCTAACTCAATCCCTTTATAACCAGCTTGTGATGCTTCTTGCAGCACTCTCTCCCATGGAGGAAGATAAGGATTTTTCGGATCGTCAACGCCCCAGCAGCACGGCGCGCCAGCAATGTGAATACTCATCCAAGACACCTCTAATCAAATGAATTATGAATCGCAACCAAAAAATAAAGCGTTTTCTTTTAACTGGATTTAAAAGTACGTTCATTTCGGTTCTCCGAGTTGATCTTCTCTTCTTAATCGTGCACTTTATCTAAAACCGGAAACAAATCATATAAAGCGCTTTACACTCCGTTTTTAAAAGCAAATAGATTTCTTTTTTACTAATTATATCCCTGCATATAGAAAGCGCTTTATATTTTGTGAGTTGATTGTATAATATTCAATATATTTTGTAAACGTTTTTTTGAAATTCCTTTCAGAAAATAATCAACAATATACCAATATATATACACCTTCCACTTTAAAAAAGGATATTCCGACCTCTCAATGTTGTTTTTTGAGTGTTTCTTGCTTCCCTTTTGTCATTCTATGGTGAAACACAAAAAAGCAGCGGGGACTTTCCAGCTGCTAAACAAATATTATTGATTTGAAACACACGTCTTTAATGAAAACGGCTTGTTGATTTTCGGACAATTAATTTCGGCAATACTAAAATTTTTTGTTTTTCAGAGGCTTTTCCTTCTATTTCATCAATTAGTAAATCCACTGCCTGTGAACACATGCTTTGCACAGGCACTTCAACTGTTGTCAAAGGGGGATCACTACTTTTTGATATCAGTGTATTATCAAAGCCTGTGATAGAAAGTTCTTCAGGAACCAACACATGTTCCTCCCTTGCTGCAAGGAGCGCACCAATTGCTAAGATATCATTACAACAAATCATAGCTGTGGGCGGATTTGAAGATTGTAATAATGAAGAGGCCAAAGACTGTGCAGACTCGGCCGTTGAATCTGTTACAACAATCAGATCTTCGTGAATATCAAGATCAGACTCTTGTAATGCCTGTGAATATCCGCGAATTCGTTCTCTGCTGCTTGCATTGTCTTCTGCAATCACCGCAATCCTTGAGTGGCCAAGCGAAATTAAATATGCTGTTAATTCATACCCTCCCAAGAAATTATCAACTGTAACCGTTGTAAGAGATGAGTATGGCTGTGATTCCGAAAGAAGGATAACAGGAATGTTATCGCTGATTAACTCATGAATAACCTGTTTATTCCTAAACCCCCCAGCTAAAATAAACCCGTCAACACGCTTCTGCCTTAATAATGAGACGTATCTCTCTTCCTTCTCTGACTTGAAATCCGTACTGCAAATGACGACATTGAATCCATATTCGTGTGCCCGATCCTCTACTCTCCGTGCCATTTCTGCAATCAGAGGATTAGCTATGTCCGGTAAAAGAAATCCTATTGTCGAAGTCCGTTTCCCTGTTAATGCTGAAGCGAGCACACTTGGTTTATAATTCAGCTCTTGCATGGCATCTAGCACTTTTTGTTTCGATTTCATCCCGACCGGCTGATGATTGATCACTTTTGAAACTGTTGAAATGGACACGCCGGCTTTTTCTGCAACATCGTAGATTGTAGTTTTCATTTTGCTAAAAACCTCTTTCTCCATACAAGTAACCAGCTAAAAAATGCACGATTTGGAAAGCGCTCTATATAGGCTATTGTAAAGATAACTGTGAAGATTTCAATAATCTTTTTTAACTTTATGAAGCATTGCAATATCTTGTCCAGCCCCTATCTAACCCATTAACGGATAAAGACACATTAAGCAAATAATATCGCTGCTAATCCTCTCAATCAAAACACCATTTTCTATTTTAAGTAAACTTGCAAAGATACATGACGATTGACGTAAGACCAAACGGTGTTTTCAATTTTGAGGTTCTGGCTGAATGTTTCGATTCATACCTGTTTTGAGTGTAATAAAGCAGACAGCTGCGCTGAGTTAAGCTCAACTTCTTCAATCTGTTCGTTTTTTTGAAACACAAATACAACCTTTATCGAATCTCCATTTTTCACCAGACTCATCTCCCATATCTCCCCTTTATGATAAGAAAGAATGTTACTCACCTTAACAAATTTGTTCCCAGTTCTATACAGCCTCTTCATATACGCAATGTACTAACAAAAGGTTTCAAAAATCAAATGCACGCCTGGCATAACTGGCTCTTTTCCTAATGGGGAAGAGTCAACGAAAAAAAGCGAATGAATACCTGCCTAACAGACAGAATAAGAAGAGTTGATATTTCAACACTTTTCGTAAAGGGGTGAAACCAATGAGTAAGAAAGGCATTCAAAATTCAAGTATTGAACAAATAAGAAATGACCATGAGACTGAAACAGCTTTTAAAGCAGATGATCCTAAAAAACATGGTTCTGATCCTAAAAGAACGAAATAAGTTCTTACCCCCACTAAAATATCAATAATCTGGAGGAAGTAAAGTGACTCAAAAAAACGGTGCAGACAGACCTGATGATTATAAAAGATTTTCTTCATTAGACAAGGAATATGATTTTCAGCAATCTATAAGCAGCAATACTGAGACAGAAAGTGTAAACACTGAAACACAAACTCATAACAAAGAAAACAAAAATGACACAACAGATGTAGCCGGGAAATACTTTGAGCCCTCAGATTATAAAGGAAGCACGCAATTGGAAAAAGGATTGGCTGAAACTCATGAACAGGTGAGCGATGACTATTTTGAAGGAACGATCGATCAAAATTTGGACTAGCCATACAAACGGAGCTAACTTAAAAGAAGTCAGTTAGCTCCGTTTGTAGAAACAACCACAGTAAAAGTAGCCAACCCCCACCGAATAAGATGGGGGTTGCACGTAAGTAGCCTGTTTAATATTTAAAACGATTAATGACGGTTTGAAGCTCTTCTGCCAACTGAGATAGAGATTCTGCGGCATAGGAGATTTCCTCCATTGAATGTAGCTGTTCCTCTGATGATTTTGCAACCGCTTCTGTATTTGCTGACGTTTCTTTTGTACCAGCAGCCAATGTATGAACTGTGTGCTGAATCACTTCAACGCCTGAAGTAAGCTGTTGAGTTGCTGCTGCAACTTCTTGTATTTGAGAAGTGACCTGTTCCACCAGGTTCAGTATTTCATTGAAATTTCCTGTTGTCTCTTGAGAAAGAACAATACCTGAGCTCACATTTTCTTGAACAACTTTAATATTATTTACCGTTTCTATCGATTCGTTTTGGATGGTCGCTACCACCGATTGGATGTGGTTTGCTGATTTATTTGTTTCATCCGCTAATTTCCGAACTTCTTCAGCCACCACGGCAAATCCTTTTCCTTGCTCTCCGGCTCTGGCCGCCTCGATCGCTGCGTTTAGGGCCAGCAAATTGGTCTGCTCTGAAATCGTCGTGATAAGCGAGGAAATATCACTGATTTCTGCTGTGCTCGCTACCAATGCCTGTAATCCATTGCCGGCTGAATCTACAGATTTATCAATGAATTTCATCTGATCTAACATCTTGTTGACGGACTTAGAGCCTATTTCAGCCTTGTCTCTCATCGAAGAAGAAAGATCCGCTATGTTCCCTGTATTTGAAGCAACAGATGATATACTGTCTAATAATTCAGTAATGAATTCCGCACTCTTTTCTGTCATTGAGCTTTGTTTCACATTGCTTTCGGCAGCCATCTGCATGGCTCGGGAAATATGTTCAGATGTTGATTTTGATTCTTCTGCGCTTGCCGATAATTCTTCGGAGGAAGCGGCGACTTGTTCAGATGAACTGCTGATCTGCTTCACAATTTGAGATAATGAATGAGTAAAAGAATTAAAAGATTTGGCAAGCTGGCCAAATTCATCTTTATTTTTCACTATGACTTTTTTGGTTAAATCAGCCTCGCCATGAGCAATTTCCTCCAGCTGCTTATTTATGCTTCTTAGTGGCACCATAATGGACTTTAACAGCATTATGCTTAGAACAATGCCTAACATTACTGATATCCCTGTGACAATGATAATGAGCGATTGACTCATTTTCCCATTGCCCCGTATTTCATCCTTTAGATCCTCTACCTCTTGATCCAGGCGATCAGACAGCTTATTGACAGCCGGATCTACGACTTCTTTTCTTAATGTTCTTTCTTCTCCAAAATGGATGGTTTCTGCTTTTTTAGGATTTGAAGAGTAGGCTGTTACTACCTGCTGATTCAAAGCTCTATACTGAGTAAAACTTGTCTTAATGTCTTCAATATTGGATTGATACTTCTCTTCATCAATCAAGTCATTAACCCGGTCAAGGCTCTTTAAGACATCGTCTGCTTTTTCCTTCATACCCTCGTCGTATTCTTTGTCTCCGGTAATCAAGAAGCCTCTTTCATCATTTGATAACCCGGTCAATTCATATTGGATGTGTTTTATCTCTTTTTGGAATTCCATTTTGTCTTTAAGTTCTTCATTCTTTTTCACAGTAGAAGAAATCATAAATACTGAGGAGCCTCCAATTCCAATAATTGAAACAACTAATATTGATATAATCCCCAGCAATTTTGTTTTCACTTTCATGTGTCGTTTTCCCTTTCCGCACAATGTAATGGCTGAAATAAAATATGTTCAAGCGCGTTTGAATCCAATTCGCTTACGCTCATGTCCATAATATCGACACGTGTTATCAAGTTTTATAGTGCTATTTTCATATGAATAAGCAAATTCTTTACGGCTCTAAATCTTCAGAAAGGCTTCACGAAAAATTGACTGTCTTTTGTCGTATAAGTCACTCTTATTCTCATTTTCTATTAGGCATACAAAAAAGGCTTTTCCCACCTCAAATTGGCTGAACCGGCTGTTTTCTCGAAAATATAATACAATACGCAGCATAATATGAAGGAGCGAAACTTAAATGGGGATCATCAATGGTAAAGAATTCATTGACCGATTGAATAAACTAGAAAACGAAATATGGTATGATGGCGAAAAAATAAAGGGTAACATTTCTGAGCATCCTGCATTTAAAGGAATAATCAAAACAAAAAGCTCACTTTATGAATTGCAAACAAAGGATGAGTTAATACATGAAATGACTTATTGCCTTCCTGGAGATCATAATCGAATCGGCCTTTCCTATCTCCAGCCTAAAACCAAAAATGATTTGAAAAAAAGAAGGACCATGATTGAACATTGGGCTAGACATACTCACGGAATGATGGGGAGAAGTCCGGATTACATGAATACGGTTATGATGAGCTTTGCTTCGTCAGCGGAGCTTCTAAAAGATAAAGAGAATTGCTTTCCTGAACATATACTAGATATGTATGAACAAGCTGCTAAGCATGACCTTTCTTTTACCCATACATTCATTACTCCGCAAGTGAACCGGTCACAGTCCTATTTTGGGCTAAGTGAAAAACCGATATCTGCTAAAGTCATTGATAGAACCGAAAAAGGTTTAATGATTCATGGCGCACGACTGCTTGCAACACAAGGCGGATTGACCGATGAAATCTTGGTTTTTTCAGCGCCTAAATTTTTCTTTGAAACAGATGAAGCTTATGCTTTTTCAATCCCTTCTAATACAAAAGGCGTAAAATTCATCACAAGAGAATCATTTGTATTAAGCGACTCTTCCTTTAATCATCCCTTAAGCTCAAGGTATGAAGAAATGGATTCAATTGTGGTTTTTGATCATGTGTTAGTGCCGTGGAATCGTGTGTTTTTTTACGATAATGTGGAAGCAGCTAAAGATTTTATGACAAAAAGCTCTTTTCATGCCTTTACCTTTCACCAGGTTGTCATTAGGCAAATGATAAAAATTGAATTTCTATTAGGTGTTGCACAGCTTCTTGTCGACACCATTAATGTTTCCGAATATCAGCACATCCAAGAAAAGCTCTCAGAAATCATTGTGGGATTGGAAACAATCAAAGCCCTCATTGACAAATCGGAAAATGATGCTCAGTTAGATGAATTCGGCTATATGCGCCCCTGTTTAATTCCTCTTCAAGTCATCAGTACGATCATTCCTAAGCTATATCCTCGATTTACTGAAATCATACAATTAATTGGAGCTAGCGGAATGGTGACACTGCCTACCGAAAATGCATTTGACTCAGAGATACGGGAAGATCTTGACCAATATCTTCAAGCAACCAATACAAATGCTGAAGAACGTGTGAAAATTTTCCGTTTGGCATGGGATTTAACAATGAGTTCATTCGGAACTAGACAAACTCACTACGAAAGATATTTTTTCGGAGATCCTATTCGGATTTCAAGCAGGCTGTATACCAGTTATCCAAAGCAGGAGCAGTTGAACATGATTAAAACATTTTTACATGCAGATGCAGAACAATGAAAAAACAGCGGGAAAAGATCCGCTGTTTCGTATTTTTTATTCAGGAAACTGAACATGGCCCGGTACTGTATAGGCTTTGGACGTTCCGCTTTCAGGCAGCTTTGGAATGGTGTCTTTCACAACGTTTCCGCGGATGTCAGTCATTCTGACTTTGAGAGAACCTGTCCCTAAATTCGTACTTACAAAATGGTTATAGTCCATTTTCTCCATGTTGATCCACTTACCATCCTTTTCATATTGCATTTTCATAACAGGATACTTGTGATTTCTGACTTGGATTGCTGCCCACCACCTGCTGCTGCCTTCTTTGATCCGGTAGGTGAAATTGCCGGTGATTGGGGCTTTGACAACACGCCATTTAATATTGATTTTTCCGTCTTTCATATTGCCGATTTTACGGAAGGCATTAGGTGACAGATCAAGAGCTCCCCGAGCGCCTTCGGGATAAAGATCAGTAACATATACGGTTGTTTTCCCTTTTGGCCCTTCAACTTCCAAATAAGAGCCGGCAAGTGCTGCTTTTACTCCTCCGTAATTGAGATCCGCCGGATTTATTGCAGTAATCTCCATATCGGAAGGAATGGGATCCAGCAGGAAAGCTCCTCCTGAATAACCTGACCCTGTATACGTTGCATAACCTTCATGCAGGTCGTCATATGCTGCCGAAGCTTGCGGGGAAAAACAGAAGATCGTCAACAAAACCATACCAACAAATGCACTCATAATCTTTTTCATATTTGGTCCTCCTCAAACCAGACTTCAAATGAGAATCATTATCATTATAAGACTCAATCCATCTGGTTTGAAAGAGGAAATAGATTCATAGATGATTTTAAGGCAAATTCACTATCATTCATATATCAAATGTAGGTACTTATGAAAAAGCCAATACAAATGAACGAATGTGCACTTCAGCCAAATGTCTTATTTTTCCCTCTCAAAATTCGCACTTCAATAACGAAATGAAACAGGCTGTTGGCCTGATAACAGCTATACAGGAAAAGCTATTTTTCCCCGCTCAGTTTCAACTTAGCTGTCATCATGATGCCAAAGATCAGCACAATCGGAACCCAAATAATGAAGTGATAAAAATCAGGCTCAGCCAGAGCAACAATAATAGCCCCTACACAATACAAAATAATAGCCAGTGCTCTTAACACAGTATCTCTTAAGAAAGTCTTCTTTTGCTTCTTAAAAAACAAACGGCCGGATATATCCTCTAAAAGAGAAGCCAAAGTGCCGGTCAACACAGTTGAAGAAATACCTGCGATCCCCAGTTTTTTTGCTGCTGTAGTTTGAATCCCCATAGAAATGCTCATGAGTATAATTAGAATGTGCACAGGAACAAATGCCCGGTAAAAAGAAAGACAAGCAAAGACAAACAAAATGAATGCTTCAAGTGCGAGGGCTTTTGTCACAGCAGAAGGCCAAAGGGTATTTTCCGCCTTTCCGACCATCAATGTAGCAATGATCACGCCGCATATAAATCCGATTAGCGCAGTCAAGGAATTAAAAACAGTGACCTGAATGGATTTGCCGATAGCTAACCCCAATAATACAATGTTTCCAGTCATATTAGCTGTGAACACATGTCCCAGGCTTAAATACCCGATTACATCCACGATTCCAGCTGTTAAACATAAAAGTGATAGCAAGGTGTTTCGATAAGCTGCTGCAGTCAACGGTGTATCAATCCTTTCTTCTATTTCAATTGTTAGTATGTCTTTTGGCGCAATCTCTATTTTTTAAGTAACCCAACATTAATTAGGAAGATAGAACCTATCATTCCTTTCCATTAACTGTAATAATAATCCCGCAAGGAAATGATTAAAATTGAAAGGAAGCATATTGTGATGAAACGACTTTGTTTATGGTTCACCGTCTTTAGCTTGTTTTTGGTTCTCTTGCCTGGAAAAGCATTAGGTGCAGTCGATTTTCCGAATACCTCAACAAATGGCCTTTTAGGTTTTGCCGGAAATGCCAAAAATGAAAAAGGCATCTCTAAAACGGGCACAACGGGTGGAAAAAACGGGCAGATTGTTTACATTCAAAGCGTAAATGATTTAAAAACCCATCTAGGAGGATCCACTCCGAAAATTTTAGTGCTTCAAAATGATCTTTCCGCATCTGCGAAAACAACAGTTACCATTGGCTCAAATAAAACACTCGTGGGCTCTTACGCGAAAAAAACGCTGAAAAATATTTATTTAACAACTTCATCAGCTTCTGGAAATGTCATTTTTCAAAATTTAACGTTTGAACACAGTCCGCAGATTAACGGAAATAATGATATCCAGCTTTATTTAGATTCCGGTATGAACTATTGGATTGATCACGTCACATTCTCAGGTCATAGCTATAATGCAAGCGGAAGCGATTTGGATAAACTCGTGTATATCGGAAAATCCGCAGATTATATCACGATCAGCAACTCAAAATTTGCGAATCATAAATACGGTTTGATTTTAGGATACCCGGATGATTCTCAGCATCAATATGACGGCTACCCCCACATGACAATCGCCAATAATTATTTTGAGAACTTGTATGTTAGAGGCCCAGGTCTGATGAGATACGGTTACTTTCATGTTAAAAACAATTACAGCAATAATTTTAACCAGGCGATTACAATTGCTACAAAAGCAAAAATATATTCCGAATATAATTACTTTGGGAAAGGCAGTGAAAAAGGCGGCATCCTTGACGACAAGGGCACTGGTTATTTCAAAGACATAGGCAGCTATCCATCACTCAACAAGCAAACCTCTCCGCTGACTTCTTGGAATCCCGGGTCAAACTATAGCTATCGTGTCCAAACGCCGGAATATACAAAAGAATTTGTCACGAAATATGCCGGATCACAAAGTACAACTCTGGTATTTGGCTACTGATATAAAAGAGGCCATGCGTTAAAAACGCTGTGCCTCATTTTAGACTTATAGGCTATTTTTAAGCGATCCTTGTAACTCCATCAAGATCCAGCGTCGGTCCAACCAAAAAGCATATGTTCTTTTCCACAATAACTTCTTAACTGGCTTTCTTATTATACCAGTATATCGCAAGTGAAAAGAAATCATTGTTCTGAACCTGTATTAAATGAACGTTCGTCCGACAAACTATTCAAAAACCCCTAAAAAGGATGATGGATATGTGCGGCAGGTTTACTTTGTACTCTGCATTTGATGATATTATTGACCAATTTGACATCGATCAATTTTTTCCTAAAGGTGAATACCAGCCAAGCTATAATGTCGCACCATCACAAAACATCCTTGCAATCATCAATGATGGATCAAATAATCGCTTAGGCAAGCTTAGATGGGGACTTATTCCACCTTGGGCAAAAGATGAAAAGATCGGTTATAAAATGATCAATGCTCGAGCCGAAACAATTACCGAGAAACCGGCCTTTCGAAGACCGCTTGTCAGCAAACGCTGCATCATACCAGCAGACAGTTTTTATGAATGGAAACGGCTTGATTCCAAAACCAAAATCCCAATGCGGATCAAATTGAAATCATCTGCTCTTTTTGCGTTTGCTGGCTTATATGAAAAGTGGAGCACACATCAAGGAGACCCTCTTTATACCTGCACTATCATAACAACTGAGCCTAATGAGTTCATGAAAGATATACACGACCGAATGCCGGTTATATTGGCCCATGATCATGAAAAGGAGTGGCTTAACCCCAAAAATACAAGCCCTGATTATCTGCAAAGTTTGCTGCTGCCTTATGATGCTGATGACATGGAAGCATACCAGGTTTCATCATTAGTAAATTCACCCAAAAATAATTCAGCTGAGCTTCTTGATGCAGAAAATCATATGTAGTGATTGAAATTCTCTAGCAAGAACTTGTCAAATAGCTGTGTTCCTTAGGTGCCAATCCCTCTAGTAATTATGTATATTTAGTACATAGATCAATTAGTTATTTTATCATCAGTTTGAAATAATTTTATTATGTAAACTTAAATAAGCAATGTTATCCCTTTCATATAAAATAGTTTACATTTTTATAAAATCGCTTCACTTTTCTATTTTGTCAGCAAAAAAACTGAACCACATTAAACTTATGAAACCTGCCGCACCTGTGATTGCAAATATGATATAAGCCCATAGAGGTACATCCATACACTTTCCCTCCTAAGAATTAAATGAAATTTCTTTCATCTTACATGAAGGTCTTCTTTCTTTTGTTTATCCAGTGTAATACTTAATAATATGTTGATGAATGCAGCTGGAAAATATATAAATCCCACTCCAAGAATGCCTAGTATCGTACTTAAACTTACTATGTAATTCTTTGTCATCGTTTGACTATCAATCAATATTAGAAGTGAAATCAATCCAGCTAAAACACCTATAAACCAAGCATCGCCAACAGCATAAGAATCATCCAGCATCCCTAACCATCGCCCCATTATAGAGCTCCCAATAGCAGTCAAACTGGATAAAAATATGAATGCTTTCATTCTTGTCCTCCTTTAAAGCCAATCAAACTGGTAGAAATCGGCCATTGAATTTCCATTAGCGGGTGGTTATCATTTCCACATTAACATTTTAAAGCTCATTACAATACGATTCAAGCAGAAAAACCCTACATAACGTATATATAGGGATTTGATAAAACACAGGCCAAAATTCAGCTCTAGTTACTTTAAGACCACTGTGTGATCGGTTCAGTCTTTACGTACCGGGATATTTCACAACAGGCACTTTCTTCTTACGCAGAGAATCAAGCATGACTGATCCAGCATTCAAGTTGCTTTGCACTAATTCTTTAGGCGTCAATGCCATCCACTGATTGAGTGACACATCTGCATAACGGTCACTTTTGAACATTTCTAAAAACCATAATGTTTCTGTACCAGTATTCTGTATATAGTGGCCAGCATTAGAAGGCACGTATCCCACGTCGCCTGCTCTATAATCAAATGTGCGGGCAGTCCCATTTCCGATAAATACCGTCATTCGTCCCTGTCCTGTTAGATAATATTGCCACTCATCGCTATTGGGATGCCAATGAAGCTCTCTCATCGCGCCAGGCTCAATCTGAACAAGTGCAGCGGCTATCGTTTTTGAAATTGGGAAGTTAGAAGAATCCACAATTCGTACACTCCCCCCTGGCATTTGAATTGGGGGTTGATTTAACAACTCGTGTTTAAAGGTCATGGGGACTTTTCCATATGGTGACTGAATGTCTTCACTCGCGACTGATCCCGGCACATTCCCTTGGTAGATATAGACTTGCTCAGACGGAAGAGAGTTGAAAGCATTCACCGGGACACCGAAATTTGCAGATAGAACGTCTTTTGGTGTGTGTGCAAGCCAATCTGAAATGGTTAACGTTGAAAACTCAGAAAAGTTTCCATCATCGAATACGAGCAGAAACTCGCAGTGTTCCAATCCCTGTATGGAATGCGGAATTCCTGCTGGGAAGTACCAAAGGTCGCCGGGACCAACATCAGCAATGAAATTTCGTCCGTCTTGGTCAACAGCGGTGATACGTGCCCGTCCCAAAAGCATATAAGCCCACTCCGCTTGCTTATGCCAATGAAGCTCGCGGACGCCTCCCGCAGTTAAGCTCATGTTTACACCTGCAATCGCAGTCGAAATCGGAAGCTGTCTTACGGTGATTTCTCTTGACCATCCGCCGTGATCTAATTTCATGGGAGCGTCTGAGAATGAAAATCTCAAGTTAGGAATCATACCCTCATCTGTAACAGGCGGAACAAGTATATTCGGATTTTGAATATCCCGTATTATATTTCGCGGGCCTGCATCAATAGCTCCAGCTCCATCACTTCGAATAGGCTGCGGCACGTTTCTGTCATCATGATTGATTGGTTGTTGTTCCAACAGCATGCACCTCGTTTTAGAAATGAACAAGATTTTATTTCAGCCTATGCAGAATCTTAGATTGCTGTGCCTAGGAATCCGCAAATAAAAAAGTGACCACCAATGTGATCACAAATACATCAAATAAGCTATTTTTTATACCATGGCTTCTTATGTAATTTGATTTCTTCTGTCTGTTTTTTCTGGCCTGTCTTCCACTCCACTTTCACTAATACATCATGTCCTATCACTTCATCTTCAGGCATATAATCAAAGGTGGCAATATGGTCCTCCATGCGTCCCCCACCTGGCATTTCATCACCTGTGTATTCTGACAAATCATAATTTTCCCTGTCATCATACATTTTACCATCTATGTATAAGGTGATTTTTTCTATGACAGTCCTCTTTTCGTCCTTCTTACTCCCCTGCCAATATAGATTTAGAAAATAATTAGGTCCAATTGAAGTTTTGTCTGATTTTTCAAGGTTAGACATCCACAGTCCGCTTTTCCCGCTGCCCTCATATTTCACTTTGTTTCCTGATACCATTACAAATAATGTGATGATGCAGATGATCAAGAATCCAGCAATGATCAATAGCCATTTCTTAATATTGTTCTTTTTTCTCATGCTTTTCCCCACTTCCCTAACTCTTTAGTAGGAAAATATGATCAAAATGTTACTAAAAGGAAAATTAAAAACTTCGAATTTAAATTAAAGCTCTTTCAGAGACAAAATTTAACCGTATATCACGCCTTACATACAATTTTGTTTTAAAATGGGCTTTTTATTTTGAAAAATCAAGCTAACAAGAGTTTATTAAGTGATTTTTCAAATTTATTTATACTCATGATCTCGTGAGTCACAAATCTCCCATCAAAAAAACGCTAAAAGTTGTCCAAATAGCTGGTGACTTTTGTTCCTCTTCTTTCGATGATAACTGAATTGACTGAAATTGAACTCTGAAAATTTCGAAATTAAAGATTTTTAATAACGAAACGGGCTGCACTTGTTTAGGTGTCACTGTCATTATCAGTAAAATGTTACGCTGAAATGCGCAGTCAGTCACAAAGTCTCTATTCGTATTCCATAAAGACTTTGTGATCATCGACAAACATTTCACTCCCATCGGATAAGTGTATCCAAAAAGCCTCCTCTGGTTCTTCTCTATAGTCATAAATCACAGTCACTTTGACATTTGACTCAGCTACGATGGTTTTCCAACAATTATTTTCGTTTTTTCCTCAGGCAAAGTAAGAGATCGAATCATCAAAGCCATTCTATCTTTACTGTCTAATTAACGCCATCTTCAGTGAATTTAAAGGTCTGTTTTAAATTGCGTCCTTCTTGCCCCTTCTGTGTCCAAATTATAACAACTTCTAATTCAGAGGCTTTATCTGCCAGCATAAAATGATTGAACTTCAGCGGTGAGCCATCATTTAAACTTTCAGCTAACATTTTAGAATCTTCTTTTGGTTTGACACAATTTTCATCGGGACATCCAAAAAGTGAAAACCTTGTGATTGAATCAGGGTCATTTCTATACAATTGCACATCCACTGTAGCTGCTTTTTCCCCTATATTTTTGACTTCCAAGGAATATACTTGATATTCTCCTTTTTGAGGTCTCGCAAATTCCTTTACATTTTTTGCTTCACTTACTTTTACTGACCACTGGTCTGTTTTTTGTGTAATAGGCAACACCGTAAAAGTCAGGGCATGCGCTTTTGATTGGCAAAACGTAAATCCAACTGCTGTAAAAACAATTACAGAAAATAATACCCTTTTCACTTCATTTATCCCTCCTTCCTTTCACTGGCTGCTCCTTAAAGAATTGATTTTGAGCAATCTACAAGCTCTCTTAACCAAAACCTTACCTGAGGTTTTGTCTTTTACTGCTCTGCATTTATTTCTTTCGGTATCCGAGATGGAGCCTTGGGGATTTTTCTCAATTTGCTGTTTATCACATCAGAAGAGTATAGCGTAATAATCATACTTCCCCCATACCTTTTTGCCCGAATTAAGATTGGTTGGTTATATTGGTTTTGAAAGCGAAAGTCAGGACCTCCCCAGCTTACCGTCGCATCCCGTCCGGGCGGTACATATGGTACACTTCTAGTATGAGAATAGCGCTGAACGATCTGCAGTCCTGCACGATCAACGGCATTAAATAGAGTTGAGGACACCTGACAAATTCCTCCTCCTACACCTTCAGACAACTCCCCTTTTACAATAATGGGTGCACTTTTATATCCTTTGTTCCGAGTTCTCATTCCCACAACTTGGTTAAACGAAAACGTCTCATTAGGGAAAACAACGTGATTGTCGATTGCTTTTGCAGAAAGAGAAATATTGTGTGAACGGCTTTTATTGCTTGAGTTAAAATACGTCACGTACTGACCAAGCTGCTGCGTACTGATGTGAGCTAGCAGCTCGCTGTCAACTTTCGGATAAATGTTCATTTCCGGCACTTCTATCTTGGAGGGACCTTGCCCATAAAAATACGCATAAAACTTTTCCATAAACGCCTGTTGATACAGTTTGTAGCCAACCCTGCCCGGGACGATGCTTCCATGATCGTTAAGGACAGCATTTATCGGCTCACGGTACACTTTCTGATCAAGCTGTTTGATGAATTTACTGTATTTTTCATAGTCAACCATTGGAGTGCCGGGAAGAGGCATTGTAAAGTCTTCACGGTTAACAGTGGCAATCGTCCGTCCTTGCTGTGTGACCGTTAAACTGTCCTGCGGCTCACTCGGCTGAGCCAATAAAAAAAGACCAGTGATCAAAATTTGTATCAAAATTTGTATCATAAGTCGGTTTACCTCCCGATCATTAGTATGAACAGCCGCTTATCCTTTGATGTATTTCTTCCCATCGTTTGTTTGAATCTTTAGACGTTGATAAAAACCTTCATAAAAGAGCTTAGCTTTATGTTCACACCGATCCCTGAGCTCACTGAGGCAAACGGTTCATTCAGTCGGCAAGTTTGAAGTAGTTCAGCATCTCCCAGTGATGAGGGATGCTTTTTTGTCTTGTCAAAAATGAAAAGGGTCTCCTATAACAACAGCAAATCAATCCATATCAATATTTTTTTATTGAGAAACGATAAATTTTTTGTTACATTCAATTAGACAACAAATAAATGAGGTGCTTGTTATGAATCGAATGTCGACAATTTTTTTAAAGATAGCTTTGGTTCTTATTGGAATTCCAATTCTTGCTTTATGCATTTTTTTAGTGCCTAAGATAGCCAACTATTCAGCAGAATTATTTCCAAATATCGCTTATATAAAATATCTCGTTTTCATCTATTTGTATGTAACGGCGATACCTTTTTACTTTGCTCTTTATCAAGCGTTCAAACTTTTAAGCTATATTGACAAAAACAAAGCTTTCTCGGGTTTGTCTGTAAGAGCTTTGAAGAATATAAAATACTGCGCAGTCACTATCAGTATCTTTTACGCAGCAGGCATGCCTGTCTTTTATCTGATGGCCGAGATAGACGACGCCCCGGGTATCATTGTGATCGGATTGGTTATTATTTTTGCTTCAATGGTGATTGCGGTCTTTGCTGCTGTTCTTCAAAAACTGTTAAAAGAAGCGATAGATATAAAATCAGAAAATGACTTAACGGTCTGAGGTGATGACATGGCGATTATTATCAACATTGATGTGATGCTTGCTAAGAGGAAAATGAGCGTAACAGAGCTTTCAGAGAGAGTTGGCATCACCATGGCTAATCTTTCGATATTGAAAAACGGAAAAGCAAAGGCTATTCGATTATTAACTTTAGAAGCGATTTGCAAGGCTTTAGAATGTCAGCCCGGGGATATATTGGAATACCGAAGTGATGAAGACACACAGGATTCGTAAAAAATATGTAAGATCAACAGAAAAATAAAGTGATTGGCGGTGAGCTTATGGACATAAACTTATATCCATCTAGCTGCTATACTAAGCGTCCCTTCCATACACGAAGAACACAACTATGGAGGAGGCATACATCATGAGAGCAATAAAACAAATCGTTCTTTTTGGCTGGGAACAAGCCCTTTCATGTTTGTTTCCTGCCGTTATTTTTGCCTCTTTGGCTATTACGCAAATCATCCCACTGCCCTTCTTGCCGCGATATGACTGGCTGCTCATTATCTGCGTTCTCATGCAATTGTGGATGGTGCGTTCCGGTCTTGAAACACGGGATGAATTAAAAGTGATCACATTATTCCACCTTATTGGGCTTGCTCTGGAACTTTTTAAAGTCCATATGGGCTCCTGGTCTTATCCAGAAGAAGGATACTCCAAAATATTTGGAGTACCTTTGTATAGCGGCTTTATGTACGCAAGTGTAGCCAGTTATTTGTGCCAGGCATGGAGAAGGCTTAAGGTTGAACTGGTTAAGTGGCCGTCTTTTTTTGCAGTTGTTCCGCTTGCCGCAGCGATTTATTTGAATTTTTTCACCCACCATTTTTCTATAGACATTCGATGGTGGTTATCAGGGCTTGTCATCATTGTCTTTTGGCAAACATGGGTTACATACGAGGTGAATGGAGCTCGTTACCGTATGCCGCTCGCACTTTCTTTTGTACTCATCGGATTTTTTATATGGATAGCGGAAAATATCGCTACGTTTTTTGGAGCTTGGAAATATCCAAACCAAATCGATACATGGAGTCTCGTACACCTTGGAAAGGTAAGTTCATGGCTCTTGCTAGTGATTGTTAGCTTTCTTATAGTAGCATCATTAAAACAAGTTAAGGAGCAGAGTCCCACAAAGGCAGAGATGGATGAATCTTTTTCTTAGCATACGCATACAAGGTCCCAAATAGAGTGAAAAGCAACGTTCAAATGGTTGCTTTTTTCTTTTATGTAACTCTGCCGGTGAGTATTCATCTTCTTCAAATTTCATCGCAACACGATAACTGATTCAGATTACAACTGCTTTCAACACTTTGACAAACTCATGCGCCGCCGGCGTTATCTCTTCAAATGAATGTACGATGACGCCAATATCGCGTGTAACCCTAGGAAAGATGTCCTTTTTAATCAATTGATGCGGGACGGATGAAAGTGTAAAGTTTGAAATGATGCCGATACCCAAGTTATTTTTGACCATATTAATCAAGGTTTCGGCATTTTGCACAGTTAAGTTTTCCTTTAATTC
The DNA here is from genome assembly GCF_019334685.1 of Bacillus sp. LJBS17. Classification (NCBI taxonomy): domain Bacteria; kingdom Bacillati; phylum Bacillota; class Bacilli; order Caryophanales; family Bacillaceae; genus Bacillus; species Bacillus sp. LJBS17. Next base: position 2,156,707 of record NZ_CP079759.1, read on the forward strand.
GATGTTGTATTGCGAAAATGCGTTTGACATCGCGATTTCATGACCGCCTTTACAAAAAATGAGGTCATCTTGATATGTTTCAAGGTCGACATGCTTTTCAAGTTTTAATTCGTCACGCTGCGGCGGGATGACGGCCACCATATAGTCGTTACACAATAGCTGATTTTCAAACGGTTCAAATGGAGATGCTGCGATCCCGATATCAACCGTCCGATCTTCAACCCATCCTTTTATTTGGTCAGAGGTTCCTTCGATCAATTCTATGCGGATCAGCGGGTAGTTTGATCTGAATGCCGCAATCGCCTGTGGCATGATATTTGTTGAAACTGCAGGAAATGAACCAATTTTCACCTTCCCGTTTAACAGCTTGTTTTCCCGGTTGGCTACTTGATATATTTTGCTTTCAATTCCCTTCATTTGCCTCGCCAGCAGCAATATTTCTTTTCCGATGTCAGTCAGCATTAAACCATGATGTTTATCCCTGATCAATAATTTGAGCTGCAGTGAGCTCTCCAGGTTTTTTATCGCTTTACTTACCGCCGGCTGAGAGATGAACAATTCTTTTGCCGCTTCTGTAATATTTAATTTCTCCCCGACTTTTACAAATATGTGAAGATGGTTCATGTTCATAACCATTTGGTTATACCCCCAATAATAAAAATGTATTTCAGTTATACATAAATGTAACATATGATAGAAACCAGCACGATATTTTAACAAGAAAGGCGGCTTCATTATGGTAAAAGTTATGCTGGGAATCATATCTGTCACACTTATTTGGGGTTATACTTGGGTTGCGATGAAAGTAGGAATTCATGACATCCCCCCGCTTTTATTTTCGGGTTTGCGCCTGTTCATCGGAGCAGTTCCTTTATTTCTCATTCTCTTCATCCAAAGAAAAAAGCTTTCAATTCAAAAAGAACATCTCAAAAGCTATATCATCATGAGCCTGTTGATGGGGCTGGGCTATATGGGGATTTTGACGTATGGAATGCAGTTTGTCGATTCAGGGAAAACCTCTGTTTTGGTATATACAATGCCTATATTTGTTACGGTGATCAGCCATTTTTCATTAAACGAGAAAATGAATGTGTATAAAACGATGGGACTGGTCTGCGGCCTCTTCGGACTGTTATTTATATTTGGAAAGGAAATGCTCAATATCGATCAAAGCGCTTTATTTGGGGAGCTGTGCGTACTTGCGGCAGCGCTTAGCTGGGGAATCGCGAATGTGTTCAGCAAGCTACAATTCAAGCATATCGATATTATTCACATGAATGCCTGGCACCTTATGATGGGAGCCGTCATGTTATTGGTGTTTTCCTTTATATTTGAGGCGGTCCCTTCAGCCGAGTGGACATATCAGGCGGTGTGGTCATTGCTGTTTAATGGCTTGCTTTCCACCGGCTTTACCTTTGTCGTATGGTTTTGGGTGCTCAATCAAATCCAAGCGTCAAAAGCATCCATGGCATTAATGTTTGTTCCCGTATTGGCCCTATTCTTTGGATGGCTGCAATTGCACGAACAGATCACCATCAATATTATCCTCGGCGCACTGCTGATATGCTGCGGGATTTTTATGAATACATTTACATTTTCACGACGGAAAGTGTGAATGATATACATTTCCCCTGTCATTTGGGCTTCATGTGACAGGAGACGACTATTACGAGAAAGTCTTCTAGAATCCTGACGACAGCCTATTAAACAATGAAAAAAGCTAATGTCTGCATGTAGACATTAGCTTGGCTGGCGTTTAGGCTGGTGAGAATCCAGATACTTTTTTATTACCATTCTGGCTGATCAAACTGAAAACCGTATAGACCTTTTACTTTAACATCTCCGCAATCTGGATCTTTTGTCAAAATCAAATAATGAGTCTTATAAGGCATCGTCTCAACTCGATCAGTTGCACTAAAATCAAAATGATCCCCCGAGAAGTTTTTTTCACTAACGGTTATTTCATATCCTGACAAAGTCATTCGCATGATTCTTGCGTTAATTGTACATCCTCCAGTATCGAAAATGGTGAATCTGTACCCAAAGTGAGATGTCCAATGGTTTGAATTTAGGTTATCAGACTTCATAAACCATTTTTCATTCTCTGTCATTGTAAAACTCACTTTCTCCTCATCTTTCACGATAACGGCCGAAGCTTCCCCTACATGGATAGTCAAAGCCAAAAGAAATGTAAAAGCTAACATCAACATCTTTTTCAAAAGAGTTCCTCCCGATATCTTTTACTTCAATATATTGGAAGGGTCTTTTCTGATCAAGACAGTCTTCTCCAAATGAATCTTTAGCACCATGAAATGAGCCTTAATAAGAACAGTTTTAACCCAAATCAAACTCTATTCGAAATAAGGCTTACCAATCTATATTCTTTTTAAAAGTTTCTGCATTTCTTTATATAGCTCCTAGACACATATAAAAAATGCTCCCATAAGTTCAGGAGCACTACAAAAAACTGCTAAAGTGTTTTCTATCGATTTATTGTATTCATTAGCTCAAAGAAGTATTCAGGCTTTTGAGTCTTATTCAGCTTATACCATGAACGCAATGTATCTGGTGCAAATACATCTAATTTTTTCAATACTTCTACTGCAAATTCCAGAGGAGCAATTCCTGATGCAGTAACCAAATTTTTATCAGATACTGCTGGTTCCTTTTCATATAGTGTTTCTCCTTTGTAATTAGGGCAGACCATTTTCATATACTCTAGGTCATTGCTTGTGTGCTTTCTCGAATCTAAGTATCCTTCATTCGCGAGGCCCAAGGTTGCCCCACAAATTGCAGCAATAGTCGTGCCGAGCTTTAAAGCGTCGCCAACTTTTTTCAAGATCGGCTGATGAATATCTTCTCCCCAAGTGTTTCCTCCGGGTAAAATGATAAGATCTTGACTCCCAAGAGTACATTCGTCAAGAGAAATATCTGGTTTTATGCTTAATCCTCCCAACGTAGTTATCATTTCTTTATTAACCCCTACTGTAACTACTTTTAAAGATGCTGCATCTTGTTTAAAGTATCTCCCTGAGTTTAGTTCCGCAATTAAATATCCATATTCCCAGTCTGACATTGTGTGAAATACGTAGAGATAAACTTTTCTCGTTTGCATCCAATAAACTCCAATCACAATTGATAAAGCTTTCTAATAGATGACTTTGCTGACAGCCATTGTCAGCTTTTTTGTTGATTCTATTCTTATGCCCTTGTTCTCCCAACTTATAAAAATATAAGATAAATTGATTCTATGTTTACTACCGCAAAGGGGTTTGTTACACTAACTGTCATGGGAAACATTTCAAAGGTAATACAAAATCATTTGAATGAGGAGGCCTGATGAAGTTGAAAAATAAAGCGTCAATAAAATTCGGAATATGTGTTGGGCTTTTATGTTTAAGCATTACTGGTTTCACACCTTTTTTCACCTCAACACATGCCGAAGCAAAATCCATAGAAGACACAAACATGGCAAGCTGTATAACGAATAAAAAATTTGTTCAACTTGAGAAAAAATTTGATGCCAGGCTTGGTGTTTATGCAATTGATACAGGTTCAAACAAGACAATCGCCTATCGGCCGAATGAACGATTTGCTTACGCATCAACCTATAAAGTTCTAGCCGCAGCTGCTGTCCTGAAGAAAAACTCAATTGAAAAACTTAATGAAGTCATCCACTACAGCAAGGACGATCTTGTTACATATTCTCCAATCACAGAGAAACACCTAGATACAGGCATGAGCCTAAAAGAAATCTCGGAAGCGGCTATCCGTTACAGCGATAATACCGCTGGGAACATCTTGTTGCAACAGCTTGGCGGCCCTAAAGGTTTTGAAAAGTCACTGAAACAGATTGGGGATCATGTAACGAAAGCTAAACGATTCGAGACGGATCTAAACTCTGCGATTCCTGGTGATATTCGTGACACCAGCACCGCAAAAGCACTGGCAACCGATCTTAAAGCCTTCACTTTAGATAACACGCTCACGACTGACAAACGCACGATCTTAACCGATTGGATGCGAGGCAATGCTACTGGTGACGAACTGATTCGGGCAGGCGCTCCAATAGGATGGGAAGTCGGCGATAAATCCGGAGCCGGAAGTTACGGGACACGAAACGACATTGCTATCGTTTGGCCGCCAAACAGAGCTCCTATTGTTGTGGCAATTCTGTCAAACCGCTTTATGAAAGATGCTAATTATGATAATGCTCTTATCGCTGAGGCTGCAAAAGTCGTCCTTAACGATCTCAAATAAAGTGTTTAGCCTTTTGCCACAAAGGAAAAGACATTACTTTTTTAACTCCTACCGTTCATTTTTTGATGAACGGTTCTTTCATAAGACCTCTAGAATCAGATATTTAAACACCACAAAATTAAACGTTATTATAATTAACGGCAAGTTTTCATTCTATGGAACAAGTAAAGTTTGACCTGACAAGAATTAAGATTAAGCACCCTAAAATCCATTTTCTTCTCCTTCAAGTAAACATACAATGCAGACAACTCTCTTAAGTCTCTTATTCTGTGACCAATTTGTAATACTCATTGATATTCGGACTCTCTTCCCAATATTTCGTCTCGTTCGAAGACACTAACATATCAAACCACTTGAATTAACATAACTGAACTTGATATTGGTCACTGGCAGTTTCAATGCAATAGAACAACATTTGTTGTCTCAGAGGTTATCTATATGAGAATTCAACAATTTTTTTTATAATAATTCATATTTTTGTATCGTTGCACTTGGTGGATTTGACTCTTTAAGTGTATGGAACCACACTTTTATTTTTTCACCTCTTTTGAGATCATCTGTGTTATCAATCTCACTTAATCCTACAATTACTATGTTATTTTTAAACTTGTTCATAAGTTGTCCTTCAGAAAGATCGTAATCTTCTTTTACTGGAGCTTTTGTATCGGTAATGAGAATTGCCCTTTCATTGTCTTTAAGCACGACATAGCCTACTAGGCTCTGCATCTTTGTTTCGTCACCGTTTTGTTCACTTTTATTGCAGCCTGCAAGAAAAATAATGAGCACTATCAAGCTTACTCCAATTTTCGGCAACCTTTCTCCCTCCCGTCATGTTTAACAATCTCACTCCATAACTACATATCAATAAACTGTAGTGTAAACCTATCCAGAAACTTCTTCATTTTCTCATATTGAATCTTTTACAAGCTGTTAATACACAGACTAAATCGGGTAAAAATTCGTAGAGGTGATTTCATTGAATGATGATCATAAAGTAACTCATTACTCTTCATTTATTTTTTCAACAATCATGGTATTGGTGGTCGCCCTCTTTCCACAATACACTTCTTGGTTTGTAACAGTTCTTCCTGGGTTTTGCACTTATCTATACATTCCAAAAACATAAAACAAGTTCTTCAAAAGCAATATCTTATATTTCGTATTTTTTATTCATTGTTTCATTGACTTACACTTTAGTTAATATGTAATAGTAATCCTCCCTTTGTGGGAGGATTTTTTGTTTAAGCTTATTTCTAAGTGCTTTTGGGCCACCTCTATCTATAATGATAAAACTATCTGAACCAATTTTTTCTTCCGATCTTTGTCTTCGTAAATAGCAACATTGTGGCGTGTCATTAATGTAATACCGCCCATTTTAAACTCTTTTTGATCTTTAAAATAAACAACAGGGACATTCACCAAACGGATCTACTTCTTTTTGTTCTTTCTCAAATGTTTGTATGTGGTTGCCTTCGAACCATACCCTTACTCTTATTCCGCTTTCAAACTCATTATTGCATGCTGCTTCTTTTTGGGTTCCAGCATAAATATACTTATCATTACTGTCGTCTACTATACATATATTTGCTCCCTTTAAAATCGAGATTTTTACTTTTTATGATCCATTATTCACTTTCAAAATAACTTCCAATTACAACATAATATATGTATAAATTGTAAACGGAGTTGGTATAATTGAAGATTAGGAAAATCTTATCGAGTTCTGCTTTATCCTTTGGCATGCTCATATCCGCGGTTCCCGCAATGGCTGCTGGCACTTCGTCTGAGGTTGCAGTAAAAAGTGATGAATATGATTATGACACTATATACCGCATTAGTCCTCTGCCAATGGACTTCCAGCCAACAATAGAATACAACGGTTATACTTATACGCTTACACGTCATTATTTTGATTACTCAATCGGGTTTTACACGGCTATTTATACAAAAGTTGTTTAAATTTATAAAGGAGCTTTTTAGCTCCTTTTTCTCTTGTTTTAAGCACAAATACAAGTTTAAATGCAGGTAATAAACAATTCACTTTAAAGAAGCGCCGCCCGCAAAATGCGGCTTTTGCACACTACGCCAATTTTATATAGAAAAGCCAGACCTCCCCCAAGAGGTTCCAGCTTTTCTTAATGTGCTATCGATCTTCGTTAGTTCAACGGGAACTTTATCATTCGGTACAATTGCAGCCTCCCAACTTCTAGTTAGGGCTGGTGGGGAATATCTGATGGCTCTCTACACCCATCAGACATTATAAGATTTCAATGTAGCCTTCTGTACCATGAACGCGAATTCGTTGCCCATCTTTTATCAGCTTGGCAGCATTTTCAACGCCAACAACTGCAGGTAAGCCATATTCACGGGCTATAACAGCTCCATGTGTCATCAGTCCCCCAACTTCGGTGACTAGGCCTTTTATGGATACAAACAATGGTGTCCAGCTTGGATCGGTAAAGGCGGTAACTAATATATCTCCATCTTCTAAATCAGCATCTTCCATGTTTAAAATGACACGCGCTCGCCCCTCTATCACTCCGGAGGAAACAGGTAGACCTACAATCGCTCCGGCTGGGAGATTTTCTCGTTTATACTCACCTGTAACGATTTCACCATCAGACGTGATAACACGTGGTGGAGATAGTTTTTCATATAATGTGTACTCGTCTTTTCGTGTACTGATGATTTGATAATCCAGTTTATGTGTGCGTACGACTTCGTGAAGTTCTTCAAAAGTGAGATAGTATATATCTTCTTTTTCACGAATAACGCCCGCTTCTACGAGTCGTTCGGCTTCTTCCAGTAAAGCCTGCTTATAAACGAAGTATCGATTAATCATGCCGTATTTTGGATATTCCCTAAACCCGCTGAAATTTCGGATGATATCTATCATTCGTTTTGTTTCTTTGGCTTTTTGTTCACCATCCGGTAATTGCTTTAATCGATCTAATAACTCTTGCTCTTTCTTCAAAGCTTCCTGTCGCCCTTGCTCAAATTTCCGATGGCTGGCATTTGGCTCACTGTTATTGATATTATTAAGAATCATTGGGATAAGTGTAGTTGGTTTTTCGCTCCATCGAGTTCTTGTAATATCAATTTCTCCGGTACATCGCATTCCGTATTTGCTGAGATAATCATAGATCGCGTCTCGGGTTTTGCTTCCGCCATCAAACTTAGCCAGTTCATCCAAAAAGTTATCATCTTTTACATGTTGTAAGTAATCAATTACCTCTGGATAAGGACGAATCACATCTGCGACGTCTAATAGCGCAAGACCCATTTCTGAAGTAATATTATGGGGTACAGATTGAGAAAGCGTATCTGCTGCGTTTTTTTCACCTAACCACTTGTTCATTTTTTCGTTAATCCATAATGAAGCATTCATAGCAGTTCGAATCACAACCGAACTTTCTGGGTTAAATAAAATCTTCTTTAATTCCTGGATATCTTCCAGAATAAAACGAAATAAATCTGATCCTGATTTCGTTTGGATGTTTTGTTTTAACTCTTCTATCGATGTTTGACTGCTCTCAATCAAATCAGACACGATTGTCGGATCGTTTTCAACTTGAGCCGGCATATCTGCATTGCCTCTGCTGGGATTTGGTGCTGTTTTATCATTTGGTATCGACTTTATGAAATCTCGTCGCTTTATTATGGTCATAAGTGCGTCTTTTAAGAGCTGATCGTGCTGCCCCATGCCTTTTAAGAAAACTTCTCTGCTGTCAGGGGATGCCAGATGATGTGTGACATCAACAAATAGCCTTCCACCGGCTTTACGCATGGGTGCAGCAGTCGTCAACAGAAAAAAAGACAATCCCAGTGGTTTTATGGGATCCGTCATCATTTGTTGATGACCAACAGAAATATAGACGTGATTTTCTTGGTCACTCGCTTCAGGGATGGGGAATAAAGTAGTGATTGGACGACTCTGTACAATATAAAAAGTATCGCGGGCCAAACACCATTCGATATCTTGCGGCTGGCCGAAATGAGCTTCGATTTCTCTTCCAATGCGTGCCAGCTGTAAAATTTGTTCATCAGTCAGTGTTTGAGCCTTTTGCTGATCAGAATCGATCTGCTGTGTTTCTGTTCCGCCTTCTTTTCGTCCGTAGATAGCCAATTTTTTAGTTGCTATTCTCTTATCGATGATTTGCCCATCCTGTACTTTATAACAATCGGCAGATACCAAGCCGGAAACCAGTGCTTCACCAAGTCCAAAACCGGCATCGATGGATAACACCTTTCGGCTTGAGGTAATCGGATCAGCGGTAAATAAAATCCCCGAAGCCTGAGGGAAAACCATCCTTTGAACGATAACGGATAAATAGACTTGGCTGTGGTCAAATCCATTTTGCATACGGTAAATAACCGCGCGATCCGTAAATAGGGACGCCCAGCATTTACTGATATGCTGCAAGATTGCATCGACGCCGATAATATTTAAATAGGTGTCTTGTTGACCGGCAAAAGAAGCATGAGGTAAATCTTCAGCAGTCGCACTAGAACGCACGGCATAGGCATGTTCCTCGCCAAACTGGGAGAGATATTGAGCCACTGCTTTCACAACATCGGAAGGGATGTCTACTTCCATAATGATTTGCCGAATCTTTCTGCTGATGTTACCAACTTGATCTCGGTCCTCAACTTTTAGCATGGTCAATTGATCCAACAACACTTGTAACGTTTCGTTTTGTTCGATGGCTTTTTGATATCCTACTGTTGTGACACAAAATCCTTCTGGTACTTGTATACCTTGAATTTTTGATAATTCCCCTAAATGTAACCCTTTTCCTCCAACGAGCGAAAGCTGTGTTTTTTCAATTTCATGTAAACCGAGAACCAAAGAACTCATTCTACATCTCCCCTTCAAAAAAATATTGACAAGAGCTTCCTAGCAGGATATAATAAAATTATAAGATGGATATCTATAACCTTTTAACTAGAAAGCGCACGTAGTGTGATTATATCACCGTGTCTGTTTTTGTGCAATATAAAAAGAACCTGGTGAAATTGCCCAGGTTCTTTTCTTAATTTCCATAGCTAGTCGCATTAAAAAACTTGGTTTGAGCTGATTCAATCCTCTAAGGAAATCCTAAAGTTGGGTTCTTTTTGAACTTACTTGCTTTGTTCGTAGAGTCCCCATTCATAAATTAGACTTTTTGTTCTTAACAGTCCCACCTTTAACTAGTGTAAAGTTATGAGGATCTGGTTAACTACTAGATATTTTTATTTTGAATAAGGCTTATGTTTGATAAAGAAGGGTTATGTAAAGGTGTCTGTTGTGAGCAAGCGCTGACTACAAAAAATTGATAACATTCTCATTTAAATACCATTCTATTAACCTATAGGAAAAGTTATAAAACCAGATGGAGAATACCCTACCTCCAGCAATTGCAAGGCCGTTCACCTAGTAGAAAACAACCTTTAACCATTACTAACGATTTTAATAATCATTGATTATAAAACTTCTCAAGGAACGATCAGCAGCCCGTTAGCTACCCCTAATTAAAGATGATCTGTTACCACACTGTTACGTTAGAACTTCCACTACTTTGATATCCTTCTGTCGCCATGACTTGGTAAGCCCAATTACTGCCCAGATTCATTCCATGGCTCTTCCATGCGTTCACATGATTACTGAAAGTGATTGTAGCGTTGCTTCCAGTTGGTCTCTTCGTCTGACGAACACTCCAGTACTGCGTAAAAGTAGTGCGATCGCCATCAATGGAAGGTGCGTTATAACGTGTAGTTGTATATATGTCATATGTACCCCCATCACTTTTTACAGTACCTTTATACGTTCCAGTAGGTCTATAAGTACCCCATGAATCCACTACATAATATTCTATGAGAGGTGATCTCGTCCAACCATATAAAGTTAAATATCCATTGCCATTCGGTGCCCAAACTCCGGCATTATAGTTTATCGTCCTAAATGGCGAACCTGTAGTCCAACCTTTACCAACAACAAAATTTCCGGTATTAGACCAATTAACACTGTAGTTCCCGCCAGACCCATTGACAGCGTTTACTATACCGCCCCCATCAGTCCAATTTTGCCAGTAGTCTGTGCTAGCTGCAGAGGCGGTTGCCGAAAACAAGCTAATACTCATTAAAGCTGCCGATAATCCAACTAAGAAATTCTTTTTAAACTTAAACATATGTTACCTCCTATAATATTTTTTCCGACTTTGAGGTAGCACTCGTATACATTTAAAACATTTTTAATTACTAACGCCAAAGCTTTTGATCGTCCCCTTCAGTATAATACCACGAATTCATGAGCAAATATTAAAAGTATTTGTAATTTAATTACAAATACCTAGAAACACATTATAAGTGGTCTTCTTCCACCATATCCTGATCCTTTTTTCGTAGGATCACAATTCTTGTTTCTAATTCAGATGGAGTAATATCTGTAATTAATCCCCATTGAACCATTGCGTATAAAGGAGATATTCAGTAGAGATTGTGAAATCATTGTAGCTGACCCAGGTGGTGCTCTTGACTTTGAAGCTGCAGTGCAACGTTTCATGTCCAAAAAATCAGTCCATAAGGTAGTTTACTGTGTCTTTGATGTAATTTGATGGGTATTCAATCGCTAATAAGCCACTCAGTGAACGCAAAAATATGCTTTTAGATCTCAACCTTGACCATGATAATGTATTTGTTATTGAAGGCCTGCAAGGAAACGAATTAGCTTACTTTAATCTGGCCAAAGAAAAGAAATCAGCTTATGATATTGCAGTGGACAATGGTTTTTCGGGAACTGTAAATGTGCACTCTTGATCTTCAGGCATCTCAAAAAGTCTCGATCCTGTTTTTCTTTTTTAAACGCAGGAGACGCAGCTGACACTACACTTCCCTGTCTCTCCATATTTCCTACAACAGCAAGATACTATGTTCAAGGATTAAGCCCCATTGCAACAGCCGATCCAGAAGTATAAAAACACAAAGTATATTCTTACGTAGAAATTGTGAGTAATCAATCATTGTATGTAACTCCTATGATGTTATTCATGTTGATATATACTGTGTTGTTATGTTGATCTTTAACGTAAAGCTTATGTTGTTCAAAATTAATGGAATGAACTCTGCCAACGGCATTTTCAAACAAATCCATAGTTGAAAAGTTTGAATTTCAAAATTCAAGTGCTTCAGAAACGAAAACGCCCATCTCTTCAATTTGTTGATCATCTCAATTTTTGATCCATCAATCAAATCTTGTTTAAGCTGTATTAAATGCTCTGGAAGCATCATTGATATCCATTGATTGTTCCCCGATCCCTAAACATATCGACTCACTCCTTTATTGATAATACTAAAATTGGAGAAAGAACATCGAGAGTATTCGCAAGCAAATAACCCCAATAAGTAAAACGCCCAGCATTTTATTAAGCTGGGCTCTGTCTCATAATTAATTTGAATTTTTATACGCATTAACTGCTTCATTTCGCAACAGCATATTATCTTTATTAAAGTTATAAGCTTTTTTGATAATATCTAATACCTGCGAATCTAGCGCAGAAAGTTTGCCTCCTGGATTAAATCTTGATTTCCAATAATCTAAAGACTTATTTAGGTCAGGTGAGCTTTTTTTGTTCTCGGGTTTAACTACTTCATTTTTCTCAAGTTTTTCACAGAATTCACTAAAACCAATGGATCTACTGGGAGCTGAGTTATTTCCCCCGTATCCTTCTGTAGCCAAGCTGCAAAATGCTAAGAATTTTGGATTATAAATAAGATCGCTTGAGTTTACATTTACCACCGATAATCACGATCCTCTCAGAGCTTTTTATAATCGTATTGCCTTTTCCATTTTTACACATGTTAAATATCGACAATCCCTTAAATGATTTAATAAGGTTCTGTCAAATTTTAATATTGATAAATACGCAAAAATAAAAAGAAACCATAGTAGATAGGGTTTCCTTCAATCTTGTTTATGTAACGCACCCGATTCTGGAACAATTAATTTTCTCAAATAAGACGGTTCTCTAAAGATTCGATTGCCAGTTTTAGTGCAGTTAAGCGACGCTCATTTAATGTTTTTTGAGACCTGCCTTCTTTTGCTTTTGCTATTTGTTTTTCAATAAATGGAATGATATCTTGTAGAACTTCTTTAGAAGTCAATATGATTTCTTGCTCATAGCAAAAATTTTCACCATTCCAGGTACCTTTTAGGCTTTCTAAGCCAATTTTTACTGCGTTTAGTCTCTTTTTGACAAGAGTTGTGTTTGAACCTTTTTCTGTCGTACTTTTATAAGCATTTGAAAGTTTACTAAAAGTTGATTCCAAGGATTTAATGGACAAATCTTGAATTTCTTGGCTAACAATCTTCATATACAATCCTCACTTTTCATTTTGAAAATAACAAATCAACACTTTTTAACAATCCTACTCAATAGCTGAATTAGGATTACGCCTTGAATTTTGCGAGTCGCAAACTACCATATGTGTCTGTCATTTCAAATGTAATTGATGTTAATAGAAATTCTATTAAATGCTGTTGTCAATATATTGTTTGAATTTACAACGTCAAGGGGATTTAGTATAGTATAATATTTCCTGTACATTAAGTTTGCTCACTCAAGGGAGTCTTGCTCATCCCCTATGAAAGAGGGTGAGGCTATGTCAACATCCAGGCATTAATGCTAATGCTTGCATTCGGGTCATTTGTAATTGCCCTGTTGACATATATAAATAAAAAATAGACCTCCCTTGAGCCTAAGAACCTGAAGGGATAGGTCTACCAAGAAATCACATCGAGCAAGCCCTTTAGTGGGTATCTTTAGTACAGAGACAGGGTGTTGATAGCACCCTAGTCTTTTTATTTTATGCATTTTTTATACCTTAAAAAGCATAATCCTTATCCTAATTATAACCATATAGAAATGTTATTTGAATACAATTGCTTTATGGATAAAACCATTATTTTATTTAGATTGAGGATGTGCAACTCAAGTGTATCTATTGAGCAATTGCAATATTTTTACTTAATCGTCCCAGTCTTCATCCTCTTCCCAATCATCTTTCGCTTCCTGAATCTTATTATAAAAAAATTCAATAAAGCTTTCTGCAACAGTATCTTGATAACCAACTACCCTATCCCATTCAACTACAGGGCATTCTCCGTCTTTCATTTTATTTGTATCTAGACAGTAAGCAAAGTAATCAACATCTTCAATAACCACAAGTCCATCAGTAAGGCCATAGTGTTCTTTATATTCATTAGTCCTATTTACAACTGATGCATGATCAAAGTTGTAGCCTAAAACTAAAACACCGAATAAACCACCAGCACCGTATTTTTCTAAAAACCATTTATAACTGTTGGGGAGATCGCATTGGAGGTTTTCTTCAATGCGACCAATGTTTTCATGACTTGCGCCTTCTGTAAATATAGCATTTTGTTTATTTTCATTAATAAAGTTCTCAACCTTCGAATAAATCATATAAACACCTCAATTCTCATTTTCAAATTGTTTCGCTCTCCACTTCCAATATCTCTTTCTAAAACTCTCGTATTGTGCTTTTAAAACCTTATCATTTCTAAAACTTTCACCATCAGACTTTAGCTGATGAATGACATCACTATATTTTGTATGTAAGCTATTCGGGATTTCAAGCATTGGGCCAGGTTCTTCTTGAATCAAGTGATGTAAATTAATCTGTGTACCGTCTTTTGCATAAGGGGCATTCCCGTTTTTCATAAGCTGAAGATTTGTAACACCGAATTCTGTTTTTTGATTAATATCAATATCTTTCATAGTATACACTCTACGGCTTACATCTTTAACTTTCCCCTTCGCCTTTACCTTCCCCTCTATTTCATATGCTTCATACTTTTCTTTATTTAGCCAAGGGGGGCTTATCTTTTGGCCAGTAAACGGTTTTCTTGTTCCATCCGGTATTTTCTTCGCATTAGTCAAAAGTTCATTCATAAGGCTTTGGCTATCAACCACATTGTATGGCACGCCCCCTGCCATAGCAAAGTCGTACTTAGGATTATAAGGCAGCAAATCTGGAATCTTGACGTCTTTTATTTTCTTCCCTGCCTGACTTGCTTTGTTTATGACCTTCCCCGTTGCATCTGCTTTGTTAATGGCTCCTGCACCTTTTGTACCAACAACAGCTACAGCCACTGAACCAATAGCATAGGTAACCCATCTTGATCTAGAATAGGCATCTCCATTCACCATATCCTTTTGATATGACTCTTCTATGGCTACTGAAATGGCATCATATGTTTTCACTGGATGAATAACTGCATTGCCCAGCGCTAAGAGTGTTTCTCCTGGATCGGTGATGAAGTCCCATATGCCGGTTACAGTGTCTTTTCCTACATCATATAAGCCTACTCCTACACCTTTTACGATATCCCAAGTGATTTCTCCTGCTCCTTCTAGTTGCTTCGCTTGTTCAATTTGCATTGCAAGCTGTACTTGAGCTGGCTCCAGATTCTCGTACCCTACTTTCTTAGCAATCTCTAAATATTCATCAGGGTCTTAGACACCGTCATTAAGTTTTTTCTTTAATTCCTTGATTTCACGTTCCTTTGCTTCTTCTTTCTTCACGCTTAAGTAAGCTTCAGAATGCTTCTCTATGTCGCCTTTTTTCTTATGTATGTCACTTTCTCTATACGCTTTGGCGTTATAGTGAATCGGAGTGGCGTTCTTCCCTTTGCCTGTTGATTCCTGCAGCTTTTTAAAATCTTGCTGGATGAACTGTTCGTTAGGCTCTGTTTCAGCGTATTCTGTTTTAAAATCCTCATCAAGCTTGTTTAGCTTATCGATTGTTTTTTCACGTTTGTCATCTGCAGAAGAAAGTTTGTCTTTGAAGTCTTCTGTTGAGAATATTTCAAGGGGAAGAATATCATTGATGTCGTTTAATATGTCTTTCATTGCTTTTTTCTGTTTAGACATAATGGATTTTGATTTTGTATAGGCGTTAGCCAACTCGTGTTCTAAAAAGGATTCTTCTATGTAAGCATCAGACATCTTAGCATCTTCAAGTTTTGCAGACATGCTGCTTAAGAAAGCAATCTTCATGTCAATTAAATCAATCCATTGATCGGTAACACCGACATGACCATGATAAAATGCTTTAATGTTGTCAGCACCCTTGCCTGAAAATTCACTGTCATCTAGGTTAGCTACGTTTTGAAAAGCTTTTCTTAGCTTCACCATTTGCGACCTTAGTTCCTTAAACTCTTTGGTTCTTTTATCGGCCTCAAAGAGTAATGAATCAGCCTCAAATACCTTCATATCATTCTCCTTCCTAGACTACTCTATGTAAATTTTACCACAGTAATCTATTTGAATAACAGAAAAAGACAGCCCAAATGACTGTCTTATACATCACACACTATCTTGTTCTATAATAATTTTCTGCGGTATAGTAGCGCCAATCCCAAAAAGGTTCTCCATTGGCCAATATATACCGGTCTAAAAATATTTCAAAGTTTACATTTAATGGATTATATTCTAAACCACTTTCAAATATATAGAGATAGTTGGGATCACCTTGGTTCACTTTATCTTTATCAATCATTAAATGGCATTCTTCCAATAAGTAGCCAATTGGAATACCATTGATATCTTCAAACAAATCCTCATATTTTAACTCCTCTTCAATCACTTCAAGGCTAAATAGCTGAAGTCCTCCACCTATATTCTCCCCATCAGAAAGAATCTCAAAAATTTTCGCGCCGTTATGCAGTGTCATGAACTTCTGATAATCTTCTGGAAGGGTAATCTGATGTTTAGCTTCAAGGCTTTGAATGTCATTCAGGGTTGCTTTGTCCTGTGAAAATGTAACAAGGAACTCCATGATATCCCCTTCAGAACAAAACAATTGAATGGCTCCTTTTTCATCCAAAAGACTTTTCAAGCCATTTACCGTCTTATGAACAAAGTTAGTCACATACATCACCCCTTTATTTCCTTTTAACAATAACCTTTCAAATTCCAAAAGATGTGAACAGATCGTGATAGGTGCTCTTTTCAGCGAATATAATGCAATAAATTCTAAAAAGAGGTGCCTCCAAAAATTGAATTCTCTAATGAATGATGACATGGTAAAGATCATTAGAAATGGCCTTAGCGCATCCCAGCATCCAAAGCATATTCTTGTTGTAGGAGCTGGATTGTCCGGGCTTGTATCAGCATCATTGCTGAAAAATGCCGGTCACAAAGTAACGATTCTCGAAGCGAGCGGCAGAGCGGGCGGCCGTGTCTGCACTTTGAGAGCTCCCTTTAGTGATGATTTGTATTTTAACGCTGGCCCGATGCGCATACCGAATAACCATTCGTTAACCTTAGAATATATAAAAAAATTCAAATTGCCAACAAATGTATTTCTCAACAGAACCCCGATGGACATCATTTATGCAAATGGAATCAAAACACGTCTCCAAGTTTTTGAACGAGCTCCTGGAATATTGAGATACCCAGTTGCACCAAATGAACAAGGGAAAACATCTGAAGAGCTGATGCTTTCTTTACTGCAGCCTATTCTAAATTTTATCAATCAAAATCCAGCGAGAAATTGGCGGATTGTCGAAGAACAATACAAAAATCATTCGTTAAGCTCTTTTTTAAACACGTATTTTTCATATGGCGCGATCGATATGATTGGTGTACTTTTGGATATGGAAGCGTATATGGGGATGTCCCTTGTTGAAGTATTGCGGGAATCTATCTTTTTTTCATCGCCCGCTCACTTCTATGAGATAACTGGCGGCATGGATCTGCTGCCTCACGCGTTTCTTCCTCAATTAAAAACAAACATTCTATACCATCAAAAAATGATGAAAATTTCTCAGGGGGAAAATCGTGTTACGATCCATTGTCAGCATCAACAAACGGCAGAATTCACATCATTCACAGCTGATCTCGCTATTGTAACCATTCCTTTTTCAACATTGCGATTTGTAAAAGTCGAACCATACCATTCATTCTCGTACTATAAACGAAGGGCAATCCGTGAGCTAAACTATATCAGTGCAACAAAAATCGGCATAGAGTTTAAAAGCCGATTTTGGGAAAAAGCCGGGCAGCGCGGCGGCAAATCTATTACTGATCTACCGATTCGTTTTTCGTATTATCCAAGCAGAAATATTGGAGCAAATGGACATGCCGTCATTCTGGCAAGTTATACTTGGGCTGATGAGGCACTGATATGGGACAGTCTTTCAGAAGGAGAGCGAATCCAGTATACTTTACTGAATTTATCTGAAATCTATGGTGATATTGTGTGGTCTGAATTTGTGTCTGGCACTTCTTTTAGCTGGAGCCAGTACCCGTATTCTGCGGGAGGTTTTACAGCTTTCGAACCAGGACAAGAATTAGAGCTGTATCCCTATATTCCTGTCCCTGAGGGCAGAGTTCATTTCGCCGGAGAACACGCCTCACTCACTCATGCGTGGATGCAAGGCGCGATTGAATCTGGAATACGTGTTGCTTATGAGGTCAATCGCTTACCTTAGATCATGCTCACCTTCTGTACTAAAAGATTATTACATTTCATATAATAAGATCTTGATTAGACGGACAAATTCAATCACAAAAACAAAGTAATCCTTGCATTCCTTCGCCCTCCATGCTATATTCATATAGCGATGAGCTGAATTGTGTAAGCCGATGTACATGCCTTTACGGCACACACGAATGTGGCGTGTGGTGCATCGCCTCAATACGCAAAAGACGTTTGCCTTAGGCAAACGTCTTTTTTTGCGTTATCCGATTTTTGTGCCGTTTGGGACAGGCTGATCCGGCTGCAAAAGGACGACGTCGCCCTGGCCGGGTATGCCGCCGAGGACCAAGACTTCCGATTTAAATCCGGCGATTCGGCGGGGCGGAAAGTTCACGACTGCTATGACTTGCTTGTTGATGAGACCTTCCGGCTTGTAACGCTTCGTGATTTGTGCGCTCGATTGTTTTATGCCGATTTCAGTCCCAAAATCTATCACAAGCTTGATTGCCGGTACTCTTGCTTCAGGAAATTCTTCCGCTTTTACAATTGTTCCCGTTCTGATATCCAATTTCTCAAAGTCTTCATTAACTGCCATATCAATAACTCCTTTTTCTCCTATTGTAAAGGAGATATACAATATTCTTTTAACTAAAGAGCCATCATTTTTTATCCGAATATAAGGTGTTTCGATACAGGCGGGGCGGCATTCCTGTGCTTTTCGTGAACCATCTTGTAAAAGAAGAAAGGTTTTGAAAGCCCAGCGCCTCGCTCACGACGGTAAGGGTTTCATTTCTCTCCATCAGCATTCGTTTTGCTTCCTCAAGGCGAAGGTCGGCAATATAGTTCTGCGGGGACTTCCCTGTCTGTTTTTTGAACCAGCTTGAATAGTAAGCTGGGTGATAATGCTCGATTTCTGCCAGCTTCTTAATCGTCAGCCGCTCAAATAAATGGCTGTGAATGTATGCAATTGAGGCATAGTTATGGGATTGAAGCTTTTCTTTTATGTATTGTACTAGCATATGAAGCGAGTTGGCTGTTCCGGCCTTTGCTTCCTCTGTCAGCAAGTACCTGATCGAAGACCAGAAAGGATCGAGTGCAGCTTCAATTCCCGATCCTGCACGATACTCATCAATTTTCATTGCATGAAGCGGAACATCCAGTACAAGACATTCATTTCTTCCGATAGAACGGAAACGATGCTCACACTCCGGCGGAATATATAAAAAATGATCTGGCTTTAATTTCACCTGGCGCTCTTCAGTCTCAAGATCAATACTCCCTTCAAGCGGAAAAAGAAATTGGCTGTATGCGTGATTATGTGAATGATAAAGGCGTGTGTATGTCCGTTTTTCGCAAATCATCTCTTGAAGCGAGTCCATCAGCAAACCCCTTCCTATGGTCATCTTTTAATCCGGTAATGGTGTTCCGATATAGGCGAAAATCCGATCTTTTCATATAAAGAAACTGCCGCCAGATTGTCTTTCATCACTTGTAAAAACATGCGTTCCGCTCCGTTGTTTTTTGCCCATTCAGTCAACACCCTGATCACTTGGGTTCCTGCCCCTTTTCCTCTGTGCTCCTCAGCTACAACGATATTACTAAGTCCGCCATAACCATCAATGACAGAAACCGTGCCAAGCGCTGTCAGGCTTTCTTTGTCATACATCTTGAAAAAAGTTTTACACGGCGGCATGCGTTCGAAAATGTGTTTGTAACCTTTGTGACGCTCGGGTGAAAACCCTTCTAATTGAATAAATTCATCTATCCAAACAGATGATGGCTCTTGTTCCCACTTGTATGTAAATCGGCTGTTATCATTTGTTCGGCTCATAATTGACCGGCACAACGCTGTCATCTGGAAGCACTCGTCTACCTTTTCATAACGGCTGTCTGCCAATGCGTCATCAAGCCCTTTCGGTGATGCGTTGCTAATATGAAAACAAACAGGTAAGCCTAAACTTTGATAAAAAAGTTCGGCCTCTAGCTGAAAATCCCCTTCAGGCATATCCGCAGACGTCCATACGCTATTTGCCCTTTTGGTTACGCCAAAATTCGCTCTGAGAAGCCATTGCCCTATGCTTTTTTGAAAATAAGCCGGCCATGAAGCTGCCGCTAACCGTTCAATCTTGTGAATGTCATCCATTGCATAATGCCTCTCCCCTATGTATACTCCCTTGATATTATACAATATTCAGAAATATAAGACATCCATTTATTTGTTTACATAATATTTTTATTGTTTATTAATAATCCCGACAAAAATGTCCGAATTGAAAATGACAGGCTTTCTAAAATGTCCTCTTCACGTTCAAATGCTTCTTTTGCGATTAAAGCAGTAAAGCCATGCAGCAGGCTTCTAAGCCCCCTTGTCGCATGAATGGCAGTCTTTTCACTTGCATAGCCGTTTTCAATGAGCAGCTTCGTCACAAGACAGACAATTTGGTCAGAGACGATTTCCGTCCGTTTGTCCTGAACCTTAAGCAGAGCCGCTTCATAATATCCGGGATTTTCAATTGCAAAATCAACATATGCATGTGCTAAAGAAAGCATAGCGGAATCTCCCTTTCGTTCGGTTACGGAGTCCGCCATTTGATCAAAAAGCTTTGTCAGTCCTCTGACAGCAAGTTCTGTTCTGATCGCTTGCAGCCCGTTGATATGGTTATACAATGACGGGGGGCGCACATTCATTTTTTTAGAAAGTGCCGCAAGTGAGACACCATTTACCCCTTCCTGATCGGCAATCTCCGCTGCAGCGTCTACAATCATTTTTTGGGTCAAACCTATTCTCGGTGACATGCTCATCATCCTTTCTTTGCTTTTTGGATCGCCTGTCTCATCCGCTCTGCGGGTGATCTCAGGAAATTTCCATGTCCGACAGCGAGACAGGAAGGCGCCTTATCGGCGAGCAATTGTGCACTTTTGATGGCCTCCTCCTTATTCCATGTGGCGAAAGCGGGAAAAGGAAACGTCCATTTTATCTGACCTGATACAGCGATTCCTCCGCGCAACTGAAACGCATCTCCTGCTATTAAAGTGCCGTTTCTTGTATCAAGAAATGACATGCTGCCCGGTGTATGGCCCGGTGTTGGAATGGCAAGCAGAGAACCAATTGTTTCACCGCCCGTCAGCAGTTGGTGAGGCTTTGTTTGTATGTGTTTCGGAATACCTCCTTTTATAGGCGTCTGCGGCTCATCTTGCCGCAAGGATGTGTCACCTTGAAGCAAGAATGAATCCCGTTCCGAGATCATGACCTTTGCATGCGGAAATGTTTGTGCCAATGTATCCAGTGATCCGACATGGTCCCCATGTGCATGAGTCAGTAAAATATGCTGAAGCGGTTTTCCAAGCTGATTCACAGCTTGAATAATCCCTTTATAGCTGCCTGGCAGTGCGGCATCAATAAGGGTGACTTCGTTTTCTTCCTCTACTAAATAGCAATTAACCGGAAACAATGCTGGAAAAAAAGTCAGCTGCCAAACCGTTTGGTACTGAGTAATTCTCATCTTTTTACCCTCCTAACAAAAACTAATGGCGTTAGTTTTATTATTAACTAACACCATTAGTTTTTCAAGAGTTTATTATTTTTTTATCGCTACATAAATGTTAACTTGTGCTCGCTGTGGCACTGCGGCACTTTGATCATACATCTCAAAATCACCTGTAAACGTGCGCAGATGCCGCTTATCCCAAGTCCAAATTTCCTTCCACGTTTCAAGCACAATCTCTTCAATAGGACCGATTCTGGAAGTGAAAACGGCGTAAGCGGAAGCCGGCAAATCAATGTTTTCATATGGTCCCGGAAGAATGTCGTCGTATTCCTGAAACGTTCCGACTGAAAACGTATAAAACCCATTCGTCTCTTGTTCATAATTCGAATATAAGGCAATAATGCTCTTGTCTTTTTCAGCCTGTGTTAAAAGAGCGCTCATATCCTGCTTCCAGAATTGGTCCCACAGTTCCGGAATCCTCCTTTCTTCCGTCATTTCCAGTGCGTTGCTTGTCCGTTGTGACAGTCCGGCAAATCGTTTCCGGTCTAAGTGTGTTATATGTGAAAAGCCCATACGATCTCCTCCTTTTTTTAAGATTATAGACAAAGAAACCTGACAGCAGTGTGTCAGGTTTCATATATTTTTTGCATGTGATGAATGGTTTCTTTTACTCTATCCCGTATATGAAGAGGCTGCAGAACCTCAATATTCTTTCCGAACTGGAGCAAAAAACCGATCAGCCATTGATCTTCTGGAAGTGAAATCACTGCCCGGCAGATTTCATCTTCCTCACAGTGAAGGACATCATATCCGAACCATTCACCTATACGCTGACGTGCTGCCGGCTGAACAAGAATAACCAATTCAGTTAAACGGCCCTTCTGGTACCAATTCTTATCCCATGGCAAAGTGTCCAGCTGAATGTCTTTTCTGATAAATGTCTGATGTAAGATAGCCAGATCTTTCATCCGGTTTAGTTTAAAAAAACGAAAATCATTTCTCACCAAGCAATAAGCGTATAAATACCAGTGCCCCGCCTTGCAAACCAATGTATAAGGTTCAGTTTCACGAAGAAGAGTTTCCCCGCTTGCGCTTGTATATGTAAAAGATATCGTTGACAACCGATCGATGGCGGCGCTGATTTTCTCACGAAGCGTCTTTTGATCCTCAGTATGGCCCCAAGCCGTCATGTCAATAAACCATTTTTCTGTTTGGTGCTTAAATGCTTGAGCAGATTGCTCAGGTATAAGGTGTTTGATTTTTTGATAGGCTGTGCTGTGAGAAACGGGTTCATACATAGATGAAACGCTCTGCAAAGCGGAAGCAATTGCAAACAATTCCTCCTCCTTCAGCCACTCTCTTTCAAGCCGATACGTTTCCATGATGCCAATTCCGCCCCCGGAACCCTGTGAGGTCACAATCGGAATACCAGCCCTATTGATTGTCTCAATATCACGGTAAATTGTTCTGACAGATACTTCAAACAGCTCAGCAAGCTCTGCAGCCTGCACTTGTTTTTTGCTGATCAATAACACAACCATCGCTAACAAACGTTCCAGTTTCATTCTGCGCACCTTTTCTTCTTGTATTTTCCAACAAAACAATCATAACATTTTGATAAAGCTTGGGCATATCTATTATGCGGCGGAATACACCTTGCATATGCTATGAAAACAGGGGTTTCCCCTTCTTTTTGTGTTCAGTATTTATTTCAGCTACTATTTCTGACCGGATAAGCATACACTTCTCAACGGAGGGGATTTCACATCATGCATCTTACACTTCAGAGCGTTTATCCTGCCATGATCATCATCTTTTTTCTGTATAAAAAAATTAAAAGGTCCATCGGATACCAGCCGCTGAAGCCCCGCTGGCTGTTCACCCGTATCATTCTTTTCTCGCTGTTTGCTTTTGGCCTTTCAATCTTCAGCGCCATTCACCCTTTTTTATATGGATATCTCATTTTGGGCATTCTTGGCGGATGGCTCCTTGTCTTTTTCGCTAAGAAAAACATCTCCTTTGAAAAACGCAGAGGAAAGATCTATTTTCGGACTCATATTTGGGTAGAGGTGATTCTCTTAACTTTATTTCTATCAAGATTTCTGTATCGAGTAACGGAGCTTTATCTTACCTCACCTGATCTAAACCGCCTTGGATCATACAGTCAGTCAATCGGAACGGACCCTCTGACAATTGGCGTCTGTTTTCTGATAGCCGTTTATTATATCGGTTTTTCTTCTTTTGTCATCAAGCTCAGCAGAAACGAACTCGAACAGCACGGACACAATAAAGAAAAAGACATCCTTGCCCGCTAGCAGCGAGTTAAGCAAGGATGTCTTTTTCAATCATGCTGTGTATGATGGATCATTTGCTGAAGAACATCTAAAACATGTTCATCCTCCGGAGAGTAATAAATCGATGTTCCTTCTCTGCGCGATTTGACAAGCCGAAGATTTTTCAAAAATCTAAGCTGGTGGGACACGGTGGATTGCAGTAAATTCAGCTTTTCTGCAATTCCGTTTACAGCATGTTCTCCCTGGGACAATAAATGGAGAATCCTGATTCGGGTTGGATCAGAAAGCGCTTTGAATGTTTGCGCGACTAGAAACAGCGTCTCCTCGTCCAGATCAGCAGCCGATTGTTCCGTTTCTCTAAATTCAGTCATATGGTATCACCTTTCTTTATTCATAGTTTTATCTTATAACAAATGCGCTTGAGTGCAAACCAGCCTGCTTGTATTCCATTTCAATCTCATAGTTTAAATTTATGTTTCAAATCAGGTTTTTACTTGGTCTGATATACTGTCTTATGTCATAATAAAAAAGGTCATACTGCTCCAAACATTGAGGGTGAAACACAGTGAAGAAAAAGAGAAAAGGCTGTTTCGCTGCTGCGGGTTTTATGATGATTTTTGTCTTTGTCATCGCCTCTTTTTTATTGGTCCTGCTTTTTTTCAACCGGGATTTAATCAAAAAACTTCCGATCGATACGAAAACGATTGTTTTGGAACGTTTAACCGATTACAAACCCTTGGTGGAAGAAGAGCTTGAAAGCCAAGGACTCTCTAATTATACATCACTCATATTAGGCATGATGTATCAGGAGTCAAAAGGAAAAGGCAATGATCCCATGCAGTCCTCTGAATCTCTGGGGTTAAAACGCAATGAGATAACAGACCCTCAACTCAGTGTTAAACAAGGCATCAAGCAATTTACCCTCATGTACAAGACCGGTAAGGAAAAAGGCGTGGATTTGGATACCATTATTCAAAGCTACAACATGGGGGCAGGTTACATTGATTTTGTAGCTGAACATGGAGGAACGCATACTGAGGAATTGGCAAAACAATACTCCGAGCAGCAAGTCAAAAAAAATCCTGATCTGTATACTTGCGGGGGAAATGCGAAAAATTTCCGCTATCCGTATTGCTACGGTGATTATACGTATGCAGAAAAAGTAAAAGAAAAAACAAAAACTGTTGAAGAATCTTTGCAGGTTGCAACACTTGAAACCATGGAATCCAAGGCTCATGAATAAGAGTCTATCAATTTACTGACAAAAGCCCAAAAATGAATTTGGGCTTTTGCCATGTTTACATGTAAAAAAAGCCATACTGAGTATGGCTTTTAATAATACGGTGAAATCATCAAATATACAATAACGCCTGTAAGGCTTACATACAGCCATAGAGGCATTGTCCATCTCGCAATTTTTTTGTGGCGCTCCACCTGCATGCTGAAGCCTCTGATCAGCGTAAACAGCGCAAGCGGCACAATAATTGCAGAAAGGCAGATATGTGTAATTAAAATAAAGAAATAAATCGGGCGCATAATACCTTCTCCGCCATAGAGCGTGTTTTCCGCAATCGAGTGGTACGTCACATAGCAAATCAAAAATAGTAATGTTGTTGTGAATGCGGCCAAAATAAAGCGTTTGTGAGCTTTGATATTTTTCTGTTTAATCATAATCAGCGCGGCCAATAAGAAGATAAACGTAAAGCTGTTGAATATCGCATTCAGCATTGGCAAAATGTGAATATTCGCATGGCTGAACTGATCTAATTTAGGCATAAAAAACAGCACTGCGATTAAACCGTTAATCAGAACTGTCAGCGTAAGGACAATCCCCGTGTAATTTTTCGGTTTATTTTCTGTTTGGTTCATTTGGTGACCTCTCCTAATTTGTACTGGCTATCCAAATCGTATGCAAATTCAAAGAAGATGTCAACGGTTTCGATTGCTTCGTCAGAAATTAGACACACTTCAAAGGCCGGAGGCTATTAGCCCCGGCCTGTTAGGTTTACGCCTCTTTTATCAAATGTTCAATGACCTTATGTTCGTTTTCATTCAGCAGGTTCTTTTGAATTTTCGAATGAATGGGTTTATTCATATGCTGATCCAAGATATCGGCCGTTTCTTTATCCCCGGCAATAACCATTCGTTCCCATCTTTTCGCGGCAGCTTTTTGATCAAGGCTGGCAGCCAGCCGCTTATACAGTCTCGATTGGTTCTCTGTTACATGTTCCCTCATCCGGTTCTCTTCAAATGGTGGCGCTTTGTCTACAGCGGAATGGCTATTCTTCCAAGACTCATTGATCATATCATACTCATAACGCTCCACCGCCTCAATTTTTCCTAATACGGTTTCAATAATTTTCACTTCATGCTGCTGAGTTAAAATAAACGCTGTACTTGGGTATGCCTGGCGCAAACCCTTTAGCTGATCCAGGACAGCTGTTTCTTCCCAGTAAAATCTTGTATCTACAGGGACTTGAAGCTTAATAGGTTCCCATATGCCGCTGTCGGAAACAAAAAACACGAGACTGCGGGGCATGTCTTTTCCCATTGCATTCAAGTATTGATTCATTTTAGCCCTGATTCCATCCAGACACTTTTCCTCCTCTGGATCACTAGCTGCCAAATACTCTTTTAATCGGCTGAATCCTGACTTTAGGGCAATCTTCCATTCTCCCCCCTGCTGCTCTGGATCTCTCATGTCTGTATTGAGATACAGAGAGAGAATTTTATCCGGCGGTTCCAATTGGACATACTGTAATTTGTTAATCAATGAATCAATCGCCATTCCGATTCCTCCTTTTTCACAGGTTAGTTTTCTTTTTCCTCTCTTAAAAACGATCAAACCTGACTTTCCGCTAATTTCTAGTAATAATGGAATTGTTGTTTACAATACGCCGCTCTTCTAATACAATTGGTAACTGTGTTTCTAAGCTGATTTTTGAAAGGAGTTTGATCTTGTTTACTATTAAAGAAAAAAATCGTCAAGAGCTTGAAGAAGAACTAAATGATTTAGAATTTCAAATTTATCGCATGCAGGAGAATATGAAGGATTTATCTAAAGATGCCAAAGTGCTTGGTATTGATCAATCGAAACATGATGAGTGGATGATTGTTTCCTCGATTGATGATGGCCAAACATGCAAAATTATGCTAACTGATTGTAAAACGGCATACCGAGGAAAAGGCTGTTTTTCACTTGTAGCGTCTTACAAGAACGATGCCATTCATATAGGGGATATAAAAGGCCCTCCGAATCACGGGTTTGGCTCCATTTGCATGAAATATTTAAAAGATATTGCAAGAGACCACAATATACCGAAAGTCACCGGAGACATCGCCAAACGGGATTGGAATCATGTAGACCGGCTGATTCACTTTTATGAAAAACATCAATTCAAAGTATGTATCGATCATGATACCCAATCCGGCAGCATTAAGTGGGTTGATTTGTAAAAAAGTCTGGAAGAAAGAGCCAAGATATGCTGTAATGGTATAAAACCATTGATGGAGGGTTCTATGTACGCCTCAAAACTGAAAAAGGGAGACGAAATCCGGATCGTGTCTCCCGCGACCAGCATGTCTATATTATCAAATGAAGCAAAAATCCAAGCAAAAACGGCGTTAGAACGCTTAGGTTATCGGGTAACCATCGCTGAACACGCAAATGAATGTAACGAATTTGATTCATCCTCTATCGAGTCAAGAGTCCATGATCTGCACGCTGCCTTTTTTGATCCAGGCGTCAAAGCGATTTTAACGACACTCGGAGGGTTTAATTCAAATCAGCTGCTGCGTTATCTTGATTACGAGAAAATCAAACGACATCCAAAAATTCTGTGCGGCTATTCCGATATAACCGCTCTTTGCAACGCAATTTATCGAAAAACGGGTCTTGTTACGTATTCAGGCCCCTTCTTTTCAACATTTGCAATGAAAAAAGGGCTTGATTATACAGAGGAGTATTTTCTTTCTTGCTGCGCTTCGGACGACCCGTTTGAAATTCTTCCTTCAAGTGAGTGGAGCGATGATCGCTGGTTTTTGGATCAAGAAAACAGGCGTTTTTATCCTAATAACGGCCCTGTAGTAATCCAAGAAGGTTATGCGGAAGGCACTTTAATTGGCGGAAACTTATGCACGCTTAATTTGCTGCAGGGTACGGAGTATTTTCCTGAAACAGAACATACTATTTTATTGATTGAAGATGATTATATGTCAGACATCCACATGTTTGACCGCGATCTGCAATCACTCATCCACCTCCCCGCTTTTTCACATGTAAAGGCGATTTTGATCGGCAGATTTCAGAAAGCATCAAACGTATCAATGGATCTTGTAAAAGCCATGATCGAAACAAAAAAAGAATTATCCGGCATCCCGATCATCGCAAATATAAATGCCGGACATACCTCGCCAATTGCCACGTTCCCTATAGGAGGAACATGCAGGATTGAAGCTATTTCGGGTACATCACGAATATGGATTGATAAACATTAATCAGCTTGTAAATTTTTTTACAAGCTTTTTTAGCGCAATCGGTTATGCATGCCGCACGAGACATGACAAATGTCATATAGGAGGCATGATGTGTGCTACTACAAAAGACTTCTCTCATTAGCGTATACTGAACCGAGACACACAATGAGAGGATACTTACTATGACTGAACAAACCATTGCACATAAACAAAAACAGCTGACAAAGCAAGTCGCTGCATTTGCTCAGCCTGAAACAAAAAACAGCCTGATTCAGCTTTTAAACACGTTTATCCCATTCTTCGGCCTATGGTTTCTTGCTTATCTCAGCCTCGATGTCTCCTATCTTCTTACGTTAGCATTAACGGTGATTGCCGCAGGTTTTCTGACAAGAATTTTTATCATCTTCCATGACTGCTGCCATCAATCTTTTTTCAAACAAAAACGCTATAACCACATTCTCGGTTTTCTGACAGGTGTCCTGACTTTATTCCCGTATCTTCAATGGCAGCACAGCCATTCGATTCATCATGCGACTAGCAGCAATCTGGATAAACGCGGAACAGGAGACATCTGGATGTTAACAGTAAACGAATATAAAGCTGCATCCAGACGAACAAAGCTTGCATACAGACTTTATAGAAACCCGTTTATCATGTTTATTCTCGGACCGATTTATGTTTTTCTGATCACGAACCGTTTTAACAAAAAAGGCGCAAGACGCAAGGAACGTGTAAACACATACCTTACGAATCTGGCAATTGTCGCGTTGGCTGCTGCTTGCTGTCTGATCTTTGGCTGGCAATCGTTTTTACTGGTGCAAGGCCCGATATTTCTGATTTCAGGTTCAATCGGTGTTTGGCTGTTTTATGTGCAGCATACCTTTGAAGATTCTTATTTTGAAGCGGATGAAAACTGGAGCTACGTTCAGGCTGCTGTTGAAGGCAGTTCATTTTATAAACTCCCGAAACTGCTTCAATGGCTAACAGGCAATATTGGTTACCACCATGTTCATCATTTGAGTCCAAAGGTGCCTAACTATAAGCTTGAAGTTGCTCATGAACATCACGAACCTTTAAAAAACGTACCGACAATCACCTTAAAAACAAGCCTGCAATCACTTGCGTTCCGTCTATGGGATGAAGATAACAAACAGTTTGTGTCATTTCGGGCTATAAAACATATACCTGTAAGCCTTCCGCCTGATTCACCAGAAAAACAGAAGCTGCGGAAGAATGCCTGATGATAAAGGAGGTCTTCTAATATACTAGAAGGCTTCCTTTTTATTGTTGGAGGGTGCATTCTGGCTTTCACAATGATAAAGTTACAAGTAAGATGAAAAGCTGAAAATGAGGTAAGATCATGATTAAAAATCATTTTACATTTCAAAAACTAAACGGGATTACGCCCTATATATGGACGATATTTTTCATCCTCCCCTTCTACTTTATATGGAAATCATCATCTACATTTGTTATTATTGTCGGCATCATTTTGACGCTTTTATTTTTTTCGGTATATCGATTTGCTTTTGTCTCAAAAGGCTGGACCATTTATTTGTGGGGATTTTTATTAATTGGCATTTCAACCGCCTCCATTACTCTGTTCAGTTATATTTATTTTGCTTTTTTTATCGCGTATTTTATAGGAAACATTAAGGAACGCGTCCCTTTTCATATTTTATATTATGTCCATTTAATAAGCGCAGCCGTCGCAGCCAATTTCAGTCTCGTATTAAAGAAGGAATTCTTTCTGACACAAATTCCTTTTGTCGTCATAACCCTCATCAGCGCAATTTTATTGCCCTTTAGTATAAGAAGCCGCAAGGAGCGCGAACGGCTTGAAGAAAAGCTCGAGGATGCAAATGAACGGATTGCAGAACTGGTAAAATTAGAAGAACGTCAGCGAATTGCCCGCGATCTCCATGATACGCTTGGGCAAAAGCTTTCTCTTATCGGTTTAAAAAGCGACTTAGCAAGAAAATTGATATACAAAGATCCCGAACAAGCAGCTCGTGAACTGAAAAGTGTTCAGCAAACAGCGCGAACTTCTTTAAATGAAGTAAGAAAAATCGTTTCCTCTATGAAGGGCATACGGCTCAAGGATGAATTGATCAACATCAAACAAATTCTCGAAGCAGCTGACATTATGTTTATCTATGAAGAAGAGAAATGGCCCGAAAATATCTCATTGCTGAATGAAAACATTTTGAGCATGTGCTTAAAGGAAGCTGTCACAAATGTCGTCAAACACAGCCAGGCTAAAACTTGCCGAGTTGACATTCAGCAGCTCTGGAAGGAAGTTGTGATAACAGTGTCTGACGATGGAACATTCAAAGGAGAAGAAAATTCCTTTTCAAAAGGACATGGCTTACTCGGGATGAGAGAACGGCTTGAATTTGCAAACGGAAGCCTTCACATCGATACCGAAAACGGAACCAAGCTTACCATGGCAATTCCTAATAATTCAAAATAAACATAAAGGATGGCTTATATGATTAGTATATTTATTGCAGAAGATCAGCAAATGCTGCTGGGCGCTTTAGGATCACTTCTAAACCTCGAAGACGATATGGAAGTCGTAGGCAAAGGTACAACCGGCCAAGATGCTGTTGATTTTGTCAAAAAACGCCAGCCTGATGTATGTATTATGGACATTGAAATGCCCGGAAAAACAGGGCTTGAAGCTGCTGAGGAGCTAAAAGATACAGGCTGCAAAATTATCATCTTAACCACCTTCGCCAGACCCGGTTACTTTCAGAGAGCTATTAAAGCTGGCGTTAAAGGCTATTTGTTAAAAGACAGTCCGAGTGAAGAGCTGGCCAACGCCATCCGTAGCGTCATGAACGGAAAACGCATCTATGCACCTGAGCTGATGGAGGACTTATACAGCGAAGCTAACCCTCTTACAGATAGAGAAAAAGAAGTGCTTGAACTTGTGGCTGACGGTAAAAACACAAAAGAAATCGCTCAGGAACTCAGCATCAAAAGCGGGACGGTGCGGAATTATATCTCAATGATTCTAGAAAAGCTTGAAGTGAAAAATCGAATTGAAGCCATTACCCGGTCAAAGGAAAAAGGCTGGTTTAAATAAAAAAGGATCTTGGCATCTGCCAGGATCCTTTTTTTAACCTGAAATTCCCGTTTGAGAACCTCGCCGCAACCAGAAGAATTAAACTGTTCCATATCCTCGCTCCTATGCCCGCTGAACGATTGCTTGGTTAACAGCCCAATAAAAGACTGGATTGAATGATATCCCTGTTAAAATGGTCGGCCATTGCACATCAGCAGAATTTCTGATATTGATTATATTGTATTTTCAGTATGACAAAGTTGTGCCACTTCGCTCCCGAAGCTGCCATGCCCAACTGCAAGAGCCTAATAACACAATAAAGAACCGTCTGAAATCAATCCGAATCCGTCAATGGCATCTGCTACATCCAACTGCTTATTATCTGCCAAAAAAGATACAACACCAGCTCGTTTCGCTGATCAAAGATAGTAACAACCAGCTATAAATGTCATGATGCCGAATGTCTCTGTAATGTGGAATCAATCTTTTAACCCGAGAGCCCCTGAATCGCACATAAAGAGAAAAACGGGACCACTTTCTTTTATCAGCATATGATATAAACAGCTCTAAGCAGAACGAAAAAAAGACACAAGCCAAAAGCTCATGTCTTTTACCACAATCTATATTATTAGTTTAAGATTTTAACATTTACAGTTTTGACGCCCCAATTAGATGCATCACTTTTACTTGGTACAAATACGTCGATTTTATTTCCTTTAATAGCGCCGCCAGTGTCTCCTGCTGTTGCTTCCCCGTAGCCTTCAACATAGACTTTAGAACCTAGCGGAATCACATTAGGATCAACCGCAATAACTTTCGCGTTCGGGTTCTTATTTAAGTCAATGCCTGTAGCTGTAACGCCGGAAATGCCGCCGTCGTTAGCAGTGTAAGCAGTAGCAGTAACTGTTAGTTCTTTTGAAGCTTCTTGATTATTTGTATTTGATTGAACAGCCTTCTCTTCTGTGTTAACAGAAGTTTCTGCCTCAGCTTTTGTTTCTTGTTTAGGTTGCTGTTGTACAGCTTCTTGTTTAGGTTGCTCCTTTTGCACAGCCTCTTGTTTTGGCGCAGCTTGAGGTGCGTTTGTTTGCGCATTCTCAGTAGCTGTGTTTGCTGCTGTTGCCTGACCTTTTACTGAAAGAGTTGATCCAGCATAGATCATGTCAGAGCTTAAGTTATTCCAAACTTTAAGGTTGTTGACTGACGTTCCGAATTTTTGAGCAATCTTAGAAAGCGTATCTCCCGCTTTAATTGTATATTGCCCAGTAGTGGTTGTTTCTTCTGAAGAAATGGTCAGTTTTTCTCCTGCAATGATTTTATCAGAAGTTAACTTGTTCCATTCTTTTAAGTCCTTTAGGTTCACTCCATTTTTCTGAGAGATTCCCCAGAGCGTATCACCCTTTTGCACCGTAATTTCTTTTGCAGAAGCGTGAGCTCCGAATGCAGTTGTTGAAAGTGCAGCAACTGCCACAAAGGACATAATCGTCTTCTTCATAAGTAAATCCTCCCTTGTTAGCTTTTTATTGGCGGCTAACAGGTGATATCGTAACACACGTAAATGTCAAATCAATAACAAAAAGATATGATTTAGATTACAGTTCCTTTACATGAAGGATTTCTCTCTGATGGAAAGACTTGCTGAACCCTTGATATAATAGGCTTCGCAGGTCTTTTTATTTTGAGGCGAAACAGAGAAAATAAAATGTGTTTTTTATAGAAAAAAAGATTGTTTTTCTGTTTTTTTAGTCTGTCATCCTTGCATAAGCTTGTATTTCTTGTAAAAAAAGCCGGCCGTATTTTGCTCTTTTTTGTTCTCCGACTCCTTTTATAGACAAAAGTTCATCATCATTTACGGGCTGTTTTCCTGACATTTCTTTTAACGTTTGGTCAGAGAAAACAACAAATGGCGGAACACCCTGCTCAGCCGCAATTTCTTTCCGAACCATGCGCAATCGTTCAAATAGCTCGTCATTTTCAGTAATCGCTGCCGCTTTTAACGCTTCTTTTCTCGCTACTGATAATTCTCCTTTCAGCACATTCCTTCCTTTACTGCTGACAAAAAGAGTCGGAAACGTTCCGTCTGACATCCTGATGAAGTCGTCAGAAATAAGAAATTCGATAAAATCGCTGATTTCGCCAACGGATTGGTGTTTTAATATCCCGTATGTTGAAAGGTCTGAAAAGCCGTTTTCAAGAACTTTTTTATTTTTGGAGCCGGCAAGCACCTGGGCAACCATCGTCTTGCCAAACCGTTCTTTCATGCGAATGATACAAGATAAGACCATTTGCGCCTCCCGCGTCACGTCATGGGCCGCTCTTGTATCGGTACAGTTTCCGCACTGTCCGCACGCATCAGGCTCCTTTTCTCCGAAATACATAAGGATAAAACGCTGCAGACAATCTTCGGTATGACAGTAGTCGACCATTTGTCTCAGCTTT
The DNA here is from genome assembly GCF_019334685.1 of Bacillus sp. LJBS17. Lineage (NCBI taxonomy): Bacteria > Bacillati > Bacillota > Bacilli > Caryophanales > Bacillaceae > Bacillus > Bacillus sp. LJBS17. The sequence continues at coordinate 2,190,213 of NZ_CP079759.1, forward strand.
TTTAAATCCTGCTTTTGTTTCTCTTCATGTTCTGATTGCTCAATTAAGAAGCGCTGCACCATAATATCCTGCGGTGAAAACAGGAGAACACATTCACTGGCAAGGCCGTCCCGTCCAGCTCGTCCTGCCTCTTGATAATAGCTTTCCATATCTTTCGGAATTTGTGCATGCAGAACAAATCTAATATTTGATTTATCAATACCCATTCCAAAAGCAGAGGTTGCCACCATCACTTGAAGCTCATCATTAAGAAACCTTTCCTGCTGCTCTTTTCTCTCATCATCAGCCAAACCTCCATGATACCGGCCTGCCCTGACCTGATTTCGTTTCAATCTCTCATATATCCGATCAGCTTCTTTTCTGGTCGCTGTATAGACAATTCCTGCTTCATGCCTGTTGTTTTGCACATATTCGTCTATAAACCGATCTTTATTTTCTCCTTTTACTACTTTAAAGGTTAAATTCTCTCGGGAAAATCCGGTATATACCGTGTTTTCTTTTTGAATATGCAGCTGTTTGCAAATATCATCATGAACCTCGGGTGTGGCTGTTGCTGTTAACGCCATGATGACTGGCTTGTCGTGTAATTCACGGAACAAGATTTCAATATTCCTGTAGCTTGGCCTGAAATCATGGCCCCATTGAGAAATACAGTGCGCCTCGTCTATTGCGACCAAAGGAACATCTATGCCCTGCAAAATCCGGATAAACTCTGTGGACGTTAGTCGCTCTGGTGTAATGTAAAAAAGCTTATAAGCCCCTTCTTTGAGTCCGTTCAGCCTCTCATATATTTCCTGATTGGATTGTGTGCTGTTAATGTAGGCGGCGTTAATCCCCGCTTCTTCTAACGCATTAACTTGATCCTTCATCAAGGAAATCAACGGTGATATGACGATCGTCGTCCCTTCAAACATTAATGCCGGAATTTGATAGCAAATCGATTTGCCGCCTCCCGTCGGCATAATGCAGGCCGTATTTTGCCTCGCTTCCGTCACCAAGCGGATCGCTTCATCTTGGCCGCTCCGAAACTTCTCATAACCAAAATAATGAGCCAGAAGGGATTGGGCTCTATGTAACATAACGTGTAAACCTCGCTTTTCCTTGAATTTCTCCCATCATATCATAAAAAAGCGGCCTTCATTTCATTCACACAAAAATGGAATATTCACTATACCAAACCTTTTTAGATAAAATAAAAAGCCATTTCCGAAAAGGAAATGGCTTTCGCTACGTCTTGCCGTATGCAAGTAAGAAAGTTTTAAACCACCACTCCTCAAAGTGGGTGTTTGCAGAAACGTTCCTGTCGTCCTCTGCAATGGAGGCATGACATTCCGGCTTCGATATAAAACTCCCTATTACAGCTTAAAGGTTAAAACTTAATTAACAATACGCACAAAGTAGCTTCTTTAATATAGTACACCATCAGGCGGTTTTAATCAAGAGGTCAGAACAATTGTTTAGAAAAACTTTTTCCAGTGAATAAAACTGCTTTTTCTCCAAAATACCTGACAATTCGACAAACAAAAAATATATTACAATAAAAAAAACAGCCTTTTTCGCTAAAAGCGAATGATTATTTTCTTCTATATTAATGTGTATATACAAAAAGACTCCTATTTGTAACGATAGGAGTCTTGGCTTTATTAGAATTTTGCAGCAAGATCTTTTGCTTCTTGTAAACCTTTTTCAACGATTTCTTGCGCTTGATCAGGTGCTGCGTTATGTCCTTCGATGACAACTGTGTGCAAGTCTTGAACACCCCAGAAACCAAGAACTGTTTTCATGAAGTTTAATGACATTTCAAGTGCAGCCATTGGTCCTTCTGAGTAGACACCGCCGCGAGCGTTAAGAAGCGCAACTTTTTTGCCGCCCATTAAACCGACTGGTCCTTCTTGTGTGTATTTGAATGTAACGCCTGCGCGAGACAGATAATCAACATAAGTATGAAGCACTGCTGGCACTGTGAAGTTCCAAAGCGGGAATGCGAAAACAACTTTGTCAGCTTTTACAAACTGGTTCAGATATTTGTCAGCAATTGCTGCTTGTTTTTTCTCATCTTCTGTCATTTCCATTCCTTGACCTGCTTTAAATGTTCCGTTAATCATATCTCTGCCAAGGTAAGGAAGGTTTTCCTTATGAAGATCTAATTCAACCACTTCATCATTAGGGTTGTTTTCTTTATAAGCAGCTAAGAAAGCTTCGTAAAGTTTAGTTGAAACGCCTTCTTCAGCTGTACGGTCGCTTGATTTTACAAATAAAACTGTAGACATCTGTATTCCTCCCGGTAAACTTTTTATATTTACTTACAAATAGTATGTTACTTTCTTTTTTACGCAAAGTCAATCACTTTATTTTGAATATGAGATTTTTTTTCAAAAAAAAAGCAAGTACATCTAATATCGGTGTACTTGCTTGGCATTTTTACTTCGAATCTTGTTCACGATCCAAGATTTCATACGTCTGCGAGCTTTTTTGATCAATTGTTTCTTTGTTGGATAAGTCTTTTACCCGTTCATGAAACTCTCTTTCATAAGAAGGAGCATCTGTCTCCAGATCATCCTCCACATCAGCTTGGGCCTCAACTGTCATTCTTGCATAAGGAACAGCTTCAAGTCTTTCGTAAGGAATCTCTTGGCCGGTTTTTTCACACACGCCGTAAGTTCCGTCTTTCATCTTTTGTAATGCACGGTTGACCTCCTCTAACAGCTCCCGGTCAATCTCTCTCACTGTTTGGTCTGTCATCCGGTCTGTGACGAGCGTCCCGTGGTCTGCCATATGGTTGTCAACCCCATTGGAAAGCTCCCCCACTTCTTCCATCATTGATTCTGTTTCCTTTTTCTCGCCAGACAATTCTTTTTGCATATCGAGCAATTTATGATAGAGATGCTGTGTTTGTTCTTTTGTCAGTGCCATGTATATCCTCTCCTTTCTATCCTGTTTCCCGTTTTGCCTTCTGTCAAACATGGGAACATCGATGGAAAGATGAGCTACTGCCTTTTTGAACGGATCGTGACCGCTGGCGTCGATGGTGCTTCGGGTTTTCGTTGGCACTTTTTGTCCTTCTCTTCTGGCGGTATATAATAGGTTGCGCCTATATTTAATCTGCCGCTCAGTTCATCAATGGTCAGCTCGCCGAATTCAAGATGATAGTCAATTTTTTCGACATTCAGCGTTTCAATATGTATATAGGTTTCTTCAGACTCCTGTTTGCTGCTTTGTTTTTGTTTCTCAATCACTGAGAGTCTTTCTTCACATTCACGCAGTTTGTCAAGTTCTGGTTTCAAGCAATGCCTGATCAGCGACCGGAACATTTTTTTCATGACATCACGACCCTTTGCATACTCCTCTTTCGTCTACATATATAATGAGGTATATCCCATAGAAAGGAGAGGTTTTCATGCTTCCGACTAACATCAATATTTCTCATCTCAAGACTAACTCGATAGGCACCGGCTCATCCCTTACCTTTGGTTCTGCGGAGTTAAGGAACAGGCGCTCTTCTATCAAAAGAAATAACGGTTTTGGGGAACAAAATGCAGATGTTATTGTCATGGTCATTCCGATTGAATCAATTGATCGTGATGGGGCAGATGCACTCAGTATGAAAATCAATCATCAATAACAATGGTTTTCGCTTGACCTTCGTCTTTTTGAATAGTGATGTATAGGATTCCGTCTTTAAAAATGGCATTCATCTTTCCATGAAGATGATCGGAAAGCGGAATTTTCTTTTCAAAACTTCCGTATCTCCCTTCTTTTTGGCGAAAGTCCTGTTCATTAAAATAGGAAAAGCGCTGCCCCTTTACCACTAAATAATCTCCGTACGATAATATGTGAACGTCTTGTTTACGGTAGCCTGGAAGATAAATTAAAAATTGTACTTCCGTAACGGTATCTACAATATCCATGCTCGGAAATGAAGTATCTCCTTTCCCTCGCTGATCTTGCTGCGCAAACGGAAACGGAGATTGGCCATTTGTCATAAAAGGGGTTTTTTGGTCTTCATCAAATACCTGTTTCCAAAAGTCACCGCCGTACATCTGCTGTGCGAATTCCATCCACTGCTTCATCTTTTCGAAATCCATTTGAAGCCCCCTGTCTTAACATACTTTATAACCGCCAGCATACAACTATAGAAAGGAGGTTTGCCTGTGGTTCAACCAACTCCGTATATCAATATTAATATTTTCATGCTGAAAATTAATTCCTTTGAAAATGCTTCAGCGGTTAACGTAGGACAAAATTTATTGGCAGAATGGCAAAATTCAGATAAAAAAAATCAAGGCTACGGACAGAATTTTGGAGATGCGAGCGGATTTATGGGCACGAGAAGCCATGTGGATGACAGAGACCAAATTGATTCTCCGGCCTCTTTTGAAAGTGAAGCGGTTAACTCCTCAATCAAAAGGAAGTGAATGAGATGTTCTTTTCTCCCTCCGTCGTGAATGTCGGCGGATTTAAAATCAATACAATGGACCGTGGTTCCTCTTTAACACTCGGTCCGTATCAGCAGGTCGATTACTTTTTATCAGCTAAAATAAATCAAGGATTTGGAGAAGAAAATGGCGACTTTACTCCTCTTGTCGTACCGATTTCAAATGTATTAGATGCAGATCTTGTTGATTCGAACTCAGCGAAAAACAGTGTGGTGTAATAAGTAATAAGAACAGGGCGCACATGCCCTGTTCTTGTTTTTATATATAAAAAAAAGCCTAACCATTTTTTGAACGGCTGGCTCATCAAATATTCAGCTGCACAAATGCTTTGTCAGCACCGCCTGAACCTCGCTTAAATCGGTGTCTTTCGCAAATTCTAATTCGAACGTTTTGCTTCTTGTCATCAATAAAAGCCCAGTGTCCGGATCAAACATTCCCGCTTCTTGGATGGCAAAGCTTTCAATTGTTTTATATGGAAGAAATACACGAACCTTCTTTTTAGAAAACATTTTATTGTCAAAGAAAATGATCCGCTTATTTGTAAAGCAAATTTGGTCCACTCGGAGCTTATAAATCGATTCTATTCTTTCCCCTTCAACGAGCAAAGCCTCAAGCTTCTTTGCGTCCGTTGATCTGCTAACAGAAAAAATACCCAATGAAGAACCCCTCTTTCTGCATTTATCTATTTGTTTTATCATTCACTACATAAAAATAAGTCCTTTATCCCTATATAAGAATACGACATAGAAGACATTTAAACCATTACGAACAGATTACATTTTTCAAATTTTTGATTTGTTTTTTGGCTTTTAAGCTGTTGTCATCAAGTAATACGCACATATAGAGAAAAAAGTTTCAATATTCAGCAATGTTTTTATAAAAAAGTGGTTTTTAATGATTTTTTATTCTTGTTTTATATTTCCTGTTTTAACCACAAAAAAACCGCAGCTGAGCTGCGGTTTTGTGGATCGACCACTTTTAACAAAATATTCCTGATTATTCAAGGAAGCATTACATCTCTTCGAAGTATTCTTTATAATAGCCGCCGACTTTATTCGTATTGTCGACCACAAAGAGAAACTCCTCTGTTTCATTTTTTACTTCATATTCTTTTCCCGGCGTTAAAACGCGGTTTACGATATATTTTTTTGCGTTTGTCTGCACACACTTTACTTTTTTAATTGTTTCTTTTTCAAGCCAATTTTTATGAATCATGATGAAATCTCCTTTTCTTATCTATAAGCTTATTGTAGCTTTTTTCTTTTGTAAATTGCAATATCGGTTATTCATTGATTTTGCCTTGATTTCTATTATAGAATGTTTGTATACGCTTACGTTTGAAGTAACTATCACAGCTTATTTCTGCTATTCATTCCAGGAATCAATGTGCTATCACCAAGAATCTCAGAACAGACCATAAAAAATGACTGGAGGTTTGTTACGGATGAGTTCTTTAACGATGCAAGTGACGAAAAGGCTGGAGACATTTTTACAGGGAACAAAGAAGCTTTATATTGACGGTAAGTTTGTTCCGAGTGCCTCAGGGGCAACCTTTGACACTCCAAACCCGGCGACCGGCGAAACCTTGATGACGCTGTATGAAGCCCAGGCTGCGGATGTGGACAAAGCGGTTAAAGCTGCCCGGAAAGCCTTTGACCAAGGTGAATGGAGAACAATGTCTCCAGCTTCGAGAAGCAGACTGATGTATAAGCTGGCGGACTTAATGGAAGAGCATAAAACTGAGCTTGCTCAGCTTGAAACACTTGATAATGGGAAACCGATCAATGAAACGACTAATGGAGATATTCCGCTGGCTATTGAGCATATGCGCTATTACGCCGGCTGGTGTACAAAAATAACAGGACAGACGATTCCGGTTTCCGGCGCTTATTTTAATTATACGCGTCATGAGCCTGTCGGTGTCGTCGGCCAGATCATTCCATGGAATTTCCCGCTCCTGATGGCGATGTGGAAAATGGGCGCGGCACTTGCAACAGGCTGTACAATCGTCCTCAAACCGGCTGAACAAACACCGCTTTCAGCTCTTTATTTGGCAGAATTAATTGACCAAGCCGGTTTCCCTGCCGGTGTAATCAACATCATCCCGGGATTCGGTGAAGATGCGGGAGAAGCGCTGACGAACCACGAAGCGGTTGATAAAATTGCCTTTACCGGTTCCACTGAAATCGGAAAGAAAATCATGTCCACCGCAGCGAAAAGCATTAAGCGTGTTACATTGGAGCTGGGCGGAAAATCACCTAATATTCTTCTGCCGGATGCGAATTTGAAAAAAGCCATCCCGGGCGCTTTAAACGGTGTGATGTTTAACCAGGGCCAAGTCTGCTGTGCGGGCTCACGTGTCTTCATTCATAAAGACCAATATGATGAAGTTGTTGATGAAATGGCGTCCTATGCTGAGTCACTCCGCCAAGGAGCGGGACTTCATAAAGATACTCAAATCGGGCCTCTCGTAAGCAAGGAACAGCATGAGCGCGTTCTTTCCTATATTCAAAAAGGAAAAGATGAAGGAGCAAAAGCAGTGACCGGCGGAAGCTGTCCTTTTGAAGCAGGATATTTTGTCGCACCGACTGTGTTTGCGAATGTTGAAGACGAAATGACCATCGCAAAAGAAGAAATTTTCGGACCTGTGCTGACTGCAATTCCGTACGAAACTGTCGATGAAGTTATTGAACGGGCAAACCATTCAGAATATGGGCTTGCGGCCGGACTATGGACAGAGAACGTCAAGCAGGCTCACTATATCGCGGACCGACTTCAAGCCGGAACCGTTTGGGTGAACTGCTATAATGTGTTTGACGCGGCGTCTCCATTTGGCGGTTATAAACAGTCAGGACTCGGACGAGAAATGGGATCATATGCCTTGGATAATTACACAGAAGTCAAAAGTGTATGGATAAACCTTGAAGACTAACATGTATTTTTAAAAAACTGCTGCATGCCAGCAGTTTTTTTCTTTCTGTAATGGCAGTAAAAGACGCTGAATATATATGCTTCTGAAGGAGTTGAGCGTGATGGGCACACTTCAGGAGAAAGTGAGGCGTTTTCAAAAGAAAACCATTACCGAGTTAAGAGACATGCAAAATGCTGATGGTTCATGGACATTTTGCTTTGAAGGACCAATCTTGACAAATTCCTTTTTTATTTTGCTCCTTACCTCACTAGATGAAGGCGAAAATGAAAAAGAACTGATATCATCCCTTGCAGCCGGCATTCATGCAAAACAGCAGCCAGACGGCACATTTATCAACTATCCCGATGAAACGCGCGGAAATCTAACGGCTACCGTCCAAGGATATGTCGGGATGCTGGCTTCAGGATGTTTTCACAGATCTGAGCCGCACATGAAGAAAGCTGAACAATTTATCATCTCACATGGCGGTTTAAGACATGTTCATTTTATGACAAAATGGATGCTTGCCGCGAACGGGCTTTATCCTTGGCCTGCTTTGTATTTACCATTATCACTCATGGCGCTCCCCCCAACATTGCCGATTCATTTCTATCAGTTCAGCTCATATGCCCGTATTCATTTTGCTCCTATGGCTGTAACACTCAATCAGCGATTCGTCCTTATTAACCGCAATATTTCATCTCTTCACCATCTCGATCCGCACATGACAAAAAATCCTTTCACTTGGCTTCGGTCTGATGCTTTCGAAGAAAGAGATCTCACGTCTATTTTGTCACATTGGAAACGCGTTTTTCATGCACCATTTGCTTTTCAGCAGCTGGGCCTACAGACAGCTAAAACGTATATGCTGGACCGGATTGAAAAAGATGGAACATTATACAGCTATGCGAGCGCAACCATATTTATGGTTTACAGCCTTCTGTCACTTGGTGTGTCACGCTATTCCCCTGTTATCAGGAGGGCGATTACCGGCATTAAATCACTGGTGACTAAATGCAACGGGATTCCTTATCTGGAAAACTCTACATCAACTGTTTGGGATACAGCTCTAATCAGCTATGCCCTTCAAAAAAATGGTGTGACCGAAACGGATGGCTCTGTTACAAAAGCAGCCGACTTTTTGCTAGAACGCCAGCATACCAAAATAGCAGATTGGTCTGTCAAAAATCCAAATTCAGTTCCTGGCGGCTGGGGGTTTTCAAACATTAATACAAATAACCCTGACTGTGACGACACTGCAGCTGTTTTAAAAGCGATTCCCCGCAATCATTCTCCTGCAGCATGGGAGCGAGGGGTATCTTGGCTTTTATCGATGCAAAACAATGACGGCGGATTTTCTGCTTTCGAAAAAAACGTGAACCACCCACTGATCCGCCTTCTGCCGCTTGAATCCGCCGAGGACGCTGCAGTTGACCCTTCAACCGCCGACCTCACCGGACGTGTACTGCACTTTTTAGGCGAGAAAGTTGGCTTCACAGAAAAACATCAACATATTCAACGCGCAGTGAAGTGGCTTTTCGAACATCAGGAACAAAATGGGTCTTGGTACGGCAGATGGGGTGTTTGCTACATTTACGGCACTTGGGCTGCTCTTACTGGTATGCATGCATGCGGGGTTGACCGAAAGCATCCCGGTATACAAAAGGCTCTGCGTTGGCTCAAATCCATACAAAATGATGACGGAAGCTGGGGAGAATCCTGCAAAAGCGCCGAAATCAAAACATATGTACCGCTTCATAGAGGAACCATTGTACAAACGGCCTGGGCTTTAGACGCTTTGCTCACATATGAAAATTCCGAACATCCGTCAGTTGTGAAAGGCATGCAATACCTTACCGACAGCAGTTCGCATAGCGCCGATAGCCTCGCGTATCCAGCAGGGATCGGATTGCCGAAGCAATTTTATATTCGCTATCACAGTTATCCATATGTATTCTCTTTGCTGGCTGTCGGGAAATATTTAGATTCTATTGAAAAGGAGACAGCAAATGAAACGTGAATCTTATCAAACGGAGATGTTCAATTGGTGTGAAGCCCTGAAAGATCAGATTCAAAAGCGAGGACAGCTTGACCAGTTTGAAGATCAAATCGACAAGATGATTGAGGCTCTGGAAGATGACCAAACAACAGAAGAAGATTGGTATAAACAGGCCGCTGCCCTTTACCGGGATATTACAGAATCAGATGATACAAGTGAAAGACGCGCATATGTCCCTATAGGGAAACACGTGCTGCCAAAGCTTCCTTACAAATACTCCGCCTTAGAACCTTATATTTCACGCGATATTATGGTCCTTCATCATACAAAACATCATCAAAGCTATGTCGATGGCCTGAACAAAGCAGAATCAGAGCTTAAAAAAGTGAGAGCAACAAAGAATTATGACTTAATCACTCATTGGGAAAGAGAGCTTGCGTTCCATGGAGCAGGCCATTATTTGCACAGTATTTTTTGGTTTTCTATGCATCCAAACGGAAAACGGCGTCCTACAGGGGCATTGTTCCAAATGATAGACCTTTCATTTGGAAGCTATTCCGCTTTTAAAGAACATTTTACCCAGGCCGCTAAAAAAGTGGAAGGCGTCGGCTGGGCCATTCTGGTCTGGGCACCTCGATCAGGACGGCTGGAGATTTTAACGGCAGAAAAACACCAGCTCTTTAGCCAATGGGATGTGATCCCCCTTTTACCGCTTGACGTATGGGAGCATGCCTACTATTTGCAATACAAAAATGACCGGGCCAGCTATGTCGATCACTGGTGGAATGTCGTGGATTGGCGCGAGGCTGAAAAACGTTTTGAGCAGGCAAAAGAAGTCGTTTGGAAGCTCTATTAAAAAAAGCCCCCTTTCCTCGGGGGCTTCGTGTATTAAAAAATGCCTATCACATGCAAAAACACGATGATGATGGCAACAGGAGATAAATATCGAATGAGCAGCAGCCAAACCGCAAACCACTTTCGTTTGAGATTGGAACCGCTTTTCAGCTCGTCAAACAAATCCTGTTTCGGTATTTTTAGCGGAACAAAAATCGAAATCAGTAACGCACCTAACGGCATTAAAATATTGCTCACAAGATAGTCAGCCGCATCAAAAATAGACAGATGAAATATAGTGACGTCACTTAAGACACCGTATGATAATGCAGACGGCACACCGACAATAAAAATAGCAATACCGCCTAACCAAGCGAATCGTTTTCTCTTATTGATATCGCCTTTCGACAGTACTGCGACCAAAATTTCCAGCATTGAAAAAGCAGATGTCAATGCAGCAAATAAAAATAGAAGTAAAAATGCTAATAAAAAGATAATTCCGAACGGCATTTGATTAAACACAGTCGGCAGAACGTTAAATAACAGAACCGGGCCTTGGTCTGGCTTGAGGCCGAATGAAAAGACAGCTGGAAAAATCGCAATTCCGGCCATTACAGCAACAAGCATGTTCATAACAGTTACAGATACAGCGGACTGTACCAGATTTTCCTGTTTCTCTAAATAAGCGCTATACGTTACCATGACAGATACACCGACACTTAATAAGAAAAAGGATTGTCCCATTGCATATAAAATGGTATTGGCATCAATTGCAGTTAAATCAGGCATGAGGAAAAATTTGATTCCTTCCATCGCGCCATCAAGTGTAACCGAACGCACCATTAAAATGATGAATAATAGAAAAAGCGCCGGCATTAATACTTGGCTTGCTTTTTCAATTCCGCTGCTTACCCCTTTTGCAACAACTAAAATTGTTACCACCATAAAGAGCAGCTGGCCTCCTACAGCCAAATAAGGATTTGAAATGGTACTTGCAAATATCGTATCAAAACCAGATGTTTGCGATAAACCGCCAGTGAAGCCTTTTATAATATAAATTAAAATCCATCCGCCTACGACACTGTAGAAAGATAGAAGAATAAAGCACGTCACCATGCCTAAATAACCGATCCAATGCCACTTCGTTCCTGGAGCAAGTGTTTTATAGGACTGAACGGCATCTTTCTGTGTTCTTCTGCCTATGATGAATTCACCTAACAATAAAGGCAGTCCGATTAAAACCGTAAATAAAATAAAAATAAGTAAAAATGCGCCTCCTCCGCTGGTTCCGGCAACATATGGGAATTTCCATATCGCACCAAGCCCGATAGCTGATCCTGCCGCGGCTAAAATAAAGCCGAGCTTCGAAGACCATTGATTTGCTTCCTTCACCGTATCACTCCTATTTGATCTAACCATTATAAAGGTTCATTGTAAGAATATCTTCCTATATAGTCAAGAACATTTTAATTAGTTTACATCATATATCTATAGACATCTGCCAAAAACTAATATTGAATTATTCAGAAAATTATTTATAATAAGAGAATGTTATGAAATTTGTAAGAATTTCTGCTGAAGTTCTTGATAAGTGTGTTAGGAGTGTTTTTATGGACATCATTAGAAAAATAAGTCATTTTGCAGGACAAACCTTTGGCATATGGGTCATTGTTTTTGCAGTGCTGGGATTTTCTTTCCCATCTTTATTTACGTGGATCAGTTCTTATATTACGATTTTTCTTGGCATTATCATGTTTGGGATGGGCCTTACACTGCAAGCCGATGATTTCAAAGAGCTGGTCAGAAAGCCTTGGCAAGTTATTATTGGAGTAATAGCTCAGTATACGATCATGCCGCTCGTTGCTTTCGGCCTCGCATTTGGGCTTCATCTTCCAGCTGAAATCGCAGTTGGTGTTATTCTTGTCGGCTGCTGTCCCGGGGGAACTGCATCTAATGTTATGACATTCTTAGCAAAAGGAAATACTGCCCTTTCTGTTGCGGTTACGACAATTTCTACCTTATTGGCACCTGTTGTAACACCGTTGTTGATTATGCTGTTTGCCAAAGAATGGCTTCCTGTCTCGCCGGGGTCTTTGTTTATCTCAATCTTACAGGCGGTTTTATTTCCGATCATTGCAGGTCTGATTGTCAAAATGTTTTTCAAAAAACAAGTGGCAAAAGCCGTACATGCCCTTCCGCTTGTTTCTGTCATTGGCATCGTTGCGATTGTCTCAGCTGTCGTCAGCGGCAATCGGGAAAATCTGCTTCAATCGGGGTTGCTCATTTTTTCAGTTGTTATCCTGCATAACGGTATCGGTTATTTACTGGGGTTTCTTTGTGCAAAGCTTTTAAAAATGGATTACCCGTCTCAAAAAGCGATTGCAATCGAAGTCGGCATGCAAAACTCCGGGCTTGGGGCTGCACTTGCCACGGCTCATTTCTCACCGCTATCTGCCGTACCAAGCGCAATATTCAGTGTGTGGCATAACCTTTCAGGTTCTATGCTTGCAACATATTGGTCAAAAAAAGTGAAAAAGAAACAAGCTAGATCCAAAAGCAGCAATCTATCACTTTAAATATGCATCAAAAAAGGTACATCACTTTATCGTGATGTACCCTTTTTTATTATCCTTCTAATAAAAGCTGTTCAGGATCTTCCAGTAAATTTTTGATTGTCACGAGGAAACCAACCGCTTCTTTACCGTCTACAATTCGGTGATCATAAGATAAAGCGATATACATCATCGGACGGTTTTCGAAACGCTCTTCATCAATGGCTACAGGGCGCAGCTGAATCTTATGCATGCCCAGTATACCGACTTGCGGGCTGTTTAAAATTGGAGTTGACATCAATGAACCGAAAGTCCCTCCGTTTGTAATCGTGAAGGAGCCCCCCTGAAGCTCGCTAAGGGTTAATTTATTGTTTCTTGCTTTTTTCGCAAGCTCGCCGATCTCTTTTTCGATTCCTGCAAATGTCAGGCGATCCGCATCCCGCACAACCGGAACGACAAGGCCTTCATCAGCAGCAACAGCGATTCCGATATCGTAGAATTTTTTAACGATCAACTCATCGCCTTGAATTTCTGCATTCAACAGCGGATATTTTTTCAATGCAGCCACGACCGCTTTCGTGAAGAAAGACATAAAGCCGAGCTTCACTTCATTTTGCTCAAAGAATTGATCTTTGCGGCGTTTTCTGAGATTCATAACAGCCGTCATGTCCACTTCATTAAATGTAGTCAGCATCGCCGATGTTTGCTGCACCTCTACAAGGCGTTTTGCAATCGTTTGTCTGCGGCGTGACATTTTTTGCACTTCAACAGGTTTTTCAAAGCTTTGCTGTGCTTTTTGAGCCTGAGGCTGCTGCTTTTGCTGAGGAGCTGGTTTTGATGCCGGTTTTTCGTACGCTTCGACATCCTGCTTGCGCACTCTTCCAAGCGGATCTCCAGTTGGAACTTGAGACAGGTCAATTCCTTTTTCTCTCGCCAGCTTACGGGCCGACGGAGAAGCAATTGTTCTTGATTTTGCTTCAGATTGTGCTTCCTCGCTCACCTCTTGTGCAGCTGGTTCAGCCTGTTTCTCTTCTTTTACGCTTTCCTTGCTTTCTGCTTTCTCTGTAGGAGCAGGGGCAGAACTTTCACCCGCGCCTTCTGAAATCGTACCGATAATTTCTCCGACCTGGACGGTATCACCCGAATCTTTCAATACCTCTTGAAGTACACCCGATTCTTCTGCTGTCAATTCAACATTCACTTTATCCGTTTCTAGTTCAAGCAGATATTCACCCTGTTCTACATAGTCACCAGGCTGCTTTAACCATTGGGCTATTGTTCCTTCTGAGATTGATTCTGCTAATTCAGGTACCTTAATTTCCGCCATTTTTTCATTTCCCCCTTAGTTTTTGCGAGTCAAGCTATCAGATACAATACGTTCCTGTTCTTTTTTATGAACTGTCGGATCTCCCTCTGCAGGGCTGGATCGTCTTCTTCGTCCAATATATTGAACGCTTACTCCCTCTGGTGCAATCTCTGTCAAATACGGGCTGATATAACCCCAAGCCCCCATGTTCTGCGGCTCTTCCTGCACCCAAACGATTTCTTTCAGGTTCGGAAGTTTTGCAAATAATTCTTTGACTCCTTTTGCCGGGAATGGATACAGCTGTTCGATTCTCGCAATGTGAAGCCACTCTTTACCGTCTTCTAACTTATTAAAATGATCACTGATGTCTATAGACACTTTACCGCTGGATAAGACAAGTCTGGTTACTTTTTCATAGTCATGAGAAAGTCCCGACTGTTCATAAACAGGCTGGAAGCGGCTTTCGCTGAGCTCCTGCACTTCCGACACCGTATTTGGGTTGCGAAGAAGGCTCTTCGGCGTCATAATGACGAGCGGTCTGATTTCTTCACGAAGCAGCATTTTAGCCTGTCTTCTTAAAATATGGAAATACTGTGCCGCGCTTGTCAGGTTGGCAACCGTCCAGTTGTTTTCCGCTGCAAGCTGCAGGAATCGCTCGATTCTTCCGCTTGAGTGCTCAGGCCCCTGTCCCTCGTAACCGTGCGGGAGCAGCATGACTAATCCGGATTTTTGGCCCCATTTCGCGCGTCCGGCAGAAATAAATTGGTCAAAATACACTTGAGCAGCGTTGGCAAAATCTCCGTACTGTGCTTCCCACAAAACAAGCGTTTCCGGTGAATGCACGTTATAGCCGTATTCAAAACCGAGAACCGATCCTTCAGACAGCGGGCTGTTATGAACAGCAAATGATGTGCTGCAGTCAGATAAGTGATGAAGCGGCACAAATTCTTTGCCCGTCTCACTGTCATGAAGCACAAGGTTTCTTTGGGCGAACGTTCCGCGCTCGGAATCCTGTCCTGTTAAACGAATCGGTGTTCCGTCTTTCAAAATTGAAGCAAACGCGAGTGATTCTGCCAAAGACCATTCCACTTTTCTGTCATCATCGAACGCCTTGGCGCGTCTTTCTAAAATGCGTTTTAGCTTGCCGAAAACATTAAATGACTCCGGCCAGTTGATCAATTCGCCATTCAGCTTGCGGAGCACATCAAAATCAATCGAAGTGTCCACATCTGGGAAACCGTTTGATACAGGCTCTGGAAGTTCAATTTCACAGGCAGTGTGTTCCTTTTTAGACGGAACTTTCTGATATGCATCCTCAATGCGCTTCGTTACCGATTTTTCGATGTTTTGAACGACTTCCTCGGTAAGCACGCCTTCTTTTACCAGCTTTTCAGCGAAAATTTGTTTGACTGTCGGATGCTTTCTGACAGCATCATACAGCATTGGCTGAGTGGTTGACGGTTCATCCATTTCGTTGTGTCCATAGCGTCTGTACCCGATCAAATCAATCAGAAAATCCTTGTTGAATGTTTTTCGGTATTCGACTGCAAACTTAACAGCTGAGAGACAAGCTTCAGGATCGTCCGCATTCACGTGAACAATCGGAATTTCATAACCCTTGGCCAGGTCACTGGCATATTTTGTCGATCTGGATTCAGCGCTTTCTGTTGTGAATCCGATCATGTTATTGGCGATAATATGAATCGCACCGCCTACTTGATACCCTTTTAAAGAGCTTAAATTCAATGTTTCAGCTACAATTCCTTCCCCAGGGAATGCAGCATCTCCATGGATTAAAATGGCCAGCGATTTTGTTTCATCTTGTACCGGGTATCCGCTTTGTGTTCGCGTTTCCTGTGCCGCTCTTGTGCTGCCTTCAACAATCGGATTGATAAATTCCAAGTGGCTCGGGTTGTTCGCTAACGTAATGCGCGCTGATTTTGTTTCAGCGTCTTGAAGCTCCCGATTCGCCCCCAAATGGTATTTGACATCCCCTGTCCATCCGTAGCTGATTCCAATGGATCCCTCAGACGGTACAAGATCTTTGTTCGGCGCATGCTGGAATTCAGAGAAGATGATTTCATACGGTTTGCCGAGCACATGTGCCAAGACATTCAGGCGTCCCCTGTGCGCCATCCCGATGTTGACACTTGTCGTGCCTGATTTGACAGATTGTGCAATAATGTCATCAAGCACTGGAACAAGAGCGTCCAGACCCTCAATGGAAAAGCGCTTCTGCCCGACGAATGTGCGGTGCAAAAACTGCTCAAAGCCCTCTACTTCTGTCAATCTTTCCAGCACAGCTGACAGCTTTTCAGCTGAGTTCTTCTGGAACAGCTCGCCAGATTCAATCTTTCTTGTCAGCCACTCGCGCTCTTTGAAGTCATGCACATGGTCAAATTCAAATGAGATCGTTCTTTTATACGTATTTCGTAAATACTGAATGGCTTCTAAACCGTTCGAAATGTTTTTAGGAGCGTCTTTGCAGATGACAGACGCAGGTATTGCTTTTATTTCCTCTTCTGTTAGCCCGTAATCGGATAATGGAAAAAGTTCGCTCTTTTTCTCATCCTTTCTGAGCGGATTGACGGAAGCGTTCAAATGGCCATAGGTTCGGATATCTTCTGCAAGTCTGACTGCGGATGCGATCTTTTGAATCAGATCGGCTGTAACACGTCCCTTTTCTTTTGTTCCCGAGGCCTCTTTTATATCGCTTGGCGGAGCACCGAGCTCGTCGAACATTTCCTTCAAATCCGGGTCAATGCTGTTCGGATCCTGGGTATACTGATCGTAAAGCTCCAGCGCATAGCCGAGGTTCGGACCGTAAAAATCTTCCCAATTCATTCGTTGTTTCATACTATTTTGAAACATTTGAATATTACCCCCAACTTAAATAATCAAGTGATTGATTCACTATCTTGAAATAACTTTCGAACGCTGTGTCCAAAATTATGTAATAAAAACGCTTCCAACGATATTTTACCACTGTTTGCAATTTGATTCTACCTTGATTGTTCACAAAATAGTAAAAAACCTTTATAAAAAACAAAAAATTTAATCATTCGAAAAAACAAACGCCAAAAAGCATAGGATTAAGGGCTATCCTATGCTTTTATGAAGCAGTTTTTTCAGCAGCGGATACAAAACATCCGGTAGCTGATCAACATCCGGGACAAATATACTGAATTTTCCGTACATATCCTGGATCGTCTTCATTTGCGATTCTTCTATTTCTGAGTTGGAGAGAAAAACATTTATCACTTCTATTCCTCTTTTTCGGGCTTCGATAACCGCCTCACTTGTATCAACGATCCCATTTTGTTCGTAGCCAAATGCGGCCGGCTCTCCATCTGAGAAAACAATTAAGAACTTTTGCGCCTCGCTGCGATGCAGCATTTTTTTCGTCATCTGCCTAATTGCGTACCCGTCACGGTTATCTTCTTCTGGCTCAAGCTGCATAATGGCCGGTCCAGAATCTTGTCTTAATGATGATTGGAAGGGAATAACCGTATTGAAATAGTTTGGCTGGCTTGTTTCGGTCGCATCATTTGTGTCCTCCCAGAAACCGACAATCTGATGCGGAACCGCTACCGATTTCAACGCTTCGTGAAACAGCACGATTCCTCGTTTTGTTTCGTCCATTTTGTCGAACATGCTGGCTGAACAATCGACCAGCAATGTAAAAACTGCGTCGATTTCTGAAGATGGTTCTTGCTTTTTGTAGAACAGGCGCGGATTTCGCTCAGTGAAGTAACGAAGAAGCTTATTGTTCAGTCTCCCGGCATGAAGGTCTGTTCTCGGCAATGTTTTTTTATGCTCCAGCGTTTTTTGAATCATTTGTTTCAAACGCTTTTGATACGATTCAATCGTTTTTGCCTGCTGTTTATAAGAAAGCTCTACTTCACTGGTTGCCGGCTGCGGTTCTTTATAAATTGGAAATGCATATTTATTTTCTTTGCCGTCAGCCATACCCGCTCCGTTCGGCTGGTCTTTTTGGGACTCCAGCGCTTCCAGCTTGGAATAGTCTTTCCGTTTCGTTTGTCTGGCTGATCCTTGAACAGAGCCAAGGGCCTGATCTCCATCGTCGCCTTCCCTTGAAGCATCTTTTCCTAAATCTGATTTTGCGCCGTGTTCAATATCAAATTGAAGGAAGCTTTTAGACGGTGCTTCTGTTTCCCGGTGCCATGTCGGCATTTCTTCTTCATGGATATCCTCATCACCGTCTGATTGTTTTGGAAGCGTGATGTCATCACTCAGCTTCGGCGCTTTTTTCTCTTCTTCAAATAACGGCTGTTCTGCAGCTTTTGCGTAATCAAGCTCAGGCAAAAAGAAGTAGGTGTTCAACATGTCTTTATCGAGTACCTCTTCAAGTCCGTCCATGAGGTCCTCAACAATTTTCAGAACCTGCCGTGTCGAATCTGCTTCATACACACGCAAGAGCTGCTGCTCAATAAACGGGCGCATCAGATCGATATCTTCACGCATGGATGGAAGGGTCTCGAGCGGCGATTCCGCTGTGAGCTTGACATAGATCGCGCAAAAGAGCGCATCGGTAAAAATGCTTCGTTCCAAATTTAAGGTCAGCTGGGTTGAGAAATGTTTTCTGTACATGTCTTTTCGCTTCGCAAATACATGTTTCGTACCCGGACGCTCACGTTTGATGCATTCTTCGATCCTAATGTCTTCAAGCAGCATAAAGAGCTGCTTGGCAAAACTTTTAAAGGTGAGATGACGATGGGTATCATTCAAAAAGTTCGCAAACTCATGCAGCGAGCTATATCTTGTTCCGACTGAACGCAGGTAGACGTCGCTTTTCAGACCCGCTTCCATGTCCTCAGCTGCCCTGTCTTTCCAAAAGTGGCTCATATAGATTTTCTTTTCAAATGGATTGTAATAGGACTGAACGCCATACTCCACTTCTACCGCTTCACTCTTGGTGAGTGTTTTGGCCAAATCAGTCAGCATCATAAATAAAAATGAATCAATCGTGCTGTCGTTAAATTTGATAAATTTCATCGCAGCCCCCTCATTCAAACAGAGTTTCTGCAATATTTCGGACGGCCGCTTTTTCCCGATCATCATCAAGCTTTTCTACAATTCCTCGCTCAATGGCACGACGCGGCGGAATATAAGCAGCTAAATCACATGTATCGATTAAAGCTCTGATGGACGCCGCTTCTTCAGACACCTGTCCGTTATTGGCCTGAACGATCAAGTCAGAGGAAAGCGTGATAAATCTGTCAATCAATTTATCGTCTTTCAGGGCTGACTGAGACATGAGCACTTGTTTCAGCAGCTCGCCTTTAATATAAGGCACATCAATGATGACAAAACGGTTTTTCAACGCTTCATTCAGAGGAACAGTTCCGACATAGCCTTCATTGATGGCTGCAATGACTCCGAAACCGCTTTTAGCCCGTATGACCTCGCCTGTAAACGGATTTGTCATCATTTTTCTGTAATCTAATACACCGTTTAAAATAGGCAGTGTTTCCGGCTTCGCCATATTGATTTCATCTATATAAAGAAAATGGCCTTCCTTCATTGCCTTTGTAACAGGTCCTGAAACAAACTCGATTGTCGCCTGGCCAGATTGATTTTCAATCGTTTTATAACCGACCAATGCCTCAGCGTCCAAGTCGACTGAACAGTTGACACTGTGCATCGGTTTATGAAAATAGCTGGACAATGTTTCTGCCAACTTTGTTTTTCCTGAACCTGTAGGCCCTTTCAGCAGGACATTTTTCCCCATGGCTAATGCAATAATGGCGTCAAATAAAATGGCTTCATCCTCCGCCTCATAGCCTGATGTTCCTATAAGCGATTGAAACTCCGGGGAAATAGGCTGCTCTTTATATGATAAAAGCTTTTGTTGTATATCTTCCGGCAATGTTAAGTGCTGTAGTTGAGTTGTCATAGACAGATTCCCTTTCCTATTCATATTCCATTAACGAGTATACTAAAAAAGCCCCTGTATGCTCAATACAAAAGGGCTTGGATGATATTACTGCTTCTCGTTATTTCCCAAAAGGGCTCCGCAGACAATACGCGCACCGGAATTGCCGCTTGGGTTTGTCAGATAATCGTCCGCTTGTTCATGAATAATAAATGCACTTCCGTCCTCGTCGAGAATATTTAGTTTACTTCCTTTTTTCAGTGAAGTGTCAGGCGCATTCATTATGACATCTACCTTTCCATCAGCACCGACTTCAAGGTTCGGCAGATCTCCGGCATGATGCCCCATCGGATTGTTGAAGCCGTGTTCTTTGTTCAGCGGATTAAAGGGACCGCCCGCTGATTCAAAATCCGGCCTGATACAAGAACCTTTCTCATAAATATGAAAACCGAGAGAAGCACCTGGACGCAGGCTGTTTGCGGAAATATGAATATCGAGGCCTTCATCATCTGATTCTTTGATCTCTATAAAACCGACTGCTTTCCCTTCACGATTGACCAGTTGGACATGATGACCAAACGCTGACGTTTCAACCACTTTTTTTTCCGGCACCCGGTTAGGAGGGTCTGGAGGTTTTTTTTGTCCGCATCCGGCAACTCCCAGTGCCGTCAGCATCATCAACAGCAAGAGACGGTGCATACTGTCTCCCCCTTGTTTTTTCTAACAGTGTGGTCAATCATTGTCTGGTATAAACAAAAAAGCCTATAAAAGGCTTTTTGTCATACTCATTTTTAAAAATAACTTCTTGCGCCCAAGTACCGCTGTTTCCAATACGAATTGCTGAGATTGGAAATGTCGACGCCCGATGAGCTTGCATGAATAAAATCACCGCCGCCTAGATAAATCCCCATATGAGACGGGCCGGATTTATATGTGGTAAAGAAGACAAAGTCTCCTACTGACGGCTGGCTGACTTTCTGCATGACATTCCAATATCCTGCCGTACTCAATCTTGATATAGATGATACATTATTAATGAGGTAATAAATGAAGCCGCTGCAATCAAAACCGGCAGGCGTGTTTCCGCCCCATCGGTAAGGCACTCCGACATATTTTTTCGCTTCCGTGATCATTCTGTCAATCTTCGAGCCTATTTGAATGTTTGACCCTGAGTTATCTTTTGGCTTTGTTGGCTTTGTCGGATGTGAAGGATTAGATTTTGATGTTCCAGAAATAGTCAGAACCTGCCCGATTTGCAGCACATCCGATGATAAATTGTTTTTATCACGGATGCTTTGGACAGTGACTCCGAGCCGATTTGCAATTTTCCACAGCGAATCGCCTGCTTTTACCTTGTACGTCGTTGTTTTTGAGGGATTGGAGTTTGACGGCTTTTTGGAACCGCTGTTTCCGTTCTTAGGCGAACTGCTTCCTTTTATTTTGAGCACCTGTTTAGGATAAAGTGTATCTGATGTTAAGCCATTTAAGGTTTTTAATTCGGCTACAGTCATATTTAAGCTGTTTGCGATTTTCCACAGTGAGTCACCAAGCTTGACCGTATATGTACTTTTTGAAGAACCTGAAGAATTGGAACCGCTGTTTTTCTTTGATCCATTTGATCCGCTTGAACTGCTTGTCCCTTTGATCTTAAGCTTTTGCCCCGGACGAATCAGGTCACTGCTCAGGCTGTTTAAGCTTTTAAGCTCAGAAACACTCATTTTATGATTTTTAGCAATCATCCATAGGGAATCACCATATGCAACTGTGTATGTTGACGTTTTGCTTGAATTAGATGGGGATGTCGTGCTTTTTTTGCTGCTTTCAGGAACCTTAAGACTTTGTCCGACATAAAGCACCGTTGATTTCAATTTGTTTTCGGATTTCAGAGCTGATATTGTCGTATCATACTGGCGGGAAAGTTTCCAAAGAGAGTCACCGCTTTTTACTTTTATCGTTTTTGCTTCCGCGGGTGCTGCGGCCATCGACGACCCAACAACTGCAGAAACAGCCAAGCCGGCTACAATCTTCTTTTTCATTCATTCAACCTCCTAAACTGTTTTTTTTGTAAAAACAGCTAGTATTTTGTTTCCAAAAATGGCACACAACTGTTTTATCGTCAATTTTTCAGCAAGTTAAACCCTTTTCAAACATTTGGCGCAGCATTTTCAGCATCGTTCGACCTTTAAACCTTCAAATAAACATCTAACATTTTACATAAGCACGATATGTTTTTCGAAAGTCTAAGGAACTATTTAAGTGAGGGTAAAATGATGGTTTTCTATTGATGAACGAAGCAGTTTCTCCTCCTTTCTTGTCTATTTTTCTAATCAATTCTCTATCGGCGTATCAAATCCCTTCCTCTGCATTCTTATGAAATGGCAAAAAGCCTGTTCTTTCGATAAGAACAGGCTTTTACACTATGCGTTTGCTGATTGAGTTTTTTGTTTTACAGCTTCAAGAATGCTATCGGCCGCTTTTTTAGAGCCGCCTGCCGCTTTCAGTGATTGTCCAATTTCTTTTGCCTTTTCAGCATACGAACGATTATTCATTACATCTTGTATCGTCTCTTTCAGTAGGCTTTCAGACAATTCTTCCTTTTTAATTACTTTTCCTGCGCCGACTTTTTCTACCTGATCTGCGACAACAAATTGGTCGCCTCCCATCGGAATGACAACGAGCGGGGTTTCAAAATACAAACCTTCACTTGTGCTGTTCATTCCGCCGTGGGTCACAAATAAGCTGGCTCTTTTCAAGATCTCAAGCTGAGGGACATACGGGCGTACAATGAAATTCTCCGGAATGTCGTTTAACTCACTTGTTTTAATATGCTTGCCGATGGAAAGCACAACTTTACCGTCAAAGTCCTTACACACTTCAAGGCATTGATTAAAAAACTGCTTTTGATTATTAAAAATGGTTCCCATTGAAATAAACAGCACGTTTTCATTGTCAATCTGATCAAATGGGAAATCATTGTTTCCGGCTCTTTCTGTAATGGAAGGACCGACAAATACATATCGCTCGCCAAATTGCTCAGCCAGTGGCTGAAATTCCCTTGATGTAAAGACAATTGTCAAGTCACCATCAGCTAAAAAAACATCAAATGGCTTCTTGATCTCTGCTTGAAAATCAGCATTTAAAGTTTCTGCAAGCTGCTGGTATGATTCATAATGAGGCGAATCTTCAAGTGATCCTTTCATGTACGCTCCCATCATTTCCTTCGCAAATTCCTCATTCATCGCAAAGGTTGTACACAATGAAAATCTTGGCAGCTTCAGCATGTTGGCAATGACTTTACCCGCGAGAAGATGGTGATCATATATGACATAATCATACGATTCATGTTTGACTTCCTCATAAATATGAGTCGCGATATCCTTACAGGCTTTCAAAAAAGCGCAGAGCATTTCTGTGAAATCTCTTTCTTCATCGCCGGTTGCGTTTTTCCCGAAGTAATCTCCTCTGAAATCATGATACTCACGAAACTCTATATCAAGAGCTGTGATTTTTTCTTTATATTCCTTCACTGCGTAGTACGTAATGTTTTCTCCCCGGGATTTCAGCTCCTTCATCACACCGATAGAGGGATTAATATGCCCTTCACCGGGGAAACCGATCATTAATACATTAGCCATGCGGCAGCACCCTTCCTTTGAGAATTTATGTAATATTTTATACGGTACTATAAATGCATAAACAGGTAAAGTATTTCACTTAATTAATATTCATCATATATAACTTTTCTACCAGTTTATATTCCCTGTCTTCAAGACAAAAAGCATTCAGCTTGAAGCGAATGCTTTAATAAAGATGCGAATTCAGTCATTTTGTCTCATGATAGGATTCTTAATCAGGCCCTTTTTATTATTTTTACGTTCTTGGTGAAATTAACGGATATAATACACCGTCTTTGGCAAACGACATCTTCCCTGTTTCCTCTGAAACCACGAGCACCAGTGCATCCGTATAGCCCGACATACCGAGAGCCGCCCGGTGCCGGGTTCCCAAATGGATATCCACTTCCTTCGTCGTCAGCGGGAGCACATTGGCTGCTGACACGAGTTTGTTTTCCCTCACTAACAAAGCGCCGTCATGAAGAGGGTTTCCGGGGAAAAAGATGCTTTCAATTAATGAAGAGCTGATCTCGGCGTGTAGGGAGGTGCCTTTTTGAATAAAATGTTCAACCGGGTCCGCTCTTTCAATCACAATTAAAGCTCCATGCTTATGTTCCGATAAGGCTTTAATCGCCTTGGCCAGCTCAATAAATGCCGGCGTAAATTCCTCAATGTATGATTGCAAATAAAAGGAGGATGCAATCCCCTGCATGTCCTGAAAAATGTGCCCTAATTCATCTAATTCACAAAGGAGACACTGGTCTTTTTCGTGAAGCGTTTTCAAGATTAGAGATGCATCACCTAATATTTGCTCTAGGTATACCTGTATTTTCCCCTTGAACGCATTTTCTGATATCTGCTCATAGCGCATAATCTTCATCTCCTGTTCAAATTTCCAACTTTTCACGAATGCTTATCTTATTGATGCACATTCTATTGGTAAAGGAGGGATGTAAAGAATGGAAATCGAAAGAATCATTCAGTATATTTGCACCTTTTTAGGCGTGATTTCGCTTTCTTTTATTTATGCCCAAATGTTTAGAAAAACGAAACCGACAAAAAAAGAATAGGCCCGGCGTTCATTGCTTTTTATACATAAAATGTTATAATTTCTCTCGTTATGAAAAAGAAACGGAGATCAATGTATGAAAGAAACTCAAAATGCCCGGGAAAAAATCAAACAGCTCTTGCACATTTTAATACCGATATTCATTACCCAGGCGGGGCTTTCTCTTATGACTTTTCTAGATACGGTGATGTCAGGGAAAGTCAGCCCCGCTGATTTAGCGGGTGTCGCGATTGGCTCAAGCCTTTGGACCCCTGTTTACACAGGACTTGCAGGTATATTAATGGCGGTCACCCCGATTGTCGCTCAGCTATTAGGCGCAGAGAAAAAACAGAAGATCCCCTTTACTGTTTTACAGGCTGTATACGTGGCCGCGCTACTTAGCATCGCCGTTTTATTGATTGGATATGCTGCAGTTGACCTTATTCTTGGCCGATTGAACCTTGATATTCACGTGCATCAGATTGCTAAACACTTTTTAGGCTTTTTATCACTGGGAATTTTCCCTTTATTTGTTTACACCGTGTTGAGATCATTCATCGACTCATTAGGAAAAACGAGAGTCACCATGATGATTACACTCAGTTCTCTTCCGATCAATTTTGTATTGAATTATGTATTTATCTTCGGGAAGTTCGGAATGCCGGCACTTGGGGGTGTCGGCGCGGGGCTGGCATCCGCTTTAACTTATTGGTGTATCTGCATCATCAGTTTTTTCATTATTCATAAAAACGCACCGTTTTCTGAATACGGGATTTTCCTTACCATGTATAAGTTCTCTTGGAAAGCATGCAAAAATTTGCTCAAAATCGGGCTGCCTATTGGGTTCGCCGTGTTTTTTGAAACGAGCATTTTCGCAGCTGTCACGCTTCTAATGAGCCATTTTCATACAGTGACCATCGCGTCCCACCAGGCAGCCATGAATTTTGCGTCTCTTTTATATATGCTGCCGCTCAGCGTGTCCATGGCTCTAACAATTGTTGTCGGGTTTGAAGCGGGTGCAGCCCGTTTTAAGGATGCACGCTCATATAGCTTAATCGGCATCATGATGGCAATCGGCTTTTCTTTGTTCACTGCCGCCTGTATCCTTTTATTCAGAGAGCAAATTGCGGGCATGTACACTTCTGACCCCGATGTGCTCCGGCTGACACAGCACTTTTTAATTTATGCGCTATTTTTTCAGCTTTCCGATGCTGTTGCCGCACCGATCCAGGGAGCACTCAGAGGGTACAAAGATGTGAACTATACGCTTGCGGCCGCTTTTGTCTCTTACTGGGTCATTGGCCTTCCGGTCGGTTATATGGTCGGTACGTTTACAAGCCTCGGTGCATTCGGCTATTGGATTGGATTAATAGCAGGACTCGCCGCCGGAGCAGTTGGGCTATTTTTCAGGCTGGCAAAACTGCAAAAACGTTATTCGCAAAAACAACACATTTAAAAGAGGTGATCAATCATGGCAAAAAACAAAAAATTATTCGAGTATCTTTCCCAGCATGCGGAAACCATCAGTTCAACGTGGTATGAAACAATCGAGGAGACTGACCCCAATTCCATTTATGCCTCAACAGACCCTGTTGTCATTCACAATTTAAAGAGCCAGAATCTTGCCTTTAACTATAAAATAAACCGTATTTTTATAGATGATGAGGACGTATACTTGCCTATACTGAAAGAATGGGCTTTTGAAGTCACACAGGATCAAGAGCATTTAAAAACTCCTATCCACTATATTATTCGGGAGTTTGTCAGAGTGAGAGATTTATATGTTTCCTATGTGAAAGAATTTGTCCATCTCAATCAGGATACTGTGAAAAACGAAGAAGCCGAAGACCTGTATCACGCCCTTATAAAAGCGTTTGATCTTGTGATTCATATTTTTATAGAAGAAATGTACAAAAACACAAGCCTTCAGCTTCAGGCCCAAAAAGATATGATTACTGAATTGAGCGCTCCGGTCATCGTGCTGTTTCACAGCGTCGGACTGCTGCCTTTAATCGGAGATATTGATACAGTCCGCGCCAAGCTGATTATGGAAAACACACTGCATCAATGTGCGAAAAAAAAGGTGACACAACTGTATATTGATTTATCAGGAGTAGCTGTGATTGATACGATGGTTGCCCATCAGCTGTTCAGTCTGATTGAGGCGCTTCGTTTAATCGGTGTTTCTTCAACTTTGTCTGGAATCCGTCCGGAAATCGCGCAAACAGCGGTTCAGCTAGGTTTGTCTTTCGAAGGTATTTCCTTGAGATCCACTCTCGCTTCAGCAATTGCATCGGACTTAAAATTAAAAAAGGTATAAGGCTTAAGGCCTTATACCTTTTTGATTAATCATTCCATTGATACGTCCAATATATTTCTTCTTCAAACCATGTTGCCATAACAGGTTCATTATTTTTCAATTTCTCTTCAAGCTCTCTGAGCATGCCTTCTGTTTGTGTGCGGTGAGCTCTTAACGCATTCATTTTAATATCAGCTACTTCTTTGATATCAAGTACGACATCAGCTTCGCCGAGAACCTCTTCTCTGTTGCGGGTAATGGCCATGCAGATTGTACGCGGACGGTCTTCTTTCTTTTTGCGATATAATGCACGGATAACCGCTTCCCCGCATGCATCATGGTCAGGGTGCACACCGTGTCCGGGATAAAATGTGACAATTAAACTTGGTTTTACATCATCTATGATCTCTTCCATGATATCAGCTAAATACTCATCGTCTTCAAATTCGAGCGTTTTGTCACGGAGTCCAAGCATACGAAGGTCATTGATATCCATTTCTTTGCAAGCATTGATGAGCTCTTGTTTTCTTAATAGCGGCAACGTTTCCCGGTTCGCGAAAAATGGATCGCCCATATTTCTGCCCATTTCACCTAAAGTGGCGCAGGCATACGTAACGGGAATGTCTTTTTTTCTGTTTAAGGCAATGAGGCCTGCCACTCCATATGATTCATCATCAGGGTGAGGCAGGATTACTAGTACATGTTCTTTCATTATTATTCACCCTTTTCTTTAAACTGTGAACGGTTTTTCGCTGATTTGCAGAGAAATAGCCAGTTTACCGCCCGGCAGGTGTCCCGCCATTAATAAACGGTTTTCTTCATCTACCGTGTATTCAGTCAAGCCTTCAGCATAAATCCAGCCTTCTTCTGTTTTCAAGCCAACGCGGTAAGGCCCGTTGCCTTTGATTTTTGCCTGATGATAAGTGACTTTTGCATTGCGGATATACGCAACAACCGTCATGTTCTTTTCATTTAAGTGCGCTGAATAAGAACCTGTGGTGGTTTCTAAGTGGATATATACAGGGCGGTCCGCATATCGTTCTAAAGATGCTTGCACATCTTCTTTTATGATCGCTTTCATGATTGCTCCCCTCTTTCTTGTTTTAAATACTCTGCACGTTCTGTATGTAATTTGACCAGCTGATATTTCACAGCCGGTTCGAGCTGTGAATTCACAATGCGCTGAATCGCGGCAAAATATTTTTCCAGCATCGGTTTTCGGAGTCTTGGATGTGTTCGTTTATCCAAGAGCTCAAGATCAATCGCCTCTGCTACCGCTTCTGCGTCATCATGTGCGAGAGATCGGTTATTCCAAAGTGAAGCATAGGCTTTCACTATCTCTTTATCATTGTCCATCGTCTTGCTCCTTTATGTCTTACATACATGAAATGATTATACATAATATATGCATCAGCTGAAAAGCCAAAGGCCTCAATGGCTTTTTGACGCCCGTTTCCACTTCACTTGTGAAAACGTAAACAAGATCAGCGCAGCCCATATACAGCTGAATGTAAAAGCCTTCGAGCTTGAAAATGGCTCATTGTAAACAAACAGCCCGATCAGAAGGGTAATGGTCGGCGCAATATATTGTAAGATACCGACTTGATACAGTGGCAGCCGTTTCGCTCCTTCCGCAAACAATAAGAGCGGCAAAGCCGTAAACACACCGGCCAAAAAGAGAAGCAGCCACGTCCCTCCGCTTTCTGCACCCGCTGGCTGAACATGTCCGCTGAACAGCAAATACCCTAATGCAATCGGCATAATCATGAATGTTTCCAGCGTTAAACCGATGGCGCTCGGCAGGCTTGTTCTTTTTTTGCTTAACCCGTACAGCCCAAAGCTGAATGCGAGGAGAAGCGCAACATAAGGAATGGAGCCGTATTGGAACGCCGAGATGATGACACCGGCTGCCGCAATCGAAACGGCCACTAATTGCAGGCGATTCAGTTTTTCCTTTAAAAATAAAATCCCAAGGAGCACTGATACAAGCGGATTAATGTAATAGCCAAGACTAGCCTCAAGCAAAAAGCCATGGTTTACAGCCCATATGTATACAAACCAGTTGATCGAAATCAGGATAGAAGCAAGAAATAAAGAGAGGATCCCTCCGTTCTTTTTCAGAGAGCGCAGCTCCTGCCATCCTATTTTCCATTGCCGCAAGAAAAAAAGTACGATACACATAAAAACAAAAGACCATATAATACGATGAGCCAAAATATCAAGAGCCGGCAGCTGTTCGAGAAGCTTCCAATAGAGCGGAAACAGGCCCCACATGATAAAGGAAACGGCTGTGTAAATAACGCCTTTTTTTGTTTCTGAATATTGCATTTATATCCCTGCCTTTCTTTAGAGCATCTTATATTATATCACGTGAAAGATCTGGCGGGCATATACTATTTTGTCCGTGAAGAAAGGATGTGAAGACAATGTTTGAGTGGAACAAGTACTTTCCTTTCCACAATCAATTTTCTAAAGAAGCATTAAAAAAAGCTGATCCGAAAGAAGTTGAAACGTATGTCAATCGTGTGATGGAAAGTGTGTTCGGAAGTGATTATGCGGCTCAATTTCCTTTCCGCGATCCTCTCCCCCAAAAAGAACAGCCCGCCAAACCTGATGCAAAACCTGATGTCAAACCTGATATTGATATATTCGAAACCGCAGACCATGTGTTTGTAAAGGTGCCAATCAGCGAAGAATGGCTGGAACAAGTAAGAATCAAACACACATCTCACGAATTATGGTTGGAAAACTTCCCAAGATCAGATCATCCGAAAAAAGTAAACCTTCCTTGTTTAGTCAAACGCAAAGGAACAAAAGCCGTCTATAAGGATGGCCTTCTGGAAGTCATGTTTCAAAAACAGCAAGACTACAATATGTCCGAGGTAGAAATCATCCGATAAAAAACGGCCTGCAATCGATGCAGGCCGTTTTTATTAATAGAAGCCGGGATATCCCCCGTATGGCACGCCGGCACCAAAACCGTACGGTCCGCCTCCGTATCCATAAGGGCCAGGAGGATAGGCATAGGGACGAGAATAGTTAAACAGCGCACTCCCGAGAAAACCGCCTAATAAACCGCCGACTAGAGGAGCGCCAAACAAAAAAGGACTACGCGCCGGATATCCGGCTGGACCTGGGATTCCGCGTAAATACGAATGATGAGGGTACATGATTTTTTCCTCCTTTATGTCTGCCTATACGTAAAGTATTCAGCAAGGAAGAAAAACGATTGGGCTACGGACTGTCTATGATTGTTACATCACAAGCTCTGCCAATAACACACAGCCGAGTCCTGTAACCGAAAGAACTGTTGTAAGCAGCGTCCAGGTTTGAAATGTTTCTTTCATGCTCAAGCCGAAAAATTCCTTTACCATCCAAAATCCTGCATCATTTACATGACACGCAATGACACTGCCGGCTCCTGTTGCAAGCACCATTAACGCGGGGTTTACACTGCCAGCCTCCATAAGCGGAGCTGCCATTCCCGCTGTGGTAAGCGCAGCCACGGTAGCAGAGCCTAGACACAGACGCAGAACCGCGGCGATGGTCCATGTAACGAATAGCGGCGACATGTTTGTTTGGCGGAAAAAATCAGCGACATAATCGCCGACCCCGCCGTCAATCAGCACCTGTTTAAACGCTCCTCCCCCTCCTATGATGAGCAGCATCATCGCAATTTGCGAAATTGATTCTGAAATAGATCTGCTGTTCCTGCATAGATATTTTACGGGCATATCCCATCGTATAGAGTGCAAGCAACAGCGAAATGAGCATTGCCGTTCCCGGAGTGCCGATAAATTCTATAATGTCTTTTCCTTTTGAATGTTCATTCAATAATAAAGAAAAAACTGTTGCCATTGCCATAAAGATAACCGGGAATAAAGACGTGACAGCACTGATCGCAAAGCCCGGTGTTTCATCCAGCTGAAATTCTTTCCTCGGTCCTAACCCCGATAAGTTTCCATGCTTTTGATACGCACCAGGAAACCGTTTCATCGCAAATTTATTAAATAAAGGCCCGGCAATCACAGTTGTCGGAACAGCTATGATGATTCCAAAAAGCAGCACCTGGCCAATATGGGCACCGTATGCAACTGAGATAGCAGTTGGAGCAGGATGCGGGGGCAAAAATCCGTGAGTAACATTTAAGGCGGCGGCCATCGGGATTCCCAGATACAGAAAAGGCATTTTTAATTCTTTAGCAATCGCGTAAACAATCGGTATCAACAGAACAAGACCCACTTCAAAAAACAGCGCAATACCGATGATAAAAGAGGCAACTACAACCGCCGCCTGTATTCGTTTCCTCCCGAATTTGTCAATCAGCGTAATGGCAATCCGGTAGCCGCCCCCAGCATCAGAGACAAGCCTCCCAAGCATCGCGCCAAGTCCAAACACTAAAGCTAAATGCCCCAGCTGCCCGCCAATTCCAGCCTCAATTGAAAGAACAATTTTATTGATATCCATTCCAAGTCCGATGGCTACTAAAAATGAAACGACAATCAGTGAGACAAAGGTATTTAATTTTACTTTAATAATGAGAAATAACAGAATCAGCACTCCGACAGCTACAATTAAAATCGGCATGGTACCCCTCCAAAAGTGTTTTATATGATTCTCGCGACAATGTTTTGGCGCTTTTCATGCCTAGATAAACAGAAAGCGCTTTCATTAATAACTAAAAACGTCTTGGTTATATGATTGTTATCTTTTGATCAACTAATATGTTCATACTAATCTCCTAATCAATGACTGTCAATCGTTTTTATGAGCTTGTCTCGATTATCTACCGCCTAACCTAATGTAATGATTCATTAGTTATATGTTGATTAACTTTTGGTTATATGTTATGTTTTTTAAAGTTGACTGCCAATCATTATATCTCTCCATTGTCTGAAAGCAAACGAGACAATATGAGAACAGACGGATAACAACTTCACAAGAGGAGGAGTACACATGCCATTATTGCGTTTTGATGTAATTGAAGGCCGTGACGAAAAATCGCTGCAATTGTTATTAGATACTGCTCACCAAGCGATGGTTGAAGCGTTTGGTGTTCCGGAAAGAGACCGTTATCAAATTGTCCATCAGCATCCCGCAAACGAGCTTATAATCCAAGATACGGGATTAGGGTTTCAGAGAACCAAGGATATGGTCATCATTAGCATGACAAGCAAAGCAAGAACCGAAAGCCAAAAGGAAAAATTGTATGCTCTGCTTGCTGAAAGGCTAGAAGAAAAATGCGGAATTTCCCCTGAAGACCTCATGGTATCTATTACTGAGAATGGTGACGCAGACTGGAGTTTTGGTCTCGGTGAGGCGCAATTTTTGAATGGAAAACTATAAGATTTCGTCTCCCCACAAAAAAAAGAAGAGAGAGCTCCAATGAAGCTCTCTCTTTTTTCATAAATGCGGAAGTCATCAGTATAGAAGCATCCAGCAATACGAAAAACCTGGATTTCCTTTTATATCCGGTTTAAATGCCAATTGGAAGCTGACTGGGTTTTGGCCGAAAATATAAAATTTTGCTGATTTGCATAATAAGATACATCATAATCCCCATTTACAATAGGTTGGATGTTATAGCTTATTGATCATTTCCTATTTTATATATCCCCTTCATATGCACATGACACTTTTGCCAATCCGGAAATGTCAATCTGACAAATATAAAAAGTCATGTAAACGGGTGTGAACCGTACTTACATGACTCACCATGGAAACAAGAGCGCTTTTTCAGACGCCGCTTTCCTTATTTCTCTTCTTCACACACTGTGTCACCAGGCTCGCAAAATTGATCGGCCCATGCCTGCATCTCTTGAAATACAGCTTGAAGCGCTGTTCCTTTTTCAGTCAGCGTGTAGATGACTTTGACCGGCGTTTCAGGGAGAACCTGCCGTTCGACAATCTCGTTTTGTTCAAGCTCCTTCAAGCGCTCTGCCAACATTTTTTGGCTGATCATCGGTATTGTTTCCGTTATCTCTTTAAACCGTTTCGGCCCATCCATTAGCACATGGATGATCAGACCGTTCCATCGTTTTCCCAGCAATGAGAATGCGGATTCCATTTTAGGGCACATCGTATTTCCCACAAGTCTTCATCCCTTCATCTATTGATTGACATGTATTCAATGATCCATTACAATAATCTTTCAAGTTACATTTAGTAAGCTTCTAACTTTTCTATTATCATACCACGTTTATCCGAAGGAGGAAACACTATGACGAATACTCTGGATGTTTTAAAAGCACGTGCATCTGTAAAGGAATATGATACAAATGCCCCGATCTCTAAGGAGGAGCTGACTGAGCTATTAGACCTTGCCGCTAAAGCGCCTTCCGCTTGGAACCTTCAGCATTGGCATTTTACAGTATTCCACAGCGATGAATCAAAAGCGGAGCTTCTTCCTGTAGCGTATAATCAAAAACAAATCGTTGAGTCTTCTGCTGTTGTTGCCATTTTAGGCGATTTAAAGGCAAATGAAAACGGTGAAGAAGTTTATGCTGAATTAGCAAGCCAAGGCTATATTACGGATGAAATCAAACAAACATTACTCGGCCAAATCAACGGTGCTTACCAAAGCGAGCAATTCGCACGTGATTCCGCTTTCTTAAATGCTTCTTTAGCTGCTATGCAGCTTATGATTGCCGCAAAAGCAAAAGGTTATGACACTTGCGCAATTGGCGGATTTAACAAAGAGCAGTTCCAAAAGCAATTTGATATCAGTAAGCGCTATGTTCCGGTTATGCTTATTTCAATCGGCAAAGCAGTGAAGCCTGCGCATCAAAGCAACCGTCTGCCGCTTTCAAAAGTATCAACTTGGCTGTAAGGATATGAAAAACCTTAGTCCGAAATACGGACTAAGGTTTTTTTATACAATCGCCTCTTTGTACCATTCACGAGCCTGTTCAGCTTCATGCTGAGTCAGCTGATGGCCCCCGTCCTGCCAGTAAACGGAGGCTGATGCCCCGCTGTCACGCAAATAGCGGTAAAGCTCTTCTGATTCTTCCTTCGTGCAAAGAGGATCGTATTTCCCGGCACCGATAAAAACAGGGAGCCCCGCCATATCAGGCAGCTCGATACCCCGAATCGGAACCATTGGATGATGCAGAATAGCCCCTTTTAACACATCTTTATAATGAAAAAGCAGGCTTGCCGCAATGTTTGCGCCGTTTGAATAACCGACTGCAATCACTCGGCCGCGATTAAACTGATGCGTTTCTGCAGCCTCGTCGATAAAATCTTTCAATTCTCTTGTCCGCACCACAAGATCCTTTTCATCAAAAACTCCTTCACTCAGACGTTTGAAAAATCGCGGCATTCCATTTTCAAGCACCGATCCTCTGACACCAAGCAAATGGGCATCAGGGTCTATAAACCGCCCCAATGAAAGCAGATCGTGTTCATTACCGCCCGTGCCATGCAACAGCAAAAGTACGTTGTCAGATGTTCCTTTTTCATAAATATGCTTCATTATAAATTCCCCCTTTTAAAGTTCAGGTAAAACGTCTGTAATTTGTTGTCTATGTTTCTCCAGCCATTCAGGCAGTTTTAAGGAAGTTCCTAGATCAGCAAACGTTTCATCTGTCATAAAGCCCGGTTCATCTGTGGCAATTTCAAATAAGATACCGCCTTTCTCCCTGAAATAAACTGATGTAAAGTATTCCCTGTCGAGAATTTCTGACGAAGGCAGATGGTTTTCAGCAATAATCGGCAGCCATTTCGCCTGTTCCTTTTTCTTAGTCCGAAACGCTACATGGTGTACCGTACCATATCCTCCGACTCCTCTTTTTTCAGGGTGTAAATGGACATCAATGACACCGCCGACGGCCGCTGAGGTAGCCAGTCTGACAATCTGGTCTTCTTCAGCCACTTTGGTGTATCCAAAGCTTTCCGTTAACAATTGTATGGTCGCCTGCGGGTCATAGGAATATAGCAGCACACCTTTCATTCCCGTAATTGCTTCATTTGTTGTGATCCCGTCAGGCGTCCACTCGCTTTTGCCGCTTTTCGCATCCTCCATGATCGCCAGCGGAAGGTCTTCTGTATCATCAAAAATAAGACCTTTTTCACCAAACAACGTTTTTTCCTCTAGGCTCAGCCCGCTTTTCTCAAGACGCCCCTTCCAAAAAGACAGGGAGCCTGAGGGAACTGAAAAGTACACCCGGCCCGCTTGGCCTTTTCCTACCGTTCCCTGTCCGCTTCCTTGGAACGGAAAAAAGGTCATTATTGTACCGGGATCTCCGTTTTGATTCCCAAAGTAAAAATGATACGTCCCGGGATCATCAAAGTTTACTGTTTTTTTAACAAGTCTGAGCCCAAGCACTTCTGTATAAAATCGCAAGTTTTCTTGCGGATCTCTGGCGAATGCTGTGACATGGTGCAATCCTTCTGTTTTCATTTTCTCACTCCTATTTATCTCGATTTCAAGATATTTATTATTTTAAACCTTTATTGAAAAGGATGCAAACCATGTGTTTTGTTTAAATAATTGAAAAAATCATTTTTTTCTAATAATTATCTTGTGATCTTTTCTAACAACTGCTATTATAGTGAGCATTATCATGTTTCAGGAGGAAAGTAAATGGTTAAAAAAGCACTTATTGTTATTCTCATTCTTTTGCCATTCGTTCAGCTCGCGCTTTTGCCGCTTGTGAATCGAATAGAACCGATTATGTTCGGCCTGCCGTTTTTCCACTTTTGGCTGCTGCTGTGGATTATTGTTACGCCGTTATGCTCGTTTGGCATTTATCAGATGCAAAAAAAAGATGGAGGACTTGAATAATGCAAGGGAATCTGACTGCACTTCTCATTACTTCTATTATTGTTTTAACCGTTGTCTGTATCGGCTTTCTCGCCGGAAGAGACAAATCCTCGCGCACTTCTGTGGAAGAATGGTCTGTCGGCGGCAGACGCTTCGGCGGTCTTCTCGTCTGGTTTTTAGTAGGCGCTGACCTTTATACGGCCTATACTTTCTTAGGGTTGACCAGTACTGCTTTTACAGGCGGAAGTGTTGCATTTTTCGCCATTCCTTATTCTGTGTTGGCCTACTTTATCGCCTACTTCTTCTTGCCAAAACTTTGGAAAGTTGCGAAAATTCATAAATTAACAACACTCGCGGATTATGCCCGGGAACGTTTTAACAGTAAGCTTTTGGCAAGCCTCGTTGCCATCGTTGGGGTACTCATGCTTATTCCGTACATATGCCTTCAGCTGAGCGGCATTCAAGACACGCTTCAGGTTGCCGGCACTGGCTATATTAACGTAAAATTCGTTGTGATCATTTCATTTATTCTTGTTGCTCTTTACACATTTTTCAGCGGGATTAAAGGGCCCACATATACAGCCATCATTAAGGACATTTTAGTATGGGTCATTATGCTGTTTATGGTGGTGTCCCTCCCTCTCATTCATTTTAACGGCTGGACGCCAATGATTGACACGTTAGTGAAGGAAGCGCCGCAAATGTTGACGATACCGTCAGAAGGGCCAAAAGGCATTCCTTGGTTTATCACAGCATCTATTGTTTCCGCTCTGGCACTTTTTATGTGGGCACATGCCGCTACAGGTGTTTTCACGGCGAAAAGCGCTGATGCAGTAAGAAAAAACAGCATGTTTTTACCCCTTTACAATATTGTGTTAATTTTGGTCATTTTTCTTGGCTTTATCGCCTTTCTTGTTCTGCCGGAAGATACAAATCCAAGACTCGCGCTTCTGCATTTGATTCAAACATCTTACGGCGGCGTGGCACAAGGTTTTGCATATGCCACTATCGCTCTTGCTTCATTAATACCTTGTTCCATTATGGCAATCGGCGCATCGAATTTATTCGCCAACAACCTATACCGGGATTTGATTCATCCGAATGTGTCGCAAAGCAAGCTTACTCTTGTCACACGTTCAATGGTCTTTGTTGTCATCGGTCTCGCGCTGCTGTTTGGAATGCTGTTCCCAACTGCCTTAGTGACACTCCAGCTATTAGGTGTATCCGGCATGGTGCAAATTTTCCCTGCGATTGCTGTCAGTCTATTCTGGAAGCGTCAAACGAAAGAAGCGACAGTTATCGGATTATTAGTCGGCCTTGCGGTTACGTTTATTGTGTATACCACTCAATCCGCACATGGCATTTATGAAGGATTCTGGGGATTGGCCGCCAACATGATCGCTGTGGTGATCCTGAATCCGCTGTTCGTTAAAAACGCGAGATCCAATCCTGTCATTGAAGGTTTATTTGGCAAAAAACAAGACGCTAATCCAAATCAAAAGGGTGCATAAAAAAACCATACGCGGCAGCCGCGTATGGTTTTTTTACATTTCTTTTTTCAGTGTTTCAATTGCCTTTTCCATTTGCGTATCATTATCAGACAGCTTCTTTTGAAGTTCTGTCATTAATTTCGTTGTTGTATCGCCAGTCAGTATGCCTGTTTCTTTCAGCTCCTCTTTTTTCTGGAACTGTTTGACGACAGATACAAAATCCTGGTCATACGTACTGTTAACGTTTACCTTGTAACCAAGTGCTTTGAGCATTTTCTGAGCCACTTTGACGTTTGTGCCTGTATCACCTGATTTGTACGTTTTATCTGCGTCCAAATACGGCAGCTTCGCGTAATCAGGCAGCTCTGCTTTCACTTGAGGCTTGATGCCTTTTTTGTGAATCCATTCGCCGTCAGCAGTCAGCCATTTGGCAACTGTCAGTTTGACAGTAGAGCCATCATCATATTCTTTTGCCGTTTGCACTGTACCTTTTCCGAATGTCGTCTCGCCGATTAACGGTACGTTTGACGATTCATGAAGGGCAGCGGCCATAATTTCGGCTGCGCTTGCTGTACCGTCATTTACTAAAACGACGGTCGGCTTGGTCACTTTCCGTTCTTTTTCGGCCTTCATGACTTCTTTTGAACCGTTTTTGTATTCAACCTGCATGATGTTTTTCCCTTTATCAATGAACAGGTTGCTCATCGTAATCGCCTGTTCCATTAAGCCGCCCGGGTTGCCTCTCAAGTCTAAAATATAGCCTTTGGCGCCTTTTTTCTCTAAACTGTCAATCGCATCTGTCAGCTCTTTAGCTGTTGTTTCAGAGAAAGAAGTGATTTGAATTTCTCCGATGTTGTTGTCTTTCATCTCTGAATAGACAGTCTCTACAGGAATAGTATCGCGCTTAATGGAAAGATCGATATTCCCCACTCCCGCTCTGTTCAGTTCAAGCTTCACCTTTGTGCCCTTTTTGCCTCGGATTAAAGCGACGGCTTCATTTACATTCATGCCTTTTACGCTTTTTCCATTTACCTTAATGATTTGGTCCCTCGGTTTGATACCGGCTTTTTCAGCAGGTGAACCTTTAATTGGGGATACAATAAGGATTTCTCCGTCTTTCTCCTCTACTTGGGCTCCGATTCCTTCAAAAGATGCTGAAATCGTCTCGTCGAATGATTTCGCTTGCTCTTGATCCATATATGTAGAATACGGATCATCCAGTGATTGAATCATTCCTTTAATTGCTCCGTCTACTAATTTGTCATCATCTGTTTTTTGGTAATAATCACTTTTGATTTGCTCATACGCTTTATTTAATTTGTCGAACTTGCTGTCTCCTGTGCTTGTTGATTTTTGGCCCAGGATACTGGAATTGCCCGTAATAAATAAAGTAAGCGCCGAAGCGACAACTGCAGTGATCAGCACAATAAAAAACAGTTTTAATTGCCGTTTCAATTAAACACCACCTTTTTCTTCTTACATTATTATCATGGACGAATTCTTATTCGTCAACTCGGAGCAGAAATGAAAGAGAAACGCCCTTCTTTTGCTTTTCATAAACCTATGTATTTATACGACATATGATAAGGAAAAAGGAGGATTCGATATTGAGCCGATATTTAGAAATGCTGTCCTTATTCGGTGTCGCAGGGGCGCACCCAGGCGGGCTGGCTTTTTCAAAAGCGGTCTTGCAAAAGGCTGCACCCTCTCCGAATCAGCCGATTCTTGATGCCGGATGCGGAACAGGACAAACGGCGGCTTATTTAGGACATTTGCTGTATCCTGTAACAGTCGTTGATAAAGATCCTATTATGCTTGAGAAAGCGAAAAAAAGATTTGCGAATGAAGGGCTTGCCATCCCTGCATATCAGGCGGAGCTGGAACATCTCCCGTTTTCTTCTGAGTCCTTTTCCTGTGTCCTGTCAGAATCGGTCCTCAGTTTTTCACGCCTGACATCCTCTCTTCAAGAAATTTCAAGAGTTTTAAAACCCGGCGGGATGCTGATTGGTATCGAAGCTGCTTTAAAAAAACCGATGCCCCCTGCAGAAAAGAAGCAAATGATGGATTTTTACGGATTTACTTGCTTACATGAAGAAAGCGAATGGCATAAACTCCTAAGATCCTATGGCTTTCAAAAAACAGAAGCGATGACACTTCTTCCGGAAGACATGGAATTTGAACCAACCACAGAAATGGATTTATCGCAAACGATTGATCCCATCTATTACGATACGCTTCAAACACATTATCAGCTCATGCAGTTATATAGTGAGTACATGGGTCATTGTATTTTTATCGCGTACAAGTAAAACGGCGTATCGCCCCCTGTTTTCGTCCAACCTTTTTTTCCTATCTATCATATGCTGATAGAAAGTCAGGATAGGAGGGGAACAATATTGGAGAGATATTATCATCTTTGCAAAAACCATCAAGGTAAAGTCGTCAGAATTACAGAGAGAGGCGGGAGAGTTCACGTCGGCAGAATTACCCGTGTAACAAGAGACAGAGTTTTTATAGCTCCGACCGGCGGAGGGCCAAGAGGTTTCGGTTACGGATATTGGGGCGGTTATTGGGGATACGGAGCGGCTTACGGTATTTCCCTCGGTTTAATTACAGGGGTCGCTCTTGCTGGTTTATTCTTCTGGTAAGCATAGAACAAATGCTAGATTCACCAGACACAATGAAGCCCGCTTATCTAGTGTAAGCGGGCTTTTCATTTTAAATTTTCTTCACTTTTTCAAAGTACTCTTCAAGCGTTAAATCATTATCTTGGATGACCTTTGCGGCTTTTTTGCCTACATAGCGCAGATGCCATGGCTCATATTCATATTTCGTGATATCTTCTTTATTTTTCGGATAGCGAATGATAAAGCCATATTTATAAGCATTGTCCTGCACCCATTTCCCGTCTGCCGTGCTTCCGAACGCTTCATTTAGCTCAAAGCCATTGCTCCGGCTCGAAATGTCCATCGCAAGGCCTGTTTGATGCTCGCTTTCACCCGGGTAAGCGACCGCTTCCATTGCCTTCTTTTCCCCTTTTAGGCTTACTTCATTGTCAAAAATGACTTTCTGTCTGTCATACGAACGGTACCCTGAGACAGCTGCCAGTTCATAGCCTTCCTTTTTGGCAGCATCGAACATTGTTTTTAATGCGTCGGCCGCTTCTTTTCTGATGTAACGTTTTTGAATCTTTTCTTCAAAAGAAAACTCTACATCAGGTATGACAAGATCGCTAGGTTCATAGTTTCCGGGCAGTGCATATTGTTTATTGACAAGCGCGAGTATATTTTCTGGATTTTGAATGGTTTCCAGACCATCGACTTTTTTAATATCATTGAAATACTGGCTTTCCAATGAAAACTCACTGTTTTGAGTGTTTGATTTTTTGCTGTCAGCTGTTTTTTGTTCTGTTTGCTTTGTTTCTGCTGTGGTTTTCGTATCCTTTTGAGCATCTCCGTTCAACATGCTGCAGCCGGCTCCGACTATTGCCGTTACACTCAGAGCGGCAGCCAGTGAGAACCATTTACCGGACTTTTTCATATTACATTACCTTCCTTTTATCAATCGTTTCCGCATTCATAAAGAAGAGGCTGCCGGCACCCAGCACGCCTCTTGATATATTTTATTGTGATACGGAATGTAAAGCCACTTCTATCATATCATGAAATGTCGTTTGACGCTCTTCCGCTGTCGTTTCTTCTCCTGTTAATACGTGATCACTCACGGTGAGAATTGACAGGGCTTTTCTTCCGTGCTTCGCTGCTAATGTATACAATGCAGTTGTTTCCATTTCAACGCCAAGCACACCGTATTTTGCAAGTTTTTCAATTTGCGAATCGTCGTTGTAGAACTGGTCAGCTGTAAATACGCTTCCTACAGTCACCGGCACACCTTTATCCTTTGCGGCATCATAGGCATTTTTTAAAAGCTCGAAATCTGCGCAAGGCGCAAAATCAATGCTTCCAAAAGCGACTCTGTTCATTTGTGAATCAGTTGAGGAGGTCATCGCCAAAATGACGTCTCGCACTTTGACATCTTTACGAATAGCGCCGCAAGAACCGACTCTTATTAGATTTTGCACATCGTAGCTTTGAATTAATTCATTCACATAAATTGAAATAGACGGAACACCCATTCCCGTGCCTTGTACTGAGATTTTTTTACCTTTATATGTACCCGTAAATCCATACATGCCTCTTACTTCATTGTAGCATTCTACATTTTCAAGATACGTTTCTGCAATAAATTTTGCTCTGAGAGGATCTCCCGGCAAAAGCACTGTATCCGCAATTTGTCCTTTTTCAGCACCTATATGTACACTCATCTCATATCCTCCTGTAAATCTAAATTATCATCCAGCCCCGTCCATTTTACAACGAATGTCATGATGAAACAAACTTCAGCATTGATTATAAAGGAATATGTCGAAAAAAGAAATGTTCGAGGATCTGTTAGGCACTTCCTCAGAAAAACGGATAATCGGGGTGTTAATTTGAAAACCTAACCGCAGGAAGGAGGGGTGGGACATGGGTAAAAAACATCGCAACCGGATCACAGGCCAAAAAAAGAACAATCATATACCTGAAAAAGATATCATTGCAGCTGAAGAAGCACACGGGAAAGAATATTCCGCTGCCAAACGCAAGCCTTAAAACTGCAGAAAACTGCGGGTTTCCGCAGTTTTCTTTTCATTATGTCGTTTGTACAATCAGACGATTGATTTTCCTCCAGCCGGCGGGAAGCAGTTGATAATATGTTTTCCCTTTTCTGCCTTCATCAATCAGGATCACGTCCCCTGTGGCCATAAATCTTGCATCATAATCACTCGGAACAGTGTCGAATACATTAAACAAAGAGAATGCTCTTTTCAGCACGTCTTGATGATCGCTCCCGTTCAGTTCAGTTCGATAGACGGCTCTGTAGCCCTTTTTTTCGCCAAACCGGGGTGTCTGAAATATTGTCACGTCATAGGAACAAGACTTCTTTTTAAACACGGATAACATCATCAAGATCCCCTCCCTTTTATTTCTTTAACATATTGGCGTTTTTGCTGTGTTTTCCTCTCTCTATTTTTGTCGAAACCGCTTAATCTTTTCGTCAAAACCTTTTACTAGGAAAAACAGAAGCAAGCCGAGGCTAAAGCCGCCTAACACATCTGTCACAAAATGAACCCCCAGATAGACTCTGCTTATGCCGACCAAAACAGCAATTACACCGGCTATGATATATACCATTTTTTTATGCTTGGACAAAAACGGGAGGTGTTTCACTAAAAAGTAAGCAATAACAGGATAGACACAAGCAGCATTCATGGAATGGCCGCTCGGAAAACTGAAGGATGATTCATGAACCAGCGGTGCAAAATCAGGCCTCACTCTTTCGATCCATTCTTTTAAGACTTTGTTTAACAGCCGATCTGTGCCGAATACTAAGAGCATCAACAGGCCGTCCCATGTTTTTCTGTAGAAAAACATGCCTGCTCCAATGATGACAATTAGAGGGAGCAGAAAAGAAGAAGCACCAAGATGCGTGATCCCCGTCATGACTTCATTAAGCCATGGCTGACGGATCAAAACAGCTGCCTTGCTTATTGCTTCATCTGCAGATTGAACAGCATTTGTATGAATGGCCGCAGCTAGAATGAGAAAGAAAAGAAACAAACTAACGGGCTTGTACAATTTAACCACCTCAATTTTCACAGAAGTCATAGAACATGAATAATAAAACCGGAGCTGACAACTCCGGTTTTAAGCCTCATTCATCTTCATCCAGCTCTTCATCTATCATACATTTTTCTATCAAATAATCAAAGGTGATATCAGCGATTTCAAACAGCTCATCCTCACTCGGTATGTAGCCCCGTCTTGCAAGCTCTCTGTAAAAAAATTCAGCGATTTCTTCCGTATCAATCACAAGATCTATTTCTTTCATCTCCGTACCGCCTCCTTTTTTATGTTTTATGAAAAAACAGGCTGAATTATACCCGGTGTTCTAAACAATTCTTTCAGTCATATATTGAATAAAAAACGAGCCATGGGAGGCTGACGCTATGATTGCTAAAATGATGGAAGCACTGGACGGAGAAAGATTTGATATCATAATGGAAAAAACGCTCAAAGGAATGACGCGTGTGATGATTTGGGGCTGTCTGCCATATTTTTTATATGTCTTGATCCGTATGTTCACAAACTAACTGAAATGCTCTTTTAAACTTTCCAAAACAAACATCATCATGTCTTTATATTCTTCATCATGAAACATTTCGTACAGAATTTTGTAGTCATTATAAATATCCAGAAGCTCATCAACAATTGACACAGCAAGGATGTGAAGGGTATCTTGATCTTCATCATCGCCTTCAAACTGAAGAAGAGCAGACGATGCGATATCTTCGCCGATCTCATGGCCAGTTTCTCCGACATAATGGACAAACAACAGCTGATGCACAAACTGGTCCATTTCATATTTTCTAAGCACCAGCGTGAGATCCTCTTCCTCCGTTTCAAGCCACTCTCCATCCTTTAAACGGGTCAGCTCATAAATGATATCTTCCCAGCCATCTTCTAAATATCTCCAAATCTCTGTTCTATGGCCGATAATGCGAAAGAGTTCTTTTCCATAATCTTTTACATAAACAACGTCCCCAATAAGGAATTCATATTCAATATCAAGCTTCTCCATGTCGACAATGACACCCTCATAATCTTTATAAAGCTGAATAGATGATTCAAAGTATAAAACTTCGTTATGATTGACTTCATAAAGATAGTGTTTATCAATTTGGTGTACTTTTGTGATGGTGCCGACTGTTCCATACATAATGACGACTACGATATCCCCTACTTGGAATTTCGGTTTATTTTGCTTCATGGTGTCTCCCCCTCGCCGCAACATTTCTCATACGCTATCGTATGCCGGGTGAAGCCAATTCGCATGGGCATGAAAACCAAAGGAAATATCCAATTATGGTATGGGGGACATAAAAAAATCCGCAGTGATCTGCGGATGAAACAGCTATT
This sequence comes from Bacillus sp. LJBS17, assembly GCF_019334685.1. Lineage (NCBI taxonomy): Bacteria > Bacillati > Bacillota > Bacilli > Caryophanales > Bacillaceae > Bacillus > Bacillus sp. LJBS17. The sequence continues at coordinate 2,234,381 of NZ_CP079759.1, forward strand.
ATCTGCCGTGCACTTCAGACTCGTATTGATCCCAAGCTTCATCAAACGTCGCCATCGTGTGAAGGTAATCAGCATTCAGCTCCAAATATGAACTGATTTCATGATAATCGGTTGATGTTTTTGGAAAGCTGTGATCCTCATACGCCTGATTGGCAAATTCACTGATGCTGTCCTTCGGCTTAGGGTGTCTGTATTTCAATAAATAGTGATAAAAGGATTTCATGGGTTTCCCCTCCTGGTGTCTGTCTTTTGTTGTTCTATTATACAGTTCAAGTGTAAAATTACAACAAAAGAATACTGAAACATGACTCAGGAGAAGTCAAAATAGTTGCGTTTCAAAATTCTTTCTGTCTCCATGAGCTGCTGATATGTCAGGCTTTCAGGCAGTTTTTTTGTTTGAATTAAAAGCAGCTGATCCTCAATCTCCTTAACCGTGTTTTCCTCTTGATAGGTCATACCGCAGGAAGAACATACCATGGCAGGGGTGTCTGTCAGTTCTATAGCCCTCGTTCCATCAGGGAGCTCCCAGTACACCGTGTTCCTGCCGGGCACCGCTTCAAGCTCGCCGCACCATTCGCATGTTTTCATGAAGAATCCCCTCCGCATTCAGTCTCTTTCTGTTTTTTCTGCTGCGCCAAAAATTTCTTTTCTTTGAGCTGATCTCTTTTCTCACGCCGATCTTTTAATGTTTCATGCTCCGGATTTGCGATGTATGCCTCTCTCCTTTTGATTCTGTCTACATTTTCAGGTGTAAACGAAACTTCTTTGTCAGCAAAAATGGCACTCAGCCCGATCGGCTCCTTTTTGTCAGCGGTTTCAGGGAAAACGGACTCAAAATAGGCGTCTGCCTGATTGGGGATATAATTTTCTGGTTCCGGATATGACGTAATCACACCTTCAAAATTTCTTAAGATCACTTTGTCAGGACTTTGTGACAGTACATAGTTTGGCTGCAGGGCGATTTTACCGCCGCCGCCTGGTGCGTCAACGACAAAGGTAGGAACCGCATAGCCTGAGGTATGACCTCTCAGCCCTTCAATGATCTCCAAACCTTTGGAAACAGGAGCTCTGAAATGCCCAATTCCTTCTGACAGATCACATTGGTAAATATAATAAGGACGGACTCTGATTTTTACCAAGTCATGCATGAGCTTTTTCATAATTGGAACCGAATCATTAATACCTGCTAATACGACAGCCTGATTTCCGACCGGCACTCCCGCGTTCACCAGCTTTTCACATGCCTCAACGGATTCTTCTGTCATTTCGATGCTTGTGTTAAAATGGGTGTTCAGCCAGACCGGATGATATTTTTTCAATATCTCGCACAGATGATCGGTAATGCGCTGCGGAAAGACGACGGGCGCTCTTGTTCCGATTCTGATGACTTCCAGATGCGGAATGCTGCGCAGCTCTTTTAAAATATATTCTAAAATTTGGTCGTTGATGAGCAGCCCATCACCGCCTGAAATTAAACAATCGCGGATTTCAGGTGTTTCCCGGATATAAGCAATTGCAGCATCAAGCTGTTTTTTGGGGACTCCCATTCCGATTTGTCCGGAAAAGCGCCTTCTAGTGCAGTAGCGGCAGTACATGGAACATTGATTCGTGACAAGAAACAGCACACGGTCGGGATAGCGGTGTGTCAGACCGGGTACCGGTGAATCTTCATCCTCATGAAGCGGGTCTTCCAGATCGTATTTTGTTTTGTGCATTTCTTCAGAAAGCGGCACAGACTGCATGCGTACCGGGCATCTCGGATTGTCGGGGTCCATTAAAGAAGCATAGTAAGGTGTAATATTTAAGGGGATCGTTTTGGTAGAAATTCTGACGCCTTCCTCTTCATCCTCGGTCAGATTGATGACTTTCTTTAAATCATCTAACGTTCTTACAGTGTGTGTCAGCTGCCAAAGCCAATCGTTCCATTTCTCTTCCGGAACGTCCTTCCATAACTCGATCTCCTTCCAATGCCGTTTCGGTTTATACCATTTGTTTTTCAAACGAACTCCTCCTCGCGCATATTTTGACTTACAGTTGCTTGCACCAAATATTCATGTTTTCAAGGCCTTCGGCTATAAAGCAATTATTGATCAGCCTTCCGCCATACTGATAACCTGAATGGTACAACACAGCATTCATCCCAAAAGACGAAGCACGGGCGAGAGAAAACACATGAAAGATATCCTTTCCAGCCATTTCTTTTTCTAACGCCTCGATTAAAAAGCTTGTTAACGAATGGCCGCGATATTCCGGCAGCACAGCGCAATCGGTTATTTCTGCATGCCCAAGCTCTGGATTGATTTCTGCGCTTGCTGCGCTGATCAGGCGGTCATGATCAAGCATGATATAATACACCGTATTTGCATTCATCGTCTTTTCAATATAAGCGGGGTCAAATACTGGGGTTGGGTACGTGCGGAATACTTTTTTATACAGCATCGATAGCTGGTACATGTCGTTTGTTTCTGCTTTTCTCATCGTAAAAACGGGTGTACTGTCGTTGCGAAGACGGGGCGCTGTGCGATATATGGCTTCGATGATCTCCTGTTCCTCTGTATAAGAATCTGTTTGTCTTCGGCTTTCTGACAGATAACGTACCATGACACAAGCCGAATGGCCGAGATAATAGCCCTTTAGATAGCCCTCAGGCGCAAATAATTGTTTGACAAGCATTGGCTCATCATGCTGCTTCGCATAGACGATGATTTTTTCTGCATTCTCTTCTTTTGCCGCTGCCACGATATCCGGCAGGGCCTTCTCAATGGCTCCGTCATAACGGACCACTCTGATTCGTTTATTAAAACCGTCATGGTCCAAAACTGCTGTGACACCGCTACTCTTTATTGACTTGAGCATCCGCATCCTCCCCATCTGTATGAAGCCCGCACCAATCCATGACAAAAAGTGCAATAATTTTAGCAGATTCTATCATGGCTTCAACCTCAATGTATTCATTGGCCTGATGAGCCGTTTTTGTTTCCCCCGGCCCGAAAACGATCACTGGTGTATCTCCTGCATGGTACAAAAGCCCTCCATCCGTTCCCCACGGGGAAGCCTCAATAATCGGCTCTGTCTGTTTCATTTTTTGATAGGCTGATTGCAGCACAGAAATTAAAGGGTGATCATCAGGTAAATCATTCGGCAGCCATTGAGCGCCAAACCATTCGACTTGTACGGGATGGCGTTTAAACCATTCGTCATGGTATTCTAAATCCTTCAGCCAGTTTTCCAATTCAAGTTTTACAGCTTCTGGTTTCTCATGGGGAGCAATTCCGCATCTCCCTTCTATGACGACACGGTCTGCAACTGAAGATGGCCAGGCACCGCCCGAGATGGTGCCGATATTCACCGGTACCGGTATTGGGATATTGTCATACAGCGGATCTGAAATTCTCGCATTGCGGACTTTCTCCAGCTCTTGTATCGCTGTGATAACGTGCATGCTTTTTTCAATCGCGCTTACCCCTTCGTAGCGTGTGCCCCCATGTGCGGATAATCCCTTCACAGTGATCCGAAACCACATTGAACCCTGCTGCTTAATAAATAGTTTCATATTCGTCGGTTCAGGAATCAGCGCCCCGTCAGCACGATAGCCTCTCATGATGGCGGACAGTGTACCGGCGCCGCCGCACTCTTCATCTACAACACTCTGAAACAATACATCTCCCTTCAGTTTGACATCGCAGGCGTGCAGGGCTTCTAAAGCAAAAAGAAGGGCTGTATTGCCTCCCTTCATATCCGTTGAGCCGCGGCCGTATATTTTACCGTTTTCTTCGACAGCTTGATACGGTTCATACTTCCAATCCTTTACGCTTCCTTCAGGCACAACATCGATATGGCCGTTCAAAATCAGGGACCTGCCTCCGCCGGCTCCCGTTTTTTTAGCCACGATATTCGGGCTCTCATGAAAATCGGATCGGTTAGATTTAAAGTAGGGATGCTGTTTTAATTGCTTTATGCTTGGCTCCCATACATCAATGTCCATATGAAATTGCCGCAGCTTTTCAAGCACAACAGCTTGGGCGTTAAACTCTGACCCCAATGTGCTTTTTTCCCCAATCAGCCTTTTGAGAAGACGAATGGCTTTGGCCGAATGCTGATCAAGCCACTCGATTACTTTTCTTTCAATGTCTTGCATCCTCATTCCCCCTCTTAAGAAAAAGGCATATCTATTTTGATTTCAGCTTCTGTCAGCCTCGTCACCTCATCTATTGTCGAGCCATTCATCAGCTCTTTTAAAATGAAGTGATGGCTATCGACCTCAAGAACCGCTTTTTCGGTAATAATCAAATCTACACAGCCTGCAGCAGTTAATGGCAGCGTACATCTTTCTGTTAATTTAGGCCTTTCCTTTTGATCTGTATGACTCATGACGACAACCACTTTTTTCGCTTTTTGGGCAAGCTCCATCGCCCCGCCCATACCAGGCACCTTTTTTCCCGGAACAAGCCAATTTGCCAAATCTCCTGATTGGCTCACCTGCAGGGCGCCTAAAATCGTAATGTCAATTTTGCCTTTTCTGATCATTGCAAAAGACATGGTTGTATCAAAATAAGACGCCCCTTTTACAGCGCGGACAGGATATCCCGCGGCGTTGCATAAATGCGCATCCTCTTCTCCCTTTTCGGGACTTTCTCCAATGCCAAGGACACCGTTTTCCGCTTGAAACATGACCTGCATGTCAGGCTTCAAAAAGTTCGGTACCAAGGATGGGATACCGATACCGAGATTCACAATCATGCCCTGCTTAATTTCAGTAGCAGCGCGTTTTGCAATCTGTTCTCTTTCTGCTACTCCCAAGCCCATTTCCACTTCACTCCCTCGCTTCGTACAACCCCCTCAACAAAAACCCCCGGTGTGACAATCATTTCTTCAGAAATCTCCCCCATCGGAACGATACGCTCAGCTTCGGCAAAGGTTCTCCTGGCGGCCATTGCCATAAGCGGATTCATATTGCGCGCGGTTTTGTCATACGTTAGATTGCCGAATTCATCTGCAATGTAAGCATTGATAAAAGCAAAATCAGCCGTCAGCGCCTCTTCAATCAAGTATCGTTTTCCCGCCACTGTTACGATGTCCTTTTTTTCGCAAACCATTGGATTATCAATGCCCACATCGGTTAAAATACCGCCAAGTCCCGCTCCGCCGGCGCGAATCCGTTCCGCAAGCGTTCCCTGAGGTGAAAATTGAACCTCTAACGTCCCCTCTGTCATCTGTTTTCCGGCTACAGGATTGGAACCGATATGCGAGGCGATCAGGGTTTTGACCCGTTGATTAACAATAAGCGGGCCGATCCCGATATCCGGGAAACCGGCGTCATTGCAAATCACAGTTAAATCCGTTACACCGCTGTCCAATATCGCTTCAATCAATGAAGGAGGCGACCCGACTCCCCCAAAACCGCCAAACATCAGAACCGATCCATCCCGAACATCTGCAATTGCTGTGTCAATGCTGATTGCTTTTTGAAATGGCGCCATTTAATGTCAATCCTTTTTTAAGTTTTTTTCGACCGCTGCAACTGTTTCTGAAAAAATAGAGATAAGCTCTTCCATTTCATCGTCTGAAATGGTAAAAGGAGGAGCAATAATGACAGCATCTCCTTCTCCACTGTCTATTCCAGCTTTGGAAGGATAAACAATCAGCCCGCGTTTTTTCGCCTCGCTGACAATAAGCTGGGTTACCGCCTGCTCTGGCGGAAACACTTTCTTCGTTTTTTGGTCTGTCACAAATTCAATGCCTAATAGCAGTCCTTTTCCGCGCACATCACCTATAATGCCGCTTTGAGATGCCGCCTCATCAAGCTTTTTCTTCAGCACAGCGCCCTTTTTTTCTGATTGTTTGATCAAGCCGTGCTTTAACACATATCGCAAAACTTCAAGAGCAGCTTTGGCTGAATAGGGATGTGCACTATATGTGTGACCGCTCATAATCACACCTGACCCTTGTTTTATCGTTTCAATAATAGAATCAGATACGACGGCAGCGGCAATAGGTGCATACCCCGCACCGAGTCCCTTCCCCAGTACAGCAATATCAGGTACGGTGTCCCAATGCTCTGTCGCGAGCATCCTTCCTGTTCTCCCAAGCCCCGTCATCACTTCATCTGCAATAAAAAGCACATCGTGTGTGCGGCATACCTCACTTAATCTCTCATAATATCCCGGAGGCGGAGTAATCGCTGCTCCTGCAGCACCAATAATAGGCTCAGCCACAAAGCCGGCGATGAATTGGCTTCCGATTCTTTTGATCATAGTGTCCAGTTCATCAGCTGCAGTCTGAACAAAGTCTTCTTCCGTCTCATAATTCAGCCGATAAATATGTGGAGCTGAGATAGCTGGATACCGCTCAATGAGATGGGTGAACCGGTATCTCCTTTCATAAAAACCAGATAATGAAAGCGCTCCCAAAGTTATTCCGTGGTAACTGCTCCATCGAGACAAAAAGATGGATTTTTGTGTTTGCTTTTTTTCCTGCCAATACTGAATGGCGATTTTCATAGCTGTTTCTATCGCTTCTGATCCGCTGTTGACAAAAAAAGACCAATTCACATCTCCGGGCAGCTCCTGTGCCAAGAGAGCGGCTAATTGCTCGGCGGGCTCACTCGTAAACTGTGAGCGGTAAGCAAAAGACACCTGATCAAGCTGTTCTTTCAGCTTCTCAGTCACATCACGAACTCCGTGGCCGATATTACATGTCACCGCACCTGACGAGCCGTCGAGATATTTTTTTCCGGTCTGATCATAAACATATGAACCCTTCGCATAACTGACAACCGGATAGGCCGAGCTAAGCTCTGGCTTAATCAAATAACTGCTCATGCTCCCACCTCAAAACCCCTTTTACCATATTGTATGAGTGTCCAAATGGCGGCATGACGTTCCCCGCAAAAACTTTTTCACATAAAAAGAGCCTTCCTAATAGGGAAGGCTCTTTTGGAATTTCAGCATCTAGCAAATAAAAGCGGCTCCAACAATAATTAATAAAATGAACAAGACAACAATTAACACAAATGTATTTGTCCCGCAGCCAAATCCGTAACCGTACCCAGAGTATCCATACATGCTGTTTTCATCCTTTCTTATCACGATATACGGCATTTTATGCGGGCCAAGTCCCAAATGGTTTGTGCAAACGCCTATTTCATGTAAGGAAATAATGAAATACAGTATGCACCCGCTCATATTTTTTAAACGTCAGCTTTTCGTAAAACTGAGTTGCACCGTCAGTGCTTGCAGCCACTAAGTAGGCTGCTTCCATTCCTAGTGATTTGGCGATCGACAGCATTTCTTTCACTAAGATACTGCCGTAGCCCTTCCTTTGAAACTGATCTAAAATTGCCACTTCTTCGATTTTAGCCGTTTTCTCTTGATGATCGATAAACAGCTCGCCGCACCCAATGGGAACTTTCTGTGCCTGGTCGCTGTAACAAACAACAAGAATGATTATACCTGCTTCATAGAAAGGATATTTTCTTTTTAATTTTTGTTCAGCGATTGCTTCTCCAATATAAATGGAATCGTAAATTTTCATAATAGAAGATCCGTCGCAAAGACTTTTTGTCGTCCCCCATGCGGTTAAAGGATGTCCCATCTGCCCCTTCCAGTCACTAAGCTTCATGTCATATAGTAGCTCATCCTCGACGACAAAACCGCTTTTTACAAGCGACTGCTTCAAACCGAGCGGAAAAACATGCTGCGGCGATGCTTTTAAATGGAGATAATTCGCATCAAGCAGCTTTGGTACGGAGGGTAAAAAGTTAAGTAACCGCTCCAATGGAAACGTATCATGGAGCTGAACAAAGTTATGAGAAAAAATTTGCGGAAGCTGCGGATCTCTGTATACGCTGTAATGATCAAACGATGCCGATTCAGACGTTAACAATATATATTGATGTTCCGTTTTTGAATAATGTCCTGTCATGAACGTCTCCTTTTTATGACCTATACCTTTACTCTGTTGCAATATTCAATTTCTTTATAATCTCATCGTACACCGGATAAAACGGCTTTCCAATTGGAAATTGCTGAATATTTCGGAAAGAAGCGGAGATTGGCTTCTGATGTAAAAAAAACTTCCTTGTTACTTGTTCACTAATCGGGTGAAAGACGCCGTTTAGAAACAAAAACGGCTCGCGTTCGATGAAAAACAGACGTCGGCCAGGCGGATTTTTGATCGATTCAGATCGTTTCCACGTAATCGGCGGCCCTTCCGGAAGCGTCTCCATCTCTTCTTTTCCAATTGTCACTATGTCTTTTCTTTGAAATTGATAAAATTGAAACGCATACTGGTCCACAATTCGCCTTTTTTTTCCGGCTTCGATATAAAATATTGCAGGATGGTCAGCTTCCTTTACTAAAATATAATTCGGAATGTTTAAAATTTTTCCAATCCTATATTGGAATAAATATGGGTCTGGAACAGCGACAGTCCGATTTAGATACAAAAAACCCCACTTTTCTCCAACAGGGTGCCTTACACCCTGATCAAAAAAATACACATTTTGATCTGAACCTTTTACAAAAGAGCCGTCAATCAAATCGGCGGGCAGAAACCGATATGCATTTTGAAATGAATTTGGGGTTTTATAGGTTGTGTCTAATACTTCATTTATCGGCAGAAATGGGGTAAAGTTGTTGAGTCTCGCCCAAAAAATTGCGTCGCCATGATTCCAATGCTTCATATCATCATCCCAGTAGCCTCCAAATTTATGGTGGATGAGATTAAGTAACGAACGGCGATGCATAACGGAGCAATGATCAACTTGAAAAGCGGCCTGATCAAGCACTGCATTGGCATTTCTGTAGAAATGTGAGATTTCCTCTCCCCTTTCGTTTACATGTACAACTTTTTGTTTTGAATAGACCGCCTGCGCTTCAGGCTTATGTGAAAACTCTTGCACCATACGGCTCAGCCGCTCAGGATGATAAACAGTGTCGTCAGTAAGATAGGAAATGTAATCGCCGTCTGCAAATGGGAGCGCACTGTTAATTAATGTGGCATAACGGGCTGTTTTTAATCGATCTGCAGGATGCACGAAACTGTTATGATATTGAATGCGCCGGTCATGGAGATACTTGTGAATCACCGCAGTTGTTTCTGCATTCGAATGATCATCCATGATAAAAAGCTCCCAAAGATCATGCGTTTGCTGTATCACGCTTTCGATCGCTTTTTGCAAATAATCGGGTTTGTTGTAACTTGTTAAAATAATAGACACTTTCTCTCCCATCTATACCGCCTCCCGCCGTCAAACATAAAAACGGCTCCGCAGCAAGCAGAGCCTCTGTCATCTTTTAAAAAGCACCCCAGCTTACAACACTTGAGAGTGAAACATGAGATCTCATGTTATTTAACGGGTTTTGGAAAATAACCAAATCAGTCAGAACTTCTTTTACGATGACATTTTGAAGTGTATCTCCGTTAATCAAATTGACTTTTGAAACCGGTACGCCCAGCTCTTTTGCAAAAACAAGCTGGCGTCTGAGGTCAGATGGATTTCCTTCAGAAAACGATTGACGTATCAGCAAAATCAGCAAAAGCAAAATAAAATGCAGTTCATCTTAATTTTCTTCTCGATCCACTTGTTTCTCTAAATCCAAATCATCCCTCTCCCTTATCCTTATCTCTGTTTCACAATATGTGCGACTCCGATTTATGGTATAGGCTATGTCCACTCCATTAAAAAATCAGCATTTTCCTTAAATAGATGAAAATTAGATCAGGTACGGCGTTCGACTCATACCAAATAACAGCCGGAAGAATATGATTAACGTGAGTTCACTATCGAATAGGAGGTGTGTGTAATGAGCTCTGAAAATGCACAGTTAAAAAAGGATTTAATTAAAGCCGTTTTAAGCCCTTTATTTCCAACTGCAACAGAAGGAGGAGAAAACATGGATAGTAACCTTAAAGACTTGCTTGAAGCTGCCATCGATCAAAGAGTAGATGAAAGTGAGATGGTTACGGCAGAATCTCTTTTAGACCCTTCCCTTCCGGCAAGATGGATTTTTGCCAGAGTTACGCCAGGCACGACAATCAGCATTGTAACCGATTCGGGAGACATGATCGGGCCGGTTGTCTTCGTTGCTTTCGATCAGGTTCACGGGATCGTATTTGTAACACAGGAAAGCTCCGTCACTCCAGCAGGCCAAGCTACAACATTAATTGATGTAGACAAAGTAGAAAGCGTTACGTTCTTTTCATAACATCCGATGAAAGTGTTGTATATCCAGTCGGGATACGGAGGAATATATTGTTATTTTGATCGCTGGGCTGAAGAATGTTTTCGGAACACTCATACAGAGTATATGTCTGCAGATACACTTGAAGCAGAAACTTTGGTGAAGATCGAAACGTTTCAGCCGGACTTCGCACTCTTGATGGTTGGAGACCGCGTTCCTCACGACTGGCTGACCTGGTTAAAGGGTAAGGGTATCCCCGTATATGTTTGGCTGACCGAAGACCCATTTTATATGGATATCAGCCTACAGGTAATCAAGCTCGCTGACGCCATATTAACGATTGAACAAAATGCCGTTCTCTATTATCAAGGGCTCGGCTACCAGCACGTCTATTATGTTCCGATACCAGTTAATCATCGGCTGTTTAAAAAAATGGGCACCGAACATTCCTATCATTCAAATCTGTTAATCATCGGCTACCCTTACCCTAATCGGGTTCAGCTTATGAAAGAAGCGGTCCATCTGCCATTCACGGTTCGGGTAATCGGCAAGGAATGGAGAAAATATCTGCCTAAAAAAGTGCTCAAACAGCCGCATATTGATGTCGTCAGCACATGGGTTCCACCCGAACAGGCCGTTCATTATTATAATGGGGCAGACATCGTAATTAATGCGCATCGTCCCTATCATTTTGCTTTCAACCAAAATACTATGCGCATCAAAAATGCCAGTTTTAATAACCGAACGTTTGATATTGCTGCATGCGAAGCATTTCAATTAACAGATTTACCCGCGGCGCATCCTTTTTCATCCTTTATTTCTTATCACGGCATGAACGACTTTAAGGAAAAAGCCGCTTTCTATATCAACCATCCTGAAGAACGGCAAAAAGCTGCAGCAGCCAATTATAAAGAGACCGTACCCGCATTTACGTTTGATGAGCTTCCTGCAAAACTAAAAGCGATTCATCTGGCGCTTTCTTGAAAAATCGTTCATTGCTATGAACGATTTTTTTATTCATAGAAAAAAGCAGCTGCACAAGCTGCTTTCTATTCTAGCCGTCAGAACGGTCTTTCAGCTTCCTCGGATTTACCTGTTTATGAAGATCAGGCATTCCGCCGAGATGCTGTGCAATTTGTTCCCACGATACAATTTTGAAATTTTGATTGACGGTTTGTCCGTTATCGATATTTTCGCCATCCTGCGCCACAAAAATCCCGTACGGATATTTTGGGCCAAGTCCGAAACCGAGAACATCAATACCATCCGTGTCACTAGTACCGTCTATTTTCTCGCCATCTGTAATCTCAAAGTTGGCTACATAGCGATTTTTCCCCTGCCGTTCATACATTGCATAGCTGTTATTTCCTTGACTTGAAGCCATGAGATATCCTTTGCCATTTGGTGCATAATATATTGTCAGTCCTTCAATATCAGCTGTCAAATGATCTCCTGTCGCACGGTCAACAACCTGTCCCTTTGACCCTCCGCCGGGCTCAGCGTTAAATTTCCAGATGGCCTCATCTTCCTCTGCTATGTATAGGTTCCCATACTCATCATCCGCAACAAGGCCTTCGGTCTGAGAATTCAACTTAAATTCACGCACCTTTTTCCCTGTTACATAACCCTTTCCACCATCAACAATTTCATACTGCTCAAATTCCCCTTGTTTGCCTGTCACTAATGCGTAAAATGCTCCTGTTTTCTGGCTGTGATACAGGCCGAATCCATAAACCTCAGAAATATTGGTGGAAATTGGATGTTTCGGATCTGTAATGCTTTTCAATTTTCCTTTATCCCCGTCTATTGCATATACTTCAATTGTATTTTTTCCTTCGGACCGGTTGGATGCAGCAGCAATATCAATTTTTTCGCCGTTCAATGGAAAATCATAGCGCAGATCGACATTATTGAGCTTGCCAAACTCATAAGAATGAAGCTGTTTTCCGTCTAAATCATACACAACGAGCCCTGACTTCTTATTTGTTGTAATCAACTTGCTTTTTTCCGGGTGTTTTTCATGAACCCAAATGGCCGGGTCATCTGCTGCGTCATCGCCAGATGCGACCGGATCTGTCTCCGTGTGTGCAGTCACTTTGAAATGATGTTCCTCATTCACATAATGAGCCGACACTGAGTTTGCTGTCAGGCTAAGCAATAAACCCGCGGCAGTGCTTAGCAGCATTGTTTTTGAAACCTTCATTTGGTACCCTCCTCTTTTATCACTATCACTACTATTGTAAAATATATACAGGTGATTACCGTGAGGAAAATGAACCTTTTTTTATAGGGTTTCTGACTCATAAACAACTTATTCCCCAAAGAGGTACGTGAGATGACTTTGCCAGATTTGCTTTTGCGGAGCGAAATAAAAATATGTTGAATATTTAGTACATTGTTTATTTAGTTTTGTCGTTCCCTAGTTACGTCCATTTTTCCATTTTCTATTAAAAAAGAACACTTTGTGACATGATCATTCCCCTAAATTTTGTTTTATTGGTTGCTTTCATTAATTCGATTACAAAGTTGAACATATGATGCATGGTAGAGAAACGAGAGTTGGAGGATAAGCCATGCCTAAACAGCAAACAGCAGAACTAAAACCATTTTTCCATAACAAAACAGTTTTAGTCACTGGCGGAACGGGTTCAATCGGGAGTCAAATTGTCAAACGCCTTTTGCTGCTTACACCTAAACAGGTGATTGTATTCAGCAAAGACGACAGTAAACAGTATGTCATGAGCCAAAAGTATGCGGAGGATAAGCGGCTATTATTTGTACTCGGAGATGTACGCGATCACAGAAGGGTGAATCAGGTGATGAAAGGCGTCGATATCGTCTTTCACGCGGCTGCGTTGAAACAGGTTCCGACATGTGAGGACCATCCATTTGAAGCGATCCAGACCAATCTCATCGGCGGACAAAATGTGGTGGAAGCTGCCCTTTCACACCGAGTGCAGCATGTCATTAATATCAGTACAGATAAAGCTGTATCTCCTGTGAACACAATGGGTGCCACCAAGCTGTTATCTGAAAAGCTGTTTCATCAAGCAAACCGCCACGTCCAAAACAAAGGAACCTTGTTTTGTTCGGTCCGCTTTGGAAATGTTCTCGGTTCCAGAGGTTCGGTCATCCCCATATTATTTGAACAGATGATGGAGGGTGAACCTCTGACCATCACAGACAAAAACATGACCAGATTTTTCATGTCAATAGACGATGCAGCTACATTGACATTACAATCGGCTGCTATTACAAAAGGCGGAGAAACCTTTATTTTCAAAATGGAATCACTGAAACTTGAAGAACTGATTCATGGGTTTGAAGAATATGCATCGCAGCACGGGCTCCCGCGGCCGGTTGCAGTAGAAGTGGGCAAGCGTCCAGGTGAAAAGCTTCACGAAGAATTAACATCTCCACATGAAATTGAATCACTGTATGAATGGGGCAACCTTTATGCAATCCTTCCAGAGCCGGAAAAACATCCTGACTTTCGCAAAGTCAATCTGCCTGGGTATCAATCAGATCAAGCCCCGCTCATTACGAAAGAAAGAATTGCTCAGATTATTGAAGAATTGCATCAAGAGAAAAAGGCATAAAAACAAGCCTGTCTATCCATTAGGCAGGCCTGTTTTTAACATTTTATTTATTAAAGAGATGCAGATAGCTTTCGTATCCTTCTTCTTTCAGCTTATGTTTCGGAACAAACCGCAGCGCTGCTGAATTTATGCAGTAACGAAGCCCGTTTGGCCCTGGTCCGTCATTAAATACATGGCCAAGATGAGAATCAGCAGTCCGGCTTCTTACTTCTGTGCGAATCATGCCGTGGCTCGTGTCCAGTTTTTCTTCCACTTCTTCTTCTTCAATCGGCTTTGTAAAGCTTGGCCAGCCGCAGTGGGAATCAAATTTATCCTTGGATGTAAACAATGGCTTGCCTGACACAATGTCTACATACAACCCTTCTTCCTTATGATTCCAATATTCATTTTGAAATGGCGGCTCCGTGCCGTTATTTTGCGTTACTTCATATTGCATGCGATTTAATGACTTTATTTTTTCTTCTTTATTGTACGCCATTTATTTAGCCCCCCAATGCTCGCTGATAAATCCCGCTCGTCCGGAACCTGTCCGGTAGCGCTGATAATGTGCTGGATTCTTTTTATAAAAATGCTGATGGTAGCCTTCCGCTTCATAGAAAGGTTCAGCTTTTAAAATGTCCGTTACAATCGGATCTTTAAAGATGCCGCTTTCAGCCAGACGTTGCTTGGAAGCTTCCGCAAGCTCCTTTTGTTTATCATTATGATAAAAAATGGCTGCGCGATAGGAACTGCCGCGATCAGCAAATTGCCCCCCGGCATCTGTCGGATCGATTTGCTGCCAAAATAATTCAAGCAGTTTTTCATAAGGGAATACATCAGGATTAAACGTGATTTGAACGGCTTCACGATGTCCCGTCGTTTCACTGCACACCTCTTCATACGTAGGGTTTTCAGTATGGCCGCCTGTATACCCGGACACCACTTTTTCAATTCCCGGCTGTTCGTCAAAAGGTTTAACCATACACCAAAAACAGCCTCCTGCAAATGTGGCGATTTCTTTTTTTTCAGACATACTGGTGCCTCCTTTGTTAATACGTGGTATTATTATATTATAGCATGTAAAAATAGAATGAAAATGATTCTGCTTTTCAATAAAATCTATAGGTTTTAAGCAATATGCTTATGTAATGGAGGTTCACAAATTTGAAAGTAAGAACACAGATGATGTACGATATGGAAACTTTACTCCGTAAAGTCTTTAAACAAATACGCAATGAAATCAATGAAATTTTAGATAAAGAGCTGTCGCGGAATGAATTCACCATTCTTCGGATCCTCAGTGAACAAGGGCCTAAAAAAGTCACTGAATTTGCGCCTATTTTAGAGGTATCGGCAAGCCACATTACGGCTGTGACCGATGCGCTGGTAGAAAAGGAATGGATTACGAGAATCAGATCGAAGGAAGACAGACGCATCATCCGCATTCATATCACTGAAGCGGGCGAAAAAGTCCTTCAGCACTTTAACGAGAAAAAAACGGAATATTTCTTTAAACGCTTTGACTGCTACACTGATGCTGAACTTGCCACGTTAATCGAGCTCTTCAGCAAACTTGATAAAAAACGGTGAAAAAAAGCACATACCGATATATAGGTATGTGCTTTTCGCAGTGCTTCACTTATTTTTCAGTAAACAGCTTCATTGCTTTCCAGCGGCCATATCTATAATACAAAAATGCCGCGCAGCTGCTAAATAAAAAACTCATTCCGATTCCAAGCCCGATTCCTTTTTGTCCAAGCCAAGCTGAAAATAGAGCTGTGAAAGGATATCTCAACACCCAAAACGAGATCAAATTTAATACCAGAACCTGCAGCATCGCTCCCGCGGCCCTGACGATTCCGTTCAGCACAAAATTAATCCCAATAAAAGGGTAGAAAAACGCGATCCACTTCAAATATTGTTCACCAAATGCGACCGCATCGGGCTCACTGATAAATAACCTTATGAGATATTTACCAAATACCCAAATCATAACCGCAATCACCAGCATGCAGGAAATAACAGCTATCACACCTAGCCTTGCAATTGTTCCCACTCTTTTTTCGTTTCCGATTCCAATATTTTGCCCTGCCATACTATTGACGGCCGTACCGGCAGCCATTGCTGGAAGCGTGATGATACTATCAAGCCGCTGCACCGCGCCAAAGCCTGATACCACGTGATCCCCGTATGAGTTAACAACACTCATAATCGCCATCATACCGCCTGTAATCACCATCATCTGCAGACCTGCCGGAATCCCGAGTTTCAAAATCAGCGCGGACTCTTCCCACTTGGGCATTCTCGGAATTGAGAATGGCACAAGCTTGTGTTTGACGACATAAAACAACCCATACAAAAACGCAATGCCCTGTGACAAAATCGTTGAATAAGCCGCTCCCGCTATTCCCATGCGGAACACAGAAATAAAGAGCGGCGCAAGCACTGTATTCAGTACAACAGCAAACGCAATAAACCGGAGAGGTGTCTTGCTGTCACCCAGCGCACGAAGCACAGTACTGATAAAGTTATAACCAAACAAAAATAAAATGCCGATAAATTGAATCTGTAAATACGTCTCAGCAAGCGGTATCATTGACTCCGGCGTTTTTAGAAGACGCAGCAAAAGCTCTGAGAGAAAAAAACCGGCCGCGCCGAATCCGATGCTTAGGCCTGTTAATAAAACAACAAAAGCGTTAATATACGACGCCATTCCTTTTACATCATCTTTTCCTTTTTGCTGAGATAAAATTGTTAACGTCGCATTGTTAAGGCCCAAAATAAAAGACAGCACGGTCAAAACAATCGTGCTTGATACCGCGGCTGCCCCAAGGGCCTTTGCCCCCAGTAAATTGCCGATCCACAAGCTGTCTATAAATTGAAAGGAAACCTGCAATGCGTTTCCGAGCATAATAGGCATTGAAAACAGTATAAGCTGTTTCAGCACGTTCCCCTGTGTAAAATCGTATGCTTTCATCTTTTCTCCTTGTGTTCTCAAATTTTCTTCCGACCGCACGAAAAAAGAGACGTTGTTTCATGTCTCTTTTTTCATGACTTATCGGGTTTTTTTCGGTCTCGCATACCGAATGTAAACACCATCACACTTAGGAACAAGGCACAATAGGAAACATTCAAATACATTTGATCCATGTCTTCAGCAGCCAGATGATGATAAGCAAGCCAGCCGAAGTACAGGGAAAATGTAAAGGATAATAAACTGAAATACTGGTAAATCCGTTTCATTTTCAGTCACCTCTATTGTTTGGGATGGTAATAGGAAAACTCAATTTCATCTTTTTCTAAATTTATCTTATCCGCTTTGACATACATTCCATTCGTTAAAGGCATTTCTGACAAACGCACTTCAATGCTTTTATCTCCGGGGTGAACATGGACAAATGACGGCAATTCATAAAAGCTGTCCATATAATTTAACACAAAGCTAATTGGTATACTCAATTTCCCTAACGAAAATTTCGTGACATTCAGCTCTACATCACCGTTTTTTTTCACGGTCGGCTCAAAAGCGATAAACGCATCAATAGACGTGGAAAATGCCTTGATTTTCCCTGCGACATGAACATCATCATCAATCTCTACTTTATAATCAAGCTTGTTTGATGCTTTGTCGTTTAAATATGAGTTAACAAACGCAGCTAATGATTCTTTTGTGCTTGTCACTTGAAATCCATACTCGCTCTCAGATGAATCTTTCACCTGAGCCTGTTCCCCCGGGAGCAAAACAAGTGCCACAAACCCGGCGGCGAGGATAAAATTGATTGCAAGCAATATAAAAAACAGTCGCTTCCACTTATTCATGCTGTCACCCTACTCTTTCGGTAATCCTTCTTTTTTAATGGCTTGATAGACGCGCTTTGCGATAAGAGAATAACCCGTACCATTAGGATGAAAATCATCTTCCTCAGAAATTCGGCTGCTGTCACTTTTTTGATTGAACAAATCTTCGATATGAACGATTTTTGCATGTTTATCTTTTTTCAGCTCTTTTTCAGCAATATGGTTCCAATCCGTGACGACACCATTTATTTCATTTAGTTCTGATAATGTAAACGTAAACGGATTGTACATGCTGACATAAATCAGCTCAGCGTGATCATTCAGCTCGCGAATTTCAGAAATGATTTTTTCAAAGCGCTTTTCGTACGGTTTTTCCGCTTCCTGAAACGGTTCAACGGTTAATTGCAGAAAGTTTTGGCGAAGGATTTTCATCAAATCATTACCGCCAATTGTAAAAAAGACATAATCTGCGTCCTTTATGCCTTTTTGAACCTTTTTATCTTTTAGTTTTTCTAATAAATCATCCGAACGGTTCCCTTTTACGGCATAATTTTTCACGTCGACCGTTTTGACTTGTTTATCTGACCGGATAGAATCCGCCACCTTGCCGACATATCCCTTTCCGTCGGGATCTCCGACTCCTTCTGTCAGCGAATCTCCGACAGCCGCTATGACAATGTGTTCTTTTGTTTTCGTTTCATGGGCTTTTTGTTTTCCCTCAGATGATGTACGTATGCTCGTACACGCAGTAAGAAGCAAAATCAAACTGGCCATGATTGAAAAAATGCGCAGCTTCAATCTTGTTGCTCCTTCCCATTCTACTAGTGGAAAGTGTATCATGTTTTAGAAGATTTGCAAATGCCTAGTCTCTTAGCTTACTTGAGTGTACTGGCTGACTTCACATCGGAAATGATATCATCGTACGGTGTATTCTCCACTCCATTGTAATCTTTCAGCACCTTACCGTCCGGACCTACCAAATAAAAAGAAGATTGATGAATCACTTGGTCCTCTCCCTCCGGCTTCTTTACGATCGCTTTAAAGCTCTTAAGTGCGAACTCCTCAATCTCACTCTGGCTGTATCCCGTGAGAAAATCCCAGTTATCAAAAGATAATGGATAATTTGCGGCAAATTTCTTCAGCTGTTTCGGCTTATCGTTTTCTGGATCAACACTAAATGATATGATGCGGACATCTATATTTTCGGCTTTCAATTTTTTTTGCAGATCGGTCATATGAGCGGTCATTGGCGGACATATAGTTTCACAATTGGTAAAAATAAAATCCGCCAGCCATACTTCTCCTTTTAAACTCTCTAAAGAAACGTTCTTGCCGTCTTGGTTTTGAAATGTAAAAGGCTCCACCTCGTAATTGAGCGGATCTTTAATCTGCTGTCCTCCGCATGCACACAAAAACAGAAAAATCAGCCCAGCCGTTAACCCCTTGATAACCTTCATGACATCCATCCTTTCCAGCCAGCATAAAAACGCTTTCTAAAACCGTCCTTACTGTCCCATGTTTGTATTCGATACTGAGCAAAAAAAATCCTGCATGCCTCCCCATTAACGATTACAAAGGAGGGCATGCAGGTAAAAAACGGCATGTTACGCGTTGTGCTTTAACACCTCTTGATGAAATACAGCCTGATAATCTGCCCACTTCATCCGGCGCTTCATATAATGTCGGAAAGAATACACTTTTGCCCTGCTGTTTGATGAAAACACTTCTTTTAAGTAGAATTGCAAATGGTGATGTAACATAAAGAAATAGTGCTCATCTTCCTTTAATACAGGTATTTCTGTCACTTTCACCTGAATCCCGTCATCGCGTTTGAACTCTAGGCTTTTGAGTAACAAGCTATCAATCCTCTTTTTTGTTTTTCTTCTATTATATATGATGCCAGCCGGGCTGTCTGTCATTTTGCGCGGTTGTGTAAAAAAATTAGATTAGCAAATGGAACAAGTCCTCATCCTTGTTCACCTCTACATAATGAAACGGTTTTTTGTTCATCCGTTCAATCAGCGGCCCATAATCGGCTTTGTTCTGCAGCTCGATGCCGACAAGAGCAGGTCCGTTGCTTTTATTATTTTTCTTCGTATATTCAAACCTTGTAATGTCATCATTCGGCCCGAGGACTTCGTCAAGAAATTCGCGGAGCGCCCCCGCTCTTTGCGGAAAATTGACGATAAAATAATGCTGAAGACCTTCAAAAATCAAGGAACGCTCCTTCATTTCCTGCATTCTTCCGATATCGTTATTGCCCCCGCTTACCACACACACCACGTTTTTCCCTTTAATTTGATCCTTGTACAAATCAAGCGCTGCGACAGAAAGAGCTCCAGCCGGTTCAGCAACAACCGCACATTCGTTATATAATTCAAGAATGGATGTACATACTTTTCCTTCAGGCACAAGGAGAATGTCATCAACGACAGTTTCCAGCGTCCGGAAGGTTTCCTCGCCAATTTTTTTAACAGCCGCACCATCTACAAACTTATCAATTTTATCAAGTGTGACGACATGCCCAGCTTTGTTTGATTCAAAGTAGGATGCCGCTCCCGCCGGCTCAACAGCAATTACCTTTGTATCAGGAGACACGTTTTTCAAATATGTACCTACCCCAGAGAGAAGGCCGCCGCCTCCGACACTTGCAAAAAGAAAATGCGGTTCTGTATCAATGTCGTTTAAAATCTCGACTGCGAGCGTTCCCTGTCCGGCCATCACATCCGGATCATCGAACGGATGGATAAACGTCCGAGATTCCGCCTCACAGCATTCAGCAGCGCTTTTATACGCGTCGTCAAACGTATCGCCTGTCAAAATAATATCGATAAATCCTTTTCCGAATAGTTCAACTTGAGATACTTTTTGTCTCGGTGTAGTAGACGGCATAAAAATTTTCCCGTGAATGCCAAGATGTTTACACGAAAATGCCACACCTTGAGCGTGGTTTCCGGCACTTGCACATACAACTCCGTTCTCTGTCTGCTCGCTGGAAAGCTGTTTCATTTTATGATAAGCCCCTCTGAGCTTAAAAGATCTGACAACTTGCAAGTCTTCGCGTTTTAAATAGATATTGCATTCATATCTCTCAGAAAGTCTGTCATTCCTCTGCAAAGGTGTGTGAATGACAACGTCCTTTACGTTTTGGTGAGCCTTCAAAATGTCTTTCAC
This sequence comes from Bacillus sp. LJBS17, assembly GCF_019334685.1. NCBI lineage: Bacteria > Bacillati > Bacillota > Bacilli > Caryophanales > Bacillaceae > Bacillus > Bacillus sp. LJBS17. The sequence continues at coordinate 2,255,115 of NZ_CP079759.1, forward strand.
TTGGATGAGAGAGTTTTCTTTAAGCAACGGTTTCATGTACAGATTCCTTTCTTGTTTTAAATCCCTATTTAATATGCCATTATAACATGAATATTCAAAAAATAAGACAATTATTTTTATTTAATAATTAAAAAAATACAGTCTATGTCCACCACATCTTGTGGTAACTTCTGTTCAACCATTATCCTGCAGAGCCAAGAAAAAAGATGATCGTAAAATAAAGGGTGTTTTCAACCAAAAGGCATGATATAATGAAACCAATTAGAACCAAAAGGAGCCAATTGATGAATAGTGCACCAAAACTCAATACATTTCAACATCTAATCGGAGAACATCAAACTTTCCTGGAAGCGAAGCGAATCGCCAAGCAGTTCTCGTTATCGGAGCTTCCTGTCTTAATAACAGGAAAAATCGGAACAGGCAAAAATCACTTCGCACATGCCATACACTTGGAATCTTCGAGAAGCAATGAACCGTTTATAAGCGTCAATTGCAGCACCCATTCGGAAGAAACCCTTATTCATGAGCTTTTTGGCCCTAACGGAAACACAGGTGTTTTTCAAAAAGCGGTACGAGGAACCCTTTTTCTTGATGATGTATGGCGCATGCCTGCTTCTGTACAAGCTCAGCTGTTAAAAGCGCTTGATTCAGACACGGAGAAACCGCGAATGATCTGTGCTTCTGCAGACCGATCCGTGGAACATACATTCAGGCAAGACTTATTCTACAGACTGAACATTTTAACGCTCACACTGCCCGAATTATCGGAACGAAAAAGCGATATTCCGCTTTTGACACAGCATTTTCTCTCAAATTCCGGTCAGCAATTGTTAATCGATCCCTCCGTTTTTCCCGTGCTTGAGAAGCATGCATTTGAAGGCAATGTCAGGGAATTAAAAAACGCTGCAGATTATATGGCGGCAGTATCAAGCGGGGGAACGATTCAGCCATATGACCTGCCGCCGTATATTAGAGGCACGATAGACGGAAAAACGTCGAAGAAAAAAGCGAAACTGCTGACTTTAATGGAAAAAGCTGAGTTTTTGTTTATTTTGGAAACAATAAAAGTATTGAACGAAAAAGGAGAACCTGCCAGCAGACGGATCATTTCTGAACACAGCAAAAATACCCAAACCTCGTTAACTCCTCAGCAGGTCAGAAGCCGTCTCGACTATTTGGAGAAAAAAGATTATGTCACCAAAAGCCGCGGACGCGCAGGCACAAAAATTACCTTTGAGGGCTTGAGCTTTATAGAGACGTTAAAAAATCAAATGATCTAGCGATCGAAAGGAGAATGCACTTGTTTACAATCAAAGAAGAGATCGCCAATGCGATTACACACGGCATCGGTGTCCTCTTATCCATCCCAGCATTAGTGTTTCTAATCATATTTGCGGCTAATTACGGGTCTGCATGGGACATTGTCAGCTTTACAATATTCGGTGTCTCTATGCTGCTGTTATATTTGAGCTCCACCCTGCTTCACAGCATCACACATAAAAAAACGAAGGACATTTTGGAGATTATTGATCATAGCGCGATTTACGTACTCATCGCCGGAACCTACACGCCTTTTTTGCTTGGGCCGCTGAAAGGCACACTCGGCTTTACCCTGTTGGTTACCGTATGGTCACTTGCCCTAGGCGGAATCGTTTTTAAAATTTTCTTTGTGAAACGGTTTATCCTATTGTCAACCTTCGTGTATTTAGTCATGGGGTGGCTGATGATTATTGCAGTTAAACCTTTATATGCTTCACTGAGCGGAGCGGGATTCAGCCTCCTTTTTCTCGGCGGCATTTTATACTCTGTCGGAACCATCTTTTACATTTGGAAAAAGATCCCCTTCCATCACGCCATTTGGCACAGCTTTGTATTGGGCGGGAGCGCTGCCATGTTTTTCTGCGTGCTCTTCTATTGTGTAAAGGTGCCGTTCCTTTCGTAACAGTAACAGAAAAGCGCAGACTTCACGACTGCGCTTTTTTTATGCACGTAATTGTTTTTCATTGGCAGGTATATAAGCTTTTGAAAAGGACAATTCAATGTCTGCCGGTTTTAAGCGTTTAAAAAACGAGCCCGTTTGCATGTTATCTGTTCCTTTCGTTTCCACCATCACCAACGGAAGATGATAGCGGGCCGCAAGTTCTTCAGGATCAATAGAACCATCTAGTGAAAGAATCAGGCTTTGTCCCTTTTCCAGCTGTTTTGTCACATCTTCATATACCTTTTCTGAATCACCGTCTGAAATCACATCCATCCGATCCAGCCATTGCCCGATAAAAGGCAAGCGGAACACTTTTGGGTTGGCGATAAAGCCGGCCGGTTCCTCAATATATCCAGCAATTAAGGCCAGTTCAGCCAAACGCAAACGGGGATGCACATACAAAACAGGACCGTGTGGTATTGGCTCTGGCTGATGGATCGTCACAACTGAACCGGAGATGCCGATACAGCCTTCCAAAAACGCCTTTGGCTGTTCGTACACAAGAGTCATCTGTTTTTTGTATGACAGACGGGGATCGAGCATTGTTTGATTAAATAATTGTTTCATATTTTTTAACAGCATGTACACAATATAAACCACTAGAAGGCTGTAGCGAACCAATTAAAATCCTCCCGCTTTAGAAGAATTCTTTTTTTCATACATTAGAAATTCGTAATCATACGGGTTTTTTTCGTCTTTGATCCCCTGCTCAGAAGAAACCAGCTTCCAATTGGATTCATCAAATTCAGGGAAGTGACGGTCACCCTCAAACTCGTGATGAATTTTCGTCATATACAGTCTGTCCGCATAAGGGAAAAGGTCCGTATAGAGCTGAGCCCCTCCGATCACAAAGCATTCTTCAGGGCCCGAACAAATGTCCAGTACATCCTTTAATGAACCGACAACCGTGCATCCCGGAAATTCTGAAGACGGCGCTGAGGTAACGACAATATTTTTCCGATTTGGAAGCGGACGTCCGATCGATTCAAATGTTTTTCGGCCCATAATGATTGAATGGCCCGATGTTACTTTCTTAAAGTATGCAAGATCATTGGGCAAATGCCACGGCAAATCATTATCTTTGCCGATAAGCCTGTTGGCATCCATCGCAAAAATGAATGAAATCATACGCTGACCGCCCCTTTTTGCTCTAAAACATGTCTGCATAAATCCTTATACTGTTTCATTTTTTTCATCCTTTAAAAGTAGTCTTCTAGTAGTGTAACACAATAAAAAATCATTTCTGAACCCAGAAATGATTTTTTTATAGTCAGCTGACGACAGGCTTTTCATCCTGTTCTTTTTCTTCATCTTGCAGATCCTGATGCGTATGTGCAATTCTGCTCGCCGCTGCTGCAGCAAGAGCTGCCACAATATCATCCAAAAAGGTGTGAATACCGTCTGGACTTTCATCAAGTTCCTTAATAATTCCAATCTTCTCTTTATCCAAATAACCGAAATTGGTCAAACCGATCGACCCGTACACATTAACGATGGAAAGCGGGATAATTTCATCTATGCCGTAAAGCGGTTCATCCGTTTCAACAAGGTGCTGCAGCGGTTCGGGGAGAAGCTTCTGTTCTGCAAGCTGATCGAGTGCAAGGCCTGTCAAAACAGCATGAATAATTTCACGTTTGTTCAGGACTTTTTCTACATTCTCCATGCAAACACTGAGCGGCAGATTTGGATTGTATTTTTCCTGAAGTTTTTGAACAATCCGTGCAATATCTTCTATCATAACGCCCCGTTTGTTCAGCATATCCTTTGTTATATCGACCATTTCATTCATTGTGTACTTTTTCATGTCTAATGGCATCTCCTTTAGGCACTCATCCAGTTGGGAGGCGTGTTGCGGTCCCAGTAAATGCTCCCAAGCTCATGATGTGATTGAAATCCATCTTCTGCTGTATGATAATGAAAATTAAACCAGTAGCCGTCATGAGGCGGGTGGTCTCTTCGCACATGGAATCTGAGAAGATCTTCTCCAGTTGTCCGATTGTAAACGTTGAAAATTTTTTCCGTTTTGCCCGCTGAAGGCATGCTTGAGATCACAACATCTTGGTACGCCTCATCATCTTGCAATGTCGCTAAATAATCACTAATCACATTTTCGATTTTTGGCAGGATCTCTTTCCGATAGTCATCCTCAATGACAGGAGTGATTCTGCTGCCGAATTTTAAAAAGGACTGATCCTCAGCGCTGTCAAGGAGCTGTTCCTTGTACGATTGAAAAAGCAGTTCAGGATCTCGCCTGTCATCCGACTCATCATCGTACAGGTCATGCTCATCATAAAAAGCGGTGTAATCATTCTGCTCAAGACTGCTCGGCTGTCCGGAAGGCTTGTCCGCCATAAGGGCAGCCGGAGGAGATACGAGCCCGAACGTTACAATGGTAAATAAAACCACAAGGGTCTTTCTCATCCACAATTTCATGACTGCTTATTCCTCTCTATTTTATTGTCATGTTTCTCTTATTTTAGCACATCCAAAACATGCAAGTCATGTACTATATGAAACTGATATGCAAATTAGGAGATTCGTTGCTATGCACTTTGCGTAAAAACGCTTACAATATTCCATGAAAGGAGGCTTTCCGCATGATTGACGCTCTGTTTGCCACAGTTTCACTCTTAACATTATTATACTTTGTCGTCATGGAGGTCACCGATTAACAGAAAGCCCGTGATATGAATCACGGGCTTGTTTGAATGACGCCATAATGGAACAGTGCTGTTTTTCTTTTCATGACGTTAAAACCAAACTGTTCAAACCGCGGGCTTTTCCAGTGGTCTTTTAGCACAACGCTTTTTCTGGCGACTCGTACCGCTTCATTGATACATCCTTCGTGCAAAACGGAATCCTCTGCCAAATCACGTAAAGGCGCGATGCCGTCAGAGGTCTCTACAGGTTCATGAAACATTGGATCGAAATAAACCACATCAACAGAGTTGTCAGGAAGCTGCTTGATGTATTCTAAGCAATCACCATTCTTCACCTGGATTCTTCTCATCGCAGCTTGAAGCTCTTCTATACCCGTTTCCCATGAATGCAGCCCCATCCTCACTAAAACAGACACAAGATGGTTTTTTTCAATCCCAACAACAGAACCCGTTTCGCCTACTGCCATACTTGCGATAATGGCATCTGACCCCAGCCCGAGTGTGCAATCTAAAAACGCATCCCCTTCAGATAAGCCGGCAGCCCGAAGCATAGGCTCTTGCTCTCCCTGTAAGAAGCGTTTGGCTCTAAACATCGCTGTATTCGGATGAAAAAAGAATTTGGCACCTTGTTTCGTATACAGCTCAAACCGCTCTTTGCCGACCACAAGCAAATCGCGTTCAGCTGACTTCAGCAGGTGTTCAACCGTTTGTTTATTCCGGCCGCAGTATGGCATATTTAGCTCTTTAGAAAGCTGCTTTGCGGTTTTTATGGTGTGTTCAGACGGTCTATAGCTTGTTGTTATCATCTTCTGTACTCCCAAAAAGAAAATGCCCGGAGAACGGGCATTTAGCAGTGCGCATCGAAGGCAGCAGTCAGATTTTTCATGATTTCTTCCATATCGTGTCCTTCAATTTCATGACGCGGAATAAAATGTACGACTTCTTTGCCTTTCAAAAGAGCCATTGATGGTGAAGAAGGCTCCTGGCCAGTAAAATACTCACGCATTTTCGCAGTAGCTTCTTTATCTTGGCCCGCAAAAACAGTCACCGTATTGTCAGGTGTTTTGTCATTCTGAAGGACTGCCTGTGTAGCCGCAGGACGCGCAAGGCCTGCCGCGCAGCCGCATACAGAGTTAACGACTACAAGAGTTGTGCCCTCTGCCTTTTCCATAAAGTTTTCTACTTCTTCCGCTGTTGTTAACTCTTCAAAACCTGCTCCAGTCAGCTCGCGGCGCATCGGTACGACAAGCTGGCGCATGTATTCTTCATAAGCCATTGACATAAAAAAAGCCCCCTCTAGTATCCTTCATCTGAAGTAAAGGATACTATAGAGAGGGCCGGATTTCAAATGTTCACACCTTAAAATAAAAGGAAGTGTCCCCAGCTGTCTAGATTTTCATAATACCGCCGGTGTTGGCACTTGTCACAAGTTTAGAATAACGTGCCAGGTAGCCGGTTTTCACTTTCGGTTCAAAACCTTTCCAGTTCGCTTTTCGTTTTTCCCACTCTTCTTCTGGCACTTGTACATCCAAGATACGTTTTTCAATATCAACGATAATATGGTCTCCGTTTTCAACAAAGGCAAGCGGCCCGCCCTCAGCTGCCTCAGGTGATACGTGGCCGATTGAGAGGCCACGGGAGGCTCCGGAAAAACGTCCGTCCGTAATCAATGCCACTTTTGGTCCGAGTCCCATTCCAACGATTTGGGATGTTGGCGCCAGCATTTCCGGCATGCCAGGTCCGCCTTTTGGCCCTTCATATCTGATGATGACAACGTCGCCTTCTTTTACTTTTCGGTTGATAATGCCGTCAAGCGCCTCGTCCTGAGAATCGAATACGACAGCCGGCCCTTCGTGTCTTGTAATCCCATTCTGTACGCCACCTGTTTTAATGATAGCGCCGTCCGGAGCTAGATTACCGAATAAAACAGCAAGGCCACCCTTTTCAGTGAATGGATGATCCAGCGGATGAATGACGTCATAATCCTTTACTTCATGTCCGGCAATGGTTTCTCCAAGAGTTTTTCCTGTAACAGTCAGCGCATCTAAATGAAGCGCTCCTTCTTTCTTGGAAAGCTCATTCAGAGCCGCTGACACGCCGCCCGCTTCATGAAGATCTTCAATAAACACATCCGATGCAGGCGCCAGCTTGGCCAAGTGCGGCACGCGCTCAGCGACTTCGTTAATGCGTTCTAAAGAGTATTCAACGCCGGCTTCGTTTGCAAGGGCAAGGGTATGAAGAACGGTATTTGTAGAACCTCCGAGCGCCATATCGAGTGCAAACGCGTTATCAATCGCTTTTACTGTAACGATATCACGCGGTTTGATATCTTTGCGAATCGTTTCCATTAATTGCGCAGCCGATTTTCTCACAAACTCTTTGCGTTCCGGAGATGTCGCCAGAATGGTTCCATTACCCGGCAAGGCAAGACCAAGTGCTTCTGACAGACAGTTCATTGAGTTCGCCGTAAACATGCCTGAGCAAGACCCGCACGTTGGGCATCCGAACTGCTCTAGTTCTTGAAGCTCGTTTTCGTTGATTTTCCCTGCTTGGTAGGCGCCTACCCCTTCGAATACTGAGGAAAGAGAGATTTTTCGCCCGTCACTTGTTCTTCCTGCCGCCATCGGTCCGCCGCTGACAAAAATCGTCGGAATGTTGATGCGCATTGCCGCCATAAGCATTCCCGGTGTGATTTTGTCGCAGTTCGGAATACAGACCATTCCGTCAAACCAGTGTGCGGATACAACCGTTTCCACAGAGTCTGCGATAATTTCACGACTTGGCAGCGAATATCTCATACCAATATGCCCCATTGCGATGCCATCATCTACCCCAATGGTATTAAATTCAAACGGAACGCCCCCTGCTTCTCTGATTGCTTCTTTTACGATTTTCCCAAACTCCTGCAAGTGAACATGACCGGGAACGATATCAATGTATGAATTACACACCGCAATAAACGGCTTGCCGAAATCCTCTTCTTTTACTCCTGCTGCACGAAGCAAACTGCGGTGCGGAGCTCTATCGATTCCTTGTGTGATCATATTACTGCGTAATTCTGCCATGGTGATCCTCCTAAATTCTTCCAATTGTTTGATTGGATTTTATTTTGACAATTTTCAGTTTATTTATGGGCTGTTTTTGCAAATAAGATAAATACAGGCCGCCCTCACCTTGTTTTGTTCTTTCGTATTTTTATATTTATATAGCTTTCTTTCGATTTGAACCCTCCAACTATTAATATTGTTACTTACTATAAATAGTTTTCGGATATTTTTCAACAATATTCGAAATAATTTTTATAAAAAGTGAATTCACATAAAAAAGGTGCATGATCTGCACCTTTTTTATTTCTATTCGCCTTTTTTTCTGCTTTCCGTCATTTGTTTCCAAACAGAACCTTTTGCTTCTTCTCCATGCTCAATACGTTCAAGCGCCATTTTGACTTGAAGGCTGACCTCAAATTCGGGGTCATCTTCGGCAGCGCGCAAAGCTTCAATTGCACTTTCATCCCCGACTTCGTACAGGAACATGGCCGCACGCCAGCGAACAAGCTTGCTGGAGTCGCTTAACGACTTGATCATAGCAGGAATGGCTTGAGGATCGCCGATATCAGACAGGCAGTCTCCGGCCGTTCTTCTGACTGATACAGCTTTGTCCTCAAGTGCTTTATACAATAGAGGAAGAACACAAGGTGTTTCAATCATTCCTAAGTACACAACAGCCTGTCTTCTGATGGACACCTTTGGATCATCCAATGCCTTCTGTAAAACCGGGATATCCTCTTCTTTCGGATCCATCTGTTCCAAGTGTGCATAACGCTTTTTCCAGTCCTCATCATCCAGCATGTCAAGCGTTACTTTATACGCTTTGCGCTGTACAGCTTGTTTTGCTTCGCCCTTTCCTTGAGCGGCTGCTTCAGTCAGTCGTTTCAGCCGTTCATCACTGTATGCCGCCTGAAGCTCTTCTGTCACGTCATGGCCGATTTCATCAAAGTCACCGAATCTGACACCTTGTTCTTTCCAAGCCCGCTCAAACACAACATTGGAAGCTTCAGATCTAAGTTTTAAGATCGCCTGCTGAAAGCGTTCAGGTAAGCCGAAGCGTTCTTCCCGCTCTCCATCGGTTAATTTAACTTGCATAGGAATGCCGCTGAACATCTGCACAAAAACTTTTACCTCTCCAAAAGATTCTTGATCAGAACGATTTTCTTCTCCGCTTTCAGCACTTTCCATCCCAAATGCAGTGCGGACTTGCGGTAAAATGTCTTTCCAGTCGTATCTTGCATTCCGTTCAACAGCAAGAAAATCTGCGACGTGATATACCCCTTTAACTCCATCTATTTTAAGAATTTCCGCTATAACAGGCGGTGCGCCTTCTGCTTGCTCAGGTTTATAGTTATTGCTTTTGCCCGCCGGAAGCTCTTCCGTTAAGATGACTTTCATTGTATTCGGGCTTGGTGTAGGTTCAATTGATTTTATCTTCATGATCGTCCTCCTATAGCATATCTGTGACTTATTCTATCATAGTCGCTCCAAGCCTTCTATTACGACGTTTTGGCATCAATCCCGGGTATTTCTTTTTCTAATTGGCGGACAAACTGAAGCATAAAATTGTGTCTTTCTTCTGCCAGTTCCCGTGCAGTGTCTGTATTCATCATATCTTTCAGCCGCAGCAGCTTATGAAAAAAATGAGCGTAGGCGCTTTGCTCATCTCCATAAAGGCCATGCCCGTTTGCGCCCGCAAACATGAAAGCTCTCGCAATGCCGACAGCACCAATCGCATCAAGTCTGTCAGCATCCTGTACAGCTTTTCCTTCAATTGAGAGCGGCTCCTTCGCCAATTTCCCCCTGTCCCGAAAGGACATCCTTGTTATAATATGAATCACCCTGTCAGCATTCTCTTTTCCTACTCCGAAAAAAACGAGCTGATCATATACTTCGCTCACAGAAAGCCTGACCGTGTCAGGCAGCTTCACATCAATTAAATCATGAACCAAAGCCGCCGTTTCAACAATGAACAAATCCGCTTTTTCCTTTTCTCCAATATACGCTGCAAGATCTGCTACTCTTGATACATGATGCCAGTCATGTCCAGAGCTTTCGTCAGTCAGGATAGATTGAACCCATGTCCTGATTTGCTCTGCCTGCTTCAATTCCTTCACAAAAACACCCTCTTTTTATTGCTCTAATAGCTTCACGATATCGTTTTCCAGCTCTTTCGGATTTGTATTTGGTGAATAACGGCCAACGATTTCTCCATTTCTATCCACTATAAATTTCGTGAAATTCCACTTGATCGCCTTAGTTCCCAGCATCCCTTTCGCATGTTCTGTCAAATACACAAACAGCGGGTGGGCGTTTTTCCCGTTTACATCCACTTTTGAAAACATAGGAAATGTAACACCGTAATTTGTTTCACAAAATTCCTGTATGTCAGCCTCTTCACCAGGCTCTTGGTTCATGAATTGATTGCAGGGGAACCCTAAGATCTCCAGCCCCTCCTGCTGATATGTATCATATAATTCCTGCAGCTGCTTTAATTGAGGAGTAAAACCGCACTTACTTGCTGTATTCACGATCATCAGTACCTTTCCCGCGAAAGGCTGAAGTGTCATGTCTTTCCCTGTGATTGTACGTACCTTCATATGATAAATAGACATGTAAGTCCCTCCTATGTCCCTAGTGCTGATTATTTTACCTTTTTTAAATCGCAATTCAAAATGTAAACATCAATTAAGAACTCATAAGAAACCTAACGATATGAGCGTCCGTTCATTATCAATTCATATGGCTCATTTTTTATCTTATCATTCTATAAAACATTACAATTCCCTCTGACATCATGGAAAATCATTTTACTGTGAAACCAAAAGGCGTGTCAGTGCGTTTTATTTAAAGAGTTTTCTGTTGTTTCCCCTCAACACGCATAGATAGATTGAAAATTGGCGTGAAAATTCCTATAATGAAGAAAATTAAACGGGGAAATAATGGAGGTGGCACGTTGCCTATTAATATACCAACACACCTGCCGGCAAAACAGGTGCTTGAAAGTGAACATATATTTGTAATGGATGAAAGCAGAGCATTTCATCAGGATATCCGGCCGCAAAAAATTATTATATTAAATTTGATGCCGAAAAAAATCCAAACAGAGACTCAGCTTCTCAGATTGCTTGGAAATTCGCCTTTACAGGTTCATTTCACATTTTTAATCCCAAGCACACACACGCCGAAAAATACTGCGAGAGAACACCTTGACGAATTTTACACGACTTTTTCCAATATCCGTCACAAGAGGTTTGACGGCATGATTATCACCGGTGCGCCGATCGAGCATTTGGCGTTTGAAGAGGTTTCATATTGGGAAGAGCTCAAGGAAATCATGGAGTGGAGCAAAACAAATGTCACTTCAACCTTGCATATTTGCTGGGGTGCTCAAGCAGGTTTGTATTACCATTACGGTGTGGAAAAAATTCAAATGCCGAAAAAAATCTTCGGTGTGTTCGAACATACCGTTCTTTCAAAACACGAAAGATTGGTAAGAGGTTTTGACGAGCTATACTACGTGCCGCATTCCCGGCATACAGATATAAATATGGAACAGCTTCAAGCAGTGCCCGATTTAAACATTCTTACCGCATCAAAGGAAGCCGGGGTTTGCTTAATTGTGTCAAAAGACGAAAAACAAGTCTTTTTGACAGGGCACCCTGAATATGATACAAATACGCTTCTTCAAGAGTATGAAAGAGATTTGGAACGAAACCTTTCTACTGTCGAGGAGCCTAAACATTATTTTGCAAAAGGCAGCAACGAGCCAGTGAATCGCTGGAAAGCGCATGCCACATTATTGTTTATGAATTGGCTGAATTATTACGTTTACCAAGAAACTCCTTATGAATGGGACTAATTTTTCTTTTTTTAGTGATACGCTGAGCAAAAAATATGATAAAATACATCTGATTCAGTCTGCGTATAACAAAAATTTAAAATACTGGAATCCAAATCATTTAAAATTAGCTTAACTTTTTCACTGCATTAATAATTCGATTATGTATTTGTGTTATGTTTATGTATAGACAATAACTCCTTACGATGCATGAAGCTTGCTTGTTGTTGATTACATTGAGGTGAATTTACTTGAATACCAATAAAAGAGTATTAATTTTGACTGCAAATTACGGAAATGGACATGTGCAGGTAGCCAAAACACTTTATGAACAATGTGTACGGCTCGGCTTTCAGCATGTAACAGTTTCTAATTTGTACCAAGAGTCAAATCCGATTGTTTCAGAGGTAACTCAATACCTTTATTTAAAAAGCTTCTCAATCGGGAAACAGTTTTATCGTTTGTTTTATTACGGAGTTGACAAAATCTATAATAAACGTAAATTCAATATTTACTTTAAAATGGGTAATAAAAGATTGGGCGAACTTGTCGATGAACATCAGCCCGATATTATTATTAATACATTTCCGATGATCGTCGTGCCGGAATACAGACGCCGAACTGGAAGAGTCATTCCTACCTTCAACGTTATGACTGATTTTTGTCTTCATAAAATTTGGGTTCACGAAAACGTGGATAAATATTATGTGGCAACAGATTACGTGAAGGAAAAACTGCTGGAGATCGGCACTCATCCAAGCAATGTAAAAATCACAGGAATTCCAATCAGGCCGCAATTTGAAGAATCCATGCCGGTTGGCCCGATATATAAAAAGTACAATCTTTCACCAAACAAAAAAGTGCTTCTGATCATGGCAGGTGCTCACGGTGTATTAAAGAACGTAAAAGAGCTGTGCGAAAACCTTGTCAAGGATGACCAAGTGCAAGTGGTTGTCGTGTGCGGGAAAAATACGGCTTTAAAAGAATCTTTGAGTGCGCTTGAGGCGGAAAATGGTGACAAATTAAAAGTTCTGGGCTATGTGGAGCGCATTGATGAGCTATTTCGGATCACAGATTGCATGATTACCAAGCCCGGCGGCATTACTTTGACAGAAGCCACAGCCATTGGAGTGCCTGTCATTCTGTACAAACCCGTGCCTGGCCAGGAAAAAGAAAATGCAAACTTCTTTGAAGACCGCGGAGCTGCCATCGTTGTGAACCGTCATGAAGAGATTCTCGAATCAGTCACTTCCCTTCTTGCAGATGAAGATACCTTGCATCGCATGAAGAAAAACATTAAGGACCTTCATTTAGCAAACTCCTCTGAAGTGATTTTAGAGGATATCCTGAAGGAATCAGAAATGATGACTGCCAAACAAAAAGCCAAAGTGCTATCGTAATGGCGTACTTGAGAGCATACGAAAATCGTGTGCTCTTTTTATTTATATTCAGCCATCAATAAAAGCGGTTACATTTTTTTATGGAACTTGCCCTTCTTTTGAAAAATAAGCCGTTTCGCAACTTGACGGGTGCTCCCAGATGGTGTATAGTTGAACCATCATTTAACAATGAATCAAAGTTAAATGATGACAAAATTTTTTTTAGCACATGGGTGCTACAGTACTAGGAGGAATTAAGCAATATGCAAAACGGTAAAGTAAAATGGTTCAACAACGAAAAAGGATTCGGCTTCATTGAAGTTGAAGGCGGAGACGATGTATTTGTTCACTTCACAGCTATCGAAGGAGAAGGATACAAATCATTAGAAGAAGGACAAGAAGTTTCTTTTGAAATTGTCGAAGGTAATCGTGGACCTCAAGCTTCTAATGTTGTAAAACTCTAAACTCAATACATGATGATGAGATGACAAATAGAGGAGAGGCATTCGCCTCTCCTATTTGATTTTCATCTGGATTTCAATCGCCAAAATGTTTTGTTTGCACCTCTGTTCAATCTCTTCAACATACTTTTCCATTGACGGTTTTCCTTTTTTCGCAATATCCGCCAGTTCTTCTAAATCACTGTATATTTCTATAAATGTTTTGTGAAGGATCAACTTCAAGTCTTTATCATCCATAGCTGCGTTCCCCTTCTCTATCAAGATACCCAAATAGTAAAACAGTCCTATTTATTCTGGTTCAATAGTTATATCGGCTTATTTTTATTTTCTTTTCTATTTTGGTACATAAATTTCAAAAAAACTCTGCAAAATAATGGCGGAGGTGTTTTTGGTGACTTCAGAATTTCATAATGAGGATCAGACTGGCTTTACGGATAAGCGGCAGCTGGAACTAGCGGTGGAAACAGCGCAGAAAACAACAGGAGCTGCGACGAGAGGCCAAAGCAAAACATTAGTTGACTCTGCATACCAAGCCATTGAGGATGCTAGAGAACTGTCACAATCTGAAGAGCTGGCAGCTCTCGATGATCCTGAATTTGTAAAGCAGCAACAGCAACTGCTAGATGACAGCGAGCATCAGCTGGATGAATTCAAAGAATAAAAACCGCAGCTTCTGCGGTTTTTATTTTTAGTGATTGGTTAAGACATCTCCGTATTGTTTCAGCTTTTCACCAACCGTACATTTATTGATACAAAATGAATGCGCATAAGTTTTGCCAAATTCTTTGCGAAACTGCTTCTTAATAAAACAGTCCTTGCAATATTCATCGTGCAGTTCTGTCAGTTCTTTAAAGATCATTTTCTTATCCAATATCGTCATCTCCGTTACGGTCTAATTTCGTGTGGCTTTCTACGAATTGATGGGATAGAATTTTTTTAGCGAGGCCGTCAGCTTCCTGATTGTCTTTTCGTTGTATTGTTTCGTAGGTTGGAGTAAGCTTCAGCGATTCAAGGAGTGCTTCTATTTTGTCAAGCCATTCATTATGAGATGGATCATAACAAGGCCAGCTGCCGTCAAGCTGATTCAGCACAACAAGCGAGTCCCCTTTGATTGTAATTGAATTTCTGCTTGCCCCAAGCTCTCTTACTTCTCTTATTGCTTCATAAAGCGCTGCGTATTCAGCTTCATTATTGGTTTTCAGCCGGAAGCTTTTATTTTTTCTCAAGCGATGCCGGATTCCTCCCAATGAATAATAGATGACGATCCCGAGACCGGCCAGTTCGCTCTCCTTATCGAAACTGCCGTCAAAATAAACAGTAATGTCATCAGGCTCTTGAGCAAGCTCCTCTGTCAGCTTTTCCAATTCCTTCAGCGTCCAGCTGCCGCCTTTCTCGTCTTCGAACTCTAGCTCTTTCATGTATGGAAAACGACCAAGTTCTCTGGCGAGCATACGTGCCTGCTGTGCTGTCAGCCAGTCTTCGCTAAAAAATGAGACGGATCCCGTGCCTTTTGCTTCTATTTTCAAATGCGGTCTGAGCTTCATTACAATCACCTTACCATTCATTAGTTGCCGGGCTTATGCTATAATCAAACCAATCTTACCCCGGAAAGGAAGCTTTTTCATCTTGTTTAATAATTCGTTTTGGATCTTTTTTGCGATCATTCATTTTATCATTGTTCTTTTATTTTATAAAGGATTTGGCAAAATGGGACTGTTTGTTTGGATCGGTTTTGCGACAGTCTGCGCCAACCTCCAAGTCGTCAAAACAGTCGAACTGTTTGGCTTAACAGCGACACTCGGAAATGTGATGTATGGCACAATCTTTTTTGCGACAGATGTGCTGAATGAAAAATACGGACCAGCTGAAGCCAGAAAAGCGGTATGGCTCGGATTCTCAACGCTCCTGACGCTGACATTTGTCATGCAGGGTGTGCTGCTTTTCGAACCGGCTTCCAGCGACATATCACAAACAGCGCTGGAAACGATCTTCGGATTCCTTCCGCGAGTTGCGTTAGGAAGTCTGCTTGCCTTTATCTTCAGCCAAACGCTGGATGTTTATGTATATTCGGCAATTAGAAGGATATTTCCTTCTGATCGGCTTTTATGGCTCAGAAACGGCGGCAGTACAGCAGTCAGCCAGCTGTTTGATACATTCATATTCACTGCAGTCGCCTTTCTCGGCATTTATCCGGCAGGCGTGTGGCTTCATATTTTTATTTCTACATATTTGATTAAGTTTGCGGTATCTTTGATTTCATTGCCTTATGCTTATGCAGCCAAAAAAATGATACCTAAAGATGAAAGGAGTTCATAATGCCTACAGAAATATACGTAGACGGCGCAAGCGCTGGTAATCCCGGGCCTTCGGGTATCGGCATTTTTATCAAACATGAGGGAACAGCAGAATCCTTCTCTATTCCAATCGGAGTGCATACAAATCAGGAAGCGGAATTTCTTGCATTAATTGAAGGGATGAAGCTATGTGCAACGCGCGGGTATCAATCGGTTTCCTTTCGAACCGATTCAGATATTGTGGAACGCGCCACTGAGCTTGAAATGGTTAAAAATAAAACGTTTCAACCGTTCGTAGAAGAAATCATCCGATTAAAAGCGGCATTCCCTCTTTTTTTCATCAAATGGATACCGGGCAAGCAAAACCAAAAAGCCGATCTTCTGGCAAAAGAAGCGATTCGGCTGAATGAAAAGAATTAAATCTTGATGATTGGTTCATCCTAATGGCGAGGTGAACTAACATGAAAAAGAAAGATAAAGGCCGGCTGACCGGCGGTGTTACTCCGCAAGGCGACCTGGAAGGCAATACACATAATGACCCTAAAACAGAGCTTGAGGAGAGAGCAAAAAAAAGCAATACAAAACGCTAGAGAAGATCTAAACGATCTCTCTAGCGTTCAGCTTTTCAAGCATACGCTCAATTCCTTTGATTTGGTGGCGGCGAAGCATGTCAGCCGCCTGCTCCATTTGCAAAGTAAATAAAGCGTCTTTCAGTGTGCAGGCCAGCGGCACTGAGCAATGAATTTCCGCAAGCTTCCTCGACATCTCCAAATCGCTTAAACCTTGCTGAATTTTTCCCTGCTGTCCTTTTGGAAGAAGAGAAAGATTTTCCAATAAACGGTCAATCGTTTCGTATTCACGAATCAGTTTGTAGGCTGTTTTTTCTCCAATCCCTTTGACTCCGGGATAGTTATCACTGGAATCTCCCATAAGCGCTTTAATATCAATCAAAGCCTTCGGCATTACGCCTGTTTCTTCATAAAAAGTCTCTTTTGTATAGACTTTATAATTTCCGATTCCTTTTTGAAGCAAAGCAACGCTTACTTTATCCGTTAACAGCTGAAGTAAATCTCTGTCTCCTGTTACGACCGTAATGTCCGCTTCATTCGCAAATAAATCGGCAAGAGTACCGATACAGTCATCCGCTTCATAACCGGCAAAGCCAATATTCATGATTCCAAGCTCTGCGGCTGCTTCCTTTGCCAAATCAAACTGCGGAATCAGCTCCACAGGCGGCGCGCTGCGGTTGGCCTTATAATCTTGGAACAAATCATTTCGGTACGTTTTGCTCCCCATGTCCCAGCAGCAGACGACGTGTGTCGGCTGGAATGTTTCCACAGCTGTAATCAAATGCTTTAAAAAGCCGTTGACGCCGTTCGTCGGCACCCCGCTGTCATTTATCATAAAGTTGCGATGTACGGCCGTGGCAAAAAAGGCCCGGAATAAAAGAGCCATGCCGTCAACCAGCAATAGTTTATTATTATTCATCAAATAACTCCCTTTTCTTTCATTCCTTCTATTTTATCATAAAGCAGCCCAAAAATAAAAAACAGTATCTCTTTAATCAGAGATACTGTTTGGATATTTATCAATCGTTGTGTCTTTTGTTGCTGACGATCAGCTTTTCAGCTTCGCGTCCTGCGTAAGAGTCAAAATGGGTTTGAAATCCGTTTTTCTTTTTGGCATTGTTATTCGCCTGTGCATTTCTGTTTCCGAGCTTTGTTCTGCCCAACATGAATCCCCCCTTACGTCGGATGCATATAGTATATGCTTCCGGCAGGAGGTTCACTCGCGACAGGATCATCCAGCTTACATGCGGCTTACGTATTCTCTGACCATTTCTTTTGATACAAGCCGTCTTGTCGGGACGATGCCTTTTTTAGCGAGCTGATTCATTTGCTCGGTAATTTCATTAATTGCATCTGTAGTATAAGGCTCATCGTTTTTGCATTTAGCAACAGCTTCTTCAATCGCCAATTCACGCATATTTTCAAGACGCATAAATGCTTTGATATGCTCGTGCTGTTTTGATGAATGTGCTGAAATTGCTGTATGTACCTCTGACATTAATCGTTCATCTCGCTTTTTTCTATTTAGTCTACCATGACTTGAAATACAAGCCAACTGAATTTTACATTTTTATTGTATTGTCTGAATTTTTCCAGGAGATGCACGCCTGGTACGCTATTTCAATCTCTTTCGCATGTTCCCCTTCCGCATATCCTCTTAAATATGTCTCTTTTTGATCCGTTATTTGCGCGATTGCTTTTTCGCCCATATCTTCCTGTAAGCGTCTGAGGTGAGCTGTGTAATGAGAAATCAGGCTTTCTTCTTCATTTTTTATCCATGCCTCTGTGATTTTCGTAAGTTTCATCCGTACAGCTTCGATAAAGGCCGATTTTCCTTTCTGCTCAAAAAACTGCTTCGGTGATTTGACCTCTTTTAGTTCCTGCTCAAAAGCACGTTCTTCTATTTCTGGTTCAACTTCCTTCAACTGTATGCCGTTTGAATGCTGATCACCCGCATAAACGGAAAAATAGCCGTCCTCGTTTAATGTTTTTTGAAATTGATCCAGCCATTCTTCATTGATATGCCGTTCGATGAAACCGCTCATACGAACATCAAGCGTTTTGATTTCCTGAATATATTCAAATTGATATTCATGTAAGGCTGTTGTCATCGCCTTACTGACGTTCTTTTTCCAATCCCCGTTTTGCAGCCCGGGATGAAATGCCGATTTTAATAAATCATTTGCAAAATATGATAATCGCTGTGTAATGTGATATAGCTGCTCTCTTGTATCTTTTTTTACTTTTTCAATGATGGTTTCTGAGTTCCGACGTTTCTCGATATCGGCCGCTGTCCGCTCAAATGACAGCATAAGGCGCTGTTTCTGCGCTTCCTTCTCTTCTCGGGACTGATGCTGGGATTGGTGAAGCTGAAAAACAGTTTCGCATAGTTTGTCTGCCTCCGAACTGAGCTGCGCTGCTGACGCTTTTTTTACATCCACTTCGATAAACCGGTCTAAGTGTTTTCTTACTTTCGGGAACTGATTATAAAATGACTCCGGTTTTCCCACCAGTTCCTCCTTACTTGATACGGTAAAGAGCTGCGGCTCATAAACCCCTTCTTTTACAAGCTCTGCGCTGACATAATCGGTCACTGTTTCGAGTTCTGTTTTATCTTTTGCAAGGTCTGCAGCATTAATAATAAAAAACATTTTATCCATGCTGAGCGATTCTTTCACAAGTCCAAGCTTTCGCAAAAATGAACGGTCTCCTTTTGAAAAAGAGTGCTGATAATAAGTCATATAAAAAAATGCATCGGCATCTTTGATATATTGGAATGCCAGTTCTGTATGCCGTTTATTCATGCTGCTCGCGCCGGGTGTATCAACGATCGTAATCCCTTTTTCAGTGAGCGGGCATGTATAGTAGACCGTTACCTCTTTTACAGCACAGGCCGTTGTTTCCTCTGCTACATACGGCTTTAATTCAGATAGCGGAATCGTTAATTTCTTCTGTTCCTGTATATACTGCTGATACTTCTCATATGCAAGCAGGAAATTGCTGATCAATTTCACTTGTTCTTCCTGCAGCCTGTTTTTTTTGACTGCCTTTTCCCACTTCTCTGTGAAGGAACGGCCTGCCGGTTCCTTTGGTATTCCGGTGAGCTGCAAAATTTCAGCCGTTATGGCATCCTCTGTCTTAAACACTACATCCGCTGTTTTGTTTAAGTTGCCATTGATTGGCATTGTGATCTTGTTAATTGTCGCTGTGGTTGGCGTTGGTGAGGATGGCAGCACTCTTTCGCCGACAAGCGCATTGGCAAATGATGATTTCCCCGAGCTGAAGCCTCCAAAAAGAGCGAGTGTAAATTTCCGTTCCTCAAGCCTTTTCACCCTTTCACGAAACGCTGAAGTTTGCTTTAACAACATGCTGCATTCGCCTAAAAGGTCAGACAAAGTGTAAAAGCGTTTGATTTGGTCTTGAAGCGGCATTTCTTGTTCCATTTTGATTTCTGATTTCGGCATCGGCTGCGCCGTCAGCTGGCTTCGGCCTTGTTTCTGCTCTGGAGCCGCCACTCTTGTTTTCTTCGATTTAAACCATTCTGTGTCTATATGCATTGGGCATGCGGACTCTTCTTCCCAAATGGCCCACAGGCGATCGGTTTTCTCTCGGGCATAATTCTCTAAACGCGCCTGTTCTTGAAGAAAGACAAGTTTTTCTGATTCTTGGACGAGCCGGTCGTTAATCGTTTGCACGTCTTTGGAAACACGCTCTTTCACCATAGCGGAGAGCACCTTTATGATGTCTGCGGCTTCTCTTTTCGCCTCTTTCCGGATGAGCTCTGCCAAGTCTTTTGTATATTGCAATACATATTCAGATGAAAAGGCTGCACCATGCTTGACCGCGCGTTCAATGATGCTTATATCAAGCGGTGTGCGATAGGCCTGAATCAGCTTTTCACTTTCAGCGGTATAGACATCAAATGCCTTGGCGAGTTTATGAAGCGTGTCTATCATATGCCAATCCGCTTCGGCCTCTGTTCGTTTTGCCACATCAGAGAAAAAAGCATTCCGCCTTTTATCTCTTTCCTGTGCAGTTTTCGCTTTAGAAAAGAAAAAGCCGGTTTTAAAAGAAGGCTTTTGTGATTCTAAAAATGCAGCCGCCAATTCACGCATTTCAAAAGGCGTCAGGTTGGCGTTTTTTAAAATACGATTGATTTCTTCCTGCATCCTCTTCTCTGCCTCAGTCGTTTGTTTTTCGGCCTCATCCAATTGATCACGCAGCGATTGGACCAGTCCAGTTTGGATATTAAGCTGTTCAGCGAAACTCGGAGCGCCTGTTTCGTCTTTCTTCAGCATTTCCGTATGTTCCTTTAGCAGATTACGGACTTTTTGAACGGTTAAAGCCTGCATATTGCTTTTTGATTGCTGTTCTATTCTTCTTAACTCTTCTCTCAGGGCCCCCATCTGATTGAACGGGTGGTTCGGTTCTGTTACTGACGTAAAATAGAGCGCTTCCTTTGAAATCCCTTCATTGCAAAGCATCTCCTCTACCTGCGCTTTATAGTCTCCAAATTTCGTCTCCGTCTCATCATGGCGGTCAATTTGATTGACGATAAAATACACATTCGGAATGCTTTCTTTTATTGATCTGAGAAACTTTACATTTTCCTCAGAGTGCACGTGATTATAGTGAACGACGTAAAACAGCGCATCCGCTTGGTGAAGAATAGAAGCAGCCGATAGAAAATGCGCATCATCTGTTGAATCTATCCCTGGAGTATCAATATACGCAACCCCGGAATCGATCTCAGTATATCTGTCAAAAATTTCGACGATTTCAATCTGTTCCCCGTCTTTACAATATTGCTGCACCTTGTCTTTCTGGTAAGGCCCTTCCAGCTCAGCACACGCTCCGTCTGTTGTATGAAGCCGAACTCGCTTTTCCCCGTTTCTGATCACAACAAGGTTAGCGCTTGTCGGAATCGGGCTTGTCGGCAAAATATTCTCCATTAACAGGCAGTTCAGCAGTGACGATTTCCCCGCTGAATAATGCCCGGTAAACGCGATATAAACCTCTTCATCAGCCGCTTTTTTCATGACCGCAGCCAGTTTAGCAGCCCTTTGTTCATCTTGATTCTCAATAAATTGCTTATAAAGTTCCCCGGTTTTATGCAAAAGCTCTTTTCTGTTTTGATCTGTCATAAGTCTGAACCCCTTTGTGCCGTTTCAATTGTGAACCTTTTTCGAAAGATCTGAATTCATTCCCTTTTCATTTTACACAAGAATAAACCAAATTTCTTTAGGTGAATAGAAAAAAGCCGCCATTACGGCAGCTTCTATAAAAGAAAATCTGCAACTTTTACAAGTTCCAGATTCATCAAACAGATTTATTAGAGATTCCTTTTAATACAAAACCAATTAATACACTATATGTACAAACCGCTCCAAGCAAAAACAGCATTGTCATTTGCTTCACCATCCTGATTGAGAATCTTTTTCAAATCCATTTTAACATGGTTGAGAATGATTTTCAATCGCTATTTTACGCTGTATTCCTGTAATGCTTTGTCTTCTGCGCGAATTCTGACGCTTAACAACACGGCATTGAAAATGGAAAACAGACACATGGTGACGTATGCTTGATAAAGCAGCGGAATCAGCAAAATTTCGAGTATAACAACGGCATAGTTTGGATGTTTCATCCATTTATATGGACCTTTTTTTACAAGCTCTACACCTGGAACAACAAGGATTTTCGTATTCCAATATGCCCCTAAGGAACAAAGCGCCCAATACCGTACGATCTGTACGCTTAAAATAACTGCAGCGATACCGAGCCACCAGCTGGACGGCTGTTTATTCATCAGCAGCACCTCGGCAATTAAGGACAGGAAAAAAAGGATATGCATCGTAATGATATACGGATAGTGGCTCTCGCCAAATTCAATTGCTCCTTGCTTCTTTACCTTTTGTTCGTTTTGCCTGGCCACTGCCATTTCTGCTGCTCTTTGAACAATGAGAATGGCGATCAACAACCAAAACATGAGTCAGGCCCCCTTTTCCCAGCTGAATAACAGCAATTCTGATGAGAAACCCGGCCCTAATGCGCCAATCAGTCCTCGTTCAGCTTCCTTTTTATGTCCGTTCTGCAGATGGTCTTTGATCACATACAAGATTGTGGCTGAAGACATATTTCCGTGCTTTTGCAAAATGCTTTGCGCAGATGAAAGCTTTTCTGACGACAGCCCGAGACTTTTGATGTATGCATCGATCACTTTTTTTCCGCCTGGATGCGCCAAAAAAACACTGATATCATGGAATGACAGCTTATGTTTGTCCAAAAAAATCTGTACATTTGTTTTGAGCCATTTTTCCACCAAGGTCGGAATGTCTCGTGAGAAAATGACTTTGAATCCTTGATCGGTAAAGTCCCAGCCCATGACATCTTCTGATTGTTTCATCAAAACAGATTGGGCGTCCATTATCTTCGGCGCAAGCTTCAGCTTTGACATCCTGCGGTCCGCCTTCTCTCCGCATAATAAAGCTGCAGCAATGCCGTCACCAAAAAGCGAGGTGCCGATCAGATTGCTTTTTGTTTTATCTTCCGGCTGGAATGTCAGGCTGCACAGCTCGGCAGCAATGACAAGAACAAAAGCCTCAGGATACGCTTTGCAGTATTCGGCTGCACGCGCAAGTCCGCTGGCTCCTCCTGCACAGCCAAGCCCCCAAATCGGGATCCGCTTCGTATATGGAGAAAACGGAAGTTCATTCATAAGCCGCGCCTCGATACTCGGTGTGGAAAGACCTGTACTGGAGACGAAAAAAACAGCTTCCACTTTCTCATAAGGAATGGCTTCTTGAAAAAATTCCGGATGAGAGAGGCACTCACGAACAGCCGCTCTGCTGTGTTTAAGTGTTTCTTCTATGTATATTTGATTTTTTTCTTCAAAGCTGTGCCCCTCTTTATACCATTCAATCGGCTTAACAAACTGTCTCGAATGGATTTGCCCGTTTTTAAAGGAGGATAACAGCCGGTCAATATCCTTAAAAGAATGCTGAAACATATAGCGGGCGAACTCGGCCGCTTTCTCTTGGTTTACATTATACGCAGGAAGACTTGTTCCAATGGATAAAATAAACGCCATGCGATCACCTCTTTGCATACATTGTGCCGCAACAATCTTTTTTATATGCAAAAAAACTCCGCCGCGGCGGAGTTAGACTGCTGTTTTTTGTTCAGCGAGGTCAGCTTCTTGTTCTGTTTTTTTAGCTTTAGAAAAAACGTTATATACAATATTTAAGACGACTGCAGTAAAGCTGCCCGCCACAATGCCATTCGTTGTAAGCAGCGTTAAGGCACTCGGAAGCTGTTTGAAAATATCCGGCACAACGGTCACACCGAGCCCCAATCCCACTGAGCAAGCAACAATCAGCAGATTTTCCTGTTTCGCAAAATCAATGCGGCTGAGCATTTTAATTCCGTAAGCAATCACCATTCCAAACATCGCCACCATTGCACCGCCCAAAACAGCGGATGGAATAATGGTCGTGAAAGCAGCGATCTTTGGAAACAGCCCAAATGCCATTAGGATCACACCTGTGACCACAATGACGGCATTTTTTTTGATCCCTGTGAGCTGAACAAGCCCGACGTTTTGAGAGAATGCCGTGTAAGGAAAAGCGTTAAAAATACCTCCCAGAAGCACAGCCAGTCCTTCAGCTCGATAGCCTTTAGACAAATCTTTCTCTGTCAAACGGCGGTTTGTCAGGTCACCTAAAGCAAAGTAAACACCAGTTGACTCCACAAGGCTGACAATTGCAACGATGGACATCGTAATGATAGGCGCTGCATGAAAAGACGGCGCGCCGAAGTAAAATGGCTGAATCATTTGAACAACTGCCGCGTCCGAAACATTATCAAATTGAACTTTCCCCATAAAATAAGCGATGAAGGTGCCAATCAAAATACCGATCAAAATCGAGACGGACTTGATAAAGCCTTTTGTAAAACGGTACAGAAGCACAATGATACTCAACACGGTAAAAGCAAGAGCAAGGTTGGAGAGATCTCCGAAATCTGCACTTCCTTCTCCGCCGGCCATGTTATTCATGGCAACCGGCATCAGTGTAATACCGATAATCGTAACAACAGAGCCTGTCACGACCGGCGGAAAAAACGATACGAGCTTTCCAAAGAAAAATGAAATAAGAATGACAAGAATGCCTGAAGCGATAATGCTGCCGTAAACTGTTGAAACCCCATATTCAGATCCAATCGCAATCATTGGCGATACAGCTGTAAAGGTACATCCAAGCACTACCGGAAGCCCGATCCCAAAAAATCGGTTGCTCCACACTTGCAGAAGTGTAGCCACACCGCACATAAAAATATCAATTGATACTAAGTAAGTCAGCTGCTCGACGGTCAGTCCCATTGCTTTTCCGACAATCAGAGGAACGACAATGGCGCCGGCATACATGGCGAGAACATGCTGAATCCCTAAAGACAGCGTTTTGCCGAATCCATTTCTCATGAATGAACCTCCTGTACGAAGGACACTTTTCCTTCTTCTAAAGACTGAATTCTTGCCAAAGATTCCACTCGGTAGCCCAGTTTTACAAGTTCTTCTCTTCCCGGCTGAAATGACTTTTCAATAACAATGCCAATTCCCGCAATAGAAGCTCCCGCTTGCTTCACAATCGACACAAGCCCGTGCGCTGCCTGTCCATTTGCCAAAAAATCATCGATAATCAGCACATGATCCTGTTCCGACAGGTGGGTCCCAGACACTGCGATTTGGCTTTCTGTTTGCTTCGTAAAGGAATAAACAGACGCTGTCAGCAAGTTGTCGGTGAGTGTTAACGATTTATGCTTTCTCGCGAAGACAACTGGCACACCCAGCTTCAAGCCCGTCATTACAGCGGGAGCAATACCTGATGATTCGATTGTCACAATTTTGGTAATACCGTCTTTTGCAAATCTGGACGCAAATTCGTCACCAACTCTCTGCATAAGCAGCGGATCAATTTGGTGATTCAAAAAAGAATCCACTTTCAATACCTGATCAGATAATACGACGCCTTCTTCCTCTATTTTCCGTTTCAGTGCTTCCATCCTGTCTTACCTCCGTTATGAGAATAAAAAAAGCATTGCCCGCTCAAATAAAGAGCAAGCAATGCTGATATCACAAAAAACCGTACACGTGCGGTTCCATTGCTCACCCATAGTCGGACATTTACGGTGCCCGGTAGAAACTTGCGTGCCATATCCACGCGATTATATGAGTGTTCCTATTATATTGTAATAAATTATATCAAGATTCTAATCTCTTGCATAGGCTGAAAATAAAAATTCCCGAACTTTATTTTTGTTTTTTTAGATATCATTCGTATTTCAAGGGTATACGATATAAAAGAGCCTGACGACCGCGCCGCCAGGCTTTTGATTATGACAGATAGAGATTTGAATATTTGTTTGATAAATAATCAATTAAATAGCGAACATTCAGCTCTTCTCCTGTTGCATCTTTAATAATGTCTAACGGCTTTTTCCGTTTTCCGTGAATGTGCACCTTTTCCGTCAGCCATTGCTTTATCGGATGGAACTCTCCTCTTTCCAAGAGAGCGTCAAATTCAGGGAGATCCTCAAGCATTTTTTGTTTCAGCTGAGCCGCATACATGTAGCCGAGCGCATAGGATGGGAAGTAGCCGAAATCACCACCTGCCCAATGGACGTCCTGTAAAATCCCCTCTGCGTCGGTCTGCGGTGTAATCCCTAAATAATCCTGGTATTTTTGATTCCAAAGCGACGGCAGATCTTCCACAGACACTTCATTGCTGAAAATCGCTTTTTCAATTTCATAACGGATGATGATATGAAGAGGATACGTCAATTCATCCGCTTCGACCCTGATAAATGAAGGTTTTGATTCATTGATTGCCCGGACAAAATCATCCAGGGAGATGTCCTTGAACTGTTCAGGTGATGCTTCTTGAATCTTCTGATAGTACGGAGTCCAAAAATGCTTGTTGCGGCCGATAAAATTCTCGTAAAATAATGATTGCGATTCATGAATTCCCATTGATGCGCCGTCTGACAAGTTCGTGCCACTGAGTGCTTCATCAATATTTTGCTCGTAAATCGCGTGCCCGCACTCATGAATGGTGCCAAAGATCGCCGTCCGGAAATCTTTTTCATCATATCTCGTCGTGACCCGAACGTCTCCCCGATTCAGCGTAGTTGCAAACGGATGAACGGTTTCATCAAGTCTTCCGCCATCAAAATCGTAGCCAAGCTCCTGTAAAAAATACAGACTGAGCTCTTTTTGCTTTTCTTTCGGGAACGCTTTTGTAAGAAAGCTTGTATCTGGTTTATTTCCGGAAGCTGTCACCTGTTTAACAAGAGGGATAATCGCTTCCTTCAGCTCAGCAAACAGCTGATCAAGCACCTTTACCGTGACGCCGGGCTCAAACAAATCAAGCAATGCATCATAAGGATGCTCTTGATATCCCCAATACGTAATAAAACGTTTATTGAATTCAATCAGCTGTTCTAAATAAGGAGAAAACAAGCTGAAATCAGATTTTCCTTTCGCTTCCTCCCACGCTGTTTCTGCCTTTGAACACAGAATCACGTATACTTTGTATTCAGCCTCAGGGATTTTCTTATTCTCTTCATACTCTTTTTTCGCCAGTTCCACTGCTTTTTTCGTATCTTCCGACAAGTCATCTAATCGTTCATACAGGACATCGATAAGCTCCTTCATTCGATCTGATGTTTGGATATTGAATATATCTGTTGAAAGCTGGCCGATACTTTCGGCACGATCCTCTGAGCCGTTTTTCGGCGCGCCTGTTCTGGAGTCCCAGTGCATTAACGCAACTGCTTCGCTGTAATGTGAGATTCTTTTTAAAAGATCAAAAAATTCTTTTTCATATGTATGTATCTCCATATCCATTCCCTCCCTATTCTAGCCGTTCCATTACAGGCTAATGGAAGGGGGTATGAAAGTCAAATTGTTTGTATAAAAGGCTGCCGGTATGTTTTTATGGCAGCCTTTTTATTCAGTTGATCGTCATTTGATTTTTTGGCGGAGGTGTTCTCCGCTTTTTCTGCTTGATTTTTTTATCTACCCACACTGTTGCCAGCGGGGTTAAGAGCGAGGTGACAATAACGCTTGTCGCGATAATTGCAGTTGCCGACTCAGCAACTGGCGCAAATGAGGCATTCGCTTCCGCTAATGCATATGGCACGGCTACAGCCGCCCCTGCCGTAGAAGAAGCGGCCACTCCCGCCACACCATCTCCCCGCGCAATAAAACGATCAAGCAAAAACAAGGAACTGCCCGATAAAATGACGACAGAAACTCCGATAAAAATGCCGAGCAGCCCTGATTGGATCAGCATTCCAAAATTCAAGGTATTGCCGAGCGAAAAGGCGAAAAATGGAATGATCGCCGGCACAACCTTGCTGAATAAGTCTCTGAGATCATGATCCAGATTTCCAAGTATACATCCAAGTAAAAACGGGATGACTGTCGCTGCCAGCGTTTCCCATGGGAATGCGGCAAGTCCCGTCACACCAAACGTCACCATGGTCATAAAAGGACCAGATTCTGTACTGATAAAGGCGAAAGCGCCCGCATCCTCTTTTCTTCCCATATGGTTCATGAGCGCTAAATACAGTCCGCCGTTCGTTTCATTCATTACCGCGACAATTGCTAAAACAGAAAGGCCTGCAAAAAAGCCGGATTGTATGCCTTCGTCAGGGATAAATTGCGCTGCGATCACGCCGAGCAGCGCCGCAAATCCGATCTTCCCCAATAATAACGTGATTCCTTTTCTTGCGATATAGCCTGAAGAACGAAAATCAATCGTTGCTCCTACGCAAAAGATAAAAACACCCAGTATCGGCAGCGTTCCGGTAATCAAAGCACCCGTAAACCCTCCAAAGAACTCCGCTGTTCCAGGCGCAAACGTGTTGAGCGCCGCTCCAAGAAATAGCGGAATAATCATCATTCCGCCAGGTACCCGTTCAATTGTCGCCTTGATTTTCATATTGTGGATTCTCCCATCCTCCGGTTATGAAAAAACAATTCCACTTACACTTGGAAAACAGCCTGCAAATCCTCTTTTGAACAGCTGCCCAACTGGCTGCCGACTCCGACGGCGCCAGCTCCGGCTCTAAGCCAATCAGGCACTTCAGACGGATGTATCCCGCCTGTCGGAATAAAGGTCACCTGCGGGAAAGGACCCGCTAAATTTTTCATAAACGGAATGCCAAACACACCGCTTGGGAACAGCTTTAATGTCGTGAACCCGAATGTCAACGCTTCCATAATTTCGCTCGGAGTCAAGACTCCGGGGATATAATGTGTCTTTACAAAAGATAGATGTTCAGCAAGATCAGCTGAAAAACCCGGACTGACAATAAACTGCGCGCCAGCCTCAGCAGCTTCCCCAGCTTGCTGCGCGCTGATGACCGTGCCCGCGCCAATTAAAATATCTTCCCTATTACGGAAGGATTCGATAATATCTGATGCCCCGGGGGTCGTATACGTCACTTCAACTGCACGAATCCCTTTATCTAATAAACTCTCAATCTGCTGACAGGCCTCCTGCTTATCCTTTGAACGAATGACTGCAATCAGCTTTGCTTCTTTCAGACGGTTTTCAACGACTTTGGACTCCATATTAATAATCCCCTTTCTTTTGGTGAACCGTTCTTTGAGCAGATAAAAAAGAAGCTAATTTCTCCCTGGTCGGCAAACCGTCCATATCCCCCGGTGCCTGCACTTGCAAAGCGCCAATCGCATTTCCCCTTTGCACCGCATCCTTGTACGACAAACCGTCTAGGATACCGCTGATTACACCGACTGCAAATCCGTCTCCGGCGCCGACCGTATCAACCACCCGGTCGACCCGGCAGCCTTCTAGAAATCCTTCACTTGTCCCCGTTTTAAAGTAAGCGCCTTCTTTTCCAAGTTTAATAGCAACAAAGCTGGCACCTTTTTTCAAATAATAGTCGGCAATGCCTTCAGGTGTTTTTTCTCCGGTCAATAGCTCTCCCTCTGCGATACCCGGGAAAAACCAGTCTGCAAGCCCAGCCAGATCATTGATTGTGTGTACCATTGTTGCTTGATCAGGCCAAAGCGAAGGTCTTACATTAGGGTCGAATGAAATGGTCTTCCCTGCGTTTCTCATGTCGTTCATGACATGATACGTGAAGTCTTTCATCTCGGCTGATAAAGCAGGCGGAATGCCTGTCACATGCAAATGGCCTGCGCATTGAAAATAATCTCTTGGATATTCAGCTGAAGTTAATGTGCTTGCAGCTGAGTTTTTCCTATAGTAGGTAACTTGCGGGTCGCCTTCTTTCACTTTTGACTTCAGCAGCAGCCCGGTGGGATTTTCGTCCTGCGAGCGGATCACGCGGGACACATCCACTCCCTCTTTTTTAAGCTCTTGTAAAATAAACGTTCCGAGCTGATCATTGCCGACCTTGCTCATCCATCCCATTCGGAATCCGAGTCTGGCAAGGCCGCAGGCGACATTGCTTTCTGCTCCGGCAAGCCCTTTAGAAAAAGTGGATACTTCATGAAGGCCTCCATACTCATTTGCATAAAACATGGCCATTGATTCCCCGAATGTCACCGCATCAAGCTTCATCTCTTCCCAACCTCCTCTTAGTTGAGGGCACCTAGGATTAAAGTGACTTTCTCATGATGACTTTTGCCTCTAATTCAATGGTTTGAGGCGCTCCTTTGTCACCTTCAATCCTTTTTAATACACGTTCCATCGCCGTCCTGCCCATATCATGTGACGGCTGGGCGATCGTTGTAATACCTGGACCGATCAGTTTATACCATTCCGTATCATCGAATCCTGCAATCCCTATATCTTGAGGGATGCGCAGGCCAAGCTCTTCCATACAGCTGATGATTTTCAGCATAATCAAGCCATTCAAAGCCAGAATCGCTTTTTTTTGCTCCGGCATTTCCTTGTGAAAAGAACGAAGCGCCGCCTTAAGCTGCTCCTTGTCCTTTACGTCAATTTCATGCAATCTGACAAGCCCGTTCACATTTTGAACCGAAGCCATTTCCTGATACACAGCTGCTCTTTCTGCACGAGGGCTGATAGAGGAAATCGGTTCGGTAAACAGCGCGACATCAGTATACCCTTTGCTGTACACCTTCTGAAGAATCTCTTTTGTGATCCATCTGTTGTCAGTCGTTACGGTATCCAGTTTCAGATCCGGCAGTTTCCGGTCAATTAAGATTGTTGGAATTTGCTGTTCAGCAAAAGCGCGGAGTACATCCTTGTTTTCCCCTGTTGCGTTTAAAATCAAGCCCTCAACCGAATGGGCTTCTAGCTTTAAGAGCATTTCCCGCTCTTTTTCAGGACTGTTATCTGTATTGCACACCATAATGCTGTATCCATATTGATCACAAACCTCTTCGACTCCCCTGAAAGCAGCGACTGAAAAAGGATTTGTAATGTCAGCCACAACAAATCCGATTAACTTGCTTTTTTTTATTTTCAAACCTTGTGCCATTTTACTCGGCCGATAATTCAATTCTGCGATTGCCTTTTTAATGTTTTTCACTTTTTCAGGAGAAATCGCGTCAATTTTTCCGTTAATATAGCGGGAAACTGTCGATTTCGAAACTCCTGCACATTCAGCTACATCTTTGATGGTTGTATGGCCTGTTGTTTTCTTTTTCATTCAAGTGCTCCTGTATCTCATATATTTGAAACCGATTTCAAAACCGTTACAACAAAAGGATACCATAATTTTAGAATTTGGAAAGAGTTTTTTTAATAATGTGTCAATTCATTATTTTTCCGTTGACTCTTTTCACTATTTATCCTAAAATTTTCTTTGAAACCGTTACCAAAATATTTTCATTCAAGTGTTGCTGAAATCCTAACCAAGGGGGAAATATAATGGAAAATCGTTATTCTGTACATCCTGAACAAGTAAAACGCTTTACAACAGAGGAGCTTCGCAGTCATTTCTTAATGGATCCTTTATTTACAGAAAACAAACTTACGATGTATTACTCACATGAAGACCGGGTTGTCATCGGCGGAGCGGCTCCAGGGCAAAGTGAACTGAAGCTTGATGCAGGTGATTTTCTAAAAACAGACTTCTTTTTGGAACGGCGTGAAATCGGGATTATTAATGTCGGCCAGCCTGGTGCCGTTAGAGTCGGCGATGATGAATATGTGCTTCAAACAAAGGATTTTCTCTATATCGGAATGGGTAATCAGGATGTATCATTTTCAAGCCTGAACGGTGAAAAAGCGAAGTTTTACTTCGTCTCCGCTTGCGCCCACAAAAGCTATCCGACACAAAAAGCCGCCCTAGCTGAACTGACACCGGACCGCCTTGGTGATGATGCAGCGTCTAATGTCAGAAGTCTGTACAAAGTCATTCATCAGGATGGCATTAAAAGCTGTCAGCTGATGATGGGAATAACGATGTTAGATCAAAACAACAACTGGAATACCATGCCAGCACACGTTCATGACCGTCGGATGGAGGCTTATCTTTATCTGGATCTTGAAAAGGACTCAAAGGTATTTCATTTCATGGGCCAGCCGGACGAAACACGCCATCTTGTTGTTGGAAATGAGCAGGCTGTCCTTTCTCCCGCCTGGTCTATTCATTCTGGCGCAGGAACATCAAACTATAGCTTTGTGTGGGCGATGGCTGGAGAAAATTACACATTTACGGACATGGATCTCGTTCCGATGGATGGGCTGAAATAAGATGGGTTATCTACATGACGCCTTTTCATTAGAAGGAAAAACAGCGCTGGTGACAGGCCCGGGAACAGGGATCGGTCAAGGTATTGCCAAAGCCCTAGCCGGGGCTGGCGCTGATATTATCGGCACATCACATACAAGCAGCCTGTCTGAAACACAGCAGCTTGTGGAACAGGAAGGCCGGATATTTACATCTTTTACATTGGACATGAGCAAGCCGGAAGCGATAAAGGATTCTGCAGCTGACCTGTTTGAAAACAGGCAGATCGACATCCTTGTCAATAATGCCGGCATTATTCATCGGGAAAAAGCGGAAGATTTTTCAGAAGAGAACTGGCAGCACGTACTGAATGTCAATCTACACAGCCTGTTTATTCTGACACAGCTTGCTGGCAGGCACATGCTGAAAAGAGGTCATGGAAAGATTATTAATATTGCCTCTCTCCTGTCTTTTCAAGGCGGCATCCTCGTTCCGGCTTACACCGCGAGCAAACACGCTGTTGCCGGTTTGACAAAATCATTTGCAAATGAGTGGGCAGCGTCCGGTATTCAGGTCAACGCAATCGCCCCAGGCTATATTTCTACTGCGAATACAAAGCCTATTCGGGATGACGAAAAGCGAAATGAGGACATTTTAAAGAGAATTCCTGCCGGCCGCTGGGGCCAAGCGGATGATATCGGGGGGACTGCAGTCTTTTTGGCATCACGTGCTTCAGATTATGTAAATGGACATATTTTAGCAGTTGATGGCGGCTGGCTATCCCGCTGACAAATAAAAAAAGCTGACGAACGACCGTCAGCTTTTTTCCATTACATCATGTGCGGTTCAACAGGCAAGACCTTTTTGACCTCATCAATGATGCGTTCATTTTCTCCGCCAGCGTAAATGTGAATCGAGCCGCTGTCTTGATTCGAGCGAATCAGGCGCCCGATGCCCTGCCGTACACGTAACAACATATATGGCAGATCAACTTCTTCGAACGGATCTTTTTTCGCTCCGTTGCGCTTCGCTGTAAATACAGGATCGTGTGGCGGGAACGGCAATGACCAAATGGTAACATTCTTCAATGCGTCACCGGGAATGTCGAGTCCTTCCCATAAGTGAACTGAACAAAGTACTGTTTCCTCTTCCTCTTGGAATTTCTCTACTAAGCTGCTGATTTCCTCATCACCTTCGAAGAAAATTGGATACGGCAGCTCCCATGCCGCCGACAGCTCTTTAAACTCGTTTAATTCTTCAAAAGAAGGGAAAAGCACCAGCGTTCTTCCTTTGTAACGTTTGATTGTTTCAATCGTTTCAGCCGTTTTTTGTTCAGCGGCCATATCTGTTTTTGCGTATAGATTAATACTCATTTGCTCGTCATAATCATAAGGGGAATCAACAGTTAATGACAAATAATCATGAATCCCAAGACTGTCGGCAATATAATCAAACGAACCGCCTTCTGACAGCGTAGCAGAAGAAAAGATATAAGGAATTTTCTTAGAAAACACTTTTTCGCCAAGTACTTCTGCTACCGTTCTCGGCATCACGACAAAAGTTGATTCTGCTTCCTTTTTCTCCAGCCAGCTGATCGCATCCTTTTGATATAGAGATAATGAATACGCCATTTGTTCAACATATTCTTCCACTACTGACAGCTCGTATTGATCAATCGTATACATTTCAGACTCAAATACAAGTGCCTCACCGATTTTATCAAGTAAACGGCAAAGCTCGTCCGCCGCCTTTTTGACACGCTGGTCATTTTTTATTTCTAAACGGTGTGAACCGGCTACTTCCTTTGATTCTTCAGAAAGAACATAGAAAAATTCGTCGTTTGCGAGAAGCGCATCTTCAATCAATTCTGCAAACTCTTCTCTGATGTCATTTTGCAGCAATCGTTCTAAAAACAATTCAAGAGTAGACTGCTTCACTCTATAGGTTAGCGCTTTTTGCGCAGCAAACTCTAACAAGTGCCCCTCATCAAATACAACTGCACTATGATCAGGCAAGAGCGGCAGCTGGCCCTCTCGTTTGCGTGATTCTTCCGTCCACACATGCTCCATATAAAAATCATGGGAACAAATGATTAAGTCCGTTGACTTGCGGTAGTAATCTCTGGAAAGTGTCAGACCGCATCTGTGTCTCATATCACAAGTCAGACAGTCCTGAAACGAGTCGTAGCTTACGTCAGACCACTCTTCATTCGATAGATTTGCGTACTGCTTACGGTCGCCATACGGATAAAAGCGCTGCATCGCCTGTGACTCGTGGACAAATGACGGTAACGACTCATAAAGATCCAGCCATTTATCATCATCAGAACGCTGCATTGTTTTTTCAAGCTTCTTCAAGCATAAATATTGCTCATGTGATTTTGACAGCCTTGTATCAATTTTCAGATCAAGATGCTCAGCCAGCTTAGAAATATCGCCCTCTTTTTTCACCAGCTGTTCAATTAATGTTTCATCTGCACAAGCGATGATGGCGGGTTTGCCGACATACCTTGCATAGCTGATTGCAAAAAGAAGATAAACCAGCGTTTTCCCCGTTCCCACTCCAGCTTCGGCGAACATGACTTTTTTCTCTTTAAACGCCCGCTCCAGCTGAAAAGCCATAAATACTTGCTCGTCCCGAAGATCAAACCCTTTTTCGGGAAGGATATCGTAAAACACGTCACCAATCCAATTGTTCAATTCTTCATAAAAATTCTTTGTTTTCGTTAAAGAAAAAGGCAAACGTGATGTTGTCACCTAGTTCCAACCCCCAACTATTCGACATTCAGACCACCAATAATATCATTTTCCGCTGATGAATACAATAAAAAAACTTGGCAATGCCAAGTTTTTTGCAGTTTACTTACGATTGATCACATGCGACGATAAAAAAGGATGGTCTGTTGAATAAATATGTTCTACCGCTTTTTCTAAATCAGTTTGCGCATGCGAAATCACAGACGGAGACGAATCAGTCCCGAGCTCCTTCAGCTCGTTTGCTGTTGCGTCAAGCGCCCTTTGAATAAGATTAAAATGTTCGCTGTTCAGCATGAGATCACCTCTGATGGAAATAATCATCATTGTATGCGAACTTTTCATTTTATATACATGCTT
The DNA here is from genome assembly GCF_019334685.1 of Bacillus sp. LJBS17. Lineage (NCBI taxonomy): Bacteria > Bacillati > Bacillota > Bacilli > Caryophanales > Bacillaceae > Bacillus > Bacillus sp. LJBS17. Next base: position 2,290,153 of record NZ_CP079759.1, read on the forward strand.
TACCGCATGTTATCACCGAAACATGCACAAACTACACTTGATATTCCGTCTCCGGATTATCCGTCTTATCAACAATATTCTATCAGGGAGTGATGTTGACATGAGTTATAGAAACCGATTAGATCAGCATTCTGAACTGTTTCATCACAATTGGACGCGGCCTAAACGTTCTAAGTCTCAAGTAAACGGTCACACTGAAATGTCCCAAACCAACATTATATTGAGAAGCAACGCGAAAGCTCACCGTTGGTAACGATAGAATAGGGCTGAAAGATGAAAGAAGACGCATGCAGAGCGTCTTCTTTTTATGCGTTTTCTGTTTTCTTTCGCTGCGGCCTTACTTTTGACCAATATTGATAATAATCCGTTTTAATAAACCCGTTAAAGAGCTTTCGTTTCTTCGTTGCTTTTCTGCCATATGCTTCCTCAAAGTTTTCATTTGATGTCAGCATATACACAGACCAAGTATCAAGCGGCTCGAACGCCTTCCCCATTTCTTTGTACATCTGCTCAACGGCTTTTTTCTCGCCGAGACGCTCTCCATATGGCGGGTTGCCGACAATTACGCCAAATTCCAGATTTGTGGTAAAGTCTTTGACCTGCATCTGTTTGAACTGGATTAGATCTCCCAATCCTGCTTCCTCTGCATTTTCTTTTGCGATTTGAACCATGCGGTGGTCTATGTCGCTAGCGAAAATTGTAAGCGGCTGATCATAATTTGCCTTTTCTTCGACTTCAAGCCGCGCTTTGTTCCACAGATCTTTACCGATCCATTCCCAATCCTCTGAAACAAAATCGCGATTGAATCCCGGGGCGATGTTTTGGCCGATTAGCGCCGCTTCTATCGCGATTGTTCCGGAGCCGCAGAAAGGATCAACAAACGGGCGGTCAGGCGTCCAATTGGTTAATTGCACCAAAGCGGCAGCAAGTGTTTCTTTAATCGGCGCACCGCCCTGATCGACACGGTATCCTCGTTTGTGAAGGCCTGTCCCTGATGAGTCCAGTGTAATCAAAGCCTGATCTTTCAATAAAGAAATTTCGACTTTATACTCGGCACCTGTTTCTTCAATCCAATCATTGGCTTTGCCGGACTGCAGCTTGAGTTTTTCGACAATTGCTTTTTTGACGATCCGCTGACAGTCGGGAACGCTTGCAAGTGTTGATTTTACCGATTTTCCGATGACAGGGAATTTCCCGTTTTCAGGTATAAATGAGCGCCAGTTAATCGCTTTCGTTTTTTCAAACAGTTCATCAAATGTTTTCGCTTTAAAAGAAGCAACCTGAACCTTTATGCGGTCGGCTGTTCTAAGCCAAAGGTTCGCACGGCAGATGGCAAGTGCATCACCTTCAAAAATAACTTTCCCGTTATCAACCTTGCATTCGTATCCTAAATCTCGTACTTCCTTTGCGACAACAGCTTCAATGCCCATCGGCGCCGTTGCAATTAGTGTATACTTCTTCATCGTATCACCCTGTCTTTTAAAACTTTTCTCTTTTCAAGATAAAAGCTCTCCTTATACGGGAGAGCTTGTTTTCATCATTTTAAATGTAAGTGGTCTAACGTTCTGTAAGCCATGTTTTGTTCCGTCGTACTGCAAACGGCTCATCACCTCGTACTCAGGCGGCAATCATCTATCTACAGAAAGCATTCTGTCCTTCTCTCCGTTGAATTCCGTTAAGAAGGTTCCCCTACCAAAATTTGGGTTTCTCGCTCGAGGGGTTTACCGCGTTCCACTCTCACCATTTCTAGTGAGACTTCGTCACTGTGGCACTTTCAAGGATACTCAGCCATATCCGAAGACGTAGGCTTTTTTCCTGCCGTCAGCCTCTAAAGACTGCCCTAGCTTATGACTTCGCTAGGCACGAACACTACGGGCATCTCAGCACCGTGCGAGCATGGACTTTCCTCTACAGATTCAAGATCTGCAGCGATTACCCGAACGTTAAGAACATGAATTATTATATAACAACTGATTACAATTTACAAGCGCCATTTTTTTCAAGCGTGATCAATCATAAAGCTTGCTGCCAAAAACGTGTTTTTCTAAGTTAGACAGCCGTTTTAAAATATCAAAGTTTGTTGTGTTAGATTGCACAGGCTGTTTTTTGCTTGCTTCTTCAAGCTGTTTTTTCAGCTGCAGATTTTCCTGCTGCAGTTCTTCAATTTCTTGATGGAAGGTTTCATAATCCTTAATAATCATATCTAAAAATTTGTCAACGTCTTCTTGCTTGTAGCCTCTAACGCCTGTTTTAAATTCTTTTTCCAAAATTTCTTTCGCAGAAAGCTTTACTTTATCAGCAAGCATCTTTTTCACCTCGTATCGTGAATCATCACATATATTTTTTCAGAAATCTGTACGGTTGTCAAATTTCTCTTATTGCTATGAGTAGCTGTCTTCCTCTACTGTCACTCTCAAGTCATCCATTGTAATAAAGTAGATGGGATAGCCATCCTTTTCGCGCCTTTTTTCCGCTGTCCCAAGCATATACTTAGGGGAGCCTTCCTTTTCCGGGTCATATAAAAGCAGAAGCCCGTCGGACTTATCAATGAAGAACTGATTTTTTTGTTTGAATTGAAGCGGGCTTTCATAAGGACGGTGAGTCAGGCTTGCTTCATAGTCTGCCTGAGCCAGAACTGCTTCATACAGTTCCTTATTCGGTTCTTTCCAGTTCTTTTCCTGCTCGTAAAATGGTGTGATGACAGCTACCTTTAAGTCAGGGTATTCCTCCTGCAAATCATATGCAGCTTCTGCCGCCCACAGCTCCGCTCCAAGCTGGCCCGAAATTAAAATCCATTCTAATCCTTCATCCAAAAAAGCAATCAGCCGGTTCTTAATGGCTTTTTTTATGTAATACAGCGCCTTGTCATCCTGCTTAAATATCCCGAGTTCAAACGGTTTATAGCCCGTAATTGCCAGTACTTTCATCATTTCACCTGCTTTAAAAAATGGGGCTCCCGTGGGCCCCATTTGTTGTGCTGCATTGTTTACACCATCAAGCTGCACGTTTTCCATACTAGTAGTCGCAGCAAGGTTTTCCTGCTTGAAAATGCTGATGCGTAGCCGGGTCAACATTTGAGAAAGTGTGTGGAAAGTAGTGAACGTGCTGAAAATGCTGGTGGTTTACGTTTGTTGTATGCTGTGGGTGAATGTGCGGCACGATAGTCTTCGAAAACGTATGGTGTTCACAGCAATGAGTAGGATGGACAATTGGCGCCATCATATGCGGTCTGCAGTGATGCATGATAAAATCCCCTTTCCATAAACTTTATTACAATACTAAGCTATGAAAAATAAGGGGTACATGTTCTGATGCAAAGACCTATTTTAAAAGTGTGCAATTAAGCTGTCTTTAAAGTTTGAAAACACAAAAGCAATCAAAAATACCACAACAAAGAACAAGTAAAAAACACCCTTATACATACCAACTCTCCCTTTAAAAATAACTAACGTCATTTTACAGGATTCGCCGCTATTCTACAACAAAATCAATGTGAATTCAGCAAAAAAAATTCATGGCGAAACAAGTCGTCTTTTGCGCTTTCCCGGGGAATATTTAAGAGGAATATTTCCTCTTCAGCCGGGCAATTCTCACATGCAGTTTTTCAGTTTCTTTCTTTGATAAGCATGCCGCATCGCTAAGCAATTGCTCTGCTATTTGCAATGCTTTTCCGAATTCTTTTTTCTTATGCTCAAAATATTTCGCGAGCTCTATTACAGCAGCGTATCTGCACTTCTGGTTTTGCGAGCGGGACAGCTTTTCCCAAAGCGGCACTGCTTCTTCCAAGCGGTTTTGTTTTTTGTACAGGAGCGATAAATCCAGCCGTGCACTGTCCTGATTCTCAAACGATTTTTCTATAAGCCTTTCCAACTGCTTGATCGCTTGATCCGTTTCTTTATGAGCCATAAACCATTTCGCCATAGCATAGGCTTCACTGTGTTCTTTTGGCGCATGTGATTCTGAAAGGATTTTTTTAGACATATGGATGTACAATGAAATGAGTGATAACACATCCATTTCATTATGATGCAGGACACCTTTTAAAAGATCCGGCTCTTGCGCCTTGATAAAATGAAAGTAAAGCATTGGCGCCAAGTAGCCCGGTGTGTCTTCTAGTCTGCGGATGCCGAGCTCCTCTTTTTCAACCGTGCCAAGAGATACGCGGTCCATTTTGTGTTTCCACAGGCGTCTAGCTCCATGCAAAAGATCAAAGTGGCCAAACTCCGGAAGCTTCGGAAGTCTGTCACGGATCAAGGTGTGCCTTGTTTTCACCTGCGGCCAATCAAAGGCTTTGCCGTTGTAGGTCACAAGTGATGTAATGTCAACCTCGCTTAAAAAGCTTTGGTACAAGGCGACTTCGTTCCCCGGTTTGGGCAAAAGATGCTGTTTGACTGTCACTCGGTCTTCATATACTCTCGCATGCCCAAGCAAAAAAATGGTATTCCCAGCTCCACCCCCAAGACCGGTTGTTTCTGTATCAAAGAAAAAGAGGTTGTTTTTGTTATACCCTTTTGCTGACAACGTATGCGACAGGCCGCTTTGATTCCACAGTGTGATCACTTCCTCAAGCTCAGAAAAGCTGTATAACCCATGGCGGTGAGAAAGCGGATATTCTACTTCTCTGATGAGGCAATATTCATCTTCGAAGATGAAAGGCTTCATGCCAAAAGCCTCCCACTCTTCTAAAAACGGGATGTCATCAAAGTGGTTTTCTTGTTTGCCTGCTTCTATTTTTTGTTCTCCTTCATCGAGCACCATGTGCTTTTTCATCCGCTGGAGTTTCCCTTTTAATGACATATCCGGTCTCCCTCCTTACGACATTTGATCCAACAGCTGCAAAATTCTTTCCTTTGCTTTTATCCCTTCTATTTCCGTACCTATACAAGACGGACAGCCGTCATGACAAGGACAATGTGTAATCAGTTGTTTCGCCGCTTCATTAATGTCTGAAAAACGTTTAAAGACTTCCTCCGCCAAACCGATACCGCCCGGATAATGATCATATAAAAATATGGTTGGCAATCCGGTATGGGCTGCTTTGATTTGAGAAACAACATGAACATCATTTCGATCACACATGATATACACAGGGACAATATGCTGCAGCACATTCGAGATGCCAAGAAGCAGCTGTTCCAGTGTCTTTTCCCCGATGTCCTCATCCGCTGTTTTGATTTCGAGCCAAGCTGCACTTGTATGCAGTTCTTCTTCCGGCAAATGAATAGGTCCAGACCCAATATTTTCAAAAGTGGTCATTTTTATTTTTTTAAAAATGGTCGGCAGGGCATTGACAGTGACGTCTCCGTAGTGCAATGACGTACGGCTTTTTTCTTTCGTTTTATCGATTTCTAATACCTTCAGCTGAACTGCCAGGTTTGCATCCGTATAATATTCGACATCGACTTTTCTGACATACGCCTTTTTATGCTCCCAATCGAGCTTCTCAACTTGATACTGAACGCCTTCATGCAAATAAATTGCTTCATCATGTAAAAGCGTCATCGCACTAAAACGGTCCATTTCACCGATAATCCTTACATTTGCAATATCCGACTGATCAACTATAACGACATTTTCCTGGGAGGCGGAACGCAAACTGATGTTTGAAGCAGGGAACGACTCACTTGCCCAATGGTACCGTTCGCCGTTGCGGTGAAGAACAGCCTCTTCCTGAAGATACTCAAGAATATCACTGACTTCCATGGCTCCAAATTCTTCATCAGCTCTAAAAGGAAGCTCATAAGCCGCACACTTTAAGTGGTCTACTAAAATAATCAAATTCTCCGGATTGATTCTTGCAGATTCCGGCGAACGATTAAAGAAATATTCAGGATGCCGCACAATATATTGGTCAATCGGTGTTGAATTGGCTACCATGATAATCAAAGATTCACCGTGTCTTCTGCCGGCTCGTCCCGCCTGCTGCCAAGCACTTGCAACACTTCCGGGATACCCCGTCATTACACACACTTGCAGCTGGCCGATATCAACACCAAGCTCTAATGCATTCGTACTGACCACTCCTAAAATGTCGCCTTCTCTCAGTCCTTTTTCGATTTCTCTTCGCTCTTTCGGCAGATAGCCTCCCCGATAGCCTCTGATTGATTTTGTTCCAATCTCTTTTTTCACAAGCTCCTGAATATGGCTTAAAATAATTTCCACCCGAACTCTGCTTCTGGCAAAAACAATGGTCTGCACTTTGTTTTTAAGGAACTCTTTCGCCAGTTCATTCACTTCTGCGGTTGCGCTCCTTCTAATATTCAGCGGTTTGTTCACAATTGGCGGATTGTAAAACACAAAATGCTTGCGTCCGCTCGGTGCGCCGTTGTCATCGACCAGCCGCATCGGTTTGCCTGTCAGCTGCTCTCCCAATTCCTTTGGGTTGGCAATTGTTGCGGAAGTACAAATAAAAACCGGATCACTTCCATAAAACCGGCAGATCCGCTTTAGCCGCCGGATCACATTTGCTACATGGCTGCCGAACACACCTCGATACGTATGAAGCTCATCGATGACGATATACTTAAGGTTTTCAAACAAACTGACCCATTTCGTATGATGCGGTAGAATGGCAGAATGCAGCATATCGGGGTTTGTAATGACAATATGACCTGCTTTTCTCACCTTTTGTCTGATTGCCGGAGACGTATCCCCGTCATATGTAAAGCTTTTAATATCAATGCCCATTTCATCAATAATTTCATTTAACTCGCTCTTTTGGTCTTGTGCCAGCGCTTTAGTCGGAAATAAATATAACGCCCGGTTTGTTTCATATTGGGCGATGGACTGCAGGACTGGGAGGTTGTAGCATAACGTTTTTCCTGATGCTGTTGGCGTTACGGTAACGATGCTCTCTCCTTTTTGCACATATTGAAAAGCGGAATATTGGTGAGTATATAATTCATCAATGCCCCTTTTCGAAAGGGCCGCTTTGATTCTCTCGTCTATACTTTCGGGCATAGGCCTTGTTTTTGCTTCCCGAGGCTCAATTTCATGCCAATTCACAACGTTTTCATTTCCTTTTAAATCAGAAATGAGTTCAGTCAGTGATTTCTTTTTCATTCTTTACACCTCTTTGTCAAGTACAGTTTACCGAATATTTGTTTGCATGGCTAGGTGCAAATTTTATACAGTTGAATAAAAAAAGCAAGGCATACGCCCTGCTTATTTCGCTTTTATTGTAAGGAGCTTTGATTCGCCTTTACGAGCGGCCTTTTCGCCTGCCGGTACCATTGATCCTACAGCCTCACCATTCATTATAACGATTGGGATGACTGTGCTGCTCGCTTTTTCTCTTATTAATTCCAAATCACATGTAATCAGCGGGTCACCGACCTTCACTTTATCCCCTTCTTTAATGTGGGCAGTAAATCCTTCTCCGTTCATATTGACTGTCTCCAGCCCGACATGAATTAACAGCTCAATTCCCGAGCGAGTCCGAATGCCAACGGCGTGTTTAGTGTGGAAAATCTGAATGACTTCACCTTCAGCGGGAGATACGATTTCACCGCTAGAAGGTTCCACCGCTATTCCTTCTCCCATCATTTTCTGTGAAAAAACAGGGTCCGGCACATCTGACAGGTCCATTACTGTACCGTCTGCCGGAGAATAAATAACCTCTTCTGTCACCTTTTCCTGAGTTTTGCCCATTCCGAATAATTTTTTCAGCAATGTATTTTCTCCCTTCTCATTCACTTCAACCGTTATCCCTTCATTCACCACTATTTAACCACACTTTCAATTTTGCTTCAATTTATAACAACATCTGGCATAGACGCATAATCTGGTTAAAAAAGGCGGTGGCGAAATTGGAATTCTATGATGACAAAAAGAACGAACTGCAAAAGAAAGAAGAAATCATAACGGAGGCAATCGACACTCTTTTCCAATCCTCAGCGTTCGGCAACCTTATAAACGGATTTCAGAACCTGATCAACTCGAGTTTAAAGGATGTGCAGACGACCATACATGTCAGAGAAAAAGATACTGGGCTGTATATCGATATTACCATACCGGCGACGTTTCGAGATGGCGAGATCGTCGTTGATGTTAAATCGAGGTATCTCCATGTAACACTCCACGAAAAACAGAAACACCAAAATGAGGCTACCTTTACAAGCATGACAAGAACGGTTCAGCTGCCTTATGAAGTTCGCCAAGAAGATATGGAAACGTCTTGGAACGAGCAGACAATGACACTTTTCTTTCCAAAAAATAAGCATGAATGAACGATTCATTCATGCTTCTATCATTTAAAAAAGCTGGTAAATCCCTTTATTAAAGATCCGACCTGATTCATTGCACTCATTACTTGACCTGTCGTATCCATCATTTTATTAAAATCAAATTGCCCATTGGCTTTTTTGAACTGCGACATAATGCTTTGAAATTGCGAAGGCTGCTGTTGATTAGGCCTTGGGATAGGATAAGGGTTAGAAAATACAGGCGGCTGCATAGGCATAGGCTGGATCGGAGCATAAGGCTGATAGTAATCCTGCTGTCCATAATGCTGCTGAGGCAGTTGTTGCTCTAAATAACCGGGTGCAGCCTGCTGATAATATCCTTGCATATGCTGAGGATAATAATAGCCCATTTGCCGAGGATAGCTTCGAGAGCTCCCGTTCATTGCGATTCCCCCCTAAACACAACATATTTCTCTTCTATATATGTATGAATGACTTCTATTGTTTGTGTCACAAGTGATGATTAGCATTTGTCAAATTGTGTCGAAAGTTTAAATTTTTTAAAAACAGAAAAAAGTCGAATCATTATGGTACCATATTTTCAATACAGATGAGAGGGGATGCACCATAATGAACGTATCATACTTAAGCAAACGTTTTGCAGAAATGAAGAAATATGAAACAGACTGTATGAATAAACTGATGGACTTTGCCAAGTTCCTCTATATTCAAGGACATCTCAGCATAACTGAGTTTCGTAACAGTATGAAGGTTCTCGAAGCAAATGGAGCAGAAAGCCCGGCATATGAGATGAATTAACGCCCGGCCCCCTATAAAAAAGAAAAGAAGACAGCCTTTTACCGGCTGTCTTCTCTTGCAATTTCATCCTTTACTGCGTGCAATGTATAAAGGACTGACTCAGTGATGTCCTTGAACCGTTTTTTATGAATATGATGAACATATGATTGAAGGACCAATTCCAGGAAATTATCCTTTACGGTCTCAATTTGCTCTTTATGCACATATTTAGGCCGGCGGACTTTTATCAATTCAAGAGCACCCTCTGCCCAGCGAGCGGCCAGTTCATCATTCTCTTCAACTGCAGGCTTTATCGTCTCAAAAAAATCATAAGAATGATTACTGTTTTTCCCTTCCTGATACCGATCAGCGCCTTTTTCAGCAACTTCAATCATTTGCTCGGTCATTTCCAGCAAAGTTTGTGATAGCAATATCTTTCACCTCAATGCCTATCGTACCAAATTTCACTCGCAAATTCAGCCGATGCGGTATACCTTCTCAAACGCATACCTGTGTTCAGGCGATTGATACAGCTCATTTATACAAATATGAAGATCTATGATTTCTTCTTCCAGCACACTCAGGCGATCGTTTTCCGTTTCCCGCATCTCAGCCTCTAATGCATTTACAGAATGATTCAGGCTTTGCTCAGCTCGCGTTAATTCATCTTCTATATCAGAAAGCATACGGAGAATATCTGTCTTGCTAACATAACCGGACATTCGTGTACCTCCCTTTCCTCGTCTCTCCCGGTTAAAATTCTTTGCTCTCAAGGCTCTTTCCTTCCTCATGACAAAACTAGAAGCAAATCGCCAAACAAACAGGTATTCCACGAAAAGCTGAAGTTTTCGACAAAAACACCCGCAAAAATTGTATGATCCTCCTCGTTAATGCAAACGATACTTGTGAGGAGGTGCCGTATGAAAACAAGACCGAAAAAAGCCGGCCAGCAAAAAAAGACTGAATCAAAGGCAATCGATTCTTTAGATAAAAAATTAGGCGGCCCGAACCGCCCTTCTACGTAAGAAGCAAGGAATTTCCTTGCTTCTTTATTTTTTCAGCCACTGCTCCACCGCAAAAAGCGCATGAAGCTGGCGCTTTTTATGTAAATACCAGTCTGTCAATTCAATCTGCTTCGGCAATTCCTCGCGCCTAAAGAACGTTTTCTTTATCTTTCCATGAAACCAATCTGTTTTCGTTCCGTCTAATGAGTGGATTAACTCAGGGTAGCATGTCCTTAGCATAGGAGATGTTCTTTTTGTAATCCCGATTATCTTTTCCATATCAAAACGGGAACCTGTGTGCGGCACTGTGTGCAAAAAGTGATAAAAAGAGGAGAACAATTCTGGCTTGAACAGCAATTGAGACAGCTGCTTTCCCAGCCTTATCCTTTCCTCCGCCTTTGAAAAGCGTTTCACTGAAATGCCGTAAAGAAACCCATTTGAGGAAGGAAAAATAACGGTGTTAAAATGTAACCAATCACTTAAATAAAAAGGAATCGTGTCAAAAACATTCTTTTTAAACGAAGGATTTTGTATAATAGGTGTTTGGATAGTGTTTTGTTCATTTATAATGAGGGCATACATTAGCCGCTCCGTATTTCGCTCATGCCAAAAACGGGTCCATTCTTCCGTCATAAATTGTGAGACGCCAAACACATGCAGCAGATGAAACAGCGGTTTCCCGACTCTTTTTGACCATTGGTATAATAGAAGCTGCGGATAGGCATCCGAAAATATAAGCCAGTTCGCTCTTTCATAGGCTAAAAAGAACCATTTTTGCTGTCTCTCACGGAGTCCAAGCTGAAACAGACTGCCTTTTAAGTCAGTCATTGACCAGCCGGCATTACGAGAAACGAAAGAAGCCAAAAGCGACCATTTGATTTCCGGATGACGGTCGTAAAATGCTTTATAAGCATTTGTTCTTGAAATGTTATCCGCGTTTTTTATTTTTGTCTGCCGCTCAATTCGGCTCAGAAGCTTTCTGATGGTCTGTTGTTCTTGCACGTTCATTCACTTCCGTCATGATTAGTTTAATAAGGAGGATGAGAAAGTGATTCGGTATCCTAACGGAAAAACATTTCAGCCGAAACATTCGGTTTCATCCCAAAACAGTCGGAAAAGGGCCCCGTCTTACAGTAATCGCGGAATGACCCTCGAAGATGACTTAAACGAAACGAATAAGTATTATCTGACAAACCAAATTGCCGTTATACACAAAAAGCCGACACCTGTTCAAATTGTAAATGTCCATTATCCAAAAAGAAGTGCCGCAGTGATTAAAGAAGCTTACTTTAAACAATCATCGACAACAGACTACAATGGGATTTACAAAGGGCGGTATATTGATTTTGAGGCGAAAGAAACGAAAAACAAGACCTCTTTCCCCCTGCAGAATTTTCATGACCATCAAATCGAGCATATGAAGCAGGTAAAGGCTCAAGACGGTATTTGTTTTGTTATTATATCCGCTTTCGACCAGGTTTATTTTTTGGAAGCCGATAAGCTGTTTTATTTCTGGGACAGAAAAGAAAAAAACGGCAGAAAATCAATTCGAAAAGATGAGTTGGAAGAAACAGCTTATCCGATTTCTCTTGGATACGCACCCAGAATTGATTATATTAGTATTATTGAACAGCTTTATTTTTCGCCATCATCTGGTGCGAAAGGTTGATTAACGAAAGGTTGAGATGTTATGTCAGATCAATTTAACAGCCGTGAAGCTCGACGAAAAGCGAACAGCAAGTCGAGTCCTTCACCGAAAAAAGGCAAGAAACGAAAAAAGGGCGGATTGTTTAAAAAGACCCTTTTCACTTTACTCATTCTGTTTGTTTTAGGCGTAGTCGGCGGTGCTGTTACATTTGCCGTTATGGTTTCAGATGCGCCTTCACTAGACGAAAGCAAATTGAAGACGCCTTATTCATCAACGATTTATGATAAAAACGGAAAAGAAATTGCTGAATACGGTTCCGAAAAGCGGTCCTACGTCTCAATAGATGAAATACCTGATGTCGTAAAAGAAGCCTTTATCGCGACAGAAGACGCACGTTTTTACGAACACCACGGGATTGACCCTGTCCGTATCGGAGGTGCCCTTGTCGCCAACTTTAAAGACGGCTTCGGAGCTGAAGGCGGAAGTACGATCACCCAGCAGGTCGTCAAAAACTCCCTTCTTTCACATCAGAAGACATTAAAACGGAAGGTACAGGAAGTGTGGCTTTCAATTCAGCTGGAGCGCAATTACTCTAAAGATGAAATTTTAGAAATGTATTTAAACCGGATTTATTTTTCTCCTAGAGCATACGGAATCGGAAAAGCGGCGGAAGAATTTTTCGGCGTCACAGATTTAAGCAAATTGACTGTGGAACAAGCTGCGACACTCGCGGGTATGCCGCAAAGCCCGACAGCGTACAACCCCGTTAAAAACCCGGATAAAGCGGAAAAAAGACGGAACATCGTACTCAGTCTGATGAAAAAGCAAGGATTTATTTCTGATTCTCAATACAACAAAGCGAAAAAAGTGGCAGTGAAAGACGAAGGCGTTGTTTCACAAAAGGAATATGAAAAAAACAATTCAAACAAATACAGCGCGTTTGTTGAAGAAGTCATGAAAGAAATTGAAGAAAAATCTGATGTCAATCCAGGTACTGACGGATTAAAGATTTATACAACATTAGATACAAAAGCACAAGACAAACTAGATGAATTAATGGACGGAGACACTGTCGGATTTACTGAAGGCATGCAGGGCGGTGTGACGCTTCTCGATACCAAAAACGGAGAAGTCCGAGCGATTGGTGCGGGACGCAATCAGCCTGTCGGAGGCTTTAACTATGCTACTCAAACTAAGGCACAGCCTGGTTCAACCATAAAACCGATTTTGGACTACGGACCAGTTATTGAAAATAAGAAATGGTCCACATACGAACAAATTGATGACTCAGCTTATACGTATTCTAACGGAAAACCGATTCGTGATTGGGACCGCAAATATCTAGGGCCTATCTCAATGCGTTACGCTCTGGCCCAATCAAGAAATATACCTGCTTTAAAAGCATTCCAGGCAGTCGGTAAAGATACTGCTGTAGACTTTGCAAATGGACTTGGCCTTGGTTTAACAAAAGATAATGTAACAGAGGCCTATTCTATTGGCGGTTTCGGTGGGAACGATGGTGTTTCTCCTCTGACAATGGCAGGTGCATACAGCGCGTTTGGAAATAACGGAACGTATAATGAACCGCATTTTGTAAAATCTATCGAATTTAACGATGGCACGAAGCTTGACTTAACACCAAAATCAAAATCAGCCATGAGTGATTATACTGCGTTTATGATTACAGATATGCTGAAAACAGCTGTGAAGACAGGTACTGGACAGCTTGCACAAGTACCTGGTGTAGAAGTTGCAGGAAAAACAGGAACGACTAACTTTGATGATAATGAAGTCAAAAGGTACAATATCGCTAGCGGTGGCGCCCGAGATTCTTGGTTCGTTGGCTACACACCGCAATATACAGCTGCCGTCTGGACGGGTATGGGAGAAAACGAAGCTGGAAAGAAATCACTTTCAGCTGAAGAGCAAAAAGTTGCAAAGCGCATCTTCGCCCAACTCATCGCCGATGTCGATGACGGAAGCGGATCATTTGAGAAACCTGACAGCGTAGTGGAAGCCTCTGTAGAAAAAGGCTCAAACCCTGCAAAACTGGCAGGGCCAAATACGCCAAGCGATAAGAAGCTCACAGAGTACTTTGTTAAAGGCACAGCTCCTTCTACTGTTTCTAAAACATATGAGAAAGAAGAAAAAGAGGAAACAGCTAAACTGTCTGGTTTAAACGTGAAATACGATAAAGACAATCAATCTTTAACGTTAAGCTGGAATTACGACGGTGATGCGACCTTTGCTGTTAAGCAATCTGTTGACGGCGGCAGCTACTCGGAAATTCAAAACAGCTCTGCAAAAGAGGCAGTCATTTCGGGTGTGCAGCCAGGATCTGTGTACAAATTCGAAGTAACAGCCGTCAGTGATGATGGCAAAAGTACAGCTTCCACATCTTATGAGGTGCCAAAAGCTGAAGACGATGAAGATAAAAAAGACCAGCAACAAACGGATGATGAAAAACAAGATGAGAAGACTCAGGATGATACACAAACTGATGATTCTCAAAAAGATGACGGTCAGACGGATCAAGATCAGACAGATGATTCAACAAATGATCAAGACAAAAAACAAGACAACACGAACACCAATCCGTCTGACAACAGTAACCAAGACCAATCTAACAATAGTAATAACAATAACAGTAATAACCAGGATACGTCGGATGGTGATTCGAACTCAGATACGAATGACTCAACAGGTACTGACACGAATAAAAATAAAACAGACACATCTAATAAAACACAAACAAACTCATCATCAATTGAAAAAACAAATTAACCAAAAAAGCCGTCACCTTTGGGGTGATGGCTTTTTTGGTACACAATAAAAAACCTCCCGTTTTAACAGGAGGTTTTATCGATTCATCGCATGATATTTATAAAATTGCTTTTTCATTTCGGTAATCAGCTCGTCAAGCTGAATAAAGCAATGGTATTGGGTCGGCTTAAGAAGAATAAATTCCACTCGTTCAGCCCAATTAATCGGCTTTGCGGGATACGATTTCTCCCGCAGTTCTTGCCAATTGAGCGATTTCACCGGCTCACCTGCTGTCCAATGTAACGAAGCCAGCAAACACACAATGCCCTTTAACATTTCGTTTTGGTCACATCTCGATTTTCGTGTTTGAAAGACTGGGAGAAGTGATGCTTTGATGTCATCCCACACTTCAAATAAAAGCGGAACGTATTTCCCGCTGTCCTCCCATGGCAAATCGCCTTGTAATTCCGTGCAGATATCAAAATACACGGGATTGGTCTGCAAGGTTTTCTTCATATCCGAGGAACTCTTCTGGCCAAGACTGCGCAAGTATTGCTCATAGGAAGCCAACACTTCTTTTGCTTGCGTCATCGTTTCACCATTCCTTTTTTATCCCTCTTCTGCCCTTCTCTGCACAAAGAAAGCAGCGGACACTCCGCACAGCGCGGAGATTGGGCTTTACAGTGATATCTGCCGAAGAAAATAAGCCGGTGATGCGTAACGGACCAGTCTTCTTTGGGAACCTTGCGCATCAGCGTCTTTTCAACTTCCAGAACCGAGTCCTTCCACCTGCAAATGCCCAATCGTTTGCTGACTCTCTCCACATGGGTATCTACGGCTATGGCCGGCACGCCAAACGCAACGGATACCACTACGTTTGCGGTCTTTCTCCCGACCCCTGGCAGTTTGACAAGCTCATCGCGGTCTCTCGGCACTTCTCCGCCATAATCTTCAATAATCATTTTACTCAGCTTTTGAATATTTTTCGCTTTATTACGATATAAACCGATTGATTTAATATCTTGCTGAAGCTCTTCCAGCGGAACAGCCAAATAGTCTTCCGGCCGTTTGTATTTTTGGAATAATGTTTTGGTCACTCTGTTTACAAGTGCATCTGTACATTGCGCAGATAAAGCAACAGCCACCACTAATTCAAAAGGATTGGAATGAACCAGTTCACACTCCGCATGAGGAAACATGTCACCTATCTTGTCTAAACAGAATTCAATTTGTTTTAGATTTAACACGATTGTCACCTTTTCACTTTATTGTTCAAGCCAATTGTAAAAAGGAACCTGCCTTTTATACTCTTTTTGCGGTTCATTCTGCTTTGCTTGTACACGCCGGAATTTTTGGCTGTGTATTTTTGCCTGCTCCACAGTTTTAAGCCCGTTTTTCTTCCATTCAAACAAAATCCGGTCAATGTAGCGGAAACTGAGTTTTCCTGATAGTACAGCCTCTTTTAACGCGTGTTTGATCAGTTGTGCGTCATGCTGATCCTGGTCCTGCCAGATCGCCAGCGTTTCACACTCCAAAGGCGATAACGGCCTTGCGAACTCTTCCTCAAAAATGGTATAAAGGCTTTTTTGTTCCCCTTCTGCTTTTCTTTCCTGTGTTTGATTCTGTGCAAGCTGAATATACTCGTACAGTTTCCCCCATAAAGGCTGAAGAGAATATTTCTCAAATTTGATGCCGTTTTGATCCTCGCATTCTTCAATAAACAGAAAGCCTTTTTGAATAAACATCCGCAATCTGTTTGTGCATTCTTCAACAGAAATTGACATACCTTCCTGCAGCTGATTCGGTGTAGGAAAATATGATCCTTTTTCTAAATGCATTTTAATTTTTAACAGCAGAATAAGTTCTGTTTCATTAAGCCCAAGCTGTTTATAATGCGTAAGCAGAAGATTGGGGATGGTTGATGTTCCCTGCTCCTGCATATCAATAAATTGCTGTTTTTTCATCGTCACACCTCTTACTGTAAAGGATTGTGATTGCCCCTTTACTGTAAAAAGTCTCCCTTGCAGGAGACTCTTTTTTGTTTCATTTGAATGTATTACGGATACAGACGGTTTAACAGTCTTGGGAACGGAATCGTTTCACGAACGTGAGGCGCTCCGCTGATCCAAGCTACTGTCCGCTCTAATCCAAGGCCGAAGCCGGAATGAGGAACTGATCCATATTTTCTAAGTTCAGCATACCATTTATATGCGTCAGAATCCAGTCCATGTTCTTTAAGACGCGATTCCAAAAGTTCCATATCGTGAATCCGTTCAGACCCGCCGATGATTTCTCCATAGCCTTCCGGCGCAATCAAGTCAGCGCAAAGCACAACGTCCTCACGGTCAGAAGCCGGCTGCATATAGAACGGTTTTAAGGACGTCGGATAGCGAGTGATGAATACCGGTTTGTCATAATGTTCAGCAATCGCTGTTTCATGAGGCGCTCCGAAATCATCTCCCCACTCGATATCGTCAAAGCCTTTTTCTTTCAGAAATTCAATCGCTTCATCATACGTGATTCTTGGGAACGGGGCTTTGATTTGCTCAAGTTTTGACGTGTCTCTTCCCAATGTGTTTAATTCAATTTTACAATTCTTAAGAACTGATTGTACGATGAAAGAAACGTAATTTTCCTGTACTTGAAGGTTTTCTTCAAATTCTACAAACGCCATTTCCGGTTCGATCATCCAGAATTCGATTAAGTGACGCTTTGTTTTAGACTTTTCCGCTCTGAATGTCGGTCCGAAAGAGAATACTTTTCCTAAAGCCATTGCCGCAGCTTCCATGTAGAGCTGGCCGCTTTGAGACAGATACGCATCTTCATCAAAGTACTTTGTCGCAAAGAGTTCTGTTGTACCTTCAGGTGCGCTTCCAGTCAAAATCGGCGGATCCACTTTTACGAAGCCTTCGTTATTAAAGAATTCGTAAGTCGCGCGAATGATTTCATTACGGATTTTCATGATCGCATGCTGGCGCTTTGAACGCAGCCATAAATGTCTGTGATCCATCAAAAATTCCGTTCCGTGTTCTTTTGGTGTAATTGGATAATCGGTCGCTTCGTGAATGACTTCAATATCTGTCACAGCAAGTTCATATCCAAGCGGAGAACGCTCGTCCTCTTTGACAATCCCTTTTATATAGAGCGACGTTTCCTGCGTCACTGATTTAGCTGTTTGGAAAATGCTTTCTTCCACTTCCGCTTTTACTACGACACCCTGAATAAAACCGGTACCGTCCCGAAGCTGTAAAAACGCAATTTTCCCGCTTGAACGCTTATTAGCGACCCAAGCTCCGATCGTTACTTCCTCACCTACGTGCTTGTACACTTGGTTGATTGTTGTTTTCAACATATTTCCCTCCAAAACAAGAAAGACATTCGGAAGCTCATTGCCCCGCGAACTCTTTTATCATCACTTTATTATACCCGCTCTTAACTAACCGGGTCAATGCAGATAAAAAGCGGCTTTTCTGTCAGCCGCTTTTTGATCTGTTAGCTATGTTTTTCTACAAAACGCTTGATTCTTTCAATGGCTTTTTCAAGAAGATCTAACGATGTTGCATAAGAAAGACGGACATTCTCAGGAGAGCCAAATCCGGATCCTGGAACAATCGCAACTTTTTCCTCCTCGAGAAGCGCTTTAACAAATTCATCTACATCTTTGAAACCGCAAGATTGAGCTGCCTCTTTTGCATTTGGGAACAAGTAAAAAGCACCTTCCGGCTTCACACAGCTGAACCCTGGGATTTCTATGAGCTTTGCATAGATCGTATTTAATCTATGTTCAAATGCTTCTCTCATTTCTTCCAATGGCTCAGAAGGCCCGTTATAAGCAGCAATCGCTCCGTATTGTGCGATTGATGTCGGGTTTGACGTGCTGTGGCTTGCAAGGTTCGTCATCGCTTTAATAATGTCTTCAGAGCCTGCCGCATAACCGATTCTCCAGCCTGTCATGCTGTGGGACTTCGATACGCCGTTTATAATGACCGTTTGCTCTTTCAGTCTGTCTGACAGCTGTGCAATGGAAACATGTTTCTTTCCGCCGTATGTAAGTTTTTCATAAATTTCATCTGACACAATCAAGATATCATGTTCAAGGCACACTTCACCGAGCGCAGATAGTTCTTCTTCCGTATACATGACACCAGTCGGGTTGCTTGGAGAGTTAATAACGATTGCTTTTGTTTTTTCCGTAATTGCATTTTTCAGCTGCTCAGGCGAAATTTTGAAGTGATTTTCCTCAAGCCCTTCTACATAAACAGGCTTTCCGCCAGCGAGTTTCACCTGCTCCGGGTAGCTTACCCAGTAAGGCGTTGGAATAATAACTTCATCTTCTTCATCCAAAATCACTTGGAAAAGGGTATACAGAGCATGTTTGGCACCAGTGCAGACAATAATTTGAGACGGTTTGTATTCAATATTCTGGTCGCGTTTAAATTTCTCTGCAATGCTGTTTTTCAGTTCAGCCAAACCACCGGAAGGCGTGTATTTCGTATGGCCCTCGTTCATCGAACGCACAGCGGCATCAATAATATGCTGCGGTGTATTGAAGTCAGGTTCGCCTGCTCCTAAGCCGATGACATCATGGCCTGCGGCTTTCAGTTCTTTCGCTTTCGCTGTGATTGCCAGTGTGGTTGATGGTGTTAATGCGGATACTCTTTTTGCCAGTTTCAACTTGAACTCCCCCTAATTCGTCTTAAGGCGTGATATTTTTGAGAATCTTTCCAGTTGTAAAGTCCACATAACTTAAACTGTATTGCCCTTCTTTGTCTAAGTACGTCACTTCCCAAAGCAGGACGTTTCCTTCTCTTGCCAGATGAACCTCTTTTTGCTTTGAAACCAGCCCTTCATCCTTTATGATTTTCGCCGCTTTGTCTTCAGAGATTCCCTCTTTCGCTTCTTTTGAGAGAATTTTTGCTTTTTTATCGGCAGGAACCCAGACATATAATGCAGTGCCTTTTTTATCCGTTCCCTTTACAACATAATATTTTTCTTTTCCGACAAATGTTTCGACTTGATCAACATTGGCGAGATCGGTTTCTTTTTTAGCTTCAGCAGCTGCTGCTTCGTGCCCCTCTTCCTTTTGTGCCATGGCTGATTTATAAATGCTTGCCGAGACAAGAAGTACTGCTAAAAAAATAATACCAAAAATGACGGTAAATATTAATGCTTTTTTTCTCATCTTCTCACCTACGTACGATAAATGGTAAAAACGGCTTGGTTTTTGTTTTCTTCATCCAGCGCAAGGCCGAACATCAGATTGTCTCTTTTCAATGTACGATTCAATGTGTCCACAATTTTATACAGATCATCAGAATGCTCTACATTAATTGTTGAAAGAATTTCGATTTTACTTTCCATTTTTTCATCCTCCAGTTTGAACAAATATTGTTAGTCATACTCCATTTCAGGACACGCCATACTAGTATCACAGAGCGGGAAATCCGCTTTTAAATAAAACACCATCCTACTCCCACACCGCAAAAGCCGCTTTATGCGGCTTTTATTCTTTTTCCCCTGCAACATAAGCTTCAAGCTCGCTGTCAGTCATTTCGGATACTGAGGTTGTCGGCAAGGCATCAAGAAACAGCCGGCCGTAACCAGCGGTTTTAATCCGTCTGTCCAATATCATAATCGTTCCCTTGTCTCCCGCAGAACGCAGCAAGCGTCCGATTCCTTGCCTGAAGGTCAGCACAGCTTCCGGTAATGACACTGTTTGAAACGGATTCTTTCCTTTTTTGCGGGCAAACTCACATTTTGCAGCATGAAGCGGGTGATCAGGGGACCGGAATGGGAGCCTCACGATCATTACTGTTGTCAGTTCATCACCAGGGAAATCAACGCCTTCCCAAAAATGATTTGTTCCGAGCAGGATCGCCTGATTGGATGTTTTAAAAGTCTTCATCAGTTTGCCGGGACTTCCGCCTGTAATCCCTTGTGCCAAGAGCTGAATGCCGGAAGCACTCATGTTATGCTTGAGCTCCTGGTGAACCTTTTTCAACATATCATGGGATGTAAACAGCACAAGAATTTTAGGCTGTTTTTCCTTTGCCATCAGTTCGATATAACGGGCTGTATCCTGTATAAATTCAGGTTGCCCGGTATCCTGAATTGATTTCATTTCCTTTGGAATCATCACCTGCATACGCTCATCGTAAGAAAAAGGTGACTCAATTCTCATTGTCCGCGGGAAAAAGTCACTCAGTCCCAGTCGTTCAATCATAAATTGAAAAGAACCTTCGACTGTAAGGGTTGCAGATGTCAGCACCACACTATTTTTGCGCGCGAAAAACTGATCAGCCAGAAGTTCACCAGGTTCAAGAGGCTGTGCGTAAATGGCCACTGCATTTTTCGCACCCTTTGCATCTATTTCAATCCAAACCGCTTCATCGTCATCAGACCCAAAGAAGAGCTTCTGCAACGTCTGACAGTAATGCTGCAAGCCTTTCATGCTTCTTTGGTATTCATCGGCTAAAAAGACGGTTTTGCTCTTCATACCCTTCAAATGTTTTTCCATCAGGGATGACTGCGCCTCAAAAAGCTGCTGCAAATGTGTCAGCATGGAACAAAGCCTCTCCGCACCATCTGTTAAGATCGACCAGCTTTTATCCTGGCTTTCTTTGTTCACCTTAAACACTAGACGGTTTAAGTCTTCTTTAGGTTTTCTTCGTTTGACAAAAGAATGTACAGAGCTGAAGAAAGCATCACTTTCTGCTTGAACATGCTGAAGCCACTCTTCCAATTCGAAAAATGAATCAACCGGCAGGCTGTTTCGCTGGAATAGCTGTCTCATCTTTTTTAGAAGTCCCTGCTCCTTCAGAGTGCCGATTCTGCTTAATTTCGTATGCAATTCTATGTACGTGGCTCTTTTCCCTAAATGTTCGCTTGCCGCACGTTCAAAATGGTGTGCTTCATCAATAATAAATGTGCCGCTTTCGGGAAGCCTTTTTTTCTGGCTGCCTTCATCGGTCAGCAAAAGAGAATGATTGGTGATCACCAAATCGGAACGCATAGCAATCTGTTTGGCCCGCTCGTAAAAACCGATCACATGCTCACTGCGACTTCTTTTATAGGAGTCATCGTCATAAGCCAATCTGTCCCACAGCAATTTTCCGCCTGAAGGCAAATTCAGTTCCGCTACATCTCCTGTATTTGTCTCTGTCAGCCAAACGAGAAGCTGTGCCTTTGTCAGTACGGCATCATAATTATCATCTTCTTCATGAAGCACCTGCTCAAATTTATACAGGCATAAATAATGCGATTGCCCTTTTAAAATCGCCGCTGTTACCGGAAATGGAAACAGATCTTGGACAATCGGCAAATCCTTTGTGAGAATCTGCTGCTGTAAAAGCGTCGAATACGTGCTGATTATGACCGGCTTTTTTGATTTCTTGGCAAAAAGCGCAGCCGGAATAAGATAGCCAATCGTTTTTCCGATGCCTGGAGGAGCTTCAATCAGCGCATGCTCACGATTGGCAAACGCATCAGCCACCTCTCTCATCATCATCATTTGGCCGTCTCTTTTTTCATACCCAGGCATTAACTCTGACAGCGCTTTTTCATTTCCCGCTTCCCAGCTTTCGATCTCAAATGAGAAGTTCTCGTCCTCATTTATACGAACATTGATAGCTTCAGGTTCTCTGACAGAAAACGAAGAAAAGCGCGTATAGCCCGGTATCTCGGTATGTCTGTTTTCATTAATGAACATATCCAACAAATGCGTCAGATCACTGATGAAATGCTGCGAAAGCCTTCTTAACTGCTTTAATGTCGGATAAGGAAGCTGCCGCAGCTTTTCAAGGATTTCCAAAAAAATAAGCCCTGTCACTTCAGCATCGCTGTCAGCCCGGTGCGGCTGATCATGCCGCAGCTGAAGCTCCTCGCTTAATTCCGTCAGCTTATACCCTTCAAATCCCGGAAAAACAATACGTGAGAGCTCGACAGTATCAAGCACTTCACAATCTGGGAGCTGAAAGCCCGCCTTATGTAGCTCATACTTGACAAATCCAAGGTCAAAATGGATATTGTGTGCGACAAAATAAGCGCCGTCAAGCAATTGGAATACTTCTTCAGCAACTGCTTCAAATGGCTGTTCATTCTCGACCATTTGATTAGAGATTCCAGTAAGCTGCTCAATAAAAGCAGGGATTGATTTATTTGGATTAATGTATTTTGAAAACCGCTCAGTAATTTGTCCATTTTCGATTACAACCGCTGCGATTTGTATGATTTTATCGCCTTTCTTCGGCGAATTCCCTGTTGTCTCTACATCTATAACAACGAACCGTTGCTTATTCATTAAAATGGACACCTCAATTCTTGCATACGACAAAAGTGTAACACGTTTTGTACGGAAATGGAGCGGCAAAACCGTTTTACTCTCAAAATCTTAAAAGAAAACCCCCGATAAAGGGGGCTTTTCTTCTACAAAATTGTACGGGCTGGTTCGTTCCCCAGCATTTGTTCAATTTTGTTTTGATCATTCAGAACAGCCACTTTCGGCTCGTGGCTTGCCGCTTCTTGATCAGACATCATTTTGTAGGAAATAATAATGACCTTATCTCCTTCCTGCACAAGGCGTGCGGCTGCACCGTTTAAGCATATGACGCCGCTTCCCCGTTTACCAGGAATAATATACGTTTCAAGACGTGCTCCATTATTATTATTCACAATTTGTACTTTTTCATTAGGAAGCATTCCCACAGCATCAATGAGATCTTCATCAATTGTAATGCTTCCCACATAGTTCAGGTTTGCTTCCGTAACAGTTGCCCTGTGAAGCTTGCCGCTCATCATTGTTCGATACATATTATATTCTCTCCATTTCTCGAATATCAATAATGATATTATCTATTAAACGCGCTTTTGAAAAAGCAACTGCAACAGCGAGAATCATCTTTCCAGCAATTTCATTCACAGGCTCGAGTTCCGGATAGGAATAAAGCTCTACATAGTCTATGGTTCCGCTAGTCGTTTCAATGATTTCTTTTGCAGCTTTTATCACCGCTTCAGGATCTCTTTCACCGGCTTGGATCAGCTCCGCACTTGTTTGAAGGGCCCGATACAGCTTAGGCGCTTCTTTTCTTTCCTCAGCTGTTAAGTATACATTGCGAGAGCTTTTAGCTAAGCCGTCTTCCTCTCTGACCGTATCGACAGGAACCAATTCAATATCCATGAAGAAGTCACTGATTAACCCATCAACAACAGCTACCTGCTGCGCATCCTTTAAACCGAAATAGGCACGAGTCGGCTTGACTAGGTTGAAAAGCTTCGTCAGTACGATCGCGACCCCGTCAAAATGTCCTTCTCTTGAGCGCCCGCATAACACGTCTGTGCGTCTTTCTACATGAATCGTGACATTCTTTTCACCGGGATACATATCATGAGCATCTGGCGTAAATAAAATATCGACTCCGGCGTTTTCTGCAAGAGCTGCATCCCGCTCAATATCGCGCGGATATGCTTCAAAATCTTCATTAGGGCCGAATTGTGCAGGATTCACAAAAATACTCATAATAACGGCGTCGTTTTCTTGTCTTGCTTTGTCTGCTAAGGTTAGATGGCCCTCATGCAGAAACCCCATCGTCGGGACAAATCCGATTGACTTGCCCTCTGAATGATATTGTTTTATGGCTTCTTTCAACTGTGAAATATCAGTAATCTGTCTCATCTTATTTTCCCCCGTACAAGCCGTCCAGCACTGTCTGGTTCATTTGAAAGGAATGCTTTTGTTCAGGGAAAGCACGATGTCTTACATCCTGAACATATCCGCTGATTGCTGTTTCGATGGTTTCATCAATGCGCGTATATTGCTTTACAAATTTAGGTGTTCTCTCAACACCGTGGCCAATAATATCATGATAAACGAGAACTTGTCCGTCCGCTTTCACACCAGCACCGATTCCAATGACCGGTATGCTTAGCGTCTCGGCAATTTTGGCTGTGAGTTCTGCCGGCACACATTCCAGCACAAGCATCATAGCTCCTGCTTCTTCGCATTTTATACTGTCTTCTATTAATTTTTTGGCGCTTTGTTCGTCTTTGCCCTGTACTTTATAGCCGCCCAGTACGCCGACTGACTGCGGTGTCAAACCTAAGTGACTGACTACTGGAATGCCTCCAAGCGTCAATGCGCGAATGGATTCAAACACGCCTTCTCCGCCCTCAAGCTTCAGTGCGTCAGCTCCGCTTTCCTGAACGATAGCCGCTGCATTTTTCAGCGTATCTTCCTTAGATAGGTGATAAGACATAAACGGCATATCTGTCACAATAAAGGTATTCGGCGCACCCCTTTTAACGGCTTTTGTATGATGAATCATGTCCGCAACTGTCACACCGACAGTTGAATCAAGGCCGAGGACGACCATTCCAAGTGAATCACCGACTAAAATCATGTCAACTCCCGCTTGTTCAGCAAGTTTAGCTGCCGGATAATCATAAGCGGTCAGCATGACAATCGGTTCTTCAGACTCCTTCATTTTTAGAAAATCCAGTTTTGTTTTCATGTTTTCTCCTCCTCATGTTTAGAGGAGATGATCTGCCGTTTTCTTCTGCAAGCCAAAAAACCTTCCGTTACAACGAGAAGGATTCTTCACTTTCTAAAGTTCGGCGAGTTTCATCCCTCTGTCCCAGTCCTTTTTTGGATCAAGGCAGACTGCTGCAATGTCTATCTATTTTAATAATAGGTGCAGTTCGCAGGCGATACTGCCCAATGGAAGTATACCAAAATCAACGGGCTTGTACCAACACATTAGCCCAATTCGATATCGGCAGAATAGATTTTTTTAATGCCTTCGTTCGTTTCTAAAAGCAGAACGCCTTCATCATCTATACCTAACGCCTTCCCGTAAAAGGTTCCGTTTAACGTTCTGGCTCTCATATTAGTGCCAATACCGAGCGCATAGCTTTCCCATAAAAGCTTAATCGGCGTAAATCCGTGCGTCATATAATCCCGGTACCGTTTCTCAAAGCATAGTAAAATATGCTGGATGACGCCGGCCCGATCAATTTTTTCCCCAGCAGCTTGGCTGAGGCTTGTCGCGATGTCCTTCAATTCATCTGGAAAATCATTAGGCTGCTGGTTAACGTTAATGCCGATCCCAATGATCACTGAACGTACGCGGTCTTCTTCAGCCTGCATTTCCGTTAGAATACCGACTGTTTTTTTTCCGTTAATCAAAATATCATTTGGCCATTTAATATCCGTTTGGATGCCTGCTGCCTCTTCTATTCCCTGCACAACAGCTACTGCAGCAAGAAGAGTCAGCTGCGGTGTTTTTTGGAGCGGAATGTCAGGCCGCAAAATCAGGCTCATCCAAACACCGTTTCCTTCTTGAGAATGCCATACCCTAGACATTCGGCCCCTTCCGGCTGTTTGTTTGTCAGCCACCACGAGGGTGCCTTCCGGTGCGTTATTATTCGCGAGCTCATGAGCCGTTTTTTGCGTGCTTGAAAGAACGTCATGGTAAATAAGATGCTGGCCCATCACTTCCGTTTTTAATCCAAAACGAATTTCGCTTTCACTGAGTTTTCCGGGCTTTTTGATGAGCCGATATCCCTTTCTTCTAACGGCTTCTACTTCATAACCCTCTTTCCGAAGCTCTTCAATATGCTTCCACACAGCAGTTCTTGAACAGCCGAGAGCATCACTGATTTTTTGGCCGGAAATAAATTCATTGCCGGCCTGAGAAAATAATTCAATAAGGTCTTTTCTTAATGTTGACCGCATGTCTTCAGCCACTCCTCTATGTGTTTCTTTTGATTGGAGAGCTTCCCTGTCACAACAGCCTGCTCGATCCGCTGTAATTCTTCCGACACCCATTTTCCGGCCGGCTGGTTTCGAAGCGCAAGCAAGTCCTTACCCGTGATATCAAGATCCTTAAGGCTTTTGATCGGCAGGTTTTGATAAGTGTACTGAATGTCCTTCAGTTTCTTTTCATCCAGTTTTTCGTTTTGACGAAGCTGCGATATTTTGGCCGCTGAGAGCAGTGCTTTTTCCCCAGCTCTGTACATTGTCATTGCGTCAAGGCTCTGGCCAAACGTATCGGCAATGTGAATGGCTTCCTTGATCACTTTTCCCGGGAGCTTCCAGGCTTTCAGGAAAAGGGGCGCGTCTTTTAAAACTATGCCAAGGTTAATTAAAAGAGCAGCCCAAAGCTCCTCACGGGATGTTAAAGAGAAGAATGGAAACTCACTCGTTGAAATCAGGTTTTCTCGTTTATGATAAAAACCAGGAAGCTCTTCATACAATCTCGTTTGAATGAGCGTTTGAAGCGCCTGGCGAGAAGCTCTTCCCTTCAGCAATTTCTCGAACTCTATAGTTTTTCGTTCGACTGAAACATGGGAGAGGAGTGATTTTTCTTTCGCAATGGCTTCTTCTGTTTCCGGTGAAAGCGTAAAGCCAAGCTGACTCATAAAGCGTACGGCTCTCAGCATACGAAGCGCATCCTCTTGAAATCTATCCTCAGGCTTTCCAACGGTTCGAATCACTTTCTGATCAATATCTTTCTTGCCGCCAAAATAATCAAGCACCTTCCCGTCCGCTGTCATGGCCATCGCATTGATCGTTAAATCTCTTCGTTTTAGATCCTCTTCTAATGATGAGATAAATTGCACTTCTGACGGTCTTCTGAAATCAACATAATCAGATTCAGTCCGGAATGTCGTGACTTCATAGGTTTCATCCTCCCAGAGCACAATAATGGTCCCGTGCTCTTTGCCTACATCAACAGTTCGTTGAAACAGCCGTTCTACTTGATCAGGTGCCGCATCTGTCGCGATATCGACATCTCCGATCGTTCGTTTCATATAGCTGTCACGAACTGCGCCCCCGACAAAATAAGCCTGATGGCCCGCTTCGATTAAGATGCGGAGCACGGGAAGTGCTTTGATAAAAACTTTTTCCATGTGATCACTCCGGTTCTGCTAAATCGCCATAAATCTGTTCATACTGGCTGACAATTTTTTGGGAAGAAAATTCATTTTCAAGCATCTCTATTGCCGCCTTTGTAAAACGATTGCTTAGCTGTTCATCTTCTAAAATGCTCATCGCGCGGGCTGTTGCGGCCGTAACATCACCGACATCCACCAAAAATCCGCTCACATTGTTTTTTATAACCTCAGGGATACCGCCAATATTTGTTCCGATACAAGGCACTCCGCAAGCCATCGCTTCAAGCAGGACAAGACCAAAGCTTTCTTTTTCAGATAGCAGCAGCTTCAAATCGCTAATAGAATAAAGCTCTTCAACACGGTCTTGATTTCCAAGCATTAAGACTTGGTCTTCCAAGCCATATTTTCTGATAAGCTCGCAGGCTGTCGATTTCTCCGGACCGTCTCCGACTAAAAGCAGCTTCGCTTTCGTTTTGCCAGCGATATTGCGGAACACCCGGATGACATCCTGCACGCGTTTAACCTTTCTGAAGTTGGACACATGGATGACGACTTTTTCATCTGGTAAAATTCCATGTTTCTCTTTAATTGCCGCTGTGTTTTTCTTCAGATACACGCGCTCGTCTATAAAGTTATAAATCGTTTCAATTTTTTTCTCCGGTTTAATTAAATCGTATGTTTCAGCCGCAAGCGCTGAGGAGACGGCCGTCACCCTGTCTGATGACTCAATAGCAAAACGGATCAGATCTTTTAGAGACGGATCATAACCTAACACCGTGATATCCGTGCCATGCAAAGTGGTAACAATGCCGATATTGCGTTTCAGCATTTGTTTTGCAAGATAGGCGCAAACGGCATGCGGGAGAGCATAGTGAGCATGGATAATGTCTAAATTCTCACGTTCCGCCACCTCAGCGATTTTGCTTGCCAATGTCAAATCATACGGAGGATACTTAAAAACAGCATATTGATTAACCTCAACTTCATGAAAATGAATATTGGGATGATATGTATTCAGTCTAAACGGAATGCTTGATGTGATGAAATGGATTTCATGTCCCTTTTCAGCAAGCTGCTTCCCCAGTTCTGTCGCAATGATACCTGAGCCTCCAACGCTCGGATAGCATGTGATTCCTATTTTTAGTTTTCTCATTGTTCGCCCCCAAGCACATCATGATCAAGCATCAGCATCCGTTTGGAAAAGAAACCTTCGGCATACTCCACGCCCGCTTCTTTACCGTAAAGCTTTTCTCTCGCTTCAACGATCTCAATATACCCATTCGTCAGAGGAGTAGAAACGGAATCCTTTGACGGGATAAACTGGCTTTTGTAGGCGTTGAGGCTTTGTTTCTTTGCCTCTATTGTATCCGAGATATCAATAACAAAATCCGGCTGATGAAAACCATTTATCATATAATAGTAAACCTTGCTGACTTTATGCGCCGGAAGGCTTTTTTCGTCTTTATATTTATGGATCCCGGCGGAAAAGATCGCTTCTTCCACCAGTGCAGCCGCATTGCCGTGATCCGGATGGCGATCCTTTTTATACGGCATAAAAACCGCTTTTGGGCGGCAGGTTCTGATGACAGTGACAATCGACCGAATTGCCTGATCACTCATTATTAGGCCGCGGTCTGGAAGCGTTAGCTGAATTCTTTTATCTGCGCCTAATATGCGGGCTGCTTCAGCTGCTTCTTCTTTACGCAAACTGACCGTACCGTTAGAAGAGAGTTCCGCTTCTGTCAAATCGCATATCATTACTTTTTTTTCCTGTTTGACAAACTTCGCTATTGTGCCGCCCATTCCGATCTCGACATCATCACTGTGGGCGCCAAAAGCAAGAACGTCAGCATTATACATTCGGCTCTTCTCCCCGAAGAAGGTCACGGAATTCGAAAACACCTTCATCAAGTGTGCGGACGAGAATTTCCGCAGTACCCATATTTGTGGCGAGCGGAATGGAATACACATCACATAACCGGATTAATGCCGAGACATCCGGTTCATGCGGCTGCGCGGTCAGCGGGTCGCGCAAAAAAATGACAAGATCGAGTGCATTGGCAGCGATCAGTGCACCGATTTGCTGGTCTCCCCCTAAAGGGCCGGATTGAAAACGTTCAATTTGAAGACCTGTCGCCTCTTGAATTTTCAACCCTGTGGTTCCGGTTGCGTATAGATCATGATTCTTTAAAATATCCCGATAGGCAGTCGTAAATTGAACCATATCCTGTTTTTTCTTGTCATGCGCGATCAAAGCAATTTTCATTGTTTATCCCCCCGTCTAATCAATGATATTTTCTAAACCGTACACAAGCTGATCAATCTTCATGACTTGTTCGACTGACAGTTTAACGCCTGACATGAAAGAAGCGCGGTTATAAGAATCATGGCGTATCTGAAGCGTTTGGCCATCCATGCCGAACATGACCTCCTGATGCGCGATCAGTCCCGGAAGACGGACGCTGTGCAAGCGAATGCCGTTTTGCTCCGCTCCTCTTGCTCCTGGGAGAATTTCTTTTTCATCCGGATGTCCTTGCTGCTTTTCTTTACGGACTTCTGAAATCATTTCCGCTGTTTTAAGCGCAGTTCCGCTTGGTGCGTCAAGCTTCTGGTCATGATGAAGCTCAATAATCTCAACATCCTCAAAATAGTTGGCAGCCATTTTTGAAAATTTCATCATCAGTATCGCACCGAGCGCAAAATTTGGCGCAATGATGGCTCCGATCCCTTTTTCTTCTGTTAAAGACGTGAGCTCTTTTAAATCAGCTTCTGAGAAACCGGTTGTTCCGACAACTGGACGGACTCCGTGCTCTAATGCAATTTTTGTATGTACTTTTCCGATTTCGGGCGTTGTTAAATCAATCAAAACATCCGGTTGTGTTTCTGTAAAACAGGCATGGATATCTGTGTAAATGAAAGCATCTGACTCAACAGGCATCACATCAGATAATTTTTGCTGATCGTATGTATGGTCTATGGCCCCGACAAGGTCAAAATGAGGTGTTCGTTCTGCCAATTTAACAGCTTCCTGCCCCATTCTTCCACGCGGTCCCGCAATGACTACTTTAATTGTTTCGTTTGACATCTCGATCTCCTCTACTTTCCTTCTTCTTTTCTGGTCCAGCGATCTTTATCTCTTGTATTAAATTTATGCATGACTCGGTCGTGGGCTTCCTCTAAAGAGATATCAAGGGAGTTGGCTAAACAAACCAATACAAATAGCACATCGCCCATTTCCTCTTCCATGCTTTTATCATCTTCAGTCGCTTTTTTTGGTTTTTCTCCATAACGGTGATTCACTTCTCTGGCAAGCTCGCCCAGTTCTTCAGTCAGCCTCGCCATCATGGCCAGCGGGCTGAAATATCCTTCTTTAAATTGGCCGATGTAACGGTCTACTTCAGCCTGTATGTCTTTCATTGTTTTATCACTCACTGAACGAAACCTCCTATCATCCTCTTACATGTTAGCTAATTCAGATACGTTTGACAAATGTTTAAGCACGTTTGCTGTTTTCTTTTTCATCCACTATAATATAAACGCTATCTAATGGAAGGAAAAGGGGTTTTGTGTGATGCTTGGAGAAATTAGATTAAAAAACATATTTTTTATTTTAATCGGAGCGGCAATTTTTTCATTTGGCTTGGTTCATTTCAATATGCAGAACAATCTGGCTGAGGGCGGTTTTACAGGTATTACACTTTTGCTTTATGCCCTTTTCCACATCAGCCCCTCTATCTCGAACCTGGTGTTGAACATTCCGATTTTTTTTATTGGCTGGCGTTTGCTCGGCAGGACAATGTTTGTTTATACCCTTGTCGGCACTGTAGCCTTGTCTTTGTTCCTCAGCATCTTTCAGCGATATGAAATCCATATGCCCCTTCAGCACGACTTAGCGCTCGCCGCTTTATTTGCCGGCGTATTCATCGGAGCCGGACTGGGTATTATTTTTAAGTTCGGCGGTACAACAGGCGGTGTTGATATCATCGCACGTTTAGTGAATAAGTATTTTGGGATCCCGATGGGCAGAACGATGTTTGCTTTCGATGCCTGTGTCATCATTTTGTCTTTGCTTACTTATCTCTCCTATAAAGAAGCGATGTATACGCTGGTAGCTGTATTTGTAGCGGCAAGATTAATCGATTTTATTCAGGAAGGCGGATACGCTGCTAAAGGCGCTACGATCATCTCTTCGAAAAACGACCTGATTCAGAAAAAGATTCTTGAAGAAATGGAACGGGGCGTCACCATTTTGAAAGGACAAGGTTCCTACACAAAAGAGGATATAGATGTACTTTATTGTGTGGTGCCGAAAAACGAATTGGTGATGCTGAAAAGCGTGATTAACTCCATTGATCCCCATGCCTTTGTAGCGGTAAGCGATGTTCACGATGTGCTCGGAGAAGGATTTACGCTTGATGAAAATAAAAATCCGCTTCCGCGCTGACATGTAATAGAAAAAAGGCGGCTGACCGCCGCCCCTCATCCTTATTTAGGGTAGTCCCTTTTTTTCAGCTTGTTTTTTTCCGCCTTGTACTTTCTGTAACCGACATAGGTAAGAGCAGTAATGATGATACTGCCGGTTGTAATCATCACCCAGAGTAAAGACGGATCGGCATCATCCTCCTCCACCCTGTCAAACACATTTTTCAGGTCATGCTGAAGAAGGGAAAGCCGTTCAAGCTTCGTGCTCTCTGTCATTTGCTGAAATTCCTCTTGCTCAATGACGTCTATATGTTTCCCGACTGTTTCAAGCTGATCCTCTGATACATCGATTGTAAGACTGGGGTAAATCAAATCATATAGACTGATAAATTCATTCCATTTTTCATGAAAGCTCGTACTTTCATTCTTTTGGACATCCTGCTTCAGTTCAGCAAAGGCTTCCATAATCGGTCTCTCCAGTGAGCCCCAAAGCGGATCAGATCGATTGTCAACTGCGTCCATCAGCATTCTGAACTGCGCGGCTGCTCTGAGTTTTTGTGTATCTGATGTATCAGCCTGCTTTAAACTCCGTACCATATCGTTATAGCCCAGTGTGATTTGACGGATTTGGGCTCCAGTTAGCATGGGGTCTTGCTGTTTTTTCTCAGCGGATTTTAATGTTTTTTCAAAATACTCCAAGACTTGAAGCGCCTCTTCATATTTTGCCTGTCGGGTCATTTGAAAGACTGTATCGGATAAATCATTCAATTCCTCGAGGCTTCCCCGCTCTGCAGCCTTGGCATTTCCATTATAAAAAATAAGTGCAATCAACAAACAGATCGTCAGCTTTCGTTTCATGCAGGTCCCTCCCACTCTCTCTCCTTACAGAATATGAAGAAAGGGACAAGGATAGACCAACATTGTCTTTACATCAGCTCAAGCTTCGTTTGCTTTTTTGAGACCACAAGAAAGTAAGCAAGCGCGATTGAGAAGATGCTTAGCCAAAATGTTCCGTATCCTATTTCAGTCATATAATCAGAAAGCATTGAATACCGCGGCATCATATCAAACAAGTAGTCAATGACATCGTTATGCAGTGTCCAGACTGCAGCAATTGCAAGATGCCAAAATGAAAAACGAAAATACGGACTGTATAATACGCCTTGAACAGCCATTGCAAAATGCGAAGCAATTAGCATGTAGCCCTCCCACGGCAAGTCACCAGTTACTGCAAGCACAAGAAAATTCATAGCCACCGCCCATAGGCCATACTTTACGAGGGTAACTAGCGCAAGCGCCTCAAAGAACGGAGCATTCCGTTTCATGAGAAAGGCAAGCAGCACAAACAGAAAGAAAAACGTTGCTGTCGGACTGTCAGGAACAAAAATCAGGAAACGGGCCGGTGTCTCCAAAAGCTGCGGCAAGTACCAATAGTAGCCGTAAACCGTTCCCAGAAAATTAATGGCTAAGACAAGAATAAGCATCGGCCGCTGCCCTAATACATATTGAAACCATTTCACATCGAATCAACTCTCAGTCTGTAAAAATTATATGTCCATATAAAAAAGCTGACGCCGGGTCAGCTTTTGATAATAAAAGTATATCCTTCCATTTGACAATTCACAATACGTTATTTTGCGGTTGTTTCAGAAATAAATTTTGCAAGTTCTTCGAGTTGCTTATCATTTCCTTTGAACACACCCGCCGGCATTTTGCCTTTCCCTTCTACAGCTATTTTTTTGATTTCATCCGGTTTCAGCCCGCTGTCAACCAATGAAGGCCCGGCCGCTCCTCCCTGAAGGTTATCCCCATGGCAAGAAATACAGCCCTGTTCCTTAAAGACCTTATATCCTTCTGCATTGGTGTCAATGTCGGCTTCTTTTGTAATTTTCCCCTGTTCTTCTGCCTTGGCCCAGTCATGAGTAGCAACTGACTGCCACGTCAAAAATACAGCAGCGGAAATGGCCAGAAGCATCATACCGACAGCGACCGGACGCTTCCACGGCCTTCTTTCTGTCCCTCTGTCTAGGAATGGAGCCAATAGCAGGGCCCCAAAAGCGAGACCTGGCATAATCATGGCGCCGACCACTGTAAAGCTTCCGGCGGCGTATTCATACTTCAACAGCTGGTATAAGAAAAGAAAATACCAATCCGGCAGCGGAATATAACCAGTATCAGTCGGGTCCGCCATCCGCTCCAAAGGCGGCTGATGCACAATCGTCAAAACGAGAAAACCGATGAGAAAGACAGCTCCAACCATCCATTCCTTTAACAAGAAATTTGGCCAGAAAGCCTCTGTTTTACCGGGATACTCCGAATAATCCTTCGGTATATTCGGCTTTTTTTCAGCCGGTATCCTTGAGTCGCCTACAAATTTCATCCCTTTGCCCCGGTGCATGTCATCCCCTCCCTTTTATTCGCAGATCAAGAGTTTAAAGCGGTCCTGAAATGCCCTGCTTCCGGATCATAATAAAATGTGCAGCCATCAGCCCGAACAATGCGGCAGGAAGAAAAAATACATGGATCGCAAAAAACCTAGTCAGCGTTTGGGCGCCTACAATATCCGGATGCCCTGCAAGGAGCGTTTTAACTTGCGTTCCGATCAAAGGCGTGGCTTCGGCGATCTGCAGCCCGACTTTTGTTGCAAACAGAGCCTTCATATCCCAAGGAAGCAAGTAGCCTGTAAAGCCAAGACCGAGCATAACAAAAAAGATCAGCACACCGACAATCCAGTTCAGCTCGCGCGGTTTTTTATACGCGCCTTGGAAAAAGACCCTCAGCGTATGTAAAAACATCATCACAATGACCAGGCTCGCACCCCAGTGGTGCATCCCCCTGACAATCTGGCCGAATGCCACTTCATTTTGCAAATAATATACCGATTCCCAGGCATTTTTGATATCAGGCACATAATACATCGTTAAAAACATTCCAGATAATACTTGGATAACGGTTACAAAAAACGTCAGTCCCCCAAAGCAATACACAAACGCAGAGAAATGATGGGCGGGATTCACATGTTCCGGTACTTCGTGATCGGCAATATCCCTCCACATCGGTGTAATATCAAGCCGCTCGTCTACCCAGTCATAAATTTTGTTCAGCATGTCACCCTTCCCCCTTAGGCTTTGCTTTTCCAAGATACAGGAAGCCGTCTTTTACTTCTTGCTCATAATGATCAAGAGGCGCAAGCGGCGGCGTGCCAGGGACATTGGTGCCGTCCTTTTCATAGAGTCCGTAATGGCATGGACAAAAGAATTTATTCGGGTTTTTAGGATCACTATTCCAGTTCACCGTACACCCTAAATGTTTACAAATTGGCGAAAGTGCTACAATTTCATCCCCGTTTTTGAAGACCCAGGCTGATCTTGACTCTTCTGACTCATACCAGGCATCGACTTGATTAATTTTAAAATCAAAGCGCTGCGGCTCTTTTGTCAACTCATCAACGCTGACAACCTGAACCATATCCTGCTTCCCTGTCGATTTTAATACCGGGTCGAGTGCGAAGCGAACCATAGGCATGAGCATACTAGCCGCCATAAAACCTCCTACGCCTGTGAGCGTGTAATTCAAAAATTGACGTCTGGATATATCATGTTTTCCGCCCATCTCTTCTCCCCCCTCTAGGTCACCCCTGCAATCTGACTAAAATAGAAAATATTGCAATAACTCTAGACACCCTCATAATATATGAATCTCTCAGCAAGGTCAATATAGCCAAAATATTGTTCATAAGGAAATGTAAGTGTTTTTATGAAGTGCTCCATAACTGTAACAAAACGTTCAAAATTTCAGCAGTGCGTTCATCCAATATTTTTCTTTTTAAAGAGTCATTTAAATGCTCTAATGGAACAGAAGGTGTAACAATCATTTTGCCTAACGCATCCTCAGCTCTCCAACTTTCGTCAGATGTGAGCAGGACAACATGCGGAAATTCCGTTATCAGCTCTTCCCGCAAATCCTTAAGCCCTTGAACGGTTATTTCATTTCTATCAACATATGTATAAGGCGGAAGTAAATATACCCGTCCCTTTAACTGCCTTTCAAGTTCTTCTGAGAGAAGCTGCGTAAACTCGCCTTTCTCCGCCGCCATTTTAAAATGGTTATTAACCCTTATGTTAATTAATGGTATGACAGCGGTATCAATGTAATCCTTAGCTTGTAAATAGTCCTTGGCATCAGTGATTCTCCACCTCATCGTTCTCCCCCTTTACGGCAACAAGCCTTGCAATTCACTGCAAGGCTGGTCATATTATGTGAGCTGATTTAATTGGCGCGATAATTGTTCAAATGCCTCTTTATCATGACGATCTAACGCCTCGTCAATGTCTTTTAATAATTTTTCTCTTTGGAATGTGGAAATAGCGTGCTCTAAAATCTGTTCCGCCAATCCCTGATCTTTTTTATTCTCAAAAAGGTTTTTCGGAATATGCGGGTTGGACTCCAGCACCGCCGCATATTCAGGTGAGCTGTAAGCCGAACGGAAATTAAGCTGGATAAACAAATCCTGCTGTTTATTTAATCTAATATCATGAAAAGATTTTTCCGCGTCGGTAGTCATGACGTTCTCTTTATAGAACCGGAACGGAACTTCTTCAACACAATGTGTTGACATTATAATGCCTCTCGGGCAAAATTCAGCCTGCTCCACAAAATGAACCTTCTCCATGAGAGAATCATGGCTCATTAAGTAGTTCAAGATCCAAACGCACTCTCGGCGCTTTAACTGATAATGGTTTAAAAACCAACGGATAAAATCTTTTTTCTCATTGACAGAAACAGGGGTCTGCATGTAATTCCCTCCTCTATCGTTCGTATAATCTATATACTTATATGTTCCACATGAATGGTTAATATTCCTGCTTATCTAGAAAATTCATCCTCGATTCGCAAAATCGTTTCTTCCAGCTCTTCATTGGCTCCGTCCATTTCAAGAACCTTTTTCAAAAGCGGCAGCGCTTCTTTTTGAAGGCCTTCTTCTAATAGGAAGCTTGCGTATTCATATAAGAAATCTCTATCCTCCCGGTAATGAAGATAGGCAGCCTCAAAGGATTGTTTTGCTTCCTCGTATTGCTCTAATTCAGTATATGCGCTTGCAAGATACCAATTGTATTTCGGATCTTCTTCACCGTAGCTTCGAACCTCTTGAATAAGATCAATGATCTGATCATAATCCTCTTCTTTGTGATACACGGCAAGAAGTGTATGAAGCGCCTCGACAAAGCCCGGATCAAGCGCAAGCGCCTCCTGAAGCAGCTTTTTTCCCTCTTCTGACTTCCCGATTTTTAAGGCCATTTTGGCGGCATAAAGGAAAAGTTCTTTGTTATATTCATCATATCTGATCCCCTCTTTTGCCGTTTTTAATGCCTCTTCATACATTCCTTCAGCTTCATAGCTTTTCGAGAGCGGCATATAAAGTGAAGTATAAGATGGATCAAGCTCCTTTAAATCAGACAGCTGCTTAATAGCTGTTTTCACAAGCCCCGCCTGTAAGGCTGTAAAACCATAGCCGAAAATCGTATTAGGATCAGGATTCTCATCGACAGCTTTCTCGTACCATGGAATGGCATCCTCAAATTCACCTGAGGCACTTAACGATTCTGCCAGTCTTTGATGGACATTAACGCCTCCGATCTCACTCTGCTCCTCAGCCGTTGTTTTAAAATATTGAACCGCTTTTGCATAGGCTCCCTGAGCAAAGTAAAGTTCTCCCAGTGCAAAATCAATAACAGGTTCATTGTCCAGAATGGACTTTGCCTGTAAAAGCTTTTGTTCACTGACTTCGAATAACCCCTGCATCTGATAAAGATCCGCCATAAGCAGCAAACTTTCCGGATATGATGGATCTGTTTCCGGAATAGTCTCCAGCACAGCGAGGGCTTTTTCTTCTTCGTCAATATCTATTAAAAGTTCAGCGTAGAAATTCGTCAGTTCTGTTTCATTTGGATATAAATCATGTAGATCACTAATCAGTGAAATTGCTTTTTCTACATCGCCCCACTCGTAATAGAGCTGGGCTGCAATGGCTTTATCTTCATCATGCAGCTGTTTTTCAGCCTTCGAGAGCGTGTTGAGGCCTTTTTCTGTTTCACCTGCTTCAACTAATTTTATGGCTTCTTGAATCAATGTATTCAAATCGGACCGGTCCTTTCTTTTCCTATACAACATCAACCATACAAAAAAGCTTTATTTGTTCGGGTTAATCTTATCATAATTCAGACGAATGCCCCCGGCAAATAAGATGCTTCTGTACGTAAGGGAATTATTGAGTCTTATTAGTTTACCAAAAGATCTTGAGATAGAAAATGAAAAAAGGAAGATCGCCCTCTGTACAGTAAAGCAGCTCTTTGACCTGCCGGCTTGTAAGTAAAGCACATCCCCCCTTTTTGTTTTTCTATCCCCTCTATAAGACAAGCTATGTTTTTTCGCCTCGAATTATGATCTGCATAAAAAATCCTGAAGTAAAACTTCAGGATTTTTTCGAAAGCTTATTTAAATGCTCGAAGAAGGTTGGATAAGAAACGTGAATGGCATCCGTGTGCTCGATTTCAATCGGCTCCTCCGTTATACAGGAAGCAATACCAAGCATCATTCCGATTCGATGATCTCCGTGGCTGGACACTGCAGCGCCGCCTTTCAACGTTTGTTTGCCATAAACCTTCATTCCATCTGCTGTCGGTTCAATTTCAGCACCCAGCTTGCGAAGCTCAGAAACAACAGTATCAATACGGTTTGTTTCTTTCACTTTTAGCTCTGCCGCGTCCTTAATAACGGTAGTTCCTTCCGCCTGAGTCGCAAGAAGCGCGATGATAGGGATCTCATCAATTAAACGCGGAATGATATCTCCTCCGATTTCAACTGCTTTTAGAGATGACGTTTCTATAATCAAATCTCCATAAGGCTCTGCACCGCTATCAGTAGATGGTTTGATTTCAAGTTTTGCCCCCATGTTTTGAAGGACGTCAATAATACCTGTCCGAGTCGGATTTAAACCTACGTTTTTCAATACAATTCTGCTGTTTGGAACCATCGCGCCAGCAGCAAGGAAAAACGCGGCTGAAGAAATGTCTCCAGGAACAAAAATATCAGCAGCTGTCAGTTTCTGGCCACCAGCAATGGAAACACTCGTTTGATCTTCAGAAAGCTTAACGCCAAAAGCAGAAAGCATCCGCTCAGTGTGGTCCCGAGATTTATGGGGCTCTGTGACAGTTGTAGTGCCCTCAGCCTGTAATCCGGCCAGCAAAACAGCAGATTTAATTTGCGCGCTTGCAACAGGTGATACATAATCAATTCCTTTTAATGAAGCGCCGCTCACTGACAGCGGTGTAAACTCTCCGCCGGCTCTGCCGTCGATTTTAGCCCCCATTTTTTTCAAAGGCTCAGTCACACGCTTCATTGGGCGCTTCGCAATGCTCTCATCTCCGGCTACCGCGCTGTAAAAAGGACGGCCCGCCAATATTCCGAGCATCAGGCGAATGGTTGTACCTGAATTTCCGACATCTAAAAGGCTTTCTGGCTCTTTCAGGGCATCGATTCCTTTTCCGTGAATCACGACATCGCTGCCGCTTTGCTCAATGTGAACACCCATTTTTCTAAAGCAATCGATCGTACTCAGACAATCTGCTCCCGGCAGAAAGTTTTTAACTGTTGTTGTGCCTGCCGCTAGCGCGCCAAACATAACAGAGCGGTGAGAAATGGATTTATCACCGGGAATATGTATTTCTCCATGTAAGGTCTGCACCTTTTCTCGTTTCATTTTTTCCACCTCAATCAGCATAAAAAGTTTCATATTCCGCCCGGGCTTCAATGCATTGTTCTGCCCTTTTGCGGTCGTCATCAGACTGAAAACTGATCCTTAAAATCCCGTTAATATCCTCTCGTGTTTCGATAATGCGGATATTCGTGATACTGATGCGCTCCGCAGCTAAGATCGCTGTTATCTCGGATATTACACCCGGATGATCGGGTACATCCACATATAAATCATAAAATGCAGGTATCGCTCCCTTCTGCCGAAGCGGCAGCCCGTCGCGATAATCCTTGGCTGTTTTAAAATAACGAAATAGATTTTCCGCATCTTCTTGTTCTACATATGTACGGATCTTGTCAATTTCACGAATCCACTCATCAAAACGGTCTAAGATTTTATCTTTATTATGTAATAAAATATCCCGCCACATTGCCGGGCTGCTTGATGCAATCCTTGTAATATCTCTGAACCCGCCGGCAGCAAAACGTTTAACAAGCGGATACAGGTTTTCCGAATGATGGGTTTGGTGAACAAGACTGGCTGCTACAATATGCGGAAAATGACTGATTACACTTGTAACGCCATCATGCTCCTCCGGCGACATTTCCACAAAATGGGCATTCGTCCCCTTCAGCAGGTTTTTTAACTGTTCCACAGCTTGTTTGTCCGTTTTCTGGCCTGGGGTTAAAATATAAAATGCATTTTCAAACAGGAACTCCTTCGCAGCGGCCACTCCCGATTTATGTGAACCCGCCATCGGATGCCCTCCGACAAATTGATAGCGGCTAGGCAGCACTTGATCAGCGTAATCAACCACTTTTTGCTTTGTGCTTCCTACATCCGTAATCAAAAGCTCATGTTCAATTCCTGAATGAGCCAGCTCTTCAAGCATAACCAGTGTTTGTTCAACAGGTGTCGCAATGATTACTGTAGCTGCCTCTTTCGCACCGCTAATAAACGAATCAGCACGATCGTCTATCACACCTAATTTTAATGCCGCTACCGCCTGTTCATCAGAGATGTCGATTCCGATAATCCGTTTGCCGGGATGATTTTTTTTGATGGCTAGGGCAATCGAACCGCCTATCAATCCGAGACCGGCGAGCAATATTGTATCTTTCATTTGATTCATACGTCATCACCTGGTTTATAGACTAAAGAGGTGATATTTGATCACCTCTTATAAAATTTCAGCTAAAATGGCAAGTATTTCTTCATTTTGCTCTTTTGTTCCGATCGTAATCCGGAGTGATGTCGGGAAACCTAATGCATTTCCTGACCGGACGATATAGCCTTTTTCCAGCAGAGCCTGAAACAGTTCATCAGCAGGACGTTTAAAGTCAATTAACACAAAATTTGTCTGTGAAGGGTAGCACTTTAAACCATGAGTTTTTGCAAAATCATAATACTGCTGAAGGCCTGCATTATTTTGCTCAACACAGGAAGCAATAAACGCTTGATCATCAAGAGCGGCAATCGCCGCAGCCTGGCCCAGACGGCTCGTATTAAACGGCTCTCTCGCCGGCTCAATCTGGCGAATCAGGCTCTCGTCAGCAATTCCGTATCCGACTCTGAGCGCTGCCAGACCGTATGCCTTTGAAAATGTGCGCAAAATCATCAAATTGGAATACTTGCTTAAGAGCGGCACGGTTTCCGGGTAATCCTCTGCTGTTACATATTCATAATATGCTTCGTCAAGAACAACAAGGACACGTGAAGGAACGCGCTCCAGAAATGCGAGTAATTCTCCTTCAGATGTATAAGTGCCAGTCGGATTATTCGGGCTGCATATCCAAACGACTTGTGTCTGTTCGTCGATGGCTTCTAACATGGCGTCTAAATCATGTGAGCCGTCGGGACGAAGTGCAATTTCACGTACTTCAGCACCTTCAATAACCGCATTATGTTTATATTGCGGAAAAGTCGGGGCAGCAGTGATCGTATTGGTTTTATTGTTTAGAAATGCTCGGCAGATGATCTGAATGATTTCATCAGAACCATTGCCGAAAATAAGTGATGTTTCGTTGACATTGAGGTGCTTACTGAGCCTTGCCCGCAAAGCGGCACTATAGCCGTCCGGGTAAAGGGCAAGCTGTTGAATCTCATGATGAAGCGCCTCTTTTGCAGCCTCTGAACAGCCGTAAGGATTCTCGTTTGAAGCAAGCTTCACAACTTTGTCCAAGCCATATTCTGATTTCACTGCTTCAATCGGCTTTCCAGGCTGATAAGGCTTCAGCTGTTTTAAATGTTCTTTGATACGCAAATCAGTCACCTCATTTTAAACTGTACAAGCCGCCAAACGCCATTGCATAATCCTCAAACTCCTGCAGCGCCTGATTTCTCGTTTCAGCGCTGATGAGCCGGTCCTTTAATTCTTCTATTTTTCTGACGAGCGCGCTTCCCACTACGACACCGTCACTAATCTCATTCATCTTTATGACCTGTTCACGGTTTGATATACCGAACCCTACGGCAACCGGAACAGTGCTGAGATTCTTCACTGTCCGAATGAACGGGTACACGGATGAATTGAACTCATTGCGGACACCGGTCACACCCAGAGAAGACACACAGTAGACGAAGCCCTCGGCTTGTTCAATAATGGTTTTCAAACGGCTTTCGCTTGTCGGCGCAACCAAAGAAATATACGTCACCTCATGGCTTTTACATTCCTCTTGAAGGCTGTTGCTTTCTTCTAGTGGCAGATCCGGAACAAGCAGACCGTCAATATGATTTTCCCGCAGTAAAGCGAAAAAGTATTCTTTGTTCAATTGTAACACAGGATTATAATACGTAAAGAGGATAATCGGAATATTCACTCCGTTTTTTTTCATTTCTCCGCCTAATTCGATTGCCTTTACGATATTCATTCCTTGATCAAGTGCCCGCTTTGAAGCCCGCTGGATCACCGGACCGTCTGCAAGCGGGTCAGAGTATGCAACACCAAGCTCCAATGCAGTGGCGCCTGCTTTTTGGAGTGACTTCGCCAGTTCAATCGAAACCTCAGGAACTGGATCGCCCGCCGTAATAAACGGGATAAACAATTTTTCTGATGGTTGAAGATCCAATTTAAACATGGGCTTTCACCTCTTCTTCCAATACCTTCATTAATGTGTTGACATCCTTGTCTCCCCGTCCTGATAAACAGACGAGAATGAGTTGACCGCGATCCATTCCTTTGGCGAGTTTGAATGCTTTCGCTAACGCATGGGCAGATTCGATTGCCG
The DNA here is from genome assembly GCF_019334685.1 of Bacillus sp. LJBS17. Taxonomy (NCBI): domain Bacteria; kingdom Bacillati; phylum Bacillota; class Bacilli; order Caryophanales; family Bacillaceae; genus Bacillus; species Bacillus sp. LJBS17. Next base: position 2,332,842 of record NZ_CP079759.1, read on the forward strand.
GCAAAATCCCCTCTTTTTCTGACAAAAGCTTTAATGCATCCACCGCTTCTTCATCAGTGATACTGTCATAAGTGACACGGCCGCTCTTATGCAAGTATGCGTGCTCCGGACCGATTCCAGGATAGTCGAGACCGGCTGAAATAGAGTAGGGCTCAATAATTTGCCCGAATTCATCCTGAATGAGATAAGTCAATGAACCGTGAATAACCCCTACGGTTCCTTTCGAAATAGTGGCGGCATGAAGAGGCGTATCAATTCCTTTTCCTGCTGCTTCAGCGCCGATCAGTTCAACATCTTCATTTAAAAATGCCTGAAACATACCTATCGCATTGCTTCCTCCGCCTACACATGCCACTACTTTATCAGGCAGAGTGCCTTCAATACGTTTCAACTGGTCCTTCGCTTCCTCTCCGATCATTTTTTGAAATTCTCGGACCACTTGCGGATAAGGATGCGGGCCGACAACTGATCCAATCATATAAAAGTGATCCTCACAATGCTGAACCCAGTACCGGATCGCCTCATTTGTGGCATCCTTCAATGTTCCGTTTCCGCTTGTTACAGGCACTACCTCCGCTCCAAGAAGCTTCATGCGGAAAACGTTCAGAGACTGGCGGGCAACATCCTCTTCACCCATAAACACAGTACAGGAAAAGCCGAATTTGGCTGCAACTGTTGCAGCGGCAACGCCATGCTGGCCGGCACCGGTTTCAGCAATGATTTTCGTTTTGCCCATTTTTTTAGCAAGCAGCGCTTGACCTAGCGCATTATTGATTTTATGAGAACCTGTATGGTTTAAATCTTCTCGTTTCAAATAGATTTTCGCGCCGCCTAAGTATTCAGTGACTCGATCAGCGTATGTTAATGCAGTCGGCCGTCCGGAATAGTCCTTTAACAGCTTATAATACTCTTCACGAAAAGCGGGATCATCCTTGATTTGTTTAAATGCTGTTTCTATTTCATCTAACGGCTGCATGAGTGTTTCCGGAACAAACTTTCCGCCAAAATCACCGTATCTGCCTATTTCATTCGGATATGGATACATATCGGTTCATCCTTTCTTCTAAAAGCCTCATCAGATTCTGATCTTTTTGTCCGTTTTTTTCAATTCCGCTGGCAAGGTCAATTCCTTCTGGCTGCCATTTCAATAGGCCTGTGATGCTATCCGGATTCACGCCGCCAGCGATAAAGCAGCGTTTACCAATAGCCGCCTGCTGATATTCCGGCACACATTCCCAAGAAAATGCAACACCAGTTCCGCCTCTAGACCCTTTTACAGATGAATCAATCACAAAGCCGTCAACATGATCTTTAAAGCGGGCTATTTCTTGAGTTGTGTTATCTTGATGGTGAAGCGCCTTCCATATTTCACAGCGTGTCAGCTTGCGAAGAACAGCAGCATCCGTCGGTTTTTCATCACCGTGAAGCTGAATGACGTCGAGCTTCAAGCTCTTGGCAACACGTGACATCGTCTCTATTGATTCATTAACAAAAACACCTGCAACCTGTTTTTCGACACGAACTTGGTTCAGCCATTTTTTCACATCTTGCGGAGATACTTTTCGTTTGCTTTCAGCAAAAATAAATCCTAGGTAATCAGCCTGTGATTCCGCCGCAAGCTGCAAATCCTTTAGTGACCGAATACCGCAATATTTTAATGCCGGTTTCTTCAAAACCTCACTCCCTAAACAAAGCATGGATTGCTTTACGCTGAGAAGTTTGTCTCATCAATGATTCACCGATAAGTACAGCTCGCGCCCCATGCTCATTGACAAATGTTAAATGTTCTAAAGAACCGATTCCGCTTTCGCTGACAAGCAAGGATTCTTTCGGAACGAGAGATGCGATTTGTTCTGTCTGCTTTACAGATGTTTCAAACGTTTTTAAGTTTCGATTATTTACGCCGAGAATGTCGGGTGTGAACACTTTCAATATTTGTTCTAGCGTTGGTGCATCATGAATCTCCACTAACACGTCCATCCCCTTTTCACCTGCTTCAAGATATAATTCATGAAGGTGTAAGGGATCAAGCACCTCGCCGATTAACAATATGGCATCCGCTCCGATTCTTCTTGATTCCTCTACTTGAAGAGAATCAATAATAAAATCTTTTCTAAGTACAGGAATCGAAACAGCACGCTTTACGTCTGATAAATAGCTGTTTTCCCCTTGAAAAAACGGGGTGTCTGTTAAAACGGAAATCGCATCTGCCTTCGCAGCCTCATAGTCTTTTGCAATCTGCACAGGCACAAAATCCTCTTTAATAAGCCCTTTTGACGGCGATGCTTTCTTCACTTCGGCAATCAACCCGATAAACCGATTCGGGCTTGCCAGCGCCTCCTTAAATAAACGTTTCTCGAAAGGCTGCTCTACCGGCAGAACCAGTGTTTTCACTTCTTCTTTCTTTTGTTTGATGATTTTTTCAAGCATAGATCTCTTCCTCTTTCTGCTTTAGTCGTTCAAGCTGCGCGGCAGCGCCTCCGCTTGTAATCGTCTCTAACGCCAGCTCCGTTCCTTCCTTCAGTGAGGCGGTAATTCCCGCCGTGTAAATCGCAGCACCCGCATTAAAAGCCGTAATAGATAAAGCGGAACTGCTGCTTTTATTTTCAAAAATATTCTGAATGAGATAAGCGCTCTCTTTCGGAGACTGCACCTGTAAATCTTCAAGTCTGCCATTTGTGAAACCGAAATCTTCGGGTGAAACGGTATACTCCCGGCGCTCTCCGTCCTTTAATTCAATCACGTCGGTCGGTGCTGTAATTGAAAGCTCATCTAAACCGTCACGGCTTGATACAAACATAACGTGCTTCGGCTGAAACGTCTCCAGTGCGCTTGCCATCAGTCCAGCTTTTTCAACAGAATAGACCCCAATCACCTGACGCTTCGCCTGTAAAGGATTGCTGAGCGGCCCAAGCAGATTAAATACCGTTCTGAAACCTAGCTCTTTTCTAGTACCTGCTACATGTTTCATAGACGAATAGTAAAGCGGCGCAAAAAGAAATCCCATGTTGTTTGTTTCAATGCTGCTTTTGACCTTTTCGGGAGTGGTTTGAATAGAAACCTCTAGCTCCTCTAAAACATCAGCGCTTCCGCTTTTAGAAGAGACAGAGCGATTGCCATGCTTAGCGATTTTCGCGCCAGCTGCCGAGGCAACAATTGCCGAGGCCGTTGAGATATTAAAAGTGGAAATACCGTCTCCCCCTGTTCCGCATGTATCAACAATATCAGGAAGTCCATCGACTGTAAGAGCGTGTGCCCTCATTGCCTTCACAAAACCCGCAAGCTCTTCTGGCGTCTCCCCCCGATGAGCAAGAATAGACAATATACCACCCATTTCAGAAGGAGTCATTTCCGCTGCCATCATCATATTCATCAGCGTTTCAGCCTCACCGGCAGTAAGGGTTTTTCCGTCAACGCACAATTGTAGAAATCTGTTCATCAGCTTTATCCTCCTTGCTATGAAACATGTCTTCTGCAATATGAATCGTTTTCAGCAGCGCACCGGCTTTATTACAGCTTTCTTCGTATTCGGCTTCCGGAACAGAATCAGCAACAATGCCAGCACCTGCCTGTATCGATGCAACGCCGTTCTTTACACTCATCGTGCGAATCGTAATACAAGAGTCGATATTCCCGTCAAACCCAATGTAGGCAATACATCCTCCGTATGTCTCTCTCGGTGTTGGCTCGAGCTCTTGCAAAAGCTGCATGGCACGGATTTTGGGTGCGCCTGTTAAAGTCCCCGCCGGGAAAGCAGACATCAGTGCATCGACAGGATGAACCTCTTTTTTCAATCGGCCTGTAACCACCGAGATAATGTGCATGACATGTGAAAAGGAAACAATTTTTGTGAACTCCGGCACAGAAACAGAACCATACTCTGCTACTCTGCCGATATCGTTTCGGGCAAGATCAACGAGCATGTAATGCTCCGCTTTTTCTTTTTCATCCTTCATGAGCTCAACCTTCAGTCTCTCATCTTCAGCTTTGTCTGCACCGCGTTTTCTCGTACCGGCAATCGGATGGATTTCCAAGTGCCCGTCTTGAACGTGGATTAACCGTTCCGGAGAGCTGCCGACTATTTCTCTGTCTAGCAGTTTCATATAATACATATACGGCGAAGGATTGACGATCCTAAGCACTCGGTATAACTCAAAAGCATCTGCTTTTATCGGCACCTCAAATTTTTGTGATAAAACACCCTGGAAGATATCTCCTGCTTTTATATAGCCCTTGATTTTTTCTACATCAGCCATAAAAGCCGATTTTTCATAATTAGAAGATACCGTCTCAAAGCTGGGTGTCTTGTATGAATCAGCAGAGAGAAACAGCTCTTTTATGTTTTTTTGGTCCATCATTTTTTCGATGAGATTTTGGAGCTCCAAATGATTTTGATGGAATACATCCATTTTTTCGTTTTCTGTTTCCTCTCCAGTGAGCCTTGCATATTGGATAAAGTGAACGTTTTTGGTTTCATGATCATACGCAATTAATGTCCGGCAAACAAACAGCATACACTTTTCCATGTCTGTTTCTTTGGTATGCGAAGGAACAGAAGGCTCAATCAGCGGGATCATATCATAGCTTAAGTACCCAACAGCTCCGCCGACAAAAGGAATGCCAAGCTTAGGTGTTTTGATTTTGTATGTGGTATTCATCCAGTTCAGCACTTCTTTTAGTTCATTTCCTGTGTAAAGAGATTTGCTGTCCTGATCAGCGGCCGAAAAACGGCCCTGCTCTTCTTTAATTGTGAGAAATGGATTCAGGCCGATAAACGAATATCTGGACCAAGTGGATGTATCGTCCTTGCTTTCAAGAAGATACGTAATCTCCCTGTCAAGCTTCTCTATCATTTGAATGGGTGTCAGTGTATCGACTGTGAAGGTCTCCACAATCGGTATCGTGTGGTGGGACAAGCTGTCCTCTAAAAATGCGGAAATGTTTGATTGGAAATTCATTGCTCTCACTCCTTATGGCAAGGAGAATGAGAAGATGGCATGAGAGGATAAAATACTATATAACAAATAAACCCAAAAGAAAGACTTCTTTTGGGTAGAATAAACATACATGTCTCAGCTCAACTAAACTCATTCTCTGCTACCCTATTCTCTAACTCAACTCATTCTAATCGCTTTATACACACTCTTGTGTATTTCTAAGCTATTCTTATCGTATTACAATTCAGTATTTTTTGTCAATGATAAATCGGGCCTCAATACGACGGCTTTTTCTAAATATACATGTCTGATCTGATCCTGAGGGACATCTGTCTGGACGGTTATCATGACTCTTATGCACTTTTTCAGACCGCCTGTTACGTCCATTTCCTGCATACATGTTACCGGTACATACTGCCATCCTGAAAGCTCACGAACAGCTTTTGCCGGGAAAACAGCGTGCAAATCAGGTGTAGCCGAAAGAAGCATTTGAACAACATCTTCCGGTTTTGTATGATTTTCTTCTATGATTTTCTCTAACAGCTGTTTTGTTTTTTGTAAAATTTCTTCTTCAGTATCCCGTTCAACTGTAGTTGCTCCGCGAATTCCGCGAATCATCATGATGTCTCCTCCAATCGCCATTTGTTCAGCCAGCTCTCAAGTTCATTTCTGGAAAATGTATGATCAGCAACTTTCCCTAATTCGTTGAGCACAATAAACTGAATCTTCCCGCCACGGGTTTTCTTATCATTCATCATACGGTCCAAGAGAACCGAAGTTTCCGTCTCTTTTCTGATTTGACTTGGATAACCCAGGCTTTTTAGCCAGCTGACCAAACGTTTTCTGTCCATTTCACAGCCTACAGTCTTTTCGCTTATATATAAAGCAAACTGCATTCCGAGGGCTACGGCATCACCGTGAGTGATCTGCCCGTATCCATATTCCGCCTCAACGGCATGACCGAGCGTATGCCCAAAGTTTAAGTAAGCTCTTATCCCCTCTTCTTTTTCATCCTGCTGAACGACAGACGCTTTAATTGAAATGCCTTTAAAAATCATGTCATTCAGCTGATCATTGGTGATATCACGCAGTGAGTGGATATTCAGCAGCTCCTCCAGAAACGCTCTGTCATAGATAAACGCGTGTTTAATCACTTCTGCCATTCCGGACCTAAGCTCTTTTTCAGGCAGAGAACGCAGGAAATCTGTATCATAGAGCACGGCTTTCGGCTGATAAAACGCACCGATTAGATTTTTTCCAAGCGGATGGTTCACGGCTACTTTTCCTCCGACTGCGCTGTCATGCGCCAAGAGCGTCGTAGGCATTTGAATGAAATCAATGCCGCGCATAAAAGTGGCTGCCACAAACCCAGCAAGATCTCCTACAACACCGCCTCCAAAAGCAATGATGCATGAGGAGCGATCCATATGAAATCGAATCGCTTCACTCTGCAGCTTTGTGTACATGTCCATGGATTTTGCCTGCTCTCCACTCGGTACCGTCACTTTTTTCACAGGCCATTTTTCTTGCAGCAAATGGAGCATTTCATCACCATACAGGCGGTCCACTTCTTCATCCGTGACAAGCATAATCCTTGTTAAAGGCCTGTTTAAAGAGGTTAATAGTTCGCAAGCCTTTTTTCTGATACCTTGTCCGATAAAAACAGGATATGACGAGGAAGCAGTTTGAACATGCAGTGTCTTCATTAAAATTCCCTCGACAGTTTTCTCATATTCTCCACATTTTCTCTAATGCGGTCAATTTGATCTAATCCGAATTGTTCAACGACTGCGTTCGCAATTTCCCAAGCGACAGCCGCTTCAGCGACTACACTTGCCGCAGGAACAGCACAGCTGTCTGAACGTTCAATGCTGGCAGAAAACGGTTCTTTCGTTTCAATATCGACACTTTTCAGCGGTTTATACAAAGTCGGAATCGGCTTCATGACTCCGCGGACAACAATCGGCATCCCTGTCGTCATGCCGCCTTCCAGTCCGCCAAGTCTGTTAGTAGCACGGGTGTATCCTTTTTCCTCGTCCCAAATGATCTCGTCATGGACTTCGCTTCCATTTCGGCCTGCCGCCTCAAATCCGATCCCGAATTCCACACCTTTAAATGCATTAATTGACAGTACAGCGGCAGCAAGCTTGCTATCCAGCTTGCGGTCATAATGGACATAGCTGCCCACGCCTACCGGCATTCCCTCGACAATGACTTCTACTATTCCGCCGATGGAATCTCCGTTTGCCTTTGCTTCATCAATGGCAGCCATCATTGTTTTGCCTGCCTCTTCATCGTAGCATCTGACAGGAGACTCTTCCGTTACGCGCTGCAGGTCTTCAATTGACGTATATTCTGTTTTTTCAGCTTTAACAGCGCCAATTTGCAACACGTGGCCCGCCACCTTAATGCCAAGCTCAGAAAGAATCTTTTTAGCTACAGCCCCTGCCGCCACTCTGACAGTTGTTTCCCTTGCTGAAGAACGCTCAAGCACATTTCTCATATCACGATGATTATATTTAATTGCACCGTTTAAGTCAGCGTGCCCAGGTCTAGGTCTGGAAATCTGGCGCTTCATTTCCTTTTCTTCATCTTCTGTAATTGGAGCGGCGCCCATGATTTTTGTCCAATGCTTCCAATCGTTATTTTCAACTACGAGAGCAATTGGTGAACCGAGTGTACGTGCATGGCGCACCCCGCTCATAATTTTGGCCTGGTCTTTTTCGATCTGCATGCGGCGGCCGCGGCCGTGTCCTTTTTGGCGTCTGGCAAGCTCAAAATTGATATCTTCCTCCGTTATGTAAAGCCCGGCAGGTACACCCTCAATAATGGTTGTCAGTTGGGGGCCGTGTGATTCTCCGGCTGTTAAATATCTCATGACTTCTTCTCCCTTCATCGCATTAACGCTTTTAAGTAAGACTACTATAACATATTTTTCAGCAAAAAGTCAGTCTATCTTTTTTGATAAAAGAATGTATCGGCTGGGACTAGGCCAAATTTCTCGGGATTGAAGATTTGCTCGGTGCTGCCGACAAAAAGAACTCCATTCTTCTTCAAGCTATGTGCCATTTTTAAATACAGCTCTTCCTTCGCGCTTTCTGTAAAATAAATAAATACATTGCGGCACACGATTAAGTCAAAGTCTTGTTCATAACGATCCGCCAGCAAATTGTGCTTTTTGAATGTAATATTCTTTTTGATTTCCGGTTTCACTTCATAACTTCTATTTGCGTTTTGCGTAAAATAACGATCTTTCACAGATAGCGGCACTTCCTGTAAAGACCGCTCCTGATAAACACCTTTTTTCGCTTTTTCCAATGCTTTTTCATCAATATCCGTCGCCAAAATCTGATAGCCCGGAAGACCTTTTTGCTGGTCCAAAAGCATGGCAAGCGTGTATGGCTCCTCACCCGTTGAGCAGGCGGCACTCCAAATCTTTAAAGGCCTAGAGGTCTTGATTAAGGGCAGAATTGCAGTCTCAAGAACTTCCCATCTTTTATAATTACGATAAAATTCTGAAACATTGATCGTCATTCTGTCCAATGTTTCATTTAAGAGAGCTTGATCCTTTTCCAATGCCGCAGCAAAGTCCTTAAAGCTTTGGAACCCCTTTTTCTCATAAAGTGACGTTAGCCTTCTCTTCATTTGTGCTTCTTTATATAGTGTTAAATCGACTCCGGTTAATTGTTTCCATTTCGTTGTAAATACGCTGTATGTATCCATCTCTACTCTCCCAGTCTCGCTGTCTTTTTGTCCTAGTATAGCTTGTTTTATCAGGAAATTGTATTGTTTCAATAAAAAAATCAGCTTTTCAGCTGATTTTAGATCGTTGGGAAAGGCAGAGGTCTGATGCACACTGCCAATCAACCCTTTATTCACTTTAATGTAAACCTTTACAAAACAGATCAAAAACCGGCGGCGTTATATGATGCCGGCTCTGTTACTTATTTTCACAATGATTAATAGATCCAGCCTGCCATAAGCTGCTGATATGATACTAATTCTTCATTCTTAAAGAAAATGTTAATCTCTCGTTCTGCACTTTCGAGAGAATCAGAGCCGTGGATGATGTTTTTTCCGACAAACATGCCATAATCCCCACGAATCGTACCAGGTAAAGCTTCTTTAGGGTTTGTCTTCCCGATCAGCTGTCTCGTCACTTCAATGACATTTTCGCCTTCCCACACCATTGCGAATACAGGTCCTGAAGTAATAAACTCAACGAGCTCTCCGAAGAAAGGCTTTCCTTGATGTTCGGCGTAGTGTTTCTCAGCCATCTGTTCAGTCACTCTCATTAACTTGGCACCAGCTAATTGTAAGCCCTTACGTTCGAATCTAGATAAAATGTCCCCAATGAGCTGACGTTGGACACCGTCTGGTTTCACCATGATAAAAGTCTTTTCCATCATATTCTCCACCCCATCATTATGTATGTATAGGCTTTCACACTGCACACCGAAATCGTAACATCTTTCTGATAATTAATCAATCCGGGGCGGAGAAATTTCTTAATATCTACAAAAATTAAAATTTTCTTTTACCGATATATTTTGCGATGGCTGCAAGAGACGAGCGTGCGCGCCCTCGAGGAAGCGTGTTTAATTTCTGAAAAGCTTTCTGCAGATACATTTCGCTTACTGCCATAGATGCTTCAATTGCATCTGTTTTTTTGATTTCTTCAATGATTGGTTCAAGTTGTTCCTGCGTTGTCTCACTGTTAATCAATTTAAGCTGGTTTTTTAATGCAGGATTTTTCAGGGCATACAGCACTGGCAATGTGACGTTTCCTTGAAGCAAATCTCCTCCAACGGGTTTACCCAGTTCTTCTTCAGTTGAAGTAAAATCAAGAATATCATCAATAATCTGATAAGACATGCCGACGTAATACCCAAACCAGTACAATGCCTTATGAATCTTCTCATCAGCTCCAGACGCAATGGCACCAAGCTGGCAGCTGACCGCGATCAAGAGAGCCGTTTTTCTTTTGATACGGCGGAGATACGTTCTGAGATTTTGTTCCATGTTGTATTTGTCTTTGATCTGCTCAATTTCCCCTAGACAAACTTCAACGATCGTCTGTGACAAAATCCTATGGGCTTTCGGTTCGTTAATTCTTGTCATCATTTCAAGAGATCCCGCAAGCATATAATCGCCTGTGTACATCGCAATACGATTGTCCCACTTTGCTTTGATTGTCGGTTTTCCTCGGCGAAGCTCCGCATCATCAATGACATCATCATGGACCAAAGATGCCATGTGAATCATTTCCAGAGTGACGGCGACATATTTAATCTTATTAATATCGTAATCGCCAAACATGCCGGAAAGCAGCACGAAAACAGGCCGAATACGTTTCCCTCCGGCCTGCAGCAGGTGAAGACCTGCCTCGCTTAAAAGCGGGTAATCGGAACGTACGGTTTGTTCCAGTTCTCTTTCGATTACATCAATATCGTCATTTAAAAAAGAGTAGGCCATTTTAAATTTCATATCATTCACCCAAACATCTGTGTTTTCATTTCCATCCGATATGCGTGGCAGCGACTCCGCCAGTAAACGAATGATATTTAACATTTTTCAGGCCCGCCTCTTCAAACAGGCCTGCCAGTTCCTTCATTCCAGGGAAATCTCTGGCTGATTCTTGAAGCCAAGAATATTCTTTATAGCTCTTCGCAAACAGTTTCCCGAAAAACGGCATAATATACTTAAAGTACATAAAGTAAGCCTGTCTGAATCCGAACATTTCCGGCTGGGACGTTTCCAGACATACCACCTGCCCACCCGGCTTCACTACACGTCTCATCTCTTTCAGTACAGTCAAGTAATCAGGGACATTGCGGAGTCCGAAGCCAATGGTGACATAATCAAATGTATCATCATCAAAAGGAAGCTCCATCGCATTTCCGTGCAGCAGTTCAATTTGGCTGAATCCGCCGTCTTTTACTTTCTGCTCGCCGACACTCAGCATATTTTCACTGAAATCCAAGCCCTTGATCTCGCCGCTTTTGCCGGCCGCTTTTGCAAGAGCGATCGTCCAGTCAGCCGTTCCGCAGCAGACATCAAGTGCTTTTGCGCCTTCTTTTACATTCATGATGCGCATCGTTTTGTCGCGCCATTTTTTATGCTGCTGAAAACTGATGACAGAGTTCATTTGGTCATAGTTTTTATATATTTTTTCAAATACTCCGTGTACGCGCTGTTCTTTTGAGTCCTGCATAATGGTTTACCCTTCTTCCACTTTCTGATGATAGGTTTGATCTTGGCTGATTGTCTTCAGACGGTTTATTAAAATGTTCTGAATAGGTGAATTTAGAGGCAGAAGTGACTCAATGCTGTTTTTCGCTTTTTTAAAACAATCTTCTAATATCCCTTCTTTTGTTTTTCCCAGCTGTATAAAACTGCCGATCACATCCAGAAATGCATCATTTCCGTTCATAAGCCGCTTAAATACAAAAAAATCACTCGACAGCTTTTTCCAGCGCGGGAGGCTGAAGTGTTCCGCCACACGATGGAATAAAGCTGATTCAACGATGCCGACACTTTCGAAAAAATCGTTTTCGTCCTTGAAAGAACGGTCATACAGACGAATTTTATGTTCGTTGATTTCTTTAATGGCTGTAGCAAGCGTCCGAATCATGTAGATATCCTTCATTTCAGATAGTAAAGAGTAGTACAGCCCGCTGAAATAATCGCCCGCGAGAACAGTCAATTGGCGGTTTTTGTTTTCGTCTCGTTTTATGACTCTAGCTGTCGTCACTTCATCATGGGTATCAAGGGCGCTTTGTACAAGCATCGCTGTTACAATATAATTTTCTCTGTCGTTGTTTTTTATGTCAGCTTCTTCAAATAAAGCATGAAAAAGAAGAAGCTTATCCTCATCAATTTTCGGCGCAGAAATATGCTTCGCTAAATAAGGATGAGACAGCTTTTGTTTTAATTTCGTGTTCAGATTGGCTAAAGTTCCGTAGATGTCTTGCAAAAATATCACCCTTGTCCCCAAATTCACATTTATTTCTTAATCTATGTATGAGTTTTATCTTTTCATTCGCTTACGCAGGTATCATTATAGCATAAAAAAAAGAAATTGGCTGTATCCTCCCGCTGTTTGCGAGCATTTGCTTTTAACAGCGGGGACAGCCAGCTTATTTTTTTTCGCTTTTCATTTCTCCGTACGCGGTTTGAATCAGTGCCTCTCCTCTGACTTTAATGGCAGAAGTATGCTCTGTAAACTGAGCGATGATCACTTCTCCCTTGTCGAGTTTTTCGGAATGGTGAAACTTTGTGTCTGTTCCTCTTGTCAGGCCGATCACATTCACTCCGTCCTCAACGGCTTTAATGACGACAAAATCACTTGAATGCTTTTGGTTCATTTATAGCACCCTCTATCTTTATTAGTCCTGGCGTTTAATATGTTCCAATACTTCTGCACGGGCAGCGGCATCATCTTTAAAAACGCCTCTGACTGCTGAAGTCACAGTTTTCGCACCCGGTTTTCTTACACCGCGCATCGTCATGCACATGTGTTCCGCTTCAACCACTACCATTACGCCATGCGGATCAAGCGTTTCTACGATGCTTTCTGCAATTGTAGAAGTGATGCGTTCCTGAAGCTGCGGGCGCTTTGCAACGGCTTCAACGGCACGTGCCAGTTTGCTGAGTCCTGTGACCTTTCCGCCTCGCGGGATATATGCAACATGTGCTTTTCCATAAAAGGGAACAAGGTGATGCTCACACATAGAATGAAACGCGATATCTTTTACAAGAACAAGCTCCTCATGGTTTTCACCGAAGATAGTCTGGAAATGTTCTTTTGGATCTTCATTCAAGCCGGAGAATACTTCGGCATACATCTTTGCGACTCTTTTCGGAGTATCAAGAAGCCCTTCTCTATTCGGGTCTTCTCCGATCGCTTCTAAAATTTGACGAACAGCTTGTTCGATTTGCTCTTTATTAACTTCTTTCATGTTCTATGTCCTCCACCAATGAATACATTTAATTTCGATTCTAGCACATATGTCCCGCTAAAAGCAAAGTGAATGCCCTGTCAGGAAGCCCATGCTCTTGAAATATGAAAAGCCCCTTAGAAAGGGGCTTTTCTGTGAAGAAATAAAGTGTATGTAAGCTAGATGCATACACGATCTATATTCACAATTATTTTCCGGCAACTGCGTCTTTAAGCGCTTTACCTGGTTTGAAAGCAGGTACTTTGCTTGCTGGAATTTCGATTTCTTCACCTGTTTGAGGGTTGCGTCCTTTACGTGCAGAACGTTCACGCACCTCGAAGTTACCAAAACCGATCAGTTGGATTTTATCACCGTTTTTAAGTGCATCTAAGATCGTATCAAAAACAGAGTCAACTGCTTTTGTAGCGTCTTTTTTAGACAATTCGCTTGCTTCAGCAACCGCATTGATAAGTTCTGTTTTGTTCATGCCTTTCACCTCCTCCCAAAAGGATACATTCAGTTCGTTTATTATCATTTCTTCACAGTTCAGTCTGATTCTAAACCTGTCTCACAAAAAAATGAGAGCAGGCAAGAGAAAGACAATTAAACGGCTTTTTAAGAAAAACTGCACTCTGAGGAATGTTTGTCCAACAAAGTGAAGAATTTCTGTATGTAGAGTAACACATATAAAAAGCCATATCAAGCATTTTAAAGCGTCAATCCCTTGCTCGTCAAGGATTTAAGGTGATTTACCGAACAAATATTCCTTTTTTTCCTTTTTTCATCCTATTCCTTGATCCTTTTCCATTATTAAGAGCAAAGAAAAAAGACCTCCCATTCTATAAAGAGGTCTACCGGTATTACAGGATGATGGCGATTAAGCCGCCAGAGCCTTCGTTTATGATTCTTTCTAATGTTTCTTTTAATTTATACCGTGCGTTTTCAGGCATTAATGACAGCTTTGCCTGAATCCCTTCTCTCACAATTGAGCTCAGCGACCTTCCGAAGATATCGGAATTCCAGATGGAGAGCGGATCATCCTCAAAGTCCTGCATTAAATAGCGTACAAGCTCTTCACTTTGTTTTTCCGTTCCAATAATCGGGGCGAATTCGCTTTCGACATCGACTTTGATCATATGGATCGACGGAGCGACAGCTTTCAGCCTCACACCGAATCGCGAGCCCTGCCTTATAATTTCCGGCTCATCGAGACTCATATCAGCTAAAGCAGGCGCTGCAATACCGTATCCCGTCTGTTTGACCATTTTTAAGGCATCAGACACTTGATCATATTCTGTTTTCGCATGGGCGAAGTCTTGCATGAGCTCAAGCAGATGGTCTCTTCCTCTGATTTCGACGCCCACAACTTCTTTTAAGATTTGATCATATAGATGATCCGGCGCGTACAAATCAATTTCTGCCACTCCTTGGCCCAGCTCAATTCCGGCTAATCCGGCACTTTCAATGAATTCAAACTCGCTGAATTGGCCGACAACCCTGTCTACGTCCCGGAGCCGTTTAATATCCTTAACCGTTTCCTTTACGGACTCCTGATAGCTTTCACGCAGCCAATGGTTTTCTTTCAGCACCATTACCCAGCTTGGGAGATTGACATTCACTTCTAGCACCGGAAACTCGTAGAGGGCCTCTCTGAGCACATTCAGCACATCTGATTCCCGCATGCTCTCTACACTCATTGCCAATACCGGGATATCATATTTTTCGCTTAAATCCTGGCGCATGGCTTCCGTTTCCGGGTGATACGGCCTGACTGAGTTGATGACCATAATAAAAGGTTTGCCAACCTCTTTCAGCTCTTCAATGACTCTTTCTTCAGCCTCTATATAGTCACTTCTGGCGATATCTCCAATGGTGCCGTCTGTCGTAATGACAACTCCGATGGTCGAGTGTTCTTGAATGACCTTTCGTGTGCCGATTTCAGCAGCCTCATGAAATGGGATCGGTTCTTCGTACCAAGGCGTATTGATCATCCGCGGCCCGTTTTCATCTTCATATCCTTTAGCGCCGGGCACTGTGTAACCTACACAATCTACTAATCTTATATTCACATCGAGTCCGTCTGACACATGAACAGACATCGCCTGATTCGGAACAAATTTAGGCTCTGTAGTCATAATGGTTTTGCCGGCTGCGCTTTGCGGCAGTTCATCCTGCGCTCGGGCCCGGTCTGCTTCGTTACTGATATTCGGGAGCACCACAAGCTCCATAAATTTTTTAATGAACGTGGATTTTCCTGTACGGACAGCACCTACGACTCCTAAGTATATATCGCCTCCTGTTCGTTCAGCGATATCCTTGAAAATATCGACCTTTTCCAAGTGATCCCCTCCCGGACTTCCTATCCTTTTCAATTTTATTAAGCTCTTTCAATCAAACACAGGACACTATATGTGTATGACGTTGTCCTATTTGAATATGACATCTTTAGAAAATTTCTCATCCTCAATCTATTAATATAAAAAAACCTTTCTCCCTATTTGTATGCAAGGGAGAAAGGTTCATTCCTTTTTCATATCATTTTCTAAAAAAACAGGTTCCTGTTTGTCATTTACCGTATATTTTACAGAAAACGCGGGGACAAAGGGGGTTTCCTCCCAAATCATATCCTGGATTTCAGTCCCGGGTTTAAACGTTTTTTTGCTTTTTTTGAGGCAAGAAGCCAGCTCAGTCCGGTAATCAGCATATATTTCTCCGTCTCCGTCAATCATAAGCGGCAAGGAATTCCCTGAGATTGGGCTTGTCACTGTAAGAGAGCTTCCATCCCCAAGCTTCTTCTCATCGAGTGTAAATAAATCGCGAGATAGCACATCCTTGTAAGGCGGATATTGATGCTCCTGACGATACATTTGGATGCGCAATTTCACATCGCGAATTTTTTCTGCCATCTTTAGATCAATTAATTTAACAGTCGGATCGTTCTCTACGTCAACAAGCACATATTGATAGTCTCCCCCGCTTTCAAATGCCGTACTTGGAGGTTCAGCTATGTATCTTGGCGCTAACCGGTTAAAGTCTATCGGATATTTTTGATATAGCGGTGTCGACATATCTTTTGTTTGAATGGGAAGCAGCCCTCCATTTGCCTTTTGAAATTCATCAACAGCAGATTGAACCTGCTTTAGCTGGTCTTGATAAGGAATGGCATGCACACTGCTTTTCCGTTCATTTGGATATAAACATCCGGATAAAAACACGACTGCCGCAAAAATGATTGCGCACTTCAGTTTACCCATACAGCACTTCCTTTTACAGCTTTATTCATTGACAGGGCCGCTAAAAACCACGACAAACACAATAATTCCAGATATGAGCATACACATGTATGCGAATGATGAAATCGTAATCTTCAAAAAACGGTTTTGGCACTTAAAGCGGCTTAAATAGATGGAAGCTACAGCCAGAAACATCAGACCCATGGACCCTAGAGCAAACCACATTTTCATCAATGCCAGATTCAATGACGTGCGCCTCCCCGATATGTATGATGTAAGCGTTATATTATATTTTAATATACAGCGCCGGAAAAGATCAACCGGATTTTCCATCCTTTGATAGAACAAAAAAACTGAAGCAAAGAGGGGGACCTTCGCTTCAGTCAACTTGACTATATTCACCTGCACGTTTAAGAAACACTCTCTTGGACTTCGATGCTATAGTATGCGACATGGCATACAGATGCATCCTCTATTGCCTAAATCGGCAAAATGTTTCAGGAGATCCCAAGACTTGGGTGTTCTTCTGTTTTTCGGGCTTTCGTTCAATTAAGATATGCGATCCATCATTTGATTGACACTTTTACTTCACTTGATTTTCAAACGTATTTACCAAATCCTCCATCTCGTGGGTTTTCCCTCTCGCCATTAAAGATTCAACAGCGGTTTCCACTTTTTGTCCGTTGAATAGGACCTGATGGAGAGCTTCTGTAATCGGCATTTTAACATCATATTTCTTCGAAAGCTGGTAAGCCGCTTTCGTCGTGCGGACGCCTTCGACTACCATTCCCATCTCTTCAAGAACATCTTCAAGCTTGTACCCTTTTCCGAGCAAATTGCCCGCACGCCAGTTTCTGGAATGAACACTTGTGCACGTCACAATCAGATCGCCTACTCCTGTCAATCCAGAGAACGTCAAGGGATTTCCGCCCATTTTCGTTCCGAGTCTCGCGATTTCGGCAAGTCCGCGTGTAATCAAAGCAGCTTTGGCATTGTCGCCGTACCCTAAACCATCTGTAATTCCTGCAGCAAGGGCAATAATATTTTTTAAAGCCCCTCCGATTTCAACTCCGATAATGTCAGGATTTGTGTACACCCGAAAATTGTGATTAATAAATAGATCCTGCACCTCTTCTGCTGCCCTCATGCTCTTTGAAGATGCAGTAACAGTTGTGGGGTGCCGCAGCCCTACCTCTTCCGCATGACTCGGGCCGGAAAGGACAACGACACCTTTTCTGACATCACTCGGGAGCTCAATTTCCATAATTTCAGAAATGCGCAGAAGTGAATCCGGCTCAATACCTTTGCTGACATGAACAAAGACTGCCTTTTTCGTTATAAAAGGGACAGCCTGTCTCAGCACTTCCCGAATTGCTTTTGTTGGAACAGCAACAATAATGAAATCCGCGTCTGAAACAGCTGTCTTCATATCCGTTGTTGCCTCTATTGATTCTGGAAGCTTGACGTTCGGCAAATAATCTTTATTTTCATGCTGATCATTGATTTGATGGATCAGATCTGCACGGTGCCCCCACATGGTTACATCGTGATGATTATCAGCTAACACTAAAGCCAGTGCTGTTCCCCAGCTCCCCGCTCCGAGCATTGTGACTTTTTTCATATTTGCTTCACACCTTTTTATTTTCTAGCTCTTGCAAATATTTTGATTGGTGTCCCCTCAAAACCGAACGCGTCTCTGATTCGGTTTTCTAAAAACCGTTCGTATGAAAAATGCATCAATTCCGGATCGTTTACAAACACAACGAAGCTTGGCGGCTTTACCGACACTTGAGTCGCATAGTAAATCTTCAAACGAGAACCGTTATGAGTCGGTGTCGGGTTCATTGCCACAGCATCCATGATGACATCATTTAAGACGTTCGTCTGAACTCGAAGTGAATGATTTTCACTTGCTTTAATAATCGCAGGCATCAGCGTATGAATCCGTTTTTTCGTTAAGGCAGACATAAATAGGATTGGCGCATAATCCAGAAATTGAAAATGATCACGAATATTTTCTTCAAATTCTTTCATTGTGCTCTCATCTTTGTCAACAGCATCCCATTTGTTTACGACGATTACGACGGCCTTGCCCGCTTCGTGTGCATAACCGGCGATACGCTTGTCCTGTTCAATAATGCCTTCTTCGCCATCCAGCACAACCGCCACGACTTCTGAGCGGTCAATCGCTTTCAGCGCCCGCAGTACACTATACTTCTCAGTCGTTTCATAGACTTTCCCTTTTTTTCGCATACCTGCAGTATCGACAATGACAAACTCCTGCTGGTTGTAAGTAAATGACGTATCAACAGCATCTCTTGTCGTTCCAGCCACGTTGCTGACAATAACGCGTTCTTCGCCGAGCATTGCGTTCACAAGTGAAGACTTTCCGACATTCGGACGTCCGATCAGACAGAATTGAACAACTTCCTCATTGTATTTCGTTTCTGGAATGTTTTTAAAATGCTCTGCAACGGCATCCAGTAAATCACCCAGTCCGAGTCCGTGTGTTCCCGAAATTGGATACGGCTCACCAAAGCCTAGCGAATAAAAATCATACATATTCGCTCTCATTTCTGTGTTATCCAGTTTATTAACCGCTAAAACAACAGGCTTTTTTGTGCGGTACAAAATTTTCGCCACTTCTTCATCAGCAGCTGTCACGCCTTCACGGCCGTTCACCATAAAAATAATCACGTCCGCTTCATCCATGGCGATTTCAGCCTGCTGGCGAATCTGCGCTAAGAACGGCTCATCACCGATATCAATACCGCCCGTATCAATCAAATTAAAATCATAATTCAGCCATTCAGCCGAGCTGTATATCCGATCCCTTGTCACGCCAGGGGTATCTTCTACTATTGAAATTCTTTCTCCCGCAATCCGGTTAAAGATTGTGGATTTTCCTACATTTGGTCTCCCGACAATGGCTACGACAGGTTTACCCATAGTACCCTTCCTTTCAATCCAGCCGCTTTCATTTTTACATAAATTTTCAACCGGTTATTAAAATCATTTCATTCACTTTTATGAAAAGAAACCCTTCAGAGGAAGGGCTTAACTCATTTATTATATCAGTTTTTACTGGGATCACAACTATTCTTAAAAATGTTTCACGATCAAATACACGTCATCTCCGATTCTGTGTGCTATTCCATCAAGGATCGCCTCAAGATTTTTAGCGAAAAGCTCCATCTCCTTTTGGTCATTGCAAAAAAAGACAGGTGCTCCCCCTGCAGCCCGGTTTGGATTTGTCGTGATTACAGACAAAATCACTTTCGTAAGAGATTCACTCATCCTATCACCTTATCCTGATTCTTGATAAATTCAGTCGGCATTCTAATCGCATTTTCCAGGGTTGGAACATTGCTAATAATTTGAACAGCCGTTTCGGGATGGTGAATTTGCGGGAGAACAAATACCGCCACTCTCCCATCATTTAAATCCCGTTTTGCAATTGGTGTCAAAGATGGCTCTCCTGAATCCCGATAAACCCCGAGCACATTGGAAACATCAAATAAAATGGCCTGACGCTGCCCTAAATTTGCTATCGTCGCTGCTGAATTAAAGTTTTTTGGCGTTAAAATAAAGCCCATGCCATGCTTTAAAATCAGTTCCTGTTTCTCTGGAAGCCCGATATTCATCATATAAATATTATCAACAAACAGTCCCGGACCGTCAAAGCGCGGCTTTATGTACTCGATGTCTACAATATCCTTCAACACACTGCCCGACATAAATTTCATGGCCAGTAAAAAACAAACGACAGCCGCTATGACAGCAGCCCAGATGGATAAAAACACATACGCAGAGGTTGTCAAAAGCGCTGTAAAGATCACAATATAATTTCTGCTTTCAAACGCAATGGCAATCCCCTCAATATATGTGCTTCCCCTTGAGACAAGTTCATACGAATCCATTTGCGTCAATGTGTTCCGCTCCATGTTTCGGACATCTCTAAATTGCGTCGCTGCCAATGTTAAAAATGTGATGGCCGTAAATTCCTCCTGCAAAAGCGCCGGCATAATAATTGCACCTAAACCAGCCGCTATCAACCCCAGCGCGATGTGAATCACTTTCCCATGAACATAGGTCGGATACTGGCGGTAATCCGTTTTCAGCATATAAAGCCTTGTCGCAATTCCGGCAATGACCCCAGCAATAATCGGATAGATGTAATCACTCATGACATTTTGGTAGCTCCTTTGTTTGATCTTTTGCTTTTCTGACCAATCTGGCTTGCGAGGTGTTCGTATTTAGATATGCCAAACAGCAATATCATCCCCGCAGAACACGCATTCAGCCATTGAAAGCCGCCGACAGCCATAGCCCCGGCCAACTTCTGGATCACAAATGAATACACCAGTTCGCCTTGGCACATCCCTAGGACAAATAAGACAAGCTGCTTCTCAAAATTCCTTTCAACAGAAGCTGTTAAAAGCACTATTAATATAACAGCAGCCCACTCAGGTTTTATGATGAACCAAACCGGGTCATATAATGCAAAAAGATAAACAAACGCATACGCGGCAACAAGCGTCAGATAGACCATGATATAACGAAAACGATACATTCCCAAATACCCGGCATAGACACATCCGCAAACGAAAAACATCAAATATGCAGCATTCAGGGAAAAATATAAAGCGATGTCATGTATGCTTAGAATAATATTAGTTAAAATAAAGACAGAGACGGCAATTCGTCTTTTCGTCTTTTCAAAAATAAATGTTGTCAGAACCCACAGAAACCACATTGACCAATAGTAATAAAATTGTTCCATTTTACTTCCTCCATATTCCCAGTATGGAGTTCAAGCACATTTTTTAAACAATCGATCTCACATTAAGGAGTATGATCATGGGAAAAGACAGACAAGAGAAAAAACTCAAAGCTTCAGGCAGAGTCGAATCAGACCGCGACCAGTCCATTCACTATGACGGAGCGACAAGCCTTGAACAAAACGGAAGATTCAAAAAGCGAAAATCATAACACAAAAAGCCCAAACCACATATGGTTTTGGGCTTTTATCATTTATCGCACACTATAGCTTGATGTATTGACCCCTCTCTCTGTGAGCCAATGATGGGTTTCACCTTTGATCACAAGGGGCGCCTTTTGTAAATCGTCAATCGTTCTGGCGCCCAGCACGGTCATAATCATCTTTAATTCCTCAAGGATCAGCTGAATCTCCTCAAGCAGTCCTTCCTCACCGCTGTCAGTCAGCGTTTTTAAAAAATGCCCTGCCATTCCGGTGCAAGAGGCCCCAAGCGCAATGGCCTTTGCCACGTCAAGTGCATCTTGCAGACCGCCAGAGGCGATCATGGTGCTTGCAGGAAACTCGGAGCGGATTTCCGCCAAACTTGCAGCTGTCGAAATGCCCCACGAGTTAAAAAAGGAGATTTGCCGCTGTCTTCGGAGATTTTCGATTTTCGAGAAATTTGTTCCCCCGTAACCGCCAATGTCAACAGCTGCAGCACCAGCTTCATACAGCTTTCCTGCTGATTCTTTGCTCATACCGAATCCGACTTCTTTCACAATGACTGGTACACTGACATGACTGCAAATTTGTTCAATACGTTCCAGTGCGCCGCCAAAGCTTCTGTCTCCTTCAGGCATCACAATTTCCTGAATCACATTGAGGTGGATCTGCAGCGCATTTGCTCCAATCATCTCAACGGCTTCCTTTGCCTGAGCAGCCGTTGCCTCGCTTCCCAGGTTGGCAAAAATCAGCCCGTTTGGGTTTTCCTTCCGAACGATTTCATAGGAAAGACGCTCTGATGGATCTTTTAATGCTGACATTTGCGATCCCACAGCAAGGGGAATTCCAGCCTGAGAAGCCGCTCGCGCAAGCGATTTATTAATCTCATATGTAAGTTTTCCGCCGCCGCCAGTCATTGCATTGATAAAAATCGGCGAACTGCTTGAAAGTTCGCCGATTTTTGTGGAAATATCTACTTGTTCTAATGCAAGATCGGGCAGACTGACGTGAACAAACGTAATATCATCAAGACCTGTTTCCCGCTTTTGGCCGGTGGACAGGGCATGATTGATGTGTTGTCTTTTCCGTTCTGCTCGAGTCACGTTTATCACCAATTATTTTAGTTTATTCAGCTTATCTCCGATCAAATCTCCAAGCTGGAAGCCAGTGCTTGTTTCTTCCTTCGCTTGATATTGACGGTAATCTTCCTGATCAGCTTTAGGCGTTTCTTCAAGTTCACGCATGCTTAATGAAATGCGCTCCTCATTTTCATTCACATCAAGAACCTTCACTTTTACAGTCTGTCCTTCTTCAAGAACTTCATGCGGCGTGCCGATGTGTTTATTGGAAATTTGAGAAATATGAACGAGACCTTCAACACCTGGAAGGATTTCAACAAAGGCACCGAAGCTTACAAGACGCTGTACGGTTCCTTCAAGCACATCGCCAGGCTTCACTTTTTCGCCGATTTGGCTCCAAGGTCCAGGCAGTGTATCTTTGATTGATAAAGAAATACGTTCATTATCACGGTCAACCGATAGCACTTTCACTTTTACTTCTTGTCCCTCTTCAACAACGTCAGACGGCTTCTCTACATGAGAGTGGGAAAGCTGTGAAATGTGTACAAGTCCATCGATGCCGCCGATATCAACAAACGCGCCAAAATCAGTCAGGCGCTGTACTTTGCCATCAAGTACACTTCCAACTTCAAGAGACTGAAGAAGTTCTTGTTTTTTATTCGCTTGTTCACTTTCAACAACAGCACGGTGTGAAAGGATCACGCGGTTTTTATCACGGTCAAGCTCTACAACGAGCAGTGACAGTGTTTTTCCTTTATAGTCAGTGAAGTCTTCAACGAAATGTGCTTCAACAAGTGATGCCGGAATAAAACCGCGAACGCCGATATCAACGACAAGGCCGCCTTTCACGACATCTTTCACTTCAGCTTCAAACACTTCTTTTGTTTCAAATTTTTTCTCAAGGTCTTCCCAAGCGCGGTCTGCATCAACAGCACGTTTAGATAAAATCAAAGCATCGTCTTCCACTTTTGTTACTTTCAGGTCAAGCTCGTCGTCTACTTTAACAACATCCGATGCTTTCTCTACATGAAGACTTGATAATTCACTGATTGGAATAATACCGGATTGTTTGACATTGATAATTTCTACATCTACATGTTTGTCTTCTACCTTTGTCACAATCCCTTTAACTACATCTCCAACCTCTGGCACTTGAACATCAATTTGATTCATTTCCTCTGTCATTTGAATAACCTCCTTGGTCCAAACCTACACAGCTTAATTAAAACGGTTTGAAAGCTGAACATATAACATGCCCGCTTTTAGCCGAATATGTATTAAAGAATCATCCAAAAAAGTTTTTTGAATGATCAATAAAAAGTTTTATTAGTATTAACTTCTAATAAAAGGACAGGTTTGTCAAGCAATAACATTCTATCTTCGTTGAAAAATTCAAAAAAAGTGGCATTTGCCATCCTCAGCGGGACTTTTGCTCCACAGCCTCGAGGATTTTATCAGCTACCTCTTGAATGGAAAGCGATGTCGTGTCGATTTCAATAGCGTCTTCTGCTTTACGCAGCGGAGATACTTCGCGCTCTGAATCAAGCTTGTCTCTTCTTGCAATTTCCTCAATTAATGTTTCGTAGTTGACATCAAAGCCTTTTTTCACATTTTCTTCATAACGGCGTTTCGCTCTCTCTTCAACAGATGCCAAAAGAAAGATTTTTACTTCTGCATTTGGCAGCACATGCGTCCCGATGTCACGACCATCCATGACGACGCCGCCTTTTTCCCCAAGCTGCTGCTGGCGTTTCACCATTTCTTCTCTGACACTTCTGTGCTTGGCCGCAATTGAAACTTGGTTGCTGACTTCATCTGTTCTGATCGCATCAGTTACATCGGTGCCGTTTACAAGCACTTTTTGTCCATCTTTTGTTGTAATCAGCTCAATGTCTGTCCGCTTTAGCAGCTCAGCCAGTTTTTCTTCATTTGTCAGCTCAACGTTTTCTTGTAAAGCCGCGTACGTAATCGCTCGATACATTGCTCCTGTATCAATATATATGTACGATTTTTTCTCAGCCACAATTTTGGCAACGGTGCTTTTCCCTGCAGCTGCCGGGCCGTCAATTGCAATCGATAATTTCTTTTCCATAATTCCTCTCCTTGCTCTTTTCTCCTCTATGGATTGTATCACGAACTTTATGAAAAAGGGTGAAAAATTGATGAATAATTAATGTTTGAAGGTTTCAATCTTATTGTCCCCCTCCATGTTATCCACCCCTTCATATTGAATCACTTTTGATACGTATGGTTCAATATGCTGATAGTGAAAAAGAAATTGGACACCAAATAAAATGATGGCCTGAATGAACAATAATTTGATCAGCAGCCGTTCAAATGTTTTCATTGGAGCACCTCCATTACAAATAGTATGGAAGTGTTTGCCGATGTTTATTCCATTCGGGCCTTTCTTCTCTTATTTAACTGGCGCCTGATGCAGTATTGAAGCAAAGCCTGCTGGTCACCTGCTGCAATTTCTGAATACTCTAAAGTCATTTTGCGTTTTCCTGACTTGGGGTCATTAAAGATTCGTTTGACAACTGCTTCTGTTTCTATTTGACGTGTGTGCTCCTCTTCAGGAAGACGGATGATCAGGCGCAATGATTCCCCCGATTGAAAAGAAAGGCCATCATTTAAAACCACGGCGATGCCGCCTGCACTGATGTTATAGGATAGTGTGCGGAACTCTTCTTCATTTCCCGGCTGAATTTGCACATCTAATACCGCATCAGTTCTTACATATTGGCGGCGCTGGATTCTTTTCATTTTTTCACGGGGAGGCATTTCAAGACAGATCATTTGAAGTTTGTCCTTCACTTTACCTTTTATACGGCTTATAAAGCGATAAGGAACTTCGTCTTTTCCCACAAACTCTACCGTTACTTCCATATCGTTATGTAAAATCACAGTTCGCCCTGTAACTACATCAACAGGATACGCGATCAAAAGTTCATTGTTTTCAATGCTGACCGCCTTGCTTTTTGCCTTTTTCAATTCATTTTCTTCTATATATTCTAAAAGTACATTTTCTCCAATCTCTATCATTGACTTCACTCTTTCGCATTCAATATACTCACGTTTTTATTAAAGCACGTAATGAAAAAAAGGAAAAGACATTTAGTCCTTTCCTCCTGTTTTTTATAGGTCTTTATATATAGGTTCTGCATTTTTTAGTTTTTCAACCTTTTCTTCCGACCCGTCTTTGGCATTGATATACATTCTGAATGTGTCATTTTCAATTGTCCCAAGCATTTCGTAGCATAACACTTCTTGACCTAGTTCATTTGTAATCAAAGCGAGCCTTGTTTCTCTCACTTGTACATTTTTATTTAATTTAGACTTTGCCTCTGCTTCAGTAATTGCAGGCTTAGGTATGGTTCTTTTTCTGTGAGATGTGAGGAAGTCTCTTGCTGAAAAGCCGACAACTTCACCGTCATCCAAGGCCACTTTCATACGAATTGCCTCTGGGTACATCCGGACTTTATTTTCAACAGGAACATATGAAAATACACCGATTTTATCATATTGGGCACTTTCATCAATTTCCAAATCATCTGTTTCAAATCCGTTTTTCTTTAAAAATGCAAGCGCTCGGTTCGATCCGTCATTCAAACTGATTTTCTGATCTTTCACTTCTCTGTTTTGGATCAAATATACCGGATGCCCGCCCTTCTTCGTAATATCCATATAAATCACTGCTTTATGGTCTGGGTCTTTCATGCTGATGCTATATACATCGCGATTTGTTTTTTTTCCGCTCTTTACCACTTTAATTGAATAATTGTCATCTGGGGCAAAGCGCTCAGCAATTTGTTTTGCTTCCTGTTCGGAAATTTGTTTTCCCTTCAGATGGCTGAAGCCTTTCTCTTCTTTTTTCGTGCTGGTGAAACTCGGGCCAAGATCAGTGCCAGTGGAGAATGCACCAACATTTTTTTCGACTGTTTTAAAGCTGTTGATAATCGTATTATCACTTTGTTTTTCGTCAGAAGCCAGGGCCATTTCTACGTCCATCCAGCGAAGGTTTTTGCTCATGACAAGGTGCTGAACATGACGCAATTCGTTTTGTATATCTTCGGACTGCTGATATAGCTTATTTAGTGATGTATACTCGTTTTTATCAAGCGGCTTTTGGTCCAAATCTCTGACTGACGTTTTATAGCTGAAATCGCCGATCTTTGATAATAGCTCTTCAGTTTTATTAAACGGCATTAATGTAAGCGGCAGCTGACTGACACTGTTATGAGCTTCTGATGTAATCCTCCACACATCGATCAATGCAGGCGACAGTGATTTTTGGCTGTTCATGGCAAGTGTTGTTCCGATTTTATCATGAAGCTGATCCATCTGATAGGTAAGCTCATGAAACGCCCGCTGATAGTTATTTTCAGCATGAAGAAGAACTGCGTCTTTTTCCTGGTGTTCTTTGTATCCCCAGTAGCCTGTACCGACTATTGCAATACCAAGCACGGCGATTAAAATTCCTCTGATCATTTATCACACCTCTTTTTATGCTTTCTCATATCTGCTACTCACAGAAAATGTGTTTACCGATTCTTTTAATCTGTGGACGCCCCCAAATCCACGGACTTGTAGCCGTATCCGGATTAAAGTAGTAAAGTGCTTCCTCTGATGGGTCCCAGCCATTGATGGCATCCAGCACTGCTTCTCGGGCCGTTTCATTCGGCTGCATGTAAATTTGTCCGTCGGCTACTGCTGTGAAGGCAAGCGGCTCAAAAATAACCCCCGCTACTGAATTTGGAAATAACGGGCTGTTCAAACGGTTTAAAATGACTGCTGCAATAGCAACCTGCCCCTCGTACGGCTCGCCCCGGGCTTCGCCATAAACCGCTTGAGCAAGCAGCCTGATATCGTTGTTGGAAAATCCACCAGGCATGTTCGCTGCTACCGCATCCTGTTTTCTTGCTTTTGCTGGTGTATTGTTTTGCTGTTTATTCGCATTCGCTTTAGGCTGCTGCGTTGTTTTTTCCGCAGGCTGTTTCTGCCTCGCTTCCGCTTGCTGTCTTGCTTTTTGTGTTGCTGCTTTTGACGGTTTCGTCTGATACTTCAGCGGGATTTTTCCGTAATGCGTGAATGTATTCCCTTTATTGAGCTGTTCCATAACATATTCACGATAGTATTTTGATTTACATATTAAGGTTTGCTTTGTTTTAGCTCCTACAAGGCCGTCAACCTCTTTTAACCCGAATTGATCCTGAAAATTCCGAACTGCCCAGTACGTCCCCCATCCATAAACCCCGTCAATTTTTCCGTTATAATATCCGTTGTATTGAAGACGCGCCTGAAGCTCGACCACATCATCCCCGGTTGCCCCTCTTTGAATGACCTGATTCGAAAAGGCAGAGATCGTTTCAGTATTAATAAACGTCGTTATTGTAAAGGAAAAAAGGATGAGACATGCCATAATCGATCCTTTGGACTTCATCTTTTCAAGCCTCCTACTGCAAATTTTTAAGTGTAATCGTATTTTCTGTAACGAGGTTATTTTTATACACTCTTTCCTTGTTATCCCTCAGAACATAAAAACTGCACACAAAAAAGCCGCACGGTTGCTGTGCGGCTTCTATACTTGCATCATATTAACGGAACGGGCTTTTTTCGCTTTACGCAAACCAAACCACCATAAAAATACCATAAATGGAAGCATATAATAAATCCAATTGCTAAGCGCTGTTAGGATAAAATCATATGATCCATGCAAAAGGGATGGGACAACTAAAGAAAGAGTAAGCCACTTTACACGCGCCTTATCAGCGGAAAAACGGGCTTTTCCAAGATAAAATCCCATTATAACGCCAATCAAGGCATGGCATGAAACAGGCAGCAGCGCCCTGACAAACGCATGCTCTACGCCGTGGCCAATTAAATAAAGAATATTTTCGAGGGTTGCAAAACCGAGTGATACACTTGTACCGTACACAATCCCGTCATAATGCTCATCAAAGTGGGCGTGCGGGTAAACACTGATCATCAGTATAAACCATTTTAATGATTCCTCCAAAAACCCCGAAGATAAAAAAGAAACGAAAAAGCTTCCGCCTCCTACATTCTCTTTTTCAAGTACATACTGGATAAACATGATGGGAAATACAAGAACAACCCCGAGAAAAAACGACCGTAGCACCATATGTACAGGTTCATTATCATACTGATCTTTTAAATAAAAATAACTTAATAACGCGATGCCGGGGGCAATTCCTGCAGAGATGATTGCAAACATCAGGCAACCTCTTTCCTTTATATTCCTACGTCTATCCTACCATGTTGTTTAAAATTTTACATCTGTCTGCACTTAAAAAAACAAAAAGAGCATACGAATGCATCATATGCTCCTCATCTTTAATGGTTTTCTCTTTTGGCGATTTCCGCTGCGATATGCCCCCCGTGAAACCTGCCGTTTTCAATAAATATTTCATTTGCATTATTTCCCGCAGCAATAACACCGGCAATAAAGACACCTTCAACGTTCGTTTCCATCGTTTCTTCGTTGAAATATGGACGCCCTGTTTCTTTATCAATTTCAACACCAATTTTTTCAAGAAATTGATGATCAGGATGATAGCCTGTCATGGCAAATACAAAATCATTTTTAATGGTAATGAGTTCTTTCTCTCCGGAGCGAAACACAACTTCATCCTCGGTGATTTTTTCGACACAAGCGCCAAATTCCATACGGATTGTACCGTTTCTGACGAGGGCTTCAAATTCCGGCAGAATCCACGGCTTAATGCTTGGAGAATACTCATTGCCCCTATATAAAACTGTGACACGCGCTCCAGATTTCACGAGTTCAAGGGCAGCGTCCACGCTTGAATTTTTCCCCCCGATAACAACAACATCTTTATCAAAATACGGGTGACCTTCTTTAAAATAATGAAATACTTTCGGCAAATCCTCACCGGGTACATTCATATAGTTTGGATGATCATAATAGCCTGTGGCGATGATACAATATGGCGTCGTGTAGGTCTCTTTTGACGTCTCAATAACGAATGTGTTTTTTTGCGTTTTAGTCACTTTATGCACCATTTCAAACGCATTAACACGGATGTTTTTCCGTTTAACGACTTCACGGTAATACGATAAAGCCTGGATTCTGACAGGCTTCCTGTTCTCTGTAATAAATGCGACATCTCCGATTTCGAGCTTTTCACTTGAGCTGAAAAAGGTTTGATGCGTCGGATAATTGTAAATACTGTTAACGACATTGCCTTTTTCGATGACGAGGGCATCAATGCCAATTTGTTTTAGGTGAATGGCAGCAGATAGTCCGCAAGGTCCTCCGCCTATAATAATTGCTTTTTCTTGAATCATTTCTGTCAACTCCTGCGATTGGCATTTCACTTCATATTTTCTATTTCCGAATAAAAAAATCTCCTATTTTATCATAGGAGATTTTTTATTTTTATGCAAATCATCAACTTATATCCAGCCTCTAAAACGCGAAGCTTCAGCCATTTTGCGAACGCCGACCATATATGCAGCGAGCCTCATGTCAATTCTTCGGTTGTTAGCCATTTCATAAATATTGTTAAATGATTTGACCATCATTTTTTCTAATTTTTCTTCTACCTCTTCTTCACTCCAGTAGAAGCCTTGGTTATTCTGAACCCATTCAAAATAAGAAACTGTTACGCCACCGGCACTTGCCAGCACGTCTGGTACAAGCAGAATGTCCCGGTCTGAAAGAATCTTTGTTCCTTCAAGCGTTGTTGGCCCATTAGCTGCTTCAACGACAATTTTAGCCCGGATATTATGGGCATTTTCTTCTGTAATTTGATTTTCAATCGCAGCAGGAACAAGAATATCACAATCCAGCTCCAGCAGCTCTTGGTTGGTAATGGTATCGTTGAAAAGCTTTGTTACGGTACCGAAGCTGTCGCGTCGGTCGAGTAAATAATCGATATCAAGGCCTTCCGGATCATAAAGTCCGCCATACGCATCTGAGATGCCGACAACTTTTGCCCCCGCATCATGCATAAATTTTGCCAAATAGCTTCCCGCGTTTCCGAAGCCTTGGACAACGACACGCGCACCTTTAATATCGATGCCTCTCTTCTTAGCCGCTTCTTTAATACAGATGGTAACACCTTTTGCTGTCGCAGATTCTCTCCCGTGAGATCCGCCAAGCACAAGCGGTTTGCCTGTAATAAATCCAGGCGAATTAAATTCATCAATTCTTGAATACTCATCCATCATCCAAGCCATGATTTGTGAGTTTGTAAATACATCCGGTGCCGGCACGTCTTTTGTCGGGCCGACAATTTGGCTGATCGCTCTGACATACCCTCTGCTCAGACGCTCCAGCTCTCTAAACGACATATCCCTTGGATCACAAACAATTCCGCCTTTACCACCGCCATATGGAAGATCAATTATGCCGCATTTTAAACTCATCCAAATTGAAAGCGCCTTCACCTCTTTTTCTGTTACGTTCGGGTGAAAACGTATCCCGCCTTTCGTTGGACCGACAGAGTCATTGTGCTGCGCACGATATCCTGTGAAAATCTTTACTGAACCGTCGTCCATACGAACAGGTATTTTTACCGTTAATAATCTCATCGGCTCTTTTAACAATTCGTATACCTCTTCGGGATATCCCAATTTTTCCAGAGCCTTATGTATTACGGTTTGGGTTGATTTTAATACATCAAGTTTGTCCTCTTCTGTATGACCGGTGTTTCGATCGGCTGCCATTTGAGTTAACCTCCTAGAATCTTCTGTTTCTCACATGCTCCCTTTCAGAGAATAGTATACACCTTCATATGATCTGTGCATAGAATAAACGTTATGTTTTTCCATGTTTTTTAACGAAAAAAAACTGCTGAAATCAGCAGTTTTCCGTTGCATTTTTATGAAAAATGAGTTTGTATCGTTTCTACGGCATTACCGTCCATAATGAGCTTACCATACTCTTGCAGGCGATAAATCGTTAAAGTTGTCGGATTGCCGTATTCAGCCAGAACCGCCACAACCCCTTCAGCCGTATGTGACCCTAGATCTTCAAGGCTTAAAAAGTACTGCCCGTCATAGTGGTAGACAGTTCCCCCTGTGATACCGATTCGCTGTAAGCTTTCTGAAAGCTGAATGATATCTTCAAAGGAATGGAATTGATATATGATGTCCGCGCTTTCATCAAGCTTGACTTGCATTTCGATGTAATCATCATCATACTCATCGTCTTCTGAATCGGCGTCTTGGTTCTTTGTTACAATCACGACCATCCCTTGTGCTTGGAGAGAATACACTTCCACTGCAATCGGTCCATTCGCTTCAAAGCCGAGCTCTGTATTTGCTTCATTCATCATATCTTTAAATAACTGGTGGACTTTAAATGAGTCCTTCCAGAGGTCTTCTTTTGTCAATCCCCGGTCTGTCAAATCATCGAGGGTTAAAAAGATTTTGATCTTATTATAATTCAGACGCTCAAGCCGCATAACGTTCCCTCCTGCCTCTACTTGCACACAAATCATATAACACATTATATGAGATGATGAGTCATAGGTTCTTAATTGTTATCAGTTTACACTGAGTTCACTAGTAAGACAAGCACAATGCAGTTTTTATTGCCATATGGATTTTTGCTTTTTAGAAGTTATTCTGGCCCGCAAAGAGTCACAATGTGTGTTTCAGGCTCAGCACCTAAACGAAGAGGCACTTTTGTCGTGCCGTAGCCGTTGCTGATCAGATATGCCGCGTTTTTAACAATACCTGTTTTCCCCAGTTCATAAGGGCCAAATTTTCCAAACCTGATCTGGCCTCCATGGGTATGTCCGCTGAGTATCACATCAATACCGTCATCTTCATTGATTTGTTCATGAATCTCCGGATTATGGCAAACCAGAATATTCAGCTGGCTTTCATCAAGTTCTTTGATGGCTTCCTCATAATGATCCATCTCCATCCTGATATCATCAACCCCCGCAATCGCAATTGTATGCCCATTGTATGAAAACGGGACTGACTCATTTCTCAGAGTGATGACGCCGTGCGCTTTAAATATGGAATACAGCTTATGCTGCCTGACTTCATAATCATTATTCCCCCACACAAACACGATAGGGACCCCGAAATGTACGAGCCTTTTGATGTTTTCCTCGATTCTCGCACTGGGCACCCCGCCCTCAGCTAAATCACCGCCGATTATAACCAAGTGGGGGGCATGGCTTCGCGCTTTTTCTAAAAGGTCTTGATCGATGAGACGTTTGTGAATGTCTGAAATAAAAAAGATTGTCAGAGGCGGCTTGCCCTTCATCTTTGATAAAGGAAACGTATGTGTCTTCAAATGATTGCCTTTTGCTGTTGCATACATTTTTGCCGTCATTGCCGCTGCCGCAACAGTTAGTACACCGGCAATTTTCACTGATAGCTTCATAAAAAACTCTCCATTCTTTTTAGAACTTATCAATAAGACGGACAATAAAAAAAAGACGTTTCTATCGTTTGAGAAAACGCCCCATTTTATTTACTTTCAAAATATAGATTAATGTCATATTTGTGCTTCATCATATGAAAAACAGACTCTCTCGCCTTCCATTTATCGGGCTGCGGCCAGAGATCAGTGCTTTTCTGAATAATTTCACACCTCAGTTTATGGAAATCAGTCTCGGATTTTTCTTCCTTTTTCTTGAAATAATATGAAGTGCAGTAGGCAAAAGCGGTTGCCAGCATCCAAAATAAATAAAAGGTATGGCTAAGTATTTCTTGAAGTATAAGCTGAGGCTCCGGGCTTTTGATCATGATCATAACACATAATAAGCCTAGGCAGATAAGTGAAGCCCATCGCCATCTGCGGCATTGTGCTGCATAATTTTCGAATTTTTGTTTTCGTTTTACCAGCGCTTGAAGCATCTGTTTGGTCGGCGCGTCTGTAAACTGATCCAGCTGATTCCATAAGGATTCCATACGCTTCACACCTTGTCCATTTTCATTGCTACAATATATGAACGTAAAATAAAAATAATACCCTATTCATCCATTAAGGGGATGTCCAAAACTTGTCCGGTGTAAACATCATTTCCATTCAGATGATTATACGCTCGAATTTTTTCTTCTCCTGTCCGGCTTTTATAATACTTCATGGAAATGCGGTATAGCGTTTCTTTCTTTTGGACGGTGTGCTTGACAACGCGATTCGGCACATTTTGAACTGGCTCAGCCGGCTGCGGTTGCGGTTCTTGCTGTTGTACTGTTGATTGGGAAGAGGAAGCAGCCGCGGCGGTTGCTTCCTCCTTATTTGCCGAGTCTTCTTTTTCCGCTACAGCAGTCTGTTTCTTATCAGCAGCTGTTTGCTCTTTTGGCTTGGAATCTTCTGGCTCTTTTTTTGACTCCTTCTGCAGTGCGGTTTCTTTAGTGTCTGCGGTATCGTTTTTATCCTCTGATTTCGGCACAACCTCATATTTGCTTTGGCTGCTGTCAATAAAAACATCTTCATAATCGTCATGATTATCCGGGTGGCTCTTTAGATAAAATAAGGTGACTAAAACGATAACCGGCACAAATACAAATATTACTGCGAGTACTGTGAATAATGGCGTTTTTGTTTTGCCTTGCTTTTTTTTCTGTTCTCTTTGATTTTTTACAGATTGTCTTGTCGGAAGGCTTTCTCCATCATCGACATAATCGTCCGCCAATGCGGCGTTTTGATCTTCATAAAGATTCTGGGCTTTTCTTCTCTCTACTCTCGACATGTTCGTCATGTTTATCCCTCCTCACATGTTCAAAACGAATCTGACAGGCAAACACGGCATCAATGATAAAATGCGCCGTCATCGGAACAAATAAGTTGCCGGTCCATTCATACATCAGACCGAGCAAAAAGCTGATTGCTGTCACCATAATAAATAACAGCCATTTTGACAAATACCGAAAGTGCAGAGCGGCAAATATAAGGCTGGCCGCCCATAAACCGATATGAGTCTGCAGCACTCCTCTGAATAACATTTCTTCCGCGAAAGCAATCAGAAGCGTTAAAAATATAATATGAGGGATTGACCTCTTACTGAATATTTTTTTATTGATTCCGCCGTCATCATATAAATGAGACGGAAACCATTTCATTACTGCCATATCGGCTAAAATAACAATAACAGCTATAGAAACACCATACCAGATGATTCGCATATCGCGAATGTCCCAGAGCTTTAATACGTCCCGTACATCCTCAAAAAAGAACAGTCCTGCAGCAGCAGCGGCAAAGATGATGAGTAGCTGCGTCAAATATAACTGCTTCAGCATATCACGGTCAGTCATATGCTGAATATAATCTTTTTGCTGTTTCAGTTCAGCTCACCTACAGTCTGCAAGCTGAATATCCGGTGCAATTCCGAACTCCAGCTGTCTAATGGCGCCATTTTACTCCGTTCCCCTTTTTGTTCATACAAGGATAAATCAAAACCGCAATGTGAACAGCACGGGAGGTTTCCGTCATCAGGCTCGTATGATTCATCAAAGTAGGTTAACAGTGCTTGCCTTAAACAGCCGTCACGCTGAAGCAAAAATGATACACGGTACATTTTTTCCAGCTTCAGCTCCATGCGATATGAAATTTCTTTCTTCATCAGTTCAACTGATGTTTTTCCCTGCATAAAGAGATGAATCATCATACGGGCCTGTGTCTCTCCGACGCCATACTGAAGTAATACGTCACGCAGCCTTCTCTCATCCCGCTCCTCCGTCTTCTCTAGCACACGGATTACGTCGGCGATTTCTTCAGCTGTGACACTCTCCATCTGGATAATCTGTTCCTGCAATTCAAAATCCCCTGGCGCCCGCAGCAAAATGCTGACACTCGGCTTTCCGTCGCGTCCCGCTCTGCCGATTTCCTGCATAAAAGCTTCTGCCGTCTGCGGGAGGTGAAAATGAATCACATATCTGATATCAGGTTTATCGACACCCATTCCAAACGCATTCGTACAACATATCACATCAAGCTGGTTATGAATAAACTGCTGCTGAATTAAAATCCTGTCCCCTGACTCCAAACCGCCATGGTAAAAGTCGGCTCTGCTGCTCGTTTTGCTTTTAATTTCACCCGCTAATTCCTCAGCCCATTTCCGTGTGGGACAATAAACAATTCCCGGGCCTTGCAGGTTTTCAACCAGCTGAATGACCCTATCTATTTTTTCGGCAGTATCCGCCGCATTTTCAACCCTCAGTGCGATGTTTGGGCGGTTGACTGAGTTGAGATGGCGTACAGCATGCTGCAGCTCCAGCAGGTTCATGACATCTTGCAGCGTTTCCTTTGTAGCCGTGGCGGTCAATGCCAGAACGGGCGGGTGTCCAAGTTTTTTTCTCAGCTGTCCGAGCTTTGAATAATCAGGCCTGAAGTCGTGTCCCCATTCAGAAATACAATGCGCTTCGTCAATAACAAATAGGCTAATCGGGACGCTTTTCAATTTTTCCAATACATATGGAGACTGTAAAGCTTCAGGAGACAAGTACAAAAATTTATATCGATGAATATGTTCTAAAACAAATTGTCTTTCCTGCCTGTTAAGCATGCTGTTCAAAGCTGCAGCACGCTTTTCCCCCCGGGCTTTCAGCTGCTGCACCTGATCCTCCATTAAAGAAAGCAGTGGAGAAACGATTAATACCATGCCGTCAAGCATATAACCAGGCAGCTGGTAGCAAAGCGATTTCCCTCCCCCAGTCGGGAGCATTGCAATGGTATCCTTCCCGCTGAGTATGCTTTCAATAATGTCCTGCTGCCCTTTTTTAAAGGAAGTAAAACCAAAAAACTGATATAACGTTTGCTGTAATTTAGTCATATTGCTGCACCTGCTTTGTCAATGCCAGTCTGATTTGAAAGTAGCTGAACCGCTGTTCCAGCCCGTCGCGAATTTGTTTGATTTTATTCGTCCGCATCCGTTTGGCAAACTCTGCGATTTGGAGCTGGTCTTCTGCTGATACATAATCATTAATCATAAACGCAGGCTCATGGAGAGAAATCTCGACAATGTGGTCTTCAATCGTCGCTGTTTTCAGCTTTCTGATTTCAGCAATTCGATGTATCGGAAACCCTTGTTTGACCATCTGCCATGTTTTCCTCGTCGACTCTGTCAGGGCATTATCTAAGTGCACATCAGAAAGGAGATCCTTTAACAAAGCATCTTCACACTCCGGAAGAGAATGAATAAAATAATGTACTGAAGCCCAAAACATGATATAGACATACCATTCATCTTCTTCCAGCGTATCAGCAAGCTGCCTGCTCGTATAACCGATCCGATGGTGCGAGGTTAAGGAGTAGACAAAAATTTGCGCTGCTTTGTTTTCAATCTTTTTCAAATGTGTCTCAAGCATGGCAAAAAGGCTTTTTGCCATCTCTATATGATCCGTATGCCGGGACAGGTATTTCTTTACCCAGTGGAGTGTCTTATGATCCTTTGTGACAGGGATATACTGCCTGCTCCCTTGCTGTTTATGGGATAGGACCTGCACAAGCAGCGAAAGCCTTTTCCAAAGCACGCGGGCAGCCTGCTGATAATGAGCACCGTGACAATAAACGGGCCACGGCCGCTCGCTAAGGGAATGTCTCAAAACTGCTGCGCCGCTGTCTGTCACTTTGTATGTATCTGTTTCAGACATTGGCGCGAGATATGAATGCTTTTCAAGCTTGTCAAGCGACGCAGAAATATCGCTTCTCGAACATTTTGCCGCCATTCCAAAGTATTTTGCAGTCTGAAATAAGCCGGCATCTTGAATGGTCTGTGACGATCTCTTGCCTTTGAATAGGTGAAAAACAGCGCTTCCCGACCGTTCCCCGTTTATTTTGCAAAGGCAATCGAGAACCATAATATCGAAGTAATTTAATGACAACCTATCCACCTACATTCTTCCTGACAAAAATCGTTGATTTGCTCTTTTTATTTTAACAGATTTCAAACAGAAATCGACGTTTAAAGTCATCATTAAGGGGGATGTTATGTAGATAACCCCTTATGTGATAAGCATTCTCAATCATTTTTCTGTTGAAATGTGGCAGCAACATCATTACAATAAGTAAGAGGAATAGGTGTTAAATTGATTAAATATAAAGATTGATCCATTTGTTCCACCAAGAACAATCTGGGAGGTTTTATTCATGGCAAAGTACACAATCGTAGACAAAGATACATGTATTGCATGCGGCGCTTGCGGAGCTGCTGCACCAGACATTTACGATTACGATGATGAAGGCATCGCGTTCGTAACGCTTGATGAAAACAAAGGTGTTGTCGAAGTTCCTGAGGTACTGGAAGAAGATATGATTGACGCATTTGAAGGATGCCCTACTGATTCCATCAAAGTGGCGGATGAGCCATTTGAAGGCGATCCGCTTAAATTTGAATAGAAGTAACTAAAAAAAGCTCCCGAACGGGAGCTTTTTTATTTAATGGATATGTGCACTTCGCTGCTGCTCAATCCATGGCTTAAGCTTGATAAAAATTAGTGAGAATACAACCGTAATTACAATACCTTTTATCATGGTAAACGGCAGGATACCTGCGACGACTGCTGTTTTTAGCGCGCTGTCGGATAATGCCGGTGAATGTAAAAACCACGTGTATGCCGGAAGAATCAGAACATAATTTAAAATACTCATTAAAATGGTCATCGCTGCAGTTCCCAAAAGCAGGCTGACAGCCAAGCCCTTTGCTGAGTTGAGTTTTTTAAATAAGAAAGCAGTCGGTAATATAAAGAGTGTTCCTGCAATAAAATTCGCAACTTGCCCTACAGGAACTCCGGCCATGCTTCCCTGAATGATATACTGAAGAACATTTTTTATCGCTTCTACGGCAATACCCGCCAAAGGTCCGTAAATCAGAATGGCAATAATAGCGGGAACGTCGCTAAAATCGATTTTTAAATAATCCGGAAGACCCGGAAACGGGAAATTTAACAGCATCAAAACAAATGCAATGCTGCTCAGCATGCTAACCACAACTAATTTTTTTACTTTCACTTCATTCTCTCCTTTTCGATCACATCTTACTCGAAAACGGAAAGGTTCTTTTCCAGCCAATAAAAAAACCGCTTCATATATAAAAGCGGGGTTTCGAAAATTAGGCTAGGCAAAGAAACGTTTGAAAAATTCAATTTCAAAACGCTTATGAACCTCCATCTTCTCCCATCCAGACTGTACTGTCGGCTCCGGAATCTCACCGAATCCTGCTGTAAAGACAGCTCGCGGGCTTAGAGCCATTTGCTCATCACCGCCGGTAGGGAATTTCACCCTGCCCCGAAGATTGATCATATGAAATTTAATTACATTATAAACGATAACTGGTTGGCTGTATAGAGAATTGCTTCAAATTATATATATTACCTGCAAGCTGTCAAATCATTGATTTATTAGGCT
Source organism: Bacillus sp. LJBS17 (assembly GCF_019334685.1). Taxonomy (NCBI): domain Bacteria; kingdom Bacillati; phylum Bacillota; class Bacilli; order Caryophanales; family Bacillaceae; genus Bacillus; species Bacillus sp. LJBS17. Next base: position 2,371,372 of record NZ_CP079759.1, read on the forward strand.
TTACTTTTATCCTTTACTGCGTCAATACACGTTGACACTCTTTTGAGAATATGTTAAATTATCAGATATTTAGTTTGTCAATTTAGGAGGAAATCTAACGATGTTTCGAGTATTGGTCTCAGACAAAATGAGCAACGACGGTTTACAGCCACTTATTGAATCAGACTTTATTGAAATCGTTCAAAAAAACGTAGCAGATGCAGAAGATGAATTACATACTTTTGATGCTCTTTTGGTGCGAAGTGCGACAAAAGTAACAGAAGACCTTTTCAACAAAATGACTTCTTTAAAAATTGTCGGAAGAGCCGGTGTCGGTGTCGATAATATCGATATTGATGAGGCTACGAAACACGGGGTAATCGTGATCAATGCTCCGAACGGCAACACCATTTCGACAGCTGAGCATACATTTGCAATGATCTCTTCTTTAATGAGACACATTCCGCAGGCTAATATCTCAGTGAAATCCAGAGAGTGGAACCGCACAGCTTATGTGGGTTCAGAGCTCTATGGAAAAACGCTTGGTATTGTAGGATTAGGCCGAATCGGAAGTGAAATTGCACAGCGTGCGAGAGCGTTCGGTATGACAGTGCACGTTTTTGATCCTTTCTTAACGGAAGAAAGAGCGAAAAAAATCGGCGTAAACAGCCGTACATTTGAAGAAGTGCTTGAAAGTGCGGATATCATTACCGTTCACACGCCTTTAACAAAAGAAACAAAAGGCTTATTGAATAAAGAAACGATTGCAAAAACGAAAAAAGGCGTTCGCTTAATTAACTGTGCGCGAGGCGGAATTATCGATGAAGCAGCACTTCTCGAAGCTTTGGAAAACGGGCATGTTGCGGGAGCGGCTCTTGACGTTTTCGAAGTTGAACCGCCAGTTGACAACAAACTTGTTGATCATCCATTAGTCATTGCCACTCCTCACTTAGGAGCATCAACGAAAGAAGCACAGCTCAATGTCGCCGCCCAAGTGTCAGAAGAAGTTCTGCAGTTCGCAAAAGGCCTGCCTGTCATGTCAGCTATCAACCTGCCTGCCATGACAAAAGATGAATTTGCTAAAATTAAGCCCTACCATCAAATTGCAGGAAAAATTGGCAGCCTTGTATCACAGTGCATGAAAGAACCAGTACAGGATGTTGCCATTCAATATGAAGGCACAATTGCTAAACTTGAAACATCGTTCATTACAAAAGCCCTTCTGTCAGGCTTTTTAAAACCGCGCGTTGACTCTACTGTTAACGAGGTCAATGCCGGGGGTGTCGCAAAAGAACGCGGCATCAGCTTCAGTGAAAAAATTTCCTCTTCTGAATCTGGATACGATAACTGCATCAGCGTAAAAGTGACAGGAGACCGCAGCACCTTTACTGTAACGGCTACGCATATTCCTCATTTCGGAGAACGAATTGTCGAGATCAATGGATTTAATATTGATTTTTATCCGACAGGTCACTTGGTGTATATCCAGCATCAAGATACAACAGGTGTCATCGGCCGAGTAGGACGTATTCTCGGAGATAACGATATTAACATTGCAACTATGCAGGTTGGCCGTAAGGAAAAAGGCGGAGAAGCCATCATGATGCTTTCCTTTGACAGACATCTGGAAGATAAAATTGTGAAAGAACTAACAAATGTCCCTGATATTGTGTCTGTGAAGCTCATTGATCTGCCATAATAAAAAAACTCAAGCTATATAGCTTGAGTTTTTTTATTGTTCTATCCTCGTGTGTTTTTATGCAAAATATCTAAGACACTCCTTAGCTCAGAAACAGGTATTTGACCTGGTGCGGACGCCTCTTCTCCAGCTCCAAAAGTACAAGCCGATCCAAAAACCTCACCGCTCAGCCTGCTGATGAGCCCTGTTGCAGCCATTGACATTGTAATAATGGGGCGGTCTGCATATTTTGTTTTCATTGTATACGTCGCATCAAGCAGCGTTAGGAGATCTCCAGTATCATTCGGCATAACAGCCATTTTGGGAATATGTGCCCCTAAATCCTGCATTTTCCGAAGTCTTGAAAGAATCTCATCTTTCGAAGGCGTTTTTTCAAAGTCGTGATTTGACATCACCACATAGACGTTGTTTTCTTCCGCCATCGATACTAACGCTTTTACATGTGCATCTCCTGAAAATAATTCGATGTCTATCAGATCGATGTCTTTTGTTTGGATTGCCGATTCCAGCAAAGCAAGATAGGAGCTTTCGTCCATCTCCATGCTCCCGCCCTCTTTGTGGGTTCTGAATGTAAAAAGAAATAGCTTGTCTTCTAAAGAATTACGAAGCTTAGAAATGAGCTTTGTGACCGCTTCTCTGTCATTCGCTTTTTCAAATACGTCGACTCTCCATTCAACAATGTCCGGATTCAGTAATTTTACTGCCTCTGCTTCATTCAGAATTTGTTTTTCCGTCTTTCCCATCAGCGGAACGATGATTTTCGGCATTCCTTCCCCGATGGAAACTCCTTTAATTGTTAACACGTTCACTCATCTCAAATCCTTTCAATCGTTACCTTGTTTTATTATACACGCACAACTTTTTTTTGAAAATTTCTATTATATGAATAGCAACTAAAAAAGAGCCTCAAAGGGCCCATTTTAGTTTAAGAAAATCGGATTTGGAGCAGCCGGTACCGGAATTGCATCTGATACGTCATATTTGCCGATTTTGTTTGTTCTTGTTTCGGTAAAGGTCACTTCTGTGAAGCCAAACTCTTTTGCGGTTAAAAGAAGTCCCTCAATCATTAAAATACTGGCAATAGAATCCTCAACTTCTGAGTCCTTTGAGAAACGGATATATAAGTGCTTCTGTTTCTTCGTTACAGATTGGACAGTACCCGCTTGAATAAGCGGTGTTGTATCTTTTTGACTGCTCGATTCCATTTCATTAATCGCTTCTTTTACCGTATCAAAAGAATTATTTGACGGAACGAGAAAGTCTTGTCCTTGTTTATTTTGGTACAAGTAGTAGGATCGTTTTGACTGTTTTGGAATCGAAATTTCCGTAAAAGTGCCATATGAGCCAATCCGAACCCCAGTCTCATTTTGATCCGATAAAAATTTGACTTTTTCATAAGGACTCCATTTTAAGGATTCTTTAAGCAATTTTTTTAACAGTGTATCATCTTTTACAGAAAATGCCGTAGCTGGCTGATGGATTCGTATACTTAATTCCTTCTGCTTTGGTTTTTCTTTTATTTCTACTTCATCTATGAAGGATGGAATTGTAATGGCATGATCCAAGATATCCAATTCACTACTTACAGTCAGCATGTCCTGGATCGTTTGGTATGCATTTGTTTTTTGAATGCTGACGGGTATGATTGCAGATGTATCGGCATCAGCAACTGCTACAGTGATGTAATTGTCTTGTTCCTTTTCAGGTACAACAAACGATGTATGATCCAGGGATGATGCAGCTTTTGGGCTGTCTTCTGTCTCAGTTTTCGTTACTGCGTTCTCTTGGGACGCTTCCTTTTGTTGAGGCTGTGCCTGATCAAAGAAATGAGGAGAAATAATGAAGGCGATATAAACCGCAATTGCAGCGGCACACGCGGGGCCAATCCACCTGACAGCGGGCTTATTTTTACGCTTTGCCATCGTCAGCCGCTTGTAAATATCCTGAGGCGAACGATGGTCTTTAACTGCCGGAAGTTGACTTAACAACTCCTTTATCTGTTCTTCGTTCCATTCTGACTTCATCATCCATTAGCTCCTCCCTCAAAAGCTCCATATGTTTCCGAAGTACTTTGAGCCCTCTGTGTTGGGTCGTTTTTACTTTGCTTTCCGAGAAGCGCAGAGCCTTGGCTGTTTCCTGTATTGAATATCCCTGAATAAACCGCAAGATAATCACAGCTCTTTGATCGATTGTACATTGATCAAGCGCAGCATAAATTTCCCGGACATTTTCATGTTGAACCGCAAGTTCGTCCGGGAGCAATTGCTGATCCCTGACATCCTGTGTATCCCAGTCAAATGTACCGAGTATACGCTGTCTGATTGTTTGCTGTTTACGAAACCAGTCTATCGCAACATGGCGTGCGATAGACAAAAGCCATGTTTTTTCACTGCTTCTTCCTTCAAACGTATGATAAGAATTTAATACCCGGATATAAACCTCTTGAAGAAGGTCTTCTGTCTGGTTTTTATCCTTTACCATATAAAATAAAAATTGGTACAAATCTTGATGATATGTATCATATAATAATTGAAAGGTTTCTTCCATTTGAAACCCCTCCGTTCACTTTTTTGTCGTATGAATAGCTTGAAAAGTTACATTACAACTATATTACGAGTAACTGGAATTTGGAAGGGAATTTATATTAACATATCCTTAAATTTTATTAATGTTGGCTATTAAAAAAACACCCGCTCAGTCAGCGGGTGTTTCTTATGGAACAAGATTCTTCGGCAAATTCAGACTCGATTTTACCGTTTTGTCGGAATATAAAAAGTAAATGTTGTTCCTTTATCTATTCGGCTGTGCACAGTAATTGATCCATTGTGGGCTTCCACGATATTTTTAACGATAGCCAACCCTAACCCGGTTCCTGCTCTGCCCCTTGTCCGCGCTTTATCTGCCTTATAAAACCGCTCAAAGATAAATGGCAGATCTTCTTCCGGTATGCCGGACCCGGAGTCTTTGATATCAATTTTCAATCCATCCTTCACAGAATGGACTGAAATGGAGACACTGCCACCGGATGAAGTATGCCGCAACGCGTTATCGATCAAATTGGTAAATACCTGCTCCATCTTGTCTTCATCAAACATAAATTCCTCTTCTGTGAGAGAAATGTCATGATGTAAAGCAATATTTTTTTCTTTCGCAACACCGGAAAACTTCCGAATGATCTTTTCTAAAAACTCATTCACATTGATTTTTTCATAATGTAAGCCTGTATGGCCTGATTCCATTCGGGCTAAATCAAGCAAATCATTAACTAAACGGCCCATTCGGAGCGATTCGTCATAAATGATTTGGGCAATTTCTTTCCGGTCTTCTTCAGAGCTTGCAATGTCATCGACAATTGCTTCACTGTATCCTTGAAGCATGGAGATTGGTGTTCTCAGCTCATGACTGACATTTGCGATAAAGTCCTCCCGCAGCTTATCAAGGCGGCGTTCTTCTGTCATGTCACGCAGTACGGCAACCGCTCCTCTGACATGCGATTCCGCATAAAGCGGCGACATCAAAAGCACCCATGATCTGCCTTGCAGCGTCATCTCAATCATTTGTTCTTTTTCAGTGCTGACAGCGTTTTGAAACAGCTCTTTTGCTTCAGGCGGAAGGTTGTCGCCTTCTTTGATATTCATGTTCTGTTCATAATACCAAGCCTGAAGAAAACGTTCAGCCGGCGGGTTGGTCACAAGAATCGTACCGTCAATATTAATGGTAATAACCCCGTCAGCCATACTGCTCAAAATGTTAGAAAGCTGCTCTTTTTCTTGATTGAGCGCATTGATATGAAAGTTAAGCTGCCGGCCCATTTGATTAAAAGCGGTCGCCAGTTCACCGATTTCATCCTGAGTTAAAATCGGGATTTTTGTATCGAACTTGCCCTTCGCCAAATCCTGCGCGCCTTCTCTCATTTTTCGGAGAGGGTACGTGACCCTGCTTGATAAAAAGAATGCGAAAAATGTGGTCAGCACAATCGCAATTCCAGCGGCAAGAAAAATATAGCGGGTAGTATGTTTTGTTGTATCTTTAACGGCAAGCAAAGACTGGGATAAAAAGACCATGCCTTTCTTTCCGTCTTTTTCATATGGGACACCTACAATCAGGCGTTCATTATCCGTGTCTGTATCGCTCAGTCCCGTCCGTTTGCTTACTTTTTTATGGTCTTTGAGAGCTTTATTTAAGTCTTTGTCATGCTGTATTTGCTCAACCGTAATAGACGACAGGCGATTTTTATCATTCGGAGAATACCAGTGGTTCTTCTCATCCTGGATGATGGCAATGCTTGTTAAGTTATCAGCGAGCTCCCAAGTGATTGACCTTGCCAATGCCTGGTCCTCGTGATTTTCTAGGATGACAGCAACTTTATTCGCAAGCTGTGTTAAATCATTCTCGGCTTCTTCCACATGGTAGTTTTCAATAAACTCCAGCAAAAGAACCGTTAAAATGAACAATACGATCAAAACGAGTGAAAGGATCGTAAACCACAGCTTGCCTACTACGCTTTTCCAAAATTTCATTCAGCGCCGACCTCAAATTTATAACCTACACCCCATACTGTGACAATTTTTTTCGCAGCTTCCGGAGATACCTTGTTCAGCTTCTCTCTCAAGCGTTTGACGTGAGTGTCCACTGTGCGTAAATCACCAAAAAACTCATATTGCCACACTTCTTTCAGAAGCTTTTCCCGATCATACACCTTGTCAGGCGTTTTCGCTAAGAAATATAGAAGCTCATACTCTTTTGGCGTCAGGCTCACTTCTGTTCCATCAGCTGTTACGCGGTGAGCATCATGGTCTATTGACAGATGTGAAAACACGAGCACATTTTTCGTCGGTGTATTGGCATTGAAATAAGAGGTTTGGGATGCTCTTCTCAAAAGGGCCTTTACACGCAGCACGACTTCTCTCGGGCTGAACGGCTTAACAATATAATCATCTGTTCCCGCTTCAAACCCCTGCACCCGGTTTGCTTCTTCTCCTTTTGCGGTCAGCATGATAATGGGTGTCGCTTTTTTTTCACGAATTTGCCGGCACACTTCAATTCCATCAGTCCCCGGCATCATCAGATCAAGCAAAATTAAATCATAATTGGATTCAAGCCCTTTGGCAATGGCTTCATCACCATTTTCAGCTTCATCTATAGCATAATTTTCACGTTCAAGATACATTCTTAAAAGGCGGCGAATTCTGGCTTCGTCATCAACTACTAATATTTTTGTTTCGTTCGTTTGGTCCATGTTTTCCCCCTGCTTTCCTTCTGTTACTTTCATTTTATCAAATCGCGAGAAAGTTTGAGAACTGTGTCGCTTTCAAAGGACTATGCATAAGAATGAAGTCCGGCAAGCACAAGATTTACGAATATTAAATTAAACATAATAATAGCAAAACCGATTACGGCCAGCCATGCTGACTTCTCACCGTGCCAGCCTCTTGACAGTCTTAAATGCAAGTAAGCGGCATAGAACAAAAATGTGATCAGCGCCCATACTTCCTTAGGGTCCCAGCCCCAAAACCTGGTCCACGCAAGCTGAGCCCAAATCATTGCAAAGATCAGCGCGCCGAGTGTAAAGATCGGAAATCCGATTGATACGGCCCTGTACCCAACCTCATCCACCAGATCAAGATTGACGTTTTTCACCAGCGGATGTAATAGAGCGCTGATTCTTTTTCTGATGATCAGACGGAGAGCCCCATACAACACAAGACCTGCTCCAAATGACCAAATGACAGTGTTCACTTTTCTGCCTGAGAAAAGCGCGGGAAGATCAACAAGCGGTTCCATTCTTCCTTCGGTCAAAAGCTCTCCCTGATGCGGACCGACAAGCGCGGGCATTTCGTACACCATCACGCTTTTTTCTTTACTTTTGTCCACCCAGTTAAACTCCGCTTCATAGCCTGCAAGACGAAATGCTGATGTGATTGCAATAAAGGCGACGGTTGTGACCAGGATAAACATAATCGCTTCAAGCCAGAAGGTCTTTTTGCTTGGCTTTGTCTGGTCTACATGCTTCAAAAGAAAGATGACACCAGCGACAAAGCTGATGGCAAGTATAGCTTGCCCAAGCGCGGCCGTTGTTACATGAATATACAGCCAGTTGCTTTGGAGCGAAGGAATTAAAGGCGAGATATCTGTCGGAAACATGCTGGCGTAGGCAATCAGCAATAAAGCAATTGACAGCGTAAACAGGCCTAATGAAGGCAATCTATAGAGAAAATAAAGAATGATAAACGCCAAAACAAGCATCATGCCAAAAGCGGTGGTGAATTCAAACATATTGCTGACCGGCGCATGGCCGCTGGCAGCCCACCTTGTGATGAAATATCCAAGGTGGCAGAAAAAACCGACAATAGAAAGGGTGATTCCAATGTTGGCCCATCGGTTTGGCTTGCCCTTTTTATCTTTATTCCCGCGTATGGCCCCGCCGAAGATCGGGACAGCGATTAAATACACAAGAAAGGCCGCATAAAGAAAATTTCCGCTCAGCTCTGCCATGACATCACTCCCTTTTCGCCTATTTCTGTGTTTTGATTAATTCTTTTTGGTCCACCGGTTCAGTCAGTCCGGAATCAGCCAATATAAATGCTAAATCCTTCTTCAGGCCAAACCAGTTTTTATTGGTATGCCCCGCTACCATAACTGCACCGTCCTGTGAGTGCAGCCAAATTCTTCGATGCTGCCAGTACATACCTTGAATAACACCGATCATAAAAATGGCTCCGCCGACAGCAAGCACCCAGAGTGTCAGATCCTTTCTGACTGTAAGCCCAGTAATGTTTTTCGTTTCGACATGGTCAAATTTCAGCTTGTATTTATTATTGCCTGATCCTTCGATGGTTTCTTGGATGGCGACAAAGCTCTTTTCGCCTTTCGGTTTGTCCGGCGTTATAATATTAAAGACAAAAGCCGGATTGTTAGGGATCTTTGTTTTTGTGCTCGGCTCTCCGTCCTGATTAAAATAGAAGTCAGGCAGGTAGCTGGCGATTTCCACCTTGTAACCGTTGCCAAGATCATAGACCGAATCTGGATCCAGAAGGTTGATCTTCAGGCTCCCAAAGGATTTTTTTGTTTTTTTATCAATCAGCTGGAACACCATCTGGTCAAGCTGATTCTCTTTGTAATCCACCTGGTAAACGGAAAAAGAATCAAAACGCAGCGGCTGATTGACACGGATGTCTTCTTCTGTTACTTTTTTCAGCTTCGGCTTCTCGCCATAAACAATTTTTCCTTCTCTCTTGTAGAGTACGGCATCGGTTTGAAAGTTCTTTGCCACTCTACCGTCCCCGACTCTGTCAATGGCATCTGCAAATACCTTTTTTTCCGTTTTGCTGTTATAGGTCTCTACGCTGAATTGATTGTTTTTTAAATAATATTTTCCGTCTGTACCCGGAATTGCTGCGGTTTCGCCTTCTCTGACCCAAAGCGTCTCATCGACGTACATGCCAGGCACAAATCTCAGCATCGCACCAATCAGAAAGATGATCAATCCAATATGGTTGACATACGGGCCCCAGCGGGAAAAGCGTCCTTTTTCAGCAAGAATGCTGCCCTCTTTTTCTCTGATTCTATAATGTTTTTTCTTTAATAGAGCAACTATCTTTTCTTTCGATTCCCCGTTCAGTACTGTAACTGTTTCACTGAACAAGCGCTGCCTTCTTAAAAAAGCCGGGCTCCTTCTGACGCCTTGGTTTTTTAACGCTCTGTACAACGGAATGACCCGATCAAGGCTGCAAATCACAAGTGAAATGCCGATCGAGGCAATGAGCAGCAAATACCACCAAGAACCATATAAATGATGAAACCCGAGCAAATAATAAAGCTGGCCGAACGTGCCGTACTGCTCCTTGTAATAAGTATCAGCCTGTGCGCCCGGAGGCAGATAGGCTTCCTGGGGAAAAATGGTGCCGAACGCTGATGCGGCAAGGGTTATGACGATAAGCCATATTCCCACCTTAACCGAGGAAAAGAAATTCCAAATTTTATCGATGATCGTTTTGTTATAGGTTTGCGAACGTCTTGCGCTTCCGTCATATCTCATATCAGCGAGCGGAGGTTGAGTTTCCTGAAGAGCTCTTCCGCACGATTCGCATAAAACGGTTCCGACCGGGTTTATATGTCCGCATTCACATTTGACTTGCTTCATCCCGAAGTCTCTCCGGGTTTTATGAGATTCATATAATCGTGTATCATGCTTTCTGTCATAGTGCCGGTCACCACCTTGACAACTTTTCCTTCCGGATTGATCAAAAAGGTTGTCGGAAGCGGAGATACGTCATAGGCATCAAGCACTTGGCGATCTGTATCCAGAACAACCGGGAAATTGACTCCGTAGGATTTCATAAAATTATGTACTGCTATCTTTGACTCCCCAACATTTACAGCGACAATTTCAACACCTTGGCTTTTAAAATGCTTATATTGGTTTGCCATATAAGGAAACTCTTTTTTGCACGGTTCACACCATGTACCCCAGAAATTCAAAAAAACACCTTTCCCTTTTAAGTCACTGAGCTCGATACGTTTCCCATTCGTATCCTCAAGGACAAAATTCGGTGCGTCGGACCCTTCGGATATACTCTCTTTGCCGGCAAATACAGCATTGTAAATGGTATAGCCGAGTGCGCAGATTAAAACGAGAAGGATGCCGGTCCGAATGAATAAACGCCTTTTTTTCTTCATTGTCCACTGCCCCCTTCCCCCTATTGCAGATCCATTCAATTATATCATTGCACGTTCATTTCACATTTCTTACTTTTTGAAGGTTATGTGAAATTTAGAAAGCGTTTTTACCGTGATCCGCCAGTGCTCTGAGCCTTTTTACTTCGTGAGGCGTAAGCTCTCTGGCATCGCCCGTGTGCAGGCCTCGCAGGTTTAAAAACGCGTATTCCTCACGCTTCAGCTTGATTACCTCATGTCCGATCGCTTCAAACATGCGGCGCACCTGTCTGTTGCGTCCCTCATGGATCGTCAGCTGAATAATGCTTGTCTGCTTTTTCTTATCCAAGGACAGCAGCTTCGCTTTAGCAGGCGCTGTTTTGCCTTCCTCCAGCCTAATTCCGCGCTCCAGCTTTCTGAGCAGCTCTTTAGGCGGGATTCCTTTCACCTTCGCCACGTATGTTTTGTCTATTTCATACTTAGGGTGCATCAGCTTATTGGCGAATTCGCCGTCATTGGTTAAAAGCAAAAGACCGCTCGTATCATAGTCCAGACGCCCAATCGGATAAATGCGCTGCGGAATATTTTTAAAAAAGTCCGTCACCACTTTGCGTCCTTTATCATCTTGCGCTGCGGAAATAACGCCTCTTGGTTTATATAAGAGAAAGTAAACCGGCTCTTCGCGTTCAACCTTTAACCCGTTTACCTCAATCTGATCAGAACCGGTGACCTTAACACCTAGCTCTGTTACTACTTTGCCATTCACCTTTACTTTTCCTTCTTTAATCAGCTCTTCTGCCTTTCTGCGCGACGCAACTCCGGCATGAGCAATCACTTTTTGCAGTCTTTCCATGTCTTTCACCTCAAGTATTATCTTACTTTTTTCAACCTTAACAAACAAGCTTTTTCAAATTCCTATGCCAAATCTAAAAAAAACGCCGTTTTCAGGCGCTCCCAAATAATAACGTAACGATGATGATAGATGCAACTACGCCGATTAAATCTGCAAGAAGTCCCACCTTTAATGCATCACCCATTTTTTTAATGCCCACTGCTCCGAAATACACAGTCAGTACGTAAAGCGTTGTATCTGTAGATCCCTGCATGACGGAAGCCAGCCTGCCGATAAAGGAATCGGGCCCGTATACTGCAATTAAATCGGTCGTCATTCCGAGAGCGGCCGTACCGGAGATCGGGCGGATCAGAGCAAGCGGCACTACTTCAGCAGGAATGCCGATAGCGGAGAAAGCCGGTTTTAAAAGATCCATTATAAAATCAAGCGCGCCTGATGATCTGAAAACAGTTATAGCGACAAGCATTCCGACTAAATAGGGGATAATGGAAAAGGCAATTTCTATCCCCTCTTTCCCGCCTTCGACAAACGATTCATATGTTGGAACCTTTTTGATCGTTCCATAAAGAAGAATTCCGGCAATAATGATTGGAATCATGGCTAAAGACAGCCAGTTGATGATTTCCATCCGCTCACCTTCCCTTCTTTTTGCGGCGGTAATAAAAATACCGATCAATGATAATGGCACCGATTCCGGAAATAAGCGTTGCCAAAATGCTTGGCCCGACGATATCTGTCGGCGTTTTGGAGGAATAAGCCATTCGGACAGCGATCACCGTTGTCGGGATGAGTGTGATGCAGGACGTATTAACAGCTAAAAAAGTAATCATTGACCGGCTTGCTTCCGATCGGTTTCCATTCAGCTTTTTCATTTGTTCCATTGCTTTAATGCCAAGCGGAGTTGCTGCATTTCCGAGGCCGAAGAAATTCGCCATAAGATTAGATAAAATATAGCCCATCGCCGGGTGATCCGGCGGTATATCAGGGAACAGTTTAGATATAAAAGGCCTGCACATCCGGCTGAAAATATCCAAAAGCCCTGACTGCTCGGCGATTTTCATTAAGCCAAGCCAGAAAACAAGCACGCTCATCAATCCAAATGAAATCGTAATCGCTTCTTTCGCACCCTTAAACACGGCTTCATTTACATCTTGCAGAGTTCCGTTGCACATCGCAAAAACGAGTCCGATCACGGTTAAACTGACCCAAATTATATTGACCATTTTGCTCCGCCTGCCGCATTCAGAAAGATTGATTTAAACGTTTCAAAAAATTGTTTCTTCGGTTTTTGATGCCGCTCATTTTCATAATAGATCGGCACTTTTGCGATGGTTGCATCGTTGAACATGATCTCCATGTGCCCTACGATGTCAGGGATTTTCGAGGCATCTTTTTCCCATGCTTTTTTCGGCTTGAGCAGTGTGGTATTAATTTTCACATCTTCTTTTTCCTCTTCAGTCAGCAAATAGGTGATATCACGTTTGATAAAAGCCTTCGATTCATAAAATGTGCCTTTCAGCTTTGGAATATCCCCTTTTTTTGCAATTAAATAGGTTTGATAATGCTCAAACACATAGTTAAACATCTTCATATGGTCATCCCAATCATTAGGGTCATTAATGGTGACGGCTATCAGGTCAATGCCGTCCTTTGAAGCCGTAGAGACCAGTGTCCGTTTTGCAAGTTTTGTATAGCCTGTTTTTCCTCCTGTGCTGTACGGATATAGCATGGTCAGCAGTTTATTTTTGTTTTTCCATACGCTTTCCATCGTTTCCGCTTTGTATATTTTTGTGCCTGAAATCTTTTGATAGTCTTTCAGCTTCATAGCATACTTAGTTAAAATGGCCATGTCATAGGCTGTTGAATAATGATTTTCATGGTCGTCCAATCCGTGCGGGTTTTGAAAACGGGTGTTTTTCATACCAAGCTGCTCGGCTTTTTGATTCATCATATAAACAAACCCATCGAGGCTCCCACCGACATGCTCAGCAATCGCGACAGCGGCGTCGTTTCCTGATCTTAGCATCAGGCCATACACAAGATCTTTTAGCTTCACTTTTTGACCTTCTGTTAAATAAATGGCGGAGCCTTCTGTTCTGACAGCATTTGCCGAAACCGTCACCGTTTGATCCATTTTGCCGGATTCGATGGCGAGGACGGCGGTCATAATTTTTGTGATGCTCGCGATCCGCCTTTTTTGATGCTCATCCTTGGCATATAACACTCTGCCTGACGCACCGTCAATAATGATCGCGCTTTTTGCACTGACATCTATAGCAGCATGTGCTGTATTCACATTTACGGTTGCAATAAGAAAAGAAATCATGATCACGAATACTGCTTTTTTGAAAATGCGCATGTTTGCTCACGTCCTTGTGGTGGTTTGTACAAGTTTATGCGCATGTCCATCAGTTATGAATAACAATTATATTTCTGGAAGCAAACATAAAAAAACTCTCCCTGAAAAAGGGAGAGTAAACGTTATCTGATTGGCGCCATGCTTGATCCGGACGCTTCGTAATGAGCCAGCTCTTCCCTCATCTTCAGAAAGGCCGCGCTCAACGGCAATAATAATTGCTCAAGCGACGCAGGAACAGCATGATAAAACTCAATTGCGCTGACCCCGGTATAAGACGCCCGGCTATTTTCACACCACGTGTCTTTTTTCGGCATAAAGAACTCTTCAATGCATTGGTGATACACATTATAAAGTGTTTTTTCCGCTCTGGCTTCCTGAAAAGGCTCCTGCATCAGGAGACGGCGGCACGCTTCTGCGCCTCCTTCACAAAATACTGCCATTCTTCTCAGAGTGCTCAGCACATCACAGCAGTATCCTTTTTCAATAGGCAATTCAGCCTGTAAGGACTCAAGCGTCGTTTGATTTAGGTAATCGTTCACGGTATTGACAACCATTGATAAGAATTCGCCTGTTTTTTGAGTCTGCGCTCGCACAATCGAATGTCCCATTTCGTTTGGTATCTTCCCCTCATGTCTTTGTCTCTCACATTTTGCTTCTTTCATGATAGCTTCTTCCTTATATCTTATGATGATGAAAAAGCGCGATTCATTAAACTTCTATTTTATATCTTCGAAGGTTTGGTTAAAGTTTTCAAAAAATAAATCTGCTTCTTCTTGAAGAACGTCTTCTTCCGCATTTTCAGGCAGCGGCGGAAGCTCGTCCAGCGTTTTCAGACCGAATTGTTCAAGAAAAGTCGGCGTAGTACCGTATAAAATGGCCCGCCCCGGACCATCGGCACGCCCTACTTCACACAATAGCGCCTTCGCGACAAGACTGTGTAAAATCCGCTCTGATTTTACTCCTCTGATTTCTTCAATTTCTGCTCTCGTAATTGGCTGTTTGTATGAAACAATGGCCAGTACTTCTAAAGATGCTTGAGAAAGGCCCTTTGACGGCACTTCAATCAGTTTTTTCAAGTAAGGCGCAAAGTCTTTTTTGGTAGAGAGCATGTACGTATCTGCATACTCAATAAGTTCAATCCCTCGTGTATCTCCGCGGTATTCGTCCGCCACATCCGCCATGATCGTGTTCAGTTCAGGCTCTTCGATTTCAAGCACTGTTAACAGCTGCTTTTTTGTAAGCCCTTCATCGCCTGCCGCATAAAGAAGGGCTTCCACAATAGCTTTCCAATTCACGATATCAAGCCCCATGAATGGATTCACTCCCCGTAATGTAAATATCTGAAAAATTGTGCTCCTGTTCAATGAGGACCAGCTGATTTTTCATCAGCTCGAGAACAGCTAGAAAGGTCACTACTAAATGTTCTTTTTGCTCATATGGAAACAGATCCATAAAGTTGATTCTCGTTCCTCTAGATTTCAAGCTGTGCACGATTTCGTTCATTCTGGCTTCGATTGGTATGTCCTGTCTTGTAATTGTTGTTTCCATCGGCCTGTTTATTTTTTTGCGTTTCAGCACTTTTTGAAAAGCTCCGATCATATCATAGACCGTGACAGAGAGCTTTTGCTCAGACTGTTTTACTTCTTTTGCATATTCACTCAAATCACTCGGCGGTTTCGTGAACGATTTTTGTCTTTCTTCTTCCCGTTCTTTTAAATCCTTCGCCGCATCTTTATATTTTCGATACTCAATCAGCTTTTCAATCAGTTCCTCCCGCGGATCTTCTTCTTCAAGTAATTCATCTTCAAAAAGCTCCTCCTCTTGCTTCGGGAGCAGCATTCTGCTTTTAATGCTGAGCAGCGTGGCAGCCATAACCAAATACTCGCTGGCAATGTCGAGCTCAAGCACACGCATCGTATGTACATATAATAAATATTGTTCAGTGATCTTCGCCACAGGTATATCATATATGTCAATTTCAAGACGATTGATTAAATGAAGCAGCAGGTCCAATGGGCCCTCAAACGTATCAATTTTCACTTGATATTCTTCCATCATCTCACCATTTTCAAGTATCACTCTCATTGCCGGAAAAACTGGCTACCCTATAGTATAAGCCACCAAAAAGCTCTCGTCCAATACTATTTCATTTCCTGTTTTGAACAAGTTTGTACAGAATATTCAAAACACGAGAGGTGTTTGCTCGGAGCGCAGAAGCGGGAGAAAAAGCCTTAGCTTCTGGTTTTCCTTTCTAAGAAGCAATAGAGGCCGAGCGTTCTTTTTTCCTTTTATCCCTTCTATGGTACACTAAAAGCACATTAAAGGAGGAAACACCTTGTATCCGAAAGCTTATATAGATTATCTCGTTGAGTTTCACGCGACACGGGATTATTTTGAATGCCATGAAATATTAGAAGAATATTGGAAGGAAGATCCGCCAAAGAAACGAAAACGCTATTGGGTGGGCTTTATTCAGCTTGCAGTGGCTTTATATCATCACAGAAGGCAGAATACAGCCGGGGCAAAAAGACTGATGGCGAACAGCATCCGGATTCTTCAAGCAGAACACCGGGCAGTCGAAGACTTAGGGCTTGATCATGGCCGTTTGCTCGAACTTATGCAATCGGTTTACGAACAAATCGAGACGGGCTCTGCCTATAAAAGCATTATGCTGCCAATCAAAGATGAGAAACTGGAGGAAGCATGCAGGATCGAATGCAGGAAAAAAAAGTATACATGGGGACAGCCCAGTGCACTCAGGAACATATTTCTTATCGACAAACACCGTTTGCGGGATCGGACTGACGTCATCCGTGAACGTGAAAAAGAAATAGAACGCAGAAAAAAAAGCAGAGACTGATGACAGCCTCTGCTCAGCGTGTCGACAAACCCTCGCATTCGTTGTCAAGCCTGTGCGTTGGTGCTCACGAATGAAAACATTCGCTCCGCTCCAATGCTCAGCTTTCCTAGACTTCAAGGGTTTTCAATCGCGCTGAAAGGATGACAAAAACCTAAAACAAAACTGTTTTCGGATTTTGTCATCAAACTAAAGCAGAGGCTGATTACAGCCTCTGCTTAATTATTGTATGAAATGTCTTGATCCTGCTGACCTTGACAACGTTCGAAAAAGCTCTGCGTTAATTCATTTGGAACCAGTACTTGCGTTTTGAATAAATGCTTTAAAGCATCCATCATCTGTTTTCCGATTCCTTGATGGCGATGAGAAGGATTCACACTGATATGCCGGATCTCAACCTCAGAATCCTTTTTTTCGACTCCGATTGCTCCGACGATATCCTCGTCCTCTTTCCAAAGAAAGAGCTGGCGGTCTGTATCCGTTTCGTAGTCCTTAATTGTCTGCTGAAGCTGCTTAAGGTCTTTTTCATTCGGCATAAACGAAAGAAGCCCCATCGCAATCTTTTCAAACGATTTTTTATAACGAATTAGCATAAAAACCCCTCTATATCCAAAATGTCCAGTCTGCTATTAACGGATACGAATAGGTGATCCGTTTTCTCACATTATATCATTTTCGCCATATTTTTAAACTGTTTTCAGCAAATTATTCAAATGAGCGGTTTAAATTTGCCATTTCAATGGCAGAAACAGCACAATCTACACCTTTGTTGCCCGCTTTTGTGCCGGCACGCTCGATAGCCTGTTCGATGTTTTCAGTTGTTACAATTCCAAAGATGACAGGTACACCAGTAGTGTTTGCTGCTTGCGCGATGCCTTTTGCAGCTTCATTGCAGACATAATCGTAATGTGTCGTCGCGCCTCTGATGACAGTGCCCAATGTGATAATAGCATCATATTTTTTTGTTTCCGCCATTTTTTTCGCAGCAAACGGTATTTCAAATGCGCCTGGAACCCAAGCCACATCAATATCATTTGTGTCTACGCCATGTCTGAGCAGCGCATCTTCTGCTCCGCTCAGCAGCTTGCTCGTAATAAAATCATTAAATCTTCCTACTACGATTCCGATTTTAAGACCTGTACCAACTAAATTTCCTTGTATGATATTCATATGATTCCCATCCTTTTTTGTGATATTTGTGATTAGAAATGAAGTAAATGACCTAGCTTGTTCATTTTGGTTTGCAAATATTTTTTATTGTGTTCTTTCGCCTCCATTTGAAGCGGCACTCTTTCTGAAATACTGAGTCCGTAGCCTTCAAGGCCTGCGATTTTTCGCGGATTATTCGTCAAAAGCTTCATATTCCGGACACCGAGGTCGCGTAAAATTTGTGCTCCGATGCCATAGTTGCGAAGATCCGGCAAGAATCCAAGCGCCTCATTGGCTTCTACGGTGTCATAACCCTGTTCCTGAAGCTTATAAGCTTTTAATTTATTGATTAAACCGATGCCTCGTCCTTCTTGGCGCAAGTACAGAAGCACTCCACGGCCTTCTGCGGCAATTTGGTTCAGCGCGGCGTGCAGCTGCGGTCCACAATCACAGCGATGAGAGCCAAACACGTCACCTGTGAGACATTCTGAATGCACCCGGACCAATACCGGTTCTTCTCCGAACGGCACATCTCCCATCACAAATGCGACATGCTCTTTTCCATCTACCTCATTTGTGTATCCATAAACCTTAAATGTCCCAAAATCAGTAGGCAGCGTAATGTCAACTTCACGCTCGACAAGTGTTGTCAGATTGTAACGGTATTGAATCAAATCCTTAATGGTGATCATTTTTAATTGATGCTTTTTCGCAATTTCAATAAGCTCAGGCACTCTCGCCATCGTTCCGTCTTCATTCATAATTTCACAAATGACGCCGGCTCCTGGAGATCCGCAAGCTTCAGCAAGATCAACAGCAGCTTCTGTATGGCCCGCTCTTTTCAGGACACCTCCTTTTTTCGCAATCAGCGGAAAAATGTGCCCCGGACGCTGAAAATCAGATGGCACGGATTTGCTGTCCAGCAATGCTTGAACGGTAAAAGATCTTTCTTGAGCGCTGATACCTGTTTTCGTTTCACGATGGTCTATGCTTACGGTAAATGCAGTGTGGTGAGAATCTGTATTATGCTCAACCATAGGGTGAAGATCAAGCCTGTCTGCGATTTCCTCACTGAGCGGCGTGCAGACCAGTCCTCTCCCATGTGTCGCCATAAAGTTAATGACTTCAGGCGTTGCATGCTCGGCAAGAGCCACAAAGTCTCCTTCATTTTCTCTGTCTTCATCATCTACAACGATGATGACTTCGCCTTTTTTTAAAGC
The DNA here is from genome assembly GCF_019334685.1 of Bacillus sp. LJBS17. Taxonomy (NCBI): domain Bacteria; kingdom Bacillati; phylum Bacillota; class Bacilli; order Caryophanales; family Bacillaceae; genus Bacillus; species Bacillus sp. LJBS17. The sequence continues at coordinate 2,390,143 of NZ_CP079759.1, forward strand.
GTCCAGTGCTTCTTCTATCGGATGAAACATGCAAATCTTCCTCTCTAAAAGCCGTTTTCGCTTAAGAAGGCTTTTGTAATGGTTTGTTGGGTCTTATTTTCATTGGCTTTATGCAAAAATCGATACATATATTTTCCGATCATATCGCATTCGATATTCACTTTAGAGCCGATCGTTTTTTCTGAAAAGATCGTTTCGCTGATTGTATGCGGTATTAAGGAGATCGTCACTGTGTCTTCTGTCAGGCCGAATATGGTTAAGCTCACGCCATCCACAGTAATTGATCCCTTTAAAACCAATGTTTTTGTTAATGATGGGTCCATTTTTAAATCATAGTAAACTGCGTTGCTTTTCTCTTCAATTCGTGTGATTTCCGCAGTTCCGTCGACATGGCCTGAGACGAAATGGCCTCCGAAACGGCCGTTTGCCGCCATCGCTCTTTCCAGATTTACTTTGCTTCCTTTTGTTAAATCATTCAGTGACGTAGCTTTGACTGTTTCAGGCATAACATCCACTGTGAATTGATTTTTTGTAAAATCAGTGACAGTCAGACAAATGCCGTTCACTGCAATGCTGTCGCCAAGATGAACATCCTCTAAAATCTTTGAGCATTTAATAGTTAAGGCCATTGAATGCCCTGCTTTTTTCATGGATTCGATTGTGCCTGTTTCTTCGATAATTCCTGTAAACATGGTCACCATCCTATTCCTTTGTCGGTTTTGCCGTCAGTTTGATATCACGGCCGATTTGGGTTATATCAGTGAATTGTAATAAGGGGACATCTTTCATTGATTGAAAACCTTCACCGGAGATTAAGCTGGGAGCATGCGTTCCTCCGATTAGTTTAGGGGCAAAATAGAAGATGATTTCTTGAAAACAGCCTTCTTTGACAAAGCTTCCGTGAACAGCTGAACCGCCTTCCACATACACCGACATGATGCCTTCTTTCGCTAGGATCTTCAAAACATCGGGAATTTGAATGCGCTCGGTTTCAAGTGTAAATATGTTCACTCCGAAAGCTGAAAGCCGTTTTTTCTTTTCCTCGTCTGCGCGTGCCGTCGTAAAAATCCATGTCGGCGCTATTTGATCGCAAATCACTTTAGCGTCCTCAGGAATCGAGAGTACGGTATCAAGTATGACCCGAACCGGCTGTTTTGTTACATTCAGCAGTCTGCAGGTTAAGCTCGGATTGTCGGCTTTCACTGTGCCAACTCCGACTAAAATGCTTTGGTGTGTTTTCCTGTATTGCTGAGCATCCTGTCTTGCAGCCTCTGACGTGATCCATTTGCTGTCACCCTTGCTGGTAGCTATCTTGCCGTCAAGGCTGGCAGCCGCTTTTAGCGTGACGTACGGAAGGCCTGTCCTCATAAAGTGCAGAAATTTTTCATTCAGCCTCTCCGCCTGGTCTGCCAGGATGCCTTCCCTTACCTCAATGCCGGCTTCTTTCATCATGCTGATCCCTCTTCCAGCCACAAGCGGATTAGGATCTCTCATCGCCATGAACACTCTTTTGATGCCAGAGTTGATAATCAATTCTGCACATGGCGGTGTTTTTCCGTAATGGCTGCACGGTTCAAGTGTAACGTAAATGTCGGCACCCTCTGCATGTGCTCCTGCCATATGGATGGCATGAACTTCTGCATGAGCTTCACCATATTTTAAATGGGCGCCCATTCCGACAATTTGTCCGTCCTTTACGACAACAGCGCCGACGAGCGGATTGGATTCGGTCTGTCCTTCGCCCTGCTTCGCAAGATCTAATGCCAGCTTCATATAATACTCTTCCATTTGTTTCCCTCCCCTCTTTTGTTATTTACCGTCAAAAAAGCCCCGAATTTATAAAAAATCCGGGGCTTTAGGTATTTTACGCAATAGGAAATAGCACTATGCATTTTTGAACCATTTGCATAGCGGTTCATCATCCTTCTCCCATCCAGACTTTCACTGTCGGCTTCAGCTTAAACTGAATCCACCGCGTGCTTATGCACACGGGTCACGGGCTCTAAAGCAAATGTGCTTTACTACCGCCGGTCGGGATTTCCACCCTGCCCCGAAGGATACAATCTTTATTCATTTGTCCTTATTGGCTATTATAGCGATCCTTTTTAAAGTACGCAATGAAATAAACTTACAATTTGAGAAAAACAAAACATCACCCTTCGATCCGAAAGGTGATGTTTTGTTAATCATTCACTTTTGCAACCTTGATTAATCCGTCGATCCGCTTTGATTTGCTGAAGTAAGCCTTAATCTTGTCACCTTCTTTTATATCAGATAAATCCTGATTTAATTTTTTTCCGTTGAAGATGATTTTCGTTCCGTTTTCTGCTACTCCATGATACTCTGAGCCGTCAATTTTCGTCACTTTATATTCCTGGATGGTGTATTCCTCTTCTTCCGAGGACAAGGTTTGTCCAATTGCTGTCGGAACATCCTTCAGCTCAACATCATTTATGTACATATAACCGCCTGCAAGTAAAAGCAAAAGCACTAACAGAATGGTAATCTTGGTTTTTATTCTTCCCATTTCTAAACCTCCAGCCAATATGAATCTATTCATTCATATGAGTTATTCCTTTTTTTCATGAATAAAAAACCGTAAATTCTCGTAAATTATTAATATAACGATGCATAACGGGAATATGTTTCACATTTCTGCAAAAATTTCTTTTCTATAGATATACGAATTTATGTTCTGTTTTTAGGGGATGACCGTAAAAAAGATATAAAAAAAGCAGCCCCAATGGGAAACTGCTTGATCCTAATTTGTTTTGCGCATTTCATTAAACGGGTAGAAAACAAACTTTGACGTACCCGCAATTTGTTTTTTCGTGAAGAGGCCAAGTCCGTTACGGCTGTCCATGGAATTCCGACGATTGTCACCCATCACAAAATACTTGTTATCAGGCACTTTAACCGGGCCGAAATCATCGGTCAAAGGTTTACCGTCCTGTTTCGCTCTCTTTTTATTAGCTGCCAAATAAGGTTCGTCCACCTTTTTCCCGTTGATATAGAGCTGGTCATTTTTCATCTCAACCGTATCGCCGGGAAGGCCGATAATACGTTTGACATAGTGAACATCATCTCCGTTTAACACGACAATGTCCCCTCTATCAAACTCGCCGATGTATTTGACTGTCATATTGACAAAGACCCTTTCACGATCGTGAAGTGTAGGTTCCATGGATTCACCGTCAACGACATACGGCGCAAAAATAAAGTTGCGGATGAGCAAAGCAAGAACGACAGCAATCACAATTGCTTTTGCCCATTCTAATATTGTTTTTTTCTTCGAAACATTTTCTGATTTCAACTGATTTCCTCCAATAAACAACGGTCTTCAATTTATGTTATCACGAATCAAAAAAAAATCCCATTAGGACCATTGAAGTGATTTTAAAAACTGTTAATCTTCATCTTCTTCCCACATCATGCCCATTTTTTTCTTGTCGATCATAACCAGGCCTGCAAATATTGAAGGAAATGAATCGCATAATTCAGAAGCGATGGACTCAGAAGAAAGAGAGTTCTCATATGCTAAATCTTTAGATCGTTTATAAGGCATGAGGTTAGGAACAGTTTGTTCATTTACTGCATTCCATTGATCTCCCAGTACATGATACCCATGGCACTTGACAAAACAATTCACGTCATGAAGGTTACTGGAATGTTTGCGGCAACCTATTTCACAGGTGATAACCGCACCCCGTTTTTTGCTTTCATAATATGTTTAAAATCATTCAAGCTCGAAAACATGGATCAGCCTCCAAAAAATAAATCGAATATATTCCCGGCAGTTGAAGACTCTTTATTATAAAACTCTGAATATCCGCAGTTCTTACAGTAAACCACTAGAAATCGGTTATGCTGCACGTCAAACAGCTTTGATAATCCCGTGCCGGTTGTGGCTATTTCTTTTTGTCCTGCTTCAGTACTGCCGCATTTTCTACAGCCTTTGTTGTCCATATCGCGATCTCCTTTTCATTACATCACGTTTATTTGATTTATTTTACCACAAAATACCAACGAACAGACATCTCCTAAATATTTTTGCCATTAAGTTTACGCTAATCAACTCTAGCACTAATACATATAAAAAATAGAATGATATGAAAGGAGACTTAATAGTATGATTGATTATCCTATTAATATAAACAACGTTTCCGGGAACAGCGTAATTAACGTAGGCGGCGCTTTTATGATCAGGCCTTTAACTTTGTCCAAATCTGTGTTTGGCTCCGGAGGTTTAAACACAGGAATTGTCTTTGAAAATAACTTTGTAAGCAAGGCTAAAATGATTAATCATCAATTTACTGATCAGAACGTCACCAAAACTTTTTAATGTATTCAATACACGGGGGTCACTAACTAAACACCTGGTTTTGCCAACCGCCATCAGCATTCGGCGGTTTTTTATTGAACATTTTTGGCCAATAAAAAAAGCTTCCTCTCTAAGAGGAAGCCTTTTGCCTGCCGATTAGCCTTCTACACGAACTTCTTTCATGACGTCGCCATTAGACATGTTTTTCGCGAATTCTAATCCGCTTGTTACTTTACCAAATACAGTGTGAACACCGTTCAAATGAGGCTGTGGCTCATGAACGATGAAAAATTGGCTGCCGCCAGTGTCTTTTCCGGCATGTGCCATAGAAAGTGCGCCCGCCTCATGTGTATGCGGGTTTCCTTCTGTTTCACATTTGATTGTGTATCCTGGGCCGCCAGTACCAGTTCCGTGCGGGCATCCGCCTTGGCTGACGAAGCCAGGGATCACTCGATGGAATGTAAGCCCGTCATAAAAGCCTTCGTTTGCAAGCTTTTCAAAGTTTGCAACAGTTCCAGGTGCAGCTTCAGGATAAAGTTCAAATTCAATTTTGTTCCCGTCTTCTAATACAAAGTAACCTGTTTTCAATTGTATGCCTACTTTCTTTATTTTAATTTTCAAAGGAGATTATGTATGATAGGTTATAGCCTGTCTCTCCTTGTCGCGGCTATTATACCACACCTTTCGGGGGAAAACGAATCTCCCGGGCTTTACTAAAAAATAAAAATGAAACCTGAATCTCTTTATCTCCGTCTAACCTAACGGAACTGTATTTTTCATGATTCAGGTCCTCACAAAGCAGCACTATCCAGCTGCTTGTGAAATTGAAGGAGGTCAAACTGCTTTGAAGAAAATTTGGATTGGAATGCTGGCAGCGGCCGTTTTGCTGCTGACGGTTCCGAAGGTCAGTCTCGCGGATGCCGCAGTTGGAGATGTCATTGTAACACTGGGTGCTGATTTGTCAGAATCCGACAAACAAAAAGTGCTTGATGAAATGAATGTCCCTGATAATGCCACAACGGTAACCGTGACCAATAAAGAAGAACATGAATATTTAGGAAAATATATATCAAACGCGCAAATCGGGTCGAGAGCGATTTCTTCTTCGTCAATCACCATTGCCAAAAAAGGCTCCGGATTGAATGTTGAGACCCATAATATCAGCGGCATCACAGATGAAATGTACCTGAATGCACTGATGACAGCCGGTGTGAAAGATGCGAAGGTGTATGTTACAGCACCGTTTGAAGTATCCGGGACTGCGGCTTTAACTGGATTGATTAAGGCGTATGAAGTTTCTTCAGACGAAGCGATCTCGGAGGATGTTAAACAAGTCGCCAACCAAGAGCTTGTCACGACATCAGAGCTTGGAGACAAAATCGGTAACGAAAATGCATCAGCCCTAATTGCAAAAATCAAAGAAGAGTTTGCTAAAAACGGGGTGCCTGATAATAAAGCTGACATCGAAAAACAAGTGGACGACGCAGCTTCTGATTTAAACGTCACACTTACTGACAGCCAAAAGAATCAGCTTGTCTCCCTATTCAATAAGATGAAAAATGCTGACATTGACTGGGGACAAGTCAGTGACCAGCTTGATAAAGCCAAAGATAAGATTACGAAATTCATAGAATCAGATGAAGGCAAAAACTTCATCCAGAAAGTCATTGATTTCTTCGTATCTACCTGGAATGCGATTGTATCTATATTCAAATAAGAAAAGCGCCGAAAAATCGGCGCTTTCTTTTATTGCTTTACACCCGTTTTAAATGGCAGATCAAGTTTTACAATATCTTCGTATGTTTCTCGCTTCACGACTAAATGAGCCTCACCGTTTTCGACAAATACAACGGCGGGTCTCGGAATACGGTTATAATTGTTGGCCATGCTGTATCCATAAGCGCCTGTACAAAAAACGGCAAGAAGATCGCCTTCTTTTACTTCCGGCAAGTCAATATCCCAAATCAGCATATCTCCGCTTTCACAGCACTTTCCGGCAATTGATACCGTTTTGTCATGCGCTTCTCCGATCCTGTTGGCTGCCGCAGCTTCATATTTAGCTTGGTAAAGCGCAGGACGAATATTGTCGTTCATGCCTCCGTCTACAGCCACATATTGGCGGACACCCGGCACTTCTTTTTGAGAGCCAACCGTATAAAGGGTTGTGCCTGCGTCTCCCACGAGAGAACGGCCCGGTTCGATCCAAATTTCCGGGATGTCAAAACCGTAACGGGAAGCATTTTCTTTCACAGCTTCAATAATTTTTTCAACGTATTCAGTGGCATGAAGCGGTTCATCATCTTCCGTATAACGAATGCCGAAACCTCCTCCAAGGTTCAGCACCTTGGATACAAATGAATATGAATCTCTCCACTCGTCTAGTTTTTTGAAGATTTTTTCCGCTGCTAACACAAAACCGGCCGTATCAAAGATTTGCGAGCCGATATGGCAATGGACACCCAGCAGCTGAATGTGTTCCGATTGTAATACTTGTTCAATGGCCCGTTCAGTTTGTCCGTTATGAAGATCGAAACCAAACTTTGAATCTTCCTGGCCCGTTGTAATGTAGTCATGCGTATGCGCTTCTACTCCGGGCGTGATCCGAAGAAGAACGTCGATGGAGTGACCCGTTTCTTTACATAGGTCTTCAAGAAGCGCAATTTCATAGAAATTATCCACCACAATGCAGCCGATGCGGTGCTCAAGCGCCATCCGCAGTTCTTCCCTGCTCTTATTGTTTCCATGAAAGTGGATGCGTTCTGCCGGAAAGCCTGCCGCAACAGCCGTATATAGCTCTCCTCCGGATACGACATCTAAAGAAAGTCCCTCTTCCTCAGCGAGCTGAATCATTGCGACTGATGAGAATGCTTTACTCGCATATGCCACCTGTGCTTTCAGCCCTGCAGAAATAAACGCCTGCTTAAAGCTTTTAGCACGCTCACGTATTAAAGCCACATCATATACGTAAAGAGGTGTACCATATTTCTCCGCTAAATAGAGAGCATCCACACCTCCGATTTCTAAATGACCATGTTGATTTTGTCTGCTTGTGCCGTGTAAGAACAATGTCATTCCCTCTTTCTCCGCTTATGGATGAAAGGACAGTTTTATGGACTGTCCCTTCATAATTAAGACATACATTATCATACTCTTCAGTCAGTTTCAATGCGATTATGAATTGGTAGGCTGTCTTAAACGATTTTTGGGGTGAACGATACTGGGTCTTACTTTTGCGCCAGGTTTCGCTGTGCGGACAAGAACCTGCCACAGCGCCTTTCCGTTAAAGGGAATCAGCGGCCATAAGTACGGTGTCTGAAGGGATTTGATGCTTGCCATGGCAATAATTAGCACTGTAAATCCGATGACGAGCCCTTTTATATGAAATAAGGCAACGAGTATCATGAGGACAAGACGGCTCATTTTGTTTGCCAAGCTTAATTCATAACTAGGCGTCGTAAAGGTTCCAATCGCCGCAAGTGAGACGTACAGAATTACCTCAGGAGAAAAAAGGCCGACCTCAATCGCAATCTGCCCGATCAGAACAGCGGCAATTAAACCCATTGCTGTCGATAAAGCCGTCGGGGTGTGAATGGCAGCCATTCTGAGAAACTCGATTCCTAAGTCAGCTAAAAATATCTGCAGGATGATCGGGATATGCGTATCTTTATTTAAACCGATAAATTTCATATTGTCCGGGAGCAGATCAGGCTGAAGCACAAAGAGAAACCAGATCGGAAGAAATAAAGTAGAAGCAAGAATACCGAAAAATCTTACCCATCTTAAAAAGGTCCCGACTGAAGGCGCCTGCCTATATTCTTCAGCATGCTGCACATGGTGAAATAAAGTCGTCGGGGTAATGATCACACTCGGCGATGTGTCCACTATAATGATGACATGGCCTTCTAGAACATGATTTGCGGCCACATCCGGTCTTTCTGTATAGCGCACGAGCGGAAAAGGATTATAGCTTTGATTAACAATGAATTCCTCGACAGTTTTGTCTGCCATTGTTAATCCATCGACATCAATGGATGCAATTTCTTTTTCTACGATCTCAACCAGATCCGGATCAGCTATATCTTCTATATAACAAATGCTTAAATCCGTCTTTGACCGCTCACCAACTTTAGTCATCTTGACTCGAAGGCGCTCGTCTCTGATCCGCCTTCTGAGAAGGGCCGTATTGACGACGATATTTTCAACAAATCCGTCTCTGGCTCCTCTGACTACCTTTTCCGTATCAGGTTCTTCCGGGTTTCTGCCCGGATAGCTTCTGACGTCAATTATAAATGCGAAGCCTGCACCTTCAACAATGACAGCGACGAGCCCAGACAGCACTTGGTCGGTGGTTTCATCCAAGGTTTTTACTTTTTCGACCTGGGCGTTAAGCAGCCTGTTTTCGACGATGTCGACCAGCTCTTCAGGGTCTTCTTTCCGATTGTTAATGGCCACAAGCTCTCTCATTAAATGAATAATATAGGCTGTATCGCATAATCCATTTAGATAGTAAAGCTGGATCTCTCTATCTAAAATCGTGAGCTTGCGAACACCTACATCATAGCTCGTCCCCATCCCAACACGGTTTTTGAAATACTCTTCATTTTTAGCTGGATTCCGATAAACCCGAATTTTCTCTTCCTTGTGGTCCGGCATGATACCCGCTCCTTTCTAAAATAAACTCGACCGCTTTCATGGTGATTGGCGACCCTTTTGAGATATCGTCTTTTCTGCCCATTTTGCCGATATCCCCGATACCGACAATAAGCGGGAGATCAAGTTTATCAAGGCAATAGACTGTATCTCCACTCATTCTGTGGTCATCAAATTCTCTTTCCCCGACTTTATCGACGCCGTATTCAGTTATTTCTCCATTGCGGTCAATGCTTACATCGACCCTGGTCCATTCAGCCTGATGTGTTTTTGACGCGACCGCAATCACACCGAGCACTTCAATAGACGGATGGGTTGCGACATAGGTTAGAGCGGCTTCTCCCGGACCCTCTCCTTGAAGGCCGGAGTCGTCAAACATGACAAATACAGGATCATACGGTGCTGAGGCGATCAGCTTGACAAGCTCGGCGCCGCTGCGGGTGGAAGGATTCCCTTTTGATTGTGAAATGCATCGACCTCCCACTTTGCTTGCGGCGTATTCAATTGTTTTAGCGGCATAAACATCCCCGTCTGTTACCAGTATGACCTTGCGTTTTGTCGTCATGTCGGCATTATCCTTTCGGTTTGAAAATAACAGCTACGATAAAGGCGAAAAGAATAGCGGCTGAGATACCGGCCGAGGTCAGCTCAAAAATCCCCATGCCGATTCCGATAAATCCGTGTATATGCGCCTGATGCATGGCGCCGTGCAGAAGACTGTGACCGAAGCTGACGATCGGAACGGTGGCGCCTCCTCCGGCAAATTCAATAAATTTATCGTAAATGCCGAAACCATCTAATATTGCACCGATTACAACAAATGATGTCATGACATGAGCTGGCGTCAATTTAAAAATATCCAAGAGCAGCTGGCCGACGATACAAATGGCCCCGCCGCAGACAAAAGCCAAAAGGTAGTCCATGTTAAGATGCACCTCCTGCACGCTCAAATACAACCCCGTGGGCGATAGTCGGGATGGTTTCTTTTTGCTGGATCATTGTCGGGCTTAATAGTGCCCCGGTCGCTACGACAAATACACGGTTTAATTTTCCTTCTCTCAGCTGCTTAAAAATATGAGAGTAGGTGACAACCGCTGAACAAGCACAGCCGCTCCCCCCGGCAAAGACCTGCTGATCCGGAGTGTAAATCAGAAGCCCGCAATCATCATGCTTTGTGCCGACTGGATATCCATCTTCTTTTAAGATGTCTTTTACGATTGGAGAACCGACGCCTGACAGGTCACCTGTCAGGATTAGATCATAATCATCCGCTGTCCGGTTGAGATCTTTAAAGTGCTGCTTAATCGTATCAGCTGCAGCCGGAGCCATAGCCGATCCCATATCAAAAGGGTCTGTAATTCCTAAATCAGAAACCTTTCCGACAGTCGCACTTGTGATTTGGATATCACCCGGTGTCTGACTGATGACAACTGCACCGCTTCCGGTTACAGTGGAGGTAGCAGTGTCCGGTTTTTGGCCTCCGTATTCTGTCGGATAGCGAAACTGTCTTTCCGCAGTTGCATTGTGACTGCTGGTGGCAGCGAGTGCCCTTTTGGCAAACCCGCCATCAACTAAGGCTGATGCGACAGCCACTGTTTCCATTGATGTTGAACAGGCGCCAAACATACAAAGAAATGGGATTTTCAAGTGTCTTGCCACATAGTTAGCCGTCACGTTTTGGTTCAGCAAGTCGCCTGCCAGCAATAGGTCAATATCATCTTTTGTCAGATTGTTTTTTTGAAGCGCAACATTAACAGCGTCTTCCATCAGCTGCCGTTCCGCCATTTCCCAGCTTTTTTGATTACAATGCATTTCGTCATAGGTTTTATCAAATAAAGAGCCGAGCGGTCCGTCTTTTTCCTTTGGTCCTGCTGCCGTTCCCGCTGAGTTGACAAATATGGGATGTTCAAATACCCAGGTTTGCTTTCCTGTTAATTTCATTTTCTTCTCCTCCTATGACATCAGTTTCTCAAAAGCAAACCGAATCATTCCAACGATGTATGCAGCTACAACTCCGAAAACAATAACATTTCCTGCCAGTTTAAACATATTTGTCGCTACTCCAAGCACTAATCCTTCGCTTTTATATTCAAGAGCCGCGCTTGCCATACTGTTGGCAAAACCTGTGACAGGTACGGCTGAACCTGCGCCTGCGAATTGTCCGATTCTGTCATAGATGCCGAACCCTGTAAGCAGGGCAGAAATTAATATCAGCGTTGCAGCTGTTGGATTCCCCGCAGTTTTTTCATTGAAATCAAAAAAATGGATATAAAAATTTTGCAGACCTTGCCCGATTGCACAAATCAGTCCGCCCACTAAAAAGGCTTTTACACAGTTCCAGACGTAAGGCGGCTTAGGCTGATATGTTTTCACTTTTGATTTGTAATTTTCTTTTATGTTTGTCATCTTGAAACCTCCTTATGAATGGTCAATAAAGTACAGCCAATGAAATAAGGATCCCGCGATTTTCCCAATCACGATGGCCATTAACAGAATAATGATTTTACTTCTGAGCCCGATTCGTTTTGCCAAAATTGGCAGGACATTTAAAACCTCTGTAAGAGCAGCCGCTAGCATCCCGACGAACAAACCTGCCAGAAGCCCGACCGGCACAGCTATCCATTTTGTTAGATAAAGATGATTCATATGAAGCGTCTCCCATCCCCCGCAAACCGCGCCAAGAATAACAGCCGCTTCATAAGCCTGAACAAATCTCATTGTTTTGGTGAGCTGCATCAGCCGCGGAATGATTCCCATTACGGTTAAAAAAGCAACGAAACCCGCCCCCACCGTTATGCCTCCGCCGAGCCCGACAAAAATAATGAACAATACACTAACGATCATGCAGATCCTTTATGGTTTCTTGATTCTCATGCATGGCCACATATTGATCGAGATCAAGCTGATAGTTAAACATCTCAACCTCCAGCGGGCTGGGCTCTTCATTTAGGCGCTTTTTAAATATGTGGTTAAAAAACACGATCATCCCCAGTCCCAAACCGATGCTGTATGGGATTTGAAGCAAATATGGATAGTCATTCCTCTCTCCGGTTATGATTTCATATAGTGCGATATGAACATCTCTCATGCTTACATCCTCATGAAAGTTCATGATGGCAAGACACGATCCAATAAACAGAAGCAGCCAGACACCGATAAATAGAACCGTTGATAAATTTCGCTTTCGATATTGAATTTCAACAATGGTTTCTGCTCCGCCTACGGTTTGAACATCAAGTGTCGGATCTTGTAAATGAATGGCTCTGAGGACTTGTATGATATCCAGAATTACGATATTTTTATCTTTTTCGCTCACCTGATAAAGCGGCATAGCCGAAAGTTTCTTTTTCAGCTGAAGCTGCCCTTCTATTTGCGCGGCATCTCCAACGGTAATAATATCCCCTGGATGTGCCAGCACCCGGTGGCGAAGCCGGATAAATATTCGTCGTTCCATCATTGATCACCATCTTTCGGTGGTTATATATGTAGTATGTGGTTCGATTTTGTTCTCATTCATCCGCTCGAAAAGACCATAAATTACCACGCTTTTGCACACAAAAAAGCTAGCCTGCACTGCAGACTAGCCATCCGTATGATCCATTTGAACCTTGATCTGTTTTAATATTTTCTTTTCAAGCCTGGAAACTTGCACCTGAGAGATCCCGAGCCGCTCAGCCACCTCGGACTGTGTCTGGTCTTTATAATATCTGAGATAGACGATTAGTTTTTCCCTTTCCTCCAAATCGCTGATTGCTTCTTTCAGCGCAATTTTGTCAAACCATTTTTCTTCTGAGTTGTCAGCGATTTGATCAAGCAGGGTAATCGGATCTCCGTCATTTTCATAAACGGTTTCGTGAATCGAAGATGGAGCCCTTACCGCCTCTTGGGCCAGTACAACATCCTCAGCTTCAATCTCCAAATGGTCAGCGATCTCCTGCACCGTCGGCACTCTGCCCAGTGTTTTCGAAAGCTCATCCTTCGCGCGCCGGATTTTGTTTCCAAGCTCTTTTAATGACCTTGATACCTTTACGGTTCCATCATCACGGATAAATCGTTGGATTTCTCCGATAATCATCGGCACTGCATACGTTGAAAAACGCACATCATAGGTTAAATCAAATTTGTCAACAGATTTTAACAGCCCGATGCAGCCGATCTGGAAGAGATCGTCAGGCTCATATCCTCTGTTTAAAAACCGCTGTACGACAGACCAAACAAGACGCATGTTTTTTTCTATGAGGAGGTCTCTTGCCTGCTGGTCGCCATTTTGGCTTTGTTTGATTAATTCCTTTACTTCATGATCCTTCAGCTGAGCGTTTTTGCCGTTTTTCTTAACCTCCACATCCATAACAAATCTCCTTAATTACAAAGCGCTTTGCTTTTTGATAAGTGCTTTGTTAAGCGAATCGTTGTTCCCATTTCAGGCGATGAATCGATACTGACATCATCCATGAAATTTTCCATAATGGTAAAGCCCATTCCAGAGCGCTCAAGCTCAGGCTTAGTCGTAAATAGAGGCTGACGGGCTTCTTCAAGATCTGTAATGCCTAAGCCTTCATCACGAATAGTCATATATACGACATGATCTTCCAGCGTCACTGAAATGTAAACTTTCCCTTCACAGTTCTCTTCATATCCATGGATAATCGCATTCGTGACAGCCTCTGACACGACTGTTTTGATTTCAGTCAGTTCATCCATTGTCGGGTCCAGCTGAGCTATAAATGAAGCAACTGTCACACGGGCGAACGATTCATTCTGACTGAGGGCAGAAAACTCAAGGTGCATTTCATTTTTCATGATGCCACCCCCAGTGTCAGGAGCGCCTGCTGTTCAGATTGTTCAAATCGGATAATTTTAAACAGACCCGACATATCAAACAATCGCTTCACCGCAGGAGAGATAGCGCAAACAACCATTTCCCCGCCAATTTGCTTAATTTGCTTGTATCTTCCTAAAATAACGCCAAGCCCTGAGCTGTCCATAAAGGAAAGGTCCTCCAAGTTCAGCACGATATGGCGAATATCATCCTTCTCCAATGATTGAGTCACTTTTTGCTTCAGGGTTTCAGCCGTATGGTGATCGAGTTCGCCTGTTAATCGAATACAAAGCACAGATTCTTTGACATGCATGTCAATTCCAAGGCTCATGCTCATTCCTCCTTGATATGATCGGATAATGAGTGTTTCGATTTCGACGGAATGAATTCCTTCACCGTGACAAAACTAGTGGTCATTCGGCATAATTACTTAAATTTTGTCCAGTCTCCCATCGTCCGCTTCAAGAATGTGATAAACCCGGCTTTCTTCATATCTTCTTTTGCAGCAACAGGACTTTCAGCGAGTACTTCTCCATCCTTTTTCAGAACAAGAGTGCCAAGCTCTTGGCCTTTTTGAATCGGAGCACTAATATTGTCCTTCATCTTGATTTCTTTTTTCACATCGTTCATATCCTCGCCTTTTTTCGTCAATATTGAAATCGGCTCAGATGTAGTGAGTTCGATCAATTTTTGTTTCCCTTTTTTGACCTTTACTTTTGCTACTGTTTCATTTCGTTTATATAAAGGATGCGTTTCATACTGGCTAAAGGCGAAGTCAAGCATTTTTGTCACTTGCGCGTTTCTTTCTTTAGGCGTGCTCGCTCCGAATACAACCGCTATGGCCCGCATGTTTCCTTTTTTAGCCGAAGCAGTCAGACAATATTTCGCTTCGCCTGTATAACCTGTTTTTACGCCGTCTACACCAGGATAAAATTTGATAAGGCGATTTGTATTTACAAGCCAAAACTTTTTATCTGTATTTTCACGCAGATAATCTTCATACGTGCCGGTAAACTTCGTAATTGATTCGTATTTCAATAATTCCTTAGCCATGATTGCCATGTCATAAGCAGAGCTGTAGTGTCCTTCCTCGGTCAGTCCTGTTGGGTTTTTAAAGGATGTATTTTTCAATCCCAGCTCTTTTGCTTTTTTATTCATTTTCTTCACAAATTCTTCTTCAGAGCCGGAAATAAATTCAGCCATGGCGACGGAAGCGTCATTTCCCGAAGCGATTGCGATGCCTTTCAGCATTTCTTTGACAGTCATTTCTTCGCCGGGCTCAAGGAATATCTGTGAGCCGCCCATTGACGCCGCATGTTCGCTTGTACGGACCTTATCACTCATTTTGATTTTGCCTTTATCTAAAGCTTCCATAATCAAAAGCATCGTCATAATTTTCGTCATGCTTGCAGGCGCCAGTCTCTCATTGCTGTTCTTGTTGTAAAGCACTTTTCCCGTGTCACGTTCTATCAGCACCGCAGACTTCGCTTCATGAGCAAGCTCCGATGTACGTTTTCCGTCTTGTTTTGCAAATGCAGACGGTGCAAATGCAAGCAGCATTATACCAATCAACAAAGTGGATAAAAGACGTTTCATCTCAAAAGCCCTCCATTTCATAATCCTTTTTATTTTTTCCAAGCGTGATGGTTTTATACGCCACTGATGGAAAATGTTTCGAATTTTGGGCATAAAAAAAGACAGCTGTGTGATGTCAGACACAGCTGTCTTTTGGTCCTGCATTGATTCATATTTATTCGTACTGAGCGACGATCGCTTTAACAAGCTTTAAGAATCCAGCTTTTACTTTTTCGGTCACTTCCATCACTTCATCGTGACTTAAAGGCTGATCCAGAATTCCGGCTGCCGCGTTAGAGATGCAGGAAATGCCAAGAACCCGCATTCCCGCATGATTCGCTACAATGACTTCCGGAACAGTAGACATGCCGACTGCATCAGAGCCCATCGTTCTTAAGAAACGGACTTCTGCCGGTGTTTCGTAAGAAGGTCCTGTCACAGCAGTGTACACGCCTTTTTGAATTGGGATATTAAGGTCTTTCGCAATCTTTTCAGCCAGGCTGGACAGATCTTTGTCATAGGCTGAAGACATATCTGGAAATCTGGCGCCGAAATCTGCTTCGTTTGGCCCGATTAACGGGTTTGTTCCCATAAAGTTGATATGATCGGTAATAATCATTAAATCTCCCGCACGGAATTCAGTGTTGACACCGCCTGCGGCATTTGTCACGATCAACGCTTCCACACCGAGCGCTTTCATCACGCGTACAGGGAATGTGACTTTCTCCATTGAGTAGCCTTCATAAAAATGAAAGCGGCCCTGCATTGCAATGACGGAAACTCCTTCAAGAGTGCCAAGCACAAGCTGTCCGGCATGCCCTTCAACAGTAGATACCGGGAATTCAGGTATATCTTCATATTTCAGCTTGACCGGATTTTCGATTTCGTCCGCCAAAATGCCAAGACCTGAGCCTAAAATAAGGCCGATCTTTGGAGATTCCGGCAGGTTTTGTTTAATAAAAGCGGCTGCGCGTTCAATTCTGTCCTTCAAGAAACAGTCCCCCTATTGTAATAAAGATAAAAAGCTTTTCCCGTATTTCGGTTTATTTGTTTGGAAATTATCAGCGATCGTTGCGCCAATATCGGCAAATGTATCTGCAAGCGGCAGCATTTGCGCTTTCTTATGTTTTTTGCTGTAAGCGAGAATCGGCACATACTCGCGTGTATGGTCAGTCCCATGATGAATCGGATCATTGCCGTGGTCGGCTGTAATAATTAACAGATCGTCTTCTCTCATTTTTTCAAACACTTCCGGAAGCCGCGCATCAAATTCTTCAAGCGCGCGTCCGTAGCCTTCAGGGTCACGGCGGTGTCCGAATAACGCGTCAAAATCAACAAGGTTCGCAAAGCTCAGACCCGTAAAATCTTCTCCCAGCGTATCGATCACCTTGTCCATTCCGTCCATATTAGAAACCGTTCTGCGTGAAGAAGTAATGCCTTCTCCGTCGTAAATATCAGAGATTTTACCGATTGAAATCACATCTAAGCCGCTGTCTTTCAATTCATTCATGACAGTGCGATCAAACGGTTTAAGGGCATAGTCATGGCGGTTTGGCGTCCGTTTGAATTGACCCGGCTCTCCGACGAACGGCCGTGCAATAATGCGGCCAACCATATATTTCGGATCAAGCGTCAGCTCTCTCGCCGTTTCGCAAATGCGATACAGCTCCTCAAGCGGCACAACCTCTTCGTGAGCGGCAATTTGCAGAACAGAGTCAGCAGACGTGTAAACAATTAAAGCCCCTGTCTCCATGTGCTCCTGACCAAGCTCATCCAAAATCGCTGTGCCGGAAGCCGGCTTGTTTCCAATAATTTTGCGGCCAGATCTCTTTTCCAGCTCTTGAAGCAATTCATCAGGAAAGCCTTCCGGGAACACTTTAAATGGTTTATCAATATATAAACCCATAATCTCCCAATGGCCGGTCATCGTATCTTTTCCGTTTGACGCTTCTTGCATTTTTCCATAGTAGGCAAGCGGGTGTTCTGTTTTTTCTACACCTTTGATATCTTCGATAAGACCAAGGCCGAGCTTTGCCATATTCGGCATATGTAATCCGTTCATATGCTCGGCAATATGACCGAGCGTATGAGCGCCTTCGTCATTAAAGTCAGCGGCATCCGGCGCTTCGCCGATTCCGACTGAGTCCATCACAATTAAAAACACACGATTATATTTGTATGCAGGCATCTTGAAAGCCTCCTTTTTTTCTATACGTCTATTGTATCGCTAAGAGGTCTGACAACTCAAGTATAAACCGTTTTCATTCCCGTTGACAATGCATTTGGAAATAATGAGAAACTTCAATATTTTCTGTCGCTCTAAACAAAAAAGCCGCAGCCACCTGCGGCTATGCTCGCGGATGAAACTGCTTGTACACATCCTTCAGCCTTGTTTTCGTCACATGCGTATAAATTTGCGTTGTGGATATATCCGCATGACCGAGCATTTCCTGCACCGCTCTTAAATCTGCCCCGTTCTCAAGCAGATGCGTCGCAAAGGAATGCCTGAGTGTATGCGGAGTCAGCTCTTTCTTAATGCCGGCTTCCAACGCGATTTTTTTCAGGTTCTTCCAAAATCCCTGGCGGCTGATCTGTTTGCCGTGATGATTTAAAAAGAGGGCGTCAGATACATTATTTTTTAACAGTTTTCCCCTGGCTTTTGTCATATATTCCTCAATGGCGGAAGCGGCGGCTTCACCAATTGGCACAATCCGTTCTTTTCTTCCTTTGCCGAAGCATCGGACAAACCCCATAGATAAATGAACATCTGTCGTTTTCAACTCAATCATTTCACTGACTCGTATGCCTGTCGCATAAAGCAGCTCCAGCATTGCTTTATCCCGATATCCGAAAGGGCTCGTCAGCTTAGGCGTGTCCAATAATCGCTCGACTTCATTGAGTGCGAGCACCTTCGGAAGCGCCCGTTCCGTCTTTTGTGTTTCGATATGAACGGAAGGGTCCTTATCCGTTACTTTTTCCCTGAGCAGAAATTGATGAAAAGAGCGAATGGATGCCAAATGCCGCGCCGATGTCTTGCCGGATTTCCCCGAGTCCTTCAAATGCTTTAAGTATTGGATAATATGTATGCGGGTAACGTGATTCCAATCTGTAACATGAAGGGTTTCTGTTAAGTAGAGAGAATAGCTTTTCAAGTCACGTTCATAGGATACGATCGTATTTTGAGAGAGCCCTCTCTCTACCATGACGTAGTGGATGAAATCCTTTATTTGATCTTTCACTCTTGATCTACTCCCCGTTTTGGTAAAAAAAGATCAACCGGTCGAACCATCCGCCTTTTTCATCCTGATCCATTTCAACAACTTTTACAGCGGAGCCTTCCGGTTTATCATACCGATGATAGTTTTCATACTCTTGATTCACCCATATCATAGCATAATAGAACAAAGCGGTAAAACCGGTAAACAGGATGAAAACTTTCAATGCATCGACAGCTGTTTTCAGGAATCTTCCCATGTCCTAATCGATCCTTTCCTATGGTTCCAGTTATATAAACCATATGCCAAATCAGAAAGGTTTTATACATAGAAACAGCAAAAAACCCTTTCCCCATGAGAAAAGGTTCGCGCTCGGCACCGTCTATTCAGTTTCTTTTCCGTTACAGCGGTGGCAAATGCCGTGAAACGTCAATCTATGATCTTTAATCTTAAATTTCCAATCACGTTCAATGATTTCTTCCACGTCTTCAAGCAAATCTTCTTCAATTTCATCAACGGCTCCGCACTCCATGCACACCAAGTGGTGATGAAAGTGAGCTGCGCCCTCTTTCCGAAGGTCATAACGGGACACACCGTCTCCAAAGTTAATTTTATCTACGACTTTTAATTCAGTTAATAATTCAAGCGTACGGTATACTGTAGCGAGACCGATCTCAGGAGATTTCTCTTTTACGAGGAGGTATACATCTTCTGCGCTTAAATGGTCTTCTTCGTTTTCAAGCAGCACTCTTACTGTCGCTTCACGCTGTGGCGTAAGTTTATAGCTGGATGAGTGCAGTTGTTTCTTAATTCGATCAATACGGTTTTCCATGTCTTTCCCTCCTACGCCGCATTCCATGACTCATTATAACAAAATACGCGCAGAGTTCCAACTATAATTATTATAAACTGATAAATAAAATGATTTTCTTTTAATAATGATTTTAAAAAAGTCTAGATGTAAGCTTTTCCATTAAAACAGGAGATAAGTATGCTTCAAAGAGAGATGAAATCAGCGCTAAAAACAGAATGACCAGCAGCACAAAGGCATACCGCCCGAACCATTGAATCGGCGCGTCATGCAGGCTTCGTTTCACGAACAGCTGTCTGATTAACTTTAAAGAAAACGCAATTGCACATGTGCCCATAATGAGATAAGCCGGAATCAGCAGCACATTTTGCGGCAAAACGGAGACAAATGATAGGAAAAACCCGCTTACTCCCATCTGATTGACTAGGAACCCGACAGTAAAGCCGACGACGATCCCTTTCAGAAAGATCATAATGAAAATAATCGGCATCCCAATGACGGAAATTCCCAGTATCCACATCAGGCCTAAATACTTTGCATTATGAAAGATACTTTGCCCAAACATATCAGCTGAACTTGCCTGTTTTCCATCCGAAAGCTGTCCAAAAAATTGACTTAAGTAGTAGTATAAATCTTCTTTCTGGCTGATGGTCATACTGTTGACAATAATCGCGCCAAAGATGACACCCATGAAAAACAGCACTGACACAAATATATAAAGAGAGAGATGATCTTTGACATGCCTGAGAAACATGTCCTTATAAGAGATTTTTCGCATACCGTTTCCTCCCGCCCGTTCTAGTGATTTGATTTAATAGATTGTATGAAAGAAACGGAAAAACATGCCCTTTTTCAAAAAGAAACGATAGAGACGAATGCTAGGCGACTTTTTGGGGCACAAAAAAATCCTTATCATCAACTGCTGTATGATCATAAGGATTCTTATGCTTCCGTTTATTCAAAATCTCTTTTTTGCTTTTTGTCATTCTTTCATGTGTGCTGAAAGATGGTGTGCTGCCTCTTGATAATAAGACGTCACGTCCGCCGTTTCTCAATCGATGCTCCCGCTTCTTTTTCGCTTGGCTTTTTGCCATGTGATCACTCCCTTTTTTTCATAGTAATGATAACAAAATTGAACAATAATAAGAAAAAAACAGCACCTGCTACGACAGGTGCTGTTTAGCTACATTTATTTCACTGCTGTAAGAGCTGCATGCTCGACAGCTGCTGCTACCGCATGATGGACTTTTGAATCAAGCGGCTGAGGGACAACATCACCTTGTTTAGTGCAAGCTGCGATGGCCTCTGCTGCTGCGACAAGCATATCATGATTAATCTCCGTGCTTTTTGCGTTAAGCGCTCCTCTAAAAATCCCCGGAAAACCGAGTACATTATTAACAGAACGCCCGTCAGCTGCATATGCGGCGCCAGCCTGCAGTGCGGCCTCCGGCTCAATTTCCGGCTTCGGATTCGATAAAGCCAGAATCACTTGACCAGAACGTACAAATGCCGGTTTTATTAAACCCGGAACGCCCGTTGTAGCAATGACAATATCACATGTTTCCATAAGCTCCTCAATACTGGAAACTGCCTGTCCGCCGTATTGTTCGAGACGGTTCATTGCTGACTCTGATTTGTCTGTGCCGTACACAGCATTCACACCATAAGCCATGAACATCCGGCAGATGGCCACGCCTGCTGCGCCAAGGCCGATTTGCCCCACTTTCGCTTCTTTCAGGTCAACTCCCGCACTCCTGCATGCCGAAATGGCAGCTGCCAGCGTCACTACAGCTGTACCATGCTGGTCATCGTGCATAACAGGGATGTTCAGCTCCTCTTTTAGGCGATCCTCGATTTCAAAACAATGCGGCGAACCGATATCCTCAAGAAGGATGCCGCTAAAGCCCGGAGAAATATGTTTTACTGTTTTGATGATTTCTTCAGGATCACTCGTATCAAGCAGTATCGGAATGCCGCTAATGCCCGCCAGCTGATCAAATAAAGCAGCCTTTCCTTCCATGACAGGCATGCCAGCCACAGAGCCGATATTCCCAAGGCCTAAAATTGCAGTTCCATCCGTTACAATTGCAACAGAATTGCTGATCGTTGTATAAATAGAAGCTTTTTCAGGTTCTTTTTCGATCAGTCGGCACACGTCCGCAACACCTGGTGTGTAGACACGTCCCAGCTCTGCCAGTGAACGGATCGGCATTTTGCTTTTCATTTGGATTTTTCCGCCTTCATGTGCGGACAGGACTTCATCAGATACAGTGTGAAGCCTGATCCCTTCTCCGAGGGCCTGTACAGCCGCGATCACTTCCTGAAGCTGTTCTTCATTCTCCACTTGAACGGTAATATTCCGCATTGTGTAATTGGGTCCGACCTTTACCGTCTCCACTTCACCAATATCTCCGCCCAGAAGGCCGATTGCCGTAGCCACCCTTCCAAGATTTCCGGGAACCGAAGGCGTTTCGATCATCAGTGTCCGAATCATGTGTTTCGCTATCATTCAGTGATCCTCCCCTATTAGCCTAGTTTTTCGGCTTTAACTGTATTGTTTTTCGTATACCATATAAATTTTCCTGTATAACCATAGATAATTGCAAGACCTATTGCTACAAAACTGAGCCACATAAACGGCAGATAAGAGAAGGTAGAAACACCTAAAATACCAGCCATGTAAATCCCATTATCAGACCAAGGTACCATCCCCGAAGTCAATGTTCCCCCGACCTCTGAGTTACGTGATAACACTCTTCTGTCCAGATGCAAGCGATCATAGCTGTCTTCCATAATTTTCGGAGTCAAAATAAGAGATACATACATCGCACAGCCGAAGATGTTCGCTAAAAACGCTACGATCAGTGTAGACAATGTGACATTGCCGGCTGAAGTTAATTTCTTTTCAAACGTTGAAACAATGACTTTTAACACGCCGAGTTTCTCAAGCAGACCGCCAAAACCAAGGCCAAAGATGATGACGACGAGAGAATCAAGCATACCGACAATTCCACCGCGGTTTAACAAGCCGTTCAAAAATTCAACATCAGTTTTAATAGAGAAACCGTTGTACGCAGTTGCAATCGCATGGGCAATATCCATTCCTTGGAAAACAACAGCCCAGATTGCACCGAGTAAAGCGCCAATTACGATAACCGGCATAGATGGCTTTTTCATCGCCAATAAGACTATGACGACAACTGCCGGGATCAGCATCCAAATATGAATGTCAAACGTGTTTTGCAAAGATGATTTTAAGAATTCAACTTTATCAAGATCAATATTTTTCCCGCCGTACATAAATCCAACAACTGTAAAGAGTATAGCTGTAATGACATAAGCAGGTATTGATAAATAAAGCATTGCTCTCACGTGAGCCAATACATCGACTTTTGATAGTGAAGAAGCTAGAACTGTACTGTCAGACAGCGGAGACAGCTTGTCCCCGAAATAAGCACCTGAAAGAATAGCTCCCGCTACTAGAGGAAGCGGAATGCCTAAACCCTCTCCAATTGCGATCATGGCAATACCGGCAGTTCCGACTGTTCCCCATGACGTTCCTGTTGCCACAGACATAATGGAACAAATAATTAACGTTGCCAGTAAAAAGATACTTGGGTGAATAAATTCCAGTCCGTAATAAATCAAAGTCGGCACAACGCCTCCGGCAATCCATGTTCCGATGAGCGCCCCAACTGAAACGAGAATCAGTACGGCTTCAAGGCCATTTGATATCCCATGTACAATCGCATTTTGTAAATCTTTATAAGAATAACCGAGTCTTATACCTAAAAGCATTGCAATAAACCATGAAACAAAAAGCGCCAGCTGTATCGGCAAGTCGAGAAAGACTGTAAACGATAGAACAAGTGCTAAAAATACTCCTAGTACAATAATAATTTCAAATAGTGTTGGCAATCTTACATCCTTCAAAAGAAGTCCCCCTTCATGTAAAAGCTAAAACGCTTTCAATATATAGTGCAACACGTATACTATACTTCCTCATCCCTATGTTGTAAACAGCTTATTCATCCGACTATTCGGAGATGAATAAGCTGTATTTTATACAAATTTTATTTTTCTAATAGTTCTTTCCCTGCGATACCTGGTTTGGTCATCTCATATGGGTTTAAAATAATATCCAATTCTTCTTCAGTCAGCACATCATGCTGCAGGCAAAGGTCACGGACTGATTGGCCTGTCATAATCGCTTCCCGGGCAATTCTGGCAGCCGCTTCATATCCAAGATGCGGATTGACAGCTGTGATCACGCCTGCGCTTTTTTCTACGTATTGCTTCAACCGCTTTTCGTTGGCTTCAATGCCCTTTAAGCAGTTGTCAGTGAACGAACGGAAGCCGTTGTTCATGATGCTGATGGATTGAAGCAAATTAAAGACAAGCACGGGCTCCATGACGTTCAACTCAAGCTGGCCGGCTTCTGAAGCAAGGCAGATTGTATTGTCGTTTCCGATAACCTGGAACGCAATTTGGTTGATCAGCTCCGCCATAACCGGATTGACTTTCCCCGGCATAATAGATGAACCCGGCTGACGTGCAGGCAGAGAAATTTCCGCAAGTCCGGCGCGCGGTCCCGACGCCATTAAGCGCAGGTCGTTTGCGATCTTCGACATGTTCATCATGCAGACTTTTAATGAAGCTGATACCTCTGTATAGGCATCTGTATTTTGTGTCGCATCAACAAGATGGTCAGCGCCGACAAGAGGAAGCCCGCTAATATCAGCAAGGTGCTTTACTACCTGTTTGATATATTCAGGATCAGCGTTCAGCCCTGTACCAACAGCAGTTGCGCCCATGTTGACTTCATATAGGTGCTGGCGCGATTGCTTGATTCGTTTGATATCACGCTCGAGAACACGGCTGTAAGCTTCGAATTCCTGGCCAAGACGGATCGGAACCGCATCTTGAAGGTGTGTCCGGCCCATTTTAATAACAGAGTCAAACTCCTGTGCTTTTTGCTTAAACACACTATGCATATCTTCCATTGTTTTCAGCAGTTTTTCTAAGAGCTTCAATGTGGAAATATGAATAGCAGTCGGGAACACATCGTTCGTAGACTGTGACATGTTCACATGTGTGTTTGGACTTAAATGGATATAATCTCCCTTTTTATGTCCCATGATTTCAAGCGCCCGGTTTCCGATAACCTCATTCGCGTTCATGTTCATAGAAGTTCCGGCACCGCCCTGAATCGGATCGACGATAAACTGATCGTGCCACTTGCCTTCCAGAATCTCGTCAGCGGCTTGTACGATAGCTTGGCCAATTCCTTCATACAGCCGTTTCACGTCCATGTTGGCAAGAGCCGCAGCTTTTTTCACAATCGCCAGTGCGTTAATCATTTCCTCATGGATTTTGTATCCTGTGATCGGGAAATTTTCAGAAGCACGGAGCGTCTGAATTCCGTAATAAACATCTGCCTCAATTTGTTTTTCCCCAAGGAAGTCTTTTTCCACGCGATATTCTTTTTGGCCGTTTAACATAATCTTTAACCTTCTTTCTCTTTGCTGGTTATCGTTTTTACATTTTACAGGACAACGTCATCAGCTATCGGCGTTTCCATAATTCTCTTGACGACAGGAAGATCCGAAGACTGACCTAGCGCCCACATCAATTTTGGCACAATTGCTTCTGTGTTCATATTTCTTGATCGGATAATTAAGTCTTGGTTGACTCTGCGGCCAACCTCGTAAATGCTCATGTCTTCGCCTTCTTCAAGACATTGAGTCGTAATGACGACGACAATGCCGCTTTCGATCAGCTCATTCACTTTTGACAAAATGTCCCTGCCTTCAAACGGCACCCCTCCGCTGCCATAACTCTCAATGACAATTCCTTTGTACATGCTTTTCAGGGCATCAAACATTTCGGGCTTTAAGCCTGGATGCAGCTTCAGCAGACATACATCTGTGCATAGTGAAGTGTCAACTGTGAAGGTGTCGTTCTCAGGTTCCGTTACTTGTTTGTTGTATTCAATCCCGTCTTCATTGATAAAAGCGATATATGGGTAATTGATGCTTTCAAATGCGTCGTAGCTTTTCGTTCTTAATTTGATCGCACGCGTTCCCTGAATGACTCTGCCGTCAAATACAACATAAACGCCGCCCACGCCTTCACAGGCAAATCGAATGGCATCAGTAATATTTTTTTTGGCATCGGTTTTTTGGAACGTGATCGGAATCTGCGAGCCGGTGATGACAATCGGCTTTTTGGCATGCTGCAGCATATACGATAGTGCTGCAGATGTATAGGCCATTGTATCTGTACCGTGAGTAATAACAAACCCGTCATAGGCATCATAATTTTCCTTAACGGCTTCCGCTATTTCCACCCAGTATTCAGGCTGCATATTGGTGCTGTCTATATTCATAAGCGACTGAGTTTCCATTGTGTAATCGTTATCAAGTTTTGATACGTAACTTAATAATTCATCAGCCTTGACTCCGGGAGCCAGCCCATTTTCCCCTTCAACTGAAGCAATTGTTCCCCCAGTTGTCAACATCAATAATTTTTTCATACCATGCACCTCTTCACTGTATCTAAAGATGGGTTGCGAGAAGGTATTCGCTTTTCGCATACTTTTAATGCAATTATAGACACGGAAAATAAAATACGCAAGACATTATTATTCAATTCGCGTACACTTCCTAATACCTATATGATATAATCAGCTCAAGGTGAAAAAGGAGCGGAAGTTCATGAATCTAGATCGTTTAACTGAATTGAGAAAAAAGAAAAATTGGTCGCTTCAATATACAGCTGACCTTCTCGGTATCGCAAAAAGCACATATGCCGGCTACGAGTCAGGCTACCGACGGCCTTCACTTGAAGCGCTTGCCATGCTGGCTGACCTCTTTGACACAACCTGCGATGAACTTTTAGGCCGCGAGAAACAAAAACAGACTGCTCCTCAGGCCATAGAATTGGCCACGTGGAGCAGCCTTGACTTTACCATTTCTGTTGATGGCCAGCCGCTGAGTGAAGATGAAATCATCCAGCTGATTACCTTTATACGCACAAAAAGAAAAGTACAGGAGGAACTGAGTTAATCTTTAGCTCACGGTTTAATTTTACCGTAGGTTCCTCCTCCTCCGGCTTTCAATTCCAGTTTTCCGGATCTCGCTTTTACGATAAGCGCCGCGGTTTTCGGCGGGACAACGCGAGCCAAATCTTCTTCTGCAGCCTCATGAAGAACAGCCATTTCTGTTCCGAAGGCTTTTTTTAGTTTGTCCAGCGTTTTCGGGCCTACACCCGGAACAAATTGCAGCGGGATCTGATGTACATATCGCGGACGCGGGACGCGAACTTCAAGCTGATCACTCAATTCACGCAATCTTTCGCTGACTCCCTTGGTAAATCTGGCATTTCCGCAATTCACGCACGCTGTTTCCCCGCTTACAGCAGGCTCTCCGCACGCTTCGCAAGCAGTCTGATAATATTTCCCCAATAACGGGTCCAAGCCATAATTTGCGATAATTTTCCTGTCATCTTGTCCCTTTAATGCAAGAGCAAATTCAGTAAAATCAGCTGACTGCACATATAGTTCATTATATTCTCTGCCGATTTTCCCCAACGAATGCGCATCAGAATTTGTTAAAAAAGGATACGGATTCAATTCAGATACCTGTGATGCCATGTCTGTATCACAGCTTAATCCAAGCTCCACCGCGTCTATCATAGATGGATCAAAAACCTCAGTTAAGCTTGATTTAACCCCTTTTCCATATAAGCTTTTATGCGGCGTAAAGATATGGGCGGGGATAAACAAGCCGCCCATATCCTGCACTTTTTTTTGCAGGTTTAAGCCCGTTTCATAAATCCGCTGCGAGCTTAAATGAATATTTTTCAGCCGGGCTGACAGCCAGTTTGAAAACTGTTTCATATCAGCCAGCGTCGGCATAAATACGAGCACATGGATTGGTCCGCTACAGGCTTCATCATAAATCTCCAGCTCGCTCCCCAATAAAAGAGTCGTGCTGCGATAACGGATTCCTCCCCCGTCAAGCTCGCGATATTTTCCAGATGAAATGCCTTCCTCAAGCTCTAGAATGACTTCCGGAGAATGACAGTCGATAATGCCGAGGAGTTCAATTCCTTTATGTTCACTGGCTTCAACCAAAATTCTGTCCAGCGTTAATGTTTTGGCGCCTGTTATTTTGACAGCCCTTCCTGTAAAGGTCCGGCCGATATGAATGTGCAAATCCGCGTAAATCTTTTTCATTTTTGTGCTTGGAGCGCTTCTTTCAGTTGAAGATACTGAATCGCGTAGGCTGTTTTAGCATCATATACTTCACGCGATTCAACCAGCTTTAGCGCATCTTCAAGCGTCACCTCCATCACTTCAACAAACTCGTCCTCATCAAGCTCCCGTTTTTCTTCAAGCACAGAAAGCTCCTCAGCAAGAAAAACGTGAACGATCTCATCTGCAAATCCGGGTGATGTATAAAACGCAGTTATTTTTGTCAGTTTTTTTGCTGTATAACCGGTTTCCTCTTCAAGTTCCCGAAGTGCCGTATACTCCGGCTCCTCACCTTTTTCAAGCTTACCGGCCGGAATTTCAACGATCGTCCGCTCAAGCGGCTTACGGAATTGTTTGACCATGATGATTTTCCCTTCATCTGTGACGGCTAGTACCGCTACAGCTCCAGGGTGTTTCACAATTTCACGTTTACTGGCTTTGCCGTTTGGCAGCTCTACATCCTCGACATAAAGATCAATGACTTTACCCGAAAAGATCTGTTCTTTGGCAATTGTTTTTTCTTCTAATGATTTCATTTCTTCATCTCCCGTTCTGTCTCTATATGATGCCCCATACATTTTATCATACTAGAGCAAAAGGGGGCTTCTTCGTGAAAGTGCACCGCATGCCAAAAGGTGTTGTCTTAGTCGGAAAAGCATGGGAAATTCGGGCGAAGTTAAAAGAGTATGGACGCACATTTCAATATGTGAAAGATTGGATCTCAAAGCCATAAAAGTTGAAACTTTAGCTCCTTTATATTACGGTCAATACAAAGCCTAAAAAAGGAGTGTGCACATGAGAAAGCGCAAATTGGGTACATCTGATTTAGACATTAGTGAAGTCGGACTCGGCTGTATGTCTCTTGGAACTGAAAAAAACCAAGCTTTGTCCATTCTGGATGAAGCGATCGAGCTTGGCATCAACTATTTGGATACAGCGGATTTGTATGACCGGGGACGCAACGAAGAAATTGTCGGTGATGCGATCCAAAACAGACGCCAGGATATTATACTGGCAACAAAAGCGGGAAACCGTTGGGATGACGGAAGCGAGGGCTGGTATTGGGACCCTTCAAAAGCTTACATAAAAGAGGCGGTAAAAAAGAGCCTTACACGTCTGAAAACAGATTATATCGACCTTTATCAGCTTCACGGCGGCACGATAGAGGACAACATTGATGAAACGATCGAAGCGTTTGAGGAATTAAAACAAGAAGGTGTCATCCGCTACTACGGCATTTCTTCCATCCGCCCGAATGTGATTAAAGAATATGTAAAAAAATCAAACATCGTCAGCATTATGATGCAATTCAGCCTGTTTGACAGACGCCCTGAGGAATGGCTCCCGCTTTTAGAGGAACATCAAATCAGCGTAGTCGCCAGAGGTCCTGTTGCCAAAGGGCTCTTAACTGAAAAACCGCTTGATCAAGCTTCAGACAGCATGAAACAAAACGGGTACTTGTCCTATTCATTCGAGGAACTGACAAATGCACGCAAGGCAATGGAGGAAGTGGCTCCCGATCTTTCCATGACAGAAAAGTCGCTGCAGTATCTGCTAGCACAGCCGGCTGTCGCTTCAGTGATTACAGGCGCCAGTAAGATTGAGCAGTTACGGGAAAATATTCAGGCAGCAAATGCACGGCGTTTAACCGAAGAGGAAATCAAAGCGCTCCAATCTCATGCGAAACAAGACATTTACAAAGCTCATCGCTCATAGCAGAAAAACCAGCACCTGTACGGGTGCTGGTTTATTTATATTGATGCCAATCCATTTGGCTTTCATTTAGGAGTTCTTCAAAGCTCTTATTTTTTTCGATCTCTTTTTTCTTTCTAATCTGTTCTGCTTTTTCTCTTTCCTGCCTCTTTTCATCCTCTTCCTTCAATTGGCTCTTCATCTCCATAAGCTTTGCTTTGATATCGGATTGAAGGCCGTCTTTTAGCTGGTGTTTGTCAGCGGATTTTTGTTTTTTCATTGAGACTTCCCCCATGTTTTGTTTTGAAGACAGTTTATCACGGAGCATATACACTGAACAAGCAGACTCTCTTCTGATCACTTTCTCAGCGGAGCAGTGTTTAGGTATAATGATTTTAAACACGAATTACCTATATTTAGTTGAAAGGTGCTGTGACTTTTGAAGAAAATCCTTTTGGCCATTGGCGCTCTCGTAACAGCTGTCATCGCAATCGGAATTGTTTTTTCAAATATGATTCTATTCATCAAGAAAAAAACGGATGAAGACATTATCAAAAGAGAGACAGACAACGGACATGATGTGTTTGAATCATTTGAGCAAATGGAGAAAACCGCTTTTGTGATACCCTCCGCTTACGGGTACGACATAAAAGGATACCATGTCGCACCGCATGACACACCAAATACCATCATCATCTGCCACGGGGTAACCATGAATGTGCTGAATTCTCTTAAGTATATGCATTTATTTCTTGATCTCGGCTGGAATGTGCTCATTTATGACCACCGCCGGCATGGCCAAAGCGGCGGAAAGACGACCAGCTACGGGTTTTACGAAAAGGATGATCTCAATAAGGTTGTCAGCTGGCTCAAAAACAAAACAAATCATCGCGGATTGATCGGAATTCACGGTGAGTCGATGGGAGCTGTGACCGCCCTGCTTTACGCTGGTGCACACTGCAGCGATGGCGCTGATTTTTATATTGCCGATTGTCCGTTCGCATGTTTTGATGAACAGCTTGCCTACCGGCTGAGAGCGGAATACAGGCTCCCGTCTTGGCCCCTGCTTCCTATCGCCGACTTCTTTTTGAAGCTGAGAGGCGGCTATCGCGCACGTGAAGTATCTCCGCTTGCTGTCATTGATAAAATCGAAAAGCCGGTCCTCTTTATTCACAGTAAGGATGATGACTACATTCCTGTTTCTTCAACCGAGCGGCTTTATGAAAAGAAACGCGGGCCGAAAGCGCTGTACATTGCCGAGAACGGTGAACACGCCATGTCATATACCAAAAATCGGGATACGTACCGAAAAACAGTGCAGGAGTTTTTAGACAACATGAATGATTCAACAGAATAAAAAAGCGAAAGGCCTCTTCGGCTCTTTCGCTTTTTTATGTTACAGAACGTCGGTAATGCCATCCATATTTTCTCTGATCCATTCAATCGCAAGATCTATCGTTGTAAACTCCTGCGTCTCGAAGGTCATTTCATCCTGCAATAGCCAGACATCTTTCTTGATGGACTCTGCTCCTCCAATTGACCAGTGAAGCAAGGTATAGGGATGGTTTTGATTCAGGAAGGATACCCACGTTTTATTTTGTGCTGTGTTCTTCATTGCCTTCAGCTTTTGTTCCACGTTTCGCGTCTCCTACTTTACTAATATGCTCATTCTGGGGCTGAGCATTTCAGCCGGGCTTTTCAGCGCCAATGTTTTGGCTTTTTCATTGTAATCGATCGTCATTTGATCGTCAAAAAACACTTTTTGTGACGATTGGATATACAGCGGAATGCCGTTCGTTTCCAGCTGCTCGCACTGTCCCGTTAATTCTTCTGCCAGCCAGATTGTCGGGACACCGCTTACCGCGCAGCCGCATCCTTCTGCATCGTAACGAAGCTGGGCTTTTTTCCCCGGGTTGGCGTCAAACGCCTGCTGCAGTGCCTGTTTTGCTGCATCTGTCACATGTATGTTCATAAGGTGAAACCCCCGTTTTCATCATTTTCGCTATTGTAGCATACAACACTGCCATTCGCATTGTTTCTGCCTTTTTTCCATCGCTTCGCATTTTCTTCTGCAGTCTTGATCCACTCATCTTTCCCTTGTATGTACTGATTGATGCTGTCAGGATGCTGGGCCGCCAGCCGTTTTTTGAGAACGGCGTATTCTTTCGCTATGTTTGGATGAGCTCTGAGATAATCTCTGAATAACAGATGCCTTTCAATAGCAGGGTTTCCCTGTTCGTACATATGGACATGATGAGTGCGTTTATTTCCGCCCTTTTGGAAATAACGCCTGCCCGCTATGCCGTTCTCACCTTTTGGTGTATAGCCGTTAGCCTTCATTTGTTCATCAAATTGGCTCACGGCTTCAATGCTTCTGACTTCAATTAACATATCAATGATTGGCTTCGCTGCCATGTTCGGTATTGATGTGCTTCCGATGTGATGAACAGCGATAATCTCCGGCCCGAACACAAGTTTCAGCCGTTCTTTTTCTTCATCGAAACATTCTGCCCATTTTTCGTTATAGAGAATGACCTCAACTTTTCTTTTCGGATACAAATGAAAGACCGACAGCAATAGACCCTGCGCTGCTTTGACGGTTTCTGCCTTTTGGAATCCAGCCTGTGTATAGAGTGACACGGCCGGGGTATTGTTCTCGGCTGTGACTACTTCGATTTTCTCAGCGTCTTCATTATAATCAATGACAAATTGCAGAAGTGCTCGTCCAATTCCTTTTCTGAAACCGTCAGGATGCACAACAAGCCTGCAAATGGTGAGATGATGCATGTTTTTCTCATATGAAATGACACCGATCAGCTTGCCGTTTTTCCGATATCCCGCAAACCGTTCATGGGATGCTTGAATATCCTTCACCTTCTCTTGTAAAGCGGGAATACCGTCAAAACCGATAATCTCTGTTTCCTTTATGTAGGCGGGGATCTGTACGGCTAAAATCTCACGCGCTATCGTATCTTCCTTATGCTGGAGAAATTCAATCATTCGTGTTCTCCTGAAACAGCCGCTGTCTGTCGACTTTTGCGACGCGGACTGCATACGACTCGTACCAAACGCTTTTTCCTTTTTCTTTTGCTGCTTGATGTTCAGTGTGATGCCTCCAATGGTTAATTGCGTCCATACTGTCCCAATAGGAAACTGTGATGCCCCTTCCATCCGCTTCACGTACGCTTTCCACGCCTAAAAATCCAGGCTGATCCGCCGCAAGCGATACCATCCGCTCCGCTGTTTCTCCATATCCTGTGTCATTTTCGCTTTTGACAGAAGAAAAAATGACTGCATAGTAAGGAGGCTCAGGTGTTTTTGATAAAAAATTCATCATATTTCCCCCTCATATGTTTTTGACAAACAGTACCCTGTCTTGGCCTGGGCCATCATAGTTTGCAAACACTGAGATGCCATTTACCGTCTTGGTGCCCTTTTCAATATCAAACCCCAATTTTGTGTGATATGCGATTGATACCTTATTCACAGGTGAAGTGACGCACTTTACCCGGGTGCAGCCTCTTTGTTTTACTGTTTCGATAAATACATCATACAATTGTTTCCCAATTTGCATTTTTCTGAAATCTGGATGCACACCGGAAAAATGAATGTACGCCGTTTCAGGATCCGATTGCGATTGAAATCCGATTAAAAATCCCGTCATGCTGTTATGTTCGGATGTAATAAAGCTTGTGTCCTGAAAATGCTCAAAAAATAGTCTCGGCAATTTTTCTTTCAGCTGTCTGCCGCCCCACCATTCATTCAGTACAGACGTTACCATTTCATAATCTGAAGACGTGATTGTTCGAATATCCATTACGATTTGATCTCCCTCCGTCTGGCAAAACGAATGTCAGCTCTTTTTCTCACAATATAAAAATTATATTTTGCCTGGCTGGAATTGTAAATGCCTTCTTTCCTTTATCATACGTTTCCAGACTGCCGAGGGAACAATGTTTCATCATTTTAGCCTATTTCTCCCCCAAGCAGGAGGAGAGACTTTACAGCACAATATCAAGCACTTGATCAAGTCTCAGCTTATAAAGCTGATCCTCGTCTCCTTTTATCCATACTGCTTTTTCAAACTCTTCATACCGGCAGATCTTCCCGGTGCAGCGGACAATCTCACCGTCCTGAAAGCAGCTGACAGTGATATCCTGAGCGAACTCCATCGCGGCGCAAAGCGTTTGATTCATCTCTTCCAGCTTATCGGGATCAAGGATCGGCTTCTGCAGCTTTTGTTTAAGCCGCTTTCTCTCCAGCAGGCTTTGCTTATGTTCCGGCAGAAACATCCTGCTCCCTTCCCACAGCAGGTTGCCCCTTTTTAAATGATCGTTCATTTATAATGCCCCCCTATTTTAGCCGCACGTTCAAATGCCTGGCCTGCCGCTGTCAGTGACGCCGCCCTGATGATTGCTGTGTCGCCGAATCGATTTTTAATGCCGTCCATCACATAGCCTAGGCTCATTTTCTTTGCATAATCCTGAAATAAATTGAGCTGCCATATGTCATCAGATGAGAGCTGAGACAGATTGACACCGAGGCGGCGGACAGGTTTCCCGTCCCAAAATGTAAGAAACAGCCGGCGTACAGCCTCATATACATCCTGAGTAGAATTAGTCGGCTCTGCCAGCTTCACTTGCCGGTTGAAGCCCGTCGGCCAATCAAAATCAGCACCCCGGCAGCTCACTGACACCGTCTGCCCCATGACCCCGGCGTTTCGGCTTCGCCTGCACACTTCTTCACTCAGCTCAAGCAATACGACCTTGATTTCTTTGTCAAAGTGTTCGTAGTCTCTCGGGAGAGTCATTCCATGGCCTATCGCCTTTTGCCCGTCCAGAGACGAAGTTGACACAGGGGAATAGTCGATTCCGTTTGCCGTCATCCACAGCACGTGGCCGTTAATGCCCCATTTCTTTTTTAAAAGATCGAGCGGAAAAGCCGCGAGCCCGCCGATCGTGCTGATGCCCATCCGATTTAAATGATGCTTCATGCGGCTCCCGACGCCAAACATGCTGCCCACCGGGAGCGGCCACATTTCGGTTTTCATATTTTCTTTCGTTAAGGTAAAAATACCGTTCTTATTCTTTTTGGCAAAATTGTCACACGCAATTTTGGCCAGCGCTTTGTTAGGGCCGATTCCGACCCGTGCATAAACGCCGATCTCCCGCATGATTCTGCCCTGAATGCTTTTCGCGATCTCCATCGGCGTCCCAAACAGCTTCTGGCTGCCTGTAATGTCCATGAACTGTTCATCGATAGAATAAGGCTCCACAAGGTCTGTATACTCCTCGAGAATGGCCGTAATTTGCAGTGATACATCAATATACCGCTGCATACGCGGCCGGAGCACAACAGCCTCAGGACACTTTTCCTGCGCCTCCCACAGCCGTGAAGCATTCACCACACCCTTTTGTTTCGCCAGCGGGCAGGCAGCCAATACGACTCCGCCCCTTTTTTCAGGGTCACCCGAAACAATGACGGGCCTATTTTTCAAATGTGGATTTTCCGCTTTCTCTACAGATGCATAAAACGATTGCATGTCAACGAGAAAAATCACTTTTTCTTTCATCATACACACCTCTAAAAAGAACTTATGTTCGTTTTTCATTATATGCGAAAGTATGTTCGTTTTATACTGGTAAATGATTCTTGTCTGACAGAAAATATGATCCAAGGGTTTGAGAGAAGAAAAACATTTAGTAGAATAAAAGCGAAGCATAAGGATAGGAGAGTCATGATGGAGAAATTTGTCGAAAAAATGATGGAACAGGCATTGCGGCAATACGGCAGAAACGTTGCTATAGATCCGTTAAGCCCGTATGAAAAACAAAGCCTGAAAGCGGCTCTACAAGAGAGACGGAATGAAGAACCGGATGAGGATTTGCATGCGCATATAGAAGATATCATTTATGACTATGTCACAAACCAAGGCTTGTTCTCTTAAACGCATGACTTTCAGCCGCTGATGCGGCTTCCCCTTGAAA
This sequence comes from Bacillus sp. LJBS17, assembly GCF_019334685.1. Taxonomy (NCBI): domain Bacteria; kingdom Bacillati; phylum Bacillota; class Bacilli; order Caryophanales; family Bacillaceae; genus Bacillus; species Bacillus sp. LJBS17. Next base: position 2,425,470 of record NZ_CP079759.1, read on the forward strand.
ACACCGCCTGAAACAAATAAACAGTCTCAGGCTTACAGAAAAAAAGCAGGATTTTCTCACGCTCCATAGATTCATATGGCCTGGCGTAAAATTCCCCTCAATGCTCGCGCAAAACGGAATAAGCTGTCCATGATCACGCGTATACACTTTTTCGAAGAGATGTGCTCTCTTGTTCTGTCATGCGGTCCATCGGTTTTCAGCGTACATCTTGATCTCATAGCCGGTTTCACTGCCGATATGATCTACGTCCTGGCGGCTTAAACTCTTTTAATGTTTCAAACACACCCTCACTGAATTCGGACATACCGTCATTTTCCTTCTGTCATCACCTTCAATTTCAAGATGTAACCCCCGCCACACGCATCCTCAACGCATAGTATATTGCCATCCATACAATCAGGCATACTACATGTCAATAACGAAATATTTTGAACGATCTATTGGAGAAGGAAATTTTTTCATATATGATAGAGAAAGATCATACATACAGGAGAGAATATAATTCATGAAGAAATGGAAAGACATCCACCCGATCAGCTGGACAATTATAATCGGAACCATTTTCGGCAGAATGGCAACATCGATGAGCATTCCTTTTTTAGCGATTTATTTGACAGCCGTCCAAGGCGCATCAGCTTCCTATGCAGGGCTGGTCATCGCCGCGAGCTCATCAGTCGGCATCCTCGCAAGCTTTTACGGCGGATATATCTCAGATAAATTCGGCAGAAAAAACATGATGCTTGTATCGATTTTCGGATGGATGCTGGTATTTGCAGGCTTTGCGGCGGCATCTCATCTCTGGGTGTTTTTTGTAGTAAACGCATTAAACGGTCTTTGCAAATCACTGTTTGAGCCCGCTTCAAAGGCCTTGCTGTCTGATATGACAGAAGAAAAAACGAGACTGCTAGTTTTTAATTTACGCTATGCGGCTATTAATATCGGCGTTGTCTTCGGACCTGTGCTTGGCCTATATTTCGGCTCATCGCAATCGACTACGCCCTTTTTGGTGCCTGCAGTCATTTACGGACTATACGGAATTATGCTTGCCCTCCAATTTAAAAAACATCCATCCTTATCAGCACCAGCCCAGTCCCGAAATAGGAGCGTGCGGGAAGCGTTTATGGTCACGCAAAAGGATTATCTTTTTACCATTGCTTTGGTCGGCATTACGCTATGCACCTTCGGCTACTCACAATTCAGTTCCACATTCCCTCAGTATATGGCGCAGAACCCCTTGATCGGCAATGGAACGAAGCTGTATGGGCTGATGCTGACATTAAACGCAATCGTTGTGTTGGCGACGCAATTTCCCATTGTCCATTTTGCAAAACGGTTTTCGCCGCTTTGTTCTCTGATGCTCGGTAATGTGATGGTTAGCATCAGCATGGCCATTTTCACCGTATCACACGGTGTTCCATCAATTGTGATGATTGTCATCACATTTACAATCGGCGAAGTGCTTTTATTCTCTATGATGGATTTGTATGTAGACCAGATTGCAAAACCAGGATTAAAAGGCACTTATTTCGGGGCAATCGGTTTTTCACAGCTCGGAAACGTCATCGGCCCTTGGGTCGGGGGGATATGTATAGACCTGTTTGGCGCTGGCCGGCCGATTTATATTTTTTCTGTTCTGAGCGGCATTACCCTGCTCGGCCTGCCATTTTTAGCGTTCGCCTATCGGCAAATGAAAATGGAGACCACAAAACACCGTTCCCGTCTGGAAAAGCCGCTTTACATAAAAAACGGAAGAGAATGAATCTCTCCCGCAAACATGAGGTGAAGAACATGAATATAGGTGATGTGATGTTTCAGCTGTTTGTATTTATTATATTTGCCGCTGTCGTCTTTGCGGCTGTTACAGGCTTCAAGTATGCGAAAAACCGAAAAGCGCAGCTGGATCACATTGAGAAAAAGCTGAACAGCCTGTCCGAAGATCACGATTAACAGCTTGGGGCAACGAGCTCTACCTTAATCCGGTCTGGATCCTCACAAAAAACTGCATAATGCCCGTCTCCTCCGGCAAAAGGATGCCTGTCTCGGTACAACACACGATAACCTTTTGCCGTCAATTTTTCAGTCATCTGATCGACTTGAAGCTTGGATTCAGCATGAAATGCGAGATGGTTCAGACCGACTCGGCATCTATGGTATTCCGGCTCTAGAAATGGCTCTTTCGCCTGCACAATCACTAGGTAAAAACGATCTTTCTTCCAGCTGATGCCTGAGCTCCATTTTTGATACTCTTTATAGCCAAGTTCTTTTAAGAACCAGCCCCAAAACCGCCTAGACGCCTCCAAATCAGAGACATACAGTTCAATATGATGCACAATTTCATACCCTCCTTACCAGCACTTCCTCGACCTTATGCCCGTCTCCCTTACGCAAAATGAGATCTGACCTGAATTTAGTCGGCAAAATATTTTCATATAAATTCGGCCGGTTGACACTCTCCCAAATCGAGGCTGCCATCTCGTCAGCCTCCTGATCGGACAAGTCTTTAAATTTATGAAAATATGAATCAGGATTTTGAAAAGCAGTTTCCCGAAGAAGGCGAAAACGCTCTAAATACCAAGTGAAAATCCGGCTTTCCTCCGCATCCACATAAATCGAAAAATCAAAGAAATCGGAAACAAAAATACGCGGGTTTTCCCGGTCATCCTCCAAGGTGGGCGACTGAAGAACATTAATGCCTTCAATAATCACAATATCCGCCTGTTCTACAACCTCGAACACACCTTCCTCGCGGTCATAGGTTAGATGGGAATACACCGGGGCCTTTACGCTGTCCTTTCCTGATTTTAAGTCATTCAAAAACTCAAGCAGCGCCTTTACATCATAGCTTTCAGGAAACCCTTTTCTAGACATCATATTTTTCTTTTTCAGCTCGGCAGTAGGAAATAAAAAACCATCTGTCGTGATAAGGCTCACTTTTGGACGGTCAGGCAAACGCGAAAGCAGCTTCTGCAAGATCCGCGCCGTCGTGCTTTTTCCGACTGCGACACTGCCGGCAATGCCGATAATAAACGGAATTTTGGCTGAATGTGGGTGCTTCAAAAAAACATTGACATGCTTATTGCGTTCAGCCGCAGACTTGACATGTAAATGAAGCAAGCGAACAAGCGGAATATAGATCGTCTCCACTTCTTCAACAGATAGATAATCATTCAATCCTTCCACAGCTTTTGCCTCTTCTTCAGATACAGCAATCGACAAATGCCCCCCAAAACCAGACCAAGACTCCCGATTGTGCTGTGTATATAAAGTATGTAGGTTAAGTTCTTTATTTTTCACTGTTTACACCTGACTCTCTGTAGGTTAAAACCCTTACAAAGATTGTAACGGAAAACCTTTTCACTGTCTGCTTATTTTTCATTTCGTTTTTTTAGCAAATCAGCACCAATTCGGTTATACGCAGCCATTTCATCTTTTGGAACCATGCTTCCTCCCGTTCCCCAGACGACATGTACGGCATGTTCCATCTTATATTTCTGAGCATAGCGCCTTCCCTCTTCTGTCGAAAAAAGCTGAACCGGCCCGAACATGCCGGCAAGAGCAGAGGGCTCTAAATATTTATCTTCAGATACAGCCAGCATATGAAGCAAAGTATAAAGCATATTGTCCTCTACCGTATAACAGCCGCTCAGAAGCGGTTCAATCAGCTTGCCGACAAATCCTGACGGCCTCCCTACGGCAAGTCCGTCAGCAGCCGTCTGATTATCCAGGCCGATATCCTGGACGGAGATCTTCTCGTGAAGTCCTGAATAAAGCCCTAACAGCATACAAGGTGAATGAGTTGGTTCTGCGAAAAACACATGAACATGATCTCCGTATAAAAGCTTCAGCCCAAATGCTACACCGCCCGGTCCTCCGCCGACTCCGCACGGCAGATACACAAACAAGGGCGTCTCAAGACTTGGCTTTATATTCATACAGTCAAGCTGTGTTTTTAATCGGCTTGCGGCAACAGCATATCCTAAAAACAGCTGTCGAGAATATTCATCATCAATAAAATAACAGAATGGATCTTGTTCCGCCTGCCGTCTCCCTTCGTTCACTGCTTCGCTGTAATCTGTTTCGTACTCCATAACAGTGACTCCCTTTTGGCGGAGGAGATCCTTTTTCCACTGCTTAGCATCGGCGGACATATGCACTGTCACACGAAACCCGAGTGCCGCGCCGATGATGCCGATGCTTAAACCTAGATTTCCTGTCGAACCGACAGCAATCGAATAGCGGGAGAAAAACCCGGCAAACCGCTCTTCCTGTAAGATGCGGTAATCATCGGTTTCCTGAAGCATCCCTTCTTGAAGCGCGAGATTTTCAGCATGCTTTAACACTTCATAAATCCCGCCCCTCGCTTTAATCGATCCTGAAATCGGAAGCTCATGGTCGCACTTTAAAAGCCATCTTCCCGGAAATGGCTGCTGATATGTTGCTTCCAGCTTTTCCTTCATATGCTGCACCTCAAAAAGCGGAGACTCGATGATTCCTTTAGCGCCTTTCGTCTCAGGAAACACCTCGGCAATGTAAGGTGCAAACCGCCGCATTCTTTTTTCCGCTTCCGCTATCTCGGTTGCCCACTCATCTGCACGGGGTATTGGCCCCTCTTTCTTGCCCGAATTTTCCCAGAATACAGGCTCTGCATCAATCAGTTTCTGAATAAACAGATCTTTAAGCAGAGCATGAAGGACTTCTGAATGAAATGACATTCAACAATCTCTCCCTTCCACTATCAAAAACTGCCTCGTGAGAAACAAGCCACTCCACCACAGGCAGTTCTATCATTATTTTTTCATGAGCGCGCGTCCTGCCAGCTTTTCTACAAGAGCTGGAAACAGCTGATACAGCTTAGTGCCGGCATTCATTAAACGCGGAAGATTGATCTCCCGCTTTTTCGTAAAAATTGCAGCTGTAATTTGAGCTGCCACGTCATCAGGATCAAGCATCCAGCGGCCGACATTTTTGGCGTAGTCCCCGCCTTTATCAGCAATGGAAAAAAAGTCCGTCTGAATCGGTCCCGGGTTGACTGTTGTCACATAAATGCCGGTTCCCGAAAGCTCCATCCGCAAAGCGTTTGAGTAACCTAACACGGCATGTTTGGTCGCGGAATACAGGCTCGACTTCGGTGTTGCGATTTTCCCCGCTTGAGAGGCGATATTGATGATATGGCCCTTTTTTTGCTCAAGCATTTGCGGAAGCACCGCTTTTGTACAGGCGATCAGGCCGAAGACATTCACATCAAACATCGCTTTCATGTCATCCAATGTAGAGTCTAAAACCGTTTCAAATATACCGAAGCCTGCATTGTTAATCAGTACATCAACCGAGCCGATCTGATCGCGGACCCGGGCGATATCCTCTAGGCGGCCGACATCCAGAGGAAAAATCTCACACTGTCCGCTCCATTCCTCGGTTATTTTCCTTTTGATTTCTATCAAACGATCCTCGCGTCTAGCCGACAGAAGGACATGGGCTCCTTCAGCCGCGCATAAGTATGCGATTCTTTCACCAAGCCCTCCTGAAGCGCCGGTTATCCAAATCCTTTTTCCCGCTATATGTTTCACCCATTTCACCTCTTCATTGTTTTAAAGTATGCGGTATTTCCTTCCCAATATGACGTGATGGCTTCTTCAGCCTCCAACACATCAAGGTGACCTGCCGTTTCTGACATCGTTAAAAACAATTCTTTTTCATATACAGCAGGAAAAAGCTGCTGACAGATCTGAAAAGCGGTCATCGGCTTTTCATCCAGCATGCGACGGACATCCTCCGTCCTGTTCCTCTGCTTGTCAAAACGCTTCTCAATCAGCGCTTGTACACTGGTGATAGGCTCGCCGTGACCAGGAAATACGATTGTTGGATCAAGTTGAGACAGCCTTCGCAATGACCGCTGATAATCCACTAAAGGCTTTGACCTGACGTCTCCCGCTTTCGGCGCTTCCAAAATCGGATTAGATGAGCTGTTTGCCAGCAGTAGATCGCCGCCAAGCATCCTTCCGCTTTTTTCATGGAACAGAACGATATGCGATTCAGCATGTCCAGGCATCTCCAACACAGACCAGCCCTCAAGCCCATCTATGCCCATACCTTCTCTGATTGATTTTGTCAGAGATCTCGTACAGGAAAATGCGTACGCTGACCGAATCAGCTTTTCCGCCTTCCCCGTATCAAATGGAACGCCTAATTCAGGCAGCAGCTTTTGAAAAAAACGTTTTTGCCAATCCACAAAGGCTTGATTTCGGCTGATATAAGGTTCGTTGAACGCATGCCCAATCACTTCGATTTCATCTGAAAAGACATCAAGCAAGCCTGCATGGTCAGCATGATGGTGAGTCAGTACAACCTGCTCGATATCTGATATTTTCACATTTACAGCGGCAAGCTGCTCTTGTAGGGCTCTGGCAGCCTCTTTTGTATTCGGCCCGGCATCGATAAGTGTCAGCGCATCACCTTTTACGAGATAAACGATAACATCGCCGACAGCAAACGGCGTCGGGACGCGGATCGCAATTACATCTTCAGTTGTCATCCTTTCGCTCCTTGTCTTCATTCATTATTCATATTTTAGCTTTTTCTCGGTCTTGTGTCATTATTGCAGAATGAGAACAAACCTTTTTGAAAAAGCTATTGACATTAGCTTGTCCGCCATTGCATAATGAACAACAAACTAAAACGAGAACCATTGGAACGCTATGACGAGGAATAGTATACAAGGCAATGGCCTAAGAGAGCGATACCCCCGGCTGAAAGGTGTTGCGGCCCGCTTGTTTGTAGAACCTGCCCTCAAGTCGCGGTTAGGAAAACCTAAACGTTTCCCGCGTTACGGGGATTTGAGCTGAGCACAATTTGTGCTAATGAGGGTGGTACCGCGAACCTTTTCGTCCTTTACGTGATGAAAAGGTTTTTTGTTGTTCTGATAGAAGGAGGATATCAATGAAAAAGATAGGATTTGTCGGCGCCGGGTCAATGGCAGAAGCAATGATCAACGGCATTTTGCAAAGCGGCATCACAAAACCAGAACATATCTATATTACAAATCGCTCAAATGACGAGCGTCTGATTGAATTAAAGGAAACGTACGGCGTGCGTCCATGCAGAGATAAAAATGAGTTTTTCACTCACACCGATATCATTATCCTCGCTTTCAAACCGAAAGACGCGGCGGAAAGCATCGACAGCATCCGGCCGTATATCAAGGACCAGCTTGTCATTTCAGTACTTGCAGGCCTTACCATCGAAACCATTCAGCATTATTTTGGCAGAAAGCTCGCGGTCATTCGCGTCATGCCTAATACATCAGCGGCAATCAGAAAATCAGCAACCGGATTTTCCGTAAGCACGGAAGCAAGCAAGAATGATATTATTGCCGCAAAAGCTCTATTGGAAACAATCGGTGATGCAACACTGGTTGAGGAGCGGCATCTTGACGCTGTCACTGCAATCGCAGGCAGCGGCCCGGCCTATGTGTATCGTTATATTGAGGCAATGGAAAAAGCAGCACAAAAATTAGGATTAGATAAAGAAACGGCAAAAGCACTCATTTTGCAGACAATGGCAGGGGCAACAGATATGCTCCTCCAAAGCGGCAAACAGCCGGAAAAGCTGCGTAAAGAAATCACCAGTCCTGGGGGCACTACAGAGGCAGGTCTTCGCGCTTTACAGGACTCCCGCTTTGAAGAAGCAATTATTCACTGTATTGAAGAAACAGCTAAACGGAGCGCAGAAATCAAAGAACAGTTTGCCGGTGCCGCCTTAGAGAGACATTCTTAGATGTAAGGACAAAAACAGAAGGCACAGTGCCTTCTGTTTTTTATTTTTCCCGCAGCAGCTGGCCGGCAGATTCTGATTGCTTTAATAGCGCGGAGATCGTAAATGAAAGCAAATCGGGAAGCACTTCAAAGGAATAAGGCATATACAATCTTTCCGTCCATTTATGCGGGTCTTTACCAGCCGGACCGACATTTAAAACCGGGACATATAAAGCCTGATTTTTACCGCTTGGCAATGAATATCCTCTGTTAAAGAGCGGCATATTGCTTGTGTATGCATCAACCTCCTGCTTTTCCAGCTGAAGATAACTCAAGTCCGAAAGTCCGGGGAAGTACTGAACCTCCCGTAATGCAATGCCGTATCGCTCAGCCGCATAATGCTTTAACTGATCTGCTGTATTTCTGATCAATTGATCATCCTTTGAAGAAACAGCTGGATAAAGCGGCGGACTATAAAACAGAACGATGAGCGGCGCATCCTCCTTACAAAGCGAAGCAAGCTCAGAAACAATTTTCGTCGAAAAATCCCTGTCTCCAAGCCCGCCCCTGTTAGCAAAGGCATAATTTAGAGCCCGCTCTGTTTCCGAGATCCCCGCACGCTTTTTTGCACGCGAGACCAGCTCATCAAATGTCAAAACAGTGACATCCCGCTCAATCGGCTGAAATGGCTCAAATTGTTGAAAATCCTGTGTTTTCTTCCGAACGTTCGACATGATTTCCTCCGCCGCCTGTTCTGCTGTTTTAAGCAGCATCTGATGCAGCTCACTAGCTGAGCGTTTCATTGACAGCACATTAAATAATGTGACAGCTGTATGCGGTGTCTGGACTGAATATGCCTCTTTCAAGTCCTTTTGCATTAAGTTTACCGGCGGCGGAGTGACCTCGCCATCAACCTTTTCGCAATAATCAGCATTCAGTTCAAGCAAACGGTTAATCTCAGATACCATTAAATTTGCGTTTAGGCCTGAAAACGGCTCTCCAACATGTGTCTCAATCCCCTTGCAGAAAAAACCCGCAAGCACCTTTCCAATGCTTCCTGTATAAAAATATTGCTGCTGATCGCCGGGAAATTTTTCAAACATCGGTTCGGCATTCAGGCAAGCGGTTAATGTGATATCATGCTTTTTCTCCATTTCCTTCAAGGCAGGAACCGCTTCAATCATGCCTCTTGAATTCACTTCCTCGTCCGGAACCGTTATCAACAGCAGATTGCCCTCAAAATGCCCGTTCATTGCCCTCTCCAGCATCGACAGTTGAACACAAAGCCCCGCTTTCATATCCATCGTCCCTCTTCCGAACAGCCAGTCTCCGCTTTCGGCATCTCTTCTCACCCGTTCCGGGAGCAGCTCTTTTTTCTCTAAAAAGGAGCTCAAAAGCTCAGCAGGCTTGCAAGCCATATGTTTAAATTCGCCGTAATCTTCTATGTCAACGACATCAAAATGACTCAGCAGAAGCACTGTCTTTTTGACATTCTTCTTTTTGACTAGAGCCGTAAGAAAAGATCTGCCATCGTCCATCGGATGAAGTGTTACATCATCAGGGTGCTTTTGAAAATAGGGCTTGTCCTTCAAAATAAAATAAAGATACTCTGCAAGCGCTGCCTCGCCCTTTGAACCGGTGATGCTTTCGTATTGCACAAGAGAAGTTAAAAGTGCCAGCAATTCGTCCTTCGTCTGCCAATTCATTGATTCCGCCCCTCCTATGAATAAAAATGCTTCAATACTGAAAAATAAACTGATTTCTCGTCTATTATACAGAAATGTTTGACAAAAGCGGTTCTTTTGAGCAGTTTATATGACGGGAAAGAAATGACTTGATATAATCAATCTCTAAAAACCTTACGGGAGGCGAAAGAAATGGCCAGAAAATTATTCACACCTATTACAATTAAAGATATGACGTTAAAAAACCGCATTGTCATGTCGCCAATGTGCATGTATTCTTCTCATGAAAAGGACGGAAAATTGACACCGTTCCACATGGCACATTACATATCGCGCGCAATCGGCCAGGTCGGACTGATTATTGTAGAGGCGTCAGCGGTTAACCCTCAAGGACGAATCACTGACCAAGACTTAGGCATTTGGAGCGACGAGCATATTGAAGGCTTTGCCAAACTGACTGAGCAGGTCAAAGAACAAGGTTCAAAAATCGGCATTCAGCTTGCCCATGCCGGACGTAAAGCTGAGCTTGAAGGAGATATCTTCGCTCCATCGGCGATTGCGTTTGACGAACAATCAGCAACACCTGTAGAAATGTCAGCAGAAAAAGTAAAAGAAACAGTTCAGGAGTTCAAGCAAGCGGCTGCCCGCGCAAAAGAAGCCGGCTTTGATGTGATTGAAATTCATGCGGCGCACGGATATTTAATTCATGAATTTTTGTCTCCGCTTTCCAACCATCGCACAGATGAATACGGCGGCTCACCTGAAAACCGCTATCGTTTCTTGAGAGAGATCATTGATGAAGTCAAACAAGTATGGGACGGTCCTTTATTTGTCCGTGTATCTGCTTCTGACTACACTGATAAAGGATTGGACATTGCCGATCACATCGGTTTTGCAAAATGGATGAAGGAGCAGGGAGTTGACTTAATTGACTGCAGCTCAGGCGCCCTTGTTCACGCAGACATTAACGTATTCCCTGGCTATCAGGTCAGCTTCGCTGAGAAAATCCGTGAACAGGCGGACATGGCTACTGGTGCCGTCGGCATGATTACAGACGGTTCAATGGCTGAAGAAATTCTGCAAAACGGACGTGCCGACCTCATCTTTATCGGCAGAGAGCTTTTGCGGGATCCATTCTTTGCAAGAACTGCTGCGAAACAGCTCAATACAGAGATTCCGGCCCCTGTTCAATACGAAAGAGGCTGGTAATGCCCATAAGAGATATCCTGTAGAGGATATCTCTTTTTTTATTTTTAGAGAAACGATCGGCTAAGGTTCTCCGTCTCCCTAGTAGAACCAATTAGAGGAGATGACTCCAATGAAATCAGCTTGGATGGAAAAGACATATACAATTGACGGATGTGCGTTTCATACACAGCACCGGAAAGGATCAAGCGGTGTAACGATTGTCTTTGAGGCCGGCTATGGTACTTCTTCTGAGACGTGGAAACCATTAATGGCGGACATTGATGATGAATTTGGCATTTTCACATATGATCGGGCAGGCATAGGAAAAAGCGGGCAAAGCAGAGCTAAACGAACAGCTGATCAACAAGTGAAAGAATTGGAGAGTTTGCTTAAAGCAGCTGATGTAAAACCTCCTTATTTGGCTGTTTCACACTCATACGGAGCTGTCATCACCGGTTTATGGGCCTGCAAAAACAAGTATGATATTATAGGCATGGTCCTTCTTGACCCAGCTTTAGGCGATTGCGCCAGCTTTACCTTTATACCCGAAGAAATGCACAAATCACATACGAGAAAGATGATGCTTGAGGGCACACATGCAGAGTTTTCAAAAAGTCTGCAGGAGCTCAAAAAGCGGCAAGTCCACTTAGGAAACATGCCTCTTCTTGTGTTGTCATCAGGAGAACGGACTGAGAAATTCGCTGCTGAACAGGAGTGGCAAAACTTGCACAGCAGCATATTGTCTCTATCTAACCAAAGCGGCTGGATTCAAGCTAAAAACAGCTCCCACAACATCCATCATGATGAACCTCATATCGTTCACTTGGCTATTTATGACGTATGGTGCGCAGCGTGCCAGCAGGCCGCTCCTCTTTACCAGGCAGTCAATTAACGTAAAAAAAGACCGGGCCGTAAGGGATTCCCGGTCTTTTATATTATTTTGTTTCACGGTGAAGGGTATATTTCTTTAAACGCGGTGAATATTTTTTCAGCTCCAAACGGTCTGGATTGGTGCGTTTATTTTTTGTTGTGATGTAATTTCGGTCTCCCGTTTCAGTGCAGGCTAAAGTAACATTTACTCTCATAATTAACACCTCCTTATAAAGCGTAATGATTACGTTTTATTATACAACGTCATCACAAATTGTCAAATAAGAGCTCCGCCTTCAGCCTCGCGGGACGTTTACCTCTAAGAAATCATATGCCGCCACGCTATTGGGGAAAACGTCAACCGCTTCTTTTTGAAGCTCCAAAGAAGCATCTCCCTGATATCTTGCGCTGATATGGGTTAAAATGAGCTGCTTTGCTCTTGCTTCTTTCGCTGTTACAGCCGCTTGTTCCGTTGTACTGTGATAATAATCATAAGCAAGTTTACGGTCTTCCTTAGCAAAGGTTGCTTCATGAACAAGCACATCACAATCCCTCGCAAGCTCTTTTAGTTTGTCACTTACTCTCGTATCACCGGAGAACACAACAGATCTTCCCTTTTTAGGAGGCTCCAGAAAATCATTCCCATTGATGATTCGTCCGTCTTCAAGCGTTACCGTTTCGCCTTTTTTGATTTTCTGATATACAGGTCCGGGCGGGATGTTCATTTCTTTTAATACATCAGCCTTCAAGGAACCCGGTACGTCTTTTTCCTGCACACGGTACCCGAAGGCTTCCACTCCATGAATAACAGATACCGCTGTGACAATAAACTGATCGTCCTCAAACACGATTCCTTCTTCAATTTCCTGGACCGCAAGCGGATATGTCAAATGGGTCTTCGTGACGGCAAGGCTTGTTTCAATAAACGCCTTGATCCCTTTAGGTCCGTACACTGTCAGCTCGTCCTCTCCGCCTTGAAAGGAACGGCTCCCCAGAAGCCCCGGAAGTCCGTATACATGATCGCCGTGCATGTGTGTAATAAAGATTTTCTCTATTTTACGAGGTTTAATCGTTGTATGTAAAATTTGATGCTGTGTGGCTTCCCCGCAGTCAAAAAGCCATACCGAACGCCTTTCTTCAAGCAATTTTAATGCCACCGACGTTACATTTCTCGCCTTGGCGGGAATGCCGGCTCCCGTCCCTAAAAAAAGTAATTCCACGTTTCCTTCCTCCTACTAGAACCAGATACCTACAAGAATACAGGATCAAGCTCAAAATGTGAATCTTGCCTCTGAAAAGAACAATCCTTTCGTGCTAGAAACATTTTTTCAGCATTCTGCTTAAAAAAGGGCTTAAATGTTTGCTTTCGTTGAATTTTAGATTTAAAATGAAGGAAATATACGGGGTGTACTAAAATAAAGCTTCGAATAAAGTGAGGTACTTTTAGTGAAAACAAACCAACAACCAAAAGCAGTAATTGTCATATTCGGTGCAACTGGAGATTTAGCAAAACGAAAATTGTATCCGTCTATTCACCGTTTATATCAAAACGGACAAATCGGAGAAGAGTTTGCAGTGGTAGGAGTTGGAAGAAGACCTTGGTCTAATGAGGATCTTCGCCAAACTGTTAAAACATCCATTTCCTCATCTGCAGATAAGCATATAGATGATTTCACGTCTCATTTTTACTATCACCCGTTTGACGTGACAAACCCTGGTTCTTATCAAGAGCTAAACGTATTGCTTAACCAGCTGGAAGATACATATCAAATTCCTAACAACAGAATGTTCTACTTGGCAATGGCTCCTGAATTCTTCGGAACGATTGCAAAAACATTAAAATCAGAGGGTGTAACAGCTACAACCGGCTGGTCCCGCCTTGTCATCGAAAAACCGTTCGGCCATGATCTGCCAAGCGCACAGGCATTGAATAAAGAAATCCGCGAAGCATTTACGGAAGATCAAATTTACAGAATCGACCATTATCTAGGCAAACAAATGGTTCAGAACATTGAAGTGATTCGATTTGCCAATGCGATTTTCGAACCGCTTTGGACAAACCGCTACATTTCAAACATTCAAATCACATCTAGCGAATCACTAGGCGTTGAAGACCGCGCAAGATATTACGAAAAATCAGGCGCCCTTCGCGACATGGTGCAAAACCATATTATGCAGATGGTTGCCCTTCTTGCAATGGAGCCGCCTATCAAATTGAACACAGAAGAAATCCGCAGCGAAAAAGTGAAGGTGCTGAGAGCACTGCGTCCTATTGCAAAAGACGAAGTGGATGAATACTTTGTGCGCGGACAATATCAAGCTGGTGAAATTGACGGTGTACCGGTTCCTTCTTATACAGAAGAAGATAATGTCGCTCCTGACTCCAATACAGAAACCTTTGTTGCCGGCAAGCTCTTGATTGACAACTTCAGATGGGCTGGTGTTCCATTCTATATCCGTACAGGAAAACGAATGAAAGAAAAGACCACAAAAATTGTCGTTCAATTTAAGGACATTCCGATGAATCTGTACTACGGTAATGAAAACAACATGAATCCGAACTTGCTTGTCATTCATATCCAGCCTGACGAAGGCATTACGCTTTACTTAAATGCTAAAAAGCTTGGCGGAGCAGCACACGCACAGCCAATCAAACTCGATTATTGCAGCAATTGCAATGACGAGTTGAACACCCCTGAAGCATATGAAAAACTAATTCACGACTGTCTTCTTGGCGATGCAACAAACTTTGCACACTGGGATGAAGTTGCCCTTTCTTGGAGCTTTGTCGACTCTATTTCTGAAACATGGGCAGCAAACAAAACCTTATCTCCTAACTATGAATCAGGCTCAATGGGACCGAAAGAATCTGATGATCTTTTGGCGAAAGACAGCTTACACTGGTGGAATATATAATAAGAAGAAAAAAGCCGAAAATGTTTACAAGCATTTTCGGCTTTTTTACGCTGAACAAAGGTATAACAATCTCTTTAATAACAAAACCCCCAAAGCTTAAGAGCTTCGGGGGTTTCTATTGATTACTTCATCCATTCAGTATGGAAGATGCCTTCTTTGTCAGTACGCTCATAAGTATGAGCGCCAAAGTAGTCGCGCTGTGCTTGGATTAAGTTTGCAGGCAGTACGGCTGTGCGGTAGCTGTCATAGTAGGCTAATGCGCTTGAGAATGATGGCACCGGCACACCTTGGGCAACTGCAAGTGAAATCACTTGGCGAAGCGCTCCTTGGTAGCTTTCTACAATATTCTTGAAATAGCTGTCAAGAAGCAGGTTGTCAAGCTCAGGCTCGCGATCGTAAGCTTCTTTGATCTTCTGAAGGAATGCCGCGCGAATGATGCAGCCACCGCGGAAGATCATAGCGATTTCACCATATTTCAGATCCCAGTTGTATTCTTCAGAAGCAGCTTTCATTTGGGCAAATCCTTGCGCGTACGAGCAGATCTTACTCATGAACAACGCTTTTCTGACCGCTTCAATCAGCTCTTCTTTATTTTCTGTAACAGGCTTCACTTCTGGTCCTGAAAGAAGGCCGCTCGCTTTCACACGCTCTTCCTTCATAGCTGAGATAAAGCGCGCGAATACAGATTCAGTAATAATCGGAAGCGGAACGCCTAAGTCAAGTGCGCTTTGGCTTGTCCATTTTCCTGTTCCTTTTTGGCCTGCTTTATCAAGAATCACATCAACAAGCGGTTTGCCTGTTTCTTCGTCTTTTTTCGTAAAGATGTCAGCTGTAATCTCAATCAAGTAGCTGTCAAGCTCACCTTTATTCCATTCAGCGAAAACTTCGTGAAGCTCATCAGCAGAAAGGCCCAGCACCTGTTTCAGAATGAAATATGATTCAGAGATCAGCTGCATATCTCCGTATTCAATTCCGTTGTGCACCATTTTTACGTAATGGCCGGCGCCGTCCGGACCGATATATGTCGTACAAGGTTCTCCGTCAACTTTTGCAGAAATGGCTTCAAGAATCGGTTTTACAAGCTCATGTGCTTCTTTTTGTCCGCCAGGCATGATAGAAGGTCCTTTAAGCGCCCCTTCTTCTCCGCCGGAAACGCCTGTTCCGATAAAATGAATGCCGCTTTCAGCGAGTTCTTTGTTACGGCGCTGTGTATCTTTATAGTATGTATTACCGCCGTCAATTAAAATATCATCCTTCTCTAGATGAGGAAGAAGAGATTGAATTGTCGCATCTGTTGCAGTTCCCGCTTTAACCATTAATAAGATTTTGCGCGGTGTTTCCAAGGATTGGACAAATTCTTCAATGCTGTAAGTGCCAACAACATTTTTTCCTTTTGCCTCCTGTAAAAACTCCTCAGTTTTACTGCTTGATCTGTTGTAAACAGAAACAGAAAATCCCCGGCTTTCGATATTTAAAGCCAGATTTTTACCCATGACCGCAAGTCCGATAACGCCGATTTGTTGTTTTGACATATTCTAACGTCCCTTCTGCAAACGTTTAATCATTTTAAAATTTAAATTAAAATAAAATGATATTTATAATAAAGAAATTACCATACATTCACCCTTTTTTTCAAGCGATTCAGCTTTTCTTTTCATCTTGAAAAAAATCTTTATTAAAGCTTGTTCCCTTTGTTTTGCTCTCTTCTTTTTTTAACGTTGCCCCTTTTCTGATCAGTTTGGTACCGTACTTTTTATTCAGCTTTTCCATCATCTGCTGAATGGGCTCATCCTTCGCATCCTCATTAAAGCTGAACAAATCGAGCTGCTTATAGGCCTGCTCTTTTTCTACCAAATCGGTTCCGGTAATGCCAAGCAGTCTGACAGGATTTTTATTCCAGTGTTTAAAAAAGAGGTGCTCTGCTTCTTTCAGGATTTCATTTTTTTGATCGATCGGATTTCTCAGCGTAGTGCTTCTTGTGATGGTTTTCCAATCCGCATATCTAATCATAATAAATAGCTTTGAAGCCATGACTTCCTTGCGCTGTAAACGGTCACTCACAGAAGCGGCAAGCTTTCTAAAAACGCCTAACAGCTCTTCTTCATCACTGGAATCATGGGAAAGTGTCGATGAGTTGCCGACGCTTTTAAATTCGTAAATGCGCTCCGGGTCAACCGGCGCATGGTGAATGCCATTTGCTTTATTTTTAAGGCGCGGACCGTTGATGCCAAGCAGGCGCTTCAGCGAGTGTTCATCAGCTGCAGCTAGCTCTCCGATTGTATGGATGCCGAGTCCCTTCAGTTTTTCCGCTGTCTTTTTACCGACTCCGTGCATCTCTCCAACAGGAAGCGGCCACAGGATATCAGGCACTTGCCTCTTTCTTAAGATCGTAATTCCAAGCGGTTTTTTCATATCAGACGCCATCTTAGCAAGAAATTTATTCGGCGCAATCCCTATGCTTGACGGAAGCAGCAGCTCTTTTTGCAATCTGCTTTGGATTTCTTTTGCCGTCTCCAGAGCGCGGCTGCTGTATGGTGTATCGGTCATGTCCATATAGCCTTCGTCGATGGAGACAGGCTCCACCAGGTCAGTATATTCACGGAGAATGGTAAACATCGCTCGTGAAGAGTTTCTATAGCGGTCAAAGTTCGGCGGAAGAACGATGAGCTCAGGACAATGGCGCTTCGCTTGCCAAACCGGCATCGTTGTTTTGACGCCGCGCGCTCTTGCTTCGTAGCTGCATGTCACCACAATGCCCTTTCGCTCCTTTACGTTTCCGGCAACTGCGACCGGCTTTCCCCGGAGAGCCGGATCATATGCCATTTCAACCGACGCATAAAAGCTATTCATATCAATATGGAAAATAATTCGGCTCTTTCCCGGCATAAACAAATCTCCTTTTCGATCATTAGACAACAGCTTGTACATATAGTAAAATGAAGCTATTGAATGGATGTGATGACAATGTTTGTGGAATCGATAAATGACGTTTTATTCTTAGTCGATTTTTTCACAATTATTCTTCCTGCTCTAACGGCAATCGGGATTGCATTCCTCTTACGGGAGTGCCGTGCGGGCGAGCAATGGAAATCAAAACGAACAGATGAACATCAGACGGTCTTTCACATTAACCGAACAGACTTTCTTATTATTATATATCATCGCATTACAACTTGGATACGTAAAGTCTTCCGCATGAATTCGCCTGTGAACGATGAGGAAGACGCCGGTTCTCTTCTTTTATAAACCGCATTTATAAAAAGGAGGAGAACAAAATTGTTAAAAACATATCAAAAACTTTTGGCTATGGGTATCTTTTTGATCGTATTATGCTCGGGCAATGCTGCATTTGCAGCGACTAATCAGGTGGGAGGCCTCAGCAACGTAGGTTTTTTCCACGATTATTTAATCGAACCGTTTTCCGCTCTGCTTAAGGGTGTTGCCGGGCTGTTTCACGGAGAATACGGACTCTCTATTATCCTCGTAACCATTATTGTGCGTATAGTTGTATTGCCTTTGTTTGTCAATCAGTTCAAAAAACAGCGCATCTTCCAAGAGAAAATGGCCGTTATTAAACCTCAGGTTGACAGTATCCAGGTTAAGTTGAAAAAGACGAAGGACCCGGAAAAGCAAAAAGAGCTGCAAATGGAAATGATGAAGCTGTATCAGGAGCATAATATCAACCCGCTTGCGATGGGCTGTCTTCCAATGCTGATTCAGTCTCCGATTATGATTGGGCTTTATTACGCGATTCGCTCAACACCTGAAATTGCGTCACACTCGTTTCTATGGTTCAGTTTAGGGCAATCTGATATTCTCATGTCCCTTAGTGCAGGGATTATGTATTTTGTCCAAGCCTATATCGCTCAAAAACTGAGCGCGAAATATTCCGCTGTCCCGCAAAACCCTGCGGCGCAGCAATCCGCAAAATTGATGGTGTTCATCTTCCCTGTGATGATGACGATTTTCTCGCTTAATGTGCCGGCAGCCCTTCCGCTGTACTGGTTTACAAGCGGACTGTTTTTGACAGTGCAAAACATCGTCCTTCAGATGACGCATCATAATAGTAAAAAAACAGCCGCTCTTACTTCGGTGAAATAAAAAAGCAACCCCGTGCGAAAAGCCGGGGTTGTTTTTTGTTACTTGCAAAGCATACCGCGCCAAACAGTCTTGTTTATCATCGCTGAAGCAGAAATGGCCATCCAAAAAATAGCCGTATCGTTTAAAAAGAAGGAAATAGGGAATACCTTTACTCACCTCCAAACGAAAGGAGCATATACGTTGACGGAACACTTTCAGCAAAAAAACATTTCTGTACCTGAAGGAATCTGGATCATGAGACAAACCTGGAATGATGTCTTATTTGCTCACTGGCCTGTTGATGTTTCTATCCTTCGCGCTTTGGTACCGTCCGTTTTAGAATTAGATACATATAACGGGCAAGCTTGGATCAGCATGCTTCCCTTTATGCTCACGAACCTGAGGGCGCGTTATCTTCCTGCCATTCCCGGTGCGCGTGCATTTCCTGAGCTTAACCTCCGCACCTATGTCACGTATAAAGGCAAGCCCGGCATTTATTTTTTTAGCTTAGATGCCGATCATCGTCTGGCGGTCCTTGGCGCTCGCACATTCTTTCATCTGCCTTATTTTTACGCGAATATGAAAGCCGAAAAAAACGGTGATGCCATTGACTATGTCAGCAAGCGGAAAGATGACAAAGAAGCAGCATTCCACACCGCATACCGGCCCATTTCAGCGCCTTTTACAGCAGAAAAGGATTCGCTCGATTACTGGCTGACAGAACGATACAGGCTCTACACCACTTATCGCAATAAGCTCTATTACGAAGACATCCATCATCATCCATGGCTGCTGCAAAACGCCGAAGCGGAAATTTCAGTCAATACGGTGACTGATGCTCACGGCATTACATTGCCAGAGTCAGACCCCTTGCTTCATTACGCTAAAAAACAGGATGTGTTATTTTGGCCGCTTAGGAAATGGAGCTAAAAAAACCCGATGCGGGAAATCGCACTCGGGTTTTCTTTTTTTATTTTGCCGCCTCTTCAATAATGGCAACAACCATTTCTGCCGTTTTAACGAGCTCTTCGATCGGCATTTTTTCATTTTTTGTATGAATTTGCTCATAACCGACAGCAAGATTGACCGTCGGGATGCCATGACCAGCGATTACGTTCGCGTCGCTTCCGCCGCCGCTCGTTTGCAGCTCGCTTGGACGTCCGATTTTAGCAGCCGCTTTTTTCGCGATTTCAACAACTTGGTCGCCGTCTTGATATTTAAAGCCCGGATACATAACCTCAATTTCGACTTCTGCGCGTCCGCCCATATCAGCAGCTGCCTCTTCAAAAGCAGCTTTCATTTTTTGAACCTGAGCTTCCATTTTCTCAGGAACTAAAGAGCGCGCTTCAGCAAGAATATGAACTTCGTCGCACACAATGTTTGTTTGTGTGCCGCCTTCAAACCGGCCGATATTAGCTGTTGTTTCTTCATCGATACGGCCCAATGGCATTTTTGAAATGGCTTTGCTAGCGATTGTAATCGCTGAAATGCCTTTTTCAGGTTCAACCCCGGCGTGAGCGGTTTTCCCGAAAATTGCCGCTCTTACCTTCGCCTGTGTCGGCGCGGCCACAATGATATTTCCAACTTTTCCGTCTGAATCAAGGGCATAGCCGTAGGATGCAGTGATCATAGAACGGTCAAGAGCCTTCGCTCCGATCAGACCCGATTCTTCCCCTACTGTGATGATGAATTCAATCGTGCCGTGTTCAATGTTTTCTTCTTTCAGCACCTTAATCGCCTCAAACATTGCAGCCAATCCCGCTTTATCATCAGCGCCTAAAATCGTCGTGCCGTCAGTTTTGACGTAACCGTTCTCTACAACTGGTTTTACGCCGTTTCCGGGTACAACTGTGTCCATATGAGATGTAAAATAGATCGTATCTGTTTGTTTTGTCCCTTTTAGCGTGCAAATCAGGTTACCGGCTCCGTGGCCCGTGATATCCATTGTATCGTCTTCTTTAACGTCCACACCTAAATCAGAAAATTTTCGTTTCAGCACTTTGCAGATTTCAGCTTCGTGCTTTGTTTCTGAGTCAATTTGGACAAGCTCTAAAAATTCTTCCAGCAGGCGTTTTTCATTCACCATTTGTAAGTCCCTCCATGTTAAAGCGGTATGTTACCGTGCTTTTTTTTCGGTCTCTCTTCTGTCTTATGTGCAAGCATATGAAAAGCTTGAATCAGTCTTCCCCTTGATTCTTCCGGCAAAATGATGTCATCGACCATTCCACAAGCGGCCGCTTTGTATGGGCCGGCGTTTTGCTTTTTGTATTCAGCTGTTTTTTCGCGTTTCGTCTTTTGCGGGTCAGCTGAAGCTTTGATTTCCTTTTCATACAAAATCGATGCCGCACCTTCTGGACCCATCACTGCGATTTCAGCATTCGGCCATGCAAACACAAGGTCCGCTCCGATCGCTTTGCTGTTCATGGCCACATAGGCGCCGCCGTACGCTTTTCTAATGATGAGTGTGACTTTTGGGACAGTAGCTTCAGCATAAGCAAACAATAATTTTGCTCCATGCCTGATGATTCCATTGTGCTCTTGCTGAATACCCGGCAGAAACCCCGGGACATCTTCGACAGTCAATAGCGGGATATCAAATGCGTCACAAAAACGGATGAACCTTGCTGCTTTATCAGCAGCGTCAATCGTCAGGCTTCCCGCCAGATGCTTCGGCTGGCTCGCCACAATGCCGATTGCTTTTTCACCCAGCCTTGCAAACCCAATGACAATGTTCTTCGCAAAAAATGGCTGAATCTCAAAAAAAGACTGCGGGTCAGCCAGCTCCCTGATCACCTTCCGAACATCATAAGGCTTTGTCGTATCAGCAGGGACAAGATGGTTTAATAATGGTCTGGACGCCTCTTTCGCTGGCTTCGGCTCTGTTGTCCGGCCATTCAGCGGCAAATAAGACAGCAGTTTTCTCACCCCTGTCAGAACCTCCTTCTCCGTATGTCCGGAAAAGTGGGCGTTTCCGCTGACGGCATTATGTATCCCCGCTCCGCCTAAGCTCTCCGCATCAACCTGTTCCCCTGTCACTTTTTCAATCACCTTCGGGCCGGTAATAAACATCCGGCCGGTCTGTTCAGCCATAAATATAAAATCTGTGAGTGCCGGAGAATATACAGCGCCTCCAGCGCACGGCCCTAAAATAACCGATATTTGCGGAATGACTCCGGAATATAAGACGTTTCGGTAAAATATGTGACCGTATCCATCTAATGATACCACACCCTCTTGAATTCTCGCACCACCTGAGTCATTCAGCCCGATAATCGGCGCCTTATTTTTTGCTGCCAGATCCATCAAAGCGCAGATTTTCCTGGCATGGGTTTCGCCAAGCGCCCCTCCGAATACTGTGAAGTCTTGCGCAAATACATAAACTGAGCGGCCGTCAATTGTGCCGTACCCTGTCACGACCCCATCCCCTAACATGCGCTGTTCTCTTGTTAACACTTGACTTTCCATGAAGGGGTTTAATTCGATAAAGCTGTCCTGATCTAGAAGAAATATGATCCTTTCCCGAGCAGTGAGCTTGCCCTTTTGCCGCTGCTGAGCCAGCTTTTCCTGTCCTCCGCCTTCTTCTGCCTGCTTGCGTTTCGTGTATAAATGATCCATGTGCTCATTCATGCTCATTGTGTTGGTCTCCTTTCGGTTCACAAAGCTCTATAAGAACACCGTTTGTTTCCCGAGGGGAAATAAACGCGATCTTTTTCCCATTTGCCCCCTGTCTTGGATACCTGTCAATCAATCGAACATGCCGGTCAGACAATGCTTGAAGCTGTTCAGATAGGCCGTTGCACAAAAACGCAATATGATGCAGTCCCTGCCCTTTCTTCTCCAAAAATAAACGGACGGGGCTGTCAGCTGTCAACGGCTCTATCAGCTCAAGTTTGACGCTACCAGCTTGAAAAAAAGCAACATTCACCTTTTGTTCTTCAACCGTTTCTTGATGAAGAAATGCAAGCCCCAATACATTTTCATAAAAGCTTCTAGCATCTTTTATCGAAAAAACGGCTATCCCGATATGGTCAAGCCTGTTCATTTGCATCCCTGCTTTCGCTAATAGATATCGCTTGTCCACCCATTCAAAACACGCTAAAATATAGACAGATTGTTTAAGGAGTGAAAATCATGTCTCAAAAACTGATGAAAAGCGTTTTGATCGTGATTTTGGGAGTTTTTATTCTTTCAACTGTACTCTCAGGAATCGTCATGTTTTTATAACGATAAAAAAGCAGGCGCCTTATTCAATGGGAATATCCTGCTTTTTTATCAGAGCTTTATGCTCGATGGCAATCTCCTCAAAAGAGCGGTTGTCGTCCGTGATCAGCACTCTCGTTCCTACTGGTATCGTTTGAAACAAATGAACGACCTCATCGTTATGCATACGTATACAGCCGTTAGACACAAATTTCCCTACTGATTCCTCTCGGTTTGTCCCATGAATTCCATAAATCCGCCCGTCCGTTCCTTTCGCGTCAAATCCGATCCATCTGGCCCCAAGCGGGTTGTCAGGAGATCCCCCTTCAATATTTTTCTTTCTGTAGTAAGGATTTTCCGCTTTTACCGTTACCGAAAACTCTCCTTCAGGCGTCAAATCATCTGTTTTTCCAGTCGCCACACTATACACGCCTTCTACTTTGTTGTCGAGGATAACAGCAAGTTCATTTGTTCGCTTGTTGACAATAATATACGGATCACCCGGCAGCGGATTTTCGCCGAGCGGCCAAATCGGTGAAATCATCATAAAAATCGAACATAAGAAAAAACGCATAAGCTCCTCCTTTTTCATTAGGTTGACCAATGAAGGAAGAGCTCATGCGAATCATCCGAGTGATTTTTGCGCTTTTATTCCTTTAAAATAACTTTTAATCACTAAATATTGTTCCATTTCGCCGAGAAGATGGAAGAGAGCGGCCCTCGCTTCAAATTCCTCTCTAGTCGCCGGAAGCGGCATCTCCTCAAATTCTTTTCTCATGTCAGCAAGTCTTTTCAGAAATTTGTACGCTGTATTCCCAGGGTGTATCGCCTCCCGCAAATCATGAATAAATTCAGCGATCATTTTTCCCTGATCTACCGTAATGGAGATCGATGTCACTTTAGGGAGAAGGCGTTCGATAATTTCAAATTGCTTTTCTCTCATTTTAAAATAATGATAATGCAGATTTTCATAACGCAAAATGTGGTTTTGCACATCTCGATATGCCAGGTTTTTAGCCTCCGTAATGAGCTGGTGCGTTTCCGGAATTTCTTTTCCTGACCAATCTTGCTCACCAGTTAACAAATACCGTTCGATTTCTGCAAAAATGACAGCAAAGTTATCCTCTATCTTTTTGCGGTAGGCAATCAGTTTCCGGTCAAGACTAGGCATATACAAGTTCATCAATAGAGCGACGCCGATGCCAACCGTAATCAGCTGAACTTCATTCCAGATGAAAGCAAGCGTAATGCCGCCGGACATGTATAAATGAAGGATAATAACGGAACTGGTGACGATACCCTCGTTAATTTTTAACAGAACCGTTATCGGAATGAATATCAAAAGAAGCGCTCCGATCACAAACGGGTGGTAGCCAATAAGCTCGAAAAAGAGATAAGAAAAAACAATTGCCAGACAGCATGCCGCAAAGCGGGCCCATGAGGCCTGAAGCGACCGTTTTTGTGTGATTTGTATGCACAAAATGGTGATGATTCCTGCTGATGCGAAGTTTTGCAAATGCAATAACTGGCTTATATAAATAGCCAAAGCTGTTCCAAGCGCGGTCTTTATTGTGCGATAACCAATTTTAAACATGTCGGACTCCATTTCTATTTGTTTCTTCAATAAAAAAGAAGAGGCGGCCAGCCTTCTTCTTTTTTATATTCTATAATATTTTCTCTAAAAAGTCCTGCGCTCTTTTGGATTTTGGCGACATAAAAAATTCCTTCGGATTGCCGTCCTCGACAATCATTCCTTGGTCCATAAACAGCACGCGGTCTGCCACTTCTTTTGCGAAGCCCATTTCATGTGTGACAATCACCATGGTCATGCCGGTTTCGACCAGCTCTTTCATCACCTGTAGCACTTCTTTGACCATCTCCGGATCAAGGGCGGAGGTCGGCTCGTCAAACAGCATGATGTCCGGATTCATCGCAAGAGCCCTGGCAATCGCGACACGCTGTTTTTGTCCGCCAGACAAACGGTTTGGATAGTCATTTCGCTTTTCAAACAAACCGACTTTGCGGAGCAGGTCCTCAGCTTTCTCCTTTGCAGCCTGTTTTGATTCTTTTTTTACATTGACAGGCGCGTACATAATGTTTTCGAGAACCGTTTTGTGCGGAAAGAGATGAAAATGCTGAAAAACCATCCCGATGTTTTCCCGGACCTTTAATGTGTTGGTTTTTGGCTTCGTAATCTCTGTGTCTTTTATTGTAATGGTTCCGCCGTTAGGCTTTTCCAACAGGTTTAAACAGCGTAGGAACGTTGATTTGCCTGAGCCTGAAGGACCGATCACGGCAACAACCTCACCCTCAGCGATTGTTGTTGAAATGTTTTTTAATACTTCGTGTTTCCCAAATGATTTTGACAGCTTTTCAACCTTAATCATTGGATTTCAGCTTCCTTTCTACAGCCTTGCCGATAAACGTTAAAATCAGGACAAGCACATAATAAATCAATCCCGCGATAATAAGCGGCTCAAGGTAATTGTAAGTGGCGGCGCCAGCTTGATATGCGCGTCTCATGACATCACCAAGCCCGATGACGGTAACGATCGCCGATTCTTTTGTTAACGTAATTAATTCATTCACAATTGCAGGTGATATATTTTTGAAGGCCTGCGGCAGCAGCAGATCCTTCATCATTTTTCCATACGGGACACCGAGTGCAACAGCAGCTTCTTTTTGCCCTTTATCAATGGCATTGATTCCGGCTCTAATAATTTCCGATACATAAGCGGCGGAATTCAAAGACAATGCGACAACCGCAGCCCAAAACTGGTCAATTTGAAATCCGAGCAGCTGAGGAAGGCCAAAATAGACAATCATAAGCTGCAGCACTAAAGGCGTGCCTCGGAACACTGATGTATAAAAATCAGCGATCCAGATAAACGGGCGGAATGTGCTGATCTTGCATAAGCTTAGCACAATACCGAGTATAAGTCCGATAATAGCAGATACAACAACAATTTTTAATGTAATTGCCAAGCCTTCTAATATAAAAGGAATTTGGGGGATCGTTGCTGAAAAATCCAAATTCATAGCCTTTGTCTCCTTTTCTTACAGGAAAAAAGTTTCCTATTCAATAAAAAGGCTCAACGAAAAAGTTGAGCCGCTTTTTTTACTTCTCGCCAGTGAACCATTTTTTCTTCAATTTCTCAAGCTCTCCGTTATCTTCCATTTCCTTGAGCGCTTTATTGAATTTGTCTGTCAGTTCACTGTCCTTTCTGAAAGCAATTGCTGAACCGGCTTCTTCCGCTTTCGCATCAGGAATCACAAAGCCTTGCAGGTCATCATTTGATTTGAAATACCCTTCTGCAACAATGTCTTCAATAATCGCGGAATCGAAGCGGTCAGATTTGATTTCCTGCACCAAATCAGATATTCTGTTGCGGTCTTCTGTTTTAAAACCATATTCCGGAGAAAGCTCTTTCCCCTTCTCTTCCTGAATAGAGCCAAGCTGAACGCCAACTGTTTTTCCTTTCAGGTCTTTCAAAGATTGAATGCCGCTGTCTTTTTTGCTGACAATCATATGGTTCGCTGTGTAATACACATCGGAAAAATCAACTTGTTTTTTACGCTCAGGCGTTGGTGTCATTCCTGACAGAACGAGATCCACCTGTTTTGATTTAAGCGCTGTAATTAAGCTGTTGAAGTCCATATCCTGCACTTCAATTTCATAGCCTGCCTTCTTTGCCAGAGCTTTTGCCAGCTCTACATCAAAGCCGACAATATTATCGCCTTCTTTATATTCAAACGGTTTGTAATCCGCCGAAGTACCCATAATTAATTTTTTCTTTCCGCTTTCTGAACCTGAATTGCTTGAGCCGCACGCAGTTAATGCAAAGGTGATGCAAGCAGCTACAAGTAATAAGAGCCATTTTTTCATGATCCATTTCCCCCGTATTCATTACTTTTGGTGTATTTGAATATTTATTCGTTAATTTGTATTTTAAACAGTTTCTCATTTTTATGCAATACTATTTTTAAAAATTATCTTTAAGCTTATCTTTCCAGTGATCTCTTCTGATATTACTAGATAAAAATTAAATCGCTGTACAATCCGATTGAATAATCCTTTAATATTTATTCATATATCCTTGGAAATTTATGCACAAAAAAACCCGGGCCGCTTGGGCATCCGGGTTGTTCGTCTTATACTTCTTCACAATATTCTTCAAAGGCTTCCTGCAGCTTTGCCACTACGGCCATCGGCTCATGGCCTTCAATTTCATGGCGCTCTACCATTTTCATGATCTTTCCGTCTTTCAAAATCGCAAAGGACGGAGAAGATGGCGGATAACCTTCAAAATAGTCACGCGCACGCGCTGTCGCTTCTTTATCCTGTCCGGCAAAAACGGTGACGAGCTGATCAGGTCTTTTATCATAGTGAACGGAATGGTAGGCTGCCGGTCTTGCAATTCCTCCGGCGCATCCGCAAACAGAGTTTACCATGACAAGCGTCGTTCCTTTTTTCGTAAGTGCCTCATCCACCTCTTCGGCTGTTTTAAGCTCGGTGTATCCGGCAGCTGTTATTTCTTGTCTCGCTTGGCGGACAATATCATTCATAAATAAATTAAAGTCCATGTTCAATGAAGACCTCTCCTTTTTCATCATCTGTTCTTATGATAGCAAGGAAACGTCCATATCGGCAAATGACTTTGCTTCGCCGTGCACTTTTTTTGCTCTTCGTTTACTGCTTACAGAAAAAGGGGATTATATAACCAGAAGTAAAATAAAGGAGCAGTTGGATATGAGCCACCGGAAAGCGTTACTGATTCATAACGGAAATGCCGGCAACAAAAATATAGAAAAAGCACTTGGTGCTGTGGTGCCGGTTTTATCTCACCATTTAGATGAGGTGATTATTAAACAGACAAAGAAAAAGGATGATGCGTATCATTTTTGCCGATCCATTGATGATTCTGTCGACACCGTCTTCATTCTCGGCGGCGACGGCACGATCCATCAATGCATAAATGCTATCAGCGCTCTAGAAAGAAAACCCGCGGTCGGAATTTTGCCCGGCGGCACGTGCAATGACTTTTCAAGAGTGCTTGGCATCCCTCAAAATCTTGCAAAGGCCGCGGAAGCACTTATGGCAGGAAATAAAACCAGCGTAGACGTATGTCAGATGAATGACCGTTATTTTTTAAATTTCTGGGGGATCGGCTTAATTGCAGAAACGTCGAATCAAATTAATGAAACGGAAAAAGCATTATTGGGAAAAATCAGCTATTTTACAAGTGCATTGCGAACCGTCTCATCCGCTGCATCGTTTCCGATGACATTGAAAATTGATGGAGAAGAAATTAAAGAAGAAGCCGTTATGCTGCTTGTGATGAATGGCCAATACATTGGAACGAATCGAATTCCTCTGCCCGATGCCAGTATTGAAGACGGCTTACTTGATGTTCTCATATGCCGCAATACCAACCTCACCGCGCTGCGGGAGCTGATGAGCATGGAACAGGGCTCAATTGATCGTTTTACCGGAGAGCTGTCCTATGTCCAGGCCTCCCGTATCGAAATTGAAACAGACACTGCCAAAAAGGCGGATATGGATGGAGAAGTTTATACACATACACCCGCAGTCATTCAGGTTCTGCCGCAGCATATCGACATGCTTGTTCCCGCAAATGAATAACTGTCATAAGGCTTTAGAAAGATTTTGCAAATCCGTTGACTCTCCCCTAGGAGGAGGTCTTACAGTATAAGGGATACACACTTGAAAAAGGGGAAGTCATATGGAGAAGAAAAATATTACCTTAACGATATTATTAACCAATTTATTTATTGCTTTTTTGGGGATCGGGCTTGTGATTCCAGTAACGCCGACCATTATGAATGAATTGCATTTATCGGGGACCGCGGTCGGCTATATGGTTGCCTGCTTCGCTATTACACAGCTCATTGTCTCACCAATAGCCGGACGATGGGTTGATCGCTTCGGGCGCAAGATCATGATCGTGATCGGCCTGTTGTTCTTTAGTGTGTCGGAGTTTTTATTCGGTATTGGAAAAACAGTTGAGATGTTATTTATCTCCCGTATGCTGGGCGGTATCAGCGCAGCCTTCATTATGCCCGGGGTCACGGCTTTTATTGCAGATATCACGACCATTAAAACGAGGCCAAAAGCGCTCGGTTATATGTCAGCCGCTATTTCAACAGGATTTATTATCGGCCCCGGCATCGGGGGATTTTTAGCAGAAGTCCATTCCCGGCTGCCTTTTTTCTTTGCGGCAGCTTTTGCACTGTTAGCAGCCATTTTATCAATCCTCACGCTGCGCGAGCCGGAACGAAACCCTGAAAATCAGGAAATAAAAGGGCAGAAGACAGGCTTTAAACGGATTTTTGCCCCCATGTATTTCATAGCTTTTCTCATTATCTTAATTTCATCTTTTGGTTTAGCATCATTTGAATCTTTATTTGCATTATTCGTGGATCATAAATTCGGTTTTACGGCCAGCGACATTGCCATTATGATTACAGGAGGAGCGATTGTTGGCGCCATTACGCAAGTCGTCTTATTCGACCGCTTCACAAGATGGTTTGGCGAAATCCATTTAATTCGGTACAGCTTAATTCTCTCTACGAGTCTGGTATTCTTGCTGACAACAGTCCATTCATATGTTGCGATTCTGCTGGTTACGGTCACTGTATTTGTCGGATTTGATCTCATGCGGCCTGCGGTAACGACTTACCTGTCAAAAATTGCGGGAAATGAACAGGGGTTTGCCGGCGGTATGAATTCAATGTTTACAAGTATCGGCAATGTATTCGGGCCTATTATCGGCGGAATGCTGTTCGATATTGATGTAAACTATCCTTTCTACTTTGCAACGGTCACCTTAGCCATAGGGATTGCACTGACCATTGCTTGGAAAGCGCCTGCACATCTTAAAGCCAGCACGTGATAAGAAGCGCATTCTTTGTGTACTGCAAAGAATGCGCTTCTTCTTTATACTGATGATAGAAGGAGTGATGACATGAAGGAATCGTATTACTCAATTGGGGAAGTTTCAAAACTGGCAAACGTGTCGATTAAAGCGCTCCGTTATTACGATAAAATTGATTTATTTAAACCCGCCTACGTCGACCCGGATACCAGCTACCGCTATTATACAGATTCTCAGCTCATTCATCTGGATTTGATCAAATCATTGAAATATATCGGCACACCTTTAGAAGAGATGAAAAAAGCACAGGACTTAGAGATGGAAGAACTGTTTGCTTTTTATACAGAGCAGGAGAGGCAAATCAGGGAGAAATTAGACTTTTTATCAGCCCTGGAGCAAACCATTTCATTGGTGAAAAAGCGGATGAAACGGCAGATGGAATATCCCGCGCTCGGTGAGGTGTTTGTTTTAGATGAAGAAGAAATACGGATCATTCAGACAGAGGCAGAAGGAATCGGGCCTGAAAACGTGCTCAATGCCTCCTACAGCAAATTAAAAAAATTTATCGAGTCAGCAGATGGATTTACGAACAATAGCTACGGCGCTACTTTCTCTTTTCAGCCCTACACCAGCATTGATGAAATGACTTACCGTCATATTTTCACGCCTGTATTGACGAATAAACAGATTTCATCAATTACGCCGGATATGGAAATCAAAACGATCCCTAAAGGGAGGTATGCGTGTATCGCGTATAATTTTTCGCCTGAACATTATTTTCTCAACTTACAGAAGCTTATCAAGTATATCGCAGACCGCCAATTAACAGTTGTCAGTGATGTATACGAGTTAATCATACCGATTCATTACTCCCCGAAAAAACAAGAAGAATATCGTGTCGAAATGAAAATACGAATCGCTGAATAATAGAAAAAGAGCATTTTTTGAAACAAAACTTCAAAAAATGCTCTTTTTTCTTATTTAGTAAACAGATGTCTTCTCGTCAATCGATTCTAAAATTTGTTTCACTCGTCCGAGGAATCGTCCGCACACGAGACCGTCAAGCACTCTGTGATCTAAGGACAGACACAGATTAACCATGTCTCTGACAGCAATCATGCCATTGTCCATGACAACCGGGCGTTTGACGATGGATTCTACTTGAAGAATCGCAGCCTGAGGGTAGTTGATAATGCCCATCGACTGAACAGATCCGAACGAACCTGTGTTGTTGACGGTAAACGTGCCTCCCTGCATGTCATCTGCTGAGAGTTTTCCGTCTCTTACTTTTTTAGCTAGGCCGGTAATTTCTTTCGCAATGCCTTTAATTGTTTTTTCATCAGCGTTTTTAATCACCGGAACAAATAAAGAATCCTCTGTGGCAACTGCAATTGAAATATTGATATCCTTTTTCTGAATAATTTTGTCCCCCGCCCACATGCTATTCATTTGCGGGAATTCTTTTAACGCCTGAGCGACCGCTTTTACAAAAAAGGCGAAGAACGTTAAATTAAAGCCTTCTGTCTTCTTAAAGGAATCTTTTATACTGTTGCGATATGCAACCATATTTGTGACGTCGACTTCCATCATCGTCCAAGCATGCGGAATTTCTGTTTTGCTGCGCTTCATATTGGAAGCAATTGCTTTTCTTACACCTGTGACAGGAATTTCTTTATCACCGGCTGCAGACGCAGGATATGATGTCTCTTCTTTTGGCTCAGGTTTTGATGCAGACTTCGGTGCAGGAGCTGCTGTTTTCGGCTCCTCAGCCTTCTGTTCTTGCGCGCCGCCTGTTTCAATTAAGCGCTGAATATCTTTTCGTGTGATGCGCCCGCCGGCACCTGTTCCTGTTACTTGTTCTAGATCAATGCCGTGCTCTCCGGCCAAACGGAGTACAGCTGGCGAGTAGCGCTTTTTATTGGGCTGATCAGCGGCTTCGACACTTTTTGCAGCAGGAGTCTCAGCGGCTTTTGATGCAGCTGGCTGTTCTTGTTTTTGTTCAGCCGGATTCGCGCCTTCTGTTTCAATTTTGCAAATCACTTCTCCGACTTGCAGGGTTTGGCCTTCTTCTCCCACAAGCTCTGTTATTGTACCAGTAAAAGAAGACGGAACCTCCGCATTTACCTTATCTGTCATGACTTCCGCGATCGGATCGTATTTGTTCACTTTATCACCGGGGGCGACAAGCCATTTGCTGATCGTCCCCTCTGTTACGCTTTCTCCAAGCTGCGGCATCGTCATTTGTTCAATTGCCATGATTGTATCCTCCCTTACGTCTTTAAAACTCCGCTAATTCTCTCATCGCCGCTTCCACTTTATCAGGGTTGACCATAAAGTATTTTTCCATTGTCGGCGCATAAGGCATAGCCGGAATATCAGGACCTGCAAGCCGTTTGATCGGCGCGTCTAAGTCGAACAGACAATGCTCGGATATAATTGCGGCTACTTCGCTCATGATGCTGCCTTCTTTTGTATCTTCTGTGACCAAAAGAACCTTTCCAGTTTTGGACGCAGCTTCGATGATGGCTTCTTTATCAAGCGGGTAAACTGTTCTTAAATCCACCACATGCGCTGAAATGCCATCTTTTTCGAGACGTTCTGCAGCTTGTAAGGCGAAGTGGACACACAGACCGTATGTGATCACTGTGATGTCGTCGCCTTCCCGTTTTACGTCAGCCTTGCCAATTGGCAGGACATAATCATCAGCCGGAACCTCTCCCTTTATCAGACGGTATGCCCGCTTGTGCTCAAAAAACAGCACTGGGTCTTCATCACGAACTGCGGCTTTTAAGAGCCCTTTCGCGTCATATGGTGTTGACGGCATGACAATTTTCAGTCCGGGCTGGTTGGCGAAAATTGCTTCGACTGATTGAGAATGATACAGGGCCCCGTGCACGCCTCCGCCGTATGGCGCTCTGACGACAATCGGACAGCTCCAGTCATTGTTGCTGCGGTAGCGGATTTTAGCCGCTTCAGAAATAATTTGGTTGACTGCCGGCATAATGAAATCAGCAAACTGCATCTCAGCAATCGGTCTCATTCCGTACATTGCCGCTCCGATACCGACTCCTGCGATCGCAGATTCAGCAAGCGGCGTATCCATAACACGCTCTTCCCCAAATTGTTCATAGAGTCCGGCTGTCGCTTTAAACACACCGCCTTTTCTTCCTACATCTTCCCCAAGGACGAAAACGCGAGAATCTCGTTCCATTTCTTCTTTCATCGCCAAATTGATTGCATCAATATATGACATTACTGACATTTGTTCTTCCTCCCTACTTCGCATACACATAATCAAGCGCTGACTCAGGAGCTGCATATGGGGCGTTCTCCGCTTCATCCGTCGCTTCATTTACGATTGCCATAATTTCATCCAGCATGGTTTGTTCTATCTCATGGGACAGCAGGCCTGTTTCCTTTAAGTAAGCTTGATAAGTAAGCAGGGGATCACTTTTTTTCGCTTCCTCTACTTCTTCACGGCCTCTGTAGCTGCTGTCATCGTCATCACTGGAATGTGGTGTAAGGCGGTAAGAAATCGTTTCAATTAATGTCGGGCCTTCTCCTCTGCGTGCCCTTTCGCGTGCTTCTTTGACCGCTTGATAAACTTCCAGCGGATCATTTCCATTCACAGTTACGCCAGGCATCCCATAGCCTACGGCACGGTCGGAAATGTTCTCACATGCGACTTGCTTATCGTAAGGCACTGAGATTGCGTATTTGTTGTTTTCACACATGAAAATAACCGGCAGCTTATGGACAGCGGCAAAGTTTGCCCCTTCGTGGAAATCGCCTTGGTTTGAAGACCCTTCCCCAAATGTAACAAAGGCTGCGATATCCTTTTTCTCCATACGTCCCGCAAGCGCAATACCGACTGCGTGCGGCACTTGCGTTGTAACCGGAGATGATCCCGTCACAATGCGGTTTTTCTTTTGTCCGAAATGTCCCGGCATCTGGCGGCCTCCTGAGTTCGGATCTGCTGCTTTTGCAAACCCGGACATCATTAAGTCCTTTGCTGTCATGCCAAACGCGAGCACGACACCCATGTCTCTGTAGTACGGCAATACATAATCCATTTCACGGTCAAGTGCGAAAGCCGCTCCTACCTGTGCTGCTTCCTGTCCTTGACAAGAGATTACAAATGGAATTTTGCCAGAACGGTTTAACAGCCACATTCTTTCATCGATTTTTCTAGCTAACAGCATGGTTCTATACATATCAACGGCTTCCTGATCAGTCAGCCCTAGTGCTTGATGTCGGTTTGTACTCATTCAAGCCCCTCCTTTATGCTTTTAAAAATGAATGGCTTTGCCATCTACGGCAAGCGCTGCTTCTCCAATTGCTTCAGAAAGCGTTGGATGCGGGTGAATCGTTTGCCCGACCTCCCACGGCGTTGCGTCCAGCACTTTGGCAAGACCGGCTTCAGAAATCATGTCGGTGACATGCGGGCCGATCATATGAACGCCGAGAATATCATCTGTATCTCGGTCCGCCACGATTTTGACAAAACCGTCGCTTTCACCGTATACAAGCGCTTTTCCAATCGCCATAAACGGGAACTTGCCGATTTTGACATTATGCCCGTTCGCCTTTGCTTCGTCTTCGGTTAAGCCGACACTGGCAGCTTCAGGGCTTGAGTAAATGCACTTCGGCACAAGCGTCGGATCAAGCGGATGCGGATTGAGACCTGCAAAATGCTCAACAGCAATAATTCCCTCATGTGAAGCAACGTGAGCTAACTGCAGGCCACCGATTACGTCTCCGATTGCATAAATATGAGACTCCTTCGTTTGGCAGCTTTCATTGACTGAAATCATGCCATTTTCAGTAACAATATCGGTGTTCTCTAGGCCAATACCTTCGATATTTGCCTGTCTGCCGATGGAAACAAGCATTTTCTCAGCAGAGTAGGTAACGGTTTCTCCGTCTTTTTCCGCTTGTATGCTGATATCATCTGATGTTTTTGTCATTGTGTCAGGCAGCACTTTTGCCCCTGTTATGAACTGGATGCCTTTTTTCTTAAGAAGACTTTCCATTTCTTTTGAAATCTCTAGATCTTCAGTCGGCAATATGCGATCCGCGTATTCAATAACCGTTACCTTCACACCAAAATCATGAAGCATAGACGCCCATTCGATACCGATAACCCCTCCGCCGACAATGATGATTGATTGTGGCAGCTCCTCCATTTGGAGCGCCTCATCTGAAGTCAGTACAGACTTACCGTCCGCTTCAAGACCCGGAAGCATTCTCGGTCTTGATCCTGTTGCAATGATCACTTGTTTCGGGATCAGCATGTCATTTTCTTCGCCATTTCCCCGCTCAACAGAAATTGTTCCCGGCAGCGGAGAGAAGATTGACGGTCCAAGGATACGTCCATATCCGGTGTACACGTCAATTTTTCCTTTTTTCATTAAATGATTTACACCCGCTGCAAGCTTATCAACAACGGCTTGCTTACGCTGCTGCACTTTTTCAAAGTTGAGGGACACGCCAGCCGTTTCCACCCCGAATTGATCGGCTTCACGAGCTGTCCGGTATACCTCTGCGCTTCTAAGCAGCGCTTTACTCGGGATACAGCCTTTATGCAGACATGTTCCTCCGAGTTTTTCCTTTTCCACAACGGCTGTTTTTAAGCCGAGCTGAGCGGCTCTGATGGCCGCAACATAACCGCCGGTACCGCCGCCCAGAATGACTACGTCATACTCAGTTGCCATGGTGACTCACTCCTGTCTGTCTATTCAATACGATATTGTTTGGATTGCTCTTCGCCCTGCAATACTCTGAGCGCCCCTTGGGCAAGAGACTGCAGTTCATTTTCACCCGGATAGACTAAAACGTCTGAAATCCAATCTATGTATGATCTGATAGCAGAAACAAAGCTTTTGCCGTACGCAAGGCCTCCCGTCAGCACAATCGCTTCAACTTCGCCTTTTAACGCCGCGCTGGCTGCCCCGATTTCCTTTGCTACCTGATATGCCATGGCATCATAAATGAAGCGGGCTTTTTCATCGCCCCCTTGAATCATCTGTTCTACTTTTACTGCATCATTTGTACCGAGATAGCCGAAAAGTCCGCCGGTGCCAACAAGCTTTTTCATGATTTCTTCTTTTGTATATTCCCCTGAAAAACATAGATCAACAAGATCTCCCGCAGGCACTGTTCCTGCTCGTTCAGGACTGAATGGTCCCTCGCCGTGCAGGCCGTTATTGACATCTACCACTCGCCCGCGGTCATGGACGCCAATTGTAATACCTCCGCCCATATGGGTAATAATCATTTTCATGTTCTCATATCGTTTGCCAAGAGAGGCTGCCGCTTTACGAGCGACAGCTTTTTGGTTTAACGCATGGAAAATGCTTTTCCGTTCAATTTCAGGCATGCCTGAAACTTTCGCAAGCACTGACATTTCGTCTACGACAACAGGGTCGACGATATACGAAGGGATATTCAGGCCATCAGCGATTTCCCGCGCGATAATGCCGCCGAGATTAGAAGCATGCTGACCGGCGTAGCCGCTTTTCAAATCCTCAATCATCTCATCATTCACTACGTAGGTCCCGCCTTCAATTGGCCGGAGAAGGCCGCCTCTTGCGCAGACTGCATCAAACTTTGAGATATTGATTCCCTGTTCATGAAGCGTTTCGAGAATATGGTTTTTACGAAATTCATACTGATCAATAATTCGGTCAAATCGCTGCAGCTCTTCTATGTTGTGTCTCAATGTTTTTTCAAAAATGCTTCTTTCGTTATGAAAAACACCGATTTTCGTTGAAGTTGAGCCTGGATTAATTGTGAGAATGCGTTTTTCGTCATGTAGCACTTTCATAACCTCCAGATCAATTTCTTAACGTCTGCTTAATACACTGTGGCCGTTTTGCAAAAACTGGCTTCTTGAGCGGCGCATGCGTTCAATTCGTTCCTCTGCCAAGCGGTCAGCCGCTAAATATGCAGGAATGCCGTCACGCTGAGAAATCTCTAGTACACGCTCGATATTGCCGTAAATGCCTTCAACTTTTTTCAATGCACGTTCTGCATTATAGCCGTAAAGCTCATCTGCCACGTTGATAACACCGCCCGCGTTAATCACGTAATCCGGTGCATAAACGATGCCCATTTCGTGAATTTGATCACCATGGCGTGTCTCTTTTAATTGGTTGTTAGCCGCACCTGCGATCACTTTCGCCTTCAGCTGTTTAATGGTGTCGTCGTTAATAGTCGCACCAAGGGCACACGGCGCATAAATATCGCAGTCTTGTGAATAAATGTCATCAGGATCTACAGCACGGGCGCCAAAATCTTCAACTGCACGCTGTACAGATTGTTTGTTGATATCCGTAACGATTAAGTTTGCTCCTTCTTCATGCAGGTGGCGGCAAAGGTTATAGGCTACGTTCCCAACACCCTGTACAGCAATGGTTTTTCCTTCAAGAGAGTCGGTTCCAAAAGCAGCTTTAGCTGCTGCCTTCATTCCTCTGTACACCCCGTACGCTGTGACTGGGGACGGATTTCCAGAAGAGCCGAAAGCAGGAGAAATCCCTGTGACATAGTCTGTCTCATCATGAATGATATCCATATCCTCGACCGTTGTGCCCACATCTTCAGCCGTGATGTATCTGCCGTTCAGCCCTTGAATATAGCGGCCAAACGCGCGGAACATTTCTTCATTTTTGTCTTTGCGCGGATCGCCGATAATGACTGTTTTTCCGCCGCCAAGGTTTAAGCCGGCCGCCGCGTTCTTATAGGTCATGCCTCTAGCCAATCTGAGCGCATCTTCAATTGCCGCTTCTTCATTTTCATATGTCCACATTCTCGTTCCACCAAGCGCCGGACCAAGCGTTGTATCATGAATGGCGATAATCGCTTTTAATCCAGATTGTTCATCCTGGCAGAATACCAATTGTTCGTAATCGTATTTCTCCATATATTTAAAAAGTTCCATGTTCGTTCCTCCTAATGTGTGTATTCTTCAGATGCGCATATTGCCAGCGCAATGGAATACAGTTTATTTTCAGCAGAGTCCGCTCTGCTTGTTAAGGCAATCGGTGCTTTTGCTCCTGTAATGACAGCCGCCACGCTGGCCTTGGCAAAATAAATCAGTGATTTATATAAAATATTGCCGGCCTCAATTGTTGGGACGAGAAGGATATCTGCGTTGCCCGCTACGTCTCCCGAAATTTTTTTCTGGGCCGCGGCAATTTGTGAAACTGCGTTATCCAAAGCAAGCGGTCCATCAACAATGCAGCCTTTGATCTGGCCCCTTTTGTACATTTGAGCTAGAGCAGCTGCATTCACGGTCGCTTCCATTTTAGGGTTCACCGTTTCGACCGCTGCAAGGGCAGCTGCTTTTGGCATATTGTTCCCCACTGCATGGGCCACATGAACGGCATTTTGCAAAATCTGCCGAAGCTCTTCCAGCGAAGGAGCAATATTCATTGCCGAATCTGTCACAAACATCAGCCGGTCAAAATTCGGTATATCGAAGACAGCCACGTGGGAAAGGACACTTGCTGACCGAAGCCCCTCCTGTCTGTTCAATACCGCTTTAAGCAAAACAGAAGTCGGCACATTGCCTTTCATTAAAACGTCCGCTGTTTTATGATGCACAGCACGAACCGCTAATTTCGCCGATTCCTCAGGAGTATTGGCATGGACGATTTCCACTTGATGCCCTTGCATGGATGATGTCAGCTCGTTCAGTTTTTTGCTGTCGCCCGTTAACAAGAAACGGGCGGATAGGTGCTCGGCTGCCAGCTTTACAGCCCGGATCACTTCCTCATCCTCAGCATGAGCAACCGCAATGGTCTTATTTTTGTGTATCGACGCTTTGCCGATTAAATCTTTCAGCTTCATCTGTTACCACCTTCCTTGTTTCGACTCCGCCTTTTATTATGCAAGTTCCATGCCAGCTCTTAAGGGTGCTGTCATACCAGGTATACCGAAACATTCGTGCAGATGTTTGCGTTTATTCTGCAAATTATTGCATGCCTTCATTTGCAAGGCCATATTTATCCATTTTGTAATATAAGTTCCGAATGCTGACACCGAGAGCTTTTGCTGTTTTTGTCCGGTTAAAATGATGCTTTTCAAGCGTTTGCTGGATCAAATGCGCTTCAAATTTTTCTACTGCGACAGACAGCTTTTCGCCTTCAATATCCGGAAAATCAAAACCTGTTCCCTGATCTGTGTCATTTTCTTTTTGCTCAAGTTCGAATACAGGCAAGTGATCTTTTTCAATCCATTCCATATGCGGATTCAGAAAAATCATGGCTCGTCCAAGGACATTTTCAAGCTCCCGGACATTCCCAGGCCAATGGTAGGCAGATAAGGCGCGCAAGGCTTGCTGTGAGAGCCCTTTTACATTCCTGCCGTAATCCCGGTTGATCTTTTGGATAAGTCTGACGCTCAATGCTTCAATGTCCTCCAACCGCTGCCGCAAAGGCGGGATGGAGATCGGATAGCGATTGATCCGGTAATACAGGTCTTCCCGGAATGTTCCGTCCGCCATCGCCTTTTCAATATTTACATTTGTCGCCGCGATCACTCTGACGTTGACAGGGATCGCTTTCGTGCCGCCCACTCTGACGATTTCCTTTTCTTGAAGGACGCGTAGCAATTTGGCCTGCATATTTTGTGTCAGCTCACCGATTTCATCTAAGAAAATACTGCCGTTATTTGCTTCCTCAAATAAACCCTTTTTACCGCCGCGCTTCGCTCCTGAAAACGCACCATCCTCATAGCCGAACAATTCTGATTCGAGCAGGTTTTCAGAAAGGGCTGCACAATTCACGCGAATAAATTTATTGTATTTCCGGTCACTTTCGTTATGGATGGCATGGGCGAACAGTTCTTTTCCTGTTCCTGATTCCCCGCGCAGCAAGATGGTTGCCGGTGTTTTCGCACCGAGCTTCGCCTGCTCAAGCGCAACCAGCATTTGCTCGCTTTTGCCGATAATGTCGTCAAACGTGTATTTCGCTTCAAGCGTGCGAATAATTTGTCTGGCGCGATTAAGCTCCGCTGTCAGCATTTTAATTTCGGAAACATCGTGAATCACGCCGACGCTGCCTTTCAAAATCCCGTCCACAATCACCGGTGCTACATTAACGATGACCTCTTTTTCATTCGGGCCGACCTTCATTCTGACACCGCGGACAGGACGTCTTGTTTCAAGCACCTTTAAATGCATGCTTTCGCCTTCGGAAATATCAGTGTTTGCAGGCTTGCCGATGACTTCTTTTTCAGAAAGCCCCGTCATTTTCGTATATGCTTTATTGATTAGCAGGCCGATGCCGTTTTCATCAACGACAGAAATCGCCTCATCGGAGGATTGAATAATCGCCTCCAGCATCGTACGGACCTGCTTTAAGTTGGTCACTTCCTCTGCCAGCTCGACCGCATCAGTGATATCTTTAAACACACAAAGAGCCCCGAGCAGACGTCCGCCTTCATCAATAATCGGCAGTCTTGTGGTCACAATTTGCAAATGATCGCCTAACAGTTGCTTCTGGTTGTATTCAGGCACTCTTGTTTTTAAAATCCGCGGCATCTTCGTGCTCGGAATCACTTCTTTTATTGGGCGCCCAATGACTTCCTCACGTTTTTTTCCGACCATTTTTTCGGCCATATGGTTAAAGAGAATGATTTCTTCATTGATATCAATAAAAATCATTCCATCATGGGTGGAATTAAAAATTCTGTCATATTTATAGGTTTGCTCTTTTAGCATTTGAATCAGGTGCTGCTTTTCTTCCATCAGCTGAAAAACGATGTATGCCATTTTTCCCGGCATGACAATGGTATCTTCATGCTTTCTTTGAAGGAGCTCGTCAAACACGGCTTGATCGCCGGTGGTATGAATGACGATATCCGGTTTTTGTTGTATGTAAGGTTTCCAATCAGATGATACGGCAATCCCATACTGTTCTGCTTCTTTCAATCCCGGCGCCTCGGGGTCTTTGTCAACTACGGCAATGATATCTATGATGGCTGTTTTAATCAGAATATGTAATAACGCCGTTCCCCTTTTGCCGGCACCTACTATCAGTACCTTTTGCATCCCGATACCCCTTTGTATGAAAAAATTTGCACACCTATTTATTCCGTTGCAATAATTTGCACAACCCTATGTTACCACGTTTTCTTCTCTTGACAAAATATTTTTTCCGCTGGACAATAAAGGAAATGAAAAGATAAAGGGGTTTTCTGAAGATGAGCCGACTTCTTGCGCTTTTAATATTAGTCACCCCCGGGGCTATTTCTGCTTTAGGCATTAAACTGATGAGAGATACACTTTTCGGCCATACAATCAAGCCATTTTCAGCTCTTTGGCTCCAAGGGTTGTCAGGATTCATCTTTTTTGCGATCGGCCTCTATGTGCTGGCCGGGTTCATTTTATACAGAGACAGAAAACGCAATCAAGTCAGCCCGCGATTCAGAAAACGATAGCTGCAAAAAAGCCGGAGGATGCTCCGGCTTTTTTTGTTGCACTATTCGTCAGGCAAAACGGTCTTGGCAATCGTTTTGTCTAACGCTTCATAATCATAATAAGAAATCGTATCGTACAGTTCTTTTCGTGTCTGCATATCATGAAGTCCTTCTTTTTGTGAGCCGTGCTCCTTCATCAAACCAAACATCCGCTCACAAGCTTTTGCCGCCGCTCGAAGCGAGGTGACAGGATATATCACCATGTGAAACCCCATATCTTCGAATTCATCGGCACGATAATACGGCGTTTTCCCAAATTCAGTCATATTCGCAAGGAGCGGAACGGGGATACGCTCAGCAAACTGGCGGAATTCATTCTCCGCCTGTAGCGCTTCCGGGAAAATTGCGTCCGCTCCCGCCTCAATGTAAGCCTCTGAACGTTTTATTGCGGCATCAAGCCCTTCCTGCGCCCTGGCATCAGTACGGGCAACAACAATAAGGGAGGGTGCCGCTTGTTTAATGGCTTTTATTTTTTGCGCCATTTCCTTTATCGGAACTAGCTGTTTGCCATTTAAATGTCCGCATTTTTTTGGGAGCTGCTGGTCTTCCATTTGAACGGCTGCTACCCTGGCTTCAAGCATCTCCCGGGCTGTTCGGGCGGCATTTAAGACACCGCCAAATCCCGTATCGATATCCACAAGCAAAGGCAGATCAGCTGCACGCACAAGATCTTTGGCCCGTTCAGCTATCTCTGCCGATGTGATGATCCCTAAATCAGGCAGCCCCCTGCTGGCTGTATAGGCAGCACCGGACAAATAAATAGCAGAAAAACCGGCTTCTTTCGCAAGCAAAGCGGCCATCCCGTCATGGGCGCCGGGAATTTGAAGAATGTCCGGTGCTGACATCAGCTTGCGGAAACGCCCGGCAAGCTCCTCTTGTGACGATTGCTTATTGACGATCCACGACATGAAACAAAATCCCCCTTTTACATGCAGAACATGTCTACGAATTCATTTACGCGCATCGTTTGTAATGTCTCATAGCTGGTACAGCGCTCATAAATGTGTTTGTGATGTTTATCAGGAAAATGGGTTTTGAGATTGTCAGAAAACTTTTCCAGCAGTTTCGGCACTGCTTCCTCTCTTCGAAAACGATGGCCGAGGGGAAACTCACATTCCACCATTTCCGTGCTCGTTCCATCTTTAAAATGAACCTGAACGGCATTTGAGATGGAGCGTTTATCAGGCTTCAAATAATCCTCGGTATATGTTTTATTTTCAGTCACTTCCATTTTATCACGAAGTTTATCTATTCTCGGATCATTCGCTGTTTCAGCTTCATAATGCTGTGCGGTGATATCACCAAAAAGCAAACCGATTGCTGTAATGTATTGGAGACAGTGATCACGGTCTGCCGGATTGTGGAGCGGGCCTTTTTTATCAATGATACGGATAGCGGATTCATGCGTTCTGATGACAACTCGGTCTATCTCGTCAATCCGGTTCTTTACCTGCGGGTGAAGAATGACGGCGCACTCCGCCGCTGTCTGGGCGTGAAATTCCGCAGGATAAGACACTTTAAATAACACATTTTCCATGACATAAGCGTCAAGCGGACGGGCAAGCTTGATCTCTTTCTTATTGAATAAAACGTCTTGGAACCCCCAACCAGGTGCACTCAGGGCTGTCGGATAACCCATTTCCCCTTTTAACGACATCAGCGCCAAATGAACACCTCTGCTCGTTGCATCTCCTGCCGCCCATGATTTACGCGAGCCTGTATTCGGTGAATGGCGGTATGTCCTCAATGCTGCATTGTCAATCCATGCATTCGAAAGCGCATTTTTGATTTCTTCTCTTCCGCCGCCCAAAAGCTTTGCCGCAACAGCGGTTGTCGCAACTTTGACAAACAGCACATGGTCAAGGCCAACTCGATTTAAGCTGTTTTCTAACGCCAGCACACCTTGAATCTCGTGTGCTTTGATCATCATCTCAAGTACGTCGCGTACTGTTAACGGCTCTTTTCCTTCAGACAGCCTCACTCTTGATACATAATCAGCAGTGGCAAGGATTCCTCCCAAGTTATCGGATGGATGCCCCCACTCCGCCGCCAGCCACGTATCGTTGTAATCGAGCCAGCGAATCATGCAGCCGATATTAAACGCTGCCCTCACAGGATCGAGAACATATGACGTTCCCGGCACTTTGCTTCCATTCGGCACAGTCGTTCCTGGAACAATCGGGCCAAGCAGCTTTGTGCATTCCGGATACCGTAGCGCCAAGATCCCGCAGCCCAAGGTATCCAGCAATACATGCCCCGCTGTTGTATACGCTTCGGCACTAGTAATCTCTTTTTCAAGCACATAGTCTGTGATTTCTACGATTACACGATCCGTTTTCGGCATTCTACCAGCTCCTTTCATGATTTTGTTTGATATCGCGGGCCCATGTAACTGACACGGGGACGGAAGAGCCGATTATTGGCATGCTGTTCGATCACATGGGCGCATAAACCGGACGTTCTCGCGCTGAAAAAGACCGGCGTATATAAAGGAATCGGTATGCCGAGCATCCAATACACCGGGGCAGCATAGTAATCCAAATTCGGGTAAAGCCCTTTTTCCTTCTCCATCAGCCGCTCACCCGCTTCACACATCTCATATAAACGATGGTCACCGGCTTTATCGCATAATTGCTGCAGCGCCTCTTTCATC
The DNA here is from genome assembly GCF_019334685.1 of Bacillus sp. LJBS17. NCBI lineage: Bacteria > Bacillati > Bacillota > Bacilli > Caryophanales > Bacillaceae > Bacillus > Bacillus sp. LJBS17. The sequence continues at coordinate 2,469,190 of NZ_CP079759.1, forward strand.
ATGAGTGCTCTTGGGTCCATTTTTTTCATATACACCCGGTGGCCGAAGCCCATGATTTTTTCTTTTCTTTTCAGTTTTGTTTGCAGAAGCTGCTCAAAATCAGATGTCGTTTTTGCCTCCAAAAGCAAATACATCACAGCTTCGTTTGCTCCTCCGTGAAGATTCCCTTTCAGGGAAGCGACAGCCCCAGTCAAAGCCCCATAAAGATCTGAATGTGTAGATGCAATGACCCTGGCCGCAAAGGTTGAATTCGGCATCTCATGCTCACTGTACAGGACGAGCGACCGGTCAAAAATCTGTTCTTCCAATGAAGACGGCAATTTCCCTGTCATCATGTATAGAAAATTCGCACTGTAGGATAAGGTATGAAGCGGAAGAATCGGTTCTTTCTTATTAATGATCCTGTAGCTGGCAGCAGTGAGGGCAGGCATTTTCCCAAGAAGCTGATAGGCGCGTTCTTTGTTTGCGGAAGGAGACCGATCATCAATTTGCCGATCATAGCCAGCAAGTGCCGACAGGCCGGTACGCAGACTATCCATTGGATGAGTGTCCTCAGGGAGCAGCTCAAGCAGACGGAGATGATCAGCAGGCAGGCTTGCGGCACTGTTTATTTTACGTTCCAGCGTCTCCATTTCACTTTCTTCTGGCAGTCTGCCCTCCAGCAATAAATGGACAAGCTCCAGATAGCTTTTTGTTTCAGAAAGTTCTATTAAATCATAGCCTCTTATCAAAATCTGGCTGGACTGCGTGTCAAGATAAGAAATATGAGTTTCTGCCGCAATCACACCGTCCAACCCTGGAGAATATTGCTGTTTCTCCTCCATATCCTCAACCTCCGTTTTTGCGTTTTTTGTCTATCAGGTTCCGCCAAGCAAATACTTGGAAATAATCAGTCTTTGAATCTCGTTCGTCCCTTCATAAATTTGCGTCACCTTTGCATCGCGAAGCAGGCGCTCAACTGGATAATCCTTCATATAGCCATATCCCCCATAAATTTGAACGGCGTCTAACGCTGCCTTCACGGCTGCATCGGAAGCAAATTGTTTAGCCATAGACGCTTCTTTTCCACAATTTAGGCCGCGGTTATGAAGGTCTGCGGCGTGGTAGACAAGATGTCTTGCCGCCTCTGCCCTAGTCGCCATGTCAGCCAGCTTAAATGATATGCCTTGATTGGCTGCGATCGGCCTTCCAAATTGCACTCGCTGCTTCGCATAATCAACGGCATGCTCAAGAGCCGCCTCTGCAATTCCGAGGGCCTGTGCCGCAATGCCGATCCGGCCGACATTTAAATTCGCCATGGCAATGTGAAAGCCATCCCCCTCTTTGCCAAGCAAATTGGCTTCAGGCACTTCTGCATTATCAAAAATCAGTTCCGTAGTATTGGAGCCATAAAGCCCCAGCTTTCTTTCTTTTTTTCCAACGGTAAAACCGGGTGTGTTTTTTTCAACAATAAAAGCCGAAATCCCGTGCCTGCCTTGATCTGGAGCTGTTAAAGCAAATGTGATATAGATATCAGCTGCTCCGCCATTCGTTATGAATATTTTCGATCCGTTTAATAGATATTTGCCGTTCTTTTTGATTGCTGTTGTGCGGAGGCTCCCGGCATCCGACCCCGAGTGAGGCTCCGTTAGTGCAAATGCGCCCAAATGGTCTCCTGACGCGAGCTTTGGTATATATTTCATCTTTTGTTCTTCGTTGCCGAAATACAGAATCGGATTCGTGCCGACTGAGGTATGAACGGAGAGTATCACGCCGACAGCCGCACTGATTCTAGAAATCTCATGAATCGCCAAAATATAAGAAACAACGTCCGCCCCGGCACCGCCGTATTGTTCCGGCACCGGTATTCCCATCAGTCCGTGTTCACCCATTTTTTTGATCAGCTGAAAGGGAAATTCGTCCGTTTTCTCCATGATTTCCGCAGCGGGAGCAATTTCTTTTCGTGCAAAATCACGCACCATTTTTCGCATCATGACTTGCTCTTGGGTTACATGCAACTCGGCCACCCCCGGATGGAATAGACTTTAGGAAGTCCTCTCCTCATAGTCATAAAAACCGCGTCCGCTCTTTTTGCCAAGCCAGCCTGCTTTGACATACTTGCGGAGCAGCGGGCAAGGACGGTATTTGGAATCGCCAAGGCCTGAGTGAAGGACTTCCATAATTGATAAACACGTATCCAGTCCGATAAAATCCGCTAATGCAAGCGGACCCATCGGATGATTCATGCCCAGCTTCATCACTTCGTCTATTGCCTCCGGCTTCGCCACTCCCTCATACACGCAATAAATGGCTTCATTAATCATTGGAAGAAGCACACGGTTGGAAACAAACCCAGGAAAATCATTGACTTCTACCGCTGTTTTCCCCATCTTTTCCGCTAATGCCATAACATCTAAGGCCGTTTCTTCTGATGTAGCCAAGCCGCGAATCACTTCAACCAGCTTCATTACAGGGACGGGATTCATAAAATGCATGCCAATAACCCGTTGAGGCCGGTTTGTTACAGCAGCGATTTCTGTAATAGGCAAGGAAGATGTATTGCTGGCCAAAATCGTATGAGACGGGCAAATGCGATCAAGTGTTTTAAACATCTCAGTTTTTGCCGCCATGTTTTCTGCGATAGCCTCAATCACAATGTCCGCATGCTCTGCCTCCTCAAGCGTTTGAGAAATCGAAATGCGGCTGATTACGCTCTTCACTTCCGTCTCGGTCCTTTTTCCTTTCTCAGCATCACGGGCCAGCTGTTTCTTCAGCCGTTTCAATCCTGCCTCCGCGGCCTCTGGATTCACATCATACATCCGCACATAAAAGCCCGCGTCGGCAGCTGTTTGAGCAATTCCGCTTCCCATCTGACCTGCGCCAGCTACCATGATTTGTTTGATTTCCATTCAAATCCCCTTTTTCATCATGTTTTAATGAACCTGCACTAAGACGGCGTCTCCCTGTGCTGCCCCGCTACAAATAGCGGCAACGCCCAGACCCCCTCCCCGTCGCTTTAATTCATAAACAAGCGTCATGAGAATTCTCGCACCGCTCGCGCCGATCGGGTGGCCGAGCGCGATCGCACCGCCATTTACATTTACTTTTTCAAGATCGAAACCTACGATTTTTTCACATGTCAAAACAACTGAAGCAAAAGCTTCATTTACTTCAAACAAGTCAATATCTTGGACAGTTAAACCGTTCTTTTTCAGAAGCTTGTTAATGGCAAATCCCGGCGCTGCCGCCAGCTCGTGCGCTGGCATTCCCGTAGTTGAAAAACCAAGAATTGTAGCCAGAGGCCGTTTGCCAAGCTCAGCAGCTTTTTCCTCAGACATCAGCACGAACGCGCCGGCTCCGTCATTGACCCCAGGAGCATTGCCGGCTGTGATAGAACCGTCACTTGCATAAATAGGAGCAAGTTTCGCGAGCTGATCCAGACTTGTGTCACGGCGAATCGCTTCATCTTTATCAACAACGTTTGGTTTTCCTTTTCGACCGATCCAGTTGACGGGAACAATTTCATCCTGAAACTTCCCTTCATCGGCGGCCTTAGCTGCCCTTGCATGACTTCTCAACGCCCATTCGTCCTGCTCTCTTCGTGAGATTGCATATTCCATGGCAGCTGTATTTCCGTGAACAGCCATGTGCACCTCGTCAAATGCGCACGTTAATCCGTCATACACCATTAAGTCCCTAAGCTCGCCGTCCCCCATCCGTGCTCCCCAGCGCCCGGCGGGAACGGCATACGGAATATTGCTCATGCTTTCCATTCCCCCCGCAACAAGTATGTCCGCATCCTGCGCCCGAATCATTTGATCACATAAAGTGACAGCGCGAAGGCCGGAAGCACAGACTTTATTCAGTGTTTCTGACGGCACACTCCAAGGCATTCCCGCCAGACGGGCAGCTTGACGGGAAGGTATCTGCCCTGAGCCGGCCTGGACAACCATGCCCATGACGTTTCCTTCTACATCATCTCCAGAGACTCCAGCCCGTTGCAGCGCCTCCTTCATCACAATGCCCCCAAGCTCAGCAGCTTTCACCTCTTTCAAAACTCCGCAGAATTTGCCAAATGGAGTTCTTGCAGCACTTACAATGACTGTTTTCCTCATGGTTTCACCTCATTCAGAAGATAGACAGCGCTTACAATTTCTAGTTGTCTTCTATGAATGTATGCTTTGAAACGGGCATGAATGAATGAAAAAAGAAGGCTGCATCAAACAGCCTCCTTCTAACAACTATTCATTTTTCAGCAATGCCGAAGCCTTTTCTGGAAAGTCGGTAAACATGCCGTCTGCTCCCGCTTCAATGAGACACTTCATATCTTCCGGACGATTGACTGTATACGGCCTTACCTTAATCGAACTGTTCCTCATTTTCTTCAGCACTTCATCTGTGACCCCTGGGCTGTTTAACTTCGGGTGATAGCCGGAAGCCGGAATAGACGCGATATATCGATCTGCCTGATAAAGCACATCTGAAGTTAATACTGCCCGTTCGATATGCGGCGCAAGCCGGGAGCATAGCGCCAAGCTGTCATGATTAAACGTGGATAGGATGACTCTGTCCTCTACATTGAATCGCTTCACTGCCTCCAGCACTTTTTCTTCCATTCCCTCATAGCGGATCACGCTGTTTTTTAATTCAATGTTGATGAGAAAATCCTTTTTTACCGCCCACGAGAGCACATCTTCTAGCAGCGGCACTTTTATATCGCTGTACGCTTGATCGTGACCAGCGGCCGCATTCGCAGTCTTCACCTCATCATAGGCTGTATCCTTCACGAATCCTTTAAGTGATGTCGTGCGATTAAGTCTTTCATCATGAATCACAACAATGCGTCCGTCTTTCGTCAGCTGTACATCAAGCTCTATCCCATCCGCTCCGGCTTCAATTCCTTTTTCAAATGCAAGCATTGTATTTTCGGGAAATTGACCTGATGCCCCCCGGTGGGCAAAAATCTTTGTCATCGTTTCACCTCAAACCCTAAAGTTTTCTCCATTATACTTATTTTGTCGGCTCCACTCTAGGATTAAGGCTGTATCAATCTACTGATCATAATAAGAATCAATGCCGTTGACAATCGCATCTGCGGCCTTTTGCTGGTATTCTTCACTTCCCAGCTTGTCCGCATCAGAACTGTTAGTGATAAACCCAAGCTCCGCCAACACACTTGGCATTTGTGAATATGTAATGACGTAAAAGTCTGATTCTTTCACGCCCCTGTCTCTCGTTTGTAAGGATGAAACGAGCTGTGACTGAATATCGGATGCCAGACGCCGGCTGTTCTCCCCTTCATAATCAGATTGAAAATACGTTTCTGTTCCTGAAGCTGAAGCTACCCCTGAATTCACATGGATGCTGACAAAAAGGTCAGCCTGATTGGCACTTGCCTTAGCCACTCTTTCCTCCAAGGTCAGAAAATGATCGTCAGACCGGGATGCAACAGGATTGGCTCCCTCCTCTTTTAGTTTGTCTGTCACATGCTCTGAGACAGCCAAATTAATATCCTTTTCAAAGAGCCCGTTTCCGACCGCTCCACTGTCTTCACCGCCGTGTCCGGCATCAATATACACTGTTTTCCCTTCTATCGGCTCTGCTGCCTGTGCACAAGGCGCGAGCGTCAAAGCCAATCCGCACAGCGCCAAGCTCCTCCATAACATTCTCAACTTACTCCCTCCGGTCACGAGTTCTTTCGCAGCTGAATATCTTCCAGCTGTAAAGTTCCATTATCCTTCTTTGTATATTTCACCAGGACATGTGTCTGATCTGGCAGTGATTCACATTCATCACGTTTATCCTTCGGAACTTGTATCATGGTTTCTTCTCCATTAAGAGAAACCGCAATCGTATGAGGATCAGCCGAGCCAATGTATTTTCCCTCTTCGGTAAACCTTGGCACTGAGTCATCCGCACTTGCAACACTGCACCCCGAAAGAAAGAGCGCAGTAAACAGCAAAAGAACCGTTTGTTTCACATGACCACCTCTTCCTGATGTTTGGCTTTTATCTTTGACCAGAATGGCGAATTTGTAAAGACAACGCGAATGCAGGCGAGCAAGTTCCATGATTTTCAAAAGGGCTATACGACCCGATCATTTCCTGTTGTTAGAAAGATAACGAGCAGATTTGTCTATGAGGATGGCTCTAATTGAGGCGTCAATTAGAAAAAATTAGCGGAAAGAAGCAACTTTTTATTCATTTTAAAAAATTTGAGAATAGGGTGAGCAAATCGTTTGACGGGTGGGTCAGCCAAGCGTAACCTTTTAAAGGATATTTACTTTATTGAAAGAAGTTAAAGCCATGAAAAAATTCGTTCTGCTGCTGGCGGCAGCTGTCATCACATGCTCCATCGGCCACCAAATCAGCGGCGGCTACAAAGGCCCCGAAAAAGAGCGGCGAAAACATCACTCTGCACTCAAGATATTCAGTCGGTAAAGCAGATCAATTGCATTAATTTTTACATATAGGCTAGAATATGTGCGAATCCAAACGAAAGAAGATGATCAAATGAATCCTAAGTATAAGCCACTTTTTGAACCATTTACGTTTAAAAGCGGCGTCACAATCGACAACCGGATCGCAGTAGCACCAATGACTCATTACGCTTCTAATGAAGACGGTACAATATCTGAAGCGGAGCTCGACTACATCATCCCCCGTTCAAAAGAGATGGGAATGGTGATTACAGCCTGCGCAAATGTTACACCGGACGGAAAAGCATTCCCCGGGCAGCCGGCCATCCATGACGATTCCAACATTCCAGGTTTAAAAAAGTTAGCACAAGCCATTCAGGCACAAGGCGCTAAAGCTGTTGTACAAATTCATCACGGCGGTATTGAGTGCCCGTCTGAGCTTGTTCCTCAACAAGATGTTGTGGGGCCAAGTGACGTGTTTGATAACGGCAAACAAATTGCTCGCGCATTAAAAGAAGAAGAAGTGGAAAACATTGTGAAGGCGTTTGGAGAAGCGACAAGACGTGCCATTGAAGCGGGCTTTGACGGTGTCGAAATTCACGGTGCAAACGGCTACTTAATTCAGCAGTTTTATTCTCCGAAAACCAACCAGCGCACGGATCGCTGGGGAGGAAGCGATGAAAAACGATTAGCCTTCCCGCTCGCTATTGTCGATGAAGTGAAAAAAGCCGCTTCAGAACATGCGAAGGGTGCGTTCTTAGTCGGCTACCGTCTGTCTCCGGAAGAACCTGAGACACCGGGATTGACAATGACTGAAACTTATACGCTTGTTGATGCTTTAGGGGATAAAGAATTGGACTATCTTCATATCTCACTGATGGACGTGAACTCAAAAGCGCGCCGCGGTGCAGATCCGACTCGCACACGCATGGACTTATTGAATGAACGTGTCGGAAACAAAGTGCCGCTGATCGCCGTCGGTTCCATCCATTCCGCTGATGACGCGCTTGCCGTCATCGAAAACGGTATTCCGCTAGTCGCTATGGGACGCGAAATTCTAGTTGACCCTGACTGGACGGTAAAAGTAAAAGAAGGCCGTGAAAAGCAAATCGAAACAGTGATCAAAGGCACAGATAAAGATAAATATCATTTGCCTGAACCGCTATGGCAAGCAATTGTGAACACGCCAGGCTGGGTGCCTTATAAAGATTAATGTGCAAAAGACTGCCGAAACGATTCGGCAGTCTTTTTCCCTTTATATAAATAGTTTGTGTACACATCTAAACAGCAAAAGAAAGAGCTCCCCACCAACTTCGAAAAGAAAGTCCAGGAAAAACCCCTCACGCTTTCTTGCTTTTTTCTTTTTCATTCGTACGTCTCCTTTTTACATGAATACGCCTTACTTACGATTTTGCAGGAGAAAGGTTTCATTTTATAACGGACATATTTAGGGTCGATCATGCTTCGTGATCCTATAAGATGTATGAATGGACCAAGAGTGCAGGTAATACCGCCATTTGCTTTCCTTACTTTTCAAACCTATCCTTTACTATATGCGGATACTTAATATTCTTCTCCCATACTACAAATGTCCCCAAAACAAAACGCCTCCTATTTATCAGCGCAAACTAATAAATAAAAGACGTTTGATTTAATGACCACTTAATAAGCTCATGTTTAAGAAGCCTTATGTTCTAATCTCAGCTTATCCGCAACCATTGCAATGAATTCCGAATTTGTCGGTTTAGCTTTTGTCATGCTGACAGTATAACCAAACAACGAGGAAATGGAATCAATGTTTCCTCTGCTCCATGCCACTTCAATTGCATGGCGGATCGCTCTTTCTACACGGCTTGCGGTTGTGTTAAATTTTTTGGCGATGTCCGGATAGAGGACTTTTGTAATGCTGCCGAGCAATTCGATGTCATTGTATACCATTGAGATTGCTTCGCGCAGATAGAGATAGCCTTTAATATGGGCTGGGACGCCGATTTCATGGATAATGCTTGTGATGCTCGCGTCGAGATTTTTCTTCTTTGGTTCAGGCTGGCTGCTGCGTATAATACTGCTTTGCGATGATGGCGCACGATGCGTCACACTGCTGGCATTTCCGCTGACCTGGCGGATATGGCCGACAAGGTTTTCCATATCAAACGGTTTGAGAATAAAGTAGGACGCGCCTAAATCGACGGCCTTTTTCGTGACATCTTCCTGTCCAAAGGCTGTCAGCATAATGACATTCGGCTGTTTTTTCAGATCTGATTCCCTCAGCCTCTCTAAAACCGCAAGTCCGTCTAAATGCGGCATAATAATATCTAATACGAGCACATCGGGATCTTTTTCTTTAAACAGCGACAGGCATTCCTGTCCGTTATAAGCAACGCCGATCACTTCCATGTCTTCCTGTCCTTCTATATATTCACTTAACAGGCTTACCAGCTCTCGATTATCATCAGCAACACAAACTTTAATTTTCTCCACGTTTCTTCCTCCCCAAATGTAGTTAACAGGATTCACCCTTGCTACATGTTTACATTCGACAAAACCGCTATATACCCTCTAAAAAAATCATAATCACCAATATTAGTGGCATATCTTTGTTATTCTATGTTTTTCTCTGTTTTTCGACTAAAAATGAAATTTGACAAACAAGGAAACGTGAATTTGTCGAAAAATCTTCTTTTGTATATTTTACCGTATGTATTCTGAGAAGTGAAGAGGGATCAAAATAAAAAAACTGCCGGAAACTCCGGCAGTCAACTTGCTTTTTCTTTTCCATAAATATCGATTCCTGCTTCTGACAGCATCCATTCAATATGAACACCGTAGCCGCTTGTCGGGTCATTTACAAATACATGGGTGACAGCACCGATCACTTTTCCATTTTGAATAATCGGGCTTCCGCTCATCCCCTGTACGATGCCTCCTGTTTCTTTCAACAGCCTTGGATCGGTAATTTTCAACACCATTCCTTTTGTCGCAGGGAATTTTTGCGGCGTTGTGCTGACGATTTCAATATCGAATTTTTCTACTTTGTCATCATCAATAACCGTTAAAATTTCAGCCGGCCCTTTTTTGACTTCGGTAGAAAACGCAACCGGCAATGCTTGATCTGATATGTTGTTTTGAATCGGCTGATGCAGTGTGCCGAAAATCCCAAACGGGCTGTTTCTGTTAATATCCCCGATCGTTTTGCGTTCTGAGGAAAATCGCGCCAGTTTTTCTCCCGGATTACCGCCTGTCCCTTTTTCAATTGATGTTACAGTGGATTTAACGATTTCTCCATTCTCCACTACAATTGGTTTCTTTGTGTCCATATCGGAAATCACGTGGCCAAGTGCTCCGTATTTTTTTGTTTTCGGTTCATAAAAGGTCATAGTGCCGATGCCGGCAGCAGAATCTCTGATATATAACCCGATTCTGTATTTGCCTTCTCCTTCATCCTTTTCTGGGATCAGCTTCGTTTTGATTTTCTGTTTATCACGTTTGATCAGTAAATCTAAAGATTCACCAGTTTTCCCAGCCTTTTGAATAAATGGGGCTACATCATTCATTTTTTCAATTTTCTGTCCATTCATCTCAATAATGATGTCGCCCGCTTCAATTCCAGCCGTTTCTCCCGGAGATTTTTTGCCTTCACTTGTATTGATTTGATGAAATCCGACGACAAGAACACCGACGGAATGAAGTTTTACACCGATTGATTGTCCGCCAGGTATAACCTTTAAATCAGGAAGAACATGCACTTTTGTTTTTTTTATTGGAAATCCGGCAAGATCGTATACCAATTCTGACTCACCTGATTTTTTGCCCGTCACCTTGATTTCATGCGGATCTTTCTTTACTGTAAACGCTTCTGAGGATTCTGATGGCTGAGCGTTTACCGATAAACTCGTTTCAATCGCTTGTGTTTGGGTTTCAAATACTCTCATTTGCGTTGGAATCAGTAAATATTCTTTTAGCGGTTTGCATAAACCTACACTTAATAACGAAACAAGGAGAATTAAACCTACTGCTTTTCTGATGTTATCGGGCATTCACTACTTCACTCTCCTCGCTCCTATCCCACACCTTCTTTATGACTTGCTGCTACATCATTTAATTTTGCCTTCTGACGGCTTATTTATAACTGTCATATGAAGAAAAACATTGGATATACTGATGAACGAATGGATGTACACGAAAAAAATAAGCTGCGCTTCTCGCGCAGCTTACCCAGTTGTTTTGACTTGATCCGCTTGTTTTAAAAGTTCTTTCGCATGGCGTTTCGTTAAGTCGGTTACTTCGACACCTGCAATCATGCGCCCGATTTCCGCTACCTTTTCCTGCTTAGAGAGCGGCTTGACACGTGTCGTCGTTCTGCCGTCTTTTAACTCCTTCGCAATATAAAGATGCGTATCGGCCATGGCAGCCACCTGAGGCAGGTGTGTAATGCACAGCACTTGTGAACCTATTGACACCTTATGGATCTTCTCAGCGATTGCCTGTGCGACCCTGCCGCTTACACCGGTATCAACCTCGTCAAAAATGATCGATGTCACATCCTGTTGTGAGGAGAAAATGCTTTTTATGGCAAGCATCACCCGTGACAGCTCTCCACCTGAAGCGACTTTCGAAAGGGATTTCAGCGGCTCGCCTGTATTGGTTGAAATTAAAAACTTCACCAGGTCAATCCCTTGTTCAGTCAGCTGAACGGGCTGGCCGTTTACAAGCGGCGCCTCTTCATTGCGTGACGCTGTTCTGACCTTAAATTCCGTATCAAAAGTTGATTTTTCCATGTACAGGCTTTTTAATTCCCGATGAATCTCATCAGCCAGCTTTTTCGCCCATGTTTTTCGGATTTGTGACACATTTGCCGCTTCCACTGCGACATCTTTGCCGACGGAGTCAAGCTCCTTTTTCAAGCTTTGAAGGTGGCTGTCCCTGTTTTCAATTTGGTCAATCTCTTCTTCAATTTTAGAAGCATATTCCAAAATGTCTTCAACAGTGGCACCGTATTTTCGTTTCAGCTGTTTGATTTCATTAAGTCGTGTCTCAATATAGTTCAGGCGTTCCGGATCAAATTCAAGCTCATCCAGCATATTTCTCATCTGAAATGTGGCATCCTCAAGCAAATAGTAGGAGTTCGAAACACTTTCAGACAGTTTTTTCAGCGGTTCGTTAATATCAGAGATATCTTCAAGCTGCGCTGAAGCCATTCCGACCCAGTCCAATCCGCCCTGCTCACTGCGAAGCGCGTTATATGCATTTTGCAGCGATTCATATATCTTCTCAAAGTTTGAAATTTCCTGGCGCTCTTCTTGGAGCTGTTCATCTTCGTTAAGCTCAAGCTTTGCCGATTCGATTTCTTCGAGCTGAAATTGAATAAGATCAAGACGATGGGCCATTTCCTGTTCGCTTTCAGAAAGCTGCTTAAGCTTTTTGAGCAGCTTCATATACCGCTGGTACCCTTCCTGATACGTTTTGAGCGCGCTTTCCACTTCGGCCCCGGCAAACTTGTCCAAAAGCTGGAGATGATTTTCGTCTTCCATTAACAGCTGGTTATCGTGCTGCCCGTGAATATCTAATAAAAGCCTGCCGATCTCTCTTAGCGAGGCAATCGTGACAAGCTTGCCATTGACACGGCAAACGCTTTTCCCGCTCGTGCTGATATCCCTTCTCATGACGATCATTTCGTCTGAAACGTCGATTCCCTGCTCAGCGCATACGCCTAAAACAGGATGGCCGCTCTCCAACAGAAACAGCCCTTCAAGTTCGGCTTTTGCTTCCCCATATCTAACAAATTCAGATGATCCGCGGCCTCCGACTAAAAGAGAAATGGCATCTATGATAATGGATTTGCCGGCTCCGGTTTCTCCTGTTAAAACCGTAAGCCCGCGTTCAAAAGAAACCGTCAGTTCCTCAATAATGGCAAAGTTTTTAATCGATAGTTCAGCTAACAAACAGCATTACACCTCTTATCTTTGTTAGATTCTGTTACAGCAGTTCAAGCAGTCTGTTTTTTACACCGTCTGTATCTTCAGGAGTCCGGCAAATAATTAAAATCGTGTCATCTCCGCAAATGGTCCCCATAATTTCATCCCAGTCCAAATTGTCCATCAGCGCCCCGATTGCCTGAGCATTGCCCGGCATCGTTTTCAGTACGATCATATGGCTTGCAGAGTCTATTTTCACAAATGCGTCCATCAAGGCCCGCTTTAGCTTAGACAGCGGATTGAAACGCTGGTCCGCCGGAAGACTGTATTTGTAAGAACCGTTATTTGTAGGCACTTTTACAAGGTGAAGTTCTTTAATATCCCGTGATACCGTGGCTTGCGTTACTTTGTATCCATCCTGCTTTAGCATGTCGACCAATTCATCCTGCGTTTCGATTTCATTGCTTGTAATGATCTCTCTGATTTTAATATGCCTCTGGCCTTTGTTCATGTAAGCACCTCTATTTCCAAGCTTATCTGTTCTTTTATGTTATATGATTCTCTGCACATTGTACATGAATGCAGAAAAAAGGAATAATAGCGCCCTATTATTCCGGTACATCTGCTTTTTTTTCTTTTAACGTCTTATGTGCTTCTTCTACAACGCACATGATCTCTTCTTCCGGCAGCTCCTGACCTTCCTGTCCCTCTCCCGGCCAATGCAAATGAAGGAGAAACTCAATATTTCCGTCTCCTCCCGTGATTGGAGAAAATGACAAGCCTTTACAGATATAGCCTTCAGCGGCAGAAAAACTGATCATTCGCTTGAGCACATCAGCATGCACTTTAGGATCTCTGACAATCCCTTTTTTGCCGACGGATTCCCGTCCCGCTTCAAACTGAGGCTTAACTAGAGCCATGCAGTCGCTGCCCGGTACGAGTAAAGTCCTTAGGACAGGCAGGATGAGCCGCAGTGAAATAAAGGACACATCAATTGTGGCAAACTCCGGCATGCCCTTTGTAAAGTCTGCCGGTGTTGCATAACGAAAGTTCGTCCGTTCCATCACGACGACCCGTTCATCCTGTCTAAGCTTCCATGCAAGCTGATTATAGCCTACATCCACAGCGTATGACTGTTTAGCTCCATTTTGCAAAGCGCAGTCCGTAAAACCGCCGGTGGAGGAGCCAATATCAATCATAATTTTATCTTTGACAGAGACGGGAAATTCCTTCAACGCTTTTTCGAGCTTTAAGCCGCCCCTGCTCACATACCTCAGCGGGTTTCCTTTGACAGTTAACGGAAGGTCGCGGTCAATTTTTTCTCCAGGCTTGTCCAAGCGGTTTTCGTTTGAATAGACGATCCCCGCCATAATGGCTCTTTTGGCTTTTTCACGCGTTTCCGCCAGCCCTCTTTCCACTAATAATACATCTAATCGTTCTTTCTTTGACGTCATGATCCAATTCCTTTGTGTGTCTTTGGCGGCATCAGTAATCTAATACGATTTGCCACCTGCTGTTTTGTCAGTCCAATTTCCTCAAGAAGCGCTGTTACGCTTCCGTGTTCAATAAACCGATCAGGTATACCCATTCTGTCGATCGGAGTATGATATTCACCTTGATCATGAGCGAATTCTAAAATCGAGCTTCCGAAACCGCCTTCTAAGACCGCTTCTTCAATTGTTAAAATTGGCAAGCCTTCTTTTAGGATACTCTTCATCATCTTTTCATCAATCGGCTTAATAAAACGCGCATTCACAACGCGCACGGAAAGGCCTTCTTTCTGCAGCTCTTCGGCTGCTTCAATCGCCATTTCGATTGTTGTGCCGAATGTTAAGATGACAGCATCGTTCCCCGGACGCAGCACCTCCCACGTACCGATCGGAATCGTTTTCAACTGTTCATCCATTTTTACGCCGAGTCCGTTTCCGCGCGGAAAACGCATCGCTATCGGGCCTTCGTCATAGCTAAGTGCTGTATGAACCATGTGCTGGCCTTCATTTTCGTCTTTCGGCATCATTAAGACCATGTTTGGAATGTGGCGCATAAACGCAATATCAAACACGCCTTGATGTGTCTCTCCATCAGCGCCAACGAGTCCTGCACGGTCAATTCCAATAAACACATTGGCGTTTTGGCGGCAGATGTCATGGACAACTTGGTCATATGCCCTTTGCAGGAAGGTTGAGTAAATCGCCAAAAACGGCTTCATACCCTGCATTGCCATAGCTGCCGCCATCGTTGCGGCATGCTGTTCTGCGATTCCTACGTCGAACATCCGGTCAGGGAATTCCTTTGCGAAACCTTCAAGCTTTGAACCGACAGGCATAGCCGGCGTAATGGCTACAATGCGTCCGTCCTCGCGCGCCATTCGCTGCACAGTTCCGCTGACAAGACCGCTCCACGAAGGAGCTGCGGCTTTCGGCTTTACAAAGTCACCGGTATTAATTTTATATGGTCCGGTACCATGCCATGTCCCAATCGTATCGGTCTCAGCCGGTTTGTACCCCTTCCCTTTTTTCGTGATGACATGCAGAAGAACAGGGCCTTTCGTTTTTTTGGCGTATTGAAGATTCTCAATCAGCTCATGATAAGAATGTCCGTCCACCGGGCCCAAATACGTAAAACCGAGCTCCTCGAAAAACATTCCGGAGACGAGCATGTATTTCAGGCTGTCTTTGACTCGTTCCGCCGTGGCGGCAAGCTTGCCCCCAACTGCCGGAATCTTTTTAAATAAGTATTCAAGCTCATCTTTGACCCACTGGTATTTCCCCGCAGTACGGAGCCGTCCGAGCATAGAGTGAATGGCACCGACATTCGGTGCAATACTCATTTCATTATCATTAAGGATGACAATCATGTCTTTTTTCTCGTCGCCGATGTGGTTAAGGGCTTCGAGCGCCATTCCGCCGGTCAGCGCGCCGTCACCAATGATCGGAATAATATATTCATCCGTTCCTTTAATATCACGGGCAGCTGCCATTCCCATCGCGCCTGACAGAGAAGTCGAGCTGTGCCCGGTTTCCCAAACATCGTGCTCGCTTTCACTCCGCTTTGGAAATCCGCAAAGCCCTTTGTACTGGCGAAGCGTCGCAAATTCTTTTCCGCGTCCTGTCAGCAGCTTATGGACATACGATTGATGGCCTACATCCCATAAAAATTTGTCTTTCGGGCTGTTAAATTCCTTATGCAGGGCAACAGTAAGCTCTACGACACCTAAGTTTGGGCCGATGTGGCCGCCGGAAGCGGATAAACTTGTAATTAAAAACTGACGGATTTCATCACTTAATTTCTCTAATTCATCAATGGACATGTTTTTTAAAAACGACGGGTCCTGTATTGATAAAAGATCCAAAGCGGATCAACTCACTTTCAGCATGAATTTCTGCAATGATACATGTCTTTTGCATGCCGAGCTGACAATAATCTCAGACATAAAAAAAGACAAACGCGCTTTTCCTTTTCATTTTTCATATAAACTGCTTACATTTTACCATATCTCGTGCAGCCGCTTCAAATTAGGATCGTTTTAGTGATCTCTTGCCGCAATTAAATCACAAAGCTCATATAAAAGGTCTTTTTGAAGAGAGAGTCCGTCGATCAATCGCTTCGCCTCTTTTATATGAACATCCAATTTATGTTTGGCCCCTTCCAATGAAAGAAGCGACGGGTATGTCGATTTGTCATTTGTGGTATCCGAGCCGACACGTTTGCCGATTTTCTCTTCACTGCCTTCTAAATCTAAAATATCGTCTCTGATTTGAAATCCGATTCCAATGTGGCTGCTGAAGGTACGCAGTGTTTCAATGTCTTCCTCAGGCGCATCAGCCAAAATAGCACCGGCGATTACACAAAAGCCAAGGAGCTTGGCAGTTTTCCGTTCATGAATGGATTCGAGCTCTTCAAGCGTGACTTGTCGGTTTTCCGCTTCCATATCAGCTACTTGCCCACCGACCATGCCTTCGGTGCCTGCCGCTGAAATCAGTTCATTCACAAGCCGCAGGCGCTTTTCTGCTGACACCTCGTCTGACACGTGGGAGGTAATCAGCTTAAAGCTTTCTGTGAGCAGCCCGTCACCCGCTAATACTGCCGTCGCTTCACCAAACACTTTATGGTTTGTCGGCTTCCCACGGCGCAAATCGTCATCATCCATGCATGGAAGATCATCATGAATTAACGAATACGTGTGAATCATTTCGACAGCACAGCCCACCGGAATGCCGTCTTTTTCGCTTTTTCCATATGCGTTTAAAACAGCCAGTACAATCAGAGGCCGCAACCGCTTTCCGCCGGCCTGTAGAGAATACAGCATAGACTTCTTTAATGAGTCCGGCATATCAAGCTTTTCTGTATAGACAGAAAGCTGATTTTCAATTGTTTTTTTCCGGTCCGCCAGAAAGCTCGTTAATTTATTTGTCACCTTCGTCTTCCTCCTGAACACTGAAAGGTGCCAGTTCGCCGTCTTCTTTTAAAATGAAGTCCATTTGCTTTTCGACTTTTTGCAGCTTTTCATGGCACATTTTTGACAGAGCCATGCCTTCTTGGAAATAGTTAATGGCTTGCTCTAGAGGCACATCTCCCTCTTCAAGCTTTGATACAATGCTCTCAAGCCCTTTCATCGCTTCTTCAAATGTCATGTTTTCATTTTTTTTCACGTCTGTCATTTTTCTTCCCCTCTCTTTTCTAATACTTCACAGGTCAGCACGCCATCCTTCAGCTTGACTTCAAGCCGGTCCTGCTCTTCTATTTGACTGACACTTTTAATGAGTTTATCTTCTTTATAAGCCAAGCTGTATCCTCTCTCCATCACTTGAAGAGGACTTAGTGCATTCAGCTTGCCAAGAACGGTTTGAAATTGGGAATGCAGCTGCTTCATTTGGATATTCATATTTTTTCTCAGCTGATTTGTTTGTTCCTGGTATCGTGTTCTTGCTTGTTTCAGCTGTTCATGAGGATGCAGTGCCTCTAATCTGTACGTTTCACGCTCCAGCTGTCTGCTTTTCCGATCTAAAAGAGCGGTCAGCTGTGCTTGAAACTGCTGGTACGCGAGGTCAAACTGCTGCTCTTTTTGGGCATACAAACGCTTTGGAAAACGAAAGGCATAGGACGATTGCAGCGTTTGTATCCGTTCTTTTTTCTGGCCGAGATGCTGCTGCATTGCTCTTGTCATTCTGACTTCCGCTGTTTTTGTCCGTTCGATTAAATCAGTGGTATGAGGCACAGCAATCTCAGCTGCTCCTGTCGGCGTCGCAGCTCTGATATCGGCGACAAAATCACTGATCGTAAAATCCGTCTCATGTCCGACTGCCGATATAATCGGAATATTGGAAGCAAAGATGGCGCGTGCTACAATTTCTTCATTGAATGCCCACAGTTCTTCTATCGAACCGCCGCCTCTCCCGACAATTAATACGTCGCAAATCTCTTTTTCATTTGCCTCTTCAATGCGCGTAACGATGGATCTGCTCGCATTTTCACCTTGTACGAGCGCTGGAAGAACAATGACTTTTACAAGGGGATATCTTCTTTTTAGAGTTGTAATAACGTCTCTGACAGCGGCACCCGTTGGAGATGTCACAACCCCGATTGTGGCTGGAAATGCGGGGATTTGTTTTTTGTAGCGGTCGTCAAATAAACCTTCTCCGGCAAGCTTCTTTTTTAATTCTTCGTACGCTAAATAAAGCGCTCCAACCCCGTCAGGCTGCATTTCTTTGGCATATAATTGATAGTTTCCGCTCGGTTCATATACGGAAATTCCGCCTCTTACCAGCACTTTCATTCCGTTTTCAGGTTTAAAAGGCAGACGCTCGCTTTGTCTCGCGAACATCACCGACTGCATTCTTGCGTTTTCGTCTTTTAAAGTGAAATAAATATGCCCTCGTGTGTGTATCTTTACATTCGACAATTCGCCTTTAATCCAAATATTTTCAAGGTGAGGATCTACATCGAATTTTCGTTTTATATACTTTGTCAGCGCTGAGACGGTCACATACGCTGCTTCACCCATGTCTAAAAACTCCTCTCCTAAGCATTCCTGCACCATAACTAAAGAAAACCCGCCCTGGCTTTAGGAGCCTCAAGAAGCGGGTATCGTGCTCATATTCAAGGCGGGCAAACATTTCGCCTGTGAATATCTCCAATTATCTATGATAACGTACGTTTCGCAGATTTAACAGTATTATGCGCAAGCATCGTGATGGTCATCGGACCTACTCCGCCCGGAACCGGCGTGATGAAGGACGCTTTTTCCTTTGCCCCTTCAAATTCAACGTCTCCGCAAAGCTTTCCGTTTTCCAGACGGTTAACGCCGACGTCAATGACAACAGCGCCCTCTTTGATCTGGTCTGCACTGATGAAGTTGGCTCTGCCGACTGCCACCACCAGGATGTCCGCTTTTTTCGTATGTTCAGTAATATTTTCTGTTCTTGAATGACAGTAAGTAACCGTCGCGTTTTCATTTAATAAAAGCTGGCCGACAGGTTTGCCGACAATGTTGCTTCGGCCGACTACAACAACCTCTTTACCGGAAAGGTCAATATTGGTTTTCTTCAAAAGCTCAACAATTCCATGAGGCGTGCAAGGAAGAAACGTATCTTCGCCAAGCAGCATTTTCCCTACGTTTAACGGATGAAAACCGTCTACATCTTTATCAGGGGAGATACGTTCGATCACCGCTTTTTCAGAAATATGGTCTGGGAGCGGAAGCTGAACGAGAATGCCATGAAACTCAGGGTCTTGGTTATATTGATCAATAATGGAAAGCAGTTCAGCTTCTGTGAGGCTGCTGTCAAATTGATCGAGCTTGAAATTCATTCCCATTGTTTCTGCCGCTTTTTTCTTTCCTCGCACGTAAGAGTGAGAAGCAGGATCATCTCCAATCAAAATAACCGCCAGTCCGGGAGTGACGCCTTGCTTTTTAAGCTCTTCTACCTCTTTTGCCAATTGTTCGCGTTTTTCTCTAGCCGTTTCTTTTCCGTCGATGATTGTTGCAGTCATTTTCTTTCCTCCTATGATTGTTCAATATCAGATTTAATGTTAGAAAGAACCCCGTTTACAAACTTTGTCGCTTTGTCATCACCAAACCGTTTTGCCAGCTCAATCGCTTCGTTCATGGAGACATTCACCGGAATGTCTTCGGCATATGCCATTTCATATGCTGCCAGGCGCAAAATCGCACGGTCAACATTGGCAATCCGATCGAGCTTCCAATTCACCAGATGCTTGGAGATCATTTCATCCAGCTGGTCTTGGTGTTCCAATACCCCGTGTACAAGCTGTTCAAAGAAAGGATCTGTTTTTTCTTCATCCAGTGCGTGTTCTATGGCTTCATTCACTGCAATATCGCTGACATCAATTTGAAATAGTGCCTGCAAAGCTTTTTCTCTTGCTGTTCTTCTTTTCATTTTCTTTCTCCTTTGATCCTCTTTATCCGCTTGTCGTTAAGCCACAAAGAGATCATAACATATTTTTTTCGTATCCGCATATTGAAATCAAGGTTTTTTTACCCTATTACCGAATATTTTCACACACCTTAATATGATTATTCGGATTTCACATTCATGAAGAAACTCGGCTATGTAAGCCGGCTTTCTTCATGCTTTGAAATAAAGGGTAACGTGTAAAAAAACCAAAGGGCCGCCCTCCCCTTGGTTTCGTGTTAAGCCATTTACATTTCTTCGTCGATTTGGACTTCTTGGGCTTTTGTGTCAAATTGAATGCCGACGATGTGAATATTGATCTCGTTAATCGAAAGAGACGTCATATTTAATAAGGTTTGACGAATGTTTTCCTGAACGGATGCTGCAACTTTCGGAATCGAAACGCCAAATGTAACGACACAGTATACATCGATCGTAATTCCGTCATCCGCCAGGTCGACTTTGACACCTTTGCCATGATTCACTTTGCCAAAGCGCTCAACGACGCCTGTCGCAAAGTTTCCGCGCATTTCGGCAACCCCATCAACTTCTGATGCTGCAATGCCGGCAATGACCTCAATGACCTCCGGTGCAATCTCAACCTTACCCAAATGCGTATCTTCGTGATCCATTTTAAGCAAGCTGTTGTCTTTCATTCAATTCACCTCCGTAAAAATTATGAGCCCATTACATCATATGTTTCTAAAAATTTCGTATTAAACTCTCCGCTCACAAATGTTTCGTGTTCAAGCAGTTTTAAATGGAAAGGGATTGTTGTCTCAATGCCTTCGATGACGAATTCGCTCAATGCGCGCTTCATGCGGGCAATCGCTTCATCCCTCGTTTTCCCGTATGTGATGACCTTTGCAATCATGCTGTCATAGTACGGTGGGATGGAATAGCCAGGGTACGCAGCTGAATCGACACGGACACCAAGACCGCCAGGAGGCAGGTACATTTTAATTTCACCAGGTGACGGCATGAAATTTTTACTTGGGTTTTCTGCGTTGATTCGGCATTCGATGGCCCAGCCTTCAAATTCAACATCTTCTTGCTTGAGGCTCAGTTCCATTCCTGATGCCACTTTGATTTGTTCCTTGATCAGGTCAGTTCCCGTCACCATTTCTGTGACTGGGTGCTCTACCTGAATTCTCGTGTTCATTTCCATGAAGTAATAGCGCTGTTCATTGTAGTCATAGATAAATTCAACTGTTCCAGCACCTGTATAGCCAACCGCTTTTGCAGCCTTTACCGCTGCATCTCCCATCTGCTCCCTGATTTCTGAATCAAGGGCAGGAGATGGTGATTCTTCCAAAAGCTTTTGCAGGCGTCTTTGGATCGAGCAGTCGCGTTCGCCCAAATGGATCGTATTTCCGTAGTTATCAGCAAGCACTTGGATCTCAACGTGGCGAAAATCTTCTATGTATTTTTCGATGTATACACCTGGATTTCCGAATGCAGTTGCCGCTTCCTGCTGTGTAATCTTAATGCCATTAATCAGTTCCTCTTCAGTGCGGGCAACCCTAATTCCTTTTCCGCCTCCGCCTGCGGTGGCTTTTATAATTACAGGATACCCAATTTCATTAGCAAGCGAAACCGCTTCTTCCACATTTTCTATAATTCCCTGTGAACCCGGTACGATTGGCACGCCGGCCTGTTTCATCGTTTCCCGCGCAACGTCTTTTGTTCCCATTTTTGAAATGGCGTCAGCGCTCGGGCCGACAAACGTGACATTCACTTCTTCACATAATTCAGCGAAATCAGCATTTTCAGCTAAAAATCCGTATCCCGGATGAATGGCGTCCGTGCCAGTCAGCTTTGCAACACTCACAATATTTGTAACGTTTAAATAGCTGTCTTTTGATGCTTTCGGTCCGATACAAAAAGCTTCATCGGCCATTTGAACATGAAGGGCATCTTTATCAGCTTCTGAATAAACAGCGACAGTCTCAATTCCGAGCTCTCTGCAGGCTCTGATGATTCTGACAGCAATTTCTCCTCTGTTGGCGATCAATAGCTTTTTAATCATGTTCAGTCTCCTTACTCCGCTTTTACAAGAAATAGAGGTTGTCCGTATTCGACCAGCTGGCCGTTTTCTACTAATACTTCAACGATTTCGCCTTTCACTTCTGCTTCGATTTCGTTGAAAAGCTTCATTGCTTCTACAATGCAGACAACTGTGTTTTCATTTACTTTTGAACCGGCTGTTACATACGGGCCAGCTTCCGGTGATGAAGAAGCATAAAATGTTCCTACCATTGGTGAAGTGATTTTATGCAGATTCTCATCTTGCTTTGGTGCTTCTTGGGCAGGTGCCGCTGCTTGCTGCGCTTGCGGCTGAACTGCCTGCGGAGCCTGTGCTTGTACAGGTGCTGCCGGTGCCTGCTGCATGACT
Organism: Bacillus sp. LJBS17; assembly: GCF_019334685.1. NCBI lineage: Bacteria > Bacillati > Bacillota > Bacilli > Caryophanales > Bacillaceae > Bacillus > Bacillus sp. LJBS17. The sequence continues at coordinate 2,491,312 of NZ_CP079759.1, forward strand.
TGAACCGTGCCTGCTTCGTGTTTTTTCAGTTTTAAGGATACACCTTCATTTTCATATACGAATTCGTCAATTGTAGACTCGTCAATTGCTTTAATCAGCTCGTGGATTTCTTTGATATTTAACATTCAATCGCACTCCTATGTATGAAATTTCTTTTTTATAGGTTACTACTAAAAGTACATACTATGTTCATCTTACAGGAGCGGACTTTTGAATTCAACTCTAATATGACAGCAACGCAAAAAGCCCGCTTGTTTAGCGGGCTTCTTTTTCCTCTTTCTTACTTGGATGGTTCAAATGTGACAGCGACATCTTTCATTGTTTTGATTTCTTTTGCCACAAGGTCTATAATGGCTGTCGCCTTCGATTTGGAGTGTTTGTCTGATTTGACTGTAATATTGATTTTATCTCCTTCAGCATTAACAAGCGCATCCTCGTAACCTTGTGTTTTAATCAGCGTTTCAAGCTGTTTTTCTGTTCCTTCCACTTCACTGAGAGCCGTCATTTTATCGTATGCTTCGCTTTTCTCCTTGGCTGTTGCATCATCGCTTGACACAATGGCATTCAGCTCTTCTCTTTCTTTGCTTCTGGCATCTTCTAAATCAAGACGGTACGTTGTAAACAGATCATCATCGGCTGTTTCCGTAACAACAGTTCCTTTTTCACTGGCTTCAGCGGATGTTTCCTTGTCTGCTGATGAATCTTTCGTTCCCTTTGTTCCATCTTCTTTTCCTTTTTCAGTTTCTGTACCGCTTTTTTCCTTCGTGTCTTGCTTGGCAGGCGCTTTTTCAGTTGCGACCTCTCCGCTGTCAGACGCACTTTTTTCACTTTGCATCTGCACGGCGTTTTTGCTTTCCGGCGACATGATATAGTAGACGCTTAACACCACGACAAGACTGAGCATTGTTAATAGCCAAACGGTTTGTTTTTTAAGCATTTATGAATCCTCCTTTATTTTTTTAGGGGCAACCGCAACCCGGTGGCTTGGAACATCCAGGACCCGTGTCACCGCTTCGATAATGGTTTGTTTTATTTGAACGTTGTCCACTCCTTGAGCAACAACGAGTACACCGCGTATATCAGGTTTTTTCGTTTGGACGACGACAGGTGTTTCTTTATCGCCGTTTTTGATCATGACGATTTCTTCCTCCGATGATTGGTCTGTAACGCTTCTTTTCCCGCCTTCTTTGTCAGTTTCTTCAGTGGTTGTATTTTTGTTTGATTTGTTTTTTTCGTATACTTTCAGCGACGTTGCATCTACATTCACGACAACCGAGACATCGTCCACACCAATGATTGTTTCAAGGATTTCTTTCAGCTGATTTTCGTATTCTTTTTCATAGTCATCGATCGAGTCTTTAGGTTTATCAGATTTTGAGGCTTTAAACACTTCAGCTGTTTTCTCTTTGCTGTCTGCGGAATGTTGTGATGATACGGCCGTTATCGTTTTGGCGTTTTCAGTTTTCTCAGGTGAAGAAAACAGCTGGCTGACAAGCATAAAGGAAACTCCGAGAACAAAAACGAATAGAAAGTAATGATATTTGGTCAGCTTCGGCTTTTCGCCGTCCTTCGTTTGTCCCGGAAGAAACTGCTTTTTCAATACATTCCATAATCCGTTTTTATTCATTGCCGACACTCTCCCCGCCTTCCATATGAACCGTAATTTTCTCACTTCCGATTTCCCAAATGTCCGCGAGCTGCGTTTGTATCTGTTTGGCTTCTTTTTGTTCGGCTGCTTCTTTTGTTACGTATGCATGATCTGTATCAATGTGGACCGGCGCGACCGTTTGGACCGTTTTTTCAGAAGACGGGGCCATATACACGCTGATTGTTTTAATATCCTCTTCTGAATCTACCTTTTCTCCTGCCGTGAGTTTGATGCGGCCTACTTTATATTCATCATGACTGAATCTCTCCTCCGCTTTCTTTTTTAGTTGGACAGCCATTTCTTCTAGAATATATGCGCGCTGGGAAGCTTGTATTTCTATTTTTTTTGAATTGATTTGATTTTTTATGTCGGCAGACTCTGACTGCCCGTTTTTTGTGAGGTATTCAAAGATGACTTCGGGGTCTGTCTTGAAAAGTTTAAAAATCGGCGTAAGCATGACGACAATCAAGAGCAGGCTGACTACCATTTTTGCGTACTTTTGCATGCTGGAGCTCGGCAGCAGCATATCAATCACAATTGCAAATAGGATAAACAACACGATGGTGGTAAGCCATTCCGTTAAAAAACTCATTCGCCTGCCTCCTTCATTTCATCATCATCGTGAGGTTTCCGGCTGTGATTATGACAGTAAGGCTTAAAAAAAACATGAGAGACACAATGGCCAGAGCTGCAAAAATATAAATGACGCTTTTGCTGATGACGTCGAGGCAGGTGATGACGGGCCCGCCTCCTAGCGGCTGAAGAATCGCGGCTGCCAGCTTATAAATAAAAGCGAGGGAAAGCACTTTGATTGCCGGAAATGCCGCGATACAGATCAAAATAGCGACACCGAGAATCCCTACCGTATTTTTCAGCAGTAAAGAGGCGCTGATTACTGTATCTGTTGCGTCTGTAAACATTCGGCCAAGCACAGGAATAAAATTTCCGGTTATAAATTTAGCCGTCCTGAGCGTAATGCCGTCTGTCACTGCAGCTGAGGCTCCCTGAACAGAGATGACGCCGAGAAAGATGGTAAGAAAAACAGCCAGTGCTCCGATGGCGATATTTCTGAGCAGGTTGGCCAGCTGCGTTACTTTGTATTGTTCAGTCATAGTGCTGACAATGCTCAGAATCGCTGATAAAAAAATCAGCGGCATGACGATATTCTGAATCAAGAGACCGCTCGTGTTCATCAGGAAGAGGATAACAGGATGAAAGAAGGCAGCAGATACAGCTCCGCCTGAGGAAGCCAAAAGCGCCAAGAGGAGCGGAATGAGCGCCAGGATAAAGCTGGTCATCGTCTGAATCGCCTCAGTTGCATAGTTAATTGCCACATGAAAGCTATTAAGCGCAAGGATAATCAGCACCATGTACACAATTGAGTAAGCGACCTTACTGACGGTGCTTTGCTGAAAAGCATTTTGCAAAAGCTGCAGAATGACGCAAAAAATCGTGAGCAAAATCAATGTGCCCAGCAGCTTTCCGTTGGCAAGCACTTCATGAAACAAATAAGAAAAGAGAGCTTTCAGCCATTCTTGCGGTGAGAATGATTTATCGCCATTGATAAACTCCATTAAGCTGCCTTTTTGGCTTTCCGGCAGCAGTCCGCCGTATTCTGTCATAATGTCATTCCAAAATTCCCCGATCTTATCTGTTTCAAGCGAGGCTGCTGTCCTTTCCGCTAATTGCTCGGCTGTTTCAGCATGGTCTTCCGTTTGGTCTGCATTACCAGCTGCTTGTACAATTTCTGCACGGCCTGCTATGATCAGCACGGCCAAAAGCAAAACCCATTGAGAGCGCTTCAATCTACCGCCTCCTTTCGGTTATGACATAGAAGGTATAAGTCCGAGAATCGTTTCGATAATGACGGTTAAAATAGGCACAGCCATTACGAGTATTAAAATTTTCCCCGCCAATTCTATTTTCGAGGCGATGGCTCCTTGACCGGCATCTTTTGTGAGCTGTGCCCCGAATTCAGCAATATAGGCGATTCCGATAATCTTTAAAATGGTTTCAACATAGACCATGTTGACATTTGCATTAATCGCAATTTTTTCTATCATTCGAATAATGTCGTAGATTTGGTCTACCAAATAAAGAAAAATGGCACATCCGGCAAAAACGACGATTAAAAACGCAAAAGTCGGCTTTTGTTCTTTTACAATTAAAGAAAGGAAGGTGGCGATCAGCCCTAAACCTACAATTTGAACAATGTCAATCTGCAAGCCCCCCTATCCTTGGAATAAAAACACAGCTTTTATCTTTTTAAATAGGTCATCTACAATCGTGGCGACCATAAATAAAATATAGATAAAACCTAACAGCGTCACCCACTGAGCGTATTCTTTCTTGCCCATCTGATCCAATATCGTGTGTAAAAAAGCGACCACGATTCCCACTCCGGCAATTTGAAATATGACATTCACGTCTACTCCCATTTTATTTTTGCTCCCCTCACGTTTACATCAATAGAAGAATGAGTAACAAGCCCGCTAAAAAGCCCAAACTTTTTATCATCTTTTCATTTTTCGCTTGCGCCTGCTCAGCATCCGCTTCAGAGGCTTCCAAATGTGTCAGCGCCAGCTTGATGTGCTTTTGCTGAGAGATTCGATCATGAATCCCGAGCGTCTCGCCAAACTGCTTCAGCACTTCGTATTCGCTTTTTTTCAAAGACAGGGTATCCCATACCTTCTTTAAGCTTTGCTCCCACGCCGTTTTCGCGGAATCACTTCCCTTGTCCAGCTGATCACTGAATGCGGAAAAAAGAGCTGAAACAGGCTGTGCGAGCTGTTTGGCAATCTGCTGTGAAGCAGTATGAAGCGGTGTATGGCCGTACATGATTTCAGCCTCGAGGGATTGAAGCGCCGCACGCAGCTGGCGGATTTGCCGCGGCCGTTCTGTATAAATCTTCGCCATCTCAAAACCTGTCCATGTTGTCGCTACCACAATGAATACAGCGCCCAGCAGCTTCAGCATGTTTTCACGCCCGTCGTCCTAGACAGCACATTTCCGTCTTTGTCATAAATTTGGCTCACTGTGCCCGGCCCTTTTGCTCTTGATAATTCCAAATAGCGGTCAAAGGCTCTTTCTTCCCACAAACGCTTCAATGAAGGCCGCTTCATCAGGTCGGATATGCTCCAGCCATGCGCCGATACGATTACTGAAACACCGGCATGCAGTGCCTCCAGAAGTGCATCTGTATCTTCCATACGCCCGATTTCATCGACAATCATCACCTCAGGGCTCATGGATCGAATCATCATCATCAGCCCTTCAGCTTTTGGACAGGCGTCTAACACGTCAATTCTCTGACCAAATTGATGCTGCGGAATACCGCGAAGACATCCGGCAATTTCTGACCGTTCATCGACGATTCCTGTCTTTACGGGCAGCATGGGTTTTTTGCCGGTGCTTGAGAGCCTCGCAAGGTCCCGGAGAAGTGTTGTTTTGCCGGTTTGGGGCGGTCCGATAATCAGCGTATTCAGCCAGCTGCTTTGATATAAGTATGGAAGCAGCGGCTCCGCAATCCCCAGCTTTTGCCGGGCAATTCGTATATTAAAAGATGCGATGTCACGGAGGCCTTTCACACCTCCGTTTTCCGTAATCACTCTGCCCGCCAGTCCGACTCTGTGGCCGCCTCTGATCGTGACATACCCTTTCTTCAGCTCTTCTTCAAGTGTATACATACTATAGTTGCTGAGCCGGCTCAGGATCAGATGGGCATCCTCGGCCGTGCCCGCATAGGACAAATACACAGGTTGTCCTCTTCGAATCAATTCAACAGGGCGGTTGATCCGAATTCTGACTTCTTCGATTTCCAGCCATTGTTGTTCCGGTATTTCAGAAAGGGCGTTTTTCATGGATTCAGGGAGAACCTCAGCGATTTCATTCAACAGAGCCTCCTCCTTTCTACCGATTGGCTTCTTTAAAATGTATGATGTGAGGCAGACTTTATGACAAGCCTCTCTTTATTTATGAACACCCGCCAAAATCAAGACAACACCCGTAAAAATCAGAATCAGCTTTGCATACGAAAGCTGCCCGGCAATTTGGTAGATTCCGACAGTCATCGTAATGATAAAAATCAACGGACCGACAATAGCGAGAATGCTGTTAACCACAACCGCCTTCCGGACATCGTTGGTCACAAGCATGACAATTGCTGCCGTCAGCTCAATCATAGAGGATAAAACTCGTAATCCCGCCATTGTTAAAACAGTAGAATTGATATTTCCAAGTAAAAATTTCATAGCACTCTCCCAACCTCCCATTTTTTTATATGATATGCTCTAGCTTGCTGAAGTAGTCTTGTCATTTTCGTATAAAAGAAAGATTCTGTTTTTGGGCACAAAAAAAGCCTGCTCCCATTTGGGAACAGACTTCTTTTTTTCTTTCTATGCTCTTGAAACGTAAGAACCGTCTGATGTATTGACAACAAGTGTGTCGCCTTCATTCACAAAGAACGGCACGTTTACAACAAGCCCGGTTTCAGTTTTCGCAGGTTTTGTACCGCCTGACGCTGTATCACCTTTAATACCAGGTTCAGTTTCAACAACTTTCAGCTCAACTGTGTTTGGAAGTTCGATACCAAGTGTTTCATCCTGGTACATCATGATATGCACAGACATGTTTTCTAGCAGGTATTTTAATTCTTCTTCGATTTGAGTTGCGCTCAGTTCAAGCTGCTCATAAGAAGAAGTATCCATAAATACGTGCTGATCTCCGTTTGCATATAGATATTGCATTGTTTTGGTTTCGATTTGCGCTTTCGCTACTTTTTCACCAGCGCGGAATGTTTTTTCCTGAATCGCGCCAGTGCGAAGGTTGCGGAGTTTAGAGCGGACAAATGCCGCACCTTTTCCAGGTTTTACGTGCTGGAAGTCAACGACGCGCCAAATGCCGCCATCTACTTCAATTGTTAATCCTGTACGGAAATCGTTAACTGAAATCATGTTTAATGTCCTCCTATATTCCAATCACAAAATAATAAGTTCTTTTGGGGAATGGGTGATTGTCCGGTTGCCGTTTTCTGTAATCACGATGTCATCTTCAATGCGGACACCGCCTGTTTCTGGTATGTAAATGCCCGGCTCCACTGTGACCACCATACCCGGTTCAAGGATAGCTGAAGATCTGACGGATAATCCCGGCGATTCATGAACTTCCATGCCGAGCCCGTGCCCGGTTGAATGGCCGAAATAGTCACCGTAGCCTTTTGCAGCAATATGATCCCTTGTGAGGGCGTCAGCCTCTTTTCCTGTCATTCCCGGCTTAATATGTGCGACGCCAAGCGCCTGAGCATCAAATACAACCTGATAGATCTCCTTCAATTGATCACTGGGCTGACCTACAGCGACCGTCCGGGTAATATCAGAACAATATCCTTTATAATAAGCGCCAAAATCAAGCGTAACAAGGTCTCCGCTTTCAATCAGTTTGTCACTGGCCACACCGTGCGGAAGGCTCGAACGAAGGCCTGAGGCGACAATCATATCAAAAGAAGAGCTGTCTGCTCCCTGGCTTCTCATATAAAACTCCAGCTCATTGGCAACAGCGATTTCAGAAATGCCGGGTTTCATAAACGTCAAGATATGTCTGAAGGCATCATCTGCAATCTTCGCAGCTTCCTCTAATATCTTAATCTCTTCACTAGACTTAATCAAGCGCAACTTTTCCACGGATTCAGCCACAGGCACTAATTCGGCATCACTGATAACGGCGCTGTATGAAGCGTAAGTGCCATATGTCATGCTGTTCTGTTCAAAGCCGAGACGCTTGATGCCAAACGATTCAACAGTGTCGGCAGTGGTCTGAATCAAGCTGCCGCCATGTTCAATGATCTCAAAACCCTTTACCTGAACCTTCGCCTGCTCAGTATAACGAAAATCCGTAATAAACGCTGCTTTGTCACCCGATATAACAGCCAAACCCGCCGAACCTGTAAACCCTGTCATATAGCGTACATTCGTGCTGCTTGTAACCAGCATGCCGTCAATTCCCAGCTGTCCAAACAGGTTTCTTAATTTCTCTAGCTTCATCTTGATTCTCCCCCTTGCTGGCTTAATAAGTAGCGAACAGCAAGCTTGTAGCCTTCAGCTCCAAGACCGACAATCTGCCCTTTCGCAACAGGAGCGATAACCGACTGATGCCTGAATTCTTCCCTGGCGTATAAGTTTGATAAATGCACCTCTACCACAGGAAGACTGATGCTTGAAACAGCATCCCTGATCGCATAACTGTAATGACTCAGGGCGCCGGGGTTCAGAACAATCCCGCTGTATTGCTCCTCAGCCTCATGTATCGCATCTATCAAATCACCTTCGTGATTAGACTGGAAGAAAGTGAGCTGGATATGTAAGGCTTCAGCAAACTGAAAAAGATCTGTTTCAATATCGGTCAGTGTCTGGCGGCCGAATACTTCAGGCTCACGACTCCCAAGCCGGTTAACATTCGGTCCGTTTAAAATCAAAAAATGAGGCACATAATCTCTCCTTTTCGCGAGGGTTTCTCATGTAAAAAATGTTCACTTCTCGTGAACATTTTATCATACTGGAAAAGGATTATACACTATTCTCTATGCATTCCCAGCGCACGTGCAAGCTTTTCCGAATTCAGCTCATTGTATTCAAATGAAATGGAATACCCGACAAACAGCCCGTAAAGCAAATAAATGCAAATGGTCGTAATAATTGTATCTGATGTCAGTTCGGTCACCGTGCGCACATCTGGAAAAATCGGATTAAAAACAAAAAACACGAGCAGCCAAAGCACCAAGCCGTATAAAATACCCGGCCACATTGTTTTTAAACGTTTCAATAGAAGAAAATAAAGAAACGCTGCGCCAATTGAAATTACTCCAATCAAAATGATGCTGATTACCGTTCCCAGCCCATGTTTTTTCCACTCTCCGAGCACAAACGGCTGCAATATCATATTCGGGCTGATTTCGGAAAAATGAAACAAATATGCGATATAAGCAACGAAACTCCAAAGTACGCCCCCGCAAAAACCTGTTGCCGCCACTCTGCCGGCCATTGAAACAGGCGGCTTTTGCTTCTCATTCAATTCTTCATTTTGTTCTGTATCTTTTTCGCTTGTCATCATGGCACCTCCAGTTAAAGTGTGCCCAAAAAATGAAATGTCAATAAAAAAGCTCACACTTTTTGACAGCTGCGAGTAAAATTTGAAAATAAAGGGTATAATGCATGTAGAAAAAGCAAGGCTATGGCAATTTTTTCAGCCTGTCAATCTAGAGGTTTAGCGCTGTTTCCTGTACAATAGAGTGAAAGGAAATGGTTAGCAATCCTAAAGAAATAGGCAGGTTGATAATATGTCAAAACATAAAGTTCCGCCCGCTTACGGCGGGCAGGCTGTTGTGGAAGGCGTTATGTTTGGCGGAAAGCATCATTACGTTACAGCCATCAGAAGAACGGATGGAAGCATTGACTTTTTTAAGCTTCCACGCAAACACAACCCGAAACTGAACATCGTGAAAAAGATACCGTTTTTACGGGGGATCGCGGCCATTATCGAAGCGAGTGCAAACGGCACAAAGCATTTGAATTTTTCAAGCGAACGTTACGGGCTCGATCCATCTGAAGACGAGACACTTGAGCAGGAAGAAAAAAAATCCTCCGGGCTGTCTATGTATCTCAGCCTCGCAGTTATAGGCGTCCTATCATTTTTGTTCAGTAAATTCGTATTTACATTGGTTCCAGTTTTCTTAGCGGAACTGACAAGGCCGATTTTTTCCTCGGACACGGCGCAAATCGCGGTTGAAAGCCTGTTTAAGTTGATTTTGCTGCTCGGTTACATCTATTTTTTGTCCATGACACCGCTTATTAAAAGAGTGTTTCAATATCATGGAGCCGAACATAAAGTCATAAACTGTTATGAACAGAATTTGCCAATTACTGTGGAGAATGTCCAAAACCAATCTCGGCTTCATTACCGCTGCGGATCAAGCTTTATTTTATTTACGATTATTGTCGGCATGTTTGTTTATTTACTCGTTCCGACAGATCCGCTTTGGCTGCGTGTTATAGATCGTGTCGCACTGATACCGGTCGTGCTTGGTCTATCCTTTGAAGTTCTGCAGCTGACAAACAAAGTGCGTGACATTCCCGGTCTGAAATTACTTGGGTACCCGGGACTTTGGCTTCAGCTGTTAACCACAAAGGAACCTAAGGATGACCAGGTTGAAGTTGCCATCGAAAGCTTTAACGAACTTCTCAGACTCGAAGCATTGTCTGAGCAAAATCAGAAGCCTTCTCACAACGTCATCTAAAATCCGTTGCCCTGCTATTACTTTCGGAGGTGGACAGTTATGAATCATCGTGTACAACCTATTATTGCTGTATTAATTGCGCTGGGAGCGTTCGGTTTCCTCTATGTGCTGGTAACCAATCCCGGAGAAATGGCAAAAATGGCGGTAACCGTCATCGTGGCAGGTATCATTATTTATTTTATTGTGAAATATGTAATGAATCGAAATGCGGGCAGCGAAGGAGCAGCCTTCAAAAAAGCGGCGAAACAATCGCGGCGCCGGATGAAAGAACAAAAAGCAAAACACCGCGCCGGACATAAGGGACGTGTCAGCCACCTGCGAAGCGTTCCGAGCGCCAGCAAGCCTAAACCGATGATTCTCAAGAAAAAAAGCCAGACTCAGCTGACTGTTATAGAAGGGAAAAAAAATAAAAAGAAAAACAGAGCGCTTTTTTAATAGGTCCACTGCTTTAAAAACAGCTCTGTCCGTCTTTTACCTAGCTCAATCAGGGCTAGTTTTTTTTGTTGTGTTAAATGAAAATCAGTGGCCATTACGTCATCGACAGGGAGAAAAATGATATTTTGTTCATAGCGTGACGCAATGTGCCTTGCGTCATGAGCATCCTTCATCGTTTCAAACAGGGCGCCGAACAGTTCAAAAGCGTTGCGGATATTTTTTTTCGGACGCTCTCTTTCACGCGGCGCAAGTGTGACACCGATCACAGGGCGCTTTCTTTCCTTTGAAAACAGCCAGATTGGAAAATTGCTTAACACGCCTCCGTCGACAACCGTGGCGGTGCCTGTGTCCGTTTTTAATTTTATCGGTTCAAAGAAATACGGGATGCTGCAGCTCATTCTGACCGCTCTGGCAACCGGGAACATATCAGGATTTAACCCGTAACGGGCCAAATCGTCCGGCAAAACAATCATGGTGCCGTTTGTCAAATCAGAAGCAATAAGGCGCAGAGACCCTTTCTGCAAATCGCCGAAAACCCTTATGCCTTTCGCTCTTAACAGATCAGCAATCCATTTTTCTATCGTATCGCCTTTGTATAAGCCAAGACGCCAGTAGATGGACACCCACTGGAGCATCTTTAAGGGGAGAAATGAGTACCTCTGGTCCAGCAATTTCTCTCCGTCCACTTCTTCAATTAAAGCGTGGATTTCCTTACTGGTGTAACCTGACGCAATGAAAGCGGCAATAATGGCGCCGGCGCTTGTACCCGCAACTCTTTTAAAGCGGAAGCCTTTTTCCTCAAGCACTTCATAAGCGCCTGCGAGCGCAATGCCTTTTACTCCTCCGCCGGAAAAAACACCGTCAATATACATCTCATTCCCTCCCCCTCCATCCGATCGTTTATTACCATTTTAAGAAAACACGCGAAGAAATAGACCAACGAATGACGGGTGGCGTCAGCGTATCAAAAAAGACGGCCTCCTTCGAGACCGCCTTTTTACTGATTATGATGTTCTGTTTTCTTTTGGATTGATTTCAGATCTTTTTTACGGGCATCATCTTCTTCAAAATATTGAACAAGATCCCCGATGCGATCAATACTGTTCCAGCTTAAATGATGTTCGATTCCTTCGACATCGTTATATATTTTCTCTTCATCAACACCAATGATTCTTAAAAACTGCTCAAGCAATTCATGTCTGTATACCAGCCGTTTGCCTATTTTTTTCCCTTTAGACGTTAACACGAGACCGCGATATTTTTCATAAATTAAATATTCGTCTTTATCTAGTTTTTGAACCATTTTTGTTACAGAGGAGGGATGGACTGCCAATGCTTCCGCGATATCGGAAACTCGTGCATATCCTTTTTCTTCAATCAGCATATAAATCTGTTCAATATAATCTTCCATACTTGGTGTTGTCATCGAAACCCTCCCAAAAAGCACCTTAACTTTATAAACCATTACAAGTTTACACTAATGAACTTGAAAAAACAAGGATGCTCCGCGGGTCAAAAGCCCTGTTTACCGCTTATAATTCCATTCATCTGAAGCGTACTTTGTTTCAGCCAAGTGATGAACAAAATCAAGCTCTTCCTGAGAAAGTTCATATGGCTCCAAATGAATGTTAAGACCTGTTTCAAATCCTTCTTTAAAGGCTTGACGAGCCTCATCCATCGTCACCCGCTTTTCAGTGAGTTCATTAATGGCAACCGCTTTATTTTTGAAATTGCGCTGCATCCGTTCTCTTACTCTTTCACTCGGATATAAGAACAGATCGAACAGCTTATCCTCATCCAAATCAAGCAGAATGGAGCCATGCTGAAGAATCACGCCTTTTTGTCTCGTTTGCGCGCTTCCCGCCACCTTGCGCCCCTCAACCACTAGCTCATACCATGAAGGCGCGTCAAAACAAACAGATGACCGCGGATTTTTTAAGCTTTCTTTTTCTTTTTCAGTTCTCGGGATGGCAAAGTAAGCGTCCAGACCGAGATTTCTAAAGCCTTGAAGTATGCCTTCTGAAATAACCCGGTAAGCCTCAGTAACAGTTGCCGGCATCTCGGGGTGCTCTTCCGAAACAATTACGCTGTATGTCAGTTCCTGATCGTGCAGCACACCTCTCCCGCCGGTCGGGCGTCTGACGAATCCGAGATTATATTTATGTACTGCTTCAAAATTGATTTCCTTTTTAATATTTTGAAAATACCCTACAGAAAGTGTCGCCGGATTCCAGCCGTAAAAACGGATAACCGGGGGGATTTTCTTTTCGCTGTGCCAATATAAAAGCGCTTCATCAAGCGCCATATTGAATGCGGGACTTGCATTGCCTGAGTCTATAAACCGCCAAGTTTCTTTTTGCATTTTAAGACCTTCCTTACCGTTTTAATAGAATCAGTTTATCAAACTGTCGGGAAAATGAAAAATATTTTAGTTCCATTATAGATGACAATCACGCTGTGCTTTACTATAATAGTATTTGTCGAAAACGGATCTATGACCTTGTTTTATGAAGCAGGGTTTTGATTTTATATGCTAAAGGAGTAGAATCACATTGTCTAATATGATCGTTTTGATTATTTTTGCTGCATTTATCATCTATATGATTGCTTCATATGTCTATCAGCAGCGAATTATGAAAACACTTACCGAAGAAGAATTCCGCGCGGGTTACCGCAAAGCGCAGCTTATTGATGTTCGTGAGCCAAATGAGTTTGAGGGCGGACATATTTTAGGCGCCCGCAACATCCCGCTTTCCCAGCTGAAACAGAGAAAAAATGAGATCCGTACGGACAAGCCTGTTTACCTGTACTGCCAAAACAGTGTCCGCAGCGGACGCGCGGCACAAACCCTGCGCAAAAACGGCTGCACTGAGATTTACAATTTAAAAGGCGGCTTTAAAAAATGGGGCGGAAAGATTAAAGCGAAGAAATAAAGCAAACAGCTGTCTGGTAGACAGCTGTTTTTATTTATCTTTCTTCCGCCTCGTATCTGAGCACCGGGTGTCTCGCCGCTTTTGTTTCATCCATTCTTTTTACAATCGTTGTATGCGGGGCCTCCTGAACAAGCTCCGGATTCTCCTCCGCTTCTTTTGCGATTTGAATCATAGCATCAATAAACGCGTCCAGTGTTTCCTTTGATTCGGTCTCCGTCGGCTCGATCATGATGCATTCTTCAACATTAAGCGGGAAATAAATTGTCGGCGGATGATAGCCGAAATCAAGGAGCCGTTTTGCAATATCAAGCGTACGCACTCCCAGCTTTTTCTGCCGCTTCCCTGATAATACAAATTCATGCTTGCAATGGCGGTCAAACGGAAGATCGTAATAAGGCGCGAGCTTTCTCATCATATAATTGGCGTTTAACACTGCGTTCTCAGTAACAGCCTTTAATCCGTCAGGCCCCATGGAGCGAATATACGTATACGCTCGCACATTAATGCCAAAGTTGCCGTAATACGGCTTCACTCGGCCAATCGCATGAGGGCGGTCATAATCAAACGTAAAGCGCCCTTCTTTTTTGACTAAAACTGGCTTTGGCAAATAAGGAATCAGATCTTTTTTTACGCCGACAGGGCCTGAGCCGGGGCCTCCGCCGCCATGAGGGCCTGTGAATGTTTTATGCAGGTTGAGGTGCACCACGTCAAATCCCATATCTCCAGGTCTCGCCTTGCTTAAAACGGCATTTAAATTAGCGCCGTCATAATACAGTTTCCCCCCCGCTTGGTGTACAATTTCCGCCATCTCTGTAATCTGCTCCTCAAACAAGCCGAGCGTGTTCGGATTCGTCAGCATAAGAGCTGCAGTTTCTTCATTCACTGCTCTTTTTAAATCCTCTAAATCAACAAGCCCTTTTTCATTCGATTTCACCGTAACGGTTTCAAAGCCTGCTACTGTTGCTGATGCAGGATTCGTCCCATGCGCGGAATCAGGGACAATGACCTTCGTCCGCTTGAAATCCCCGCGAGCTTCATGATAGGCACGGATCATCATCAGCCCCGTCCATTCGCCGTGCGCTCCGGCAGCAGGCTGAAGCGTAACCTCATCCATTCCCGTTATTTCTTCAAGGTGCTTGCTTAAATCATATAAAAGCTCTAATGCGCCTTGCACCGTGTCTTCATCCTGAAGGGGATGAATCGCAGCAAAACCAGGTATACGTGCGATTTTTTCATTGATTTTCGGATTATATTTCATCGTGCAAGAACCGAGAGGATAAAAACCGGAATCCACCCCGTGATTGCGTTTGGACAGCGCTGTATAATGGCGCATGATGTCCAGCTCTGAAACCTCCGGCAGCGCTGCGTCTTCGTCACGAATATAGGTGTCTGACAAGAGGTCCCCCAATTCGATTTCCGGTACATCGAGCTCCGGCAGACTATAGCCGATTCGGCCTTCTCTTGAAAGTTCAAAAATAAGTGCCTGGTCCTGATTACTCATGGCGATCCCCCAATTCCTGAATGAGTGCGTCAATTTCTTCTTTTGTTCTCAGCTCCGTTACAGCAATCAGCATATGGCAGTCCAGCTCCGGATACGTCAACCCAAGATCATATCCGCCAATCATGCCTTTTGCCAGCAAACGCTTGTTCACAGCTCTCACCGGCTCATCCAGTTTGATGACAAATTCATTAAACATCGGCCCGTCAAATATAACGGTAAGACCTGCTTTTTTTGCTTCTTGCTTTGCATAGTTGGCTTTTAAGAGATTTTGGCGGGCTATATCTTTTACGCCGTTTTTTCCGAGAGCAGTCATGGCCACTGATGCTGCCAGCGCATTTAAAGCTTGGTTCGAGCATATATTTGATGTTGCTTTATCCCGACGGATATGCTGCTCCCTGGCTTGCAGGGTAAGCACAAAGCCTCTTTTTCCGTTTTCGTCTTCCGTTTGTCCCACGAGACGGCCCGGCACCTTTCTCATTAATTTTTTAGTAACAGCAAAAAAGCCGCAATGCGGGCCGCCGTATGCTGAAGGAATGCCGAAAGGCTGCGCATCACCGACGACGATGTCACATTGAAACTTGCCCGGCGGAGTGAGAAGACCTAGCGCAAGCGGGTTAGCTGAAACAATAAACATGGATTTCCCTTGATGGGCGATAGGCTCAATATCCTTTAACGGCTCGATCCGGCCGAAAAAATTCGGGTACTGAACGATCACTGCGGCTGTGTTCTCGCAAACGGTTTGGCGCAATGCATCAAGATCCGTAACGCCATCCGCAGCGGGTACTTCAACAACATCAATATACTGACCTTTTGCGTACGTTTTCAGCACCTCTCGCGATTCAGGATGCACGGTTTTTGACACAACGATTTTTTTCTTTTTCGTGTGGCCTGAAGCAAGCATTGCTGCTTCCGCCAAGGCTGTTCCGCCGTCATACATCGAGGAGTTTGCGATATCCATGCCTGTCAGTTCACAGATCATCGTTTGGAATTCAAAAATAGCCTGGAGCTCTCCTTGTGAAATCTCTGGCTGATAAGGCGTATACGCGGTATAAAACTCAGAGCGCGAAATGACATGATCCACAATGACAGGCTGATAGTGGTCATATACACCCGCTCCTAAGAAAGAAGCGTATTGTACGGTATCACAATTTTTAGAGGCCAGCTTTGTCAGTTCTCTTGTTAATTCTGTTTCTGATTTCGCTTTTTTGATTTGATACTCTTTTTTATATTTGACGTTTTCCGGTATATCAGCAAATAAATCATCGATGCTGCTTACGCCGATAGTAGCAAGCATCTCCTGTTTATCCTTTTCTGTTGCGGGCAAATAACGGTGCTTCATGTGTTGTCTCCTCTCTCCAAGAAAAAATATTAGCGTTTATAAAATGGTGTTTTGACAACCTTTGCTTTCACTAATTTTTTGCGAATCTCTACATCTACAACAGTCCCGATCTCACTTGTTTCCGAATCAATTAAGGCAAGGCCGACGTTTTTTCCTAATGTCGGTGACTGCGTGCCGGTTGTCACCTTTCCGACAGACCTGCCATTTTGGAAAACCTCATATCCGTGCCGCGGTATCCCTTTTTCAATCATTTCGAGACCGACAAGTTTGCGCTTCGCTCCGTTTTCTTTTTGTTCACTCAATACTGACTTACCGAAAAAGTCAGACTCTTTTTTGTGCTTTACAGCAAAGCCTATACCTGCTTCAATCGGTGTAATATCCCGGGTCAGCTCCTGACCGTAGAGCGGGAGCTTCGCTTCAAACCGGAGTGTATCACGTGCACCGAGACCGCATGGAATCAATCCGTATGCATCCCCTGCATCGATGATTTTTTTCCAAATATGCATAGCATCATCACTGCGGCAGTAAATTTCATACCCGTCTTCTCCCGTATAGCCAGTGCGTGAAATAAGTGCTTTGCGGCCGCTGATATCGGCTTCATCAATAAACGCAAACGGCTTTAATGCAGACACATCTGCATCTGTCAGATTTTTTACGACCGCTTCTGCTTTCGGTCCCTGTACAGCCAAGAGCGCGATTTGATCTGACTGATTGTCAATCTGCACATCACCTGCTGCATGTTCTTTCATCCAAGCCAAGTCTTTATCTATATTAGAAGCATTAATGACAAGCAGATAGCGGTTCTCCCCTTTTTGATAGATAAGCAAATCATCGACGGTTCCGCCATCCGGGTAACACATCGCTGTATATTGAGCACGGCCTGGCGTTAACGCGGAAACATCATTTGTCATCAATCTTTGCAAAAAAGACAGACTGTCGTTCCCTGACACTTCGACTTCTCCCATATGAGATACATCAAACAAACCGGCTGCAGTTCGGACAGCCTCGTGTTCTTTTTTTATAGAAGAAAATTGAACAGGAAGCTCCCAGCCTCCGAAATCAATCGTTTTTCCTCCATATTCCTTATACAGGTCAAATAACGGCGTTCTTTTCAGCATCTAATTCCTCCCCTTTATCAACGGCGCAGCTAAAAAACATACAAAAAAGGACAGAGAAACACCTCATGTAAAATGAAGGTTCTCTGTCCTGGCACCTGAAAGTTTACTTTGCATACGCAAAGACGTCCCCTTTGGTGGTTTGCGCATCCGCACAAACACTCTCCAGAGTTGCGTCGAGCAAGAGTTCTTTTGCCTGAGAGATTCACTCCGCAGTTTGCTCCTTCGGCGCCTGTATCCCGAGGTTTTCGGTCAGGTCTCTCCCCTTGCTGTCATTCGCTCATATTTTCATGCTGTTATGGACATACTATAGCAATATCTTACATCAAATACATACTCATATCCTACCATCATCACTATATGCTGGGCAACAGCAATTTGGGCAGATTTTTCTAATATTATTCATCTTAAGAATCGAAGAATAAGAAAGGCGGTTTCAAAGCAATGAATACAGAAATGATCTACGATGCAAAATGGCCTGAAGAATTTGCTGAAAGACTGAAAAACGATGGCCCTTGGGCAAACTGGGAACTGTACAAGCTCTCTGCAGAAATCCAGAAAACATTAGCAATTCCAGAGTTTGAAGGTTTACGGGCTCCTTTATATCTGCCTTCCTTTACGCCGCTCCCCCACCAGCTTGAGGTGGCGCAAAAAGTGGTTGAAAAAATGAACGGCAAAGCGATTTTAGCAGACGAGGTTGGTCTCGGGAAAACGGTTGAAGCTGGACTGATTCTAAAAGAATATATGATTCGCGGGTTAGCAAAAAAAATTTTGATCCTTGTGCCCGCTTCCCTTGTGTCACAATGGGTCAAAGAGCTTCAGGAAAAATTTTTGATTCCGGCTGTTGAACAAAAGAAAAGCTATGTGTGGGAGCAATGCGATATTGTCGTCTCATCAATAGACACCGCGAAGCGCTCGCCCCATCGCGAAATCGTTCTGTCAATCCCATATGATCTTGTCATTATTGATGAGGCACACAAACTGAAAAATAGCAAAACGAAGAACTATGAATTTGTCCGGAATCTCGTAAAAAAATATTGCCTGCTTCTTACCGCGACGCCAATCCAGAACCGTATCGAAGAGATTTTCAATTTGGTGTCCTTATTAAAACCCGGCCATTTAGGCAGTCAGAATCACTTTCAGGAGGAGTTCGCCAAGAAGAAATCCAGTTTAGAAGCGCATGAACATTTAAAAGATCTTGTGAATAAAGTCATGATCCGTAACAGGCGGCATGATACCGGGCTGAATTGGAAACAGCGCCATGTTGAAACAGTGCCGATTGAATTTTCTCCATCAGAGCAGGCGCTTTATGATGAAATTTCTCGTTTGAAGGAAAGTATCAATAAACCAGCCAGCATGTTCTCGATTATGACCTTGCAAAGAGAATGCTGCTCGAGCAGAGAAGCGGTGTATATGACGCTGAAAAAGATGCTTGATCAAAAAGAGAAACAAGCACCTGCCATTGATGAGGATACGATTTCAGTTTTAATAGATCGCATTAATCAAGTGACACAAAATTCTAAAGCGCTTCAAGTCGTTGATTTGATCAAAAAGATCGACGATAAGGTCATCATTTTTACAGAATACCGTGCAACCCAGATTTATTTGCAGTGGTTTCTTCAGCAAAACGGCATCAGTTCTGTGCCGTTTAGAGGCGGATTTAAACGTGGGAAAAAAGACTGGATGAAGGATCTTTTCCGCGGAAAGATCCAAGTCCTTATTGCAACTGAAGCAGGCGGTGAGGGAATTAACCTGCAATTTTGCAATCACATGATCAACTATGATCTTCCATGGAACCCGATGCGACTTGAGCAAAGAATCGGAAGAATTCACAGACTCGGGCAGGAGCGTGACGTGCACATTTATAACATGGCAACAAAACATACGGTGGAAGAGCATATTCTAAAGCTTTTATATGAAAAAATTCATTTGTTTGAAAAAGTGGTCGGCGAACTTGATGATATTTTAACGAAAATTCAAGTGAACAATTTTGAAGAGCACCTTCATGACATTTTGTATCACTCAGCAACAGAAGAAGAAATGAAAATAAAAATGGATAACTTAACCTCATTTTTGTCTTATAAAAAACAGCAGCCTGCTGAAAAAAGAGGATCTTAGCCTGTAAGGAGGTTTTACTAGTGAAACAGCAAGAGGTTCACGATTTTCTGCTGCGTTTTTTTCAAGCAAACAGCTGCCAAATCGTCGATCAAGGCTTAGGCTATATGACAGTGCAGCTTACAGTTGAAATGGACAAACAAATCATGAACCGCCCTTTCTACTGGCATTGGCGCGAGAAGACAGGCGGTGATCCGAATCCAATGAAAATCACTTTTATTACAGATAAAGAAAATGCGCCAAAAGACCTAGATGGTGAATTTATATATTTTGGGGCCCCGCGTCTTTTTCAAATATTTAAAGCTGTTAAACAAAATGGGAGATTTACCAGAATGTATGAGAAAATTGAATCAGCCGGAGCCAAAGTCCCACTTCAGCCTTGGCTTGGTATAAATGTCACGATTTCATACCAGTCCGACATGAAAAAGGATAAGTTATTGTCACTAGGTCTTCACCTAGTCTCTGGAACGATAATTGAAGATTTTCAAAGCAAGCTGACTCAGCTTTCACTGACATCACAAATATGTGACTATTGCTTCACCATTTCACCTATGATCAAACCAGAAAGCGGACTTAAGCGTATGGAAAACTATATTTCCAAATCCGCTATGCAGGAGCCGTCCGACTGGGCGGAACAGGCGGTTAATAGGTGGAGAAATGACATGATATTGCTTGATAAGTTTTACGAGCATATAGAAGAAAAACCAGAAGAATACCATCTAGAAAAACAGGCGCTGAAAACCTTGTATCAACCAAAGATATCAGTTGAAATTGAAAATGGCGGATTATTTTATCTGCAAAATAATATTTCAAGCTAACTTTTATTCATTCGACATCGTTCTCGTTTTTTTTGAAAAAATGCGATTATAATAAAGGTATATTGGAAAAAAATTCTGGCATTTTTAAAGGGGAAATGACTTCCAGAGACTAATGAAGCATACAATGAGTCATGGCCGGACTGGCTGAAATACATAAACAAGTATTTTAGGAGGAGAAACTGCATGAAAAATGCAAAACAAGAGCACTTTGAATTGGATCAAGAATGGGTTGAATTGATGATGGAAGCCAAAGAGGCAAATATCAGCCCGGAAGAAATACGAAAATATTTACTTTTAAACAAAAAGTCTGCTCATCCTGGTCCGGCAGCCAGAAGTCATACCGTAAATCCTTTCTGAATGTGCTATAATATCACAAGGAAGGTGATGACATTGATTGGCCAGCGTATTAAACAATACCGTAAAGAAAAAGGCTACTCACTATCAGAACTAGCTGAAAAAGCTGGGGTAGCGAAGTCTTATTTAAGCTCAATAGAACGAAATCTACAAACGAACCCCTCCATTCAATTTCTCGAAAAAGTCTCCGCTGTTCTGGACGTCTCGGTTCATACTTTGCTCGATGAGAAACATGAAACCGAATACGATGGTCAATTAGATAGTGAATGGGAGAAATTGGTTCGCGATGCAATGACATCCGGGGTATCGAAAAAACAATTTCGTGAATTTTTAGATTATCAAAAATGGAGAAAATCCCAAAAAGAGGAGTAGTGCCTGAGCAGAGGCACTAACTCCTCTTTTGTCAATAACCATCGAGACGGCCCAGTATATGAATACTGGGCCGTCTCTTTTTATGGCTGTTATTAATTTTTATCCTCGCTGTGCGCTTTTTCATTTTCTTTCACGTAACCATCTTTATCAGTATGGTCCTTTTTGATTGTCAAGCCGTTCCACTGTGTAGCTTCGAATGAGAATTGAAGCTTAATGGAGTTGCCTTGATATTTATTTTGAACCATAAGCCCGTTTTCATCTTTTGTTTTATCATCCTTGAATTGGATTTCCATTTGAACCTGATCGAAGTCAGTTGGTGTTTTTGGAACACCATCATATTCAGGAGCGGTTTTACCATCAATTGTTGCTACATTGACTTTACCGCTTGCATTTAAGAATTTAGGGTCAATTTGTTTTTTGATTTTTTCAGCAGCCGCTGCATCATTTTTAGCAGACATCAAATACAAGTCTTTAAGGTTCGCATCATCTAAAATAATGTTTTTCGGGTAGCCATTGCCGCCCTCTTTTCCAACTGTCAACAATGTCACTTCAAACTGGCTGAGGAAATCTTCTGGAGATGTATTGCTGCCGCCATTTGCTTTAAAATCTCCATAATTAAGCGCCATTAAAACTTCTTTGATCGCAAGTGATCCGTTATTTTCAAATTGGAAATCCTTTGTCAACTTATCTCCCGGCTTTAGATTTGATAAGTTCACACTCGCTGAATTTTCTTTAGCAGATAAATCAAGCGTACCTGATGCAAAAGTAGCATCCTTTGATTTAATGTCGTTAAATGCTGCCCATGTTCCTCCTCCAACTAAAGCTAATCCTAGTGCTGCAGAAGCAACTCCTAAACTCAATTTCTTTTTCATACCCATGGTTAAAACTCCCCTTTTATTGAATGTTTTATATCGAAACCTGTTGCCAGGTTTACAACTGAAGTTAAGTGGACATGGTGCTGTCCTTTGTATCTGTTTCCAAGGCTTTTGTCTTTCTTTCAATTTCTCTAATGGCGCTGCTGATCGTCACAAAAGCGTACACTAACAGCATCACGCCGGGAACAATCAATAATACAGCCGTTCCAATTGGCTGGCTGGCAAAATGAAGCATATAGCCGGCATATGGAAGCTGAAAACCTGTGTATTGCGCGCGAACATTTTCGTCCGATACAGGCGCTGAATCAGCTGCTGCATTATTATCACCTTTTGTTTTAAATAACAAATGGTCTCCTTGCTTTGTTATGTCAACAATTCTGTGGGTGACCGCCGTATTTGCATCCTGCATAAATGTAATAACGTCACCTTTTTGGAGCTCTTTCACATCAGTGATTTCTTTGACCAATATTAAGGAACCTGTATTGAACTCCGGCTCCATCGAACCTGACAGAACTGATTTCAATGTATACCCAAACACAGCCGGCTCTCCCCCGGATGAACGTGTTGAAATCACGACAAGTGTCAGCACAATAATAAGAGTAAAGATGATCACGTATAAAATATTACTGATCAGCTTCATTGCTTTTTTCATCCTCTTCCCCGCTTTCCTTCTGGTCTGATTGAGTTTCATTTTCTTTGGTTACAGCTTCTTGAGATGTTTCTTCTTTCATTGTTTTTTCCTGTATATCCTTTTGTGTTGTTTCATTCTCCTTTTTGACGTCCGACTTTGTTTCTTTTTTAGGGACTGTCGGTTTTTCATCGCATTTTGCAAGCGTCATAGGCTCCGACCACTCAAATGTACTGCCGTTTGCCGGGTAGCCTGCCGGTTTATATACTTTAAATGCATAAATGCCGGGTTTCATTTTTTTCTTCGTCTCAATTTTATAAAGTGAATCGCTGATTTGATTGGAGACAAATCCTTTTTCGATCACGTTCCCATCCTTTAACGGTTTTCGGGCATTTTCAAGCTTATGAAGCTCCCACTTCCACTTTGATTTCTTAAGTTTCTCACCTGTATTTTCGAGCTCAGCAAATAAGGTGATAGGTGAGCATACAGTTCCTTTCGTATCCGTTTGATCTGATATGTGCAAATCACTTTGATCCCAGCGTTTATCATAATGGCAGTTTTTATCTGTATGCTGAAAGTCTTTACACGTTTGAAGTGAGACATCAAATGTTTCAATATCATGAAAAGCAGCGCTTGTATCATCGGAAAATTGTAAGCATACTGCGGCAGTCAGACTGAAAATGACTGAAAGCTGGAAGATTAGCAGAACTTTCAGTTTCGTCTTCGCCTTTTGCTGATTGTGAAACAATCGAAACATATCTTACCTCCTGTAAAACACTGTAACTTGATATGACAATCGTTCTTTTTAAAGAACTACACAAGTAGAGTATAATCAACGATTTATAGATTTAAAAACACCAAAATCACTCATTTTGTTCGTTTAAAAGAATGTTTTCATCATATTACAAAGTCTTGCTCAGTATTGCTCATCTTTTCAATTTTTTTGAAATTTTTGGGATTGTTATGTGAGAATTTAAATGCATATCCCGTTATTATTTGGTAATAATAAACAAGAAAGGGTGACAGCATGATGATCAAACAATGTATGATTTGTCTAACTCTTCTTGTCTTTGGCACCACAGCCGCTCACGCAGAAGAAACACCGCTTGTAACCTCCCGTCACATGTCCAAATGGGAAGAGATTGCTGTAAAAGAAGCAAAAAAAAGGTACCCGCTCGCACAGGTACTGTTCAAACAAAAAGTATGGGACCGTAAAAGAAAAGATGAAGCAGTGAAGCAATACCATTTAACTCTGAGGGAAGGATCAAAAGAATTCGGCGTTTTTGTGACGATTTCATTTGATCCTTATAGCCAAAAGGTCAATAAAATCGCCATATTAGAAGAATATCAATAAGGTCCTCCATTTTTTGAAGGACCTTATTCGTTTATTTGCGGTTATTTTTTCCGTTTCAGCCAAAGCCGGAAGCCATAGGGTAAAATACCGAACCACTGCTGAGAAGCAGGCGTTTTTGTTTCTTTCCGCACCTCTTTTCGTTCTTTTCGCTCATCTCTCGGTGTATCTATATATTTGACAAATTGCTGAGTCATATATTTAACATAATCATTCGTTTTCACGTGATCACCTCATCATTCAATTATTATGAAGTGTTGTCTCACATGACTTTTTTTATACCCTTTACACTGTTTTATTCTGTCCATCTCAGCAGTTTTTTCTGTTTTTGATCAAACACGATCTGTGCAGTTCTTTCTGTTCCCGACTCAGTTGACACTCTTAAGTTGATTTCTTTTTGTTCTTTTATCGATGTATCATGAATGTAATAAGAAACCCGTCCATATGGAAATTGCTGCGTACCCTCCTGGCCTTTCCGTTTCTCTAGAACGTGCCGAATCGAAAGAAGCGTACCATTTTGAAGCAAATTCTCTCCTATGTATAACTCTTTTGTTTCCTTCTCAAACATGCAGCGTGAAATATATTGAACAGCAGCAAAGTTCACGATTAACAGCACAAGCGCTGACACAAAAAGAACAGCTGGATAAATAAACCCTCTTGTACGATACATTCACCCCCCTCCTAAATACGAATAGACTGGAAAAGCAGTTTGATACACTTTTTGGTCCTCACTCTCAATTTTCAGCAAAACAACACCATTTTCAATATCAGCTTTCATGGCAGTAATATGATCTAAAATCGGAACATGCCCTTTGCCATCCACTCTTTTTCTTATCATTGAATGATAAATGTCAAAACGGATGTCTTGTCCGGAAAGATTGGTGCAGATTAACACGCTCCCATGCTCGGCTGTCTTAACTGCCTGTGATTCCTTGCATTCATTCATCATCTGTTCTATCGAAATCATCCATTCTTGCTGTGTGAAACCCTCATGTTCCTGCTGTCGAG
The DNA here is from genome assembly GCF_019334685.1 of Bacillus sp. LJBS17. NCBI lineage: Bacteria > Bacillati > Bacillota > Bacilli > Caryophanales > Bacillaceae > Bacillus > Bacillus sp. LJBS17. The sequence goes on from NZ_CP079759.1 coordinate 2,516,091, forward strand.
ATAAAAACAGATGGAAAATCGCAGCTAACGATCCTGATATGAGCAAAAAGACTGAGAGCGAAAATAATACGTTAAGAAGCGTGTAGCCATTCTGTCTGCAGGATGCTGAGGCAAAATGATTTCTCTTTATAAGCTGCGGCTTTGATACATACGTTTTGATATTCGCCCTCCTCCTCCCACTTCATTGCATAGATATGATTGTTCTTTGTAATCGTTTTTGACGCGGCTCCTTCACCACTCATGACATATTTGCTAATGCTCTCATTCATCATCTGATAGCCAATTTCTCGTGATTCCGCCATTTTTTCATCAGCTATCAGCTTGTCCCACAAGGGGACGACTGTCAGCAGCACAAACAGCCACAGGCTTAGCGCAGACATTGTTTCTATTGTAGAAAAACCTTTATTTTCTCTCCACATTGACTCTCCCGCTCCCTAGATAAACTGTTATATCATATACGGCATGGCCATTTACTCGTATTTTTCCGCCTGCATTCGGGTGCCCTTTCTCATTAAATTCCAAACGGTCTTTTAATGTCAGCAGTTCTATAGAAAGTCCCCTTGCATACGGACGTTCAATGACCGTATCACCAATGACTAATTGATATTCTTTTTTATGAAAGAAAATTTTTGTTCTTTGTTGACGGGAAATAGCAGCCTGCTGTGTGAGCATAATATCATTTTTCAGCTGCCTTGCTGCCTGTCGGACAGCTGTATTGTCATAAGCAGGAGGAAGTGTAGTGAAGATGGCCACCAGGAGGATAGAGGCAAGGCTTAACACAAGCAAACTTTCTAAAAGGGTAAACCCCTCCTCCTCGTTTAATTTAATGTTCAACCTTAACTTCTCCGCCGGTGATGATAATGCGCTTACCATTTGGACAGACAGCATCCTTTTTCACATAGCCCTCTGACTGTAAATCGGCAAGGCTCGGAGTTTGTCCTTCATGATCAAGCTCAAATGCAGTCATTTGTGCCTTAACCATGTTTTGTAAGCCTTCACAGCCCTTTTTTTGAATGGTTTGGTTATGTTTCGTGACGTTCGGTATCGTAATTAAAAGCAAAATCGAAATAATAAAGAGCACGATTAACATTTCAACAAGTGTAAATCCTTTCTCATTCATCAGCCTCTTCCTTTCACATTTGATTCATCATCTGATACATAGGCACAAGCATAGATAAATACACAAGTAAGATCATCGCTGCAACAAATCCATAAATCATTGGCTGAAGGATGCCTGTCCATTTTTGCGCTTTGTGTTCCAGCCGCTGTAATATGAATTGGCTGTATGTGAAAAGCTCCCGATCCAATCGGCCGCTCAGCTGGCCGTGAGATATGACTTTTGATAAATCAGTTTCATAAAAAGGGCTTCCACAAATAGCGGATTCAATTGACTCACCGGCTTTTAGCCGTTCAATCAATTGTTCAGCCTCGCAGCGGTAGAAAGGGAGAAACGTTTGATGTTTAAATGCATTAAGGCTGTCATAAATTGAGAGGCCTGATTTTAAAAGGCTGCTTAGCTGCAAAGAAAAAAAGTAGCTGTTAAACAGCTTGACAAGCTTTCCAACCAAAGGAATACTGATACAAATCAGCATTTGCCGGGCAGGTGATTTTTTCTTAAACACAAGCCAATAATAAATCCCGATACCTGCTGTAAAAAGAACAAGCAAAATGATCACAAGATCAATATGCTGAAAAAAAGCAAAAAGCATATCGGTTGAACGTGAGGTTTCCATATTCATCGATTGATAGATACCGGAAAACTGAGGAATGATGATGGACTGTAACATATAAAACATGACAGCGACCGTAAAGATGAGGAAAAGCGGATAGCGCAGCACTCTTTTCAGCTGGTCTGCCTGTGCAATTTTTCGTTCCAGCAGCTCTCCGCTCTGGATCATGGAAGCAGGCAGTTCACCATGTGTTTCAGCAAAATAACAAATACCTACGGCTTCCTTATGAAATGACAAACTCTTTAGTACTTGATAAAACGGAGCCCCTTCCCTCAAACAAGTGACCGTATCAGTCAAGTCAGCCGCCTGCCTCTTATTCATCTGAAGTTCCATCAGGCGTAATCCATCCAGAAGCGTATATCCCCCCGCAGTCATTTCACCGAGCCGCTTTAATAACCTGGCTTGATCCTTTAATGACCAGACTTTTCTAATCTTTTTCATGATAAACCCACCGGTCATAGTTGTTTGTCGTTAAATAGCCGAGCGCAATTCCTTTTCTGATAATTTGACGAAGCGTTTGATATTGGTAATTTGCATGATTTCCTTTTGCCTCCTGGATACATTGCTGAAGATTTTTCCCGTATAGAAGCTCATAAACGCTAGCTCTCCTGGTATTTCGTGACTGTCGGCAATACACTGATGAACATCCGTTTTCACAAAACGGGCAAGCCAAATCAACCAAGCGCTGAGCCGCTATTGCAATGACAGTCTGTTCGATTTCATTCATATTGATACCGAATTCAAGCAGTCTGTAAATGGCGCCCTTTGCGTCTCTCGTATGAAGGCTCGTTAGTACCAGATGTCCCGTCATCGCTGCCCGCACCGCAATTTCAGCTGTTTCCGCGTCTCTGATCTCACCTAAAATAATCATATCGGGATCATGGCGCAAAATTGCTTTCAGACCTGCAGAATAAGTTACACCGGCTTTTTCATTCACCTGAACCTGAAGAACATCTTCATCCCTTGTTTCAACAGGGTCCTCTAATGTGACAATATTTCGATTAAAGTGTTTTTTTGCATATTGAACGAGAGAGTATAGTGTGGTAGTCTTCCCTGAACCAGTTGGCCCGGTAAAAATGAGCATGCCATGGGAATGTTTTAAAAACGAGAGTAATGTGGCTCCTGTCTTTGGAAATAGCGACAATTTATCAATCGAAGGGATATTGTATTGGGGCATCACTCTGATCACGAGGCTTTCTTCATTAATTGTGGGCAGCGTTGACATTCTTAAATGAACATTTCCCTCTTTCAGCTTTAACGTAAGCGAACCGTTTTGCGGCTTTCGCCTTTCACCTATATCCATTGCTGAAAGAAATTTAAAATGTGAAATCAGTCTTACGCACTCTTCTTTTTTCATGTCCCTTTTTTTCAGCAAGGCATGATCGACCCGAAAATGAATGATAGCGTCCCGCTCCCTCGGCACGATGTGAATATCAGAAGCCTTTGTTAGATATGCCTCTTCAATCAAGTTTTTGCTTACCTTTTCTATTGAATCCAATTTGATTCCCTCTCCTTTCAACGCATATTGTAGAAAAAGAAGGAGCGGTAATCAAACAGGGAAAACGTGATTTTGTGAGATGTTATATGCTGAAAAACCAATTCTTTCTGGAAAGAAAAAAAGACTTTCAACTGAATGTGCCCCTGTCATTATAATTTTCCCTATAAATAAAAAAGCAGACATGGTCACCATGCCTGCTTGATTCCATTTTATTATGCTGTTTTCGCTTTTTGACCAGTATCTTTCTCAACGGAAAGGTCGCCTAATGCAACAATACCGGTCATTTGGTCATTTGGTCATTTGGTCATTTTCAAGAATCGATAAACTGCGGATTTGATGCTCTGTCATAAGCGCCTTGACATCGTATCCGGTCACCCTGATATGTCTGGTGAAAAAGCGGGGCACGCTGCACAAAATATGAAACATCCTATAGAGTCCGCCTTTTTCGAGGTTTCTTTTTCTTCTTCCGCTCCTGCAGCATATCTCCCGTCCAGCCTTTTTTCCTCAAATAGAGATAGATCAGAACTGTAGATGTGACAATCAATAAGAGAGAAAAGAGATATCCGTATTTCCAATTCAGTTCCGGCATCACTGAAAAGTTCATCCCCCATAAGGCCCCCAGAGCTGTAATCGGCGTAAAAAGCGTCGTGAAAATGGTCAGCGCTTTTACAATTTCATTCCCCCTATGTGAGGTAATGACTTCCTCTGAATGCAACAGATTGTTAAGCTCCCCTTCAAATTCGCTGATGTATGTAAATCCCCTGTCAATTTTCAGTTGTGTCCGCTGATAATCCTTTTTCTCTTCATTTTGAGGTAAAAAGGTTTCTTTCAACGCCATTTCAATTTTTTTAGCGCTTAGTATCAAATTTTTCCAAATCATCAGTTCATGGCGCAGGAGATGGACGCGGTTTAAAATGCTTTTGCTATTGTCGTCTTTAATCTGCCATCTAAGCTTTCTCAGCTTTACTTCAAATTCATCAACACCGATTAAATACGCATTCATTAGTTCGCCGAGAAGAATTAAAAACCCCTCTATCGCATTGTCCGCTCTTTCCATTTGCCGGACAACTTCTTTTCCTTTAATCTCTCTCAAAATTGAAAAGTCAAAGTTGATTGTAAAAAAATATTGTCTGGTGATATAAAAGTGAAAAACAGTATGGTCTTTTTCTTCACCAAGCCCCTGATCATAAACAATCGACCCAAATACCGCTTCATTTTCCGTTTCAGTTGTATCTACTCGCAAAAAATTAACGTGATGGTTATTTTCAAACCACTTTTCACACTGAGGCCAGTGAGAAAAATGGATTAGATCCCTTGCCTTACTTCTTTCTTGAGGCCCCATTTGGTACCAAAACCAATCCTTTCCCGTATGTGCCTTCATGTCAAGCTCCTCCAAACTTTTGTTCTTTATTCTTTAATTGCCCAATAACGGCGTCACTAAACCAGTCTGCCGCTTCAACACATGTTTTATGAGCATTTTCAGGTGGTATGGAATGTAGAAAGACATCGGAAAAGGGAGGTGCATGCCTTCCTTGGAGAAGGCAGTTGTTTTGGAATTTGTCAATTTACTAGCAGTCGCTATTCTTATTTTGTTAACAGGATTTTTTGTTGCCGTAGAATTTTCAATCGTAAAAGTGCGGCGGTCCAAAATTGATCAGCTTGTCGCAAAAGGAAAGAAAGGTGCTAAAGCGGCAAAGCATGTCATCACTCACCTTGATGAATATTTATCAGCCTGTCAGCTGGGCATCACAGTCGCAGCCTTAGGACTGGGATGGCTTGGGGAACCGACTGTGCAAACTCTGCTTCGACCGCTTTTTCATAAAGCAGGCTTAAATGAATCGCTTACCCACCTGCTGTCACTCGTCATCGCATTTTTAGCGGTTACGTATTTAAATGTCGTTATCGGGGAGCTGGCGCCAAAGAGTTTCGCCATTCAAAAAGCAGAAAGCATTACCTTGTTGTTCGCTAAACCGCTTATTTGGTTTTATAAGATCATGTTTCCATTCATTTGGCTGTTGAACCACTCTGCCCGATTGATTACAGGAGTGTTTGGACTGAAGCCGGCATCAGAGCACGAGCTGGCATATACAGAGGAAGAACTTCGGGTCCTATTGGCTGAAAGCTATAAAAGCGGCGAGATCAGAAAAAGTGAATTAAAGTACATGAATAATATCTTTACCTTTGATAAACGAATGGCAAAGGAAATTATGGTGCCGCGAAATGAAATGGTCAGTTTGTCACTAGATGAAGACTCCATTTCAAATCTTCAGGAAACAGTCAAGCAAACAAAATATACACGGTACCCAGTTGTAAGAGAGGATAAAGATAACGTTATTGGCGTGATTAATATGAAAGAAGTGCTGTTTTCCATGCTGACGAAAGATTTTTCAATCAAGAAGCATCAAATTGAACCTTTCGTACAGCCCGTTATCCATGTCATTGAGACGATTCCTATTTATAAACTACTGCTGAAAATGCAAAAGGAACGCACTCATATGGCGATCCTCATAGATGAATATGGCGGGACGTCCGGTTTGGTCACTGTCGAGGATATTATCGAAGAAATTGTAGGGGAAATCCGTGATGAATTTGATGCGGATGAAGTGCCTCATATCCGCGAACTTGGAAAGGATCATTACTTGTTAAATGCAAAATTATTAATCAGCGATGTTAACAGCCTGCTTGGAACCGATTTATCAGAGGCTGAAGTAGACACCTTGGGCGGCTGGTTTTTGACACAAAACATAGACGCTGAGCCTGAAAGTGCCATAGAATATGATGGCTACTCTTTTAAGGTAAAAGACATCAACAGCCATCACATTTTATTTATAGAAGTTAAAAAAGCTGAATAGCCCGTGAAAGGCTGTTCAGCTGCTATCTTTCAAGATAAACATGGCAAAGGCATCAACACTCTTTTATTTTAAACCCTTTATTGGCCAGGGCTTTAGCAAGACTTTGCTCGGTTTTCACATTCGAAAAATCCAGACCCAGCTTCACGACAGTTTGGGCAATTTCCGGCCTGATTCCTGAAATAATCGTCTCAATGCCGAGCAATTTGGTGCTGTCAATCACTTTAAAAATTTGATAGGCTACCATGGTATCAACGATAGGAACGCCCGAAATATCTAAAAATAAATACGAGAGCTTTAACGCTGAGCACTGCTCCAGCACAGACTCCAAAATCGTCCTCGCTCTGTGCGTATCAATTTCACCGACAAGCGGAAGAATCCCAATTCCATCAGTAATCGGCATAATCGGCGCACTCAATTCATTAATCATTTCTTTTTGCGCGTTTAATTGTATCATGGTCACCTGGTGATATTCTTCCGTAAACACTTCGATGATCTCATCAATGTTTTGATTCAAGATCCGGCTCCACTCATAAAATTCCTGAATGCTGATGTCTTGAGAAGAAGCTTCGCTGAATTTCTGAATCCATTCAAACATAATGTGCCTGAAGGTGTTAAACTGGCCGACACTTTGTGTAACCGTCACTTCATGAACGGCACGGTCTCTGGCGCATTGAAGAGACCACCGGTTGAGCTCATCCTCTACGTCTTCTTTTCTAAGGGATTTTGCTACGATGGTCACCAATAATTCATGCTGGTCTTTTAACTTTTGTTCTAGTTTTTGCTGATCTTTCGCTGAATACAGCCAGCTGCCTTTTGACGTACAAACTTCCAGCCATTGTTGCGTGATATCTTCTTTGTGCTCTGTTAAGTGCTGATCAAGAGCTATCATCTTAATGAGCTCCCTCCTGTTTTTGAAAAATGTACGCTATATATGTATAACGCGTCTGCCTTTACACATACTATGTTTAGATTCAATGGGCTATAGCCAAGCGGTAAGGCAATGGACTTTGACTCCGTGATCGTTGGTTCGAATCCAGCTAGCCCAGTTTCTGAACAGGTGAAAAACCGAAGATAAGCTGATTCGAATAAATCAGCGGATCTTCGGTTTTTCATCATGCAGATTGATGAACCGTTTTCTTCTTCGATAACTTCAACAGTTCTCCCGGGTTATAACCAATCACCAGCTTTTTGTTGTCTACTAGAATCGGGCGTCGCAAAAGCTTCGGCTTCTCGATTAAAAGTTCCAGCACCTCATTTACCGTCATTTCTTCAATGTTTAAATTTAAATTTTTGAAAGTCTGGCTTCTTGTCGCCAAAATTTCATCAATTCCTTCTGTCGTTAACGATAAAATGTACTTTAATTCTTCTCTTGTCGGGGTTTCTCTGAATAAATGCCGTTCGTTAAATTCAATTTGATGTGCTTTAAGCCAATGTTTTGTTTTTCGGCATGACGTGCAGCTTGGATATGAGTAAAAAGTTAATTGTTGTTCCATTCGTTTTTTCCTCCTCAGTTAACCATCTCTTTGTAGAATAACTACCCGGATCATTTTTCATTTAAACCATTTACAGAACTTTTTTCGGATTATTTTTTAAAAAACATTCATACAATAGAAAACACAATCAAAGGGACAAATTCCATTTGTATATTAATAATGAAAATGTTTACATTTCTAGGTGTGATCTATTATAATAACAGTCAGAGGGACTCTCGGGAGGGGATAAAAATGAATCGCATGTTCCGGGTGTTAGGATTTTGGACGGGAATTTTTGCAGTCATGTTTTATTTAGGTGATATGAAAGATGCTTCCCTTTTATTTTTTGGACAGACGATCTTATTTGTGTTTCTATCGTATTTGAACTTAACCGAACGCATGTATATTTATATTTTTGGCGCTTATTTAACGATTTTCTTCGCCGGCTTTACATATTACTCAATTTTTATTATGGTGCCCGGCGGCGGAGGCCATTAAATGCAAAAAGAGACAAACCTTATCGGTTTGTCTCTTTTTTTACAATGAAAACCCATTTAAAAACGGATTTTGATCCTGCTCAGTCAGTACGTCTGTTTCAGGTCCATGGCCGCTTAACACCAGCGTGTGTTCCGGAAGCGTAAGCAGTTTTTCATGAATGGACGTCAGCAGCGTCTCTTGATCGCCGCCTATTAAATCCGTACGTCCTATACCGCCTTGGAACAAGACATCTCCGGAGATAACCAAGTCTGCATCTTTCACGTAGTAAGACACACTGCCTGGTGAATGTCCCGGCGTAAATAATGTTTCCAAATGAAACGGCCCGATATTCAACTCACCGTCGCCTTCAATTAGATGATCTGCAGGCTTAGCTGTGACTTCTATCCCTCGCAGCATGCCGGAGCCGTTTAAAGAAGCATCCGTAAGCCAATTTTTTTCATTTTGATGCAGGTAAACAGGGATATCCCATTTTTCTCTCACTTCATCAAGCGCCCCAATATGGTCAAAATGGGCATGTGTAAGCAAAATGGCTAAAGGCGTCAGCCCTTTTTCTTTTATGTATTGATTGATTTTATGTCCCTCGCCGCCCGGATCAAAAATCAGGCATTGATCATCACTGATGAGAAAATATGCGTTCGCTTGAATCGGCCCTACTGGCATTCGTCTCCATTTCACTATTATCACCTCTTTCTTTTTTATGCTCTTATTATGAGGGTTTTTTAAAAAAGATTCAAACAATCGCAATGAAAACGCTATCGACAAACCTATAAAAAACAGGTAGAATAAAACTGGAAAGAATTGCAGGTTTTTCAATGTAAAGGGGGCTGTGTTATGTTACTTGTCGTGATTTTCGGCCTTGTCGCTCTTTTCGCTTTATGGGGAGTCTTGCGTTCTGTTAGAAATAAAAATATACTCGGGTTTTTATTAGCCGGTGCCACCTTATTTGTCTTTGGATGGTTTACCGTGATGACCGTAATAAACAGCGGGTATCCAACCGCACATTAAAACCTGTATCCGATCGGATACAGGTTTATTTTTATGGCTGTAAATGTTTATTGACACTTTCTATTTTGCTCTCAAGCGTCGTTTTTTTGTCACGCCTGTCATCGATACGGATATTCGTTGCCACTCTGTGCAATCCTTTTTGAAATGGCGCTTCGTGAATTGCCTGAATGACTGCAAAAAGGTCACTGAGTTCTCCCTCGATCAGCGTATTCATCGGTGTCAGCTGATATTTGATTTTCCCTTCTGCTTGATATCCTTCTAATATCTTTTGCACATCGGCTACGTAAGCACTGACACTGGGTGTTTCCGTACCGATTGGGATAATGGTTACATCTGCGATAGCCATCGTTATTCCATCTCCTTTTGATCAATGATGAGTTGCTTCGTTTCATGTGATTTCAATAAAATAATTTGCTCAAAATGAAAGCCGTATAACGCATATTTCCCGTTCGGAGATATTTGAATCGGCTCCATTTCCCGCAGAGACACAAGATCTTTTGTCTCTCCCGATGCTACATTGATTGCTGCGAGCTTATATGCATCGCCGCTTTGTTTGAATGTATAAAACATGCCTCCTGCATCATCATAGTCATACTCCATTGGAGCCAAACTTGTATATTTCGCTTGGAGCGGCCATTTCGCTGTAACAGGTGATGTTGATTGAGGCGTTTTAAACTGATACGTCCCTTTTCCTCCGGAAGCTGATTTGACAGTAAAACTCATTTGATGGAAAGAATCGAAGAATAGAACGTCATCCTCAAGCTTCTGTTCCGTCTTAGAAGCTGTATCGAACGTATATAAAGGCCCTGTTTTATCGTCTCTTCCCTCTTTTACATAATCAAATGTATTTTTGGATGTCCAATGAATGAACGGAACCTGTACTGGGCTTAAGAAAGATTCGTCTTTTTTAGCATTCACCTGATATGTATGGAAATCCCAGTTTTCATTGAATTCCGTCACCATCATTTGATAAGGATCATACTGATTCCAAGCAGCCTCAAGCTCATACGTTTCGTAATCTTTTTCGTAAAGCGTCTCTCCTTCTGCATTAAGCAAAACGACTGCCGTCTTTTGGCTATGTGTGATTTGCAGCAGAATCATCTGCTCCCTCGCATTGATTTGAACATCAACGATTTGACCATCCGTTTGATAGAGCTTTTTCGCTTTGCCTGTAAAGATGCGGTACGCAAAAAGCTCTGTTTTCGTCGGATTAGACGCAGTATATAATATTGTGCTGTTATTCAGCCAGCCTTCCGCCCCATCCGCTTTTTCCGAGGAAAGCGGTATGATGTCTTTTTTCTCATCTTTTGCCGCCGATGCCTGTTTTTGCTGCTGATGAGATGGTTCGCATGCCGATAAACTAAACAGCAATACCGCCAGCAGAATAAAACAAACTGATCTCATCAGCATTCCCCTCCGATCATCTTTATTCTCTCATATTTGCTTCGGCAGAAAAAAGAAAAAGTTTCAGTTACTCATGAAAAAATAACGCCCTCCACAAGATGCCGTTTGTGGCGTTATATATGTGTAAAAACTGCTGAAACGGCAAAGGATTTTGGCCTTTTCCAAGTTCCACCGTATACCCTTCCTTAAAATAATGATGAATAAACCAATCACGAAATCCAGCATAGCTGTCTATATCCCTTACTCCCTTATAAATGTTCCCGCTTAACTCCTCAAAATCCTTTATCACGGCAGCAGATTCCTCAGGCTCAAGGCCTTTATAGCCCCAATAAATTTCTTCTCCTTGAGTATGAAGAGCCAGTAGTCTGTCAGGCGGATTCTCCGTGATCAGCCGGTACATCGCAATAGATTCCGGCTCCGTAAGCGGAGAGATTCCCGGAAAATCGCGGTAGCTGGGTGCTGTCGGTTTTCGGTATTTTTCAATTTCCCATAATGATGGAAATTGTTTATTTAAATCAACCCCGTTTATATTCGCCTTCCATTCATTAAAATTCGGACGATGTTCATTTAGCCTTTCGAGCTCATCTCTTCTGGCTCCCATGACTTCTGATCCGTTTAAAACAAGATCAACGCCATCCGGATTGACAAGAGGAACGAGGGATAAGGATGTGCTGTTAAACAGCTTTATGGGAGAAAAGCCAAAGAAAGGCGAATTGCAGCATAATGACATACAGTATTCCTTAAACCATTTTAGCAGGACAGACGTTGTAATCCACTCATTCGCATGAAATGACGCGTTCATATGGACCTTTTTTACGGCATGCTCCCCACCAGCCTTCAGCTCCCAGATAGGCCTGCCGAGTACAGAACGGCCAATTTCCCGGCATGAGACAAACGGAAAAACATCAATAATCTTCTTTATTTCCTTTTCAACAGCTGAATCATCATAGATTTTCTCTTGCTCAATCCAGCTATCAGAAAGTTTCAGCTGCCGAGGCTGTAAAAAGCGCTTTATGTCCTGAATGGTTTGAAGCTCTTTGCCGCTATGCTCCTCTATCACATAACCAGGGCAATACAATTGATGTTTTTGTGCGGAGCGATTTGCACTTTTAAGCAATTCCTCGTCTATCTTCAGTTCTTTCGCCACTCTGGCCAAATTGTTCTTGATCTCAGGTTTCACCGTAATAAACGCCATCATCATCCCCCTTTTTTGTTACTATATGACAGCCTATTTAAAAAAAGAAAGCCTCCCGCTCACTTTGACGCGGGAGACATTGTGATTACGATGCCTGATCAAGCATTTGTTTTTCTTTCCGTTTTGATGAATTGTCCAGCCTTTTCTGGTCATAAAATCGCAACAAATCCCCATAAATGATTTCATCAGAAAGTGATAGCTCCTGTTTTGCTTTATCAGCAAATGCTTCACATTGTTTTGTCTCTTCTAACGGTTTTCCCGTCTCTTTGTCATAACACGCACCGTCTGTATAAACAACCTGATCTGTGATAAAGCTCCCGTCCCGGAGCACCGTAAAGTCCAGTTTTTCGTCTGAAAGCAGATCGTTGCCGAATTGAATTTGATCTTTCGTATCAATCCCTAAAAGATTCATTAGCGTCGGCCTGATATCAATCTGCCCACCTACTGTTTCAATGGTTTGCGGCTTTTTATCAGTAATACCCGGAATATGAATGACCAGCGGCACTTTTTGGAGCTGTACCTCTTCAAATGGGGTTATTTCTTTTCCTAAAAACTGCCCCATCGCTTCATTATGGTTTTCTGATATACCATAATGGTCACCATATAATACAATAACAGAGTTGTCGTATAATCCGTCTTCCTTCAGCTTTTCGATAAACCGTTTTAGCGCCTCATCCTGATAACGCACTGTCGGAAAATATTTATTTAGCGTCTGGCTGCTTGAATCATATTCATCAATCAATTGATCCTCTTCATCAAGATCAAACGGGAAGTGGTTCGTCAGTGTAATCAGCCTCGAGTAAAACGGCTGAGGCAGATTTTTCATCAGCTCTGAAGACTGCTCAAAAAATTCTTTATCCTTCAATCCCCAGCCGACTGAATTTTCGTCAGTTACATCATACGAGTTAATATCAAAAAACGAATCATACCCAAATGAGTCGTACATTAAATCACGATTCCAAAAGCTCTTATTATTAGCGTGGAGCACCGCTGAATAGTATCCGCTGTTTTTCAAAATTTCAGGAGCGGCCATATATTGATTGCCCGCATTCGTAAAAAACACGGCACCTCGTCCAAGCGGATACAGTGAATTGTCCACGATAAATTCAGAATCCGAGGTTTTCCCCTGGCCTGTTTGGTGGTAAACATTATTAAAGTTGTAGCTCTGTTTTATAAAGTCATTCAGAAAAGGCGTGATTTCTTCTCCATTCAATTTTTCATTAATCACGAAGCTTTGCGTCGACTCTAAGGATACGAGAATGACGTTCCTTCCTTTTGCAGCGCCGAATAAGCGTTTGTTGGCATCCTTCGCATTAGCGGTTACGTAGTTTTCAATCTCCGTCAGGCTGTTGCTGTCTGCCAACGCTCTCTGTGCGGATTGCTTTGACTGAAGAACGCCATCGTAAATATGAAAATTAAACAGGCTAATGTTTTTAACAAGCATTTCTCTGTCAAATGAGCGTGTCAATAGCTGAGGTCTTTCCGCCTCAGACAAGCCCAGGTTGAAGAAATAAACAGAAGCAACGAACAAAAAATAAGCCGCCCGTTCATTTTTCGTTGAGGGAATATCCGATTGAAAAGCTTTTTGCCGGATGTGAAGCCATATTAAAACCGCAATATCTACAGCTAATAGGAGGTCTGTCGGCTCAAGAAGTGTTCCGATGCTGCTTCCGAGATCACCCATATTGCTCGTTTGAAAAAGAACAGGGATTGTTAAGAAATCATTGTAAAAACGGTAAAAAACCATATTTGCCAGCAATACAAATGTGACAAGACAGCTCATCGCGATAATATAGCGATTTCTGTTTTTGCCTTTTAAAAACAGGCTGAGGCCAAAAATAAGCAACAAAAAACTCAATGGGTTGATAAACAGAATAAATTCCTGTGTTAGATTGTCGATTTTAATATGAAAACTGGTTTTGTAAACAGCATACGTTTTCAGCCACATCAATAAAATGGCAATCAGCATAAATGAAATCTTCGAAAAAAACGTTTTTCGCATTTCAACCTCCTATGCAGCACGCTCAAAAAAATCAGTCTATTCCCAACATTCTCATTAACACATCAAATTAAATCTTAACCTGAACACAACAGTAAATCAATTTGATTTACACAATTTTAACAATTTTGATGTTTCAGCCATTCATTTTTAGCGATCCAAGCGCCTCCGATAACGCCGGCATCATTTCCAAGTGCTGCGATTGAAATATCAGCAGCTTGGGCAGCCCGCGGAAACGCGCATTTGCGGAATGTTTTCTCAACTTTTGATCTCAGCAGTTCTCCGGCTCTCGATACGCCGCCGCCAAGAACGATTTTGGATGGATTAAGCGAGCTTGCCAAATTTCCGAGCACCAAACCAAGGTGCTTGGCTACATAATCAACCACCTCAAGGGCAATTTCATCATTTTCACCCGCCGCTTCAAACACATCCCGCGCTGACAATTGTTCGGTTGCTTGTAAACGTGTCGTCTTTTTAGCATTTGCTATTTTTTCTTTTGCAATTCTTACAATTCCGGTTGCTGACGCAATTGTTTCGATACAGCCCGTTTTGCCGCAGTTGCAGGGCGCTCCGCCTTCAGGGATGCTGCAAATATGGCCGATTTCTCCGCCGGCGCCATTTATGCCATGTACAATTTCACCATTTGCAATGATACCGCCGCCAACTCCTGTGCCAAGCGTCACGAGAATGACGTCTTTTGCGCCATCACCCGCTCCCTTCCACATTTCCCCCAGCGCAGCAATATTCGCGTCATTTTCTATAACAGCTGGGATGCCGGTTTCTGTCTCCAGATGGTTTTTCAAAGCATAATTTTTCCACCCTAGATTTACTGTTTCATAAACAACTCCTGACGCCATATCTACAGGGCCTGGTGCACCCATTCCGATGTATTTGATGATGTGCTTCGGTTTTTGCAGCTCATCCAGCTTGCTGTCGATTGTTTTTGCAATTGTGACAGTAATCGTGTCGCCGGTTTTATCAGTCGGAACTTCCCACTTATGCTGAATTTCACCATATTGATTAATAAAAGCGAGTTTAATCGTCGTTCCTCCCAGGTCAATGCCCGCAAACCATATCTCGTCCATTTTTATCACCTTAGCCTTTATAGAAATCTCTTCCGTTTTTTGTTTGTTCCAATTCTTTTCGAAGGACAGCTGCCGCTCTGGCCCACTGCTCCTTTTCAATCATGTGGTTCATGTATAATTCCTTTAATTCATCCAGCATAAACTCAATTTCAAGCTCTCTGTCTCCAAAATAAACAATGTGGCCAAACCTTTTTAACAGCTGTTGCACATCATAAAATGTATTCATTTTCCTCACCATTTCTTGAACTTAACTATCATAAGCGTATTCATATGAAAGCGGTCAGTCAAGAAGAAAACGCTGACAAAAAAACCAGCCTCCTTTCCATATTCCACCTTTATGATTCTTTATTGTTTTCAATTTGTTGCTGCAGCTCCTTGTAGCGCTGCTCCTTCGGCTCCAATTTTAAAGCCAGCCTGATGGCCTTTTCTGCTTGTGCAAGCTCATTTTTTTCCGCATACAATAAGGCTAAATTGTAATAGGAAGCATGGTCTTTAGGTTCTTTTTTCACTGCTCGTTCCAAAAGGGAAACCGCCTGATCATATTCGCCGATTTGAATATCAGATACAGCAAGAATTTTCAAAAGATCGGCAGAGGCATCTTTTTGCTCTGCTTCTCCGTTCAGCAATTCTGTTACTTCTTCATACTTTCCTTCCTGATATAACTCGCTTGCCTGCTGAATCAGCGCTGACTCCTGGTGTGAAGGCGAATGCAATCCGTAATATAAAAAACCGGCAGCCAAAGCAATCAGCAAAACCGCTGACAACACTCTTTTTCCAAAGGCTCTGGCTTTGGGCAACCCCAATGCCGCTGCAGCGAAAAAGCCGCCAATCAAGCCGCCGATATGTCCTGAATTATCAATATTTGAAACTGCAAAACCAAAGCCCAGATTGATGATAATAATGACAATAATATTGGTTCCTATGGTTCTTAAAAACATTTTTCGATTAGATAAAGCAACATACAGTAATGCACCTAAGCATCCGAATATGGCTCCTGATGCCCCTGCCGAAGGATACGGGCTGAACACAAAACTCGCAATCGAACCCGTAATGCCAGCAGCCAGATAAATCAGCAAAAATCTCCCCGATCCATACATCCGCTCAACCGCTGTACCAACCGACCATAAAGCCAGCGTATTAAAAGCTAAATGCGCTATGCCGATGTGAAGCACGATCGGTGTCAGAAGCCGCCACCATTCTCCTTGTGCAATCAGGCTGTTTTCTTTTGCTCCAAAAGCGACCAGCGTCTCCGTATTTGTGCTGCCCCCGTTTATTTCGAGCAAGAAAAACATTAGGATCTGAAGCGCAATAAATAAATATGTAAAAATCGGTTTTCCATTTTGAAAAACCGCCGCTTCAGTTTTTCTCTGTTCTTCTTGTTTCAGCACTAGCGAAAGGAAGCGTTCTCGCGCCATTTGCACGTCTTCAAACGAAGCGTGTTCCTCTCTACAATTTTCTGTACGAAATGATGGAAAAACCGCTTGAAGATCATCTCGAAGCATCGTTCCTCTAACGATCGCCGGCTCAACTGACACAGTTCCCTTCTCAAACGTTTTTTTTGCAATCTCTTCCCAGTCATCAACAGGGGCTTCCGTTGAAAAAAACACATTCAGCAGCTTCATCCTTCGTCTGCCCAATTGATGTCTGACTCGTTCTACTCGTTCGGCCTGCTCTTCGATGTCTCTAACCATTTCTTGACGGAAATCAAGATCGTGCTTATAAAGACGAACTAGATCATGAGAGGACTTGTCCGGAGCTTCCAGCCATATCTCATCTGACTCACCGGCTTGTATGACGCCATACCCGCTATTCACCAGGTGCGCCGCAATTTTCCAATATGTATACTCCAGCAAAAACATGTTTACCGCTCCAATAGTTTTTTTTCATTATAACAGCTGGCGCTCCGAAACGCCTACTGAAAGCAAAAAATCCCGTTTTTCACGGGATTTTAGAAAGCTTGCTGTATAAACTTATTGCGGATAAATGGAATTCTTAAAAACAAATGGATAAAAGACCGCCTGATTCCTGGCTGGCTGAGTACAGTATTCATAAGACGGTAGCGATTTTGATAAAACATGACGGCAGAAACCGCGAAAATGGCATAAATCAAAAGTTTTTTCATGATATCCCTCCTGCCAATAGGGTTTGTTATTCTACCTTATTTATTCTCGAATAAGGGACAGGAAAGTTATGAAAAACAAGAAATAATCCGATCCTCTGTTATCAGCTTTTGTACCGGGATGTCATGTGGCAGACTGGGTACGTGCGCATACAACTGGCACTCCAAAAGCAATGAGACTGTCTTCCCTTCATATTCACTTAAATAGCGATCATAATAGCCGCCTCCAAAGCCGACCCTAAACCCGTTAACATCAAAACAAACACCTGGAACGATCATCAAGTCAATTTGTGATGGGTTTACTACTTTTGTTTTTTCAATTACCGGCTCGAGCAGTCCGGCGTAAACGGTTTCGAGCTGATCATCAGTCTGATATGTGCGAAATTGCATTTTCTTCGTGTCCGGATGGCATTTTGGGATGCAAACTTGTTTCCCTTCTTCCCAAGCCTGCTCAATGACAGGACGCGTCGGTATCTCTAATCCTCTGGAAATAGTGACGGCAATGGTGCCGGCATTTTGCCACTCCGGCAGAGAAAACAAGTACTTATACATACGTTCCGTTTTTTGAAGAATATCTTCATTTGATAAAGCAGACAGTGCCTCCAGCGTCTTTTTTCTTAATTGTGATTTCATCTCTCATCCCCCTCGGAATAGAAAAAAAGCCAGAACCTTTTTCAAAGCTCTGGCTTTTTTCTTACACCTCAAACAGCAAAGCTGTTATTTTGTTTCACGGTGTAACGTAGATTTTTTATCACGTGGGCAATATTTTTTAAATTCAACGCGGTCTGGATTGTTGCGTTTGTTCTTTTTAGAAATATAGTTACGCTCACCACATTCAGTGCAAGCCAAAGTAATATTAACGCGCATTATTTTCCCTCCAAACTAAAATCATTTACTTATTCAGACTTATATATAATACCACTATAATGGACGGAATGCTAGGCTGTTTTTCAATGAATTGCTGAATTATTGAAGATACGCTCATAAAGCTGCAAATATGATGACATAATGAGTCGGGGGTGGTGGAGCTTGAACACTTGCTGTCTGCCAGCTTCTTTTATCCGGCGGGCTTTTTCCCGGTCTTTTAAAAAGCTGTCCAGCAGATCAGCCGCTTCCTGTACGAGCGTAAAATTAGCGATGATTGCCGTTTTGTCATGAACGGCATAATCACAAAAACCACCCGACTGAGAAACGACAGTCAGCACACCTTGTTCCATGCTTTCTTGCGCGGCAAGCCCAAACGGTTCATAAGAACTAGGGAAAACAGCCATTTCACATTGAGACAGTAACGTTCTGATGTCTTTCCTATTGAGAAACGGCAGGAACATGACACGATCCTTCAGGTTATATGCCGCAGCCAATTTCTCATAGGAGGACAGAGACGGTCCCTCCCCAGCCAGCACTAGATAGAGGTCAGGCTGACGCTGCTTCAAGATGGCAAATACCTTTAACAGCTGCGAAAATCCTTTTTCCGGAACGAACCTTCCATATGAAAAGAGGAATCTTCTATTTATGCTTCTTTGGATTTTCCCCTTCTCTTCCTCCATAGATGCAGGGCTTGGGATAACGGTTATTTTTTTATGTGCTGCCTTATTAAGAGACCGCTTCATAAATGTGCTTAATACGACCAAAGCATCAGCGGATTCTATAAGGAGCCGTTCGGTCTTGAGCCTGTATGGGTGTGGGGCTTCTCGGCACACCTTCTTCCTTTCTCTTTCAAGACCGTGGATTGTCGCAGTAAGCGGAAGGCCAAGCCGTTGTTTCAAATACTGGGCGGCAGGGGCAGTTGTGTCATCATGGGCATGAATCAGATCAAAGCGTTTATTGTGTGATAACACATGGCGAACCATTGTAAAGTTAGCATCAGCTATGTAATCTTCAAACTTCGCATACGAAAACAGCTGCCCGCTCGGAGTACAAACTGTAATGTTGATATGAGGGTTTAAATAGGAATTGAGGCGGTTTAAATGGACACCGAGCCCGCTTTTCGGCTCATCGGGATGTTCGGGTGAAAGCATGAGAATGTTCACCGTTCTTTTTCCCCTCTCCCATAACAGGTGTATGCAGAAAATTGCGCCTCCCAACCGGTGTGCGCTTCTTCAATCTGAAAACTGTTTATATGACGAATCCCATTTTCATCAAGATAGATGTCGTCTGTACCGGCAAGCTTGAGAGAGACATTCATTGAATTCACAATTCTGTATTCAGCCCGATATACAGCATCACCAGCCGCCTGTCTAATCGTCCATTCGCCTTTATCATACGTTGTGCGTTTTGTCCTGACAGCTTCAATGTCTTTTCTTTTGATGACAATGCGCAATTCTTTTATCATATCCTGCGTTTTTTCGAAAAGGACCGCTTCAGCCAGCCGCATTGTTTCTTCTGAGATTTCCCAGCTTACGGTCAAGGTGTGGGCGTTTTGAATGATTATGTCGAATGTGTCCCTAAAAAAGGAAAGCTTATGTCGTATATTATAGGGAAATGGGTGTTTATCCATGGACTCCTAACATTCTCCTTTCCAATCGTTCACTTCGTGTTCCTATTAAACCATTACATAAAGAAGAAGCAAAGAAAGATTTCTCGACAAAATCTCGTTTTTTTCGCGAATTCCTTTAGAAACTATTGGTTTTATGGTATAAAAAAGAAGGATAAAAAAAGAATAGAAGGTGATGAAACGTGGAAATTGCTATTATTGCGTTGTTTATCGTC
Organism: Bacillus sp. LJBS17; assembly: GCF_019334685.1. Classification (NCBI taxonomy): domain Bacteria; kingdom Bacillati; phylum Bacillota; class Bacilli; order Caryophanales; family Bacillaceae; genus Bacillus; species Bacillus sp. LJBS17. The sequence goes on from NZ_CP079759.1 coordinate 2,535,657, forward strand.
AGTATAGCGCTAATTGCATTCTCATATTCTCAAAGAGACCCGATGAAAGATGTAGAACAGGAGCTCGAAACACTGCAGCTTTCTGCGATGCAGGAAATTTACAAGCTCAAAAAGAAAATGACAGTGCTTGAGGAAGAATTACTGGAAACAAACCTTGTCATTCGCAAATCAAAGCAGAACGACATCAATCAAAAAATCGCTAAACAAATACTTTCTAAATATAATAACGGTATGTCAGCTGAAGCAATTGCTAAAGCTGAGCATGTATCAGTGGAAGACGTGAATACGATTATCAAAGATAATGAGAAGGTGCTCGTATGACAAAACGGGGCATTCAGGCATTTGCTGGCGGCATCATTTTAGCGACAGCCGTTCTTGCAGCTGTTTTTTATCTGACTGACGAAGACCAGGCCGCTGCTGTAAAAGATAATAAAACAGTAACTGAACAAGACGTGAACAATTACCTTGATTCTAAAAAAATGGTTTCTGTGAACCGTGATGAATATCAAAAACTTCTTGATTCAAAAGAGAAATCGTTGACCGATGACAGCAGCTCAGACACGAAAACAGACAAAGTCAAAACGTACAAGCTCAAAATTAAAGATGGCATGAGCACTGCGGATGTATCTGCTATTCTTGAAAAAGAGGGCATTATCTCTTCGGCTCAAGACTTTAATGACTATGTCATTGATGCCGGCTATCACAAAGAAATTCGTGCCGGCGAGTTTAAAGTAAAATCAGACATGAGTTTCAAAAAGATCGTAAAAACGTTAACACGATAAAAAACAGGCTGACTCAGCCTGTTTTTTTCATCCAAACTTTCCTGAAATGTAATCGAGCGTTCTTTGGTCCTTCGGGTTAGAGAACATTTTATTCGTATTGTCGCATTCAACAAGCTCGCCCATGTAGAAAAAGGCGGTTTGATCAGAAACCCTTGCTGCCTGCTGCATGTTATGCGTGACAATGACAATTGTATATTTATTTTTCAGCTCTAGAATGAGTTCTTCAATTTTTCTCGTTGAGATTGGATCTAGTGCAGATGTCGGTTCATCCATCAGCAAAATATCAGGATTGGTCGCAAGTGCTCTGGCGATGCAAAGACGCTGCTGCTGGCCCCCTGACAGCGAAAGAGCGGACGTATGCAATCGATCCTTCACCTCATCCCATAACGCCACGTCTTTTAATGACTTTTCCACAATTTCCTGAAGCTTCTTCTTATTTTTGGTGCCGTGGACTCTCGGTCCGTAAGCCACATTATCAAAAATAGATTGCGGAAACGGGTTCCCTTTTTGGAATACCATGCCGATATTTTTCCGTAAATCCACGATGTCCACTTTATCCTTTAAAATGTTGCTGCCATTATAGTTCAGCTCACCTGCAAGCTTTACATTTGGCGTCATTTGAATCATTAAATTCAATGTCTTGATAAAGGTCGATTTCCCGCATCCGGATGGACCGATAATCGCCGTAACCTCATTTTCATAAATGCTCAAATTGATATTTTTTAAAGCATGATGCTGTCCATACCATAAGTTCATTCCATTGACTTGATAGACTTCCTGTTTCATTACAGCTTCGGTAGCAATACTCATTGCCGCCCTCCTATCCGAATTTCCCATTAATATAATCCTCTGTCTTTTGCTTTTTCGGACTCGTGAAAATCTGTTCGGTCTGTCCGTATTCTACAAGCTCGCCGTTTAAAAAGAATGCCGTCCGGTCAGAAACCCGCAGAGCCTGCTGCATATTGTGCGTGACAATAATAATTGAGTATTCTCTTTTCAATCCTGTAATTAATTCCTCTATTTTCGCATTTGAAATCGGATCAAGCGCTGAAGCTGGTTCATCAAGCAGAAGAACAGCCGGCTTCATCGCAAGCGTTCTCGCGATGCATAAACGCTGCTGCTGGCCGCCGGATAACGAGAGTGCGGATGAATGTAAACGATCCTTCACCTCATCCCAGAGAGCCGCTTTTGTTAAACTTTCTTCCACAATTTCATCTAAAACAGCTTTATTCCGCTCTCCGGCATATTTCAATGCATGTGTGATATTCGCATAGATCGATTTCGGAAATGGATTTGGTTTTTGAAAAACCATTCCGATTTCTCTTCTCAAGCTGACAACGTTAATATTGCCGCCCAATATATTTAATCCTTCATAAAGGATTTCACCTTCCGCTCTTGCAGATGGAATTAAATCGTTCATTCGGTTAATATTTCTCAAAAAAGTAGATTTTCCGCATCCCGACGGCCCAATTAAAGCAGTCACCGCATTTTTTTCAATATCCATGTTTACATGATGAACGGCTTGTTTATTTCCGTAAAAAATAGACAGATCTTTGACCTCAAGCACGTGGTTCTGCTTCGGAACAATAACAGCTCGCTCAGGTTTTTCTTTTACCATTTGTTCAGACATGTTTTTCGCCTCTTTCCGTTCTAATTTGCCGTAAGCTTTTTGTAGATCATCGTGCCAAGCCATCTCGCTGCGAGATTAAACACAAGAACAGAAATCACCAGCACGGCAGAACCACCGTTGGCAATCGCTTCAGCATCCGGAATCATTCCTTGTGTATTGACGTTCCAAATGTGGACCGCAAGTGTTTCAGCGGGCCTGAAAATATTAAGCGGTGATGTTTCCGAAAACGGGTTCCACTCCGTAAAATTAAGACGCGGTGTTGTCAGGCCTGCCGTAAATAATAATGCGGCCGCTTCCCCGAACACCCTTCCTGACGCTAAAATTGCTCCTGTGATAATAGAAGGAATCGCACTTGGAATTAAAACCGTTTTTACGGTATGCCAGCGTGATACACCTAAAGCGAGAGAGGCTTCCTTCAGATCTTTAGGGACTGAACGGATCGCGTCTTCTGTCACACGCACCATGACAGGAAGGTTAAAAACAGTTAACGCAAGCGCCCCGCCTATGATCGTATATCCCCAGCCTGTTAAGTTGACAAACATCAATAATCCAAACATCCCAATGACAATAGACGGAAGAGATGAAAGCACCTCTATACATGTTCTGATGAAGTCAGTTACTTTGTTATTAGGCGCGTATTCAGCCATGAAGACTCCGCCGCCCACACCGAGCGGGATTGTAATCAGCATTGTAATAAACAAAATATAAAAGGAGTTAAACAGCTGATCTCGTATGCCTCCTCCAGCTGCAATGGCGCTCGATTTTGTTGTAATAAATTGCAAACTGAGCTGAGAAACACCGTTTATAATAATATAGGAAAACAAACCTACTAAAATGGCAGCGATAATGGCTGCACACAAACCAAACATTCCGGTCGCCAGTTTATCTGTTATTTTGCGGTTCATTACACTTTCCTCCTAGATGACAAGTAGCGAATAAGCAGGATGAACAAGAATGACATCACCAGAAGCACAAGCCCCATTGACCACAGCGTATTGTTTTCAACACTTCCGTATGTGGTGTGGCCCATATTCAGCGTGATGATCGTTGTCAGCGTTCCCGCAGTGTCAAACAGGCTTTCCGGCAATACTCTTGTATTTCCAATGACCATCTGAACAGCCAAAGCTTCACCGAACGCCCGAGCCATGCCTAACACAACAGCTGTCATCAATGTTGGAAAAGCTGCAGGCACAAGTACTTTTCTGATCGTCTGCCATCTTGTCGCACCGAGCGCGTAAGAACCCTCTCGTAAACTCTTCGGAAGAGAAGCCATTGCATCAGCAGAAATCGATGTGATCGTCGGCAGAATCATGACGGAAAGGACAATCGTTCCCGCCAATAAACTGTGCCCTGTTCCGCTCGATTTGAACTGGGCGATAAACGGCACCAATACTGTAAGACCTATGAATCCATAAACAACAGATGGAATACCGACTAAAAGCTCAATCACCGGCTGCAGCACTTTCTTTCCCCAATTCGGGGCAATCTCTGTCATAAAAATCGCACCTGCAATGCCAAGCGGCGCAGCGATTAGAGCAGAAAGAATCGTTACTGCAAATGAGCCAAAAATAAATGGCAGCACTCCGTATTTTGGATCACTATCTGTAGGATTCCAATTTAAGCTCGTTAAGAATTCAATTGGGCTTACACCATTTACAAGAAAAGATTGCAGCCCCTTCACGCCGAGGAAAATGGTGATTGCAACAGATGCCGCAATCATAATCAGTGCACAAGCTGTGACTATCATTCTTCCCCGAACTTCATCCAATTGCCGATTTTGCCTAGAGCTGATTAAGCGCTCGCTCACAGACATATTTTCTCTATTGTTTATCATTGTTTTACACTCCTATGAATGTGTTAAGAGGAGAAACGGTTGTCCCCGCACTCCTCTTTTTATTAAGATCAGCTTTGCTTCCCGTTGGCATCACGTGTCACTTTCATATCAGTAACTGGAATGTAGCCTTGGTCAGTAACAATGCTTTTTTGAATGTCTTCACTCTTTAGATAATCAAGAAATTCTTTAGCTAAACCTGTCGCTTCACCTTTTGTATAAGAATGCTGATAAGCCCAGATCGGATACTCGCCAGTTGTGACATTTTTCGCTTCAGGTTTTACACCATCAATTGATAGAGCAGTTACTTTGTCATCTGTTAAATATGAGAATGCAAGATATCCAATCGCTCCAGGAGTATCAGCAATAATTTTTTTCACCGTGTTGGAGGAATCTTCAGTAATGCCTTCTGCAGGTTCTTCTCCGTCAAGCGCATATTTCACAAATGTAGCACGTGTGCCGGAAGAATCAGGACGGTTTACAAGTGTAATCTTTTGGTCTTTGCCGCCGAGCTCTTTCCAGTTTTTAATTTTGCCAGTGAAGATTTTTTTCAATTCATCTTTTGAAATATCCTTCACACCAGCATCAGGGTTTACAGCTGCTGCCATACCAACTACAGCGACTTGATGATCGACAAGCGCTTTTGCATCGATGCCTTCTTTTTCTTCAGCAAAAACGTCTGAATTCCCGATCTGAACAGCTCCTTCAGAGACTTGAGAAAGCCCTGTTCCAGAACCGCCAGCTTGTACCTGTATATCAGCATCAGGGTTTTCTTCCATAAATTTTTCCGCGGCTGCAAGTACTAGTGGCTGCATTGCCGATGAACCAGAAATGGTTAAAGAACCTGATGCCTTTTCTTCTCCTTTTGCAGAATCGCTATTCGATTTTTTACTTTCTCCTGCATTTCCGCATGCAGCTGCAATCATCATAAAAGCAGCCATCAGAAGCATAAGCATCAATTTGTTTTTTTTCATTTCCTGAATTCCCCCTGCGTATAATGTGTAATTTGTCCTACACGTATAGAGTAAAGGTTCTATGTAAAAAGGGTTTGAACCGAATGTTAAGGTTTTGTAAATCAGTGCGTTTTTTTGTATAAAAAAAACGCCCACATCATGTGAGCGTATCTTTTTAGTTATCAGAAGACGTTGTGTTTTCTGCATTTTCTTCAATTTTGTCTTTATTCTTTTGCTGAGTATCTTCTTTGTCCTGCTTCGATTTCAGCTCAAAATATTTATCCATTACTTCCCTGCCGATTTCGTTTGTAATGGTATATTTAGCGCTGTAATCAATATAAGCCCAAGGGACTACTACAGAGATCGCAATCTCAGGATTATCAGCCGGTGCATAGGCAACAAGTGTCGTATTATAAGTCGCTGTTCCTGTTTTTGATTTATCAGGTCCATCATAGAACGATTGTGCTGTTCCTGTTTTACCGGCAGGCTGATATGACGCTGAAGCAAATTGGCTGGCAGCTGTCCCTTTTGTCATCACCCGTCTGAATCCGGCCTGAACCTCTTTAATATATTCACTCTTCATGTCAATTTTATTCAGCACTTCCGGCTGAACGGATTGTACGACAGCACCGATTCCTTTTTCAGGATTAGGATCCCTGACTTCTTTCACAAGCTGAGGTTTTAAGCGATACCCGCCGTTTGCAATCGTTGATACGTATTGCGCCAGTTCCAGCGGTGTATATGTGTCGTATTGGCCGATTGCATAGTCAAGCAAGAATCCCGTCAATCTGTCTGTTCCTTTATAGCCTGTCATTTCATTCGGAAGATCAATTCCAGTTTTGACACCTAATCCAAATTGGCTGAAATAATTACGGAACGTATCAAAGGCCGTCGTATCAATCGGTAAAGCTTGGTGCGGTTTATATTCACCTTTTCCGAGCGCGATCGCTGTTTTAAACATAAATACGTTAGAAGACTGCTCTAAGGCTCTTTGAATATTGACCGGTCCTAAGTTAGTCCATGACTTTTTACCGCGTTTATCCTGACCAATATATAAAGGTTCATCTTGAAAAACAGTATTCAGATTGATGGCTCCGGTTTGAAGGCCTGTCAAGACTGTTGCGCCTTTGACTGCTGAACCCATGGCGTAAGATGACGTCATTGTACCTAAAGCGTAATCATCAATTTTATATTTCCCATTTTCTTGTTTAATCTGCTTGCCCGCCATTGAAAGCACTTCACCGTTTCTTGGGTCCATCATGACAACGAATGCCCGGTCTAACAATTGCGTGCTTGGTCTTGCTTTAGCAGATTTGAGGTTCTTCTCAATGATTTTTTCCACTTCTTTTTGCAAATCAATGTCAATCGTAAGGACGAGATCTTTACCGGCTTTGCCTTCAGATACCGTTTTTGTTCCCGTGACATTGCCGTTTGAATCTGTGATATTTTCGACTTTGGCTTTTTGGCCCTGCAGAAGGCTTTCGTATTGGTATTCCAGATAACTTTTTCCGACCCTGTCATTTCGGCTGTAGCCAAGCGACAGATAATGGTCGAGCAAGTTGGACGGCAATCCTTCATTAGAGCTGGACACACTTCCGAGCACTGAGCGAAGAAGGTTTTTATACGGATATTCACGTTCCCAATCGGACGTGACATCAACACCTGGCAGTTCGTCTAAATGTTCACTTACCACTGCCATTTCCTTCGCTGATACATCTTCGTTTTTGATATATTGAGGGGTCAATGCATAGCCCGAATCCATCTGTCTTTTGATAGCGAGGATCTGCATATCTTTATCCGTCAATTCATTCAGCTGCTTATCAGTAATCCGTTTTAGCTGAAGCTGGTATAAATCGTCATCGGATATTTTTTTGTCTTCAACCTGCTGTCTTTCTTTAGAGCTAATGAGCTTTTTCGCTTCTTTCGGTCTAGTCAAAATCCAATAATCTTTTTTATCCCGTTCTGTTACTTTTTTTGTATCGACTTTGATCATGTCAGACAGCTTTTTTGCGATCTTTAAGCGCTGTTCTTGCGTGGTCGATTTAGATCTCGTGTATGTGATTGCATTTAAAGCCTTATTTGTCACAATGGCATTAAAGTTTCGATCATAAATTTTCCCGCGTGGTACCGCTGAGCTGACTTCACTTTGTTCCTGCTTATTCGCTTGGTTTTTGTAATCATCGCCTTGCACGATCTGCTTGATGCCCAGTTCCACAATAATCCAGGTAAATATAACAAAGGCAGCTAAAAATAAAATATTCAGCCGGATCGGAAGCGACTTCTTTTTCTCTTTATGATTTTGCTTTTTTGGTTTATTTCTCCTCATAACATCACCTTTTCTATTTACAGAAAGAAAAGACACTCAAGTAAGAGTGCCAGTTTTCATTTTAAAGGTTTTTTCGACTTTTTTCTACAGATAACCCCTTTTTGGCAAAAAAATTATCTCTCGCCTTTTAACAGGGTAGGTTCTGTTACCCGTTTTTGGCCATCTTCTTCCATGGTTTCATTTTCCCCTTCTTTCTCCTTAAAACGGATATCCTTGACAAAGTAATAAATCAAAGGATGTCCTATACCCAATATCGCAAGTGACAAAGGAATTCCCACATCCTCTTTCAGAAGGGCCACAATCAGGAGAAAGCACAAAATGGAAACAATTCTGCCGGCGTTCAAGAACATTTCTCTAAGCACGATATATTCAATTCTTGCTTTTCTGGCATGCCTCGCCCGCCCTATCACATCATATGTAAGTGATACATATGGCACAAGCAACAGAGGATAGCCGATGGCAATAAAAACGCCGTACGTTAATAATGTCGAAAAGCTCATATGAAACAGAATCAAAAACAGCGCCCCATACAAAATAAGTCCGCCCAGCAAAATCGATTTTTTTCTCGCCTTTTTCTTAATCAGCCTGGATGCAAAGTAGTAGGCAAAGAAGGAAACAGCTGAATTGACAAGACCGAATGTACCGAGAGCAAGTTCGCTGTTTGTCTCAATAAATACAAACACACTGATTAAAAAGACAAAAATCCCTTCTCTCAAACCCTGAAAAAAATGCGCATTCGTAATTCTCCGCCAATTCATATTGCTATGGCGCTCTCCAAATACTTTGCTCAGCATAAAACGGCCCTTTGATTCTCTCCGTTTTAAGAAAAAGCTCATCACGACAGCCAGGGCAAATAAACTGAGGGAGAGACTGAAAATCACTGTATAACCCGTATTATTTTCAAGCCTTGAGATCACGAATCCGGCTACAATCGGGCCGATCATTCCTGCAGAGGAAGACAGAATGCCCATAAACCCGTTGAAAAAGTCTCGTGTATCCGGCTCTGTTATTTCAAAGGTCAGTACGTTAAACGCTAGCCAATAAAAGCCATAGCCAACTCCGAGCACCGTGCCGATTAGCACGAGACGGCTGGCCGCCGTTTCTCCGGCTAAAAGCACACTTAAATAAAAGGCAGCTAAAAAAATGACGCCGAACCTTAAAATGAATACCCTGTCTATTTTTTTGGCTAACCGTCCAGCCAAATAAAAGGTTATCGGCTGCATTGTCACAATGGATAAATTATATATCGCCAAATCAATAAATTTCCCTGACTGCTTCCAAAGATACACATTAACAAATGTATTGGACAGTGCAATTCCCAGCGAGTAAAGCCCGCCAATGGTCAGCAGAAAGAGTAACCCTTTGTTTACGTCTACATCGCCTATCACTTTTTTTAGTTTGCTCATTACTGACTCCCCTTTACTATCCCTTAGTCTGTCTCACTCAAACCGAGATATGTAAAAAGAAGACATAAAAAAACAAGGCCCCATAATGAGGACCTTGTTTGTGCCATTATTTTGCTTCGCTGTATAGACGAGCCACTTCGTCCCAGTTTACAACATTCCAGAAAGCTGAAATGTAATCAGGACGGCGGTTTTGATAGTTAAGGTAGTAAGCATGCTCCCAAACGTCAAGACCTAAGATAGGCGTTTTGCCTTCTGAAAGCGGAGAATCTTGGTTTGGCGTGCTTGTGATTTCAAGTTTCCCGTTGTTCACAACAAGCCATGCCCAGCCAGAACCGAAGCGTCCAGCTGCTGCTGCTGCGAATTGCTCTTTGAATTTGTCAAAGCTTCCAAATACACTGTTGATCTCTTCAGCAAGCGCGCCAGTCGGTTCGCCTCCGCCGTTTGGAGATAAAAGTGTCCAGAATAATTTGTGGTTCGCGTGCCCGCCGCCGTTGTTGCGGACTGCAGTGCGGATGTTTTCAGGAACAGAATCAAGATCTGCAACAAGCTCTTCAACTGATTTGTTGGCAAGAGCAGTGTTTCCTTCAACCGCTTTGTTTAAATTTGTCACGTATGTGTTGTGGTGTTTCGTATGGTGAATAGTCATAGTTTCCTTGTCGATATGCGGTTCTAAAGCATCGTACGCATAAGGTAATTCTGGAAGTTCGTAAGCCATGATAATTCCTCCTTAGTATATATGTACTGAAATGCCGCTTCACAGCGAGCCTTTCTTCATTCAATGTAACAAAAGAATGCTTTGTAATCAATGAAAAAGCTCACGATTTGGCTCATTTCAGCGGACATATTTCACTTTAACCGATAATCCGCCCCATTAAACCTGCCGCCAGCATTTCTTATAGGACTGTCCATAAAAAGTATCCGATCATCAAAAGCTGTATGATGCCCTTTGCAATAACTCCTGTTAAAAAACCAATGAGTGAGCCGAGGCCAATTTTAAACGCTGACTTTAAGTCCTTCTGATGGACGATAAGTTCTGCGCAAACAGCCCCGATAAACGGCCCCAATATGATCCCTGCAACCGGAATGACAAAAGGCCCGATTAATAAACCGATCGTGCTTCCCCATATGGCAGCTTTGCTTCCTCCGAACCTTTTTACTCCAAGCAGATTCGACACGTAATCTGCTGCGAATAATACTGCGGCAAAAACTGCCTCAACAAGCCAGAACATATATGAATACGGACTGAATGAAAATAAAAATCCGTACAATACAAATCCGGCAACAATAAATACTACGCTCGGAATAACAGGATACACCAGCCCGATAAAGGCAATGATAAAAACCGCTGCAATCAACAGCCAATACAACATATCCATAGCTTCCATCCTCCCATTTTACTCTGTCTTCTTCATGTCTTCCTTGTATTCACACGCATGCAACGATACAATAAGCAACATATATTAGTTTAGCTAGGAAGTGAAGATAGTGAATGTGTTTCAGCTTTTCATTAAAAGTACATACTCTCCCCGTGATATTGCAAAAACAAGATTTCAAGGAATCGGAAAAGCGATTCTTTATGTATTTTTGCTCTCTGTCCTGTTTGCAATCCCTACCGCTTATTATGTAAGTACAGGGACCGTAAAATCAATGAACGGCTTTAAAACTGTTTTAAACAAAGATTTCCCTGATTTCACAATTTCAAACGGCAAACTTCAAACGGATGAGAAAAAAGCCACGGAATCTCAAGCAAATGGTTTCGTTATCGTGTTCGATCCGACAGACTCCTATGGCACTGAACAAATTGAAGCAAAGCAAAACGCGATCGGCATCCTTCAGAACAAATTTGTTTTGGCCATTGACGGACAAGCCCAAGAAATGTCTTACTCAATGATGCCGTCAGAGTTACAGAAAAAAGATGTCATTGCAGGGTTAAACCAAAATAAAGCGATGATTGTAACTGTTCTCTCAGCTCTTATTTTTCTCGTAACAGCAGCGGGAAAATTTATTGAAGTATCGTTTTTAGCGCTTATCGGGTTAATCATTAAGAATTCGCAGAAAAAACATTTATCCTATCATCAGCTCTGGAAGCTTTCTGCTTATTCCATCACCCTTTCAACTGTATTCTTTACAATCATGCGGGCATTAGAAGCAACCGTACCAAGTGAATTTTTACTAAACTGGTTTGTCAATTTTGTCATCCTGTTTCTCGTTTTAAAAGAGATTCCGTCCAAAAAAGCTGCTGTATAAACCGAGGCTGCATTCGCAGTCTCTTTTCTTTTGTCATGAATCGAAATGGACAAGCATACTATGATATAAAATTTCGTATGCGGGAGGAAAAGCGATGAAGCGTCTCACCTTAGTATGCAGCATTGTTTTTATACTTTTTATTCTTTTTTATGACCTTAAAATTGGAACAATACCCATTCAGGACCTCCCTGTCTATGAAGCATCAGCAAAAACGGCTGCACAAGAACCGGCTTATAAAACGGTGAAGGTAAAGCCGGGTGATACGGTTATGTCGATAGTCGGATCAGCAGGTTCTCCGGATGACATTGTAAAGGATTTTGAAGCACTGAATCCAAATGTGAAAGCCAATGACATTCAAGCGGGAACAGCGTATAAATTCCCGGTCTACCCTTAATTTAACGTTAATTTCTTGTCAGTTCGGCGAAGACACTGTTACAATGTAATTTGTAAAATAAATTCACATAAACCATACTAGAATTGTTATATCTAGAAGCGGCAACTACAATTAAGGAGCGATTGCAAGTGAGTGAAATCACACATCGTACAAAAACGCGTCCCGTCAAAGTGGGACCTTTAACAATAGGCGGCAACAATGAAGTTGTCATCCAAAGCATGACAACAACAAAAACACATGATGTAGAAGCAACGGTTGCGGAAATTAACCGTTTGGCTGAAGCCGGATGCCAAATCGTTCGGGTAGCATGTCCGGATGAACGAGCAGCAAACGCCATTGCGGATATTAAAAAGCGCATTTCCATTCCTCTCGTTGTTGACATACATTTCGATTATAAACTTGCGTTGAAAGCCATTGAAGGCGGCGCAGATAAAATCCGCATCAACCCCGGCAACATCGGCCGACGCGAAAAAGTTGAAGCGGTTGTTAAAGCGGCCAAAGACAAAGGCATTCCGATCAGAATCGGAGTAAACGCCGGTTCATTGGAAAAACGTATTTTAGAAAAATACGGTTATCCGACTGCCGATGGAATGGTAGAAAGCGCACTTCATCACATTAAAATTCTTGAGGATCTTGATTTTCACGATATTATTGTCAGCATGAAGGCCTCTGACGTGAACCTTGCAATCGAGGCTTATGAAAAAGCGGCGAAAGCGTTTGACTACCCGCTTCACCTCGGGATCACCGAGTCAGGAACGCTGTTTGCCGGCACAGTAAAGAGCGCAGCAGGACTCGGCGCCATTTTAAGCAAAGGCATCGGGAACACCATGCGCATTTCACTAAGCGCAGACCCTGTAGAAGAGGTAAAAGTAGCAAGGGAGCTTCTGAAATCTTTCGGCTTAGCCTCCAATGCTGCCACGCTCATCTCATGTCCGACTTGCGGCCGTATTGAGATTGATCTAATCAGCATTGCCAATGAAGTGGAAGAGTATATTTCTAAGATAAAAGCGCCGATTAAAGTTGCTGTTCTCGGCTGCGCTGTAAACGGACCTGGTGAAGCGAGAGAAGCTGATATCGGAATCGCCGGCGCACGCGGTGAAGGACTGCTGTTCCGGAAAGGGAAAATTGTCCGTAAGGTTCCAGAGGAAACGATGGTAGAAGAACTCAAAAAAGAAATTGACATTCTTGCTGAGGAACACTACGCAAAACTTGAAGCTGAAAAAGCAAAATTAAAAGAAGAAACACAAAAAGCTTGACGGGAACCCGTCAAGCTTTTTTGTGTTAGAAAAATGGAATAATAAATATTCCAAGCACTAATGAAACGACACCGATACCCATTGCCCAGGCTCCAAGGCCTTGAGCACCTCTTCTTCTTGCGATATAGCCGACAATAATACCGGCAGCTCCCAATAAAACAGGCAGTACAAACAATGAAATGATGGACAAGGCTAAAGCGATGTACCCTATTCCCCGTCCTTCATTGACATTGCCGCCGCTGCGATCATTGTCTTGGTCATTGCTGCGGTCAGCAGCACGATAAGGCTCTGCGATTTCAGCAGCTGTTTCCTCAAAAAAACCGTCATTGTCGCGGGTAATATTTGTCCCTTCAGATCCATGATCAACATAGTAACTGTTGTTATCACGCTTTTCGTAATCGTTTGCCACCTTCAATTCCCCCTTCTGTTTTATTAAAGGAGCTTTTATAGTTTGATCCATTTTGCCTGATTCATGTTTGCTAAACTTTTCTGTTAATGTCAATTGTTTATGTTACACTTGAAGGGATGAAACTGAAGGAGTGTGGGCATGTTACGCTTAGGAATAGATATTGACGGCACAATCACGGCTCAGGATACATTCGTCCCTTATTTGAACCGTTCGTTTAATCTTTCCATTTCATTAAACGATATGACGGATTATGATTTAACAAAGCTGTTAAACATTACCCAGGAAGAATTTTGGGATTGGATGAATCAAAATGAAGCGATCATATATAAGGAAGCATTGCTTGCACAGCATGCGAAACAGTCACTTGATCTTCTCAAAGAGGAGCACAAGCTTATTTATATTACAGCGAGACGGACTCATTTAACTGATATTACCTATGAATGGTTTGAGAGACAAAACATTCATTATGACTACATCGAACTCGTTGGCGGTCATCACAAAGTTGAAGCGGTCAAGAATCATAACATCGACCTGTTTTTTGAGGATCATCACGGGAACGCCATGATGATTGCGAAAGAAGCCGGGATACCGGTGATTTTGTTCAATTCCCCTTATAATCAGCTTCCGATTGATTCAAACATCATCAGAGTAAACAACTGGCTAGAAGCCGTTCAATGGATGAACAACAACAAGCATCATTTAATACGCATCAATAACTGAAAAAGGAGCCCAAACCGGGCCCCTTTTTCATATATACGCATTTTACGCAGTAGTGTTTTCTTGGTTTTCCGCTGTACAATCAGGGCATGTGCCATAAATCTCAAATTTATGCCCGCTGACCTGATAGCCATCCAAATCATCACAAAGCTTGTCCATCGGACATGATTCAATTTCCTTTGTTTTGCCGCAGGCAAGACAAATAAAATGATGGTGGTGATGGGTGAATGAACACTTAAATCGGAAGAGCTTTTCACCGGACAGCTCAGTTGTTTCCAAAATCCCAAGTTCTTCATATAAAGAAAGATTTCTGTAGATTGTATCAAAGCTTAAGCCTGGATAATCATTATTCAGTGCAGACAGTACGTTTTTAGCGGTAAGATATCTGTCTGAATCAGCAAAAAGCTGCAGCATATCCTCCCGTTTGTTTGTATATTTATATCCGTTTTCTTTTAGTAGGTTCAACGCTTCTTGTACGTTCATGAAGGGTCCCCCTTTTCGCTTTGCTTAAGAACGTATCACATGTATGAAAAAGAAAATGGCAGCTGTCTGTCCAGCAAGCCATTTTCTTTACTGCAGATAAAATTATACCCATAAAATGAATAAAAGTAAATGAAAGCCTAGTGGATTGCGTTTTTGAATTTTCCGCCTCTCGTTTCATGAGTATTCATAATTGTTATGAATGCATTTTGGTCAACTTCAAACACGATCGATTTGAGCTTTGTCACTTCCAGCCTTGTGACAACCGCGTAAATTACGTCTTTTTCTTCGTCCGTATATCCGCCTTTCCCCTTCAGCTTCGTTGTGCCCCGACCGAGACGGTGCAAAATCGCGTCGGAGATCTCATCATACTGCTCAGACACAATAATGACAGCTTTTGTTTCATCAAGCCCTTGGATCACGGCATCAATCGTTTTCATCGCAATATAATAAGTCATGAATGAGTACATCGCTTGCTCAGGACCGAACACAAAAACTGCCCAAATGAAAATGAACACATTGATGAACATAACGAACTCACCTACTGAAAACGGGAGTTTTTTGGTCAGCAAAATACCGAGAATTTCTGTACCATCCATTGAACCTCCGTTTCGAATAACAAGCCCGACGCCAAAGCCGAGTAAAAGACCTCCGAACACAGTAGCCAAAATAGGCTGGGTTGTAATGGCTTCTACATGGTGAAGTGAGGATTCAATAACGGCAAGCCCGACAATCCCTATAAACGTAGAGACTAGAAAGGTCTTACCGATATATTTATATCCGAAGATCATAAAAGGAATATTTAATATGACAACGAAAAAAGCGAAATTCAGAAAGGGGTTTGACATAAAGAGGTGGTCTAAAATAAGTGATACACCGATAATCCCGCCATCAATAAAATCATTGGGGATTAAAAATAATTCAATACTTACAGCCGCAGATGCAGCTCCTACCAGAATCATAAAGACCCTGAAAATAAAATGGGTAAATGTTTCTTTCTTATGTTGTTTTGTTGGGGTCATAAAATCTCCTTTCCTGCAATAACTATTTTAAATACATTATAAATCTATTTTACCATTAAACACTGACACATTTTACTGATTTGCCCATACATTAAGTCTGGAGGTGGATTGACCGATGATTTTATTTCAAAGAATTATTTTACAGCGGCTTAATCAGGCTACTGCTGATGATTTGCTGAAGTACTCAAAACAATACGGAATCAGCTTAACAAGATCGCAGGCCGTTGAAGTAGCGAACCTGTTATACGGGAAAAATGTAAACATCTTTAATGAGAGTGAACGAATGCGGCTGCTGAAACAAGTAGAGACGATTACATCGAAAGAAACAGCTCAAACAGTTAATGAACTATTCAAACAATTTACAAGCTAAAAAATGGGGGTGTTATCCCCCATTTTTTATTGCTGTAAAATCTTTTCGAGCAATGTATCATCAAATTGTTTTTCTTTCAGCATTTCAATCTCAAAACGGTATGGCGGTTTTTTGTTCTTTTTATCTTCACCGACGTATGGTGTTTCAAGAATTTTTGGAATGTCTTTTAACTGCTCATGGTGAACAACATATTGCAGTGCGTCAAAACCTATTTCACCAAAGCCAATATTTTCATGGCGGTCTTTTCTCGCACCTTTGACATTTTTGCTGTCATTGATATGAAGCACTTTAATACGGTCAATGCCAATGATTTTATCGAACTCATTTAGCACTCCGTCAAAGTCTTCGACAATGTTATACCCGGCATCATGTGTATGGCACGTGTCAAAGCAAACTGACAGCTGCTCATTGTGTGTAACGCCTTCGATAATCTGCGCAAGCTCCTCAAAGCTTCTGCCGCATTCTGATCCTTTTCCAGCCATTGTTTCTAATGCAATCTGGACATTTTGATTCGGATCAATCACTTCATTTAAGCCTTCAATAATTTTTTTGATGCCAGCTTCAGCTCCTGCCCCTACGTGAGCGCCAGGATGAAGGACAATTTGCTTCGCTCCGATGGCCGCTGTCCGTTCAATTTCTGAACGAAGAAAATCAACACCCAGCTCAAAAGTGGACGGATTTGTCGTGTTGCCAATATTAATAATATAAGGCGCGTGTACGATAATCTCGTCAATGCCATTTTCTTGCATATGTGCCCGGCCTGCTTCTATATTTAAGTCTTCAATTTTCTTTCGGCGCGTATTTTGCGGTGCGCCTGTATAGATCATAAACGTATTCGCCCCATAAGAGACTGCTTCCTGGCTTGCAGCCAGAAGCATATGTTTTCCGCTCATAGAGACGTGTGAGCCTATTCTCAGCAACAGGTTCCCCTACTTTCTTTTCTTAGATTGGTTTCTTCTCTGTTTTTTCTTGATTTTCTCCATCTCATAGCTCATTTTCTTTTTATACCCAGGCTTAACCTTCTTCGGCTTTTTCACGAGACGATGAGCAATTTCATCCGCTTCATTCGGCGTTTTTTTACGCTTTTTGCGGCGCTGACGGTCATCGCCTTTTTTCCATTCGCCCTTTTCAAGCTCTAAGTAATCAAATTCGATGCCCATTTTTTCAAGTCTTACTAATGCATCCTCATCAGTAAGCTCATAAATGGTCATCGCTTGTCCTGATGAGCCGGCACGAGCCGTTCTGCCCACACGGTGAACATAGAAATCGAGATCATCCGGCAGCTCATAGTTGATAACATGGCTGACACCTTTAATATCAATACCTCTTGCGGCAAGGTCAGTTGCAATGATATATGTGAATTCCAAATCATTGATCTGCTTCATGACTTTTTTCCGCTCACGTGGTGTTAATCCGCCGTGCAGCAAGCCGATTTTCATGCCTTTGCCAGTCAGATACTGGGCAATATGGTCAGCCGTATTTTTCGTGTTGGCAAACACAATCCCCAGGTATGGATTCAGATGCGACATGATGTCAAAAAGGAGCTTGTCCTTGTCACGATGTTTCGAAGGAATGAGGATATGCTCGATTTTCGCAGCAGTCACCTGTTTTGGCTCCACATGGGCGTATTTCGGATTTTCCATGTATTTCTTCAAGAATGGTTTCAGCTTTTCCGGTATGGTCGCTGAGAACACAAGCATTTGCAGATCCTCAGGCATGCGGGAACCGATGTAATCTACATCTGAAAGAAATCCCATGTCCAGCATTAAATCCGCTTCATCAATAACAAGAGATTCCGCTTTATGAACACTTAACGCCTGTTCTTTGATTAAGTCAGCAATCCGTCCGGGTGTACCGACAACTAGATGCGGCTGTATTTTCAATTTATCAATTGATTTTTGTTTATCAGTGCCTCCGATAAAACATTTCGAGCGAATCTGACTGCCTTCCTCACCCTGCGTGATTTTAAGCGCTTCCTGATAAATCTGGTTGGCTAGCTCTCTTGTCGGAGCCGTAATGACTACCTGAACGACATCCTTAGCAGGATCGATTTTGTTTAATAAAGGCAGTAAATAAGCGTGAGTCTTTCCGGTACCCGTCTGAGACTGGCCGATGACGCTTTCTTTTTTTAACACTGCAGGAATCAGCCTTTTCTGGATATCAGTCGGTTCGTAAAAACCAAGGCGATGTACTGCATCTATAATAAATGGTTTCAATTCATAAAGTTCAAATTTCGTTTCTTTCATTTTTCCCAGCTCCTTAAAGCGGCACATTATGTGTCCATCATCACATTATACCCGATTTTGCTTAAAAACACCACGTTTGCAAGGCGTTTGTTTTATTCAGTTATGTAAAGCAAATACCGCAGCCCATGCATATTCTAATAGCAGAGAGAGCTGAAAGGAGGTACAAGTATGTTTTCACCGCAGCAGCCAATGAGAAATTCCCCACAGCCCGGACCGCCCCGCCCCATGCCAAATCAGCGAATGATGGGCAGAAGACCGCCTAATATGCGAGGACCTTCATTTGGAGCACAGCAGCAAGGTTTTCAGCAAGCCGGACAATTTCTTCCTCAGGCAAATGCCGGAGCGAGAAATGGTGCAGGTGCAGGCGGAGGCTTAAAAGGAATGCTGTCAAGGTTCCTACCCGGCGGAGGAGGCGCTGGCAGTGCCGGAGTTCCAGGAGTTCCAGGAGCAGGTGCCGCAGCGAGCGGAGGTGCTGGCCTGCAAGGCATTCAAAATATCGCCAATCCTGCATCATTATCCAGTATGCTTGGAAATGTGCAAAAAGTACTCGGCATGGCGCAGCAAGTCACCCCTATGATCCAGCAGTACGGCCCATTAGTCCGCAATCTGCCAGCAATGATGAAGCTGTACAGCCAATTAAGTAAAAGTGATGATACTGAGACAGAGGCCAATGAGGAAAGTGAAAAACAATCCGTTTCAGAAGAATCATCAGAAAAAGAAAAAGAGACTGAAACAAAAACCTCAGATGGGAACAAAAAATCAAAACCAAAAAGTTCTTCTCTCCCAAAAAAATCTAAAACAACTGACAATAAAGAACAAGAATCAAAAACATCTGCCTCGAAGAAAAAGGAAGCTGCCTCTCCTGCTCCGAAAAGAACATCAGGCAGTTCAAAACCGAGATTATATATTTAACATTCTTTGATATCTGAAGTGAGATTGGCTATAATGAGATCAGAAGAATGCAAGAATAGAGCCGTTTGATTACGGCTTTTTATATTGCCTTTACTCACTTCAGTATTGGAGGACAACCGAAAATGGACGTAATTAAAATTTCACCGCGCGGCTATTGCTATGGTGTTGTTGATGCTATGGTCATTGCCAAAAATGCGTCACTAGATAAAAGCTTGCCAAGACCCATCTATATACTCGGGATGATTGTTCATAATAAACACGTCACTGATGCGTTTGAAGAGGAAGGGATTTTTACATTGGACGGCTCTAACCGTCTGGACATCTTAAAGCAGGTTGACAAAGGAACTGTCATTTTCACTGCGCACGGTGTTTCTCCCGAAGTCAGAAGAATCGCAGAAGAAAAAGGGTTAGTCGCAATTGATGCTACATGTCCGGATGTGACGAAAACTCATAATCTAATCTTAGAGATGAAAGAAAAAGGATATCACGTAATCTATATCGGCAAAAAAGGGCATCCAGAGCCTGAGGGAGCCGTTGGCGTAGCGCCGGAGATCGTTCACTTAGTTGAAACAGAAGAAGATGTAAAGAACCTTGATATCCAAGCAGAGAAGTTAATCGTGACGAATCAAACAACAATGTCTCAATGGGATGTCCACGACATTATGGAGCTTGTCAAAGAAAAATATCCTCATGTCGAATATCACCAAGAGATTTGCCTCGCTACTCAAGTGCGGCAGGAAGCTGTATCAGAGCAGGCAAAAAAAGCGGACTTAACAATCGTTGTCGGAGACCCGAAAAGCAACAATTCAAATAGGCTTGCTCAAGTGTCAGAGGAAATAGCCGGGACAAAAGCATACCGGATCGGCGACTTAAGCGAATTGAAGCTCGAATGGCTGAAAGGCGTTAATACCGTTGCAGTTACAGCGGGAGCTTCCACACCGACGCCGATCACAAAAGAAGTCATTCGCTTTTTAGAGCAGTTTGATCACGAAGATCCATCAACTTGGACAACTGAACATAATATACCGCTCAAAAAAATACTTCCAAAAGTAAAAGCAAAAAACTGAGGCTGTAAAAGCCTCAGTTTTTTTATAGAAATGTAAATGGATTTGTATCTGTTTCAGAAACAAAGATATTCACGTCAAACTTTTTATCATTACACATTGATGTCAGCTTTCTCGTGACGCCTTCTTTCATGATTTTTTCCGCATAGTGTCCCGGATCAACCACATTTAGGCCAAGCATCATGGCATCATGGGCCACATGGAAGTATAAATCTCCTGTGACGTAAACATCGGCTCCCTTTCGTTTTGCATGATGAATATACTTGTTTCCATCTCCTCCAAGAACAGCTACCTTTTTCACCATGCTGTCAGCATCCCCCACCATTCTGACACCATTGACGTCAAGCTTGTCTTTCACAAATAAAGCGAATTCCTTGAGCGTCATCTCATTTTTAAGGGTTCCGACACGGCCGAGTCCTTTTTCGGCGGGAGTCTGTTCGACAGGATAGATATCGTAAGCAACTTCTTCATATGGATGGCTTTTTATCATTGCATTGATAACAGCCTTTTCGACGCTTTTAGGAAATACAGTCTCAAGCCTTACTTCATGAACAAGCTCAAGCTCTCCCACTTCACCGATAAAAGGCTTAGCTCCGTCTAATGGCTTAAAGCTGCCGATTCCTTCAGATGAAAACGCGCAATGGCTGTATTCACCGATATGGCCGGCCCCCGCATTTCCGAGCGCGGCTCTGACCTGCTCTTCATATTCCTTCGGCACGTAAACTGCCAGCTTTTTCAGAGGATCCGTATAAGTAGGTGCCAGCACTTCCGTCTCCCTCAGCTCTAATGCTTCAGCAAGCAAATCATTCACGCCGCCGTCCGCAACGTCTAAATTTGTATGAGCTGCATAAACAGCAATATCATGCTTCAAACACTTTTCAATTAACCTTCCGGCAGGCTGATCTGTTGAAATATGCTTTAGCGGCCTGAAAATAGGAGGATGGTGTGCAATAATCAAGTCAACCTCTTTTTCAATCGCTTCATCGATAACGCTCTCTAACACATCAAGTGTAACCATCACATTTTTAATTGGTTTGTTTAAAGTGCCGATTTGCAGGCCGATTTTATCTCCTTCAACCGCATAGGCTTTCGGGGAAAATTGTTCAAACAGCTGGATGATCTGCTGCCCATTTACACTTTTAACCATGATCGATTACCTCCTTTAACAGCTCCATTCGATCGGCGAGCTCCTTTAATTTTTGTTTGTTTTGCTCTGTATCTGCCGCTTGGCTGATCTGTTCATAGATGCTTTGAGTGTGCTGAAGCTCTTGTGTCCACTTTTTCAAAAAGACAGCATTTTTTTCTTTTGCCAAGAAAGGGCCGACGAGCATCCCGGCTGATAAAGAAATACCGTCATAAGCCGCATCCCTGTCTCCCTCTTCTGCTACCAGCACCTCATAGCACTTTCCGTCCTCTTCAAGGATTACCTCATCTATCAGCGCATATCCTTCTTTATAAAGCCACTCCCTGATATGAACAGCATGAATATTCGGCTGTAAAATGAGCCGTTCCTTCCCCGTTAATTTGTCTTTGCCCGCTTCTAAAATGTGAGCGATCAAAGCCCCGCCCATTCCGGCAATCGTAATGGCATCAGCTTCACCTTTTTTAATCACTTCCAGTCCGTCTCCCTGCCTTACAGAAATGTGCGAGTTTAAGCCTGATTTTTCAACCTGCCGCTTTGCAGACAAAAATGGGCCGTCTGTTATTTCTCCGACAATCGCCCCGCTGGCTTTATGATTCAGCACCGCATAACAAGGAAGGTAGGCGTGGTCAGAGCCGATATCGGCCATCACCGCTCCATTCGGTATGTACTCCGCTACTGTTTGCAATCGTTTAGATAATTTTAATTCGTTCACTTGTCATCACAACTTTTCTCAATCATTTTTTCCTTTACTATCATATAAAAAATCAGCCCGGAATCCAAGCTGAAGCAAATGATTTTGAAATTATTTCTTTTGATGCGGGTCTGCACGCGGCAGTCAAAAATAAAAGGCTGTCGAGAACATCTCGGCGGCCTGTGAATGTATAAAGAGAAAAATAGTTCTTTTATTTAATTTTTGACACCCACTCTGCCATATCATCCAGCTTATCGGCCGGAACAAGACCGGAAGGCATTCCATTACCGCCTTTTTCGATCTTTGTTTTAATTTCAGCGACATCTTTCTTATCCCCTACACCTTTTAAGCTCGGACCCGAAACACCTTCATAATTTTCTCCGTGGCATGCGATGCAGTTTGCCTTGTAAATTTCTTCTGGTGAAGCGTTCGCATCTTTCTTTTCAGCAGATTTGCTTTCTCCTCCGCTCGCAATCTCCCGAGAGTCATCAAGTCCTTTTACTGATAAAAAGAAAGTTAGACCAATTCCTAAAACAGCGATCAGCAAAAATGGAATAAGCGGGTTCCATTTCATTTCCCTTCCCCCTTTTTGATCCTTCCCCCTATGTAAACACTTCTAATTCTAACTTATTTTTACAAAAAGTAAATGGATTGCTATACAAAAGTTTTTTATTCACACTTTATACAAAATTGAATAGAAACATGCCTAAATCTCTAATATCCTTTTTATTCTATTGTATAATGTATTGTATACGCTTACAATAGAAAATATGGAATTAGATTTTGAAATTTTTCACCACAATGTTCATTTGCAAATGACATCATTTTTCAGTAAAATAAAGGCATATTATCCATATATCTTTTTAAAAAAAGAAGAACGGATCTTCAAGACCCGTTCCATCTTATTCGAGGAAATCTTTCAAACGTTTACTTCTGCTAGGATGTCTTAGTTTCCGCAACGCTTTGGCTTCGATTTGTCGAATACGCTCTCTCGTTACTCCAAATACTTTGCCGACCTCTTCTAATGTTCTTGTACGCCCGTCATCAAGACCGAATCGAAGACGCAATACATTTTCTTCACGATCAGTTAACGTATCAAGCACATCTTCCAGCTGCTCTTTCAATAGCTCGTATGCGGCGTGGTCAGAAGGTGAAGTTGCTTCTTGGTCTTCAATGAAATCACCAAGGTGCGAGTCATCCTCTTCACCGATCGGTGTTTCCAGAGATACCGGCTCTTGAGCAATCTTTAAGATTTCGCGTACTTTTTCAGGCGTTAAATCCATATCTTCCGCAATTTCTTCAGGTGTTGGTTCTCTGCCTAAGTCTTGCAGTAATTGACGCTGCACACGAATTAATTTATTAATGGTTTCAACCATATGAACGGGAATCCGGATCGTTCTCGCCTGATCGGCAATGGCGCGTGTAATCGCCTGTCTGATCCACCACGTAGCATACGTACTGAATTTATAACCTTTGCGATAATCAAATTTTTCAACGGCTTTCATCAGGCCCATGTTTCCTTCCTGAATCAGATCAAGGAACAGCATACCGCGTCCGACATACCGTTTTGCGATACTGACAACAAGCCGCAGGTTCGCTTCAGCCAATCTGCGTTTAGATTCTTCGTCACCTTCTTCAATCTTTTGAGCGTAGGCGATTTCTTCTTTTGCAGAAAGAAGGTTAACCCGACCGATTTCCTTTAAATACATACGAACTGGGTCATTGATTTTAACGCCAGGCGGTACACTTAGGTCATTAAGGTCAAATTCTTCTTCGGCTTTGGCAAGCTGCTGAATATTAGGATCTTCTGTTTCTTCATTCTCACTAATTAATTCAACACCTTGTTCACCTAAAAATTCATAATACTCATCCATTTGGTCTGATTCAATTTCAAAGCTGGACATACGCTCAGCAATTTCTTCATATGTCAAAACGCCACGTTTTTTACCAGACTCTGTTAATTGCTCTTTTACTTGGTCGAATGTTAATTCTGTCTCGTGGGTTTGTTTATCAGCCATTATGGATCCCTCCTTCCAAAGCTTGCAACGAATTCTATAAGCGGTATGATTCTTATTCGGTCCATTCAGGCGTTTTCTATGTGAACTGCCTTTAACAATGTGCGAATAATGAAATGACAATTCATGATGAGGTTAAGCGATCTATTTGCTCCTCCGCAAGGAATCATTGCCAATAAATGCTCCTCATCAGTTCTCCAGTTATTTTAAAGATCGGTTCAATGTAACGATTTCTTGAGCCAGAGAAGCAGCTCTTAAAAAATCTTTTTGCCTTTCGGCTTCGGCTCTTTCCGCCTCTTTTTCTTTTATCATTGACCAATTTCTTTGATTCAACACTTTTTTTACATAATCTGATAACTCGGCTTCGCTAAGCTCTTGATTAACCTGAAGCATTAATATATCAGACAAGAGCTGGCTTATATGATCATCCGTCACCCTGGCCATCAGATGCTGAGGCGTCAGCTCGGCTCCCTCTTCATAAAAAGCATAAAGATAGGCGGCTAATGCCCGGTGCTCATCAATATTAAATTGAAACCCTACCCGGTCAATCACTTTTTTGATGACGCTCCGATCTCGAAGCATGTGAGCGAGTAACAGCCTTTCTGCATTTTCATACGCCGGACGCAAACGTTTTTGCCTTGCTTTTGTCGTCAGATGCGCTCGCCGCGTTTTTGTTTCACCGCTATTGTCAGCAGGTTTGTTTTGCTTGCTGAAAACAGACAGCTGCTCAGTTAAAGACTCCTGTGAAAGCGAAAACTCTGAAGCAAGCTGCTTTACATAGACTTCCTGCTCTAGAGACCCTGAAAGCGTGCTGATTTCTTTCAGTACGTCTTTAATGTAAGCCAGGCGGTCGCCTTCATCGGACAGGTTCTTTCCTTTTCGGAAATATTGCATTTTGAACGCCATTACGGTGACACTGGCGTCAATAATGTCGTTTTTAAATTTTTCCCCGCCGAATTTTTTGATGTAATCATCAGGGTCCAATCCGTCAGGAATCATTGCAACTCTGACTTTGCAGCCTTTTTTTTGCAGAAGCTCCGAAGCTTTTAAGGTGGCTTCATAACCGGCTTTATCAGAGTCATAGCAAAGAATGATTTCTTCGACGTTTCTTCTCAGGATCTTGACATGATCATCTGTAAGAGACGTTCCCATCGTGGCTATGCTTTCTTTTACACCCGAGCTTACAGCCGATATGACATCAGCAAACCCTTCAAATAAGACTGCTCTTTCCTGCTTTCTGATATGAAGGCGGGCCTTATAAAAATTGTAAAGCAGTTTACTTTTATGAAAGAGCGGGGTTTCAGGACTGTTCATATACTTAGGCTGCTGACTGCCAAGAGCCCTGCCCGAGAAAGCAACAACAGCCCCGTGATGATCATGGATCGGAAACATGACACGGTTTCTGAAGCGGTCGAAATATCCGCTTCCGTCTTCGCGTCTGATCAGGAGACCCGCTTTTTCCATTTGTGCCTCACTAAATCCCCTCTTTACAAGGAATTTCGTGATAAAGTCCCAAGAATCAAGAGCATAGCCAATCTGAAATTCATCAATCAGCTCTTTCGTAAAGCCCCTAGAAAGCAGATAATCCAGTGCCTCTTGACCTTCTTTTGTATTTATTAACAAATGATGGTAAAATTTCTTCAGGAGCTCATGTGCCTCAGCCATTTTTTGTTCTCCAGAAGACTCTGGCCGGGCTCCGGAATGGACTGTTATATCATCTGGAAAATCAATTTGGTATTTGTCAGCAAGGTGAGAAACCGACTCGGCAAATGAGTAGCCTTCCATCTGCCTTAAAAAAGAGAAAACATTGCCGCCCGCTCCGCAGCCAAAGCAATGAAAAATCTGTTTGTCGGGCGATACGGAAAACGAAGGTGTGCTTTCTCCATGAAAAGGACAGAGTCCAAAGTAGTTTCGGCCTTGCTTCTTTAATTGAACATAATCACCTATGACTTCAACGATATCTGCCGACTTTTGCACCTGATCCACAATTTCATCTGGTATCCGATTTCCCATCTTATAACACTCCGTCGTACATTATTCGATGCTTTAGTGCAAAATCCCTTCATCGTTCGACAGGATTTTTTGCAGCAGTGTAATAAATCGATCTCGATCTTCTTTATTCAATTTTTTAGGCCCTTTGGCATATACGCCTTTTCTTCTTTGTTTGCCGGAAAAATGACGGCCCTCTAGAGCAAAATCAATCGTGTCTTCTTTGTAAAGACGACCTCTTTCCGACATAACGGAGACATTTCTGTTCAACAGCAGAGATGCTAATCCGATGTCCTGCGTCACAACAATATCTCCCGGTTTCACGTGATTTGCGATATATAAATCAGCAGCTTCTTTATGAGGATCAACATACTTCCATTTTTCTTCATTGCTTCTGGAAAGCTGATAATGTTCAAATGAAGCGACAAAAAGAACTTGAACTTCATACTCGGATGCTGTTTGTAAAATTTCATCTTTTACCGGACAAGCATCAGCATCGACAAAAATCGTCTTTTCTTGTTCATTAAGAAGAGTAATTCTCCATCCCTCCATTAAACTCCTGCATAAAAGCAAGCAAAATCGCACATCCTTTATTATTGTGGATGTATATGAATTTGTCGAAAAATTTCCGGGAGAAATTCTTGACATCTTACCCATAATAGTTTATTCGTATCACACGATCCTTAAACCTAAAATTAATCATTTTATCACAATTTTTTATTATAATACAAACTTCACAAAGATGCTATTGTTTTTCATTATTCCCTTTTGGCACAGCCAAAAACCCAGGATAGAGCGTCCTGAGTTATATGTTTTTTGTTTTGAGATGATGGATAATATTTGCTGTTTCCTCAACCGCTTTATTTGAAACATCAACAACCTGGCAGCCGATCCGATCCACAATCTTTTCGAAATACTCGAGTTCCTCTTTGATTCTGTTGATATTTGCATAAATCGCTTTATCATTAAGCCCGAGTGATTTTAAACGTTCTTTTCTGATATGATTCAGTTTATCAGGGCTAATCTTTAAACCGATGCATTTTTTCGGATCAACGTTAAAGAGTTCTTCCGGCGGATCAACCTCCGGTACAATCGGAACATTGGCAACCTTCAGGCGTTTGTGTGCGAGATATTGAGACAGCGGTGTTTTAGACGTTCTTGACACGCCGATCAAAACGATATCAGCTTTTAAAATTCCTCTTGGATCACGTCCATCATCGTATTTAACTGCAAACTCGATGGCCTCCACTTTTTTGAAATAATCTTCATCAAGCTGGCGCACCCGCCCCGGTTCGTATTTCGCTGTTAAACCGTAGGCTGTTTCCATTTTATCAATCAACGGGCCGATAATATCATAATATAAAACATTTGCTTTTTCCGCTTCGGCTATCAAATATTCTCTGATTTCCGGCACCACGAGTGTAAAACAGATAATGCCGCCGTCTGCCTTTGCAAGTGAAATCACTTCATTGATAGTGCCTATATCTTCAACATAAGGAATTCTTCTTACATGAGTATCATCCGCTGATCCGTTAAATTGGCTGAGTGCTGCTTTTACTACCAATTCAGCCGTTTCACCGACGGAATCCGATACAACATAGATGATGCGGTTATTCATATTATCCCCCCGTTAGTTTGCAATCTTATAGGATTTCATTTTCAGATAAACTGACAAGTATTTTGGTCATATTTGTTTTTGTCACTCTGCCGATCACTTCAAAGCCTTTATCGGTGTCTTTGATGACAGGAAGTGCATCAATTTGTTTTTCTATTAAGTGCTTTGCAATGTCCATCACATAATCCTCGCGTCTGCACACCGTAATGTTCGGCATCCTTGTCATGATGATGTGAACAGGGACCGATGTAAGCTCCTGCTGGCCAATGCTCGCTCTGAGCAAGTCTTTTCGTGAAAGCACCCCGACTAAAACAGCATCGCGGTCCACCACAAACAGAGTACCTACATCTTCTAAAAACATGGTGCAAATCGCATCGTACACAGAAACGTTTTCGTGAATCACTACGGGGATAGATTGAAAGTCTTTCACCTGAAGCTTTTTGAGTTTATCCGCCAAAAGCTGCGTGCCGGTTTTTCCCGTATAGAAATAACCGACTCTCGGGCGCGCCTCGAGGAATCCTGACATGGTGAGTATGGCTAAATCCGGGCGCAATGTCGCCCTGGTTAGGTTCAGCTTTTCTGCAATATGCTCCCCTGTAATCGGCCCGTTTTCTTTTACAATCTGCAAAATATGTTCTTGCCGTTTATTTAGTTCGATCGTACTCACCACCTTTTCACTTCATAGCTATGTAAAGAAATAATAATCCATATTATAACGTAAATATCTTGTAATCAAACAAAAAACTTATAAATGGGGAAAAGACGATTACCGATCACACAGCAACCGCCTTTTCTCTCTTTATTTTACAATAAGGGCATTCATATTCGCAAAGGACTTGATCTCATCCGCCAAGCTTACCATTTGCGCTAAACGATTTGCCTTTAATGACTCATTATCCGCTATAACCATTGTATGATCGAAGTAAGCATCGATCGGTTCTTTTAAGGCTGCAAGTGAAGCAAGCGCCGCCTCATAATCTTTTTTGCTGAAGTTTTCCTGCAGATTTTTCTTCGCTGTTTGGTAGGCATCAAACAGTTTTGCTTCGTATTCATTTTCAAACAGATCAGGCTGAATGTCTCCGCGGACTCCTTTTTTGCTGATAGAGATCACTCGGCCTAACGCTTCGGCTGTTTCCTTAAAGCCAGGTGCACCAAGCTTTTGCTCCAGTACTTGTGCTTTATGCAGCGCAGAGTACGGCTCAAGCTCAGAGCTTTCCAGCACGGCGTCAATGACATCATGTCTGATTTGTTCAGCATTCAAGACATATTTCAAGCGCTGAGTGAAGAAATCCAGCAGTTCATTTTCTTTATCGGTTTGAACGAAAGTAAGCAGCTCTTCAAATGAAATTCCCCAGTTGCGGTCAAGAAGAATCGCAACAATACCGCTTGCTTGGCGGCGCAGTCCGTAAGGGTCCTGGGAACCGGTCGGAATTACGCCGATAGAGAAGAATGAAGCGATTGTGTCAAGCTTATCCGCCATTGCTACAACAGCTCCGGTGAAAGTAGAAGGCGTTTCTCCGCCCGCTGATCTAGGCATATAATGTTCATTAACTGCCGCCGCCACAGCTTCATCTTCGCCAAGCATTCTCGCATACTTTTCGCCCATAATTCCTTGAAGTTCAGGGAATTCATATATCATATGCGTCACAAGGTCGAATTTAGAAATTTCAGCAGCCCGCTTCACATGTTTTAATGTATCTTCATCAGCCTGAAGACGAACGGCAAGTTTCTCTGCGATTGATGTGACTCTTCTAACCTTATCAGCAAGAGAACCAAGCTCTTCATGGAAAACGATATTTTCAAGCTTCTTCACATTTGCATCAATGTTTAGTTTCTGATCTTCTTTGTAGAAGAATGAAGCATCAGATAAACGTGCGCGCAGCACTTTTTCATTACCTCGGGCCACATTTTCAATCGCGTGGCTGTTGCCGTTTCGGACTGTGATAAAGTGAGGCAGCAGGTCACCGTTTTTGTCTTTGACAGGGAAGTAGCGCTGATGCTCTTTCATTGTTGTGACAAGCACTTCTTCAGGAATTGACAGAAACTCGGATTCAAATGAACCGTAAAGAGCTGTCGGGTATTCTACTAAATGATTCACTTCATCAAGAAGGTCTTCGTCAACTGGAATGCTCCAATTGTTTTCAGCAGCCATTGCTTCCAGCTGAGATTGAATCATTTGCTTTCGGACGCTAGGATCAGCAATAACATGCTGTCCTTTGAGCTGCTCTTCATAAGCTGAAGGTGATTCAATTGACACTTCATGTCCGAGGAAACGATGTCCCTGTGTTGTCCGTCCAGACTCAACGTTTGTGATCGAAAATGGAATGACATCCTGTCCAAATAATGCGACAATCCATTTGATCGGTCGGATATAACGCAAATCTTCATTTCCCCAGCGCATGTTTTTCGGGAAATGCAAGCTTGTAATTAAACCACTCAATTCTGGCAGAAGCGACTTCGTTTCTTGGCCGGCTTGGAATTTTTGCACGAATACATACTCTATGCCTTTTACTTCTTTGATGTACAGGTCTTCCACATTCGCGCCTTGGCCTTTTGAAAAGCCGATTGCCGCTTTTGTCCAGTTCCCGTCCGCATCAAGGGCAATTTTTTTCGCAGGCCCTTTTGCTTCTTCTTTTATATCATCCTGCTTTTCTGCGACATCCTTAACGAACACAGCAAGACGTCTCGGTGTATTGAAGAGTTTCACTTCACCGTGAGTAATATTTTTTTCTTTAAGCCAGCCTGTCAGCTTGTCGCCAAGCTGAACCATGCTTTCATTCAAAAAGCGCGCCGGCATTTCCTCTAATCCGATCTCTAAAAGTAAATCCTGTTTACTCATGAGAAGAACCCTCCCCTTTAAGCATTGGGAACCCTAGTTTTTCTCGTTCCTCATAGTAGGTTTTTGCTACTTTTCTAGCTAAATTCCGCACTCTTGCGATATAGCCCGTCCGCTCGGTAACAGAGATCGCACCTTTGGCATCAAGCAGGTTGAAAGTGTGCGAGCATTTCAGCACATAGTCATATGCTGGATGAACAAGTCCGTTGTCCATTTGCTTGATCGCTTCTTTTTCATATGTGCTGAACAATTGGAACAGCATATCGACGTCTGATGTTTCAAACGTATAAACAGAATGCTCATATTCAGCCATCATGAATAAATCTTTTACTGTAAACCCTGACGTCCATTCCAAGTCAAACACGTTTTCTTTATCTTGGATATAAGACGCGAGACGCTCAATTCCATACGTAATCTCTACAGAAACGGGTTTACACTCTAATCCCCCGACCTGCTGGAAATACGTAAATTGAGTTATTTCCATTCCGTCAAGCCAAACTTCCCAGCCTAGACCCGCACAGCCTAAAGACGGATTCTCCCAGTTGTCTTCAACAAAGCGAATATCGTGCTCAAGTGGATCAATTCCAAGAGCACGCAAGGAATCTAAATACAGTTCTTGAATGTTATCAGGAGACGGTTTAATAATGACCTGGAACTGATGATGCTGATACAGTCTGTTCGGGTTCTCCCCGTAGCGGCCGTCTGCAGGACGTCTGGAAGGCTCTACATAAGCCACTTTCCACGGCTCAGGACCGATACTGCGCAAAAATGTATACGGGCTCATCGTGCCGGCTCCTTTTTCTACATCGTAAGCCTGCATAAGCACACAGCCCTGACTGGACCAATGCTTTTGCAAGGTTAGAATCATGTCTTGAATATTCATTTCAAGCACCTCCACTTTTCTTTCATAAGTTACTGCGGCAGCAACCAAAAAACTCCCGTCTCTATGCTTGCCAGCCGCAAACATAGGGACGAGAGTTCTCCCGCGGTTCCACCCTAGTTGCTGAGAACAAAATCCCAGCCTCTTTTTTTAAAATTGCTCAAGAATGCCTTTCGTTGCGTGCTCATCCTTAGCTTACACCGCCCTAAGGTCGCTTTCATGAGGTAAACGCAAGTACTTCTTTCTCTCACTGCAACATATTTTATAATAAATGATCATATAAAAAGATGGACCAAATGTCAACTTTTGTTTTCACCCATAAGATGTTTCATGCTTTCCATTTGATCTAAAAAGCGCTTTGATTTTAAATACAATCCCGAATATTCTTCGTAATATAAATCAATCACTTGCTTTAATTCAGCTTTTGTTTCCTCTTTTAAGGACACATTGCCGAGCCTCGACAGATCAAAATAGTAAAAGAGTCTTAACAGCCTTGCCGTTTGCGGTTTAATCGGTATCCTGTAAGGATCTTTTTCAAAACAGCGGTGGCATATAAAACCATTATCACGAACAGAGAAATGAAAGGTTCCGTCTTGGCTTTTACAATGAACACAATGATTTAGCTCAGGATACAGGCCCATGACACCGAGCATCTTCATTTGAACAATGAAGGTGATAACATCCGGATCTGTTCCTTCATTCAGCTGTTTTAATGATTCTAATATGAATTCAAATAAATAAGGATTTGGCTTTTTTTCTTCTGTGCCTCTGTCGACTAACTCAGCAATATAGGCAGCATATGCTGTTAAAAACAAATCTTCCCTGATGCCTCTCATGCTGAGGATCATTTCCCCCTGCTGAAGCGTTCCGAGGCCCGATGTTTTTTGCATTAAGAAAGCACCATACAAAAAGGGCTGGCTGACTGCTGATAAACGGCTGTTCGGTTTTTTGGCGCCTCGTGCCATAACACCTATTTTTCCGTGTTCTCTTGTCAGTAATGTTACGATTTTATTCGTCTCTCCGTAATCATTTGTGCGAAGAACGATTCCTTCACATTTTGTCAGCATTTCCGCACCTTCCTCAAGCAGGAGCGGCCAAGAGGTTTATAAAATTGGATAATCAAATCGGGCTAGCTCATCTTCTAGTTCTTCGGGTCTTTCCATGTTCTCTTTTTCCAGTTCTTTAAAAAGAAGATACGTATCAACATTTCCTGTTTGAGAAAATACGTTCCAGGTAAAATTCAACACAAGAAACCCACCTTTCTGTAGTTAAACTAGCTTACCTAAACTCCAAATTCTTACCTTTATCTTGACCAGATGTCCTCCATTTCATGTTAAACAAAATTTGCTAATGTATCCCTGTTCCTGTGAGATAATGACACACACGGGAAGAGATTAATATTCGTCCTCTTTAAAGCCAAAATCGCGAAGCTGGGACATTTTATTACGCCAGTCCTTCTGCACTTTCACCCACAATTCAAGGTAGACACGGGAGCCCAAAAGTGCTTCAATATCCGCTCTCGCTCTTTTTCCAACCTCTTTTAGAAGGCTTCCTTTTTTACCGATCACGATGCCTTTCTGAGAATCCCGCTCGACCACAATCGTTGCCGCTACGTGCACAGAACCGTTGTCCTGCCCTTTGATGGATTCGATGGCCACCGCAATGCTGTGCGGGATTTCTTCTCTCGTCAAATGCAGCACCTTTTCCCTGATTAATTCAGAAATGATAAATCGCTCAGGGTGGTCAGTTACCTGGTCACTCGGATAGAATTGCGGCCCTTCCGGCAAATACGCTTCAATCTGAGCGAGCAAGGTTTCGATGTTATTTCCTTCTAAAGCAGAAATCGGAACAATTTCCTTAAAAGGATAACGTTTGCGGTATTCGTCAATTAGCAGAAGCAATTGGTCGGGATGAATTTTATCGATTTTGTTTACGATTAAGAATACAGGCGTAGACATCGTCTGCAATTTCTCAATGATGAATTCGTCGCCCTTCCCGTAGCCTTCCTCAGCATTGATCATAAACAAGATCAAATCGACTTCTTTTAATGTATTTTGCGCCACTTTCATCATAAAGTCCCCAAGCTTATGCTTAGGTTTATGAATCCCTGGTGTGTCAATAAAAATTGTTTGTGATGTGCCTGTCGTCAGTACTCCTTGCACCTTGTTTCTCGTCGTTTGGGGCTTATCGCTCATGATCGCGATTTTTTGTCCAATGACTCTGTTCAAAAATGTAGATTTTCCTACGTTTGGTCTTCCAATAATGGATACAAATCCTGATTTAAAGCTTTCGTTCGTCATGTAAATCCTCCGATGAAAATGCGCCTGGCAATAATTCTTCCACAGTCATTTCTTTTATTTGTCCTTGTAAATTAGTCAGTACGACAATAACGTCTTTTGTGCAAAGCTCAGAAATCACCTGGCGGCAGGCTCCGCACGGAGATACCGGTCCAGGGGTGTCAGCCGCAACGGCCAGCATCTGAAACTCTGTATCCCCTTCAGAAACAGCTTTAAATAAAGCGGTACGCTCGGCGCAATTGCACATGCTGTATGCCGCGTTCTCAATGTTGCAGCCTCTGTACACTTTTCCATCCTTGGTAAGAAGAGCGGCTCCTACTTGGAATTTGGAATACGGCGCATATGCCATATCACGCGCTTTTAAAGCTTCTGTTATTAATTCTTGTCTGTTCATGTGTACATTCCTCTCTTACCTATAATGGTACCGCTATCACTTTATATTTTACATAATCGCGCGCTTTTTTTCACGCCCATTTCTAAAAATGTAAAATAAATGTAAGAATTTTCAGCCATTACAGCTTTGGCAAAAAAATAAGTAAACCAATGATACACGAAATCACGGCAAAAACGCAAACAGCCCCGGCGGCAGCGTCCTTGGCCGCTTTAGCAAGAGGGTGATGTTTGTCAGTTATTAAATCAACCGTATGTTCAATGGCTGTATTTAAAAGCTCAAGCGAAAACATACCGCCTATCAAAAGGAATATAATCATCCACTCAATCATGCTGAGCTCTACAAGGAAGCCGCAAATGAGAACAGCGCAGGCGGCTGCGGCATGAAATTGGAAATTCCGCTCCGTCCGCGCTGTTTCCCAGATGCCCCGGCCTGCATGCACGAAGCTTTTGAAGAACCGCTTCAGCTCATTTCTATGATCTTTTGAGTCCATAAGCGTCCAGCAATTCCTTTTGCTTAGTAAACATCTCCTCTTCTTCCTCTTTCGTCATATGGTCATATCCTAAAAGGTGCAGAAATCCGTGTACAGCTAGAAATCCGAGCTCTCTTTTAAAAGAATGATTATACTCCTCTGCCTGCTCTCTTGTGCGATCGGCACTGATGATAATATCGCCTAAAACCGGAGGCATTTCGGCGCCCACGATTTCGATCTCGCCTTCTCCCTCTTCTTCAAGAGCAAATGAGATGACATCTGTCGGAGCATCCTTTCCCCGGTATTCTTTGTTAATCTGATGTATGTCATCATTGGAAACAATCGTGACAGAAACTTCAGCCTGATCCTGAACGCCTTCACGCTCAGCGGCAAATTGAAGCAGATTTTCTACTTCTTTGAGCATCTCTTCTGAGACGCTTCCCGTTTCATCAACGATATCAATCAGTAAACTCATCTATTTCACCTTCTTAGTAGCCTCCGGATATTCAATCCGGGAGTGGAAAATTCCTTTTAATGTTGCACAGAGCGTTTTTGCGATTGTATCCAGCTCTTTAAATGTCAAATCGCATTCACTGAACTGTCCGTCCTGAAGCTTATCGGATATAATACCCCGGACAAGCTTTTCAATTCGTTCAGGATTTGGATTGTGCATGGATCTGACGGCCGCTTCAACACTGTCGGCCACTGATATAATTGCGGCTTCCTTTGACTGCGGCTTCGGCCCCGGATAACGGAACTCTTCCTCTGTAATCTGGTCGCCTTTTTCCTTCGCTTTATAGTAAAAAAACTTTAAAAGCGAGGTTCCATGATGCTGCTCAGCAATATCGACAAGCTCTTTCGGAAATTTATAGCTTCTCAGCATATTCGCACCGTCTGTCGTATGCGAGATAATAATATTTTTACTCAACTGAGGTGACAGCTTGTCATGCGGATTGTCAATATTCATTTGGTTTTCAATAAAATATTGCGGGCGCTTTGTTTTTCCGAGATCGTGATAATATGCGCCGACTCTTGCAAGCAAACCATTAGCCCCAACCGCTTCACAGGCTGCCTCTGATAAATTGGCAACCATTACACTGTGATGATATGTACCTGGTGTTTCTGTCAGTATTTTGCGCAAAAGCGGATGGTTAGGATTAGACAGCTCAAGCAGCCTCATTGTGGATAAAATGCCAAAGCCCGTCTCAAAAAACGGCATCAAGCCGATGATCAGTACAGACGAAGCAAATCCTGATACAACCCCCATCAGCATTAATGTTCCGATTTCAAGACTCGACAGTGCAGTGTTTTGGATCAATAATAAAGAAAGAACGACAACCATATTGATAAACGCTACGAAAAGCCCGGTCTGCAAAATCTTTGATCTGGCATTGTGCTTTCCTAAAAATAATACACCTGAAATGCCGCTGATCAAATAATAAATCCCTATGACATAATTGAATGTTCCTGTCACACCCTGATTAAACATCATACTTCCGCAAATCGCAAGAATGATACTTCCCAAAATGGCAATGCGTTCATTCATCAGCAGTTTGATTAAGATGGCGCCGGCCGCAATGGGGACCAGATAGCCGATATTATTATACTCCATCTTCTGAAACAAACTGACAACCTCCATGATCACAAGCAAAAGTGTTGTGATAATCGAGAATAACAGAATGGATTGATTTTTAAACTTCAGATTTTGTTTCTGTTTTTCAAAATAATATACAAGTGTTGCAATGAAAAGTCCGATCATAATCAATAGCCCGCTGATCGGTTTAAAGAGATTTGAGTTATTTAATAACCCGGTCAGCTCAAGTTTCCTGTACACTTCCCGATCAATGAGGTCATTTTCTTCCACGAGCACTTGCCCCTGTTTGATTTGAACCTGCTGGACATTATCTGAGGCTTCCTGCCGTTTTGCCTCTGTTGCTTTCGGATCGAAGACGTAATTCGGAATAATAGCAAAACGTCCGATTTCTGTCGCGGCTCCCAAGTATTTAGACGGAATAGAATTGCTCTTTAGCTCTTTTTCTACCTTATCCTTTGCATCAGATAGTTTATCCGAAGGGATTTCACTGCTCATCACCGTATTTACTGCGGTAATGACCGTATCTCTGACAAAAGAAAAGTCTTCACTGTCTGCTTTCAGCAATGTCTTGATGGAATCCTCCGATATAGAATCATTCACATCTGATGTCAATTTGTCCTTTACAGATTTGACCATTGATTTTTCCGATGGTGATTTACTGCCTTCTTCCGATGATTTTTTCACTTCACTAATACTGTCGAATATTGATGACACAAGGTCAATCCGATTGTCTGTATATTCTTTTTTTAATGTATATTGATCTTCAACCGCGTCCTCAGCGGCTTGCTTTTTTTCCTCTGTGGCTTTTTGATCTTCTACGGTTGCCGGAGCGTAAATGGTCTTGTCGCTGACTGAAAACAGGTCTAAATCAAGTGTTTCCGGCTTAACATGTACAAAGAGCAAAGCAAACATAATGGCAGCCAGCAGAAGATACAGCAGTACATGCATGGAGCGCGCATTTTTAAAACTGCTCCATTTTTTTGAGCTGCTTTTGGTCTTAGCCTTCTTTTTCAACACAAGAACCTCCTCTTGAAACATCAAGCCCACAAGCAATCATAAAAATGACCCGATAACGCGCGATCGGGTCATTCAGCATTAATTTTGCTTATCGTATGCTTCAATAATTTTCGCAACAAGCGGATGTCTGACCACGTCTGTCTGGTCCAGCTCAATCATAGAAATGCCGTCTATTCCTTTTAGCATCTCCTTCGCTACTGCAAGTCCCGATTTGACGCCTTTCGGCAGATCAATTTGGCTAACGTCACCTGTAATGATCATTTTAGAGCCAAAACCCAGTCTCGTCAAAAACATTTTCATTTGAGCAGGCGTGGTATTCTGTGCTTCATCAAGTATAACATAAGCATCATCGAGCGTCCGTCCCCTCATATATGCGAGCGGAGCAATTTCAATGATGCCTCTTTCCATCAGACGTTCTGTATGATCTGCCCCAAGCACATCATGAAGAGCGTCATACAGCGGGCGCAAATAAGGATCTACTTTTTCTTTTAGGTCACCTGGGAGAAAACCAAGGCTTTCACCGGCTTCCACGGCAGGTCTTGTTAAAATGATTTTTTTGATATGTCCGTTTTTTAAAGCATGGACTGCTTTTACGACAGCCAGGTACGTTTTCCCGGTTCCCGCCGGACCAATGCCGAATACAAGGTCATTCCGCTTCATAGCGGCCACGTATTCCCGCTGTCCCATTGTTTTTACACGGATTGATTTGCCTTTTGCGTTTTTTGTAATTTCTTCTTCATACATGCTTTCAAAGTATTCAAGTTCATTCTTCTTTGCCATTTTGATGGCGTAAATCACATCACGTTCAGAGATCTCTATCCCCTTGCGAATTAAAGCGAGGAGCGATCCCAGCAGCCTGTCTGCAATCTGAAACGATTCATCATCGCCTGAAACATAAATCGTCTCGCCGCGCGTAATGATATTTACATTCAGATCTTTCTCCATCAATTTCAAAAAAGAATCTTGGTTCCCGAAGAGTGAAAGCGCCTCGTCCGGGTTTTTCAGTTTTTGATTCATCGCAAGTAAATGTTCTGTCATTCTTCAGTCTCCCTGACAATAGGTGTGGTTTGAACGATATCTTCTATAACTTGGTAGAGAATAATCAACTTTACTTTACCATTCTCAACAGTCTGGTGCAAAACTTTTTCACTTTTCACCTCGCCGTTTTCGCCTATTTTATCCTCTACATCCTGTTTACCCAATTTAATGCCTTCTTGAACTGCTTCTTCTTTCGTATATTTTCGCAAAGCCTCTTCACTTTCTCTCGTTTGCTCTTTGACATAGGATACAGGGAGCTTAAACCCGAGAAAATGAAGCGAATGCTTTTCTTGTTCTGTTTTTGGATGCTTCAATTCCTCTTTTTTAAACGTCATCCCCCAGATCGGGATTGCCAAAGAACCAAAAGAAAGCTTGTGCTTTGTCCTTACTTTGCCCGTATAGACGTTAAATAATGTTTCAAGCGGGACTGTCACTTCTGATCTATACCAGGTTTCTCCGTAAATTTCTGCTTTTGAGGCGACTTCCTGCTGATGGTCTTCGCTGCCGATCAGTCCCGAAACAAGCAGCTGCCCCTTTTCAACATGATCGTGTATGGCGGCCATGGGCTGTCCTTTTTGCACAAACATTCTCGTAATGGTTGCTTTCTTTTTGGCGACAATATTGCGCGGGCTAACATACTTTTCTTTTTCGGGCTCATTTTTCTCCACAACTTTCATGTGAATGGTCGTCCCCTTCAGATCAACTCCGACCCAAGTAATATTGTCTATTCCATTGGTTAATGATTTCTGTATTTTTTCGGGCGACATCATTAAAAACTGCAGACGGCCCTTTTTGACGCCGATTTCATTAAGATGCTGCCTCATTTGATGTTCTGTTTCAGGCTTAGCGCCTGTCACATCAATTTTCCACACCATATTGGACAGCAAAAACAAAAGGATGAAAAAAATCGCAAAACCGATCGTAAACCCTATATTCAGCTTTGATTTCAGCAACAGGAAGGGAAATCCCTTCCGATTGATAAATCGGGCTTTACATTTAAATTTACTTCTCACCCGCCGAAAGGCATGTACATCCTGAAGCTGTATATATAACGATACGGCTTCTTTCTTTTTTTTGACATGAAAGACCGGAATCCCCTGTCTTGTGCATTCATTAAGGAGCCGCTCAATCCCTCTTCCCGTCAATTCAAGCTGGACCTTACCCGAAAAAAAAGACAGCCATTTATTTTTCACAACATTTCCCCCTCGGCTTTATGACTCAACATATCGAACGACATCAATCGTACCCTCCAAAAGTATCT
Source organism: Bacillus sp. LJBS17 (assembly GCF_019334685.1). Taxonomy (NCBI): domain Bacteria; kingdom Bacillati; phylum Bacillota; class Bacilli; order Caryophanales; family Bacillaceae; genus Bacillus; species Bacillus sp. LJBS17. Next base: position 2,574,942 of record NZ_CP079759.1, read on the forward strand.
CTTCCGGAAGAATCGCCTTGATGACAAAATTTTTACCAGATATGATGCACTGGCCCTGCTTCAGCATCAGCCTCACTTCATTCTCACTGAAAAGCAAAAGGCCTCTGTGGTTTTCTATGTAGATATGAAGTCTGCCAACCATTGTAATCCTCGGCAGATCCATCATAACGTCCGGGGGAATTTCCAATGCTCTTGTCAGCCAAGCTTTCATACGATTCTTTCTTTGCCCCATACAAAAAGAACCCCCTTTCATCTCATATGTATGATTTGAAAGGAGGTTCTAACACTTTAATTTTTACGGGCCGAGCGCATCGTGCGGTGAGGTTTTTTCGCCCGTGGAGGCCCGAACACCTCTCCTAGAACGATCCCCTGTACGACGGTGTCTTTATTCACCTGAAGCATTTTTTGTTTTGTGTATACTGTTTTTTGTTTGGCAGCAGCAAGATCTCGTTCCAGCCCTTTCAGGTTTCTTGCTGTTTCCCTGCGTCTTTCTTCCGCTTCCCGTCTTGCCTGTTCCATACGGTTAGGGATAGGTGCAGGGGCATCTTCTTTTGACTGCTTCTTTTGAGGAGAAGCAGATTGCACGTGTTGAGGTTTTTTTCTTTTTTGGCTGTTTTGCTTTTCTTCTTTGCTCTTTTTGCCGAAAATCGCAGAAATGATTCCGATGATCGCTGCAATAATAAGCGGATTGGTCAGTAAATCTTCCATCAGCGTTCTCCCTTCTTAGAGAGATTATGATTTGCGGTCTTCATCCGAAGGGTCTTTCGTCAGCTTGCCGAATGAATCACGCATTTCTGTGTCAGCATCGATGTTCTTGATATTCATGTAATCCATGACGCCAATATTCCCTTCACGCAAAGCTTCTGCCATCGCAAGCGGCACTTCCGCCTCGGCTTCTACCACTTTCGCGCGCATTTCTTCTACGCGGGCACGCATTTCCTGTTCTTGAGCGACAGCCATCGCACGTCGTTCTTCCGCTTTTGCCTGCGCGATATTTTTATCAGCCTCGGCCTGATCGGTTTGTAAAATTGCACCGATGTTTTTGCCGATATCTACATCTGCAATATCAATTGAGAGAATTTCAAACGCAGTTCCTGAGTCCAATCCTTTTCCAAGGACTGTCTGAGAAATCATGTCAGGGTTTTCAAGCACTTTTTTATGATTATCAGATGAACCGATTGTAGAAACGATCCCCTCACCTACACGAGCTACAATGGTTTCTTCCCCTGCTCCCCCGACGAGGCGCTCGATATTCGCTCTTACTGTGATTCTTGCTTTCGCTTTGACTTCAATCCCGTCCATTGCGACACCTGCAATGAACGGTGTTTCAATCACCTTAGGATTAACGCTCATTTGAACAGCTTCCAACACGTCCCGGCCTGCAAGATCAATGGCAGCACAGCGCTCGAATGTGAGTTCAATGTTAGCTCGCTGAGCGGCGATAAGCGCGTTGACGACTCTGTCAACATTACCTCCAGCCAGATAGTGGCTTTCAAGCTGGTTTGTTCCAACATTAAGTCCCGCTTTATGCGCTTTAATCAGCGGGTTAACAACCCGATTCGGAATGACGCGGCGAAGCCTCATCCCAACTAGAGTGAAAATGCTGATTTTCACTCCGGCTGCCAAAGCTGAAATCCAAAGCATTACAGGCACAAATGTAAAAAATACTGCCAAAACAATGATCGCTACTGCGACAATTGCCAGAATCATAAGTGTTGACGGATCCATATAACTTCTCCTCGTTTCTATTTAAATTTCTCTCACGACAATGCGTGAGCCTTCTACTTTAATCACTTTTACTTTTTTATCTTTTTCTGTAAACGATCCCTCCGAAACAACGTCAAGGCGTTCATCATCAATAATTACGGTACCGGAAGGACGCAGCGGTGTAAAGGTTATACCCACTTTTCCCATTAAGTCCGTTCGCGTTTGATTTGAAACGTAGCCGCTCTCCGTATTTGTAGAATCATTTAATATCAATTTCTTAAAGAATTTCATACGTTTTCCCAACACCCTTGTCAGTAAAATAAACGCTGTAATCGAAACAGCTGAGGCGATCAAGAGAGAAACCGCCATGACAGTGAAGCTCCCCGCAGCTAAAAACAGGCTCGCAATAATCGCTCCCAAGCCCAGTAATCCAATGATTCCTCCGGGAAGAAAAATCTCAAGCAGAATGAGAATCACCCCTGCTATAAAGAGGAGAACCGTCTCATACCCGGCAAGACCGGCTGCAAGATGCCCGTAAAAGAACAGCAATAACGCAATGAGTCCAGCCGTTCCAGGGAGGCCGACACCCGGGGAAAAAAGCTCCACCGTCAGACCTAAAAAAGCGATTGTCAGCAGAATAGGGACAATGACCGGATTCGTCAGCCATCTTGCTGTCTTTTCCGCAAAGCTCTCCTTTGCGTAGCTGATCTGCGCCTTTTCGAGCCCAAGCTTCTTTACGAGCGTGGACAAATTGTCAGCAGTGCCTTCTGAATAGCCTACCTCAATTGCCTTGTCTGCGTTAAGTGTCAACAGATCTCCCTTAGGCGCGCCGACTTCCTTGGCATCTATATCCGGGTCAGCCATTGCGAGCGCATATTTTGGATCGCGGTTATTTTTCACTGCGGCATCTTCCATCTCTGCCAGCCAAAGTGATTGAGCTTTTTGGTCAGCGGCATTGCCTTGGCCATCAACAATCGCGGCGGCTCCCATTTTTCCGCCAGGCGCCATATAAATGTGATCTGCTTGAAGTGCAATATATGCACCAGCAGACAACGCGCGTTTGTTGACATATGCAGTTACGGGGATCTCGCTATCGGTTATCAAATCGGCCATATCAATAGCAGATTTGACCAATCCCCCCGGGGTATTGATATCAAGAATAATATGGTCTGCATGTGCATCCTTTGCGTCTTGTAACGAACGGGACAAAAACGAGACGAGACCCTGTTCGACATTTTTTTCAACCGGAATCACATAAACAGTTTGTTTTTCTGCTTTAGCGTTCAGCTGTACGCCTAATAAAGAAAGCAAAAATATACCCAAAAGAGCAGCACGGAATCCTTTGATTTGAAGCAAGGGCGGTGTATCCCTCCTTCCTTTTATAATAAGTGCCTTCTCTTCATACGTAACAAATGTATCAAAGGTTTCATTTTTTTATGTATAAAAAAAGACATCTCTCTTAGAAAGATGTCCTTTTCTTTGCCATTTAAGACAGTTGACTGCTCACAAGCTTATTAATTAAACTTCCGTCAGCTTTACCTTTTACTTTAGGCATAATTGCCCCCATCACTTTGCCCATGTCCGCTTTTGAGCTCGCACCGACCTCCGCGATGGTTTCATTTACGATTGTACGCAGCTCTTCTTCTGACAGCTGCTCAGGTAAATAAACTTCTAAAATGTCCAGCTCTTTTTGAACTTTATCTACTAAATCTAAACGATTAGCGTTTGAAAATTCCTGGAGGGAGTCTTTACGTTGCTTAAGTTCACGAGAAAGGACAGTGAGTTCCTCATCCTCGGTCAAACTGTCTTTCTTAAGCTTAATTGCTTCATTTTGAAGTGAAGCCTTAACCATTCGAACGACAGTCAGTTTGTCTTTCTCACGGTTTTTCATATACAGCTTCATATCCTGGTTGAGACGCTCAAGAAGACTCATAAATCCACCCTCTTTTAGAATTTGCGTTTTCTAGCAGCTTCAGACTTTTTCTTGCGCTTTACGCTAGGTTTTTCATAAAATTCACGCTTTCTTGCTTCTTGCAAAGTACCTGTCTTTGATACACTGCGTTTGAAGCGACGAAGAGCATCTTCAAGCGATTCGTTTTTTCTAACGACCGTTTTTGACATTCTCTTTCCCTCCCTCCGAATACACCAATCGACTACCTTTAAGTTACACATATAAACATGTACTTTGACATTATAATATAAGCCATCAGTCAGGTCAACTAAGTGAGTTCACTTTTCCGTCATGAGTGCGACTGCCTGTCTATATAATGATAGAAAGGGGTTGGTGAATAGGATGTTAATTCTGATTAGCTTTACTGCTCTTATATTATTCTTTCTCACAGGCATGAACATGCTTCGAAAAGGCTTAATTTCTATGGCGTACTCAAAAATTGAAGATCGTTTGCTTTTATTTACAGACCATCCATTAAAAGCGTTTCTTATCAGCATTGTATTTACGGGGATACTTCAGAGCAGTTCAGCCTTTATGGTCATTGTCATCGGCTTTGTTAGTGCGGGTGTGCTTTCTTTTAAGCGGACGATACCGATGATTCTCGGAACAAACGTTGGGTCTACCTTTACAACTGAATTTATTGCTATCAAAATGGATATTTTGATTTGGGTTCTTTTAATAGGAGGTTTATTGTTTTTTCTGACTGGCAGGTATCCTTTGAAACAGCTGGGAACAAGCTTCCTCGGACTGGGCATCATCTTCTTTTGCATCAGCGGATTCAGCCACCTTGCCGGGCCGCTGACGAAGCTGAAAACGGGAGCCGACGTTCTATACCATGTTAACGATTCAAACTGGTCCGCTTTGCTCATCGGCATGGTGTTAACTGCCATCATTCACTCCAGTTCTGTCTGTATCGGCATTTTGATGAGTTTTATGAATGAAGGGATTATCGGACTGACACAGGCGATGAGCGTCGTACTCGGATCCAATATCGGGACATGCATTACAGCTGTCATGGCTGCTGTATCCGGTGGATATGCGGCGAAACAGACAGCGTATGCGCATGTGGTATTTAACGTGCTAGGGGTGGCTCTAGTATTGCCTTTTCTGACCGCAGCGACCGGCTTTGTAGAGCAGTTATCACCCGATCCTGCCCAAAGGATTGCTCATTTCAGCCTTTTATTTAATGTAGTAACAGCTCTTTTATTTCTTCCGCTTACAAACTTGTTTTACCGCTTGATTCACCTTCTTATCCCGGCTAAATAAAAAACCGGTACATTTTAATGCACCGATTTTTTAGGTTAAGAAGACAAACGCATGTGTTCAGTTATTTCATCCTCAACCACACGGACAAACTGTCCTTCGTTGTAAGGATAACCTGCTTTTAGGATTTTGACTTTTACGATTTTGCCGATCATATCTTCCGTACCTTTGAAAACAACCTTCATATAATTGTCTGTGTAACCGACAAACATATTTTCTTCTTCTGTTTCCTTAAACGCTTCCTCAGGGATAATCTCAAGCACTTCATTTTCATACTGAGAAGCGTATTCTTTTGCAAGCTGGTCAGAAAGAGCAATCAGGCGGTGCACACGTTCGTTTTTCACGTTTTCATCCACTTGGTCTTCCATTCGCGCAGCTGGTGTTCCTGTACGTTTACTGTAAGGGAAAACATGCAGTTCAGAGAATTTATGTTCTTTAATAAAGTTATAGGTTTCCATAAATTCTTCTTCTGTTTCTCCAGGGAATCCGACGATGACATCAGAAGTAACAGCTAAGCCTGGCAGTGCTTTTTTCAATTTATTTAAACGGTCTGCAAAGAATTCCATTGTATATTTGCGTCTCATTCGTTTAAGCACTGTGTTTGATCCGGATTGGATAGGAATATGCAAATGATTCACTATCTTATCTGAGCGGTCTAAGACCTCGATCACTTCGTCAGTGATTTGGCTGGCTTCGATTGAAGAAATTCTGATCCGTTTCACGCCTTCCACACGGGTGTCTAATTCGCTCAAAAGCTTCGCGAAGTTGTAATCTTTCATATCTTCGCCATAGCCGCCTGTATGAATACCCGTAAGAACAATTTCCTTATATCCGGCATCAACAAGCTGCTGCGCTTGTTTAATGACTTCTTCAGGATCGCGGGAGCGGAGCAGGCCGCGCGCCCACGGAATGATACAGAATGTGCAGAAATTATTGCAGCCCTCCTGTATTTTTAATGACGCTCTTGTGCGATCCGTGAAAGCAGGCACATCAAGCTCTTCATATACTCTTGCTTTCATGATGTTGCTGACGCCATTAATCGGCTGGCGTTCTTCTCGGTATTGGTCAATGTAGCCAAGCATTTTTTCACGGTCCTGTGTTCCAACTACAATGTCGACACCGGGGATCGCCATAATCTCAGCAGGTGAGGTTTGCGCGTAGCAGCCTGTGACACAGATGACACCGTCAGGATTTTGACGAATGGCGCGTCTGATCACTTGGCGGCTTTTTTTATCTCCCGTATTTGTAACCGTACATGTATTAATGACATATACATCAGCTGTTTGTTCAAAGTCTCTTCTTTCATAGCCCGCTTCTTTGAAAAGCTGCCAGATTGCTTCTGTTTCATAATGGTTGACTTTACAGCCAAGCGTATGGAAAGCAACAGTTGCCATTACTGATCACCTCTTAATAACTCTGTTTGATAAGAAATCGCGCTCAACGCGTATAGCGGAGCGGTTTCTGTCCTTAAAATTCTCGGTCCAAGGCCGCACGTCACACCGTCTTGCTTTGTGAGCCGTTCAACCTCCGCTTCTGTTAAACCGCCTTCTGGACCAAATACGATCAATAGAGATGATCCTTTCGGAAGGCTGCTTACAATCGCGCTGAATGCGCTTATTTCCCCTTGCTTCGATGACTCCTCGTATGCAACGACACATTTATCGAAATCCTGCATCCTTTGAAGAAGCTGCTGAAAAGAATGGACATCCATCACTCGCGGCACTTCGTTACGGTACGATTGCTCAGCCGCTTCCTTTGCAATTTTCGTCCATCTTTCCCGCTTTTTCTTTGCCTTTTTGTCATCCAGCTTGACAACAGAACGCGCGGCTTGGAAAGGAATAAAGGCATGAGCTCCGAGCTCAGTCCCCTTTTGGATAATCCATTCAAGCTTATCTCCTTTCGGAAGGCCGCTCGCAATATAGACCTTTATCGGAAGCTCTCTGTTTTCATTCGTCCATTCTATCACAAGGCAGGACACTTTATCTTTGGAAACAGATTGAAGTTCACATTTTGCCTCGAAGCCGTCTTGAGAGCAGCAGATAATCTGATCTCCCTCATTCATTCTCATCACGTTCACAATATGATGAACATCTTCGCCGGTAATCGAAAAAGCCGGCGCTTCCTCTATTTGCTGCTTCGTGAGCTCGATAAAATATCGTTGCATACGCTGTGACACCTACTAACTGTTATTTTTTCGCAATAATGCTGACCCAATCTTCCATTGAAAGGATTTCTACAATGGTAAAGCCAGCTTGTTCCAGTGCTTCTTTTACTTCTTGTTTTTTATGCCCGATGATTCCTGACGTAATAAAGTGGCCGCCTTCTTTTAACAGGCTGTACGCTTGTGAAGTAAAGCGAAGAATGACTTCAGCCAAAATGTTGGCCACAATCACATCATGTTCCCCTTCAATCCCGTCTAACAAATTGTTTTGCTTCACTTGAGCAATATCGCTGACTTTGTTCAGCTTGAGATTAAGGCGTGCACTTTCTACAGCCACGGGATCAAGATCGTAGGCATGAACCGATTCAGCCTCAAGCATTGCAGCCGCAATACTTAAAATTCCTGAACCAGTGCCGACATCAATCACCTTATCACCCTTTTGCACAAAGCGTTCAAGCGCCTGAATGCAGAGTACGGTTGTCGGATGTGTCCCTGTGCCGAAAGCCATTCCCGGGTCCATTTCAATAATCAGTTCATCAGTATGGACCGGCGTATATTCCTCCCACGTCGGCACAATTGTAAACTTTTCAGAAATTTTCACAGGATGATAATACTTTTTCCAGGCAGTCGCCCACTCTTCTTCATTTACTTCAGAAATAGTGATCTGGTTTCTACCCAAATCAATATTGTAAAGAAGGAGATTATTAATCGTTTCTTTAATGCCGTCTACAGTTTCGCCCAGAAAACTGTTAACCGGCAGATATGCTTTGACAATGACACCCTCATCTGGGTAATCATTGGGGTCGAGCTGGTAGATTTCCCCGTACACATTCTCACGTTCTTTAATTAAATCAAGCGGGTCCTCTATCACAACCCCACTTGCACCAGCTTCATGCAATATATTTGAGATAGGTTCGACCGCTTCATGTGTTGTGTGAATGCTTAATTCGGACCATTTCAAAACTACCAACTCCTCATCCAATAATTAATCGCCTTTAAACGCGCGTTTTACCTTGTCAAAGAAACTCATTTCCTGTTCGTCAGGCAGGTTTCCGCTGACTTCGGCAAATTCGCGGATAATGTCTTTTTGTTTATCAGTCAGATTTGTCGGCGTAACGACGCGGACGACGATATGCTGGTCACCCTGTCCATAGCCTCTGACATTTTGAACGCCTTTGCCTCTTAATCTAAATTTCGTTCCTGTTTGTGTACCGGCCGGAATTTTCAATTTCACTTTTCCATGCAGCGTCGGCACTTCTACCTCATCTCCAAGAGCAGCCTGAGCAAACGTTAACGGCATTTCACAGTAAATATCATCGCCGTCACGCTCGAAGAACTCGTGTGCGCGTACATGGAACACGACAAATAAATCCCCGGCAGGGCCGCCGTTTATTCCTGATTCACCCTGTCCCGAGAGACGAAGCTGCTGCCCGTCATCTACACCGGCTGGAATTGTCACATTGATTTTCTTGCGTTTTTTGATTTTTCCTTTGCCGCCGCAGTCCGCACATTTGTTTTTAATGATTTTGCCTGTACCTTCACAGTGGTGGCAGACCCGTCTGTTAACGACTTTTCCAAACGGTGTATTTTGCTCTACGTTTAACTGGCCGGAGCCTCCGCAGTGGGAGCATGTTTCTGGATTTGTTCCAGGTTTCGCACCTGAGCCTTTACATGTCTCGCACGTTTCCTCGCGGGGAATTTCGATGGTTGTTTCTTTACCGAAAGCCGCATCCTCAAACGACAGGGTCATCGTATACTGTAAATCAGCACCCTGGCGCGGAGCATTTGGATCTCTCCGTCTTGTGCCTCCGCCGAAAATACTTGAGAAAATATCATCGAAACCAAAACCGCCGAAATCGCCGCCGCCAAAACCTCCGCCGCCGAAGCCTTGGTTAGGGTCAGTGTGACCAAATTGATCGTAATGCGCACGTTTTTGGTCATCTGACAGCGTTTCGTACGCTTCTTTTACCTCTTTAAATTTTTCATCTGATCCGGCTTCTTTGTTAATATCAGGATGATATTTTTTTGACAGCTTCCGATAAGCTTTTTTAATTTCATCCTTTGAAGCGCTCTTACTTACTCCCAGCACTTCATAGTAATCACGCTTACTCATCTCGCTTCACTCTCCCGAATTTCTCACATAAATTAGATTGTATCATTTTGAATTATGATTTTTCAATTCCTTTTATCCCGGGCAAGAAAAAAAGTCAAAGCCAAGAGATGCCTGACTTTGACTTTCTAATCATTGAATCAGATTATGAAATGTGTTCTTTTCGGTCAGCTCCGGAAGCGGGGCTGACACTAAAAAGAACTTATTTTTTGTTTTGGTCGTCGTTTACTTCTTCGTATTCAGCGTCGACAACGTTGTCATCCGCTTTGCCTTCAGCGTTTGCTCCGCCTTGAGCTTGCTGTGCTTTAGCAGCTTCTTCATAAAGCTTCATAGAAAGCTCTTGAACGATTGTTTGAAGCTCATCTTTTTTCGCTTTGATCTCTTCAAATTCGTTTTTCTCAATTGCTGCTTTTAAAGCGTCTTTGGCATCGTTGGCTTTTTTCACTTGTTCTTCATCCACTTTGCCTTCAAGATCTTTTAATGTTTTCTCAGTTTGGAAAACAAGCTGATCTGCTTCGTTGCGGACTTCGATTTCTTCTTTTTTCTTCGCATCAGCGTCAGCATTTTCTTCCGCTTCTTTAACCATGCGTTCGATCTCTTCATCTGAAAGACCTGAAGAAGATTTAATTGTAATGTTTTGTTCTTTCCCTGTGCCTAAGTCTTTTGCTCTTACGTTTACGATACCGTTTTTGTCAATATCGAAAGAAACTTCGATTTGAGGCACGCCGCGCGGTGCTGGCGGGATATCAGTAAGCTGGAAGCGGCCGAGTGTTTTGTTGTCGGCAGACATTGGGCGCTCACCTTGAAGAACATGGATATCAACAGCTGTTTGGTTATCAGCAGCAGTTGAGAACACTTGAGATTTGCTTGTCGGGATCGTCGTGTTGCGGTCGATCAGTTTTGTAAACACGCCGCCCATTGTTTCGATACCGAGAGAAAGCGGTGTAACGTCAAGAAGAACAACATCTTTTACGTCACCTGTGATAACGCCGCCCTGAATCGCAGCACCAAGCGCTACAACTTCATCCGGGTTTACGCCTTTATGCGCTTCTTTTCCAGTTTCTTTTTTGATTGCTTCTTGTACGGCAGGGATACGAGTTGATCCGCCGACAAGGATGACTTTGTCGATTTCGCTTGCAGAAAGTCCTGCATCTTGAAGCGCTTGACGGACAGGACCCATTGTGCGCTCTACTAAATGAGAAGAAAGCTCTTCGAATTTAGCGCGAGTTAATGTAAGTTCAAGGTGAAGCGGTCCTGCTTCTCCAGCTGTGATAAACGGTAAAGAAATTTGCGTAGAAGATACGCCGGAAAGATCTTTTTTCGCTTTTTCAGCTGCGTCTTTCAAACGCTGAAGCGCCATTTTGTCTTTTGATAAATCAATGCCGTTTTCTTTTTTGAATTCAGACACAAGATGATCGATGATAACTTGGTCAAAATCGTCCCCGCCCAGACGGTTGTCGCCGGCAGTTGAACGAACTTCGAATACACCGTCGCCAAGCTCAAGGATGGAAACGTCGAATGTACCGCCGCCAAGGTCGTATACTAGGATCGTTTGATCTTCATCTGTTTTATCAAGTCCGTATGCAAGCGCTGCTGCAGTTGGCTCGTTGATGATACGTTCTACTTCAAGACCTGCAATTTTACCAGCGTCTTTTGTTGCTTGACGCTCAGCATCGTTAAAGTATGCAGGAACTGTGATAACTGCTTTTGATACTGTTTCGCCAAGATAGCTTTCAGCGTATGATTTAAGGTGTTGAAGGATGATAGCAGACACTTCTTGTGGAGTGTAATCCTTTCCTTCAATTTCAACTTTATAATCAGTACCCATATGACGTTTGACTGACATAATTGTGTTAGGGTTTGTAATAGATTGGCGTTTAGCCACTTCCCCTACTTGACGTTCGCCGTTTTTAAACGCAACAACTGATGGCGTTGTGCGGTTTCCTTCAGCGTTAGCAATCACTTTAGGCTCGCCGCCTTCAAGCACTGCCACACATGAGTTTGTTGTTCCTAAGTCGATTCCGATAACTTTACTCACTTGAATAACCTCCTGCTATGTAATTATTGATTCACTTTGACCATGGAAGGGCGAATGACGCGATCCTTCAGCTTATAGCCTTTTTGCATTTCCTCAACAACAATGTTGGAGCCGTAGTTTTCGTCTTCAGCCTGCATAACAGCTTGGTGCAGATTAGGATCAAATTCCTGCCCTACAGCTTCGATGGCTTCGACGCCTTCTTTTTTCAAGGCTTCTACGAGCTGACGGTGGACCATTTCCATTCCCTGGAGCAAACTTTTCGTCTGTTCATTGTCGGCTTCAACCTGAAGCGCTCGTTCAAAGCTGTCAAGAGCCGGCAGCAAATCAGTCACGATATTTTGAGAACGGTATTTTTGGGACGCTTCCATCTCTAAACGGCTGCGTCGTTTATAGTTTTCAAAGTCTGCTTGAACACGCAAAAGTTTGTTTTCTTTTTCCTCAAGCAAACCTTGCAATTCGTTAATTTGGTTTTGAAGAAGTTCGCTTTCATTTGTTTCTTCCTGCTGTTCATCAGCGGCAGCTTGTTCTTCAATGATTTCTTGCTCTTCTGTTTCGTTTTGTTCAACGGTTTGTTTTTCTTCTGACATTGTGTTCACCTCCCTCAAAGTGTAAGGAGAAGGACAGGTGCTGCCCTTCGATAAAATTTGCCAAAATTCCCTTATTCATCATACAGACTTGTTAATGCTTTTGACAAGTCCGAAGTCACATGCTGAAGCAGGCTGACAACCCTGGAATAATTCATGCGGGTCGGGCCGATAATCGCAATTGAGCCGATCTGCTTCTGGTCTACGGAATAAGAAGCCGTAATCAGACTGCAATTTTCCATCTCTTCATAGTCGTTTTCTTTTCCGATTTTAATCGAAATTCCCGTGTGCGGGGATTGAACCAGCTTTAAAACATCCTGTTCTTTCTCAATTAATGAAAGGAGCGACCGAACTCGGGTGATATCATGGAACTCAGGCTGGTTCAGCATATTGATTTTCCCGCCAAAAAACAACTTTTCAACATGATTTGTGGAATGAAAGGTTGAACGAAGCGCGTCGAGTATATTGTCATAGTTCTTAATGTGCTGTCTTAGGTACATGACAACTTCCTTAAATATGCGCTCATTCAGTTCATCCATTGGAACGCCGCTTAAACGGTCATTCAGTATATTGACCAGTTTTTCAATATCAGACAGATCCATTTTGGTCGGAAAGTTAATCGTTTTGTTTTCCACATGCCCCGTATTGGTAACGAGAATCGCTACCGCCATATCAGGCTGAATCGGAATGATTTGAATCTGTTTAAGGTAATTCTCACTCAGCTTCGGCCCGAGTACGATGGATGTGTAATTCGTCAGATCGGACAAAATTTGCGCTGATTTTTGAACTGTCTTCTCCAGCTCGAAAATTTTCTCTTTGAAGATCGAGTGGATTTGGTCCAGGTCGCTTTTCGTCAGTTTGACGGGTGACAGCAAATGGTCAACATAGTACCGATACCCTTTTTCTGACGGAACACGTCCTGAGGATGAATGGGTTTTTTCAATAAAGCCCAATTCCTCCAAGTCAGCCATCTCGTTTCTTATTGTTGCAGAGCTAAATGTGATTTCATCTTTTTTCGAAAGAGTTCTTGATCCCACCGGCTGTGCCGATTTAATAAAATCGTTGATTATAACCTGAAGGATCAGCAGCTGACGATTTGTTAACATCATCATCACCTCTGTTAGCACTCTCAATAAGTGAGTGCTAATTCTATAACAAAAGTATCAAACCACAAGAAAAATGTCAATTATAACTCACCCAAAAAAGCGCCAAAAACTTCATTGCCTAATAATTTCCCTTGATGAGTCAAATAAACGGCAGACTCCGAATTGTGAATCAGCCCTTTTTCAGCGAGGTCTTTTAACACGCTTGGGAAAAGTTCATCTAGGGAACGGCCGTATTTTTCTGCGAATCGTTTTTTGCTGACACCGGCTGTTTTTCTCAAACCTAAAAACATTTCTTCCTCAATCTGTTCTTCTGTTGTCACTTCATGTGTATCTCTGTACGGAAAACCCTTTTCAGCTATCAGGTCAATGTAATGCTTAACAGGTCCGACGTTCACTGTTCGTGTGCCGCCAATATATCCGTGAGCGCCGGCTCCGAAACCGAAATATTGTTCGTTGCTCCAATACGTTAGATTGTGCTTAGATTCCATGCCTGCCTTAGCAAAGTTGCTGATTTCATATTGATGAATGCCGTGAGCTTCCATCTGGCTCATCACCATTTCATACATTTCAGCTTCCTGCTCCTGCGGCGGAAGATGAAGCCGCCCTTTTTGCATCAAATTATAAAATACCGTTTTCGGTTCTACAATAAGGGAGTAAACGGAATAATGCTCGGCGTCCAATGATAAAGCAGTGTTTATGGAATGTTCCAGATGCTTGAGGGTTTGCCCCGGAAGCCCGAACATTAGATCAAGACTGATATTCTCAAAACCAATTTCCCGCGCTCTTTCAAAAGAGGTGAATACATCTTTTTGCTTGTGCACTCGGCCGATTTTTTCTAACAGATCGTCTTCGAACGTTTGCACACCAAAGCTGAGGCGATTTACGCCTGCTTCTTTTAATATTTTTAATTTCTCTGCGGACAAGTCGTCCGGATTCGCTTCAACCGCAAATTCCGATAAGTTGCTTGAGGGCTTCAGCACGCGGTTGATCATGTCCATCAGCTTTTTAAGCTGTTCCTCAGACAGGGAGGTCGGCGTGCCTCCTCCGATAAAGATTGTTTTGAGATCAGGCTGCCCGGTTTTTGCTATTGTATTTATCATTTCCTGTTCGAGTGCGTTTAAATACTCGTCGACTGGCTGACTTTGAATAAAATATTTATTGAAATCGCAGTAGTGGCAAATATGCTCACAAAATGGGATATGGATATAAGCTGATTTCAAATGGATCACCTTCTTTACAGAAAGAAGCCGCAGTACAAGACTGCGGCGGCTTCTATTGTTTTTTCGGACTGTCGTCCATTTTCAGAACTGCCATAAATGCTTCTTGCGGCACTTCAACTGAGCCGACCTGCTTCATACGGCGTTTTCCTTCTTTTTGTTTTTCAAGAAGTTTCCGTTTACGCGAGATGTCCCCTCCGTAACATTTAGCCAATACGTTTTTACGCATTGCTTTTATGGTGGAGCGGGCCACGATTTTCTGGCCGATTGCGGCTTGTACCGGAACTTCAAACTGCTGGCGCGGAATGAGTTCTTTCAGTTTTTCAACGATCACTTTTCCGCGTTCATATGCGTAATCACGATGCACGATAAAGGAAAGGGCATCGATTTTTTCACCATTCAGCATAATGTCCATTTTCACAAGCTTGGACGGTTTGTAGCCGATCAGTTCATAATCAAAGGACGCATAGCCTTTAGTGCTTGATTTCAGCTGATCAAAAAACTCATATACGATTTCCGCTAATGGCATATCATAAATGATGCTGACACGGTTTGCGTCTAAATACTGCATATCAATAAAATTGCCGCGTTTTCCTTGGCAAAGCTCCATTACAGCGCCGACATAGTCATTCGGCACCATCATCGTCGCTTTTACGTATGGCTCCTCAACCCTTTCGATCTTTTGAGGATCCGGCATGTTGGATGGGTTGTCGACAACGACCTTTTCGCCGTCTGTCATATACACGTCATAGATAACGCTTGGCGCTGTTGTAATCAGGTCGATGTTGAACTCACGCTCAATTCGCTCCTGAATGATCTCCATGTGAAGCATGCCTAAAAATCCGCAGCGGAACCCGAATCCAAGCGCTTGCGAAGTTTCCGCTTCATATTGAAGGGAGGAATCATTCAGCTCAAGCTTTTCAAGAGCTTCCCTTAAATCATTATACTTCGCTGTATCAATCGGATACAAACCACAGTACACCATCGGGTTTAGCTTGCGGTATCCCGGCAGCGCTTCTTCTGCAGGATTGGCAGCGCTCGTTATTGTATCACCGACACGTGTGTCACCGACATTTTTGATTGAGGCAGTCAGGAAGCCTACATCACCGACCGTCAGTTCATTTGTCGGAGTTGCTTTCGGCGTGAACACGCCCACCTCTGTTACTTCGAATTCTTTGCCGGTTGCCATCATTTTGATTTTTTGTCCCGGCTTTACCGTTCCTTCAACGACTCTGATATAAGCCACGACACCGCGGTAGGCGTCATAAAGCGAGTCGAAGATCAGCGCTTTGAGCGGCGCCTCCGGATCTCCGGTCGGAGCTGGCACCTTTTCTACGATTTGTTCTAAAATCTCCTCAATCCCGATACCGGCTTTTGCTGAAGCAAGCACGGCTTCTGATGCGTCAAGGCCGATAACGTCTTCTACCTCTTGGCGCACACGTTCGGGCTCGGCGCTCGGAAGGTCGATTTTATTGATGACCGGAAGGATTTCAAGATCGTTGTCAAGCGCTAAGTAGACATTGGCGAGCGTCTGCGCTTCAATCCCCTGGGCTGCATCCACGACAAGAATCGCTCCCTCGCAGGCAGCAAGGCTTCGGGATACTTCATACGTGAAGTCGACGTGTCCCGGCGTATCGATTAGATGAAAGATATATTCTTCTCCGTCTTTTGCTTTATATTTAAGCTGAACAGAGTTTAATTTAATGGTTATGCCCCGCTCACGTTCAAGATCCATAGAATCGAGCAATTGTTCTTTCATTTCTCGTTGAGTGATTGCCGACGTTTTTTCTAAAATACGATCCGCTAAGGTCGATTTTCCGTGGTCAATATGGGCAATGATAGAGAAATTCCGTATTCTCGATTGCCTCTCTAAACGCTTTTCTTTATCTGTCACAATCTATCACTCCTACTATTAAACGCAAAATACACTAGCTTAGATTATATCAATAGGATTGTAAAGATTCAATGTAAAACAAGAAAGAGAAAAGTTCCCTATCATATCTGGGCTGCTTTTCTCTTTCACGTACTTATTGATTCATATCCCGTATCCATTCATACATTGACTGGGCAGTATTGGTTACGGTGTTCGAAAGTGCTTGTCCGGCTTTTGAAAACATATTGAATGTCTCCACCTTTTCCAGCTCTTTTTGTTTTTCTTCTAAATCTTTTGCCGTGACTGTTTCTCCTAGGATTGAGGCTTCTTTTTCATTATCTTTTCCGTCGGTGAGCGTAAACGCCCCCTTCAGTGAAGGGTCATGATAGCCTTTCATACTCAGCATCCCGTTGTTTGCCTGCTGCATGCCGAACAGAACGCCTATAAACATGATCGCGACAAGCAGTAAGCATTTTCCAAAGTATGCAATCAAATCAACCACCTATTTCTTATTGTTTTTTCGTCTCCCCGCTTGCTGCATTGACCTTTTCAGCATCCCAGTACATTTCGCTGAATACGTCCGCGGCCGCGTTAGCCGCACGCTGCAGCTCTTCGAGATTATTATCTACTCCGCCAAACTCGAGCAAAAGCGCTCTATCTGTTAAATCCTGATTGTAAACACCATTATCGCCTGGCGAGCCTTTGGAAAAGACACCTGTGCTAAGTCCGGGGTATTTTTTCTCCATCAGTTTATGAAGCTCACTCGCAATTTTATAGTTTTCTTCGAAGTTTTTGCTTTTTTTCCCGACGACAAAGGCTACCCTGGCATAGCTTTTTCCTTTAATCGTTGCGGTTGTGTCTTTTTTGCGCCGTGAGTCTCTGTGGATGTCAATGATATATTGCAGATTTTTGTTTGAAGCGAGGGCGTCTTTCACGACCGGCCTTGATTCGTCATAGGACCTGGCATAGTTTAAGCCTTTTTTATTCAATTTTGACTGTATATCGGTTTTATTCACTGTGGCTCCGATTCCCTGGGATTCAAGCGCTTGTCCGAACATATCTCCTACAAGCGTGACGTTGGCTTTAGAATGGCGCGCCATGTCAGGATCGGTCTCGCCTTTTAATAGAGGGAGATATGATTCGGTATTGTGCGTGTGATAGATAAACACGACCTTTTTATCACCTGTTGTTTGTTTGGGCGGATCTTTTTGTGCATTATCTGATCGCGTTTGCTGTTTTTCAATCTCTGCCAAATTCGCTTCCCTTTCTTCCTCCATCACCTTAGACGGCGGCGGCGATTCCGCAGGCATATTCGTATAATCGGTTCCTTGTCCAGCTAACAAAATCTCGGTATCAAATTGTGCAAACCCTGGCAGCTCCCGACCGAGAAAGCTCCGCGGATCTTCGAGGTTAATGCTCGTCGCCAGCTTTAAAGAAAGACGAGAAAGATGAAATGAGCTGTCGGTTTGAGAGAGGTCAGAAGCGAAATAATGGTTTTCCATCCGCAGCAAATGTGCAAATACGTCACCCGGCAATTCTTCAGCAATCCCATAAAAAGAGTCAGACGACGGCCTAAGTTCCGGCCGGAGAGACGTCAGCACACCGGATAGAACAAAAATCACGATAAGGCTTACGATAAATAGAAAAATGGCTTTTACCGCTTTCCCTCCATTTACCGCAACAACAATCTGTCTGTTTCTGCGTTTATTTCTCATTGAATCCCTCCAGCGCTTGTCTAGTAATTACTCTATGAACAAGCTAGAGGAAGTAGAACTGTTTAGTGATTGTAGGAGCCTTTGTTTTCTTGTGACACTTTTTCATGAAGCGCTGTGTTTAATCCGTTCGCTAAAACATTTGCCATATCGTCGATAAATGAATCGACTTCCTTCGGCGTAACCATTAAGTTGTGCCCTAAAGGCGAAAGCACCTCGTGAATGAGCTGCCGTTTTTCATCTTCTTGAAGGGTTCCGACAATCCCTAGGAACGATTGGCGCTGCTTTTGATCGGGAAGATCTTCTTCAGTGAGCACTTTCTTTTTCCCAAACGTCATGCCTGCCGGAACAAGCGATCTTGATGGCCTGTTATCCTTCATTTCTCTGCCAAAATGTTTTAATATGTAGTCCACCGTGTCGCTGGCAATTGTCACGGCATCAACTACTGTCGGAACACCGATAGCAATCACCGGAACACCAAGCGTGTCTTTGCTTAAATCTTTTCGTTTATTCCCCACTCCAGATCCCGGGTGAATGCCTGTATCCGATATTTGAATGGTTGTGTTGACCCTTTCCACCGCCCGCGCCGCCAACGCATCAATGGCTATGACAAAATCAGGCTTCGATTCCTCAATCACACCTTTAATAATGTCACTTGTTTCGATTCCTGTTATCCCCATTACACCCGGTGCAAATGCACTGACAGGCCTGTAACCCTCCTGTACGTTTTCCGGCTGAAGCTTAAACAAGTGCCTTGTTACCAACAGATTTTCTACTGCCATCGGTCCAAGCGCATCAGGTGTCACGTTCCAGTTGCCGAGCCCAACGATCAAACAGCTCGCATCTTTTGAGATATTAAGGTTTTCAAGAAAAGCTGAGAATTCCTCCGCAAAGACAGCAGAGACCTTCTCCTGCATTTCCGAATCATTCTCCCTGATTCCCTGTGCTTCAAGCGTTAAATAGCGCCCTTCTTTTTTTCCCGAAAGCTCTGCGCCTTCCTTTGTAACATCAACTGTGCGGATTTTAATGCCGCCGTGATCACGCTCTTTTTCAATAAAGCCTTTAATTTCTTTTGTCGGCACAGCCTGCTGATTGGCCATTGCTTCCTTCGTTTCCACTGCCAAATCGGTCCGTATCAAATACTGATTCACATCCAGCTCACTCTTTTTCATACAGGGGCCTCCTTCACATTAAGTACCTATATTGTTGCCATTTGCTGAATGAATCATGCTAAAAAGAGAACCTTCAATGAAAAATACTTTACATTTATATTGCAATCTAAAGGTGTGTTTGATAGAATACAATTTGTTCTATTGTGAAGAAGATTTAACCTTAAGACACTGTGCTACAGGTTGTATCTTAGGAGGTGAAACACATGCCAAACATTAAATCAGCGATTAAACGTACAAAAACAAACAACGAACGCCGCGTTCATAACGCGACAATCAAATCTGCTATGCGTACTGCAATCAAACAAGTTGAAGCTTCTGTTGCCAACAACGAAGCTGACAAAGCGAAAACTGCTCTTACTGAAGCAGCTAAACGTATTGATAAAGCAGTGAAAACAGGTCTTGTACACAAAAATACCGCAGCTCGATACAAATCAAGACTAGCGAAAAAAGTGAACGGACTTTCTGCATAATATAAAAACGATCCTCAATAATGGGGATCGTTTTTTTCATTTCTTTTTAACAGCTGTAAAAGGAACAGTTCGAGCAGAAGCTGCTTGTCCTTTTTTCCGGTTTTCATCTCATAGTCCATGACGGCAAGCTGTTCAATAATTGAACGGAGCTCCTCCTCTGAAAAAAGCCTTGCTTGATCCATCGCCAGCTTTACCCGAAATGGGTGAACTTTTAGATTAGAAGCGATTTGTTTTTGTCCGTATCCCTGTTCCGCGAAGTACTTTGTCTGCAGAATCAGCCGGAACTGGTTCGAAATAAGCGCCATAATTTTGATCGGTTCTTCATTTTGTTTAAGCAAATCATAAAAAATTTGCAGACTCTCAGTTCGTTTTCGGTTGACGATTTTATTGATCAGCTCAAAAATATTTTGTTCAAGGCTTCTAGCAACAAGCATTTTCACATCATCCAGCGTAATTTCTTCACGATCTCCAATAAACGTGCAGAGCTTTTGAATCTCCTGAAAAATCGATGACAGATGCCCGTTCACAAGCAGAACCAAATGCTCCGCCGCTTCCGTGCCGATTGTTTTCTGCTCTGTTTTTGCAAGGTTGACAGTAAAGTCTGTCGTTTCCTTTGCGTTTAATTCCTTCGCCTCCATCATAAACGCGTGCTTCTTTAACGCTTTCGTCAGCTTTTTCCGCTCATCAAGCTTTTCATACGGAGCAAGCAGGACAAAGACTGTGTAAGGCGCAGGTGATTGTATATATGATTCAAGCGCACTGACGTTGTGCTCAATTTTTTCTTTTTTCTTTTCACCTGTTAAAAAATATGGATTTTTCACAATGACAAGACGCCGCTCTCCCATAAACGGAAACGTTTCAGCATCTGCAATCGCTTGATCCAGCGGGTCCTCTTCCAGATCAAAAACGGATAGATTGAAATCCTTTGTCTCCTGATCAACGACCGTCTGTCTGATCCTGCTGACGGTTTCTTGCAGCAGATATGTCTCTTTTCCGTATAAGCAATAAACCGGATGGACATCTCCTTTTTTTAGGCTTTTCCACACATCAAATACCATTGTTGTACGACTTCCTCTCTTTCATCATCCCCCTCTATCCTAAATTGAGTTTGCAAAATAGTAAAGAGGAAGCCTGACTGCTGCTTCCCCATTTATATTAAACGCCTGTTCGCAAGCCCCCGGGACAGCTTGTAAAAAGGCGATAATCACCAGAACAGAAAACGTTACCTAAGCTTCTAGATTTTTCAAAACGATTCGATTATACTTAAATCAGTCAGGAGGGATAAAGTTGAATGATTTTGAAAAAAACGTTCAAAGCAAACGAAATGATGCTGTAGATTCAGCTGTTGGTTTTGTTGTGTCCTTCGGATTTTTCGCCTTCTTGTTTGTCATGGCAACGGTTATTCACCTAGTTGGTTCATAACAGCGACTGCCCGGGCTGCTGATTTCTCGGCAGTCTTTTTTTAGTTCGTCTCTGTTATATCTGATGTATCATATGGAGGATAGACAGAAAAGGTTCCAACTCTGTTTTTATATCTATATTGGATCGTTCCGTTTTGGTCTGTTCGCAGCACGCGGATAGAATGTCTCTGTAATAGTTGCAGAACTTCTTGATGAGGATGATGGTACCGATTGTTTTTCCCGGCTGAGATAATGGCCGTTTTCGGCTGAAGCTGTTGGATGAATTCTTCACCGGTAGAGCCTTTGCTCCCATGGTGCCCCACCTTTAACACATCTGCTTTTATATTCGGAAACACGTTCATCACCTCTTGTTCCCCTTCTTTCTCCAGATCACCCGTCAAGATCCAGCTCATACCGCCCGTCTCCATCCAAAGAACGAGAGATGAATTATTTTTGCTTGCCGGATCAGGTGCTTCCGGTGACAGTACATGGAACTGCAAATCCTTTATTTGCAACACATCGCCTCGCTTCACCTCTTCAATTGCCACTCCCTCTTCCCTGGCTGCCTGCAGCACTTTCTCATCTTTAGGTTCAGAAACGAACCCTTTCGGAATCACGAGGCGCTTTACTTTATGATGCTTCAGCAGAATCTCCGCCTCTCCGATATGATCTTGGTCAGCGTGCGTCAGAATTAAAGCGTCAAGCTGCTTGATTCCCTTAGCAGTTAAAAACGGAATCAGCACCTTTTCCCCCAGTGAAAACGGATGCTGTTTTTCGCGCCAAGGCTCTGACGAGTAAGACAAAGTGCCGCCGGTATCAATTAAGACACGACCCCGCTGATGCGGAGCACCTACAAACATGCTGTCACCCTGTCCAATATCTATCATATCCACTTCTCCTTCGGAACTAAGACACGGATATATAAAGAGCAGAAACATCACCGTGCAGCAAATGCCTCCGGTTACCATCAACTGCGACAAGGAGCGTTTTTCAATCGCCATAAGCAATAGGATGATCGTGACCGTGAATAAAAAAAGCAAAACAGGTGCAGGATGTGCGATCATAATCGTGAACACTTCAACGTCTGCAATGTTTGTGATTAGCCTATTGGTCCAGCTTATCAATAAATCAAACCAGCTGAAAAACAATCTCCCAAACGAAACGGAAAGACTTAATAGAAGAACACCTGCTACAGCTCCCGGCAAAATACAGAAGGTATAAAATGGTACCATCAACATATTCATCGGTACGCTGATGATAGAAAACTGATGAAAATGATATAGGAGAATCGGAAGCGAGCCCAGCTGAGCGATGAGTGATACAATTGTCAGCTGCCCCAAGGAGGTTTTAACCTGATGAAAAATAGAAGAGGATAGAATTAAAGAAAAACTGACGGCGAACGATAGCTGAAAACCGGCTTCAAAGAGATGATAAGGATTGAAGAGCAGAAGGACGATGTATGAAAGACAAATTGCAGTTGCAGAGTGGACACGCCATTTGACAAGGCTTCCAGCTAAGTAAACACCCGCCATGAGAGCGGCGCGTAGCACTGAAGGAGCAGCGCCGGTCAACATCACATAGAGCGGCAGAAATAACAGCAACAGAATTGACGCCTTTTCTCTAGTTATACCAAGACGGATTATGATATAAAACAAACCTGCTGTCAAAATCCCCACGTGGAGTCCTGATATCGCCAAGAGATGGACAACACCAAGCTTTTGATACGCGGTAAGCACTTCGTCCTCCACATAAAATCTGTCACCGACTGTAAGTGCCTGTACAATTCCTGCCGAATCAGGAGGCAGAAGGCTGTTTGTGAATGATATGATATGTTTTCTCAAGCTGAGCACCTTGTACTTAAAATTTTCAGGTTCACTGCAGTTTTGGATAGACGTGACAGAGTAGTTCCAATGAATATGCTGCCGATAAAGATACTCGTTATAATCAAATGCACCCGGCACAGTTGCGTGATTCGGTTCTTCCAATGTACCAGTCAACTCACATGACATTCCTGGTTCTATGTATAACAGCTGTTCTTTTTCACCAGCAGACTGAATGCGATACGCAGCAGCCCATTTTTCCTTATCAGGTGTCTCAACCATCATAGACATACGGTCGCCGTCAATTTTGGGAATAGTGTCAATCACTGCCTTGAATTGATAGGTTCCCTGCCGATAGGAAGAGACATTCTGAGAATCTGTGACTGCATACAGTACAAAAAACAATATAAAAGAGAAGAAACAAACAATAATAAGAAAAGCGTGCCTCGTTTTGATTAACATGATGAGGAGAAAGAGGATGAAAAGAAAAATAGCGGGGAAATAAGCGGCGGCAGTAATTCCAGCCGTTGCCGAAGCTGCCGCCATAGGCAATAACAAACGCGAATTACGCATTCATCACACGTAGCTCGTGAAAAGTGTATTCGCCTGTTCATGTATCTTTTTCAATTCTTCCTCCGCTAAACCGGCATCGGCCAATTTCCCTATAAGACCCGCTACAAATGAAAGCTTTTCTCTGTTTTTCAGATCAACGATCATTTCATCGAGTTCAACCTGTTCAACAGTTACACCCGCCTGTTCAAATAATTCCTGCGCATACGGATGTGTTTTGTAATCCTCAGCATAATAAACCGTTTTGATACCAGCTTGAATAATAGATTTGCAGCATTGAATGCACGGATAATGCGTCACATAAATCTCCGCTCCATCAGTCGGCACCCCAAACTTAGAGCATTGAAGAATCGCATTCATTTCAGCGTGAATCGTTCTTGCGCAATGATCATCTATCATTAAGCATCCTTCATCTGCACAATGTACACCGCCCGCGATTGACCCGTTGTAGCCTCCTGCTATCATGCGTTTGTCTCTGACTATAGTAGCGCCGACAGATAATCTCGGACATGTGCTGCGCAGCGCCAATAAATGGCTTTGAGCCATAAAGTATTGATTCCATGAAATTCGTTCCACGTTGTTCCCTCCAAATGTTGTGTTGCCTGACCTATAGTTTACCTATCATAATGCATGACCGTCAAATCACTTTACTGTAATGGAAGACTTTATTTTCTCAAATGACTTTTCACCTATTCCTGAAACCTTAGTGATTTCTTCAATTGTTTGGAAACGCCCGTTTTCTTCCCGGTATGCAATAATAGCTTCAGCTTTGGATGGCCCCACCCCTGAGATGCCTTGTAACTCCTCTAAGGTTGCTGTATTGATATTCACCAGCGCTCCCTTCCCTCCATCGCTTTGGACAGACCCTCCGCCACCTTGCTGCACTGCTGTTTCCTCTCCCTTTTTCGGGATGTACACCACTGTCCCGTCCTGCAGAATCTCCGCCAAATTTACTTGCGCTTCGTCTGCTTGTTCTTTGGTCCCGCCTGCTTTCTCAATTGCCTGAGATACTCTGTCCCCTGTACGCATTTCATAAACGCCTGGATGCTGAACAGCACCTTTGATGTCTATCACAATTGTTTCGCTTGACTCGTCGTTGTTTGCTTCCTGCTTTACCACTGTATTTTCTGCCTCTGTTGGTACAGCTTGCTTCACCGGCTCTTTATTTTTCCCTGTGGCCAGAAAGATCATAATCGCTGTGAAAACAGCCGCAGAAGCCGCTAAAACAATTGCTTTCTTATGCTGATTCAACCAATTCATCGTGCATGTTCCCCGCTTTCGTCATATTTTATTTTCATAACACATATGGTTTAGAGGATAATAGCTCAAAGGAGGGGAAACCATTGAAGATAGGCTTTATCGGCACAGGAAATATGGGTACGATCCTTATCGAATCATTTATTGAATCAAAAGCGGCCGATCCCTCAAACATGACAATTACAAACCGCACAATTGAAAAAGCGTTGCACATAAAAAACCGCTACAACAGCATCAACGTTACCGAAAGCCTCGAAAAGCTCGTTTCTGAAAATGAGATGATTTTTATTTGTGTTAAGCCTCTGGATATATATCCTTTACTGGCAAGAGCGCTACCTTATTTAAGAAAAGATCATATTCTCATTTCAATTACAAGCCCCGTTCAAACCGAA
Organism: Bacillus sp. LJBS17; assembly: GCF_019334685.1. Lineage (NCBI taxonomy): Bacteria > Bacillati > Bacillota > Bacilli > Caryophanales > Bacillaceae > Bacillus > Bacillus sp. LJBS17. The sequence continues at coordinate 2,599,745 of NZ_CP079759.1, forward strand.
CAGCTCGAACAATATGTGCCGTGTCAAGTGGCGCGAGTGATCCCAAGTATTACGAACAGAGCGCTGGCAGGTGTTTCTCTCGTCACGTTCGGCACAAGCTGCGGCGAATCTGCAAAAACGAAAATCAATGAGCTGATGCAGCATATCTCTCATCCGCTGCAAATTGAAAGTGACATCACAAGGGTTGCATCAGACATCGTAAGCTGCGGCCCCGCTTTTATGAGCTATCTGATTCAGCGGTTTATAGATGCAGCTGTCACGGAAACATCAGTATCTAAACAGGACGCGATTTTGATGTGTAAGGAAATGCTTGTCGGAATGGGAAAACTGTTAGAAACCGAATTGTATACCCTGCCTGCATTACAGGAAAAGGTTTGCGTTAAAGGCGGTGTAACAGGAGAAGGCATTAAAGCGCTGGAAAGCGGTGTGCAGGATATGTTTCACCGGGTATTTCAAAATACTCATATGAAGTACGAGGAGGATATTTCTGCAGTGAAAAAGCAGTTTCATGTGTAGACGAGTATGTCATACTTTCGTCTGTACTGCAAAAGCATAAAAAAGCATTTTAAAAAACCATCGTTTTAAGAAACGATGGTTTTTGATTTCTGCGCCTTGAAAAAGAGGCGTTCTGATTGTGCTGATGGCTCGGTATCCGTAAAATCAGCTGTCACGCGATGGAGCTGAAAGCCGCAGTTCTTAAGCATTTCTTCGTATTCTTCCACCGGGAACGTTCTTTGCTCGTGTGTCTCATCAAAACGATCATACGCTTCTCCGTTCCACACAAAAAACGACATATCATGAATGACAGAAAGCTCGTCACTTCCGGCAAAGCTCTGCCAAATATAGCTGATATCTTCGTCCTGGTCAGCAAATGTGCTATCCGGAAAGACTTCCGCAATTTTAAAAGATGAATGAACATCAAACAGCAGAATGCCTTCAGGCTTTAATACCCGAAAAACACTGTTAAAGGTTTCGATCACATCATTTTTTGTTTTTAAATAATTTAATGAGTCACAGCATATCACAACAGCGTCAAACTGACCGTCAAAGCCGGTAATCTCTCTCATATCCTGCTGAAGAAATAAAATAGGCTGGCTACTCGATACCTTTTGCTGGGCGAAAGAAAGCATCTCTTCGCTGAGATCGATGCCTGTAACCTCGAAGCCTTTTTCGGCAAGCCGGATGGAGATTTCCCCCGTGCCGCATGCCAGATCGAGAATACGGCCTTTTTCCGGGAGAGATGCTTCAATCCATTTTGTCCATTGATCGTAAGGCGCGTGAGACATTAACTCGTCATACACGCTTGCAAAGCCTTGGTAAATCATTGGTTCATTCCAAGCTCAAGATCTGCGAGCGGAGCGTCTCCCCACAGCTTTTCCAGGTTGTAGTAGCTTCTTTCATCCTTGTGGAAGACATGGACAATCACATCGCCAAGGTCAACGAGCACCCATCTTGCTTCATCGAAGCCTTCCATCTTTTTGACTTGAATGCCGTTTTCTTCAGCCTGATCTTTGATTTCACGGGCAATCGCCTGCACCTGTTTATCTGAATTTCCGTGGCAGATCAGAAAATAATCAGCAACCAGAGAAATACCTTCCATATCCAGTGCTAAAATATCCTCTGCCCGTTTATCGTCGCAAGCCGCAGCTGCGATCTTTAAAATGGACTTTTGGTTCATTCACAAATTCCTCCTGTTCAGCTGCCAGACACAAGCCAGTTATATGTTAAAAATGTGTCTGGAAAAACCGGTTGATTTTTTTTCATAAGAAAAACCATTGTATTTTTAATGGACTGAATCAGCGCTTGATTCAAATCTGTCTCAGCAAGCTTACGCACCTCATCGACACCGGGAAATGCCCGATTTGGCTCAATGTAATCGGCAACGTAAATGACTTTTTCTAAAAGTGTCATGCCGGGGCGCCCTGAGGTATGATACCTAATGGCGTCAAGAATGTCTTCATCTTGAACCCCTGCCTCTCTTTGGACCAAATAAGCGCCGACCGGAGCGTGCCAGAGCTCCGGATTATGATCCAATAAATGCGCAGGCATTTTTTCTCGCGCAATAATTTGTTTCATTTCTTCTTTCGGGCGGAATTTGGCGTAATCATGAAAGATTGCCGCTGTTTCCGCTTTTTTAGAATCGGCTCCAAAACGCTCCGCAAGTTCGATCGCCGTGTTCATCACGCCAACCGTATGGATATATCGGTGTTCGGTCAATTGCTGCTTCACGCATGCAAGTGCCTCCTCACGATTCATATAAACCATTCTCCTCTACATACTTCTTCACTTTATCAGGGATTAAGTAGTCAGTGGGCTTCTTGCTTTTAAACCGTTCCCTTATCATAGTTGATGATACCTCAAATTCCGGAACGTCTGCAAAGAGAAGCGGATAAGGGGTTTCAACATGAAAACCGGGGCGCTTTACTCCAATAAATTGAATGAGGTTCAGCAGCTCGTCCAGCTTATACCATTTAGGCAAATATTCAATCATATCAGCGCCGATAATAAAGAACAGCTGATCATTTGGATAACGCTGCTTCAGTAAAGAAACGGTATCAAAGGTATATGACGGTCCTTCTCTTTCCATTTCAACAAGCTCCAGCTTAAAGGACGGATTAGATTGAATTGCAAGCTTTAGCATTTCCACGCGATGAAAGCTGTCGGTATAGTCTTCGTTCTGTTTATGCGGCGGAATTTGATTAGGCATAAACCAAATTTCATCAAGCCCCGCCTGGTACAGCACCTCATTCGCCATTAAGAGGTGACCATTATGCGGAGGGTCAAACGTGCCTCCGAAAATTCCGATTTTCTTCATTTCAACCACCTTTAAGGAAGCTCGATTTGTTTATTTTCCTTTGATTCCTTATATAACACAATCGTATTGCCGATTGTCTGCACCAATTGAGAGCGGCTTCCTTTTACAAGAGCTTCCGCTACATCGTTTTTATCCTCTTCGCAATTCTGAAGCACGCTGACTTTAATCAGCTCTCTCGCTTCAAGCGCCTCAGCAATTTGTTTAATCATGTTGTCGTTTACTCCGCCTTTACCTACTTGAAAAATCGGCGTTAAATGATGCGCTTTAGAACGCAAAAAACGTTTTTGTTTACCTGTTAACATTCTGTTCCTCCTAATTTTCCTATTACAATGGATCTCATTTTTTCAATATCAGGCTCTTGTCCAGTCCACAATTGGAAAGACAATGCTGCCTGTTCAACAAACATGCCCACACCGTCGAGTGTTTTCAAGCCTTTTTGGCTTGCTTCTTTTAAAAGGGCCGTCTGTATTGGATTATACACGATATCACATACGACGGCACTGCTCGCGGCACGCTGTAATGAAAGCGGCACATCGTCCACGTTCGGATACATGCCCACAGACGTTGTATGGATGATAACATCATACTGCTCAAGACGTTCTTCTGCTTCTTTTATGCTTAATACTTCTTTATTGTGAAACGAGGGAGTAGCTTCTGTAAGCCGCTTTGCTTTTTCTAACGTCCGGTTGCAAATGTCAAATTTTTTCGGGGTATTTCGGACAATTGTTGTAAAAATGGCTCTCGCCGCTCCGCCAGCGCCGATCATTAAGAATGACAGTTCAGAGATGGGCTTGTCTAATACCTTCATTAATGACTTCACGAAGCCTTCCCCATCGGTATTGTATCCGACAAGCTTATCTCCCTCTCTTCTGACCGTGTTTACGGCACCGAGCACTTTTGCACTCTCATCAATATGATCCAGATAATCCATAATGGAAACCTTGTGCGGAACAGTCACATTGATTCCTTGTACGCCTAGAGCTCTTATTCCTTTTACCGCATCCTCCAGATCATTCTCTTCTACCTTGAAGGCATGATAATGTCCGTCAAGCCCGAGGTCTTTCAATGATGCGTTATGAATATCAGGTGACATAGAATGGCCAATCGGATTTCCGATAACCCCGTACAGCTTTTTCATACTCCTCTCCCCTTTTCTTAAATTAATGAACGTCGAACAAATACATGAACGCCTTTTGGCGCGTATGCAGTTACCTTTTTATCGGCGTCATGGACAGTAACCCAGCCTAACCCAGAGAAAACGATATCTGTCTTTTTGTCTTTTATCGTAAACGTATGGGCGACCAATTCCGGAAACTCATCCATTTCATCTTTACCCGGAGGTGTGAGCAATTCCCCTGCATGCTTTTCATAAAGCGCGTCTGCATTTTCAAGTTTTGTTCTATGAATCATCAGCTCATTCGGCATATAGCAAATAAAAGGAGATCTTTCCCCAGACACATAATCAAACCTTGCAAGTCCGCCAAAATACAGTGTTTGCTGATCATTAAGCTGGAATGTGCGAGGCTTCAGCTCCTTTTTAGGAGATAATATTTTCAGATCCTTTTTATTGACATAATGCGCCATTTGATGGTTGTTGATAATTCCCGGTGTATCATAAAGCGATGAACCGTCATCCAGCGGGATTTCAATCGCATCAAGGGTTGTGCCAGGAAATTGGGATGTTGTAATAATATCTTCTTCACCTGACACTTCTTTAATAATCCGGTTAATAAAGGTTGACTTTCCTACATTTGTACATCCGACAACATAGACGTCTTTTCCATTGCGGTAATGCTCAATCGCGTCAATTACTTCTCTGATTCCCTGGCCGCGTCCCGCACTAACCAAAAATACGTCAACCGGTTTTAAGCCAAGCTCTTTCGCTTCACGCTTCATCCATTGGATCAGACGTTCTCTTTTCAGTGACTTAGGCAAAATATCCGCTTTATTGCCAACTAATAAGATAGGGTTTCCCCCCACCAAGCGCTGCAGCCCATTAATCCAGCTGCCGTTAAAATCAAAAATATCAACAATTTTTACGACAAGAGAGTCCGTTTCTCCAATACCGTGAAGAATGTTCAAAAAATCATCATCAGTTAAGGAGACATCTTGTATTTCATTATAGTTTTTCAGTCTGAAGCAACGCTGGCAAATCACATTTTCTTTCGTAAGCGATGCAGGCGGCGCGTACCCCAAACCTGTTTTGTCCTCGGTTTGGATCGTAACTCCGCACCCGATACAAACAACCTTTTCCATTTCTTACTCCTCCCACTGAATGTGCCCTTTTCGTTTGAGAGCACTCAGTATTCTGCGTTCGACCTGGCGGTTAAAGCGCGTAATGAATCCGTCAGAGGAAGCGACTGGCACGACCAAAATCGTATGGTAGCCGTTTCGGTTTCCCCCGAGTACATCGGTCAGCAGCTGGTCTCCGATGACAACGCAGTCCTCTTTTTTCAGCTCCATATTGCGCACCGCTCTATTAAAGGCTTTACCCATCGGTTTTCTTGCTTTATAGATGAATGGGATTCCAAGCGGTTCTGAGAAAAGTTTCACTCTTCTTTCGTTATTATTAGAGACAATTGTCACTTTAATGCCGTGTTCCTTCATTTCTTCAAACCACTCGATCAATCGCGGCGTCGCATTCGGTCTGTCCCATTCAACAAGCGTATTATCCAGGTCAGTAATAATCCCTTTTACATTTCGTTCCTTTAATTTCTCAGGTGTAATATGAAAAATATTTTTTACAAACTCGTCAGGTAAAAAAAACTTTTTTAACAAAACCCGCACCCTTCCCTTTTTCTTTCTTTCAAAATGATTGTCGAAAAAAATCGAACTTGCGCCTAAAGAAAAACTGAGCAAAAAAATTTCGACAAAAATTGGGTTTCTTCACCAGGTGTGGATAAATTTACACACACTATCCACTCTTATTACATCACTCTTTAGACAAATTATAAACACGATACTCACAAGTTATCCACTTTTTGGTGTGGATAACAGAACGATTGTTCTTATATGCATTTCATGGTAGATTAAAGATAACTTCAACCTCAGATGAACGCAACTTATCATTGTATGCGTTAAAATCATGAATGATTCCAACTTTTAAGGAGGTGCCTCTCCCATTAATTGGGTTCCTAGCATGAGAAAACTGTCTGATGAATTACTAATAGAATCTTATTTCAAAGCCACCGAAATGAATTTAAACCGTGACTTTATCGAGTTAATTGAAAACGAAATAAAAAGAAGATCGCTCGGACATATTATTTCCGTATCTTCTTAATAGGAATTTGTCTATTTTTTCCGGGCGTATTTCCTTTTTTTACTCAGATGACTGATATTATATCACTTTGGCTGCGCGCTTTACTACTACTTTCAGCAAAAAACACCCCTAAAAAGAGGTGTTTTAAAGGGCCGGTTATTATGCTAACCAGTATATGCCGCCCACAACCAGGAGAACAACAACTAAAACAACAATAAAAGCGTATCCATATGCTCTGCCTGCGCCATACATGTGAAGCGCCTCCTTAATAAGGTTTTATAACAGCCTATGTAGGAGAAATAAATCGGACTAGGCGGTTGTCCGGCTCAACGCTGCAGGATCTGCCCATCTTGTATTCCTTCATATACGATCCTTGCCCCTTTAGGTGTCATATGATTTCCAGAAGGATCTATTAAACCAGATTGGATAAGCGCTTCATCAGTTGCTTTTCCGCCGTCTGCTTCTATAAAATGCTTCCAGTTATCTACAAGAGGGACATCCAGGCGCTTCGACACATCTCTTGTAATATCGTTATATGAGTTGTGCCATTTCCTTGCTCCGCCTTTTGGTTCAAAAGCAGCTGCTTGATATCTGGAATAGTAAAACAGATGATGCTTCCCATTACCTTCTATAATTGGGATACACGTCATTAAGATTGGCTTGATCCCGTGTTTTCTGCTTTCTTCAATAAAATAAACCAGATTTTCTCTAAAACGCTGCTTCGACACTCTCGGTTTCCCCTCAGTCAGTATGGCAGCGTCATTGGTGCCGAACATAATAAACAAATACTTCGGTTTTTGATCCAGCACATCTGTCTGAAATCGGAGACGGGCATCCTCTGTCGTCTGTCCGCCGATTCCCGCATTGAGTATATCAAGGTTACCGCGCTCAGCTGTTTTTAATATATTGACCCACTGCTGTGCTTTTGGATAATCGCGATAATCCCAATTAGAGCCACGCGTATTGCTGTCACCAAATGCTACAACGTCTTCGTATCCCCTTCCCTCGCATCCTGCTGTAACAAACAGCAGAAGGAAAAGGATGATAAAATGTTTCATCTTTACACCCCCAAAAGCCTCACCTTAATGTTATACCTCTGTTTCTCTTCGTTCAATGAAGAGTTTTTCGCTATCACTGTTTTTTCCTATAGTTAACGTGTCCCCCTCAGTGAATATCATTCTGCTTTCATTGCGGCGCAGCTGATGATTTTTTAAAATTCCCTTCTTTCCAATCTGAAAAACACACAAACCAAAGAAAAGAAAATAACCTGAATCCGCACTGGAAACAGGTTATCCGTTAAATCCTGCATTTACTTTAACTTCGATTTAAGCTTGGCCTTTGTTTTTGGCCCATAAATCCCGTCTGCAGTTAATCCGTTCATGAGCTGAAAACGCTTGACGGCATTCGCTGTTTTCGGTCCGTAAACTCCATCTATGCCATTGTTTTTGGCTCCCTTATCAGGATAAAAGTGAAGTGCAGCTAAAGCCTTTTGCAGCTGGAGAATGTTTGTGCCCTTTCGATAAGGCGAAGTGAGCTTTATAACCCCAGACGGCAGAGGATATGATGGTGAAGTTTCTTTTGGAGGTGTATCCGAGGAAGAAATTCCGTTTATAAAAGAGTTCCAGTGGTCCAAGAGTTTCCGCGGACATTCTTTCCCGGACCATTTTTTGTGGGGAACAACACGATGTAACGGAATATTGTTTTCCTTCATCAGCTTTCTGATCAGCCACTGGGCATTTGATGTTGCTTTTTCAAAATCGCCGTCAGCATTTTCGCAGATTTCAATCCCGATCGATTTGCGGTTTCCTGTCCCGTTTGTACCGTCTCCCGCATGCCAGCCGTTTTCATCTATCGGGAGATGCTGATAAATGACTGAATCGTCAACTGTAAAATGCCAGCTTTCGGATGTGCTCGGGTTTTTCACAAAATTGGCGTGCATTTTCGCATCAGCGCCTTTTGCTGTATTCGCTGTATTATGCACCGTAATATAAGCAGGCGTCATCGAATAGCCAGGACGATTATTATTTGATAGCGGTATAAAATCCTTTTTTATGGTTACCATTTCTATCCCTCCCTATTATTAAGAATGCAGAAAACAGAGAGATGGACAGCCTTTTTTATGAGGTAAAAAAGAATTGTGTTCTTAACCTGGTTTTCAGTTGAACCGCTGAAATGGCACCAGTTATACTAATTTAGATGACGGAGGTTTTGGCTCCTGACATCACCTAAGTTGGGAGTGACCATAGACATGTTAAAAAAAGTAATAGGTATACTTGTGATTATCGCTATCATTGCAGTCGGTTTTTTTCAGAAAGAAGCTTGGCTTGATGCAATCAAAGCAGGAGGGATGTTTTCCGTTTTATTTAGTATGTTGCTGATTGCTGCCGATGTTTTTTTCCCAATAGTGCCGTTTGCTTTGGTTGCTGCTTTAAATGGCGCAGTGTTCGGGACTGCAAATGGAATTTGGATTACACTGACCGGCTCAATGCTTGGTACAATATTGCTGTTTTTTCTCGCCAGGTACAGTTTTAGAGATTGGGCCAGAAAAAAAGTTCAGGCCTATCCTGCCATACAAAGCTACGAGGCTTCCTTCAACAAAAACGCTTTTACCGCTGTTTTATTAGGAAGGCTGATACCTGTCATACCTTCACTTGTAATGAACGTGATCTGCGGGCTGAGCCAGGTTCGCTGGCATGTTTTTTTCTTTGCGTCTTTAATAGGGAAAATCCCCAATATTGTTGTTGTCACTATTGCAGGTGCCAATTTCACCAGCAATAAATTATTGTCTATCAGCATTTACGGTACATATATTCTGATCATCATGCTGGTCATTTATAAAAAGTTCCCTCATCTTCTGAAGGTGCCAAAAAAATAAGGAGGCTTGTTGGCCCCCTTACTTTTTTTCTGTCGCATGGCCTCCAAATTCATTTCGAAGCGCAGCAACCACCTTTCCTGTAAACGTATCGTCTGTTAAAGAACGGTATCTCATCATTAGTGACATGGCGATGACCGGCGTTGCCGTCTGCAGATCAAGCGCGGTTTCCACCGTCCATTTTCCTTCACCTGAGGAATGCATAATGCCCTTGATCTGATCCAGTTTCGCATCCTTAGAGAAAGCTCGCTCAGTCAGTCCCATAAGCCAAGAACGAATGACAGAACCATGATTCCACACTCTGGCAACCTTCTCATAGTCAAAATCAAATTGGCTGTTTTCAAGCACTTCGAATCCTTCACCAATCGCGGCCATCATTCCATACTCAATTCCATTATGGATCATTTTTAAAAAATGTCCGCTTCCCGCTTCACCAGCGTATAGATAACCATTTTCGACGGCAGTATCACGAAAAAGCGGTTCCACAATCTCCCATGCTTCATGGTCGCCCCCCACCATAAAACAGGCTCCATGCCGTGCGCCTTCCATTCCGCCCGACGTTCCGGCATCGAGATAATGGATACCCGCTTCTTTCATTTGATTGTAGCGGCGAATTGATTCTTTATAATGAGAGTTTCCAGCTTCGATAATCATATCGCCTTTACTTAATAAAGGTGATACATCACGCAAAACAGCATCGACAATGCCATGCGGTACCATAACCCATAGGATACGCGGCGGGTCTAATAAAGAAATGAACTCTTTAAGATTCGTTGTTCCCTCTGCCCCGTATGCTTTCAGTTCATCAACAGCCGCTTGATTTACATCATATCCAACCGCTTGATGATTGCGGTCAATGAATTGCTTTCCTATGTTTATGCCCATTTTCCCTAAGCCGATTAATCCGATTTTCATATCTGTTCCTCCTGATTGTCTAAAAAGCCTTTACTCTTTATGTTCCCTTTGGACTGTATTGTGATACGCAGAAAACAAATGGGGCTTACATCGTCTGCGCATGTAAATTTTATTTTTCATGGGCCGACTGCTCCTGCCAGTTCTATTACTGAACCTCTTTATATCCATAATTATCACTTTATCCTTGATTTACCATCAGTTTAAGTTAAAATATGGGAAGGAATTCGATTTTTTCAGTAAAAAGAAGGTGACATGTTGCAGAATCAATCTCATACTCTTATTGGAGTTACGAAAACCGCTGTATTCTTTTTATACGCTGCACTTGCAATCATCGGTTTTGCAATCGGGTATTTTATTCCGCAGATTGCGAAATGGGCATTATCCCTCCCCTGGATCCCTCTTGAAGGACCGCTTCGGCTCATTACCTCTTTTCAGGGATCTACAGCTTCATTTATCACTGCTCTTCTCGGTATGTGTGCGGGGATTTGGTTCGCTTATTCTGTTATTGCAATGCTGCTGTCTGTCAAAATTACAGATCACACAGTGGAATTCATCAAAGGAAAAAAAGTGCAAACAATTCATTCCGATGACATCGCTCTTGTATTTATGGATCACAAACGGCTTGTCCTCCTGGGAACAGCCGGATATGAATTGGTACGGGAAGAAATTGATGAAAAACCAGTAAACGTTGAGAAGGCCTTTAGACAGCATCATTACGAATGGGCAACAGATGGTGATCCGTTTAAAGATCAATTTCGCCGATGGATTCCTGATGCACCAGACCTATCGCAAGGCGCCCATGCCTTATTAAAAGCTCGTCACAAAGCGCTGCAGGACGAAGAAAAAGACGATATTGAAGAATTCCGTCTCGAACTGGCACAGCTGGGCATCGTTGTACGGGACGAAGGCACACGCCAATATTGGCGAAAAGCAGAAACCTATCCCCCAAAAATTCAGCTCGGCGAAGGATTGTAACAACAGAGGCTCAAGAAAGAGCCTCTTCTTTATTACTGCACAATAAACAGCACTCTGGTGCCGTCAGGATAGCTGCTCATTTGATTCCCTACCCACGAGCCGGCGCCGCGATTATCAGAAGGCGTCACATATCGGACATCAGCCCCTGCGCCGCCTTCCTCGCAGACCGCCATCGGCCACTCATCCCGGTCATAGCCCGGCTTGGTCGGGATTCCCTTTAAAGATTCCTCCCGCCTTTTGTCTGCTCCATCTCTGTCAATGGTACAAATATCTGGATGTCCCTCTGCAATCGCATCCCTAATATGACTGCCGGTTTCCGGATAACGAGACAGCGGAAAATATAACACTTTGTCATACAAAGATGCGCCTTGGATCTGTTGCGGAACCATTAAACAAAGAAGAACTGCTGCAGCAAGAAACAGGCCTGCCATCCATTTTTTCATTCCCATCCCCCCATACCTTTGTTCATTTCAATGTATGGGCGCTTGATAAAGATTATTTTTAACATTTGAAGTTAGTATGCTGCTTACAAAAGCCGGACTCCCCCGCGAGAAATTTCCCGGTACAGACACAGACAGCCTCCCGGTCACATACATTTACATATAGGCTTTTGCCTACATACTTTTGTGGAGGTGACGATGGTGACAGGTGTTTTCGCAGCGCTCGGCTTTGTTGTTAAAGAGCTTGTCTTTTTAGTATCTTACGTGAAAAACAATGCCTTTCCACAACCGCTCTCAAGCAGCGAGGAAAAAAAATACTTAGAGCTCATGGCTAAAGGGGATGAACATGCCAGAAACATGCTGATTGAGCATAATCTTCGCTTGGTCGCCCATATTGTGAAAAAATTTGAAAATACAGGTGAGGATGCAGAGGACTTAATCTCCATCGGAACGATCGGGCTGATAAAAGGAATTGAAAGCTATTCCGCTGGTAAAGGGACAAAGCTGGCGACGTATGCTGCGAGGTGTATTGAAAATGAAATCCTCATGCATTTGCGCGCATTGAAAAAAACAAAAAAAGACGTCTCCCTTCACGATCCGATCGGGCAGGATAAGGAAGGGAATGAAATAAGCCTGATTGACGTTTTGAAATCAGAAAACGAAGACGTGATAGATACGATCCAGCTCAATATGGAGCTTGAAAAAGTGAAACAATACATTGACATTTTAGATGACCGTGAGAAGGAAGTGATTGTCGGTCGGTTTGGACTTGATTTGAAGAAGGAAAAAACGCAGCGAGAGATTGCCAAAGAACTCGGTATCTCGCGCAGCTATGTATCGCGGATTGAAAAGCGGGCGTTGATGAAGATGTTTCATGAGTTTTATCGGGCAGAGAAGGAAAAGCGGAAGAAGGCGAAGGGGAAATAATGCAGAAGAGGCCGGATCTCATATTCCGGCTTTCTCTATTTGAAAGAGTTATGAAAATCATTTTTTTCATAGCTGATAAGCTCTCCGAGAAAGCGTAGCAAATGTCTGAACTTATAAGTCCTTTGCCTGCATCCTCCCTCAAGCAATCCAAAGCAGGACGTTCTAAAAAGCTCACCAGAAAATCCTTCGTCAGCATACTTCAGCACATCTTTTGTCCCTGCTTTCTTTATACAGGCTTTAATCTGGCTGTCGATGCTTGCTTGATCGCTTGTTCCTCGGTCGATACCCTTACATATATTGCTATCACTCTGGATCTCCTTCCTATAAAGTTTTATTAAATAATGATAGCAATCGTTAATGCATTTGTCAGCTTGCGGTCCCTCGATGATTATCACCTTCATAAAATGCATCACCTCTTGGGTAATGCTATGTAATACCTGTTTGTCCTAATGAGGTGATTTTCAATGAGTATGAAAACAAATAAAAAAACCGATGGTTTGAACCATCGATCTGTTTTCTATATCACTGGGCCCTCAATATAGTAAATCTAGCTCATTGGTTATGAAAGCTTATTTTCATTACACACTCTATATTCATTTGTTATCATTTCTATACGTTTATATCAATTATGGTAAAAAATGGTGACAAAAAACCCAATAAACGTCCATCCTAACTTTTTCATCTTATTTATTAAGAATTTTAACCTCTTCCTTGTAAAATAAAGAGCGATTTTCATCTCCAGACAGTTAATGCTATTTCATCGGGACATGTCTGTTAAAGTTGCCAATAAATACATTCAGAGCTGACATTAAACAGATAGACTTATAAAAATCTGTACCAGTTCCCTTTCACAATTAGGACATTTCGGCGGCGTATCGGCATAATGCGAACTAATTTATTAATGTTCAACAACAGAATTTCGTCTATTGGCAATAAAGAATCCACAAATCATTGCAAGAATGGCCATCGCCCACCAGAACGTTGAGATCGCCTGATCATGATCGATGATAATCAAACGAATGACAGCTGTGATGCCAATATAAATGAAGTAGCGAAGCGGAAAATGAAAGTCTGATTTGAAGTATTTGATAATCAAAGCAATGAACTCAAAGTACATGAAGAATATAAGCAGTTCTCCAAGCATCTCATAATAGCTGTCCACTTTGTTGAACAGTGACTTGTATACGAATAGCACAATGTACCAAGTCTCGCTGATCAGAAGTGCGCTTAAGGCTAACGCCAGAAAGAACAGACAGACGTTGAGAAGCGCTTGTAACAGGTAAGGCACCTTTTTGAATTTGTTAGAAAATCTCATCATGTTGTCTCCTATTTCAATATATTCGTGGTTTTTATTCTCAGCCTACATCTTGGTGTTCCAAAATCGTAGCACAATGTAGTACTTAGAATTCTTTTGTATACTGTGAAACTGTCCCTGCATGCGGGACATCATTCGCGCAATGCTTCTTTCACCGAGTCCGTTGCTTTCCGGTGTTATATCTGCAAGTTTAATCGTATTGCTAACATGGATCTCAAATATCTCTTGATCCGATACAAACGTGATGCTGATTTTTTCTTCCGGATCTGCGTATTTCAATAAGTTTGACATCACATTATCAAATACACGACCAAGCTCCTCCAAATTCACGTTAATATAGGTTTCCGGCAGCTCGCCTGAAATATGGACCCGAAAATGCTCCTGATGAAGGATAGCAATCTGATCTGATATTAGATCGTAGATCACTTCTTTCACTGCAACGGTCTCCAGATCGGCCTCATATTCCTTGTCCAGCAGGAAATACGCAAACAGATTGTCAGACAAGCTTTTTAATTGCAGTGCTTTACCATAAGCATTGGCTACATACCGATCTTTGCTGGCACCCGCTTCGCCTCCCTCTTTTTTGGCAAACTCCAGATTCATGATCAGCGACGTCAGCGGTGTGCGCATATCGTGCGACATTTCGGTAACCAGGCTGCGGCTCTCAGCTTGCAATTCCTCGATAGCTTTAAGTTTATCCAGGAAAGCTTTCCGCAGATCCTCAATGCTCTTTGCAATCATCGCTAATTCATCATGCCCTTTTATCGTCATCTCGTAGTCCAGTTCGCCCCCTTCAAGAATATGAATCTCTTGGTGAATCGTTTTAAGGTAGCGAAGACTTTGGCGAATTCCGAAGAGAACAATAATTAAAAAGATGAGGGTTGCCCCGAACAAATCCAATGCAAAAGCCAGATCATAATATCGGGAAGAGTAGAAACCGTCGATAATGACTCGTCCTTCACCATCGCTAAACTTGACAGGATGTGAATGATTTTGAGCGTACTGAGTCAGCTTTTCCTTTCCATAATCCGATTCGGAATAAATAGAATCATATTGCAGCTCCTGATCCTTGAATATGGTGAGGTTAATGTAATTTTCTTTTTTGACCCACTCGCCAAACGCTTTTCTATCTGATGTAGACAACTCATTTTCTGAAACGTACTTGCTGAATTTTTGAATGTATCTTGCTGACTCCTCGTGATAATACTCTTCCGAACTCAGATATCCCTCGATCAGATCATCTGTGATCTTTTGCAACGTCAGAAAGATCACACCACTCACAATCGCAGCAACCATTATCAGCAAAGCCAGTTTTTTGGTTAGCGTAAATTTAAGATGCGCCAAATCGATATCCTCTTCCCCATTCAGTTTTTATATAAACCGGACGTGCCGGATCATCCTCAATTTTGGAGCGCAGCTTCCGTATATGCACCATCACCGTATTGTTGGAACAGTAAAAGTAAGGCTGTCCCCACACACTCTCATATATATTTTGGGCAGAAAATATTTTGTTGCGTTTGCTCATCAGAAGTTTCAGGATACGATACTCCAGATCTGACAACTTGATTTGCTTCTCCTCTTTCCACACCTCATTAAATTCTTCGCTCACTCTTAGTTTGCCCCCGATAAGAAATGTTTCTTCCTGTTCCTTCTTTTCCTGATAGATAGTATATCTGCGTAATTGAGCAATCACTCTAGCGTGAAGTTCCTCTTCCGAGAATGGTTTAGTCATATAATCATCGCCGCCGGCGAGTAATCCCTCAGTTTTATCGAGTGTACTCGATCTGGCCGTCAGAAACAGAATCGGGACGTTAGAGGATTTCCTGATGTGCTGACATGTTTCAATTCCCGAAATGCCTGGCATCATAATATCCAAAATAACCAAATCAAGCGAGTCATTCACAAGTTGCAATGCTCGCTTTCCATCCTTGGCTCTTAGCACCTCGTAACCTGCACGTGTAAGGGATTCCTCCAAAAGATCACCAATATCCTCATCATCCTCTACGACTAATATTCGATAGGCCATGTCTCTCTCACCTCATGATTCTTGTTGTTATTTCTCGTGTGTCCTTACTATATATCGTTCATAGTAATAAGTACGTTATAAGATACTACGTAAATCTTAACAATTTATGAAAGCTGATGCTCGCCACAAATTTGTCACATTTTCTAAAAAAAATGATGACTCTTCATAAATTGTTAAGATTCGGTCTTTATATTTATCCATTGTAAGGCTCAAGTTTTTCAGATCCGCACTACACATTGCCGTGATAAATGGGAAAGGAGTATTGATATGATTGTACAAAAAGAAGGACGCGGGCAACCGGTGAGTCTGCGGGAACGGGTTCATTTTCTGGACATCGTACGAGGATTTGCCTTGCTTGGCATTATTATTGTCAATTATTTTCTGATCGTAGATTCAGTAAAGGGATTCGAAATGGCCTCCGATGACGTACTGCATAAGCTGGTTTCCTGGTTTGCCGAAGGGAAATTCGTTACGTTATTCTCCTTCCTGTTCGGAGTCGGGTTTATGATCTTTATGGATCGAGCCGCGCAGAAGGTAGAGAGTCCCAACAAGCTGTTTGCCCGCAGGTTATCTATCCTGTTGGGATTTGGCATTTTGCACATCACATTTGTTTGGGTCGGTGACATATTGGCCTTTTACGCCGTAAGTGGCTTCCTGTTACTCGCCTTCTATAAACGCACGGCCAAAACGGTGCTTAGATGGATTATCGCACTTATCGTGTTTCAATTCCTGACTCCTGTTTTCACAATGTTGTACAATGTCATCAATACTGCAGGGTCAAAAAACCCGAATTTTTCAGAGTTTACTTTGTTTAGCCACAGCAGCCTTACCTACATGGAATCTATCAGCACTCGGTGGACAGATATGGTCACGATGGCTGCCGGCTCTTTCTCTATGATCTATTCCATGTTTCTCATGTTTCTGCTGGGCGTGTACTTTGTTAAGATGGAATTTTTCAAAGACATGGAAGCGAAAAAGCCTATATGGAAGCGTATCTGGATCATTAGCACAATCGCTTTTCTCATAACACAAAGCAGTATATTACTAGACATGTTTAATCTTTCTGAGAATATGCTGTGGAAGGACATTTCCTCTGTCTTGGGTCAAAATGGCGGCTTAACCGGAAGTATGTTTTATATGAGCACTTTTGCAATGCTGTTTCTATACGTTCCTCAGCTGCGAGGCCCTATGATGATATTCACCAAAGTCGGACGGATGTCATTGACCTGTTATCTGCTTCACTCTATCATTGGAACAGTTCTGTTCCTCAGGTACGGATTCGGGCTTGCGGATCATATTCAATCCGCCGGCACGTTCATGTTCAGTCTGGCCGTGTACTTCGTTCTTATGAGCTTTAGTACATTGTGGTTGAAACGGTTTAGGTACGGTCCGATGGAATTAGTATGGCGCAAGCTGACGTACGGCAAAGTAAACGGGAGTCCCAAAGCAACTCCGCTGCATTCGGAAAAATCTATTCAGAAATAACCCCCTTGCACAGATTGCATGACTTCAAATTAGTGTTGTTGAATGAAGCGGGCATTAAACGGACAGATTTGATATATGGACTAGTTATTTTTATATCATTTAGGCTTCTTTGGGCTAATAAATCCACCAGAGTTTACTCAATGTGCATTGCTCATGATCGAATCTAAATTGAATCTTTTACGCATGTTCATAGTCAAAGGCGCCTCATTCGACTATTTTTGTAACTTTTCGCAGGAAAAATTCGAGAATGATGACAAATCCCGCATACGACACTTAAAACGGTAGTGAACAATAGTAAATTAGGGTTACATGCAGCTTGTTTTCCAATGAAACAAAGAAAAAGAATCATACAAAAAGACAGGAGAAAGCTTTTGAAGTATTTTAACGCCAAATTTACCGCGGAAGAAAGAGCGATGGAATCACTTTTTTGTGAAAAGGCCTCGCAGAGCAGCTCGAATGTTTTACTGAACGACTGAACTCTATATTTTAGCAACTGAGGGAGTGAACAATCATGAAAACTAAAAATGAACCAAAAGTTATTCTGGAACTAGCAAAGGAATCTGATCTGCCAGAATTCCAAAAAAAATTACAAGAAGCCTTTGCGATCGCCGTGATTGAAACGTTCGGTGATTGCGAAGATGGGCCGATTCCATCGGACAATGATGTTCAGGAGTCTTTCAATGCTCCCGGAGCAGTGGTATATCATATTCTTCAGGATGGTAAGAATGTCGGTGGTGCAGTAGTACGTATCAACAGCCAAACAAATCATAATTCGCTAGATTTATTCTATGTATCTCCAGAATATCACAGCCAAGGGATTGGTCTTTCTGCTTGGAAAGCCATTGAAGCACAGTATCCGGATACTGTGCTTTGGGAAACCGTGACACCTTATTTCGAAAAGCGAAATATCAACTTCTATGTGAATAAGTGTGGATTTCATATCGTAGAGTTCTACAATGAACATCACTCTGATCCGCATATGCATCGCAATGGACGTGAAGATGACAAGCCCCTACTGAATGATGATGACTTTTTCAGATTTGTAAAGATTATGAAAAAAAAGGACTAAACAATTGAACACGGCAAGATGCCGCAGAGAGTTGCTGGTAACTTTTTTATATTTCATTATCAGAGGAAGGTAATAATGATGTTTAAAAGGTGTTTTGATCCCTGTCTCATAAACAGGGGTCAAAACACCTTTGAATCATCGGTTTCTTTTCTGACATATACCACGCCCACTAGTCCCTCAACATAGTAAAAACATATCATGAGTTACAAAAGCTTTTATTCAAAGCATATGTTTACTTTATTTATACTTATTTTCATCATTTTTCAGAATTCTGGACACTAATCGGGTACCTATTAGAGACCAAGGAACTCTACATTTCATTAAGAAATACGTACTCATTGCCCTGCTTTAATTAATTTTAAGCCCTCGCACTATGCCCCCCTGAATTAAGTATTCGATGTAACTTTGAAATTAAGTTTATGAAAATCTGTCACAAACCCTTATTTTCATAACACATCATTTGTTTCAGCTTCCCTCGCGAATACCGGATTAATGCTCGGCTTTAAGATAGTCAACCAATCTCTCCGCACTGTTCTTAACATCTTCTTTTGAAAGATGAAGTGTCCCATATTGTGTAAACGCAGGAAGAAAACGCATTCCTATATAGTTAGCAGTGACTTGAAACGGTCTGATAAGCTCGCTGATCGTGATATTATATTCTCCGCCTGCTTGATAATCAGATTCCTGTGCGCCTAAGGAGATAGCTAAGAGTAGTTCTTTTCCATGCAATTTAGTTCCTCCAGTTCCATAAGCCCAGCCATGTGTTAACACATCATCTTCCCATTGTTTGAGTAACGCGGGACTGCTGTACCAATACATTGGGAACTGAAAAACGATACGCTCATGATCTAACAGGAGCTGCTGCTCTTTTTCTACATCAATGATAAAATTAGGGTATTCACCGTACAGGTCATGAACCGTAATGTCTTTCTCTTGCTTTAAACGATTCATCCAGGTTTTGTTGACAACAGACGTTTCCAAGTTAGGATGTATAACGATAACTAATGTTTTCATTAGACTGATTATCCTTTCTTTGCCAATTAGTTATTATTGCTTTTACGATAATGAATTGATTCTAATTTTAAAATTGCAACTTTATTTACACCTATTTTATCCTTTTTCATGAATTCAGGGCAACTAATTGGGCACCAAAATCAACGATGACTTAAGACATTGTTTTGTAGAAATCCGATATAACAGAATAATCCCTCATTTAGAAAATTTTCACCTTTTTCCTCAATCCTTACCAATTTAAACTCATTATAGAGATACTTTATCACCAACTTTAAATAATAATGGAATAAGTGCTAATAAAATAATTCCTACAACCAACGTAGATATTATTAACTCCTTCCATACAATCAAATTCTTTAAAAACATTTGATAAATAACTAATGAGTTTACTGGAATGTTAAGCAATAAGCCCGTAAGAAGTCCAGGTGCATACTTTTTCATTACAACAGTTGCGATAAGATGTGGAAAAATAGCGTTGATAACCATAGAACCTAGAAAGCCAATGAAAATCCATTTTGCAATATCTGATTCTGGCATATATAAAAAACCAAATGCAGATAAATAAGCCAACATAGTTATAACAATGACAGCAAAATGAAATTCATTTGAAGTTACTGGCTTTTGAAACTTTGAAGATTGTTGTGACCACTCAGGTAACCAAATAGCTTCCTCAATATTATGAAGTGTAATAGCAAAACAAAAAAATGCTACGAAATAAACCACCTATCATTTCCTCCTCGGTGCCACAACCAATATGGTTTGGCAACATTATATTACATTTGAGGCTGATTGGATATGGTGTTAAAAGAGAGAAGAATCTGCCTTAGTAGTTGCTTCATAATTATATGTGCAATAACGTGTTGTTACGTGGCATGTCATATTCAAATATAATAACTCTAAAGCAAACAAAGATACCTATATAGTTTGGCATCCTCTTTTTTAGTTCGAGTCCCTCTATTTATTTTGGGCACAAAATAGACATAATTTATATTGACTCATTATACCCATCACATACCATACCCCTTAAACCAATCAGGATTAAAATGTTTTAAAAAAGGTGATCAAAGATGAAGTTATGGTCTCTTTATTTTATGAATGCTGTCTTAATGCAAAACAACACTGGACACCACTAAGTCAAATGCATTTCATGGTACTATAGTTTAGACTTGTCCAAGTCACCATTATCAAAAAGAATTTCATCAAGCACTTGAAACATTTATTGAACGTGGCCAAGTGTCATAACATTAATAAGAAACCAACGAGTGATGAATCTTTTAATCTTTCATTTTACCAGCTGACTCATATCAAAGAAGCTCTAACCAAATTTTAATAGCTGTCGCACCTATTAATAGCGCTAAAATCCATTGCAGGAATTTTGTATTTACTTTTTGCCCAACTGATGCACCAATAGGAGATGCAATTAAACTAGCAATCATAAGAACCAGAGCTGGTACAAAAAGAACCTGGCCCGTGATTACTTTACCAACTGTTGCGCCAATAGATGAAAGAAATGTAATCGCAAGAGATGAAGCGACTGTGACTCTAACAGGAATATTTAAAATCGATAACATAATGGGGACTAGGATAAAGGCGCCGCCAGCTCCTAAAATACCTGATACGCCACCAATGATAAACGTTAAGGAAGAAGCCAACCATTTATTAAATATCACTTCCTTATCTTCGCTATGTTCTTGTCCTTTTTGTCCTTTTTTAGGTATAAACATTAAAATAACTGCTATAATAGCCAGAATTCCGTATATAAAGTTAATTCCTTTTTCAGATATATAATGAGAAAAGTAACTCCCCAATACACTCCCTAAAAGGATGCTGCTTCCCATGTAAATCATTAATGCTTTATTTAGAAGACCACTCTTACGATAAGCCCAAACACCGCCGAGTGTCGCAAAAAAAACTTGAATAGCCCCTATCCCTGAAACTTCATGGGCAGTTAATGACATCACTCCCACTAAAGAAGGAATGTACAATAGCATTGGATAATTAATAACTGCTCCGCCAATACCAATCATTCCGGAAATAAAGGCACCAATAAACCCTATAATGAAAAGAGTTGTGATAAAGGCAATATCCACTTTGGTTTCCTCCTTTCAAAGGAAAAGGGTATCTTTTTATTCGATACCCTTTCACATTATTAGCCTTTTTTAATCCAGAATTTCAATACATCACCTTCATCAGTTTGCTCTAAAAGGTCATGTCCGCCTGATTTAGACCAGGCTGCAAGATCATTTTTAGCTCCCTTATCTGTTGCATGCACTTCTAATATTTGACCTGATTCCAGTTCATTCATCGCTTTCTTTGTTCTGACAATTGGCATTGGGCATGCCAAGCCTTTTGCGTCTAATACTTTATCTGATTTCATGTTCATCTCTCCTCTTTTTAGCAGAAACTTGTGTTACCGTATTGCACAGCGGTTTGGGCCAATCTCCATTTCACGCTGTTTTTCTTCATCTGGGCTGATTTTCCCCATGTTTGTTTCTCGAATCTCTTGGTATGCATTTGGTTGCGGAGGCAAATGATCTGTTACTAGGTGTCTAAATTCTGTTTCATCCGCAATGTTCAAACCATGGTTCTCGCTAAATAATGTACTTAGTTTTTTACCAACACTTCCATCCTCATTTAGCTCGTCAATGATCATAAAGTGTGCCGGTAATACAATTAAATCCTTTGATAACGCTTTGTAACGGCTATAAAGCGTTTTTCTTAAATCTCCTACCCAATCTTCTGCCATACCGGCTAAGTCTGGTCTGCCGATTGAATCAATAAACAAAATATCACCTGAAAGAAGATACAGATCATCGACAATGAAAGAAGTGGACCCAATCGTGTGCCCCGGAGAATAAATCGGTTGAATTTTAATCGTTGTATTTCCAATAATAATGTCATTTCCTTCTTCCAACGGCTGATAATCGAATACCACTTCTTCAGCATCTTTAGGCGGTAACCAGTAGGTTGCTTTTGTTTTTTCAGCAATGACTCTGCCGCCTGAAATATGGTCCGCGTGAAGATGTGTATCAAATACGTGAGTAATCGTTGCACCCTTCTCCTTCGCAAAATCCATAAAGAAATCTACCATACGTGTCGCATCAATAATTGCTGCTTCACCATTGGAAATGACCATGTATGACAAGCAGCCTTTACCGATTCGAACAAACTGATACATCTCACCGCCATCTTTTAAATCCCCGACTTTTACCGGCTCTAAATGTTCGCTCCATGCTTTCATTCCACCCTTAAGGTAGGATACAGAATGACCTGCTTCAGAAAGCATTTCGGATACCATGACGGATGAACCTTCTTTTGCGCAAACGACCAGCACTTCTTTATCAGAAGGAATTTTCTCCAAGATATCTTCTACGCCATCTAAAAGATCAAAATAAGGAACATTCAAATGGTCAAAGTCATGCCCTTCTATCTTCCAATCGTTAAAATCATTTTCATTACGCACATCCAAAATAAATAAAGGTTCTTTGTTAAAGATTTTTTTTGTCGCTTCTTTTGGGGTCATTGCCTTTACGGTCATGTTTCAATACCTCCTATATCAAATCTTTTAGCGGGACTAAAACGTTAAGGATACATCAGCATCTTTCGCAAAACCAAAAAAGGTAACAGCCCCGCCTACTTCGATTCCTTCCATAAAATCATCTTTTGTTAAACCCATAACGTCCATCGTTATTTGACAACCAAATCATGCAACTCCCATTTCAATCAGTTTAGGAATAGAAGGCACATTTGCTTTCTTACAACCTTCTGCGACATGTTCTTTTCCTTGTCGCAATATTACAGACTTTATAAGCATCAAACAGACCGCCATTTGCCGCAATAATCGCTACTCTTGTACTCATCTGTTCATAATGCTTTTTATTTATTCGGTTTTACCTGTCCAACCCCGCATACCGGGGACAACATTAATAACCTTTTTAAAACCTTGTTTCTTCATGGTGCGGGCCGCCATTTCACTCCTTCTTCCCGAATGGCAGATAATATAAATTTCATCATTTTTGTTTAATTCGTCAGAGCGCTTTTCCACTTCACCAAGAGGGATATGCACAACTCCAGGGATATGAGCTTTTTCATATTCCTCTATCTCTCGAACATCTAAAATGTTAAGAGACTCGTCACTATCTACTTTCTGTTTGAAAGCTTCTAATGAAATCTCAGGAATTGAAGATGCATTTTCTGATGAATGCTCTCCTCCTTTTCGAAGAAAATGACGAAGTATTTCTCCCTCTGCTTCAGTACCTAGATATTCATGGCCTGTACTTTTTGCCCATGCTTCCAGATCTGCTGTAGAACCTTTATCTGTCGCATGAATTTCCAATACTTCACCAGCTTTTAAATCCTTCATTCTCTTCTTCGTTTTTACGATAGGCATTGGACACGCCAAACCTTTAGCGTCTAGTACAATATTTGCTTTCATCATTTTTTCCTCCTTTTCTCATATAGGGGTGGGGGTATATAAATATACAAAAAGTTTCTCCCTAGAAGTTAATACCATGTATTCATACCCCCTTTTATATTTGTGATCTTTTTAAATCCTTGTTTCTTCAATATTTTTACTTCCCTTTAAACTTCTCCTTCCGCTTAGCAATGAGTAAATGAGTAACATTAGATAAATAAGTTGACACTGCCTTCCTCAGCATCTGCCAAATAAGCTGCTACACCAGCATAGTCAATATCATCTAATAGTTCTTTTTCCTGTAAACCAAGAAGATCCATTGTCATCGTACAAGCTACGAGCTTTACCCCCTGTTCTTGAGCCATCTCAATCAACTGAGGCAAAGGAAGTGCATTATGCTTTTTCATCACATTTTTAATCATTTTAGGGCCCATACCTGCAAAGTTCATTTTAGATAAACCCATCTTATCAGCACCACGAGGCATCATCTTTCCAAACATTTTTTCAAGAAATCCTTTTTTCACTGGAATCAGCTCTTCTTTACGTAAAGCGTTTAATCCCCAAAAAGTATGGAAGATCGTCACTTCATGATCGTAGACAGCTGCACCATTTGCAATAATATAGGCTGCCATTGCTTTATCATAATCCCCGCTAAATAAAACAATTGTTGTGCGTTTTGTTTGTTCTGTCATGTTTATTCTCCTAACTAATTACCCCCGCGGGTATATTAAAGTCAAAAAATTTTTTCGAAAGATCTGCTATTATTCAACTCTTTAAATACCGGTAGGGGTATAATATGACGCATATAAAAATTCGTCAACCTTAGGTTGATGAATTTTTATCGGCTCTTTACCAATAAGTCAACTGCTTCTTTTACTAAATTTTGTGTGTCTTCGCCTTTTTCTAAACTTTCACGAACACAATGTTCAAGGTTTGTGCTCACAATTAAACCCATCGCTCGATCGATCGCATTACGGGAAGCTGCTAATTGGGTCACAACCTCTCTACAATCTTTTCCTTGTTCCATCATAGTCAATACACCTTTAATTTGTCCTTCAATCCGTCGTAAGCGGTTTTTAATCTTTTGATCATACTCCATATATCAATGAAATCCTTTCTTTCATTTATTTTTACATTTACATGTTGCCAGTTCATAACTGTTTACATGGATACCTTTGCGCTTTAGAAAACGCACTCCTAAATTTAATTCCACCCGATCACGAGCTATTATGTGTATTTTATCACGTGGAATCTCTAAATAAAAACGTTTTAGATACGCATATGGGATGTTTAAAATAATATTATCCGAAAAATTGGGTACATCGTTATAATGGCGAATATCTAATATTGTCATGTCTATAGCCTTTAATTTATCTTTATGGATACAAGAGATTCCGGTTATAGGATAATAACGTCTATACGTTGCAATGATAATCACAAAAATAAGCAGGAATGCAATAACTAAATAATTGATACTACTTACACCACCTTATTAACTCTTTGTTATTCACAAAACTATAATATACCCCCTCAGGTATATAGTCAAGTGTGAAAGTTACTTACTTTGAGCTGATAGATTCATTCCAATATCCGCGGATTGAAAAAATACTTACATTTCGATAATGCCAATTCTGCTAAAAAAGTAACTCGAATAAAGAAATAAGCCGATTTTATTTTAAATCGACTTTATTTTATCAATTACTTTTTAAATTAGCACAAGACTGCTTGGATATTACATTGGGTTTCATTTGCATAAAAACAATTCTTAGGTACTGGTTCCCCATGTTTCATGCTGGATGTGACTCCAATTACTCAGAAATCTGCGAATAACTATGCTAATCTTCCGCAGCCACTGCATCTGCTTTGGTTTTATGAACTGTACCAAATGGATGGTTAGGAGGAGCATAAATGGAGTAAAGTTTTAATGGCGTATTACCTGTATTAATCACGTTATGCCAAGTGCCGGCAGGTACAACAATGGCAGAATCATCATAAACATTTCTTTGAAAGTTCAAATGACCTTTGCTCTTTCCCATTTTGACGATCCCACGCCCCTGCTCAATCCGTAAGAACTGGTCAACGTTAGGATGGATTTCCAAACCAATGTTTTCTCCAATACCAAGACTCATCAAAGTAACTTGAAAATGCTTTCCTGTCCATAAAGCAGTACGGAACGTATTGTTTTGTTTTGTGGCTCTATTGATATTTACAACAAATGGTTTTGGTCCATAATCCTTCAAAAGAAGGTTTCTATCTTCATATGAAGAGCGCAAATCGGCACCTCTGTGTACGTTCCCCATCTCATTTGGAATAGTCCAATAAACAGATCTTCCATCATTATACATCGGTACAGTCACATAATAATAACATTGAGGCGAAAAAGGGTTATAGTACATTTTTTGATCCCCACAATTATAAATTTTTGTGATAGTATCCTATGCATTTATTAAGGGAGTGTGCTAAATCAAGAAAACTCATATTAAACACAAAAATGAATCTTCGATCACCGTTTGATTCACGGATGAATAATTTATCACCGACCTTGTAATCGTTTTCTGGATATTGAATTTCACTAGCCTTTGTTAACAAGACATCGAATGACACTTTTATATGATGGATTATCAAAAGTCGACGATCCTAAATGGCTTTTGAACATTTACATAGCACAACAACAGAGTATACGGAATTATGTTGTTTGTCCCCCCTATCCCAGCTCTTTTAGATTTATCCCTTTGGATGCGCCTTGATGGCCAGCTTTTCAGCAGCATAGTATTTAGCGCCTCCTGAAGCGTTATAGCATATTTCAACGCCGATAGACTTGCGGTTCCCAGTGCCGTTTGTACCGTCACCTGTATGTGGGCTCGTTTTTAGTAAACCAGTTTATATTCTTTTTGGGCACACAATAGAAGCAATTTTTCCATATGAAAATCTCGTAATCTTACACCTCCTTAACTTGAAGGAGGATTTTGGCATATGTATTTTCATACCCGTCAACTACCATCTCATCTAGCATATATTCCTCATATGCATTTTCCCCTATTTGCATTCCATTTCTTTCAATGAACTCAATGATTCTCCGGTACGCCTCTTCAGTATTTCCGCCTATTTCATATCCAACTGCATACAGGCCTTTTGGCCGTACATGATAATTTATATTCTCTGCCCCATCTTTTACTTTTATATAAAAGTAACTGTAATTGTAGAAGTCTTTTTCTAAGATTTGTTCCCGTGCAAAGATTCCGCCTATCGGATATCCTTCATCTAATTCATATTGCTGAACTTCATGAATGAGTTCTGAAATGGCTGCCACATATTTTCGTTCCGGTAAGTTTAATGTTTTTCGGCTTAACATGAATGTTTCTTCATTTAAATATTCAAAAGAAATTGAGGAAAAGTCAGTCTCAAGTGCTTGTTCTGTAAGCGTCACTTTTGTTTGTAAGATCGTTTGCAACTGCTTAAGCTCATTTATTTTTTTATCAATCTCAATAGACTTTTCTTTTAGAACATGCAGGATCTTGTCTGGTGTTTTTCCTTTTATTAGACACTTTATTTCTTTTAATGGAACCCCAAGCTCTTTAAATAGACTGATGACTTGAAAAATCTCAAATTGATGATAGGAATAATATCTATACCCATTTTCTTTTTTTATTTCCGGCGAGAAAAGACCAATCTCATCATAATGAAATAAGGTTTGTTTTTTTACACGGCAGAGCTTCGAAAACTCCCCTGTTGTGAAATACTTCTTAACATCTTCGCTCATAAAAACCTCCTTGACTATACGGTAACCATATACCTTATGATTTGATTGTACTTGAAAAAAGCTTCAAGCGAAAAGGATAGGTAAAAAGGGTTCAATTGAGTAAAAGGGGAATTCAGATGAAAGAATCAATAAATGAGCAAAAAACGATATTCATTATACTATTAAGCAACATCTTCGTAGCATTTCTTGGTATCGGTTTAATCATTCCAGTTATGCCTTCTTTTATGAAAATCATGCATTTATCCGGCAGCACAATGGGTTATCTTGTTGCGGCTTTTGCCATTTCTCAGTTAATTACTTCACCTTTTGCAGGTAGGTGGGTTGACCGTTTTGGGAGAAAAAAAATGATTATTCTCGGGTTGCTTATATTCAGTTTATCTGAGTTGATTTTCGGATTAGGGACCCATGTTTCAATATTTTATTTCTCGAGGATATTGGGTGGTATAAGTGCGGCTTTTATCATGCCCGCGGTAACAGCATATGTAGCTGATATGACAACCCTAAAGGAAAGGTCAAAGGCTATGGGGTATGTTTCTGCTGCAATTAGCACCGGCTTTATTATTGGGCCTGGTGCGGGAGGATTTATTGCCGGCTTTGGTATCCGCATGCCGTTTTTCTTCGCCTCCGCCATCGCGTTAATAGCAGCTGTCACTTCCGTTTTTATACTAAAAGAGTCATTGTCGATAGAAGAACGCCATCAACTCTCATCTCATACAAAGGAATCAAATTTCATTAAAGATTTGAAGAGATCCATTCATCCTGTCTATCTCATTGCATTTATTATCGTCTTTGTAATGGCTTTTGGTTTATCAGCTTATGAAACGGTATTCAGCTTGTTTTCTGATCATAAATTTGGCTTCACACCAAAAGATATTGCAACCATTATTACGATTAGTTCCATTGTTGCGGTAGTTATTCAAGTTTTACTATTCGGGAAATTGGCCAACAAACTTGGAGAGAAAAGAATGATTCAGCTGTGCTTAATAACCGGAGCGATCTTGGCTTTCGTGTCTACTGTTATGTCAGGATTTTTAACTGTTTTGCTTGTAACTTGTTTTATTTTTCTAGCGTTCGATTTGCTACGTCCGGCCTTAACCGCTCATTTATCCAATATGGCCGGTAACCAGCAGGGTTTCGTAGCAGGCATGAACTCCACATACACCAGCCTGGGAAATATATTTGGACCTGCTTTAGGCGGTATACTATTTGATCTTAACATTCATTATCCTTTCCTTTTTGCAGGTTTCGTTATGATTGTCGGCCTTGGTCTTACAATGGTTTGGAAAGAAAAAAAGAATGATGCTGCAGCTTTGAATTAATTCATTTTCTATAAAGTCAAGTCATTTGGATGCAGGGAATGCCTCTGGTTAGGCACAATAAGAAAAGGTACTTAATTTGATAGGCTACATGTTGCTTGATGTGAAAATAGTTTATGCTGAGTTTTAGCAATATCAGGATTTCATCTGCCATCACCTTAAGCCGCAGCCTAACCGGGATAAGAAAAAAGGAGAATGTAGTATGAGTATAAACATAAAAGCAGTAACTGATGATAATCGTGCTGCAATTCTTGATCTGCATGTCAGCCAGAATCAATTATCATATATTGAATCTACAAAAGTATGTTTAGAGGATGCAAAAGAATGTCACTATTATAAACCTGTCGGGCTTTACTATGATGGAGATCTAGTCGGTTTTGCAATGTATGGATTGTTTCCCGAGTATGATGAAGATAATAAAAACGGACGAGTCTGGCTTGACCGATTTTTTATTGACGAACGCTATCAGGGAAAAGGATTAGGGAAGAAAATGCTTAAAGCCCTCATTCAGCACCTTGCTGAGCTATATAAATGCAAGAGAATTTATTTAAGTATATTTGAAAATAATATTCATGCTATACGCCTTTATCAAAGGTTTGGTTTTCGATTTAATGGTGAACTCGACTTTAATGGTGAGAAGGTAATGGTAAAAGAGCTATAGATATCCAAGCCTCCTTGTTTGCTGAGAAACGTTTGAACTTCGATAATGATTACCTACTTAAACTGCAAGATCATTGTTTAAAAAAGCCTGGATGAAAATTTCATCTCAGGCTTTAAGCATCTTATTAGTCAAAATCTCATGTGCTTTATCTAGATGTTATTCTTTTTTCCGGACAATTTCTAAATAATTAATATGCCGGCCAACTGTTTTGTGCACTTTGAAAATATACCCATCGGCTTCTATAACGGATCCAACTGCAGCGTCTATTTGTTGAGTCATAAACCAGCCGCCTATCGTATCCACTTCATCACTTGCTAACGTCGTTCCCAATAAATCATTTACATCCTCAATGAGCACTTTCGAATCTATGATATAGTGATTATCGTTTACTTTTCTAATATCAGACACTTCATCTTTATCAAATTCATCTCTGATATCCCCGACAATTTCTTCAAGAATATCTTCAACAGTGACTAAACCTGAAGTGCCGCCATATTCATCCACAAGAATAGCGATATGTGTTCGCTCTTTTTGCATTTTTACCAATAAATCATGAATTGGAACGGATTCAATAACATGGATAACAGGGTTGATATGATTTTCTAACTTGAAATTCTCTTTTATCTTCTGGTCTGTGTCAATATAAGCTGACAAGAATTCTTTAGCATTGATAAAACCAATGATTGAATCTTTATCTCCATTTAGGACTGGGTACCTTGTATAACTCTCTGTCTTAATGGTCTTAACAATAGTTTCATAAGAATCCTCACTAGAAATCGCTACGATCTCTCTTCTCGGAATCATAATTTCTTTGGCAATTCTTTCATCAAATTCAAAAATATTATTTACATATTTCAACTCATTTTTATTGATTTCACCGCTCTTATAGCTTTCAGACAGTAAGATGCGCAGTTCTTCTTCAGAATGAGCAAGTTCATGTTCTGATGCAGGTTTCAAACCGAAGAGTCCTACTATAAACCGGGCTGAACCATTTAAAAACCATATAAAAGGGAACAGGATGCGGTAAAACCAAATAATTGGCTTTGCAGTCAAAAGAGTGATGGTTTCCGCTTTTTGGATAGCGAGTGTTTTAGGAGCAAGTTCTCCAACTACAACGTGCAAAAAAGTCGCCATCACAAAAGCAATCACTAAGATCAATACATGTGAGACTGTTTCACTTACATGAAAATGAGCAAATAAGGGGTGCAAAATCACTTCAAAAGTCGATTCTCCAACCCAGCCAATTCCCAACGCTGTAACCGTGATCCCTAATTGACAAGCTGACAAATACTCGTCCAAATGAGTAATGACCTTTTTGGCTGATACGGCACCTTTTTTTCCCTCTAATATGAGTTGGTCAATTTTTGATGACCTGATCTTTACTATCGCAAATTCAGTCGCAACAAAAAATGCTGTTAAGACAATTAATATAGTAAAGATTATAAGGTTAATGGTTGTCAATGATTTGCCTTACCTAGTAAGGCGTACACCTCCGATATAAATATTTATTTTTCTAACCTTTTTTTCTGAATAAACAAAAAACAATATATATAACATTATAAGTTCAAAAGAACCTAAAATCAACTCTGAATGATGTAAATAATCATCTTTTTCCGTATGGAGAGTGGTTCCCATAGTATTCAACTAACGATTGGTGACGTTTTAAGGCTTAAAAAAGAAAGCAAAATAAAAACACACCTGAATTTTCTGGTGTGTTTCAATAATACCCAACCGTCTTAATTTATTTGATGTCTTTATTAAGGTTTTCTCTTAAAATTTGAATCAATTCCGCCTGTTGCTTTATATTTTTGCGGCCATTTCTATTAATTGCAGCAAGTTCACAGACAATTCCAGCTGAAATGAAAAACAATAGACCTTCAAACATTTTAAATCCCCCACCGTCTAAGTGATAGTCAAATGTGTTTTTTCTTTTTGCAATACCTGCTTATAATCTTCCTTACGCTGATATATGTTATTTAAAATGAGTCCAATAATGACAAACAGTGTTCCTACTATATCAAAAGCAGTTATGTTATATCCTTTGATCACCATGATTAACAATGTAGTGATGGGGACAAAGTTAATAAATAAAATCCCGTTAATGGATGATAGGATTTTAATGCCATAGTTCCAACTAAGGAGGGCTATGATACCTGGTAAAGTAATCATAAATAAAAAATCATACTTAATTGCTGCAACTACTTTAATACTCGGTACCGACACGTAACCTTGCGCGGTAAGTATAGCTGTCATGATTCCTGTTATAGCTGTGCCGAATAAACATGTCAATGTTGAATAACGAAGTGTGGACCACTCTTGGAATAACTGTCCCCCCATTGTGTAGACAACCCATCCTAAAACACCAATGAATATAAAGAGTAGCGAGAATAGATGATCCCCTAATGAAAAAAAGAAACTTATATTACCTTTGGTTATGACCATCGAAGCCCCCAAAAAGGCAATCAATATACTGATCATTGTGTATTTTTTAGGTTTCACATGTTTATATCCCCATAGAATAACAATTGAAAGCATCGGCATGAGTGCCTCGGCAATGGACGCTGTCATAATTCCAGACTTCCCCATCAACCTTTGACCTAAAAAAATAAGAACATTGTATACAGTAAACGCCATCACCCCAAATAAAATGATCCATTTTGCTTTACCCTCTAAATGAAATGATTTTTTTCCTTCTCTCACTAATAATAAAATCACTAACATAATTGTTACCACACCGTAGCGAATAAATGAAAAATAAAACGGATCAATAAATTCTAATGCATGATCTGCAACTGGAAACATCGCGCCCCAAGACATACTTGCCACTAAACATGTAAGGGCACCAATGAATAATTGACTTTTTTTCATTGAATTCCCCTCCTTTTCTTAAAAATTACAATGAGAATTATAAAAAGAAGTAAGCATCAAGTAAAATGAACAAAAGTGATGAAAAACATCATTGATAATGATACTTTAATGAAGGGGGGATCTTCATGGAACTGCGAGACTTACAAATTTTCAAATGCGTAGCCCATCACAAGAGTATTACCGGTGCTGCAAAAGAGTTAAATTATGTACAATCTAATGTAACTGCGCGGATTAAGCAATTAGAGAATGAGCTCAAAACACCTCTTTTCAATCGCCATAAAAAAGGGGTTTCACTAAGCCCAGAGGGCCGAAAAATGATTGAATACGTTAACAAAATTTTGAAAGATGTTGAAGAACTGGAGCAGGTCTTTCTAGATACTGAAATACCATCTGGAATATTAAAAATCGGTACAGTGGAAACAGTGAGGATACTGCCGACCATCATAGCTTCCTATTATAAAAAGTATCCTAATGTGGATTTATCATTGCAGGCTGGTCTAACAGAGGAACTTATTAAAAAGGTCATGAATCACGAATTAGACGGAGCTTTTATTTCAGGCCCTTTGAAACATTCTATTCTAGAACAGTATGATGTTTATACTGAAAAACTTACTCTAGTAACCAGTAACAAAACGTTTAATATAGAGGATGTTTCAACGACTCCGATTCTTGTTTTTAATCAGGGGTGCGGGTATCGGTCTAGGCTTGAACAATGGCTCAAAGATGAAGGTGTGCTCCCAAACAGAATGATGGAATTTAACATCCTAGAGACAATCTTAAATAGTGTTGCACTTGGACTCGGTATAACAGTGGTACCGGAATCTGCTGTTATGCATCTAGCTGCACAAGGTAAGGTTTATTGTCACCCATTACCTGAGAAAGATAGCTGTATCTCAACAATCTTTATACGCCATAAAGATGCGTACCTGACAAATTCAATGCGCAGCCTCCTTAAGACCATTGTTGAACATAAAAATATGAGTATGTCTTAAAGAGCTTTTTCTCTTTCTATGTTAACTTCTTAAATAAAAGAGAAGGCGCATCTCCACTTCGCTACCCTTATTCACAATAAAATAGAGCAGTAAACATGTGAGTTACTGCTCTGCTTCGTTTATCCACCGTTCATTTGTTTTACAATGTATTCAGCATCATTTCCTACGCCTTGAAGCAACGCTGAACCTCGCTTATGCTGCCAAGGCAACCCTATAAAGTACAATCCTTCTACAGGTGAAACACCTCTATGATGTATGATTCGACCTTCTTGATCCAAAACACCTTTTATATTTATCCAACATAAGGGATTCCTGAAACCAGTAGCCCAAATAATATTGTTTACTTCTAATGTAGATGAATCTTTAAAAATGATTTCATTTTGCTTTGCGGCAATGACTCTTTTTTTTAAGATGATCTCCTTCTGTTTTATTGCATGTTTTAATTCATGCCCAAATACTGGATCACCTTTCTTTTGAATGAATTTGCCTACTATTGATGTATGACTTGCATGTAAAACTCCTAATTTATCAAACCACCAAAAGATGCTTCTTTTTCCGATCATTAAAGGGAAATAAACTAGTTTATTACTACAGGCTAAATATGTAACTCTTTCTTTGGATAATTCAACAGCTATCTGAGCACCACTATTCCCACCACCAACTACTAGTACATTTCCATATGCCAATTGTTTTGAATTCTTATATTGTGATGAGTGTAGTTGATTAATATGATCAGCTAAATCCTTTGATATTGATGGAATACTAGGGGTATGAAAAGGCCCTGTAGCAATGACAAGATTCTTCGTTTGATATTCTTCCCGATTTGTTTTTATTAAGAAATAATTCTTTATTTTTAGGACACTTATTACTTCTGTCCGTAATTGGATTGGAATTTCAAATTTTTTAACATACTTCTTTAGATAAGCAACAATTTCATTTTTTGTAGGAAATCCATGTTTTTCTCCTTCAAGATGCATTCCAGGCAAAGAGCTATACATTCGAGAAGTAAATAAAACTAATGAGTCATACCGATCTTTCCAGCTCTCCCCCACCTCATGACTTTTATCCAAAATGATAAACTTTTGATCGGACTGCTTAAGATAATATCCTATCGAGATCCCTGCTTGACCAGCCCCGATTACGATAGTGTCGTACACATTATCACCCCGCCAATTTCAAATTGTCAGTAGACAGAATCTGCAAAATGCTAGTTGATCTCCTCACTATAAAGTTAGATAAAAAATTTAATGGTGATGGTGGTCACGCGGCTTCTCCATTTTGGGCTGACAAAGGATCGCATTGTCGTGATTATGCGCTTCAGTTTCCATTTGAATGGTTACGTGCGTAATGCCTTTATGCTCAAGTTCATGTTCAATTTTGCGTAAAATATTTTCACTTTCTGAAATGGTCAGTTGATCGTCCACAACTGCATGGCAAGAAAGAGCATTCAATCCGCTTGTGATAGACCATATGTGTAAATCATGAATGTTTTGAATTCCCTCTGTCCCTTCAATTGTACGAATGATATCAGAGACATCGATATTTTCTGGAGTTCCTTCCATTAAGATGTGAATGGAATCTTTAGTCACATTGTAACCGCTTCTTAGAACAAGAATAGCCACAATGATACTAGCCAATGGATCTGCCCAGCCCCATCCAAAGAAGATGATAAGTATGGCAGCTAAAATGGCACCTACAGAGCCGAGCATATCGCTTATTACATGTAAATAAGCTCCTCTTATATTCAGATTATTCTTTGTATCTCCGCCACTCATCATAATCCAAGCGACCAATAGATTCACAACTAACCCGATGATACTAATTGTAAGCATGCCGGTTGTTGCTACTTCTGGTGGATTAGAGAAGCGTTCGATTGCTTCATAAATGATATAAAGAGAAATAAGAATTAAGGCAGCACCGTTTATCACAGCTGCAAGAATCTCAAATCGTTTATAGCCGAATGTCTTATTGTGATTTGCCTTTTTTTCAGCTAATGTAAAAGCAATCAGGGCAACCATTAATGAAATTGAATCACTCAGCATATGGCCTGCATCAGATAAAAGCGCCAGACTATTTGTTAAAAATCCACCTATAGCTTCTATAATCATATAACCTGTAATCATGATAAAAGAGATCAATAAAACCTTTTTATTTGCTCCTTCATTATGATTGTGACTATGATTGTGACCCATAAAAAACTCCTCCTTAACTAAAGTTTTTAATACATATGTATTTATTATTTCAAATCTGTTATGAAGCATTCTAACATGATGTAAATAATATTTATATATGAGCATGTGTTCATATATAAATATATCTGCTCTTTACTGAAATGTCAAAATATTTTTATAGAAATCCACAATACCTCCTTAATTATTCTCTTATAAACATAAAAAAGCGGAGCAAACCCATGGTTTGCTCCGCTAACCTAGTTTCTCTATCCTTTTCTTCAATCAAGCATTTGAGGGTAGTATTCAACTACAATTTACCTGTTAAAAATTGGGCCTCCCCAAGTCCAAAACTCCAGTCAGCATTATCATTTTCAACAATAGATACAATTAAATCAGTTGATGCGATACCACACTCAGATTCCAGTCTTTCGGCTAACAGCCTGTAAAATTTTTGTTTCTTCTCTTCCGGTCGGGATTTACTTGTAACTGAAAGTGAACTTAAGCCGGCAAATTTAGAAAATTTCGTGCAGAATGAAGGAACTCTTGATCAATTACCGGATGTTCTTCCTACCTTACAAAGAGGCGAAGCAAGAGGAAGGATGATTGTAAATTTGGTTGAACACATTTAATAAGCAATGCAACCGGCGAACAAGCACTTTGTCCTTCCTGCAGATCTGAGTGATATTGCTGTTGATTGATCAACTTGTTTTTGTTCGGAATATACTCAGTATATAGCCGCATATTCCCCCTGTAATAGCTGGAATGAGCCACCCCAGCCCTATGTTATACATAGGAAGAATCTGAGAGAAAATATGATTCACAACTTCAATTTTTATTCCCGCCTCCTTCAAACCGTCAAATAAGCTGATGATGAATGCGAATAATAAACTGCCTTGATACACTTCTGTCTTCCCTTTAAATACAGGATGCAAAAACGTTAAAAATATTAAGGAAATCGCGATAGGATACATCGTCAGTAAGACAGGCATTGACACCTTAATGAGCTGGGTTAATCCTATATTTGCGACAAGTGTACTAAACACTGATAAAACGACAGCAATTTTTTTATAAGAAATGTTCGGAAATAATTCATGAAAAAATGAAGAACACGCTGTGATCAGTCCGACACTTGTCGTCAGACACGCCACTGTAATCATTAAGCCCAATAAGATTGAACCATAAGATCCAAAATAATAGGATGAAACCTTAGCCAAGACCTCTGCTCCATTTTCTAAAATCCCCAGTTCTTCAACGCTGGAAGCCCCCATATAGGAAAGGGCTGTATACATAACTGCTAAGAGTACAGCTGCAATCGCGGCTGCTTTTGCACAAACACCCATCAGCTGTTTTTTGGTAGAAGCTCCTTGTTCTTTCAATGCATTCACGATGATAATTCCAAAAACAAATGCTACAAGAGCATCCAGAGTAAGGTATCCTTCCTGAAATCCTTTAAAAAACGCTTGTGATGTGTACCCTTTTGATGGTGCTTGAATGGTTCCAATTGGGCGAATAAGAGCTACCACTACAAGCAATCCGATAAATGTCAGCTTAATTGGCGTCAAAAATTTTCCAACTATATCAATGATTTTTGAAGGATTAAGTGATAACAAGCATGCCAATCCGAAAAATAATATTGTAAATATGATCAATGAGACAGGGCCTGCATCATTTGATAAAAAAGGTTTTACCCCAATTTCAAACGATACGTTTCCTGATCTCGGGATAGCGAAAAAAGGCCCGATTGCCAAATAGAGAATCGTCGTAAATACAATGCCAAACACCGGGTGAACACGGCTGGCTAACGACTGTAAGTTTTGTTTACCCGAAAAAACAAATGCTGTTATAGCCAGTAATGGCAATCCAACTCCGGTCACTAAGAAACCTGCATTAGCGATCCATACATTTTTTCCAGCCATTTGACCAAGCATAGGCGGAAAAATGAGATTTCCTGCTCCAAAAAACAATGCAAATAGCATTAATCCTATAATGATGATATAGGAAGCAGACACTTTTTTTGACATTATATAGCCTCCGATTAAAGTAGACACTTCTTGAATAGCCAGGAAACATTACAGATGCTATTTGCACTGGCGCAGTGTTGATTCCAAAATAAGTTTGTGTCAGTTTTATATATTTTTATCAAGTTCAATAAAAGCATGATCATTTTGATAGTTTCCGATATCGGTTAAAAAACCAATTGCACCAAAACCATATAAACAACGGTTCCCCCCGCTATGGAAAGAAGCATATTTTTCTTCCACAAGTGAAGCAGTACAACTGCAGCTGCCCCAACCAATTCAGGAATGCCATGACTTCCAGAAAGCAGACTCACATCTTTTAAACAATAAATGACCAAAAGCCCGATTACCGCTGATGGCAGCACTTTACCAAGATACTGTACATATTTCGGTGTCGGTTTGCCAGACGGGAAAATCATGAATGGAAGGAACCTTGTCAGCATTGTTCCAAGCACGACCATTGCAATGGTGATCATTTGCTGCGTCATCGTCATCGTCATACGGAAACCTCAGCTTTCTCCAATGGTTTTCTCAGAACAGTCAGTACCCCTAAAATGGCGAGCATAGCAGGAATAATAAATTGGTTTCCGCCAAAAATGATAAGACAGGCTACTGAAAGTCCAAGTCCTGTGAGAGCACTGTAATGCTTTTTTTCTTTCATCCATTGTTCTATGAATATCACAATAAACAGAGCAGTCATCACAAAATCAAGCCCTTCGGTATTAAATTTCACGTACGACCCAAAAATACCTCCTATCGCTGCCCCCGCGACCCAATATAAATGATTAAGCAGTGTCACAAAAAACATAAACCAGCCCTTGTCAACATTCGCCGGAACATTAGCGGTATAATTGATAGAAAATGATTCATCGCACATTCCGAAAATCAGATAGAGCTTTTTCTTTCCAGTCCCTCTGTACTTATCCAACATGGAAATTCCATAAAACAAATGCCGGGCATTGACCATTAACGTCAAAAAAAGAGCATTCATAGGGTTGAACGCACCAAGTAAAAAATTCGCTGCAACAAACTCCATTGAGCCCGCAAATATCATAAAACTCATGATGATTGGATAGATTGCGCTAAATCCCAAAGAATGCATAAAGATTCCATAAGCTATCCCCAAAAATAAAAACCCCGCAAAAATCGGAATTGTATATGGGAATGCAGAA
This sequence comes from Bacillus sp. LJBS17, assembly GCF_019334685.1. Classification (NCBI taxonomy): domain Bacteria; kingdom Bacillati; phylum Bacillota; class Bacilli; order Caryophanales; family Bacillaceae; genus Bacillus; species Bacillus sp. LJBS17. The sequence goes on from NZ_CP079759.1 coordinate 2,638,229, forward strand.
CGAAATGCAGCCCATATTTGACCTCTCTTATTCATATGAGTGTTTATAGCAGGAGAGCTTAAATGTAACGATTCTTTATTTTTATTCAAATCAACAACCTCCTACATTTCATCAATTGGCACACTGACAGTTCTTTTTTCTGTACTCATGACTATGCTTGTGTCAACTCCACTAATAGCAGGGTTCTGCATTAATGAATCAATGATAAAATTCCGATAACTCTCCATGTCCTTCGCCACAATCTTAAGCATATAGTCATGGCTTCCTGTAAGTGTGTAGCATTCTTGAACCTGTGGGAATTTGTTTATATCCTCTAAAAATGAATGAATTGTCTCCCTATTTAAGGGTGATAAGTTGATGAGAGCTAGTGCTGTGACTTCGATTCCAAGTTTTTTCTCATCAACAATAGTCGTAAACTTTTTAATTATACCTGCTTCTACTAGGTTCTTTGTTCTTGCAAGGCAAGCTGATGGTGAAAGCCCAATTTTCTTAGATAAATTTAAATTTGATATTGAAGCATCTTCCTGCAATTCTCTTAAAATGGCCTTATCAGTTTCATCAAGCATAATACTCATTTGATAACCCCCAATACAACTTAACAGAATTATATTTCATCCAATTTAAATAATAACGAATTTTTATTCGTTAATCAAATATTATTTAAATTTAAATCCTTTTAAAATATTATTCACAGAATAAAATTATCCTCGAGATTAACTCATAATTAAATTAACTTACATCAGAAAGAAGTCATGGGACTTGTGTGACTTGATACCAACATCATAAGAAACTTATCAGAAGCCAAAAAGTTATTGCGGTCTCAACGAAATTTTAATTTGTGGTGCCCTATTGCCTTTTTCTGCGAACGAAAACTGTTAAAATTCACAAAACAGAAAGTCTACTCTATTATTATTTTAAACTCGTCCTCTAATTCCTCTTGAGCCTCTAGTAAAACTTCTAATACATCATCAGCGTATGAACCTAAAAACTTTTTACTAAACTCAAAATTTATCAAGACTAAAGTGAGCGGCAAATCCACCCACCCTGTCAGGCAATCCCATAAAGCGTCTAAATTTCTCCCATAGTAGTTTGGGAAGTCTAATTTATCTTTTAAAACATCATGTAAAACTTCTATATTTTCAAAGTCTCTTCCATCTATCATTATTTTTCTCATTAGAAACAATGCCCTCCATTATTTTATCTTAACAAACGTTTACTATGTAACAGCTGTTTGTCCAAATGAGGCTGAAAACAAATAAAAAACACCGATAGGGGGAAACTATTGGTGTTTGCAAGACATTTTCATGCCCGGTAGGCATAAATAATGCTAAACTTTGTTTTTGAAAAGCTATCATATCAAATTTTTATGTTACAGCTTTACTATCGTTTAATCTAATTGAGGAGTAAAACGAGTATGTTTGAAAATCACATATCCCCCAAAAATTAAAAACTGAGCGGCAATTCTTCGAGTGCTCTCATCAGAAAATTCCCTTTCCATTTCATTTGTTCCTTTTCGCCTTTTAACTGTATATTTGGACAGCGGCGTAATAAGGTGGAAATCGCAATCTTGGCTTCTAAGCGGGCTAACTGTGCACCAAGGCAAAAATGATTGCCATGGCCAAAATCAATATGGCGGTTGTTCTTTCTTTCAATATCAAATATGTCGGCATTTGGAAATATCTTCTCATCACGGTTTGCTGATGCTAAAGAAATGATGATCACATCTTTCCGTTTAATCTCCTGTCCATGCAGTATAAACGGTTCAGCCGTCCAGCGAATTGTCGTTAGCTCAACAGGGCTGTGAAACCGCAATGCTTCTTCTATGGCTGAATTCATCAAGTCTGGCTGCTGGCGGAGCTTTTCAAATTGATCACCGTGACACATCAGAGCATATGTCATATTGGTGATTAAGTTTACGGTTGTTTCATGACCTGCAACGATAAGCAGCATAATCATCGAGTACAATTCTTCTGTACTTAATTGTGTGCCTTCACTTTCCGCTTGAATTAATGCACTGATTAAATCTCCTGCAGGTTCTCTCCTTTTTTTGCGAACTAAGGATTCCAGATATTCAACAAACTCCCCTAACAAGTGGTCATTCTCCTGAAGTCTTTCAGGGGCATCTGAAAAATCAATAATTGCTTGCGACCACACTCTGAATTTTTGACGATCTTCCAAGGGAATGCCGAGCATTTCACTTATCACGATAATCGGCAAAGGAAACGCATAATCGTCTACTAGGTTCATGAATTTGTTGGGCTGCACTTTATCCAATAAAGAATCTGCGATATGCTGGATTTTGTCTTCCAACTGCAAAATCATCCGATGCGTAAATGCTTTTTGAACAAGAGTTCGCAAGCGGTTGTGATCAGGGGGATCTGAATTAAGCATATGTTTTGTTAAAGACTCTTCATTCTTCAATAGAGCAGGACGTTTTTCTTTTGCGGTAAATACATTTTCATAGTTTTTCTTTAATTTTTCATTCTTTAATAAATGTATTGCATCATCATATCTCGATATGAGCCAGCCTTTCCCCAGAGCTCCTAAAGATAATGGGTAGAGAGGCTGTGATTTTCGCAATTCTTTATAAAATTCATACGCTTCATCTTTAAATGCTCTCGAAGACAATTGACTTTCCGTCAAAATGGTTACACTATTTTTTTCTTTTGAAGACATTCATTCGACCTCCATCTTTATGAAAGGTTAAGATAATCTTTAAATATAAAATCAATACGATTTGTAAAATGATCTATTGAGACCAGCATTCGTGATAAGGGCCAAGATGCCGCCCCGCATTTTGAAATAAAAGATATGAGACAGTCATTAATCATTTTGCTGCCCAAACTCTTTCCCTGATAAGATGGCGAAACTCCTAATACTTCTAAATACCATGCCGGCTCTTATAAAGATTTGGAAGATTTTTCAGCCTCATTAGTCACCGCCAACATGTTCAATACTGAGGATCCCCCATTTTGTTATCCCCCCTGCTGCTATATAATCGATCAAGTTAATGTCTGGTTTATCACAATGTTTTAATAGAGCAGCAACAACCATTTCACCATTCTGAATGTCAACAAAAAAGAAATGCTTTTTAAAATATGCTCTTGTCAGTACTTTATGCATTTCAAAAATCTTTTTTTTCGCGTTTTACGAGTAAATCCATAAAAGAATATTAATTGAAAAATTCATGGAGTAGCTTTGCCACTTTGCTTCATTCATCTGCCCTTGCTTGTCGATAAAGAAACATTGATACATCTCCTCTGAGCAGTAAAGCAGGAAATCGAATTAAAGCGCCCTTCCTATTGGAAAGGCGCCTGCCGTTTTACTGTGCCAAAATGTTTTTCATCAGTGAGTTTTTATAAAATCATTTATTAATTGATCAGTTGTCAATATTGTGGCAAATTCATCATGCAATGTAGCTAGAGATATATTATGAATAGTCGCCGCATCATAATATGTATCATTTTGGTCTCTCATTCCGAAGGCTGCTGTTGCATCTGAAATCAGGTATGTATCAAACCCTAAATTACCACTCATTCTTGTGGTGGTTGATACACAGTGAGGCGTGGTTAAACCAGTTATGACTACAGTGTTTATTTCATTTAATTTTAAGAATTCTTCTAAATTCGTACCAATAAAGCTGCTATTTACTGTCTTGGTTATAATGACTTCTTCATCCATAGGCTTAACTATTTCCTTTATCGCAAACCCTTCATTCTTTGGATGGAATAAAGAATGAGGTTTATCAGAAGTGTGTTGTATGTGTATGACTGTCCATCCTTTTTCTCTCCATAATTTTAGTATTTTACTAATGTTTTCTTCCGCCTTTACGTTATTCCGTTCCCCCCATTTTTTATCATCGAAGGCTTTTTGTACATCCACAATGATTAAAGCTTTTTTCTTTTCTTCCACAAGATACCCTCCTATGTAGAATTTCTATTTATTACTACATTCTAAATACAAATTTTACTTTTGTACAATTGTTTAATGATGAATTTCAACTGACCGCCTTCTTTATTGGAAAATGCGTTCTAAACTGCAACTGTGCCCAAGCCGTTAACCTTCAATAATCTAATCTGAGAATCACTGGCTCTACAGAGAATGATAAAAAGCACTCTAATAACGAGTGCCGATATGAAAAACTATTGATTTAGAAGCCATTTGATACGCTCAGCTGAAAAGATGTAGTGGAGTATTATTAGACATAAAAAGACAATACCAACTGGTTTTAAATGACTAAAATAAAGCGCTGCAACAGCCATTGCAAAGATCAATAATTCAATAACTAACCTTGTTACCCCGTTTACAGCTATTACAGTTTGTCCACTTCGACTAGGATCATTAGGTACTGCAAATACAGACCAGACAATCATAACTGCAATAGGTAAAACCCAAGTTAAAACATATTTAAAATAACCATTAAAGCTTATCCAAGCAAACACCCCTAAGGAGATTAGTGCAGCGATTTCAAGGGTGAATCTTAAAAGTAAATTAGTCTGATTCAGTTTTTCCAACTCCTCTATAAAAAACACCCCCGTAGGAGATGCTCTTTCTCTGCTTTATTTCAGCGTATAAAAACTTTTCTGTTCTTCCTCTTTAGATTTTATTGTAGTTTTCGGCGAGATTACCTCTACTTTTGAAGAGATGATACCGACTGCTGCTGTTACCAATGCTCCGATAATAGAACGATGATAAGTATAATGAAATATGACAACTTTTCCCCTCCTATCCAGTTAATTATCCAAGTAATCAGGAAGTTGTCTACAATTTGCAGAATTTGTCGAACGAAGTAAAGATTATACCTGGGAGGCTTTACTCATTGTATGAATTACAGTAATACACTACCTTCCCTTTTGAGAAAACGTTCCCCTCTTGTATCCATTTGTTGCAACTTAGCTAGACTCTTCCAATAGGCTTCCTTTTGGCGCAGCTGCTTCTAGTCGAAATTGAGCAACACCTGAATGTTTGATTGGAATTTCTGAACCATAGAGTAGCCTCCGCAATCGATGAACCTCAATAATATGGTTCTCCTAAGTTGTGAATAATATCTACTCAATTCATCTTTTCATATATTGAATATCTCTCAATCCCTCTTTATCATTTTTTTCAATCAATTGAAAATTTATGATGAAAATACTTTTTTTTCTTGTTAGTTGCGTTATAATACTTGAGTAACAGATAAAAAGGAGGAAAAAATATGAAGAAAGTTTTATTGACAATACTTACTTTCAGTCTACTTATTTCTTTATTTGCTATTGATGGCAGTGAAGTCAAAGCAAAAGAAGTAGAAAGTGCGCATCTCCAAAAATCAACAATTAATGGTTTAGATAAAATTGTTGATAAAAACGGCAAAAAACTTATAACTGAGGAAGAGTTATTAGAATTATTTAATTCAAGCGATTTTAGTCCAAATTCAACAAACCAAGTAAATTATTTCTATACTAATATTGATAACAAAACAACCATTTTAAAGTTAAATTTAGTTGTACATAACAACAAATTAACTTCAGTATCTTTAACAGATACCGAAGAACAATCAGCGACAATTACAACAGCAGTTACAAATCAAGAAAAGGCATCGCCACAGTTTCAAATGCTTAGAAAGGTGCCAAAACCTAAACCGAAGCCTAAGCCGAAAAAACCAAAAATCACTAAAGATGTTCCATATAAAAAGAATGGTGGTACAATTAAAAAAGATTTTATAAGTGAACATGCGTATAAAAGACACAAGTATGACGCAAGCCGAAAATCTACAAGTAATAGAACTCAATATGGAAAAGATGTAGATGTCGCTGAACTGAGAAGATTAACGATGACACAGCCCGATCAAGCTTGGTCTTCTCGTGACAAAGGTGGTCCATGGCGGACATTCTATAGAAAGCAATTTAATAAAAATATAAGCACAAAAGACACTTCTACGACTCATCATCGTGTCATTATTAATACAGCAGACAGTAGTAAAAATACACAATTTCCGTTATCCTTTAAGAACTAAAACATTCATTAGCGGGGAGCTAACCATGATTGAAAAATATACAACTGAAGTTTCTTTAGACTTTTTTAATGGTGACGAGACAGATTTAAAGGATACAATTGAGGAAATTAGACTTTTTGCAAAGACATATGAGAACGATAAAGTAACCGTCCTAAGTGTTATTGAAGACGAATCTTCAAAGGGAAAAAACTATAAGGTCCTTTTACAGCACGAAAGAGATACAGATAATCTAGGACGTAAATATGAATATGATGAAGAAAAACTATTTGGTTTCTTTGAAGATGAAGAATAGTTAACACCCTTAAAACGAATTCAAAAAAACCCCACTTTTAAAAGCGGGGTTTTTAAAGCAAATGTATTCCCTGTCTAGAAAGTTGTTGTGCAGAAGAGAACATATAAGTTCTTAGAAAAATACTTACCCAACTTAGTATCAATGGTAGAATTCCCACCAATATGACGTTTTTTGTACCCATTTCTGATATAAATAACCCGCCTACAGCTGAACCAATTGTTGTTCCTATGTTACAGGATGATATAAATAAGCCATTTGCGAAATCAGGAGCTTCAAGGGCTGAAGGTGCAATCAAATATTAATTAATATTAGCCATTGATAGTGCCGTTTCGTTTGAAATGGCGATGGCATTCTTGTTTGGAATAAAAATGATTCGAATATGTTCTTATCATTGGTAAACGCACAAAAAAAGAACATGTTTTGAATAGAGAATGATCAAAACATCTTCTAATATGTTGTCATAGCGTAACATTTTTATAAAAAGGTTGATTACATTTTCGGGGCTTCCAAACCAAATTTGGTCCATTCTTCTTTTGCTGGACCATAAATACCTGGAACAGTTAAACCTGCTTGTCTCATGAGAACAGTCATTTGTCCTCGGTGGTGATTTTGATGTTGAATCAAAAACATCAAAAGTGAGCCGTTAGGCATTTGTTGTCCAATAAAGTTGATACGTTCTTGAAGTGTATGGTCAGTCCATTGGGTTTTTAATGCCTGTACAAATGCATTACTGGCTTGATGATAGCTGTCAGCTATAAACTGAGCAGAAGTTGGAACAGGATAATCTTCAGCTGGGGCTTGGAACGTTAAGTCTGTGTTTGAGGTAATGATGCCAATGGCAGCAACAGTATGCCAAGCAATACGGCCTAGAGTCCAATTTTGTGAAGTTATTTCTTGTTTAAGTGATTCATCAGTCAGACTATTTAATAGTTTCTGTGTAGCATCTGCTTCGAACTCCCAAGATTTCAAAAAATGGTCTAAGGTCTGAAACACAAAAATCCTCCTTTTCAATCTTTTGTTTTTCAATGTGCTTATAGGTTAATTATAATGCCTCGTTTCGTTAAAAATATCAAAAATTTCGGACAAAAATAATCTATAGTAAAGTGCGTAGACATTCTTAAACGTTACGATTTTCGCATCTTTTTACAAACATGGTGACGACTTGGTCTACATCGTCAGCGAGAATCAAATATCATATGAAGACAATCCTATATTCTTAACTTTACTGAGCAATAAATACCTTCCGTATACTTAGTGATGCCTTCATCGTAATCAGGATACTGATATGCAAGACCTTCTGATACAGCTTTTGAATACTTTCTAAATAATGCATAGCAAGTAAATAAAGATTTCCACATTTCCTGATACCCATTCACAGAATATGTAGACATGAGTTCCTCCCATTCTTTATTTGAAAGGTACCGTTTCATAAATTTATAGTTCTTCCCCATACTAAATGAATACCCTTTCTGAGATGCGATATGCCAGGCCATCATTCTCAATAAATTAGGACGTACAATTTCATTTAAATGATCAATGGCAAAAAGGATTTCATTTCTTGCTAGTCCTTTTACTACGTATGTCGAAACCATCCAGAACTCATTACAGCAATCATCAAATTCCCTTGCAGTCGGCTTTTTCATCCAGTATTGGCGATCATTTGGGGTCACTTTATAGTTGATGAACGAATCCTTATCGAGCAAGACCTGAACCAAACCATCGTTATTAGCAAAATAATCTTCTGCTTCACGAATTGGAATAAGGGTTAGATCTAATTTGTTGCCATCCTCAAAAAGAATGATGTATGAAAACCAATTACCTAATTCGGGAGGAAAAAGCTCCATATCTTCTGGTTTTTGCATCATAATGCGCTTCCCAAAGATTTCGAGCCACTGATCATTTTCTTTAAAAGAATCTACATCAGTTACAAAATACGAGATGTCATAATCTTGGAAGTTGTCAGGAGGGATATTTCTGTTTGTACGCGACCCTTCCAAAGTGACCAATCGGATTCTCTCATCGTTCAAAGCAAAGTTCAAAAAAATGTCCATCATTTCCTGCTCACTTCGCATCGCATGTACTTCCGTTTCAGCCTTATTCTAACTGTAAAACCGAATATTGATCTGTACGTCTTATAGATTTTTTCACTCTTGAATGTGATGTATTCTTCTAAGCTTTATTTTACATGATGTTCTCCTATATATCATTCAAAATTAAGATGCAAGACATCTCAAAATCAGATATCAACTATGAGGGACTACATGAATATTCAGTTTTTTGTAGAGCCGCCATGGGACGACACTAACTTTGACACACTTTAATCTCCCCTGCTTTATCGACATGTTAACTGGTACGAGAGATTGACAAAAAGAAGGAAAACGATATATTTAAGCGAATACGAGTTTTTGAGTAAACTTAAAAATGACACTTTTTCAAAAGTCATGTCTTAACGGGGGGATTCGGTATGAATGAATTTATGAAGAAGTTTTCCTTAACAAAACCGATTATTCAAGCTCCAATGGCTGGCGGCATTACAAAGCCTCGACTGGCATCTGCTGTTTCAAATCAAGGGGCTCTTGGTAGTTTAGCATCGGGGTACCTTAAACCAGAACTGCTAGAACAACAAATAAAAGAAATGTTTGAGCTGACAGACGCTCCTTTTCAAATTAATGTGTTTGTTCCGCTAGGTCTAGAAATGCCGCCAGAAGACCAGGTTAAAAAGTGGAAAGCAAACATACCGTTAGCGAATCAAGCAAATCAATTCACACCTGTGCAAGAAGAGTGGGATGATTTCTATCAAAAAATTGATATGATTTTAAGATACAAGGTAAAGGCTTGCTCATTCACTTTTGATCTGCCGCCGGAAGACGCAGTCAAGGAGCTAAAAACTGCTGGATGCTGTTTAATTGGAACCGCTTCAACAGTGGAAGAAGCATTGTTAATGGAGGAACGGGGAATGGATATCGTCGTCCTTCAAGGAAGCGAAGCCGGTGGACATCGCGGAGCATTTTTACCTTCCAAAGGTGAATCTGCCATAGGTTTAATGGCTCTGATTCCACAAGCAGCAGATGCATTGAGTGTACCTGTCATAGCTGCTGGGGGAATGATAGACCACAGAGGAGTAAAAGCAGCTTTAACTCTTGGAGCCCAAGGCGTTCAAATTGGGTCTGCCTTTTTAATTTGTCACGAGAGCAGCGCACATCCAGTGCATAAACAGAAAATACTAGAGGCAAACGAAGCAGATACAAAGCTTACAACATTATTTTCAGGTAAAGAGGCCAGAGGAATCGTAAATAAATGGATGGAAGAAAAAGAACAGTTTGAGACACAAACCCTTCCGTACCCTTATCAAAATACACTAACGAAGGCAATGAGACAGAAGGCTTCACTTCAAAATAACCATGATCAGATGTCTTTATGGGCAGGTCAAGGGATACGGTCATTGACTGAGGAAATTTCGGTTAAGCAGCTTTTAAATCAGCTTTGCCAAGAGGATATAAAAATATAGGCGCACCTCATTGATAGAGCAAAAAGCAAACTTCGACAGGCAGTTTGCTTTTTTTCGTAATTTCATCCTCTGACTCTGGAAATCTAAATACTCCTACATTTTCAAAGCTAATTGATTCGGGTTATCAATCATCCCATTGATACGATGCGATCTTAATGATTTCACCACAACCACAATACATCACCAACATTTCGATCTTATCTCCTCTTCTCAAGTTTTGCTATCTATTCGAAAAATCGATAGCTCCCATATTAAATTCGAATAGTAAAATGGTTGTTTTTCGTTTGATTCAGATGATATAAAGTCATATGATAAAAAAAGAATGAGACAGAAAGCGTGAGAAGTGATGAAAATAGGATTTTTTGATTCTGGAATTGGTGGCATGACTGTATTGTATGAGGCCATAAAAGTTCTTCCTAATGAAGATTACATTTTTTATGCAGATACGGTAAACGTTCCATACGGTGAAAAATCAAAGGGAAAAGTTAAAGAATATATTTTTAATGCAGCTGAATTTTTGGCCAGTCAAAATATCAAAGCTCTTGTTATTGCGTGTAATACCGCTACTAGCATTGCGATAGAGGATCTTCGGAGAAATTTCGACTTTCCGATAATCGGAATCGAACCCGCTGTAAAGCCTGCTATAAATAAATGTACAGAGGAAAGAAAAAGAGTTCTGGTAGTTGCTACTCATTTGACGCTTAAAGAAGAGAAATTTCATCATCTAGTTAAAGAAATTGATCACCATGACCTTGTTGATTACTTAGCGCTTCCAGGACTAGTTGAATTTGCTGAGAACTTTGATTTTGGTGAAGACAAGATCATTAAATATCTAGAGAACGAACTAGCTTCTTTTGATTTGAAACAATATGGAACGATTGTGTTAGGATGCACACATTTTCCCTTTTTCAAAAACAGTTTTGAAAAACTGTTTGGGATAAAAGTTGATATTATTTCAGGCAGTGTCGGTACTGCAAAACAGTTGAAAAAAGTTCTTACAGATCGTAATCAGCTTGGTAAAGGATCGGGCTCAATCACCTTTTTCAATTCTGGCCATAAAATTGTGGACCAAGAAGTCATATCAAAGTACAAAAGATTGTTTGAAATATTAGATGAAAATCAAAGGAGTCATGTTGGACATTGAATGTAAGGGGCTCTGGTTATAAACAATTTTTCAGTAAATTTACAAAAGGGAGAAGTATGAATTCGGGTTTGTTATCCAATGTAAATGAAAAAGACAATCTCCTGAAGAGAAACATGAACTAAGAAGCGGGCTTAAAAAGCCCACTTTTTTTCTAACAAACAATTGAGTTATACACACATATCTGATTACAGTGTTTTCTCTCTTTCCCCTCTTATTTCTACCCCCTCTCTATAGCTTTTCTATTTCAATAAAACACAAGTCTCGATTGAAAAGTTATCGTAACATTTACACTTCACAGGACATTTTTCGAGATTAGAAATCGACCGTTTGCCAGATGCACAAAGTCATAATGTGTAAATTCTGTATCTATGTGCATGTTTATTATGGAATTATTTTCATAATGTTTTATAATACAAGATGATAGCGTTTTCTAATTATAATGATAGGGGGAAATAATGATGATGAAAAAAGGTCTGCTTGCGGGTGCGCTTACGGCAACCGTGCTTTTTGGCACATGTGCAGTAGATGTGCCGGGTATTATTAGTCCAAAAACCGCAGAAGCTGCATCACAGCTAACTGATGGAATCGGCGGGAGGGCTTACTTGAACAGTAATGGTGCCATTCTTGTTACGAAAATCCAGCTTCCTAGCTCCACTCAGGTTTCAAATGGGACAGCCTACATCTACTCTGGTTTTAGCGGAGGCACAGAATCCGATATTGGGCTTCAGTACAGTGATAAATATAATGTATGGAAACCATATATGAAAGTTGGTTCAAAAGGACAGGATCAGGTTCAGTACCTCGAAGGAGGAAGCCAATTCACGAATACGAAAGGCTTCCGTCCCGGCAGCACCGTACAACTTACCATTTACAAAAACCTTAACGGCAATACCCGCGCTACATACTGGGGCACGAACAATGCCGGATACAACGGCCGTCTCATCTCAGAAATCAGCAAAACAAATGTCGGCTCCATCTCAAAATGGAAAGCGCTCGCTACAGTTGCAACAACAGGGTCACGCCAATCTATCAAATCAAATTTTTCAACATCTTTTACAAACATCACCATCGACAACAAAGCAATAACACCTGTAATTGATACACAAGACTTCGCTAAAGTAACAGTCTCAGGCAACAGTGTCAGTTTGTCCGTTGTGAAAAATTAAAACATGTTGAGCAACCAGTGCGGCAATTGGCTTAAAAGGGGCTTTAAAAGGCCCTTTTTTCATTTCGATTTAACAGTTAGCTTTGGTTCATGCCGTCTAAGAAGCAGCCTGCCGGCAGCTAGACAGCCAGCTGATTGTACGGGAAACCCGCTAACACTTATTATGGTCGAAGGCGGTTCTTTTTAAAACGAATCACTTGTCTGTGTTCACCTTCTTTTCAGCTACATACTACGTGATAAGCGCGGAAAAAATTAAGGTTCCCCTTTACATTCTCTTCATTTGTTTTTTACAGTTGTCTACTATGCATACCACTCTCTTAAGGGATAAAAGTCATTGGACGGGCATCTCTTCTAATCAATCTTCTTTTGCTTTCATTCCCCTCTGATTTCCGTAGGATTAGTAAGCACAGAGGCTTTTAGTTCCCGATTACAGGAACATTTTGAGGAATAATTATTTTGCCCTTCAAATCTGAAAGGTATATAATAAATATACTTGTATGACAATTGAAAGGAATGATTTTTATTAAATTCAATCCTGTTTCCAATAAAAAATTATACATACAAATTTATAATCAGATCCTTTCGGAAATTCAGTTAGGTTCTTTTAAAGTAGGTGATAAACTGCCTTCAGAAAGGGAATTATGTGAGCAGTTTGGTGTCAGCCGCGCGCCGGTTAGGCAGGCTTTGAGTGCCTTGGAAATGAATGGGGTCATTTATTCTCGCCAGGGAGAAGGTGTGTTTGTTAAGAATACCACAATAACCAATGGGATTTCTGCTTCCATGGAGTCAGCATCTCCGGAAGATATTGTGGAGGCAAGAATGCACTTTGAGCCTTTAATTATAAAATTTGCGGCTTTGAGAGCGACTGACGATGATATTCAGGAGCTTAGGAAGACAATAAAAAAAATGGAAGAAGAAACGATGTCTGGTGTGTACGTTCCTGAAACTGACGAACAATTGCATATGGGGATTGCGAAAGCATCACATAATGATTTATTTATTACCTTCATGTCCGCTATCACAAATGCTATGAAGCAGCAGGAAATGTGGCGGTTTATTCGTGACCGAACCGTTACTCGTTCAGAATACCGCGAAGTGAATTTTCAGGAACATAAACTGATTATTAAAGCAATTGAAGACCGTAACGAAAAAGAAGCTGTTGAGCGAATGACTGCCCACATGCAGAACTTATATGAACGATATTGGAAAAGCTAAACTCTGTTAGAAGAAGCCCTTTATTTAAAAAAATCTGGCGTATAGTGGCTATAATATGACCTCCATTTCTATACGCCTTTACCTACCTATTCTCCTTTTTGGTCTTCTGATCCTAAACATCTTTGACAAATACCATATAACACTTTAACACCTTCAGAACTATAAACTGTATCGATCACTTTTTCACACACCTGGCATACAATCGTATCTTGTTGCACTTTTGATTTCTGTACCATGGTTTTATTGCCTCCAATCATTTTTATTTCACAAATGCCCTCATCAAATCAAGGGCTTGATGGCCGCTTCCCCACAACGTCTGGCACGATAGTAATAGTGATTCGCGACTGTGACCACAGTTCATTCCTGGATCATCCTTTCGCTGATTAGCCTTAAATTTTTATGGACACTTTGCAAGATTTTGAGTTTTCTATATTCAAAAAATGACTGTCGTTATGAACATCACCCATTGGCTCTTAAACACAAACCTTTTCAACTAGACTTTTCAATGCTGGATTTATATGTGTCATTTTTTACTTTAAGCGCTTTTCCAGACTGTTTCACCAGAAATACAAGAATTAGAGAAGCTAGGATCATGCTTAAGCCTAAGAAAATCATACTTATATTAAAAGAACCTGTCATATCCTTAATATAACCGACAATGTATGGACCGAAAAATCCGCCAAGATTTCCGATACTGTTGATTAATGCTATCGCACCACCCGCTGCAGCTCCTGTTAAGAAAGAAGGCGGAATTGCCCAAAAAGGAGAATAGGCACCAAAAGCGCCGCATAACGCAATTGTTAAAAATACAAATGCTAATATAACACTTGAATTTGCTACATAGCTGCTAATGACCATTGCAACAGCACTGACAGTTAAACAAGCAGCTACGTGCCAGAGTCTTTCGTTTTTCTTGTCAGAATGATTTCCAACGAAAATCATAACCACCATAGCGCAGAAATACATAACGCCTAACAGCCAGCCCATCCCCTGTGTGCTTAGGGAAATCGTTTCAGATAATCCTTGTGAGATCGTCGGCAAGAACATATTAATGCCGTAATATCCAATCATCCAGCAAAAATAGCCGATCGATAGAATTAACACATCCCGATCTTTTAAGGCTTGAGCAAATGTATAGTGCTTTACCTGTTCTTTTTCCATCCTTTCTTTTGTTGTTACGTTAATAAGCCACCGCTTTTCATCTTTATTCAGCCATTTCACATCTTCGATTTTGTCATCTAGGTAAAAAAATGCAATTACACCAAGTATAAGTGCAGGAATCGCTTCTAAAATAAACAGCCACTGCCATCCAGATATATCAAGCCATTCAATTCCTAAGAGAAATGTAGAAAGCGGAGAACCCAATGCATTCGCCCCGGGGATGGCCAGCATAAATCCAGCAATTGCTTTAGCATGGTGTTTCGTTTGATAAAATCCACTCAAATAAAAGACCATACATGGATAAAAACTAGCTTCCGCAGCACCTAATAAAAACCGCGCAGTATAAAACTGCCATGGTTCTTGTACAAAAGCCATTAATATCGCGATGATGGCCCAAGTGATCATAATCCGGCTAATCCATTTTCTCGCCCCGATTTTTGTCATGATAGCACTACCCGGAACTTCTAAAATGAAATAACCAAGAAAGAAGATCCCTGCTCCCAGTCCAAATACAGCATTTGAAAACCCTAGATCCTCATTCATCTGGAGAGCTGCAAAACCGATATTAACTCGGTCTAAAATCGCGATAATAAAACATAAGAATAAAAATGGAATTAACCGGATTGTTACTTTACGAGTAGTTGAACGCTCTAATGCTAATTGATCCAAAAAGACTCCCCCTTAACCCTAGTTTTGTCCTTCTAGGTGCTGCCCTGTCCAAAGATAAAAACATCACATTTTCTTCAAAAACAGAAAGTTCTCCTCTTTTTGTTAAACGCTTACATTTTTCTCTTGTTTTGTTTCGTCTTTGATAGAAGAGGGTCAGGCATGCTTAACATACCTGCTCTGCATAGATCCACTAGTCCATGTGTGAACCGCCATTAATATCAATTTCTTCCCCTGTGATGTAGGCTGCTTCCTTAGTAGCCAAAAATGTAATTGCGGAGGCAATTTCTTCTGTTTCACCCGGGCGACCCATGGGGATATTATCAATGACTTTTTTCGCATCTTCTTCAGAAAGTGATTTCCAAATGTCGGTATTGATAAGGCCAGGCGCTACGCAATTCACAGTTATACCATCCTTCCCTACTTCACGGGCAAGGTTTTTAGAAAAGCCTAATACGGCTGCTTTGGAAGCGGAGTAATGGGCACCGCCAAAAACGCCGCCGCCCCTTTTTGCAGATACAGAAGAAAGATTGATAATACGGCCATATTGCTGCTTTTTCATTGTTTCTAAAACGGCTTGTGTGCACAAGAACAGTCCAAACATATTGACGTTGAATACTCTTGTCATATCTTCCAATGTCATATCCTGTACCGTTACTTTTTGAGAAATTCCTGCGTTATTCACTAAAATATCAATGCGCCCGAACTCTTCAAGTGTTTTGGCTATCATATGGTCAACTGATTCTTTATTCGTTACATTAACTTCTACACCAACCGCTCTCCCTCCGCTTTCTGTGATAGCTTCTACTGTTTTTAGAATACCTGTCTGATTCATATCTGCTACTACAATTGAAGCTCCCTGTTTGGCAAGAGTTAATGCAATGGTTCTGCCGATTCCTTTTTCAGACCCACTTCCTGTCACGATAGCTACCTGATCATTTAATGTAAACATGGCGTTCTCCCACTTTCATATTTTATCTTCTAAGCATATCCTTGGCCGTTTTTATAATGTTTTCGATGGTAATGCCGTTGATTTCCAGCAGCTTCTCATAAGGAGCTGATTCTCCAAACCGGTCCTGCACTCCGATTCGTTTGACTCGGCCCCTCCCTTCTTCCGCTGCTACTTCACATATAGCACTTCCCAGTCCATTCAGGATGTTGTGATCCTCTACAGTCACGATATTGCCGATATCCAGACACTCTACCACGGCTTCTCTATCCAAAGGCTTGATTGTATGCATGTCTAAAAGTGTTGCATAAATCCCTTGCTCTTCCAGCTGTTTGACCGCTTCTAAGGCAAGATATACTGTATCGCCATTCGCAATGATTGCGATATCTTTTCCGTGCTTTAATCGTTTGGCTTTTCCAATGATAAATTCTTCATTTTCGTCGTAAATAACCGGCACTGCGTCTCGAGTAAAACGCAGATACATTGGGCCGTACGTATTCGCTGCCCGCCTGATCAGTTTTCTAGTTGAGTGGTAGTCAGCACCCATGATCACAGTCATATTTGGGAATGATCTTAAGACGCCCATATCCTCAATCGCCTGGTGGCTCCCGCCATCGTTTCCCGGCGTTAGTCCGCCGTGTGAGCAGGCGATTTTCACATTCAAATTTGGATAGCAAACTTCTTGGCGAATTTGTTCCGCCATGCGCAGCGAACCGAAGACGGCATAAGTGCTTACAAATGGGATTTTACCTGTTGTCGCCAAACCTGCTGCCAGGCCGGCGCCGTTCTGTTCCGCAATCCCGACGTTCACATGCTGATGGGGGAGCTGTTTTATGAATTCTCCTGTTTTGCATGACTTGCCGATATCGATATCGATTACGTAAATATTTTTATTTTCTTTTCCCAAATGAACGATTTCATCACCGAAAGCTTCCCGCGTCGCTTTTTTCGTGATTAATGCTTTTTCGGTTTGGCTCATGATCTTAAACCTCCTGCCAGTTCCTCTAATGCTTGTTCGTATTCTTTCTCCTTTGGCGCTACTCCGTGCCATGAGCAGATATTTTCCATGTAAGACACGCCTTTGCCTTTAATCGTGTCTGCTACAATGCATTTCGGCTTTCCATTTTTCGTTTTTGTTACGATGTCTAAAGTCTCTACAATCTCTTCCATCGAGTGTCCATCAATTCGCTTTGTTTCAAAACCAAATACTTCGAACTTTTTCTCGATGTCTTGAAGTGGCATTACTTCATCACAGAATCCATCAATTTGCAGACGGTTATTGTCGACAAAAACAATTAAGTTATCAAGGCTGTATTTCACTGCTGTTTGAACCGCTTCCCAAATTTGTCCTTCTTGGCATTCTCCGTCACCTACCATAGCGAACACCCGGTAATCTTTGTCGTCCCGTTTTCCTGCAAGCGCCATACCGACACCGCAGGAAAGCCCTTGGCCTAGTGAGCCAGTTGAAATATCGATCCCTGGACATTTCTTCATATCAGGATGCCCTTGAAAAGGCGAGCCGTACTGCCTTAATTTGTATACGCTTTCATAAGGGACAAAGCCTCGCAGCGCTAAAGCAGCGTATTGAATAGGCGCCACATGGCCTTTCGATAAGACAAAACGGTCCCGGTCTTCCCACTTGGGATTTTTGGGATCTATTTTCATTTCTTTAAAATAAAGGGCTGTGATGATATCAGCAGCAGATAATGAACCTCCTGGATGCCCGGACTGCGCTTCGTAAATCATTGTTACCGCTGTTTTCCTAAGCTCAATGGCTTTCTCTTGGAGTTCCGCAATACTTATTTCTTTCACTCCGATCACCTCAGTCATTATTAAGATAGAAACACGAATACTCAGTTACTTGTTCACTTGTATTACAAGTAACTTATGAGAACACTATACAACTCCTGAAAGCGTTTGTCTACCGTTTTTTGAAAATTTAAAATTAAATGGATTAAAGCTCAAATACTTAACATCTAGCTTGGTTCCATTTCAGATTGTCATAAGCACACTACGCCAGTGTCAACTGGTTATTACCCTTAAGATCTTTTTTGAGCAAATCCACTCAATTAATAGAAAGAACCACACCCTCATATCAAAATAGCTAGATCAATGTACTAAATCGGAAAAGATGAGATGTTACATGTGAAGGGAGTAAAAGTATGAAGAGGCTTGGAATGTCTATAACCAGGCCTCTTTTTTCTTTGTATCTTGGGCTGGGTAACGGCGCTGCTTCTGCTAACCTCTTACCGCGAAAGATTATTCAGTCTCATAAACGCTTCCAGCACATTAAATATGATACAAACACACCAATCCAACAATTTCCATTTCTCTATTTAGCTTTTTTATGTGTGAGGAATAGACTTGGAATGAAGATGGTGGCAAGGATAACTGCAGAAACTAAGAACCCGGCATGGTAACCTTTTAAGTCATTCGCAATCGTTGGTTGTAACCCTTGCATGACAGTTGCGACTACAGTGGCGATAACAGCCGTACCAAAGCTCGAACCGAGATTTTCAATAATATGAATACCAACACCTGCTTCTGGAAGTTGTTTGCTGCCAAGTCCTGTATAAGCATCACTCGTCAATGGAAGCATAATTCCTCCAAAACTGGTCCCACGGATGAATAATATGATGGAAATCCAAATCATACTCGTTTTATCGGTGATAAAGATAAGTGGAATAGACCCGATAAGCGAAAGAACAAGACTGGCCATAACGACGTATTTCGCACCGATCCGATCAATCATTTTTCCAATCATTGGCCGAGTAACAAGCATCCCGACTCCTTGGGGGATTAATGCTAGCGCGGCTTCGATTGCCGTGAAATGACGGAAGTTTTGAAAGAACAATGGAAGTATTAACATGGGTCCCATGACGGCAATATTCGCTAATAATAACCCGACGCTGGATGCTAAGAAGTTTTTGTGTGCAAACAAATTTATGGGGAGTACGGTTTGATTTTTTCTGATTCGGTTATATACGATGTAAATTACAGCTAAAGCGAGGCCGATGCCCGCCCATAGGATTGTTTCGCTATTGTTAAATGATGCATGGTCCGCTGCTTTCGTAATTCCGTATATCATTGCTGCACTCATTAAGGATAAATTGATAATTCCAAAAATATCAAGTTTGCTATTTTTGTTGAATGGCTCAAAGTCTGGAAGAGTTTTCATCATCAGTGGTGCAGCAATCAAAACGATGAACACGTTGATGAAGAAAATCCAATGCCATGATGTAGCTTGGACGATGAAGCCCCCGATTACAGGTCCTAAGATTGGGCCCAAAATCATTGGTGTGCTGACAATAGCCATCACCTTTCCTATATGTTCTCGGCCTGCTGTTTTAACCAATAGCGTTGACATAAGCGGGGTAATAATTCCAGCGCTAAACCCTTGAAGTAAACGGAATAAGATAAAGCTAGAAATATTCCAACTAACCCCAGCGAAAACAGAAGTTACACCAAAGGCGATGACTGCACCGATTAAGATTTTCTTTCCGTTAAATTTGTTCATAAGCCATCCGGATACAGGAACTGCAATAGCAAGGGCTAAAACATAACCTGTAATGGACCATTGAATGGTATCCAACGTCGTGCTGAAATCTTTATTTAATTTGTCAATGGCGATGTTTACCATAGTTGAATCAAGCATTGGGGCAATTGCTCCAAGTGCAATTGCCCAGGCAGCCGAGAGAATTTCTTTCGATAAGCCTGATTTCTTTATTTGATCTTTTGACATATTATTCTCCTCTCAGAAACCATTTAGTTTCCTTGTCAACAAAAAGATATCATCATATTGTTTCCTTGTCAACAAAAATAAGAATAAAAAAAGACAGCTCATTCACAATAGAGTTGGGCTGTCTATGATTTCTGTATTCTATTTTTCCGATCTAATTAACAGCTATTCCCTGTTTCTTTATTTCAGTATCCAAATGCCTGCTGTACTTTTCCACGAAGCTAAGCATACTGTCAAATTGTTCCTCGGTAACTTGTTCAAAAACGACTTTGTCCCGTTCTCGAAACTCTTTATGGAGTTCCTCATGGATGTTATAAATTACTTTTCCTTGCGCAGTAAGCTTAAAATAAATTTCTTTTTTATTATCCGGCTTCTGGTAGCTTTCAATAAGATCTTTTTTTATCAGTTTCTTAGTTAATTTACTTATGGCACCTCTCGTCATATAAAGGGACTCCGCAAGTTTTCTCACATTGCTATCAGCATTTTTCCCAATGGATTCAATACAATGTACTTCAGAAGGTTTGTACCCCTTCAAACTTTCTTCCATCTTAGACTTATTAAGCAACACCATCTTGTTAAATAAGTCTCTGAAATTCAATATGAGTTGTTCTTCTTTGTTCATGGCCTGCCCTCCCACCAGTTGGTGCACTAGCCATATTATATTCATTTTTTGTTTCTATTTCAACAAAATGAGAAAATCATAACTAGTAACATCAGGGCAGTCCCTTGACTTTTAATTGGATGCTGTCGGGCTTATAGACCACCTTTATTTTGTTAGAACTCACCGTCGGCGGAGAGAAGAAACGCAAAAAACTAAAGAGGACAAAAAGCTGCTGGCGAAGGGTCAGCAGCTAATACAGGGGCATATAAACATTTCATTCCATACTTTATGATAAAAAAGCACCATACTTCATAGAATAATCCTCATTTAATGAGCCATCATCTCATGGGCAATATCATGTCCACCCATTTTTGACGGGTAGTAGGTAGGCCAGTTTTTGACTTCATCAAGTAAAGCTTCACGGTCGTCCCCCCAATAGAGATGGTAATGACTAGCTTTAGTCGGGTAAATACTATGATCACTAAACTGAATATACTGAGGCAGCCCTTCTGCTTTTTTAGCTAGTTTGAATATGTATCTTACCCCTCTATTGCCCGCATCATAGGTTAGAATTTCGTATCCGTCATACGTATACTTACCAGAATATTCTTTTCCATTTTTGAAGAACGTTACAGTATCTTTCTGGATTACAATACGGTCAACATCTGTTTGATAGCCCTTTTTATAATACTCTTTATATTCTTCAGCTGTCTTGCCGCCTTCGTGTTCTGATTTATATGAAAACACTTCGTCAAGAGTACCATCTTGCAGGTATGGATATACAGATTGCCAATCTCCTTCCCAATCAGAAAGTAAGCGATCCTTTACTTGGCTGTTTTTAAAATAGCCTTCATATATTTTTTCTGTTTCTTCATCATGCGCATGACTATGATCGTGAGAATGTTCGTGTATATGCCTGTCAGATGTTTGCTCTTGCGTTTTGGAAGAGTCTTCTTCAACTGCTGAGGAGGATGTTGTTTGATTAGACTCACCTGCAGAAGAACCGGAAGTCTGACATCCTGCCAAAACTAGTAATGAACCAATCGTTAATATGCCTAGCGGCTTTGAAAATAAAATGTTCATTCCAACACTCCTTTTTTATTAAATCGAAAACGTTACGATTTATATTATACATACATCTCTTACAAACATCAAAGGGAAAATGCTCTTCATGCGGATGGCCTATTTTAAAGGAATAACTGACTTTGTTCATCAGTTATTCCTTTAAAATACGAAAGTCTACGATATTTCCATATCGATCCGCTTCAATATGACAGCACCCCTCAAGCAGCTGTTTTAATTTTCTCCGTCCGCGTTGTACCCTTGATTTTGCTCCCGAGTAAGAAATGCCGAGCTTTTCACTCAACTCTTTTTGTGATAACCCCTGGAATTCAGTTAACTCGAGAGCCTCTCGATACTTTTCAGGCAACCGTTTGATGGTCGATCGAATACACACAGTTGCTTCCTTGGTGAAATTTTCTTCCTCTGCACTGTCATTAAAATGTAGAACATCAGGCAATATTTCGCTTGTTTTTTTTGTACGGTAAAAATCAATAATCGTATTTCTAGTGATCCGATAAATCCAGCTGTCGATCTTTTGTTCATCGATCAGATTTGGGAGATGCACTTGTATTTTCATAAATACGATTTGCAAGAGGTCATCAACGATAGATTGATCGTTAACCCTATGTGAAATATATGTTTTTAACGGCTGATGAAATTGATCCCATAGATCCTCTATATTCATTTGAAAAAACCTCCTATAATTTTGCGTCTGCTTTACATTTGCTTCGTCTTTTTAATCGTAACAAAGAGCGAAACAATTGTTGAATCAATTGTATTGCAGCTGTTGCAAAAAATAATGATAAAGGAGAGGTTTGTTGTGGAGTATACCTATTTAGGGAGAACAGGATTGCGGGTGAGCCGTTTATGTTTAGGCACGATGAATTTTGGAGTTGATACAGACGAAAAGACTGCGTTCCGTATCATGGATGAAGCGCTTGATAACGGCATTCAATTTTTTGATACTGCCAATATTTACGGCTGGGGCAAAAACGCAGGATTGACAGAGAGCATCATTGGAAAATGGTTTGCACAAGGAGGACAGCGCCGCGAGAAAGTTGTTCTGGCGACAAAAGTATATGAACCGATTTCTGATCCGAATGACGGACCAAATGATATGAGGGGCTTGTCTCTATACAAAATCAGACGTCATCTGGAAGGATCACTGAAGCGGCTTCAGACAGATCATATCGAATTGTACCAAATGCATCATATCGATAGGCGGACACCGTGGGATGAGATATGGGAAGCTTTTCAGACTCAGGTTCGCTCCGGCAAAGTAGACTATATTGGATCCAGTAATTTTGCAGGCTGGCATTTAGTTAAAGCGCAAGCTGAAGCTGAAAAACGGCGATTCATGGGACTCGTCACTGAACAGCATAAGTATAGTTTATTAGAACGAACAGCTGAGATGGAAGTGCTGCCGGCTGCACGGGATCTTGGTTTAGGAGTAGTGGCGTGGAGTCCCCTTGCAGGAGGGCTTCTTGGCGGGAAGGCATTGAAAAGCAATGCCGGAATTCGTACAGCAAAAAGAGCAGATTTAATTGAAAAACATCGTTTGCAACTCGAGAAATTTTCAGATTTATGCAAAGAACTAGGAGAAAAAGAAGCAAATGTGGCTTTGGCATGGGTGCTGGCGAATCCAGTTTTAACTGCGCCGATCATTGGACCACGAACGGTTGAGCAGCTGCGTGATACGATAAAAGCCGTTGAAATCAGTCTGGATAAGGAGATTCTCCGCATGTTAAATGATATCTTTCCCGGACCTGGAGGAGAGACACCTGAGGCATACGCCTGGTGATACATTCATTACTCAATACTGACATTTTTCTTATATATTTATACTGAACTATCATATTAGGAAAGACAAGAGCTTGTTTGTCTCTTGTCTTTTCCACATCATGCTGAAAATGCTGGCTAAACATCGACAAAAACGCTGCCGCTTCTAAAAAAGAACCCTAAACAATAGAGTAACTGGAAAGACAACTGGCTTGATCAGCTTGGGACCCCTTTCAGCTGTATTTAAATCAATCAAACTAATGATTCATTGGCAGTCTAAATATTATTATTGTTTCTTTACAAAATAGTAATAGCCCCTGTAATTATTGCTAACAACGTAATAACTAATGATGTAATTACAGCCCACTTAACGGCAAACCTTTGAAATGATCCCAAGTCAATTTTAAGCATGCTTACTAACAGTAGTGTTGACGCAACTAATGGACTCATCAGATGAACCGGCTGCCCCATTATAGAAGCCCTTGCTATTTCTACTGGTTCTATACCATATGCTGAGGCAGCTTCTGCAAAGATAGGTACCATACCAAAGTAATATGCATCATTTGATAAAACAAAAGTAAACGGAATGCTAGTGAGTGCTACAATAATGGGGAAAAACTCTCCCATTGATGAGGGGATGATGGATACCAATGATCCTGCTATGGCATCCACCATCTTTGTCCCGGATAATATACCAGCAAATACTCCTGCTGAAAATACCAATAATACCACGGTTATGGCATTACCAGAATGCTCGGCGATTCGCTCCTTCTGCATTTTTACATTCGGATAATTTATAGTAAGGGCAAGAACAAAACCAATTAAAAATAAAACTGACGGATGCTTAGTTCCAAGCACAATAAACACCATGATACTTATAACGAGGAATAAATTAAGATATATTAAGCGTGGCCTTTTCAATTGTTCGCTCTCCAAAGTAGCAGCCATATAAGATTGAGAGCTGTCCTTTGTTATATAACTAGGCTCTAATTGAACGATGCCTATTCGATTCCTCTCTTTCCTTCCCATTAGAAAAGCCAGAAATATCACACAAGCAATACCTCCAAGCATGGTCGGAAGTAATGGCACAAAGAAATCTGAAGGATCCAAACCCAGCACTGAAATCGCTCTTGTAGCTGGTCCGCCCCATGGAGTCATTCCGCTAACGATACTCAACGACAGCATTGCTAATGTCGCCATAACCATGGGATTCATACCAATTCTTTTATACAAAGGTAACATTGCTGAGACTGTTATCATATAGGTTGTTGTACCGTCCCCATCTAAAGCGATAAGCATTGCCAAGACGGCAGACCCTATCGCTATTTTCACAGGGTCTCCCTTTACTATAGATAAAATTTTTTCTATTAGCGGATCAAATAAACCTGCATCAATTAAAATTCCGAAAAAAAGAATAGCAAACAATAGCAATGCCGCTGAACTTGCAACTGTTTGAATTCCTTCTAAAATCATGTCGCCAATATCCTTACCAAAACCTCCAATAAGAGCAAAAACAATGGGAGTGATGGTCAAGGCAACAATTGGCGAGACTTTCTTTGTCATTATTAATATTGTAAAAACAGTTACCATCGAAAAACCTAAAATAGTAAGCATATTACACCTCCAAGAATGCGCTTTCAAATGACTTTTGATTAACATATCTTATACGGTGTAATAAGTTAAATAAATATTTTTTTACTGTGTTCCAAAAAAAATTCTATCATAACTTTAAATGGTTACCATTTGTTCACCCTTTAAAAAATCAATGAATGCTTTAACGAGTTTGATTCCTAATGATTTTTGATCGTACATTAGCCAAGTATCTCTCATTAGAGGCTTACCCTTAGCATTATACAGTTCCATTGTGTACAAATGATCAGATTCCTGCAGGCAAATTTCTGGTGCTATGGAGTAACCAAGACCATGCTTTACCATCTCTTTGCAAGTCTCTTGTCGATCCACTTCCATTGCAATAATGGGGGCTTGTTTTAGATTCGTATGCATCCAATCTTCTATAATCGTTTTTAAAGAAGCATCAGTTTTATATTTGATAAAAGGTAAAAAAGGAAGCTGCTCTATCGTTATTGGTTTTTTTGAGATGATATGTAATTTTTCCCGTGTCAGCCGTTCCTCCACCCCTTTCCAGCGATGGCTTCCTCTCAGTATACCGACTTGTACAATACCAGCATCTAATAATTTCATGACATCTGTGCTCCAGCCTGTTTGTACACTATATTGGACATTAGGATACATAGTGGAAAATTCCCTTAATAACTTAGGGAGCTTATATTGAGCGAAATTGCTTGATACCCCCAGCCTTAGATGTCCTTGCACCTCTTTGCTTAGATTAGAAATATGATCTTTGGTATCTTGAAGTTCCTGTAGCATTCTTCTTGCATAAGCAACCAAGTGTTCTCCTTCCGCAGTAAAGGTAATTCCTTTATGCCTTTTGGTGAATAATTCAATTCCGAAAATCTCCTCAATCTTATTCAACCGATAAGTGATGGAAGGCTGTGATGTAAATAATCGTTCTGCTGTTTTTGTTACACTTTGTTCTTCGCGAAGAATTTTCAATAAAATCCAATCTTTCTCATCCATTTTCATCTTCCTTTCTAGTCCTTTTTTTGACAATTATAAAAGTTTTTTTATTGAATATTAAGAAAACTTATATTTTATTTTTATTTTTTTACCTTCTACACTGAAAAACATAAAACACTACCTTTCAGATGAGGATGATGACGATGGTCAAGACGAATGTAACAATCATGAGAGGCGGAACAAGCAAGGGAATTTTTTTCCATGAATCAGCCATGCCTAACAATAAAAACGAATGGGAGCCCTTTTTGCTTGATATCATGGGAAGTCCTGATAAAAGACAAATAGATGGTTTGGGTGGCGGCAATTCTCTTACTAGCAAAGTGGCGATAATCAAGAAAGCACATACCTCGGATATTGATGTTCACTATACTTTCGGTCAAGTCAGCATTTCAGAAGAAAAAGTGGACTTTAAGGGGAACTGCGGAAATATCTCCGCTGCTGTTGGGCCATTTGCTATCGAAGAAGGACTTGTAAAAGCGACAGAACCAATGACTGCGGTAAGGATCCTGAATACCAATACGAATAAAATGATCATTGCGGAAGTGCAAGTGGAAGACGGTCAGGTCAAATATGACGGAGATGTTACGATATCTGGAGTACCTGGATCTGGATCTCCAATCTATTTAAACTTTCATGATGCCGCTGGTTCAGTTACCGGTCATTTATTGCCTACTGGAAATAGTTCGGAGTTTTTAGATACAAGTCAAGGCCAAATAGAGGTGTCTATTATCGACTATGCAAATCCATTAGTTTTTGTGGAAGCGAGCAGTATCGGCCTGGATGGAACGGAACTTGCAGAAGAATTTACTGATCTCCAGTTGGCTCAATTTGAAGAATTAAGATCCATTGCGGCAGAGAAATGCGGCTTTGCCAGTCGATTTTCAGCTACAAAGTTATCGCCGGCTGTCCCCAAACTGGCTATAGTATCAAAACCAGAGAAATATAAGGATAGTACAGGTGCTTGGCATTCAAACGTTGAGATGGACTTACACATCAGGATGATGTCCATGCAAAAGCCACATCAAGCACTGGCTGTCACTGGAGCGATATGTACAACAAGAGCCCTTTCAGTGGAAGGTGCAATCCCTGCAAGAATAGCAAAAAACCACTCTACAAAGGTTCGGCTAGCTCATTCTTCTGGTATTATTGAAACAATGGTGGAGCCCACTGGTATAAAGATCGTCCGTACCGCACGACGTATTATGGACGGAACAGTTTATACGCATGGAGACTATCAAATGATGTAGATGGACTGTGCAAAAAGCCTCTCCCTTTCCATCGTTAATAGATGGATTGAAGGCGCCTTCTTGCACAGATCCATTGTAATCCGGCATGGCTTTAAAAAAAGCCTCTATATTGTTATTGTTTTACATGAAATCGCCAATGTCCTTTAAGGTATCTGCCTCAAGCCTGACCTAATCATTATAGAGAATTGAATACTTTTTACTGCAAATAAAAAGATACCAACATACATCATTGGTATCTTTTAGATTGAGTTCAATCCGCAGCGGTTTCTTGTCCTTACTGCTTATTTGATTACGAAATTACCGTACTCGTTTGAACGAACATGAATCGGTCCGTTTAAATTGTAGTTGTTCTCCTTGGCGATAGATCGAAGCACGTCCACACGGGCAACTGATTCTCTCCATTCGTCACTGGTGTCATGATTGGCCGGATTCATCAGATCGTCATAGCGTACGTCCAAGAATTTATTTAACCACTTCTTCTCTTCTATTCCGTCTTTAGGTGATCCGCCCGCTTTTTTGTTCGTACGTTTAATCAAGGCATAAAAAGAGTCAGGGTCATCACCATCGCCATGTTGAATAACCGTATCGTACATCACAGCTCTAGCCAATGCTGTTTTTAGTCCGGCATTGTCCGATCGTTTCATAGCAGGCTGATAATACAAATGGTCATTTACTTTGTCTTGAGCGGCGCGAAATTCCTTATCATTTGCAAGCGACTTCCAGGCAGAAGCGAATCCCTTGAGATTGCTTGTATCATCGCTTTCTTCCTTGGCCAGACGGCGCAATTCAGGCAGATACTTTTTCAGTTTGTTATTCGGAACTGCCTTTGTGTATACTTCCACTACTTCCAATGCATCCCCGGTAGCCGTTGTAAAGCCTGCCCGTCCGCATGTATAGCCTCGCCCGTCATCCAATCGCTCTACATATCCATATTGGATCTCCGTTGTGCCGTTTTCAAAGATACTTGTCAGCTGTTCCGCCCGGCGCTTTTGATCTTTATTCAGTCCCGCCGCAAAAACCGTTTCGCTCATCATCAGGGTAAAAAACATAGTGAAAACAAGTAATGAGATCGCTGCTTTTTGCATACTGATTTTCATTGCACTTCCCCTTTCTAAATATTGTAAATACAAACTCAGTATACATGAAGAGACTGCCCTATTGTTGAAAATACATCAATTTGTCAATATTTTGAATCTAAAGTAATATAGCTTGAATCTTACTCTTTTCATTGCCAATCAGCCTTAGCCCCTCTCACTGGGAAGGTCCCTTGATTTTCATACTGCTTCAACTTTCATTAACAAGATGCCATAAGGCTTTACTCTATTTTATAATGGAAGTGATCATCGAAAATCGTTAGGGAGGTGATGTAAATGGCAAGCAAGGTGAGAATGCCAGATTCCGCAACGTCCCATGCAAAGCCTATTATTGGGAAGGCGATACTTTGCATGGGGTAGACTTTCTAAAAGATCGCCCTAGTAAGCTTTTCTGATATAGTGGCTTTGCACCTTATTTAACATAAAAAATAAGGAGCTGGCAGAAATGGCATATG
The DNA here is from genome assembly GCF_019334685.1 of Bacillus sp. LJBS17. NCBI lineage: Bacteria > Bacillati > Bacillota > Bacilli > Caryophanales > Bacillaceae > Bacillus > Bacillus sp. LJBS17. Next base: position 2,666,899 of record NZ_CP079759.1, read on the forward strand.
TAAAAGCAACCGCTATTTTACCTGAAAAGCTGATATCGGAAATTCAAAAGTATGTTCAAGGAAAAACAATATATATCCCTAAATCTGAATCCTCTCATCAAAAATGGGGTGCGTGTTCAGGAACAAGAAAGCTGATCGATGACAGAAACGCTTCTATTAAAAAAGCATTTAAAAACGGCAAAACCATTCATAATTTATCTGATGAATATCACCTCTCTATTGAAACAATAAAAAAAATTGTCTACTCTAAATAAACAAAACGGAAGCACTGATGAAATATAATCAGTGCTTTTTTTATGGCGAGTTTGTTTCTTAGTTATTTCCTGCATATGAACATTTTGGCCAATTGTGTAAAGTTAAAGGAGATGAGAAGAAAGGAAGGTCCTACAAATGACGATAAACAATGGAACGTTGCAAGTACCTGGAGCGAACATCCACTATAAAGTGCGTGGCTCAGGTCCCATCATTCTTTTGGTCCACGGCGGAGGCGGTGATGCCGACAAGTTCCATCATATTGCCAATCATCTGGCTAACAGGTACACGGTTGTTACTTATGATCGCCGCGGCCATTCCCGCAGCAATCTCGCCAATCAGATTGAGGATTACCGTGTGGAAACACACAGTGACGATGCTCACCGTCTTCTAGCCAAAATCACCAATAAGCCGGCATACGTATTTGGAAGCAGCTCCGGGGCTGTTATCGGGCTTGATCTGTGCATACGCCATCCCGAACAAGTACATGTCATGATCCCACACGAACCAATCTTATTGCAGCTTCTGCATGGAAATGAGCTGAAACAAGCCGAGCAATTTATGGAAGACCTTAAGAAAAATCATCGAAGTGAAGTCATTAAGTTAATGTCAAGATTAGAGACAGACGAACAATCAAATGCTGTGCTGACAAAGCGGCTTCTCGGCAATTCAACGTATTTCACTGAGTATGAAATTCAAGGAATTCTCAACTATACATTAGATTTCGAAGCATTAAAAACAGTGTTTACATCTTCACCGATGAAGGTACTCCCAGCTGGCGGAAGTGCTTCTCGGGAGCTTTTTCCTTATCGTTGCGCGAACGCCCTAGCGGAACAATTGAAAACAGAATTGGTTGAATTCCCCGGAAATCATACGGGGTACACAATATACCATAAAGAATTTTCTGAGAGGTTACACGACATGTTAGAAAAAGAAAAGAAACATACGTGTTAAGGATTAATTAAAATTTTCATAATAGGACAGGTAAAACTAACTATGGAATTAGAGAAGATTTCACGAAGCGTAAAAAGAACTTTTCACTAACGAGAACGCAATGTGAGATGTTTAACCAAAGTGATATTAGGAATTTCATCGAAAAATAGGTTTGTACATTACGTTCTCCTATTGATTATTTCCTATCTTAATTCCGTATTTATACCATTAGATACAACTCTAAAGCGGCTCGTTATTTTGTCCTCAACAACAACCAGTGTCTAACATCATGAATCTCTTTTGAAAATCACCACAAATGCAGATATGGAAGACTTCATCGCAACAAAAACCATACCAACAACAATAGTTGGTATGGTTCGTCCTAGATAGGCCCTTAAGAAGAGATTCTATTGTACGGAGTATTTAGCTAATTGCATTTGTAACCGACAGGGCCGTCTGATCCTGTGTACACATATGTGTCAGACACATATCCAATATTCACGACACCCCGGGAATCTTTCCACTGGATTTGGTCCCAGATATTACTCGTTCCATACTTCCCTGTAACAGTCGTTCCATAAGCGTAACAATAATAAGGAACACGGGAGCCGCTCGGAATGGAAAGCATAATAGGATAATTTGTACCAGGACCGCTGCGCATATTGACAGGCGCACCGCTGCTTGTTGAGACAGTAAAGTATTGAACGGCAAGTGCCTGACTGGAAAAAATAAATAATGATGCAATCATAACGGTTAACATACTCAGCATTTTCAGTTTAGTCAATGTCATCCCTCTTTCTTCAATTCCTTCATTTTAAAAAACGATAGAACATAGGCTACCAGCTGCATTTAGGAACAACCGGACCGTCTGAGCCTGTATACATATATGTATCAGAGACAAATCCAGGAACGATCTCCCCGCTGGCAAGCGTCCGCTCTGTGTAATTCCAAATATTACTCGTTCCATACTTTCCAGTTACAGTTGTACCGGTTTTGTAGCAATAGATCGGGATGCGGGTTCCGCTCGGAATGGTCGTTACAATTCCCCAACTTGTACCTGGGCCGCTGCGCATGTTGACAGGAGCACCGCTGCTTGTTGAAACCGTATAATACTGAGCCGCAAGTGCATGGTTAGAAAAAATGAACACAGATGCAATCATCACCGTTAGCATACTTAGCCTCTTTAACTTATTCACCTTATACCCTCCCCTTATAAATGCCGTACATTTGACTTTCTTACATCCAGTTAAGGATTTACTTTCAGATACCATGCCCCCTCCCCTCCCATATATTTATCAATGTACCATAAACTAGATCTTTCAAAAGTGGAATTATTCCTATGTTTTCGACAATTAAGGATACAAAATAAATGGTAGTCAGGCTTGATATTGATGGTGTGTTACATTTGGCTCTTAATCATTTGTCCAGTCGGTAATCACGATTGACAATCAGGAAAAAGGACATGGATCAAGCGGCTTCGTTTCCACCAATTAACTCAATCAGTGTACTGCTTCCTTGTATCCACGCTTCTTCTCGATTCATAGATACTCCACCTTTTTCACCAATCAAAAACGGACACCATACAAATCAGCGTAAATGCTGCAAGTTCAGTGTCCGCAACCTATTATGACTTTGCTTTCTTTTACCAGGGCGTATAAAAATGATTAGGTACGTTATCAAACGTTATTCTATGATTTTGCGAGTCGAAAAATCATAACATTTTATATATTTCAATTAGATTATGATCTGGATCTCTGAAGTGAGCAACTCGGGCACTCCATTCCTTGCGATCATGCGGTTTATTCTCACATTTAACTCCTTTTTCGTGTAAATCGTCATACGTTTTATCAACATCTTCTACCTTAAACTGAAGCAAAAATTTTGATTGAGCTTCTCCTTCCAAGGACTTTTTTTCCTCTCCAACGATTTCAGCCATCGTTTCTCGAGATAAAAGCTCTATTTTCGTTTCCCCATTATCAAAGAGTGCATATTCCATTTCATTCTCTAACCAACTTATTGGAAGTCCTAATGAATCTTTATAAAACTCGACGCTTTTCTTAAAATCATTCACCAACAGTCTAATTTGTAACAGCTTCATATCGAGTGCCTCCTATAAAACCATACTTTTACTGGTCATCCAATTTAATGATACCAAAGAAACCTGACAGCACTATGTCAAGTTTCCATACTTCACCCTTATTTCAGATTTAAGTGCAGTTTAGTCCATGTCATAAGAACGAGCAAAAACAGCGATTCTTAAAACAAAAAATGACACCGAGTGTATTTTCTGTATGCTTCAACTTCATTTCGGGAAATGTAACGTTGATAAAAGGAGGTTACATCAATATGGATCATCAAACATTGGCAGCTCATGAGGCTGTTGACTTACATGAAATCGTGAACTTTAAAACACTTTGTATAGCGAAATCAAAGTTAATGCAAGGGCTTGTGTTTGACCAAGAACTGAAGGACTTGATGGAAAAAGATGTACAGCAATCCATTCAAGACCTTACTGAATTACAAGCGGTTTATGAGCGTGCCTCATTTCAGGCCCCTGTCCCTCAAAGCCGCCCAACGCCAATCATCAATTGAAAGGAAGGTAAGCCTCTTTGAATAATGATCATTTAGACCCCATTAATTCGCTGAATGTGCCTGAACTAGCAGACACTACATTCGCGATGGATTTTCTTATACGAGCTAAGGAAGGCGTAAGGAATACTGCTGTAGCTTTGACAGAAACCGCTTCACCAGATGTAAGAGCACTGCTTCGGAAACAGCTGATGCAAGGAATTGCGATGCACCAAGAGATTACGGAACTGATGATCAGCAAAAAGTGGTTCCATCCATATGAGCTGAGCGAACAGTATAAGCTGGATCAGCTCTCTGCAAAAAACACGATCATGGTCGGCAATATGAACCTCTTTCCTGATGAAACAAATCGCAAAGGGATGTTTGACCGGACACCTGATGAACACTAACACTGGAGGTTTTACAGCATGAAGGCAGTAACGTATCAAGGCATTAAAAATGTTGTTGTCAAAGATGTCCCCGATCCAAAGATTGAAAAATCCGATGACATGATTATCAAAGTCACCAGTACAGCCATTTGCGGATCAGATTTACACTTAATCCATGGATTGATTCCTAATCTCCATGAAGACTATGTCATCGGCCATGAACCGATGGGTATTGTTGAAGAAGTTGGGCCAGGGGTTACAAAGGTCAAAAAAGGTGACCGCGTCATTATCCCTTTTACGATCGCCTGCGGTGAATGTTTTTTTTGTAAAAACCAACTGGAAAGCCAATGTGATCAGTCTAATGACAATGGGGAAATGGGTGCTTATTTCGGCTATTCAGGGCAAACTGGCGGTTATCCAGGCGGGCAAGCGGAATATTTAAGAGTGCCGTTTGCGAATTTTACCCATTTTAAAATCCCTGAATCTTGTGAGGAACCCGATGAGAAATTAAGCGTGATTGCCGATGCCATGACCACCGGCTTTTGGAGTGTGGATAATGCCGGCGTAAAAAAAGGCGATACAGTTATCGTTCTCGGCTGCGGACCAGTCGGCCTGTTTGCTCAAAAGTTTTGTTGGCTAAAAGGCGCAAAACGCGTCATAGCAGTTGACTATGTAAACTATCGCTTACAGCATGCGAAACGTACAAACAAAGTAGAAATCGTTAATTTTGAAGACCATGAGAATACAGGGAATTATTTAAAGGAAATCACGAAAGGCGGAGCGGATGTAGTCATTGACGCTGTTGGGATGGATGGTAAAATGAGCGATCTCGAGTTCCTTGCCAGCGGATTAAAACTTCATGGCGGAACTATGAGTGCATTGGTCATTGCCTCTCAAGCTGTACGCAAAGGAGGAACCATACAAATTACAGGTGTGTACGGAGGCAGATATAACGGTTTTCCGCTAGGAGATATCATGCAGCGAAACATCAATATACGCTCTGGACAGGCTCCTGTGATCCACTATATGCCGTACATGTTTGAACTAGTATCAACGGGCAAAATTGACCCGGGAGATGTTGTCAGCCATGTCCTGCCGCTTAGTGAAGCCAAGCATGGCTATGACATTTTTGATTCAAAAATGGATGATTGTATCAAAGTTGTGTTAAAGCCTTAAAAAACGGAGGTTACAGAAATGGAATACGCCTTACACGAAGTGCTTGAGGTTCAGGAAATGACTTCATTTAAGACACTTTGTTTGACGAAATCTAAAACAATGAAAGCACTGGTATCTGATCCGAAGCTGAAAGAAATCATGCAGCAAGATGTTGATATCACCACACGCCAGCTGCAGGAATTTGCCTCTATTTTATCTAATGCAAAGCACGAATGAGGAGATGAATAAATCATGAATCCTATCATAGAATATCTGACTGGCATGAATGTTCTAACAGACCAAATCATTGCTATGGACTTATTAATTTCAGCAAAAAACGGAGTCAGAAATTATGCGATGGCAGCCACTGAAGCCGGAACGCCTGAAGTAAAAGAAGTCCTTATCCGCCATTTGGAAGAAGCACTCGATATGCACGAACAACTCTCGAGCTATATGATGGAAAAAGGCTGGTACCATCCTTGGAACCCTGACGAACAAGTCAAGCTGAATTTAAAAAATATTGATACAGCCATTCAATTGCCAACCCTTTAACATACAATGACTGATTTGCTGAGGAACAGTATTGATTGGCCACAACTGTTCCTCAGCTTCAAAATGAGCACTGTTTGTTCGGGTCCTATGACCGTAAATAGATTAACCGCTTTTCTCCATCTGATCTCCGATAATGTTTGCAAATTCTCCAATCCAAATAAGGAATCGTAACCACCTCTTTTTATGCGATCTCTTGATGGAGAAAACAGGCCAGAATCAAAATCCTTCGTTTTAACCTGCTCTCTTCAAACGCAAGGAATGCTACCTTCTTTGCTCCACTGATCCGTGAAGACTTTCCGTTTTAGGCCTGCTTTTGAGCTTTGCCTCGTTTTCGCGCAATTTCCCATCATAATCTTTAATTTTTGTGTCTAATCTTTTAATTGTTTCATCAATTTCTTTCCGCTTCTCTATCAGCCGCTGTCGTTCGTCAGCCAGGATATTTTTTCGAGCTTCTACTGTACGGTCACCTTCGGTAAATAATGTTGTATATTCAATTAGCGCTTCTATCGATAGTCCCGCATTTCGCATGCATTTAATGAATTCAATCCATTTGATATCTTCTTCATCATAGTCGCGAATGCCGCTGTCTTTTCGTTTTACAGGCGGGATTAATCCTACACGTTCGTAATATCGGAGTGTTGCGGCTGTCAGGCCAAACTGCTTTGCCACCTGAGCAATATTCATGATCTTCACCTCTCTATCCTGTATGTTGTGAAGGTAACACTTAAAGTTAACTTTAAGTCAAGCTCAAAACAAGTGGTTAGCTGCTGAATCTGGGTTTATATATTCGGGACTTGCCTTAAAGCACACTTTAAACTCTATACTTCTCCATGCAATAAAAACAGGTTAGATGGAGGGATTGCTGAATGGCAAATAAACAAACTGCCGGAAGAGAACAATTAGGAGAATTTACGCCAAAGTTTGCTGAACTTCATGATGATGTTCTATTCGGTGGCATTTGGGCAAGAGAGGAACAACTTTCACCCCGGGATCGCAGCATGATTACAGCTTCTGCATTAATTGCTGACTGTATCTCACCTTATAAATCAGGTTCATTTTAAATGGTTTTTTAAAAAAACCCTTGCCTTAAAGCAGACTTTAAGGTTTATCGTTATGTTGAAGACACCATAAAACATAAATAAGTGCATGTTTTTATTTACAACACTTATGATGAAGAAAGGATAGGTTCATATGTGTAATCAACATCAAACCCGTGTATTAAGCGTGTCACATGCAAAAGCCAAATTTGAACAAACGACGATTGAGCGAAGAGAATTACGGCCGCACGATGTCTTAATCGATATTAAATTCAGCGGTATTTGCCATTCAGACATTCATAGTGCTTTTGATGAATGGGGCGGTGGCATCTTCCCAATGGTGCCTGGACATGAAATAGCCGGTGTTGTAACAGCCGTTGGAACAGAAGTCACCAAGTTTGCTGTCGGAGACCGCGTTGGTGTCGGCTGTTTTGTTGACTCTTGCGGAGAATGCGAATACTGTCTCAACGGAGAGGAACAATTCTGCACGAAGGGTGTTGTTCAAACGTATAACTCAGTAGACTACGACGGAAACCCCACTTATGGCGGGTACAGCCAAAAAATCGTTGTCACTGACAGATTTGTTGTTCGAATCCCAGATCGTTTGGAAATGGATGTTGCCAGTCCGCTGTTGTGTGCAGGTATCACAACATATTCTCCGCTGAAACACTGGAATGTTGGCCCTGGTAAAAAGGTTGCGATTGTAGGCGTGGGTGGCCTTGGACATTTGGCGATTCAATTTGCACATGCGATGGGTGCAGAGGTAACCGTTCTGAGCCGCTCCATGAATAAGAAAGAGGAAGCTCTGGAACTCGGGGCAAATCATTACTTTGCAACAAGTGACCCAGCCACATTCACTGCATTGGCCGGGCGTTTTGACGTGATCTTAAATACGGTATCGGCAAATCTCGATGTAGATGCCTATTTATCATTGCTTCGTATAGACGGGACACTTGTAAACGTTGGAGCTCCTGCCAAGCCGGACACATACAGTGTGTTTTCCCTAATCATGGGGCGCCGCAGCATTGCAGGTTCTCTAGTCGGCGGAATTCAAGAAACTCAAGAGATGCTGGATTTCGCAGCTGAGCATGGCATCGAACCTAAAATCGAAGTCATCGGAGCTGACCAAGTGGACGAAGCATACGAACGTATCCTCCGAAGCGATGTCCGTTATCGATTTGTGATTGATATTTCCACATTGTAATAGGTTAGTCCTTATATGGGGCTGACCCGCTTTTATTGAAACTCACGAAAAACGATCTCGTTAAGCAAATATTTTGAAGGTCGGTCAATCTTCCTGTTATTCTATGAATAGAGAGTTATTAGGAGGGTTTTTTTATGAGCAAAAAAATTGCAGTTCTTGTTACAGACCAATTCGAAGACATCGAATATACAAGTCCGGTAAAAGCATACGAAGAAGCTGGCTACAGTGTTGTGGCTATCGATTTGGAAGCCGGCAAAGAAGTTACCGGTAAGCATGGCGAGAAAGTAAAGATTGACAAAGCCATCTCTGATGTGGATGCAAGTGACTTTGATGCACTTTTAATTCCTGGGGGATTCTCTCCGGATTTGCTTCGTGCAGATGACCGTCCGGGTGAATTCGCAAAAGCATTTGTCGAAAACAAAAAACCTGTTTTCGCAATTTGCCACGGCCCGCAAGTACTGATTGATACGGATCTTCTAAAAGGCAAAGATATCACAGGCTACCGCAGCATCCGCAAAGATTTAATCAATGCCGGTGCAAACTACAAAGATGCAGAAGTAGTCGTCAGCCACAACATTGTCACAAGCAGAACACCTGATGATTTGGAAGCATTTAACCGCGAATCATTAAATTTGTTAAAATAAAACGAGAAGGCACAGACTGTTCAGGTCTGTGCCTTTTTTAAAATTAAGACTCCTTCGTTACATTCTGAAAGACAGCAGTCGCGTCCCACACATTCAAGCCAAATTGGCCTTCTGAAAATGCGGAATCATGTGCATCAATCACAAGACGATCATCTAAATAGATTTTAAAGCGATCGCCCTCGGCCTCTGTTTTCAGATGATACTTTTTATTAACGTCTATCGGTGTTTTGTATTCAGCAATGACAGAAGCAGCACCGTTCTCAAATTTAAAGAATTTCACTAGATCATGCTTCGCATCCACATTGGCAAGGTAACCGTTTTTGGCATCTTTGTCAGAGCGAAACATAAGTGCTCCTGCCCCTCTTCCGTTTCCATCCTTAATGGTGATATCAGATTCATAAGTGAAGTCTGACCCGGATGCTGAAGACAAGATAAAGGAATCGCCGTCCGACCTCCCTTGTTTCCCCTCAATTGTGTCGGCCCATGTGCCATTTACAGTCGTCCAGCCAGTCAAATTGGACATAAAAGGTGACGTTCCCCATACCTTTTTCAAAGGGTGTATCGTTAAAGATTTTACCTTTACACCGCCATTTGCAGCATATAATTCAAGCCCTTTGCTTGATCGGTCTGGGAGAATAATATCCGTTATGACCTGCTTTCCGTCATTCCCAAATACTTCAACCGAAGAGCGGTCAACAAAAATGCGCATCTTAACCTTCCCATTTACCGGCTTCAATGGGGCTGTTTCTTTTCCGGTGTTAAAGGCCGGATTAAAGGTATTGTTGCCTGACTCGCTCCGGTCAACGAACAATTTGGCGTTCCTTCGGTCATAGCCGACCTTCGTAAATTGATTTTCACCTGTTCGGACCTTAAAACCAAATTCAGCAGCTGAACCAGGGCTTACTTTAAATTCTGCATTTATTTCATAGGCATCTCCAGATTGCCCTGCTAACACATTATGACTTGCAGGCGATATGGTCAGATTCTTCCACTTCTTAGAGATCCCGCGAATGGTTTCCAGCTCTTTCACTGGTGTTTGGACCACTCTAACCCCTTCAGTAAACGCTTTCAATTTTAACTCTCTTGGAATGGACGTTGCACTTCTCCATGGGGATGTCGGAACATCATTCGCATATTGCCAATTGCTCATCCACCCTAACCATAGCCGGCGGCTGTCTGTTGATGGAATATCGGACCAGGATACAGCCGCATAAAAGTCTCTGCCGTAATCCGTCCAGAGAACTTTGTTTGACGGGTTTTCATTTTTAAAATGAGTTCCATCAAAGTCCCCTACAAAATATTGCATGCCTGATCCTCCCGAGACCGCTCCGTTTCCGACACTGACCTGCATGACCCATTTCTTTTGATTCGGATTGCCGTCTACCGGAAGCTCAAATAAATCCGGGCATTCCCATACTCCCCCGTGGCTTCCTTGATCCTGGCCAAATTCACTTGCATACGTCCACTGCTTCAGATTTTTTGATGTATAAATGAGGATACGGTCACCGGCCGCAAGCACCATTACCCACTTTTTTTCTTTTTCATACCAAAAGACTTTTGGATCGCGAAAATCTTTTTTACCCGGGTTTGGAATGACAGGGTTGCCAGCGTATTTCGTCCATGTTCTTCCTTTGTCGTTGCTATAGGCAATACTTTGCACTTGATGGCCTTCCCGATCCTGTGTATAAATGGCCACAAGCGGCTTCTCTTTGCCTGTTTGAAAACCGCTTGTGTTATTTTTATCTACAACTGCGCTTCCAGAAAAGATCGTGCCTTTTTCATCCGGATACAGCGCAACAGGAAGGTGTTCCCATGTAACCAAATCTTTGCTGACGGCATGCCCCCAATGCATGGGCCCCCACTGAAGCCCGTATGGATGGTATTGATAGAACAAGTGATATTCCCCGGCATAATATACCATTCCGTTTGGGTCATTCATCCAGTTTGCCTCCGGTGTGAAGTGGTATTGAGGACGGTAATCCTCATCATAGTAGCTTGAATCGGCTGCATCTGCCGAAAATGCCATAGTCAACAGCAGGGTGAACATGATCATGACTTGAATAAGTCTCTTTTTCATTTGTTCCTTCGCTCCTCTCTTCATGTTTGAACACTTTCAAGAGAGACTGCTAAGCAAGCTGGTCCGTTTCTGGCAATTCTCCTCTGTTTCGCTGTTATCCGAATGATTTATATATGAAAAGACTGCTGCAGTTTCTCTCTTTTTCCTTCACACACCTTATGCTAAGAATCCAGCCCAATACCCGAGAATCCCGATGACAAAGATGCCGCAAATAATGAGAAGAGGATTCACCCCTTTGCGAAGCATCCATGCCACCAATAATGTTAATCCGAGAGGCAGCGCACCCGGCATAATGCTGTCTAACACGTTTTGTACAGTTTGAACATCTACTTTTCCGCTTTCATCCTTAATCCTGGATACAACGATTGGAATGTTGATGGTGGTCCATTTGGACACGAGAGCCCCCATAACAAATAACCCGAGAATCGAAGCGCCCTCTGTAAGCTTTTGAATGCGATTCCCCGCTAAATCCTGAAGAATCTCCATTCCTTTCACATAGCCATACTTTAATCCATAATATTTTGTGCTTAATCTTATGGCATTCAGCAAGAAAAAGAATAGCAAAGGGCCGGCAATGTTTCCTCCTAAAGCAAGGGAGGCTCCTAGCGCAGCTAAGACAGGACGAATCGTTCCCCAGAAAATCGGGTCGCCTACGCCCGCTATTGGTCCCATCAAACCGATTTTCATTCCGCTTATCGCTTTTCCGTCAATTCCTTTATTGTTCGCCATTTCTTCTTCCATGGCTGCCGTCACGCCAAATATAGGCGCTGTCAGCCACGGATGTGTATTAAACCATTCCAAATGCCGCTGCAAGGCTTCGTTTCTTTTCGCTCCGGGACCGTACAATTTTTTGATCGCCGGTATCATGACATAACAATATCCCATTGCCTGCACACGTTCGAAGTTAAAGGAACCGAGTAAAAAATTTGAACGAATAAACATGCTGAAAATTTCTTTTTTCGTTAATCGTTTTTCTTTCTCCATTTTTTCTTCCCCCCTCATCGTTTAGGCATCAAGATCATCATCGTCATCATAAACAGCAACACTGCCACTGTCTGATGCGGCCGCGACTGCTCCGTGAGCGCTTTGTTTTTGCATCACCTGCTGGTATAAAAGCGCCAGACAGAGACCAAGGGCTCCAAATCCCACTAAGTTAAAATCGGTAAACGCCGCTAATAAGAAACCAATATAGAAAAATGGCTTTAAATAAGGAATATTCATCATATTGATCACCATGGCATACCCGACAACCACAATAATGCCTCCGCCTATTTGCAGTCCTTTTGTAATGACATCAGGAATATTTCCCAGGAACGCCTGAACAGCGCTGACACTAATTAAAGCAACAATCAATGTAGGAATCATGACGCGCAAAGCTTGAAACACCATCGCGGTAATATGCATAATTTCAATTCCTTTTATATTTCCCGCTTTCGCATATTGATCAGCGCGGTGGATGAAAAAGACAGTGATCGTCCGAACAAAAATCGTCAGCGCCTGACCCGCAGCTGCTAAAGCAACAGCGACAGCAATCCCTTCGCCAATTCCTTGATCAGCGGTAATAACTAAAATGGTTGAGATGACAGAGGCGATCGCTGTATCAGGTGCCATGGCAAGCCCGACGTTCATCCAGCCGAGCGCCATCAGCTCCAGTGTGCCTCCAAGAATAATTCCCGTTTTTAAGTCCCCGAGCACCAAGCCAACCAACGTACAGGCCACAAGCGGACGGTGTGTCTGCCCTTCATCCAATACACTTGCGATTCCGGTGATTGCTGCAATGATTAACAACAAAATAATTTGTAATGAAGACATATTCTCATCCCCTTGATTATTTTGTTACGTTCCGTAAAATCTGTACAAAATCCTCACTGGCATCTGAAGGCAGCTGCCTCAATTCCAGTTTCACGCCCTTGTCACTTAATGTTTCAAATGCCTTTATATCTTGTTCTGTGACACTGACTGATTTTGTGATTTGCCTGCGGTGATTTTCAAAACGCATTCCCCCGACGTTTACGGTTTTGATCGGTACACCTGCTTCTATAAGAGATACAATATCGGACGGATTTTCAAACAAGAGCATTGCCGTTACCCCTTCGTAGCGCGGACTATAAAATGCTTTTGCCATTTTAGAAACCGAGACGGCACTCGCCTTTACATTTGAAGGCGCAACAGAAAGGATCAGCGTTTTTCTCATTTCGTCCTGAGCAATATCGTCGGAGACAACGATGATTCGGTCGGCTGCATGGACTTTTATCCACCTTGTCAGGATTTGGCCGTGAATAAAGCGGTCATCAATTCTTGCTAACACAATGTTCATCATAATTCATCCTCTCTTGTATCTTGATTGGCTGTTTTTAATTTTTCTAAATGTTCACTGCACACTTGAAAGCTTTGCTGACTCATTGCTTTTAAGTTGTTCAGTAAATCTTTGAGAGCCAGATGTTCTCTCAGGCTTAATACCTCCAGCAGAATCGGCAGGTTTACGCCGGCTGCCATATCCATTCTTTGATCCTCAGCAATAAAGGAAGCTGCCGCGTTATATGGCGTCCCTCCAAAAATATCGACTAAAAAAAGCACTTCATGTTCTTCCGGGATATCCTTGAGCGCCTGATGATATTTTTCTTGCAGCGTTTGTATTCCTTCCCCTTTAAAAAACGGCACTGCAATCAGGTTATTTTCTTCACCGAATATCATCCCTGAAGACTCTTTTAATGCTATGGGAAAATCTCCATGACCGCTGATAATAACTGAAATCATATCTATTGCTCCTTTCCTGTTTTGTACATCCATATATAATGCAAGGATCGTGCCAACAAAGTTGTGTTAAGCGTTTTCATTGTTATTTCAGCCAATCGCAATTTGTTGTTGAAACACGTTAAACGAAAAAAATAAACCTGTATTAAAATGGTGTTCCATTTAATACAGGTTCATATGTTTTCAAAACAGCTGGCCATGCACCTCTTCAGCAAATATGGCGGCTATAAATAATTTTTCATCATCACTTATGCGAAGGCTGAGCTTTTCTTCATAAGGGGCTAATGTTCGCTCTGTCACGTACACCATTTCCTTCAGCTGATCATTGATCTCTTCTTCCTCTGAGAAAGCGATCGGATTTTGCTTAATTACCCTTTCAAAGGCGAAAGCCGTGTGCATAATGACTTTGATCAAAACCGCATTATTGAAAATGACCCCCAGCTCATCTTGAACGGTTTGCAGCCACTCCAATAACATTTCGATCACATGATGGGGATTCAAGAAGACAAGGTATTTTTTCAGGCTATCCTCGCAAAGCTCCCTGACAATCATATTTGCTTCGTTCAATCCATTGCTCAAGGGGATGCTTCCTTTTGTAATCGCCTGTTGAATCAGCTTCTCTCCCTCCCCTTCAATTAACACTTCTAAAGATACATGCGGAGCATTGATTTTAGGGTCTTTCGTTCCGACTGTCGCAAGGATTTCATACTCTTTTTCGATTTCTTTTATGCTGTTGGCCAGCTTAATCGATGATACGGTCAATATGTGAATCGGTGTATCGGAGGCCTTGTTTACGATCGTGGTTAGAATGTCTTCCAGCTTTTTGGCCGTCCCGCTGCCCGTGGTGCAGATGGATACCAATGCCTTCTTTTTGCCGGGTGCCGCTGGCTGACGCTCCCACAACTCGATAAAATCCTTCGTGACCGATTGATAGATCGCATGCAAATTTAAATTCAAATAGTTGACCTTTCTGACAGCATCCAGCACCATTGAAGTCGTAACATTGCTGATCGTTTTAATAGAAATGCCTGTCTTTTCCTCCAGCCTGCTTTCCAGCATTGCAAGCGACCCCATATCTACCAGCATTAAAACACCTTCGCCTTCATCAACCTGTTTCATTTTTTCTGCTACGCATTCAAAAATGTCCGAAGGTGAAACAGAAAGCGGCATGTCAACTGCTGCAATCGGCGTACTCCCCAGCAGTTCTGTCGCGACTTCAACCATTGAACTCGCCGTGCTGTTTCCATGAGCAGCCACGATAATACCGACTCTTTTGTTCTCCTTTAACGATTTGATGGAATGAATTAACATCGTTAAGTAGATGACTTCTATTTCAGGAATAGCCACTTTAAAATATTCCTGAATTTTATCTTTAAAAATCATCGCCACCCGATATTCTTTCACATGAGTATCACGAATTTCATCTGTCTCCTGTGTATTCAAAACATCAATTTGCTTTCCTCGCTTTAAAAATGCGTCAATATGCATACTCAAGAAATAAATAAACTTACGGTCAAATGTGCAATCCAGCTCATGTTCAGCTATTTCTTTTAACTGTTTTGTCATTTGAATCACATCATCTTCAACGAATGTCAGCAGGTTGTCTTTTTGAAAAGCTTGATGATGAAAAAAACTTCTGACATGCAAATGGACATCAGTCAAGATGTACTGGTTAATATCCTTTTTGGATAAACCTTCTTTCATAAGCGTTTTCACTTTTTCCTCAATCAAATGATATAAGTTAAATGAGAGGTCTTCGTCAATTTTTGTTGTTTCATCTTCTACAATCGGAGAGATAATCGTTGTAATATTGACATATTCAGAAATGGCTTTGCTTCTTTGCATGTTTTTGCTGCTGGACATCCATTCTTGCTTGATTTCATCAGGCAGATCGCGAACAGTCAGTTCAATAACTTCATTTCTGTCAAGGTTATGCAAAAATCCGTGTGCGCAAACTAACTGGACATTTGATTTCAGCTGTCCGACATTCCCAAATTTCGCAGAGTGAATAAGCGCATTATAGACATCGATATGCACACTCAGATTCTTCTTAATTCGCTCTGCTTCTTTCCCTAATAAAAACGTCGTCAGATCCACTCTTTCTTTAAGCGATCGTTCTTCAAGCGAAGGAATATGAATGGTCATTGGGATTCTTCGCAAAAACGTTTTCAATAGTGCAGAACTCGGATTTTCTGTAGTCGCACAAATAAACAATACGTTCGATGTTCGTTTATGTTCAGATTCTCCAAGCCTGTTATAAGAACCGCTGTCAATAAAATAAAACAGCATTTCTTGTCCCTCGGGAGGGAGACGGTGGATTTCATCCATAAAAAGAATGCCCCCATTGGCCTGTTCGACTAAACCCGCCTTATCCTCGGCAGCACCTGTAAATGAACCTTTTTTGTGTCCGAATAATTGAGAAAGCAATAATTGAGGATTGTTGTAGTAGTCTGCACAGTTAAATGTAATAAATGGTGCGCCGGCCTTCAATATGTCAGAGTAAATGGCAAACTGGTAAATTCGGTTCGCAAAAAGGGATTTACCGGAACCAGTCGGCCCTAGGAGGAGCATATGCAGACCGTTCGGCGGATAAAAGACAGCTGCTTTTGCCTGGGAGATCGCTTTCTTCAAACTCCCTTTTGCCCCTATCATAAGCTCTAGGGGATTCGTGGAAATGTGTTGATGATTTTGCTTTGAATTTCCGGAAAACGCCTGAAGGTCTTTCACTTCCATCATCTCTGTATCCCATTTCTTGTTGAATAATTTTTCTGCTATCTCGACTGGGATGTATCTTACAGGAAACGTTTTAATTTTGATGACCTTTTTGGACCGGACGAGATTGTTCAATTCAAAGCTGACATTGGACCGCTCCATTTTCAGCTGCTCGGCAATCTCCTTTGCTGAATTCCCTTGTATTTTTAAAAGATGATCTAAGGTTGAATCATGAAAATTATGCTTGAGCTGATGGTATATTTTATCTATTCTTCTCACGTCTATCATCCTTTGTCCTTATTAGATAAGCCATTAACTAGAATATTTCGAAACTTTATAGTCCGCGTTGAGATTATCTGCTGATACACGTTTAAAAAGGTCTCTATAGCAGATTGACAAAACTGGCTTTTATGCGTATATGTTTACATGTTGAATCATTTGCATCTCATATTAGTATGATAGATGCTCAGTTCTGGAGGGCCAGTCCCCTTCAAAAGTAATAATCAGTAAACAGTTTATCATTCTCGGAGAATGTAATGATGTCAAAATCATCAATGACAAAAAATGAATCTTATAGATCATGACAAATTACCCAAATATAACCCCTTAAGTTCGCTCACAACTAAAAAGACGGACACAATATGTGACCGCCACAGTATTACAATTTGCAAAACTTCGTCATTTTTGCAATCCACTTTGAAGGTTAAGAAATCTGTAAGCTTAAAAACTTTATCTCCGATTCTCTCGATTTGATCCCCCCTGCAGGTCTCAAACATAGTGGGTATGCAATTATACAAATCGTTACCGATTCAAACTAGCCTGTCAGATTGTCCAAATGACTTTCCTGTTTTACTCTGCTATTCAGGTAGAATCACGAGTGAAAAATAGAGCCAGAAGACATGTAACAGCACTTAAAATAGTTTTAAAATTTAAAAATAAAAGTATCTATTCTTTTAAATGTTATAATATCCGATAAAACTTTACTCATCTTTTTATTACTGGAGGAAAATAAAATTGATAGGCAATTCTAGCAAAGACAATTTTGGCCAGCAACAGAAATTGTCTAGAGGCCTTAAAAACAGGCATATACAATTAATGGCGATTGGAGGTGCAATCGGTACAGGTTTATTTTTAGGTTCAGGTAAATCCATCCATTTTGCAGGACCATCCATTTTATTTGCTTACTTGATCACCGGCGTATTTTGTTTTTTCATTATGCGTTCGCTCGGAGAACTGCTCTTATCAAATGCGGGATACCACTCTTTTGTTGATTTTGTAAGGGACTATTTAGGAAACATGGCAGCATTTATCACTGGGTGGACCTACTGGTTCTGTTGGATTTCCCTCGCGATGGCTGATTTAACGGCGGTCGGCATTTATACGCAATATTGGCTTCCCGATGTGCCTCAATGGCTGCCGGGTCTTCTTGCGCTTATTATCCTGCTGATCATGAACCTTGCCACCGTTAAACTTTTCGGAGAATTAGAATTTTGGTTTGCATTGATCAAAGTCATTGCCATACTGGCTCTGATCGTAACTGGCATTTTCCTGATTGCAAAAGGTTTTTCGGCAGCTTCCGGCCCTGCCAGCCTCACCAACCTTTGGAGCCACGGCGGCATGTTCCCAAATGGATGGCATGGGTTTATCCTATCTTTCCAAATGGTCGTCTTCGCTTTCGTGGGTATTGAACTTGTCGGACTGACAGCAGGTGAAACAGAAAATCCCCAAAAAGTGATCCCTAAAGCCATCAATCAAATCCCTGTCCGGATTTTACTTTTTTATGTTGGCGCACTTTTCGTGATTATGTGTATCTATCCTTGGAATGTGTTGAATCCAAACGAAAGCCCATTTGTTCAGGTCTTCTCTGCAGTAGGCATCGTTGTGGCTGCCAGTTTGATCAATTTTGTTGTATTAACATCAGCCGCATCAGCTGCAAATAGCGCTTTATTCAGCACAAGCCGAATGGTCTATTCACTTGCAAAGGATCATCACGCACCTGGACTATTAAAGAAATTGACTTCTTCTAACGTGCCAAGCAATGCGCTGTTCTTTTCATCCATCGCCATTCTGATTGGCGTTAGTCTGAATTATTTAATGCCCGAGCAAGTCTTCACACTGATTACAAGTGTTTCTACAATATGCTTCATTTTTATTTGGGGCATCACGGTGATTTGCCATTTGAAATATCGAAAAACAAGGCAGCATGAAGCGAAAGCAAACAAATTTAAAATGCCTTTTTACCCATTATCCAACTATTTAACACTTGCATTTCTCGCGTTCATTCTTGTCATATTGGCACTGGCGAATGATACACGTATTGCTTTGTTTGTCACCCCGGTCTGGTTTGTTTTATTGATTATTTTGTATAAGGTGCAAACCCGCAGAGGACATAAGATGAAATAAAAAAAAGACAAGGGATACTCACTCCCTTGTCTTTTTTATGGGTCAAACACAAATTAAACTTTGGTTTCAAATTTCATTCACTTCATTTAAGTGTTAACTCAAACCAGTTTTGATGCCGAAACCTACTAATATTATTCCGGTTATTTTTTGAAACACTTTCTGGAACTTCGAGTTTTTCATCCATTTTTTTGCGTAATTAATAATATAAACAAGAAACAGGAACCACAACACCGCTAATAAGGTTAGGATTGAAGCTAAAATAATGAGCTGCTGGTTTATATTTCCGTTCAAATTGATAAATTGGGGCATGATTGTAACATACACCAAAACAGTTTTAGGATTGAGAATGTTACTGAGTGATCCCTGCATAAAGGAAGTTTTATAATAACGTTTCGGAGAACTTGCCATATTTTTTGCTTGGGATTGCATGTCATCTAACGAAAACATACTTTTAGCAAAAAAACTTTTTACACCTAAATAAATTAAGTATGCCGCTCCCAAATATTTGATCGTCGTGAAAAGAATCACTGACTTTGCGATCACCACTGATAATCCTAAAATGGCAATCACCGTCCAAAAGGAAAGTCCTGTTGCCAATCCGAGAATGTTATAACGGCCGGCTTTCGGGCCATACCTAAGCGTATTTTTCATCACAAGCATCGTATCTGCCCCCGGTATGATAACCATCATGGCAGCGATCGGTATGTATGCGAGTAAGCTGTGCATTGTTCTCTCCCCCTTTAAAAAATCCCCTTAATCATATAGTGACTACAAAAGTAACTACTTATAAAAAGTGTATCAATGTGTTTGGAATAAATCAATATGGTTTGTTAAAATAGCGATTACTAAGGCAGCGATTGCTCTTTATATTGGAGGATATATGAAAGAAAATATGTTAGACATTTTAAAAAACCTCAATTTTACAGAATATGAATCGAAAGCGTATTTGGCATTATTGCAAGAATCACCTTTAACAGGCTATGCAGTTGCCAAAAAATCCGGAGTTCCCCGTTCTAAAATTTATGAAGTCTTGGAAAGCCTTGTCATAAGGGGAGATGTTTTTGTCAGTCATGGAAATACGCCTCAGTATGTTCCTGTCCCCGCAAAAGAACTGATTAAAAACCGCCGGCTCAAAGCGGAAGAGCATTTTGATCAGGCTGAGAAATATTTTGAAAAGTTCGAGCAGACTGCTAATGACCGGGAAAACATCTGGAATATCACCGGCCGCAGTGAAATTCTTGAAAAGGTGAAGGCTTGTATCTTATCTGCCAAAAAAAGAATCCTCTTAGAAATATGGAAAGAGGATTTTAAGGAGATAGAAGCAGAGCTCAAACAGGCGGCAGAACAAGGCGTTATTGTCACCATTATTGCGTACGGAGACATCGTATCTGATTTTGCCAATGTTTATCTTCATGATATGAGCAGTGAAATTACAGAAGAGTATGACGGACGGTGGCTTGTCTATAGCGGAGATGATTCAGAAGTCGTAGCAGGCATTGTCTCACTTGGCAACGACAGCCGTGCTGCATGGACGATGCATGTAGGTTTAGTCATGCCTATTACTGAAGTGATCATTCATGATCTGTACCTCATGGAAATTCTGAAAAAGCATAGAGAGCTTTTAGAAGAGAGCTTCGGGAAAAATCTCATCCAGTTGCGCCGTAAATTTTCTATCCATTCAGATTTCAAAAAACATTATTTGGAATAATATTCGCATCGCTTAACCAAAACAAGGCTTGTACAAAACAAGCCTTGTTTTTTTATGCATAAACCCCCCATGCTGATTTACTTCTCTCTTTTAAAAAAATGTGATTCTGCGCAAACTATTTTTCAGCCTGCCGCGTCTATCCTAGGTAACAGCCTACGATATACGTATATTCAAAAAGGAGCCCTTTATTGCAATGAAGAAAAAACAAACAACAAAAGCGTTGCTTGTCACATGCATAACTGACCATAAGCAAGATTTCTACAGGTTGGCTTTCAGTTATGTGAAAAATCAAGATGACGCATTAGATATTGTTCAGGAATCGATAAAAAAAGCGCTGAGCTCAGTTGAAACGGTCAGGAACCCTGAGACGATAAAAAGCTGGTTTTATAAAATTTTAGTGCGGACAGCCATTGATTTTTTGCGCAAACAAAAAAAGATAAGAGTGATGGACGACGAAACGATAGAATTTTTAAGCAAAGGAAAGGAAGACCATTACAAGGATACTGCTCTCCATGAAGCGCTTGACGAATTGCCGTACCGCTATAAAACCATTATTATTTTACGCTTTTTTGAAGACCTCAAATTAGAAGAAATTGCGGAAATTACAGGAGAAAACACGAATACCGTCAAAACGCGCCTATACAGAGCATTGAAGCTGATGCGCATTCAGCTGACGAAGGAGGATCTTTCTTAATGGATAAGAGATTACAGCAATTAAGAGAAGAATATAAAAATGTTCCGATTCCTAAAGAATTGGATATCATTGTTGAAAAAGCCCTTCAGCAAGAACCAAAAAAGAAAAGAATCGTCATGTGGCCGACATCAGCAGCAATCGCTGCAGCTATTTTATTCACTGCGCTTGTTAATATCAACCCTGACGCTGCTCAGGCTATGTCAAAGATCCCTGTCATCGGCAAAATCGTCAAAGCGATCACCTTTATTGAAATCAAAGAGGAAAAAGACCAATCAAGCATTGATGTCAAAACACCTGCTTTGTCCGGGCTTTCTAATAAAGAGCTGGAAAACAGCATTAACCAAAAATACTTGAAAGAAAGCCAGCAGCTGTATAAAGAGTTTATACAGTCCACATCCAAAAACAAAAAAGGGCATCTCAGCATCTACAGTGATTACGAGACGGTCACAGACACGCCAGATTTACTCTCGATCCGGCGCAATATTGAAAAAACACAAGCATCTTCCTACACACAAAGCCGTTATATTACAATTGACAAAAAGAATGATATTTTACTTACATTAAAAAGCTTATTCAAAGATGAGCGCTATATTAAAGTCATCAGTCAAAATATTAGAGAGCAAATGAAACAGCAAATGAAGGAAGATCCAAATAAAATATATTGGCTCACTGACGAGGATGCAGAACCGTTCAAAACGATTCTTCCTGATCAGACGTTTTACATTACTGAAGACCATAAACTTGTGATCTCATTTGACGAATATGAAGTCGCCCCCGGCTATATGGGCGTTACCGAGTTTACAATTCCAACCAGCGTCATTTCAAACTTGCTCGTGGGAGAACGTTATATTCGATAAAATAAAAACATCCATCTAAAGATTATGGATGTTTTCTCTCTTCTCTATTCGAGGTCGTAACCTCGCTATCAAAAACAACGAGAATATTTGCATACTATTGGAGGAATACCCATGTATCACAAGACACAGCATCATCGATACATCCCTGGACTTGATGGCCTTCGCGCTTTTGCCGTCCTTTCAGTTATCGCTTATCACCTAAATTTCAATTGGGCTAACGGTGGTTTTATCGGAGTTGATATCTTTTTTGTTTTATCCGGATATTTGATTACATCCATTCTATTACCGGCATATGGAAATGATATCAATCTTGATTTTCGGGACTTTTGGGTGCGCCGCATTCGGCGGCTTCTGCCGGCAGCGTACCTTATGATCTTTTCCACTGTTGTGTGGGTCGTATTGTTTGATCGAGAACTATTGCACACTGTACGTGGAGATGCGATCTCTTCTCTCTTTTATATGAGCAATTGGTGGTTTATTTTTCACAAGCTATCATATTTTGATAGTTTCGGTTCCCCATCACCTCTAAAAAACCTTTGGTCGCTGGCGATTGAAGAACAATTTTATATCATATGGCCGATGTTTTTAGTTGTTGGAATGTACATAATGAAAAGCCGCGCCAGATTGGCTGCGGTGATATCATTGCTTGCGCTTTGTTCAGCCGTGATGATGAGCGTACTGTATGAACCTGGCGGAGATCCGAGCCGCGTTTACTATGGCACAGACACTCGTTCGTTTGAACTTCTCATCGGATGTGCCTTGGCTTTGGTATGGCCAATGAAAAGGCTGTCTTCCAACAGGCTGCCAAGCAAACTGAAGCACACTTTGCACGCCACTGAATTTTTGGCATTTTGTATTTTAGTGTTGTGTGTCTATTTCACAGATGAATACGAGCCTTTTCTTTACAGAGGCGGAATGCTATTCATTAGCGTGACTGCCGCAATCCTTATTGCATGTGTTTGCCATCCGAGCAGCTTTTTAGGCAATCTGCTTTCATGGAGGCCGCTTCGGTGGCTTGGAACGAGGTCTTACGGAATTTATCTTTGGCACTACCCTGTTATTGTGTTAAGCACGCCAGTTCAAGAAATCGGAAACCCTGTTCTTTGGCATATCGTGCTAAAGGTCATTGTGACATGTATACTTGCCGAGCTTTCCTATCATTTTATTGAGAAGCCGATACGGACACAGGGATTTAGGTCATTTTTCCGCCGTGTTTTTATACATAGAATCAAGGAATGGAAAACGACATCTGTCATCAGCAAACTGTCAATTGGTTTCGTCATTTTCGCTATACTTATTTTTGCAGGAGGGCTGTCTGGGTTAGCCGGAGAGCAAAAGCACCCTACCAAATGGACCTATAGCTCACAAGAAACAAATGCTGACACCAGCCAGGCTTCTGGGGATAAAAAGAACGCTGCAGCAGATAAAAAACACAATCCTGAACAAAAAACAACAGATTCCATTCAGGGTCAAAAGGAAAACAAAGATAGTGGGCAAGAGACTCATAAAAAGAAAGACACGCAATCTCAACAGACGAAAGAACCCGCAGATACTGCGAAAGAGGTGTTAGCTATAGGAGATTCCGTCATGCTTGATATTTCTTCACACCTGCGTCAGTCACTTTCACATGTGACGATTGATGGAAAGGTAGGAAGACAAATGTCTCAAGCTTTGGAACTCGCAAGGGAGTACAAGTCTTTTAATCAGCCGAACAAGGCTGTCATCATTGAGCTTGGAACCAATGGCTACTTTACAAACAGCCAAATCGAACAACTGCTTCAATCTTTCTCAAAAGCCCATATCTATCTTGTCAATACACGGGTTCCCCGCCAATGGGAAAGCAAGGTTAATGAATCTTTACAGCACCAGGCAAGCGCACATCAAAATGTTACGTTAGTTGACTGGCATACAGAAGCCCTTCAGCATCCGGAATATTTTACCCCTGATGGTGTTCACTTGGTTCCTAAAGGGGCAAAAGCTTTGACCGCTCTTATTGTTCAGGCGATGAAATCATAAAAAAGAGATCCTATGCGGATCACTTTTTCACTTTAGTTTCTGATCGTTGATTATGTCTCCTTTCAGCAAGGCTGCCCTTATGTTTACATTCCGTTTACGTAAGGGTAAGCCAAAATAGAATGGAGGGATGATGGTGACAGTAAATGAAGAACATGACTTCCAAAAAGAGCTGAAACGATATGAACTTTTTTTCAAAAAACGATATAAGATTCTTTATACAGTAAACGATTTTATCATTGGTGCTTTGTTTCTCGTCGGGAGCTTTTTCTTTTTTTATGACCGATTAATGTCGGCAGGGATATGGCTGTTTGCGATCGGAAGTTTGCTGCTGTTAATCAGGCCGACCATTCGGCTGATTCATGACTTTCATTACCGTAAGCATGTGGAACAGCAATTCAAGCATCAATCTTCAACAGATGACTGATCTTAAGGAATAAGCAAGAACAAAATGCCAAAAGCCTGAGTTGAAAATCAAAAACAAGACTTTTAGACTATTTATTTTTAAAAATAAGGTAAAAAGAACTAAACTTTTGCCTCTGCATGCCGATATGAATAATAAGGCCGGCGCGATACTCCCTATAACATCCTTTTCAGTAGATTTCATTATCGTGCCGGTTTTCTCATATGCAAAGCAATCCCGCCAATCAGATTGGCGGGATTTTATATTTTACATTCCTGTCCAAACGTCTTTTACATAACGTTTTTGGTCTTGCAGCTTTTGCAGCCATTCAGCTGATTCTTCCTGGCTTGCTCCTTTTTCAGCTTCATACGCCAATCGCAAAGTTTTCTCTACATCAGGAGCCATTTGCGATCCATCACCGCATACGTAAATATAAGCCCCTTTTTCAATGAGTGTCATCAATTTCTGCGTATCTTGCTTGAGCAAGTGCTGGACATATTCTTTTGGTTCGTTTTCGACGCGCGAGTAGCATCGGCGGATTGTGACCAAACCGTCCTGTTCCGCTTGATCCAGCTCTTCTCTGTAAAGGTCGTCATGGTCTGGGCGGCGGCAGCCGAAGTATAAAAGTGCTTCACCAAGGGTGCTTCCTTCCTTCTTCAAAACCGATCTTGCCTGAATAAAGCCCCTGAATGGCGCAATTCCTGTGCCCGGCCCGACCATAATCATAGGCGTTTCAGGCTCATCCGGCATCTGGAATCCGGACTGCGGCGTACGAATGAAGCAGGCTGCTGCATCACCTGTATTCAACTCTGCTAAATAATTAGAGGCGACACCCCGGTATTCACCTCGGCCGCTCCATGCTGAGGCTTTCACAACTCCTACCGTCATGCTCACGATATTTGCATGAACTTTCGGTGAGCTTGAAATGGAATAGTATCTCGGTTTTAGTGATGGCAAAAGTGCTAAAAACCGTTCAAACGGCATTTCGCAAGCAGGATAATCCTCTAAAAAATCAAGCATGGTAAGACGTTTTGCAAGTACCTGCTCTTTGTAAATGCCATCATCTGAAACGAGCTGTTCCAGCTCTTTTTGATGCGGCGGACAAACTGTATAAGAGGCCAGCTCCCGAAGCTGAAGCCTTGATGCCGGTTCCTGCAGCTCTACATAGGACGACAATAAATCCACTACTTTGATCGGCCGATCCATCGGCAGATGAGCCATATGAGCGCTTCCGCTTACTTTTATCACATGATTGGACTGCAAACCGAATCGGCTGAGAACCCGCTGAACAAGCTCCCTGCTGTTCTTTGGCAGGATTCCGATATGATCGCCTTCTTTATATGTTTTATCAGCCGGAATTTCCAATTCAATATGGCGGGTTGAACGCGTGCTGGCAGCTGTCTGGAGTTCTCGATTCCCTAACACAATCCCTTCAAACGCGCCATATGCTTTAGCAACCGGCGTTTCCGTCGCTTCACTGAGAAAAGTAATCGATAATGAAGGCCTGTCTTCTTTCTGGGCTATTTCGTTAATATCAAATGCGTCCATCGTTTCCTTCCAGAAGCGGTTTTCCCAAGACTCGCGATGGCTTTCAAAATCATCGGCGGCGTCACCTTCCCCAATCGCTGTTAAACGCGATGCCCCCTTTGCTTTCATCATGTCATCAATCAGGCGGGGAATCCGCTGATACGTGCTGGCCCAGCTCCGGTTTCCGCAGCCGAATACCGCATAGGAAACACCTTTCAATTGGCCTTCCTCAAGCTCTTTCAGCCACTCTACAAAGCCGGCAGCATTATCAGGCGGCGACCCATTATAAGAAGCCGTTACAATGACGACTGCCCCTTCTTCAGGGAGCTTGCCGATATAATCATCAAGCGGAGCCGTTTCAGCTGTAAAGCCCATCTGGCGGCCTTGAGAAGCCAATTCACCGGCTATTCCCTCAGCTGTCCCAAGGTTTGAACCGTAAAGAACGAGTAAAGGTGTGCCGTGTTTAGGTTTGGTTTCTTTTGGCTTTGTTTCTGCTTTGATTTCTGCCTGTTCTTTTCTCTGTACATTGATTGCCGCTGTTTTCCGCGGTTTCACAGTAATTTTAAAATCATCCGGCTTGATCGTTAATGCTTCTTTGATTTTTAGTTCGTAGCCAGTATGGTTAATCAATTCAAAATGCTTTAATACAAGACCGAGAACCATTGTCGCTTCTTGAAGAGCAAACTGCATGCCAATACAAGCGCGCTGTCCGTTTCCAAACGGCTTATACGCATGGTGAGGGATACTTGAAGGATCCTCAAACCGTTCCGGACGGAAATCTTCCGCATCCGGCCCCCAAGCGTTTTGGTCCCGGTGCAGTTTTGGAATTAAAACAGTGACTGGCTGCCCTTTGCTGATCGGATATTCCCCGCCTAGAACAGTATCCTCCTTCGCATATAGAGAAAAAGCCGGAGCTGTTGGATACAGTCTGAGGGTTTCATTTAAAACCATCCGAGTGTATTTGAGCTGCTGGATTTGTTTATATTCAGGCGTGTCATCCGTTAACACGCGATCCGCTTCCTCCTGAGCTTTTTTCAGTTTTTCTGGATGTGTAAGCAGACAATAAATCGCAAAGGAAAGCAAACCGCTTGTTGTCTCATGTCCAGCAATTAAAAATGTGATGATTTGATACCTTATGTTTTCATCATCCAGCGTTTCACCGGTTACTGGATCTTTGGCATAAAGCATGAGAGACAAGAGATCCTTGATGTTATCATCCGGATTCGCCTTTCGCTCCGCTATCATTCTATCAACCAGGGAGTTCATGACTTCTATATCCTTTTGAAACTGCAGCTTCGTTTTCACCATCATCTTATCTTGCAGGCCCAGTCTTTTTGATTGATTCATCGCCTCTTTTAAGGCACGGAGCATACTGGTGATAAACGGATGCTGTGAATCACGGTAAAAGCTGTTGAATCGATAGTTAAATCCGCATAACCCAATCGTATCAAGCGTCAGACGTGTCATATCGTCTGCTACATCAATTTCTTCATTAGGGTTTAACCGGCTCCATTTTTGAATCAGCTGGGTTGCGATATCCAGCATCATAGAATGGTAGCCTTTCATCGCTTTTTGACTAAAACTCGGCAGCAAAATGCGGTGGGCTTTTTGCCAGTTCGGTTCGTGCGTCCAGCTTGTAAATAAGCCATCTCCCCCGAATTCGCGCACCTTTTGCAAGCCTTTGCCAAGGTTCTTGTCAAAGCGGCTTTCATCACACACTTCAGCCACAAGATTGTGGCCCGATACAAAAACACTGGATACTCCCGGAAAATCAAAACGGAAAATCGGCCCCAATTCATCAGCTATCCGCCATAAGGATTGAGAAAGCTGTTCTTTTTCAAGATGCGGAAGATTTTTTAAAGGTCCGTATGTTTTGGGCTGAGGTATTGCGCTTGCCTGTTTCATTAACATCTCCCTTTCCTATTTTTGTGATGAATGAAGCTTAATGGCGTCCCAGCAGCATTGTTCCAATTCAGTAATTAAATCAGTGTCCATCTCTATATCACCTGTTTGAACGAGCTGATATATCTTGAGAAACGCCCCTAATACAATCGCAATTAACACATTAGAGGGCAGGCTGCGAATCACGCCTTCCGCTTTTCCCTTATTAAAATAGTCATCAAGCATTTGAGTCAGATTTTCTATCATTTTTTTGCTTGTATGATTTAAGTAATGAGCATCTTTTTTGGTTTCAAGAAAAAAAAGCGCATAGTCGCTCTCTTTCGTAAACTGAACGAGACAGCAAAATACGTGGTGAAAGCCTTCTCTGACAGGCAATTCTGAAACGTCTTGCTTCAGTTTTTCCGTAAATCGCTGGATGCTTTCTTGAAACAGCACGTTTACGAGTGTTTCTTTGCTGTCAAAATAACGATAGATCGTTCCTGTCCCTACATGAGCACGTTCAGCTATCATAGGAATAGTGGTAGCGTCAAAACCCCTTTCCGTAAAAAGTGAGACCGACGCTTTCATAATCATGTCGTATTTACTGCTGGATGCGGATAGCATATAATGTTACAACCTCCGATTCGTTGCGGAATGAATATTCATTCCCTTTGTTCACAAAGAATGTCTGCCCTGTCTGAAATCACCTCTTTGTTCTCTCTTCTGTTATAAGTTTAAATGAAAAAAACTTTTTTTAATATAAAGTATATGCAAAAAATAAAAAATTAAGAAAATATACCCAAATCCAAATGTAAGGATCTTGGATATATTTCCCGAGAAATTTTTTATTTAACAGCCACAATACATAGACAGGAATCACGCCTGATAACAGAAAGATCCCTGAAATGCTGGTCTTTCAGCAGTTGAATATACGTTTTCTCTTTTTCACCGGTATTTGTGTCAATACTGATATAAAACCGGCCGTCAATTTGAAGCACCCTGTAAATTTCTCTTAATGCAAGCCTAATATCGGTGCAGCTCTGAACTGTATGTAAAGAAAAGACTTTATTAAAGGTACGGTCATCAAAGGGAATGTCTTCTGGATAGCCATGAAAAACCTCCCCGTTCCCCATATTCTTTCGATTCGCACGTGATATCTGTCTTACCTTTCGCTTTGAAGGATCAATGCTTTTTAGGCTTCCCTTTTCTAGTTTCTTGGTTATGCTTTTAAAGACAGTGCCATTTCCGATTCCAATTTCTAAAATTCTGTCATTTTCTTGTATATCTATAGAGTCAATCATCATATGCTCAATTGTTTTGGTTAGCTTATATTTCCGAGAAAATAATTTCCAAAAATTTGATCGTTTATAGAGTCTATTTTCTAGCAATTTAAACACCTGCTTTTGGTTTCCTATGTTTATTATTATCTTAAAAAAATAAACATCATCTTCATTTCTAAAAGTGAAGGAAGGTACCAACTAGACGGCAATGGATTGAAAAATGTTTCAACAGAACTAAACTTTTTCATTTTTTTCCGCAAAAAAAGCAGAAAACAAAATGTTTTCTGCCCTCTCTCTAATGCCAATGATAAGGGAATACATACAGCCTTTGCTGCTGCATTGCCATCAGCCTCTGCTGTCGGAATGGATTTCCATAACCATGTTTGAAGGAATGCGGCATGGACGCATAACCATGGCCAATCGACGGCAGTCTTTTTTGATAATCGTTCATCATGCCATCACCTGCCTCACAGTAACGTTGATTTATTGTATGCAGGCAGGCATTTTCTTGACAGCTGCTTCGCTAAACTTGGTCCTTCTCCATAGTATAATGCATCAATAGTTCCATTCTAAGCATATGCCATTCCCCCTTCAGTTTTTTTCATTGCTTTTAGCGCCAGTTTGTTAAATAAAGATGCTTTAACTGAGACTCTTTCATTTCATCATAAATCTGCTCAATCTGCTGTTCTCGTTCGAATTCTTCCAGGCTTTTAAACCGTTTTTTAATCGTTAACGTTAAAAAGAATAGGTTAATCGTCATATCGCTCACCCCCTTTCAAAGTCCGCACAAGCGAAATAACCCGCGGCACACTCTTCTGCTGCGGGCAAATAAAAACCGCAGACAAAAGAAGACACCAATGCCTCTACTGCCTGCGGGGAGTTGCGTATGTCCGACTATTCCGAATTTAATGCGTGCGATAAGCATCGGTTAAGGAAGGACACGAACTCTTCCACAGGCTGAATAAACCATGAACTTTTACATGTGTATCACGTACAGGTTGACGTCGTTTTCTCATTGTCATTTTGGTTCAGCCTCCTTTGCTTTTTTTCTTACTTTGTAAGTATATCCACCAAATTCCATTTTGTAAACAACTTTTTCTAAAAATGGACGGAAATTGTGCAAATTATCGAATGGATTTGCCCGTTGGTCATGACACCTGCTTCATTTCTTTTCTGGAGCGGTCTTTCTTATGATATGCAATAAAATAAATGAGACCGACAAATACAGCTCCGCCGATGACATTACCGATAAAAGCCGGAATGATGTTTCCGATGAACTGCCCCCACGTGAATGAGCCTGCAAAAATGGCAGCAGGAATCACAAACATGTTGGCGACAACGTGCTGAAATCCGATAGCCACAAAAGCCATGATTGGGAACCAGATGCCAAGGATTTTTCCTGCTGCGTCTTGGGCGCCGAAAGAAAGCCACACTGCAAGACATACAAGCCAGTTACAGCCGATGGCGGAAATGAGAACCTTGCCAAAGCTCATATCAAGCTTTCCTTGGGCAACGGCAATCGTTTTTTCTAAATAAGGACCTGTTTCAGTCAATCCAACCAAATGCCCGAAAAAGTAAGCAACAAACAATGCGCCGATTAAGTT
Organism: Bacillus sp. LJBS17; assembly: GCF_019334685.1. Lineage (NCBI taxonomy): Bacteria > Bacillati > Bacillota > Bacilli > Caryophanales > Bacillaceae > Bacillus > Bacillus sp. LJBS17. The sequence goes on from NZ_CP079759.1 coordinate 2,697,546, forward strand.
CATAATTGTGACGATTCCCCAGTTAATCGCTAACTCTTTTACTGATATTTTTCTCGAAAATAACGCCATCGCAACTGACATCATATTGCCTGTGATCAGTTCAGCGCCAGCGAGAACGACAAGGATCAGGCCGACTGGAAATACTGCTGCACCAATCAAACTGGACAGGCTCCCCCATTCTTTCGGAAGATCGCCGATTACCCTGATATCAAGCAAATACCCAAGCGCGATAAATGCACCGCCTAAAAACCCCAGCACAAGCAGTGACGGCAGCGGGAGCTTTATTTTTTTCATCCCTGCTTCAATTGCTGCTTCCGCTATTTCATCCGGTTTTCGAAAAGCCATAATAAAACGCCTCCATTACTTCTTCTTTTCTCACAGTTATGCAAGAAAGGCAATAAAAAAGGCAGCACTCAAATAACCTGTGTCAAACCAGGCGTTTGAATGCTGCCTAACTTGTATGCATACCCATACAACAATATCAAGCAGTATATAAGATATTGAAAGAGAATATATACAGTTCGTGCATACATTCCATTGCTTTAGCCTTCTATAACTGTAGCAACATCATATCAAATGTGACAAATTTGTGTCAATGACAAATATACTAGCTTTGCAGAACTTCTTTTTGCTCATCTATTTTTCGGTCAAAAACAAATACAGATACAGCGATGTTTTCCTCAATTTTAATATCAGAAAATAAATGGACTAGCTTAGCTCCCATGAGTTCCTCCATTCCTTCCGGTGTTTGTTTGGAATAAAGGTCTTGAATTAGGCTTGTCCGGGCCGCATGTACCATCTCTCTTCCTTCAGGCGTGCGGGCGATAAACTGCTCGCTTGCACTCAGATTTCCGTATAGTGTTGAAACTGCCATGTTTTCTACAAATACAGTATGAATTCTCTCAGGCCCTTTTCCGAACAATTCTTTGCGAAGTTTTCGAATAATATCATTGAATTCATGAATTTTTTTAGACATGCTGATTACCCCTTCCGATATTGCCTTATAAAGGCTTTTCCCGGTTCCCCTCAGGACATTTCACTTGGTTAAAATTTTCCTGCCATATTGTATTATAATAAATATCACATTATAATAAAAGCAGTGTTGATGGATTTGTAATAGGATCTTGTTATGAGTCTATCGTTTTATAAAAATCAAGGATTGGTCTGTTAGTAAGACTTGCTAGTGAACTATTCCGCCATGTGTGTTTACACCTTCTTAGAATTAAGGGCAGGTGTATCTATACATGGCTTTTTTTGACTTCTTGAAAGAAAGATGGAGGGGAATATGAATATGATGGACGTTAAGTCGATCAGTGTCCGTGTAGACGGAACAGAAATTCAAGCACGAGCAGGGGCCACAATTTTAGATATTTTAAATGAAAACGGAATTGAGTACCCGCAGATTTGCCACGTACCAGAGGTTGACCCGATTCAAACTTGTGATACTTGCATAGTAGAGGCAAACGGCAAGCTGGTTCGTTCATGCGCGACGGTTGCAGAAAACGGGATGTCTATTGATCTTTCAGGAAATCGAGTGAAAGAAGCGCAAACCGAAGCGATGGACCGCCTTCTTGAAAATCATTTGCTGTATTGTACAGTTTGCGATAACAACAATGGCAACTGTACGCTGCATAATACAGCGGAAATGATGGGGATCGAGCATCAAAAATACCCATACACGCCAAAAGAAGATCCTTCTTGCGCGGTTGATATGTCTCACCCTTTTTACCGCTATGATCCAAACCAATGTATTGCCTGCGGCCAGTGTGTTGAGGTCTGTCAAAACCTTCAGGTAAATGAAACACTCTCAATCGACTGGGAACGCGAACGCCCTCGCGTCATTTGGGATGAGGGAGTTCCGATCAATGAATCTTCCTGTGTCAGCTGCGGTCAGTGTGTAACAGTATGTCCATGTAATGCACTGATGGAAAAATCAATGCTCGGGCAGGCTGGTTTTATGACAGGCATTAAAGAGGACGTCATGGAACCGATGATTGATCTCGTGAAAAATGTTGAACCGGGGTATGGCAGCATTTTTGCCATTTCTGAAGTCGAAGCGGCAATGCGTGAAACAAGAACGAAAAAAACGAAAACTGTATGTACGTTCTGCGGTGTCGGGTGTTCATTTGAAGTATGGACAAAAGGACGGGATATTTTAAAGATCCAGCCTGTTTCTGATGCTCCGGTTAACGCGATTTCCACATGTGTCAAAGGGAAATTCGGCTGGGATTTTGTCAATTCAAAAGAGCGGATCACAAAGCCTTTAATCCGTAAAAACGGAGCCTTTGTGGAATCTTCTTGGGAAGAGGCCCTCGATCTTGTCGCAAGCAGATTAGGATCAATTAAAGAGCAGTACGGTAAAGGCTCTGTCGGGTTTATTTCTTCTTCTAAAATTACGAATGAAGAAAACTACGTCATTCAAAAACTAGCGCGTCAGGTATTTGAAACAAACAACGTCGATAACTGCTCACGCTACTGCCAGTCTCCTGCTACAGACGGATTGTTCCGCACTGTCGGCATGGGCGGTGACGCCGGCACGATTAAAGATATTGCCAAAGCAGGTCTCGTCATCATTGTCGGTGCCAATCCGGCGGAAGGACACCCAGTGCTCGCAACACGCGTCAAACGGGCACACAAGCTCCACGGTCAAAAACTGATTGTTGCTGACCTGCGTAAAAATGAGATGGCTGAGCGATCCGATCTGTTCATCAGCCCTAAACAAGGCACAGACCAAGTTTGGCTGATGGCTGTTACGAAATATATGATCGACCAAGGCTGGCACGATCAGGCGTTTATTGATGAGAACGTCAATTACTTTGAAGATTATAAAGAAACCCTTAAAACGTATACGCTTGATTATGCAGAACGCATCACAGGCCTTTCAAAAGAAAACATCATTCATATTGCTGAAATGATTCGTGATGCTGACGGCACTTGTGTCCTTTGGGGAATGGGTGTCACACAAAATACAGGCGGTTCTGATACATCAGCAGCCATTTCAAACCTGCTTCTCGCTACGGGCAACTATCGCCGTCCAGGTGCCGGCGCTTATCCTCTGCGCGGACACAATAACGTGCAAGGCGCATGTGATATGGGAACATTGCCAGGCTGGCTGCCGGGATATCAGCATATTACAGATGACAAAGCACGCGCTAAATTTGAAGAGGCATATGGTGTCGAGATTGATGGAAAGCCTGGTTTAGATAATATTCAAATGCTTCATGCCATTGAAGAAGGAAAAATGAAAGCTATGTATCTTGTCGGTGAAGATATGGCACTGGTCGATTCAAACGCGAACCATGTGCATGATATTTTATCAAGCCTTGATTTCTTCGTGGTACAGGACATCTTCCTGTCAAGAACAGCTCAATATGCTGATGTCGTCTTGCCGGCCACTCCTTCACTTGAAAAAGACGGAACATTTACCAACACAGAACGCCGTGTCCAGCGATTGTACCAGGCGCTTCCGACGCTTGGTGACGCAAAACCGGACTGGTGGATTATTCAAGAGGTGGCAAACCGTTTAGGAGCGAATTGGAATTACAGCCATCCGAGTGACATTTTCTCTGAAATGGCGAGTCTTTCTCCTCTGTTTGCCAAAGCAAGCTATGAGGTGCTTGAAGGCTGGAACAGCTTCCTATGGGGCAGCTTCACAGGTGAAAGCACACCGCTTCTGTATGAAGACGGATTTAATTTCCCTGACAAAAAAGCCCGTTTTGCCCTTTCTGATTGGACCGAGCCAGCGGCATTTCCGGAGGAATATGACCTTCATATCAATAACGGCCGGATGCTGGAGCATTTCCACGAAGGAAACATGACAAATAAATCGAAAGGCATCCAAGCGAAAGTGCCGAATGTATTCGTTGAGATCTCACCTGAGCTTGCACAAGAGCGAGGTGTTTGTGACGGTTCGCTTGTACGGCTCGTTTCTCCGTTCGGAGCAGTCAAATTGAACGCGCTGATCACAGATCGGGTACGGAAAAATGAACTCTATCTGCCAATGAACTCGACAGACAAGGAGTCAGCGATTAACTTCTTGACGGGCCCTGCAGCTGATAAACGGACGAACACGCCTGCTTATAAACAGACAAAGGTCCGCATGGAAGTGCTTGGCGGCTGTGAAACAGCGCCGCTTCCAAAAACAAATCCGCGCAACAAAAAACGGCATCCGCAAAACGGAGTCGAAGCGGAAAGAAAATGGAACCGCCCTGGCTATGTCCATCTGACTGATTAAACGATAGGAGGAAAACGAATGGCCACTCCGATTACGACGATCAAAAAAGAAACAAAAACAGCTGAGCAAATTAAGCTTGAAAAAATAGAAGAACTGAAAGAGCTGCTGGCGGAAAATGAGGACGCCGTCTCTAAAACGATGACGTTAATGAATGAACTCAATGATCTTGGAATTTTTGATGCGGCAACAAGCATGCTCAGAGCGAAGGAAGACATTGCCAAGATTGCGCTTGGCCAAGTTTCCCGCGAGCCTGTCACCAACCTCATCAACACGATGATGGCCGCCGGAGGCGCATTGACAAAAGCCGATCCTGAGTTTACAGCAAAGCTTTTAGAAAGCGTAATGGCTGGGACTGAACAGGCACAAAGCTTTTTAAAAGAAGACAAGAAAGTCGGGGTTCTCGACCTGTTAAAAGCAATGAACGACCCTGACATCAACAGAGCCGTCGGCTTCGGCCTTCAGTTTTTAAAAGGCATGGGAAAAGAACTTCGAGAACAATAACAGAAAAACAGCCATCGCTTGATGATGGCTGTTTTTTTATTCGTCGGCTTCTTCCAAACGCTTCTTGTAAATAAGTGAACGGTCAGCGCAAAAGAAGGCACCGGCTAAAAATACGCAATCCGCTAAAAACATCGTCGATTTCTGGCCTAATGTTAAGCCTTGATCAGGGAGAACTGCGCCTATATATAAAAAAGTGCTGACTGCAAGCAATGTAAAAGCAAAATGCTTGTAGTCTTCTTTTAAAGATTTCATTCTATTTTTGTTCAAAAGAATCACCTGCCAGATTCATAGTATACGACTATTATAATATAATCCGGCGGCTTACAGAGAAAGTAATTCTATCCATTTGTTATATATTTTCAAGCGCTTGGCCGATATCTTCCAACAAGTCTTCCGCATCTTCAATTCCTACAGAAATTCTGATCAAGCCGTCCGTAATGCCGAGCTCAAGCCGGCGTTCTCTCGGAATAGAGGCATGTGTCATTCTTGAAGGAACAGAAATTAAGCTTTCAACCGCCCCCAGGCTTTCAGCAATGGTAAACAGTTTCAGATTTCCTAAAAACGCATCAACCCGTTCTTCACTGCCAATATCAAAGGAGATCATGCCGCCGAAGCCCGATCCTTGCGTTTTTGCAAGCTCATGTCCGGGATGATTTGAAGAACCAGGGTAATATAACGTTTGGACAGCAGGGTGATTCTCAAGAAAGCTTGCGATTTTCCGCGCATTTTGATCGATCGCTTCCATTCTGAGTCCCAACGTTTTGATTCCTCTCATTAACAGCCAGGAATCTTGAGGGCCAAGCACGCCGCCTGTGGAGTTTTGCACAAAATGCAGCTCTTCTCCAAGCTCTTTCGAAGCTGTCACAACTAAACCTCCGACGACATCACTGTGTCCGCCAAGATATTTTGTCGCACTGTGAAGTACGATATCAGCGCCTAAAGTAAGCGGCTGCTGAAAATAAGGAGTGTTAAAGGTATTGTCTACAATAAGCAGAACACCCGCTTTTTTTGCGATATCAGCCATGAGCGTCAGGTCGGTGATTTTGAGCAACGGGTTTGTCGGTGTTTCAATATAAATGGCTTTTGTATTAGGGCGAATCGCTTTTTCAACTTCTTCCTTGCTGCTCGTATCAACAAATGTTGATTCAATGCCAAGACGGTTAAGCACCTTTGTCATCACGCGATATGTTCCGCCGTACACATCATCAGTCAACACGACATGATCTCCGCTGTTAAACAGCATCATAACCGCTGTAATGGCAGCCATTCCTGAGCTGAACGCATAGCCTGCTTCCCCGCTTTCCAGTTCTGTCACAAGTGCTTCGAGAGCGGTTCGAGTCGGATTGGCCGTTCTTGAATACTCGTAGCCTGTATGCTGTCCTGCTTTCGGCTGCTTGTACGTGCTGACTTGATAAATGGGCACGGAAACTGCGCCTGTTTTCTCATCACCTGTGATTCCGCCATGTATCATCAATGTTTTTTTCTTCATATCAGATGCCTCCTTCGTATATTTGTTTGCTGATATATCGATCGCTGCTGTCAGGAAATACTGTGACAATGTTAGTTCCAGCGGATGCTTTTTTCGCTTCCTCCAATGCCGCATAAAGCGCTGCACCTGAAGAGCTTCCGATCAGCAGGCCTTCTTTTTCTGCCGCTTCTTTCACAAGTCTAAACGCATTCTCATCTGTTACGGTGTAGATCTCGTCAAAATGGCTCTTATCCATATAATCGGGGATAAACTCCATGCCGATGCCTTCTGTTTTATGAGCGTGAGGCTCTCCTCCGTTTAAAATCGAGCCCTCCGGTTCAACAATCACCGTTTTGACTGTTGGATTTTTTTCTTTTAAGAAGGAAGCTGTTCCTGCGAACGTGCCCCCTGATCCTGCCCCTGCGACAAACGTATGAATATTCCCGTCAAGCGCTTCCCACATTTCAGGTCCAAGCGTCTTATAGTAAGTCGATGGATTTACTTGGTTTTTGAATTGCAAGACGCAATAAGAATTTTCAATTTCAGTCTCCAGCTGAATGGCTTTTTGAATGGCTCCCTGCATTCCGTCTTGACGCGGTGTATGAATGATTGATGCGCCAAGCGCTTGCATAATTTGCTGTTTCTCTCTGCTGAAATGTTCAGGGACACAGAAAATCGCTTTCAGCCCATATTTTCTAGCACTTAACGCAAGGCCGATCCCTGTATTGCCTGCCGTAGCTTCTATAATCACTCCGCCGGGTTTCACCTTGCCTGAATCGAGCGTGTCACGAATCAGCATATCTCCCAGTCTGTCTTTGATGCTTCCCCCTGGATTCATCATTTCAAGCTTGGCATACACCGCGACTCCTTCTCGAACATCAAAGTTCTTCAAGCGGAGAAGCGGTGTATTCCCAATCAGCTCGGTAATGTCCGTAATCACTGTCATATATGTCCTCCTCCTAATTAGAGGTTGTTTTTAGAGAAAAACGGAGGAGAACGTCCTCCCCGTTTTAATGAATTCGTTTGATCACCTTTAACACAAGCTCTGTTGAATGGACAGCCGCCTGCTCTAAAAATTGGTCAAATGAAACATGTGATTCTTTTCCTGCGATATCAGATAGCGCTCTGATGACGACAAACGGCGTTTTAAATTGATGGCACACTTGAGCCACTGCCGCAGCCTCCATTTCAACCGCGTACAGATCAGAAAATCTCGCACGCACCTCTTCAACCCGCTTCGGATCGTTCATGAAAGAATCGCCTGTTGCAATCGTTCCTTTTGCAACCTGAATGCCGTCGAGTTCAGATACCGCTTCTTCAGTGATGCTAATCAGCTTTTCATCCGCTGCATAAGCAGCCGGAAGACCCGGCACTTGGCCGTATTCATAGTCAAAAGCCGTTACGTCTACATCGTGGTGACGAACGTCAGTGGAAATAACGACATCCCCTACATTCAATGTATGATGAAATCCGCCGGCTGAGCCTGTGTTAATGACATAATCAGGCTTGTAACGGTCAAGCAGAAGCGTCGTGCTGATAGCAGCATTTACTTTTCCAATTCCTGATTTTAAAAGAATCACTTCAGTTCCTTCGTATTCGCCTGTTGTAAATTCACAGTGTGCGATCGTTTCTGTTTTTGCATTTTCAAGTTTGTTTCTTAAGATGGTAACTTCCTCTTCCATTGCTCCGATGACTGCTAGTCTCATCTATTCACATTCCCTTCACTTTACCGTTTGATCGCCTCCATTATCCACACGAAGTCGTTTTGCTGAGTGAATCGGACCGCAAAACCTTCAGCTGTAAACATTTCTTTCAACGCATCCAATGTAGGATAATGCTCTGTCTCTAAATCATTTGCAAGCTGATAAAAGCCTTGAGTACGAGCTTTATCGATAGCCTGTTGATACGCTTGCGCATTTTCAAAGACGGTATCGGCAAACACTATTTTATCATGCAAGTGAAGGTATTTGCCATATTGCTTTATGGCAGCCCGCTTTTCTTCGTCAGTCAAATGATGAAAAGCATATGAACTGACAATTGTATCAGCCTGAAATGGCGGCTCAGGGAATGTCAGGAAGTCTCCATCAACGATTTCCGACCTGCCTGAAAGCTTGTCAGAAGCCAGTTTACGCATTGCTGGAGAAGGTTCGATTCCAAATACAGTTTTGCCTGCATCGAGCAGCTTAGCCGTCAAATTCCCTGTCCCCGGGCCAAATTCTAACACATGCGTTCCAGATTTGCTGACGATGGCATCAAGGATATGATCGTAGCCTCTGAATGCTTCTTTATACTGAATATCTAAACCTTGTACTGTTTGATCATAAGTTGCTGCCCAATCTTCAAAGAGAGGGATAAATTCACGTCCCATATTTGTCACACTCCATATTTAATAATTCCTATAAGCATACTATGAATTAATGATGGAACAGTTCCTATAATACCACATCTTCTGAAAAGCAGGTACTAAAACACTTTGTGTATTTTATGCCATCTCATATTGCGCATTGACCGCAAAAAAGCTTATACTTCATATGACTTGTGAAAGCTGGAGGGTCAAGACATGAATTTTCAATTAGATCTGATTAAAGACAAAGTGGAATTTTTTGAAGCCGCTTCATTGCAGGAGCTTGAAAAGAAAATCAATACACAAATTGAAAACAATAAAGCCATCATGCTCCGGGTGAAATCTGTTTCACACCAAACTGCTGTGGCAGAAGGAAGAATATTGTACAGCGCGGTGGTTCATTTCGCAGCTGAAGCCTAAAACAAAAGCAGCCGGTTGTAACCCGGCTGCTTTTGTTTATTTTAGCTTTTCTACTTTTGTCGGCTTCCAGCCTTTTTCATCGACCCATGTAATCGTGACTTGATATTTATTCCCAGTCGCCTTGTCCAAAATTTTGCCTTTGGCATCCTGAGGGCTCCCGTTATTTCCGAGCCAGAGCACCGTCATGTTATCTGTTGAGACACCAGTTGCGTACGAAATGGCTTTCAGCATCTCAGCCCAGTCTTGTGAGCTTGAATCATAAGTAGCGGCATGCTCGCCAGTCTGCTCAGTTCCGACTGCTTTCCAGTCAGGATTTTCATACGTTTTTTCCACATCGCTCGATGAGCCGCCTTCTGTTACTTTTGCATCTTTAAGCCCGTTACCGGCTGAATCTGAGCTTGAATCTGAATCAGAGTCATCTTTTTTAGAAGAAGAATCATCTTTTTTGGAATCAGAGTCAGAAGACTTCTCAGAATCCTTTTCGCTGTCAGATGTATCTTTCTTGCTGTCTTTTATATCCTCATCCGATTTCTTTTCCGTCTTTCCTGAAGCCGGAGATTCCTGTTTTTGCGCCGTTTCAGAATCCTTGCTGACATCTTTGCTAGAAGGACTGTTAATGAAGAGATTCGCTGCTACTACGACAATTAGTATGGATACGATTGCGATTAAAATGTTAAGCACTAAATTGGCTTTTCTGCGTTTATCACGATTTTCATAACGAGATTGATTATTGCTCAATAATTCTGCACTCCTTTATCCCTCTTGGCTCAGCATATATTTTAACATGTGCTGAGAAGTTGTTCTATTTCTGATTGATTTCAATTTCGTGTACTTTTTTAACAATATCATAAAACACCGAATTTGTCAGAGCCTTATCTCCCGGTGTATCCATGTGTAAAACAACCAGAGCGTATTTCGGCTTATCCGCGGGAAAATATCCGGCAAACCATTTTTCATAGAGCGTTTCCTTCTCTTTTGAAAGCTTGCCTGTCTGGGCTGTGCCCGACTTCCCTGCTACAGTATACGGAAGATCTTGAAACCTTCTGCCCGTTCCGGAAGGAGATTCTACCACCCGCCGCAGTATTTTTTGAAGCTGCTGTGACGTATATTTGTCTATCGTTTCCCCTTTGAGCTTCTGATCTTTAAACGTAACGAGCGTTGTGCCGTTCTTATACTCAATTTGTTCGGCAATTTTCACCTGCCGTTTTTCTCCGCCGCGGGCGATTGTCGCCATCATATTGGCTACCTCCAGCGGGGTTACCTTTACATTTTTCTGCCCAATTGCGGTTTGCGCAATGGCTTTTTTGACTGATTTGTCTTTTTCATCCCCCCAAATCACGCCGCTTTTTTCGTTATACAGCTGGCGGAAATCGGTTTCGTGGTACAGTTTTCCCTCCCAGCCTGCCCGATCAGTGAGAGCCAGCTTCTCGGACATATCTTCAATAACCGAGCTGTCTTTTTTCATTAATTGTTCTGCAAGACTCGTAAATGTGTAATTACAGCTTTGTGCAAAACTTTCATCAAAAGACAAGGTTCCTTTGTCGTCCCCCGGTTCCCCGTACAGGTTTAAATTGCAATTAAAGGTTTGACTAGGCTTCACCATATTATTTTCGATTGCAGCTGCGGCAATGACTGTTTTAAAAACTGATCCGGGATAGATTGGCGTCAGCATATAATTTTGAAGTGTGTTTTGCCGGGACACATCCGCATCTGGTTTGCTTACAATTCCCAGAACACTGCTATTTTCGATGTCCAGCAGCACAGCTCCTCCCTTTTTCAGCCCCTGTTCATCCAATACCTCCTCCATCGCTTTTTGAATGCTTTGATCGATCGTTGTTTTGACCTGGAGCGGATAAAATGTATTGGCTTCAGCTGTATATTTGACGTCCATGCCAAACAAAGGGTTTCCTTTTCCGTCCACATGATATAAAAGCTTTGTGTCTTGTTCCGGAAGCAAAAACTCGTCAAATGTCCGTTCTAAACCGGTTGTTCCGATTTCTGTTGTAATCGGAAGGCTCTCCTTGTCAGGATATTTCTTGCGAAGCAGCGCCGGATCTTGGTTCGTGCTCCCTATCGTATGTGAAGCAAGGCTGGGCTTGTCTTCATTCTCCATATATACGCCGTAAATGCCGGGATATTTCAAAGAATTGATTTTTGTGATAGATTGTTTTGAAAGTGTTTTGATTTTCTTTTGCTGCAAAATGACCGGTTTTTTTGCCTTACCTAGTGTCTGGCGCAAATCATCTTCAGACATGCCGAGGATGTCCGCAACTTTTTTGATCGGCCAATCCTGCGTCAGCAGAAAAGGGAACAAAACAACCGCAGGCTCGCTTTGTCCTGTCAGCGCCCGCCCGTTTCGATCTAAAAAAGAGCCTCTTCCATCTGAAATGAGCACTTCCTCCGTCCGCTGTTTCACGCTTTCTTGAATCAAATTAATTTTCTTTTTAGAAAATGATTCTGTGAAAAACAGCTGGATTTCTGCAAGCCTAAGCAGAAGCAGAAAAAATACAATCAAAAATGCGATGACTGCCAGCTTCATTCGTTTCGATATCTTCATAAAAAAACACCTCACCCACATTGTGGACGAGGTGTTTCGCTGCTAAACAAATATTATGAAATTTTCACAATTTTCACGAGCATTTCTCCGCCCGGTGTTTGTACTGTGACTTCTTCATCTACTTTTTTGCCCAAGAGGCTTTTTGCGATCGGTGAGTCGTTTGAGATTTTCCCTTCAAACGGGTCAGCTTCCGCGCTTCCGACGATCGTATATGATTCTTCATCACCGTCAGGCAGTTCGACGAAAGTGACGGTTTTACCCAAACCGACAACGTTAGAGCCGCCGTCATCTTCAATGATTTTCGCATTGCGAATCATATTTTCAAGAGTCGTCACGCGGCCCTCTACAAATGCCTGCTCTTCTTTCGCTGAATCGTATTCAGAGTTCTCGGAAAGGTCTCCGAAGCTTCTCGCAATTTTGATTCGCTCTACTACTTCTTTTCGTTTAACCGTTTTCAAATATTCTAATTCTTGTTCAAGTTTTTGTTTTCCTTCTGCAGTCATAGGAAATACTTTCTCTTGTGCCATGTCCCTTCACTCCTTCTGGTTGTCCCTCAACATCTTCGATTATGTATGAGAGCATAAACTAAAAAATACAAGAATGAGAACACAGGGCAGTCCTCGTTCTTCTCTCCCATATAGGTACTGTTTATCTTAAACTGAATCGTGTCGTTCTGCAAATATTTCGCGTTTATAAACAGGGAAAGAAGGGAATTCGCACATTCCCTTCCTGCCTATACATAATATGGTCAGAGTTATTTATGTCTATGCTATGGTATTACAAAATCGCGTTTTGTTCAAGAATGGTTTGAATTTTTGTGACCATCAGATCAATTGCGACGTGATTCTGACCGCCTTCCGGGATAATAATATCAGCGTATCGTTTCGTCGGCTCGACGAATTGGTTATGCATCGGACGGACCACTGACACATATTGTTCAATGACAGAATCAATAGAGCGTCCGCGCTCATTAATATCTCTCATAATCCGTCTGATGATACGCAAGTCAGCGTCCGTATCAACATAAAGCTTGATATCCATCAGATCACGAAGCCTTTTGTCTTCAAGAACAAGAATGCCTTCAAGGATAATAACATCCTTTGGCTCTACGTGAACCGTTTCTTCTGAACGTGTGTGAAGCTTATAGTCATAAATCGGCTTTTCAATCGGGCGGTAATTCAATAGATCCTGAATATGCTCGATTAAATAGTCATTATCAAACGCAAGCGGATGATCATAGTTTGTGTTCAGCCTTTCTTCAAACGGAAGATGGCTTTGGTCTTTATAATAAAGGTCCTGCTGGATCATTAAAATTGAGTGTCCTTTAAACTGTTCATAAATGGACCGTGTGACACTCGTTTTTCCTGAACCGGAACCTCCTGCGATTCCAATGACTACTGGATTCTTACCCATGGGCTGTTACTTCCCCTTTCTCATCATGTTGCTCGGATAAATCTTTTTGTCTAGTTTGAATTTGACAATTTGCAGGGGATGGCGGGCAGCATCTAGCTCATTTCCGTCTTCGTCCCAAATGGTTTCAATCGTATGTGTAAAGTTTTCGATTTCTGGTCCGAAAAATTCCACTTCGTCGCCTTTTTTGAAGAAATTGCGCTGCTGAAGCGTGACCATTTGTGTATCTTCATCATAATTCAGCACTAAGCCGACAAAATCATATGTCGTTTTCTTGGCGTGTTCGCCGAACATTTGCTCTTCATAGCCTGGCGTTCCTTCAAAGAAAGCTGTCGCAGTGTCCCTGTTGGCGCACTTATCAAGCTCTTCAAGCCATTCTTTTTGAATCACAAAGTTCTCTGGATCAGCGCAATAAGCATCGATTACTTTGCGGTATACGCTGACAACAGTTGCTACATAGTGAATGGATTTCATGCGGCCTTCAATCTTTAAGCTGTCGATCCCCATTTCAATCATTTTTGGAATGGATTCAATCAGCTTCAAATCTTTCGGGCTCATCGCAAATGGTGCATCTTCTTCACCATACAAAGCAACAGCGTTGGCACCGTCTGTTTGGTAGAGATCATAATCCCAGCGGCATGACTGGCAGCAGCCTCCGCGATTGGAATCCCGCGCTGTCATGTGATTGCTCAGCACGCAGCGGCCGGAATATGCAATACACATTGCGCCATGAATGAAGGATTCGATTTCGATATCTACCTTTTCTTTCATTTCTCTGATTTCAAGAGCGCTAGTTTCACGTGCCAGCACGACGCGGTCGAGACCTTCTTCCTTCCAGAATTGGACAGCCTTCCAGTTCGAAAGAGACTGCTGTGTGCTCAAGTGAACCTCAACATTCGGCGCCACTCTGCGGCATGTTTCGATAATAAGCGGATCTGCCACAATGATACCGGCAACGTTGGCGTCTCCAAGTGCTTTTAAATAGTCTTCAAGCCCGTCCATATTTTCATTATGGGCGAAAATATTCGTTGTTACGTAGATCTTCGCGCCATATTTCTTTGCGAATTCAACGCCTTCTGCAATTTCTTCGATCGTAAAGTTATCGGCATTCGAGCGCAGCCCGTATTCCTGTCCCCCGATAAAGACCGCGTCCGCTCCGTAATGAACAGCGATTTTCAGCTTTTCAAGATTACCCGCAGGTGCGAGAAGCTCCGGCTTTTTCGTAATCACACGCTTTCCATTAACGATTGTGGATATTTTATCATTTACGGCAGTCATAGCTTAACCTCCTTTTGATTAATAAACCGTTTCCTTGAAGAAGAATCCGGTATCAATTTTTCTGTTTACTGGCTGGATGCTTTCAATGTGTTCGATCCAGTCTTCTTTTTTCGCTTCGTATTCGTCACGGTTTTCCACGCACAAATCAATTGCTTCTCTGTACATTTTGGTGACTTCTATTAGGTATTCAGGCGTTTTCAAAACACCATCGATTTTGAAAGAATCAATTCCGGCATCTATCAATTCCTCGAGCTCATCAATGATGCACACATCGTTCGGGCTCATGATGTGAGTGCCGTTTTCATCTTCGAAAATCGGATATTTATTATCGCGTTCTTTATCGTGTAAAAACATGCCTGATTCTTTTTTCTTTCTTTCAATGTCCATGACTTTGCCCTGATATTCAAAATAGTTTCCAATCAAAGAACGCTTCGATTGGAACATGCACGTCATTCCATGCACCTGGATTTCAATTTCGACTTCAGCATTTTCTTTAATCTCAACAATGCTGTCCATGTTTAATTCTCTGGCAAGCACAGAACGCGCCGCACCCTTGCGTCCCCAGTAGTTGCATGTATAATAGTTGGTGCCTGTCGTTTCTGTGCTCCAATGAAGCTTCAGATCAGGCGCAGATTCACGGGCAGCCATCAGCACGGCAGGATCGCCGAATACCGCTGCATCGACACCGGCTTCTGCTAAGAAAGCCAGATATTCGCCAAGCTCACCCACTTTATCGTTATGGAAAATTGCATTTACAGCAACGTATATTTTTGCCCCTTCTTTGTGAGCAATCTCTACGGCTTTTGTTACATCTTCACGAGAAAATTCTCCGGCTAATCTCAAGCCGTATCTCTGTTCCCCAACTAAAAACGCAGTTGCCCCAGCCTGTATGAGCGGCAAAATGTCCGCTGTACTCGTCGGCGTCACTAAGAGCTCTGGTTTTTTCATGACGTTCACCTCTTCTTTTTACTAATCGCAAGTCCGTCCCCGACAGGAATAATCGCAGTTTGATAATCCGGATGATTCATCAGCCAATGATTATATTCATCAATTTTTGCTACAAGCCTGCGCCTTCTCTTCGGTTCTATTTTGCTGTAATCCTCTGCCACCAGACCTTTAAACAGCACGTTGTCTGTTATAATCACCCCGTCCGGTGAAAGCATCGGTTCATATAAATGAAAAAAGTTTTGATACTGACCTTTTGCAGCGTCAATAAAAATGACATCGTAAGGCGCGGTTACATGAACGGCGTCGGCTAATTCAAGCGCATCTCCGTAAAAAACATGAATCCGGTCATCAAGCTGAAATTCCTTGATATTGTTTACCGCTTCTTCATGCCGCTTCTCATTGCGTTCAATTGTATATATTTCAGCAGACGGCAGCTCCAGCGCCATCCGAATAGCTGAATAACCAATGGCCGTTCCGATTTCTAGTATTTTTTTCGGCTGTTTCACAGACAAAATTTGAAGCAGCACCTCCATGCCCGCTTTTTCCATAATCGGGACATGATGTTCTTCTGCATATGCTTCAAGCTTCTTCACGTTATCCGGCCGAGGCTTTAATAATGCTTCTATATAGTCATTTATTTGTTCATACCGGTCAGTCACTACAAACAGCCTCCCGTTCTAAAAAGGAGTGCCCCAGTCTTATGCGCAGGACACTCTCTGAATACATCATGATACATCGGTAAACAACCCGATATATTTTATCATAAAACCTTGCGGAAAGCGAACAAAAGGAGAGCTTTTTGCTCTCCTTTTATTTCTCGTTTTTTGAGGAAATGTATTTTTCTTTTGCTTTATTATGCTCTTTTAGCGTTTTTGTAAATACGACCTCACCATTTGATTTGGCCAAGAAATACAGATAGTCCGTTTTATCCGGATGCAGCGCCGCTTCCCATGATGACATGCCGGCATTGGCAATCGGCCCTGGCGTCAGCCCTGTGTTTTTATACGTATTGTATGGTGAATCGATTTCCAGATCCTTATAAAGAACCCGATCTTTATGCTTGCCTGCCGCGTACAGGACGGTCGGATCTGTTTGGAGCGGCATTTTCTTTTTCAGGCGGTTATAAAAGACGCTCGCAATTTTATGGCGGTCGGCTTTTTCAGTCGCTTCTTCTTCTATCAAAGAAGCAATTGTCAGCAGCTTATGCACAGAAACTTTGTTTTTCTTCATTTCTGATTTATATGTTTCCACATAAGAATTTGTCTGCTTAATCATTGCCTTGATAATGTCTTCAAGTGATGTGTCCGGATCGTTAAAAGGGTATGTAGCCGGGAATAGGTACCCTTCAAGCGGGTGCTTAATGTTTTTATTGAAAACATCATTTGTCACAGTGTCCGGAAATTCTTTCTTCAGCTGATTGATAAATGTTTCATCGTCCAGCTTCGCTATGACTTGTTTTTTAGAGTATTTTGTTTCATCAGCAATAGCAGCCGCGATTTGGGTCAGCTGTGCTCCCTCAGTCACTGTGATTTGAAAAGCGTAACCTGTAGCCCCGCTTGTCAGCTTCTGAATAATGGCATCTAAATCCATACCTTTATTCAGATGGTAGAATCCGGCCTGAAACCCGGAAGCACCTTTATATTTCACATAGTACTGAAACGCCTTCTCGCTTTTTATGACATCATTTTTCTTTAATATCGATGCGATGGCTGAAACAGACGAACCGCTCGGAATGTTAATATTAACTGTCGTTTTACTGTCTTTTTCAACAGGTTCAAGCAATGATTTCCCATATAAAAATGCCCCGCCAATGATGAGAAACAGCACAACAATGGAAGACAGTATGATTCTTTTTTTATTAAAAAACGATTTTTTTTGCTGATTGATATACATTAGGTCTCCTCCCATCAGCTCTTATACTACATGATTCATTGTATTTCGGCAATTTATTACAAAAAGAGGCCTGCATAAAGCAGAAAAAAGCCGGAGCAGTATAGCTCCGGCTTTGGTTTGGCGCGATGTTTTACTCTTCGTCTTCGTCCGCTAAGAATGTGTTTAATGTTTCTTCGATCATATCCCATTCTTCGTCAGTTTCAATCGGGAATAGCTCACCGTTTTCACCGTCTTCGTTTGGCGTGAAGCTGGAAGCAAGAATTTCTACTTCTTCGTCATCTTTTGATTCGATTGGATAGTACAAGACATAAGACTTGCCAAACTCTTCGTTTTCAAATGTAAACAGCACTTCACAAAGCTGTTCATTTCCTTGATCGTCAACAATTGTAATATTTTTTTCGCCGTGTTCCATTTTCTTCACCTCTGGCTTTAATTTAAGCTGTCAAGATATCCTTGTAAAATCATAACAGCCGCCATTTTATCAATGACTTTTTTTCGTTTTTGCCTGCTGACGTCAGCTGCAATCAGCATTTTTTCAGCCGCCATTGTGGTAAGACGCTCGTCCCACAGCACAACAGGAACATTGTACGTTGTTTCAAGCACTTTCGCAAATGTTTGGCTGGCTTCGCCTCTCGGGCCGACTGTTCCGTTCATGTTCTTAGGAAAGCCGAGCACGATTTTATCTATAGTATAGTCCTTTATCAGTTCAGATAAACGGGATAAACCATAATCGCCTTCTGCTTCATTTATCTTTATGGTCTCAATGCCTTGAGCAGTCCAGCCCATTTCATCGCTCAGAGCTACACCGAGTGTTTTGGTTCCTAAATCGAGTCCTAATATTCTCATTCTTTATTTACGCCTCTTTATGCTGTTCTAAATAAGACTTTACCAATTCCTCGATTAATTCGTCTCTTTCAAGTTTGCGAATTAAATTGCGAGCGTCACGATGCCTAGGAATATAAGCGGGATCACCTGACAGCAAGTATCCGACAATCTGGTTGATTGGATTGTAGCCCTTTTCCTGAAGCGCGTCATACACTGTAATCAGCACCTCATTTACGTTAGTCTCAGCAGAATCATCGGAGAAATTAAATTTCATCGTTTTATCAAACGAGCTCACCGTTTTGCACCTCTTTCCCAAATTCGCAGGCAAAGTTCAGCCTGGGGTCCTAATCTTACCATCATTCTACACTACATGGGCGAATTATAAAACGGATTTCACCCAATCTTCTACAGAAGCTAAAGCTTCTTCTAATTTTTCCGGCTGTTTACCGCCTGCCTGCGCCATGTCCGGACGGCCTCCGCCGCCTCCGCCGCAAACTTCCGCAGCTTGTTTAACCAGCTTGCCGGCGTGAAGGCCTTTCTCAATGAGGTCCTTTGTGACT
This sequence comes from Bacillus sp. LJBS17, assembly GCF_019334685.1. Lineage (NCBI taxonomy): Bacteria > Bacillati > Bacillota > Bacilli > Caryophanales > Bacillaceae > Bacillus > Bacillus sp. LJBS17. Next base: position 2,715,984 of record NZ_CP079759.1, read on the forward strand.
CCGGCAGAGATATTAACTTTATCGTTTTGTACCGCACCAAGCACGATCACCGCAGAGCCAAGCTTTGCTTTGAGTTCATCGACCATAGTGCGGAGATGATTCATGTCTTTTGCATTTACTTTTGCCGCAAGCACGTTTACGCCGTCAACTTCTTTTACTTTCGACAGGATTGCTCCTGCTTCCACGTTGCCTAGTTTTGCAAGAAGAGATTCATTTTCTCTTTGTGCATCCTTCAGTTCAGCCTGCAGAGCCGCGACCCGTTTCGGCACTTCTTTGATATTTGTTTTCAGCTCGTCAGCGGTCTGCTTCAATACAGAAATCTGGCTGTTCATTTCGACGTAAGCGCCTTGTCCCGTTACAGCTTCAATCCGTCTTGTGCCTGCTCCGATTCCGGATTCAGAAACGATTTTAAACAAGCCGATTTCTGCTGTATTTCTGACATGGCAACCGCCGCACAGCTCTAAGCTGTAATCTCCAACTTGAACGACACGGACAATATCGCCATATTTCTCGCCGAACAGTGCCATCGCACCCATTTCTTTTGCTTCAGCGATCGGTTTCAAATCAATGCTGACCGGGATGCTCGCCCAGATCTTTTCGTTTACGATTCTTTCAATTTGTTCGAGCTCTTCTTTTGTCACTTGGCCAAAGTGCGAGAAGTCAAAACGAAGACGGTTTTCCGTTACAAGAGAGCCCGCCTGATTGACATGAGTTCCAAGAACATCTTTTAGAGCCTGATGCAATAAATGCGTTGCCGTGTGGTTTTTAATGACGCCGCTTCTCATATGGTCTTCAACTTCAGCCGTAACATGCAGGCCTTTTTGAACAGTACCGCTCTCTACAACACCTTCATGAACATGCTGGCCGTTCGGCGCTTTTTGAACATCTTTAATTCTTACAACTGCCTGCTCGCTTCGGAGATAGCCTTTATCGCCAATTTGGCCGCCGCTTTCTGCATAGAACGGTGTTTCATCAAGAATGATTTGAACGCTTTCTCCTTCATGAGCCTCTTCGATTAATTGGCCGTCCTGAAGAAGCACAATGATATTGGCATCAGCTTGGGTTTGAGAGTAGCCGACAAATGTGCTTTCATCTGTCACGTCGCGCAGTGCGCCGCCCTGCACCTGCATGCTGCCGACATCCTGGCGGGCGTTTCTTGCCCGTTCACGCTGCTGGTTCATTTCCTCCTCAAAGCCCTCATGGTCAACCGTCATGTTCTCGTCTTCTGCGTATTCTTCAGTCAATTCAACCGGGAATCCATACGTATCATACAGTTTAAACACATCAGCACCTGAGATAACGCTGCTGCCCTTGTCTTTTTCTTTTTTGATCATTTCTGACAGGATCGCAAGCCCTTCATTAAGGGTCTCATGGAAGCGTTCTTCCTCGGTTTTAATGACTTTTGCGATGAAATCCGCTTTCTCTTTCACTTCAGGATAGAAATCAGCCATGATTTCTGCGACAACCGGCACTAAATCAAACATGAACGGACGATGGATGTTGATCGTTTTGGCATAACGCACGGCACGGCGTAATAAGCGTCTTAATACATAGCCGCGGCCTTCATTTGACGGCAGCGCACCGTCACTGACAGCAAAGGCAACCGTTCTGATATGGTCAGCAATCACTTTAAACGCAGTGTCTTTCACATTGTCTTTGCCATATGTTTCACCAGAAATCGATTCTGTTGCTTTAATGATCGGAACAAACAAATCGGTGTCAAAGTTTGTCGGAACATTCTGGATGACAGATACCATTCTTTCAAGACCCATGCCTGTATCAATGTTTTTCTTTGGAAGCGGTGTGTACGTTCCGTCAGGGTTATGGTTGAACTCTGAGAACACAAGGTTCCATACTTCCAGGTAACGGTCGTTTTCCCCGCCTGGGTAAAGCTCCGGATCTTCTGGATCATTACCGTATGCTTCACCGCGGTCGTAAAAGATTTCCGTATTCGGTCCGCTCGGCCCTTCACCGATATCCCAGAAGTTCCCTTCCAGACGGATAATTCTTTCTTCAGGAATACCGATTTTTTTCGCCCAAAACTCATATGCCTCTTCATCTTCAGGATGAACCGTAACAGAGAGAAGCTCTTTGTCGAAGCCAATCCACTTGTCGCTCGTTAAAAACTCCCAAGCCCATGTAATGGCTTCTTCTTTGAAATAATCGCCGATGGAAAAGTTTCCGAGCATTTCAAAGAAAGTGTGATGGCGCGCAGTTTTACCTACATTTTCTATATCGTTTGTTCTGATCGCTTTTTGAGCGTTTACGATTCTTGGATTTTCCGGCACGACACGGCCGTCAAAATATTTTTTCAGCGTCGCAACACCGCTGTTGATCCAAAGCAGTGAAGGATCCTCATGAGGCACTAATGACGCGCTTGGCTCTACCGCATGTCCTTTTTCTTTAAAGAAATCCAAAAACATTTGACGCACTTCCGCAGAAGTTAAGTGTTTCATTGTATTTCCTCCTCTATAAAAATCGAAATTCTCTTCAGTGACAGCAAAAAAGCCCTCCCCCTATGCAAACCAACGTTTACACAGGGACGAGAGCTGTCTCGCGGTACCACCCTGATTACGGGCATTCATGCGCCCGTCACCTTTAACCCTGTAACGCAGGATAAGCGGCAGTGATTAACTGCACTCAGGATTAGCTTCCTCCGATCTTCTGATAAAGCTCCTTTCAGCTTATGGAGCTTCTCTCTTTAACAGGGCTTCGGCGTACTCAGATCCGTCACTCGAGATTCGTATGTATTCTACGAGAAATTATAGACAAGCGGCACGCCGATGTCAATGCTCCGTCCTCATCCGCAAAAAATGGATCATCATTACTTTTAAAACAGCGGTCGCAGGAACAGCCAGAATCATCCCGACGATTCCCGCAAGCTCCCCTCCGGCAAGGAGTGCAAGCATGATAACGACCGGATGCATTTTAAGGCTTCTGCCGACAATGAACGGACTGAGGATATTTCCTTCCATAAACTGCAGAATAAACACCGTAATCACCACAACAAGAACCGCTTTGACTGAGATCGTCATCGCAATTAACAACGCAGGAACAGCTCCGATGAAAGGGCCAAAATACGGGATGACATTCGTTACTCCAGAGATAAGGCCAAGTATCAGCGGGTACGGAAGCCCAAATACCCAGAACGAAATGCCTGCAATCACGCCAAGAATCAAGCAGACCAAAAGCTGGCCGCGGATATAATCGCCAAGCGAATCATCCACATCCCGCAAAAAGGCGCTGCCCCGCTTTCTCCACGACTTCGGAGTCAAGTACCATACTGTCTTTTTCATTAACTCAATGTCCTTCACCATATAAAACACGAGAAAAGGGATTGTTGCAGCAATTAAGAAGTAATCAAGCACATTGCGGATCCCGCTGATCGCACCCTCGATCGTTCCCGCAAAAAACGTCTCCGTCTGGCGGATCATTTTATCTATACGGTGATGCATACCATCAGGCCAGTCATCCGTATGGTTATGCACATGAAGAAGAAGCCCGTTATACGTTTCGGCAAACATGGGTATATTTTCTGACAAATCCGTCAGCTGCACGATTAAAACAGGCACCCCTTTATACAACGCCCAGCCAATCCCGCCAAAAAAAAGAACATAAATGACCAAGATGCTCAAAGTCCTAGGCAATCCTTTGCCATGCAGCCATTCCGTGACCGGAAGCAATAAATAAGATATAAAAATAGAAATGATCAAGGGAATAAAGATCGTTTTTATGACGAGCCAAAAGGGTGACCATAACATATCAAGCATAAAAAAGACATAGACTGTTAACAGAACCAGCAAACAAATAGCCACCCACAACAAAAGCTGCACCGGTTTTTGGAGCATCTGCTTTCACCTCACCTATATCTTTTGAGGTTTACACGGAATTATTCTTTATGTTTCTTTAGTCAGTCAGAAGTCATGGACATTTTTTCACATTTAATTTTCAGAAAAGTTTGATCATTTACTTTTTGGTCAAATTTTCTGATAGGAGGATTGCGATGATCACATTTCAAAATGTAAACAAGCATTACGGAGATTTTCACGTGTTAAAACAAATTAATCTTCAAATCGAAAAAGGTGAAGTCGTTGTTATCATCGGCCCATCCGGTTCCGGTAAAAGCACATTGCTCAGATGCATCAACAGACTTGAGACGATCAATGAGGGAGTGCTCACAGTAAACGGCACCGCCATTAACGACAGAAAAACTGATATCAATAAAGTGCGGCAAAATATCGGGATGGTGTTTCAGCACTTTCATTTATATCCACATAAAACAGTGCTGCAGAACATCATGCTGGCTCCAGTAAAAGTGCTTAGACAATCACCTGAACAAGCAAAGGAAACGGCGCGGTACTATCTTGAAAAAGTCGGCATCCCAGACAAGGCTGACGCCTATCCTTCCCAGCTTTCCGGCGGGCAGCAGCAGCGTGTTGCCATCGCAAGAGGACTGGCGATGAAGCCGGAGGTCATGCTGTTTGACGAGCCGACATCAGCACTTGATCCTGAAATGATCGGTGAGGTGCTAGATGTCATGAAAACACTCGCAAAAGAAGGCATGACTATGGTTGTCGTGACACACGAAATGGGGTTTGCCAAAGAAGTTGCCGACCGAATTGTCTTCATTGACGGAGGAAAAATTTTAGAAGAAGCAATGCCGGCTGAGTTTTACGCGAACCCAAAGGAAGAACGGGCCCGCTTATTCTTAAGCCGTATTTTAAATCATTAAAACAGAATGGGGGAGCTTGTATGAAAAAGATTTTTTCTTTAGCATTGATTTCTTTATTCGCTGTCATCTTGCTTGCCGCTTGCGGCAGCAAGGGATCAAACGGAGAAGCCTCAAAGGAGAGCAAAAAAGATACGCTAGCCGCCATTAAAGACAATGACAAAATTGTCTTCGGCGTAAAAACGGACACTCGACTGTTCGGTCTTAAAAATCCAAGCTCAGGTGAGATTGAGGGTTTTGATATTGATATTGCCAAACAAATCGCTAAAGACATTTTAGGTGATGAGAAAAAAGCTGAATTTAAAGAGGTCACCTCAAAAACAAGGATTCCTATGCTGCAAAACGGGGATATCGACGCCATTGTCGCCACAATGACGATCACTGAAGAACGAAAAAAGGAAGTTGACTTTTCTGATGTCTATTTCGAGGCCGGGCAATCGCTTCTCGTGAAAAAAGGCAGCAAAATCAAGAGTGTCGAGGATCTTGACAAAGGCTCAAAAGTTCTTGCAGTAAAAGGCTCCACCTCCTCTCAAAACATTCGTGAAAAGGCGCCTGAAGCATCTGTTTTAGAATTTGAAAACTACGCAGAAGCCTTTACAGCCCTTAAATCGGGGCAAGGCGATGCCCTCACCACAGATAATGCGATTTTATATGGAATGGCTGATGAAAATAAAAATTATCAATTAACAGGAAAGCCTTTTACAGATGAGCCTTACGGGATCGCCGTGAAAAAAGGGCAATCTGCTCTCGCGAAAGAAATCAACGCTTCACTTAAAAAGATGAAGTCGGATGGCAGATACGATGAAATTTATAAAAAATGGATCAAAGAAGACCCAGCTGAATAACAACCATCCCGGGATGAGCAGGCGATGCTCATCCCAATTTGATAAGGAGTGAATAGGCAGATGAATGTGTCAATTCTTTTCGATAACTTCGGCATGTATATGGACGGTTTTTACCATACCTTGCTCGCAAGTGTTATCGCGCTGGCCGGCAGTTTTGTCCTCGGCGTCGCTGTAGCGGTTATGAGAATAACAGTCTTTAAGCCGCTGCAATGGCTAGGGACCGCATATGTAGAATTCATCCGTAACATCCCTCTTCTTTTAATTACCTTTGTTTTCTATTTCGGACTTCCAAACGCAGGCCTGCGGCTTGACGGTTTTCAAGCGGGAACGGTTGCTCTCACCATTTATACCTCTGCGTTTATCGCTGAAGCCATCAGAGCAGGCATCCAGTCTGTTTCAAAAGGGCAGATGGAAGCGGCACGCTCGTCAGGCTTTACCTACAGCCAAGCCATGCTCCATATCATTTTGCCGCAGGCAATCAAAATCGTCATTCCGCCTTTAGGCAATCAATTTTTAAACTTAGTCAAAAACTCTTCGATTCTTGGGGTTGTGGCCGGATTGGATCTTATGTACCAAGCCGATTTAGTTTCGTCGAGCACACTCGTTGTATTTGATGTTTATATTTTTGTGGCGCTTTTTTACTTAGTGCTGACGATTCCGCTTAGCATCGGTGTTAACTATCTGGAAAAACGGCTGGAAAAAAGCTATTGATAAGGAGTGAGTTACATTGGATTTCATCGGTGCTTATTCACAGGAGCATTTAGCGTTTTTATGGGATGGCTTTCTCGTCACCTTGTACGTTGCTTTCATCTCCATCATTCTGAGCTTTTTCTTCGGTTTAATCGCAGGCACCCTGCGTTATGCGAAAGTTCCCGTTCTTTCTCAATTGATTGCGGTTCTCGTTGAAACGATCAGAAACCTCCCCTTGCTGTTAATTATTTTCTTTACGTTTTTTGCCCTTCCGGAAATTGGTATTAAGCTTGAAATAACAGCTGCTGCAATTACAGCACTAACGATTTTTGAATCCGCTATGCTATCTGAAATTATCCGAAGCGGACTGAAATCAATTGACAAAGGACAAATTGAAGCGGCGCGCTCCTCCGGGCTGAGCTATACACAGACCCTGTTCTTTATCGTTATGCCGCAAGCGCTACGCCGCATGGTTCCGCCCATCGTAAGCCAGTTTATTTCTTTATTAAAAGATACATCGCTCGCTGTTGTGATCGCCCTGCCTGAACTGATTCACAACGCGCAAATTATTAACGGCCAAAGCGCAGACGGCAGTTATTTTTTCCCGATCTTTTTACTTGCGGCCCTTATGTATTTCGCAGTCAACTACAGCCTTTCACTCGCAGCAAGACGCCTCGAGGTCCGGCAAACATAGAAAAGGATACTCTTTGGAGAGTATCCTTTTTGCATTAAAACATTTTCGTAATTCTTCTTCTCATCCGCTTCATGCTTCGATTATTCAGCATGTCAGATTGAGTCGCCATTCGGTACACGAGAGCTCCGGCTCCCATTGCCAAAAGAGAAGTCATCGTCCGATTCATCCTGCGCATCTCCTTTCATGATTAAAAATTGATGCTGCGTTCATCCTCAGAAAACAAATCATCCAAGCTGCTTAACGTTCCGTCTTCTTCCACCTGATGAGTTGCAATCTTCCCTTTCGCCACTGTCAGTTCAATAAAACAGCCCCAGCAATAATATTGGTTCACGCCGATTTTGCCGATATCCTTACTTTTGCAATTCGGGCATATAAGCATACCTCACACCTCTATCCGTTCAGAACGATCTCGTCTTTCCGCACCTCGACAAGCGAATCCGCTCTTTGGATCTGGCGCTTGCTTCCCGCCAGGTCAGAAAAGAAACCGTCCGAGAGTTCATATGCTACGATTATGCCCCTGTCCAAACAAAAGTATACATCTTCCAGCATCCCCAATATATCGCCCTCTTGCGATTTCACAAGCTTCATCTTCATCTGCTCGTATGTGAAGCATGATTTCGGAAGAGGCAAAAGCTGTTCTGAACTGACCGAAGCCAATATGCGGTCATCAAGAATGGAAGAGATATCACACGCCCGTAATAGCGCATGATGATGATGCAAAAAGCGTTTTTGTGCAAGAATAAACCCAAGACAATCTCCTTTCAGAGAAAAACAAATATCGGAAATTGTCCCAAGATAACTAGAAGTTCGTTCTGAGTATACTGGGAATCCTTCTACTTCATGGCATGTTCTCAAAGTGTGATCAACCACCTTTTGTTGAACAGGCTTAGGTTTTGCTTTGCGCCTTAGACTCATACGATGAAATCAATTCCACTGCAAATGAAAAAACTCCCGCTTGCACGGGAGCATTTTATTGCTGTTCTTCTTTCATAAAATCGAATGGTGTAATGCCTTCCATGCCAATGTTGGCGTCGTGTACGCTGAACGGGAGCTCTTTTTGCAAAGCTTCAAGCTCGGCATCCATTTCCTCAACCTGTACGGACAGCCTGTTTTTCAAAGAGGTCTGTCTGACAGTTGCATCATTATTTTTTACGCCCCACTCCAGCGCCTCCTCCTCACCGCATAAAATGAGAAATTTCTTCGCTCTTGTAATCGCGGTATAAAGAAGGTTTCTTCTGAGCATTCTATAATAGCCTTTCACAACAGGCAAAACCACAATCGGAAATTCACTTCCCTGCGATTTATGAATAGAACAGCAATACGCATGGGTAAATTGATTAAAATCTTTTTTCGTAAACGTCATTTCATTGCCATCAAAAGAAACAACGGCCATGTCTTCTTTTTCTGTATTTTCCTTTGCATAAAATATCGACGTGATTTCGCCAATATCTCCGTTGAATACATTGTTTTCCGGCTGATTGACAAGCTGCAAAATTTTATCTCCGGTTCTGTAGACAACATCCCCGAACTTCAATTCTCTCCGTTTTTCTTTAGGAGGATTTAAAATGTCCTGCAGCATCACATTCAATTCATTAATGCCGGCTTTTCCTCTGTACATCGGAGCGAGGACCTGAATGTCCTTTGCTGTATAGCCTTTTTTCAATGCATTGGCGACAACCTTCTCAACTACTTCTTTGATTTGCGACCCGCCGCAGCGAATAAAGGAACGGTCCTTTGTCGGGGCAGTCAAATTGTTCGGCAGCAATCCATTTTTCATCTGGTGGGCAAGCTCGACGATTGATGACCCCTCCGCCTGGCGATAGATGTCTGTCAGTCTCACAGTCGGAATCACCTGGGATGCCAGCAAGTCTCTGAGCACTTGTCCCGGACCGACAGAAGGCAGCTGGTCTTCGTCTCCGACAATGATGATTTGTATATGATCAGGGATCGCCTTGAACAAATGATTCGCCAGCCATATATCAAGCATACTGGCTTCATCGATAATTAACAGCTTCCCTTCGATCGGCTGATCCTCTGTATGAGTAAAGCCTTCAGCACCGTTCCAGCCAAGCAGCCTGTGTATCGTGACTGCAGGGAGTCCCGTTGATTCACTCATCCGTTTTGCTGCTCTCCCTGTCGGAGCGGCCAAAACAATCGGAAAAGCTTCATCCTTTTTATAAGCTGACGGATCTAGTGACACACCGTGAAGCTCTCCGTAGAGCTCGACAATCCCTCTGATTACCGTCGTTTTCCCTGTTCCCGGGCCGCCTGTTAAAAGAAGCATCGGCGAGGAAAGGGCTTTTTGAATCGCTTCCTTCTGGCTGGGGGCATACTGAACGTTCATCCGTTCTTCCAGTTCTCCCAACGCGAGCAAAAACTCTGATTCGGGAAACTGGTTCTCATATTCGGTTTGACTAGCGATATGTTTCACACGCTTTGCAACGTTTTGTTCTGCGTAAAACAGCGAAGGAAAATAACAGCGGCCATCTTCTATGACAATGTCTTTATTTTCTCCAAGGGCAATAATCGCGTTAGCGGCATCCATTTCTGTGATGCGCTGCCCTTCCCTTGCTGACTGGTTTAACAGTGATTGAGTGTCGATGATCAGCTGTTCCGTTTCTATGTACGTGTGCCCCTCTGACAGACAAGTCGTTTCAAGCGTGTACAAAATAGCAGCTTTTACCCGCTCAGGATGATTACCCGAAAGACCCATTCTGCTGCCCAGCTCATCCGCTTTTCCAAACCCGATGCCTTCTACATCCTTCACAAGCTGATAAGGATTTTCCTGAATTTTTTCAAGCGTCTCGGATTCATAGGCTTGATAAATTTTCATAGACAGCTGCGGGCCAAAGCCAAACTGATTCAAGGAAATCATGATTTGCTCCAGTCCCTGATGCCGCTGCAATGCGCCAGCCAGCGTGTCTGCTTTCTTTTTTGAGAGTCTGGGAACATCATAAAGCACTGAAGCGTCAGCCAATATTTTATTAATGGCGCTGTCGCCCAGCTTTTTCACAATTTCTTCAGCAGTTTTTTTGCCGATTCCCTCGAATAAATCACTCGATAAATATTGAATGATGCCTTCCTTAGTCGTTGGAATCTCCTTTTTGAAATGCTCCGCCTGAAATTGGAGCCCGAACTTTGGATGGGTTACGATCTTTCCGTAAAACGTGTAGGTCTCTTCTTCTTGAAGCGCAGGGAAGTAGCCCGTCACGGATACGGCTTTATCTTCAATGGCTTCGGAGGTCTCTGTGACTTTCACTTTCAGAACCGTATATAAATTGGTGTCATTATGATAGATGACTGTGTTGACTGTCCCTTTTAAATAGGGCTCTTCCTCCAGTTTAAGCTGATCCGGATGCTGCTGCACGAGCTGTCCCTCCTCCTGTGCCTGTTATGATGGATCAATCAGTTTTTTAGCATGAAGCGCAAGCATATGATCTGGCTGGATATCGATTGCCTTGTCCAGCATTTCCAGCGCTTTTTCTCGGTTTTCTTTATAAGCATAAGCGACACCGGCATTATAAAATGCATCTGCATGCCCCGGGTCTTGCTCTGTCACAGCTGCGAATTGGCTGAGCGCTTCGTCCAGCATGCCCTCGTTGGCTAAGCACATCCCGAATTGAAAACGCGCTTCCGTATCGTTTTCATTCAGTTCGACCGCTCTTTGTAAATATGGCAGTGCAAGCTTAGGCTGTTCGAGCTTGACAAGTACCGTTCCGAGCATGTAAAACAGGTCGCCGTTTTCCATCCCCGCACGAAGCGCTTTTTCAAACATGTCTTTCGCTTCTTTGTACATTTCTTTTACAACATAGACATTTCCTGCTCCATAATAAGCAGTGGCTGCGCTATTGTCTAATTCAAGCGCTTTATCATAAAACGCAAGCGCACGTTCCAGCTCGTTTACGGATGAAAGCAGGTTGGCAAAATTGATATACGGAATCGCGTCTTCTTTATTTTCTTCAATCGCTTTTGTAAATGCCTCTGCCGCTTTCTCGTAATCGCCTTCCTGCATCGCCTCTATACCGAGTTGATTATAATCCACCGATCATCTTCCTTTCATTAAAAAACCCCAACTCAGTGTTGAGGTTTTTCATCTTTTATACGTACCACAATTTTGTTCCGTCTTTGTACACATCATCAATTGTCCCGCCGCCAAGGCATTCTTCGCCGTCATAGAAGACAACGGCTTGTCCAGGCGTTACAGCGCGGACTTGTTCATCAAAGATGACTTCCGCTTCACCCTCGCCAGTCATGCGCACCGTTACTTTATGATCCTCTTGGCGGTAACGGAATTTAGCCGTGCAGGAAATCTCTTCGCCCTTCATGATATCCGAACGTACCCAGCTGATATTTGTTGCTGTGATTTTGTCGGAATATAAAAGAGGGTTATGGAACCCTTGATCTACGTAGAGGATGTTCTTTTCAAGATCTTTCCCTACCGCAAACCACGGCTCGCCGCTTCCGCCGATGCCAAGGCCGTGACGCTGTCCGATCGTATAGTACATCAACCCGTCGTGGCGGCCTTTTACTTCGCCGTCCATCGTCATCATATCGCCCGGCTGTGCAGGGAGATATTGGCTGAGAAACGTTTTGAAGTTGCGTTCGCCGATAAAGCAGATGCCTGTACTGTCTTTTTTCGTCGCTGTTGCAAGTTCTGCTTCTTTGGCGATTTCACGCACACGGCTTTTTTGAAGTTCACCGATCGGGAACATGACTTTGCTCAGCGTATCTTCTGTCAGCTGATTCAAGAAGTACGTTTGATCCTTGTTTTCATCAATGCCGCGCAGCATTCTGACTTTTCCGCCGCTTCTGTCTACTCTTGCATAGTGGCCAGTCGCTAAATAGTCGGCGCCAAGTGACAATGCATGCTCCAAAAAGGCCTTGAATTTAATTTCTTTGTTGCACAGTACATCCGGGTTTGGTGTTCTGCCTGCTTTATATTCATCAAGGAAGTATTGAAATACCTTCTCATAATATTGCTTTTCAAAGTTTACGGCATAATACGGAATTCCGATTTGGTTGCAGACGCGGATCACATCTTCATAATCCTCTGTCGCCGTGCAAAAACCGTTTTCGTCCGTATCATCCCAGTTTTTCATAAAGATTCCGATTACATCATAGCCCTGTTCTTTTAACAGCAGGGCCGCCACAGATGAGTCTACTCCGCCGGACATGCCGACGACGACTCTTGTATCCTCCGGCCGTTTTTCCATTTCATTCACTCCAATTACTACGCCGCCTTATTATGTCAGCCGTTTGACAACGTCGGCCACATGTTTGGCAGCAGTTTTCACTTGCTCAGCCGTATTGCCGAGGCCGAAGCTGATTCGAATAGAGGACGTCAGCCGGTCACTCTCTTCGCCGAACATAGCAGTCAGAACATGTGACGGCAGGACTGAACCGGCCGTGCACGCTGAACCGCTGGAGACAGCGACACCAGCCATATCAAGATTAACCAGCAGCGCTTCCACTGACACACCGGGGAAATAAAGATTCAGAACATGCGGCAGACTATGCTCTTTGTCCCCGTTGATCTCGAATGCCACACCTGCATCTCTAAGCGTGTCGGCAAAGATTGCTTTAAACGATTGATACTTCTCGTTTTTTTCGTCCCGTTCTTCACTTGACAGCTTGATCGCTTCTTTCAGCCCGACAATGCCTGGAACATTTTCGGTTCCGGCACGGCGTTTTCTTTCTTGCTCTCCTCCGAATAAAAGCGGTGAAAGCTTCACATCTTTACTAGCATATAAAAAGCCTGTCCCTTTTGGCCCGTTGAGCTTGTGCCCGGAAACAGACAGAAGGTCAATATGGCTGTTTTTCACGTCAATTGGCAGCAACCCGAATGCCTGAACAGCATCGGTATGAAAATAAGCTTTGTGTTCCTTTAACAGCTCACCGATTTCTTCGATCGGCTGCACTGTTCCAACTTCATTATTTCCATACATCACTGTCACAAGGATTGTATCATCACGCAGTGCTTCTTTCACCTGTTTTGCACTGACTCTTCCATTTTGGTCAACGTCCAGATACGTTATGTCAAATCCGTCTTCCTCAAGTTTTTCACATGTGTGAAGCACGGCGTGATGCTCAATTTTTGTTGTGATGATATGTCTGCCAAGATCTTTTCTTGCAAGTGCGGTTCCCATGATCGCCAAGTTATCAGCTTCCGTTCCCCCGCTTGTAAAAATGATCTCCTGCTCTGCCGCTCCGATTTCTGCTGCGATCTGCGCTCTTGCTTCATCCACCCATTTTCGAGATTCTCTGCCAAATGAATGAATACTGGAGGGATTACCGAAACTGCCGGAGAAGTGCGGTATCATTTTTTCCAGCACGCGCTCATCCATCGGAGACGTTGCGGCATGATCTAAATAAATCCGTTCCATTATGTTTACACCTCTGATCTAAATATAGAACATATAAGCTTCTTGCTCTCCGTCTGTATAGCTGGCAAGATCCTCTAATGTTGTACTGTCTAAAACCTCTTTTACAGCATCCCGGATGCGAATCCAGAGCTCACGCTTGGCAGGCTCCTCATCTTCCAGCACTTCAACAGGGCTGATCGGCCCCTCAAGCACACGGATAATATCTCCCGCGGTAATAGCATCCGGCTCACTGCCTAATACATATCCGCCATATGCGCCTCTGATGCTTTTCACTAAACCGGCATTTCTGAGCGGCGATACCAGCTGCTCCAAATAATGCTCGGACAAATTATTCGTCTGTGCGATGCTTTTTAATGAAGTCGGGCCTTCACCGTGCTTTTTTGCAAGCTCGATCATAATGGTGAGCCCGTATCTTCCCTTAGTTGATATTTTCAACATGAACACCTCTGTTATTTCATGATTTTCCACATTTATAATGGTAATTTCTATATGTTTCGTCCGTTTATTATCTTATAGACCAACTGTTATTATAACATACCTTCAGCGAATTTTCATTGAGGCAGAAGGAAAGGGGCCTTTACCCTTTTCTAATGTACGGTTTTCCGTTACCCTGTAATTAAGTAAGGAGAGATGATAGATGAAGCCATTGGCATATCGGATGCGTCCGACAAAAATAGAGGATATTATCGGCCAGCAGCATCTGGTGGCTGAAGATAAAATTATTGGCAGAATGGTCCAGGCAAAACATTTGTCATCCATGATTTTGTACGGGCCGCCCGGAATTGGAAAAACATCAATCGCAACAGCAATCGCCGGTTCAACAAGTATTGCTTTTCGAAAGCTGAATGCTGTCATTAACAATAAAAAAGATATGGAAATCGTAGCTCAGGAAGCCAAGATGTCCGGCCAAGTGATTTTGATTCTGGATGAAGTCCACAGACTGGATAAAGGAAAACAGGATTTTCTATTACCCTATTTAGAAAACGGGATGATTATTTTGATCGGAGCAACGACGGCTAACCCGTATCATGCCATTAATCCGGCGATCAGAAGCCGGACCCAGATTTTTGAGCTTGAACCGTTAACACCTGATTTGATTAAACAGGCACTGGAACGTGCGCTCCATGATGAGCATCGGGGCCTTGGCACCTATTCTGTATCCATTGATGATCAGGCGATGGAGCATTTTGCCCACGGATGCGGAGGAGATGTCCGCTCCGCTTTAAATGCGCTTGAGCTTGCCGTGTTGTCAACGAAGGAGTCAGCAGACGGTGAAATTCACATTACATTAGAAACCGCGGAAGAATGCTTGCAGAAAAAAAGCTTTTCTCACGATAAAGATGGTGACGCGCATTATGATGTACTGTCCGCTTTTCAAAAATCGATCCGCGGCTCTGATGCCAACGCTGCTCTTCACTATTTGGCTAGATTAATTGAAGCCGGTGATCTGGAGAGCATCGCAAGACGATTGCTTGTTATCGCCTATGAAGATATCGGTTTAGCAAGCCCGCAAGCCGGCCCTAGAGTGCTGAACGCTATTCAGACCGCTGAGCGAGTCGGGTTTCCTGAAGCGCGAATCCCGCTGGCCAACGCAGTTATTGAGCTTTGCCTCTCACCGAAATCAAACTCTGCCATTCTGGCAATCGATGAGGCCCTGGCAGATATCAGAGCCGGAAAAATTGGTGATGTCCCGAAGCATTTAAAAGACGCGCATTATAAAGGAGCTCAGGAATTAGGAAGAGGAATCGACTATAAATACCCGCACAATTACGACAGCGGTTGGGTCGAACAACAATACCTCCCTGATTCTCTGAAAAATAAGCAATACTATAAGCCGAAACAGACAGGAAAATTCGAATCCGCCTTAAAGCAGGTGTATGATAAATTAATGAAAAGAAAATAAAACAAAAACAGCCTTGATCATCAAGGCTGTTTTTATACATTATTTATCCTTCACACGTTTGATTTCTATGTCTTTCAAAAGATCCATGACAACATGTCCGCCCATAATCAAACCTGCAACTGACGGCACAAAAGCATTAGAGGAAGGCGGCATTTTTGCTTTACGGATTTTCGCTTCGTCATTTCCCACTTCTTTTCTGACATCTTCCCGAATGACAATCGGGCTTTCATCAGAGAAAATCACTTGGACGCCTTTTTTGATCCCCTCTTTGCGTAATTTCGTACGGACGACCTTCGCAATTGGATCAGTGTGCGTTTTTGAGATATCAGCGATTTGGAAGCGTGTCGGATCCGTTTTATTTGCAGCACCCATGCTGGAGATGAGCGGAATATCCCGTTTTAGACATTCTTTCATTAAATGAATTTTATAACAAATGGTGTCTGACGCATCAATGACATAGTCAAGATCATAGTCAAAAAACTGCTCATACGTTTCCTCCGTATAGAACATTTTTAACGAGATTACTTCACACTCCGGGTTAATGTCTGCGATCCGCGCCTTCATTAAATCAACTTTCGGCTGTCCGACAGTTGAAAGCAGCGCGTGAAGCTGACGGTTTACATTTGTAATGTCGACATCATCTTTGTCGACAAGCAGAATGCGGCCGACGCCTGACCGCGCGAGCGCTTCCGCCGCGAACGACCCAACTCCTCCGACTCCAAGCACAGCAACTGTGCTGTTTTTCAGCGTTTCAAGGCCTTCTTTTCCGATAGCTAATTCATTGCGTGAAAACTGGTGTAACAAGAACCTCACTCCACATTCGTATTCTGGTTTCATCTATAAAATGGCTGATCCATGAGCAGCCGTTTTTCTGCGCACAAAAAATAAAGTCCCAATAGTGCCGTTGCAGCTTTCCTTTGTTTTGAACCCGCTCTCAGCAGGTGGGTGCCCTCTTTTAAATCTTGTAAGTCCTCTTTACCGAATGAAAAGAGGCATGTACGCCATTTAAAAATGCGGGCTCCCAAATCAAAAAAATGTTCGGTCAAAACTAGGTGTACAACTAACACATCAGGACTTTATTTAACTTGTCAAAATCATATCACAGACGATTTTGATTTTCAAGAATCGAACTGCACATTCAGTTCTTAACTTTTTTCTTGATAGAAAGATGAAGCTCGTCAAGCTGAGCGTCACTTACTTCTCCAGGCGCCTCTGTCATCAGGCAGCTTGCACTTGCCGTTTTCGGGAATGCAATCGTATCTCTCAGGTTCGTACGTCCTGCGAGAAGCATAACGAGACGGTCTAAGCCAAGTGCGATTCCGCCGTGCGGAGGAGCGCCGTATTCAAATGCTTCCAGCAGGAATCCGAACTGTTCAGCCGCTTCTTCTGGTGAGAAGCCGAGAAGCGCAAACATTTTTTCCTGAATATCCTTTTCGAAAATACGGATTGAACCGCCGCCAAGCTCATAGCCGTTTAAGACGAGGTCATAAGCTTGTGCTTTCATGTCTTCAGGCGCTGTTTCAATCAGCTCAAGGTCTTCCCGGACAGGCATTGTGAACGGATGGTGCGCTGCGTAGAAACGGCCTTCTTCCGGATCATGCTCTAATAGCGGCCAGTCAATGACCCATAAGAAATTGAACAGGTTTTCGTCAATCAGCCCACGCTCTTTCCCAAGCTTTAAACGCAGCGCGCCGAGTGATGCGGCCACAACTTCAAATTGATCCGCTCCGAACAGCAACAAATCACCTTCAGCAGCATCAAGTGCTTCAATCAGCTTAGACTGCTTTTCTTCATCAAAGAATTTAGCGATCGGTCCTTTCACTCCGTCTGCTTCAACTTTCACCCAGGCAAGTCCTTTCGCCCCATAGTTTGCAGCAAAAGCGCCAAGAGCATCGATGTCTTTTCTGGAGTAATCTCCGGCACCGCCTTTTACGTTGATGGCTTTGACCACACCGCCGTTTGCTACAGCTGATGAGAATACTTTAAATTCCGTATCCTTCACAATGTCAGACACATCTGTCAAAAGCATGTCAAAACGCGTATCCGGTTTATCAGAACCGTACTTGTTCATTGCTTCGTCATACGTCATTCGAGGAAGAGGAAGCTTAATTTCCACGCCTTTTGTTTCACGCATAATCTTTGCCATCATATCCTCAGCCAATGACATAATGTCTTCCTGGCTCATAAAGGACATTTCAATATCAATTTGCGTGAACTCAGGCTGGCGGTCCGCACGCAAGTCTTCATCACGGAAACAGCGGGCAATCTGATAATACCGTTCAATGCCTGATACCATCAGAAGCTGTTTAAATAGCTGCGGAGACTGCGGCAGCGCGTAGAACTCACCTTCGTGCACACGGCTCGGCACCAAGTAGTCACGTGCGCCTTCAGGCGTGCTTTTTGTTAAAATCGGCGTTTCAATATCAAGAAACCCGTTTTCATCTAAAAAGCTGCGGACAGCTTTCGTCACATTATGACGCATCTGCATCGTTTGAAACATAGCCGGTCTGCGCAAATCTAAGTAACGGTGTTTTAAACGAACGTCCTCTGACACTTCTTCTGCTTGATCAGAAATCGCAAATGGAGGCGTCTTTGCAGCACTTAGTACTGTCACTCCGTCAGCGTGAATTTCGATCGCACCTGTCTTCAAATTCGGATTGACTGTTCCTTCTTCCCGCGCCACTACTTTTCCTTGAACATCAAGCACGTATTCATTTCTGATGCCTTCCGCAACAGCAAGCGCTTCTTTTGACACATCAGGGTTGAAAACGACTTGAACAATTCCCGTACGGTCACGCAAGTCAATAAAAATCAATCCGCCGAGGTCTCGTCTTTTTTGGACCCAGCCTTTCAGCGTTACAGATTCGCCAATTGCTTTTTCAGTTATATCACCGCAATAATATGTTCTTCCAAACAATGCGTTTCACTCCTTATCCCTTTTGGTTTGCCTTCATCACATGTATAAATTCATCAAGTGCCACTTCAATCTGTTCGCCCGTCTGTGCATCCTTTACATTGATTTTGTTTTGGGCAAGCTCATCTTCACCCAAAATCGCAATAAATCTGGCCTTTAAGCGATCAGCTGTTTTAAACTGGCCTTTCATTTTCTTATTTTCATAATCGATTTCACTGGAAATGCCTGCTTCTCTCAGTTTGTACACCAATGAAACAGAATAATCCTTTGCTTTTTCGCCGAGTGTGACGATATAGCAGTCGATTCCCTTATCAACAGGCAGCTCTCTTTTTTCAGCATCAATTGCGGCAAGCAAGCGTTCGATGCTCATCGCAAATCCGATGCCCGGTGCTTCAGGTCCGCCGATCTGTTCGACAAGCCCGTCGTAGCGTCCGCCGCCGGCAAGTGTCGTAATCGCGCCAAAGCCTTCCGCATTGCTCATAATTTCAAATGCGGTGTGGTTGTAATAATCCAGCCCTCTCACAAGGTTCGGATCGATTTCATACGAAATGCCAAGATCATTTAAGTATTGTTTCACTTTGTCAAAATAAGCGGCTGATTCTTCATTTAAATATGTCAAAATCGAAGGTGCCGATTTCATCAGCTCATGATCTCGGTCTTTTTTGCAGTCCAAGATTCTAAGCGGGTTCGTGTGCAGACGGGACTGGCAGTCTGAACAAAATTCTTCGATGCGAGGCTCGAAGTGTTTCACGAGCGCTTCTCTGTAGCTTTTGCGGCTATCTTGATCGCCGAGACTGTTTATGACAAGCTTAACGTTTTCTAAACCTGCTTTTTCATAAATACTCATCGCAAGCGCCATTACTTCAGCGTCGATTGCAGGGTCTTTCGAACCAATCGCTTCAATTCCAAACTGATAAAACTGGCGGTAACGGCCCGTCTGAGGACGTTCATAACGGAACATCGGCCCGACATAATAAAGCTTTGTCGGCTGTACAGGATTTGCGAACAGCTTGTTTTCATTAAAAGCGCGAACCGCAGCAGCTGTTCCCTCCGGACGAAGCGTCAGGCTTCTGCCTTTGCGGTCCTCGAAGGTATACATTTCTTTTTGTACGATATCCGTTGATTCTCCGACGCCTCTGGCAAACAGTTCTGTATGCTCAAAAATCGGTGTGCGGATTTCTTTATATTGATAAGTGCGGCAAGTGTCTCTCATAATTTGTTCAACATACTGCCAGCGATCTGATTCTCCAGGCAGAATATCCTGTGTTCCTCTCGGAATGTTATATCCCATAGGTAGACCTCCTTATGTATTCCTTATAAAATATCCAATGATCGTTAATGATGAAAATGAAAAAAACTCTCGCCCCTACTATACATGATAGTAGGGACGAGAGTTATACCCGTGGTGCCACCCTAGTTGGAATACGTTCATATTCCCGCTCGATCCTTTAACGCAGGTTCACGTTCACTGCCTAATGGCGTTATTCACGCGTTCAGCAGGAAACCTCCGGAGTGTTGTTTCGAGAAAGACGCAATGGGATCCGCTTTCAGCCTGGGGCGGGTTCCTCTCTAATCATGCAATCTGACCTACTCTTCTCCATTATTGGTTCAAATCTTTCATCATTTGCTATGTACTCAATTTCTATTATAATAATGGGATTGGGGTTCTCTGTCAAGCTTTATTCCGGTTGTTTTTCCTCAGCGCTGCTTCTTTGGACATAAGACCAAATTCAGATGCTGTTTCCGTAAGATAACCAGTCGTATCGGGATCTGCGTGATCGCTGTAATGCAGATTCGCTTCACCGTCGTGAAATGCACGTCCCATTTTTGGATGATATTTCATGATTTGCACACCTTTTTGATTGTATTTACGCTTAGTATAAACAAATCATTTTATTTTTATTTAAAAATCAGAAAGGACTTTACGATATTAAACAAGAATGCTTTTTTAATGATCATCAGAAAGGAGGACACAATGAACAAGAAATACTTTGTCCTTATTGTATGTATTATTTTCACCGCAGCGCTATTCCCGACCTTTTCATCCGTTACAGCTGCTCAAGGAGAAGCGGTCATCGCAACAGATGAAATGAACGTCAGAAGCGGCCCTGGGCTTAGCTACGGCATTACAGCGGAAGTAAAAAAGGGAGAACGCTATCCGATTTTAAAGGAAGATGGAGACTGGGTGCAGATACAGCTTGGTTCCGGAGAAAAGGGCTGGGTAGTCTCCTGGCTTATTACAAAGGAAGACCAGGCCAGCACAAGCTCCTCAGGAAGCAGTGACACTGTGACATCAACAGACCCCGATCTGCGGATGAGAAGCGGCCCGGGCACTTCCTACGAAGTCATCGGCAAATTCCCGCAAGGCAGCCAAGCATCTGTCATTGATAAAGATTCGGGCTGGATCAAGATATCCTATCACAGTGCCACCGGGTGGGTATCATCTGAATATGTCACATCAGGAGGCAGCAGTTCAGCGTCTGATGAGAGTGACCAAACCGAGGATTCCGGTGCGTCAACGACGGGCACAGTCGGTGTTTCTTCGCTAAATGTAAGAGCCTCCGCCTCACATGACGCGGCAATTATAACAAAACTTGATCGCGGAACGAAACTGACGGTTCTCAACGAGAAAAATGGCTGGGCTCACATTGAGGTGAACGGGCTAAAAGGCTGGGTTGCAAGCCATTACCTTTTGACTAGTTCTGTTCCAGCTGATGATTCAGCAAATGCCGGCAGTTCATCCTCCGCTAAAAAAGCCTATATCATGTACGGAGGAACGAATCTAAGAAGTGATGCGTCAACATCAGCTTCAATCGTTGAGCGTGCTGCCAAAGGAGATTCATACACCATTACCGGTTCAAAGGGAAGCTGGTATGAAATAAAGCTTGATAACGGGCAAACTGCTTATGTAGCCAATTGGGTGGTCCAAACGTCTAAAAGCGCAGAAGAAGCAGGTGAACCGCCAGTCTCTGATTCCCCGTCTGGAAACGGCTCTCTAAACAATAAAACGATTATTGTTGACCCGGGACATGGAGGAAAAGACAGCGGAACGATCGGGTATTCGGGGAAATTCGAGAAAAACCTGACGATCAAAACGGCAAAACTGCTCGCCAGCAAACTTAGATCGGCTGGAGCGGATGTATATGTGACACGCCAGGATGATACCTTTGTCAGCCTGCAGTCACGGGTCTCTACCTCTCACTACCGTAACGCTGACGCCTTTATCAGCATTCATTATGACAGCTATGCGGATACCTCTACAAGAGGCAGTACAGCATATTACTACAGTCCTGCCAAAGATCAGGAACTCGCATCAGATGTCCACTCAGAAGTGGTGAAGCGTTCTTCCATTCCAGACCGCGGCGTATTATTCGGAGATTATTATGTGCTCCGGGAAAACAGACAGCCCGCTATGCTGTACGAGCTGGGATATGTAAGCCATCCGCAGGAAGAAGCCATTGTACATAGCAATTCATACCAAGAAAAAGTAACAGATGGGATCGAAAGCGGATTAGAGAAATACTTCCAATAAAAAAAGCTGCCTTTTGGCAGCTTTTTTTTATTTTGAATCCATAATGAGCGTAACCGGTCCGGAGTTTGTAAGCTGAACATCCATCATTGCTCCAAACGTTCCGGTCTCCACTTTGATTCCTTTTTCACGAAGCAGGTCATTCCATTTTTCATAAAGACCTAAAGCTTTATCAGGTTTGGCCGCGTTCATGTAGTTCGGCCGGCGCCCTTTTTTCGTATCTCCATAAAGCGTAAACTGTGAGACGGATAAAATCTCTCCTCCTATATCTACAAGAGACAGATTCATTTTTCCTTCACTGTCATCGAAAATACGGAGATTGACAACTTTATCGGCTAAATAAGCTGCATCATCTTCTGTATCATCATGAGTGATGCCGACCAGCACCATGAGGCCTTGTCCAATTTGGCCGACGACCTCTTCGTCCACTGTAACGCTTGCTTCTGTTACTCGCTGAACAACTAATCTCATTTTCTAACCCCTTTAGTTCATGACGCGGCGCACAGAGTAGATATCTCTAATCTGTTTAATACGCTCGACGACTTTGTGCAAGTGATTGATATTCTGAATAAAAATCGCCATATGAATGGTTGCCACTTTATTGCGATCCGATTTGCCAGAGACAGATGAAATATTTGTTTTCGTTTCATTCACTGCCTGCAGCACCTCGTTCAGCAATCCGCGGCGGTCATACCCAAGAATCTCTATCTCAACATTGTATTCCTTGCGCTTTTGAACCTGTGACTCATGCTCCCACTCTACCGGGATCAGCCGCTCTTGGGCTTCATTCGTTTTGACATTCGGACAGTCTTCGCGATGGACCGAAACCCCTCTGCCTTTTGTGATAAAGCCGACAATATCATCACCTGGCACAGGATTGCAGCATTTTGATAAACGGACAAGGAGGTTGTCGATGCCCTTGACACGAACGCCAGCTTCCCGTTTTCTTCCTTGCGGGTACGGCTTAGGTTCCCCAGTAACTTCCTGAACGATCTTTTCCTGTTCTTCCTGATCGCGCTGCTTTCTCTCTTTTTCTGTTAGGCGGTTCGCCACCTGCAGAGCCGTAATGCCGTTGTAACCGACCGCCGCGTACATATCCTCTTCATTTGAGAAATTAAATTTGTCAGCAACCTTTTGAATATTCTCCGGCGTTAAAACATCCTTCAATTCAAAATCCAGGTTTTTAATTTCTTTTTCGACCAACTCACGGCCTTTTTCGACATTTTCTTCACGCCGCTGTTTCTTAAAGAATTGACGGATTTTATGCTTCGCTTGGGATGTTTGGGCAAGCTTCACCCAATCCTGGCTCGGACCGTAGGAATGCTTAGAGGTGAGAATTTCAACGATATCACCTGTCCGAAGCTTATGGTCAAGCGTAACCATTTTTCCGTTTACTTTGGCACCGATTGTTTTATTGCCGATTTCAGAGTGAATCCGGTAAGAAAAATCAATCGGAACAGAACCGGACGGAAGCTCGATTACATCTCCTTTTGGCGTAAAGACATACACCATATCAGAGAACAAATCAATTTTGAGCGATTCCATAAATTCTTCTGCATCTGTCGATTCATTTTGAAATTCTAAAATTTCACGGAACCAAGAAAGCTTTTTCTCAAAGGTTGCACCTTCATTGGCTGCTTTTCCTTCTTTATAAGCCCAGTGAGCCGCAACCCCGTATTCCGCTATTTCATGCATTTCAAAGGTGCGGATCTGCACTTCAAGCGGATCGCCTTTAGGCCCAATAACCGTTGTATGAAGCGATTGATACATATTCGGCTTCGGCATTGCGATATAATCTTTGAATCTGCCGGGCATCGGTTTCCAGCATGTGTGAATGATGCCAAGCACCGCGTAGCAGTCCTTTATGCTGTTCACAAGAATACGGACAGCCAGCAAATCGTAAATTTCATTGAATTGCTTATTTTGCAGCACCATTTTTCGATAAATGCTGTAAATATGTTTCGGGCGTCCCGAGAAGTCAGCCTTGATATTTACTTCTTCGACACGTTTCTTCACTTCATTGACAACCTCATCAACATAAAGCTCACGTTCTGCACGTTTCTTCTTCATGAGGTTGACAATTCTGTAATATTGTTGAGGGTTCAAATAACGGAGCGCCGTATCTTCCAATTCCCACTTAATTTTTGAAATCCCGAGACGATGCGCCAAAGGAGCAAAAATTTCCAGCGTTTCATTGGAGATTCTCCGCTGTTTTTCCTGAGGCAGATGTTTCAGTGTCCGCATATTGTGAAGACGATCCGCCAGCTTGATCAATATGACCCTGATATCTTGAGCCATAGCGACAAACATTTTGCGATGATTTTCCGCCTGCTGTTCCTCTTGAGATTTATATTTAATTTTGCCGAGTTTCGTTACGCCGTCTACAAGCATTGCCACTTCTTCGGAAAATGCTTCTTTCAGGTCATCGAGCGTCACATCTGTATCTTCCACGACATCGTGCAAAAATCCGCCCGCGATTGTGGAAGGGTCCATTTCAAGATCGACGAGAATCCCCGCAACCTGAATCGGATGAATAATATATGGCTCGCCCGATTTGCGGTATTGCTCGCGATGAGCATCTTCAGCGTACAGATATGCTTTTTCGACAAATGCGATATGCTCATCAGATAGATAGCTGCGCGCTTTATCTATAACTTGCTCGGCAGTCAATACTTGTTCGTTCGCCATGGAATCACCTTTTTTAAAATGTAAACTGTATTGTAGTTTATTATCAAGAAAAAAACGAAAGATGTAAAGAGCAGAAGTTCAAATAGCCAAATATTATATAAAATAAATGCAAAACAATAGGAAAAAAGCACCCTGACATGGAGTGCTTTTTCGTTATGCGGTTATCCTTAGTATTTCATCAATGTTAAGATGTCGTAATCTTCGAGCTTATTTCTGCCGTCAAGGTAAGAAAGCTCGATTAAGAAAGCGATACCAGCAACAACGCCGCCAAGTTCTTCAACAAGTTTGATTGTCGCTTCAATTGTGCCGCCTGTCGCAAGCAGGTCATCCGTAATAAGCACACGCTGACCAGGCTTAATCGCATCTTTGTGGATCGTTAATACGTCTTTTCCGTATTCCAAGCCATAATCCACTTTGATTACTTCACGAGGCAACTTGCCTTCTTTGCGGACCGGCGCAAAACCTACGCCAAGCGCGTAAGCAACGGGACAGCCGATAATAAAGCCGCGCGCTTCAGGGCCAACGACCAAATCAATTTGCTTTTCTTTCGCATATTCAACAATTTGATCTGTGGCATAGCGGTATACATCGCCTTTATCCATCAGTGTCGTAATATCTTTAAATTGCACGCCCTCTTTCGGGTAATCCGGTACAATTGTTACGTATTGTTTTAAATCCATCTGTTTTATGTCCTCCTCGTACTTTCATAAGCCTCTGAATCTTGTTTCATCAGCTTATTCAGCCATTCCTTCAGCTCTTCAGCAGAAGAATAATTCAGCTTTTGATCCAGTTCCATCAGCTGCTGTTTCGCCTGATATGTTTGTGAGTCTGTTAAGTCGCGTTTCTTTGCTCCGCTCACAACAGACAGCACACCATTCTCTATTTTAACAAAACCGAGATCAAAAAACACCTTTGTCATGAAATTGATTGTTTCAACGGACCAGCCTTTATGTTTTGCAAGCTCTGAACCGTGTTTTTTCACGTCAAAAGCGCCTCTTTTCAGCAAGAACGCATAATACCATTTAAAGTGGTCTCTTGCGGGAAAAGTTGATAAAAAGTGGTCCTCATGATTGAGAAAAATAAAATATATCCGCTCAGGCGCCTTGCCTTCCAGCAAACGGGCGAGCATGTCCAGCGAAGGCGGCGGATCCAGTAATACAATATATGCACCATCGAGGTCAAACGCCTTTGCTTGATCTTTAGAACTGATGACGTGCACTTCTCGGCGAAGGTCTTCAGTTTGAAGTAATGTTGTTGAGTCTTCTTTGAAAGAGACAATGGCCCGTTTAGCAGATGGAAGGGCGGAAACTGTGTCTTCCCACGTCCGTTTTCCCCTTAAATCAAACAGCTGCCATTCAGAAACAGCGGCATCCTTTATCATAAGCTGCGGCTTTTTTCGATTGTTCCATTCGTTGATTGACATCTCACCGACAATGGAAATTCTTGAACCCGGTACGATGCCTTCTTGAAGCTCGCCTTTATTAAAACCGACGCAATCAAGCTGGGACGACTCGTTTCTGATCGTCATTTTGACATGAGTTTTATTTGCCCCTATCTTGCGGACATCTTCCAGTACTGCGTTTTCTACGAGAACGTGCGGTTTCGGGTTAAGCATGCCAAAAGGAGACAGCATGTTCATTTCTGCGATGCTTTCAACTGTAATGTCTTCGACGCTGCAGACAAGGTCGACTTCCTGTACGGGAATAAAATCCTCTTCCGTAAGCGTATTGTCCGCTATTTCATTCAGCCTGCTTCGCAAATCCGGCACATCTTCGGCTTTCAGCGTCATCCCCGCAGCCATTGGATGGCCGCCGAAATGAGGAAGAATATCTCTGCATTCAGAAAGGCTCTCAAATAAATTAAAGCCTCTGATGCTTCGGGCCGAACCTTTAGCGATTCCCTTTTCTTCATCAATGCCAAGAACAATGGCCGGTCGGTAGAAGCGGTCCACAAGCTTTGAAGCCACAATCCCGACGACTCCCGGGTTCCATCCGGCTTTGGCCACGACAATTGCAGTTTGATCGAGCCCTTGCTGTTCAACCATTTCAATCGCTTCATCCGTCATTTTGCTGACCATTTTTTGGCGCTCTTTGTTCAGCTGGTCAATTTCTGCGGCAAGCTCTTCCGCTTCAAACGAATCCTCTGACATAAGCAAATGAACAGCGGGATCCGCCTGTTCGATTCTTCCGACGGCATTCAGCCTTGGTGCGAGCTGAAATCCGACTGTTTCTTCGTTCGCTTCTCCGATGTCTCCGCCTGACAGCTTAATTAGCTCTTTTAAGCCGAGCCGATTTGTCCGTCGAAGCCTTTCAAGTCCTAGTGTTGCAATTAATCTGTTTTCGTCATGCAGCGGGACTAGATCAGCAATGGTGCCGATAGCCGCCAGGTCAAGCAGTTCATCAGGAAGTTCACCCAATAAAGCGTGGGCAAGCTTAAACGCGACTCCAACCCCGGCAAGCTCTTTAAACGGGTAAGTGCAGCCAGGCTGCTTCGGGTGGACGATCGCATGGACATCCGGAAGCACCGGTCCCGGTTCATGATGATCGGTAATGATGACATCCAGTCCGAGTTCCTTTGCCACCTTCGCTTCATGCACAGCGGCAATTCCTGTATCAACCGTAATGATCAAAGAGAAGCCCCGATCTTTAATCGAACGAAACGCCTGTTCATTAGGTCCATATCCTTCTTTAAAACGGTCAGGTATATAAAAATCAACTTGAGCCGACAGTTTTTGCAGCGTGTGAAGCATCACTGACGTACTTGTAACCCCATCGGCGTCATAATCGCCATATATCATAATCTTTTCTTGTTGTGAAATCGCCTGTTTTATTCGATCTGCCGCTTCTTTCATGCCTTTCATTTCAAAAGGATCATAAAAATCGGCATCCTTTGTATGTAAAAACAGCCTAGCGCTTTCTGCCGTATCAAAGCCTCTTTTTACAAGCAGGGACGCAACAAGAGGTGTTATATGCAATTGTTCTGTGAGTGATTTGACCTTATCCTGATCTGGTCGCTGGATTTCCCATCGCATTTTTGACGCTAACATAAATTCACCCCTCAACCACCCTATTATACTAGAGCAGGCTGAGGGGTTTCAAATAATATTCGAAAACTAGTCTTTTTTCTCAATCATGGCTGATGCATCCTGTGTGTCAGTCTGATCAGCAAGATGAGTATCCTCTTGTTTATGTATTGCTGTTCTATTTTCTTTCCGCAAGGTTTTTATTTCCCGCTTCAATTTCATTACCTGAAAAATGCCGACAGAAAATACGATCAGCGCTCCCATTAAAACTGAGCCCAAAATAACAAGAATGAGCGGCCATTCTGATCTTCCAAACAGGTAATCAACTTCTACGGATCGAACATTAATGACTGCGAAAATAGCAACAATTAAGGTGAAAATAAGTGCGAAAATAATGGTCCATTGTTTATTCATTCTCTTTTCCCCCAAACTTCTTATTGAGGTAACTTTCCCCATCAAGACTGGTTTTAAACATGGCTTAACACTAGGTTAAGCTCCCTTTGCTGTTAATTTTTCCCGGATCAGCCTCTTCAGTCCGGTTCCCTCACCGGAAATCACAAGTGTATCGCCTTCGTCAATGACTGTTTCAGAGCTCGGATTCAGTTGTTTATCCTGATTCTTTTTTACAATTGCAATGACCGTTACATGATATTCCTGACCCACATTCAAATCACCAATCGTCTGATGAATGGCAGGCGCTCCCGCCTCTGCTTTACACCACTCTATAATCAAATCATCAAGGGCTGACTCGACCTGTTCTAACGCTTTCGGTTTATATGCCATTCCGCCAAGAATTGCAGACATTTGCCTTGCTTCAGCGTCATCAAACTGCACGGAGGCAACACATTCCTCATGGTCGTTTTCGTCAAAATAGTAAAGCTCTCTTCTTCCGTCATGATGAATGATAATTGAAATTTTATCACGGTTTCTAGTAATCATTTCAACTTTTTGTCCTATGCCCGGCAGCTCTGATTCGCGAACCCTCATATATAAACCCTCCTACATATCTGAAAACCAGTCATAAACACTTTTAACACCATATATATGTTTAAATGTAAGCGTATGTCATTATAGCAAATGTCTATTTTAAGTTCAATGAAACTTCAAAAAACAGGCTGCCCTGCAGAGGACAGCCTGATATTTTTTATTGCGCCGAATCTTTTTTCAGTTCTCTTCCTTTCCATGCAAGCCAAATTTGTGCGGCAATGTATAGAGAAGAATAAACGCCTGTTAACAGCCCGACCAATAAAGCAATTGAGAAGTTAGTAATAGAAGATGCTCCAAAGATCAGCAATGTCACAACAACAATCACAACAGTTAATACAGTGTTAATTGAACGTGTAAAGGTTTGCTGCAGGCTCAGGTTTACAATATGGTTCAGATCGGCAAATGTTTTCGGCTTGCGCTTTTTCATATGCTCGCGGACCCTGTCAAATGTAACGATTGTATCGTTAATGGAATACCCGATTATCGTCAAGATGGCCGCGATGAACGTAACATCTACCTCAAGCCTTGTAATACTGAAGAACGTGACGATAAAGAATGCGTCATATAGCAATGAGGCGATGGCAGCAATCGCCATTTTGTATTCGAATCGGATTGAAACGTAAATAATGATGCCAATAGAAGCTATAGCAACTGCGTACAGCGCATTTCTTGCCAGCTCCTTACCGACTGTCGGTGAAACTGTGCTGACATTTGGCTCTGATCCGTATTTGTCTTTAAAATACGTTTTTACTTTTGCTATGGTTTCTTTATCTGGCACCCCGACAAAACGGGCAACACCGATATTGCTCTTTTCGCCTGACAGAACTACAGTATCAGGGTCCATACCCAGAGATTCAAAATCCTTCTCAACTTGCTCTGTTGTCAGCTTATGGTCGCTTTGTACTTCAATCCGTGCACCGCTAGCAAAGTCAATGCCAAGATTCAGCCTGAACACAAGCAGGATAATAATCCCGGCAACCGTGACTGCACTGGAGAAAATAAAGAAGTATTTGCGTTTGCTCGTGAAATCCCATTTTTGGAATGGCGTATGCGGCTCTGTATTTTCATCCGTATCCTGAATATCCATGATATGTTTCTTATTGACACCAAACCAGCCTTTTTTCCGATCAAGCCATCTGCTTTCCACAAGGAGAGCGAGGAGAAATCTCGATAAGAAAACGGCAGTGATAAAGCTTGTCAAAATCGATAGGATCAGCATTGTCGCAAACCCTTTAACAGAGCTTGTCCCAAAGATAAAGAGCACAACCGCTGCAATAATGGTTGTAATATTCGCGTCAAAAATCGTCGCAAATGACCGTCTGTTTCCTGAACGGAAGGCAGAGCGGACTGACTTTCCTAGCTTGAGCTCTTCTTTAATCCGCTCATAGGTAATAATGTTGGCGTCAACAGCCATCCCGACACCTAAAATGAGAGCGGCAATTCCCGGAAGCGTGAGTACGGCATTCATCCAGTCAAAGATCTGGAGTGTAATGTAGATATAAACAGATAGCGTAATCACCGCGATTAATCCCGGCAGACGGTAATAGAAAAGCATAAATAAGAAAATAATTGCAATACCGACAATACCGGCAAACACCGTATCATGGAGAGCCTGCTGGCCGAATTGTGCGCCTACTGATGTCGAATACTTTTCAGTCAGTTTCACAGGAAGTGCGCCTGCGTTTAAAATGCTGGCTAAATCTTTTGCTTCTTGAGCTGTGAAATGACCTTCAATTTTTACATCAGTTGTATTTAGCTCCTGACTTACATTTGGAGCGGATACAAATTTAGGATGCTCTTTTTGAACTTCTTTCTTAAAGGAATCACCTTTATCATAATCCAGCCAAATGACAAGCTGGTTGTTTGGCGCCATTTTCATGACCTTCTTGGTCACTTCACCAAATTTATCAGCGTCTTTCAGCTTAATCGTGACAATTGGCTCATTTGTTGTGCTGTCATAAGTTTGTTTAGCGCCGTTTTCGACTAGATCAGCACCGTTTAACAGTTCCTTATCATTTGCATCTCTGAAAGAAAGCTGCGCTTCAGTCGCCAGAATTTCACGCGCTCTGTTTTGGTTTGTCACACCAGCGAGCTGAACGCGAATCCGGTTATTCCCTTCAATTTGGATGTTCGGTTCGCTGACACCGAGAACATTGGCCCGGCGGTTCAATGCCTCTACAGTGCTGACCAGAACGTCTTTTGTGATTTTGTCACCTTTTTTTACAGGCTGTACATCATACAGCACCTCAAATCCGCCTTGCAAATCCAATCCTAACGTAATATTGTTAGCGGCAGGCTTCGTAAAGTAGCCCAAGCCCGTGCCGATCAATAGAACGAAAAGGAAAAACGCAATCAAGCGTCCTTTTTTCATTATGTATATCCTCCCTTAAACCTGTGCGAATCAACCTGCTATCTCAGCAGTTCTTCCAATGCTTCCTGGCCCTCTTCACTGCCCAGCCAATTAGACGTTTTAAATGACTCAACGGTTGCATAGTTCATAAATTCGCCAATTTTCACTGATAAAATATCACTCGCCAGTTCATAAATGTTCAGTTCCGTTTTCTTTTTCCACTTCTTATCTGTTAAGTATGACCACAAACTTTCGAGTTCAACATCATCATACCCGAGAATCTTGAACTCTTCCAGTTTGCTGTAAAGAAACGGCCTGACGTGGTCTTTATATAGATCGGCTGGATGCTTCTCCACGAATTCCACGCTCCTTTTTTATTGTTTTTCAAGAAGACTTGTCATGCTTGGACGATATATACGCATATCTTTATTGTATATGATTCCAGGTAGTTTGAGAAGGCAGGGGGTAAAAATGGCGAAACAGACGTTTTTAAAGGGCACTCTTATCCTTATCGCAGCAGGAATGGTTACAAGAATGCTCGGGTTTGTCAACCGGGTGGTTATCGCCCGTTTTATCGGTGAAGAAGGAGTCGGGCTTTACATGATGGCGGCGCCTACCTTCTTCTTGGCCACTACATTAACTCAATTCGGTCTGCCGGTCGCGATCAGCAAGCTAGTCGCTGAAGCCAGTGCGCGCGGAGATCATCAAAAAACGAAAAATATTTTAGTCATGTCTCTGACCATCACGGGAGTGCTCAGCCTCATCTTTACACCGCTGTTTCTGTTTTTCGCCCCGGTTATGGCTGAAACGATGCTGACAGATAAGCGAACACTGTATCCGCTCTTGGCCATTACGCCGGTTGTGCCGATTATTGCTATATCGAGTGTGCTGAGGGGATACTTTCAAGGAAAACAGAATATGAACCCGCTTGCTATGTCACAAGTCCTTGAACAGGTCGTCCGCATTTCACTCGTGGCTGTCTGCACAACGATTTTTCTCCCTTACGGAATTGAATATGCTGCAGCGGGGGCAATGCTATCCTCAGTGGCAGGGGAGCTGGCATCACTTCTTTATTTATTCGTTTGCTTTAAGTATAAAAAGACAATTAAAATCAGAAAGCATTTTTTCCAGTCAATTAAAAACGGAAAACAAACCTTTACCCAATTAATGAGCGTGTCCCTTCCAACAACCGGGAGCCGCTTTATCGGAAACCTCTCTTGGTTTTTCGAGCCAATCGTCGTCGCTCAAAGCCTTGCCATCGCCGGTGTGGCAACAGTTGCCGCAACAAAGCAATACGGGGAACTGACCGGCTTTGCCATGACGCTGCTGACTCTGCCCAGCTTTATTACATATTCTTTGTCGACCGCGCTTGTTCCTGCGATCAGTGAAGGAATGGAGCAGAAAAAATTGCAGGTGGTGGAATACCGCTTGGAACAGGCGATGCGTCTCTGTCTGCTCAGCGGAGGCATTTCAGTTGTTATTTTATTTGTTTTTGCGGATGAGCTGATGAGAGTGATGTACGGTTCCTCAGGCGCAGCTGTATTTATAAAAGTGATGGCCCCGTTTTTTCTGCTTTATTATTTTCAAGGCCCGCTTCAAGCTGTTCTGCAGGCGCTTAATTTGGCAGGAGCTGCGATGATGAACAGCTTAATCGGAGCGCTAGTCAAAACAGGCCTTATTTTTGTCCTTGCCACAAGGCCTTCTCTTGGCATTATGGGCGCGGCATTAGCCATTGTGACAGGCATGGTGCTCGTCACGCTATTGCACGCAGCAACCGTAAGCAAAGTGCTGCCGATCAGCATCAAAATCAAGGAGTATGCGCTCAGCTTCGCTGTTATTGTAATTTGTGGATTTATCAGCTCCACCATCAAACAATATATAAGCTTTGGAGCATCTGAGGCTGTCAATCTAGCCGGATGGATTGCGGTGAGCGCCGCCATTTATATAATCCTCCTGCTCGTTTTCCGTTTAATTAAAAAAGATGAGCTTCGCCGCATTCCCATTATCGGACGTCTAATCGTCCGATAACGGTTACGGGCGGTGCCCATCTTTTTCATCAATAAATAATTCTCCGTCTGTAAACGAGCAAAAAGAAATATCTGAAGGGTTTGTGTATCCGTGTTTTTGCAAACTTTCGAGCAGCCATTTTTTATCTTTACTGATTCTGGACAGGTTTTCTGTTTGAATGAAGCCGTCTATAATGAGCGGCATTTCGAGCTGTCGATGCTCTCCGCTGTTTTCTTTCTTAACAATAGTCAGTTTGCCCGACGGCTCTAAAATAGCAAATGATACGTCAGCTACTCTGTCGATGCTATTTTCTCTGAGCTGAACCATTAAATCATCAAAATTATAACGCTGTGATTTCATGGCGTCTTCGTCAATTTTTCCATATTTGATAATTATGGTCGGCTTACCGTCAAGAAGCTGGCGGACTTTTCGGTTTTTTAAAGAAAAGTATGCCAAAGTCACTTGAATGATCATTAATACAAGCATTGGCAAAATGGTATGAAATAGATGATCGTCTACGTTTTCTATGGCTAAAACGGCAATTTCAGCCATCATGATAAAGACAACGAGATCTAATATACTAAGCTCTCCGATCTCCCGCTTGCCCATGAGACGAAAAATGACCAATATCACAAAATACAATACGACTGTGCGAAACGCAATAGTGAGAAGCTCTTCCATCATGCACCTCCAACTCATTATAGGTTGCAACAAAATGATCAATTTATGTAAGAAAAACCGATTGCATTTCACAAAGCTTTTACGTCTAATTCATGGGATAAGGGAATACATTTTTACAAAGACGAGCCATCAGCATGTCTGACGGCTTTGTGCAAAAAGAACAGAAGCCTTTTAATACAGGCAGAAAGGAGACAATCATGGAGGAGACGAAACAAGTTGGAAAAGGCATTCTTTACGGCTTAATCGCCATATTTGCAGCCATGCTCCTGACAAGTTTGGCGGTTTCACTTTTATTGACCGCAACCTCGCTGGAAGAATCATCATTTAACTGGCTGATCACAGCTATCTCATTTCTCTCTTTATTTATCGGCGGGTTCATTTCAGGCGGGAAAGGCAAGGAAAGAGGCTGGATGATTGGAGCATTGACTGCCTTAAGTTTTTCTCTGATTATCTTATTGTTTCAGTATTTAGGATTCGGAAAGACATTTACAGCAGAACAGCTGATCTTCCATCTGGGATTTTTAGGGGTGTGCATGCTGGGCGGGATTTTCGGCGTGAACATGAGGGGAAACAGGTCTTCCACATAAAAAAGAGCGGGCTCACTTGCCCGCTCTTTTTTGTTTGCTATGTATAGCTCCTGCTGTTATTCAGCAGCAGAAACTTCTCTGATCGCGCGGCGGTCGAACGTAAGACGTGTGTTATCACCAGTCTTAATTACGACTTTGCTTTCGTCGATAGAGTCAACAGTACCGTGCAATCCCCCGATTGTCACTACTGAATCGCCTTTTTTCAGTTCCTCTTGCATTTGGCGTACAGCCTTTTGCTGCTTTTGCTGAGGACGAATCAGCAAGAAGTAAAGGACCGCAAACATTAAAATAATAGGAACCAATGTACCTAAAGTGCCAGTCATCATTTTCACCCCTTTCTGTAAGCCTGTTATGTTTATTTAGAAGCTTTTCGCATTTGGCTTGTTATAGCCGTAACGCTCAAAGAACTCTTCTCTGAAATCACCCAGACGATCCTCGCGAATAGCCTGTCTTACCTGCTCCATTAAGTGTAACAGAAAATGAAGGTTATGGTAAGTTGTTAATCGAAGGCCGAATGTTTCATTACAGCGAATCAAGTGCCTAATGTACGCGCGAGTGTAGTTTTTACATGTATAGCAATCACACTCTTCATCAATCGGACGGAAGTCTCTTTCAAATTTCGCATTTTTCATATTGAG
Organism: Bacillus sp. LJBS17; assembly: GCF_019334685.1. Lineage (NCBI taxonomy): Bacteria > Bacillati > Bacillota > Bacilli > Caryophanales > Bacillaceae > Bacillus > Bacillus sp. LJBS17. The sequence goes on from NZ_CP079759.1 coordinate 2,750,631, forward strand.
TCGTCCTTCAGCAGTAAACACTGTGCCGTTTCTTGCAATCCGTGTAGGCAGCACACAGTCAAACATATCGACCCCGCGGATCGCTCCGTCGATCAGTGCATCCGGAGAACCTACTCCCATCAGATATCTCGGTTTATCCTTCGGCAAGAGCGGTGTTGTAAATTCGAGTACACGGTTCATGACATCCTTCGGTTCACCTACAGACAATCCGCCTATAGCATATCCCGGAAAATCAAGGGAAATCAAGTCCTTCGCACTTTGTGTCCGCAGATCTTCATATTCTCCGCCTTGTACAATACCAAACAGCCCTTGTTCATCCTGACGATTGTGGGCATTCAGGCAACGTTCCGCCCAACGGCTTGTCCGTTCAACTGACCTCTTCATGTAGTCGTACTCCGCCGGGTATGGCGGGCATTCATCAAACGCCATCATAATATCAGAGCCGAGTGCGTTTTGGATCTCCATCGCTTTTTCCGGAGATAAAAACAGCTTGTCTCCATTTAGATGATTGCGGAAATGGACACCCTCTTCCTCTATATTACGAAACTTGCTTAAAGAAAAGACCTGAAAACCGCCTGAATCTGTTAAAATTGCGCGGTCCCAGTTCATAAATTTATGGAGCCCGCCCGCTTCTTTGACAATGTCTTGGCCCGGACGAAGCCATAGATGATAAGTGTTGCTCAAAATGATACCTGCATCCATTGCTTTCAGCTCTTCAGGCGACATTGTTTTGACTGTCGCCAGTGTGCCGACCGGCATAAAAACCGGCGTTTCGAAGGAGCCGTGAGGCGTATGCACTTTGCCCAGCCGCGCTCCTGTTTGTTTGCATTCTTTTATAAATTCATAGCGTATTGGTTGTTCAGCCACTTTTGATGAGGCCTCCTGTTCTCAAATTATATAATCAGCATCGCGTCTCCGAAGCTGAAGAAACGGTATTCCTCTTCCACTGCATGGTTATAGGCACGCAGAATGTTTTCTCTTCCAGCAAGCGCGCTGACCAGCATAATCAATGACGATTTCGGCAAATGGAAGTTTGTAATCATTCCGTCAATGGCTTTAAATTCATAGCCCGGATAAATAAAAATAGATGTCCAGCCGCTTGATGCTTTAAATTGCCCGTCATGTTCCCCGGCAATCGTCTCAAGCGTGCGTGTCGAGGTCGTGCCGACAGAAATGATCCGACCGCCATTTTCTCTTACTTTGTTTAAGGCTGCAGCCGTTTCTTCTGACATTTGATAAAACTCTGCATGCATATTATGCTCTTCCACTTCATCGGCACTCACAGGGCGAAACGTTCCAAGGCCTACGTGCAGTGTGATGAACTCAATTTGCACGCCTTTGTCTTTCAGCTGCTGTAAGATTTCTTCCGTGAAGTGAAGGCCAGCTGTAGGCGCAGCAGCAGAGCCGATTTCTTTTGAATACACTGTCTGGTAGCGCTCTTTGTCATCAAGCTGTTCTTTGATATATGGAGGGAGCGGCATCTCTCCAAGGGATTCAAGCACCTCGTAGAAAATACCATCATATTGAAATTCCATCTTTCTGCCGCCGTGCTCAAGCTCTTCCGTGCAGATTGCCTTCAATCTTCCGTCTCCAAATGTGACAACAGTTCCTTTTTTCACCCGTTTCGCCGGTTTGGCAAGTGTTTCCCATTTATCACCGGTTTCCTGTTTCAACAAAAGAAGTTCCACTTTCGCGCCGGTATCCTCTTTTGTGCCGAATAACCGCGCAGGCAGTACCCGGGTATTGTTCAGGACTAGACAATCGCCTTCGTTAAAGAAGCTGATAATGTGTTTAAACGAGCTGTCAGTAAGCTCTCCTGTATGTTTATCGAGCACCATCAGCCTTGAAGCATCACGCTGCTCCAACGGTACTTGTGCAATTAAACGTTCTGGTAGTTCAAAATCAAATAAATCGACTTTCATGATGATTTCACCTTTATTCTAGTCTTTTGTTATTTCATTCTGCCAAAAAGATTAAGCAAAATTGATAATACCACACTTATAATAATACAAGTGACAACCGGGAAGAAAAACGTGACATTTCCTTTTTTTACAAAAATATCTCCCGGCATCTTGCCGACAAAATGCAAAACTGCTCCGATAATAAGCAAAACAGCACCAAGAATCATGATGATCTTAGGAAATTCAGTCATATCGGGGAGCCTCCATTTGGAAATGATGATAAACGGCCGGTGTCACGATCCTTCCACGCGGCGTTCTTTGTATAAATCCAATTTGCAGCAGATATGGTTCATATACGTCTTCAATCGTATGCGATTCCTCGCCGATGGTAGCTGAAATCGTATCAAGGCCTACTGGGCCGCCGTTGAATTTTTCGATCATGCCCATCAGCAGCTTATGATCAATATGATCCAAACCGAGACGGTCAACCTGAAGCCGCTCCAGCGCATTCTGAGAAATGTCTTCCGTAATCCTGCTGTCACCCAGCACTTGGGCGAAATCGCGCACCCTTCTCAGCAGGCGGTTCGCCACGCGGGGCGTCCCTCTCGATCTTCTTGCAATTTCAAGAGCCGACGGTTTATCAATCTCAACCTCGAATACATCAGCGGTTCTTGTGACAATATCCGCCAGTTCTTCTTGTGTATAGTACTCAAGGCGAGACATGACGCCGAATCTGTCTCTTAAAGGAGCCGTCAAAAGCCCCACCCTCGTCGTGGCTCCCACCAGCGTAAAAGGCGGAAGGTCGAGCCGAACCGAGCGGGCAGATGGGCCTTTGCCAATCACAATGTCCAGGCAAAAGTCTTCCATTGCAGGATAAAGCACCTCTTCGATCGATCTGTGCAGCCTATGTATTTCATCAATAAATAATACATCTCCCGGTTCCAGCGCCGTTAATATAGCAGCCAAATCACCAGGCCTTTCAATAGCAGGCCCTGATGTCGTCCGCAATTCCACTCCCATTTCATTAGCAACAATCGAAGCAAGCGTTGTTTTTCCGAGTCCGGGCGGCCCGTACAGAAGAACATGATCCAGCGTCTCCTGTCTCATTTTCGCCGCATCTATAAACACGCGCAAATTTTCTTTTACCTTATGCTGCCCGATATACTGTGCCAGATTTTGCGGCCTCAGGCTTTGCTCTATCACTGATTCATGGTTGTCTGCTTCACTTGAGACGAGCCGTTCATCCATGAACATCACCTTACTTTAATAGTTTTTGTAATGCTTTTTTCACATATTGGTCTGTTGTCAGCCCAATTTCTTCTTTAAGGTGAGGAAGCACCTTTTTGATTTCTTTTTCAGCATATCCGAGAACCCTGAGGGCTTCAAGTGCTTCTTCAAGAGCCGTTTCCGCTGTTTGCTTTTCAAGCCTTTCTTCATGATTAAACAGATTTTCAATCATTTCAGGCACAACATCTGCCAGCTTTCCTTTTAAATCTAGAATAATCTGGCGTGCGGTTTTCTTTCCTACTCCAGGAAACTTGACCAAAAAAGCTTCATCTTCATTTTCAATTGCTTGGATGACCGCTCCGGGATCACCCGAGCCCAAGATGGCAAGTGCTCCTTTCGGGCCAATTCCGGTCACGTTTAACAGCTTTGTAAAGAGCGCCTTCTCCTCTCTTGTTGAAAAACCGTAAAGCGAAAAAGCATCCTCTCTGATATGATGGTATGTAAAAATCGTTTCCTGGCTTCTCTCCTTATATATAAACGGATTCGGCGTGAAAATCTGATAGCCGATGCCGCCGTTCTCTATGACAATATATTGGGGAGATACATAATCAATCGTCCCTTTAACAAATTCAATCACGCAAATTCACCTCTTTGACTGTTCTTCATTGTACCATAAAAACAGCCAAAGTCTTATAGAAAAGTTAACATATGTTCGCTTCTCTCTCATTCTTTCACGAAAAAAAAGACATGAATACATGTCTTCAATCAGCGGACGTTACCCGCTGTATGTCTTCATATGTTCGATGACATCCTCAAACTCCGCTTTTGTCCGAAATGGAATGCCTTTCAGCAGATTTTTTTGCATATGGCTTTCCAGCCTTTCTAAATCAATTTGAAAAAAAGACTGAATTGGTTCGGAAGCTGGCTCAGGCCGCCCATGAAAAGTGGAAATCACTCCATTATCCGATACACCGATATACCCGTTGACCTTGCTGAGCGGAGATATATCGTCCATTTGCTTCCGGAAGAGCACATATCCCTTTTTTTGTTCCACAAGCGTCCATCCGGCATAAGCTGCCCAAAAATCATCCATAGAAAACACTTTTTCATGCCTATGCTCAATGCTGACATCGCCGTCCAAATACACCTTTTCAAGCTGCACATGCACCTGCAGCGGCTCATAGTGCTCCACTTCCGCGCCAAGTGCGCGGGAAGGAGCTCCTAATAAAAATACTGCCGCTGAGCAAAGAATGCCCAGCAAAAGATACGCCGTGCTGAATCGTTTCACCCTCTACACCTCTTTGCACACGTTTATGATTAGTTTGACCAAAGAGGCTACTGCTTAACCGTTTTATCAAAATTTGTCTGCACATTTTCCCTGACAAACCGTTCCTCCGTATACACATCTGTGCTTTGCTCAGAAATTGTCAAGAATCGCGTCAGAAAGGCACTGAAAAAATACAATGCCGCAAAGATCCAAATCACGCCGCCTGCACCGAGCGGCCCAATGAAAAGACTCACGATGCCCGGCGCGATAAACGCACATAAACCAGATCCCAAATTCAACACTGACATGGCAGCACCTTTATTATCAGGTGCAAGCGTCGGCAAAAGCGCGCTTAATGGAACGTATCCTGCTAAAGCCGCGCCGTAGCAGCAGGCGATAATCATGAGCACCCAATACTGATGCCCGATCAGCTGAGGCGTGTAATACAGCGCCAGCGTAAAAATACCGCATCCGACACCGCCAAACCACATGACCGTATTGCGCCAGCCAAGTCTATCTCCGACTGCACCGAAAATGATATTAAACACAATATTCACAAAAAACAGCGTCCCCCATATTTGCAGCCATTCCGAAACCGAATACCCGTATCCTGCTAAATAAGTAGGAAGAAAGATGGCAAATCCAAATTGTCCTATCGCATTAATCGTCTTGACCACTCCGCCGATGCCTACCTTTGGGTTTTCAAACATAATCGTAAATGCCTTCGACAGTTCTTTCCATTTCGGCTGATCTTGTTTTTGTATCGGAGTAAATTTATCTTTGTTAAAAAATAAGGCAAGAATTCCGCCTGCCGCCACAAACAGTAAAGCGCTCCAAAGCGTATTGATTTCTCCAAAGGCCGGAACTGCATAGCTGGAATAGAACGGGCCGAGCACGTTAAGGCCGCACGTAAACATAAACCAAAACCAGCCGACGGCTTTGCCGAGAATATTTTGAGAGGTGCTGTATGACACCCATACGAGAAAAGAGTATGCAAACAGCGGATATCCCAAGCCTCTAAGAGCATAGCTGCCCAAAAGAGCCGGATAATACATATGAGGAATCGCCCAGCCGATAAAAGCGGCCGAACCGAGGATAAATGCAAGCAATCCGACAGTCATCGTTTTTCTCGGCCCCCAAGTTTGGACAAACGTTCCTGAAAGCCAAGCTGAGATGGTGACAGCAATGCCGTACATGGTAAATAACGATGCGGATTGCTGCATACTGAGACCATGATCAACGAGAAAAGGAGACAGCCAGCCTTGTTCGAGGCCGTCTCCAACCATAAAGATGACAACGCCAATATAACCCCAAACCATGTGAGAAGGAATTCCGATTTTGTTCAAAACATTTCCTTTAGCATGTACTGTATTCATTTTCTCCACCGCCTACTTAAAGTATCAATGGAGTATATACCCAAGCTTGCTGAATTGTAATCCTGTTAGATTAAAAAGCGATTTTTTCAGTGTGCTCAATGCTGACAGGCATGCCAAAAGCAAGCGATTGCTGTGCTGCTCTGGCGATCCTTCCGGCCTGTAAACCGTCATTGCCGGTGCAGGGAGTCTCCTGGTTTGTGCCGATCGCTTCTGCAAAACGGAGAATCTCCTCCTCATATGCATCCTTATAGCGTTCAAGGAAAAAGAAATGCGGTTTATCCTTCATCACAAAATCAGCTGTTGACACCTCAACCGTTGTCGGCCTGCTATTGTCAGCCGCTGCAGAGCCTTTCGTCCCGAAAACCTCAACCCGCTGGTCATATCCGTACACAGCTTGGCGGCTGTTATCAATCACAGCCATGGCACCGTTTTCAAAAGTCAGTGTAATAACAGCTGTATCAATATCACCCAGCTCCGCAAAAGAAGGATTCACCAAAGCCGCCCCTTTGGCATACACTTCCGTCACTTCGCTTCCCATAATATATCTGGCCATATCAAAATCATGGATCGACATATCCATAAACAATCCGCCTGACGTACGGACATAATCTATATTCGGGGGTTCTGGGTCCCGGGACGTGATTCTTAATAAATGAGGTGTACCGATTTCACCATTTTCAACAATCGTTTTGATTTTCTTAAAATGAGGATCAAAGCGGCGGTTAAATCCGACTTGAAGTGTTACCCCGTGTTTCCGGACAGCCGCAAGCGCTTCACTCGTTTCGTCCAGAGAGAAACTAACGGGCTTCTCACAAAATATATGCTTTTTCGCCTCGGCTGCTTCTTTGATCATCTGTGCATGTACGGCTGTAGGAGAGCAAATAAAAATAGCATCAATATCAGGATCATGTAATAAATCACGATAATCAGAGGTTATGTATTCAATCTGATGACTGTCGGCCCAGCTTTTTATACGGCTTGCCTGAATGTCAGAGACTGCTTTTATTTTCATGTGAGGAATCCGGCTTATATTTTGAACATGAAGTTTGCCGATGCGGCCTGCACCGATAATCCCTGTCACAATCTGTTTTGTCATAGCTTCTTCCCCCTTGATCATTCACGAAAGCGCTTTATTTAAAATTAATACTATCCCATTTGTAAGCGCTTTTCAAGAATGGAAATTAAACGTTCTATGTCACTTTTATCACAATTCATGCTTATAAGTAGCCTTCTTCTTCAAGACCAGATACACTAGAATTAGGCTCTTTTTCCTGAACAGTTTATGATTTTCCTATAAACAACTGCATAAAATAGAGCAAAGAAGGTGAATGAAATGCTGACAAAAGCAGAGGCACTGGCCCATTCCGTCATATACCGCAAGAACAGCAGATTTGATAAAGTCAAAGAGAAATCCGAGGAATTAACACTAATCGGCAAGGGAAGAAGCGCCTATGTGTTTGCCTTAACAGAAGGCGGTCGAAAAATGGCGCTGAAAGTATTTTTTCCGGAATATCGAGCGACAGCAGTCAAAGAAGCAGCGATCTATGAAAAATTAGCCGGGTCCGCATTCTATCCTGACATTTACGAAACTGGCGATTCATTTATTCTCATGGAATATATTAAAGGTGAAACCTTTTATAACTGTCTGAAGAAAGGCATTGCAATCAGTGATGACATGATTCAGCAGGTTGAAGAAGCGCTTTCTGACGCCCGGGCAGCCGGACTGAACCCGTCAGATATTCATTTGCGAAATCTGATATTGACAGAAACCGGGGCGGTGCGGGTGATTGATGTTGCGAGATTTGAGCAGACAAAAACATGCACGCAGTGGGACGACTTAAAATCCGCATATCATGCACTCTACAAAAAACCGATATTCCCCAAAAAGATTCCGGGTTTTTGGCTGGAGATCATCGCATTTTTATATAAGAAAGATTGGTTTCAAAAGCATTTCGCACAGCGGAAAAGAAAATATTCTTAAATCAAAAAGGCAGCCGCACAAGCGGCTGCCTTTATCATGTATTTTTTACTTTCTGACGGCAGAAATCAGTTTCATTTGTTCAGGCGACAGCTTAATTCGATAGCCTCTCACAGTTAAGTAGACCGCTTCTGGGTCCTTCTCGCCGGAATGACAATACGTTTTTTCCATTTCTGTCTCCCCTCACCCTTTATTGGCTTTATTTCATCTTATCATTGCTTTATTAAGGTAATTTTAAAGAAATGTAAAGATCATATGAATCCGATATATAGTAAAATGAGAGAAAAAAAGGGAGAGAGTCACATTAAGACACGCAGCAACATCCCGCTTATTATGTTTGCCCTGCTGGTCTTCTTCGGCGGCGCCATTTATTGGATGTTATTTTCACTAAAAAACGTTCCGAAAGGGAATCTCGTCCAATCTGTTGAATCGCCGGACGGCAGCTATACGTTAAACACTTATGTATCCGAAAACACCTTGAGCTTAGATGCAGCCAGAGGTGAACTTGTAAATGAAAAAACACTTGTCAAGAGAACAATCTACTGGAATTACCCGGACAGCCGCCCAGCAGTGACGTGGATCAATTACAATACAGTGAAAATCGGCAATCAGACTTTACATCTCGATACTGATGAAACGTATGATTGGCGAAAAGATGATCATTGGATACGTGAAGAACCGCCGCAGGCGTCAGTGAGGTGATGAAACATGAATAAGATGAACGGAACAAATGATGAAAAGCATTTCAATCATTTTGTGATTGCTTTATCCTTTATATACGGTTTGACTGAACTAGGCTATTTGTTGCTGAAGGATTTTATAACAATTGCCATAAGTTTGCCTCTGTAGAAAAACGCAGCGTAGTCGATACGCCGCGTTTTTTCTTTTTCCCTTCCTCTTCTTATTGATAATTACAGGTCATATAATGTGACAAATCGATTGTAGAAATAGTTCGATTAGACCAAAATCCTTTTTATACATGTATTCGAATTTGAAGTGAGGGGGAAGCTTGATGGCAGATTTTGTTGCTAGTTTGAATGCGGTCTTATGGAGTACGCCCGTCATTTATATTTTATTGGGAATTGGATTCGCCTTTTCAATTATGACCCGTTTTTTACAAGTCCGACATTTAAAAGAAATGATTGTTCAGATGTTCAAAGGCAAGAGCTCTGAAGCCGGCGTTTCATCTTTCCAAGCGTTATCGATTGCGCTGTCCGGCCGTGTGGGCACAGGAAACATCGCGGGAGTGGCGACAGCAATTGCATTCGGCGGACCCGGTGCAGTGTTCTGGATGTGGGCGATTGCCTTTATCGGGGCGGCGAGTGCCTTTGTAGAATCAACGCTTGCTCAAATTTACAAAGTGAAACAAGACGGTCAATATCGGGGCGGCCCTGCTTATTATATAGAAAAAGGCTTAGGCATTAAGTGGTTTGCCGTCTTATTTGCCGCTGCTGCCCTTATTGCAATGGCCTTTCTAATGCCGGGCGTACAGTCCAACTCCATTGCGGCTGGGATCCAAAATGCATTCGGCATCTCTCCTTTCGTCACAGGGTGTGGTCTGGTTTTATTATTAGGGTTCATTATTTTTGGCGGCGTCAAACGAATTGCCAATGCGGCGCAAATGATTGTTCCATTTATGGCAATTGGATATATCCTGCTGTCTTTGATTATTATTGTCATGAATGTGTCTGAATTGCCTGCTGTGATCTCATTAATATTCAAAAGCGCCTTTGCATTGGATTCCGCTTTTGGCGGCTTGATCGGCATGGCGATTTCCTGGGGCGTTAAACGTGGCATTTATTCAAACGAAGCCGGCCAGGGAACAGGCCCGCATCCAGCAGCTGCTGCAGAGGTTTCTCATCCGGTCAAGCAGGGACTGGTTCAGGCATTTTCTGTTTATATTGACACCTTGTTTGTATGTTCCGCTACAGCTTTCATGATATTGTTTACCGGCATGTACAATACCCAGGCTGCAGATGGTTCCTTTATCGTTCACCAGCTTAAAGGCGTAGAAGCAGGACCTGGTTTCACACAAGCGGCAATTGACAGTGTTCTTCCCGGATTCGGTGCAGGCTTTGTTGCCATCGCTTTATTCTTCTTCGCTTTTACAACAATTATGGCGTATTACTACATCGCAGAAACAAATATCGCCTATTTAGCACGAGGCAGAGAAAGCAAATGGGCGATGCTTGGCTTAAAACTGATTATTTTAGCCGCCACGTTCTATGGTACTGTGAAAACAGCTTCACTTGCTTGGGCATTAGGGGATGCAGGGCTTGGCATTATGGTATGGCTGAACGTCATTGCCATTGTGCTGCTTGCCAAGCCGGCGCTCCTTGCTTTAAAGGATTATGAGCGCCAAAAGAAGCAGGGCTTAGACCCGGTCTTTGATCCAAAAGCGCTGGGTATCAAAAACGCTGATTTCTGGGAGAAAGAATACACTCATGAAAGTGAACGTGTCTCCTGAACATACTAAAACCGGCCCGATATGACATCGTGCCGGTTTTTTATGAGCGATAGTTTGTATACACTTCTTGAACATCATCGTCATCTTCAAGGACGTCTATTAATGTTTCCAGCTTCTCAACAGCCTGATCATCGGCTTCTGCATAGGTATTGGGAAGCATGGTCACCTCCGCCGAAGAAATTAGATATTTCGATTCGAGGGCTGTTTTCACCTCTTCAAAATGCTCAGGCTCTGTGAACACCTCATATAGGTTTTCTTCAATTCGCAGCTCTTCTCCTCCTGCTTCAAGCACATCAAGCATGAGCTCATCTTCTTCTATTTGCCGTTCAGTACGGTCTATCGTAATGAACCCCTTTCGTTCAAATAAAAAGGCTACACATCCGCTTTCTCCCAGACTTCCGCCATTTTTATTAAAGGCTGTCCGCACATTTGACGCCGTTCGGTTTTTATTATCTGTTACGCATTCAACCATGACGGCAATCCCTGAAGGGCCGTAGCCTTCATAGGTGATTTCTTCATAGCTGCTTCCGTCTTGGCCTCCCGCAGCTTTTTTAATGGCCCGATCTATATTTTCATTCGGCATATTGGCGCCTTTTGCTTTTTCGATGACAAGACGCAATGCTGAATTTGCTTCTGGATCCGCTCCGCCTTCTTTCGTTGCCACATAGATTTCTTTTGCAAGCTTCATAAATATTTTGCCGCGCTTTGCATCCTGTGCATTTTTTCTTTTTTGAATGTTTTTCCACTTGGAATGGCCTGCCATGTTTTCACCTTCTTTTACATTTTCTATGTACACTTTAATGGGAATTGTTCGCTGATGCAAAGAAAAAGGCTGCCGAATATCACTTCCGGCAGCCCTTCCTTCCTAGCGGTTGTTCATTTTATGAAGTTTTCTGAACAGCCCTTTATCTGTTGATACCTGGACATCACGGCCATTTGCATAGTTGCGCGCTGCTTTTATGACATTATCTCTGTCAGACTTTGTGAACTCTCTGTGGCTTCTGACTGCGATAACTACTCGGTCATCCGATACCATAACTTGTGTGTCATTGACGTTTTTCACTTGTTTCACACGGTTGGCAATTTTTGCAGCCAGTCTTCTGTTTTCTTGGTTGTCATACCCGTTGTTCGCTGCATTCCGATTCATGTTTCGGTTATTCGTGTTGTTATATGTTCCGTCAGTTGCCAAAGGAACACGATCGTCAGCAGTAACACGGTCACGGTTATTTACATTCGTGGTGTTTCGGTTACCGTCGTTCTGATCCTCCATTAATTCAGAAACAGGACCATCGTGGTCGATTCCGTCTCCCTGTCTATCGGCGTCATTTTCATTTGTATAATATCCGATTGGACGGGTATTGCCGTTATTGCGCGTATCATTCATAGCATTATCGTTTGCTCCGCATGCTGTTAAGCCGGCTGTCATTATAATCAGGCTAGCGATCGTCATTTTTTTACCCAATGGAAAAACCCCCCGTGGACGAATTGAGCATGTTTGCTCGCTTTTATCATGTGCGTATGGGGGGCATGTTAAGCGTGTCAGTTCTCTCCATTTGGCAGTGATCTGCTTAAAAATAAAAAAAGGAACGATTTACATCGTTCCGAACGATCACTCATTTTCTTCTTCCGGCCGGCCAAACATTTGGTTTACAGAAGGCTGATTCGTCATTGGCATAGAAACTCCTGCCGAATATGGGTTTGGATTTTGGTTAGCTGTGCCATATGGCATATTGGGGCTTCCGTAAGCTCCCATTCCCGAATGGCCAGGCGCAGAGAAATATGGCTGATGATCACCGTCACAGCCGCAGTCGTCATGATCTTTGTACGGCATGTAACCATGAGCCGCAGCAGGCTGGTATGCTCCCATTACTTGGGGAGTGCCGTAATAAGGGCCATACGGCATATGTCCATACGGAGATCCATAAGCCGGAGATGCGTATTGCGGCGCACCGTATGAACCGTAATGTCCGTGATGGCTGTTTTCATGATGCTGGTTTTCATAACCCGGGTCATACTGAGGCGATACAAAGCCTGGCTGGTATCCATGCATCGGATGCATTGGATAAGCTTGTGCCGGATAGTACGGATAGCATAATCCTGATCCTGGAAGAATTGGCGAAACAGGCACCGGACACGGTACGAAATGAGCCGGATAATGATAATAAGGCTGAACAGCCGGCATCGGCATATTCGGAACTGTGTGATGAACGTTTTCCTCTTCTACACCGCCTACCTCTGGCGCCTTTGGCATATTAGGCATATTCGGATAATTTGCATTTTCCATATTACTCATAGCCTCCTGTTGTGGAAATTGGTCTTGCATATGATACATATGATCCATATTTCCGTCATGATGTTTTTTCGGCTCCTCCGGTTTAGGAGGCGACCAGGGCTGGAAAAGCTGTTTCATATCATAATAATCGTTCACATCAGCTTCAGGGTACACATTTTCCTGCAAATTAGGCATCGGCGGGACATACGGCATGGACTTCTTTTCTTTCGGCTTTGTGTCTTCTACATCGACAACGGATTTAGGCTTCTCTTTCGCATATGGATGTTCTTGCTTCACACTCCCGGCCGCAGGACTTTTGCCCGCTTTTGGCTCTTTTCTGACCGGGACTCCTTCTGACGGCACTTTTATTTTCATTCCAGGCATGATTAAGTCTGGATTGCTAAGCTGTGTATTGAGTTTTTTCACTTCCTCAACATCGACTCCGTACTTTTCAGCTATTTTCCAGAGCGAATCACCTTTTTGAACGATATGGATTTTCAACGTTTTCCCCTCCTATGCAAAACGTGAACAGTTCAGCTGTGATTACAATATGTTTCTTCACAACATATGCCTGAACAAAAGAAGTTATGAGTAAAGGAAGGGAAAATATTTCTGATCTACGTGATCGAAAGCATTCGATTCAGGGCAAGGAGTGCATCTTCCTGAATGGCTTTTGGCACCTTGATGACGCCTGAAGGTTCTCCTTTTTCAATTTGTTCCAGCGACCACAACAAATGCGGCAAATCAATTCGGTTCATTGTCAGGCAAGGGCACATGTCAGGGTTAAGTGATTCGATTTGTTTATCTGGATGCTCGTGAATGATCCGCTGAACAAGATTCATTTCTGTCCCGATTGCCCACTTGCTTCCCGCCGGAGCCTGGTTGATTGTGTCGATAATATATTTCGTTGATCCGTTATCATCGCTTAGTGTCACGACTTCGTGTGAACATTCCGGGTGCACAATGATCTGAATGTCGGGGTCTCGCTCTCTCATATCAAGGATATTTTTAGTGGTGAATTTCTCGTGAACAGAGCAATGCCCTTTCCACAAAATCACTTTCACATTCGTATACCCGGATTCAGCTACTAATTCATCTTTTATCGGGTCCCACACAGCCATATCTTCAAGCGCAATGCCCAGATCATAAGCCGTATTTCTCCCTAAATGCTGATCAGGCAAAAATAAAATTCTTTTTTTCTGTGTAAACGCCCATTCAAGCACTTTTTTCGCATTCGAAGAAGTCACAGTTGCTCCGCCATGTTTTCCGACGAATGCCTTGATCTCCGCAGTGGAGTTCACATAAGTTAAAGGTATGATCGTATCTCCAAATATATGCTGAAGCTTCTTCCATGCCCTATTGGTCTGCTGCATGTCAGCCATGTCAGCCATAGAACATCCTGCTCTCATATCTGGCAGGACAACCGTTTGCTGCTCGCTTGTCAGCATATCGGCGGTTTCTGCCATAAAGTGAACGCCGCAAAATACGATATAATCCGCTTCTTTGTTTTTTTCCGCTACTTGGGCCAATTGCAGGGAGTCGCCTGTTTGGTCAGCAAATTGTATCACTTCATCCTTTTGATAATGATGGCCTGGTATAAAGAGCCTGCTGCTGAACTTTTTCTTAATGGCGGCAACGCGCATTTCCATATCCTTTCTCGATAGTTCTTTATAACTTTCGGGCATCATATCATTCGATTGTTTGATCACATCAAGAATTGACATAACGGCATTCCTCCACAGATTCATTTGATAACGTAACATCCATGCTGATATCTAAACTTTTGACGGAATGAGTCAGAAATCCTAATGAAATATAATTCACACCCGTCCCTTTAAAAGCAGGCAAAGATTCTAACGTAATCCCGCCGGAGGCTTCAGTTTTTATATGATCCGGTGTGAGCTTTGCAAAATGACGGACCGTATCAGGCGGACAGTTGTCAAACATAATAACATCCGCGCCAGCTGCAATTGCTTCCCGCAGCTGTCCCTCCGTTTCAATTTCCACCTCGATATTTACCATGTGCCCTGCGGCCTGACGGGCTTTTTTGCATGCCTCTAAAATAGAGCCGCATGCTGCGATATGATTATCTTTAATCATGATGCCGTCATACAAACCGAATCGATGATTATACCCGCCGCCGGCTCTGACAGCATATTTCTCCAGCATTCTGAGCCCCGGTGTTGTTTTTCTCGTGTCACAAATTTTAATCTGTTCATCATCCAGACACCGAACAGCCTCTCTTGTCATTGTCGCAATTCCTGACAGCCTCTGAATAAGATTTAATACGACCCGCTCTCCTGAAAGGAGCGCAGCTGCGGGACCGTGTAACTCGGCAATCACTTCACCTTTATGCAACATGTCCCCATCTTTTTTGTGCAAAATGATTTGAGCATTTTCGTCCAATAACGAAAAGCCTTCTTTTATGATCGCTGCTCCTGCAAAAATACCCTCTGACTTTGCAACAATCTCCGCTTCACAGCTCTGTTCTCCAAAAATAGACTGCGATGTAAGATCCCCTGTCCCAATATCCTCAAGAAAAAAGTGATTCAGTAATTTTTTCAGCTGTAAATGATTCATTGTTCCAAATCCCCTCGTTTTTTCTGATCTTCGTTCCTTTTTTTGTATGAACAATTTGTCTTCCTTGCCAGCTCACCTCAGCATGAGGAAAATCGGTGCGGAAGTGAGCCCCTCTGCTTTCCTCCCGCAAAAGCGCAGAAAACGTCATCAGCTTTGCAGTTTGCCATAGATGAGAAAGTTCCATCTGCCGAATTGTGATATCCTTCACATTTACTTCCTGAAAAGGCAGCGTATGAAGCCAGATGCTAAGCTCAATCAAACTGCTTTGTTCCCGCAGAATAGACATGTGGCTTGTCATTTTGCTTTGCAGTTCATGCACCTCTATATCCGGCACCTCGTAGACGACACTGGTTTCTAACCTTGATTGATATTGCCTGTTATAAACCGGTTTTTGGATAATATGCTCTGCTGCCCTTTTTCCAAATACCAGCGCTTCCAATAAAGAATTGCTTGCAAGCCGGTTTGCTCCATGTAAACCGGAGCATGCTGTCTCGCCAATCGCATAAAGTCCCGGCACTGTCGTTTCTCCCCAGCGATTAACTGAAACACCTCCCATTAAGAAATGCATTCCCGGAGCAACAGGAATTTTTCCGCTTTGAATATCAACCTCTGCTTTTTCACAAATAGCGGTGATGGTAGGGAAACGTGTTTCAAAATCAGAAATCGCACTGAAGTCTATATAAACGCGATTTCCTTTTGCCATTTCTTCGTGAATAACCCGTGAGACAATATCTCTTGGAGCCAGGTCACCTAAAGGATGCCGTTCAGCCATAATCCTGCGGCCGTTTTCGTCTACTAAACATCCGCCTTCCCCTCTGACAGCTTCTGAAACAAGCCCGTAGGAAACACCATTTTTCACAAGCAGTGTCGGGTGAAACTGAGTAAACTCCAAATCCGTTAATTCCGCCCCGGCCCGGTAAGCCAGAGAAAGACCGTCACCTGTGACAGTAGGATCATTTGTATGGTGAAGAAACAGGTTTCCACAGCCGCCGGCAGCCAGCACAACTTCGTCTGCGTGCCTTACCTTGAGCCGCCCTTTGCTGTCTTTTGTCATGACGCCGATACATCGTCCGTCCTCTATAAGCAAATCTGCTGCCATTTCATTCTCGATTAACTTGATTTTGCTGTTGATCCGTTTGAGCAAATAATCGATAAGCAGCCTGCCTGTTGCGTCTCCGCCTGCATGAAATATACGGTTGTATGAGTGGGCCCCTTCTTTTCCAAGACAAACACCGCCTCGTTCATTGCGGTCGAATGGAAATCCACGCTCCAATAGGCTTTGAACCATCATTTTTCCATCATGTAAAATGTCTGCTGCAATAGCTAGATTATTATGGCCGCACCCTGCGTATAACGTATCCTCCAGATGGGCTTCAATCGAGTCATCTTTTGCATAGGCCGCAGCAATCCCGCCTTGTGCATAGACAGAATTGCTGTTTTTGACGCTTTTTTTTGTGATAACAGTCACTTCGTATGAGGGCGGGAAAGCTGCAGCTAAGGAAAGTGCCGCCGCCCCTGAACCGATGACTGCAATCGTCTTTTTAGACATATGCCATCCTCCTGTTGTTTACACCTGTCTTGACACCTATATTTACACAAGGATAAAATAAACTCAAGAGTTTTTTATGGAGAACGGATGGAGGAAGACCGGATGATTTATTTAGATTATGCAGCGACAACGCCTATTTGTGAGGAAGCCCTTACCGTATATCAGAAGCTTAGTATGGATATGTACGGAAATGCCAGCAGCCTGCATGATGCAGGAGGAAAAGCAAAGCACATACTGGAGTACTGCCGTGAAAAAATCGCCAACATCATTGGCGGAGAAGCAAGCGGCATCTATTTTACAAGCGGCGGCACTGAATCCAATTTTCTGGCCATTCAATCATTGCTAAACGGCCTGCCAAAAAAGAAAAGACATTTTATTACAACTGCCATGGAGCATCAGTCCATTCACAATTGCGCTGCTTTTTTGGAACAGCAGGGATATGATGTAACAGTCATTGAACCGAATGAATACGGGCTTATTACCGAGGAAATATTACTAGCCCATATCCGGCCGGAAACAGGCCTTGTATCTATTCAGCATGCAAATTCTGAAACCGGGATCATTCAGCCCATTCAACGCCTGTCTTCATACCTGCACAATAAGGGGATTCTTCTTCATTGCGACGCTGTTCAAACGTTTGGAAAGATCCCGATCAATACAAAAAATCTGGGAGTAGATGCACTCTCAATGTCTAGCCATAAAATCCACGGTCCAAAAGGAGTAGGGGCGGTCTATATCCATCCGGATGTCCCTTGGAAACCAGTTTATCCTCTGACTACTCATGAATACGGATTCAGAGCCGGCACCGTAAATGTTCCCGGGATCGGTGCCTTCACTGCCGCTGCAGAATTGATCGTAAGCGAAATGGAAAAACAGATATCCCGCAATGAGGCATTAAGAACTTACTTTCTAGACCAAATCCGTATTCGGTCTCTCCCTGTAACCCTTGCGGCAGAGACTTCGCAAGCAGAATGTCTTCCGCATATTATAGGGTGTTTTTTTCACTCATTTGAAGGACAATATGTTATGTTAGAATGTAATCGGAGTAATATTTGCATTTCAACCGGCAGCGCTTGTTCTGCAGGTTACCACGGTCCGTCTGAAACAATGAAAGCATTAAGAAAAACCGAACAAGAAGCTCTGCAATTTATCCGCATCTCTTTTGGCAGGCATACAACAGCTGAACAGCTGGAACAGTTATTACATACGTTTACAGTGCTTTGGGAACAAAAGAAAGGAGAATTTGATATTGACCGAAGAATTAAAGCTAATGGGCGCCAACAGGCGTGACCAGCTTCTTCTGTGGCTGAAGGAATCTAAATCACCGCTGACAGGAGGAGAACTCGCAAAAAAAGCGAACGTCTCAAGACAGGTTATTGTACAGGATATATCGCTCTTGAAAGCGAAAAATGTACCGATTATCGCCACAAGCCAAGGGTATGTATACATGGATGCAGCCGCTCAGCAGCACCAGCAGGCAGAAAGAATCATAGCATGTCTGCACGGTCCTGAACGGACAGAAGAGGAACTGCAGCTCATCGTCGACGAAGGCGTTACAGTAAAAGACGTAAAAATCGAGCATCCCGTATACGGAGATTTAACTGCAGCCATCCAAGTAGGCACCCGGAAAGAAGTTAGCCATTTCATCAAAAAAATCAATTCTACGAATGCTGCCTACTTATCACAGCTGACCGACGGCGTGCACCTGCATACACTGACAGCACCTGATGAACATCGCATCGATCAAGCCTGCCAAGCCCTCGAAGAAGCCGGCATTTTAATTAAAGACTAAAAAAAGCCCTCTAGAGGGCTTTTTTATAATTGGTAAGACTGGTATGCACCCAGAAGCCTCACTTTGCAGCCGAGCGCTTCAAGCTCCTGCATGGCTCCTGGGATCAATACATCATCAAACGCTTTCTCAATATCAATAATAAAGAAATAATGACCTAATCCGGTTTTAGTCGGACGTGACTCAATTTTTGACAAGTTTAAATTTCTCCAAGAAAATGCAGACAGCACTCTATGCAGCGCCCCGGACTGATCATCCTGCGGCAGCATGACCATTAAGGTCGTTTTGGGCCTAGAACTCAATTTTGAATTCACTTCAAAAGATATGTTTTCATCAGGAGACAGGATAACAAATCTTGTATGATTGTCCCTATAGTCCTGTATATCCCGTTTCACGATTTTTAATTCGTATGTAGAAGCTGCCATATCATTGGCAATGACCCCGATATTCAGCTCGGGATGGTCACTGACAAACTTTGCTGCCGCCCCGGTAGAATTGGCGTATTCATATGGAACGGAAGGAAAATGTCGATGAAGAAATTTATGGCATTGCGCAATCGCGTGTGAATGCGAGTAAATTTTGTCGAGCTCTTTCCATGCATTCTCTCTAGAGGGATGGACGAGCAAGTGCTGATGAATCGGCAACGTCATTTCACCCACGATTGGCAAAGGCTGTTCATGTATTAAATAGTCTATTGTTAGATTAACAGATCCTTCTAATGCATTTTCCAAAGGAACAAAAGCAAAATCAACTTCGCCTGCAACGGCTGCATCTATACACTCCGGAATGGTGCGGTAAGCAACATGTTCGGCGCCGTTTTGAAAACAAGAACTGACTGCTAGATGTGTAAATGTAGCTGCTGGACCTAAATAACCGACTTTCATGACGATTTTCTCTCCCTTATGCACCTGAACCTAATATTTCAACCTTTTCTACAAAATCAAACTTCCTGAGCTTATTCATTAATGTATGAATGTCTTCTTCCATTGCCGACGTACTGATAGACAGTGTCACATTTGCTCTGCCTTGAAGCGGAATGGTCTGATGAATGGAAAGAACGTTGCTTCCAGAATCAGCTACCGCCTGAAGAAGCTGAGATAACGCACCTGACCTATCCTCTAAATGAAAGAAAAGTGTGATAATTTGTTCTTTTACCATGGTGTAGAATGGAAAAACAGCATCCCTGTATTTATAAAACGCACTTCTGCTTAAATCGACCTTTTGAACGGCATCTGCTACTGAATCTGCTTTTTTTCGATCAAGCAGCTTTTTGACTTCTAATGTTTTTCTCATTGCATCGGGCAATACATCTTCACGGACAAGATAAAATGTCTCCTCTTTCATTTGCATCCCCCCTTTAAAATAGAGAGCCTGACACCAGGCTCTCTTTTCAGCCAACATTCATTAATCAATAAATTCAAATTCAAATTCCAGAAGCCTGATTATATCTCCATCCTTGGCTCCGCGTTCTCTGAGTGCTTCATCAACACCCATTCCGCGCATCTGTCTTGCAAACCGTTTAACCGATTCATCACGTGAGAAATCAGTCATCTTGAATAACCGCTCAAGGCTGTCTCCTGAAAGCACAAATACACCGTCTGGATCGCGTGTAATGTTAAATGGCACTTCTTCATTTTCTATTGTGTACATGACACGGTTTTGTGTAAGCTCTTCCTCGTCATACAGCGGGAATTCCGGTGTGTTCTCAAGCTGATTGGCAACCTCAAACAGAAGCTCACGCAGACCTTCTCTTGTCACCGCACTGATCGGGAATACTGGATAATCATCCGTCAGCTTTTCTTTAAAGGCTTCGAGATTTTCCGCAGCCTCCGGCATGTCCATTTTATTTGCAACGATAATTTGCGGACGCTCGGTGAGACGCAGATTGTACTCGCTCAGCTCCTGGTTAATCGTAAGATAATCCTCATACGGATCGCGGCCTTCTAAGCCTGACATGTCAATGACGTGAACAATAACCCTCGTCCGTTCAATATGGCGCAAAAACTGGTGGCCCAGTCCGACGCCTTGGTGTGCGCCTTCAATCAGCCCCGGCAAATCGGCCATGACAAAGCTGCGTCCGTCATCCGTTTCAACCATGCCGAGATTCGGGACAAGCGTTGTAAAGTGATAGTCCGCAATTTTCGGTTTTGCAGATGAGACAACAGACAGCAAAGTAGATTTTCCCACACTCGGGAACCCGACAAGTCCGACATCTGCAAGCACTTTTAATTCAAGAACAATGTAGCGTTCTTTTCCCGGCTCGCCGTTTTCTGAAAGCTGAGGCGCGGGATTAGCCGGTGTAGCAAAGCGGCTATTCCCTCTTCCGCCTCTTCCGCCTCTTGCAATGACAGCCCGCTGTCCGTGCTCTGTTAAATCAGCGATGACCTGTTTTGTATCATCGTCTGTCACAACGGTGCCCGGCGGAACTTTAATGACCATATCATCAGCATTTCGTCCGTGCTGGTTTTTGGACATGCCATGCTCGCCGCGAATCGCTTTAAAGTGTTTTTTGTATCTAAAATCCATCAGGGTGCGGAGACCTTCATCTACTTCAAAAACGACGTCTCCTCCCTTTCCTCCGTCACCGCCGGCAGGGCCGCCTTTCGGCACATATTTTTCACGGCGAAACGCAACCATACCGTTGCCGCCGTCGCCGCCTTTTACATATACTTTGACCTGATCTACAAACATAATGTCCTCCGTTCTAAACCGTTAAAAACTCCGCTAGTCCAACCCAATTTCAATCAGACATTCGTGACTCGTGATTTCAAAACGCATGATATCAACGTCCTCATATCCATTCTGCCGAATATCATCAAAAGCAGATGGATCGGCAAAGGCGCCGTGAAAATCAAGGTACAGAATCAGCTGTCTGTCAGGATGATCCGTTTGAAGCGAAACCGTTAAATGATTTTCACTCTCTCTGCTGACTGCTTGATCAAACAGATGAAACAGCTTTCTCATCAGTTTCGCCAGCTTTTGATCATAAGCCGACAAATCCTTAATTTCTCCGAGAACTTCATATTCAAGCGTCATATAATGGGTTTTCCAATTAAACGTAAGAAAATCAAACGCCAAATGCGGTGTTTTCAGGTTTGAGAGCTTTGATTCGTGCTTTGCGTCTATAACCATTTCTTCAATCATTTCAAAGACACGGTCATACTTCTGTAAGCTTAAGTTTCCTTTAATCAGCTGCAGCTTATTCATCCAATCATGCCGGGAATGGCCAAGCAGATGAATCAGTTCGTTTGTTAATGCCGTGTCGCTTATATTTTCTTCTTGATTTTTTGAAACATCCTTCATTTTCGCACTCCCAATCATTTAATTTCTTATTTAGGAGTCTGTATAAGTGTGTATTATGAATTATAACAGAGAAGGCTTTGTTAGAAAAACAATTGTTTTTCCCAGAAATATCATGTTCCTTTTTTCTGGCTTTGGTTGATTTGCAGCCAGGCAGAACATTTTATGTATTACTGCTTGGGGAACATATCCAGTGGGTTTGAGATGTTTATTCTCATTCTTGGCGGGGTCTGCTCGCACATACTCTGCATTTCATTCTAGGTGTTTACTCCGCATATTGCAAAAAAAACTCCAGTCATCATCGACCGGAGTTTTTTGAATCATTATTGAGCTACAGGATATACGCTCACTTTTTTGCGGTCACGGCCGAAACGTTCGAATTTAACAGTTCCGTCGATTTTCGCAAATAGAGTGTCATCTCCGCCGCGGCCCACGTTTTCACCTGGGTAAATTTTTGTTCCGCGTTGACGGTAAAGGATAGAACCGCCTGTTACGAATTGACCGTCAGCACGTTTAGCACCTAAACGTTTAGCCTCAGAGTCACGTCCGTTCTTTGTAGAACCTACTCCTTTTTTAGAAGCGAAAAACTGAAGATCTAATCTAAGCATGTAGCTCACCTCCTATATTATGTTTGTGGTCACACGCAAGTTGTCTTTGTAATCCCGTTCGATTGTCTCCAGCGAAACAATCATGCCTTCAATCAGCAGCTGAGCTTTTTGGCGTGCCTCTGGATCAAGAGATTCAGGGAATTCAAAATAAAAATAACCCCCGTCCTCCCCTATATCAAGAAGCGGCTCGAAGCCCGCGAGCA
The DNA here is from genome assembly GCF_019334685.1 of Bacillus sp. LJBS17. Taxonomy (NCBI): domain Bacteria; kingdom Bacillati; phylum Bacillota; class Bacilli; order Caryophanales; family Bacillaceae; genus Bacillus; species Bacillus sp. LJBS17. The sequence goes on from NZ_CP079759.1 coordinate 2,773,148, forward strand.
CAATGACCGCGTTAACGGCTCCAAACACAACGGCTGTCACTCCGGCACAAACAAGATCTTGTCCATGTTCAGCAAAATTCGCATGGCCCGTCATTTCAAAAGACAATATGCCTTTATCATGAGACCTTCTGATTGTTGCCTGAATCATGCTTACGCGTTGATTTTTTCGATCGTCACTTTAGTGTAAGGCTGACGATGACCTTGTTTTTTATGAACGTTTTTCTTTGGTTTGTATCTGAAAACAGTGATTTTTTTCGCGCGGCCTTGTTTTTCAACTTTAGCCGTTACTGTTGCGCCTTCAACTGTAGGGTTGCCGACTTTCACGTTGTCTCCGCCAACAAACAAAACGTCTTCAAAAGTAACTGTTTCACCTGCTTCAGCAGCAAGTTTTTCGATGTAAACAGTTTGGCCTTCTTCAACTTTGATTTGTTTACCGCCTGTTTTAATGATTGCGTACATTCTCTGCACCTCCTATTAGACTAAGACTCGCCAGATACCAGGGGGCTGTAAAAGCTCTTAACACCTGTACTGAGCGGTTGTAGCAATGGTGCTACATCCATAACATTAAAAAATATACCAAAATACAAGGCGTTTGTCAATCAGTTTTAGTAGGGCAGAAGCAGTTCCTCCATGGAAGAATTCGTCCGCTTATCGGCAAAGTAAGCGTGCAGCACTTCATTCTCGTCAAGCTGGCTGAGCTTTTGGCCTGATTTTTCTATAATAATCGGATGCTTACAGCCACGTTTGAACTCGGCCATCACATGATAGACTTTATCCTCCGCCTTTACTGTCAGCGGCAGAAGTTTCTCAAGCTCCCTGTTTTTTCCGTAATACCTTTCGAGGAGAAATCTCACATGGATATAGTGCCTTTGCCGATATTCCTCAAACAAGGAAACAGCCAGAAAGACAAACAAAACCCATGCGCTGATCTGCAGAGGAATCACGAATAAAACCCAGCACCCGAGCAACAGGCAGAAGCAGAGCGACGTTTTTAGATTAAGCCGGTGAGCCTTTTGAAAAGGCAGCTGTTTGGAAAACAACAAAAATAACAGTTTTCCTCCATCCAGCGGCCAGATCGGCAGTAAATTGACAAATAAGATAGAAAGATTATAAAAGGTGAAGAGTTCAAAGGTATGCTGATGAATCACTGAGACTTCTGCAAGCATCCAGGCGGCAAACTGAAGCCAGATGTGCTGAAGAGGGCCGGCAATAATGACCGCAAACTCTTCCTTTAACGGCCGATTCCCGTGTTCTTCCACTTCGACCGTTCCCCCAAACGGCAGCAAAAAAACACGCTTGATTCTCCAAGAAAAAAATACGGCCAGAGCAGCATGCCCCAGTTCATGAATCAATACAATCAGGAGCAGACATAATAATGCTTTCATATGGCCTGTGAGCAAGCCCAGCGCCGCGATAATCCAAAGAAAAGGATGCACATGGATCTTTAAGATAAGGTCGAGCCATTTATTCAAATGTAATCACCTGAATCGGATCAATAAATTTATCGCCGTCTTTCATGGCAAAATAATAGACCCCTTTATTATGATCATCAAGCTTAATCGAACCGAGCTTTTTGCCTTTATCCACAAAATCATATAAAGCAACATCCACATCTTTGAGCTCGCCATAGATACTATAGGTGTTGTCAGCATGCTGCACCTTAACCGTCAGTCCCGTCTGGCTGTCTTTGCTGACTTCAACCACATAGCCTTCTTTTACGCTATCAATCTTATCGCTGCTTGTTTCGACTTTAATTCCTTCCCCATTGTCCTGAAAATCCTGCTGTACTTTCCCGGATGCAGGCGCGATCAGATCTTTGCCTACTTCAATTTGCTGTTCCTTATTTTTGTGTTCAGGAGCCAGGAAAGCAAGCGGATTTCCGAATTTGGTTTCGAACCAATGGCTTGCTGAGGCAAATTGAAATTCAGTTTCAAAGGTTTTGGCTACGGCGGGTTTAATCTGACTGACGGGTCCAATGTTTGTTTTATAGGCTATAGCTGAAACGAGAACAAGGCAGGCCGACAGAAGACATTTCAGGATAATTGAATCTGTTTTCACCAATGGGTGTTTTCCGTTGAATGTTGGCATATTATCTTCGTAGACCGGAAGTGTTCCATGCTTTTCCTGATCCGTTACCATCACCCAGGACGGGGGTTTCTGCTTTTCAGAAACTGTCTGAGTAGAGAAACGTTTTGAGCCGGAAAGCTGCTTTCTTCTTTTCTCTAATCGTTTTCTGATTTCATCTGCTCTGTGACTCATTGCCATCATCCTTTGCATTCGTTGGGTTTGTACATCATATGTCTTGTCCATGGCAAATATTCGGTTTAGTCAAGAACAAAGCAGGCAAAAACAAAAAAATCTGACACAGCATATGCTTTGTCAGATTCTTCTCTTTGATTCTATCACATTAAGATCTTACTCCGAAAAATGACTTAATCTTAGCCATCATTCCTTTGTTTTGCTCTTCAAGCACCTGTAAAGGAACAGATTCACCTAAGATGCGGCGGGCAATATTGCGATATGCAATGGAAGCGCGATTTTTAGGGTCCATCGCAATCGGTTCGCCATGATTGGAAGCTTTGATGACTTCATCATCATCAGCCACGATTCCGAGCAAATCGATCGACAGATGCTGTACGATTTCGTCGATATCCATCGTGTCACCGTTTTTCATCAAGTGATTTCTGATTCTGTTTACAACGAGCCGCGGCGATTCAACATTTTCCTCTTGCTCCAGCAGCCCTATAATACGGTCAGCATCACGAACAGCTGAGATTTCAGGCGTAGTGACCACAATCGCTTTATCAGCTCCGGAAACGGCATTTTTGTACCCTTGCTCGATTCCGGCAGGACAGTCTATGATGACATAGTCAAATTCCTGTTTGAGCTCTCGGACCATGTTTTTAATTTGTTCAGGAGCAACAGCTGTCTTATCGCTCGTTTGAGCAGCGGGCATTAAATAGAGCAGATCATCGAAACGTTTGTCTTTTACGAGCGCCTGATGCATTTTGCATCTGCCCTCTACAACGTCTACCAGATCGTAAATAATTCTATTTTCAAGACCCATTACAACATCAAGGTTGCGCAGTCCTATATCAGTATCTACTAAGCATACGCGCTTCCCTAAAATGGCTAAGGCGGTACCGAGGTTCGCAGATGTTGTTGTCTTACCTACTCCGCCTTTTCCCGAAGTTATTACGATAGCCTCACCCAATTCACATTCCTCCCTCAAGCCTTGTTAGATCAGGTCTTAAATGAGCCAAATGTTGAAGGCGTTCAATGACCATATTTCCGTCTGTATCTAAATAAGCACATTCCATTTCGTTCCCTTTTTGAATGTGGTCTGGGGAGCGATTTAACACATGATTGATTCTTAATTGTGTCGGAAGCATTTCAGAGGCGGCGATGACCGCTTGATTATTTCCATTAAATCCGGCATGCGCGATTCCTTTCAGTGAGCCCAGAACAAAAATGTTCCCTCCGGCCCTGACTGTTCCGCCGGGATTCACGTCACCGATCAGGAGCAAGTCGCCTTTTACCTGCAGTACTTGGCCTGAACGGACAATTTTTGAAACAGAAATAATTTCGGCTTCCTCTCTTATCTGCTGTGCTTCTTTTTTAGTAATGACTTCACTGTCAATAGAATGAACAAACAAATCTTTCTTTGACGCAATCAATTCGGTTAGCTGTTCCTCTTGCTCCTTATATAAAAAGCGATTTCCCAGCTTAACATGAACACTGATTTTCTGGCCTTTTCCATCGGTATATTGTTCAATTGACAGCATATTCTGAAGACCATCGAGAAGCTCATCAAAAGAACACGCATCATCCAGATGCAATGTTAGTCCATTCTTTGTTCCTTTTATTGTTACATATTGCTGCTTTTTGGTCTTCACAATATTCACCTCAACAACATACTCATTTCGTCAAAAAAAGATAAAATCCTTTTTACTCATCTCTCAATTCTTTCTTTAGACTCATAAAAAACAATCTAAATGGCAGAACAAGAATAAGAGCTGCTGCAATATTTAATAAAATTGTCGGTATAAACCGGTCAAGCACAAATCCGTTAAACGTCATAATATCTTTATGAATCAAAGACTGAATGCCGAATACGTAAAATTCGAGCAGACAGACAGCCAGAACTGCTATCAATATCACTACAAATGCGTTTGTATGTAACACTTTAAACGCTTTTGAAGCCAAATAGCATAGCCCTGCAAAACCAAACATGTAAACGCCTAATAGACTTGTATAGTTCATGTCATATAGAAAACCAAAAATAAATCCGTAAATCATCGCGTGTTTTTGGTTGATAAAAGCCGACATGAATATCAATACAAGCATCAAAAAACGCGGGGCGAGCACTTGGTCATCTGTAACGAAAGGAAAATGCATCAAATCTGTAAAAATGCTTTCCGCAGAAAAAACAAGCATCATAACGAAAGGGAGAAGGAAACGTTTCACGATCCTTCCTCCTCTGTATCGACAGTCGGCACGTCACGGTTAACAACGATCACATTATTTAAATCTGTAAGGTCAGCCGCAGGTTTTACATAAGCAACCTTCGTTAATCCATAGGAATCTGACTCGATATCAGTCACTTCACCGATTGTCAGCCCTTCTGGGAAAACACCGCCTGTCCCTGATGTTTCAATAAGATCGCCTTTTTTCACGTCTTGTTTATCTTTACGCTCAATAATTGTCATCTTAAGACGTTTTTTCTCTTTGTCATATCCTTCGATCAAGCCGTAGCCTTTGCTGCCTTTTTTTCCGGAAATTTTTGTCGCGACTCTGTTATTGCGGTCAGTATCGCTTAAAAGCTGAACAGTAGACGTAAAATTGTTAAGTCCGGAGCTTTTGATCTTGCCGATTAATGCGCCTTTTTCGTTTGTAACGGCCATATCTTTCGCTACGTTTTGCTGAGTCCCCTTGTTAATGGTGACCTGTTTGGCCCAATTATCAGGGCTTCTGGCGATGACCGTTGCTAAAATCGGCTTGTAATCTTTAATCGATTTGACATGGCCAAGCTCGTCACGCAAGGATTTGTTTTCTTCCTCAAGCTCTTGAAGCTTGGCTTCATATTGTGTCTGTCCGTCAAGTTTTTCTCTTAGACGCTCGTTTTCTTTGTATGTGTTTTTTAAATCATTGATGTTCTCAAATATTCCTGCAAAAAATTCGGCAGGCGTATGAAAAATATTTTGAAATACTCCCGTCGTATCGCCGATCACTTTCTCAGGCCAGGTGGTATTGCGGCCGCCCTTCAGCGAAAATCCAATCATAGCCACCAATATGATAATACACAGAAGTAATAGCATTAACCGCTTATTCGGCATCGTGTTACACCTCTTCTATTGAACTCCCGATTATCTAGTTTTCCCTTTGAAAAGATGGATGTGCTCCAGTGCTTTCCCTGTTCCGATCGCTACACAATCAAGCGGGTCTTCGGCGATAAGGACCGGCATTTTTGTTTCTTCGCTGATGACTTTGTCCAAATTGCGCAAAAGCGCTCCGCCGCCGGTTAACACTATACCTCTGTCCATGATATCTGCTGCAAGCTCAGGCGGTGTTTTTTCGAGTGTGCTCTTCACTGCTTCGACAATTGTAGATACAGTGTCGCGTAGAGCGTTAGAAATCTCTTTTCCTGTAATTTCAATTGTTTTCGGCAGACCTGTGAGCAAATCGCGGCCGCGGATTTCCATGTTGTCGGATTCTTCAGGAGCTTCTGCAGATCCGATTTCCATTTTAATCGCTTCAGCGGTACGGTCACCGATCATCAGGTTGTACGTTTTTCTGATGTAGTTGATAATTGCGTCGTCCATCTCATCACCGGCTACACGGATTGACTGAGACGTTACGATGCCTCCGAGGGAAATAATCGCAACTTCTGTCGTACCGCCCCCGATATCAACAACCATGCTTCCAGTCGGCTCCCAAACTGGCAGATTGGCTCCGATTGCTGCGGCAAAAGGCTCTTCAATCGGATACGCGTCACGTGCTCCAGCCTGTCTTGTCGCATCGATAACAGCGCGTTCTTCAACAGCTGTAATGCCTGATGGGACACATACCATTACATATGGTTTTCTGGCAAACATGCCTTTATTTTTTATGGCCTGATTGATGTAATATTTCATCATCGTCGCCGTTGTTTCATAATCAGCGATAACGCCGTCTTTCATCGGGCGAAGAGCCACCACATTGCCCGGTGTCCGTCCAATCATATTTTTCGCATCATTTCCGACAGCGACAATCGATTTCGTATCCGTCTGCAAAGCGACAACTGACGGCTCTCTCACAACAATTCCTTTTCCTTTTACAAAAACAAGCGTATTCGCAGTTCCAAGATCTATACCAAGGTCTCTAGCACCAATTCCAAACATATGTATGTATCTTCCTTTCTTAAAGCAAAAATACCCTAAAGGGAAAAACTCATAAACTCTATTATAGCTTAATTCGACGAAAAAAAAAGTGTTACAAATATCCTTTTTCCTTTAAACTCACAAATTTTTTATCCCCGATCACCAAATGGTCAAGCAGCTCGATGCCAATCAGGTTTCCGCATTCAAACAGCCGTCTTGTCACTTCAATATCTTCCCTGCTCGGCGTCGGATCTCCAGAAGGATGATTATGAACACAGATAAAGGAAGCGGCAGATCGTTTAAACGCTTCTTTAAACACCTCTCGCGGGTGGACAATAGATGAATTCAGGCTTCCGATAAATACGGTGCGTTTATGGATGACTTGATTTTTTGTATTTAAGTATAAACAGACAAAATGCTCCTGGGTTAAAAAGCGCATATCCTCCATGACAAGATTAGCGCCGTCTTCCGGGGAGCGAATAACGAAATGTTCTTCGTTGGCTAATTTATGAATCCGGCTTCCAAGCTCAACTGCAGCCAGTATTTGAATCGCTTTTACCATACCGATTCCCGGGATGCTTGACAGCTCTTCAACCGATGCTTCCTTGAGCAGACGCAGCCCGTCAAATGAGCGCAGCAGCCGGTTTGACAGGTCCAAAACAGATTCGTGTTTAGTCCCTGTCCGCAATAATATAGCCAAAAGTTCATGATTCGCTAAGTTCTCGGCTCCGACTTTCAGGAGCCGTTCTCTTGGCTTTTCTTTCATTGGGAAATCTTTGAGTTTTAATGGCAGATCTTGTATGACCAAGCACTCCTTTTCTTTCCCTTCCCGTTTATAGAACCGTCATGCCCTTATATCAAAATGGCGAAGAGCTCTCATTGTTTTTGATATAGGAAGACCCATGACTGAATAATAATCTCCGTCTATTTTCTTTACAAAAAGCGCGCCTCTTCCTTGGATGCCGTATGCACCTGCTTTATCCATCGGCTCTTTTGTTTCAATATACGTCCAAATCTCTTCTTCACTGAGGGACCAAAACGCAACTTCTGTCTTATCATAAAAAGTCTCGCTGTGATTTTCAGCTTGAATGCTGACCGCGGTTATTACTGAGTGACTTCGGCCTGAAAGCCTCCTCAGCATAGAAGCAGCTTCTTCTTGATCCTGCGGTTTGCCAAGGCATTCGCCGTCAAGGCATACCATTGTATCAGCACCGATAACGATTGCATGCGGGTGGAGATCAGCTACAGCCTTAGCTTTTTGTTTTGCCAACCATTGGACGTTTTCTTCTGGTGAAAAGTTTCGATTTAATTTTTCTTCTACTTCACTGACAATAATGGAGTAGGGCAGCTGGAGAAGATCGAGGAGTTCTTTCCTGCGCGGAGATTGTGATGCAAGTATTAGCGGTTTTGTCATGTTCGTCATCCTTTCAGGGTTTGCTTAAGAAAAAAAGATACTCGTTTATCCTACCAAATCACGAGGCTTGTCACAATTTCAGAAAAATAACTTTTTCATGACAAAATAAAAAAAGCCTGTCACTAAAGGACGAAGGCTCAGGGCACTATCTCTTATTTTACGACGGCTAACAGCTCCTGCTGAGCCTTCCACCCGGCTTCAGCACTTGGATCCTCTAATTCCTTTAAAGCCTGCAAAATCGCTTTTTTCTCTCCTGTTTCTGACGCTTTTGTTTCACCAAGCGACTTTTCTATTTTCTCTACACTCGCTTTTGTAATGTCTTCGCCGAGAATCGCCTTTGCTGCAAGCTCCGCTGTTTCCTTAAAAGTATCTGTCATATCTGACTCTATTGATAAGGAAAGCTCCTTGCCTCCCCAGGCTTCAAAATCACTGTCGATTAAAACCTGTCCTAACTGCTGTGAGACATCCTTATCAGTGGCTAAGCCCGCGATGACATACGTATACCCATCATCCTTTGACAGTGACACGGCGGAATATCCTTTTTCGGTCAATTGTTCTGTTAACGTTTCGGCGCCCTTTTCATTTGAAAATTTTCCGGCTTGCACAGCGTATGTTTTGTATGTACCTTCAGTTTGTGCCGCTTGTTTTTCTGCGCCTGAAGTTTGTTTTTCAGTTGAAGTATCCCCTGCTTTTGCCGTTTGGCTGCCTAAAGAATCCTCTAAAGAGGCCGGTGCTGACGCTTCTTTATTCCCCGATATGTTTAACGCGAATAACCCTAATCCAGTGCCAATGACAGCCGCGAAGGCAATCGTCGCGGCCACTCTTTTTACCGGTTTGGCAGCCCCGGTCTTTCCTTTTGCATAAAGCTTTGTTTTTTTCTTTTGAAAAGGAGGAACAACTTTAGGGTCCTCTTTAAACACCTTGTCCTCCTCGGAATCCCAATTGAATTCATCTTCATCAGGGTGTTCCTGGGATGCCGCAACCTCTTGTTCTGCCTGTCTTTTTTCCTCCCAATTTGAAAATGTCATGCTTTTATTCGCCTCTGTCTCAGGCGTCTCTTGTTCGTAAACCGTCTCTTCTTTTCCATTAATCGTCACCTTGAGGGCTTTTTCTGCGGCTTTACTGTTTTTTTTATTCTTTCTTTTTTTCAATTCCGCTTCCTCCCTTCATTTGCTTGACCGTTCTTGTCGGCTTTTCATGCTACACACTTTAGCACAGGCAAAGAAAAAAAGAACAAGACTTTTGTCGCCTTGTCCAAAAAACGTTCGTCAAATTTTTCAGCAGTCAGCCCAATGCCATTTTGATATAAAAAGAAATGATAGAGTCACCGTATAAATAGGCTAAAATGCTCCCTGCGGCTATAGCGGGGGCGAAGGGAAGCGGCTGCCTTTTAGCGAGTCTACCAGTCAGAACAGCTGCCGCTCCATATAATGCACCTATCAAAACAGAAAAGAAAAAGGCAGCTGCCAGCATCTTCACACCAAGCACAAAGCCAATCACCGCAAATAATTTAATATCTCCTCCCCCTACTCCCCCATGGGTGATTGCGGCAATTACAGCCAGAAACAGAAATCCGGCTGCCGCACCTAACAGGCCTGCATACCAGGAATCAAGCGGAGAAATCAATCTCGCGGCCGCCAAAAAGGGAAGAAAGAAAATCAATATTCGATTTGGAATCAGCATAAAATGAATATCTGTCACTGCAACAATAATGAGAAGAGAGATAAACACCACAGCGGGAAACAGTTCCAGCGATGCGCCAAAGCGTATTCCTGCGGCAGCAAATAAACACGCTGTCACAAGCTCTGCTGTGGGATACATAAAAGAAATCTTATGCCCGCAGCTTTTACATTTACCTTTTTGAAATAGGAATGACAGGATGGGAATTAATTCTGCAGGAGTTAATGTTCGCCGGCAAAACGGGCATGATGAACGGGGCGCAATAATAGATAGATGTAAGGGGATACGGCACCCGGCCGTATAGTAAAAAGAACCAAGGATAAGCCCGAAGATAAAAAGAATGGATAGCATAGACAACACACCTTTACTCATTGAGTTCTGGTATGGATTGTAGCAAAATGGACATCCTGAGCTCCAATTGGGAATATTCAATTTTACACATGAAAAAAACGGCAGAATCTTTTTTTGATTCTGCCGGAGCCGGATGCTTTTATTTCAACCTTTTTCGAATGTCAGAAATAAAGTAAAGAGATCCGGTAATCAGCGTAATTTCATTTGAGCCCTTTTTGCTTTCTATGAATTTGATCACATCGTCTGGATCTTCACTCCAGCTTTTATTGCTGATTTCACTTGCATCATAGAGATCTTTTGCAAGAGAAGCACGCGGGAAATCAAAAGAAGCAAAATGAATCGCATGAGCAATGGTTTCCAGTCTTTTAATCATGTTCTGATACGGTTTGTCCTTTAACGCGCTAAACACCACAGTAATGCGTGAATTGGCGAAACGCTGCTTCATCGTTTCCGCCAGCTTTTCAACACCTTCTTCGTTATGCGCACCGTCTAAATATACCGGAGGATGTTCCTGAACAAGCTCTAACCGTCCCGGCCAAGCAGCCTTCACAAGCCCGCTCCTTAACGCTTCGTCACTGATATGGGCGATATTCTCCTTATTGAGCCACTCCGCAGCCAAAATGGACAAAGCAGCATTTTGTCTTTGATGGGTGCCAATCAGAGATGTCCGAATATCTTCATAGCATTTCTCTTCCGTTTTGAATGAAAACTGTTCTCCTGCAGGCAGAGCCTCTTCATTGAAAATAACACATGCATCATGCAATGACTGGAACGGCGCAGCATGCCGTTGAGCTTCATGGCGGATGACCTGTAAAGCTTCCGGCTGGGTAACTGCTGTAACGATTGGAATACCTTCTTTAATAATACCGGCCTTTTCTCCTGCAATTTCTTCAATGGTGTTTCCCAAAATATTCATATGATCGTGTCCAATGCTTGTAATCACAGTTAAGAGCGGTTCAACCACATTAGTAGAATCGAATCTACCGCCCAAACCTGTTTCAAAAATAACAAAATCGACCTTATGAAATTCTGCAAAATATAAAAATGCACAGGCCGTCATAATTTCAAATTCTGTCGGCTGTCCGTATTCCGTTTGATCAAGGGCTTCAACGTGCGGTTTCATTTGATTGACGAGTGCTGTCCATTCCTCATCTGAAATCGGTATCCCGTTTACGCTGATCCGTTCATTAAACGTAATAATATAAGGCGATGTAAATGTTCCAACCGTATATCCGGCTTCCTGCAGCATAGAACGGATAAAAGCGACAGTTGATCCTTTACCGTTTGTTCCTGCGACGTGGAACGCTCGGATTTTTTTTTCAGGATGTCCTAACCGCGCCATCAGCTGTTTCATTCGGCCAAGTCCGGGCTTCACCCCGAATTTCAGCCTCCCGTGAATCCAGCTGCGCGCATCTTGATATGCAGTAAACAATGATAATCCCCTCTTTTATAAGACAAGGCGGTTTCTCTAGAAACCGCCCCGGCTTTTCATTAACCCTTCAGCTCAGCCATTCGTTTTTGAACAGCGTCACGCTTCGCCACATAATCTTTTTCTTTTTCACGTTCTTCATCAATTACGTGTGCAGGCGCTTTTTTCATAAATCCTTCATTTCCAAGTTTCTTTTGGACACGCTCAACTTCTTTTGTCAGTTTATCAAATTCTTTTTGCAGACGGGCAATTTCTTCATCAATATTGATTAAGCCTTCAAGCGGAAGAATAACCTCTGCTCCTGAGACAACGGCCGTCATCGCCTTATCAACAGCCTCAATATCGGTGCCGATTTTAAGCACGCTCGGATTCGTAAAGCGTTCAACATATGAACGGTTCGCTTCGAGGCGGGCTGCTATTTCGTCTGTGCTTGTTTTAATGTACAGTTCAACCTGCTTGCTCATTGGCGTATTGACTTCACTACGGATATTGCGCACAGAACGGATCAGCTCAACAAGAAGCTTCATGTCAGCTGCCGCTTCAGTATCGGTATGCTCCGGCACTACTGCAGGCCATTGACTTACTGTAATCGATTCCCCTTGGTGAGGAAGGTGCTGCCAAATTTCCTCCGTTAAGAATGGCATAAACGGATGGAGCAGACGCATCGTTTGATCAAGTACGTAAGCAAGGATGGAACGGGTAGTTTTCTTAGCCGCTTCGTCTTCTCCATAAAGCGGAAGCTTCGCCATTTCAATATACCAATCACAGAAATCATCCCAAATAAAGTTATATAAATGGCGTCCTACTTCACCAAATTCATATCGGTCAGCAAGCTGGGTCACGTGCTCGATCGTTTCATTTAATCGCGTTAAAATCCACTTGTCAGCGACTGACTTTTCGCCTGACAGATCAAGCTCATCGTACGTCATGCCATCCATATTCATTAATGCAAAACGGGAGGCGTTCCAAATTTTATTGGCAAAATTCCAGGTCGATTCCACTTTTTCATAGCTGAAGCGCAGATCCTGGCCAGGAGAGCTTCCAGTCGCAAGGAAATAACGCAGAGAATCGGCTCCGTACTTGTCAATCACATCCATCGGGTCGACACCGTTGCCAAGAGATTTACTCATTTTCCGGCCTTGCTCGTCACGGATTAAGCCGTGGATTAAAACATCTTTGAACGGGCGCTCGCCTGTAAATTCAATGCCTTGGAAAATCATGCGTGATACCCAGAAGAAAATGATATCGTACCCTGTCACGAGAACATCTGTCGGATAGTAGCGTTTAAAGTCTTCAGCCGTTACATCAGGCCAGCCCATTGTGGAGAAAGGCCATAGCGCAGAACTGAACCATGTATCCAGTACGTCTGTATCCTGTTCCCAATTTTCGCTGTCTTCCGGCGCTTCAAGCCCGACATATAGCTCGCCTGTTTCTTTATGATACCAGGCAGGAATACGATGGCCCCACCACAATTGACGGGAGATACACCAGTCGCGGATATTTTCCATCCAGTGTAAATACGTTTTTTCGAAACGGTCAGGCACAAAGTTGACCTTTTCTTCTTTCTTTTGCAGCTCAATCGCTGCATCAGCAAGCGGCTGCATGCGCACAAACCATTGTGTAGAAAGATAAGGCTCCACAACAGCCCCGCTTCGTTCACTATGGCCGACAGAGTGCATATGATCCTCGATCTTGAAGAGAACTCCCGCCTCCTGTAAATCTTTCACGAGCTTTTTGCGGCATTCAAAACGATCCATACCTTGATATTGGAGCGCATTTTCATTCATCGTGCCATCTTCATTCATGACAAGGATGCGTTCTAAATTGTGGCGGTTGCCAAGCTCGAAGTCGTTCGGATCATGAGCAGGCGTAATTTTCACGGCACCTGAACCAAATTCCATATCAACATAGTCATCACCGACAATCGGAATTTCACGATTTACAATCGGCAGGATCACCGTTTTTCCGATAAGGTGTTTATAGCGCTCGTCTTCAGGGTGAACGGCAACAGCTGTATCACCGAGCATTGTTTCAGGACGTGTCGTCGCAATTTCAATTGAGCCTGAACCGTCAGCAAGCGGATAGCTCATATGATAGAATGCGCCTTGAACATCCTTGTAAATCACCTCAATGTCGGATAGGGCTGTTTTTGTCGCTGGGTCCCAGTTAATAATATATTCGCCTCTGTAGATCAGGCCTTTTTCATAAAGCTTAACGAATACTTCCCTTACCGCTTTGCTCAAGCCTTCATCCAGCGTAAAACGTTCACGGGAATAATCTAGGCCAAGACCTAATTTCGCCCACTGGCTGCGAATAAAGTCAGCATATTCTTCCTTCCACTTCCACGTTTCTTCGAGGAATTTTTCACGGCCTAAATCGTAGCGGGATTTGCCTTCTTCACGAAGTTTCGCCTCTACTTTAGCCTGTGTCGCGATGCCGGCGTGGTCCATGCCAGGAAGCCACAGCACATCATAGCCCTGCATGCGTTTCATTCTTGTTACAATGTCTTGCAGCGTTGTGTCCCATGCGTGGCCAAGGTGAAGTCTTCCTGTTACGTTTGGCGGCGGGATGACAACAGAGTATGGCTCTTTTGTCTGGTCACTGCCCGCTTCAAAAAATTTGCCTTTTAGCCAAAAATCATATCGGTCTTTTTCAACCGCTGCCGGATCATATTTCGTCGGCATTGTTTGTTCATTCGTTTCCATCATAACCCTCCAGCATGTTTAAAAATGGCTGAGAACGAAAAAAGAGCTCTTCATCCCTGTAAAAGGACGAAAAGCTCTTTCGCGGTACCACCTTTTTTCATGAACTCTATCAGTTCATGCACTTATAACGGATAACGGGTGTTTCCCGAATTTCTCTACTCTTCTTTCAAGAAATTATGCTCCCGGGCGACCTTCCAATCAGACAACATAAGAAGCCTTTCAGCAAACGGCTTCTCTCTCTGCATGCGCCTTTTTTGTACTCTTCCCGTTCTAAGCAGGTGTATTTATCAGCTCATTGTATACATTATTTATGTTCTTTATTATAGTAAAAGTGTTTTTGATTCGTCAATCATCTTTTCCAAAAACACCGCTTTCTATACAGATGGGCAGGCACCTATTGCCCAAGTTTACATATGATGCTTGTAAATGCGTAGAGGAGGATGCACCGTGAAGAAACGTTTCAGCTCTTATTCGCTGCCGCCATGGGTAAGGCAAATTCGGCTTGTATCCGCACAAGTGATTATTCCCATTACGATTTTTCAAGGAATCAGAACCATTTTCTTTCCGACAACCTTTGATGTTTTGCTGCTCGCAATCCTAATCTTTTTAGCTTGCGCCCTTCATTTAGAATGGATATAAACAAACAAGTCCGCGCCATTAAGACGTGGACTCGTTTTCAGCCTGAAATTTTTTCTCTTGTTCAATCTGATGGATTTTCATCACAAACGGCTCTATATTTTTCATTTGCCAATAAGCCTTTAATAATTGTGTACATTCCTCTTTTTCATGCTGTCTTTTCCCAGTTTGATAACCGTTCAGCACCTTGTACATGGCTGCCGGATATGCCATATAGCTGAGAAAAAGGCTGACTTCCGCTTCACGCAAAGGGAATGATTTCGTATATCCATAAAACCATTCGACGCATTCCGGACAAGCTTTCGGAAAGCCTCTGAACATTTTTGTATAAAAGCCGAGCAGGTCGTTTTGCGGCGGACCGACAGATGCTCTTTCGAAGTTTGTAAAATATCCGGTCCCGGCATCATTATACAGAAAATGGTGTATAGACAGGCTGCCGTGGTTCATTACAACCCTTGAAACGTCTTTTTCCTTTGCAGACTCATACCAGTCCTCCAGCCGTTCCAGCGCAAAATTCACCGCGGAAATGGTTTCTGAAAAATAGGTTATGGCCTGGAGTTCAAAAGGAGAAAGGTACCACTCCTTCTCCGCTCTATCCACAAACTGCTCATAGAAAATTTTATCTTGTTCCCACTTTTTTTTCGTTTGCCCGTAATAACGTTCAATCTCATCACGTCTAACCTTTAGTTCCTGCGCGGTTCTCTCGTGAAGACGGGCTGTTTCTCTAAATAAATAAGCATGTTTCTGATCCCGTTCTTCCTCTTGGTCAAATTGGAGCCAAGGCATTAAATAGTAGGTATCTCCGTATTGTATGCCTGCTGAGAAAAACTCACCGCTATTTGTTCTGTAAACGGGAACGAATGAACGAAAGCCTTTTTCCTCAATCGCCACCATATGATCTGTAAAATGCTTGCCGCGACCTTCTTTCAATTTTTTCAGGGCAAATATGCCGTAGTCTGTATACACTTTCCAAACAAGAGGACTGACAGGCTCAATAAATCGAGCAGTCAGTCCGTATTCCTGAAGAACCGATTGGGTATCTTCCATTTCATTCACCACATTTTCCGATCACTTACGGTTTACGCATGGCTATTTTTATATTGAGGAATATAGAGAATCTGTCCTGCTTTTAATTCATCATCCAAGGCTAAAGAATTCATCCTGATCAGCTGCTGGGATGTAATTTCATACCGTTCGCATAAACGCTCGATCGTATCTTCCTGCTGCACAATACAAATTTTCATTCTCGAAAACTCATCCGCTTCTTTTGTAAAGAGTTTTGTTAAATAAAGAGAATTATCACTTTCCTTTGTTTGAGGTTCCTTCGTTTCAGCAGCAGGAGCAACCCTAGGAACAGCATCCGTTTCCTTCCTTTCAGTCTCAGAAGATTCAGGCAGCTGGAAGGATTGAAAAGGTGTTTCTTCCTTAGGCTCTTCAGCTGATGGTGTTTTTCTCACTTCAATTTCGAAGCTCTCTTCCTCTTGTTCTTCCTCCTCCAGCAGCTTAGGCGCTGAATAAAAAGAATCCTCCTCTTCTTGTTCAGGCAGGAAGGTACGGTATGCCGGTTCAGGCAATTCTTCTTGAGATGCCTCCTCCGAGCTTGTTTTTTGATTGAAATGGAAATGTAAATCGGCTTTGTCATTCTCCACATATACAGCTGAAGCTGTTTCTCTGCTATCTTCTATGGAGAGAGCTGCCTCTGATACACTCTCCAAAGCTTCATCCGCTTCCGCCTCTTCTTGGCAAAGCGTAGGATCAGCCTGATCCGATTGAGCTGCTTCTTCATTTTGAGCCTCTTGGCGTAGCGCATATTCATGATTAGGAGACACTGTTGTTTCCTCTTTTTCCTCTGCAATCACAGTCTCTGAATGAAGTTCAGCTTCCAAAGCAGGCGATTCTTCTGCTCCAGCGTGTTCACGAAGCTCAGTCTCCGCTGGAGAGTCTGCTTCTTCACGAACATCCGCTATTGCAGCTGCCGGCTCAGCCGTTTCTTTTTTTGCTTTAACGATCTCTTGAATCTCTATTTCTGAAGGATCAGGTTCTGGCTCAGATTCTTCTGTTTCCGATTCAGCACGAACCTCCGTTTCCGGCACAGCAAGCTTTTCTGACTCGTCTTCCTCTTTCACATCTTCTCTGGCCTCTGGTTCTGAAGCAACCGATTCAGGCGGCTCAGATTCTGCTTTTTCTGTCTCCAGTTCTTCACGGAGCCCCGCTTTCGAGATAAAAAGTTCTGGCGGTTCAGCTGGCGGTTCATGCTGAAGAACTGCTTCCTCTGCCGATGATGCACCCGGTTCTTCTACTATACTATGTGCCGGCGGCTCTGAAAGCTCTTCCTCCCTGAATGCCGCAGGAGCTTCATATAAAGGTATCTCCGGCTCTTTGTCTTGCGTATCGTCCAAAAGCCCTTCGATCGCTAAATCAGCTTGAATTGTTAAAATGCGCGAATCCGTCAATTGATAGTCAAATGCGTCAATAAAGACGAAGACATCCTGTAAATGGCTCACTTTATTTTTCGGAATGGTAATATCCACAGGAAAACAGTGAGTCAGTTCCGCACTTCCATCCTCTCTCTTTCTGACTTGTTCAACAAACCGCTTATCTGTATAAATCTCTTCGGTATGTTTGTTTTGATCTATGTTGTACTCACCTGTAAGTTCAAGCGATCCTATGATTGATACATAATCATTTACTTCCTGAACCCTAATATCAGGATCTAATGAAATAGAAAGCAGTTCAGAAACTTCCTGTCCTTTTTGGAAACAGATCGATTCTTCTACAGAAAATTGCAATCGATGATTTTGCGGCAAGTTCATATCCTCCTTTCATCTAATCCTTAAAATTAGATGTCACTAAAGGTGTATGTATGAACTGGAGAAAATATGAGTGGGAGAGCACGAAAAAACCGGCACAAGGAGTCCTTGATACCGGTTTTCACTCTTATCTGCGGCTGATCTCAGCAAATACTTTCTCAGCTGCCTGGATTGTGTTTTCAATATCTTCATCAGTATGGGCCGTTGAGAGGAAAAGACCTTCGAATTGTGATGGCGGAAGGAATACCCCTTCATTTGCCATCCCTTTATAATAGCTTGCGAACAGCTTCAAATCAGATGATTTCGCTGTTTCATAATTGATGACTGGTTCGTTTGTAAAGAAGAAACCGATCATCGAACCTGCACGGTTAAAGGTATGCGGAATTCCATGAGCCTCGGCAGCTTTTGAAATTCCTTCTTCCAGTCTGTCGCCTTTTTTGATGAAATTCTTGTAGGAATCAGGTGTCAGCTGTTTCAATGTCTCTAAGCCAGCCGTCATCGCAAGCGGATTGCCTGACAATGTACCAGCTTGATAGATCGGGCCGCTTGGAGCGATCTGCTCCATGATTTCTGCCTTTCCGCCATAAGCGCCGACAGGAAGTCCGCCCCCGATTACTTTTCCTAAACAAGTCAGATCAGGCGTTACGCCGAAGTAGCCTTGAGCGCAGTTATAATCGACCCGGAAGCCAGTCATCACTTCATCAAAAATCAGCAGGGAGCCGTACTGCTCAGTGATATCACGCAGACCCTGCAGGAAACCTTCTTGCGGCGGAACAACACCCATATTTCCGGCAACTGGCTCTACAATGACTCCCGCAATGTCTTCACCGAATTGCTGGAAAGCAAGCTTTACACTTTCTAAATCATTGTACGGAACGGTGATGGTGTTTTTCGCAATGCCTTCAGGCACCCCCGGGCTGTCAGGCAGTCCGAGAGTGGCAACACCTGAACCAGCTTTAATCAAGAGAGAATCGCCGTGTCCGTGGTAGCAGCCCTCAAATTTTAAAATCTTGTTGCGGCCCGTATAGCCCCTTGCCAAACGGAGGGCACTCATTGTAGCCTCTGTTCCGGAGCTTACCATTCGTACAATTTCTACAGATGGCACACGATCAATGACGAGCTTAGCCAGTTCATTTTCTACTTCAGTCGGAGCACCGAAGCTTGTCCCATATTCAGCCACTTTTTTGAGGCTTTCTACGACGCGGTCATTTGTATGCCCTAAAATTAAAGGCCCCCATGACAAGACGTAGTCAATATATTCATTCCCGTCAATATCAAAGATTTTCGAGCCTTTTCCGCGCTCCATAAAAATCGGGTCCATGTCTACCGATTTAAATGCGCGAACGGGACTGTTCACACCGCCCGGCATGAGTTTTTGCGCTTCTTTAAAAGCCGTTTTTGATTTTTCATAGCTTCTCATCTGCCTCAACTCCTGTCAACTGAATAAAATTACTCCGCAAGCCATTTCGCTGCGTCTTTCGCATGATACGTAATAATCAGGTCGGCACCCGCGCGCTTCATGCTTGTCAAAATTTCCAACACAATTTCTTTTTCTTTGATCCAGCCGTTCTGCGCTGCAGCCTTCACCATTGAATACTCTCCGCTTACATTATAAGCGACGAGCGGCAAAGTAAACTCATTTTTTACGTCACGCATGATATCCATATAAGAAAGCGAAGGTTTGACAATCAAAAAGTCCGCGCCTTCCTCGACATCTGATTGTGCTTCGCGGAGTGCCTCCATACGGTTGGCAGGGTCCATCTGATATGTTTTGCGGTCTCCGAATTGCGGTGTGCTGTTTGCTGCATCACGGAACGGACCGTAAAACTCGCTAGAATATTTCACAGCGTAAGACATGATTGGAATATTGACGAATCCTTCTTTATCAAGTGCTTCTCTGATCACTGTAACAAATCCGTCCATCATGTTTGATGGCGCAATGATATCCGCACCTGCTTTCGCTTGGCTGACAGCTGTCTGCGCCAAAAGCTCCAGCGATTCATCATTGAGAATGACTCCGTCTTTGACAAGTCCGCAATGGCCGTGGTCTGTGTATTCGCACAGGCACGTGTCAGCGACAACAACCATTTCAGGGAAGTGTTCTTTAATTTCTGTGATGGCTTTTTGGACAATTCCGTGATCATGGTACGCTTGTGTTCCGCAATCATCTTTTTCTTCCGGGATGCCGAATACGATAACAGATTGAATGCCCAGTTTGACCAGCTCCGCTACTTCATCCTTCAATAAATCTAATGATACATGGTAAACATCAGGCATTGACGGAACAGCTTTTTTGCCTTCCAGCCCTTCAACGACAAAAATCGGATAAATAAAATCTGATGGATGCAAACGTGTTTCCTTTACCATTTCTCTCATTGCTTTTGATGTCCGCAGGCGGCGGTGTCTATTAAATGATTGACTCATATTCTCTCTTCCTCTCTTGACATGCTGCACATTAATTCAAGCATGCCATCTATTGTAAATGTATCAGGCGTATGCGATGTGATGCCGTACGTCAGAAGGGCATCATTTGTTAAAGGCCCAATGCTGATACAGGCCGTCCCATTCGCCTTCCACTTTTTTAATTCTTCTCCCAAGACATGCATAAACGTATGTACGGTTGATGAACTCGTAAATGTTACATAGTCAAAGGAATATTGACCCGCAGCGTCTTTCAGTTCCTCAATGCCTTCTTCATCCGGAATCGTTTCGTAGAGAACCCATTCCTTTACTTCAAAACCGAGCGGGACAAGCTCTTGTTTTATCACATCACGTGACAAATTCCCTTTCATCACGGTAATGGGCTCCCCCGGTTCAGCATGCTGCTTAAGAGCGTCAGCCAATTGTTCAGCAATATACTCCTGTGGCATCACATCAACCGATACGTTATGCGTTTTTAAACGGCGGGCGGTTTTTTCACCGACGGCTGCAATTTTTTTATACGCAGGGAGAATAAGCTGATTTTCCTTCAGATAAGAAAAAAAGAAGTCTGCCCCATTCACACTTGTAAAAACAAGCCAGCCTGGCGCGGCAAGATCCTCTCTTACCTGTTCCGCAACATCATTCGGCAAAGCGCGGCGAAACGTAATCAAAGAGGTTAAAACCGCTTTACCCCCAAGCGCCTCCACTTTTTGCTGAAATGATGTTGCCTGTGCCTTATTCCGGGTGACAAGCACTGTTTTTCCTTCCAACGGAAAATCATTTTCCATCCTCATCAAGCTCCCGTTTTACACGATCAATTAAATCTTTTGCTCCTTTGTCAGCCATAAGAGCGGCACAGCGCTTTCCTACTTCCTCCGGATCGTTTCCGGTGACGGTTTCTTTAAAAATGATTTTGCCGTCAGGTGAAGCGACAAGACCTGTCATTTCAATTTCATCCTGTCCATTTAACACGGAGTAGCCCGCGATCGGAACCTGGCAGCCGCCCTCCATCGCGTTTAAAAAAGCACGTTCCGCTAAGACAGTCCGTTTTGTATATTCATCTGTAAACTGAGAAAACAACGCCAACAGCGCTTCATCCGATTCTCGGCACTCAATCGCCAGTGCTCCCTGCCCCACAGCAGGCAAACAGCGCTCTGGCTCAAGGAATTCGGTTACGACATCTTGCTTCCACCCCATTCTAGAAAGGCCGGCAGCCGCTAAAATAATCGCGTCATAATCCTCTGTTTCCAGCTTTTGAAGTCTTGTATCTATATTACCTCTAATCCATTTAATTGTAAGGTCAGGGCGCTCAATCAAAAGCTGCGCGCTTCTTCTTAAACTGCTTGTGCCAATGACAGCACCTTCCTTCATTTCTGAAAGCTTTACGCGATTCTTTGAAATAAGGGCATCACGCGGGTCCTCCCGTTCAGGAATGCAGCCGATCACAAGGCCTTCAGGCAAAACAGCAGGCATGTCCTTCATGCTGTGCACTGCCATATCAATCTCTTCGTTTAAAAGCGCCTGTTCAATTTCTTTGACAAACAGCCCTTTTCCACCCACTTTTGAGAGTGTAACATCGACAATCCGGTCGCCCTTTGTCACGATCTCTTTAATTTCAAAAGCAAACGAAGGATTGATTTCCTTCAGTTTTTGAATAACCCATTTTGTTTGAGTCATAGCGAGTTTGCTTCGTCTGGAACCTACTTTAATCGTTCTCATCAT
Organism: Bacillus sp. LJBS17; assembly: GCF_019334685.1. Classification (NCBI taxonomy): domain Bacteria; kingdom Bacillati; phylum Bacillota; class Bacilli; order Caryophanales; family Bacillaceae; genus Bacillus; species Bacillus sp. LJBS17. Next base: position 2,794,675 of record NZ_CP079759.1, read on the forward strand.
TTCTTTCCTCCCGAATCTGCTTGGGACATCGTTTAACTGAACCAATGGAATTGCGACAGGCTTCCAAGCAGGAAATAATTGATCATCAGCACCAGAAAACAAGCCGTATTCCACAGTGCAGCGACCTTTCCTTGCAGCTCTTTAATCAGCCTGATATAAAGATAATAGCTGTACAGCAGCAGGACGACAAACGAACCAAGCACTTTGGCGTCAAACCAATACAGCGTTTCTAGTGAGACATATGCCCATATGACGCCGAGAATCAAACTCAGCAGCAGCATCGGAACCCCAATGACATTTAAAACATACGCCATATAATCAAGCTTAGATAAATCTTCTATTCTCAACAGCCATTTTCCCCACTTTTTCTTTTTCAGCAGATGATATTGAAACATATATAGCACAGAAAAAACAAAAGAAAGGGAAAAAGCGCCGTATGAAAGAATCGCCATTGTAATATGAATCACCAAAAGCTCGGATACAAGCTGCCCGGAAAAAGCAGCTGACTGCTGCTCTGTCGGTGAAAATGTGTGAATGGCGATCATAGAAAATCCTATAACATTTGTAAAAAACACGATAAAGTCAACACGTAAAAGCTTTGTCAGTACAAGTGACAGCGTGACAAGCACCCAGGCATAAAAATAAAGCGCCTCCGTCACATTTAATACCGGAAACCGCCCCGTCACCCACATAAAATAGGCCAAATACACGGTTTGCAGAGTCCAGACAATAGAAAGCAACCAGAAGGCCATTTTTCCAGCCTTCCGGTTGTGTTGAAGAAAATCTATAAAATAAAAGAGTACACTTAACGCGTAAATGACGATTGTCCCCTCATTAAGTCTTGCCATTGCAGTATCAATCATTCAGCTTTCACTCACTTACAAGTGGGCTAAAACCCGCTTTTGATTCAGCCTTCTTAAAAGAGTGGACCTTCTGGCTGCTTTCAACGGTTTTCATCATTTGACGGCCCGCAGCTTCTTCAATATCAAAAATCTGCATAAACAACGCGAGCTTTTCTTCAGAATCAGCATCTGCCGCAAGCTCTTTCACCTTTAAAATCGGATCACGAAGCATTTGGTTAATAATACTTTTGGTGTGTTTGTTCAACAGTTTTTTCTCTCTTGTGCTTAAGTGAGGCAGCTTACGCTCAATGCTGTCCATCGTTTCTGACTGGATGGCAAGCGCCTTTTCGCGCAATGCAGAAATAACAGGCACAACACCAAGTGTATTCATCCATTGTTTAAATTCCACAATGGTTTCTTCAATTAACAGTTCAACTTTTTCAGCTGTTTCTCTCCGCTCTTTCATGTTCGCTTCTACAATGCCTTCCAGATCGTCGATATCATAAAGAAAAACACCTTCAAGATCATTCAGCGCCGGATCAAGATCTCTAGGCACGGCAATGTCGACCATAAACAGCGGGCGTCCCTTGCGAAGCTTATTCGCGTTTTCCATCATCTCTTTGGACACGACAAATTCACTTGCACCGGTTGAACTGATTAAAATATCAGCCTCCGCAAGCGCGCTTTCAAGCTGATTCAAGCTTCTCGCTTCACCTGAGAAACGGTCTGCAAGCTCCTTCGCTTTCAAGTATGTTCGGTTAATGACAGTGACCTTGCCGATTCCCTGTCCGTGCAGGTTTTCCGCAGCAAGCTCGCCCATTTTTCCCGCACCGAGAATCAATATGTGCTTGCTTGAAAGATTTCCGAAGATTTTTTTGGCAAGTTCAACTGCAGCATAGCTTACTGACACCGCATTTGAGCCAATGTCTGTTTCTGCGTGAGTTCGTTTGCCCACTGTAACCGCCTGCTTAAACAGCTCATTAAAAATAGTCCCGATCGTTTTTTCTTGCTGAGCTGTTTTAAAGCTGTCGCGTACCTGTCCGAGAATCTGCGTTTCGCCAATCACCATAGAGTCAAGTCCGCAGGCTACACGGAATAAATGCTCAACAGCGGCATCGCTCTCATAAAACGTTAAGAACGGTGACAGCTCTTCTTTGCTTAATTGAAACCAATCAGCTAAAAACTTTTTTATATAATAACGGCCGGTATGGAGCTGGTCGACTACCGCATAAATTTCAGTGCGGTTGCAGGTTGAGACAATGATGTTTTCAAGAATGCTTTTCTCTTCTTTCAGCTGCACCATTGCTTCTGCCAGCTCATTCGGCTGAAAACTTACTTTTTCACGTATCTCAATAGGGGCGGATTTATAATCTACTCCCACAACAAGTATATGCATCGCTCTAATTACACCCCCAACACCCAATCTTAATTTATAATCATTCTAACATAGAACTCATTATTTATAATAATTATAACATAGTTTCTTTCACAAAATGTGAACAGATTTTAAAATTCTTATGCTATATTAGAAAAAGCTTCTGAGAAAAGAAGCATTCCTATTGACAATACCAAAAACAGCAGAAATTTACTACACATCAGCTCTAAAAAACAAGAAGGTGATATGCATGAAACAAAAATCAATTTTATTCCCTTGTCTGCTGCTTGCCGCTTCAGTATATGCATGGCTTGAAAGCGGCCAAGCCGAACTGTTTTCAGGGCAGGATCAATGGCCTGTTCTCCTCATGCTGTTAGGCGCAGCCTTTGTATATCAAGGAAAAAAAGAAGCCGTTACACCCCATTTTTTTATCGGTTTGCTTCTCTTCGGGATCGGTTTACACTTTTTTGCCAAGCCGAAATGGGTATGGTGGCCGGATGATTTTGAAATGCTCCTCTTTATGATCGGCTTCTCACTTCTCGTTTCAGCCGTTCAAAAAAAAGAATATGTATATGAAGCTGTGTCGATGATTTGTTTTTCCCTGTTTTTGTACTTTTTCAAACAAATTATGGCATGGCTTGAGTCTGCGCATATTCCAACAGCGCTTCTGAAGGAGTATTGGCCGTTTGTCTTTATTGGAATCAGTTTATTGTTATTATTGATAAAACGAAAAAAATCTATACGATAAATAAAACCGGTAGAGGATCCTCTACCGGTTTATCATTTTTTTGATCGCTCCCCAAGCTTCGTCTTTTCCCTTTTTCGTTTCTGAAGAAAAGAGAATCAGCTCGTCTTCCGGATCAATATTTAATGTTTGTCGGACAACCTTCGCGTGTTTGTCCCATTTGCCTTTCGGGATCTTATCCGCCTTTGTAGCGATAACAATAACAGGAATGCCGTAATACTTTAAAAATTCATACATCTGTACATCATCATTAGATGGCGCATGCCGCAAATCAACGATCTGCACCACAGCTTTTAATTCCTCGCGTGTCGTGATATAGGTTTCAATCATTCTGCCCCATGCTTCACGCTCAGACTTTGACACTTTGGCAAAACCGTAGCCCGGCACATCCACAAAATGCAACTCATCATTGATAATGTAGAAATTAAGCGTTTGTGTTTTTCCCGGCTTTGATGACGTTCTCGCAAGATTTTTGCGATTGATTAATGAATTGATAAAAGACGATTTTCCTACGTTCGATCTTCCGGCCAATGCGATTTCCGGAAGCCCCCCTTCAGGGTACTGTTCCGGTTTTACTGCACTGATCACGATTTCTGACTTTGTGACTTTCATTTCTTCTCTCCTACTAAGGCATGTTCCAAAACCTCGTCTAAGTGGGACGCCAATATAAATGTCAGCCCCTCCCTGACGCTTTCCGGAATATCCTCTATATCTTTTTCATTATCTTTAGGCGCAATAATGGTCGTTAATCCCGCTCTATGTGCGCCAAGCGCTTTTTCCTTTAAGCCGCCGATCGGCAGCACGCGCCCGCGAAGCGTGATTTCCCCAGTCATGCCAACTTCACGCGAAACCGCCCGTCCCGTTAAAGCAGAAACAAGCGCTGTTGCCATCGTAATACCGGCTGACGGACCATCTTTTGGCACCGCACCCTCTGGTACATGTATATGAATATCATACTTCTCATGAAAGTCAGGTTCAATGCCAAGTTCTTCTGTTTTGGATCGCACATAGCTGAATGCAGCCTGAGCAGACTCTCTCATAACATCTCCGAGCTTTCCTGTCAGGATTAATTTCCCTTTCCCCGGAGAAAGCGATACTTCAATCGACAGCGTATCTCCGCCAACGGTTGTATAAGCAAGCCCTGTCACTACACCAACCTGATCCTCTGTTTCAGCTTGTCCATATCTGAAAATACGTTTTCCGATAAAGTCTTGAAGGTTCTTCTCAGTAACCGTAATCCGTTTTCGCTCTTCAGCAACAATGGCTTTTGCAGCTTTACGGCAAATCGCGGCAAGCTGGCGTTCAAGGCTTCTCACACCAGCTTCTCTCGTATAGTAGCGGATAATATCAAGAATCGCCTGATCACGCAGCTGCAGGTTGCTTTTCTTCAGCCCGTGTTCTTTGATTTGCTTTGGAAGCAAGTGATCCTTTACGATTTCAAGTTTTTCTATTTCTGTGTAACCTGCGATATTAATAATTTCCATTCTGTCTCTGAGCGGACCCGGAATTGTGGCCAAATTGTTCGCCGTTGCGATAAACAGCACTTTGGATAAATCAAAGGTTTCTTCAATATAGTGATCACTGAAGCTGCTGTTTTGCTCTGGATCAAGCACTTCAAGCATAGCAGATGATGGGTCTCCTCTAAAATCAGATGACATTTTGTCAATTTCGTCTAATAAGAAGACCGGATTCAGCTTGCCCGCTTTTTTCATCCCTTGAATAATACGTCCAGGCATTGCTCCGACATAGGTCCGTCTGTGTCCGCGTATCTCTGATTCGTCCCGAACTCCTCCGAGTGAGATTCTGACGAATTTGCGTCCCAAGCTTTTTGCAATTGATTTGGCTAAAGACGTTTTTCCGACACCTGGAGGTCCTGCCAAACAGAGAATCGGGCCTTTCAGGGATTTGGTCAGCTTCTGGACAGCCAAATATTCTAAAATACGTTCTTTTACTTTTTCAAGCCCGTGGTGCTCTTCGTCCAAGAGACGTCCTGCTTCTTTCAAATCAAGCTTATCATCTGTTTCATCCGTCCACGGAAGAGCAACCAGCCAGTCGATATAGTTGCGGATCACAGAGCTTTCCGCAGAACTTGACGGAATTTTTTCATATCTGTTCAATTCTTTAAGCGCTGTTTCCTTCACATGATCAGGCATGCCTGCTTCTTCGATTTTTTCCGTCAGCGTCTGAACTTCGCCAGTTTTGCCTTCTTTATCGCCAAGCTCTTTTTGAATCGCCTTCATTTGTTCTCGCAAGTAGTATTCCTTCTGCGTACGCTCCATCGAACGTTTGACGCGCTGGCCGATTTTTTTCTCAATCTCCAGCACTTCTTTTTCATTATTAATAAAATCAATGACCTTGTTCAGCCTGTCTTTGACATCAGCCGTTTCTAAAATATCCTGCTTATCCTTTAGTTTAAGGGGCAGATGAGAAGCAACGATGTCTGCCATTCTGCCCGGCTCTTCGATATCAGTAACCGCGGCGTACGTTTCGGCCGAGATTTTTTTAGAAATTTTTATGTACTGATCAAAGTGGTCTAGCAAAGTCCGCATCAATGCTTCGTCTTCTGTATCTTTTGAATCATCTTCATGAATAAGTTGAATGTCGACCGACGTGTAATCCTCGTGTTCATTGTATTTGACGATATGGGCGCGCTTGAGGCCCTCCACCAACACACGAATCGTACCGTTCGGAAGCTTCAGCATTTGCTTAATTTTTGTATAGGTGCCGACAGTGAAAATCTCGTCTTCACCAGGTTCGTCTATCGAAATATCCTGCTGAGTGGCTAAAAATATCATATGATCATGCATCATTGCCTGTTCAAGAGCCTGAACCGACTTGTCACGTCCTACATCTAAATGCAAAACCATCGTCGGGTACACTAATAAACCTCTTAAAGGGAGGAGCGGGATGCTGCGTTTTAATTCTTCTGCCATGTGACTGACACCTCCGTGACTTTAGTATGAACCATTATAATACAACTTTTTCATCCTTGTACAATAAACGGCATGGTTCCATTTTCTATAAAACAGTCTCCTCGTAGTATACCCTTTCTTTCTGATATGAAAAAGGAAAAGATGTCCTTCATGAAAAAAACCCTATTATCAAAATAGGGTTTAAACAGATTCTTTATTGATTTCAATAGGAAACGGTTTTTGTTCCGTTGGCGGATTCACTAAAATTTCATCAAGCACTTCTTGGAACGTCTTCACTGCAATAATCTCGATCCCGTCAATCTGCTTTAAGATGGCCTGCTGATTTTCATATGGGATAATCACCTTTTTCGCACCGGACTGCTTGGCCGCTTTTATTTTCGGAATGACGCCTCCGATGGGTTTCACAAGACCGTTCAGGCTGATTTCGCCCGTCATCGCAACGGTATTGTCAATAGGAATTTTGTGTATCGCCGAGAAAATCCCCGCCGCCATCGCAATGCCTGCTGACGGCCCATCAATCGGAATCCCTCCTGGGAAATTGATGTGAATATCATAATCAGAAGGCTTCATTCCCATTGTCCGGAGCACGGTTAATACATTTTCAACCGAACCCTTCGCCATGCTTTTTCGTCTGATTGATTTTGATTGGCTGCCGATGCTTTCTTCTTCAGCTATTCCTGTGATGTTAATTGATCCTTTATCTTGAGCCGCGGTTACACTCACTTCGATTTCCAGAAGCGATCCGCTGTTAGGCCCATAGACTGCAAGCCCATTTACAATGCCAACCTGTGGTTCAACACCGATTTTTTGCTCGTGCTTTGGAGTAAGCTGACTGGAGTGAATGACCCATTCGATATCCTCAATCGTAATGTCCTTCCGATTCTCCGTTACAGCCATCCCCGCTGCGATTTGAATCATATTGACGGCTTCCCGCCCGTTCCTCGTGTAGCTGGTCAAAAGATCTAGGCCTTCTTCGGAGATATTTTTTTCAATTTTATCCGCTGCTGTTTTAGCAACCGTTTTCAGCTCGTCCTTTTCAAGCTCGCGGAAAAAAACCTCCAAACAGCGGGACCTGATAGCTGGCGGAATTTCGTTTGGCATTCTCGTGGTCGCGCCAATCAAGCGAAAATCAGCCGGCAGCCCATTTTGAAAAATATCATGAATATGATTCGGAATTTGTGTATTTTCCTCACTGTAATACGCACTGTCTAAAAAGACTTTTCTGTCCTCAAGCACCTTCAGCATTTTATTCATTTGAATAGGATGCAGCTCCCCTATTTCATCAATAAACAGCACACCGCCATGGGCATGGGTGACAGCTCCCTGCTTCGGCTGCGGAATCCCAGCCTGTCCCATCGCTCCGGCCCCTTGGTATATCGGGTCATGGACAGAGCCGATGAGCGGATCGGCAATTCCTCTTTCATCAAAACGGGCTGTTGTCGCATCGAGTTCCACAAAAACAGCCTGCTCTTTAAACGGTGATTGTTTATGTTTTTTTGCTTCTTCCAACACAAGCCGCGCAGCAGCCGTTTTCCCAACTCCCGGTGGCCCATAGACAATCACATGCTGAGGATTTGGCCCGCATAAAGCCGCCTTTAATGCTTTAATGCCGTCTTCCTGTCCGACGATATCTTGAAAGCTTTTGGGGCGGACCTTCTCAGATAATGGCTCGGACAAGCTGATAGCGCGCATTTTCCGAAGCTGCTCCATTTCCTTCTTTGATTCTTTATCTATCGTGACCTTTTGTGTCCTTTGATTTTTAAGCAAATTCCAAAAATACAAACCGATGATGATCCCAAAAAACAGCTGAATAAATAACGCGATCCCTGTCCAACTCATGGTGGTCCCTCCTGAAAAACAATTTATGTATCCAATTCATTCCTCTGATTGCTAGTATCTCCCATAGAAGACGGGAATAAACGTTTTTCCGGAAGAGTTGCATGCAAAAAAACCTCCTGAGTGTTACCACTCAGGAGGTTTGTACTTATCTTTATGCAGATGTTTTATCTTGGCTTACCTCAGTGCCGTCTTTTAATAAGAGGCGAGGAGGCTCTCCGTGTGTCACAGTCGCCCCGGTAATTACACATTTTTCAATGTCATCACGAGAAGGCAGCTCAAACATCACATCAAGCATGATGCCTTCAATGATAGAACGGAGTCCGCGTGCTCCAGTCTTGCGTTCAATTGCTTTTTTAGCAATTTCAGAAAGCGCTTCTTCTTCAAACTCAAGCTCAACGTTGTCAAGCTCAAGCATTTTCTTGAATTGCTTAACAAGAGCGTTTTTCGGTTTTGTTAAGATCGCAACCAATGCTTCTTCGTCAAGCTTTTCAAGGCTTGCAATAACCGGAAGACGTCCGATAAATTCAGGAATTAACCCGAAACGGAGCAAATCTTCTGGAAGCACTTTTGAAAGAAGATCTTCTTTCTCAAGATCAGCAGCTTTATTGTCGGCACCGAATCCAATCACTTTTTGGCCTAAACGGCGTTTGATGATTTGTTCGATACCATCGAAAGCTCCGCCGCAAATGAACAAAATATTTGTTGTGTCAATTTGAATGAATTCTTGATGAGGATGCTTACGTCCCCCTTGAGGCGGCACGCTTGCCACTGTACCCTCAAGAATTTTAAGCAATGCCTGCTGTACACCCTCACCTGACACGTCACGTGTGATAGACGGGTTTTCAGATTTTCTAGCCACTTTATCGATTTCATCAATATAGATAATGCCTTTTTCGGCTTTTTCCACATCATAATCAGCAGCTTGGATGAGCTTCAAGAGAATATTCTCTACATCTTCACCCACGTATCCAGCTTCAGTCAAAGATGTAGCGTCTGCAATCGCAAACGGCACATTTAAAATGCGAGCTAATGTTTGCGCCAGAAGGGTTTTACCGCTTCCCGTAGGGCCGATTAATGAAATATTACTTTTTGAAAGCTCAACATCATCAACTTTGCTGTTAGAGTTAATGCGCTTATAGTGGTTATACACAGCAACAGCAAGTGATTTCTTCGCTTGATCTTGGCCGATGACATATTCATTCAAAATTTCGCGAATTTCCTGAGGCTTTGGTACGTCTTTAAATTCTACTTCTTCTTCTGTTCCGAGTTCTTCCTCTACAATTTCAGTGCAGAGTTCGATACATTCGTCACATATATATACACCAGGTCCAGCTACAAGCTTACGAACCTGATCTTGTGTTTTTCCACAGAACGAGCATTTTAATTGTCCTTTTTCCTCGTTAAATTTAAACATTCTTTCACCCCTTAATCTTGTCTCACTTTTTCTTTTACCGGCAGAGCAAAAGAAAATGATTCTTGAAACGAACGAGTATGTATTGCATTTTACCATACTTTCCAAAAAGACGGTAACAATGTGTTTCTGACTTGCACATTCTATATGTATGACAAAAAACAGCCCTGCATTAACTATATTGCCCCAAGAAAAAGAGATAACTCATAATTGTACAAAACAAGGCACGAATGATTCGCGCCCTGTTTTATTAGTACTATTATTATGCACCATATTAACGGTTTTCTACAAGAAAATCAATTGCTTTGCGAACTTTTAAATCTTCTTTCATCGCGTCAGTAGAACCGATGGCTTGTTTAATATTTTCAACAGGCATGTTGTATGCTTCAGCCATTTTAGTAAGCTCAGCATCAACTTCCTCATCTGATACTTCAAGGTTTTCCGCTTTCGCAATCGCCTCAAGAGTCAGGTTAGATTTTACGCGTTTTTCAGCATCTTCTTTCATTTGCTCTTTAAGCGCAGCTTCATCTTGGCCTGAGAATTGAGTGTAAAGCTCAAGGTTCATGCCTTGCATTTGCAGACGCTGTTCGAATTCTTTCAGCATGCGGTCAAGCTCAGTGTCGACCATTGCTTGCGGAACATCGATTTCAGCATTTTCAGAAGCTTTCAGAACAAGCTCTTCACGCAATTTAGCGTCAGCTTCGTTTTCTTTTGCTTCTTCTAAACGTTTCTTAGTTTTTTCAGTTAATTCAGCGAGTGTTTCCACTTCTTCATCGATATCTTTTGCGAATTCATCGTCAAGCTCAGGAAGCTCTTTCGCTTTGATTTCGTGAATTTTCACTTTGAACACAGCTGGTTTGCCTGCAAGATCTTCAGCGTGGTACTCCTCAGGGAATGTCACTTCAACATCCTTCTCAGCACCTGCTTCAAGGCCAACTAATTGATCTTCGAAGCCAGGGATGAATGAACCAGAACCTACTTCTAGAGAGTAGTTTTCAGCTTTTCCGCCTTCGAAAGCTTCGCCGTCAACGAATCCTTCGAAATCAAGAACAACTGTGTTTCCTTCTTCAACGGCGCCTTCTTCTTTTACAACAAGCTCAGCTTGACGCTCTTGAAGGGCTTTTAGTTCGTTTTGAACATCTTCGTCAGTTACAGTTGTGTCGTCTTTTTCAATGCCCAGGCCTTTGTATTCGCCAAGCTTCACTTCAGGTTTTACTGTTACTTTCGCAGTGAAGATTAAGCTTTCGCCTTTTTCGATTTTTTCAACATCGATTTCAGGACGGTCTACAGGCTCGATTCCAGCTTCTTCAACCGCTTTAGGGTATTCTACAGGAAGAAGAATATCCAAAGCATCTTGGTAAAGAGCTTCTACGCCAAAGCGCTGTTCGAATAATCCGCGAGGAATTTTACCTTTACGGAATCCAGGAATTGAAACTTGTTTTACTACTTTTTTAAATGCATCATCAAGTGCTGTTTTAAACGTTTCAGCATCAACTTCAACCGTTAAAACGCCTTCGTTGCCTTCTTGTTTTTCCCATTTTACAGACATGTGTTTCCCTCCAAAAATCTATTCAGGTTGTGTCGGTCTTCCATTCTAAAGCAATCATACGGCTTCGTCCAACAAAAACAAAGCTGCCAAAGATCAGAATCATTATGTATAGATGTTAATAATGAACTGCAAAGCCTGTCCAACCGTATTTCTTATAACCCGTTATACACAAATACAACCACTATATTATAACATAACACATAGCGCTTTCAACTATATGGCGCGATTTACAAATAAGAAATTTCTTCAATATCTTTTAACATTGTGCAAGCTTCATCGAGTTCTCTGTCTGTAAATTCATACATCATATGAAGTTCTTCGCTTTCAATTTCAATCCCGTGCATCTCGTAACCGACTTTATGCAGGGCAGCCGCCCAAAGGTCAGCCGACAGCAATTTCGGCTGGAACGGATATAAAACGTATAAATGTCTTCTCCACAATTCTTCTACTGCCGCATATAAGGTTGGATTTTCATTTCCAAGTGTCTCATCCAGCACCCTGAGAACACGGTGCAGGATCGGGGCGGCATCAGGCGAGACAATCTCAGAAGGTTCAATAGTCAACGACTCGCCAAATTTGCTAATGTGCACAGGCTTACTGTACTCATGCTCAGCCAACAGCATGACAATCATCGTTTTGATAATCGGATGGGCTGAGGGATCTTGGAGGATTGTTTTGAGCAATCCTGTATACTTTGCTACGTTACGGTCTTTTAAGGAATGAATGAGATTCATTTGCTCCTCAGGGCTTGCCAGCACTTTCTCGGTGTCAATTGTATCCTCATATTCTTCAGCCCAAGCCTCATCCTCACGATCCGGATCAGTCATTTTCCGGCTGAAATCCAGCAGCTTATAAAATTGCTCGGCGCTTTCTGCCGGCAGCTGATTTTCTTCCAAAACGGCTTCAATGGTGCTTTTGACTTCTTCGTATTGTTTGAGCTGAATTAAGATGGTCATGTACACCTGCAAAACCGTAAAATAATGGCCATAACCTTCTTTGAGCATCTTCTCGCACACGCTTTTTGCCTCTTCCAGCTCGCCCAGCTCTAAAAAGCAGATGGCCATCCCTAAGTGAAGATCGGATTCAGTATCATCATATTTCATCGCTTCTGAAAACAGTTCAAGCGCTTCTTGATACTTTTTTTCCTTTAGTGATGACATCCCTTTTTCCACAAGGCGGTCTTTCAGATGAGGAAAAGGAATAATTTTTGCGTTCTTCTTGTCATGCGTCATACCTATATTCCTTTCAGGCATTTATTTTGTTCAAGTGTATCAACACCTGTGAACAAACACAAGAAATGAAAGGTTTCACCAGGCAAAAAAAGCCGCCGGACAAATACCGGCTGCTTTTTCAGGCTTGAAGCCAAGAGCTTCTTTGTGATTCAAAATGCTTTATTTCATCTTCCAGCAGCAGCGTTAATGAAATTTCATCATATCCGTTGATCAGCATCTCTTTCCAATGCGGGTCAACTTCAAATGAAATTTGATTGCCTTCACTGTCATGAATCAGCTGATTTTCAAGGTCAACAGTCATTTGCAATGACTTGTTTTCATACTGGCCGACAAGCTGTTTCCAATTGTCATATGGCATGCGGATCGGAAGCATGCCGTTTTTAAAGCAGTTCTGATGAAAAATATCAGCAAATGACGGCGCAATGATAATTTTAAACCCATAATCATCAAGTGCCCACGGAGCGTGTTCACGCGATGACCCGCAGCCGAAGTTTTCTCCTGCTATTAAAATGGAAGCTCCTTGATAAACAGGCTGGTTTAATTCAAATTCAGGGTTCGGTTCACCATTCGCATCATATCTCCAGTCAAAGAATGCAAAACGCCCGTAGCCTGTTCTTTCAATCCTCTTCAAAAATTGCTTAGGAATAATCTGGTCTGTATCCACATTGATCCGATTTAATACGGCCGCTTTCCCCGTATGTGATTTCAAAGGTTCCATCTCGCGCACTCCTTACACAACTGTTTTTTCCTGATAAAACTTTCTGACATCAACGAAGTGTCCGTGAATGGCAGCCATCGCAGCCATTGCCGGGCTGACGAGATGTGTTCTTGCACCTTTTCCTTGTCTGCCCTCAAAGTTGCGGTTAGAGGTTGATGCACAGCGCTCTCCCTCAGGAACAACATCATTATTCATACTCAAACACATGCTGCAGCCTGACTCTCTCCATTCAAATCCAGCTTCCAAGAAAATTTGGTCAAGCCCTTCTTTTTCAGCCTGAAGCTTCACGCTTTGGGATCCGGGCACGACGATGGCCCTTACACTGTCAGCTACCTTCTTCCCTTTGATCATGTCAGCAGCCTGTCGAAGGTCAGTCATGCGGGAATTTGTGCAGGAACCGATAAATACGTGCTCCACTTTAATGTCTTCAATTTTTTGATGAGGAGTAAGTCCCATATATTCATAAGCGCGAATCGCTTCTTTTTTGTCATCTTCTGCAGAAAAGCTTTCCGGCGCAGGAACTTCAGAATCGACAGGAAGAACCATTCCCGGGTTAATGCCCCATGTCACCATAGGGGAAATTTTGTTGCCGTCAAGGACAATAGATTTATCGTAAACAGCGCCCGGGTCTGTGCGCAGCGCCTTCCATTCCTCTACGGCCTTGTCAAATTCTTCGCCTTTTGGCGTGTACTTGCGATTTTTGCAATATTCAAACGTCACCTCGTCAGGTGCAATCAAACCTGCTCTTGCTCCTGCTTCAATTGACATGTTACAAACGGTCATTCGTTCATCCATCGTCATATTTCTGAATACTTCCCCAGTGTATTCAATGACGTAGCCTGTGCCGAATTTCACACCGTATTTGCCGATGACAGCAAGGATGACATCCTTTGCCGTTACCCCTTTTTGAAGCGTTCCATCTACGCGCACTTCAAGTGTTTTTGGACGCTGCTGCCAAAGTGTCTGTGTGGAAAGGACATGTTCAACCTCACTCGTCCCGATTCCAAATGCAAGAGCGCCGAAAGCGCCATGTGTTGATGTATGACTGTCCCCGCACACAATCGTTTTCCCTGGAAGCGTTAAGCCTAGTTCAGGTCCGACGACATGGACAATCCCTTGATCCACACTGTGAAGATCGGCAAGGCGCACGCCAAATTCCTCACAGTTTCTTTCAAGCGCCGTTACCTGGCGTTTCGCAACTTCATCCTTTATCTCAAAACGATTGACAGTCGGGATGTTGTGGTCCATTGTCGCAAATGTGTTTTGGGGTCTTCTGACCTTTCTTCCCTTTTGTCTCAAGCCTTCAAATGCCTGAGGAGACGTCACCTCATGAATGAGGTGCAAATCAATATAGAGAAGATCCGGCTTTCCCTCACCATGTTTTACAATATGCTGATCCCAAATCTTTTCGATGATTGTTCGAGGCATCATCTTTTATTTCCTCCCTCTACCTAGAGCTAAGACCGCTTAACGTAAGCTGTCACACATTAGAAATTGTATTTTCACTCATGATTGCTGCCTTAACTTCCTCTGTAATGGCCTGAGTGCTGCTGAACTCTTCACCCCGTGCCAAATCTTTTGTTCTTTTTCCGGAAGCCAAGACTTTGTTTACCGCATCTTCTACAGCTTTCGCTTCCTCTTCAAGCCCGAAAGATGTTCTCAAAAGCATTGCCGCTGACAATATGGCTGCGAACGGATTTGCCATCCCTTTACCGGCAATATCAGGCGCGGAGCCATGAACAGGTTCAAACAGATGAAGGCCAGAGCTTGATAGGCTGGCTGACGGGAGCATTCCGAGCGAGCCTGTAAGCATGGACGCTTCATCGCTTAAAATATCACCGAACATATTTTCAGTCACCACGACATCAAATTGATTCGGTGCATAAATTAGCTGCATGGCCGCGTTATCCACAAGCATGTGCTCAAGCTTCACATCAGGAAACTCTTGTGCAACGTCCTCAGCCACTTCACGCCACAGCCGGCTTGATTCAAGAACATTCGCTTTATCTACAGAGGTCACTTTGCCTTTTCTGGCTGCCGCCATTTTGAAGCCCTCTCTGATCACTCGTTCAATTTCCGTTCGCTTATAAAACAGTGTATCTACTGCTTCCTGCTCACCTTCAGTGTTTACATAGCGTTTGCTCGGCTGGCCGAAATACAAGCCGCCTGTGAGCTCACGAACGATAACGAAATCAACATTATCTATATATTCTTTTTTCAAAGGCGAAGCGTCAGAAAGGCTTTCAAATACCTTCACAGGCCGCAAATTCGCAAACAAATCAAGCTGTTTTCTGATGCTGAGCAGCCCTTTTTCCGGTCTCAGTTCCGAAGGATTTTGATCCCATTTCGGTCCGCCGACAGCGCCAAGCAATATCGCGTCTGCATTTTTACAAGCAGCAACGGTTTCCTCCGGGAGGGGGTTATGATGTTCATCAATAGCCGCCCCTCCAATCAGGCCATATTCAAATTCAAATTCATGGTTAAAGCGTTCGGCAACACTTTTCAGTACGTCTGTCGCTGATTCTAATACTTCAGGGCCGATCCCGTCTCCGGGCAATAGAGCAATACGTTTCTTCAAGTTAACCGTTCTCCTTTCTTTTATGATCCGACAGCTGTGTGGTTTTTCAACCCACTCATATTCGACTGGAAAACCAATTGACGGTTTACTGCGTTCAAATAAGCTTTCGCTGATGCTTCTAATACGTCTTGCGCTATGCCCCGCCCTGCTGATTCTTTTCCGTTCACCAAAACTCTTACATACACCTGGGCAAATGCATCTTCGCCTTTTCTGTTAGACTGAATGCGGTAGTCTAAGAGCTCTACGTCCTTATCGATGCAGCGCTCAAGCGTATTGTAGATTGCTTCCACGCTTCCAGCTCCAGTTGCAGCTTCCTGAATAAGCTCTGCGTTTTCTTGATTTTTCAACGAAAGAGTAGCCGTAGGGACCTGACTTGTTCCGTAATGTACTTGAAGAGAAAGAAATTCATACCCAATCTTGCGATCTGTTACTTTTTCTTCTAAAATAAGAGAAACAAGATCCTCATCAGTGATTTCTTTTTTCTTCTCAGTCAACTCTTTGAACATCGTAAAGAATTTATTAATCTCTTCACTGTCAAATTGGAATCCTAAAGCAGTCAGCCGGTCTTTAAATGCGTGGCGTCCGGAATGTTTACCTAGGACAAGCGCATCTGCGGTTACACCGACAAGCTCCGGTGAAATAATTTCATAAGTCGATTTTTCTTTTAAAAAGCCGTCCTGATGGATGCCTGATTCATGAGCAAATGCATTATCTCCAACAACCGCTTTGTTGCGCGGGACAGCCATGCCTGTCAGTTTGCTTACTAAATCACTTGTTCTCTTAATCTCGTTCAGAGTAATACCTGTTTCGACTTGGTAGAAATCTTTTCTGGTATGGAGGGCTACGGCAATTTCCTCTAATGCCGCGTTTCCGGCTCTTTCACCGATCCCGTTCACAGCGCATTCGATTTGATCAGCGCCATTTTCAATCGCAGCAAGAGAGTTTGCGACTGCCATTCCTAAATCATCATGACAGTGGGCTGAAAGCTTTGCTTTGTGAATGTTCGGAACGTTTTCCTTCATATATCTAAAGATATTTCCGTATTCCGCCGGAGCCAGGTAGCCGACAGTGTCCGGAAGATTGATAACACTGGCGCCTGCGTCAATCACTTTTTCGACGATTTCTGCTAGAAACGGCAGTTCAGTGCGGCAGGCATCTTCAGCTGACCATTGCACAATCGGAAAACGTTCTTTTGCGTATTTCACCATTTCAACCGCTCTTTCAATGACTTGCTCACGTGTCATTTTCAGCTTGTGCTTCAAATGAATGTCCGATGTGGCGATAAATACATGAATTCTTGGTTGAGCGCCATCCTTTAACGCTTCCCAAGCAGCATCAATATCACCTTTTACACAACGGGCCAGACCAGTTACTGAACAATTTTTAATGGTTCTTGCGATTTCCTGAACAGCTAAAAAGTCACCTCGGGACGAAGCGGGAAATCCCGCTTCAATGATATCTGCCCCGAGTCTTTCGAGCTGCTTAGCTATGGCAAGTTTCTCCTGTGTATTCAAGTTCACTCCAGGGGACTGTTCACCATCACGAAGCGTCGTATCGAAAAAATTAATTTTGCGCAACGGAGACCACCGCTTCCTTCTTCTTGCCTTGTTTCACAAACGGCATCATTTCACGAAGCTTTCTTCCCACTACTTCGATTTGATGTTCGTTCTCGCTTGCATTGATAGCGTTGAAACGAGGACGGTTTACTTGGTTTTCGACGATCCACTCTTTTGCGAATGTACCGTTTTGGATATCTTTTAATACTTCTTTCATAGATTCTTTTACTTTAGCGTCCACAACGCGAGGACCTGATACGAAATCTCCCCACTGTGCTGTGTCAGAGATTGAATATCTCATTCCTGCAAGTCCTTCTTCGTACATAAGGTCTACGATTAATTTCAGCTCATGAAGGCACTCGAAGTATGCAAGTTCAGGCTGATAACCTGCTTCAGTTAATGTTTCAAATCCGGCTTTGACAAGCGCGCTTAATCCGCCGCAAAGAACTGCTTGCTCACCGAACAAATCTGTTTCTGTTTCTTCTTTAAATGTCGTTTCTAATACGCCCGCTCTTGCGCCGCCGATTCCTTTTGCATATGCGAGGGCTTTGTCTCTTGCTTCTCCAGTCACATCTTGATAGATTGCGAACAATGCAGGTACGCCAGCTCCTTGCTCATATGTTCTTCTTACCAAGTGTCCCGGTCCTTTAGGCGCCACTAAGAATACATCTACATCCGCCGGAGGAACAATTTGATGGAAATGAACGTTAAATCCATGAGCAAATACTAATGATTTTCCTGCTGTCAATTCATCTTTGATTTCAGCTTCGTAAACTTTTTGCTGCTGCTCATCCGGAAGCAGAACCATGATGATTTCGGCTTGGGCTGCCGCTTCTTTTACTGAAAATACTTTATGTCCGTCTTCTTGGGCTTGAGTGAAAGATTTTCCTTGTCTAACACCGACGATCACGTCTACTCCGCTTTCTTTAAGGTTCAGGGCATGTGCGTGGCCTTGCGAACCGTACCCGATAACCGCTACTGTTTTTCCAGCCAATACGTTCTCTTTGATATCACCGTTATAATATACTTTTACCATTTTAATCTCTCCCTTGTTATGTTTTATACAATAGATATTGTTTTATTGGATGACGCCTTTTGCTGGGTTCCCCTCGCAAAAGCCGTTGTACCTGTTCTCGCGATTTCTTTAATGCCATAAGGTTTTAATAACTCAATAAGCGCTTCAATTTTGTTAGATTCACCCGTCACCTGAACAACGATGCTGTCTCTGCTGACATCAACGACAGAGGCTCTAAACGGTTCTATGATTCCATTAATCTCTGTTCTCGTTGAAGGCGCGGAGACAACCTTGATTAAGGCCAGCTCCCTCTGGACAATCGATTGATTTGTGATGTCTGTGACTTTCAGCACATCAATCTGTTTGTTGAGCTGTTTCGTTAACTGTTCAACATCATTTTCTCCTTCAACATGAACGACGAAGGTGATTCTGGAAACGCCGGCTGTTTCTGTGTGTCCAACTGTAATGCTTTCAATGTTGTAATGCCTTTTTGTGAATAGACCGGTGATCCGGTTTAACACCCCGGAGCGGTTCACCACAGTCAATGTGATAATTCTTTTCAAGGTTTCACCCCCACCATTTCATGCAGCCCTTTCCCCGGAGCCACCATCGGGAATACTTTTTCTTCGCTGGCAACCCGCACGTCAATGACAACAGGTTCCCTTGATGTTAATGCCTCTTCCAGCTTTTCCTTTGCTTCCGCTTCTGATGAAATTCTGATGCCTTTAATGCCGTATGCTTCGGACAATTTAACGAAGTCAGGCTGAGAAGCGAATTTAGATTCTGAATAACGTTCTTCATAGAAAATTTCCTGCCACTGTCTGACCATTCCGAGACAAGCGTTATTTAAAATCACTACCTTGACCGGAAGATTTAATTCGCGAATAACATCGAGTTCTTGAAGCGTCATTTGGAATCCGCCGTCTCCGACAACCGCGACAACAGTAGCATCTTTTTCGGCCAGCTGTGCGCCGATCGCCGCCGGAAGACCGAATCCCATCGTTCCAAGTCCGCCTGACGTGACCCATTTATCTGCTTTTTGGAACGGATAAAATTGCGCTGACCACATTTGATGCTGGCCTACATCTGTTGCGACAATGGCCTCTCCTTTTGTAAATTGATGAATATATTCAATCAATTTCTGAGGTTTAAAACCTTCTTCTTCATTATCTACATACCAGAGCGGATACTCTTCTTTCCATTCGGCGAGCTGTTTTTTCCATTCGCTTGAATCGCTTTGTTTGCCGTCTTGTTTGATCAGCTCCTGCAGGACAATTTTGCTGTCTCCGACTACAGGAATCTGTGTTTTCATGATTTTTCCGATTTCAGCTGGATCAATATCGATGTGAGCAATCTTTGCGTTTCTGGCAAAGTGTTTCAGGTTTCCTGTGACACGGTCATCAAAACGGGCGCCGATACTGATTAATAGATCACATTCATGAAGGGCCATATTGGCTGTATAAGTACCGTGCATCCCCGCCATCCCTAGGAAAAGCGGATGGTCAGCCGGGAAGCCTCCGAGTCCCAAAAGGGTGTGTGCCACAGGGATTTGCTGCTGTTCAGCATAATTTTTTAATTCTTCTGACGCTTTTCCGTGCAGTACGCCCGCACCCGCCAGGATCACCGGTTTTTTCGCACTGCTCACGGCTTCCACAAGCTTGCGGATCTGCAAATAATTCGGCTCTGTTGTCGGCTGGTATCCCGGGAGATTCATCTCATGATCGTAGCTGAATTCTCCTTCAATTGTTGCTACATCTTTCGGAATATCAATCAATACAGGTCCGGGTCTTCCAGTTGTTGCAATATGGAACGCTTCTTTAATGATGCGCGGCAGATCTTCCGGCTGGCGAACCTGGTAGCTGTGTTTTGTTACTGGCATCGTAATCCCTAAAATGTCTGCTTCCTGAAATGCATCGCTCCCGATTACAGAGGTTGCTACCTGCCCTGTAAAGACAACTAACGGCAATGAATCAATCATGGCATCAGCAAGGCCTGTAACAAGGTTTGTCGCTCCCGGCCCTGACGTGGCAATGACGACACCCGGTTTTCCGGAGACTCTTGCGTATCCCTCCGCTGCATGAATTGCTCCTTGTTCGTGACGGGGAAGGATATGTACCAACCCTGAATTGTATAGCTTATCGTAAATCGGAAGCACAGCCCCGCCCGGATAACCGAAGATCATTTCTACTTTCTCTTTTTTTAATGATTCAATCAGCATTAATGCTCCGCTCATCGTCTGTGTACATTTGGCAGATGCTGAATCCACCTGTACATTAGTCCCCATTTTAGTTCCTCCTTTTGGATTTTCATCCTTTAAAGATCATCTTTTCATTAGCTAGATAGCTGATTATTCAATAAAAAAAGCCCTTCCGCCCACAATCAGCCGCGCAGTAACTGCGATAGCTAAAAGGGGCGAAAAGGCTTTTCTTTCCGCGGTACCACCCTTGTTTACGGCCTTAGTTGGCCGTCTCATGGATATTTCTATCCGCTTTAGTAACGAGTGAATCAAGTTCACCCGGCCAAGTCCTACTGTCATTTCAGACTGGCACTCTGAGGCGAGTTCACCTTGTAAAGCTTCGCCGGTTCTCAGCTAACCCGGTTCTCTGTGGAAAGCTTTTTCAAGGCTACTTATCCTCATCTGCGCTTTTCATATTCAGCCTTCGGAACGGCTTTCCAGCTGTTCAAGAAGGTCGTTTGTTTTTCATTTTTTTAGAATCATACTGCGATGATTTTCGCTTGTGAAGCTTGCGTTTATCTTTTGTTGAACTCATATTACGCCGCTTTGGACGCAGTGTCAACAGCATTTTTTAAAATTATTAGACAATTTTGATTAATCAATCTATATTGTATACGCTTTCATTATTGGTACAAAAGGAATTGCAAATGTTAAAAGTTTTTATAATTTTTTTATTAATCTATCAAGAATACACCAGAATTATTTAATTTTATATAAACATGTAAGATTTTATAACACGCTATGGTTCGTATATGGATTGAGTCTGACAGATCATCTGCAATCCATTTCAATTTCGGATAGGCACCCCTATTATTCCCCGGCATACATTAATGGTATCTTGCAAAGAAAAGGTGATACGATGAATAAATCATTAGCAGACATGCAAGGATTCCCTGCAGGCTTTCCAAGCTTCCAGAGCTTTCCGCAGCATCATTATCCTGCTGTCCCTTCCTTTTACCAGCAAAGCCATCAGCCATTTGGAGGCTACGGATACGGACAGCCGTTCAGCCAGGCATATAGCCCGTTAACCACTCCCTCTGCTATGTACTCCTCTTATCCATACACTTCAGATTTTTTCGGGCAGCAATTTTCAGGCACTGGCTTCAGCGGCCATAGCGGCGGGTTCAGTATTCCGGCGACACATGTCGGCGGTTTTAGCGGAACAGCCGGTGTGCATGGAGGCTTTAGATATTAAAGAAAACTGCAAGGGCCGAACACGATTTCGGCCTCTTTTTTTGCTTTCAAGCATCTTTTGCAACTCATACATTTCTTCAAAACTGACAGATTTTCTGCCTTTATAGTTGGGTTCAGGAGGAAATATGATTAAGATGAATGTTTGAGGAGGTATAAAATTGCATATAAAAATAGACGATTTAACTGAACGTCAGGTGGTCTCACTTGTAAATGAGCATTTACATAGCATGACGCTTATGTCCCCACCAGAAAGCATTCATGCCTTAGGTTTAGAGAAACTAAGAGGCCCTGGAATAACATTTTGGAGTGCATGGGAGGGTGATGAACTAGCCGGTTGCGGAGCACTAAAAGAACTGGACAGCCGGCACGGAGAAATCAAATCAATGCGAACATCTGCATCACATTTAAGAAAAGGCGTTGCCAAACAAGTTCTCCAGCATATCATTGAAGAAGCTGGAAAGCGAGGCTATGAGCGGTTAAGCTTAGAAACGGGTTCAATGGCTTCATTTGAGCCGGCAAGAAAGTTGTATGAAAGCTTCGGTTTTCAGTACTGTGAACCGTTTGCAGACTATGTTGAAGATCCAAACAGTGTGTTTATGACGAAGGAATTGTGAGACGGCTTTATAAGGATAGATAAGTACAGAGGAAGGTCTGTCTTATCTATCTTTTTTTATATTCACACATTTTTCACCTTTATGATACACGCCAATGTTTTCAATTTTGTTTAATTCAAAGAACAGCGGGAATTACAAACGACATGAACGATATCATGCAAATTCATAAAGGAGGAGATTGATATGAAAAGCATAGTTGGTGTATACGATACCCCGCAGGAAACCATCGCAGCGATTGAAGGCTTACTCACAAAAGGCTATGATTCTGATGACATTTCTGTTGTGACAAGCCGGCGAGATACAGATTATTTGGAGTCACGTACAGGAACAGAAGTCAATCAAGCCATCGATGCACATCAGGACGAATCTGAATCTTTTTTCGATAAACTGAAAGATTATTTCACAATGGATGATACTGCTACACACAGCAAAGCATTATCCGACTTGGATATTAAAACTGATGAAATAGACAAGTATCAAGAAGATTTGGATGACGGAAAACTTCTGGTAGCCGTTGATACAGATGCAGATGTAATTGCTCCTATTGATAACGGCAATGCCCTTTCAGGCGGCTTTTCAAGCACAAATGAATTGGATTATACAACGAAAGAAGAAAAAACGATGCCGCTCCGGGAAGAACAGCTGAAAGTCGATAAGGAAGACGTTCAAACCGGCGAAGTAGAAATAGGAAAAGAAGTGAAAACAGAAAAAAGAGATATGGACATCCCGGTGAGACACGATGAAATTTATGTCGAACGCCGTCCAGTGGATGAAAATAAAACGGACGCTGCTCCCGTCAACGATTCGGAAGAGATCAGAGTTCCAATCGTTGAGGAAAAGCTTGAAGTGACTAAAAAACCGGTTGTCACTGATGAAGTGGTTGTCGGCAAACGCACTGTTGAAGAAAATGAACATATTTCTGAAACTGTGAAAAAAGAAGAACCTCGTCTGAATAAAGAAGGAAAAGTTGACGGCTTGGATGATGATACGTTAAATAACAAATAAAAATCATAAGACGACAACAAAAAACCTCAAATCCTAAATGGATTTGAGGTTTTTCTTTTGGTACGTCCCAGGAGAGATTCGAACTCCCGACCGACGGCTTAGAAGGCCGTTGCTCTATCCAGCTGAGCTACTGGGACACGTTTTGTTTTTTGTTTTTCGCTTTAACTATCAGCGACAAGATTTATTATATATGGGATGCAATAATAAGTCAACGGTTTTTTAGAATTTTTTTCATGAGGAAGAAAATTTTCTTCCTCATGACATTTTCATAGTGTGACTCGATTTTGCAGATCCTCAATTTCATTGCCTGCTTGGTCGTAAAAACGGACTGACGCAGCATCATTTTCTAATGTCAGTATAGCATAGCTTTCTGTCCTGCGCACCCTCGGAAGCCGGATGCTGCCTGGGTTAATCATCAGTTTTCCGCGCAGCACTTCGCTGCCCGCGATGTGCGAATGCCCGAAGCAGATAACATCCGCTCCGAGCTCCTCTGCACGATAGTATACGTTTAACAAGGTCTGTTTTATACCGTGAAGGTGGCCGTGTGTGACCAGTATTTTTCTTGAGCCGGCAGTCAGAAGAAGCTCGTCCTTAAAATCGCCGGCAAAATCGCAATTGCCTTTTACAACCGCATAAGGCTCCAATGCAGGATGCCTCGTTTCAAGCTCAGAGTCCCCGCAATGAATCATGAGATCAACTTCTGCCTCATGCCGTTTCGCAATGGTTTGGAGTTCTTCTTCAAGCCCATGGCTGTCACTGATAATCAGCACGTTCATGTACAAGCTTCCTCCTTATGCCTCCAAAAGCTTAGACAGCTTTTTAAGCGCGTCAGCCCTATGGCTGATTTTATTTTTTTCATCACTTGTCAGTTCAGCCATTGTCTTATCTTTATCTTTCACGATAAAAATTGGGTCATAGCCAAAGCCATATTCTCCTCTCGGTTCTTCAGCAATATACCCTTCAACATGGCCTTCGACTGTTTTTGTTCCCTCTCCGGGAATACTCACGGCCAGTGCGCAGCGGAAACGGGCGGTGCGCTGTTCTTTTTCGATACCTTTCAGCTCGCTGAGCACTTTTTCGATATTTGCCTGGTCGTCTTTCTGTTCCCCTGCATAGCGGGCTGAATAAACCCCGGGTCTGCCGCCAAGATTATCGATGGATAGACCGGAGTCGTCCGCAATCACCATTTTGTTCACTGCTTTGGCAACAGCTTCCGCTTTCAGAATGGCATTTTCTTCAAATGTATGGCCTGTTTCTTCAATTTCTTCTGTGAATCCAATTTCAGCTAAAGATTTGACATCATAGCCTCTTGGCTCAAGAATTTCTTTGAATTCCTTCACTTTTCCCGGATTATGTGTTGCAATAATTGCTTCTTTCATGATGATCAAGCCTTTCTGTCTTTATTTCAGTTCTGGCAGAGAATCACCCAGCACTTCTTTTTGCTTGTCAATCAGCTCTTGAATTCCTTTTTCTGCAAGACCCAGAAGACCGTTCAGATCCTCTCTTGAAAAAGTCGCCTCTTCCCCGGTTCCCTGCAGTTCCACAAAACGGCCGCTGCCTGTCATGATGACATTCATGTCAACTTCAGCGGAGGAATCTTCTTCATAATTTAAATCTAACAAAATTCCCTGTTCCTTATCAATTCCAACAGAGATCGCAGCAAGAAAATCAGTGATCGGATTTGTCTTGATTGTTCCTGCTTTGATCAGCTTGCCAATCGCAATCGCCATAGCAAGAAATGCGCCTGTAATGGAAGCTGTTCTAGTTCCTCCATCAGCTTGAATGACATCACAGTCAATCCAAATCGTCCGTTCACCGAGCTTTTCCAGATCTACAACAGCTCGAAGCGCGCGGCCGATCAGGCGTTGGATCTCCATTGTTCTGCCGGAAATTTTCCCCTTAGAAGATTCTCTGATTGTTCTTTGGTTTGTTGCCCGCGGCAGCATGCTGTACTCTGCTGTAATCCAGCCTTTCCCTCCGCCCCGCAAAAACGGCGGTACGCGGTCCTCAACAGACGCGTTGCAGATTACCTTTGTATTCCCTGCTGTTATTAGAACAGAACCTTCCGGATGGCTGATAAAATCCAAATCGAATGTGATTGGACGCAGCTCATCGTGTTGTCTTCCGTCATGTCTCATGTTTTACCTCCGATTGTATGTACATAAACCATTTTTGTCCCGGAATTGAATAAAGAAAGAGGCAGCCGGAACGCTAACCTCTTTCTTTCTAGTATATCAAAAATCCCAATTTAAAAACTACCCGTATTCACTTGAGATGGTCTGGAGACCGGTTCTGTGAGCTTTTCGCCTTTTTCATTTACCAGCTCTGATTTTCCGTTCACTTTAACAGACACGCCTTTTATATCCGGCTGCTCCGTTAACGTGAGCACAATGCTGTTCAGCACTTCTGAAGAAATCATTTTCGTCTTCTCATCGGCGCTGCCGAATATAGATTGATTGAAATCCAACGTCACGCGCCCGTCTTTGATTTTCGGTTTGCTGACCAGCTTTACATCTTCACTGAAGTCTGTTAACAGCCCGCTCACCTTGCTTGGGCCTTTAGCCAATTCATTAATGGCTGCTGTGATGTCGTCTTTTTCCGAATTGTCGATTCGTTTGGTCACCGGCACGTAGTATTCACTGTCTTCATTTTCCGCCAAATAGTAGACTGTCAGCGGATGGGTAGCAGTGAGATCATTTACACCGGCTGTTTCCAAATTAATGCCGTCTTTGCGGCTTAAATCATCTGAGATCGGCGTCCCTCCTACAGGCATCTCCTTCAGTTCATGCCCGTTTATTCTCAGCTTCACTTTATCTATCGAACTAAATTGCGTCAGCGTCCACGTCACAGATTGAACGATTTTCTGTTCGTCTTCTTTCTTATAATTTTTGAACTCATTAGAGAAATCAGCTATCGCGGTTCCATCTTTTTTGATGTCAACGTTAACGGTGGTGTCAGCCGGCAATACAGCTCTGAAGCCATTCGGAAGAATTTCAGACACAGGCCCGCCCTGTACGAGGTATTCAAGCGCCTGCTTAGCCGTACTCTCACTTTTAGGGAGAGGCAGCGTTTGCGCAACAACATATCCGTTTTTATCAATGAGATAAAGCTCCCTCATAACAGTAGATGAGGCTTGATCCGCTTTTGCGGTATCGCTTTTTTCACTTTCTGTTTTTTTGGCTGCTGTTGTATTTGAATTGGCACCCGCTTCATCGTTCACGAATGTAACGTCTTGAGGCGGATCAATTTCCTCGGCTGCCTTATCAGATTGAAACAAACCGCATCCGGATAAAAGCAAGGCAGAGGTGAGACAAGTGGCACCAATGACTGCAGGTCCTTTTTTCAGCATACTTTTCCCTCCTAAGGATGTTTGTACTATTATGTATACGAGCCTCTTTAGGAAATAGACCGAAGAATTCCGGCAAAACAGAAAAAAACCCGCAACATACCGTTGCGGGGAAAACTATCTTCTAATCGGTTCTTGCAGGGAGATGCATTCCACATGACCTACCTCATGCCCAAACCAATCGTCTGCGATTTTCGCAAACTGATCACGCGCTCCTGTTGTCAAGAACTGATGATCCGGGGCATTCGCAGACTGGTTCAGCAACCCTTTATACGAGAGAATCGTGCTGACTTCCCGGGCTGTTTCATCGCCGGACGAAATAATGTTAACGTGTTCTCCCATATATCTTTGAATGGCTTCTTTCAAAATGGGATAGTGGGTGCAGCCTAAAATCAGCGAATCAATCGATGTATCTTTTAACGGATACAGCGAGGTTTTGACAATCTCGTCTGCTGTTTTATCGAGAAACTTCCCGCTTTCCACAAAAGGCACAAGCAGCGGGCAGGCAAGGTTTTCAACCTTCAGATCAGGATTTAATGCCAAAAGCGCCTCTTCGTACGCATTGCTCTTAATCGTATTCTCTGTGCCGATGACACCGATATGCTGATTATCCGTCACTTTTATCGCTGCTCTCGCACCAGGCTGAATCACTCCGACCACCGGTATACCGACGCTTCGCTGGATGTCATCCAATGCGATCGCTGTTGCTGTATTACAGGCGATCACCAGCATTTTGATGTGGTGGTTTTCGAGTAAATAATTCGTCAGCTCCCACGTATATTGAAGCACCTCTTCTTCAGGGCGCGGCCCATAAGGACACCGTTTCGTATCCCCAACGTAGATAATATTTTCTTTAGGTAGCTGTCTCATGATTTCCTTCGCAACGGTTAAACCGCCAACCCCGGAATCAATGACTCCTATTGGTTGTTCCAACAAAATCGCCTCATTTTCTCTTCATTTCATGCTGCAGTTTCATCAAAGATTTTTCGAAGATGGCTATTTCTTCATCTGTAAACGATTCGAACATATCACGCAGATATTCCTGTCTTTTTGTAATGACCTCTTGGATAATCCGTTCTCCTTCAGGCAGCAGATGTATCCGGACAACACGTCTGTCCGCCGGGTCCTTGACCCGCTCAACAAGCTCATTTTTTTGCATGCGGTCGATTAGGTCTGTTGTCGTGCTGCATGCCAGATACATTTTGCCCGATAATTCACCGATTGTCATATCTCCTAATTCATAAAGCCATTGCAAGCCGACAAATTGCGGCGGCGTAATCGCATATTGGTTAAGGATTTCTCGTCCTTTTTGCTTAATGATCGCGGCAATGTGGCGGAGTGACTTTTCAATATCCGCAACATGCTCCAAAGGTTTTGATGTCATTTGTCCATCCCTCACTCAAGGATCTCTTACGCACAAAAGCGTTCCGTGTCTATTTTCCTTCTTTTTTGAAGAAAATGCAAGACTCGCAGGAGAGAAATAGAGGACTTTAGTCAAACAACATCAAGAAATAAAATTTAATTTATGACTTGCCTACGTTTTGCACAGCATTCCAAATATGGTTTCGAATGTTCCAAACAAACAGCAATAACCGGCTCCTTCCAAAAGAAGGAATACCGGCAAGGATTAAAGCTCTAGCTCACCCATTCTAAGAAGCTCAACAACGGCTTGCGAACGCCCTTTCACACCCAATTTCTGCATGGCATTTGAAATATGGTTTCGAACGGTTTTCTCACTGATAAATAGCTCGCTTGCAATCTCCTTTGTTGTCTTATCTTGAACGAGCAATTCGAACACTTCTCTTTCTCTTTTCGTTAGCAGCGGCTTCGATTGAAATTCTTTCTCCTTCAAGTATTGTAACCCTCCTTGCTAAGGTGAGAGCGAATCAGAAACGAATGGGTTTTGATATAGTCGAGATATCATATGTAAGAAGGGCGCAGGAGGTGACGTTTACAAGATAATTAGTTTATCGTGTATGAAGGAGCGTTTCTTTCTCCTCATCTGTCCAGCTGACAGCCTTGCCGCTTTCCTTTGAGACTTGAACCATCACGACTGCCCCGGTGAAGCAGGGTTCGCCTTCGAGGTTCTCTCCGAGATAGTGCAAGGTAAGAGATGAACTGCCGACTGCGCTTGTTTTCACATAGATGCGCAACTCTTCATAAGGCATGACTTGGCGCAAATAATCGCATTGCTGGCTTGCCACGACTGTCATGGTCTGTTTGTTTTCACTCATCATATTCAGCTGTTTAAAATAAGAAATCCGCGCCTCCTCAAAATATATAAAAGGGGTTACATTATTCATATGCCCAAACATGTCTGTCTCGGAAAATCTTACGGATACCTCATTGAAAAAAGAAAAGGATGTTTTCCATTCTTGAAACGGCATATCAATATAAGCGGGAAGCTTCATCTTTTTTCATCTCCTTATTGTTTAAAAAAACCTCTCCCATGCGGAAGAGGTTTTTTCTTCTTATACTCTGTCGCTTCCGAAGAAATTGCGGAACGCTTGTAAGTTTGTATCTCTATTCAAGGCTGCAATCGAAGTGGTAAGCGGAATCCCCTTCGGACAGGATTGAACACAGTTTTGCGAGTTACCGCAATCTTGAAGGCCGCCTTCATCCATTAATGCTTCTAATCGTTCAGATTTATTCATAGCGCCTGTCGGATGCGCGTTAAACAGGCGGACTTGCGACATCGGTGCAGGCCCCATGAACTTCGATTTGCTGTTCACATTCGGGCAAGCTTCGAGGCAGACGCCGCATGTCATGCATTTTGATAATTCATATGCCCATTGACGGCGTTTTTCCGGCATTCTCGGCCCCGGTCCTAAATCGTACGTACCGTCAATCGGTATCCACGCTTTAACTTTTTTCAATGAATCAAACATTCTGCTGCGATCAACCTGCAAATCACGAACGACTGGGAATGTTTTCATTGGTTTTAAACGGATCGGCTGTTCAAGCTGGTCGATAAGCGCCGTGCAAGACTGGCGGGGTTTTCCGTTTATGACCATTGAACATGCGCCGCATACTTCCTCAAGACAGTTCATATCCCATGTGACAGGGGTTGTCTTCTCACCTTTGACATTAACCGGATTCCGGCGGATTTCCATCAGAGCGGAAATGACGTTCAGATTCGGGCGGTATGGAATCTCAAATTCTTCATCGTAAGGCGTGCTGTCGGCTGTATCTTGACGTGTGATAATAAATCGTATGGTTTTTTGTTCACTCATGATTATTTCGCCACCTTCTTCTTCGAGTAATCCCGTTTCCGAGGCGTTATCAGTGATACATCGACATCCTGATACTCAAATTCCGGCGCTTCATACGGGCTTACATGTTTAGCCATTGTTGTTTTGAGCCATTCGTCATCATTACGTTCAGGATAATCCGGTTTATAATGGGCGCCCCGGCTTTCATTACGGTTGTATGCGCCAAGGGTAATCACCCTCGCAAGCTGAAGCATGTTCGAGAACTGGCGTGTGAACATCGCTCCCTGGTTGCTCCATTTTGTCGTGTCATTGATGTTGATCTTTTTGAAGCGCTCCATTAACTCCTGAATTTTGTCATCCGTTTTCAAAAGCTTGTCATTATGGCGGACAACTGTTACGTTCGCCGTCATCCACTCACCGAGCTCTTTGTGAAGAACATAGGCATTTTCGGTTCCGTCCATACTCATAATATCAGCCCATTTTTCTTCTTCTTTCTTAACGTGAGCGTCGAATAATGATGAAGACATGTCTTCCGCTGAAGATTCTAAGCCGTTTACATATTTCACCGCATTCGGTCCGGCCACCATGCCTCCGTAAATCGCAGACAGCAAGGAGTTCGCTCCCAAGCGGTTGCCGCCGTGCATAGAATAATCACATTCCCCAGCCGCAAACAGTCCAGGGATGTTTGTCATTTGATCGTAATCCACCCATAAACCGCCCATAGAATAATGGACCGCAGGGAAGATTTTCATTGGAAGCTTACGCGGGTCGTCTCCCATGAATTTCTCATAAATCTCAATGATGCCGCCAAGCTTAATGTCAAGCTCTTTCGGATCTTTATGAGACAGATCGAGATAGACCATGTTTTCACCGTTAATGCCGAGCTTCTGGTTCACACACACATCAAATATTTCGCGTGTCGCAATATCACGCGGCACCAGGTTTCCGTATGCCGGATATTTTTCCTCCAGGAAATACCACGGTTTGCCGTCTTTATATGTCCACACGCGACCGCCTTCACCACGCGCTGATTCACTCATCAGTCTTAGTTTGTCATCGCCCGGTATGGCTGTCGGGTGGATTTGAATGAATTCTCCGTTTGCATAATACGCTCCCTGCTGATAAACGATTGATGCAGCAGATCCTGTATTAATCATGGAGTTCGTTGATTTTCCAAAGATGATTCCCGGTCCGCCCGTCGCCATAATGACAGCGTCTGAACGGAAGGATTCAATTTGCATGTTTGTCAGGTTTTGTGCAACAATTCCACGGCAGGTTCTGTCATCATCTAAAACAGCGCCAAGGAATTCCCAGCCTTCGTATTTTGTGACCAGACCCGCAACTTCGTATCTGCGCACTTGCTCGTCCAGTGCGTAAAGCAGCTGCTGTCCCGTCGTCGCACCAGCATAAGCAGTTCTGTGGTGCTGTGTACCCCCGAATCGGCGGAAATCAAGCAGGCCTTCAGGCGTCCGGTTAAACATGACGCCCATCCGGTCTAATAAGTGGATGATCGAAGGCGCCGCTTCACACATCGCCTTGACTGGCGGCTGGTTGGCAAGAAAGTCTCCCCCGTATACCGTGTCATCAAAATGTTCCCACGGAGAGTCACCTTCCCCTTTTGTATTGACCGCTCCATTTATGCCGCCTTGCGCACAAACTGAATGAGAACGTTTGACAGGAACGATGGAAAACAATTTAACCGCCATTCCTGATTCCGCTGCTTTAATTGTCGCCATGAGGCCGGCAAGACCCCCGCCGACTACGATAATGCTTGATTGACTCATGATAGCCCCTCTCCCTCTAGTAATCTAGTACTCTTAAACAAATGCGAAAATCGCTTTTAAGCCTACGTATGACAGTGCAACAAAAATAATCAGCGTAACGTATGTCGAAATTCTTTGAGAACGAGGCGTTACCGTGATGCCCCATGTAACAGCGAAAGACCATAAACCGTTCGAGAAGTGGAAAATTGTTGATAAAACACCGACAATGTAAAAACCAAGCATAGCCGGAGAGCTCAAAATATTCGCCATCATGTCGAAATTGACCTCAGCACCCATTTGCGCGGCAATGCGGGTTTCCCACACGTGCCAGCTGACGAAAATGAGGGTGATGATACCGGTTACACGCTGCAGGACGAATAGCCAGTTTCTCATGTAGCTGTATTGACCTGCGTTATTTTTCGCAGTAAACGCTATGTACACACCATAAACTGCATGATAAATTAATGGTAAGAAGATAATAAAAATTTCCAAGGCATACCTGAAAGGCAGACTATCCATAAAATGAGCAGCGCTATTGAATGCTTCAGCGCCCCTTGCGGCAAACTGGTTGACGACTAAATGCTGAATGAGAAAGATGCCGACCGGTATGACGCCAAGCAAGGAATGCAATCTTCGAAAATAAAACTCTCTGTTCCCAGACATTACTTTACCCCCTGTTTGATAAGTGCGAAATGTGCTAAATCTCTTCCCCCACTTCTTTCAATTGTAAGCACTTTATTAAGATTTATTGACAATTTCATTTTACTCCTCCCTCAAAAGGGCGTCAAGAAAACGCGTACATAAATTATAATTTTCCGAATTGATTAGTTGATTGAAAAATTTTATTTTATCAATATATATTTCTTGCTTAATTTTTCATAAGAATTACAGGATCATTCTGTAATCCTCCCCCCTGTTTGAGCTATAATATACGCAGGAGAGAGGGGAGACAGATATGAAGTCTAAATTTGAAGCATCTATTGACAACCTAAAAGAAATTGAAATGAACGCCTATGCCTACGAACTAATACGAGAGATCGTTCTCCCAGATATGCTTGGCCAAGATTACTCTTCCATGATGTATTGGGCAGGAAAACATCTCGCCCGTAAGTTTCCTCTTGAATCATGGGAGGAATTTCCGGCCTTCTTTGAAGAAGCGGGCTGGGGAACCCTCACCAACGTAAGCGCTAAAAAACAGGAGCTTGAATTTGAACTTGAAGGGCCGATCATTTCCAACCGGCTTAAACATCAGAAAGAACCATGCTTTCAGCTGGAGGCTGGTTTTATCGCTGAACAAATTCAATTGATGAATGAT
Organism: Bacillus sp. LJBS17; assembly: GCF_019334685.1. Classification (NCBI taxonomy): domain Bacteria; kingdom Bacillati; phylum Bacillota; class Bacilli; order Caryophanales; family Bacillaceae; genus Bacillus; species Bacillus sp. LJBS17. The sequence continues at coordinate 2,827,153 of NZ_CP079759.1, forward strand.
CAGATTGCCGAATCATATGAACAAGTGAAAAAGAGAGCCGATAAAGTGGTTCTGACTGTGAAATGGGATATGAAAGACCCAGTGTAATCAAAAAGGCGGTGACTGCATAGTCCCGCCTTTTTGATTGTCATTACACAGCTGAAGGGTGTTTTGAAAGCTCAAATGCATCGTGAAGCGACTCGACTGCTTTCACCATGTCATTTTCGCTTACGACTGTTGACACTTTGATTTCAGATGTGCTGACCATTTTGATTAAAATGTTTTTTTGCGCCAGTACAGCAAACATTTCAGCCGCTACACCAGGATTTGAGACCATGCCGGATCCAACAATGGATACTTTAGCCAATTTGCTTTCTGTCTCGATTTTCTCAAATTCCAGCGCGTCTTTATACTCTTCAAGCACTGCAACGGTTTGGTCTGCATCTTCTGTTTTGACAGAGAAGGAAATTCCAGTCTTGTCCTCGGCCTGCGTTTGGATAATGATATCCACGTTTATGTTTCTTTTGGCAAGTGTCGTAAAAATAGTAGACAAAGTTGTCAGGCCGCTAGTCAGCCCGTAAATGGTTACTCTTGTGATTTGATCTTCAAATGCAATGCCTCTGACAATTAAATTCTGTTCCATGGAAGATTCCTCCTCAATTAATGTTCCCGCTGCGGTTTCTGTACTTGAACGCACTTCTAACGGCACTTGGTAATTTTTCGCGAACTCAACTGCTCTCGGATGAAGAACACCGGCGCCTAAATTGGCAAGCTCAAGCATTTCATCGTATGAGATGCCCTCAAGTTTTCTCGCTGATTTCACATAGCGCGGATCGGTTGTAAACACGCCTGGCACGTCTGTGTATATGTCACATTTATCAGCTTTTAAAGCGGCAGCCAAAGCAACTGCTGTTGTATCTGAACCGCCCCGGCCCAATGTCGTAATTTCACAATCCTCTGTCATGCCTTGGAATCCTGCAACAATGACAATTTTTCCTTTTTCAAGCTGGTCTGCTAAACCCGAAGTGTCGATATCTGTAATTCTGGCGTTTCCGTGAATGGCCTCCGTACGGATTCCCGCCTGCCAGCCAGTATAAGACACAGCGTCATAGCCTTTTTCCTGCAATGCCATTGAAAGGAGTGAAATCGTGACCTGCTCGCCTGTCGCCAGCAGCATATCCATTTCGCGTTTGCTCGGCTGGTCAGAAATAGCTTTTGCAAGGCTGACCAATTCGTCAGTGGATTTTCCCATTGCTGAAACGACGACAACGACTTGATGGCCTTTCTGTTTTTCTGCAATTGCGCGGTTTGCCGCATTTTGAATTTTTTCGACTGAGCCGACGGAAGTGCCTCCGAATTTTTGTACAATAAGACCCATGTATTACCACCCTTTACATTTTGGTTCGTGCGGGTGAGGAGAAAGAGCGCTTTGTCCACAATAAAAAAAGCAATGAGAGGAATACTCTCATTGCTTATCAATTAATCATCATAAATGATTATGAACAACGAGATAGCCCTCCAAGAAAATGATTTCTTGACAGCCTTACATTTATTCAATGCACGGCCAGCAAATAATACCGATGGGGTTTTATTTGCTTCGGCGACGCTCCCCTTTCAGCCTTTTTCACAGAATCCATCTTTCTCCAAAGGCATACTCTTGAAGTTCGCACCTCTATCTTCACCATATAACACGATCTAACTATGAAATTAGTTCACATTTTATCAGATCTTATTTAAAAGGACAACATTATTTTTGCAATTTGTCGTAAAGGAGCTGAGCCGCCGCTGCAGGAACACCGGCTTTTTTGATGTCCTCAAGGCTTGCTTCCTTCATTTTTTTAACGGAACCGAAATGCTTTAACAGCATTTTCTTTCTTTTCTCTCCGATACCCGGGATGTCGTCCAAAACGGATTGAAACGCGCTTTTTCCGCGGATTTGCCTGTGAAAACTGATTGCAAAACGGTGCACCTCGTCCTGAATGCGCTGCAGGAGGTAAAATTCCTGGCTGTTTCGTTCCAGATACACCACCTCCAGCGGCTCACCGATCAGTAAATTTGAGGTTCTGTGTTTTTCATCTTTCGCTAAACCGGCGATCGGGATATCCAAGCCGAGTTCATTTTCAATGACATCCCTTGCTGCGTTGATCTGCCCTTTTCCTCCGTCAATGATAATCAGATCGGGCAGCGGCAGATTCTCACGAAGCACTCTCGTATAGCGTCTTCTGACAACCTCTCTCATAGAACCGTAATCATCCGGCCCTGTAACGGTTTTGATTTTATATTTGCGGTATTCCTTTTTGTATGGTTTGCCGTCGATAAACACAATCATCGCGGAAACCGGGTTTGTCCCCTGTATGTTTGAGTTATCAAACGCTTCAATTCTGTGCGGCGTATAAATATTTAATGCCTCACCTAGTTTCTGCACAGCCCCGATTGAACGCTCCTCGTCGCGTTCGATTAAAGAGAATTTTTCTTTCAATGCGATTTTCGCATTTTTATGGGCAAGCATGAGCAGTTCTTTTTTCGGGCCTTTCTTCGGCTGGTGAACGTTTGTTTCCAGCAGCTGCTCGATCATGGATTGATCTACGCTGTCCGGAACTAAAATCTCCTTCGGAAGGAAGTGGTTGTTTTTTGAATAGAACTGCCCGATGAACGTGAGGAACTCTTCATCTGCTTCCTGATAAAGCGGGAACATGCTGACATCGCGTTCAATGAGCTTTCCTTGGCGGATGAAAAAGACCTGCACGCACATCCAGCCCTTATCGTACGCGTACGCGAATACATCACGGTCGACTAGATCGTTCATCGTCATTTTTTGTTTTTCCATCGTTGATTCAATATGGGCAATTTGGTCACGAAGCTCTTTTGCTCGTTCAAACTCAAGATTCTCAGCAGCTTCATGCATTTTCTCTTCAAGCTCTTTTTTGACCTCATTATAGCCGCCCCTTAAGAAACGTGTAATGCTTTCAACCAGCTCTCTGTTCGTCTCTTCGGAAATATCCTTTACACACGGAGCGAGGCATTGGCCCAGATGATAGTAAAGGCACACTCTGTCCGGGAGCTTGGAGCATTTTCTGAGAGGATACAGACGGTCGAGCAGTTTTTTTGTTTCCCTTGCTGCCTGTACATTCGGATACGGCCCGAAATAGCGCCCTTTGTCTTTTTTGACATTGCGGGTGACAATCAGCCTTGGGTGGCGTTCATGGGTGAGTTTTATGAAAGGATAGGTTTTGTCGTCTTTGAGCATGACGTTGTATTTCGGATCATGCTTTTTGATCAGATTCATTTCTAAAATAAGCGCTTCAAGATTGGAGGACGTCACGATATATTCAAAATCCTCGATTTCCGTCACAAGCCTTTGGGTTTTCGCGTCGTGAGAACCGGTGAAGTAGGAGCGCACTCTGTTTTTCAGCACTTTTGCTTTCCCTACGTAGATCACAGTCTGCTGCCGGTCCTTCATGAGATAACAACCCGGTTGATCAGGAAGGAGGGCGAGTTTTTCTTTCAGTTGTTTGTTCATATGTTACCCTTCCTTATGTTTAATCCTTTATTTCCAGTTTAACACGAACGTTTGTTTTTCTCTATGGTTCACAATTGGCGAATAAAAAAAGCGATCCCTCAATCGGAATCGCTCTGGCATGTAAGCAGCGGAAAATTAAAGATGTTTGTTTACAAGCTCTTGAAGCGCTTCTTTTGGTTTGAAGCCGACTGAAGTTTCAACTACTTCGCCGTCTTTTAACACAAGAAGAGTCGGGATGCTCATAACGCCGTATTTTCCGGCAGTTTCTTGGTTTTCGTCAACATCGATTTTTACGATTTTCAGTTTGTCTCCCATTTCTTGATCCAATTCTTCAAGAACAGGTGCAATCATTTTACAAGGTCCGCACCAAGGAGCCCAGAAGTCTGCCAGTACGACGCCTTCGCTTGTTTCAGCTGAGAAAGATTGATCAGTTGCTTTTACGATAGCCATTATTGAATTCCTCCAATGTGAAATGATGATTTTTAGTATAGCATCTCCCATTCGTTCACGCTATTTTAATGCTTACAAATTATTTTTTCCTGATCACAGCCGGTTTACTCATTTTTATATGGTTGAATGGGATATGCTCTTTTTTTAAAACACAAATCTGATAATGGCCCCGATCACTACAATTGCCCCAATAATCATTAAAATGGTACGAAGCATAGGATCACATCTCCTCTTCACTGTCATGTACTTTACCATGCCCTGCCGGAGCTGTTTTAAAACCTGAAAAAGAGCGCCGGCATGAAGCTCCGGCGCTCTTGCGCGATTAAGAATCAGCACGCAGCGTAAGTAAGACGACTGACATTGGCGGGAGTTTTACTTTCAGTTTGTTTTTGCTGAGCGTGTATTGTCTGAAGGATTCCGGTTTGACATGATGAGGATCGTCAAACGTGTTATGCGCATTCATTTTTTCTGCCGTAAGAATGACCCCGGAATGGTCCGCTGCCTTGTGTAGGCCCCTCAGCTCGATTTCCGCCTCTGCTTTGTTTTGGTGATCGATGTTGCAAATTGTGATATTGATATCGCCTTCAGCTTGTTTCGACGCTGAAATGCTGATTTGCGGAAGCGTTTCACCGTTCCATTCATAGTCGGCAGACATTGTCTCTGTGGCTAAAAGAGAAGCGTCCTGGTGCACCTTAAACATATTGAATACATGGTACGTCGGTGTCAAAAGCATCCGCTCTCCCTCAGTCAAAATCATCGCTTGAAGAACATTTACTGTTTGGGCGATGTTGGCCATTTGCACCCGGCGGCAATGCTGATGGAAAATGTGGAAATGAGAAGCCGCCACCAGTGCATCACGAATGGTGTTTTGCTGATATAAGAAACCGGGATTCGTGCCTGGCTCGGGATCAAACCACGTGCCCCATTCATCAATAATCAGCCCGACCCGCTGCTCCGGATCGTACCGGTCCATAATCGTGCCGTGTTTTTGAATCAATTCATCGATGTATTTGGCTTTTTTCATCGTAATAAACCATTCATCTTCCGTGAATTCTGTGGCTGATCCTTTGCCCTTCCAGAAATCCCCCGGAATCGTGTAATAATGAAGACTCAACCCGTCCATCAGGCCAGCGGCTTTTTTCATAAGCACGTCCGTCCAATTAAAATCATCCACATTTGCGCCGCCTGCAATTTTATAAATGTCATTCCCGCTGTAATTGCGGACATAAGTCTGAAAACGCCGGTACAGATCTGCGTAGTATTCGGGATGCATGTTGCCGCCGCAGCCCCAGTTTTCATTGCCCACGCCGAAATATTTCAGCTTCCAAGGTTCTTCTCTTCCATTTTGCTTTCTCCAGTCTGACATCGGCGTGCCTTCTTCAAATGTCATATACTCAATCCACTCCGCCATTTCCTGAACGGTTCCGCTTCCGACATTGCCGCAAATATATGGCTCGCATTCAAGCAGCTCGCAAAGCATCATAAATTCATGCGTTCCGAATTCATTTGATTCAATTGTACCGCCCCAGTGAGTGTTCAGCATTGTCTTACGGTCACCGACACCGTTTGCCCAATGGTATTCGTCCGCAAAACACCCGCCCGGCCACCTGAGGACAGGAATGTGCAGCTGTTTGAGCGCCTCCAGCACGTCCTTTCGTATCCCGTTGATATTGGGGATGTCTGAGTCCGTTCCGACCCAGATCCCCTCATAAATCCCTCTTCCTAAATGCTCAGCAAAATGACCGTATATATTTTTGTTAATGGTTCCTTTTACGATATCTGTTTGAATCACTGCTTGATGTTCAGACATGCCTCTGATCATTCCTTTCATACGGATATGAAAAGCACCACAGTCAAATATGTGATCTGTCTTTTGCCTGAGGAGTCAGCATGAATGTAAGCGCTTTTAAAGTAACCATATTATATATGTTCGTACATGTCAACGAAATTTTCTATTGTTTTTATATTTGTACGTATGTATTTATAAATATGAAAAAATCCCGAACTTTTAAAGTCCGGGATTTCCTTTATGAGTGTATATTCAATTGTTTGAATTCCTCAGTTAATAACGGGACAACTTCAAATAAATCACCAACGATGCCGTAATCCGCTATTTTAAAGATATCGGCTTCGGGGTCTTTATTGATGGCGACGATCACCTTGCTGTTTGACATGCCGGCCAAATGCTGGATGGCGCCGGAAATGCCGCATGCAATGTACAAATCCGGAGTGACGACTTTCCCGGTCTGCCCGATTTGGAGAGCATAATCGCAATAATCAGCGTCACATGCCCCGCGAGAAGCCCCGACTGCGGCCCCTAGCACCTCTGCAAGCTCCTGCAGAGGCTGAAATCCCTCCTTGCTTTTGACTCCTCGGCCGCCCGCAACGATAATTTTTGCTTCGGAGAGATCAACGCCGTCAGCTGTTTTTTTCACGACCTCTTGGATAACAGTGCGGAGGTCAGTAAGAGAAACATCAATGCTTTCGATGCTCCCCGATCTGCTGGTGTCTTTTTCTGAAGCTTGAATGTTATTGGGGCGAATTGTTGCAAAGATCATCGGATCGGTTGAAATGACGCGTTCAAAAGCTTTCCCCGAGTAAATCGGCCGTGTGAACACAACATTCCCTCCGGTAACGCTTACATCTATAGCATCAGAAATTAAGCCTGTTTGCAGACGGGCAGCAAGCTTCGGTGAAAGATCCTTGCCCATTGCCGTATGCCCGAAGATGACTGAATCAGGATTTTCTTGCTCGATAACACCTCTCATGACCTGGCTGTACCCGTCTGCCGTGTATGTTTTCAGCTTCGGGTCCTCAGCGGTAAGAACTTTATCTGCTCCGTAATGAATAAGCTCTTGTGCAATGCTTTGTACATTTTCACCGATGAGAACACCGATGACTTCCCCATCTCCTGAAATGGTTCTTCCTGCAGCTATTGCTTCAAAGGTGACATTCCGCAATTCCCCATCGCGTATTTCTCCAAGCACGATCACTTTTTTTCCCATTCTAACATCCCCCTGTTTCTTTGAATGTCCAAGCTTTAAATGACTTTAGCTTCGCTGCGGAGCAATGAAACAAGCTCTTTTGCCTGTTCAGCAGGCTCACCTTGGAGAAGCTTCCCGGCTTCTTTTTTCGGCGGCAGAAAACGTTCAATGGTTTTCAGCTTTGGTTCAGCATCCTCTTCGTCCAGGTCAAGATCATCAAGTTCAAGCTCTTCAAGCGGCTTTTTCTTAGCCTTCATAATTCCCGGAAGCGATGGATAGCGCGGCTCGTTTAAGCCCTGCTGAGCTGTGACAAGCAATGGGAGCGTCGTTTTGATTTTTTCAACATCCCCTTCGACGTCCCTTTCTGCTTCTGCATCAGTGCCGTTGATTTCGAGTTTGGTGATCGTAGTGATACATGGAATGTCCAGTAGCTCGGCAAGCCGAGGCGCCACTTGTCCTGATCCTCCGTCAATGGCAACATTTCCGCCGAGAATCAAATCAAACTCCTGATCCTTCATATAGTGGTATAAAACTTGAGAAATGGAATATTGGTCGGGTTCTTCAAGATCATCTTCTATGTTGATTAAAACAGCTTGGTCACAACCCATGGCAAGCGCCGTACGCAATTCTTTCTCCGCTTCTTCACCGCCGACCGTGACGGCGGTGATCGTGCCGCCATGCTTTTCCTTCAGCTGGATGGCTTCTTCTATCGCGTACTCATCATATGGATTAATAATCCATTCCGCTCCGTCATCCTGAATCTTTCCTGTTTCAATGACGATTTTTTCTTCTGTGTCAAACGTCCGTTTCATCAGTACAAATAGATTCATGATCATATCCCCTTTTATTCGCCTTTGAACTGAGGCTTTCTTTTTTCGAGAAATGCCTGGATGCCTTCCTTGGCGTCCTCTGACTCAAATGCTTCCCCAAATCGCTTTGCTTCAAGCTTTAAGCTGCCTTCATAGGAATACACCTTGTTGGAATAAAGAAGTTCAAGCAAAGATGCCAGCGTTTGTGGGCTTTTCTCTGCAAACTTAGCGGCAAGTGCTTTTGCTTTTTCAATCACTTCTGCCTCATCTTTCGCTCCAATTGAGACAAGTCCGAGATCAAGCGCTTCTTTTCCGGATATCGGTTCTCCTGATCCGATAAGCTCTAATGCTTTGGCTGTACCGACATATCTCGGAAGGCGCTGTGTCCCCGCAAAACCTGGAATGATACCGAGATTAAGCTCCGGGAGCCCCAGCTTAGCATCTTCTGTTGCGATTCTGATATGACAGGCCATCGCAAGCTCCAGCCCGCCTCCGAGAGCAGCGCCGTGAATCGCTGCGATAATCGGTTTTGGAAAGCTTTCGATTCTCTCCATTAACTGCTGGCCGCGCTCAGCGAGCAATGAGGAATCCTCATTGCCTTTAAGCGATGTAAATTCTTTAATATCAGCGCCGGCTGAGAAAAATCTTCCCTCGCCGTGAATGATAATGCTTCGAACGCCTGCATCTATCTCACATTGATCAAGACAGGAAGACAGCTCTTCTAATATCCGGCTGGAAAGCGCATTTGCCGGCGGATTGTGAATCGCCAAAACTGCCACAAATTGATCAACTGCCAGTGATATTGCATTCATAGGACAGAACTCCTTTACTTATTATGAATTCCGGACACCAATAATTCTAAAACGCTGTCTGAAAGCGCAGCAAGATCGTACTTTTGGTCATTCATCACCCAAGTTGTCACGGTTTCGTCAATCGTTCCAAAAATCATCTGCCGGGCGAGGCGGACGTCGAGGCCTTCTTTTAATTCGCCTGATTGTATGCCTTCCGTCAAAATGCCATCCAAAATATTTAAGTAGCCTTTTAATATTTCGTTGATTTTTTGGCGCAGCTCCAAGTTGGATTGGCGGAGCTCAAGCTGCGTGACAATTGCGAGATTATGGTCACCCGCTAAAAGGGAAAAATGCTTTGAAATCACAAGCGCCAATTTCTCTTTCGCTGTTGCTTTTTCTTTAATGTCCTCTTCCATCCGCTCAATAAATTGACCCATTTTTTCTTTGAAAAGAGAAATTAAAATATCTTCTTTGTTTTTAAAATAGAGATAGATGGTGCCGTCCGCTACCCCAGCTTGTTTGGCAATTTTGGATACCTGTGACTGGTGGTAGCCGTTTTCTGCAATGACTTCTACTGCTGCATCAATAATCTGCATATACTTTGGCCGTTTTTGCTTCAATGTTCATCGTTCCTTCCTATAGAAATGAATGACTATTCATTCATAATTTCATGATAAGAAGGATTTTCAGGTTTGTCAAGTTTATTCATAGGCGTTCTCTTTTTTTTATTTGATATGATGATTTTCGGTTTCTTCTTCAAGTAAACGCCTTCTTAAAATTTTTCCCACCGCCGTTTTCGGCAACTCCTTTCTGAAGTCATAGGCTTTGGGCACCTTATAGGGAGCTAGACGTGATCTCGCAAAAGCGTCCAGTTCTTCTGCATCGGCTTTTGCGCCTTTCTTTAATACGACAAATGCTTTTACTGTTTCTCCCCTGTAGGAATCGGGAACGCCTGCAACAACAATTTCCTGTATGGCTTCATGTTCATAAAGCGCTTCTTCTACCTCACGCGGGTAAATATTGTAACCGCCGGCAATGATGATATCCTTCTTCCTGTCAGCAATATAGAAAAAGCCTTCTTCATCCATATAGCCCATGTCCCCGGTGAACAGCCAGCCATCTCTCAGCACTGCGGCGGTTTCCTCTGGTTTATTCCAGTATCCTTTCATGACTTGCGGACCTTTTACAATGATTTCTCCATGCTCATACGGAGCGGCAAGCTCACCCGTCTCTTCAGAATAGATCGCAGCGTCCGTACTTGGCCAAGGACAGCCGATACTGCCCGGCTTGTTTTTTCCCCAGATAAAATTGGCGTGCGTCACTGGGGATGCCTCAGACAAACCATAGCCTTCCACAAGCTTTCCGCCAGTCACCTTTTCAAATTTCTGCTTTACCTCCACAGGGAGCGCGGCTGATCCGCTAAGACAGCTTTTAATGGATGACAGATCATAATGCTGCAATTCGGGGTGATGCAAAAGGCCAATGTAAATTGTCGGTGCGCCAGGAAAGAGCGTCGGTTTGTGTTTGTCGATGATTTTAAGTGTTTCGAGCGGATCAAACTTAGGAAGAAGAATCATTTCGAAGCCTAGTTTAATCGAATAGTTCATGACTGCCGTCAGTCCGTAGACATGAAAAAACGGGACGATGCCCAGCACTTTTTCAGCGCCTTCTTTCACGTCATACATCCAAGCGGCGCACATTTCAGTATTTGCCAAAATATTTTGGTGCGTGAGCATGACCCCTTTTGGAGCTCCGGTTGTTCCTCCGGTATACTGGAGGACAGCGATATCATGCTCAGGATCGATCTTCGGGATTGTCAGGAGTTCAGTTTTTTCCTGCTTCATACTGGAAGCGAACGTGTGAATGTTAGCTGTTTTGTCAAAGTCGATATGCACTTTTTGTTTTTGCGTCAGCGGGTAAAGAATATTCTTCGGAAAAGGCAAATAGTCTTTTACGCTGGTTATCAAAATCTGGTCGACTATTGATAACGTTTTCATTTTTATTGCCTTCGGGAAAAGCAAATCTAAGGTGATGATTACACTTACCTGAGCATCTCTAAGCTGGTATTCAAGCTCGTGCTCGGTATAAAGCGGATTCGTCTGCACCACGATGCCACCGGCAAACAAGACGCCATAATAAGAAATCACTGTTTGCGGGCAATTGGGCAGCATAACAGCCACTCTGTCTCCTTTTTGCAGGCCATTGCACTGCAAAAAAGCTGCAAGTTTAAGAGCATCCGTCAGAATGTCATGAAAGGTGAGTTTTTTTCCATAAAACGATATTGCGGTTTTATCAGGGAATCGTGCGGCGGAGTCTGTCAGGATGGATTGCAGGGTTTTATTCGGCAACGGAAGCTCATGCGGGATATCGTTGGGATACTCGGCAAGCCACGGCTTTTGAGACTGCATAAAACCTCCCCTTTCGATTTTAGAGATCCACCTTATCATTATAGCAGATGGACGGCAAAAAAAAGAAAAAGAAAGGTAAATCTTTCTTTTTCTCATAATATGAACAGATATATAAGACCAATTAACAAAAAGATTCCCGCTGCGACGAGCAGTATTTTCGCAAGCTTTTCCATCTATTCTCCGTCCCCTTATATTCCGGCTGCCACCACAAATGAAAGCCCGACAGAAATGACAAATGAAATAAAGCCGACAGCCCGGTTATCATTTTCGATTTCCTGATCAATTTTAAACCGCGGAGTCAAAAACTCAAAAATAAAGTAGCTGATCAGAAGCATAACAAACCCGTAAACGCCCCAGCCGATCATTTGCAGCAGCGAATTGTGCTGGGAGATGGAATGCTGAAATACGTTTGCGATTCCCAAAATTTTTCCGCCGGTCGCCATTGCCACCGCAAGATTTCCTTTTTGAATCTCTTCCCAGTTTTTATAAGCCGTCACCAGCTCAAACACAGTCAAAAAGAGGACGAGGCAGAGAACCGCGACACTGTAATATGCCGCGATTTCCACAAGCTCGTTTTCCCAAAAATCACTCATGGCCATACTCCCTTTTATTTTAGTTCAACAACCGTAACGCCTGATCCTCCCTCACCTGCTTCACCGAAACGGGAACTTTTGACGCTGCGGTGGTTTTTCAGAAGATCCTGTACGCCTTTTCTTAAAGCGCCGGTTCCTTTTCCGTGGATGATTGACACTCTTGGATATCCGGCTAACACCGCATCATCCAAGTATTTTTCAACCCGGCTGAGGGCATTTTCATAGCGTTCGCCGCGAAGATCAAGTTCAAGCGATACGTGATAGTCCTTTCCTTTGACCGCTGTAATCATTTTTTCTTTTTTTGGCTCCGGAGCTGATTTGATAAACTCCAGATCTTTTTCTTTTACTTTCATCTTTAAAATACCGATTTGAACGTTCCATTCATTGCCGCCTGTTTTTTCGAGCAATGTTCCTTTTTGCCCGAAAGTGAGGACTTTCACCTCGTCGCCAGGCTTAAAGTCGCGTTTTTGCGTTTTCGGCTTTTCCGGTTTCTTGGACTTTTCAAAAGCAGGCATAGCGCCTTCTAACCGTTTCTTCGCGTTAATCAGCTCGTGATCCTTGAAGGATTTGTGTTCTTCTTTTATGGAGCGCAATTCATGAATAATGTCCTCGGCTTCTTTCATTGCCGCTTTTACTTTTTCAGCAGCCTGCTGTTCTGCCTCTTCAAGCATTTTGTCTTTTTTGCTGTTAAGCTCGATGATTTGCTGCTGCAGCTCTTTATGCAGTTTTTCCGCTTCTTTTCTGATTGATTCTGTCTCAGAAAGCTCTTCTTCCGCACGTTTTTTGCTTTGTTCCAGCGACGCAATCATCGTATCGACTTCGTTATGCTCGGCCGTCATTTCTGACTTCGCCTGCCCGATGATATGGTCCGGGAGCCCGAGGCGTTTTGAAATTTCGAAAGCATTGCTTCGACCCGGCACACCAATTAAAAGTTTATAGGTCGGTGACAGCGTTTCGATGTCAAATTCAACGCTGGCATTCATGACGCCTTCTCTGTTATAGCCGTACGCCTTCAATTCCGGATAATGCGTCGTAGCTAACACTCGTGCATTGGTGCGATGCACGTCATCCAAGATGCTCATGGCGAGGGCCGCCCCCTCCTGCGGATCTGTCCCTGCACCAAGTTCATCGAAAAGCACAAGGCTGTTTTCATTGACCTGTTCTAAAATGCCGACAATATTCACCATATGGGATGAGAACGTACTTAAACTTTGCTCAATCGACTGTTCATCACCGATATCAGCGAATACGTGCTCAAATACTGCCGCTTCTGACCCTTCATCTGCCGGGATATGAAGACCTGACTGCGCCATTAAGGTTAGCAGGCCTAACGTTTTAAGGGTGACTGTTTTCCCCCCGGTGTTTGGCCCTGTGATGACAATGGTTGAAAAATCGCGGCCAAGCTCGATGTCATTGGCAACAACCTGGTCAGGCGGAAGCAATGGATGGCGGGCTTTTTTCAAACGGATAAAGCCGGTGTCGTTCATAATCGGTTTTGTCGCTTTAACCGCTTTTGCATATCTAGCTTTTGCAAAAATAAAGTCAAGCGTCTGCAGCACTTGCAAATCTAGAAATAGCTCCTCTGTATACTCTGCCGTTTTCTCTGTCAGCACACGCAAAATCCGTTCAATTTCTTGCTTTTCTTTCACTTTCGCCTGCTGAAGGGAATTGTTCATATCTACAATCGCCTGCGGTTCAATGAATAATGTCGCACCAGAGGATGAGGTGTCGTGCACAATTCCTCCATAGCTGGATCTGTACTCCTGTTTGACCGGGATCACAAAGCGGTCATTCCGAATCGTAACAATCGTATCAGACAGCATTTTCGATGCGGAAGAGGAACGCAGCATCGACTCTAACCGGTCTCTGACTCTTGATTCGAGTGTTCTGAGCTGTGTGCGGATTCCTCTTAATGTTTCCGATGCATGATCAAGCACTTCTCCGTGATCATCGATGCAGGAATTAATGTCCCGCTCTAAATCGGACAGCGTGATAAGCTGTTCAGCATGCTGATGGATCAGCGGAATGTCGACACCGTCTTCAGCCATTTGCGTGATAAAATGTTTCATTTGTTTAACTGCATAAAGCAGGCCTGAGATTTCAGTGAATTCAGAAGGACTGAGAACGCTGCCGATTTCCGCCCGTCTTAACGCTCCTCTGATATCTACAAGGCCGCCAAATGGCGCTTGGCCTCTCAGCCGGATAATGTCAGAAGCTTCGTCTACTTCATCCAGCTGTTTTTTGATTTCGTCTATAGAAGCAGAAGGCTTAAGCTCGAGAAGCATTTCTTTTCCGAGCGATGAAGCGGCATGCCCAATAACCTGTTCTTTCACTTTATGAAATTCAAGAGCTGATAATACTTTTTGCTGCACGATTGTGTGAGCCTCCTTACTTAATCGTTGCGCTTCAGAAATGCCTCTACGTCTTTAAGCGACCGGGCATTCAGAACGTTTTTCGTTTCCGTCCATCCTTTGCGCGCGGCAGTAACGCCAGTTTTCATATCGTCTAACATCTCAATATTATGGGCATCAGTATTAATCACCAATGTAACCCCTTGTTCGTTTGCTTTCATTAAATGCTCTGTGCGCAGATCAAGGCGCGCAGGGTTGGCGTTGAGTTCAAGCGCCGTATTTGTTTTCCTCGCAAGCTCAATCAGCTGATCAATATCGATTTCGTAACCGGCCCGTCTGCCGATAAGGCGCCCGGTCGGGTGTGCGATAATGTCAACATGCTTGTTTGTCAGTGCCGTCTCAAGCCGTTTCATAATCACGTGTTCCGGCTGATTAAAACTGGAATGAATCGATGCAATAACGATATCCATTTCCGCAAGCACATCGTCATCATAATCGAGCGTACCGTCAGGCAGGATATCCATCTCAACGCCTTTCAAAATACGGAAGTTTTCAAACTCTGCATTCAGCGCGTCAATTTCTTTTGCCTGCTGCTTAAGTCTTTCTGCAGTAAGCCCGTTGGCGACCTTTAAATATTGTGAGTGATCGGTGATCGCCATGTATTGATAGCCTTTTTTGATGCAGGCTTCAGCCATCTCTCTGATCGAAAATGCGCCATCGCTCCACGTTGAGTGCATGTGGAGATCACCTTTGATTTGCCCGAGCTCTATCAGTTCAATGCTGTCGCTGTAGGTTTCCACTTCCTGTCCGCTTTCACGAATTTCCGGCGGAATCAGCGGCAGGCCGAAGTGCGCATAAAATTCACGTTCACTCGGAAATGTTTTGATCTCTCCGGTTTCAACTGTCTCAACGCCGTATTCACTGATCCGCTCGCCGCGTTCTTTGGCGATTTGGCGCATCTTAATATTGTGATCCTTTGATCCCGTAAAATGATGGAGGGTTGTCGGAAACTGCTCTTCCGTCACAAGACGGAAATCGACGCTTGTTTCATATTCAAAGGAAAGGATGACGGACACCTTCGTATCTCCGCTTGCGATCACGCTTTTGATGTTTGGCAGCTCAAGAAGCTGCTCTCTTACTTCAGCCGGATGATCTGTAGCAATGATATAATCCAGATCCTTCACCGTTTCCCGCGCTCTGCGGAGACTTCCGGCACGAGAAAATTTGATGATATGCGTAAATTGAGAAAGATGCTCCTCAATTTCCCGCGCGATCCGGAGGGCGTAGCCGATCGGGAACCGTTCAGGCTGTTTTCCGGCTTCCCCGAGCGCCTGTAATATTTTTTCTTCCGATTTTTTTCCAAAGCCCGCAAGACCTTGCACCTTTTGCTGTTCACAGGCTTCCTTTAGAGATTCTGCATCGTGTACGCCGAGCTCTTTATACAGCTTTGCGATTTTTTTGCCGCCGAGCCCCGGCAGCTTCAATAAAGGCACGAGTCCTTCCGGCACTTCTTTCTGAAGCGATTCGAGCGTGCTTGACTTTCCTTCATCTATATACTCTTTAATGACGCTGTACGTTCCTTTTCCAATGCCGGACAGCGACATCATATCGTCCATTTCTGATAAGCTTCGGTCGTCCTGTTCCAGAGCTGCCGCCGCTTTTCGGAAGGCGGATACTTTAAACGGGTTGTCCCCTTTGAGTTCCATGTAGACTGCAATGGTTTCAAGCAGCCGGATAATATCTTTTTTATGCATATCATAACCCCCAGACGTTCACATATGTTTCCATCATACTTGAAAAAAACTTCTCCGGACAAGAGAAGTTTTTTTATGCCCCGTACTGTGTCCACAGCTCTTGTAGGAGCCCTGACAAGTATGGTGTATGGTTAATGATCACATTTGCGAGAGACGATTGCCCCATCATTTGCTGCAGTGCATCTATCGGAAGAACGGATGCGACATACAGCAGCACAAATGTAAATAAATAGACTTCTAGAAAACCGAGAACGGCGCCCAGCATCTGGTTGATTTGTTTAATCACCGGAATGCCGGCTACAATACTCAGGAACGAGCCGATGATTCTCAGTAAGATTTTAGCAATTATAAATAAAACGATAAACGCAATCGCATTATAGTACGCTGCTTCCAAATTCCCCGTAAAAAAAGAAAGAGCCGGCTGTCCCGCTGAAAAATCGGGTGCGGGAATCCAATGTAAATGCGGTGCCACGTTTTTATAGAATAAAGCCGCAAAGGCAATTGATAAAATAAAGCTCGTCAAGCGGATAAACTGCAGGATAAAACCGCGTTTTAACCCCAGTAAAGTCCCCATCAGGAGCAAGATTAAGATGATGATATCTAGCATAGTTGTTCAATCCTTTTCTTTAAGCTGACGCTCCAGTTTTTCACATTTCTCTTGTAATTTGACATAATCGTGCACCACATTTACCGCTGTCAGCACTGCAAGTTTATTTATATCAAGGTATGGATTTTTTTCATTGATTTCTCTCATTTTATCATCAACAATTCCGGCGACATACCTCATATGGGCTCTGCTTTCTTCACCGACAATCGTGAAGTGCTGGCCGTAAATGTCAACGGTTGTTTTTGTTTTTTTGCCGTCAGACAACGTTTCTCCTCCATTCCGCGAGAATCCTAGTTCTTATCATAACACGTTTATTAAATGAATGGAAAGACGAGCCTCCCGCTGTTATGATACACTGGTATATACAGCGAAAAGTGTAAAAAAAGGAGATTATTACGTGTCCCATTCAGTGATAAAAGTATCGTTGTCTGCTATTGACCAAATGAAAATGACGTACAGCGGTTCACTTACAGCCTCTGTTCCGCAGGGAGCCGTTTTTCAGGCAAAACCGCCCGGCTGTACCATTACAGCATATAAATCAGGCAAGGTCTTGTTTCAAGGAAAAAACGCTGCGGCAGAATCCGCGCGCTGGGGAACAGCAGAGCCTCAGGAAAAGAAGAAAACGGCCAAAAAGCCGGCTGATCCCCGCTATGCCCCTCCGGCAGATATCGCCGGAATGTCTGTTATCGGTTCTGACGAAGTCGGAACCGGAGATTACTTTGGCCCAATGACGGTTGTATGCGCGTACGTCGACAAAACCATGCTTCCTTTAATGAAGGAACTCGGTGTTAAGGATTCTAAAGATTTAAAAGATCCGCAAATCATCGAGATTGCCCGAAACCTGATCAAAACTATTCCATATAGCCTCCTGGTTTTAAAAAATGAAAAGTATAACAGCATGCAGGAAAAAGGCATGAGCCAAGGGAAAATGAAAGCTTTGCTGCACAATCAGGCGATCACACATTTATTAAGAAAATTAGATGGAGTAAAGCCTGAAGCCATTTTGATTGACCAATTCGCTGAGCCAGGCGTCTACTTCAATCATTTAAAGGGCAGAGACATTGTGAAGGAGCGGACCTATTTTAGCACAAAAGCTGAAGGTATTCACCTGGCTGTCGCTGCTGCTTCAATCATTGCAAGATATTCATTTTTAATGGAAATGGATAAACTGTCACGCGCGGCAGGAATGACGCTTCCAAAAGGGGCCGGTCCGCACGTCGATGAAGCGGCCGCCAAGCTGATCCTCAAAAAAGGGGCATCTGCACTCAGAACCTTTACAAAACTCCATTTCGCCAATACGCAAAAAGCGCAGCGCCTTGCTGATAAAAAACGCTCATAGAAAAAAGCTTGCAGATTTCTCTGCAAGCTTTTTTATCAGCCTCTTAAAACAGCTTGATATGCGTCTTCTAACGCTTTCAGCACTTTGCTGTGCGCCTTTGTCACTTCTTCTTCAGTCAGTGTTTGTTCAGGGTTGACATACTGGAGTGAGAAAGCGACTGACTTCTTGCCTTCCTCCATATGTTCGCCTTCGTATACGTCAAAGACGGTTACCTCTTTCAGAAGCTTTCCGCCAGCCTCTTTAATGACGCTCTCGAGCTGTCCGCTTGTGACGGTTTTATCTGTTACAAGGGCGATATCACGTGTCACAGACGGATATTTCGGAATCGCCGTGTAAACAAGAGGTGCTGTTTCTGCTGCGAGCAACGCATGAAGATCGAGCTCAAATACGTATGTTTCCTTTATATCCAGTTCTTTTTCCAATGAAGGATGGACTTGGCCGATGAAGCCGATCAGAGAACCATTCAATAAAATGTTCGCTGTTCTGCCCGGATGCAGCTGTTTGCGTTCAGACTGTACAAATTCAATGCTGTCTAGGACGTTGAGTTTGTCTAACAGCCCTTCTACAATTCCTTTGACAACAAAGAAATCAACTGGTTTCTTTTCACCCTGCCATAGCTGCTTGCGCCATAATCCGGTAACAGCTCCTGCTACGCGTTCTGTTTCAACAGGTTTTGTGTCCTCTTCCTTCGTCAGGAAAACGGAGCCGACTTCGTACAGTGCAACTGAGTCAGTCTGCCTCGCGATGTTGTAAGAAACAGAATCAAGCAGATTCGGAACAAGACTGTGTCTGAGAATGCTTCTTTCTTCACTCATTGGAAGCGCAAGCACAGTATTCAGTGATTTTTCAATCGCAAACGCTGCCGCTTTCTTCTCGTTTGTCAGTGAGTAAGTGATGGCTTGTGATAAGCCTGCGCCTTCAAGGAAGCGTCTGACTTTACGGCGTTTTGCCTGGTATGGCGTTAATCCGCCTGTAGTTCCCGCTGTCTCAGGAAGCGTAGACGGAATGTTATCGTAGCCGTACAGTCTTGCCGCTTCTTCGATTAAATCCTCTTCTATTGTAATGTCGCCGCGGCGTGATGGGACAGTCACAACGAGAAGTTCACCCGCTTCACCGACCGTAAAACCGAGACGTTTATAAATGCTAATCAGTTCTTCTTTACTGATCGTCAGGCCTAGAACGCTGCTCACTTTATCAGCAGATACGTGAATGTTATTTGCTTCGATTGTCAGGTGATCTTCCTCAACTGTTCCAGCAAGCACCTCACCGCCGGCATACAGATGGATCAGCTGCGCAGCCCGTTCTGCTGCAAGACGTACGCGCGCCGGATCAATTCCTTTTTCAAATCTTACGCTTGATTCACTTCTCAAACCAAGGTCTTTGGAAGCCTTGCGAACCGTCTGCCCGTTGAAATACGCAGCCTCAAGCAAAATCGTTTTCGTATCTTCCTGAACCTCTGACTCTGCTCCTCCCATGACACCCGCAACGGCCTGCGCTTTCGTTCCGTTTGTAATGACAAGGTGATCGGCGGACAGCTTACGTTCTTGATCATCAAGAGTTACGATCATTTCATTCTCAGCTGCTTTTCTTACTACCACTTCCTTAGAGCCAAATCTGTCATAATCAAACGCATGAAGCGGCTGTCCGTATTCCAACAGGACAAAATTTGTGATGTCAACGACGTTGTTGTGCGGACGAATGCCTGCATTCATCAGCTTTGTCTGCATCCAAAGCGGTGACGGAGCAATCGTGACATTTTTAATGATTTTTGCAGTGTACAGCGGGTTCGCTTCTTGATCTTCAATTTTGACTGAAATGTAATCAGACGCTTGTTCTGAAGCAGCCGGGTAATCCGTTTGCGGAAGCTTTACCTCAGTGTCTAAAATCGCGGCAACCTCGTAAGCAACACCAAGCATGTTCATGGCATCCGCGCGGTTTGGCGTTAAACCCAGCTCAAGAATCGCATCGTCAAGCTGTAAAGCCGCTAAGGCATCGCTTCCTGTTTCAGCGTCATTCGGGAATACGAAAATGCCTTCTGCATACTCCTTCGCCACAAGTTTGCTTTCAATACCAAGCTCCTGTAAGGAACAGATCATGCCGTTTGATTCTTCACCGCGAAGCTTAGCTTTTTTGATTTTGAAATTGCCCGGCAGCACCGCTCCGACTGTTGCAACTGCGACTTTTTGTCCCTTATCCACATTCGGCGCGCCGCAAATGATTTGTACAGGGGCTTCAGCTCCGATATCCACAAGGCACTTATTCAGCTTATCAGCATTCGGGTGCTGCTCGCGCTCCAGCACATGGCCGATGACAACGCCTTTGATGCCTTCTCCTTTGTATTCAATTCCTTCAACCTCAATACCGGCTCTTGTAATTTTTTCAGCAAGAACAGCCGGGTCCATGCCTTTTAAATCAACATAATCCTCTAACCATTTATAAGAAACAAACATCCTTGCATCCTCCTCTTACGCCTGTTTAAACTGCGAAATAAATCTGACATCGTTTGTATAGAAGTGGCGGATATCATCAATGCCGTATTTCAGCATCGCGATGCGCTCAACACCCATTCCGAATGCGAAGCCCTGATATTCCTTCGGATCAAAGCCAGCCATTTTAAGCACGTTCGGGTGAACCATTCCGGCACCGAGGATTTCAATCCAGCCTGTTCCTTTACATACTGAGCAGCCGTTTCCACCGCATTTAAAGCATGTCACATCCACTTCTACTGAAGGCTCAGTAAACGGGAAGAAGCTTGGGCGGAGTCTGATTTCACGGTCTTGCCCGAACATTTTTTTCGCAACGAGTTCAAGCGTTCCTTTTAAATCACTCATGCTGATGTTTTTGTCAACGACAAGCCCTTCAATTTGCATAAATTGGTGAGAGTGCGTCGCATCATCGTTATCACGGCGATATACTTTACCCGGGCAAATGATTTTAACGGGACCTTTGCCTTTATGCTTTTCCATCGTCCGTGTTTGGACAGGAGAAGTTTGCGTTCTCATCAAAGTTTCCTCTGTGATGTAAAAGCTGTCCTGCATATCGCGCGCAGGGTGTTCTTTCGGAAGATTGAGCGATTCGAAGTTGTAGTAATCCGTTTCAACCTCTGGCCCTTCCTCGACTGTGTAGCCCATACCGATAAATAAATCTTCAATTTCTTCAATGACAACAGTGAGCGGATGGCGGCCGCCGACTGCAACAGGGTTCCCCGGCAGCGTGACGTCAATTGTCTGTCCTGCAAGCTTCTGTTTCATTTCCTCTTCTTCAAGCTTCTCGTTTTTGTCAGCAATCGCATTGGCAATACGCTCCCTTACTTCGTTCGCGAGCGCCCCCATTTTTGGACGTTCCTCAGCAGAAAGCTTGCCCATTCCGCGCAGCACTTCTGTAATCGGCCCTTTTTTTCCGAGATATTGCACCCGAATATCATTGACAACCTTCAATGAGCTTGCCGCTTCTACTTGTTCTAAAGCTTCTTGTTCCAGCTGTTTTAGCTTTTCTTCCATTTTGCATCCTCCTTTTATGTAAACAAACCGTCATATGTCTTTGGAAAATAAAAAAAACCCGTCCCTTGTACAAGGGACGAGTTGTGGCCGCGGTACCACCCTTATTTCAGACAGACTGATGCTGTCGTCAGCTTCATTGACATAACGGAATCAGATTCCGGTTCACCTTTACGCGCATGTGCACGGTCCCGGCGACAACTCAAGAGGTGAAGCCAATTTCCGGCTGCGTTAAAAATGCTCTCAGTCAGCGGCATTTTCTCCCTGGAAAGCAGTTGATCAGAAATTGAGGTCCTCTGTCACGGTTTTTGAAATATTATGTTCTATTATAGAGAAATCCAACGCTTGGCGCAACACTATCCTCGCAAGTAATACACGAGGATGGCAGCCGCAACCGCAACGTTTAGTGATTCAGCCTGTCCGTAAAGCGGCACGTACAGGTTCAAATCCGTTTTTTCCAGCAATGCAGCATCCACCCCTGCACCTTCATTTCCTACAATGAGCGCAAAGGATTCAGACTGAGGGATCTCCTGGTAAGGCGCTCCGTTTTGCAACGCCGTGCCGTATACTTTTACGCCCTCTGCCTTCAATTCGTCCACATATGAAGGCAGGTTTCTTCTCACAACAGGAATATGGAAGTGAGATCCTTGAGCAGATCGCAGTGTTTTTCCGTTAAAGGCGTCCGCCGTGCCGTCACCGAGTACAACCGCATCCAAACCGGCCGCATCAGCCGTTCGAATCATTGTGCCAAGGTTTCCCGGATCTTGAACAGCGTCAATCAGCAGCACCTTGCGTGCTGTTGCCAGCTTTTCTTCAGGCATATGGCACACAGCGGCAATCTGCTGCGGCGTTTCGGTTTCAGTCACAGCTGAAAACGCATCTTCACTCAGCATATAGCACTGGATACCAGTCTCAAGATCTGAAGGAATCTTCGTTTCATCCTTTACAAGGATTTCTTTCACAATGCCCGGGCTTTTCAACGCCTCTTCAACGAGGTGTTCTCCCTCTATCAGAAATGTATTTGTTTTTGTTCGTTCTTTTTTTGTGTGAAGCTTTTTCCAATCCTTCACTTTTTGATTTTTTGCCGATTCTATTTGTTTCACTGTCTATGTGGCGCTCCTTTTTTTAACATGATGTTATTATATCGCAAGAACAGCACATAATAAACCAGGTGCAGGGTTAGAATATACGTATTACATTTTAGAAAAAGGAGCGTTTTACATGGATCTTAATTTACGTCATGCCGTCATCTCCAATGTCACCGGCAATAATCAGGAGCAGCTTGAGCATACAATCGTAGATGCGATTCAAAGCGGTGAAGAAAAAATGCTTCCAGGGCTCGGCGTTTTATTCGAAGTCATTTGGCAGCACGCATCCGAAAGTGAGAAAAACGAAATGCTGAAAACGCTTGAAGGCGGATTAAAACCCGCCGAATAAGACATGAAACCGGGTGACAGCGCCCGGTTTTTTTCTTATATAATAAAAATATGATGAGGGGGAACGCCATGTTTTTACAGCCGTTATTAGCGAAAAAAATTATTGCTGAAGTTAAAAAAATGTACGAACGTGAAGTCATTATTGTAAACACGGACGGTCTTATTATGGCAGGCACAAACGATGAGCGTGTCGGACAATTTCATGAGGGAGCGCTTATCTGTGCAAAAGAAAGACGCAGCGTGATTATTACAAAAGAAGATGAAACAAGGTTAAAAGGAGCGAAAGCAGGCATAAACCTCCCTGTATTTTTTGACCATGATGTGATCGCCGTCTTCGGGCTGACAGGTGAGCCTGCAGAGATTCAGCCATTCGGAGAACTGCTTCGAAAAATGACAGAGCTGTTCATTAAGGAATCGCGGCACTTAGAGCAATCCCAGTGGCGTGAGAGAATGCTGGAGTCCTTTATGATCGATTGGCTGCAACTAAAGGAGTGGTCTCCCAGTTTTCTTGAGAAAGCTCAACTTCTTGGTGTTGACCTTTCCTCCCGGCGCCAAATGATTCTTATTCAGGGGTATGAGTGGTCACGTCATGATATTGAAAAAATGGCACGCATCTGGAAATCATCGTACCCTGCGGATTTGTTCATCAGGTGGGGAAATGAACGGATTTTGATTAATCATGAAGTGCCGCAGCATGAACAAAGGGATCGGCTTTTACGGAAAATCCTTCACATTTGTTCGTTTGCCAATACCGCAAGCAGCCAATATACAGCAGCTGGCGCCGGAAGAGCTGTCGCAAGCTCCAGCCTGACAGAGTCATACGAGCAAGCGGAAAAAGCGCTGGCTGTCAGCCTTAAGCGAAAAACGCCCATATTTGAAGAGGATCTGAAGCTTGATATGTGTCTGACGGAGATCAGCCCGGGAACCCGAAACGAATTTCCGCAAAGAGTATTAGGAGATGCGCTAGAGCATCAGGAACTTATGAATACGTTACGGACTTTCTTTCATCACGATTTGTCTTTGAAACAAACCGCTGAAGACATGCATATACACATCAATACATTGCGTTATCGTCTGTCTAAGGCTGAACAGCTGACGGGTTTACGTTTTGACCGTACCGAGGACGTCGTCACGATGTACGTCGCCCTCTATTTTTTAGATCAAGATACAAAATAGAGAGAGTTTCAGTTTCATTTTTTGTATGTTTCTCCATGGAAGGCTTTGCTTTTTTTCTCTTACAATAGATTGGAAGCGTTTTTTGACAGGGGGATGGGTGAAATGATCACCAAGGATGTAAAGGAACAGCTGATTCGGGTCTCCGGACCAGAAAACTTTGATGACTCGAATGCCGGCCGTCTCGTCTATTCATATGATGCGACGCCTCAGTATCAGTCTATGCCTGATGCCGTGATTGCTCCGAGGAATACTGATGAAGTAGCACGCATTTTAACAATTTGCAGCGAACATCGAGTGCCGATCGTTCCAAGAGGATCAGGGACAAACCTGTGCGGCGGCACGTGCCCGACTGAAGGCGGACTTGTGCTTCTCTTTAAGCACATGAACCGGATTCTTGAAATTGATGAAGAAAATTTAACTGCCACAGTTCAGCCGGGCGTTATTACGCTGGATATGATCAAGGCAGTTGAAAGCAAAGGTTTGTTTTATCCGCCCGATCCGAGTTCTATGAAAATATCAACTATCGGCGGCAACATCAATGAAAATTCCGGCGGGCTCCGCGGATTAAAATACGGCGTCACCCGCGACTATGTTATTGGACTGGAGGTTGTGCTCGCAAATGGTGACATCATCCGCACCGGCGGAAAACTCGCAAAGGATGTGGCCGGATACGATCTCACACGTCTTTTTGTCGGCTCAGAAGGAACACTCGGCATTGTGACAGAGGCAATCGTCAAGCTCGTTCCAAAGCCTGAAACAAAAAAGACGCTGCTTGCCCTATATGAAAATATCGATGCCGCTGCTCAAACGGTATCAGACATCATTGCCGCAAAAATCATACCCGCCACGCTTGAATTTCTCGACCAGCCTACACTTTTGGTGATTGAGGATTATGCCAAAATCGGACTTCCGACAAGCGCAAAAGCAGTTCTGTTAATTGAACAAGACGGGCCATTTGAAACTGTTGAACGGGATATGGAAAAGATTGAGGCGATCTGCAAAAAAGGCGACGCCGTTTCCGTTCAGACCGCACAAACAGAGGAGGAAGCGTTTGCCCTGACTGAAGCCCGGCGTTCTGCACTTTCTGCCCTATCCCGCCTCAAACCGACGACGATTTTAGAGGATGCAACCGTTCCTCGCTCAGAAATCGCCAATATGGTTAAAGCGATTAATGATATTGCTGCTAAATATGATATTTCCATCTGCACCTTTGGCCATGCGGGAGATGGGAACCTTCACCCGACATGCACGACAGACATAAGAAATGAGGATGAAATGGAACGTGTCGAACAGGCTTTTGCCGAGATTTTTGAGAAAGCGATTGAACTTGGCGGGACGATAACCGGAGAGCATGGAGTCGGGGAAATGAAAGCGCCTTACTTGGAAATGAAGCTGAAAAAAGAAGGCATTGATGCGATGAAAGCGTTGAAAGCGGCATTTGACCCCCGGAACATATTAAATCCCGGCAAAATGTTTGCGAAAGATGCGAGAAAACGTGTGGTGACGGAAAGATGACAACAGAAAAAGAAATGAAACAGATCCAAAATGAATTTAAAGAGCGTATGGATGATGGCGAGTTATTAAATTGTATGCGCTGCGGTTTCTGTCTTCCTTCCTGTCCGACCTATATCGAATCGGGATTTCAGGAAACACACTCTCCGCGCGGGCGCATCGCCTTAATGAAAGCCGTAGCCGACGGTATGATTGAACCGGATGAAGATGTCGAACGGTCGCTGTCACTTTGCCTCGGCTGCCGCGCCTGTGAGCCTGTATGCCCGTCTGGCGTGAAATACGGGCAGCTGCTTGAGGAAGCCAGAGATATTATCCACCAAAATAAAAAACACTCGCTTGGTGAACGTGTCATGCGAAAGACGGCTTTTCACGAGCTGTTTCCGCATCAAAACCGCATGCGCTCAGCTGTAAGCCTTATCGGTTTGTATCAGCGTTCAGGACTGCAAACCGCTGTGCGAAAATCAGGCATGCTTCGGGTCCTGCCTGAGCATTTGCGGACGATGGAAGCTGTTCTTCCTGATGTTCCAAAAAGCAAAGACATGAAACATCGGCCGCGTTTCCTGCCGTCCATTGGCCCCATGAAAAAACGGGTCGCCTTTTTTTCGGGCTGCTTAATGGATACAATGTTTTTACCGACCAACAACGCCACATTGAAGCTTTTACAGCTGGCAGGCTGCGACATTGTCATTCCGCCTGAACAGGCTTGCTGCGGGGCGCTTCATGGACACAGCGGTGAAAAAAACACAGGGAAAGAGCTCGCGAAACAAAATATCGCTGCTTTTGAAGCGTTAGACGTGGATGCTGTCATTACAAACGCAGGAGGATGCGGAGCCTTTCTTACCGAATATGATCATTTGCTGAAGGATGACCCGGAATGGTCGGAGCGGGCCGTCGCTTTTGTTCAAAAGCTGAAGGATTTTTCTTCAGTTTTGGTTGAACTCGATTTCCATCAAATGGACTTAGCGCTCGAGACACCTCAGGTCGTTACCTACCAAGATTCATGCCACCTAAGAAATGTAATGCATACGTCGCTTGAGCCCCGCCAGCTTCTTAAAAGCATCAAAGGGGCGGAATTCAAAGAAATGGAGAAAGCAGACAGCTGTTGCGGGTCAGCGGGAATTTACAACATCGTCGAAGCTGAAATGTCTATGAAAATACTGGACAGCAAAATGGCTGCCGTCAAAGCAACCGAAGCGATCCTCATTGTAACAGCAAATCCCGGCTGCCTGCTGCAGATGAAGCTCGGGATTGAACGCGAAGGACTAAGCGGTAAAGTCAGAGCCGTTCACCTGGCTGATTTGCTATTGGAAGCAGCCGGGCACAAAACATCATGAGAAAGCCCAAAACAGACATTGTTTTGGGCTTTTGTGCGTTATTCCATCGGACTGCAAATTTCGATATAATGTCCATCCGGATCAGCGATATAGGCGACCGTCTGCCCCCATGGTTTCACTTTTGGCTCCCCGATAATCGATACGCCTTGTTCTCTCATCCTTTTGATGACCGCTTCTACATTTTCAGTAACAAACCCGATTTCAAATGTGTTTGAAGCAGATGTATCCGGAATGTCCAGCGCCGTGATGTCTCTGGCGCTTTCCCGCGTATTAAGCGCCAATATCGTAGACCCTGTATCAAATTCGATATACGTTCCGTGTTCAGCACGAATCGGCAGTCCTAAAATATCCCGGTAAAAATGAATAGCCCGCTTGCTGTCCGATACGTATAGAATAAGATATTTCATTGATAGATTCATTGAAAACCCCCTCAACATTTTCAATAGTCCTTCTAGCCCGGTATAGACGCTTCCATCCTTAAGCTCGGATCTTTCCACATCTGCGCCCATTTTTTCACAGCCGCCACGATAATAATGAAGCCTAACACCAGCATGATGATAGATAATACGCCATTCAATACACTATATCCTGCTGCTTCAGGATTGAGATACACATTGCGCACCATCCAATAGCCCGCATAATTGACAGTGACATATAAATAGGCAAGCGGGATAAGGCAAGTCAGAATGTATCGGCGTTTATCAGCGATTTTCAGCACGATGGTCGCTCCGATAATCAGCCCCACTGAAGCCATCAGCTGATTAGAAACGCCGAACAGCGCCCAAATGGAACCGATATCTCCTGAATACAGCAAGTACCCCCACATCAAACAGGCAAGCGCGCTGGCAAATACAGAGCCCGGAATCCAGTCTGTTTTCTTCAGCGGCTTATACACCTCCCCGAAGAAATCCTGGATCAAATAACGGGCGACGCGTGTGCCGGCGTCAATCGCTGTTAAAATAAAGACCGCTTCAAACATAATGACAAATTGGAAAAAGTATGAGGCCAAATGGCTGAAAAACGGCATTCCGGTAAAAATATAAGTCATTCCCACCGCAAGTGTGACGGCTCCCCCTGTTCTTCCTTCTAAGTCCAAACCGATTTCCCTGCTCAATTCAGGCAAATGTACGACATTCATGCCAAGCGTACGGAAAACCTCAGGCGTGCTGTTAATCGCAAAGTAATCAGCAGGCTGTAAAGCGGTCGCTGCAATCAGCGCCATGATGCCGACAAGACACTCAACAAGCATTGCGCCAAACGCAACCGGCTTCATATCACTCCATTTATTCAGCATTTTCGGTGTCGTTCCTGAGCCGACAAAGGCATGGAACCCAGAGATCGCCCCGCAGGCGATGGTTATTGAGATGAACGGCCAGACAGGTCCTGCCAGCACCGGCCCGCCGCCTTTTACGAATTCTGTAAACGCAGGGAACGGAATGGACGGATTGACGACAAACACACCAACAATCAAAGCGATAAAAACACCGATTTTCATAAAGCTGCTTAAATAATCACGCGGAGCAAGAAGCAGCCAAACGGGAAGCGCAGCCGCAAAAAACGCATAAACAGGAAGCGCTATTGCAAGCGTTTTCGTATCTAGTGTTAAAAAGTCACCGAGCGCTGTAGTCTGTACCCATGGACCGATAAAGACTCCTGCCATTAAAAAGAGAAAGCCGACCGTTGAAGCGAGCTTTAAATTTCCCGTTTTCTTATAAAATAAGCCCACACCCATCGCAATCGGTATCGTAATCCCTACCGCAAATGTTCCCCATGGATTACGTTCAAGCGCATGCAAGACAACCATCGACAGGCCCGCCATTGTGATCGTGATGATAAACAGCATGGACAGTCCTGTACAAAATCCTGCAACAGGGCCAAGCTCATCCTTCGCCACTTCCGACAGCGATTTTCCGTTTTTGCGCATCGATGCAAACAACACCACAATATCATGGACGGCTCCCCCAATTACCGCCCCGATTAACAGCCACAATAATCCCGGCAAATAGCCAAACTGCGCCGCCAGAATTGGTCCAACCAGCGGCCCGGCCGCTGCGATCGCGGCAAAGTGGTGGCCGAACGAAACCCATTTATTTGTAGGCACATAGTCTTTCCCATCCTCAAGCGCATGAGCAGGTGTTGGCTTGTCATCATTCACTTTGAGAACCTTCACCATCATAAATGTTCCGTATAAACGATAGGCAATAGCCAAAATACACATTGATGCTATCACAATTGTAACCGCATTCATTTTCTCCCATCCCCTTTGCTGTTTTTCATAAATATATCATAATTTCATGGTGAAAAGCGGTCATTTTTTCCTATACAAAAAGCCGGCTTGAACGGGCCGGCTCGTGGCAGTTGAAAGACAAGCCGGAGAGAAATCTCCGGCTTAGCTTCTCTTATGACTGTTTTTTCAGGCGGATCACATTCCAGGAAAGCGGCGTGAAATGAGCAGTTAAGCCGTTTTCGCTGACAGACGATGTTCCGTTGGAATGCGGAACGACATTTTTTCTGTTATGCTGGTTTGTCGCTTTGATATCCTGATGCTCAAGTACGATGTGCTCTGCGATTTGGTAGGATTCAAAGCCTCTGAGCGAAATCTCCGTCTCCATCTGATCCTCAGCCTTG
Organism: Bacillus sp. LJBS17; assembly: GCF_019334685.1. Lineage (NCBI taxonomy): Bacteria > Bacillati > Bacillota > Bacilli > Caryophanales > Bacillaceae > Bacillus > Bacillus sp. LJBS17. The sequence goes on from NZ_CP079759.1 coordinate 2,856,321, forward strand.
TTTACCGCAAAAATAGTGAGGGTTTCTTCCTCTTCAGAGTACACAACAGCAGCATCAACATATGGCACATCAGTGAAATCAGAACAGTCGTACTTCGGAGAAGAAATAAGCGGTTTCAGTGACTCGCCCCTTCCATAAACAGAAGCATGCATGTATGGATAGAAAATCGGCTGTCTCCATGCTTCACCGCCTTTTTCCGTCATGATCGGCGCGATGACATTGACAAGCTGTGCAAGACACGCAATTTTCACACGGTCTGCGTGCTGCAGCATCGTAATGAGCAGAGAGCCGACTAATAAGGCATCTTCAAAATTGTAAATATCCTCTAAAATCGGACGCGCAGTGATCCACGGTTCGACTTTTTTATCAGCCTCATTTGAGTGATACCATACGTTCCATTCATCCAGAGATAGATTGATTGTTTTCTTGCTGCGTGTTTTTGCTTTTACATAGTCACAGGTCGCAGCGACTGATTTGATAAAATGATCCAAATCCATGGAACGGGCCAAGTAGTTTGGCAGATTGTTATCCCGGTTTCCGTAGTAAGTGTGAAGAGAGATATAGTCGACATGCTCATACGTATGCTCAAGCACCTTCGCTTCCCAATCGATAAAGGTCGGCATGCCGCTGTTTGAGCTGCCGCAGGCAACGAGTTCAATTGATGGGTCAACCCACTTCATGACCTTTGCTGTCTCTGCAGCAAGCCGTCCGTATTCATCAGCTGTTTTGTGGCCGATCTGCCACGGTCCATCCATTTCGTTTCCTAAGCACCATGTTTTGATGCCATACGGCTGTTCATAGCCATGCGATCTTCTTAAATCACTCCAGTAAGAGCCTTTCGGATGGTTGCAATATTCAACGAGATTACGAGCGGCATCTATGCCTCTTGTGCCAAGGTTGACGGCCATATTGACCTCAGTGTTCACCTTTTTTGCCCAAGATAAAAATTCATTTGTTCCCACTTCATTGGTTTCTGTCGTTTGCCATGCCAAGTCAAGCCGTCTCGGGCGGTTTTCGACTGGTCCGACACCGTCCTCCCAGTTGTATCCGGATAAAAAGTTTCCGCCCGGATAGCGGATGATGGGAACCTGTAATTCTTTGATCAGCGACTGGACATCTTTTCTAAATCCATCTTCATCCGCTTCAGGGTGATCAGGCTCGTATATGCCTTCATATACCGCACGACCCATATGTTCGATAAACGAGCCATAAATCCGTTTATCTACTTCACCGATTTTATATTCTTTGTCTACAATCATTCGCGCTTTTTTCATCACACGTTTCCTCCTTCATTAACCTTTGACTCCCCCTACCGTCAGGCCGGAGATAAAGTACTTTTGGAAAAACAAGAAAATAATAATCACCGGCAAAATCGCAAATACTGAGCCGGATATAAGCATGTCGTAATTATTTCCATAAGGGCTCAGCAAGCTGGACAGCCCTATTGGAAGCGTAAACATTTCTTTCGACCGAAGCACAATCAGCGGCCACAAGAAGTTGTTCCAGCTGTTTAAGGACTGAAGGATAATCATCGCACCGAAAGCCGGTTTCATCAGCGGTGCCATAATCCTGAAAAAGATGCCGAATTCCGTACAGCCGTCCATCCTTGCGGAGTCCAGCAGATCTCTTGGAAGGCCAAGGGCATATTGCCTGAAAAAGAAAACGGCAACAGGTGAAACGATAAACGGCAATATGACACCCGTATATGAATCGATCAAGTGCAGTCCGACAGTAAGCTTAAACAGAGGAAGCATCATCACTTCCAGCGGAACCATCATAATAATCAGCACAAGAACAAAGATGATATTTCTTCCCTTAAAATCATAAACCGCAAGCCCGTACCCGATCATCGAAGAAAAAAACAGAGTGAGCACGGTCGTAAAAAGCCCGAGTACAAGACTGTTAAAAAACCATTTGAAATAAATGCTGCCGCCATTAAACAGAAATGTGTAGTTATCAAAACTCATCACTTTTGGATCAATATCAAGATTCAGCCCCACACGCAAAAGCTCAGATGACGGCTTTAATGATCCTAAAAGCAAACAGAAAATCGGAAAAAGATACAATAGGCTCAGCATCATAAAAAACAGGGTTAGCGCAATTCTATAAACGCTAAACTGAGGACTGTGCCGCAACATTTATCCCTCCCCCTTAAACGAGCCTGACAGCTTTAATGAAATCAGGCTGACAACAAGGATCACAATCAAAAGCACAATGCCGATGGCCGCTCCGTATCCCATTTCATTGTAGGCAAGTCCCTGCTGATACAAATATCCGACAAGCGTCAGACCAATATTACCCGGGGAATTATTCTGCCAAAGGACGTAGCTTTCCTCAAACATCCTGAAGCCGCCGATGATGCTGATGGTCAGCACATATACGGTTACAGGCTTGAGAAACGGCAGCGTGATGTGCAGAAATTTTTTCATTGTATTCGCGCCGTCTATATCAGCGGCTTCGTACAGCTCTTTCGGCACATTTTGCAAACCGGCTAAAAAGTAAAGGATGTTGATTCCCATCCATCTCCATGAAGCAAGCAGCACCATCAAAAACATGCCGGTATGTTCATTGTTCATCCAGTTCTGAGGTGAAAAGCCGAGTTTGAGTAGGATGGAATTGGCCAGAGACGTTTCCATTTCTCCGAAGATCAGCCGAAAAATGATCCCCGCGACAATGGTGGAGGTCAATGCCGGGATGAATAATGCTGATTTAAATATATTTCTAAATTTGACCAGCTTTGAATTCAGGAATATGGCCAGAAGCAATGGAACAGGAATCAGCACGATCAGCGTCCAAAAGGTGTATTCCAGCGTATTCCAAAGGGCGGTATAGAACGTCGGGTTGTTTAGCGCTGTATAATTAGACAATCCGACAAAGGACACCTCTCCCGGCAAAATTCTTTGGAAGCTCATGATGAAGACACTAATGATGGGGTATAGAAAAAATACGAGAAAGGATAAAACGAATGGCGCTGTAAACAGATAGGGCGCCGCTTTTTTTGAATAAAACAGATCTCGCCAGCCTGATTGTTTCGCAGCTGAAGGAACGGGATGAACCGTTCCCGTTTTCACAGGTTTCATGAGAACCTCCCCGCTTTCACTTTTTGAATGGGATTCTATTTCTGTTTCAGTTCACCTGCCGCTCTGTCCAAGGCTTGTTTAGGCGTTTTTTGCTGAGATTTAAGCGCGTCGAACAATACGCTTCTGTTGACAAGGTCTGAAGCCTTGGCAAAATCCTCATGTAAATAAATTGGATTGATTTCATCCTTGATATCGAGCAGCACAGAAAAAATGCCTGTTCCGTTTTGGAAGTAATCCGTGTATTTGTTTTTCTCTTTCAATTCCTTGGAGCTCCAAACATCCCAGCGAAGCGGGTCAAAGCCGAGTACGCTCCAGAGTTTTTTATTTCCTTCTTCAGAGCCCTTCGCAAAGGCCAAAAACTCTTTTGCTAACTCAACATGCTTGGATTGCTTCGGTACAACAGTTGCCGTACCGCCCAAACCTGCCGAGCGGTCGCCCCCCTCTTTCCATGCCGGGAGCGGTCTGATGGCAATCTTCCCTTTCAGATCAGGCATATAATCGATAAATCTTCCCATATACCAAATCGGCATGAGGACTGAAGCAGCTCCTCCTTGGTTCATAAAGCCGTAGTATTCTTCACTGTGATGCCCGCCGCCCGGCGCAGGAATCATCGTTTTATCATTGATCATGTCTTTTAAATATTGAAGTGTTTTTACGTTGGTGTCATTATTGAGGATCAGCTTGCCGTTTTTATCAAAATAGCCTGAGTTTTGCTGTGAAATCATAGATAAGAACGTTGCGGAATCATTTGTTTCCACCGTTCCCATCGGCTTCCCGGTCACTTTGCGCACTTTCTGTCCGGCTTTATGGTAATCATCCCATGTTTTAATATCGTCAGGATTGACGCCGGCTTTTTTCATCACATCCATGTTATAAAACATGACCGTTGTCCCTACATGTGTATCGAGTCCGTAAAGCTTTCCGTTTTTGCTGTACAATGTCAGCCGCGCCTCAACGAATTTATCGCGATCCTTTTCAATCAGCGGAGTCAAGTCGGCAAGCGGTATGTCAGAGCCCTTCAAAAAGTTTGAAAAACGGGCCAATTCGACATCTGCAATATCAGGAACGCCTTCTCCCGCTATTAGGGAGATAGATAAGTTATCGTGCATTTGTCCATATGGATAAACGACCGTATTCAGCTTAATTTTGCGGTCAGGATATTTTTTGTTCCATTCCTTCACCATTTCCACATAGAACTGCTCATGAAGCCCGTTAAATGTCCAAAAGGTCAGCTCGGTTTCACCCGACTTCCCGGATGATCTTTCTGCTGAACACCCAGCAATGACTAATGTCAGCAGCATCATGAGCACAAGAAAACAGACAGTCATTTTTTTCATCTGCGTTACCCCTTCCATTCGAGGTGCGGGCTATTCATATAGACCATGGTTGATCAGCGTTTTGTTTTCATTAATGATTCTTAATCCGGTGCAGCGGTCTCTTAAGGTGTGCGCATGTCTGAAGGCATTCTTGACGGAATCCTGCCCGACACCGATTTCGTCAAAATACGCAGGGCCTCCGGCTGATCTCAGCCAATCAGCCAGCACTTCTCCTTCCGGGAGAGTTTGATAAGCCGATTGGATGGCTTGCCGCTGGCTCGGTGAAAATTCGTTCAGCCCGTCATCCTGAGCGAGCTTTCTGTATGTGTCAGTTAATAAAACAGCTGCACAGCCCACCTTTGCCCCATGAAGAATCTGTGGCCGTTTTTTCTCCATTAATTCCATCTCAATCCAATGTGAAATATGATGCTCTCCGCCTGATGCCGGGCGGGAATGATCTAATGCCAGCATGACAAGCCCCGATACAAGTAAAGACTCCATCAAAACCCGTATGCCTGTTTCCGTTTTCATCGCAATGTCTTCTGTGTGTTCAATGCAGGCAGCAAGCGCCTCCTGAACGATCTTAGCTCCTGCAGGCGAATAAGGCTCACCGGCAAGATGCCGGGATATTTCCCAATCTGCTAAAGACGTGATTTTACCGAGCATGTCACCAAAGCCAGCCGCCACCATTGACTGCGGTGCCGCTTTTAATAGATCCAGATTAGCGAACAGCGCAGATGGGGCCTTCGTTTGAATGGTTGTTTTCGTGCCGTATAAAATAATCGGCGCACCGGCTGATGTAAAACCGTCTACAGATGGAGCAGTCGGATAAGAAATAAACGGCAAATCTCTTTGAAACGCCGCAAAGCGGACGATATCATGAATCGTGCCCGAACCGACTGCGATCATGACATCCGTTGGTTGTTTCGTATGGATCAGCACATGAATGAGCGATCGTTCATCAGCTGTCACATCTCCGGCTTCATTTTCTGGAATGATCAGGCACTCGGCCTGAAATCCTTCTTGATTCAGCTGATTTTCCAGATCAATTCCTGCAATGCGGTGTGTATTCGCGTCGCAGACAAGGACAATATGTTTATTGTTTTTTTGTTTTACATAATTCAAAAGCGAATCAGCTGCTTGTTTACCGAGAACAATTTCTTCAACTTTTATAGGCAACGTCTTTTCTCCGGCGTGTTCAAAAGCACGCTGAACGTCAGCTGCGATACGATTCATATCAGAATCCCCTCCTCAGCCAATTTGGTTACATCCTTAATAGAATCCAGCACATAATCCGGCGTGTACAAACGCTGTTCACCCTGTTTCGCAGAACCAGTTAGCACTAAGGCGCTTTTCATGCCATAAAGCTTCCCCATCGCAATGTCAGATTCAATGCTGTCTCCTATAATCATGCAATCATGTGCGGACAGCCCCATTGCTGTACAGGCAGCCTCCGCCATCAGCCATGACGGTTTTCCGACAACAAGTTCAGTCTTCGCTTGTGCGGAAGCCTCTATCGCCCCAATCATTCCAGCCACATCAATGGCATTTCCGTCTTCGTTCGGAAAAGAGCGGTCTTTGTTTGTAGCGATAATACGAGCGCCGCCGGCAGCCGCTTGAAAGGCTTGATTTAAATCTTCGTACGTGAGCGTTTCATGAAGGGAGATCACGAGCCAATCCGCTTCCTTCGGTTCGTTCGCGTTCTGCACACCGGCCACCCTCAGCTCGTCAACCAAGCCTTGCTCCCCAAGCACCCATACCTTTGAAAAACGATAATGTTTTTTCAGAAAAGCCGCTGTCACGCTTGATGACAGAACAATGTCGTTTACGTCCGTTTCAATCCCCGCGCCAAGAAGTTTTTTTCTGCACATGGCACGGGAGATATTCCCCCGGTTGCTTAAAAAGACGATTTTCTTTCCCATTCTCCTAAGCGTTTTGATCGCTTCTCTTGCTCCTTCGATCAACTCATTTCCTCTGAATACAGTACCGTCCAAGTCAATCAGAATGCCAGCCGGTGACACAGGCGTATCATGACTGGCCATAATACGCATTTGCTCCGTGTTTTCGATAAAAATGCTTTTCATGCAGGACTGTATTGATTGGGGTTACATCCTTGTTCAGCATAATGGAGTGATAGGCCATTTCGGCAACCGTTTCTAATACAACTGCGTTATGAATGGCATTTAAGGCGTCAGTGCCCCAGCAGAACGGTCCGTGATTATTCACGAGCACACCCGGCACCTGTTCGTGGTTATGATGCTGAAAGGTTTCCGCTATGACTTTTCCTGTATTCAGTTCGTAGTCATGAATGATTTCTTCATCATACATTTCTCGAGTACATGGAATCGCACTGTCAAAATAATCAGCATGGGTCGTGCCTAACGGAGGGATGTCTCTGCCCGATTGCGCCCAGCTTGTCGCCCATTGAGAATGGGTATGGACAATTCCCCCGATATTAGGAAAGGCTTTATATAAATAAACATGGGTAGGTGTATCTGAAGAAGGCTTAAGCGAGCCTTCGACGACCTCTCCATCAAGGTTCAAAACAACCAAGTCATCGGCTGTCAGGTCGCTGTATTCGACTCCGCTAGGTTTGATGACAATTCTTTCTTTTTCACGGTCAATGCCGCTGACATTTCCCCACGTAAAGGTTACCAGCTGATGCTCTTGAAGCTTCAGGTTGGCAGCCAGCACTTCTTTTTTTAATGTTTCAAGCATGCTCCATCACCCTTTATCAATTCTTTTTGGCGGCAGATGAAAATTGAAGATTTTTGATCGTTTTCAGACGCTTCATGACATGGTTTTCTTTTCCGAAATAATGAACCAGCTCTTTATATTCAGCGTACAATTTTTCATAAACCGCGGCGTTTTCGGCATTTGGCGTATAAGTTATATCTTTCAGTTTTCCCATGTTCGCCGCTGCCTCTTTGATGTCATCGTAGCCGCCTTTTTCTTTGCCTGCTGCAAGCGCGCCGAAAATGGCAGATCCTAAGGCTGGGGCTTGCGGTGAACCAGAGATTTTAATGTCCATGTTTGTCACATCCGCATATATCTGCATGACAAACGGGTTTTTCTCAGCTATTCCGCCGGCTGCGAACAGTTCCTCAATCGGAACACCGCTTTCTTTGAATGTTTCGATAATCATCCGTGTTCCGTAAGCTGTCGCCTCAACTAACGCTCTATAAATCTCTTCAGGCTTCGTCAGCAGTGTCATGCCAAGCATCATCCCTGTTAAATCTGCATCAACAAGAGTTGAACGGTTTCCATTCCACCAATCTAAAGCAAGCAGGCCGCTTTCACCTGGCGCTTGATGGTTTGCTTTCTCACTCAGCAGCTCATGAACGCCAATGTTTTTTTCCTTTGCTTCCTCTTGATAAGCTGGCGGGACACATGTTTTCACAAACCAGTCAAAATGATCGCCGACACAGGACTGCCCGGCTTCATATCCCGCATAGCCCGGGAGAATTCCGTTGTCCACAACGCCGCACATACCTGGAACGATATGCACCTCTTCACCAAGAAGAACATGGCACGTTGAGGTTCCCATAATCATCAGCATTTTCCCTGGCTCTGTAATGCCGACCGCCGGTACGGAAACATGAGCGTCCACATTGGCAACCGCAACAGCCGTTCCCGGGAGAAGCCCTGTCAGCTTTGCCATTTTTTCAGTCAGACTGCCGGCTTTTTCTCCTACTGAATGAATAGAACCTGACAATTTGTCCTTTGTAATCGTTTTCATTGAAGGGTTTAATTTCTCAAAAAAATCATCTGACGGATACCCCGCTTTTTCACTCCACATCGCTTTATACCCTGCGGTACAGTTGCTTCGCTTGAGCGAGCCGCACAGCTGGTACACGATCCAGTCCGCAGCCTCGATGATCCGGTCAGCCGCTTCATAAATGTGAGGCGCTTCCTCGGCAATTTGCATGACCTTTGGAATCACCCATTCTGATGAAATTTTTCCTCCGTACCGCTGTAAAAAAGCCTCTCCTTCTTCTTCCGCGATTTGATTGAGCCGATCAGCATGTTTTTGGGCCGCATGATGCTTCCAGAGCTTCACATAGCTGTGCGGCTCCTCTTCATATTCAGGCAGCATGCATAACGGCTGCCCGCTGCTGTCAATAGGAAGGATCGTACATGCCGTGAAATCAATTCCAATCCCGATAATGTCTTTCGGTTCAACGCCCGTCTGTTCGAGTAAAGACGGAATGGTTGTTTCCAAGACTTCGAGGTAATCAGCAGGGTGCTGCAGCGCCCAGTCGCGCGGCAGCTTTTGACCCGTTTTTGGAAGGACGGTATCAATGACAGCATGCCTGTATTCTTTTACAGCAGCCGCAAGTTCCTCCCCTGTTTGGACATGAACGAGCACCGCTCTTCCTGATAAAGTTCCAAAATCAACCCCTATTGTGTAAGCCATGTGACATCCCCCTCTACTTTTGAAGCCGGTAAAGCGCCTCGTTCCATTTTAACTCGTGTTTCAGTTTATGAATTGTCGTATCACGGGAAATGAGAACACTTTCGATCCCCGCCATTTCCGCCCAATCAAGCATTTGCTCCGCTGTCAGTTCATAAGACAGGCAGGTATGATGTGCACCGCCGGCTAAAATCCATGCCTCCGCTGCTGTTTTCAATGACGGCTCCGGCTTCCAGAGAACACGGGCAACCGGTAAATTCGGCATGTCTTTTTCAATTTCCTGGCCGTTGACTTCATTCAGCACAAGGCGGAAACGCCCGCCAATATCAACAATGCTAGCTTGAATGGCAGAACCGCTGATGCCGTTAAATACAAAACGCGCAGGGTCCTCTTTGCCGCCAATCGAAAGTGGATGAACCTCGATTTTCGGCTGATCCAAAGCAACAGTCGGACACACTTCAAGCATGTGAGAGCCCAGAATCATTTCATTTCCCGGTTCAAAATGGTACGTGTAATCTTCCATGAAGGAAGTTCTTTTTCCTTTAGCCATGATTTTCATCATCCGTACAAGGGCCGCTGTCTTCCAATCTCCTTCACCGGCAAACCCGTAGCCTTTCTCCATCAGGCGCTGAACGGCAAGTCCCGGCAGCTGTTTCATTCCGTGCAGCACTTCAAACGATGTCGTAAACGCTGTGTATCCGCCTTGCTCAAGAAAAGCGGTTAAGCCAAGTTCAATTTTCGCCTGTTCTTTAATGGACGCTACCTTTGCTTCGTCACGTTTTGTTTCCTCACTGATCACATATAGTCTGTCATACTCGGCATAAAGCGTGTCAACCTCGTCGTCCGTAATGCGATCCATCACTTCAACGAGATCCCCGATGCCATATCCGTCAACCTGCCAGCCAAATTGAATATGCGCTCCCACCTTGTCTCCGTCCGTTACCGCGACATGACGCATGTTATCTCCAAATCTGGCAACCTTAATATGTCTGCTTTCATTTAATGCAGCCGCCGTATCCATCCACTGGGACATTTCTTTTTTCACTTCTTCATCATCCCAATAGCCGGCAATGACTTTTCGGCTAAGCCCCATTCTCGAGTTGATGTAACCGTACTCTCGATCGCCATGCGCGGATTGGTTGCTGTTCATAAAATCCATGTCAATTGTACCCCACGGGATATCGCGATTATATTGGGTATGCAAATGCATAAGCGGTTTTTGATAAGAGGAAAGGCCTTCTATCCACATTTTTGCAGGGGAAAATGTGTGCATCCATGTAATGATGCCAGCACATGTCTTACTGTACTCCGCTTCTCTTAACAGTTCTCTAATGGTTTCCGGTGAAGTGACGACGGGCTTATGAGTGATTTTATATCTGGAAGAAACCCCGCTGAGCCCCTCACAAATGCTTTTAGCATGCTGATCTACGAGTTCCAGCGTCTCTTCCCCGTATAGGTGCTGGCTTCCTGTCACAAACCAGAATTCATAATCCTTTGTCTGAAGCATGTAAACTGCCCCTTTCTCATAAAATAAAACGCTTTCAAATACAAAAGATACGTACTAATGATAGAAAATAAACCTATAAATAAATATTTGTACGAACAATTTTATTATAGTAATTGACTATTATACTGTCAATCTTTTCTTTTAAAAAAAGCCGGGGGCAGAGCCCGGCTTTTTGATTCAATAGGACGGCCAGCCCGAGCTCCAATTCAAATCATTGATAAGAAGCTTTGGAATGCCGTTGTCATTGGCATCATAGGCATGGCGAACAAGAATGTTTCCGTTCACAATATCCTGGCCTCCAGGTCCTTTCCATTGGTCATTGCCCGAATCCAAAATGGTGCCTCCGCCTTCAAGCATGCTTTTTCCGCTTTTATCAAGATAAGGGCCTGTAATGTTTTTGGACCTTCCGTAAGCAATTTTGTACGTACTGTTTACCCCGTCACAGCATTTATCAAATGAAACCATTAAATAGTAATACCCATTTTGATACGTAAGAGTAGGAGCTTCTAAGGCACCTCCATTATTCGGTCTAGCTGCAATCGAATAGAGCGAGCCTGTAGGCTTCATCGTACTCTTATCGAGCTTAGTCAGCTTAATGCCGCCCCAAAACGAGCCGAATGCAAGCCACGGGTTGCCATCCTTGTCGAAAGTCAGCTCCGGATCAATGGCGTTATAATTATTTGAGCTTGTCGAACGAATCACCAAGCCCTCGTCCTTCCAGCTCCCCGAACTGATGCTTGTTGAAGATGCCAGGCCAATGGCAGATGTATTGCTTCCAAAAGAAGAAACGGAATAATACAGCCAGTACTTGCCGTTATAGTATTGGATGTCCGGCGCCCACTGGTTTTGGCCATAATTCGGCACATAATTGGACCACCACGATAGCGGTGTACTGAAAATGGATTTTTGTACGGTCCAATTTTTAGCGTCTGAAGACTTCAAAACCCGCAGTCCCCGTTCTTCAGTAAGCCCTGTTCCGAGCGCATACCATGAGCTCCCCTCTTTAATCATAGTCGGGTCATGAAGCAGTTCATTGGATGCACCCCAAAACGCTGCCTCTGCGGGAGCAGCAGAAGTGAATATCAAACCTGCAGCCAGAGCTGCACTCGAAAAATGTAAGAAGCGTTTCCATGTTTTTTTCTTTTTCAATTTTGTTTAACCTCCTTTATATTAGAAAGCGCTTACAAATTAGATTGTTTATCCTCCCTTCCTATCAAATCGAGCTGCGTATCGTATATCGTCATGTTCAGGAAATTTTCGGTATCCCCTTTATTGTAGTCACTATGCTGTAATTTGTACAGACAAAAAAATAGAATCCGCCTCAATAGGCGGATTCTTCCGTATCTTTTATTGGTACGTAATTTCGTCAACCGTTTTTCGGTCTAACTTCTTAATGACTTCTGTAATTAACTTTACCGCGTTTTCATAATCATCACGATGCAGCATGGCCGCGTGCGTATGAATGTAGCGGGTTGCAATGGTAATGGACAGCGCAGGAACGCCATTTGCCGTCAAATGGATGGCACCCGAATCAGTTCCGCCGCCGGCAATGGCATCAAATTGGTAGGGAATGCCGGCTTCCTCTGCAGTTGCCACAACTGCATCGCGCAAACCTTTGTGAGAGACCATAGATGCATCATAAACGATAATCTGCGGGCCTTTGCCCATTTTGCTCTGCGCTTCCTTCTCGGAAATGCCAGGCGTGTCTCCTGCTATCCCTACATCAACACCAAACGCAATATCAGGCTGAATGGTGTGTGCAGCCGTTTTCGCTCCTCTCAGCCCGACTTCCTCCTGCACGGTTCCGACGCCATACACTATATTTGGATGGTCTGTGTTTTGTAAGTTTCTTAACACATCAATTGCAATCGCACAGCCGATGCGGTTGTCCCAGGCCTTTGCGAGTAGGAATTTTTCATTGTTCATGACCGTAAACTCAAAATGCGGAACGACCATATCTCCCGGGAGTACACCCCACTCCAAGGCTTCTTCCCGGCTTGAAGCTCCAATATCAATAAACATGTCTTTTATTTCCACTGATTTTTTTCTTGCTTCAGGAGACAAAATATGAGGCGGCTTAGATCCGATAACCCCTGTGATTTCTCCTTTTTTTGTGACAATGGTGACGCGCTGGGCAAGCATAACCTGAGCCCACCAGCCGCCAACGGTTTGAAAACGGATAAAGCCTTTATCGGTGATTTGTGTCACCATAAAGCCGACTTCATCCAAATGTCCGGCGATCATAATTTTCGGGCCGTTTTCTGCACCAGTTTTTTTGGCAATTAAACTGCCCAGGCGATCTGTTGTCACCTCATCAGCAAATGGTTCTATGTATGATTTCATCACTTGCCTTACTTCTCTTTCATTGCCCGGTATGCCTTTTGCATCTGTTAAATCTTTCAGCATGGTCAATGTTTCATCTAATTTTGCCATGTTCCAAACCCTCCTTCATCAGTCCTGCATTCTTATTATACAAAACATAGCGCTAACCATACGACTATTTCACTTGAAAATCGGGTATATGTTTTTACAGCTTTCTTTTAGAAAAAGTGAAACCTTTTTCTATGCTTTTCGTATTACATCAGATCATCACCATAAGGGAGGTGCCTTCACACAATGTTTGTCATGGTTCTAAGGATTATTTTGCTTGCACTTTTTGCTTATTGTATTTATGCCGTGGTCAAATATGTCGCGAATCCTAAGAGAAGGCTTAAGCTGGCCCAATCAAAAGAACATTTTTATATTATTGATGAACAAAACAATACCCGGAAGAATTTTCAGCTGACGTATAAAGGCGTGCTTTTTGAGGGAGAAAAGCATATTCCTTCCAAGGATCATCCGCTGTTTATTCACACGATCTTTGTCTGGACAGAATCTCCTGAGAAGCTGAAGCATTTCTCTGCAAAAGATTTTGAGAGCATTGAAGAAAAAGTGCTGGAACGATATCCAAATTGTAAGATTGACTGGGACCAGCCCATTAAACTCGCAAAAAAAGCAGAAGAGCGTTAAACGCTTTTCTGCTTTTTATAAATCAAACGGGCTGTAGTAAATAGCGATGAGAATCGCTTCAATTACCAGAAGAAGCGGTACTCCGTACTTAAAAGAAGCGTGTTTCGTTTTATGTCTGAAGGTTTGCATGCCAAGCCAGACACCGAGCACTCCAAACACGATGGCTATCAGCCACAGCCGGTCTTCAGAAATTCTCCACTTGTGCTGCTGCGCTTTGCGTTTGTCAATGCCCATCACCCAAAAACCGCACAGATTAATCAACACCAAATAAGCAGCAATAATCATGTTGCCTCATCCTTTATATAGAAAAAGCCGCTCTGCTGGAGAGCGGCTCTATATGATTACTTGTTTAATTGAGCTTTAGCAGCATCAGCAAGCTGATTGAATGCAGTAAGATCGTTTACAGCAAGATCAGCAAGCATTTTACGGTTTACTTCGATACCAGAAAGCTTAAGACCGTGCATTAAACGGCTGTAAGAAAGGCCGTTCATGCGAGCAGCTGCGTTGATACGAGTGATCCAAAGTTTACGGAAATCACGTTTTTTCTGACGACGGTCACGGAAAGCATAGTTTCCAGATTTCATGACCTGCTGGTTAGCTACTTTGTATAATGTATGTTTTGAACCGAAATAACCTTTTGCTAATTTAAGAACCTTTTTACGACGCTTACGTGTAACAGTTCCGCCTTTTACTCTTGGCATTGAATTTCCCTCCTAATTGTTCCTTATCCGATTACTTGATGTTAGCAAGCATTTGTTTGATACGTTTGAAGTCTCCTGCGCTTACAACAGCACTCTTGCGAAGCTTACGCTTTTGCTTTTGAGATTTGTTGGCGAATAAGTGACTTGTGTACGCGTGAGAACGTTTTAACTTCCCAGAACCTGTCTTTTTAAAACGTTTAGCAGATCCGCGGTGAGTTTTCATTTTTGGCATGGGATTTCCTCCTTATTGCTTTTCGTTTTTCGGTGCGAGCATTAAGAACATGCTGCGGCCGTCCATTTTTGGTTTTGTTTCGACTGTCGCAACCTCAGCACATGCTTCGGAGAAACGGTCTAATACACGCTGACCGATTTCTTTATGAGTGATTGCGCGTCCTTTAAAGCGGATAGAAGCTTTCACTTTATCGCCTTTTTCAAGGAATTTAATCGCATTGCGCAATTTCGTGTTAAAGTCATGCTCATCGATTGTCGGACTTAACCGAACTTCTTTTAAGTTAATGATTTTTTGATTCTTGCGTGCTTCTTTTTCCTTTTTCTGCTGCTCAAATCGGAACTTACCGTAGTCCATGATTCGGCAGACAGGCGGTTTTGCATTCGCTGCAACTAACACAAGGTCAAGATTTGCGCGGCCGGCGATTTCAAGTGCTTCCTGACGGGACTTGATTCCAAGCTGGTCGCCATTTTGTCCGATTAAACGGACCTCACGTGCACGGATACCCTCATTAACCAATTGATCTTTGCTAATAATGAGCCACCTCCATAGTTTCTTCGAATTGATTCACAACTCATTTTGAATGCATTTTGCAGGCAAACAAAAAGTGTGGGCATTATAAAACACCCACACTACGAACATCTGTATCAATAAAAATGTACGGTCAACCTGCCAACTACATGCATGTGTCAATCAGGTGAGAAGCGGGTGCTTCTGCTTGTGATTTATATTCAATTCAATAACTATTCTACACAATACCGGATCTTTAGTCAAGGACGACTTATCCGGAACAACTTTTACATTGTAACATGGGTTTTCTATGAGCGCAAGAGAGAAAAAGAAAATCTTTCATCCCCACCCAGAATGCAAAGAACCAACAATTCCCCCCTTATTTCGCAATTTACAACAAAACCACCGACAGGAAGAAATGTAAAACAAAGTTAATCTCTGACCGATATAAGAAGCAGAAGGGAGCCTGACACATGAACAAACTGATACAGCTTGCTTTATTTTTCACATTGATATTAACCGGTTGCTCGAATAGCAGCACATCTTCCGAATCAAAAGTCGAAACTGTTAAGACAACTGCAGCATTTCCTCAAAAGGGGCTGGAGAAAGAGCTAAAAAAACTAAAACCCGTTTCATTGGACATGAAGTTCGAGAGTCCACTTGCTACTGAGTTAGGAAAGCGGAAGGCAAAAGAAGAAGCTGAAAAGCAAAGACAAATCGCCGCAGAGAAAAAGCTTGAAAAAGAGCGGGAGGCGAAACGAAAGAAACAGCAGGAGGAAAAAGCAGAGAGACAGCGATTAGCAGAGCAGCAGGCGGCAGAGAATCAGCGATTAGCGGAAGCAAAAAGACAAGCTGAACTTGAAAGACAGCGGCAGGCAGCAATCCAAAAAGAGCAGAAAGCGAACGCTGAGAAAAAGCGGCAATCACAGGCACAACGGCAGCAGACCGAGGCACCCTCATCTAATAGTAAAAATCCACCATCTTCCTCGAGTCAGACAGATAAAACCATTCAACAGCCAGCTTCAGAGCTTCCTGATGACGATGGTTATGGTTATGAAGAACGAAAAAAGTGGCATGACGATCAAGTAGAATGGGGCATTAAACAAGGGTATATCGATCCCGAAGACGCACCATAAAATAAAAAAAGCCAAGGCATTCAGCCTTGGCTTATCCTCCGATCAGCTGCACGAACACAGGGATGACCAGAACCGTTACCACTCCTACTACGACAACAGCAATACTTGCCATCGCAGCTTCAACTTCTCCCATCTCAATCCCGACCGCTACACCAAGTGCATGTCCGGATGTTCCAAGAGCCAATCCTTTAGAAATCGGATTTTTCACTTTAAACACCTTCAAGAACAATGCTCCGAGCGCATATACGATGACAGCGTTAAAGATGACCGCAAAGGCTGTGATGTCGCTGATGCCCCCGATGCCTTTTGATAAAGGAAGCGCAATTGCCGTTGTAGCCGCCTGCGGAAGCATGCTTTTCATTACGGCCGAATCGAGATGAATGCCTTTAGCGAGCAGATAAACAATCGTGACAGAGCAGATAGAGCCGGCAATAATGGAGGCCATGATTTGCCACCAGTATTTTTTAAGCTTATCTCTTTGTTTGTACAAAGGAATTGCAAATGCGATCGTTGCCGGTTCAAGGAAAAACTTAATGATCTCTCCCCCGTTATTATAATCCGCGTAGGAAAAACCGCCGATTTTTAAAAATGCGATCCCCAGCACCATGGCAACAAACAAAGGAGTGAAAAGGAAGAAGCCTTTCGTTTTCTTAAATAAAAAGGTGCCGATGCCGAATGCAGCAAGTGATACGACAATCCCAAAATAAGGACTCATTGTGCTTTCCATTTGAAGAACCTCCTGTTTCCCTTAATGGTGAACGAGTTCGTTATTGTTCTGCGGGCTTTGTACTGTTTTTGTTTTCATGTCCGCTGCGGTCTTGCGTTTTCCGCTCAGCGAAAGAATCAGCTGAGAAAACAATCCCGTAGCCCCCAGCAAAATAATCGTTGCGAGCAGAATGACAAGAACAATTTGCAGGCCGTATTGCTGCATCACACCAAGCGAATTCATAACAGATATACCTGACGGAACAAATAAAAATCCGATCAGAGAGGTTAAAGACGTTCCGAGCGTTTCCACTTGTTCCAGTTTAATGACTTTCAAACATAATAGGAGAAATAATAAGACCAACCCTACAACCGATGCCGGGATAGGTATTGGGACAATAGCGGCAATCATATTTGAAACCAGCATAATGACGGCAAAAATAAATGCTTGTGTTAAAAACCCGTACACTTTTTTAGCACTCATTTTCTTCACCTCTTTCTCTTTGGTACCCTCATTATAAATAAGAATCCCCTGTTATAAAGCGCTTACAAGATAACATGCCGAATAGCGGGGCTGAGTTGCAGAATCAAATGGCTGAAATGCAAAAAGCCGCCCATCAAATATGGAGCAGCTTTTTCAATTCCTTCGCATATGTCCGGCTGACCGGTATTTTCGATCCGTCTTTCATGATCAGATTATACGTTGAATTAAACCATGGCTGAATTTCTTTAATATATTCGGTATTCACGACAAAGCTCCGATGGACGCGGATAAAATCAGAATCCGGCAGCTTTTTCTCAATCACAACGAGTGTATCGCTGACCGTATAAGAATGATCGAAGGTTTTTACATTGACATGACCATCTTCTGTTCCGGCATAGATAATGTCCTTCGTATCCACAATCACAATCGATTCCCCCACAGATAGCGCGAGCTTGTGCTGGCCCGCATGGCTGTTTTGCTCTATTTCTACAATATCCCGATTGACTTTTTTATATTTTTTCAGCGTTTGCTGAATTCTTTCTTCATCGAAAGGCTTGGTTAAATAATCAAGAGCGTCCACCTCAAACGCTTTGAGCGCATACTGGTCATACGCTGTCGCAAACACAACTGCAGGAGGATGCTTCATTTTCTTCAATCGCTTTGCGATATCAAAACCGTTTTCTCCGGATAAATCAACGTCTAGAAACAGCAAATCAGGTTTTTGATCCATCATTTGGTCAAAAGCGGATTCGATATTTTCCGCTTCATTGATTTCCATTTCCTCATTGGTCCGCTTAAGCAAGTAAGCCAGTTCATCTCTTGCCAGCATCTCATCATCAACTATTAACACCCTGAGCATGTTCTTCTCCCTCTTTCATCTGTTGCATTGGCACTTGAAAGGAAACCTCTGTCCCTTTATGAACCTCACTGCTGATATGCAGTGCAGCCTGCTGTCCGAATAAACCGATCAGCCGCTGATTTAGGTTATAAAGCGCTGTACCGGTTCCCTCCTTAGACGGAAACGGTTTCTTTCCCAGTTCCGGCAAGACGTCCGGCGGAATTCCGCGTCCGTTATCCGCCACCTTCATATAGACGGATGCATCATCAGATAAGACACAGACTGTAACCTTGCATATGTCTTGTTTTTTCGGAAACGCGTGCCGAAGCGCGTTCTCGACAAGCACCTGCAAAACAAACGGAGGGATTTCAATCTGCTCCAGTCTTGTGTCGATCTTAAGCTCAATTTTATATTTCCCGGGAAAACGCGCCTGTTCTAATGACAAATAGGCGTTAAGATGGTTCAGCTCCTTTGAGAGCGGAATCAGCAGCTGTCTCGCTCCTTGAAGGTTTGAACGAAAATAAACACTGAGCTGCAATAGGAGCTTACGGGTTTTTTCAACATCTGTACGGCATAGCGCAGAAATCGTGTTGATCGCATTAAATAAAAAATGCGGATTCACCTGTGCTTGAAGCGCTTTAATTTCAGCATCCTTGAGAAGTTTGCTTTGCAGCTCTGCTTCCCCAAGCTCAAGCTGTGTCGAAAACAGCATGGCCAGCCCCTCGGCAAGTTCCTCCTCTACCTGACTCAGGCCTGCCGGGCTTTTAAAGTACATTTTTAAGGTGCCGATTGTATTGCCGTTCGATGTCAGCGGCAGAACAATTGCAGCGTGCAAAGGGCATTCAGCATGCGTGCATTCAATCTCTTCCTGCGAAATCGCCTTCATAATATGCCCTGTTTTAATCACCTTTTTGGACAGGCCGGTGATCAAACTTTTCGATGGGATGTGGTGATCCATTCCCGCACCGACATGCGCAAGGATCTTTTCTTTATCAGTGAGAGACACCGCATCTGTTCCTGTCAGCTTATGGATAATAGCCGCTACACTTTTACAGGAGTTTTCATTTAATCCTTGGCGAAAAAATGGAAGTGTCTGATCAGCAATCGTCAGCACTCGATGCGTTTCGAGAGCTCTTGCCTGTTCTTCCTTGCGAATGATCGCTTGAATAATAGACAGAAAAATAAAACTGCCTGTTCCATTGATGAGTATCATCGGAATTCCGATCATGCTGACAAGCTCCCAAGCGTCACTGAACGGCTTTGCCATCAGCAAAATAATGATCATTTGCAGTGACTCCATGCCGATTCCCACAAGAGCGGCGATGCGCGGTGTCGGCATTCGATATCGCTTCGTAAAATACCTGCCGATCAAGCCTGCAAGAACACCCGCTAAAATAGATGATACGGCACAGCTTAAAGCCGTGCTGCCACCGAGTGAAAAACGATGCAGGCCCGCCAGTATGCCGATCCCAGCTCCTACAAACGGACCTCCGAGAAGGCCCCCGATTTCCACGCCCAAAATACGGGTATTCGCGATAGAGCCCGATGGATCTATCGTAAACACCCAGTCATTGTTTACAATCATATTTCTTTGAATTTCGATGCCTGTATAATTGCTGATGATGCTGAAAAGAGAAAAAATTGAAATTAAAATCGCTTTTCCTTTATAGCCGTCCTGATTCTGAAGAGCTTGTCTGAAAAGTTTCGTATGGGCGAGAATGAACCCTAATATAACAATAATCCCCACTCTCTCCAGCATCATAATCATTAAATGAATCATTCATGTCACCTGTTCTTTCCGTTTTCATTCTAGCATGTTTTCGTTTTACGGCTGACTGTTTTTTTAAAATCGTCTGAAAACATATTTCACAAGGCTTTTATCTATTGTAAAATAAAACATGAGCCTTTTGGCAGAAAGATTTGAATCTGAAGCAGAGGAGAAGATCATGAAAGCCGTATTTTTTGATTTAGATGATACACTACTTTGGGACGAAAAAAGCGTCAGAACAACATTTGCAGAAACTTGCTTACAGGCGGAGAAAAAATATGGCCTTGACCCTGAGGAATTCGAAGCAGCTGTTCGCGAAGCGGCGAGAGAATTGTACATGTCATATGAGACGTATCCATATACAGTGATGATCGGCATTAACCCGTTTGAAGGACTGTGGTCCAATTTCTCAGAGCCAATCAGTGAAGGCTTTCAAAAGCTGAACAAGATTGTGCCGGAGTACAGAAGAAATGCATGGACAAACGGACTGAAAGCGCTTGGGATCGATGATCCTGCATATGGCGAATACTTGGGAGAGTTTTTTGCGGCAGAGCGCAGAAAACGCCCGTTTGTATATGATGAAACTTTTGCTGTACTCGATCAATTAAAAGGCAAGTATGAATTATTGCTTTTGACAAATGGCGATCCGAGTCTGCAAAAGGAGAAGCTTGCCGGCGTACCTGAGCTCGCTCCTTACTTCAATGAAATCGTCATCTCGGGCGCATTCGGCAAGGGCAAGCCGGATGTTTCAATTTTTGAACACTGCCTTAAGCTGATGAATATTGAAAAAGACGATGCCATCATGGTCGGCGATAATTTGAATACTGATATTTTAGGCGCTTCAAGAGCCGGAATCAAAACCGTTTGGATCAACCGGACTGATAAGAAAAACGAAACTGACGTAACGCCTGATTACATCATCAGCAGCCTTCATGATTTGTTTCCTATATTAGAGAAATAAAAAAGCATGATCTCTTCAACGAGATCATGCTTTTTATTTTATTTTTTCGCTTCAGCTACTGCCTTTTTCACAAACTCATCAAGTGAAATGGTTTCAGAGTTCTGTTCTCCGTATTTACGCACGTTTACCGCTCCGTTTTCTGCTTCTTGGTCACCGACCACCAGCATGTACGGGATTTTTTGCATTTGCGCTTCACGGATTTTGTAGCCGATTTTTTCATCGCGGCTGTCGACTTCAACACGCAGGCCTTCACGTTGCAGGCGTTCCTGCACTTTTTTCGCGTAGTCTAAATGCACAGCCGGAGAAACCGGGATGACTTGGAACTGAACCGGTGCAAGCCATGTCGGCAGCGCGCCTTTGTGTTCTTCGATTAAGAAGGCAACAAAGCGTTCCATTGTTGAAACGACACCTCTGTGAATGACAACCGGACGGTGCTGCTTGCCGTCCTCACCGATGTATGTCAGGTCGAAACGTTCCGGCAATAAGAAATCAAGCTGAACCGTAGACAGTGTTTCTTCTTTTCCGATCGCAGTTTTCACCTGAACATCAAGTTTAGGGCCGTAGAATGCCGCTTCACCTTCTGCTTCGTAATAGTCGTGGCCGATTTCGTCCATTGCCTCTTTCAGCATGGATTGCGCTTTGTTCCACATTTCATCGTCATCAAAATATTTCTCTGTATCTTCCGGATCGCGGTAAGACAGACGGAATGTGTAATCACTTAAACCGAAGTCTTCATAAACATCCTGGATTAAACGGACTGTACGGATAAACTCATCCTTAATTTGATCCGGGCGCACAAAGATGTGTGCATCATTTAACGTCATTCCGCGTACCCGTTGAAGCCCTGACAGCGCACCTGACATTTCATAGCGGTGCATCGTTCCAAGCTCTGCAATACGAATCGGAAGCTCGCGGTAACTGTGAATGTCTTGTTTGTAAATCATCATATGGTGCGGACAGTTCATCGGACGCAATACAAGTGTTTCATTGTCCATTTCCATCGGAGGGAACATGCCTTCCTGATAATGATCCCAGTGTCCTGATGTTTCATACAGCTCTTTGCTGCCTAGCACAGGTGTGTATACGTGCTCATAGCCGAGGCTGATTTCTTTATCAACAATGTAGCGCTCGATGACGCGGCGGATTGTCGCGCCTTTTGGCAGCCAAAGCGGCAGGCCTTGTCCGACTTTTTGAGAGTTCGCAAACAGCTTTAATTCTTTGCCGAGCTTTCTGTGGTCGCGTTCTTTCGCTTCTTCTAGCATACGAAGATGCTCTTCAAGATCAGCTTTTTTGAAGAAAGCTGTGCCATATACGCGCTGAAGCATTTGGTTTTTGCTGTCACCGCGCCAGTATGCGCCTGCAAGGCTTAACAGCTTAAATTCTTTGATTTTTCCGGTTGAAGGAACGTGGACGCCGCGGCACAGGTCAAAGAATTCGCCTTGCTCATAGATCGAAACGGTTTCTCCTTCAGGAATCGCATCCAATAGTTCAAGCTTCAGGTCGTCGCCGATTTCCGCAAAACGGGCTTTCGCTTCTTCACGGCTGACTTCTTTTCGAACGATCGGAAGGTTCGCATTAACGATTTTTTTCATTTCTTTCTCGATTTTCGGCAGATCCTCCGGTGTAATCGCTTCGTCCATTTCTACATCGTAGTAAAACCCGTTTTCGATAACCGGACCGACGCCGAATTTAACATCCTTGTAGATGCGTTTAATCGCTTGAGCCAGCAAGTGAGCCGTACTGTGGCGCATAATTTGAAGACCTTCTTCTGAGCCTTCTGTAATGATTTCCACTGTACCGTCTTCATTGATCGGCGTTCTCAAATCGATTTCTTTTCCGTTCAGTTTTCCGGCTAATGATTTTTTCTTTAATCCCGGACTGATGGATGCCGCGATATCTTCTGTTGTTGTTCCTTTCGCAAACTCCTTGACTGCTCCATCAGGAAATGTGATTTTTACCATATCTGACATCTTTGTCACTCCTTTTTTTGCATATAAAAACCCCGCCCCCTATGAAAGGGACGAGGTTGAATAAACGGAATCGTGGTTCCACCCTTTTTTCCGCAAAGCCAATACGGCACCTGCGGCTCTAAGCTCTGTAACGGGAGTTCCCGTCAGCCATTACTGTTCCTTTTCAAGAGGTTCACAGCTGAAGTTCAAAGGCGGTAAAGCGAATGGTCCTTAGCTGGGAAGCTTGCAGCCAGGGCTTCCCTCTCTTTGAGCCGGTATCATTCCTTCGTGTCCTTATCAATACGTGTGTCTTTCTTAATCTCCTATGTATTATAAATTGTTCAATCCAAAAAATCAACACGATCGCGTTTCCTTTTTTTAAACCGACAGCCTTATATAGACAGGCTGCCGGCCCTCATCCTTCCGAGTGCTTCACCGGTATTTCTGCATCTGTAAAAGCATGCAGCGGGAGCATTTCCACTCTCTCTTGAAATACGTTTTGAATGGTCCTTGCCATCATGTGCTCGGGCTGGTCAGTATAAAGCACGACTTCATCAGGCGCAATGGAAATCAGCGGCGCGAGCAAATGAGAATCAATATACATAGGATGATCCCGGACAAATCTTCTGTCTATGTATTTCATTTTTTCCCGTTCCGGCACATAGCGCAGCTCCCATAATGTAAAGGAACCATCATGGACAATATGCACTTTTTTGATTCGCGGCTGTTTGGCGTTCACATAGTCTCTGAGTGTTTGAATAAAGTTTTGATATTCCTGTTCCATCTTATATTCATCAATCGCTGCTTCTGTAATATCTCTCAGCTGCTTATAGTATGATCCAAGTCGGAAGGTCTGAAAGGAGCGAATGTAAAATACTCCTTCCTCTAAACAGATCGTTTGGAGTTCATCCAAAATAGATTGTTTCCGTGAAAGCTTCAGCGGCTCAAACGGAAGATCGTCTGCTTCACCTTCAATAATACTGTGTGCGAGCTGAAGGATTTGCTGCTGTTCATCCTGGTCCGTGAAACAATAAGTTTCCTCAATCAATGACAGCATATGCTCGTCTTCTTTGCATTCCAAAAAAAATTTGACCAGAATCGGCTCCATAAAACGCTGAATAGGAAAAGCCGGATTCGCTTTTTCAATCCCGATTTTTCGTATGCCTTCACGGACAATGATATTGTTCCGATCGTCCGAATGCTGAATGAGATGTAAAAAAGCGGCTGCATCATGGTCATCTTCAAAGATTATTTCAAGCATGTTTGTCCCCCCTTACGGCATCTGTTACAAGTATATGGGGGATGTTTTTAAAATAGACGTAAAGGTCACTGGCAAATCTTAATTTGATTCTTGGAACAAGTTTTGCATTTTCTTTCTGAGGATGAATGGCAGCGAGATAAACACGATATACAGAGCTAGGACAAGAAAGAAAGCGGGCAGATTGCCAGCCAAAAAGCTCGCACCCAGCACATTAAGCGCAATCGTCCCAGGAATGATACCCACAGCCGTCGCCGCAAAATACGGCAGCGCTTTGACATTGGAAAGACCTGCCGCATAGCTGACGAAATCAAAATTGATCGGCAGGATTCTCAAAAGAAAGATGTAGAAAAATCCGTTATCCTCCATTTGCTTCTGAATGGCTTCAAGCCTTTCGTAATGCCCGTTCTTTTTCGCCGAAAACAAACCGGCCGCAAAAAACGAAACAGCTGAAGCGCACATTGAACCGACTAACGTATAAAGCGTGCCGAGAAGCGGGCCAAACGCAAGTCCGCCAGCTATTGAAATAACAGACACCGGAAATAAAACAAGTGGCCTGACGATGGATATCCCGATAAACATCAGAGGTGCAAAGACTCCGAACGACAATACCCAAACCCTGATTTCTTTCGGCGATACATTCAAATACGTTTTATTTCCCCAATAGAGTAAACCAGCACCTGCAAGCACTGCCAGCCATTTGACAGCCGTTTTTCGTTTCATACCCTCAGTTCCTTCCCCTTTGAACCACAGCAATTATGGATGTCGGCGGTTTTCTCCGTCAAGGCGGATCGGAGCAGCCAAATATAATATCCGCTCCATTAATCTTGCAGCTTTTACTTCTTCTTTTTCTCCCCTCTGCGAATACGTAAAATGATGCTTCAGCTCGTCAGGTGAGAAATTAGAAGAAAAGAACGTTGGCAGCTGCTGGGACATTCTGTGCTGAAGCACCGTTCCGATGACTTCATCCCTTACCCAGCTTGTCATTGATTCTGCTCCGATGTCATCAAGCATCAATACGGGTGTGGTCTTTACCATATTGAGCTTCTCTTCCAATGTCTGGTCTTGCAGCGAATTTTTAAGCTCTCTCACAAATTCAGGCACATAGACAATCATGGAGGAGTACTCTTTTTCCGCCAGCTCATTGGCAATTGCAGCGAGCATAAACGTTTTTCCTACCCCAAATTTCCCGTATAAATATAATCCTTTCCCTTTTCCCGTCTCATTATAGCTTTTCAGGAAGTCTGTAACATGCTGAAACATCGCGAGCCTGCTCGGGTCACTGATATCAACTTGCTGGAACGTCGCTCCGAGAAGATCCTGCTGGATATACATGCTTTTCATAAGAGACTTTTGTTTCTTCTGCTGGTCGAGCTTCCGTTTGACTGGACATTCATAATACTCGATATCAATAGACCGCCCACTGACAACAAGTTTCGGATGGTAGCCCTCCAACAAATTGTTGCAGTTTTCATCTTCCGAACAATAGGAGCAATTCTTGCTTTGTTCAATATATTCATAAAGCTTATTTAAGCTCTTTTCGATCATTTTTTGGTCAATCACTTCTTCGTTTTCCTTCAAAAATGCTTGAACATCTTGATCTTTCATGACTTTTTCCTTCATTTGTTCAAGACGTTTTTGGAAATCCGGCCTGCCGGTTACGCCCTGCAGGGAACGGCCGATTGGTTCCATCTATTCCTTCACCCCGCATCTCTGTCTTTAATAGGCAGAGTATTTTTTCAGTTTTTGCATTTCTTCCATCATCTTTTTCTTCTGTTCTTCCAAATCCTGCGGATGCAGCTTCTGCTGTCCGGATTCTGAGTCAGACGCTGTTTCCTTTTCTGTCATCCAATCAGGAAGCTTTTCTTCACGAATCACTTTTTGGTTTCGTTTCGAAGACTTTGTTTTTCCTTCAGCCCATTCAAGATACTGGCGGTTTTCTTCTATTGCGAGCTTCATCGCTTCCCTGACCGTTTTTACCTTTTTGCGTGCCCAATGCGAAGCGATTTTTTGGATATAGTTTTTGGACAGCTTCATGTCGGTTTTCAGCATGACATAATAAATTAACACATTTGTGACGCCTGGCTCGAGCTTCTGTTCGAACATAATTTCTTCTATGATCTTCAGATCAGCTTTTGACGGCTCTGTTCCGTCAGCAATGTCCTGCAGAAGCTTCTTCGGGGAAATCGCCTCAAGCAATGCAATCAGCTTCCCATCCAGAGAATCCTCTTCTGCCGGTTTTTCGCCTTCACGCAGATGCATCGGCTGTGTTTTTTCCACCAAATCGGGCAGCTGTCCGTTTCTTTCAATTTGATACCAGTCGCTCGCCGCTTTTCTTAATGCCTCCGTCGTAATGACGTCACGCTCATCAATTGCGCTCATTACAACATTTTGCATTTGCAAAGGGTCAATTCCGTACAGATAAGAAAGCTTTTTGATTGTGTCCCGCACCTGCTGGGTCATCGCTTTTCTCGGTATCATCGTCTCAGAAAGTCCCGCTAAAAACAAATCAAAATCAAATACATCCTCCGTTATGGTGTAGGACGGAGACTGTCCGACAGAAGTATACTCGGACCCCTCGGCAAGTCTTACCGTTTCCTCCATATCGGATGTGAGCTTCCATTCACTCGGCTGCAGCGATTCAAACGCATGATTAAACGGACGCGTAATGTCCTTCGCATCTTCTGAAATGGCCGGGTGCGTAAAAAATTGTTTTAATTGCTGATATTTCGTTTTTCCGACTCTATTATACAGAAAAACATTCAGCATTCCGTCTTCAAAAAATTCATTCGGTCTGAGCGGCGGAAGGAGTTCATATATAAAGAGGCGCTCCTGCCGCTCAGATTCTTTCATATATACTTTCAGCAATCCGATGCCCTCGAGCTTCCCCTGTTCCTGATGGATCGTTTTTAAGTTGGACTGTGTCATCCCCATCAGCTGTCTATGTGTGGACTCTCCGCCCCACAGACGGTTTTGTTCAAGCTCTCCCCACAATGTCATATAAAGAGAGAATGCAACAGGGCCGATTAAGGGCTGGTACAGTTGTGTAATAATTTGTCTGTCAATATCCTGCAGCATCGATCTGCTTTTAACCACATACGGGTCTACAGGCAGTACATCTTTCCAATAGTCAGCCATACATTCTCAAACCTTCCGAATTTGTTTCTACCTTTCATTTTACACCGTTTCTTATATCTATCAAATGCCAATTTTGCACATGAGAAAAGAGCTAGAAGAATCCTCTTAGCTCTTTTAACGCTCTTTCTTTATTAAGTCTTTTAATTCGTCGATAAAGACGTTTATATCTTTAAACTGCCGATAGACGGACGCGAACCGCACATATGCGACTTCGTCAATCTTAGCCAGCCGGTCCATGACCATTTCTCCGACGAGCTCACTCTTCACCTCGGAGCAGCCTTGATTGCGAAGCTCTTTTTCAATATCAAAGCACATGTCTTCAAGCGTTTTGAGTGAAACAGGCCTTTTTTCACATGCTTTTATGAGGCCGCGCAGCATTTTTTCTCTGCTGAATTCCTCACGCACACCTTCTTTTTTCACGACGATGAGCGGGGTTTCCTCCACTTTCTCAAAGGTCGTAAACCGGTAGTGGCAGGATTCGCACTCGCGTCTTCGGCGAATCGACTTTCCGTCATCCACAGGCCGTGAATCAAGGACTCGTGTTCCGTTATGCTGGCATGAAGGACATTTCAATAAAATCAGCTCCCAACTATATCGTTCCCTGCAATGTATTTTCGGCAGCCTCCGCCTTTTAAAAATAGATGTGACAGCATCTGTCGGGAGAGCCGTTGTTAAATTTGTTTCTATAGCATTAGGTGGTTGTGAAAATCTCCTTCTTATTTTACAAAAAAAATGAAAAAAGAAAAAGCTGACACTCTCGTTTCTTTATAAAAATAAAAGGAGCATAAGCTAAAAAGCGCATAATGGCTTTCTAGCTTCAGCTCCCTTTGTGTTCGCAATTTACTTTATAGTACTTTCGCTTGCGCCTGTTTAATTTGCACAGGCCCCATTCCTCTTGGTATTTCAATGTTTTCTCTTGTATCAGCATGTAATGCCTCTGCAATGTAATCAGCAGCGACATTAGGATCTAAGTCTCCACAAGTATAAACATCAATGCTCGCATATCCGTGCTCAGGAAAACTGTGAATCGTTAAGTGTGATTCAGAAATAATCACAACTCCGCTTACGCCTTGCGGTGCAAATTTGTGAAATGCAACCTCGCGCACCTCAGCACCTGATTTTAGAGCAGCATTTACAAACGTTTTTTCAATAAAATCCATGTCATTCAGCTTATCAAAATCGCATCCCCATAGCTCGGAGATAACGTGACGCCCCATTGTTTCCATAGTCATGGACCCCCCTTAACAAGAATTAAAAAGTGAAATTCCAACAACTGGGTCGGCCATTTACCACGGGGGAAAGTTAGTCCGGAGAGGTCCTAACCCTTTAAGTAATTCCGAAACAGTCTCAAGCAAGAAGTTCACGAAAAATAGTATACTGTGTTTAAGTCTAATTTGCAAGGTGCGTTTTTTCAGAAATATGCTGTTAAGGGTTTTTTCTTTAAAATGTGTCCATGACCTTATTTTATACAGCAGACGGATGTTTCATTCGTGCCGCTACATGGCGGATCAGATCAACAACTCTGCAGGAGTAGCCCCATTCGTTGTCATACCACGCCAGCACCTTTACTTTCCTGTCTTCCATTACCATTGTTGTAAGCCCGTCAATGACCGCTGAATGCGGATTCGTATTATAATCAGTCGAAACGAGCGGTTCATCTGAGTAATCAAGTACACCGTACATCGACGTTTTGGCAGCGCGTTTAAATGCCTCGTTTACTTCTTCAGCCGTAACATCCGTTTTCAGATCAACAACGAGATCAACCAATGAGACGTTCGGAACAGGGACACGCAAGGCGAGGCCGTGAAGTTTTCCTTTCAGATGCGGCAGCACAAGCGAAAGCGCCTTTGCCGCTCCTGTTGTCGTCGGAATGATGGATTCACCGCAAGCCCGCGCCCGGCGCAAATCTTTGTGCGGGTTATCAATATTTTTTTGGTCATTCGTATACGCATGAACTGTAGTCATCAGACCGCTCTCAATGCCAAACTCTTCATCCAGCACTTTTACAACAGGCGCAAGGCAATTTGTCGTGCATGACGCATTTGAAATAATGACATGGCGCTCAGCGTCGAATTGGTCCTCATTTACGCCCATCACAATGGTAACGTCTTCATTTTTTCCCGGAGCGGTCAAAATCACTTTTTTTGCGCCTGCTTCTATATGGCCCATCGCTTTATCTTTAGCATTAAACTTCCCTGTTGCTTCGACAACTATGTCAATATCATATTCCCGCCAAGGCAGCTGTTTTGGATCACGGCTGTTTAACAAAAGCACTTTCTTTCCATTTACGATCAGGCTGTCTTCACCAGCCACAACTTCTTTGTCGTATCTGCCGTGAATTGTGTCATACTTTATTAAATGAGCCAGCGTTTCTGCGGAATAGCTGGCGTTAATGGCCACTACTTGAATTTGATCGTCTAACATCGCTTTTCTAAAAACCATTCTTCCGATTCTTCCAAACCCGTTGATCGCTACTTTTACCTTCATGTTGGACACCCCTTATCAATTATGCCACCCTAATTTGTTACTATCTAAAATTAGTATAACACATTAAAACAAATTCGCCAGTACATATTGATAAAAATCAACGATTATAACGCTAATTTATGATGCATCTTATGTTTTCTTGCACAGAATATCAGGCGTAAGAACCAAAAAGCAGCCAGCGCTCCGCACTGACTGCCCTCATGCTTTATGATTCCTGTTTTAACTTATCATTGAGCACACTTTCTTCTAGCACAGAAAATGTATCCCCGTACACTCTGTTAATATGATTCGCTCCCCAAGCACACAGCATATCTAAAATTCCTTCTAAGCTGCGGCCGTATTCGCTGAGCTCATATTCCACTTTGGGAGGAACTTGATTATATACGATTCGTTTAATGACACCGTCCGCTTCCAGCTCGCGCAGCTGCTGAGTCAGCATTTTTTGCGTGATGTTGGGCATTAGGCGTTTTAATTCGCTTGTGCGTTTTTTTCCGTGCGTCAGATGGCATAAAATGACGCATTTCCATTTCCCACCGATCACTTCAAGAGTCGCTTCAACAGAAATGTTATATTTTTTCTTCTCCATACAATCCATTCTCCTCACAGGCACCAAAAAGTGACTATAGCACTTCAAAGTACGTACTTTTATTTCTTAACGATATGTTTCATAATCACATTTGCCGGCTGATTTGAATCTGCTCTTTTTTATTTATATAGCTTACTCGGCAGAATTTCAATCATACAACACATCTTACAAAGGAGGAACATCATGACTTCAGCCAATAAAAGTAGTATTCCTGCACTACTGGCTTTGGCCGTAAGTGCATTCGCAATAGGGACAACTGAATTTATCAGTGTCGGCCTTTTGCCGCTCATTGCTGATGACCTGGATATTCCCGTCACGACAGCAGGATTGACCGTTTCCCTTTATGCGCTCGGCGTTACATTTGGGGCACCTATATTAACTTCATTGACCTCAAGCATGTCACGTAAGACACTATTGCTTTGGATCATGTTTATTTTTATTGCCGGTAATACGATGGCAGCAACCGCTTCAAGCATCGGGATTTTACTAGCAGCACGTGTGATATCGGCATTTTCGCACGGTGTGTTTATGTCGATCGGTTCGACAATCGCAGCGGATATTGTCCCGGAAGATAAAAGGGCTAGCGCGATTTCAATTATGTTTACTGGCCTCACTGTGGCAACTGTAACCGGAGTTCCTTTTGGGACATTTATCGGCCAGCAGTTCGGCTGGCGTTTCGCCTTTATGGTCATTATCGCCGTCGGAATCATTGCTTTCATTACAAATGGCATTCTTGTACCGTCCAAATTACGAAAAGGGACGAAAACAACGATGCGGGATCAATTGAAGCTTGTGACAAACAGCCGGTTATTGCTTTTATTTGTCATTACAGCGCTTGGATACGGAGGAACATTCGTTGTGTTCACGTATCTGTCTCCCCTGCTTCAGGAAGTAACAGGCTTCAAAGCCGGGACTGTTGCAGTGATTCTGCTCGGATACGGAATAGCTATTGCTATCGGCAATATGATTGGCGGAAAGCTGTCAAACCGAAATCCAATTGCCGCTTTATTCTATATGTTTATCGTACAGGCAATTGTTCTATTCGTACTGACATTTACAGCCCCGTATCAAGCAGCTGGGCTCATTACCATTCTCTGTATGGGATTGCTGGCCTTTATGAACGTGCCCGGCCTTCAGGTGTATGTCGTCATGCTGGCTGAGCGTTTTGTCCCGAGTGCAGTTGACGTCGCATCCGCGATGAATATCGCTGCCTTTAATGCAGGGATCGCGCTTGGGTCATACCTTGGCGGTGTGATCACCGATTCAATCGGATTGATTCATACCGCTTGGATAGGCGGATTAATGGTGGTCGGTGCAGTCATTTTAACAGGCTGGAGCCGCTTGATGGAAAAACGAGATCGGCAGGAAGCCTGACAATTTTAAAGGAGGAAATGAACATGACAACACATTTACAAGCAAAAGCAACACTTCATAATGGGGTAGAAATGCCTTGGTTCGGCCTTGGCGTGTTCCAAGTGGAAGAAGGATCTGAACTGGTAAACGCAGTTAAAACTGCCATTGTTCACGGGTACCGCAGTATTGATACTGCAGCAATCTATGGAAATGAAGCTGGAGTCGGAGAAGGGATTCGGGAAGGCATTGAAGAAGCAGGCATTTCAAGAGAGGATCTGTTTATCACATCGAAAGTATGGAATGCGGATTTAGGCTACGAAGAAACACTCGCCGCGTTTGAAACAAGTCTGTCCAAACTCGGTCTGGATTATTTGGATCTATACCTCATCCACTGGCCTGTAGAAGGAAAGTATAAAGAAGCTTGGAGAGCGCTTGAAACGCTGTATAAAGAAGGCCGCATCAAAGCGATTGGCGTAAGCAACTTCCAAATTCACCATCTTGAAGATCTGATGACGGCAGCTGAAATTAAGCCTATGATTAACCAAGTGGAATTTCACCCGCGCCTCACACAAAAAGAGTTGATAAGATACTGCCAAAATCAGGGCATCCAGATGGAGGCTTGGTCACCTTTAATGCAGGGACAGCTGCTGGATCACCCTGTATTGGCTGACATCGCTCAAACATATAATAAATCTGTCGCACAAATTATTTTGCGCTGGGATCTGCAGCATGGCATCATTACGATTCCTAAATCAACGAAGGAACACCGCATTAAAGAAAATGCAAGCGTATTTGACTTTGAATTAACGCAGGATGACATGAACCGAATCGATGCACTGAATGAAAACTTGCGCGTCGGTCCTGATCCGGACAACTTTGATTTTTAATGGCAAAAAAACACCGTTCAATATGAACGGTGTTTTTTGATTATGCCCAGCTGTTCATGATTTCATCAAGCTGCCTTTTGGTCTCTTCAAGCGTGCCGCTGTTATAAATGACTTGATCTGCTCTTGCTGTTTTTTCCTCTAAGGGCATTTGAGAGCGGATACGGCTGACTGCTTCTTCTTCCGTCAGCTGATTGCGCTTCATCAGACGTTCCAGTTGAAGATCTTTTGTCACACTGACCACAATAATTTTATCAACCAATGATTCCAATTTGCTTTCGAACAATAGCGGGATATCCAATACAACAAATGCCTCCCGATTTGCAACGGCTTCATCACGGCGATTGAGCATTTCCTGCCTGACTGCGGGATGAACAATTGCATTTAAAGCGAGACGTTTTTGTTCATTTGTAAATACCAGCGCTCCAAGCTTTTTTCGATCTATATCGCCATTTGAGAGCAGTATGTCTTCACCGAATTCGTCAATGATTTGCCGGTAGGCCGGCATCCCTTTTTCTACCGCTTGTTTTGCAATGATATCTGCATCTATAACTGTTATTCCTTTTTCAATCAGCATATTGGCTACCGTGCTTTTGCCGCTAGCTATTCCTCCCGTTAAACCAATGACTAAGGTCAAGAGATCCACTCCTTTTTACAATTTCCAGAGCCCAATCGTGATTAATAGAAGCCCCGGCAAAAACGCCATTTTATCGATCCATTTCCACTTAGACAGAAAATGGCCGGCATTGATTCCAATTGATACAAACAGCGAGCTCATGATTGCCACGGCGATGCTCATCACAATCGGCGAAAAACCGAGAATGGCTGCGCCTATACCTGCTCCAAAGGCATCAATCGATAAGGCAAATCCCAATAAGACCGCCTCAATTCCGTTGATCACACCCGATTTGTCGATATCCGCACTCATGGGTTTTCTCAAAATATGAATCACAATTCCTAATGACCGAACCTCTAAATTAAGCAGTGTTTTTTCATGCAATAGGTATTCTTTATCTTTTGCCGGTTTGAAAAATTGATACAGAACCCACGCACCGATTCCAACCAATATCAAACCGCCAAGCTTCTCCGTCACATATACAGGAAAAAACTTCGTGAGAAAGCTTCCGATCAGCATGGATATAAACATGACAGCACCGGAACAGCAGGCGATAACCAAAATCGCTTTAAACGGTATTTTCATTTTTCTCAATCCGTACGTAAATCCGACTGAAAAACTGTCCAAGCTGACAGCCAACGCCAGCAGCAGTATAGAAACCATTTGCATATCCGTTTCTTCCTTTCTGTTGGTGCTCTTGTATCAGATGTGAAATGCCCGGGATTCATCACAATCATATATATGGGAAAGTGAAAAATCCGTGTTTCGAAAATGGCATCCTCAATTCCAGAGTTACTGATATATGCACCGACAGCTTGGACAATGAAGCATTATGCTACTTTTTTGTCTGGCACTTTGCGCAAAAATGCGTGCCTCTTCCTCCAACGACAATTTTCGAAATCATCGTTCCGCAATTTTTGCATGGCTCGTCTTTTTTTCCGTACACAAAATGCTGCAGCTGGAACATTCCGATTTCCCCTTGGGAGTTGATATAAGAACGGACTGTGCTTCCGCCCGCATCAATCGCCTCCTGCAGAGTGTTTTTGATTTCAGCGTGAAGGGTTTTGATTGTTTTATCTGATAATTGATTTGCTTTTGTCTCGGGATGGACACCTGCTCTGAAAAGAGCCTCATCCACATAAATGTTCCCGAGTCCAACTACCGTTTTTTGATCCAGTAGGGCAGTTTTGACAGCGCGGTTTGTTTTCGCAAGCCGTTCTTTTAAATACGCACTCGTAAATTCTTCTGCATCCGGCTCCGGACCTAACTGAGAAAGCGGGAGCTCGCCCGCTTCTTCTCCCGGTTTAAATAAGTGCATGGTTCCAAATTTCCGCACATCCCTGTACCGGAGCTGGGTTCCATCCGTCATCGTGAATATGACATGCACGTGTTTATCGTCAGGCTCCTCGGCTTGATGAAGACCGTATTTTCCTTCCATTCGAAGGTGAGAAACCATAACATAATGATCTAAATGAAACAGTAAAAACTTTCCCCGTCTTCCGATGGACTGTATCGTTTCTCCTGCTAGTTTTCGCGCAAATTCCTCCGGTTCGGCAGGCCGTTTGATGATATTCGGCCATCTGATCTCTACCGATTTGATTGTTTTTCCCTTTACAAGCCCGGTCAGAGTGCGCCGGACCGTCTCAACCTCTGGTAATTCCGGCACATCCATCACTTCCTATCTCTGTTTATTTCGCATCGTACCAAGATGGGCCTGATGCAAAGTCCACCTTTAACGGCACATCTAATGCAAGCGCATGCTCCATCACTTCAGGAACAAGCTTTTCAAGAATTTCAATTTCTTCCTTTGGCGCCTCAAAAATCAATTCATCGTGTACTTGAAGCAGAAGCCTTGCTTTCAACTGTTTTTCTTTCAGCTTGGCAGCCATGTCAATCATGGCTTTTTTGATAATATCAGCGGCGCTTCCTTGAATCGGCGTATTCATGGCCGTCCGCTCCGCAAAACTTCGGATATTAAAGTTCCGGCTCGTCAGCTCAGGGATGTAGCGGCGGCGATGCATAAGCGTTGTTACGTATCCTTTTTGCTTCGCTTCCTGTACTGAATCTTCCATGTACGCTTTTACGCCTTGGAAGCTTTCCAGATAGCGGTCGATAAATGCTCCCGCTTCCTTCCGAGTAATGCCGAGGTTCTGTGACAGACCGTAATCGCTGATCCCGTAAACAATGCCAAAGTTGACCGCTTTCGCCTGGCGTCTCATCGCAGATGTCACTTCATCCTTAGCGACATGGAACACATCCATTGCCGTTTTCGTGTGAATATCCATATCATTTGTAAAAGCTTCGATCAGATTTTCATCCTTTGAAATATGGGCAAGCACCCGCAGCTCGATTTGTGAATAATCGGCTGCAAAAATGAGCCAGTCTTTTTCAGACGGCACAAAAGCTTGGCGAATTTTCCGCCCTTCCTCAAGCCTGATCGGAATGTTTTGCAGGTTCGGATCAGTCGAGCTGAGACGGCCAGTTTGCGTTAAGGCCTGGTTAAATCGCGTGTGCACTTTATGCGAATCCGGTCTCGTCACCTTTAAAAGCCCTTCGATATATGTTGATTGAAGCTTGCCGATTTGTCTGTACTGTAAAATATAGTCGACAATATCATGCTTGTCAGCCAGCTTTTCAAGCACATCGGCAGACGTAGAATAGCCTGTTTTCGTTTTCTTTACGACAGGAAGGCCGATCTTTTCAAATAAGATGACGCCTAGCTGTTTCGGAGAATTGATGTTAAACGGCTCTCCCGCAATCTCATGGATTTTTTCTTCATATTCCTTCAGCTTCGCACCCAGTTCTTCACCCATCCGTTTTAAACGGTCAACATCGACCTTGACGCCAGTTGATTCCATTTCGCCAAGAATAAGCGCAAGAGGCATTTCCAGCTCTTCAAACAGTTCAAGCTGGTCGTTGTTTTCCAGCTCCTGAACGAGCTTTTCCCGAAGGCTTTGAATCGCTAACGCTTTTCGGCCAAGGTGCTCAGACAGTACGTCTTCTGACGGCACTGCCCGTTTTGCTCCTTTTCCATAAACTGATTCATCACTTGAAACGATATGCAGGCCGTAATCCTTAGCCACACTCGCAACGTCGTCATATGAATTGCCCGGGTTGATGATATAAGCCGCAAGGAGCGTATCAAACTCGGCTCCTTTCAGCTCAATGCCCTGCCAGCGCAAAGCGACAACTGCCCGCTTGCTGTCGAAGACCCATTTCTTCTGCTCGTCATTTTCCACCCATTCTTTAAACACCTCAGACTCAACGGCAATGTCTTTCGGAATGAAATAAGCTCCCGTTTCATTTACGATCGAAAATCCGAGGATCGGCTCTTCATGATAATTATCGCCAATCTGTTCAACGACAAATGCGGATGGAGAAACCAATATATCGCTTGTCACGTCTGTGACTGTTTTGACATTAATGTCTTCCAACGATTGATCCTGTTCTGCTTCTGCACTGTCTTCTCCAAGCCGTTCAAGAAGCGTGTTGAAGCCAAGATCTTTAAAGATGGCAATGACCTGTTCACGATTAAAGCCTTGATATTCCAGGCCGGAAACAGATACCTCAATCGGAGCATCCGTCATAATTGTCGCAAGCTCCTTGCTCATCAATGCCTGATCCTTAAACTCCTCAAGCTTTTCCTTCAATTTCTTTCCGCTCACCTCGTCAATGGACTCCAGCAGCTTTTCAACGGAATCAAATTGTTTTAAAAGCTTAATCGCAGTCTTTTCTCCGACGCCGGGCACACCCGGAATATTATCTGAGGAATCGCCCATCAGACCCTTCATATCAATGATTTGTTCAGGCGTAAGCCCGTATTTCTCTTTGACATGCTCCGGTGTGTAAAATTCAACATCGGTAATTCCCTTTCTCGTAATGGCAACTGTCGTTTTGTCCGTTGCCAGCTGTGTTAAATCCTTATCTCCTGAGAAAACCTTAACTTCAAATCCGTCTTTTTCAGCCGATTTGGCCAGTGTGCCGATAATATCATCCGCTTCATATTGTTCCAGTTCATAGCGGCTGATCTGGTAGGCATCCAGCAGCTCGCGGATAAACGGCATTTGTTCGGAAAGCTCAGGCGGGGTTTTCTGTCTGCCGCCTTTATATTCTTTAAATGTGCCGTGACGAAATGTTGTTTTCCCGGCATCAAACGCAACCAGCATGTGCGTCGGTTTTTCATCCTCAAGCATTTTCATCAAAATCATCGCAAAGCCGTATACAGCATTTGTATGAACACCTTTATCATTGCTTAACAGCGGCAATGCAAAAAACGCCCGGTAAGCCAGACTGTTTCCGTCTACAAGCACTAATTTTTTTCGTTCCGTCATTCAATTTCCTCCTAAGAAGCCTCAGGCTTCCATTCATCTCTTACATAGTCATTAGCTCCTCTTATTTTAACAAAGTTCAATTTGAAAGGAAAATACGTGAACTATAAGAGAAGACACAAAAAAGGACGGGAACACAAATAGGTTCCCGCCGTCAAAATTGGCTCCTTGGATGAAGGGGTTCTACTACATCCTACCAGCATAGGTTTAACAGTGCATGAAGATATTGTTAAACCTTTGTAAACATTAGGCGGACTTTTCAGCGGCCCGTTTCAGCGTCACGGTAAAGACAGTTCCCCGTCCAAGCTCGCTTGTGACATCAATTTTCCCTTCATGAGCCTCTATTAAATGCTTGACAATCGCAAGGCCCAGCCCTGTTCCGCCCGAATTCCTGCTTCTGTCTTTATCTACGCGGTAAAAGCGTTCAAAGATTCGCGGAATTTCTTCTTTCTGAATTCCGATTCCAGAATCGGCAACCTCAATCTGAATGTCTTTTTCTCTGGGTTTTACATTGATAGCCACGGAGCCCCCCTCAGGCGTGTAGGTTAACGCATTGTTTACGAGATTAAGAAATACCTGTTTCAGCCTGTACGGGTCACCAGATACATATTGAGGGTCTTTCGGGACATTCAGGTGCAAGGAGATGCCTTTCTCATCCGCTTTATGCTTCAGAAGCGTTTCTATCTCACCAAGCATTTTGGCCGGTTCAAACGTTTCGATACTGAGCGTGAAATTTTGCTGCTCGATTTTTGAGAGATCGAGCAAATCCTGAACCAAAGACTGAAGCCTTTCGCTTTCCTTAAGAATAATAGAGAGAAATTCAGAAAGCGCCTCTTTGTCCTCCATCGCCCCATCCAATAACGTCTCCGTAAACCCTTTTATGGACGTAATCGGTGTTTTCAGCTCATGAGAAACATTGGCCACAAAATCCTTCCTCATCTGCTCTAATTTCTTTGTTTCCGTCATGTCATGGAAAACGAGCACAATTCCTTTCCATTCATCATCCGGCCCCATAATCGGAACGCCGTCCACTTCAAAATAACGCCGTTCTATTTTGATCGGAAGTCTTAACAGCTTGCATTTCTTTGTCTCCGTCATAAAAATGTCTTCGACAAGCTGGATCACTTCTTCATGTTCAAATGCATCGTGATAAAGACGGCGCAGCATATGATTCGGATTGATATGAAACTGCTTGGCGTAAGATCTGTTTACGAGATTAATAAAGCCTCTTCCGTCGATCATAATCAGCCCGGAGCCAATGTTTTCAATGACTGTCAGCAGCCGATCCCGCTGCATTTCCTGCGTTCGCGTCATTTCCATCAGATCAATGGCAAGGCTGTTCATCGCATGTCCTAGCTTATCAGAACGCCTAATATAGCCGCCGTACGTCCGTGCATCGTAGTTGCCCTTAGAGAGTTCTGTGGCTACATTTGTCGCTGACTCAATTGACCTTTTATAACGTGAGGTCATGCTGGAATAAAAATAAACAATGACGATAAATGCGGTACAAAGACTGGCCGTCAGCATCCCCCACAATTCGCCTTTTAAGCCGTCGCTTTTTTCAGAGGCGGAAAGCAGCACATATCCTGTTTTTTCACCTTCGCTTCTAAGTGAAAGTCCGTAATAAAGCTTGTTATCTGTTGTTGACAGAATACCCTCATGGCCAGAAACAAGCGCCTGCACCTTTTGGGAATCAGCCGATCTCCCGTTTGACCCATACAGCACCTTGCCGTCTGTATCAATAACGGATGCGCTCACATCAAGCGCGCCGCCTGCATCTTTAATGATTTTCTCATTTGCTTGATTATTCAGATTGCCGGCATCAAGAAGCGAAGCCAAGTATTTTGCTTCTTTTTCAATGTGTTCCTCTGCTTTCCTTTGATCAGATGTTTCAAAAAGCTGCTGTAAAAACAGCCCGAGAACACAAAACACCAGAATCATACAGACAACGAATACAGAAAAAAGGCGCACACGGTATTTATTCATTCATTTTTGGCTCCTCCAGTTTATACCCCAATCCCCTAATCGTTTTAATGTAGATCGGTTTTTTGGTATTGTTTTCAATTTTGTCGCGAAGATGGCTGATGTGCACATCAACAATTCTCGTATCTCCGGCAAAATCATAATTCCAGACTGCGCTCAGCAGCAGGTCTCTTGTCAGAACTCTGCCTTTATGTCTGCCTAAATAGAGCAGCAGTTCGAATTCTTTCGGTGTCAGTTCAAGCTGACTTTCTTTAAAGTACGCTTCATAATGATCAGGCAGGATTTTCAGATCGCCGATTACGATCTGGCCTTCCATTTCATCGTTCTTCATCTCACTAGAGGGCGCAGCCATTTCCGAACGCCTTAAAATCGCTTTGACTCTCGCATTTACTTCCCTTGGACTGAACGGCTTGGTCATATAATCATCAGCACCGAGCTCAAGCCCTAATACTTTGTCGAATTCCTCATCCTTCGCTGTCAGCATTAAAATGGGAAACATCAGTTTTTGCTGTCTCAGCTGCTTGCATACTTCGATTCCGTCCAATTTTGGAAGCATCACATCAAGCACAATCAAATCAGGCTTCTCTGTTTCCGCTTTTTTGAGTGCTTCTTCCCCATCCGAGGCGGTAATGACATCATAGCCTGACCGTTCCAAATTGTACTGTAAAAGAGTAACAATAGATTCTTCATCATCCACAACTAAAATTTTCTTGTTCATGCTGTGCCTCCAGTATTATAATTCCCCGACATCCTATTTCTCTATTTTATGTCATCTTAACATGTTTCATGATTTTATTTTAGCGAAAGCAGGACATTCCGACAATTCGCCTTTTACATCATTTTTAAAAGAAATAAAGATGTTCATGATAGCGCTTTCATTTATAGTAAAAAGAGAAAGGCTGTATTAAGCAAGCCTTTCTCTCTTTTTATTAGGATAATACTTTCATGACATTTTTGACAGATTCAACTGATTTATTCAGCTGCGCTCTTTCATAGTCTGTCAGTTCAAGTTCAATGATTTGCTCAAGACCGTTGCCGCCTACAATTGTAGGAACACCAAGGTAGATGCCTTCATAGCCGTATTCCCCTTCAAGATAAGCAATTGTAGGAAGGACGCGGCGCTGATCCTTCAAGATCGCTTCGACCATTTCTGTCAGAGAAGCCGCAGGCGCATAATACGCGCTTCCGTTTCCAAGAAGATTCACGATTTCGCCTCCGCCTTTTCTAGTACGCTCCACAATTGCGTCAATCCGTTCTTTCGGAATAAGAGTTTCAAGCGGGATACCGCCAGCATAAGAATAACGCACAAGCGGAACCATATCGTCACCGTGTCCGCCGAGTACGAAACCAGTCACATCTTTCACTGACAGGTTTAATTCCTCTGCCACAAATGTTCTGAATCTTGCCGTATCAAGCACACCGGACTGGCCGATTACACGCTCTTTAGGGAAGCCTGATTCTTTGTACACCGCGTATGTCATTGCATCAACAGGATTTGTCAGCACCACAATAATAGAGTCAGGAGAATATTTCACGATTTCCCGGGTAACGCTTCTCATAATCTTTTCGTTTGTAGAGACCAAATCATCTCTGCTCATACCAGGTTTTCTTGCGATACCGGCTGTAATGACAACAATGTCAGAGCCAGCTGTATCCTCGTAATTGGATGTTCCCGTAATTTTTGCGTCAAAGCCTTGAACCGGGCTTGCTTCAAGCATATCAAGCGCTTTTCCCTTTGTCGGGTTCTCCAATTGCGGAATGTCAACAAGAACAACGTCTGCCAGCTCTTTTTGAGCGATTAAAAATGCAGTTGTAGCTCCGGT
Organism: Bacillus sp. LJBS17; assembly: GCF_019334685.1. NCBI lineage: Bacteria > Bacillati > Bacillota > Bacilli > Caryophanales > Bacillaceae > Bacillus > Bacillus sp. LJBS17. The sequence goes on from NZ_CP079759.1 coordinate 2,897,384, forward strand.
AAAACCTGCTCCGATAACAGAAACTTTTTTACGAGTATTTCCCATGTCTCTCTTCTCCTTTATGGCTAGTTTTAGGCTTTTTCCTTGCTTAGTCCATGTTTTTGATCAGTTCTTCTCCGAACTCTGAACATTTCACTTCAGTCGCCCCGTCCATTAATCTAGCAAAATCGTAAGTTACGACTTTGGAAGCGATTGTTTTTTCCATAGATTTGATAACCAAATCAGCCGCTTCGTTCCATCCTAAATGCTCAAGAAGCAGAACGCCTGAAAGAATAACTGAAGATGGGTTTACTTTATCAAGGCCTGCATATTTAGGAGCCGTTCCGTGCGTCGCCTCGAAAATCGCATGTCCTGTTTCGTAGTTGATGTTCGCTCCAGGAGCAATGCCGATTCCGCCGACTTGCGCAGCAAGAGCATCAGAAATGTAATCTCCGTTCAAGTTCATTGTCGCAACGACATCAAACTCGTTTGGACGCGTTAAGATCTGCTGAAGGAAAATGTCAGCAATGCTGTCTTTGATAATGATTTTTCCTGCTGTTTCCGCTTCGCTTTGCGCTTTGTTGGCAGCGTCTTTTCCTTCTTCTTCAGCAATGCGGTCATATTGAGCCCATGTGAAGACTTTATCTCCGTATTCTTTTTCAGCAAGTTCATAGCCCCAGTTTTTGAACGCGCCTTCTGTGAACTTCATGATGTTTCCTTTGTGAACAAGCGTTACAGATTTGCGGCCATGCTCGATCGCATAATCAATGGCAGCTCTGACCAAGCGGCTTGTTCCTTCTTCTGAAACAGGCTTAATGCCGATACCTGATGTCTCAGGGAAACGGATTTTATTGACGTTTAACTCATTTTGAAGGAAGCTGATAAGCTTTTGCACTTCTTCAGAGCCTTTTGCATACTCGATGCCTGCGTAAATATCTTCTGTATTTTCACGGAAGATGACCATATCAGTATCTTCAGGGCGTTTTACCGGTGACGGCACTCCAGTAAAGTATCTTACAGGTCTTAAGCAGACGAATAGGTCAAGCTCTTGTCTGAGCGCTACGTTCAAAGAACGGATACCGCCGCCGACAGGTGTCGTTAACGGGCCTTTAATCGCGATGAAATATTCGCGGATCACATCTAATGTTTCAGCAGGGAGCCACTCACCTGTTTTATTATAAGCCTTTTCTCCGGCGTAAACTTCTTTCCATGTAATTTTCTTTTCGCCTTTGTATGCTTTTTCTACTGCTGCTTCCAAAACCTTCGAAGCCGCGTTCCAAATATCAGGACCGGTTCCGTCTCCTTCGATAAATGGGATAATCGGGTTGTTTGGTACGTTTAATACTCCGTTAGAGACTGTAATTTTTTCACCTTGTGCCACAATAAAAACCTCCCAGTATGTAATTCATATTTAGAAAACATTTTATTTTTCTTATATAGAAAATAAAATGATTTTTCCTAACATTCAATTTAAAGTGTAACCCAATTTTGATGTTCTGAACAAGAGGCTAACCTCATTGACGCAAGCCAGCCTCCAATGGTTCTTTAGGCTCTTTCTTCAATCGGAACGAATTTTTGTTTGTCAGGGCCTGTGTAATCTGCCCGCGGGCGGATCAGACGGTTGTTGTCATACTGCTCAAGAATATGAGCGAGCCAGCCGGACATTCTGCTTACAGCAAAAATCGGTGTAAACAAATCATGGTCAATACCGAGGCTGTGATATACAGAAGCCGAATAGAAATCAACGTTAGGCGGAAGCTTTTTCTCTGATGTGACGATGTCTTCTATACGAATCGACATCTCATACCATTTGCTTTCGCCTGTCAGGTTGGTCAGGCGCTTGCTCATTTCTTTCAGATGCTTCGCGCGCGGATCACCATGCTTATACACACGGTGGCCGAATCCCATGATTTTTTCTTTCTTTTCAAGTTTAGCGCGGATGTACGGCTCAGCGTTTTCCACTTCACCGATTTCTGTCAGCATTTTCATAACGCCTTCATTCGCTCCTCCGTGAAGAGGCCCTTTCAGCGCGCCGATTGCTGCAGTAATGCCTGAATAGATGTCAGAAAGTGTTGCGACGCAGACCCTCGCTGTGAACGTTGACGCGTTCAACTCATGGTCAGCATGTAAAATCAATGCTTTGTTGAAGGCTTCAACCTCAATTGGTGAAGGCTCTTCACCGTTTAATGTGTAAAGAAAATTCTCCGCAATACCGTAATCTTCTCTCGGTTCAACAGGCTCAAGACCCCTGCGAATTCTGGAAAACGCTGCAACCAGGCCAGGCACCTTTGCCTGAAGGCGGATCGCCTTTCTGTAGTTGGCTTCCGGGTTCATGGTATCAGCCTCGCTGTCAAGCAGGCCTAGTAATGAAATTGCTGTCCGAAGAGCAGCCATGGGATGAACATTTTCGAGGGAATAAGATTTGAAGTGCTCAATAATTTCTTGCGGAACGGCAGCTTCCTTTGCAAGCTGCTGCTTTAACTCTTCAAGCTCTTTTTTGTTTGGCAGCCTTAGATGCCAAAGCAAGTAGATGATTTCTTCAAAACTTGCATTCTCTGTCAAATCATCGATATCATACCCCACATATGTAAGGGTATCATCAATAATAGAACTAACAGATGATGTTGTTGCTACAACCCCTTCAAGACCGCGTGTCGCTGTCATATATAACATCTCCTTTTCAATAAATTTCCCCTTTAAGAGTGTTGTAAAAACATGAGGCTTACTTAAAAAGCACGATGCAAGTATTTCTCTCCCCCAAAAAGAAAATGCTTACATTTTACTGGCTGCTGGAACTAAAACCCTTTGCTTATGAAAGAACATAACAAATTCTTATAAGCTTATTTAAGTTTAAGCCTATTCTCATTATAAACAATAATCAGACATTTGTTAAATGTTTACCTATAATTTTTTTTTTCATTCTGTGATTTCCCCGAAAAAACGCCTTTATTTGCGGGTTTTTGCATAAAAAAAAAGCGGCTTTCAGGCCGCTTTTTTTTATGAAGTGAACAGTTTTACGATCTGCATGGCTAAATAAGCAATCCCCGCTCCGATCAGCGGCCCCACCGCAACTCCTCCAAAAAGCGCGACTGCAAGAATGGTCCCGATCACGAGAGCAGTTGTAATATGCGGATCATTTTCAAGCAGGGTCAGGCCGTTTTTTGCAATCAGCGCCACTGCGATCCCCGCTCCAAGGGCGATCCATGCGTAGGAAGACCGCATTGCTTCTCCAAGCTGCTTAAATCCGATTTCTCCCGTGGCAATCGGGACAAGAACGGCGATGGTAATAATGGTCACACCCCAGTTAATGCCTTTTGACTGGATGGTCGGAAATAATTTCTGATCAAGCCCAACGATTTTGATGATCAAAAGGACGGATACAGCAAAGAGCAATGATTGGTTTTTTGCGATAAGTGCGATAGCCAAGAGTAAAATTAAAAATAAATTCGCTTGTGTAAACACATGCCATCCCTCCTTTAAGAGAATGTATTCATATTCAGCCGCAGCGTGAATACATATAAAAAATAGGACATGCTGACGAGAGGAGGACCGTTTTCGTGAATCAATCTTATATCACTATTTTTTTCAGAACCCTCTTTGTCATATCAATGACCGCAGGGTCGATAGCTGCGGCCTATTATTCGTTTCCGTTAACTTATCCGTTCCTGATCGCCCTTATTCTTTCTTCAGTGATTCATCCTGTTGTCGATTATTTGGACAAAGTGACAGGATTCCCCCGAACGATAAATGTTCTGGGCGTTCTTGCTTTTTTTCTGCTCGCAGCCTTCGGCGTCCTCACCATTCTGGTAGCCGAAATCGTAACGGGAACAGCTTATCTAGCAAAAACGCTGCCTCCGCATATCAGCACGTTTATTTCATATTGCGAAAAATTGTTTACAACACATATTCAGCCGCTCTATAACGAGTTAACTCTTTTGTTTCAAGAATTGGAAACGAACCAGCAGGCTTCCATCGTCACTCATATCCAGACACTCGGTGATTCTGCCGCTAAAAATGCCGGGCTCCTGCTGTCCCACATTCTAGAGATGATCCCGAGATTTTTCGCTCTTCTTCCCAATACGGCGGCGGTTCTGATTTTTTCTCTTCTGGCAACCTTTTTTATGACAAAGGATTGGCATAAGCTGAAAGCCATGCTTGTTTTAATTCTGCCGGATCGTGTGACAGCTAACAGCAAAGCAATCAGCAGCGAATTAAAAAAAGCAATGACTGGTTTTATCAAAGCACAAGCCGTCCTCGTTTTCATCACGATGGTGATTGTATTTATCGGCCTTTCTCTCTTAAAGGTTGAACACGCCGCAACAATTGCTTTTTTAATCGGGCTTGTAGATCTTCTCCCTTACTTAGGTGCCGGCTCCGTATTTGTGCCCTGGATTTTGTATTTATCGATTACGGGCCAGCTGCCCCAAGCGATCGGAATTGGTATCCTGTACCTCGTCGTTCTTATTCAGCGGCAGCTGACAGAGCCCAAGATACTAAGTAAATCTATCGGGATCGATCCGCTGGCAACACTCATCGCCCTGTTTGCCGGCTTTAAATTATTCGGGTTTTTAGGACTGATTGCTGGACCGGCTGTACTCGTCATCATCCAAGCTTTCATCACAACAGGCGCATTAAAAGAAATATGGTCCTATATCACCGTTCAGCAAAAATAAAACGGCAGCCGTTTTTTCATGGCTGCCGTTTTTTATTTGATGATGATCCGCTTATTCTTCGACATTCCTCTCAGCCATTTGAACAGAATCGGCTTACACCAGCCGCGGGTAATCGGGATAAGAAGACAGGCGCCGGCCAAATCTGATAAAAAGCCCGGAAGCATCAGCAATAGACCGCCAATGAAAATGCTCAGACCGTCAGCAATCGCTTCCCCCGGCATTTTGCCATATTGAAGATCACGCTGAACCTTATAATACACTTCGGTTCCTTGTTTTTTTGCAGCTGCTGCGCCGATAATGCCCGTCAGAATCATGAATAGAACTGTCGGCAAAATGCCAATCAGCTTGCCTAAAAATAGGAATATGCCGATTTCTATTGCCGGAAACACAATAAAAAGCAAAAACAAAAATCTCATATCCAAGCCCCCCACACGTGTAACACGTTCTGTTCAACAAAAGGCATGATAAAGAGAAAAGGAAGGGATTCCCCTTCCGTTTTCACCTGTAATTAAAGAACGCTCGCACGGCCTTGATAGACTGCACCTCTGGAAGCGTCAACTGTAATATCCTGGCCATCTGTCAAAATAGATGTCGCATTTTCCAGACCCACGATAACCGGGATGCCAAGGCTTAATCCGACTACCGCCGCATGGCTAGTCAAACCGCCTTCTTCTGTAATAAGAGCAGACGCTTTTTCAAGGGATGCAATCATATCACGGTCAGTGCTTTTGGTAACAAGTACCGCACCGTCAGTCATTTTTTGCTCAGCTTCTTTTGCATTTTGTGCAACGACAACCGGACCGTAAGCTGATTTGCGTCCAATGCCTTGGCCTTTAGCGACGATATCACCGACAGTATGAACCTTCATTAAATTCGTAGTGCCGGACTCACCGACAGTGCCTGCTGTAATAACGATAAGATCGCCGTGTTTTACAATTCCGCTGTTCAATGATTTTTGGACAGCATCCTCAAGCATCTCATCTGTTGAGCTCGCATTTTGGCCGCTTTCCGCGAATACGCCAGATACGAGGGCAAGCTTTCTGGAAATAGAGTCATTTACAGTAACCGCAACAATCGGAGCCTGCGGACGGTATTTTGCAATCATACGTGCTGTATGGCCGCTTTCTGTCGGCGTTACGATCGCAGCAGCATTCAGGTTAATCGCCGTATGCGCGACAGATTGTCCAATTGCGTCTGTAATTGTCATGCCCACTTGATCTCTGCGTTTTGAGAGAATTTCTTTATAATTTAAAGCTTCTTCAGAACGGGACGCGATGTTATGCATTGTTTGAACTGCTTCAACCGGATAGCTTCCGGCAGCAGTTTCACCAGATAGCATGATCGCATCTGTTCCGTCGAAGATCGCGTTTGCAACGTCACTTGCTTCCGCACGAGTCGGACGCGGGTTGCGCTGCATGCTGTCAAGCATTTGTGTTGCTGTAATAACAGGTTTGCCCAGCGCGTTGCATTTTTTGATCAGTTCTTTTTGCACAAGCGGCACTTCTTCAGCTGGAATTTCCACACCTAAGTCTCCGCGTGCAACCATTAAGCCGTCAGACACTTCGAGAATCGCATCGATGTTGTCAACGCCCTCTTGGTTTTCGATTTTAGGGATGATTTGAATATCCTGAGCGTTGTGCTCTTCAAGAAGCTCACGGATTTCGAGCACATCCGTGGAACGTCGAATGAAAGATGGTGCGATGAAGTCTACTCCTTGCTCAATACCGAAAACGATGTCTCGCGCATCCTTTTCAGTAATACCCGGAAGATTGACACTTACGCCCGGTACGTTAACACCTTTTTTATTTTTGAGTGTTCCGTTGTTTAATACTTTTGTTTTGATTTCGCGTTTAGCGGCATCTACATCAAGTACCTCAAGACCGATAAGGCCGTCATCTAACAGAATCGTTGAACCTTGTTCAACGTCATGGACTAAACCTTCATATGTCACTGAAATTTTATCTGTTGTTCCTACAACCTCGTCCATTGAAATAATGAGCTCTTTGCCTGTTTCAAGCTCAATACCGCCGTTTTCCATTGTATGTGTGCGGATTTCAGGACCTTTTGTATCAAGCAGAATTCCAACGTTTTTGCCAAGTTTTTTACTTGCTTCGCGGATATTTTTAATTCTTGCACCGTGTTCCTCAAAATCTCCGTGAGAAAAGTTTAATCGAGCCACGTTCATTCCTGACTCCATTAATTTCGTAAGCATTTCAATACTTTCACTTGCCGGACCGATGGTACAAACAATTTTAGTTTTTCTCATTTGGTTCACTTCCTTCTGAAATCTTCAGCCTTCAGCTGTACATTAGATAGACAGTTCTTTTGAAAGCTGATACATGTTTTGCTCAACTGTGTGTTTTGTCTCAAGTATTTCTATAATATCATGGTCTACAAGCTTATTGTTTTGTATACCTACACAGCGTCCGCCTTTTCCTTCAAGCAGCAGTTCAACTGCATATGCGCCGAGACGGCTTGCTAACACACGGTCAGCAGCACTCGGAGAACCTCCGCGCTGGATATGGCCCAATACAGATACCCTAGTTTCAAGATTTGTTTCTTCTTCAATGCGTTTCCCGAATTCAACACCGCTGCCTACACCTTCGGCAACAATAATAATACTGTGCTTCTTGCCGCGTTCGTGGCCGCGTTTTAAGCGGGCAATGATTTCGTGCATGTCATAGTCTGCCTCAGGGATTAAGATCGATTCCGCGCCCCCTGCAAGACCGGCCCACAATGCGATATCGCCGGCATGACGGCCCATTACTTCGATTACATATGTACGTTCATGAGAAGTCGCTGTATCGCGAATCTTATCAATTGCGTCAATTACTGTATTTAAAGCTGTATCGAAACCGATTGTAAAATCAGTGCCCGGAATGTCATTATCAATTGTACCCGGTACACCTACACATGGAAACCCGTGTTCCGTTAATTTTTTCGCACCCATATATGAACCGTCTCCGCCGATAACAACAAGGCCTTCAATACCAAGCTTCTTCAAGTTTTCTATCCCTTTTTCACGGCCTTCAACTGTTTTGAATTCAGGACATCTTGCCGTATAAAGCTTAGTTCCTCCACGATGTATAATATCGCCTACTGATCCAAGTTCAAGCTTTTCAATCTTTCCGCTGATCAATCCCGCGTATCCGTTGTAAATACCGTAAACTTCAACGTCATGATAGATCGCTTTTCTGACTACTGCGCGAACTGCTGCGTTCATTCCCGGGGAATCCCCGCCGCTCGTTAATACCCCTATACGTTTCATTCTCCATTCACCTCAGCAACATATATGATTAAACATAACATGATCATTGCCCTAAAAACAATGAAAAGGGATCTCCATCCTCCCTATGAAACCTTACCTATTATACAATTAAATAAATTGTTTTTAAATAAAATTTAAGGAATGTCACAAAAAATAAACGTGAGCCAAAGGCTTCACGTTTATTTAGTTTACCCCGATATATTGATCTTCAACCGAGACTTTGCCAATTGCTTTATATTTTTCATAGCGCTGCTGAACTAATTCTTCTTCGCTCAGCTTCAGCAAAGTTTTTAACGATTGTTTAAGGGTTTCGTCCATATAGCTTGCCTGCAGCTTCACATCATGGTGCGCTCCGCCTTTTACTTCTTTAATCATATGATCTATAATACCTAATTCTTTTAAATCCGGCGCAGTGATTTTCATTGTTTCTGCTGCTTTTTTAGCAAGACTGGAGTCCTTCCATAAAAGTGCCGCGGCACCTTCCGGAGAAATAACAGAATAAGTAGAGTTTTCCAGCATATGCAAGTGATTCCCTACACCCAGACCAAGGGCTCCGCCGCTTCCGCCTTCACCGATGACGATGCAGATAACAGGCACTCGAAGGCCGGCCATCTCAAACAGGTTTTTGGCAATAGCTTCACTTTGTCCTCTTTCTTCAGCTGCTCGTCCAGGGTATGCCCCCTTCGTATCAATAAAACAGATAATTGGTCTGTTAAATTTGTCAGCCTGTTTCATCAGACGAAGCGCTTTTCTGTAGCCTTCAGGATGCGGCATCCCAAAATTGCGGACTAGGTTTTCCTTCGTGTCTTTGCCGCGCTGATGCCCGATTACCGTTACAGGGAGGCCGTGGAACTTCGCAACCCCGCCGACAATGGCTTCATCGTCCCCGTACGCTCTGTCTCCGTGACATTCAAAAAAGTCGGTAAACAGGTGTTCGATATAATCAAGAGTTGTCGGACGGTCCGCCAAACGCGCGATTTGAACCCGGTCCCATGGCTTCAAATTTTTATAAATATCATCCTGAAGCTTAGCGAGACGGTCTTCGAGCCGTTCGATTTCCGCACTTAGATCCATATCGGAATCTTGGGTGAATTTTTTTAGTTCGGCGATTTTGGTTTGCAGTTCAATCACCGGTTTTTCAAATTCTAATCTTGGAGCCACTCAATGTCACCTCCTGTTTGATGCATATCCAGCAGATTTTCTAACGTTTTTTTCATATCGTCGCGATGAATAACCGCATCAAGCTGTCCATGTTTTAATAAAAATTCAGCCGTTTGGAAGTCCTCAGGCAGTTTTTCTCCTATTGTCTGTTCAATAATCCGTCTTCCGGCAAAACCGATCAGCGCGCCAGGCTCAGCGAAATTGTAATCGCCAAGGGATGCAAAGCTTGCTGATACGCCCCCGGTAGTCGGATGCGTCATTACTGAAATAATAAGACCCTGTTCTTCACTGAACAGTTTTAACGCAGAGCTTGTCTTAGCCATCTGCATCAAACTTAATACGCCTTCCTGCATTCTAGCGCCGCCTGAAGCCGTAAAAATAATAAACGGAACTTTATCAGCTTTTGCTTTTTCAATCGCAAGCGTGATTTTTTCACCGACGACTGAACCCATGCTGCCCATTCTGAATGAAGAGTCCATGACGGCGACAACAGCCGGGTATCCGCCGATAGTGCCCTTGCCTGTCACAACAGCCTCGTTTAAGGATGTTTTCTCGCGATCTTTTTCAAGCTTTTCCAGATATCCCGGGAAACCAAGCGGATTTTCCGAGAGCATTCCCTGATTGAATTCCTCAAAGGATTGTTCATCCATCAAGCTTTCGATACGCTGTTTTGCGTTCATTGGGAAATGATAATCGCAGTTCATGCATACCCGCATATTTTTATCCAACTCTTTAGTGAGCATGATTTTTTTACACTTAGGACATTTTGTCATAATGCCTTCCGGAACATCGTGCTTCGCTTGTTCAGATGGTACGGAAGCATACTTTTTCTTTTTCGTGAATATATCCTTTAACAAATGATTACCTCCCTTTTGTGAAGGGTTCTCTTCACCGCATGTCATCAAACAGATAGACTTGCTAATAACTTTACCGAAACTATTGTACTTTTTTTGTCAAACGCTGTCATCCTCAATTCGACAACTTTTTATTCGATGACGTGCTCGGAAAGGCTTGTATGAAATCAGATAAGGTGTTGAAACGACAAGGTTGACAGCGTATTCAAAAATAATGTTAAACCCGGCTGAAATTTTTTTAAGGCTAACCCCCTAAAAAAATTTCAGCCGTCAGTTTAACTTGAGAACAGCGCGCCGGTCTCCGCCAACGCGCTGCCATTTTTGGAATGAATTAAAATTATTCACCAATAATCGTAAGTTTTCTTGTTTTTTCTGCGACTTCCTCAGGGTCAACAGTGATTCTTGCAACACCTGTTTCCATCGCAGCTTTTGCCACAGCCTTCGCAACAGCAGGCGCAACACGTTTATCAAACGGTGCAGGGATGACATAGTCTGCGCTAAGCTCATCTTCTGAAACCAGTGAAGCAATGGCTTCAACCGCTGCGATTTTCATTTCCTCGTTAATATGAGTGGCACGCACATCAAGTGCTCCGCGGAAAATACCAGGGAATGCAAGAACATTGTTTACTTGGTTCGGGAAGTCAGAACGGCCAGTTCCGATAACGCTTGCTCCGGCTTCACGCGCATCTTCCGGCATGATTTCCGGATTTGGATTTGCCATTGCAAAGATAATCGGATCTTTTGCCATGCTTTGAACCATCTCTTTTGTTAACGCGCCTGCTACAGAGACACCGATAAATACGTCAGCATCAACGATGACATCTTTCAGAGAACCGTCTTTGCGATCTTGGTTCGTGAACTTCGCCACTTCATTTTTGACATCGTTCATGCCGTTCGGGCGCCCTTCATAAATGGCCCCTTTGGAATCGCACATCACAATGTCGCGAACGCCATAATGATGAAGAAGCTTGATAATCGCAATGCCAGCCGCACCCGCGCCGTTTGCGACAACTTTAATGGATGACATGGATTTTCCAGACAGTTTCAGCGCGTTCACAAGACCTGCTACGGTTACAATGGCAGTACCGTGCTGATCATCATGGAAAACCGGGATGTTTGTTTCTTTTTTGAGGCGCTCTTCAATGATAAAGCAGTTTGGCGCTGCAATATCTTCAAGGTTGACGCCGCCAAATGTCGGTTCCAGCAATTTTACAGTTTCAACGATTTTATCAACATCGTTTGTGTTTAAAGCAATCGGGAACGCATCTACGCCCGCAAAGCTTTTGAAAAGAACTGCTTTCCCTTCCATAACAGGAAGCGCCGCTTCAGGGCCGATGTTTCCAAGGCCAAGTACAGCTGTACCGTCAGTTACAACTGCTACCATGTTCCCCTTCATTGTATAATCATATACTTTGTTAATGTCTTCATGAATATCCTTACACGGTTCTGCAACACCCGGAGAATACGCGAGGCTTAGATCTTTCGCATTTCTGACCTCTACTTTTGATTTAGACTCCAGTTTCCCCTGGTTGACTTTATGCAGGTGTAATGCTTCTTCTCTTAATGACATTCTCCTAAACACTCCTTATGGATATTTTTTGATTCGTATACTGCTGCGTTGATTGCTGCATTCTGCGGAGTAAATCTATCTGAATATTTAAACAGGATCACATAATTGCTCCAATTGTATAACAAAAAGCGAATCGTTACCACTGTTTTAAAACGACGTTTTTTTGACCCAACAGCTCTTTTAAGCGATATAACACCTGGTGATCTGCATTGATATGGAACGACTCAGGTAGCTTAATCGTCTGTTTTTGCCTTTCATAATAGAGATAAACGCCTGTTTCCCCTTTATGCTCCAGCAAAATGCGCTTAATCTTTGCCAGGATCTCCTGGCTGTGCTGACTGCTTTCTATTTTTATATAAACCGATGGCGCTTTTTCTGCATCCATATTTTCTAATAATTCTGCCCGGGACATGATGAATTGGATCTTATCTTGTCTAACTTCACATTTCCCCGCAGTGAACAAAAGAGCGCCTTCTCTTAAAACGGGAGAAAGCTGTCTGAATTGTTCAGGGAAGACTACGGCTTCCATCTCGCCGGTTTCATCACTGAGCGTTAAAAACGCCATGTTTTGACCTGTTTTCGTCCGAATCGTTTTGATCTTCGACAGCAGAACGCCTAGTGAAAGCTGCCTTTTGACTGCTCGCTGAGCCTGCAGAATGGAGACTGCTCCTTGCGCAGTGAGCTGTTTTCGGAAGGCGGAGAGGGGATGATTTGAAAAATAAATGCCAAGCGTTTCCTTTTCAAACGCAAGTAAATCCACCAGAGGAAGCTCCTCCGTCTCCACATACTTCGGCTTAATTGAAAACGATTCATCTAAAAACAATCCCATTTGGTCATCGTCCGCGGCGAATAGCTCAGCATGTTCCAAAGCAACATCAATGGATGCGAGCAGCGTGGCCCGGTTTTGGCCGAATTCGTCCATCGCACCAGAAAAGATAAGTGCTTCAAGCACTTTGCGATTTACGCTTTTTGACGGCACGCGAAAGCAGAAATCGAAAAGATCTTCAAATGGTTTCTCTTTTCTTGCTTTATATATATCTTTGACTGCTGAGACGCCTACACTTTTTATTGTGCGGAGGCTGTATCTGACAGATCCGTTTTCAACTGTAAACGGAAAACTGCTTTTATTCACTGACGGAGGAAGGATACGAATCCCGCTCCCCTTTGCTTCGTAAAGATATTGAGAGATTTTATCCTCATTGCCAATGACGCTTGTCAGCAATCCGCACATAAAATATAACGGATAATGAGCTTTCAAATACGCAAGCTGGCACCCGATCATGCTGTATGCCACCGCATGGCTTCTGTTAAAGCCATAGTTTGCGAATTTGACGATTAAATCGTAGACCTCATTTGCAGTGTCTACAGAATACTCCTTTTTTAAGCACCCTTCAACAAAATGGCTTCGCTCTCTGTCCAGGATTTCTTTTTTCTTTTTGCTGACCGCCCTTCTCAATAGGTCCGCTTCGCCTAAAGAAAACCCCGCCATACGGGAAGCAATCATCATAATTTGTTCCTGATACACAATGACGCCATATGTATCTTCCAAAATGCTCCTTAAATCTTCATGAGGATAGTGAACAGGCGCCCGGCCGTGTTTACGGTCGATAAATAACGGAATATTTTCCATCGGACCCGGCCGGTACAGTGCATTGACCGCCACAATATCTTCTAGGCCCGAAGGTTTCAGCCGTTTCAAGACGCTTCTCATCCCTGCAGATTCAAGTTGGAAAATGCCTGTCGTATCCCCTTTTGACAGCAAGGAGAACGTTTTGTCATCGCTGTAGGATATACTTGAAAGATCTATTTTAATATTTTCTTCTTTTTCAATCATTGAAGTGATGGATTCAATAAGTGTCAGATTCCTCAAACCTAAGAAATCCATTTTTAAAAGGCCCAAGTCTTCAAGATGGTCCATCGCATATTGCGTTAAATAGATCCCTTCATGCCCTTCTTGAAGCGGAACAACATCTGTTAACGGTTCTTCACTCAGGACAACGCCCGCTGCGTGGGTTGATGCATGCCTTGGCAGCCCTTCTATTTTCCGGGCAATTGAATAGACTTGCTGAAGCAGGCTTGACTCCCGAAGCCGCTTATCCAGCTGCGGTGACTGCTGTCTCGCTTCATCCAGCGTCATTCCCGGTCTTGAAGGAATGAGTTTTGCAAGCTGATCTGCCTCCTTCGGGCTGACGCCGAATACTCTGCCGACGTCCCGGAGCGCCGCCTTTGCCGCAAGTGTTCCAAAGGTGATAATCTGTGCGACGTGCATTGCACCGTATTTCTGCTGAACATATTGAATGACTTCATCCCTTCTAGTATCGGGAAAGTCAATATCAATATCCGGCATGCTGACGCGTTCGGGATTTAAAAATCTTTCAAACAGAAGGTGATGCTTAATCGGGTCAACATCTGTGATATACAGCACATATGCCACAAGAGAACCCGCCGCAGAACCTCTTCCCGGTCCTGTAACAATCCCTTTTTCATGGGCGTGCTTCATAAAATCCCACACGATCAGAAAGTAATCGCTGAACTTCATCCGCTTGATGACATCAAGCTCATACTGAAGACGGCGAAGGTATCGTTCATCAGGCTTGCCGAAACGGCTGCGGAGTCCCTCCATACAGATATCCGTTAAATAATCATCAGCGGACGTTCCGTCTGGGGTCGGAAAAGACGGTAGACGGGTCTGCCCGAGACTGACGTCAACCCGGCATTGTTCCGCGATCTCTACAGAAGCTTGCAGTGCCTCGGGATGCTCTCGATAAATGTTTTGCATTTCTTCGAGAGGTTTCAAATCGAGATCAGGCAAATCTTCAGCGGGTGCATCCGTCAGTTTTTCCCCCGCTTTAATCGCTTTCAAACAACGGTAGGCAGCCTTATCTTCCTTCCTTATGTAATGCACATCGCCTGTGGCCGTAACAGGGATACCCGTTTCTTCTGATAGCTTTAGAATCTGCGCAGACAAGACTTGATTCCCTTTAAAAGGCTGATAGGAGAAATAAAAAGCTCCCTTTCCGAATATAGACTGAAATTCCAGCGAGGCTTGAGCAGCCTGTTCGAACAGCCCTCCTTCAAGAAGCGTTTCAATATATCCTTTTTCGCCGGGCGTTATTGCGATAATCCCTTCTCGATAACTGTGAAGCCATTTCGGCTTCAGTCCGCCTTTTGATTTAGATTGCAGAACGCTGCTGATTTTCAGCAGGTTTTGATAGCCTGTATTTGATTTTGCCAGCAGGACGAGCGGGTATGCTTCAAGCTCGCTGTCATCTGTAAAAACAGAAGCCGTCAAACCGATTATTGGGTTGATCCCTCTCGCCTTGCAAGCTTTATAAAATTGAATAGCTCCGTACATGACATGATCATCTGTCAGCGCCAAAGACGCATATCCGAGCCTGTCAGCTTCACTGACGAGTTCTTCCACAGCCGCGGCGCTGTTTAGCAGGCTATACCCGCTATGCACTTGCAGGTGAACAAAAGACATGCTATCACCTCTTTCTCATTACGATTCATTTCTTCCCTCATTATAAGGCCGGTTTCCAAAAGAAACAAACGTTCTTTTTTGACTCATCATCATACTTGTCCTGAAAGCTCAATATGATATAAAAGGTGAGGTGATAAAGATGGATCAGGAAGCAGGATTTATGGTGAATTTTATCAATAGCTACTTCATTGCGTTAGGGGTGCTGATCGGGGGCGCACTCATTGGAGGGCTCGGAGCATACTTGGCAGGCGAACCTCCGCTTACAGCCATTACAAAGCTTGCCAACCGGTTAAAAATATGGGCGCTTGTCGCAGCTATCGGAGGCACCTTTGATGCGGTATACAGCTTTGAACGCGGCATACTCGAAGGCAATACGAGAGATATCTTTAAACAGCTTCTTTTAATTATTTCGGCCATGGGGGGCGCGCAAAGCGGCTGGCTTATTATATCATGGCTGACCCAGGAGCATCTTTCTTCATGAGGGTCCCCCAGCATTACAAAAAACCGGGATGGCAGCGTTTTTTCGCGGGAATGATGTGCGGGGCCGTAATCAGCTGGTTCTTTTTCCTGTTTACCTACGGAACATTCCAAGAGGAGCAGGTCAGCCTCATCGAAAAGCAAAAAGAGCATGTAAAAGACTTGAACAATCAAATTTCGATCTATCAGGAAGACCTCCATAAACTGAATGAAGATAATAAAAGAAAACTGCTGATTCAAAGCGTCAGCGTCAAATTGCTGAATGGGGATAAATATAAAATATCACAGCCGGATAAAACGAAATTCGAGGAGCATGTAAAGGATGATATTTCAGAGGTGATTACAAAAGACATAGAGAGCGTCTATCAAACAAAGGATCTCTTGAAGCGGACAATTGAAAATAAAGTCTATATGATCAATGAAAAAAAATACGAGGCAACCGTCAGAGAATTGATTATTTATACGAGGCTGACAGTGGAACTTGAAATATCTTTCGCCACATAATTATGGATTTTTTTCAAATTCTCCAAACTTCTGTCGCTTTTTCCCATTCTTTTTTATAAACTATATGTGAGGCTTAATGGCGAAAGGAAGGAGGAAGGGAAATGGAGGTTTACAGTGACCGTCAGTTAGCAAAAGATCAAGCAGCCCGTCTCAGACAAGGTTTTTCTGCATATGCCGAAACAAACTCACTCGCTTCCCTCATCAAAAAAGAACTTCAATCACACAATCTCCAAGTCTACGAGGACCTTACTGATTTCGGCTGCTGGTTCATCCCCGTCACAGATGAACACTAAGAGAGAGGGTCTCCCCTCTACTCGTGTTCTTTACATAATGTTTCCAGATCAGCTAAAATCCGATCAGCTTCATCCCAGCTGTAAATAGAGGCGCCTGAAGCTAACGGATGCCCTCCGCCGTTATATTTCCGGGCAAGTCCGTTAATGACAGGCCCCTTCGAACGGAATCTGACTCTGATTTGATCGTCTTCTTCTACGAAAAACACCCAGGCGCGAATACCTGAGATATTGCCAAGCGTCCCGACAAGCTGCGACGCTTCAGAAGCCGTTGTGCCGAATTTTTCAAGCGTATCCTTTTTGATGAAAACAGAAGCAGCCCCGTTTTCGGACAAAGACACATTTTGAAAGATAAAGCCGTTAAGCTTCACCACATTCAGTTTTGTTTCATACAATTGATTAAATAACTCTGAGGAAGAGAATGGATACTGAATGAGCTCGCCTGCATATTTTAATGTTTTTTCCGTGGTATTCGGAAATAAAAAGCGTCCGGTATCTCCAACAATGCCGGCGTAGATCAGCTCTGCCGCTTTCGTATTCAGCTTCCAGCCGTGCTCTTTTCCTTCTAAATACAGCTCGTAAATCATTTCACTTACTGAGCTGGCGCTTGTATCGACCCAGAGAAGGTCACCGTATGGATCTTCGTTCGGATGGTGGTCGATTTTCATTAGTTTGGCGCCTGAAGGATAACGCTGATCGTCGATTCTTTCTTGATTTGCCGTGTCACAGACAATGACAAGTGCGCCTTCATATGTTTCATTGTCCACCTCATCGAGGGAATATAAAAAAGAGAGGGACGGTTCAGGCGTGCCGACCGCAAAAATATTTTTTTCAGGATATGTTTCACGCAGGATTTCCGTAAGCCCGCACTGTGATCCGTAGGCATCCGGATCAGGACGCACATGTCTATGTAAGATAATCGTGTCATATAATGATATGGTTCTGATCAATTCTGTTTTCATTTGATACTCCTTTATTGTTTTTATTCATTAAATCACATTCTCTGCCGACGGAAAAGAAAAATAACGTCAAAACCAAGCCCGTTTTTGTATAAAATGGGTTTGTAAACTTTTACGATGGAGGATTTCATTTATGCTGGTTCTTGTTTTTTTGATTGGGCTTTCAGCCTGCTTTTATGTGTACTATAAAGTAAAAGGCGTACGGGCAAAGCCATCTTTGGCAAAAGAAATATGTTCAGCAAAATCAAGCATGGCCTTAGGGTCACTAGTCCTGTTCTACGGGCTTAACCAAATGATATTATTCCATTCAGTATTAACGTTAGTAATCGGCGGTATCTTTATCGTCATAGGAGCAGGAAGCGCTTGGGCAGGTTATAAAGCCTTTAGGCATTACAATCCCCTTCACGCCAAAGAAGCTGAAAGAGATCACGCGTAAGGGGCGCCTGAACGTCCCTTAGCTTCTTTCCATCAGCTGAACCATCAGCATCGCTTTAGACACGATATGACCTTGGCTGTGCACTTCCACTTCCATTTTCCCAAACTTTCTGCCGGCCTCCAAGATGCGAGGTTTGACTTCGATGACTGATTCCATCTGCACAGGCTTCAAAAAGAAGATGGTGATGCTCTCTATGACGAGTTCGCCGCGTTTTTTCGAGCGCAAAAATCGGTTTGCCGCTTGCGTCAAAATGGTCGTAAATACGCCATAAGAAATGGTTCCAAGCTGATTTGTCATTTGCGGCGTGACTTCATACTCGTAAACCGTTTGATCTTCTTTATCATCACCCTCATCTTTAAACCCCCTTGAAACGATATCATCAAGCTTCTCCCCAACCTGCGGCTGCTTTTGAATCATTTGAAGAGCTTTCAATACGTCTTGGCGGCTGATCATGCCGATGAGTTTTTGGTGGCCGTCAGTGACGGGAAGCACTTCGATCCCTTCCCATACCATCATTTGCGCAGCTGAAGCGACAGATGTTTTCCCAATAACCGTGACGGGATTTTTGGTCATAACTTTTTCTATAGATGCATTTCGGTCATGGCCAGCAATATCTTTTGATGTCAGAATGCCATGGATTTTCATTTGATCGTCGACAACCGGGAAGCGGCCGTGCCCTGTTTCAAAATTTTTCTCATACCATTTTTCAAGTTTATCCTTAGGCGAAAGATATACCGTGCGGTCAGCAGGTGTTAGGATGTCCTCCACTAAAACAATTTCTTTTTTGATCAGCTGGTCATAAATTGCCCGGTTAATCATCGCGGCAACTGTAAAGGTGTCATAGCTCGTGGATAAAATCGGCAGTTCAAGCTCATCTGCCAGCTGCACAATGCTGTCATCCGTGTTAAAGCCCCCGGTCACCAATACGGCCGCGCCCGCTTCAAGCGCCTGCCTGTGTGCATTGATTCTGTTTCCGACAATCAAAAGATTCCCCGCTGCGGTGTAACGCATCATCGCGTCAAGCTCCATCGCGCCGATGACGAATTTATTCAATGTCTTATGGAGCCCTGCCCTGCCTCCGAGCACTTGTCCGTCTATAACATTTACAACCTCTGCATAGGTAAGCTTTTCAATGTTCTCTTTTTTCTTTTGTTCAATTCTGATTGTGCCCACACGTTCAATCGTGCTGACAAACCCTTTATTCTCTGCTTCCTTGATCGCTCTGTACGCGGTTCCTTCGCTTACTTTCATTTCCTTTGCAATTCTTCGGACAGAAATTTTTTCACCGACAGGCAGTGAATCGATATACGTTAAAATTTGTTCATGCTTCGTTGCCAAGCCTTTCACCTCTAAGGACAGTCTTCTTGTTTTTATTATAAGGTTTCAAAGGATTTATACGCAATGAGGCTGGAAAATAAAAAACCATCTCCTAGAGATGGTTTCACGGTTTAAAGCTCGATCGTCTCACCGACCGACATGACTTTGCCGACTCCGCCCGGCAGGCTGTCAGCGAATGCTTCTGGGTCTTGTTCGATGACCGGGAATGTATTGTAATGCACCGGCACGACCTGTTTTGCGCGCAGCCATTCAGCGGCAAGCTTGGCGTCTTCAGGCCCCATCGTAAAGTTATCGCCAATCGGCAGGAAAGCAAGGTCGATATGATTCAATTCGCCAATGAGTTTCATATCAGAGAAAAGAGCCGTATCGCCCGCGTGGAAAATCGTTTTATCTTCTACAGTCAGCAAAATACCGGCAGGCATGCCTGTGTAAGTGATCGTTTTGTTTTCTTCATCTGTGATGGCTGATCCATGAAAGGCCTGTGTGAGCTTCACTTTTCCAAAATCGAACTGGCGGGAGCCGCCGATGTGCATTGGATGAACATTCAAGCCTTTCCAGCCTAAGTACACAGCGAGCTCGTTCGGGGCTATAACCAGCGCGTTATTTTGCTTGGCGATTTGTTCAGTATCACCGACATGGTCATTGTGGCCGTGCGTTAGTAAGATGACATCCGCTTTTACATCCTCCGGCTTTATATCCGTTAATGAATTCCCTGTTAAAAACGGATCAAAAATAATATGATGGTCCTTCGTTTCCACTGTGATTACAGAATGTCCGTGATATGTCACTTTCATTTCTTTCACCTCGTCACATGATTTTGATTTTTTTATTTTCCCTTTTTAAAAAGCTGAAAAACTTATGTTGTTTGATTCTTGTTAATGACATTGAGGCCTCCGGTGGCTTCAATGACAGTCCCTGTCACAAGGTCTGAGTTCTCCTCACACAAGAAAGCGATAATCCGGGCGATATCCTCGCCTGTACCGGATCTTCCTATCGGCGTTTTTTCTTTGCCGATTCGCATTCTGGCTTCCTCTATCGATGCTTCTTTCATGTCGCCGACAATGTCTCCCGGGCAAACCATGTTGGCGGTTATGCCGAATTCGGCTTCTTCAATGGCAATTGTCTTCGTCAAAGAAGCCAAGCCCACTTTCGCAGCGCCAAATGCCGATCGGTGAAGCCAGCCGGGCGCGTGAGCCGCACCTTGGAATCCGTACGTAATGATGCGTCCAAATTGCTGTTTTCTCATAATAGGAATAACCGCTTTGAATAAATGAAAGACGGCGCTTAAATTTCCTTCCAGCATGCCATACCATTCATCATCAGTATAATCGGCTAACTTTTTACGTTCAAATATGTATGGTCCCGCGTTGTTAATCAAAAAGTCGATCCTTCCGAAGCGGTTTAAGGCAGCCTCTGCAATACGCAGCAGATCTTCTTTTTTGGTGACATCACCTTTTACAAATTGCAGCCGGTCAAGACAATCGGGACAGGCTTCCTTCAGGCGGCTGACTGCCTCCTCATCCTGTCTGTAATTGACTGTTACTGAATACCCCTTTGCAAGCAACGTTTCAGTCACTTTGCGGCCTAAACCCTTCGAACCGGCAGTAATTAAAGCATGTCGCACATGAATACCTCCCAAAGCAACGTCGCCGCTTTCAATAAAGTGTTTCTTCTTCTACTTTACTATAAAAGGCTTGCAATATCACTTTTTACACTTTGGCATACAAAAAAAGCTGCCTGTACAGACAGCTTATTCTGCAGGAGATGAAGACTCCTGATCAGGCATATCGACATAACCGCTTTGATACGCTTCTGAAATGAGCCTTGTTGTCTCCTGGCTTTCTTGTTCATCATAAATATAGCGTTCCGGTTCTTTTTTCATCATTCTGCCTCCCATCATTATAGAGGTAGGTTGGCTATAATGACGGGATTTTATGAAGGAAATTTTAACAAACTCCTGCTGCCACGCAAGCTTTCGCTTTTTCAAGCGCCTGCTTTACCTGTTTGAATCCGGTGCCCCCGGCGCTCATTCTTTTTTCAACTGCGTAGTAAGGGTCTAACACAGTGTAAATATCTTCTTCGAATAGTGTGCTCGCCTGCTGAAACTCGCCAAACGGCATATCGCTTAAATAGATCCCTCTTTCGATGCATGTGTACACAAGTTTCCCGACCACTTCATGCGCTTCTCTGAACGGCATCCCCTTTTTAGCTAAATAATCCGCCAGTTCCGTCGCATTTGAAAAGTCTTGTTTTGTTGCTTGCTTCATGACGTCTTTGTTTACAGTCATTGTTTGGATCATGCCTGTGAAGATTTGCAGGCTGCCCTCCACCGTTTTCACCGTGTCAAACATGCCCTCTTTGTCTTCCTGCAGATCTTTGTTGTAAGCGAGCGGAAGTCCTTTCATGATCGTAAACAGCCCCATCATATCGCCGTATACGCGTCCTGTTTTGCCGCGGATCAGCTCCGCCATATCAGGATTTTTCTTTTGCGGCATCATGCTGCTTCCTGTTGCGTACGTATCGTCAAGCTCGATGAATTTAAACTCCTGCGAGCACCATAAAATGATTTCTTCAGAGAAACGGGAGAGGTGCATCATCAGCATACTGCTGTTGCTTAAAAACTCCAAAATGAAGTCTCTGTCGCTGACGCCGTCCAAGCTGTTTTCATAAATGGCATCAAAGCCGAGCAGTTCCGCTGAATAATCACGGTCAATTGGGAAGGTTGTTCCCGCGAGCGCCCCGCAGCCGAGCGGAGATTTGTTAATCCGCTTCATTGAATCCTGAAAACGCTCCTTGTCGCGCTCAAGCATCCAGAAATACGCAAGCAGATGGTGAGCGAATGAAATCGGCTGGGCGCGCTGCAGATGTGTGTAGCCCGGCAGAATCGTTTCAACGTTCGCTTCCGCCTTTTCAATCAGCGCACTTTGGAATGCCTCAATCAGCTCGATGATGTGGCCGACATGATTCTTCAAATATAAATGCATGTCAGTCGCCACCTGGTCATTCCGGCTTCTGCCGGTATGCAGCTTGCCGCCAAGAGGACCGATTTCGTCAATGAGCATTTTCTCAATGTTCAAATGAATATCCTCATAATCGACTGAGAATTCCAATGCTCCCTCCTCTGCTTTTTGCAAAAGGGTATTCAGGCCCTCTCGGATTTTCAGCTCTTCTTCAGCTGTCAGAATACCGCATTTTTTCAGCATGGCAGCATGTGCGAGAGACCCTGTAATGTCTTCAGCAACTAAATTTTGGTCAAATGATATGGACGCGCCGAACTCGTCGACCCATTTTTCCGGTGTTTTTTGAAATCGGCCTCCCCAAAGCTTCTTCATGCTTTAATCTGCTCCTTCTTTTTCACGATGCTGTTCACTTTTGTCGGAAGTCCCCAAAGCTCGATAAATCCGATTGCTGCATGGTGATCAAATGCATCGTCTTTTGTATATGTTGCAAGTTTTTCATCATATAGAGAGTATTCTGATTTACGTCCTTCTACAATTGCATGGCCTTTAAACAGCTTCACGCGGACAATGCCTGTGACATGCTTTTGCGTTTCTTTTAAGAAAGCGTGCAGCGCGTCTTTTAACGGTGAGAACCATAAGCCGTTGTAAATGATTTCTGACATTTTTTGCTCGATGATCGGTTTAAAGTGGGCTACCTCTTTCACCAGTGTCAAATCTTCTAATTCTTTATGCGCTTTGATCAGTGTCATCGCACCAGGGCATTCGTATACTTCCCGGGATTTAATGCCGACGAGGCGGTTTTCCACGTGGTCGATACGTCCGACACCGTGCGCGCCCGCCATTTCATTCAGCTTCAAGATCAGCTCAGAAAGCGAGTAGGAAACACCGTCAATGGAGACAGGCACGCCTTGTTCAAATGCAATTTCAATCACTTCCGGCGTGTCCGGCGTTTTTTCCAGCGGAGCTGTTAAATCGTATGCACCTTCTGGCGGCGCCGCCCATGGATCTTCTAAAATACCGCACTCATTGGCGCGTCCCCAGAGGTTTTGGTCGATAGAATACGGGCTGTCAAGATTGATCGGAATCGGAATGCCGCGGCTAGCCGCATATTCAATTTCTTCTTCACGTGACCACTGCCATTCGCGAACCGGCGCGATGACTTCTAGGTCAGGGTTTAATGATTTAATGGAGACTTCGAAACGAACCTGGTCATTTCCTTTCCCTGTGCATCCGTGGGCAATCGCCTGTGCATCTTCTTTTTCCGCAATTTCAACCAGTTTTTTCGCGATCAGCGGTCGAGATAATGCCGAAACAAGCGGGTATTTTCCTTCATACATTGTGTGGGCCTGCAAAGAGATAAGCGCGTAATCCTGTGCAAATTCTTCTTTTGCATCGATCACGTAGGAGTTTGTAGCGCCGACTTCAAGCGCTTTCTGCTGAACAAATGCCAAATCTTTGCCCTCACCGACATCCAGGCAGCAGGCGATTACATTATATCCTTGCTCCTGAAGCCATTTTATTGCGACGGAAGTATCAAGACCTCCTGAGTATGCTAATACGACTTTTTTCTGTTCTGACATGATAAAAATCCCCTCTCAACCGTGTTTCTATTTTGTATAAAAATAAATTATATTTAATAAAAATACATTTTGTATGTATACACTTTAACAAGTACGTTTCGTTTTTTCAAGCCTTTTATAAAAAAAACTTCACCTAAATTTCAGGTGAAGTTTCATAGTATTTATTCATTTACTTGTCTTTTCTGATTTCTCTGACCACATGCGCAAGTTCGGGAATAATCAGCTTATTCATTGCCAGCTTTACCGCGCCGCTTGAGCCTGGCGTTGAGAAAACAGCGGTATGCTGAATGACGCCGGCAGTTGCTCTCGACATGATTGCGGCAGGGCCGATATCCTCTGTATAACTCAGCATCCTGAATATTTCTCCAAAGCCGGGCAGTTCTTTCGAAAACAGCGGCGTAATGGCTTCAATTGTGACATCACGATCTGCTATGCCTGTCCCTCCGTTTAAGAGTACCGCGTCTGTCTGTTCATCCATGCAGCCCGCAAGCACTGACCGCTGCAAAGCATCCTTTTCGTCTTTTACAATTTCATATGCGGCAATATGATGACCGGCTTCTTCTAAAAACGAGATCATCAGCTTGCCGCTTTTATCGGTTTCCTCTGTCCTCGTGTCACTGACAGTAATTACTTTGCAACGAACGATATCGGGAGCTTCTTGTTTATGCTCTTGAACACTCATTGGCCCACCTCTTTTATGTTTTCTGTCTGTCACTATCATGCATCAACAAAAAAGCACATTCAAGAGAATGTGCTTTCATGCGATTTATTTTGCTAAACGAACAACGTCGCGCGCAATCATGACTTCTTCATCAGTCGGAATGATCATGACTTTTACTGGAGAATGCGGATAGCTGATGAAAGCTTCCTCGCCGCGCACGTTATTAAGCGCAGGATCCCAGTATACGCCCATGAATTCTAAACCGCGAAGAACGCGTTCTCTGACTTCCACACTGTTTTCACCGATACCGGCAGTAAAGATGATCGCATCGACACCGCTCATTCTTGCAGCGTAAGAACCGATGTATTTGTGGATTCTGCTTGCGAATACTTCAAGAGCCGTTTCCGCGCGCTCATTTCCTTCTTTCGTTGCTTCAACGATGTCACGAAGATCGCTTGAGAAACCGGAAATGCCGAGCAGTCCGCTTTTTTTGTTTAATGTATTCAGTACTTCGTCAGCCGTTTGGCCTGTTTTCTCCATGATGTATGGGATCAGGGCAGGGTCGATGTTTCCAGAGCGTGTGCCCATTGCTACACCGGCAAGCGGCGTAAAGCCCATGGATGTGTCAATAGATTTTCCGCCTTCAACAGCGGCAATACTTGCTCCGTTTCCAAGGTGGCAGGAAATCAGGCGCAAGTCTTTTAACGGACGGCCGAGAAGCTCTGCCGCACGCTCAGTTACATATTTATGTGAAGTGCCGTGGAAGCCGTATTTACGGATGCCGAATTTTTCATAGTATTCATACGGCAAGCTGTAAAGGTAAGACTGCTCAGGCATTGTTTGGTGGAATGCTGTATCAAATACAGCTACCGCAGGAACATTTGGAAGCACTTCTTTGAACGCTTTAATTCCAACGATATTTGCCGGATTGTGAAGCGGTGCCAATTCAGAAATATCTTCGATTTCCTTAATGGTTTCATCCGTTAATAAAACAGAATCGCTGAATTTTTCTCCGCCGTGAACGACACGATGGCCAATTCCGTCAATTTCATTCAAGTCTTTAATAATGCCGAATTCCGTTAACTTATTCAGCAGCATTTTAACAGCTACCGCATGATCTGGAATATCAGTTACTTCTGTATTTTTTTCGCCGTTCACAGAAATTGTGAATACGCTGTCGGCGATACCGATTCGTTCAACTAAACCCTTCGTTAAAACGGTTTCTGAAGGCATTTCGAAAAGCTGAAATTTCAAAGACGAGCTTCCTGCGTTAATTGCAATAATTTTGGACATGATTGACGCTCCTTTATACTCTGTATCAACAACTTCGTTTTTCGTACTTTTTTCCCGGTGAATATCAACATCTTCTCCGAAAAATATCTGACTTTTCCATTTAAACATTGTCATGTCGGCTTTTCAAGTCAACTTGCGTATTGATAACGCTTACAATAAGAAGTCGTTATTTTCAGACACATTCCCTATAGGTTTTGTATTGATGAACGCTTACAATTTGCGGTTTTTCCCTCTGTATTTTGTGTTTCAAAGCTGGATTCAATTCGTCAAGTCCGGTCTTCAAAAGCATAAATAAAAGCAGCTTAGGCATCGACCTCATACGGTTGCCTAGCTGCTTTTAAAACACTTACTTTTCTTTTTTAAACCATTCATCAAATTGAGCCATCATATCAAGCATCGCCTTTTGATTGGAGAAAGACGGAAGATTCGCAAGCAGAATTTGCCCCGGCGCTTTCGTATTCTCTCCTTGTTTCTGAAGCACAAGGATGCTTTTGGCATGAGCTTCGTCTTTAAAAATAGATTTTGGCAGCTGCAACAGTGCGTTGATATGAACCTTATCTTTGAAAAACTGTTTCAGCTTGCCGCTTTGGGAGCTCTCAAACAAATGATTCGGAATCATAAAAAATAAGTAGCCGCCCGGTTTGGTATGCTTGACGCTCTGTTCAATAAACAGATGATGAGCGAAGGAATGGCCTTCGTCAGCTTTGAGCTCAAACGCTTCTGCTCCTTCGTCATTCGGATAATAGCCGACTGGCAAATCACAAATGACCGTGTCAACTGGATCGATAAACAACGGCTCAAGGCTGTCTTGGTGGAAAAGCTCAAGCTCTTTTTTCAGAAGGTTCGCTTGGGCATAGGCGATCTTCAAGAGCACATCATCAATTTCAATGCCAAAGCTGTTTGCCGTTTTTTCAGACAGCTGGTTCAGCACGGTAAACAGAAGGTTCCCAGTTCCCAAGGCTGGATCAAGAATGGTCAGTTCCTTTTTGTCCGCCATAAACTTATTCACCAAATAGCTGATGAAAAGCCCGATCGTATCCGGCGTCATTTGTCTGTTTGGATGGGAGATATCTTTCATTCCTTTAAGGACGGCAAGCTGAAAAGCCTTGCGTACCCACTCATGCTCATACGTGCCGAATTCCGCTTTTTCAAGCAGAGCCTGAAGATGTTTGGTTTTCTGATCAGCAGGCAGTTTCAGCTGATCCGTTTTTTCAAGAAAATACATTTCTCCTGCTTCGGCCAGCGCCTCTATATATGAAATCTGCAATTCATTCTTTATCATAATCGCGGCTTCGTTTAACAGCTCATACACCGCACCTACATGGTCTTTTTGCATATTGTGTTCCTCCTTGCCATGAAAAAAGCTCCGGCGGCAGCCTGGAGCTTTTTTCCCTGCTTACTTCACTAATGCCTTAGCAGCCTCAATTGGCTTTTCATAGTTCGGGTGGTTTGTTGCTTCGCTTACATATTCAGCGTAAACGACTTTTCCGTTCTCATCAAGGACAAATACGGAACGAGCAAGCAGACGAAGTTCTTTAATATACACACCGAACGCTTCGCCAAATGACATATCTCTGTGGTCAGACAGTGTTTCCACTTTGTCAATTCCGTTAGCGCCGCACCAGCGCGCTTGCGCGAATGGAAGGTCTGCACTGATTGTGTAGACGTTGACATCTCCAAGCTTTGCAGCTTCTTCGTTAAAACGGCGTGTTTGTGCATCACAAACACCTGTATCAATTGAAGGGATAACAGAAATAATCGTTACCTTTCCTTTCATGTCAGCTAACGATTTTTCTTCAAGGCTGTTAGTCAGCACTGTGAAATCAGGAGCTTGATCTCCTACCTTCACTTCTTGTCCGACAAGTGTAACCGGACCGCCTTTGAATGTAATTTCAGCCATTATAATTCCTCCCTTTTGTATGTATGTCTCTATCATAGTAAAGTTTCCTGCAAACTGCAAAGTTTATGCCAAAAAAAAGTTAACTGCGGCCAGCGCAGTTAACTTTTTTTTAATAATTCATATTGTTCATTTGGTTTTGATTTTGGCCCTGGCCTTGGTTCTTGTTATTTTTCTTGAACATTTGCTGGATGCGCTCGAGTGTTTGAGGGGCTGCGTCTAAAATTTTCTCTATTAAATGGGTATTTTCATCTAAATGAAGCATTCTGATGCCTGTCGATCCGACAATTAAAAACGCGATCGGCGTAATGGACACACCGCCCCCGCTTCCGCCTCCGAAAGGAAGTTTCTGTTCTCTTGTCTCATCGTCTTCCGATTTCTTTTCGGCCGGCTTTCCGCCAAACTCGCTTCCGCCTGCGGCGAATCCGAATCCAACTTTAGAAACAGTTAAAATCACACTTCCATCAGGCGTTTCTACTGGATCTCCGATGATGGTGTTAACATCAATCATTTCCTTCAAGTTTTCCATTGCGGTTTTCATTAACCCTTGGATGGGATGGTCTGCCATATACGCTTCCTCCTTAAACTGATGAATCATTCTTTGAAGTCATTCTAGCCGACGGATTCTTCTTTAATACGGATAGCTCCCGTCCGTATTTGACGAATTTGAAAGCTGCAAGCATAGCATGTCCAAAGCGAAAAAAGAATATACACTGAAAATGGGTCTTGGAAACAGGGACTTGAAACGACGGGATCACCTCATAGACAGGTTTATTCACAAAGTCCAGGTGGTCGTAGAGCATTGCTGCGATACCGCCCTTCACACCCCATACAGCACCTGTTAACACACCTGTCACTGCCGCGTCCTGAATTCCGATTACTGTAACCCATTCTAGTTTTGTGATATGTAAATGCGCGAGAAAAGACGCGCTGATTTTCCGCAGTCTGGTGACCTGATGCAAAAGCATTTCGATTTTATTAATGCTTTGCTGCACATCGTTTTGTGTAATTTTTTTCTTTCCGCTGCTTTTTTTCATTTTAGATTCAGTTTTTTGTTTGATATCCACTGTTCCGTCTTCTTTGTTCACCTTAATCGCCGGGATTGTTTTTTTGATCCTTATAAGGCCAAACAGCGCCGTAATCTTCAAGGTCAATTTGTCATTATCAGCGGCATGAAGATACTCCAGCGCGACATGGATTTTCATTCTGAGAAGCAGTACGATCCCTATGAGAATAAGAATGGCTGTCAGTACATACACCATATTCTTCACTTCCTCTAGGAGCATTATCGCCAATTCCTAAAAAAATAAACCCGGACGGAGGTCCGGGTTATCGGTTATTTGCGGTATAATTTTTCATGCACCACGGTGGTATCTGCGATGTAATCATGAATCCCTTGTTTTGTAGGTGAAAAGGCAACAACGATATATAAAATCCAAATCTTATCAATATACCGTCCCACCACTTCACGAAAAATAACTGTACTCCATGTCAGCTTGCTATCTTGCTTCACAGAAACCACTTTGAGGCCGAACACCATTTTACCAAGCGTCTGCCTGAAGTATTTTGTCATGAGTGCGAAATAGGCAAGATACACAATAAGCGTTGTCACACTGTAGGCCGAGAAGGTAAACATGCCGGATGTTTTCGGCAGATCCAATACGGTAAAGAGGGGAGAAACGAGCAAATGGTTTAATCCCCATATCACGAGCCAATCAAGCAGGAAAGCCCAGAAACGAACCCAAAAGCCAGCATAGGCATGTGTCAGCTGCTCCGCTTCTTGCGGGCCTTTGATGTCATTGCGCTCTAACTCTTCATATGTCGCGTCCATTATTGTTCCCTCCTACTTCGCATAGAGATACATCATCCTCGGCGAACCGGATTGCGATAGAATTTCTCTCATATTCAAAAAATCAATCTCACTTTTAAACATTTTGTTCGCGCCCATGGAAAACAGTGAGCCTAATCCGAAGCTTTCCTCATAAGAAATGACAGAGGCGTTTTTCAAATCCTTGTGATCCTTTTTCATGGCCGTAATGGTATCGTCATAAAAACCAAGCTCATCAACGAGGTTCAGTTTTTTCGCCTGCCGTCCGTCATACACGCGGCCGTCCGCAATTTTCTTTACCTCTGCTTTCGGCATGCTGCGCCCTTTTGAAATGACATCAACAAAGCCTTCATACGAATTATCAACCATCGATTGCATGATGTTTTTTTCTTCTTTCGTCATCTCACGGGAAGGAGACATAATGTCCTTATGGGCCCCGCTCTTAATCGTTTCAAAAGAAATGCCAAGCTTGTCGGCAAGCTTTGAATAATTGACGCTTTCCATAATGACGCCGAGTGACCCGGTCAGGGTTTCCGGTGTCGCAAAAATCTTATCAGCCGCTGTTGAGATGTAATAGCCTCCTGATGCTGCCATCGAACCCATTGACACGTAAATCGGTTTTTTCGTTTCTTTCTTGATTTCTTCCAGTTTCTTATGTATTTCAGCACTTTCATACACTCCGCCACCCGGAGAATTCACCTTCAGAACGATACCTTTGACCGTCTTGTCATCTTTTGCGCGCTCAAGGTTTTTTAAGAACGTTCTGTGGTTATATCCGTCTGCACCAAGCAGACTGCTTGAGTCCCCATTATCCTGAATGGTGCCGCTGACCTCTAATACGGCAATTTTACTTGAGAGACTGCCGTTTTCCAGCGTCTTTTCCTGCGATTCATCTGTCAGTGATGTGAGATCCGTTTGAGCGCCTTTGACGCTTTCAAAGAAACTCATAGAGATGCTGACGATAATAGACACGCCGAAAATCCCCAGAGCAATCACTAATGCAATCCATCTTTTTGCATTCATTTTTTCTCCTCCTTTTTCCTAAACTCTCTCATTATACGATTCAATATGAAAAATGTTTCACTTCATGAGAAAGCTCCGGCTTAACGGGCTGCCGGCAAACGTGGTACACTTATGGCCAAAGGTATTTTATCACAAATACTGGATGGCAGAAAAACTTAAATATGACAGCAAAGGGGAAATGGGATATGACCGATCAACGCCGTAATGTTTATTTTTTTCACAAACAGGATCAGGAAACGCACGAACAAGCCCGCTCGTTAACACAATTGGCGGAAGAGCATGGATTTACCGTTGTGAACCAACACTCAGACGCCAATATTATCGCTAGCATTGGCGGGGACGGCACATTTTTGCAGGCAGTCAGAAAGACGAATTTTCGTGACGACTGCTTGTACGTCGGCATTACCAAAAAGGGGAAAGCTCATCTATATTGCGACTTTCATAGTGATGAGCGAGAAAAAATGGTCGATGCAATGACGTTCGAACAAATTGAAGTGAGAAAATACCCGCTGATTGAAGTGACAGTGGATCAAGCCAGTCCTTTTCACTGCTTAAACGAGGTATCCATCCGCTCAAGCATCATCAAAACCTTTGTGATGGACGTGCTGATTGACGATCTGCACTTTGAAACGTTTAGAGGTGACGGAATGATTATCTCAACGCCTACAGGCAGCACCGCCTATAACAAATCTGTTGCAGGAGCGGTTGTTGATCCATTGCTTCCATGCATGCAGGTATCTGAGCTTGCATCCCTTAACAATAACACCTACCGGACACTCGGCTCGCCATTTGTCCTCAGCTCTGACCGAAAGCTGACCCTTCGTGTGGTGCAGGACGGAAATGAGCACCCGATTATCGGTTTGGACAATGAAGCACTCAGCACGAGAAATGTGAAAACGATCGAAATCAAACTGTCTAATAAGAAAATCAAAACAGTCAAACTAAAGGACAATTCATTTTGGGAAAAAGTGAAGCGTACTTTTTTATAGAAAATAAAAGGACAGGCTGCTGCCTGTCCTTTTATGATTTCTCATATACAATCTGGCCGTTAATCACGGTTTTTTTAATATCTAAAAGATGAAGCTGTGCGGGGTCAATGGCAAACGGATCACCACTGAGAACTGTAAAATCCGCGTCATAGCCTTCCGCAATTTTCCCGCGTGACTTCTCTTTATAAATGATACCGGCGCTACCTTCTGTATAAAGCTTTATCGCTTCATATACAGGTAAACATTCACTTTCATTATAGCTTGGCCCGTTTTGCTCATGACTGCTTTTCCTGAGGACCGCGGACTGGATCCCTAGAAGCGGGTCAACAGGCTCAATCGGGGCGTCTGAACCGCCCGCGCATAAAATGCCTTTAGATATGAGGGTTTTCCAGGCAAATGCAGTCTTCATCCGGTCTTTTCCGAGACGGTCAATGACCCATGGAAAGTCGCTTGCAACGAAATGCGGCTGAAGATCAAGTGCGATCGGCATGCGTGCTGCTCTCTCGATTAATTCGTTATCAAGCACTTGGGCATGAATAAGCCGATCATGCCGGCCGTTTTTGGGCGGATGCTTTTCAATTGCGTTCAGCACTTTTTCAAAAGCAAGATCTCCGATTGCATGAACAGCAACCTCCATCCCTTTTTCTCTCGCTTTGCGAATGAGCCGGCCAAGGGTTTCGTCATCGTGAACCTGAACACCATTTGTTGATGGATCATCCTGATATGGTTCTTTCAACAAAGCCGTTCTCCCGCCAAGCGCCCCGTCCGCAAAGATTTTCATCGCACCAAACTCCACATAAGGGCCGGACGGCTTATCCAGCTGCTCCCATCGATCGACCGCTTCATGATGAACGAGCAAATGGCAGCGGAACGGATACTTTCCGCCAGCGGCAGCTTTCTCATAAGCTTTCAACGGCACCGAAACATCACCATAATAGGACAAGTCTTCCGAATGACCGCCCGTCAGGCCTTTTGTCCAGCAATCCTTTATTCCAGCCGTTAATGCCTCATCAACATAGTGCTGGGAGACTGGCGGGACAGCGTTCAGAATCAAATCCTGCGCCTTATCAAACAGGAGTCCGGTCGGCTCGCCATTTGCATCTTTTACGATGACTCCGCCGTCAGGATCAGGAGTATTTCTTGAAATTCCCGCTGCTTGAAGAGCCGCAGAATTGACAGCTATTGCATGCCGGCATATACGCTTGAGCAAGACGGGCCTGTCAGGAAACAGGCGATCAAGATCATGCTTAGTCAAGTAGTCAGGTGTCTCAAACTGATTTTCATTCCAGCCTTCTCCAATGAGCCAATCGTTTTTAGGAAGCTGCCGCTCTCTTTCCTTCGCAGCCTGTAAAATTGAATCTTTCGACGTCAGTGCGGACAGATCGAGCTGAAGCTGTTTCTCACCGTGGCCGATCAAATGTAGATGGCTGTCAACAAAACCGGGGAACATCACTGCTCCGTTCAGGCTGATTTCTTCTGTTTCCGGCGACCCGTACTTTTCCTTCAAACGTTTATAGCTGCCGGTGCCTTTTATGACACCATCCTCAACATAAACTGCCTCAGTCCGATCGCCTTCTTTGAGCATCGTATAAATGAAACCGCCGTGCCATATCGCCTTCATTCACGTTCACTCTCTTTCTTTACGCCTTTTTATTGGCTTTGAGCTGTTCTTCACGTTTTCTTAATTCCACTCGTCTGATTTTTGCAGAAGCCGTTTTCGGCAGGTTTTCCACAAATTCAATTTCTCTAGGATATTTGTATGGAGCGGTAATCGTCTTCACATGGTTTTGCAGCATTTTGACAAGCTCATCACTGCGTTTTTCATGATTTTGCAGGACAACATATGCCTTTACAATGGAGCCTCTGATTTCATCAGGGCTCGCGACAACAGCACATTCTTTTACTTCTGGGTGCTTAACAAGCGCGTCTTCCACCTCGAAAGGCCCGATCGTATAGCCGGAGCTGATAATAATATCGTCATTTCGGCTTTCAAACCAGAAGTAACCTTCCTCATCTTTTCTTGCTCTGTCTCCCGTTAGGAAATAATCGCCGCGAATTTGTGTTTTCATTCTTTCCGGATCTTTAAAATACTCTTTAAAGAGCGCAGGCGTACTGAGGTGAACAGCGATATCGCCAACCTCACCAGGTTTGCAGATTTCACCGTCTTCATTTATGATCTCCACCTGATTTCCCGGTGTCGGCTTTCCCATGCTTCCCGGTTTAATAGGCGTATCTTTCAAAACACCAACCAAAAGCGTGCTTTCTGTTTGGCCATATCCGTCCCGTACCTTAATGCCAAAGTGCTTTTGGAAAACATCAATGACTTCACGATTGAGCGGCTCACCTGCGGAAACAGCGCTGTGCAGGGCAGAAAGATCAAAACGGTCCAAGCCTTCAACCTTCGCCATTAAGCGGTATTCTGTCGGCGTGCAGCAGAAAACATTGATTTTGTAGCGATTTAAAAGCTCTAGATATTTTTCTGCTTTGAATCTGCCGTGGTACACAAAACCGGTTGCTCCGCTGCCAAGCACCGCTAAAAACGGACTCCATACCCACTTTTGCCAGCCAGGGGCAGCAGTAGCCCAGACGATATCCTTTTCAGAAATATCAAGCCAAGCGCCGGCAGAAGTTTTTAAATGAGCAAATGCCCATCCATGTGTATGTACAACACCTTTCGGCTGACCTGTTGTCCCGGATGTATAGGATAAGAAAGCCATATCATCTCTTGTTGTGTCAGCTGTTTTAAATTGGCTTCCGTCCGCTTCAATTGATAAGAGGTTTTTCCAGCCGGCATCATTTTCACCAATAGACAGTGTAATCAGTTTGTCAGTCGTACTGACATCCCGGAAAGCGCCAATAAATTCTGAGTAGACGATGGCGCCTTTTACCTCTGCATGTTCAATCCGGTATTCAAGATCTTTCGCGCGAAGCATTTCGGAGCACGGAATGACAACCATTCCTGATTTCAGGATAGCCAAATAAACAGCATAGGCTTCAAGCACCCGCGGTACCATTACAATCAGCTTGTCTCCCTTTTTAAATCCAAGATCAGCTAAGGCCGCTCCGATTTTATTTGTTTCTTCCATCAGCTTTTCATACGACCAAGATTCTTGCTTGCCCGACTCGTCCTCCCAAAGAAGAGCGGTTTTTTGTCCAGCAGCACTGAACTTTTCCATTTCATTCACTAAATTATATTGCACAGGGGCAATTAAATCTTCACGTTTTAACACGAACAACTCCTCACTTTCTCCACCCATTATACATAAATACAGGCTCTTTCCGTAAGGATATGCCTAAAAGCAACCTCTGTAAACATAGATTTTATAGGCCGCTGGTCCTTTTTTATATGTAAAAAATGAAAAAGAGTGGGGATACCCCCACTCCTAAGCCATTATGTGAAATTGTAAATTAGAATTGTCCTCCGCCCATGTTTTGTTGAGCAAAAGATACAAGACGTTTTGTGATCTCTCCTCCAACAGAACCGTTAGCGCGAGAAGTTGTGTCTGCTCCAAGGTTTACACCGAATTCAGAAGCGATTTCTAATTTCATTTGGTCGATCGCTTGAGCAGCTCCTGGTACTAAAAGGTTGTTGCTGTTACCTGAGTTATTGTTAGCCATGTGTCTCACCTCCTTGTGAGTATAGAATGTGTCAAAACACATGGCTTCATTCAGAAAAACTTTGGTAATTGTATACAGGAGCTGAAAATTGATTTAAAAGAGTTCAGCGAATTTATCGTTAGCTTCTTGTTCGCTATACAGGGTCATTGTCTCAATGTTATCTACCGCTTCTTGAATATACGGCTCGAAATCAACAAAGCTTTCAAAGTGTTCAATTTTCTCTTTTTTAGGGCGTGTTTTCGGGCTTGGCGGTGTAAAGATCGTGCAACAGTCTTCAAACGGCTGAATGCTTGTCTCATATGTGCCAATTTCCCGTGATTTTTCGATGATTTCTGTTTTGTCCATGGCGATTAGCGGACGCAAAATCGGTGTTGACGTCACCGCATTAATTGCATACATGCTTTCAAGCGTTTGGCTCGCTACCTGACCGAGGCTTTCTCCCGTAATAATGGCAAGCCCGTTTCTCTTTTCTCTGATTCTGTCGGCTATCTGAAGCATGAGGCGGCGGGTTGCCGTCATTGTGTAATTTTCAGGAATTTGTTTTTGGATGAGCTCTTGCGTTTTTGTAAATGGAACAATATGAAGTGTCATGCTTCCCCCAAAACGGGACAGACATTTCGCCAGATCCATTACCTTTTGCTTTGCGCGCTCGCTTGTGTATGGCGGGCTGAAGAAATGAACAGCTTCTACCGACAATCCCCGTTTCATCGCATAAAAACCGGCCACAGGGCTGTCAAAACCGCCAGAAAGCATCAGCATCGCTTTTCCTGCTGAACCAACTGGCAGCCCGCCTGCACCTTTTTCATCACGAATTGTCAAAAATGTTGCTTCTTCCCTGATTTCGATTCTGAGCGGGATGTCTGGGTTGCGAACATCGACCGTCAATCCTTCTGTATTTCGCAAAATATGGCCGCCGATTTCAGCGTTCATCTGGTTTGTATCTAATTCAAATTGCTTATACGCTCTCTTTGTCGCGACTTTAAACGTATCACCTGGTTTATACTGATCTTTGATAGCCTTTAGTGCGGTTGCCTTAATATCATCAAGGCGGCTGTCACATTTAATTGCCAGGCTGAAGCTTTGAATCCCAAACACTTGCTTTAAATGAGGAAAAAGAGCCTCAGGATCCTCTCCATTTAATGTAATCGTCATACGATCCCTGTTGGAAAAGTATTTTAAATTCGGATAGTCTTTCAAAACGAGTCTGATGTTTTGTTTTAAGCGCTCAATAAAGCTTTTTCTGTTTTTGCCTTTGGTCGAAATTTCCCCAAAACGAATTAATATATGATCGTAATTCATGTTCTACCTCATCATTTTCCTTAATTTTTTGATGCCAGGACGAAGCGCGTTCATAAACGGTTCTGCCACATCGCTTGTCTGGCTGTAATTTAAACTGATTCTGATGCTGCTTCCGGCAATCTGCTCTCCTTTGCCCATCTCTAAGAGAACCTTGCTGGGCTTATGTTCTTTTGCCGAGCAAGCCGATGTTGTGGAGACGAAAATATCCTGTTCCTCAAGCATGTGTAAAAGCACTTCCGCTTTAATCCCCGGTACAGAGAAATTAATAATGTGCGGCGCGCTATTCATTTGAGGCGTGTTGATAACGACGCCCTCAATTTCACTCAGCCTTTTCATAAACAATTCCTTTGCGGCAGTCATCGTGTCAAGCCGTGTGTCAAAATCAGCAGAGGCAAGATTAATGGCCTTGGCAAGCGAAACCGCTCCAGCAGTATGTTCTGTTCCGGCCCGTATGCCTTTTTGCTGAGAGCCTCCCGTTATGAGCGGAATAAGGCGTGTTCCTTCTTTTACAATAAGTGCGCCTGTCCCCTTCAGCCCGTGAAATTTATGCCCGGAAATTGAACATAGATCAATGCCGGCCTTTTCAATTGCCAAGGGCACTTTATAGATGCCCTGCACATAATCGACGTGGAACAAAATGTTCGGGTGCTTCTTCAGCACTTCCCCTGCCGCTTCAATCGGCTGCACGGAACCGACTTCATTGTTCACATGCATCATGCTGACAAGCACGGTATCGGGACGGATGGCTGCTTTTAGATCTTCAATAGAAACAAATCCGTCTTCATTCACAGAAAGATAAGTGATATCAAACCCGAACAACTCTTTCAGCTGTTCTAACGATTCCGTAACGGATGGATGTTCAATAGAAGTGGCAATGATATGTTTGCCTGTTTTTATCTTTGACAAAGCCGCTCCTTTTAAAGCCGCATTATTGGCTTCTGTGGCGCCTGACGTAAATACAATATCATATTTTTTTAGGCCTAAGGACCTTTTGATTTGATTTTTGGCTGCTTGAAGCAGCTGTTCCGTTTCGGCTCCATATCGGTGCAAAGATGAAGGATTGCCAAAGTATCGGCTGCTTGTCTGTTCATATACGTTCAAGACTTCATCGTAAGGCTTAGTCGTTGAACTATTATCTAAATATATCATCTTTTTTACTCCTTTATGAAAGCGGTACAAGGTATGATATTTATGTTACCATAACAAAATTTAATAGAAAATTACGAAAAACTAGTATTGACTTCTAATTTTTTTACCATATAATAAGATTTGTTCGTTTCGTCATATTATCTGACAATTAATTGACAGAATATTTTAACATAATTATTAGGAGGATTTTTTTCATGAAACACTCACTGCCTGTCAAAGATACCATTATTATTGGTTTCATGCTATTTGCGTTATTCTTTGGAGCAGGAAATATGATTTATCCGCCGGAACTTGGACAAGCAGCCGGACACAACGTCTGGAAGGCCATCGGCGGATTTTTACTGACAGGGGTAGGCCTGCCGCTTCTCGGCATTATCGCCATCGCATTAACCGGTAAGGACGCTAAAGGCCTTGCTGACAAAGCGCACCCTGTTTTCGGCACAATCTTTACTGTCGTGCTTTATTTATCAATCGGACCATTATTCGCCATCCCGAGAACAGGAACTGTTTCATATGAAATTGGCGCTGTTCCATTTTTGACTGGCGTACCAGAAAGACTTTCTTTATTAATATTTACACTTATCTTTTTCGGTGTTACGTACTATTTAGCGTTAAACCCATCCAAGGTTGTCGATCGAGTCGGAAAAATTCTGACTCCCATCAAATTCACAATTATTTTAATCATTGTTCTCAAAGCCATCTTCACGCCGATGGGCGGATTGGGCGCCGTGACAGAAGCATATAAAGGAACACCGGTTTTTAAAGGATTTTTAGAAGGCTATAAAACAATGGACGCACTTGCTTCAATTGTATTTGGCGTTGTCGTTGTAAATGCTGTAAAAAGCAAAGGCGTCACACAGTCTAAAGCTCTTGCTGCAGCCTGCATTAAAGCAGGTGTGATTGCCGCTTTAGGCCTGACTTTCATTTATGTATCCCTTGCTTATTTAGGTGCAACAAGCACAAATGCCATTGGTCCTGTTGGTGAAGGAGCTAAAATTTTATCTGCGTCTTCCCATTATTTATTCGGTTCATTAGGCAACATCGTACTCGGAGCAGCGATTACAGTCGCATGTTTAACAACAAGCATCGGCCTTGTCACATCTTGCGGCCAATATTTTTCAAAACTTATTCCGGCATTATCATATAAAATTGTCGTTACGATTGTCACGTTATTCAGCTTGATCATTGCGAATTTCGGACTCGCGCAAATTATCGCGTTTTCTGTTCCTATTTTATCAGCTATCTATCCGCTTGCCATTGTCATTATCGTTCTTTCCTTCATCGATAAGATCTTTAAAGAAAGACGCGAAGTGTACATCGCATGCTTGATCGGTACAGGACTTTTCAGTATTTTAGACGGTATCAAAGCAGCCGGTTTTTCACTTGGATCTTTAGATGTGTTTCTAAATGCGAATCTTCCTCTTTACAGCCTCGGCATCGGCTGGGTGCTTCCAGGAATCGTCGGAGCGGTTATCGGCTATGTGCTGACCTTATTCATCGGACCATCCAAACAGCTTAATGAAATAAGTTAATGTCACAGAACGCCTGCGTTATTGCGCAGGCGTTTTGTAATGAAAAAAAGAGCCTGCTCATTACACTGCGGGCTCTTTTTCATGGTCGTGATTATCTAAGCGGATATGTCAGCTTTGATTTTTTCAACTGCACCTGGCGCAGCCTTTTCTACAGCGGCAGCTGCAATTTCATAAGAGTCGTCATAATCAAAAGCATAAAAACGTCTTTCCGCTTCTTTCAGCTGTTCAGATAAAATGTGATTTTGGCTTCTGAACCGGTTTCCGAACTGAATGATTTTTTCAATGAGGATGACCTGCTCGACAAGTTCCTCTGATTCCCGGCTTGCCCTGTTGACGATATCTTCTGCTTGTTTCAAATGGGCTCCGGCTTCTTCCATATTTAATGGAAGTTCGTTTAGTTGATTGACTGTTTCTTGAATATGATGATGCGCGTTCTCCAGCATCTCTTGAATATGGCTCGGAATGCCTGGAATGTTGCTAGTCTTCAGCAGTCTTGCTGTCTCAGAAATTGTTTTTTTCAAATTGCTGAGCGTCTCCCTCGCCTGAAGCTCTTCTTTTCTCAGCGCTTGCAGGTTTTCACGATACTCGGCATGCTCTTTTTTCACTTCTTCAATTTGCTTCTCTATTGAAGCAACTTCTTCTACTAAAAGTGAGTAGGCGACATGCTCTGCATCGAGCTTATCTTTAACGGATGATAGCAGCTTCCCAATTTCATCAAGGCGCTTTTCAAAAGCCTGCTGTTTGCCGAGCTCACCGGCTGTCAGCCTGTAGCTTTCCTTCACCAGCTCAGTTTCCGCTTTCGTATGCTCTTTCTCTTCTTTAAGCTTGTCGTAAGCAATAATCAATTCAGGCATTTTGCTTAGTACGGATTGACCGGCTTCAACTTCGCCCTCCAGCTGCTGATAAACAGATTGAATATTTTCGTCAATGAGCTGCAGGATTGCGGACGCTTCATCAATATCCAGCTCAGTCATCAGGACATGTTCCGCTCGTTTCAGCTGGTTTGACAGATTTTCTAATTCCTTATCAAGCTGGATATGCTCAAGCTTGTACCCTTTTTCTTTCATTTCGCCATAGCCATCCTTGAGCTTTGCAATCTGTCCAGGCACCGTCTGTTTACAGTCAGCTAACAGCTTCGGCACATCATCTATGTATGACTGAAGCCGTTCAAGATTGCGGTCCTGCTCAAGCAGTACTTTTCGTGCAGTAATATAGTTTCCGCCTTCTGTTTCTTCTTCAAATTGTTTGATGCCGCTCCAAATTTCGTCCAGATCCTTTTCAAGGCTGTCATAAAGCTCCCCGTAAAGGTGGCTGTAAGCCAGCAGGTTTTTTCGAGATTTCGAATAGCGCTCCCTCACCTGTTCAATCTCTTCACGGCTCTTTTCCTCACTTGTGACAAGATCGCTGATTTCCCGAAGAATCTTTTCAATGCTTGA
This sequence comes from Bacillus sp. LJBS17, assembly GCF_019334685.1. Classification (NCBI taxonomy): domain Bacteria; kingdom Bacillati; phylum Bacillota; class Bacilli; order Caryophanales; family Bacillaceae; genus Bacillus; species Bacillus sp. LJBS17. The sequence continues at coordinate 2,937,642 of NZ_CP079759.1, forward strand.
TTCAGCCGCTGTCAGCAGGTCGTCGATATGAACGAGCACTTGATTGGCCTTTTTAAACCGGTATTTGTCTGCATTTTCCTCGGCATCATAAAGGAGCTCTTCAACTTTCGGCATGTGGGCTGTGACAATCTCGTCCCATTCTTCACGCCACTTCTCAAAGAACTCTTCTGTCTGACCCGTCATTTTTAAATGTTTTATTTTAGACATTTCTTCCACGATCGACCGATTCAGAATTTCAATCTTCCACGATTCCAGCCGGTCGATTTCGGCGTAGATTTTTTTCCTGAAAAAGTAGCCTGCCGCAAACAGCGCAAGCAGTACAATTAATAATCCAATGACAAACTCCATAATGAGCCCCCTTGCTGTTTACCTTAATCTGTCAGGGTGTTTTATTTATTCAGAAAGATTTCAGGATATGTATTGAGAAAAACTGTCGTTTTCATTGTTATTATGATACCATGTAACAAACATTTTTTGACCAGAAATCAAAAACTTTTTGTGCAAAATCGGCAGGATTTGACTATTTTTTCATGGGGTGACATCAATGCAAAAGCGAGACGGACATATTCACACACCATTTTGCCCTCACGGCTCCAATGACACACTCAGACAATATGCAGAAGAAGCCTTAAAAAAAGGGTTCGAATCGATTACTTTTACCGAACACGCCCCATTGCCGCCCTCTTTTACCGATCCCACGCCGCTGAAAGACAGCGCGATGGCGCAAGCTTCTTTGGAACGCTATATTCATGAAATTTCCGGATTAAAAAAAGAATATCGCGGACAGCTTAGCATACGGACAGGGCTTGAAGTCGATTATATCGCTGAATTTGAAGACGAAATTACATTATTCCTGGACACATACGGGCCATATTTAGATGACAGCATCTTATCCGTTCATTTTTTGCGCACAGACTCTTCCTATCTATGCCTTGATTATGACGAGCATACCTTCAAAGAGCTGATTTCAGCCTGCGGAAGCATTGAAGCGGTATATGAACAATATTACCGGAGTATCTATTCTTCCATTGTAGCATCTCTCGGCGTTTATAAGCCAAAAAGAGTCGGTCACATCACACTCGTCCAAAAATTCATCAAGCTGTTTCCATACAGCATGTCAGAGCATATTCGCGGCCTCGTTTCCCTGTGCTTAAATGCCATTGAAGAAAACGGAATGGAGCTCGACTTCAATACTTCCGGCTTAAGAAAAACTTACGCTGGCGGTATTTATATCGAGGATTGGATGCTGAATGAAGCGAAGCAAAAGAAGATCCCGCTTGTGTTTGGGTCTGATGCCCATCAAGCGGGAGATGTCGGATATGCGTATGAGACGTTTTTGGAACGGTGCTAATTGGTGAGCGCCACGTCTCCTGTCCGGAAGACGCTTCTGATCCAAATCTTGATTTCTTCAAAATACATTTTATAAAAATACGGCTCGTGCGGCTGCATGTAGAGTACTTCTGAAATATATTGAGGCTGGAGATAGGGCATCATCAAGAGAGATTTTAATTGGAGAATAAAATGAGGCAGCGGCAGCGTTAAATATTCACGCTGTTTTTCTCCTTCCTCAATGATCAGCTGGAAGATATACTTTTCCTTCATTAGATATGTCGACATAATTTCCCTGATTAATGTGGAGTCAATTGTGACTTCCCGGTAGACAAAACGAGTTAATTGACGATGATTATGCTGATAGGATAAAATATCGAAAACCAATTGAAGAAGCTGTTCCTGCGTGCTTTGAGAAGAGATATTGCTTGCCGCTGTTTCAAGCGTTTTGCTGTAGCCTTCGTAAAACTCTGAAACTAAGTGTTCCATCAAACCTCCTTTGCCTTTAAAATAGTAGGAGATGTGCGCAACATTTACATCAGCTGACTTTGCGATTTCACGGACAGACGTGCCAGAAAATCCTTTTTGGTTAAAAAGCATGACAGCAGATTCAATAATTTTGTCTTTGGTGCTTACTTTCATACGGCTCACTCCTTCCTCTTGATATTATTCAAGCAGGAAGCCGCTGTTCCTGTAAGAACTTATCGACAAATGCCGGCAGAAAAGCCGGAACTTTGTTTTATATTATAGAAAAAGTGAGGGTTTTCCATGTTCCATGTCGAAAAACAATCTGGAGATAAAGAAAAAGACTATCAGCTTCTGCTAAAACAGCTCGAAGCCATGACCGAAGACGAAACAGACCAAATAGCTAACTATGCAAATGCCTCAGCACTGCTGTATCATTCGCTGCCTGAAGTCAACTGGGCGGGTTTCTATTTTGCCAAAGAAGAGGATGGACAGCTTGTGTTAGGTCCGTTCCAAGGCCTGCCGGCATGTGTTCGGATTCCTTTCGGCAGAGGGGTTTGCGGCACAGCGTACGCAAACGGAAAAGTGGAACGTGTTGAGGATGTAAACGCGTTTCCGGGACATATCGCCTGCGATGCAGCGTCTCAATCAGAAATTGTGCTTCCGATTCGAGTAGACGAAAAAATTGTCGGCGTCTTAGACATCGACAGCCCAGTGAAAAACCGTTTCGACGAAATTGATGAAAAATACTTAACTCAATTTGCCGAAACGCTAGAAAAAGCGTTAGCGCAGTAATATAAAAGCCCAAAACTGATATCGTTTTGGGCTTTTTTTATTTTATTGAGTCATGAACCATCAAGCGGTTTTTCCCGCTCCGTTTCGCGCTGTAGAGCGCTTCGTCTGCCTCATGCACAAGCTCTTTCAGCGATTTTCTTGTTTCTGTCGTCCAGCAGGAGATACCGCAGGAAATGGTTACCTCGGGTTTCGTATTTTTTCTGACCGCGTAAACCAGTCGCTCAGTAATCCGTTTCCCCACTGCAACCGGCACATTTGGCAAATAAATCGCCAGCTCCTCGCCTCCCCAGCGGGCACCGACATCATGCTTTCGGATGTTGCTTTTAATCACTGAAGCGACTTGAATTAAAATCTCGTCCCCAGTCTGATGGCCGTACGTATCATTTACATTTTTAAAATTATCAATATCAACAAGAATAAAAACACCCTTTTGGTGGATTTTCATGCTGTATTGAATTTTTTCATCTAAATACACTCGTGAATACAGTTCAGTCAGCTGATCTGTTTTCACAAGGTGCTCAAGACGGTCGCGAAGCATTGAATTGGTTACAGCCAGTGTCGCGTGATGAATCAGCGCCTGAAACAGCTTGTACATTTCAAATGTAAAAGCGTACAGCTCCTGTTTCAATAAAACCGCAAAGCCCAGAAGCCGGTCGTTTTGAATCATCGGAGCAGCCATCAGCGAGCCGTACCCCGCCTTCCCAAAAACAGACTGGCCATTCCCGATGAAAACCCCTTTTTCACCTTCATACAGCTTTTCTTTCAGCTCATTATAAAAATCTGACGGTTTCGCTTCTTTAAAAAATGCTGTGCTGCCTGGAAGCAATGTTAGGTTTTCAAAATGGTCTATATGAAAAAATCCCACTTCTTCTGCCTGAAACGATTCTGCCATTCTCACAGCCAGATCATTCATTGTATCAGTCAGTGTCAGCCGCTGATTCAGGCGGCGTGATGTTTCATTAATCAATTCCAAATTTGCGATGCTTGCTTTGGATTGTTCGTAGAGCTGGGCATTTTCAAACGCTTTTCCCGCCGCGTTTGCTAACAGCGACATTTCATCAAGGCAGGCATCAGTAAGAAAGCTGTCACCCGTTCCCTCAGCCTTCAACACCCCGTATGTGCCCTGCTGTCCTTTGATCGGAATATAGGCGACAGATTCATTTTTCCGCAAAATGTCTCCGGACAAATACACTTTGAGCGCAAAGGAATCGGATTTTTCCCCTTCCATATACAGCTCTTTTGCAGGTATCCCTAAACATTGGTCTTGATCGTGCGATATAAATAAAGAAAACTCAAAAAGAGAAAATGTGCTGGTCAAGCTTTCTAAAAGCTGCTTCAGCACATCTGTCTGATCAAGCAGTGAATGGAACAGCTCTGTCATTTTGTATATCTTTTTTTGGTAGATCGTTTTGTTATAGAGTCTTTCCTGTTTCATCGACTGGTTTAAAAATGAAGCAACCACGTCCGGAAGCCCTTCAGGAATCTCTTCATCCTGCCTGCACGCAAGATGAAAACGCCTGCCGGAGCCGTCCTCAATCAGATAACATGAAGCGTTTATTTTTGAAGCGGAAAAACGCGCTTCACCATCTGCCAATTTTGTCACAAAGCCTGATGGTGACGGTGTAAGCGAAACACAAAGGGTTGAAAAATAGGTTTGAATAGCCGAAGTCAGCCATATGAAAGAGTCGGTGAATGTGACTTTTTCAGATTTGGTTAATAAAAAATCGAGCATATGATAATGAAAGGCGGATAATTGATCTTTAGTTTGTTCTACCATATTTTTATCACCTAAAAGTTTACCACTAATTTTTGTTTATTATATCATAAACGGTGAAGCAATAATGGAGGAATGGTTGACTTCAAAACAAATAAATTATATAATGACCTTTGTGTGAAATATTGCAGCCTTTTTGTTCAGCTTCTATGTTTTCATTTTGTTCCTTATCAATAAGGTGTATCGTGTAACTCTCTGCTGCTGGAGCGAGGATACATGAAAACAAAATGTGCATGGTCGAATAGAGCAGACGGTTTTTATTTTCCACAAAAATAAAACCAAAGGAGGAGTCACATTATGGCTCGCTATACAGGTCCATCTTGGAAACTGTCCCGCCGTCTAGGAATCTCTCTTAGCGGTACAGGAAAAGAATTAGAAAAACGCCCTTACGCTCCAGGTCCACACGGTCCAGGACAACGTAAAAAATTATCAGAATACGGTTTGCAATTGCAAGAAAAGCAAAAGCTTCGTCACATGTACGGTGTAAACGAACGTCAATTCCGCACTTTGTTTGACAAAGCTGGCAAACTAGCTGGTAAACACGGTGAAAACTTCATGATTCTTTTAGATTCTCGTCTTGATAACGTTGTGTACAAGCTAGGTTTAGCACGTACTCGCCGTCAAGCTCGCCAATTGGTTAACCACGGTCACATTCTTGTAGACGGAAGCCGCGTTGACATCCCGTCTTACCTTGTGAAACCTGGTCAAACAATCGGTGTTCGCGAAAAATCAAGAAACCTTTCTATCATCAAAGAATCTGTTGAAGTGAACAACTTCGTTCCTGAATACCTTACTTTCGACGCTGAAAAGCTTGAAGGTACTTTCACTCGTCTTCCTGAGCGTTCTGAACTTGCTCCGGAAATTAACGAAGCGCTTATCGTTGAGTTCTACTCTCGTTAATCGTTTTAAAAACCCCTGCCGCTATGCGGTCGGGGTTTTTTTATCGTCTGTTTCGTCATTCGCCTCTTGCTGGCCAACACTATCTTGCGCCTGCTGATCCCAGTAATCCTGCTGCAGCCGTTCTTTTGCAATCGTACACATGAGATTCACACTTTAGCGCTCCTTTCATTTAAAAGGTGGTGATTGGTCGTGTTTGCCCTATCTAATATACTCTTTTCCTTTCATTCCTATGCGGTAAACAAAAAGATCCTTTGCCTTCAGTGGCAAAGGATCTTTTTCTTATTTATACGTCACAAGGAAGTATTTTTTCTTCCCGCGGCGCAGAACAGTAAATTGATTTTCGATACGGTCTTCTGCTGATAGGGTATAATTGATTTCCGTCTGGCGTTCGCCGTTAATGTAAACAGCTCCATTTTGGATGTCTTCACGCGCTTGGCGTTTAGAAGGAGATAATTTAGATTGCACCAACACATCTACAAGTGAAAGCTCTTGGGTGCTGTCAACTTCCATAGAAGGAACATCTTTAAAGCCTACCTTTACATCTTGAGCGGAAAGCTCTTTAATATTGCCGCTGAACAGCGCTTGGGAGATGTTGATGGCTTGCTCCAGCGCCTCGCGTCCGTGAACAAGCGATGTCACTTCTTCTGCCAGGCGTTTTTGCGCTTCACGTTTTTCTGGCGCCGTTTCTGTTTTTTCAGCGTACGCTTCAATTTCCTCTTTTGAAAGGAACGTAAAGTATTTCAAGTATTTGACAACGTCACGGTCGTCTGTGTTGATCCAGAATTGATAGAATTCATATGGCGATGTTTTTTCTTTATCAAGCCAGATCGCACCGCCTTCCGTTTTTCCGAACTTCGTGCCGTCTGCTTTTGTGACAAGCGGAATCGTAAGACCGAACGCTTTTGCTCCTTCTTCTTCCGATTTTCTGATCAGTTCAAGACCGGCTGTGATGTTGCCCCACTGATCGCTTCCGCCGATTTGCAGTTTACAGTTTTTGTCTCTGTAAAGATTTAAGAAATCATAAGATTGAAGAATCATGTAGCTGAATTCCGTGTACGAGATGCCGGATTCAATTCTTGAGCTGACCGTATCTTTTGCCAGCATGTAATTGATGCCGAAATTTTTACCAACGTCACGAAGGAAATCGATCACATTCATTTTGCCGATCCAGTCAAAGTTGTTCGCGATGACAGCTGGGTTTTCTGCTGCTTCAAAATCTAGAAATCTGGACAGCTGGTTTTTGATTTTTTGGGACCATTCGGATACGATGTCAGCAGTGTTTAATGTACGCTCTGCTTTTTTTCCGCTTGGATCACCGATGAGGCCCGTCGCGCCCCCCACAAGCGCAATCGGATGATGCCCTGCAAGCTGAAAACGGCGAAGTGTTAAAATAGGCAGCAGGTGTCCGATATGCAAGCTGTCTGCTGTCGGGTCAAAGCCTGAGTACAAGCGGATTTTTTCTTCATTCAGCTGTTTATTTAACCCTTCTTCATCTGTCATTTGCTGAATCAATCCGCGGAAGGATAAGTCTTCAAGTAAGTTAGTCATAAGATAAAGCTCCTTTTTTGATTAAAATAAAAAACGCCCCTTCGTTTACACGAAGGGACGATTGATTATCGCGGTACCACCCTACTAATAAGAGAATGCAAACATTCGTCTTATCACTTTGCCTGATAACGGATCAGGTCCGTTCTTTCACTACTGAAAGCCTGGCCGGCTTTGTTTGCAAAAGCGGTTCATGAGTGTATTCGATATATCCGTCTGTGCTGATTTTCACCGGCCATCAGCTCTCTGGAACGTAAGGATATTCTACTTGTCTCAATCTTTACCTTTTCATATGAAGCTATATCATTTTTAACATAAATAAAATCCTGTGTCAACGCCGCCTTTTAATCCTCCATTGTTGACAGATCTCCAGCCGGCAGATTAAGCTCCCATGCCTTCAGCACGCGCCTCATGATCTTTCCGCTTCGGGTTTTCGGAAGCTTATCTTTAAATTCGATCTCACGCGGAGCCGCATGGGCTGCAAGACCCTGCTTTACAAATAGGCGGATCTCTTCTTTCAGTTTATCAGACGGCTCAAATCCTTCCCTGAGTGCAATAAAAGCTTTAATGATTTCTCCACGCACCGGGTCAGGCTTTCCGATTACGCCTGCTTCTGCAATAGCCGGATGTTCGACAAGCTTGCTTTCCACTTCAAATGGGCCGACGCGCTCACCGGAGGTCATGATGACGTCATCAACTCTGCCTTGGAACCAAAAGTATCCCTCTTCATCCATGTAAGCAGAATCCCCAGACACATACCAGCCGCCCGGCATGAAATACGATTCATACTTTTCAGGGTTATTCCAAATGGTATGCATCATGGAAGGCCAGCCCTTTTTGATGGCGAGATTGCCCATTCGGTACGGCGGAAGCTCGTTGCCTTGATTGTCAACGATCGCTGCCTCCACTCCTGGAATCGGCTTACCCATTGAACCCGGTTTAATATCCATGCAAGGATAGTTGCAGATAAGCTGACTGCCCGTTTCTGTCATCCACCATGTATCATGAATTCGTTTGTTAAAAACTTTATGTCCCCATCTGATGACTTCCGGATTTAGCGGCTCACCGACACTGAGCACATGCCGGAGTGAAGTTAGATCATATTTCGCAGCCATTTCATCTCCCGCTCCCATCAGCATCCGAAAAGCGGTCGGCGCGCTGTACCAGACATTGACGCCAAGCTGTTCAATCGTACCATACCAGCTTTCCGGGCTGAAACGTCCGCCGACGATGACATTTGTCGCTCCGTTCAGCCACGGTGCAAAAATGCCGTATACCGTACCTGTCACCCAGCCTGGATCAGCCGTGCACCAATAAATGTCTTCTTCCTTTAAATCAAGGACCCACTTTCCTGTTTGATATTGCTGAATCATCGCTTCATGGACATGCAGCACGCCCTTTGGCGTACCAGTGGAACCTGATGTATAGTGAAGCAGAAAGCCGTCTTTTTTATCCATCCATTCGATATCCAGTCTTGTGCTTTCCTGTTTCGCTGCTTCATCATAATTGATGATATTCGTGCCGCTCTCAGCCTCTCCCCCGACTACGAAGACATGCTGCAAGTGAGGCAGTTTGTCTACCGGTATTCTCTCCAGCAGCTCAGGTGTTGTGACAACAACCTTTGCCTCACTGTTTTCAAGCCGATCTTTCACCGCTCCCTCCATAAATGCTTCGAACAGCGGCCCGGCGATGGCGCCAATTTTGATTGCGCCAAGCATAATAAAATAAAGCTCGGGTGATCTCGGCATAAAAATAAAAACGCGGTCCCCTTTTTCCACATTTCCATACCGTCTCAGCACATTCCCGGCTCTGTTTGATTCTTCCTTCATTTCTTTAAATGTGTATTTTTCATCCCTTTTTGCGTCTTTATAATAAAGCGCTACTTTGTTTTTTCGAAACGATTCGGCATGGCGGTCAATCGCTTCATACGCCGCATTCAGTTTCCCTGTCTCATGCCAAGAGAAATGTTTCTCTGCCTCGGCCCAATCAAAATGCCGGTACGTTTCTTCATAGTTTTTTAAGTTATGATCCCCCTCTATTGCTGGTAACGCTTTCAAATTCATGCCCAAACATCCCCCTTTGCTGAAGTTGTCACAATTATTATAGTATATATTCATATTCTTCTCAATTTTTAAAATATAAACCATGTTGAAAACGCTTTATAATTTGGTATTCTTAAAGAAGGCATGTATTTTTGATAAGAATTGATGGGACGGTGAATTAGTGGAACATCATAAAACATACCATTCAGCAAACATCAAAACAGCAACCGGCTCTTTACTGATAGAAGGGCCTGTCTCTCCAGAGGATTTGGCAGGTTATGAGTTTCATAAAGATTTAACCGCATTTCGCCCGCCTCGTGAGCAGCATGAAGCGCTAGTCGACATTGCAGGCCTTCCCGAAGGGCGCATTATTATTGCCAGAGATGGCCGAACCATTATCGGCTATGTCACGTATTTATATCCTGACCCGCTCGAAAGATGGTCTGAAGGAAATATGGAGGATTTGATTGAGCTCGGAGCCATCGAAGTAGCGCCGGACTATCGGGGATGCGCTGTCGGAAAGACGCTCCTGACCGTCAGCATGATGGATGAACAAATGGAAAACTACATTGTGATGACGACAGAATATTACTGGCATTGGGATTTAAAAGGGATGAAAAAAGATGTGTGGGAATACAGAAAGATCATGGAAAAGATGATGAATGCAGGCGGATTGGTCTGGTTTGCAACGGATGAGCCGGAGATCAGCTCCCACCCTGCAAACTGTCTGATGGCCCGCATTGGAAAAAACGTCAGCCAAGAATCAATTGAGCAATTTGACAGGCTCCGTTTTTATCATCGTTATATGTATTAACTGACACTGGCAAAGGGGAAAAAATAATGATTGTTGAGCAAATCATGAAAAGAGATGTCATTACATTAACGAAGACGGATACGCTTGAAACAGCAATATGCAAACTGAAGGAATTCCATATCAGGCATCTGCCTGTTGTAGATGAAGAACGACACGTGATCGGCATGATTACAGACAGAGACATGAAACAGGCCAGCCCGAGTATTTTTGAAGAAAACAAACGAAGCCTATTTCTCACACGAAGCGTAGATTCAATTATGAAAAAGGATGTTGTCTGCGCCCACCCGTTAGATTTTGTCGAAGAAATATCAGCCGTGTTCTACGAGCATGGCATCGGCTGCCTTCCAGTGGTGCACCATCAAAAATTAATAGGCATTTTAACAAAAACCGATTTGCTGCGGACGTTTGTCAAATTGACAGGCGCTGACCAGCCGGGATCGCAAATTGAGATAAAAGTAAACGACATCACCAAAAGCCTCGCTGAGATCAGCAGTCTTTGCCAAGACCTTCAAGTGAAAATATTAAGCGTGCTTGTTTATCCGCATGACGATCCCGGTGTAAAAGTGCTTGTCTTCCGTGTAAAAACGATGAATCCGCTGCCGTTTTTGCAGGCATTACAAAGAAATGGACACCACGTCGTATGGCCGTCAGAGCAAAGGGACCTGCTATGAGAGACAGTGTATTTATCTATTCTCCATCCTACCAAACCTATATGTTTCATCAGGAGCATCCCTTTAATCAGCAGCGGGTTCTGTTAACATATGATTTGCTTAAGACGATCAATGCCTTTGATGATGGAGACATTGTCACCCCCAGACTCGCTTCAGAAGAGGAGCTTTCCCTTGTCCACACGGACGATTACATTCAGGCCGTAAAGCTTGCGGGCGCCGGAAAGCTTCCCGCTGAAGAAGGAGAAAGCTACGGGCTCGGCACTGAAGACACACCCGTCTTTGCCGGCATGCACGAAGCGGCATCACTCTTGGTCGGCGGCACTTTAACGGCCGCAGACTGGGTCATGTCAGGACAAGCCCTGCATGCGGCAAACCTTGGCGGAGGGCTTCATCACGGCTTTCGTGGGAGAGCTTCAGGGTTTTGCATATATAATGACAGCGCTGTGGCGATTCAATATATCCAGAAAAAATACAGATCCAGGGTACTTTATATTGATACCGACGCCCACCACGGGGACGGTGTGCAATTTACATTTTACGATAATCCTGACGTATGCACGCTGTCCATTCATGAAACAGGAAGGTATTTATTCCCTGGAACCGGTCAGATCCAAGAAAAAGGAAGCGGAAAAGGATATGGCTATTCCTTTAATATCCCGCTTGACGCTTTTACAGAGGATGATTCTTTTCTTGAGGCTTACCGGACAGCAGCTTCAGAAGTCGCCGCTTATTTCAAGCCCGATGTCATTATCAGCCAAAACGGCGCCGATGCCCATTACTACGACCCGCTGACGCATTTATCAGCAACAATCAATATATACGAAGAAATCCCCCGTCTTGCACACACTTTGGCTCATCAATATTGCGGAGGGAAATGGATTGCAGTCGGAGGCGGCGGATATGATATTTGGCGTGTCGTGCCCCGCGCCTGGGCCAGAATATGGCTTGAAATGAAGGGAATTGACCCGGGACACGAGATCCCGCCGGAATGGATTGCTAAATGGCAAAAACAATGCCCCGTGGCCCTTCCGTCGAGCTGGAGCGATCCGGCTGATTTATATCCTCCGATTCCCCGCAAGCCTGAAATTACAGAAAAAAATGCCCAAACTGTCAGCAAAGCATTATATGCGATACGTTCTGAACAGCAAAGAACAAAGTAAAAAACGACCTTTACGAAGAGGTCGTTTTTGATTTTTTGATCACTATTTCCACACGCCGATTTTCCTTCATGTGTTCATTTGTCTTGTTATCCTTTACCGGCTTTGTATCCGCATAACCGACAGCAATAAAGCGCTTGGAGGGAAGCTTCTCTTTAGACGTGAAGTATTGAATAACTCCACTCGCCCGTGCTGCTGATAGCTCCCAGTTCGACGGGTATCGGTATGTCGAAATGTTTCGGCTGTCTGTATGTCCCTCCACCTGAATGTCATTTGGAATGGTTTGAAGAAGAACGGCAATTTGGTGAAGAAGTGTTTCGGCATTTTTCAGCACCTTTGCCTCACCTGTATCAAACAGCACAGCCTCCTGAAGAACGAGCACGACACCGCGTTCATCCCGTTTGGCTGTCATTTGGGCCTTCAAATGATTGTCTTTTATATATGTATTTACTTTCTTGAGAAGCTGATCCTGCTGATCCTCTTGCTTCTTCGTATCAGATGGGGATGTATTCTTTTTTTCTATGGATGTTTGGTCCGGCTGAAGCCCGTTGCCTTCCTTCTGGATCGAGTCCACCGCCGCTTTAAATTTTTGCAGATCGATTTGGGACATCGAAAAGAGTAAAATAAAGAACACAAGGATCAAGGTGATCAGATCTGTAAAGGTTACCATCCAGCTGGATGAAGATTGACTGTTTTTTCCGCTTCCATTCCTTCTGCCAAAACGTTCTCTTCTAAGCTTCATGTACAGATCCCTTTTTTGTTTTTACTTGTTTTGGCTGCTTCTTCCATTCTTCCCGTGAGCTGAAAACGACCAGCTGGCTTTCAAGGTTGCGCGGGTTTTTTCCGGATTGAACACCGATAATCCCTTCCACCATTACCTGCTTGATGAAAATTTCACTTTCTGTTTTCTCTTCAAGCTTAGCCGCGATCGGGTTGAAGACCATATTTGCCAGTAATGAACCATATAAAGTCGTCAGAAGCGCAATGGCCATGTTTGGTCCGAGCATATGCGGGTCGTTTAAGTTTTTGAGCATCAGCACAAGCCCGACGAGTGTTCCGATCATTCCCCACGCCGGAGCGAATTCTCCCGCTTTTTCAAAAACTCGCCGCCCTTTTCGGTGCCGTTCCTCCATTGCTGCGATTTCTGAATCCATGACGAGCCGAATCGTTTCTTCATCCCAGCCATCAATCGCTAAAAGCAGCCCTTTTTTCAAGAATGGATCTTTGATTTCCCGAGCCTGATCATCCAATGATAAAAGCCCGTGTTTTCGCGCGTGATCGGAAAGGGAAACAAAGGTTTTCACAAGATCTTTCACATTGTCTTCCTGGCGGATGAATGCCTGCTTTAACACAGAGGGCGCTTTTTTCAGCTCTCTTGGCGGAAAACTGATAAAAACAGCGGCGCAAAGTCCCCCTGTTACGATGAAGAAAGAGGTCAGATCAAGAAAAGAGCGGAAACCGCTTACTCCAGATCCCGAAATAATCCCGATAACAATAATAATCGTTCCTAACACAAATCCAACAGGTGTAAGATAATCAAAACGTTTCATCATTTCTCCCCATGAAAAAAGCAAGAATTCACCATAAAGGTGAAGCTTGCTCTTAGTTTTTCTTATGACTTGGTTGACTTTCTTAGCTCTATACGGTGCGGCAGTTCGACGATATGCTCTTCAACCGGCTCTTTATTCATGAGCTTCGTCAGCAGTCTCATCGCAACGGCGCCAATATCATATGTCGGCTGAACAACTGTTGAAAGCTGCGGACGAACCATGAGGCTTAATCTTGTATTATCAAAGCCGATAATGTCGAGATCCTCCGGAATGGATAAGCCCTGATCCTGAGCGGCATGGATAATGCCGAGTGCCATTTCATCAGTTGCAGAAAGAATGGCTGTCGGTTTTTTATCCAGGCTCATCAGATGCTGCAGTGCTTCGAGTCCGGAATCATATGTGTAATCCCCTTCAGCTACAAATTGTTCATTAAACGGAAGGTTCGCTTCTTCAAGCGCACGTTTGTAGCCTTGGAGTTTTTTTGAACGGTTGATCGGTTCTGCCATTGGTCCGGAAACGAATGCGATGTCTGTATGTCCTTTATCAACCAAAAGCTTCACAGCATCATAAATCGCCTGTTCGTAATCGATAGCGACTGACGGTGTTTCCTCCTGCTCTTCTACAGAAGCGGCAAGTACAATCGGCACTGGGGAACGCTTAAATTCCGCCACATGCTCGTCCGTAATGTTTCCGCCCATAAACACGATGCCGTCCACTTGTTTGCCGAGCATTGTGTTTAACAAGTGCAGCTCTTTCTCCATGTTTTGGTCAGAGTTGCTCAAAATAATATTGTATTTATACATTGTCGCGATATCTTCAATTCCGCGTGCAAGCTCTGAATAGAAAATGCTTGAGATATCGGGAATGATGACACCTACAGTTGTTGTTTTTTTACTTGCCAGCCCTCTTGCCACCGCGTTTGGACGGTAACCGAGACGTTCAATGGCTTCCAAGACTTTTTTCCTCGTTGTCGGTTTTACATTCGGGTTGCCGTTCACGACACGGGAAACGGTTGCCATGCTTACATTAGCTTCTCTCGCTACATCGTAGATCGTAATATTGCTCATCCTAAAACCACTCCTTTTACTGGATACACTTATCCTTATCTATAGCATAAACACTTTATGTAGAGAAATGTCATAATGTCCGAATTTATGTCGTTTATGATTTGTAAGCGTAAGTCAGTAGTGTACATTATTTTTCATTATTCATCAAATTTAATTACTTCTCATGAAATTATACACGTTTTTATAGATGATGAAAACGTATACTTGGTTTTTATAACTAAATAAACGAGAAAGCATAAAAAAAGGCCGCAGGCGCGGCCTTTTGGATTGTTCAATTAAGCGTTGACTTTCACCATTGGCTTCAGTTCATTCAGCCATTTTTCGAATTCAGGAATCGCCATTTGCTGAGCAGAGTCAGAAAGTGCGACCGACGGATCAGGGTGAACCTCAGCCATTACGCCATCTGCACCGATCGCTAAAGCGGCTTTAGCTGTCGGAAGCAAGAGGTCACGGCGGCCTGTTGAATGCGTAACATCAACAAAGACTGGCAAATGCGTTTCTTGTTTCAAAATCGGCACAGCTGAAATATCCAGCGTGTTTCTCGTTGCTGTTTCATATGTTCTGATTCCGCGCTCACAAAGGATAATTTGGTCATTTCCTTGTGACATGATGTATTCAGCAGCATTGATGAATTCAGAGATCGTTGCAGCAAGACCGCGCTTCAGAAGCACTGGCTTTTTCACGGCGCCGGCCGCTTTCAGCAATTCGAAGTTTTGCATGTTGCGCGCTCCGATTTGAATGACATCAATGTAGTCCAGCGCTTCTTCGATATGAGCCGGAGTTACGATTTCACTGATAACCGCCAGATCAAATTCATCCGCTACACGTTTTAAAATTTGAAGGCCTTCAACACCAAGCCCTTGGAAATCGTATGGGCTCGTACGAGGCTTAAAGGCTCCACCGCGCAAAATTTTAATCCCTTGTTTTTTCGCAGCCGCAGCGACTTCAGCTACCTGCTCATAGCTCTCTACCGCACATGGGCCTACAATGAATCTTTGCTGGCCGTCTCCGATTTTTTCGCCTTTGATATCAACAATTGTATCTTCAGGTTTTTTCTTGCGGGAGACAAGCAGCGCTTTGCTGTGATCTTCTTCCTGAAGCTCTAAACCGGCTTTGAATATCTCTTTAAAAATGTGCTGGATGGTTGAATTTTCGAACGGCCCGTCATTGTTTTCAATGATATTGTTTAACATTGTGCGTTCTCTGACAGGGTCAAATCGGTTGACACCCTGTGCTTCCTTCGCTTTACCGATCTCTTTTACAACATTGCCGCGTTCGTTGATTAGTTTTAAAATTTGTAGGTTTAATTCGTCTGCTTTCTGCCTTAAAAGCTCTAACTCTGTGTTGCTCATTTTTTTCATCCTTTCCCTGCACATTCATTTTTTATTTTGTAGTTATCATGCATCTTACTATAAGTAATTCCAAATGGAAATACTGAAATACAAAAAATTTTATAAAAACTCTACTTTATTACCCAAACGCTTTTAAGTGATAAAGTAATCTATGAAGCTATCCTACATGATGTGAGGGCAATGTTCAAGGGTTTTTTACAAAAAAAAGCGCCAGATGATATCTGGACGCTTTTTTCTATGACAAATGCTGCTCAATAGCGGCTTCTGTAATTTGTGAATGTGAGGTATGCCATTTCACTTCACCGTTCTGGATGATGAATACCTGAGGGCTTTCATGCTTGACCCCATATGTTTCTGCAATGAAATTGGACAGCGGCCGGGCTTCTTGTACTTGAAGATAGTAAGCCGGCACATCCTCATGCTGATTTGCAAAGGCATCAAACTCATGAAATGCTGCCTGGCTGATCGGGCATGTGGTGCTGTGTTTAAAGAAGACGAAAACGCCTTCCTGTTCTGCAATCCGTTTAAATTCTTCCTCAGATTGAATAAGCTGTTTAGCCATGACTCAAGCTCTTCCTTCCCTGCTCAGCGATTCAACTGCTCAGCCTGTTTTTGTGCATCTTTCAGTTCGTCTTTTACATCTTCTTTCGTCTGGAGGACTTGATCTTTTGTTTCATCGGCTGCCTGCATTGCTTCTTCCCTCATATCCTGCATTGCAGTCGATGAATCCGTTTTGTCAGATTTGGAACGGTCTCTTAAATCCTTTACCTTGTTCATGATCTGCCCAGACTGATCCGCTACAAGCTGTGTGATGTTGGAAGTTTTGTCTTTTGCGATGCTGACATATTGCGTGCCTTTTTCCTTCGCATCTGCCGTCATTTTATCAGTTTTGTCCCGTAAAGCAACAGCTTGGCTGCCAAGATCGTCGCGAAGTTCTTTGCCTGATTTAGGCGCTAGAAAAAGAGCTGTAGTGGCACCGATGATTCCCCCGATTAAAGTTCCGATTAAAAAATCTTTACTATTAATTCCATCTTTGCTCATCATTATTCCTCCTCTTAGTATTTTTTTCTCTTACAGGGCTGATTTTTTCTTTTGCTTCCATTTCTCCCAAATTTCCATTGCTGCTTGACTCCATGTGACAACTTGATTGATCTTATCTTGATTTTCTCTAACTGATGCCGATACAGACCCTGCCGCTTGTTTCATGGATGTATTGAACTGCTGTACAGAAGCTCCCACTCCTTGAACAGCATGAACGACCGTGTTCAGCTTTTCTGATTTTTCCTGAATATCTTCAGCCAGGCGGTTGGTCTTATGTAAAAGCTCGGCTGTTTCAGTTGTGATGCCCTTCATTTGTCCCTCCAGCCCTTCAAGAGTGGATGCGACGTTTTTTAGTGTCAGCTGCAATGACTTCAATGTTTTAGACAAGTAGATCACTAATACGAGAAATGCAACTGCGATGAGTGCAACGCTCAAATAAAGAATAATAATCATCTCAAACCTCCTTGCTGCAGGATATACTGCTGTTTACCCGTTTTCTTCAATCATAAACATGTGTACTGGGCTGTATACATACTATTCTCCGTTATGTAAGAAAATCCTTTAATAAGCTTTCCCATCAGATAAATAAAAAGCAGTGAGATCACTGCTTTTTATTATGCCATGACGTTTTCGTAGGCTCTCATATATTTTTGGATATCTCCTGCTCCCATGAAGATGAGAACGGCTTTATCATGAGCTTTTAAAACAGATGTGTCATCTTCTTCAATCAGCTTGGCATTATGAATTTTTCCCTGGAGATCGCCGATCGTCAGCTTTCCGGCATTCTCACGGGCTGAGCCGAAAATATCGCATAAATACACACAGTCAGCGCCGCTCAGGCTTTCTGCAAATTCGTCAAGGAACTGCTGCGTCCGTGTAAATGTATGAGGCTGAAATACCGCGACAATTTCCCGATCTGGATACTTCTGTCTTGCCGCCTCGATTGTCACTTTTATTTCTGTCGGATGATGGGCATAGTCATCAATCAGCACTTGATCCCCAAGCTGCTTCTCATTGAATCTGCGTTTGACGCCCCCAAAGGATTTGAGAGCATGCTTAATGATGCTGGAATCAATTTCTTCATAATGGCATAACGCAATGACCGCCAATGAGTTTAATACATTGTGGTGGCCGTACGCAGGAATATAAAACGTATCATAGAACGTATTGCGGACAAAGACATCAAAAGTTGTCCCTTCCGTGCTTTTTACGATGTTTCTGGCTTGAAAATCATTTTCTTCCCCCGTGCCGTAATACACAACCGGGACGTTCGCATGGATTTTCGGCAGATGCTCATCGTCTCCGCAGGCAATAATGCCTTTGTTGACTTGAAGAGCCATCTCTTGGAAAGCGTCAAATACATCGTCAATGCTTGAGAAGTAATCAGGGTGATCAAAATCAATATTCGTCATAATCGCATAATCTGGCTGATAGCTTAAGAAATGGCGGCGGTATTCGCACGCTTCAAACACAAAGTATTCGCTGTTTTCATTTCCCTGGCCTGTTCCGTCTCCGATTAAGAAAGACGTCGGTTTTGCGTTTTGGATCACGTGAGCCAGCAGACCCGTAGTCGACGTTTTGCCGTGTGCACCCGTAACGGCAACACTCGTGAATTTTTTCATGTAGTCGCCTAAAAACTTATGATAACGTATCACCGGAATTCCCTCAGACATCGCTTTTTCTATTTCAGGATGCGTGTCTGGGAATGCGTTTCCGGCGATGACTGTCATGCCGGGTTTAATATTTTCCGCTCTAAAAGGAAGAATCGTAATATTTCTTTTTTCAAGCGCTGTTTGCGTAAAAATAAATTTTTCGATATCCGATCCTTGGACAGTATATCCATTATCATGAAGTATTTGGGCAAGCGGACTCATACCGGTCCCTTTTATTCCAACAAAATGATAAACAGTCATAATTGTACCTCCAACAAACGTCTATCTGTTCCCCAGTATATGACGCTCATTTCAATTTGCGACCGCGGCGGCTGAAAAGCCTCCCTTAGCGGCGTATTTTATATGTTTTGTTATGTTTAGTATCAGGTTATTTCTTTCCGATTAAACCCAGATATCAAGATTTGTCTATGCACAGCTGCTGTAAAGCGGCATAGCTGTTAAATGCTCTAAACACTATCATACCATGTTTGGTGTGAAAATGAACCCATATTATTCGTTTATTAAATCACTTGCTGTGATCAGCACCTCTCGAGGCTTGCTTCCTTTTGCCTCAGAGATCATGCCTTCCGCTTCCATCATGTCGATCAGCCTTGCCGCACGATTGTAACCGATTCTGAATCTTCTTTGCAGGCTTGAAGTGCTCGCACTGTTTTGCTCTACAACAAACTCACACGCTTCGTAAAACAGTTCGTCCTCTTCTTTCAGGGCTGATCCTTGTCTTACGAGCTCTTCTTGTTCAAATAAATAGGTCGGCGGCATTTGGCTTCTGACGTGGGAAACGACGCGGTCGATTTCCCGGTCTGACACAAAGTTACCTTGCAGACGGACCGGTTTTCCCGATCCGTTTTCCAAAAAGAGCATATCCCCTTTTCCGAGAAGCTTTTCTGCACCGGCTATGTCAATAATTGTTCGGGAATCAACCTGGCTTGAGACAGAAAAGGCAATTCTCGTCGGGATATTCGCCTTAATCAGACCTGTTATGACATCGACTGACGGACGCTGAGTTGCGACGAGAAGATGGATACCGCACGCTCTGGCTTTTTGGGCGATCCGCGCAATGCTTTCTTCCACATCGTTTGGAGCCACCATCATCAAATCTGCAAGCTCATCAATAATGACAACTAAATATGGCAGCTTTTCACCCATTTGGTGTTCAGCGGTTAATTGATTAAAGCGGTCAATGTCGCGAACACCTGAATGGGCAAAAAGCTCATAGCGGCGCTCCATTTCCTCAACGACCCATTTCAAAGCAGCTGTAGCCGCTTTAGCATCAGTAATGACCGGGCTGACGAGGTGAGGAATTTTATTGTAAGGGGCCAGCTCTACCATTTTCGGATCAATCAGCAGCACCTTTACCTCACTCGGGTCAGCTTTATAAAGCAGGCTGACTAATATTGTATTGATGCATACGCTTTTTCCGGAGCCTGTAGCGCCGGCAATCAAGCCATGCGGCATTTTCTTCAAGTCGATAACAACAGGATTTCCTGAAATATCTAATCCCAGCGCAGCTGTGAGCGGTGACTTGCTTGTCCTGAAAGCTGAGCTGCGAATCATTTGGCGCAAATCAACCACCTTGCTCGTGCGGTTCGGCACTTCAATTCCGATCGTATTTTTCCCCGGAATCGGCGCTTCAATCCGAATATCTCTCGCTGAAAGACTAAGTTTAATATCATCAGACAAGTTGGTGATTTTATTCACCTTTACACCTGGTTCAGGATGCACTTCAAATCTCGTGACAGACGGACCCTGGGTTACATGGACCACATTGGCGCGGACATTGAAGTTTTTCAAGGTCAAATCAAGAAGCTGACGCTGTTCTTCGATCCACGCAGCATCATCTTGAACCTGCGCTGGCGGGACATCAAGCAGTGCAACATTCGGAAATACATAGCTGCCGCGGCGCTCCTCTGCTTTTTGCTGTTTATGCGTATCTCTTTTCAGCATCATCACATTAAAAGGAACGGATGGCCCTTTTTGAGAAGATGCGCTTTGTTCAGTCCTTTTCTCCTGTACACCAGGCCTTTTTTTCGGCTCTTCTGAAGCTTCGCGAGGTTTGTCTGCGCGAATTTCCTGCCGGTTTTCAAGAGTTGCAGTAAACGATTTGGAACCCTGCTCCAAGCGTTCAGTTTTCTCAAGCTCTGTATGGCTGTCTGGCTGAACATCTATCTTCGTTTCCTGAGCCTCTCCCAGGGTGTCATAATGATTATTTATTATGCTTTCTGATGGCTCTTCTGATTCTTTTGCCACAGTTTCTGCTTGAGCCAGAGCCTCTGATGAATACTCATGATCAGTAAATAAAGGCTCTTCCTGACGAATGTCCATTTGTTCTTCTTGAACGAACGGGGACTCAGCACCTTCTGCCGCGTTTTCATGGTGATTGTATACTGGGCTGTCTGACGGCTCTTTTGCTTTTTCATCCTCAGATACTGACTCAGTCTGAGATTCAGGAGCTGTTTGCTCTTCATCATGTTCAGCGGAGAAAACAGGCTCTTCAATTTTCTCTGGCTGCTGCTCCCTTTGTTCTTCCTTAGCCGTTGCAGGCTCTTCGCGGCCTACTTCACTGTCTGAAAGCCCTTCAGCCGCCGTATCTGTGAGCATCTCAGGCGGTGTTTGCTTTTCGGCATGTTCAGCTGGGAAGGAAGGCTCCTCTTTTTCCGGCTGTTGAACGCCTGACTCAAATGGCACTTTGTTACCTGACGGCTCGGCTGGCCGTTTCGCCAGCGCCTCATCATGCTCCGTTTCCTTTCTGTTTAAAACGCCAGAAGGCTGTTTTTTAAATTGGGTATCCGGGAAGAAAGGACTTTCTTTTTTGGAATGCGCCTGTGTGTCTGAAGCAGGATAGCCGCGTTCACGTTCGATCTCTTCTGACAGCAGTGTTACCTTCTCTTTTACCGATTTATCCAGTTCGTTCAATGTTTCAGAAGGCTTTTTCGGCACATCCTTTTTAACAGATGGTTTTTGATTGAATCCATAGACAGGCGAAGGGATATTTGTCGGTTTAAACGGTTTCTTCGCCGGCTCTGCTGCTTGATATGTATGCTGCTCTTCTTCATTTCTGGGACGCTCTCTGTAAGGTGCAGCACTTGGACGAGGCGCGGATTTCGGTTCGTCCGATGGTGTGCGGCGCCTTCTCAGGTCATGATTTTTGTATCCGTCAGGCACGACTGGAAAACGGAATTTGCCTTTTGGATATTCATAATATATTTTAGGATCTTCCAATCTTTTTAATTGTCCTTCAGGATGATGTACTTCTTGTTGCTGCGGAATTTGAGCGGGTTTTGTCTCCCGTTCAGCATCCTCTTCGCTTTCGCCTAAAAACAAATCAAAAAATTTATGAAGCCAACTCATAATTTATCTCTAACTCCCTTATAGTTTTCTGGGACGGTTTTTAGTATACCACTGCTGGTCGGCCCAGAAAAGATTAAGCTATCAGCAGAAACAAAGCCGCTAAACAAGGGCTTAGCGGCTTTTCACATGATTCGTTTTTTTTGGCGGATTTATGGGAGTCTAAAACTGAAATGCGTCTCCCGCCTCATAGTCTCCTTCTAACACAAGGATTCCTTTTTCAGCAGGGGCATCCGGCAAATCAAGCTCTTTCGCTGAGCAGATCATCCCGCTTGACGGAACGCCGCGAAGCTCTGCATCCTTAATGACAAGTCCGCTAGGCATCACAGCACCGACTTTGGCAACGACAACTTTTTGGCCTTGGTCAACGTTAGGCGCGCCGCAGACGATCTGAAGCGTTTCTTCTCCTACGTTGACTTTACATACGCTTAATTTATCCGCATTCGGATGTTTTTCTTTTGATTCTACATACCCCACAACAAACTTCGGAGATAAATCAACGACTAATGTTTCTTCAACGCCGTTTCTGTTTAAAATCTCATTCACATCTTGCACGAATGTTTCTGAGAGCGCAACAGGGCCGTTTTCATCAATGGTCAAGTAAGAAGACGCGTTGAAAATGTTGAAGCCCGTTGTTTCTTTTGTTTCGTTATTGAAAATTTTGACGACGTCGCCGTGTTTTTCATAGCCTAATTGTTCGCGTGTCACATCTTGAAGAGAGATCAGGAGCGTGTCTCCCACACCTTCTTTATTATAAAAAGCGTTCATAAGTAAAAATCCTTTCTAATCCTTTTTCGGACGGCTTTTCGCCAGGATAAACACCGGTTCCAGCTTTCCTTCATTGTACAAAAATGAAAGGGCGGTAATCGGGACGGTGCCGCCTGCAAAGAAGCTCATCGACATTTGTCCTAGAATATCATACCCCGATTCATTCCGGATGTCAGCAAGAATCAAAACGTCCTGATGAGGAACAGAGATCGCCAGCTCCCCTTCTGCATGCTGCTTATACTCATTTAAGATCGCTTCGTTCAAAATCCGGCTTGCGTCGTATCCGTCGTTTGCCCTGAAGAAATAAAAGTAATTGCCGGCAACCGTATCCTCTTTGACAACCGTCGGCAGGGAACGGAGATTAAATGCGGCCGTCTCTCTGATCCGCTCTTTTGTCCAGTTTTCTTTCTCAAGCATGCGCTGGTCAATTAAACGGTAGGTTTTCCCGAGATCTAGCGCGTAATAAATTCTTGTCTCTGCGGTATGATCGTCATAAATGAGCGGGATATCTTCGCTGGACTTGTCCGGGAAGGAAGTCGAGCGGATGACCGGATAAATGCGGGTTTCTTTCCCGGTCATTTCCTGAGCCTTCCCTTCCATTGCCGTCATCGCTTCGGAGACATAGTACACGATCTCATCAATGGCTTCGTCTTTTTTCAGTTCCCATTTTGCAATAATCGGCGGCAAATCGAGTGTAATCCCTTTTTTAGTCGTTTGATCCTCAACACGGAGGGTGTCTTTTTCTCTGTCAAACAGAAAGGAGCGATTCTCGTGCTGAAGGCGCTGCTTCAGTATATCTGACAGCTTCCTTGAGGTCATTTTCAAACCGATGTCCTCCTTTACGCTTTAGCGAGAGAGTCTGTTAAAAACTGTTCAATTTCTTCTTTTGTTTTGCGGTCTTTGCTCACAAAACGATTTACTTCTTTTCCTTCATTAAACACCACAAAGCTTGGGATTCCGTAAATTTCCCACTCTGCACATGTATCAATGAATTTGTCACGGTCTACGTAGTAGTAGGTGAATTCAGGGAAATTCGCTTCCAATTCAGGCAGGAAAGGCTCTACAAAACGGCAATCCGGGCACCAATCGGCTGAAAACATAAATACAGACCAATCATCCTTTACCGCTTTTTCCAGCTCTTGAGTTGATTCAATTTTTTTCATTTCATATCCCTCCAGTTGTTTATGTTCTTACATGTTTTTTATCGATACTCGTCCATTTGGATCATACCAAACTGCTTGAGGCAAAACCACTTATATGCAACGAATGAATATGTAAGATTGGCTTTCCCATTATCATTATCATATTTTATTTGCATTATCAAGTTCGTTTCGTTTAACATCGTGTACATGAGGGTAAAATTTACAGATGGACATACATAAGGAGGGATTTTTATATGGAGTTTATCGTCTATTTAGCAGGAGAAATCCACAGCAATTGGCGCGAGGAAATTAAAGAAAAAACAAAATCACTGAAGCTCCCGATTACGTTTGTTGGCCCGATGGAGAATCATGACCGCTCAGACAATATTGGTGAAGAAATTATGGGCGTACAGCCAAATGCCGTTTTAAAGGATGACAAAGCCTCTGACATCAACAACTTCAGAACCGCCGTCCTGATGAATAAAGCAGACTTTGTGATCGCCCTGTTTGGCGAAAAGTACAAACAGTGGAACACGGCAATGGATGCATCATATGCGATCGCAAAAGGAAAACCCCTGATTATCATCCGGCCGGAATCGCTCCACCATCCTTTAAAAGAGCTTTCCAATAAAGCGAATATTACGGTTGAAACCGTTAACCAAGCCATTAAGGCCCTTTCCTATCTATTTGAAACAGAATAAGAAAAAAGCTTGTCGATCCGGGCTTACTGCTCGTTCAACAAGCTTTTATGAAACCTACATATTTTCTTTAATCGCATCCACCGTCTGCTTATCGCAGGCTGTTACAAGTTTGATGAGCATTTCTTTAGCAGCAGCATAATCATCAATATGAATGATAGAAGCGTTTGTATGAATATAGCGGGAACATATTCCGATAACCGCTGACGGCACACCGCTGTTCGAAATATGAACCTTGCCTGCGTCTGTTCCCCCGCCGGATACAAAATATTGATATGGAATATCATGCGTTTCAGCCATATCAAGAACGAATTCCCTCATTCCGCGATGCATGACTGTCGTTCTGTCAAGAATGCGCAGCAAAAAGCCTTTTCCAAGCTGGCCGAATTCATTTTTGTCTCCGCTCATATCGTTTGCCGGGCTGGCGTCAAGGGCGAAAAACAAGTCCGGTTTAATCATATGAGAAGCCGTCTGCGCGCCCCTTAGCCCTACTTCTTCCTGAACCGTTGCACCCGCATAGAGTGTATTCGGAAGCTCTTTACCGTGTAATTCCTTCAGAAGTTCAATGCTTAAGCCGCATCCATATCTGTTATCCCATGCTTTTGATAAAATTTTCTTTTCATTCGCCATCGTCGTAAACGGACAAACAGGCACAATCTGCTGTCCCGGTTTAATGCCGATTTTGATGGCGTCTTCCTTATCATCCGCTCCAATGTCGATCATCATGTTTTTGATATCCATCGGACGGTTTCGCTGCGCATCTGTCAATAAATGCGGCGGTATGCTTGAAATCACACCCGGAACCGGCCCGTTATCTGTTTGAATTTCAACCCGCTGCGCAAGCAAAACCTGGCTCCACCAGCCTCCGAGCGTCTGGAATCTGAGCAGTCCGTTGTCTGTAATGGATGTCACCATGAAGCCGACTTCGTCCATGTGCCCGGCTACCATAATTCTCGGTACGTCCTCTGCGCCTCGTCTGACTCCGAAAACACTTCCCAGTCTGTCCTGAACGATGTCATCGGCATATTTGGCTAGCTCCTGCTTCATAAAAGCACGAACCTGATGCTCATTGCCCGGCGCGCCGGGAAGCTGCGTCAGTGTTTGGAAAAGCGCTTTCGTTTCTTGATTCATGTTTTCCCCTCATTTCTATGTAGTCCTTTTATTTTATTAGAAACAATGAAGTTTTCCAAGCACCCTGACCCAATCTGCTCGATCAGCCGCGTATTGCTTAACAGGATTTGGCTGTTTCTGTATAATGAAAAGTACGATCAACCAGGAGGTGCTTTATTTTGAAATTGCGTCATCTTCTTTTAGGAGCAGGACTTGGAATTTGTACGGCTGTCGTTGTGAAACAATATGTGATGAAGCCTTATATTTCTTCAGAAAAAGCGCTTCGAATTGTAAAATCTGCTTTTAAGCAGCGGGGCCCGATTGACGGATCATGGATTTACACCCAGCCGGAGCCTTACAATTTTAACGGAGAAACGGTACAGGTATACAAAACCGGCATTACACGATCAGCTTTCGGAGAATTAGAACAGTATGAAGTCATGGTGGATGCGAAAACGGGAGAAATTGTTGATGTCATTGATACAATCGCCTCTTAACACCGGACAAGCAAAAAATAGAAGCCGCTGCCTATGCAGCGGCTCTTTTTTATTATATCGCGCGAATCGGTTTGTATACCGGATACCACATCGCATCCTGCACTGCCTGTATAATGTCTTCAGGCTCTTCCGTAGCGACGCCTTCCTTCATTGCGGTTTTTGCAACTTCAACAGCAACGGTTGCCGAAACAGTGCGCAAATCTTCAACTTTTGGAAGCATCGGCGCGCCAGGCACCCCGACATTGACCATACCTGCGATTGCCCGGGCACATGCTTCAAACATGCCGTCGGTAATTAATTTTGATTTTGTAACAATCGTTCCAAGACCGAGACCAGGGAAGACAAGCGCGTTGTTTGCCTGCCCGATATGATACGTAAC
Organism: Bacillus sp. LJBS17; assembly: GCF_019334685.1. NCBI lineage: Bacteria > Bacillati > Bacillota > Bacilli > Caryophanales > Bacillaceae > Bacillus > Bacillus sp. LJBS17. The sequence goes on from NZ_CP079759.1 coordinate 2,963,756, forward strand.
TCCGTTATATTCAACTGGCGGGAACGGGCTTCCTGTTGTGATCAGCGCACGGCCTTCTGTCCATTCGATTAAATCCTCCGGTTTTGCTTCAGAAAGGGTTGTCGGATTTGACATTGGCAAAATCGCCGGCCGTTTCACATGTGACGCCATTTCTTTTACAATTTCTTCAGTGAAAGCGCCGGAAACTGTAGATGTGCCGATCAGGATCGTCGGTTTCGCCTGCCGGACCACTTCAAGAAGATCAATGCCTCCGCCGTCTCCGTTCCGCTGATAATCCTTCACTTCATCAGCCGAACGGGCATACGGCTTTTGGAAATCAAGAAGCTGATCCATATCATCTGTTAACAGCCCGTTTCTGTCTATGCACCAGAAGCGCTTGTATGATTCTTCTTCACTCAGTCCCTCGCGCACCAATGCTTCCCGCAGCTGTTCGGCAATTCCGATTCCTGCCGTTCCCGCTCCGAATATAACAACTCTGTGATCCCTCAGCGGAACTTTAGACGCTTTTGCACAGGATAAGACTGCGGCCAAAGAAACAGCGCCAGTTCCTTGGATATCATCATTGAAGGTACACACTTTATCTTTATAGCGTTTCAAAATGCTTCGCGCGTTTTTCGCCCCGAAATCCTCCCAATGCAGCAATGCATTCGGAAATGTTTCTCTCGCCAGCGCAACGTAGTCGTCAATAAATTGGTCATAGCGTTCTCCGCGCACTCTGGAATGCTGGTTGCCGACATAAAGCGGATCGTTCAAGAGGCTCTCCTGATTTGTCCCCGCATCTAAAACAACAGCCAGCACTCTGCTCGGATCAATGCCCGCAGCCGCTGTATAAACCGCCAGCTTGCCAATAGAAATCGCGATTCCTCCGACGCCCCAGTCACCGATTCCTAAAATTCCTTCCGCATCAGTGGCAACAATTAAATCGATCGTATCGCTTTGATCTTTATACTGTTTAAAAGCTTCTTTCATACCGTCCGGGTCATCGATTGACAGATAGAGCCCTCGTGGTTTTCTGTATTCATGGCTGTATCTCTGGATTGCCGTTCCGACTGTCGGTGTGTAGACAATCGGGAGCATTTCCCCTAAATGGTCATTTAACAAGCGGTAAAACAGCGTTTCATTCCGATCGTGCAGCGCCGTTAAATAGACATTTTTGCTCAAATCGTCAGGCTGTGCGGAATATTGTTCATACGCTCTTTTCGCCTGATCATCAATTGTTAATACCTTGGGCGGCAGAAAGCCTTTTAAACCAAGTTCTTTTCTTTCTTCCTCAGTAAAAGCAACACCTTTGTTCAAAAAAGGAACAGAGAGCACTTCAAGGCCTCTTAATGTTGTTTGAATGTCTCCTTCGTTTGTTACTTTGAATTGTTTCACCCTGCCTCTTCCTTTCTGAGCATAATTAGTACTAGGTTTGCATTATTAGCCGGAAAACATGCAGGGTAAACATAAAAATATGCTATTGCTTCATTCGCTTGACTGAATCTTTGATGCTTCCGTCCTCCTCCCATTGAAGGGCGCGATACTCGGCATCATGATAAAAAATAAACCAAGCGTCTTTTTCTGCTGCGAACGCCTGCCATTTCTGCTTTTGCGGGATAGAGGTCATCGGATAATCATCGTAAGCCAGCACCCATAGCGGATTGCGGTGGGCATGTGTCGGCATCAGATCTGCCATATGTACGGCAGTTTCACCCGCATCCTCGCATATCAGGACACTGTGTCCGTCGCTATGGCCTCCGGTGTGATGCAGTGTAATACCCTCTGTGATCGTTAAGGTGTCTTCAAAGGTTTTGACTTGGCCAGCTACAGCCTCCCAATTTTCTTTCCAATACGTATTTTTCGACCTGATATTCGGATGGCGCATTTCGTCCCATTCAACAGCAGATGTATAAATCACTGCATTCGGAAAGACAGAGACGAGCCGTTCACCTTCATACTCCGTTAAACCGCATGCATGATCAAAATGAAGGTGTGTCATTGCGATCACATCTATATCGGCAACCGTTAATCCGAGTGCAGCTAATGAGGGTTTCACATTCGACTCTTGTGTCACGCCATAGTTTCGTTTTTGTTTATCAGTCAGCTTGCCGGACCCAATTCCGGCGTCAACGATGATATTGAGCCCATCCTTTTGAATCAAAATAGGGTCTGTCCTTAGTTCAATCTGGTTTTTTTCATTGACTGGATATTTTTTAGACCAAAGCGGCTTTGGCACAACGCCGAACATGGCGCCTCCGTCCATATGCGTCACGCCTCCGTCAAGCCAGGTCAACGTGATGTTTCCAATTTTCATTGTTTCCATTTTCATCCCCCCTGTCATCATGGTAGCAAACGGTCCATAAAAAAAACAGACTCCTGTCAGAGTCTGTCTTTACGTTCTCCATTCAACCTCAGCCCGATAGATCGGCTGGCCGAGTGCAGAGAATTTTTCTTCATATTCTGTCATAATATTGCCTTCGAGATTGCTGTTATGCAAATCAAGACTGACGTATGTCAGCAGGAGGCCGTACTCAGAGAAGCTCTTCAAAGAGTACTCAAACAAACCTCGGTTGTCCGTTTTAAAATGAATCGCTCCGCCTTTGCCCATTACTTCTTCATATTTTTTGAGGAAGTGGGAATATGTCAGGCGGCGTTTTTCATGCCGTTTCTTCGGCCAAGGATCAGAAAAGTTCAAGTAGACCCGTTTCACTTCCCCCGGCTCAAACACATCCGTCAGCGTGTCCGCATCTATATTCAGAAGCTTTACATTCTGCGCTTCGCTGTCTTTTACTTTTTGGACGGCTGTCACGATGACGCTTTTAAATAACTCAATACCAATATAATTGATGTCGGGATTTTGTTTGGCCATACCAGAAATAAATTGGCCTTTTCCTGTACCAACCTCGATATGGATCGGATTGTCGTTGCCAAACACTGTGTTCCATTTCCCTTTATAATCAGCAGGATTGCTGATGGCAATATCTGCGTTTTCAGCCAAAAAGTCATCAGCCCAAGGCTTGTGGCGCATTCTCATATGATTGACACCTCTATCTATTATTTCGACTAACAACATACCATGAATTAAAAAGACCCGCAAGCTCGTTTTTCCAGTGTATCTCTCTTAAGGCCGAGCGCATAAAAAAAGAGGGTCCCGTCTGCTGGAACACTCCTTTCACATGTATAAAAACGCTCTGTTTTGAACAATTTAACCCGTATGATACTGAAGGGATGTGTACCGTTATGGGTTTACATTATGAGCATCAAGTTCATTTATTGAAGGATATATTGACTGACCATCAATTGGACTGCTGCGGAACAGTCGCAGAGTACGAGCAGCTTGAGCGTGTGATTAAATCACTGATGGCAAACACCGAGCTTGATTCAAATTTCAAAAACGTGCTTGAAGATGTTTACCGCTACAGCCAATCAGGAATATCGTCCAAATCCATCGACTCACACATACAAGAGCATCAGAACAGCCTGTCTCAATGGGTAGAGCAAATGGATTCGTATTCCTGATTAATCAACAATTCGTTTCATGAGGATATGCAGCTCTTCCATTGCATCATGAAATTCCTTATCATTGCCTTTTGCTTTATGCCAGGCAATGAAAGTAATTGTTTCAGATAACACATACCAAGCCATTCGCAACCGAAGGCTTTCTGTCAGCTCTATGCCGTACATGCTCAGCCAGCTCTCCCAAGCTGGCTTTTCGACGTAGTGGTACAGCAAAGGCCCGAGGTCCATCGCCGGATCAGCGATCATGGCGCCGTCCCAGTCAATTAAATACAGCTGGTTGTCTTCAGACAATAGCCAGTTATTATGATTGACATCACAATGGCAAACGACTTTCTCACCGAAATGCACTTCATGCAGGTGTTCTTCCAAATACTTGATCCCTTCTTGAATCAGCGGCGAAGATTGCTGCACAGCAAATACAGCCTGCTTCAGCTGAGACAAAAGAGCCCCCGGGTTCAGCGGTTCTTTTCCAAGTCTCTTCAGCATGTCCAGCAAGGCTTTTGATGTGTGTATTTTACGAAGCAATTCAGCAACGGGCCGTCCGCTCATGTCTTTAGGCTTCAGCTCTCTGCCGGTCATCCAGTGCTGGGCCGTAATGACGTCCCCATTTTCCATCCGTTTTGTCCAAACCAGCTTCGGAACAATGCCTTCGGCGGATAAAACAGCTAAAAAAGGTGAGCTATTACGTTTTAAAAAAAGCTGCTGCCCGTTATGTTTCGCATAATATGCATCTCCTGTAGCTCCTCCGGCGGGGAAGATCTCCCAATCGCTACCTAGTAATTGTCCCAACCAGTTCATATCAATGTTCAACCCATCATTTCTTAAAATATTTTAGAATTAAGGCTAATCGTTTCTAGTCTATCCAGCGAATGCCTTTTTCGTACGAATCGTATAAAAATAAAAAAGACAGCTATTGAGAGTCTCATATGCTAATCAATAGCCGTCCTTTAAATTTTAGCGCTATAGCACAAACTTCGTCAAGCAAAACTCTTAAGATCTGATGCTAAATATAAGATAACTGTTCCGATGCCGTTTACTGCAACCGTTTTCTTAATTTCTGCCGGGTCTTCCTGAAATCCTGATGGATCACATAAAAGCCGATAAGGTATGTCGTTTGGCAGCCTCCACTCGACGGAGTCAGGACTCGCGTGATGGATAACAATGATATCTTTCCATTCGTCAACCTCGTCAAGATCATAAAGCCTGTATGCGATAAGGTGTTCTTTTAGCGTCAAGCATTCAAGATGGCGCCGGATGTCTGCAGCGGACCTAAGACGGAATGCAGGATGCGCTTTTCTCAGCGAGATCAGCCTGCGGATATAGTGAACATCTTCTTTGAATGTTTCACGGCGATCCCAGTCGAGCTGGTTGATGCTGTCACTGGATTGATAGCTGTTTTCCACTCCCTGCTTCGTCCGGAAAAATTCCTGGCCGCTGTGAATAAACGGCACCCCTTGGGCAAGCAAAATAATCGCGGCTGCAAGCCTTTGTCTGCTTCGCTTTCGGCTGTCATTTTCTTGAGGAAGCGCGAAGCTCATTTTATCCCAAAAGGTGTGATTGTCGTGTGATTCGACATAATTGATGGACTGGCTTGGTTCCGGAACAATCGGTGCTAATGCCTTCCATCCGGAAGACCCGGCAATTCCATGCATCACAGCTTGTGCTGATTCACTGCCGCCAAGCGCAAACCCTGCTGCCATAAGGTGAAAGGTGTTCCCTTTTACAGCGTCACGAAACATATCATTAAAAAAGCCGATGCCCGGCATTCTTGGCGCGTTCGCCAAAGCAGCTTTCTGTTCATGCGGCAGCGGTGTAGCCAGATCCCACCCTTCTCCAAAAAGCAGGATTCCGGGCTTTGCCTTAGTTGCTTTCTCTTTCATATAAAGCACGGTGTCAATATCTAAAATGCCGAGGAGATCAAATCGGAAGCCGTCAGCATTGTATTCTTCAAGCCAATAGACCACGCAATCCGCAATGAATTTTCTTGCCATCCTTCTTTCTGATGCAATATCATTGCCAACGCCGGTGCCGTTTGATGGCATCCCACATTCGTCGTGCCGGAAAAAATAACCGGGCACTGTCTTTTCAAAGGGGGAATTCTCCCTCTTATACACATGGTTAAAAACAACATCCAGAATGACTCGCAGACCGTGCTGATGCAGGGTATTGATCATTTGTTTCAGCTCTGTTTTTCTCGTTTGAGGATCATGAGGGTTTGAGGCATAGCTTCCCTCCGGGGCAAAGAAATGAAGCGGGTTATATCCCCAATTGTATGCATCAAGCGGCTTCTCTTCATCAACTCCGGCAAAATCATTCACCGGCAGAAGCTCCACATGTGTAACACCAAGCTCTTTTACATACGCCAGTCCCGAAGAACTGCCATTTGCGGTTTGTGTATCAGTTTCCGTTAATGCTAAGTATTTTCCCTTGTTTATCATGCCGCTGTTTTCATGGATGGAGAAGTCGCGAAGGTGCGTCTCATAGATGACGGCATCCACAGGGTGTGAGAATGGTTTAAGAGGAGCAGTCCATTTCATTTGATCCGGGCGCAAGACGACGCCCTTCTCTCCATTTACAGTCACAGCCTTGGCATACGGGTCAACGGTTTCCATCCATTCTGAATTGTTGCAGATGCAAAACAAATACTCATATCCGTGAAGGTCACCTGTGACCGTAACGGCATAGACGCCTTTTTCCAACCGAGTCATTTGGAATGTGCGCCCGCTTTTATTGGGGTGTGAAAGCTTGACAGCAGCTGAGGTTGCAGCAGGCGCCCATACTTTAAATACGGTATGATCCGCGGTATAAACGGCGCCCAGCTCTCCGTCATAATAAAATTCGTCATCAAACGCTGCCGTCCGGATGACCGCGCCAATTTGGAGATCCGTTTTGTGGCCGCTGGATGCTCTGACGCAATGGATTTTTCCAAATGTCACAGGATGGTCGGATACGCAGACGTACTTGTATTTTGCTTCAAGGGAGTATTCCTCCCTGACAGCCAGAGGAAAATCTGTTATTTCTGTCTCAAGCCGAAACGGCGGTGTCATGATTTCCTTTTGTTCAGCAGGAATCAGAACAGTAATGATATTCATGTCATCGACATACGCTTCGAAGCTGCGGCGGATGCTGACCATCGGAAGCTCTCTCCTTCAAACACGTTTATGTTTTGATCCTTAGGGGTGAAGGACTAGAAGCCAGACGAAACGGGGTAGTGCCCATGATTTCTCCGTCAGCATGGAACGGGATTTTGTCCTTCGTGTAAAATGTAATGTCCTTCGCTTTAAACATCGTAACGCCATCCATCTTTGTATGTTTTCCAAATGCCATGAGACATAAAAGCCAATATTTTTTCAAAAACGGCTGGTTTTCAACGATTACAATATCAAATGTCTTCTCGCGCGGATTTGCTAGGGGCGCCGCCTTCATGCCTCCCCCGTAAAACGGATGGTTGGATACAACGGCAAACCAGACATCATGAAATTCGAGCGTCTCGTCTTCCGTCGTACAAGCTAACGTAAACGGCTTAAAGGTTGCCGAAGCGTGCAAATGAGAAAGCGGATACACAAGAAATCGAAGGCGGAGAAAAAGAAAAACCCGTCTCAACGGAAATTCCATCGCCTTTTTATTAACATATGCGTCAAACCCGATCCCGATATGATTCATAAAATAAAGAATCTGTGATTTATCCTGAAGGAAATTGACGCTCCCTAAATGAAAGGTTCTTGTTAACGGGCGCTTTACCTTCTTGATTTCCTGTATCAGATCGATTTTTTTAATAGAGAATCCTCGCGAAAAATCATTATATGCGCCCGCCGGCACAAAGCTCAGCTCAATATCGTCAACATCTTTCAGCCCGTTGACAACTTCATGCATGGTTCCGTCTCCGCCAATGACGATCAGGCGCTTCAGCTTATATTCTTGTATCGTTGAAATCTGTCTGGCGAGCACCTCGGCGTGTCCCGGATGTTCAGTTAAAAATGAACGGTGCTCAACCTTTCGTTTGATCAATTCTTTTTGAATGGACTTCCAAACACGCAGGCCGTTTCGATGTCCTGCTGTCGGGTTAATAATAAAAAACCAATGGCTCATCTTTCTCACCTGCTTATGTTATGAGAAAACCGCTCAAATCGTTCTCTTTTACTCCAGCCACTCCTGTCTGCGATAGGAGTCAGACATGCAGTAAGACAATAGAGCCTTTGCAGCCTTTACCTGATGATGTTTGATCGGAGCAGTGTTTTTCTTCTGCCGCTCAATCCATTCTTCCGCGCTCCGCTTATCCGCTATTTCTAAGCCGTATGGCGGCTCCGGGTAATCGATGTACGACGTTCTGCTCAGAAGCAATTTTCGAACCGGAATCTCAGCCTGTTTTTCCTTTACGATCTTTGACACAACCGAGTCCGTACGAAACAGGCTAAGCCCTGGATTTAACACTGATGCAGTCTGAGAGGCTGTTTTCTTGTCCCAAAAACGATTTTTAGACCCTATGTAGACACTGTCTTCCTCAGCCTCTAAAAAAGAAACGCAATAAATTTCCAGAGGAGAAATAATCACAATGCTTAATTCAACCGCCGCCTGCTGAATTTTCAGCACAGGCTTATACATAATAAAATAAGAATCAGGCAGCTGCTGGGTCAGATAACGCAAAATGCGGTCCTGCTTCACCTGGTTTGAGAGTTGAGATATTTCTGAAAGAGTAGAGCTTGCCCATTTGAGCTGAAAATCATATAAATGTCTTTTATAAAAAGAAGCAAGCGCCACCCTGCTCTTCGGGAGCCTTACATGAATATCTTCTTCGTCCTCAAACCATTGGTGTCTCTCTTCTTGTATATCGGCTTTTATCTCTTCTTTTCTTCTTTTCAATGAAAATTTTTTTCGTTTCTGCACCGGTTCCGGTTCTTCAGCACTGGCTTGCCTTTCTTCATGCTGTCGCTCCGCTGCTTCTACTAGTGAAAGCCAGCGCTCTTTTTTCAGACGTACAAACTGGTTGATATAATGGTACGGATCAAGCTCATATCTTGATATATAATCATGAATTTTGATGATTTGTGCCATGTTTGTTTCTCCACTCCGCAATGAATTAAGATAATTGAAATTTGAATATTTCCTCGTATTTTGGTGATTGGTTCAAGTGTATTTGAAAGAGCGAAAATCGTTCAGCCATCATCGAAACTTCGCCGCTTTCAAACGGAACATGAGCTGGAAATCCATTTTCGCCTGTCCATTTTCTTGCCAGCGTCATATGAGGATGATACGGTCTTTTTTCCACTTGAAAGCCGGCCTGAAGTACAGCCTGCTTCGTATGTTCCCGCAGTCTATCAAGCGTTTTGTTTTTCTTTGGCTCCAGATGTAAAACGCGCGGCCTTCTGCGGTCGCCGAATACATCTATCTTGTCAAACTCAATTGAAAATGGGTCAATTTCTGAAGCAATCTCTGCTAGCGAACCTTCAAGCTTCTTTATTTGTGTCTCATCCGCCGCTCCGAGAAAAATTAACGTGATATGATAGTCAAGCGGGTGCACCCATTTTTGAAACGTCAATATCGGTTCGTTTTTCGCAGCCTGGTAGATCGGATTTGCAATTCCCTCAGGTATGGGAACGCCGATGAAATAATGAGGCCGTATATCTGGCATCCGTCTGACACTCCCTTCTTTGACAGCTATTATTTTATCAATAAAGAGGCTGTGCGGATAGAGGAACAGTGTATGAAAACACTCTCGCACAAACGTTTATTATGTTAGGATATTATATGACACTTGTTTTATTCAGAAAGGAATGACAATGTTGAAAATCGTTGCAAACACAGCTGATCTGATAGGAGATACACCGCTAGTGAGATTGAATCGGCTTCAGCCGGAAAATGCGGCACAAGTCTATTTAAAGCTTGAATTTTTCAATCCGAGCGGCAGTGTGAAAGACAGAGCCGCTTATCAAATGATCATAGAAGCTGAACAAAACGGTTTACTCAAGCCGGGATCAGTTATTATAGAGCCGACAAGCGGAAATACCGGAATCGGGCTCGCCATGAATGCGGCAGCACGCGGATATAAAGCAATCTTAGTTATGCCTGATACGATGACGAAGGAACGGATCAACCTGCTTAAAGCTTACGGTGCAGAGGTTGTATTAACTCCCGGAGAGGAAAGAATGCCGGGCAGCATCAAAAAAGCGAAGGAGCTTGCCGAACAAATTCCGAACAGCTATATTCCAATGCAGTTCGATAACACTGCTAATCCTGATGCGCACCGGAAAACAACAGCGCCTGAAATCGCCCGGGCAATAGAGGAAATTGGAAAACCGCTCGGCGCTTTTGTCGCCTCCTCTGGAACGGGCGGAACCATTACCGGAACAGGTGAGGCGCTCAAAGAGCTTTTTCCGGATATCACGGTTCATGTTGTTGAGCCAGCGGGTTCGCCTGTATTATCCGGCGGAAAACCTGGCGCGCATAAACTTGTAGGAACGAGCCCAGGCTTTATACCGCCGATTTTAAATGAAGACGTTTATGATGAAATTATCAAAATCTCTGATGAAGACGCGTATACGACGACAAGACGGCTTGCTGCTGAAGAAGGAATTCTTGTCGGTCCTTCATCAGGCGCTGCCTGCTTCGCGGCAATCGAAACAGCGAAACGCCTCTCTCCTGACAAAGTTGTGGTCTGCATGACAGCTGATACAGGAGAACGGTACTTATCAACTGATTTATGGTCATTTATTTAAAAAAAGGACTGGCTTCAGCAGAAGCCGGTCCTTTTATTTTGCAAGCTCGTAAATGGCCTGAGCATATAACGCTGTCGATCTCAGCAGGTCATCAATTTCGATATATTCATCCTTTTGGTGTGCGCTGTCAGGGCGTCCGGGGAACAGCGGGCCGAACGCGACACCGGCTTTTAAGGATCTCGCATATGTCCCCCCGCCGATTGAGATTAAGTCAGCTTTTTTACCCAGCTGGCCTTCATAAACCTTTTGCAGGGTTTTGACTAACGGATGATCTGCGGACACGTGATGCGGCTTGCTGTCTTTGAATTCTCCCAGATCAAATTCAGATGCACTTTCGAATGCATCGCGAATCGCTTTGCTTTCTGCTGTCACAGGATAGCGGATATTGATCCCGAGCTCGCCTCCTTGCCCTTCTTTATAGCGCAGTGTTCCGACATTTAATGTCAGCTCACCGCTGATTTCATCCTCACAGTCGATGTCCAGTTTTTTTCCTCTTGTATCACCTAAGAACTTATCTGTCACAACTTGCACAAACCGCTTTCCTGCATCGTCAAGCTCAGTCTGCTGGAGAAATTCGCACAATAAAATACCGGCATTGATCCCATTGTTCGGTTCCATCGCATGGCAGGAAAGACCGTACATACGCAAAATGAGCTGTCCGTTCTCTATTGCAGCTTCCCCTTTTTGGTCCGTCGTGCGGAGCATGTCTTTAAATGAAGACAGAATCTCTTCATTTTTCGGCCCTTCAATGACAGCTTCCGCAGCATCAGGCACCATGTTCAAACGAAGGCCTGATTGAAACGAGACAAGCACTGCCTTTGGTTCTGCTTGATTTGGACGGTGTGGAATAAGTAAAGAAGCATCGATGATCCCTTTTTCCGCATTAATGATCGGAAAATCGGCGTCAGGCGCAAAGCCCATTGTTGGCATTTCTTCATGCTTGAAATAATGCTCTACGCATCTCCAATCACTTTCTTCATCTGTTCCGATAATCATTCTGACTCGCTTGGACAGGGGCAGATTCATGTCTTTCACGATTTTCAGCGCGTAGAATGCCGCCATTGTCGGGCCTTTGTCATCAATGGCGCCCCTTGCATAAATCCGTCCGTTGCGGATTTCAGCTGAAAATGGATCACTCGTCCACCCATCTCCCGGCGGCACGACGTCAACATGGCAAAGTACGCCGATAATGTCATCGCCCTCCCCCCATTCAATATGACCTGCAAAGCCGTCAAGATTTTTTGTTGTAAAGCCTTCTTTTTCTCCAAGCTCCAGCAATGAAGTCAGGCTGGCGTTTACCCCTTCTCCAAACGGTTTACCGGGTCCGGCGGTTGTTTCGTCCATGACACTGTTGATTCTCAAAAATTCCTGCGTATCACGAATTAAATCCTCTTTTTTTCTGATCACTTCAACTTCCCAGTTCATAATGATCCCCTTTCCGCAAGAAATGACTTGCAAAAACCAAATAAAACGAATAATATTAATGGTGTTTTGTTAAAACGTTCGTAATTGGAGGATACTATGTTTCATCTAAAAGAGCAGCAAACATCCATAAAGCAAGAAATCATAGCAGGGCTGACGACCTTTTTCACAATGGTCTATATCGTCGTGGTCAATCCGGTCATTCTGGCTAACGCCGGGGTTCCTTTCGACCAGGTGTTCACCGCAACGATTATTGCCTCCATTGTCGGAACGCTGTGGATGGCCCTGGCAGCAAATTATCCGATTGCTATTGCGCCCGGCATGGGCTTGAACGCTTATTTAGCCTTTCATGTCGTAAGCGCAAGCGATGGCGGCATCACGTACGCAACAGCTTTCAGCGCAGTATTTACAGCAGGGGTTCTCTTCATTATTCTATCGTTAACGCCTTTAAGAAAACAACTTATAGAAGCGATTCCAAACAATTTAAAATACGGGATCACAACTGGGATCGGGCTGTTTATTGCTTTTATCGGTTTGCGTCAAGCGGGAATTGTGGCAGCTGATGAGTCAAACCTGGTCACTCTCGGCAATCTGCATTCACCTGGTGTTATCTTAACGCTGGTTGGCCTTTTGATCAGCGTGGTCCTGATGGTGCTGAATGTAAGCGGCGCTTTATTTATCGGAATGGCAGCTACCGCTTTGATCGCCTTTTTCACCGGTCAGCTCCATTTTCCAAAGGGATTTATGTCGCTTCCTCATTTGCCGGAAGGATTGATGATCTCAAATCCATTTACCGCTTTTGGCGATGTCATTCATCACGGCCTGTACGCTGTCGTCTTTTCTTTTCTATTAGTCACCATTTTTGATACGACAGGCACGATGATCGGAGTTGCCGAGCAAGCCGGGCTGATGAAAAACAACAAGCTGCCTAACGTGCGAAAAGCGCTGCTTGCTGATTCAACAGCGACGACAGTAGGAGCTGTTTTCGGCACAAGTCCGACGACCGCATTTATCGAATCTTCCGCCGGTGTCGCAGCCGGGGGAAGAACGGGGCTTACGGCTTTGACTGTCGCGGTGATGTTTGCGGCTTCAATGTTTTTCAGTCCGCTTGTCAGCGCCTTGTCCGGTATAGCCGCCATCACCTCGCCTGCTTTGATTATCGTCGGCAGCTTGATGATGGGCTCGGTTTCCAATATGAACTGGAAAGAGATGGACGAGGCATTTCCAGCGTTTCTCGTCATTCTGGCCATGCCTTTGACATCCAGCATTTCAACAGGAATTGCGCTTGGCTTTATTTCATATCCGATCGTAAAAGCGGCGCGGGGAAAATGGAGAGAGATTCATCCGCTCGTCATCGTTTTCGCCATTCTGTTTTTCATCCAGCTGTTTATTTTATAACATAGACCAAAAAACCCAAACGTCGTCGTTTGGGTTTTTTATGTAAACAATAAAGAGACAGCGGCCGCTAAAAAACAACAGGCGGCAAACGCATAGTGCAGGATGTTGATACAGTTTTTTCTGGCCCGATAATATTCATCACTTTCCTTATCGGTGCCAATTAAAAAAGGGGCATCCATGACCTTGTCAAAAATAAGCGTCAGGATATAACGGCAAACACCTGTATAGACCAGCAGCGCAATCACCTTCAGCCAAATTGGGGAAACAAATATGAGAACGGTGAAAGCTGACAATAGCATGTACATCTGCCTCGCATACTCGCCATTCCTCAGCATGACTTTAAAAAACAATTCCTTATAGCCTGTGCAGATCGTTCGTCTTTTAAATATCCTTTTTGAATTTCGGTATAATAACGGTTTTCTTCTCATCCTGTCTTTTACTTTTGGCATTCCCGCCTCCTGACTCATCATCATCACAAGTCCTGCAAGGGCAAGCCTGCTTTTTTTCTCTTCAGTCACCTCAGCTTCAAAAGCCGTGAACGAAGCCGTCTTTTTCAAACTGCGGATAACTGAGAAAAGCAAAAATAAAATGCCAAAAAGCGCAAGCAAGTGCCACTGAGTCAAAACAATCAGGATAGCAGAACCAGCAAAAAATATAGCTCTGACAAGGATATCACCAATCCATCTCGAAATAGAGCGCGGCTTTCTGATCCTGTCTTGCTTTAAGGATAAAAAGAATATATGAAGGCCAAACAAATAACACAATAGAGCAGTGCTTTCTGCGAATGTGATGTGAACAGAATGACTGATCAAGGGAAGGACAATGAAAAAGAGAAGCAGCCATTTAGCCATCGTGACGAGAAAAGAATACAAAAGCGCGTACCGTTTGAGCTGATAGATGATTTCTTTCTTTTGCAGCAAAAACACTTTGTCCGCTTCCATTAAAAATGTACGAATCGAGCCTGTAAACATGATCACCCCACACACAGCGTACAGCCATCTCCACTCCGCCACTTCAGACCACTCATAAAGAAGGCCTCTTCCATTCATCAAATCAATATACTGATAGATGACAAAAGCAATCGCCGGCAAAACAATATAGAGAGCGACTGTCCAGTCAATGACCGCATGCAACACTTTAAACTGATACTTGTAATAGTCAAACAGCCTTCGAAAAAAGAGCGTACGCCCGTTCATGGCCGATCACCTTGAACTGCCTTATAAAAACAGTCAAGCAATGACTGCCCCTCTAATCCGGTCTTGTCCTGAATATCTTTTAACGTGCCTTGGAGAAATAATGAACCTTTCTCAATCATATAAAACCGGTCACAGATTTTTTCCGCGGTATCGAGTACATGCGTGCACATAAGAATTCCGGCTCCACGTTCTTTTTCAGCCTTAAGCATGTCCACAAAGCGTTTCGTCGATATCGGATCAAGGCCGATAAACGGTTCATCAATCACATACATATCCGGCTTAGAGAGAAAGGCCTGGATAAGCATTAGTTTTTGCTGCATGCCCTTCGAAAAGGTGACAGGCAGCTCATGTTTGACCTGATCAAGCGAAAACGTCTGCAGCAGGCTTTGGGCCCGATGCGCAAATTCACTCTCTTCAATGCCGTGGAGTGTGCTGATCAGATCCAAATGCTCCCACAGCGTCAGTTCTTCGTAGAAGGACGGATGCTCCGGAATATATGCAAATGAACAGTCGTTCCAGGCAATATGCCCTTTAAAATCTTCTGAAAGGCCGAGTATCGCCTTGATTGCGGTGCTTTTTCCGGCGCCGTTAGCTCCGATCAGTCCAACCAGTTCCCCTTTTCTGACTTCCAGAAAAACATCGGTGAGCACTTTTTTTCGGCTTGTATACCCGGCCTGTTCTATTGAAGCTTCAAGCAAATTTGTCAAAACTCTCCCACCTCCAAAATTTACTACGAAACAGAATAAAAAAAGTTTCTTTAACCATAATAATATTGAGCCGAAATACATAGTAATCCAACAAGGATGGCTGCCCAACGCGAATTGGAAAAAATTAATAGGAGTTATCCCTAGATTCATCACTGCAATATCGTGTATAATGAGGGCGAATTATTATAACAATTACAGATGTCTGCCTTTGTTGCTATTTCGTACGCAGTTGATAGTCGTGAGTTGTGGTTAGTCAAGTCCATCCGATCTTATGATAGGGAGTGGTTTTTTGAAACCTTCAACAAACCGTATGCTAACTCGAATCAAATCAGTTTACATGTTTATCCAAGAAAAAGGTCTTGTGACAACACAGGAACTGGTTGACGAATTCGGCATTACACCTAGAACGATTCAAAGAGACTTAAATGTGTTGGCATATAATGATCTTGTTCATAGTCCAAGCCGTGGCAAGTGGGAGACAACGAGAAAGAAAGTAAAGATTACCTCATAAATTGAAAAATTACATAGGGCCGCCTGAGAGCGGCCCGATAGATAATAGGGCGCAGAAACTACTGAGCCTTGTTTTTGTGTGCTTATAAATAAAACCCCGCATTCGATATGCGGGGTTTTTGTCATGCTTGCGGCTCATTGAGCAAATGAAGCTCTTCCTCTGTCAGCTCACGGTATTCTCCGGGTGCCAGAGCGGGATCTAGGGAAACGCGTCCCATCGAAAGCCGCTTCAGATAAACCACTTCATTGCCGACTGCCTTTGCCATTTGCTTGACCTGATGGTATTTTCCTTCTGTAATTGTCAGGTATATCACGGTATTGCCACTGTTGTTTGTTTTGATTTCCGCTCTTGCCGGCTTTGTTTTATAGCCGCCCTCTATGTAGACACCCGTTTCCAAATCGGAGATGTCTTCCCTAGAAATCTGTGATTTTAAATGGACTTCATATGTTTTTGGAACATGCTTTTTAGGAGAAAGGAGCCGATGTGCGAGCTGGCCATCATTTGTGAGCAGCAAAAAGCCCTCTGTATCTTTATCAAGCCTGCCGGCTGGAAATGGCTCAAATCTCATCTCCTCCGGCGTCAGCAGATCGACCACTGTTTGCTGCCGGCTGTCCTCAGTCGCCGACAGCACGCCCTGCGGTTTATTCATCATAAGATAAATGAACTCTCGATAATCAACCGGTTCCCCGTATACGGTCACCTCCTGCGTATCAGGATCAACGTGCGCCTTTACATCTTTGGCAGGTTTGCCGTCGATCATCACGGCTCCAGCCTTTACAACGGCTTTGACTTCTTTTCTGGAACCATACCCGCTGTTGGCAAGCAGCTTATCAAGTCTCATTCCCAATCTCTCCTTTATAAAAGAAAGCCCGCAGCATGCGAGCCCTCAGTTTCATCATATCTAGTTCATCAGCCTGCATGTCTGCCTTTCCTTAAGAAACCTGGCAAACGGCGGCCTAAAATTTTCTGTAAAAATCCTAATCGGTAGCCGCAATACAGGTAGACAGCTCCGCCAACAGCGGCCGCGATCACCACAACAATCGCAGCTTGCAGCTGGCCATCCTGATAGGAAATAAAGAAGCCTAATACCCACTGCACGATTTTCACGGCAATACCCATAATGGCTGATAAGACAAGCATCAAAACAGTTCGTTTAACTAGTATCTTATACGAATAGCCTGCATGGCGCTTAATCATGATAAACCCATATAAAAGTGAAGCGATATATCCAAGCGCCGTCGCTAAAATCGCTCCGTCAGCCTGCATCAGCTTGATCAGCGGAACATTCAGCACAAGCTTGATCACGACACCGATCACAAGGCTGACAACCGCAAATTTTTGCTTATTGATGCCCTGCAGAATGGCTGCGTTGACTGTAAACAAAGAGAACAAAATCGCGACTGGCGAATACCATAGCAAAATATTTGCCCCCAGTTCAGGGTGAAGGCTCTCTGACCCGTAAAAGAACGTATACGTCGGTCCTGACAATAGAGAGATCCCGACAACAGCCGGAATAATTAAAAACAGGATCGTCTGCATCGTTTGATTAATCTGCTGATTTAACAGCTTATAGTTTCCGCTTGTAAACGATTCAGTAATCGTTGGAATTAATGTCAGTCCGAAAGCAGTTGCTAGGGAAACCGGGATCATCACGAGCTTCTGAACATACAGGGTTAGAATCGCAAGCATGTCTTGGCTGATGGCTTGATGACCGGCTTCAATCATCGCTTTGTTAAACGTATTTGTATCAATATAGTTATACAAAGGGATGGCTAGTCCGACAAAAACGTACGGAGCAGCATAGCTGAACAGCTCGAAAAACATTTTCTTGTAGCTTAGGTTTGCTGTCGGACCCGTATTCGGCATCATCGCCAGCAGGCTGCCCTTCCGTTTGTTCCAATAAATATAAAGCACGACCAGCCCTCCGAAGGCACCGATCAGCGCTGCGAAGGTTGCATAGCCCACAGCGATGACAAGGCCGCCGTTGAAAACCTTCAAAATCAAGAATGTCGCACTCAATAGAAAGATGATGCGGACAATCTGTTCAACGACTTGGGAAACAGCTGTCGGACCCATCATTTGGTGCCCTTGAAAGAATCCGCGGACAAGGCTCATAATCGGTACGACCAAAAGCGCTAAGCTGACCATGCGGATGACATAAACGACATGATCAATTGTCAAGCCGTTATTATCCTTGCCTCCCAGCGATATTTCCGCAAACATCGGAGCCGATAGATACAGAATGAAAAAGGCTATCATTCCTGTGACGAGCATAACCGACATGCCCGCCTTGAGCATTTTCCTGCTTGTCTCATAATCCCCTTTTGAATTATATTTGGAAACAAATTTAGAAACAGCGGCCGGAAAGCCCATCGTAGCAATATTCAAAAATAAAGTGTATTGGTTGTATCCGTATTGAAATAATGCACCGCCTGTCGCCCCGACCATAATGCTGAAGGGAATTAAATAGACCATCCCCAGAATCCGCGATATATATGTACCGAGCGTTAATACAAACGTGCCTCTTAACAGTTTGCTTGACATGTTTCTTCATCACCATTTTCTACGAAGATTCAACTTTTCTATTTTACCACAACTGGGCATTTAGACGGTAATAAATACAAAAGCAATCCTGTGAACATTCATGTCCGCGGCAAAAGACGTTTAAGGAGCGGCTTTCTTTCGCTATAATAGTACTGCGGACGGGGGTGTCCGCACACGAAATGAAAAGAAAGTTGATGATAAAGATGAAACAATATGACGTAATCGTAATCGGCGGAGGCCCTTCAGGCTTGATGGCTGCGATTGCAGCAGGAGAACAGGGCGCTGGCGTGTTGCTGATAGATAAAGGAAATAAATTAGGACGGAAACTCGCGATTTCCGGGGGCGGCCGCTGTAATGTGACGAACCGTCTTCCTGTGGAAGAAATTATCAAGCACATCCCCGGCAACGGGCGTTTTTTATACAGCGCGTTTTCTGAATTTAATAATGAGGACATTATCAAGTTTTTTGAAAACCTCGGCATTCAATTGAAGGAAGAGGATCACGGCCGGATGTTCCCTGTGACCGACAAAGCCCAAAGTGTCGTTGACGCGCTGTTAAACAGGCTGAAGCAGCTCCGCGTAACAATCAGAACGAACGAGAAAATTAAATCTGTTATATATGAAGATGGACAGGCAGCAGGGATTGTGACGAATAATGGCGAAATGATCCATAGCCAGGCAGTCATTATCGCTGTAGGCGGTAAAAGCGTGCCTCATACCGGAAGCACGGGAGACGGCTATGAATGGGCTGAAGCCGCGGGCCATACCATAACAGAGCTGTTTCCGACAGAGGTTCCCGTCACTTCTGGCGAACCGTTCATTAAGCAAAAAACACTTCAGGGCTTATCACTAAGAGATGTAGCCGTCAGTGTGTTAAATAAAAAAGGCAAACCGATTATCACACATAAAATGGACATGCTGTTTACCCATTTCGGCCTCTCAGGACCTGCCATTCTCAGATGCAGCCAATTTGTCGTAAAAGAGCTGAAAAAACAGCCTCAAGTGCCGATCAGAATCGACTTGTATCCGGATATCAATGAAGAAACGCTTTTCCAAAAGATGTATAAAGAACTGAAGGAAGCACCGAAAAAAACCATTAAAAACGTGCTGAAGCCTTGGATGCAGGAGCGCTATCTCCTATTCCTGCTCGAAAAAAACGGCATCTCTCCGAACGTATCGTTTTCTGAGCTGCCGAAGGATCCTTTCAGACAATTTGTAAGGGACTGCAAGCAGTTTACTGTCCTCGCAAATGGCACACTGTCGCTTGATAAGGCATTTGTCACGGGAGGCGGGGTATCTGTAAAAGAAATTGACCCGAAAAAGATGGCTTCTAAAAAAATGGAGGGGCTTTATTTTTGCGGTGAAATTCTGGATATCCACGGCTACACAGGCGGATACAATATTACCTCCGCCCTTGTCACAGGCAGGCTTGCAGGGCTAAATGCCGGGCAATACGCCCGTTCTTAATCATTACTCTTTAAATCTCTTGCCGCCAAACTCACATTTGAACATTCCCCGCATTCATGTTAGGGTGAGACTTGTTTTGTTTCACCTGATTGCGGGGTAATTTTAAGAGAGGAATGAGCTGCCATCGTACGACCATACTAAGCCTGCGAGCAAGATATAGGCGTACACAAAAAATTAGAGGGTGAGAAATGTTGAAACATATATCTAGTGTATTTTGGATTGTGATTGCAATCACAGCTGCAGCTGTATTATGGGGTGTTATTTCTCCTGACAGCCTGCAAAATGTGTCTCAATCGGCACAAGCATTTATTACCGATTCATTTGGTTGGTATTATCTTTTAGTTGTCTCTTTGTTTGTCGGGTTTTGTCTCTTTTTGATTTTCAGCCCGATCGGAAAAATCAAACTCGGAAAGCCTGATGAAAAACCGGAATTCGGGTTATTATCATGGTTTGCCATGCTGTTCAGCGCAGGCATGGGAATCGGCTTAGTATTCTACGGTGCGGCTGAACCGATCAGCCATTACGCAATTAGCTCTCCATCAGGTGAAACAGAAACCCCCCAAGCCTTCAGAGATGCACTCCGCTATACGTTTTTCCACTGGGGTTTGCACGCTTGGGCCATTTATGCCATTGTGGCATTATGCATTGCCTATTTCCAATTCCGCAAAGGCGCGCCCGGATTAATCAGCAGCACACTGTCACCGATTCTCGGGGATAAAGTAAACGGACCGATCGGAAAGGCCATTGACTGTATTGCAGTTTTCGCCACTGTTGTCGGGGTATCAACTAGTCTTGGTCTTGGCGCAACCCAAATTAATGGCGGTTTGAATTACCTGTTCGGCATTCCGAATGCGTTTATCGTCCAATTGGTTTTAATCATTATTGTGACAGTGCTCTTTTTACTTTCTGCGTGGAGCGGACTCGGAAAAGGAATTAAGTATTTAAGCAACACAAACATGGTATTGGCCGGATTGTTAATGTTGTTTATGCTCGTTGTCGGGCCTACAGTGCTGATAATGAACTCATTTACAGATTCTATCGGACAATACATTCAAAATATTGTTCAAATGAGCTTCAGACTGACACCGAATGATCCTGAAAAACGCGAATGGATTAACAGCTGGACGATTTTCTATTGGGCATGGTGGATTTCCTGGTCTCCATTTGTCGGCATTTTCATCGCCCGTGTATCCAGAGGCCGGACGATACGCGAATTTTTAATCGGCGTCTTGGTGACACCTTGTATTTTGACATTTCTATGGTTCTCCATTTTCGGCGTATCAGCCATGGATCTCCAGCAAAAAGGCGCGTTCAATGTAGCAAAGCTGTCCACTGAAACGATGCTGTTCGGAACACTTGATCACTATCCGCTGACAATGGTGACATCGATCCTTGCATTGATTCTGATCGCAGTATTTTTTATCACGTCTGCAGATTCAGCTACATTCGTGCTGGGCATGCAGACGTCGTACGGTTCTTTAAATCCGGCGAATTCTGTGAAACTCAGCTGGGGCATCATTCAGTCTGCCATGGCGGCTGTGCTCCTATATTCCGGAGGGCTTGCCGCTTTGCAGAACACAGCGATTCTGGCAGCGCTGCCGTTTTCTATCGTTATCCTGCTGATGATTGCCTCTCTCTATCAATCGCTCTCAAAAGAAAGAAGAGAGATCAAAAAAGCGGAGAAACTCGATAAACCGAGAAGTCCAAGAGTGAAAAAAGCATATTAACAAAAAAGATCTTTCCGTGCCTGCGGAAAGATCTTTTTATTTGCGATATAAGATAAGGGCGGAAAAACAGTAAAGCTGCTCGCCGTCTGGGTCGCACGCTGCCGAAACCGTATATTTGATATCAATCAGCTGCTCCTCCGATATCCCTTTTAAAAATGAATTGATTTCCGTCTGTAAGTCTTTTTCATGCTCTTCATCAAATACCGCTACCTTCAGCATTTTATCCGCTCTCCTTTCTCTATCAATCTATTCCGTTTGGAACAGCCTTATGATAGAGAAATGATGATTATCTCGTTTCCGGATAAAAAGCTTTCCGTATATGGGATTCCCTCTGTGGCTCGCCGCCTTGCTGCTCCACTTTCAGCAGCACGGCATAAACAATCCGCATATGGCAGTAGCTGATAAGGCTGACGCTGAAAAAAGGGACAATGCCGGGCAGGTACGCAAGCAAGAAAAAGAGAGCAACAGTCAGCGCAAGCATAGTAAGCGTATATTGCAAATACGCCACACTGAGCAAGAGCGAAAATTTCACATACAGACGTTTTTTCCAGTCAAAATGGACAAGCAGCGGAAACACATAAAAAAGCATGGATACGAACAAAAAGCCAAATATCATAATGGCGAAGCGCAGGATGTGCAGAAGGAAATGACTTGGATAAATGAAGGCCAAATCAATATAAATGATCACTCCGATGAGCGCCAGTACAGCTCCGAGCAGATTTGAACGAAAAAATTCACCCTTGTATTCCTGCCAAAACGTTTTGAGCACCGGAACGTTGTCCTGCCCCTGAATCCACTTCCGCATGACAGCGAATAAAGCCGCGGTCGCGGGCATGACGCCAAACACACCGAGACCGAGCAACGTAAAAAACAGCCACAGCAAGTTTGTATACGCAAATCTCATGATCCATTCGCAAAAACGCAGCATCCGTCCCAGTGAGCCATCATGTTCCATGGTGCCCCCTCCTTTTTTTGCATTATACATTCTGCATCTGAAAAAGCTCTTTCATGCCGATCGGCTTCTTTTCGGCAACCGAGCGCCACATTCCCTCACCAACCGCGATGGAGTAGGCTCCAGCTTCAGCCCCGGCTAAAATATCATAGCGGCGCAGCGGGTCTTTTCCTAAAAAAAGATCCTCAAGCAAAAGCGGATCACCTCCGCCATGCCCCCCTTCATTTTTGACTACTTGTATCGTCTGCTTTGATTCAAAAAGCGGATAGTATTCGATTGTCTGCTCAGGAAAAGCAAACGGAATTCTGGAAGGTTCGTGAAATTCATTTGATTCAATACGCCCTTTTGTGCCGTTGATCGTCAGCCGGTAGCCTTCATACGGGGCCGAAAAAACAATCGAGTAGCTTAACAGTGCGCCGCCATCATATTTGACTGCCGCTACGTACGTATCCTCGATGTCAATTTCCTCGTCAAAAATACACGCGTCAGGCCTGTATGCAGTATATAAGCTAGACTGGTCTCCTGCTTCGAGATGATCATCTTTTATAGAAGCTTTAGAGGAACGGGGATGCCACCTTGAATAGTAGTGGCATTTTTCTTTGACCCGGCACGTCCCGCAAAAACGCCCGTCTTCTTCGGGCAAGGGGTTCCACTCACTGTCCGGCCCATAGTAATTCAAGGCGCCATAAGCAAATACCTCTTCCGGATTTTGCCCGAGCCACCAATTGACGAGATCAAAGTGATGTGTTGATTTATGGACAGAAAGACCGCCGGAAAACTGTCTCGACCTGTTCCAGCGTTTAAAATAGCTGGCGCCATGATACGTATCAATATACCAATTTAAATCAACGGAGGTGACCCTGCCTATTTTTCCGTCCAGAATCATTTCTTTTATTTTCCGATGAAACGGGCTGTAGCGATAGTTAAACGCGACGGTGACTTTTCCTTCGCTTTTGGCCTCCGCTTCAAGCACCCGATTGGCATCCTGCACTGTTGTCACCATTGGTTTTTCAGTAATTACATCTGTATCCCACTGAAGGCTTTTTACAATATATGTGACATGCGTATCGTCCCTGCCTGCCACAATGACGATATCAGGCTTTGACACGCGCATCATCTCGTCAAAAGCATCTTCGCTAAACTCGGGCACGTGGGCCAGCTCGGGAAATTTCTTTTTGCAAACGGCAAAACGTTTCGGATCGGCATCCAGCAATCCCGTAATCTCATAATGAGTTGAAAACCGCTCCAACAGCGGTTTGATAAACATACTGAATGCTCTGCTGCTCAATCCGCAAAAGACGATGTTCTTCAATATCCTCACCTCTATCGGGCTTCAGTTAGTTGAGAAATCAGCTGCAGCGCTTCCTCTGTTTTTTCAGCATACACAGGGATAAACGCCGCCATATCGCGATTCAATCGAAAAGAATAGCCGTTCAGCTGTTTTTTCCCTTTTTCGATCTGAACGGCATAGATCGTTTTTTCTCCTGTTTTTTTATTAACAGTTGTATAAGGAGATGTTTTTTTAGGAGGCAATCCGATTAACGGCTGAAAATTTTCCGGATCATCGTAAGCTTGAAACATGTCTTCAGGCACGATGAAAACATCTCCCTCATGGGCGGTAATTTCAGTCAGCAGTTTTTCCTGAAAAGCTGGAAAGATATCGACCTTCCCGGCATTCTGCTCGGCGGCCTTTTTTATTTTTTCCTGTACGCCAGCCTGCATATCAGAAAAGAGAATGACATGCATTCCGTCCGGCCTGCTTGAGCATGATGCCAAAAAGAGCACTGAGACGATCACACACAAAGCCGTACGTATCTTTTTTGTCATTTCCCCGCTGACCTAAAAAGAGGCTCCAGCTCTGTCATAGCTAAAATAAACGCGCCGGCTCCGTGCAGGTCGTTTGTGCTTCTTTCGCGGCTGACATAATAGTCATAGAAACCGGCTGACGTTCCGACACATATGTCTTTGACGAGAAACGCGCCGTCTTCTGATGTTTCGGTTTTATGCTGAATCAAGCCTTGATACGCTTTTAGCAGTGTTGTTTCGTAAGCTCTGTCTAAATAGCCTTTATTGATTCCCTTCGCAAATGCGTACATGTACAGGCAGGATCCTGAGCTTTCCAGCCAGTTATCAGACCTGTCTCCCTTATCAACGATCTGATACCATAACCCGGTCTCCTTGTCTTGATAGCGGCAGATGCTTTCCATCATGTCCTGCAGCGTGTTTTTCCACACATGACGGTTTGGATGCTTCTTCGGCAGCTCTTCAATCATGTCAGCAAGAGACATGACGTACCAGCCGATGGAACGTGCCCAAAATTCCGGTGAACAGCCTGTCTCTTCATTGGCCCAAGGCATTTTTTTCGCTTCATCCCAGGCGTGATAAAAGAGTCCGGTTTTTGCATCCTTCGTATGCTTTCTCATTAATGACTCCTGCAGCACAACCTGATCAAACAGCTCCGGCTCCTGCTTCAGATTGGCATATTTCAGTGCGAACGGCCCCCCCATGTATAAGCCGTCAAGCCACATTTGGTAAGGATAACCGTCTTTGTGCCAAAAACCGCCCTCAGACGTCCGGTTCAGTGTTCCATATAAGCCGCGCAGCCTTTTTGCCGCTTTGACATACCGTTCATCCTTCGTCTGCTCGTATAATGGAAAAAGAATGAGACCCGCTTGAATGGCGTCCAGTTCATCTCTTCTAAATAATAGATTGCCATAATCATCGATTAAGAGATCTGCATAGGCCTTCGCATACTCAAAATACCGCTTTTCCCCGGTTGCTTTCCACAGCCGCAATACACCGCATAAGAAAACACCCTGATGGTAGTGCCAGCGGTTTGCAGGAGGCAGCTCCTCGACTGTGTACGTATTCATAATGGTTTTTGCCAATGCCTCCGCGTACGTAAGAGGCGATTTTACAGCGATTGATTGATCCATTGATCCCATCCCTTTCTTAATAAATTCCTTCCTCGCCAAATTTCTTCGCCAAACGATTCGCTAGCATGACCAAAATCAGCCCGACCGCCGCTTTAAATACGCCGACTGCTGTACTGTAGCTGAATTGGCCCTGTTTCAGCCCTGCAGTATAAACGTACGTATCAAAAATTTCCGCCACTTCCCTGTTAGTCGCATTTAACAGCAAATACACATGCTCGAAGCCAAGCTCCAGCGTGTCTCCGATTTTCAAAATCAGCAAAACGACGATAACGCTTTTAATGGCGGGCAGCGTAATATGCCACATTTGCCGCAGCCGTCCCGCTCCGTCCATTTTCGCCGCTTCATACAGCTGGGGGTCAACCGCTGTAATGGCCGCCAGATAAATGATCGTCGACCAGCCTGCTTCCCTCCAGATAACCTGCAGAATATACAGGGGCCGGAACCATTCTTCGTTCAGCAGAAAATTGATTTTTTCACCGCCAAAAAACACAATCAGTTCATTAATCAAGCCTCCGTCTACCGTTAACAGCACAAACGAAAGCGATACAACAATGACCCAAGACATAAAATGCGGGATATAAATCAGCGTCTGAACAAATTTTTTAAAGAGAGCAATCCGCACTTCGTTCAATAGAAGCGCCAGCAGTATCGGCACCGGGAAAAATATGGCCAGGTTCAAAGCAAATAACACGAGCGTGTTTTTTAACAAGAGAAAAAATGTAGGCTCAGTAAACAGCCTGATAAAATGCTTCAGCCCCACCCACTCACTGCCCAAAATGCCGAGGAACGGCTGATAATCCTGAAACGCAATCACAATTCCCCACATCGGGACATACTTAAAAAGCAAAAAATAAATACACCCAGGCAAAATCATCAAGTACAAATATTTTTGCTGAATCAGCTTACTTAGTAAGCGCTTTCTTTTTTCTTTTTTAAAAATGACTGTATCAACAGCCGGCGCTTGCGCTTCTGCTGTTTTCATTTTTTCCTAGCCTCCTTTCACGGGTTCTTGCATTCACTGTAGCGCAGCAGGCAAAAGTCCGTCTACAATCATATGATCACATCCTGTTTTATCCCTTTATAATCAAGGGTTCAGCAGGTCCACCTGAAAAAAAGACACCGATATTAGAAAATGATTATTGACAATATCTATCAATCTTTGGATTAATTGTATTAAGGTGAAGTGGATGTTATGAAATGGGGGGTTTTATGAAAAGAAGCCAATACAAGTTTTACTACAAACTGATCACGTTTTTCTGCCTGCTCAGCACCATTCCGGTTATTTTGGTCGGATTGTTTTCGTACGAGCACTCTCAGAAAACGGCTATTTCCAACGTTTCGGAGGAAAAATTCGACACACTCCAGCAGACCCAGCAAAGCATCGAGCATATATTGAAAACCGTTGATCACTCTTTAACCCACTATGTGAGTTCGCCGCCTCTCCTTCGCACATTGTCCGAGCCTTTGCACTCAGACCAATTTCAAATCTATAACCAAGTAAACCAAGAGCTCAATTATCTGCAAAGCTTTGATACCGATCTGTCCAACATGACGTTAGTCAGTTATACGAAAAAATGGTACATGAACAATTCCGGTTTGTACCGTTTGAATACAGACACTCTTCATGAAGCAGCCTCAGCGTACACGAAATACAAAGCGAGCCGCTCCTATTGGACGCTTGAGAAAAACAATCATTTGATTTCAACCAAAGAAAGCACAGCAGAAAACTGCCGCTACAATATCAATTTAATTAAGCAGCTTCCTTTGAACAGCACAAATACAAAAGGATTGGCCGCCGCAAGCATTCCGAGCTGTTCGCTTGTCAAAAATATGCCTGGCTATTCAAACGCCAACAACCTGTTTATCATCGATGAAAAAGGCCGCATTATCCTTCATAACAACATGTCTGATGTCGGTGAATCTCTTCATAACGACGGCTTTGTCCAAAAAGTGCTGGCGCAAACCGCCAATAGCGGACAGTTTGAAACAGTGATTGACCGGATTCATTATAAAGTCACCTATCAAAAATCTGACTATAATACATGGACTTATTTTTCTCTCGTTTCCCTGCCCGAGCTAAAAAAAGAAGCCAAGTCAATTGGCTGGATCACTTTTGCAGTATGCCTTATTTTGTTAACGCTTTCATTATTGTTCTCTTGGCTGGGCTCCCGCCATTTTTACAAGCCGATCAGGATGCTTTACGAATCATTCGCAAGACATGGAGCCATACAAGAGAAACAACAGCCTCCTCAAAATGAATTTGAGTTAATTGAACAGAGCTTTAAGCAGCTGAAGGACCGAAATGACGACCTTGAGGAAACGATGAAGCAGCAGGCCACTCATCTGCAGCAATATTTTATGGTCAGGCTTATGCTTGGAAAACTGACGGATGAGGAGGTTGATAACCGTTTTGAAAGCCTCGGCTTAAAGCAAAATTGGCGGCACCTTGCCCTGCTTGTGCTCCAAATTGACACACTGAATCATACGCCTTATGAGAAAAAAGATATGGATCTGCTTTTGTTTGCCGTCAACAGCATGATTGAGCGCAGCATCCCGACGGACAAACATCTTGCCCCCGCCGTAGTTGACAAACAGCAGGCGACGATTTTGATCAACCAAAGCGGGACAAAAGAAGAATTCATAGCTGAGCTGAATGAGACTGCAAGGATGATTCAGGAAAAAGCGGAAGCTGAGCTGCAGCTGTCTGTCAGCATCGGCATCAGCCAGCCGTTTGATGTGCTGACAAAAGCGAAAACAGCCTATGCGGAAGGCTCAGAAGCGTTGAAATACCGGCTTAAAGCGGAAAACAAGTCGATCATCTTTTACGAAGACCTTGACCAGAAAAAAACCTTCAAAACCCATTTTCCAAAGCAGCTTCAGCATGAGCTGTTCGATGCCGTTAAAGCAGGAGACAAGGAGAAAGCGGATAAATGCCTGCACGCGATTTTGCAAGCCATTTTCACCCAGAACACCAACCCGTATCAATTTCAAATCGCCATCGCCCGTTTTTTGAACCATGTGATTGAGCTGATGCATGTGCTTGGGATCGAATTGTTTGAGCTTGAAGAAAACAAAATGCTGTATGACCAAATTTTTGAGCTGAAAACGTTCGAGGATACCGAAAACTGGCTAAAAAATGAGTTTATTGATCCGATGACAGACAAAGTGAACGCCCGCGCGGATGCCCAGTACAAAAATATTTCCGACAACATCATTCATATCATCCATCATGAGTTTGAATCCGAATTGACACTGGACGAAATCGCGCGCAGGCTGCATTACAACCCAAATTATTTAAGCAGCATTTTCAAAAAAGAAATGGGTATTTCATTCAGCGAGTATGTCTCAAGCTACCGACACCATATGGCGAAAAGCTGGCTTGCCGAAACAGACATGGCGGTCAAGGACATTGCCGAAAAGCTGAAATATAAAAACTCGCAAAATTTTATCAGGTCTTTTAAAAAGCTGGAGGGGATTACACCGGGAAACTACCGCCAGCAAAAAAGAAGCATGTAAAAAACCCAAAACCGCTTGCGCGTTTTGGGTTTTCCCAACATTATTTTGTTTGTTTAAATGCTTCTTCGTA
The DNA here is from genome assembly GCF_019334685.1 of Bacillus sp. LJBS17. Taxonomy (NCBI): domain Bacteria; kingdom Bacillati; phylum Bacillota; class Bacilli; order Caryophanales; family Bacillaceae; genus Bacillus; species Bacillus sp. LJBS17. Next base: position 2,992,412 of record NZ_CP079759.1, read on the forward strand.
TTCCTGAATAATTTGTTTTCCTCCGCTTGACTCCCATTTTTCCACTTCTTTATCGAACTGGCTTTCTGTGATGTCTCCAATCATATATTTATAAGTCGCATCATCAATGATTTTCTTCAGTTCATCCCCCCGTTCCGACTCCGATGCGGAATAAAGGCTTTCAGCCGGGTTTGAGACGATAATCTTTTCATTGTCCTCGGTCAGCTCCTCGTACGCCGTCCGAAGCGGATCTCCAGTGTTTTTTAAGTAGGCTTTATCAATGGCAATTAAGGCGGACAGCGGCTGAATATCAGTCTGCCAGTCTTTTACCTGGCTTTCTTTGCGTGTGAACGTTTTGTCCTCACCTTTGTTGTAATGAACGCCGTCAATGCCATAAGTCATCAGGCTATAGACATCTTCTTCGGCAATTCGGTCAAAAAAAGCCAAGATCCGTTTAAGCTCAGCTTCCGTTTTCACACTCGTTTTCGGGAAAGCAAACACGCCGTTATGGCCTCCTGATGCCCATACCCGCTCTTTCCCATCTGGGCCTTTTATACGGTTGACGATCTCGAGCTTCATCGATTTATCAGAGGCATGGTCGCGCAGATTGACCGCATCTACCATATTGCCAATATAAATTCCGGCTTTTCCTTGCGAAAACAGCTCCTGCTGCTGGGTTTTGCTTGTGACGGGAAAATCCTTATTCATATACCCGTTATCACGCAGCTTTTTCATATAGTTCATTGTGTCTTTGTATTCCTGTGTCATGAAATCAGGCGTGAATTTGCCGCCCGATTCCTTCCAATCTGTCGGCATGCCTTCATACGAGCCAATCGTTTTAAACGCGCCGTAAATCAAGTCATTACGGTCTGCCAGCCCGAATGTATCATCTTTCCCATCCTTGTCCGGGTCGTCCTCCGTAAATGCTTTGGCCACTTCATAAAGCTCATCCAACGTTTTCGGGGTTTTCAGATTTAAATTGTCCAGCCAGTCCTTCCGAATGACAATCCCCTGTCTGGAAAGCGGGCGCTCTCTGTATATCCCGTAGAGCTTGCCGTCAATTGTCACATTTTTATTAATGAGTTTGTTCATTTTGTTTAAGTTGGGATAATCCTTGATATAATCACCGATTTCCCAGAACATTCCTGACCGGAAGGCATTCATGACTGACGAATTTTTAATATCCTGGATCGTCACGATTTGCGGAAGATTGCCCGCTGCAAGCGCCGCATTCAGCCTGTCTTCTTTCACCGCGTCTGGAACCCAGGTGATGTCGAGTTCTGTATTTGTCAGCTTTTCAATTTCTTTAATCGCCCTGTCTTTCGGCGGCTGCTGGTGATACAAAATCGCCATCCAAGACAGCTTTACCTTTGAATCCGGGCCAGCTTTGCCTTCAGCCGAAGACTGATCAGCCCCTTTACAGCCCGCCAGCACTCCGCCGAGTGCCAGTACAAGCACAATCAAAAGCACCCTCCATTTGTTTCCCATCGTACCCCTCCGTTTCATATTTCTTTATCCTTTGACAGATCCCAGCAAAGCTCCTTTTGCAAAATGCTTTTGTATAAACGGATAGACAAGCAGAACCGGGATGGTCGCCACCACTATGACCGCCATTTTAATGGTTTGCTCAGGCGGCGGGCTGCCCGACCCCATTTCAGACATATCCCCCTGCATACCGCTTGATACAATGACGATTTGGCGCAGAAGCACCTGAATCGGCCATTTTGCTGAATCATTTAAGTACAAGATGGCTGTCATATACGTGTTCCAATACGTGACCGCATAAAATAGTGAAATCGTTGCGATCGCAGGAAGAGACAGCGGCAGCACAATTTTAAAGAATATGCCCAGATCATTGCACCCGTCAATTTTCGCGGACTCTTCCAGGCTTGACGGGATATTTTGAAAGAAGTTTTTCAGAATGATCAGGTTAAAGGCATTAATGGCTGTCGGCAAAATAAGCGCCCAGTAAGAATCGAGCAATCCAAGCGATTTGACCACAAGGAAAGTCGGAATCATGCCGCCGCTAAACAGCATCGTAAATACGACGAGAAACATGAGCGGCTGCCGGCCGATTAAATCACGGCGGGATAACCCGTAAGCCATCAGTGAAGAAAGAAACATGCTGACCGCAGTGCCTATCACTGTCACAAACACAGAAACAAGCAAACTCTTATAAATAATATCTGTTGAAAAAATGTAGCGATAAGCATCTAGCGAAAAAGTGGTCGGTATTAAAATAAATTTTTTCGACACGACTTCTTCTACTGTGGCAAAGGATGCTGCGATGACATGAATGAACGGAAGTACGCATATTAAAGCGAACATCAGCAAGAAACCATAAATCAACATATCAAACAGACGGTTTTTCAGTGAATGTGCGATAGCTCCCACCTCTCTTTGTAAGCGTTATCATATTTTTGAAAACCGAGCTCAGCATGTGACGATATCGTGTCTAAAATGTAGCAAATCTGTGATTGCCATGTCTATAATCATTTGAACAGAGTCCCCGGCCGGGCGGGGGCTTCCGCGAATTGAGACCGATAACAAAAGAAAAAGAGCATAATCTTAGAAAATGATTATGCTCCGTTCTCCTCCCCGTTCAGAAGTTCGGCCGTATTGATTTGTGGCGAAAACCCAAGTTCATTCACGGCAGATTCAATGGACCATGGCCGGCCCGGATTATCAGAGACGGCGTAATAAGTGCCGTACCGGATATTGGTCTCAATAGCGGCTTTAAAAATCGACAGCAGATCGGGGTGAGAAAGCAGTGTCTTTTTCGTCCGTTCTTTTTCATGCAGCGTATCCATTTCATCTGTCACGACTGTTCCGATTCGAAGGTTGATTACTGATAGCTTATTTTCCAAATAAAACAAATGGCCAATCTGTTCAGAGGTCAGCTTTAATACACCGTACAAGTTTTTTGACAGCGGATAATCGCTTGTTGTGATTTCCCGTCCTAAGAGCGAGCGCCCGTCTTTTTCGTATACATCTGTGACATGATTGCTGCTGGCGAACACGAGCTTTTGAATGCCGAGCTCCGCTGCCGCACGGCACAGATAATAGCTTGCCCTATAGAAAACATCCGTCATTTTTTCAAACTCAGCGATGTCCATAATATCGTATTTGATTTTAACAGCGAGTAAATTCAAGATGGCATCGATATCTTTTGGAATCTTCTTCAACAGCTCCTCATAATTTGCCGCGTCAGCCTGAATGGAAGAGGCTTTGCCATCGAAATGATCTTTATCAAGCACTGTCACTTCATAGTCTGAAATAAGCCCTTCAGCAAGCAGTCTCCCAATCACACCATTTCCGCCGGCGATCAGCACTTTTTTCACGATGTTCACTCCCCTTTTTTATAGATTGCCCATTTTCGGCGGGGCTGACACTTTTTTGGCACTCATATTCTTAGGCTTATTCAAAAGTCACCGGCAGCTCCTCAAGCGCCCGAAATCCAAAAAGCGGCCGATACCGCCATTCAAAATCCGCGAGCTTAAGGCTGGGCATCCGCTGCAGAAGAGTGTTAATCGCAATTTGCGCTTCTAATCGTGCCAGCGAGGACCCTAAACAAACATGATGGCCATGACCGAATGAAAGATGCTGATTAGGACTTCTCGTAATATCGAAGACATCGGGGTTCGTGAAAATGCTTGGGTCTCGATTAGCCGCTCCTAACAAAAGATAGACTTGTTCTCCTTGACGAATCGTCACCCCGCTGATGTCAATATCCTCTGACGCAACTCTGGCTGTCATTTGCGTGGGGCTTTCATAGCGTAAACATTCCTCAACTGCGGTACCAATAAGATCTGGATTTTCTCTCAGTTTCAAAAGCTGTTCTGGATGCTGCAGCAGACAAAGGACTGAATTGCTGATGAGATTAACCGTTGTCTCATGTCCGGCGATCGCCAGCAATATGCACGTAGATGCCGCCTCCTCTTCCGTCAGCTTATCATTTTCTTTCCCCTTCAAGAGCATGCTGATCATATCCTGTTGAGGGTGGCGTTTTCGCTTTTGAATCAGCTCTTTGAAATATGCCATAGCCTGCACAGCCATATGATTGCCCTCTGTTAATGCCTTTCTTGACCGGGTAAAATCAATCGTTTGAATGAGACTCGCAGCCCACTCCTTTAATTGCTCCCTATCTTCCTCCGGTACACCTACAATGTTAGCTATGACAAAGCTTGCTAAAGGAAAAGCAAAGTCCGAAATGACCTCCATCTTTTTTTCACCTTGCACTTGATCAAGCAAATGATGGACAGTTTCAATGATATACGGCTGATAACTCTCTGTCGCTCTCGGCGTAAACGCTCCGCTGGCAAGCGTCCGCAATCGTCTATGATCAGGCTGGTTCTGAAACAGCATCATTTGATTTTGCACATGTGAAAGGTCCTGATATTTGGTCGAGCTCTCAGGCAGCGGGGTGCGGACTTTGAATCTCGCATCTTTCAAAATAGTAGCCGTTTCTTCATATCCTGTGACATACCAGCCCGGGTATTTTAAGAAACTCCCTTTATAGATAGGATGAACAGCTCGCAATGTGTCGTAAAAAGAATATGGGTTTTTCAAAAACTCAGAAGATGCAGTTGACGATGCAATTGTCACGTGATTTTCTCCTTTCTGTTCAAAAATAAAAACAATCGACATCATACCGATTGCTTTTATTGATTCTTTCAGCTTTTCGCACTTAAACTAGCCTTCATTTCTTCGACTGATTCAACTTCAAAGCCTAAATCACTCAGCATTTTATGATCCTCCGTCTCCTCTTGCCCGGCAGTTGTTAAGTAGTCTCCGACAAAAATGGAGTTTGCGGCGTAAAGCCCTAATGGCTGCAATGTGCGGAGATTGACCTCTCTTCCTCCGGAAATGCGAATTTCTTTTGATGGATTGATAAAACGGAACAGCGCCAGCACTTTTAAACAATACAGCGGGTTTAATTCGTTGACGCCTTCTAACGGCGTGCCATCAATTGCATGCAAAAAATTCACCGGAATGGAATCCGCGTCAAGAGCCTTCAAGCTTTTGGCGATGTCAATGACATCCTGTTTCGTCTCCTTCATCCCGATAATGGCGCCTGAACACGGAGACAACCCCGATTCTTTTGCGATTTCAACCGTATTGACTCTGTCATCGTATGTATGTGAGGTCGTGATGTTTGAATGGTTCCTCTGTGACGTATTCAAATTATGATTATAGCGGTCTACTCCGGCATCTTTGAGCCGCTTCGCCTGCTCTGGCTTCAACAGTCCGAGACACGCACAAATCTTCAATCCATACGTCTCTTTAATTTCCTGAACCGCATCTACGACCTGATCCACTTCTCTGTTAGACGGCCCTCTGCCGCTTGCCACGATACAATATGTGCCGATATTCAGATCGTGCGCCCGCTTCGCGCCTTCAAGCAGCGTTTCCTTATTCACCATCCGATAAGACTCAATCGGCGCTTTCGAAATCGCAGACTGTGAACAATAGCCGCAGTTTTCCGGGCAGAGCCCGGATTTCGCATTCATAATCATATTGAGCTTTACTTTTTTTCCATAAAAGTGTTTTCTGATATGAAAAGCTCCATGCATTAATAGCAAAATATCTTCATCAGGACAATGTAATATTGAAAGCGCCTCTTCGTCAGTCACTTCTGCTCCAGCCAGCACCCGGTCTGCAAGTTCCATCCATTGATTCATTCTCATACCCCCACTTGATTCATCAGTAATGATAGATTGATATGGTCTTTTACCATATGTAGAACCGTTTCTTTCGTCACGTTGGCAAGCTTTGGCGTAACCCCTAAAATCGGAACACCGCATAAGCGCTCAATCATCTCAGGATTGGTTTTTTCATCTTCATCAGGAGAGTCACTGATTCCATTGATGATAATTCCGGCAATTGGAAGCCCCATGCTTTCTGCATATTTGACAGTTAAAAAGGTATGATTAATGGTTCCAAGGTGAGGACGTGCCACAATAATCATGGGAAGCTGCAACGCTTTTATGACATGACTGACCAAATAGTCCTCTCCCAATGGCACAGAAATACCGCCCGCACCTTCTACGATGAAGCATTCATGTTTTTCTCTAATCCGCCCCCAATGGCTTAAAACCTCTTCCATGGTGACAGTCTTTCCCTCAAGTTTCCCTGCAACGTATGGTGCAAGCGGCGCCTTGAAGGCAAAAGGCGTAATGTCTTCATGGGAGAGACTGGTCTGCGACATGTCTTTCAGCAGACTAGTATCACTATCTGGATGATGACGCGATATCCCGCTTAAAAATGGTTTATACACCCCGACATCTTTGTTATGTTCTCGCAATAAAGCGGCGATTCCGCTGGATATAACCGTTTTCCCCACTTCTGTATCTGTTCCTGTCACAAAAAAACCCCTCAAATGATGTGCAGCTCCTTTCCGATTGAATGAAATGTTTGCAGCAAATGATCAATATCACCCGTACTGTGATCCGACGTGATTGTGATTCGAATCCGGCTTTCACCTGGCGCAACGGTCGGCGGCCGAATGGCAGGAGCAAAAATTCCCTTGCCCTGCAGTTTTTCAGCAAATAGGACCGTTTTATGGGCATCGCCAATGACCACGGGAATAATCGGTGTGTGATCTCCTTTCACGACATAACCCATATTCTTCAGACTGGTTCTGATCATGCTGATATAAGAAAATAAAAGCTGTCGTTTTTCCCTGCTGGCTTCAATGATGTTGAAAGCCTCGTGAGCAGCCGCACAGCTGGCTGGCGGAATAGCGGTTTGAAAGATAAATGTTCTGGCATGGTTCAGCAAAAAGTCGATGAAGACCGCTGATCCTGCCGCAAAACCTCCTTCCGCGCCAACAGCCTTGCTTAAGGTGCCGATCACAATGTCAGGACAAACACCAAAGTATTCACTCGTTCCTCGTCCCGAATCACCCAAAACTCCTGTTGCATGGGCATCATCAACGACCACGAAGGCATGATAGCGTTGCGCAAGTGAGATGATCTGATCAAGAGGGGCGATTGTGCCATCCATGCTGAATACCCCGTCTGTTACGATAAAACGGCGCTGATAACGCTGTGTTTCATTCAGCTTGTTTTCAAGATCATTCATATCAATATGCCGATAAACAACTGTATCAGCCTTACAAAGTCGGCAGCCGTCGATAATACTTGCATGATTGAGCTGGTCACTTAAAATGACATCTTCCTTTTCTGGCAAGGATGAAAGGACACCGACATTGGCCAAGTAACCGCTCGAAAACAGCAGGGCCGCTTCTGTCCGCTTAAAGCTGGCAATCTTCTTTTCTAGCTTTTCATGCCAGACCGAATTGCCTGTCGTTAAACGTGAACCGCTGCTTCCTGTCCCAAATTGCTGCAATGCTGTTTGGGCTGCATCGATCAAACGTCTATCGCTTGCGAGCCCTAAATAATTGTTTGAGGACCAGACCGTTTGATTTTCGCTATCAATGTTCCTCTCTGGAACCGGTGCCCCATTCATTGACCGCAGGTTACGGTGTACGCCGGCTTCCTTTACTATGTCTAACCGCTCGTTTAACCAGGAATCAATCTTCAAGGCTCGTAACCTCGTGGATCGCTTGTTTCATAATGGCAACCATTTCCGAGAGCTCTTCAGCTGTGCTGGCAAGAGGAGGAAGAAATGCAATCACGTCCCCAAGCGGCCTTGTCAGCATTCCTAACTCTCTCATTTTTAAGGAAACTTTGTATCCAATCCGCCGATCAGCCGGGTAAGGTTCTTTGGTTTCCTTTGACCGGACAAGCTCTGCACCGCACATAAAGCCAAGCTGCCGAATATCCCCAACATGAGGAAGAGCGTGCAGATCTTGAAGAAGAAAATGGAGCTTTTTACTTTTTTCCGCTACTTGTTCCACAATGTTTTCAGATTCAAATAATGCCAGATTTTCAAGCGCAACCGCACAGCCAAGCTGATTGCCTGTATAGGAATGGCCATGGAAAAAGGTTTTTAGGTTTTCATAATCATCATAAAATGCCTTATAGATGTCTTCAGTGGCAAACGTAACGGCAATTGGCAAATAGCCTCCTGTAATGCCTTTACCGGCAGCCATCAGATCAGGCTGGACATTCTCGTGCTCGCACGCAAACATTTTTCCTGTACGGCCAAAGCCTGTAGCGACTTCATCAACGATCATTAAGACATCGTATGTTGTACATAGCTCGCGCACCCCTGCCAAATATCCTTCCGGCATCACGATCATACCGGACGCGCCTTGTACTATTGATTCAATGGAAAGCGCGGCAATTCCCTCGTGATGTTCCTTAAGCAGCTGTTCAAGCTCTCGGAGGCACTGATCACGGCACTCATCAGGATCACCGCTTTCAGAGCGATACACATAAGGAATCGGAGCCTTGTAACTCTCGAACATCAACGGGCCGTATACGTGGTGAAAAAGCTCAATTGAACCGACACTGACGGCGCCAATCGTATCACCGTGATACCCGTTTTTCATTGCGATGAATTTTTGTTTCTCGGGCTTCCCGATGTTCTTCCAATACTGAAACGCCATTTTTAGGGCTATTTCCATCGCTTCTGCGCCGCTGTCTGAATAAAAGACCCGCGTGAGCTTTTTTGGGCTAATATCGATTAATGTCTCGGCAAGCTGGGTTGCTGGAACATTGGTCATGCCCAATAACGTGGAGTGCGCAATTTTTCCGAGCTGTTTTTTTATGGCGTCATCTAGTTCTTTTTTGCGGTGTCCGTGGACATTAAGCCAAACTGATGAAAAACCGTCATAGTATTCCTTGCCATTTATGTCTTTGACTTTGATTCCAGTCCCGCTTTCGATGATTAAGGGGTTTTCATCATAATCTTTCATTTGGGTAAATGGCAGCCAGAGGTGCTTTTTACTTTTTTCTATCAAATCATGAGTCATGGTCTTCCTCCCACTCGATTAAAATAGGCTGCTTCTCCAGATCATGTATGTACGTGTTTACATCATTGGATCCATCAATAAAAAAGACTCGGCAGCCCTCTTCAGTCCCGTATTCTTTCATTGCTGTAATACGCTGATAGCCCATTTTCTTACCCGCAACATAGCCTGTTATGTAATCCGGATCGTCCGACCAGCATAATTCTGCAACGGCTGCCGGGTGCCAGCTTACCTTTGAAGCGAGCGCAAGGGCCTCTTTTATTCTTGAATGAGCTGGCACGTGACTGTGAAGCGCCCATTTTTCAAAATTAGCGTCCGGCCAATCCATTCTGGAGACCCGCACCCCTTTTTCTTTTGTTTGATCCATTCGCTTGCCTGTATGAATATCAAACAACACCGCACCCCTGACATCTGACCATTCAGGGATTTGTTCATATGCTTTTTCAATCACGTCTCGTGAAACGCCTTCTTTTTCCAATAACAATCGGGCAAGCTTTTGTCCTTCTTCCGGGCAGCTCACTTCATTCGTATACACAAGCAATGGCTGAATGGTTTTTATCGATTCATGTACCTCTTCAAATTGAATTTGCATAAAATCAGGTTTTCCTCTTGAATGGGATAACCCTTTTTCTAATAAAGCATTGACTGTATGCTTCATCTCATGGAAAGGAATAAGCCGTTCTCCGCCGGATATATGCTTTCCGCCGTCTTCATGAGATCCATTCATAGAAGCCCTCATTCTGACACTATAAAAAGTTTCTTCTTGCATCATTTCTCGCCCTTTCACTGAAACTGAAGAACGTGTAGTGCTTCTCACCTCAATTGTTAACCAATTATATTTAAAGGTTAACAATTAGAATATATTATTCTCTCCTGTTTCTGTCAATAGAAGAAAGGATCGATTTATGGCAGTTGGTTAAAAGGAAACAAAAAGACCGTTTTCACACAAAACGGTCTTTTTCGATTTCTTTTTACAGTCACAGCCACTTTTGCAAAAACCGGACAGCTTCATGCCTCATAACTGCTGTTTCGAAATGTCCCGAAGCAGAACGGACCACTCGGTAGCAATCAGAAGCTCCCTGTCCAGCATAGACAGCTGTCAATTCTTTTTCGATTTTGTCCACGCCCTCGGCCGGCGTTAACCGATCGTGTACACCAACAAGACTAAGGTGCGGGCGCGGCGCGATCAGGCCTTGGATCTCCGATGCGGAAAAATGCTTTGCAAGCGATGGGACGTAATAATAAAAGCCGTGCCTATCAAGATTCTGTGTTTTGATCAGCACGTGATGATCCACCTGGCTGCACAAATCCACACACACCTTAATCCGGTCATCGAGCGCCGCTGTCCACCACGCCATCAAACCTCCCATAGACATGCCGATGGTTCCGATCCTGTCAGGCTGAACATCAGAGCGTGACTGCATATAGTCCAACGCACTTAAACTGTCATAAATCATCATCCCCCACATCACTTTTCCGGTGAGAAGCATTTCTTTAAATATCTCGCTTTCCGCTTTTCCCCGCCGATCTCCAAATCCCCAATGATCAATCGCAAGAACGCCGTATCCGAGTGAAGTAAGCTCATCAGAAAAAGAAGGCGTTTTCAAATAATCCGCTCCCTCAATCAGCTCACTTTTTCCCCTATCATACTGGCCCCCATGCGAATGCTGAAACAATACGGCTGGGCACGGTCCTTCTGTTTTCTTCGGCTTCACAAAATAAGCGGGCACCTTTTCATGTCCATTTAAATCGAGCAGGAGCGTTTCAACAATATTTTCTTCTCTTTCTTCAATACGTAATGTCTCAACACTGATTGGCCTCCGATCAGGCAAATCACCAAGCAAACGAAACAGTTGCTTTCTTCTTTCGACTCTCATCCCATCACCCTTCCTTTTTCGCTTACTTCACATTTACGAGACAGATCTGGGTTCCCCTTTATTTTTCCAACATAAATCACATCATTTACTAAATATTTAGTAAATATAACGAAATATTCCGAAAACAATTATTGTAACCGCTTACTTTTATATGATAGTATCAATTTATCAAAAACAGATGAGTTAATATTTTACTAAATAGATGAGAGGGATACCCATGGTTCGTATTAAAGATATCGCCTTGAAAGCTAAAGTTTCCAGCGCAACTGTGTCCAGAATTTTAAATGAAGATGAGTCGCTTTCTGTTGCGGGCGAAACGAGACAAAGAGTCATCAACATCGCTGAAGAGCTTGGTTATCAAACCGTTGCCAAACGCCGAAAATCCCGCGGGCAAAAACAGCGGGCTCAGCCGCTGATCGGTGTGTTGAGCTGTCTGTCCCCTGATCAGGAAAGGCAGGACCCTTATTTTTCTTCCATTCGGAAAGGGATTGAAAAGGAATGCTTTGAACAGGAAATTTTCATTACAAATTCGATTCATCTCGGCTCCTTTCAGGAACATATCTTTCGGGAATTGGATGGTGTCATTGTCATCGGCCGTGTTCATGATGAAGCGGTTAAGCATATCAGCGGGAGGCTGGAGCATGCCGTATTTATCAATCATTCACCAGATCCGCAAGCATACGATTCGATTGGAATCGATTTTGAATCGGCTTCACGCCAGGCGATTGATCACCTTCTCGACTTAGGCTACAAACGGTTAGGCTACATTGGCGGACAAGAAAAAGAGCATACGCTGAAGGACGGCCAAAGCATTCGCAGAACGATTGAAGATAAACGCCTGACCGCTTTTTTGGAGTCAGCCGCCCCCCAGCCTGAGCATGTGCTGATCGGAGAATACAGCATGCGTGAGGGCTATCGCCTGATGAAGAAAGCAATCGATCAAGGCCATCTGCCGGAAGCATTCTTTATTGCCAGCGATTCTATGGCGATCGGCGCATTAAAAGCGCTTCAGGAAGCCGGACTGCAAGTGCCGCGGGATACCGCAATCGTCAGCTTTAACGGCATTGAGGAAGCTGAATTTGCCAGCACGCCTTTAACGACGGTGAAGGTATACACAGAGGAAATGGGCCGGACAGGCGTAAAACTGCTGCTTGACCGTCTCAATGGCCGAACGCTTCCTCACCATGTCACCCTGCCTACAACATTAATCGTAAGACAAAGCTGTGGATGTACAGCAAAGGAGGTGACATAAGCAAAGATTCATCACGATGATAAGGAGGAAAAGATGAAACACACTTTTGTTTTATTTCTCTCTCTTATTCTGCTTGTTCTGCCCGGGTGTTCAGCAGAGAAAAGCTCAGCAGATACCGCAAAAAAGACGTTAACCATTTATTCTACAATGTCAACCGACAGTGAAAGAGATACGTTCAGAAAACTAGCGGCAGCATTCGAAAAGGAACACAGTGACATTCATGTCAGCCTTCATTTCCCAGGCAATGACTATGAAAATATGATGCGTGTCAGAATGGCGGCCAATGATTTGCCAGATCTATTCGATACACATGGCTGGGGGAAAATCAGGTACGGTGAATATACAGCGGATCTCCGGGATATGGAATGGACTCAAGATCTTGATCCCAATTTAAACAGCATCCTCAAAAATAAAAGCGGAAAGGTGTATGCCTATCCGATCAATCAGGCAAAAGACGGTCTGGCGTATAACCGCAATATTTTAGACCGTTACGGCATTGCTCCGCCGGAAACCATGGATGACTTTATCAAAGCACTGAGAACGATTAAAGAAAAAAGCAAGGGAAGCATTGTTCCCTTCTGGTTTGCCGGCTATGACAAAAGCTCATTTGCACAATATTACGACCAATTCGCTACACCTCTTCTCATCACAGACCCTGCCCATAATGAAAAAAAACAGCTCATCAACGGCACTTTTCAATGGAGTAAATTCACTTATTTATCAGAAATCCTCAAACAAATGCAGAAAGAAAAATTGATTAACATCGACGCCGTCACGGCAAAAAAATCACAGCTCATTGAATTAATGGCCCAAAACAAAATCGCCTTTACAATGCAAGGCGGCACCCTCGGCCAAGACGTTGCCCAGATCAATCCGAACGTCAAGGTCGGCATTATCCCGACACCCGCCATACATCCCGGTGATAACCCGATATGGATCGGCGGTGAACGCTACACCCTTGCAGCATGGAAAGATTCGCCTCAATTAAAAGAGGCAAAAGAATTTATCGCATTTATGGCCCGCCCGGCCAATGCCAAACAAATGGCTGAAGCCACATCGCTTCCTTCAGGGCTGACCAATGTGAAAGCTAATATTTTCTACGCAAACGATTATGAGCATTATCAAGATGTCAAAGTCGAGCCTTACTTCGACCGTTTATACTTGCCAAACGGAATGTGGGATGTCTTGGGCACGGTTGGGCAGGAGCTGGCGGCTGACATTATGGCGCCTCAAGAAATTTCGCAGAAACTGGGAAGAGAATATAAACGACTCAGGGAGCAATCGGAAACACAGGGAGCTGAAAACAATGAGTGAGATCGCAAGGGACGTTCATGTGAAACAGGTTAAGCCAAAAAAGCAGTCCTCACTTTGGTGGATGTACATTCCTGCTTTGCTCTCCGTTCTGGTCTTTATGATTTATCCGTTTGTGAAAGGCACATTGATTACCTTTACAAACTGGAACGGCTTTTCACAAGTTTACCAATGGGTTGGATTCGCGCAATATGAAAGGCTGTTTTCTGATCCTGACACTTGGCATATCTTAAAAAACACTCTGCTTTACGGGCTTGGGAGCACCTTTTTTCAAAATGTGGTCGGGCTTCTGTACGCTCTGCTCTTAAATCAAAGCATTAAAACGAAAGCGGTAACAAGAACAATTGTGTATTTGCCGGTGATGATCAGCCCGCTCATTATGGGCTACATTTGGTACTTTTTCTTCTCCTATGACGGAGGCGCGCTCAACGATTTGCTCGGGGTCTTCGGCATCAGCCCTATTAATGCGCTCGCCAGTCCCTCGCTCAATCCATGGATCATTGTCATGATTAACACCTATCAATATGTCGGGATCGCTATGGTTGTCTACTTAGCCGGTCTGCAAAGCATTCCGAAAGACTACTATGAAGCGGCGCAAATGGATGGCGCGAAACAAGGCCAGCAGTTTTTTACCATCACGCTGCCGCTGTTAATGCCCTCCATTACCATTAATATGGTCATCAACATTATCGGAGGCTTAAAGCTGTTTGACGTCATCATTGCACTCACCGCTGGCGGCCCCGGAAATGCGTCACAATCCATGTCCACATTTATGTATGATTTGTATTTCAAACGGCAGGATGCCGGCTATGCCGCAACGCAAGGCATATTTATGGCATTTGTCATTTTGATCATCAGCTTTTGCGCGCTTGCGTACTTTAAAAGAAAGGAGACGGAAATGTCATGAGAGCCGCCCGTACAAAAAGCATGCGGATCATTACGCTTCTTGCAGCCATTGTGGCCTGTGCGCATTTTATTCCTTTTTATATCCTGCTGACCACTTCATTGAAAGCAAAAGGAGACTACAGTTCGAAATGGATATTTCCAGCCGACATCTCCTTTCATAATTTTTCAGAGGCGTGGGAGCGCGCTTCGCTAGGAAACTCTTTTATAAACACCATGATCATCACAGGTTTTTCTGCCTTGTTATTAATTATATTCGGCTCACTTGCCGCCTACCCGCTTGCCCGGCGGGAAACGAAACTGAATAAAGCCGTTTTTGCCTTGCTGATTTCCATTATGATCATCCCTCCGTTAACGTCCATGGTTCCTTTGTACCGAATGGTCGTGGACGCCGGAATGGTCAATACACACGCAATCGCCATTTTCATCAATACAGCGGCTTACATGCCTTTAACCGTATTCTTATATTCAGGCTTTATCCGATCGACCATTCCAAAAGAGCTTGAAGAAGCCGCAAGAATTGACGGCGCAGGCATGCTGAAAATCTTTTTTACGATTGTGTTTCCTCTGCTGAAGCCGATCACTGCGACCATCTGTATTATTTCTTGTGTCTTTATTTGGAACGACTATCAATTTGCCATTTTCTTTTTACAAGATCAAAAGGTTCAGACATTAACAGTAGCCATGGCAGGTTTTTTCGGAGAAAACGCAAACAACCTTCATTTAGTTGCCGCAGCGGCACTTATGGCAATGCTGCCGATGGTTGTTCTGTTTTTGGCGCTGCAAAAATACTTTATTGCCGGCCTGTCTTCCGGAGCGGTAAAGGGTTAACATTAAAGGAGGAAGCAATATGAAAAAGATTACATTTATCGGTGCAGGGAGCACGATTTTCGCCAAAAATGTTTTGGGAGACTGCCTGTTAACAGAGGCACTGAATGGATTTGAGTTCGCTCTTTACGACATTGATCCCAAACGCCTGCAGGAATCCCAGCTCATGCTCGAAAATCTAAGAGACCGTTATAACCCAAGTGTGGCCATCAACAGCTATGATGACAGAAAACTCGCCTTGCAAAACGCAGGCTATGTCATCAATGCGATTCAGGTTGGAGGATACAAACCGAGCACAGTCATCGATTTCGAGATTCCTAAACGGTATGGGCTGCGCCAGACGATCGCCGATACAGTCGGCATCGGCGGGATATTCAGATCTCTCAGAACAATCCCGGTCTTATTTGATATCGCAAAAGATATGGAGGAAATGTGCCCTGACGCATGGTTCTTAAACTATACAAATCCAATGGCCACTCTTACAGGCGCCATGCTCCGCTATACCAATATCAAAACAATCGGGCTCTGCCACAGTGTTCAAGTGTGCACGAAGGATTTATTTAAAGCTCTCGGAATGGAGCATGACGGAATTGAGGAACGCATCGCAGGAATCAATCATATGGCTTGGCTTTTGGAAGTCAAAAAAGACGGCACAGATTTATATCCAGAAATCAAAAGGAGAGCGAAAGAAAAACAAAAAACAAAGCATCATGATATGGTGCGGTTTGAATTAATGGATAAGTTCGGCTATTATGTCACGGAATCGTCCGAACATAACGCAGAGTATCACCCATACTTTATTAAACGGAATTACCCTGAATTGATCAGCGAGCTGCAAATCCCGCTCGACGAATATCCGAGAAGGTGCGTCAAGCAGATTGAAAATTGGGAGAAAATGCGGGATGACATCGTCAACAATAAAAACCTTACGCACGAACGCTCAAAGGAATATGGTTCAAGAATTATAGAAGCAATGGAAACAAACGAACCATTCACCTTCGGAGGAAACGTCTTGAATACAGGGCTGATCACCAACCTTCCTTCAAAAGCGGTTGTGGAAGTGACATGCGTCGCCGACAGAAAAAAAATTACACCGTGCTTCGCCGGAGAACTGCCTGAGCAGCTTGCCGCCTTAAACCGCACGAATATTAATACACAGCTGATGACAATCGAAGCGGCTGTCACACGGAAAAAAGAAGCGGTTTACCAAGCTGCAATGCTTGATCCGCATACAAGTGCGGAGCTTTCCATGAAGGACATCATCTCCATGTGTGACGATTTATTTGCAGCACACGGCGATTGGCTTCCGGAATACAAATAAAAACTAGGGGACCGCTCTCCCCTAGTTTTTTGGTTTTGTTTCGCCTTCCCATGCCATCATGCCGCCTTCAACATTGACTGTTTTAAAGCCTTGCTCATCCAGGTACTTGCAGACGTTCATGCTGCGCATTCCTGAGCGGCAGATAAATACGTACTCTTTGTCTTTATCAAGGCTTTCCATTTTTTCAGGAATATCCCCCATGCGAATATGAACGGCTTGCGGGATCATGCCTTCCGCTACCTCTTCATCTTCTCTGACATCAATTAAATATAATTCTTCGTCCGCCTCAATTTTTTCTTTCAAAGCGGCTGTGCTGATTTCTTTTATTTCCAAAGAAAACACTCCTATTCACAGTGATCATGTTCAGTATATCAAAGTCAGCTGAACGATTGCTATTCTGAGACTGATGAAAAAAATCCCCTTTTGGCAAAGGGGATTTTTTCTAGGCTTAGTTTGCCACAATATTGACAAGCTTGCCAGGCACCGCGATGATTTTCCGAATCGTTTTGCCTTCAAGCTGCTCTTTGACCTTTTCATCTGCTTGAGCAAGCTGTTCCAGCTGTTCTTTCGTTGCATCGGCAGGAACCTGTAATTTAGCTTTTACTTTTCCGTTTAGCTGAATAACGATTTCAACTTCATCATCCACAAGTTTTGTTTCATCATATACAGGCCAAGCTTCGTAGGCAATTGTGCCGGAATGGCCAAGCTTCTCCCAAAGCTCTTCCGCTAAGTGTGGCGCGATAGGAGAAAGAAGCTTCACGAAGCCTTCCATATATTCTTTCGGCAGTTCTGTTGCTTTATAAGCTTCATTAATAAAGACCATCAGCTGGGAAATACCTGTGTTGAAACGAAGGCCTTCATAATGGTCTGTGACTTTCATAACCGTTTCATGATAGACGCGCTCCAATGTTTCACCAGCGCCTTCAACGATTTTGCCACTAAGCTCACCGTTTTCTTCAACAAATAGGCGCCATACACGGTCAAGGAAACGACGCGCACCGTCTAATCCTGATTCAGACCAGGCGATTGAAGCATCAAGAGGTCCCATGAACATTTCGTACAATCTCAGCGTATCAGCACCGTGAGAGGACACGATTTCGTCAGGGTTGACAACGTTCCCTTTAGATTTACTCATTTTTTCGTTATTTTCGCCGAGAATCATTCCTTGGTTGTACAGCTTTTGGAACGGTTCTTTCGTCGGCACTACGCCGATATCATAAAGGAACTTATGCCAGAAGCGCGCATACAGAAGGTGAAGCACGGCATGTTCTGCACCGCCGATATACATATCGACCGGAAGCCATTTTTCCAATTTTTCTGGTGATGCCAGCTGATCCGGATTGTGCGGATCAATATAGCGCAAGAAATACCAGCAGCTTCCCGCCCATTGCGGCATTGTATTCGTTTCTCTTCTTCCTTTTTTCCCTGTCTCAGGGTCTGTGACTTCCACCCACTCTTTAATGTTCGCAAGCGGTGATTCGCCCGTTCCGCTCGGTTTGATTTCATCCGTTTTCGGCAAAATCAGCGGCAGCTCCTCTTCAGGGACAGCTGTTGACGTTCCGTCTTCCCAATGAATGACCGGAATCGGCTCGCCCCAATAACGCTGGCGGCTGAAGAGCCAGTCACGAAGACGGTACGTCACTTTCTTCTCACCGTTTTTCGTTTCTTCCAGCCAAGCGATCACTTTCTCAATCGCTTCCTGTTTGTGAAGGCCGTTCAGGAAATCAGAGTTCACGTGCTCGCCGTCGCCAGTATAAGCTGCTTCCTCAACGTTCCCGCCTTTTACGACTTCCTTCACCGGAAGGCCAAATGTTTTGGCGAATTCAAAATCACGCTCGTCGTGGCCTGGAACTGCCATGACAGCACCTGTTCCGTATGATGCAAGAACATAATCCGCAATCCAAATCGGCAGTTTTTCTCCGTTTACAGGATTGATCGCATACGCTCCTGTGAATACGCCTGTCTTTGTTTTCGCAAGATCTGTGCGTTCAAGGTCACTCTTTGATTGAATTTCTTTGATATAAGCTTCAACAGCTTCTTTTTGCTCAGCCGTTGTGATGTTTTCCACCAATGCGTGTTCCGGGGCAAGGACAGTGTATGTAGCGCCAAACAGCGTATCTGGTCTTGTTGTAAACACCGTAAAGGAATCATCATGTCCATCTATTGCAAAATGAACGTGAGCGCCTTCCGAACGGCCGATCCAGTTGCGCTGCATATCTTTAATGCTTTCCGGCCAATCAAGCTCTTCCAAATCCTCAAGGAGCCTGTCCGCATAAGCGGTGATTTTCAGCATCCACTGCTTCATTGGGCGTCTCTCTACCGGATGGCCGCCGCGTTCGCTCTTGCCGTCAATAACTTCTTCGTTGGCAAGAACCGTACCGAGCGCAGGGCACCAGTTTACAGGCACTTCGTCAACGTAAGCAAGGCCTTTTTCGTATAGCTTTAAGAAAATCCATTGCGTCCATTTATAGTATTCAGGGTCAGTCGTATTGATTTCGCGATCCCAGTCATATGAGAAGCCAAGCGCTTGAATTTGGCGGCGGAAGTTATCAATATTCTGCTTCGTAAACACAGCAGGGTCGTTCCCTGTGTCAAGGGCGTATTGTTCAGCTGGCAGGCCGAATGCGTCCCAGCCCATTGGATGAAGGACATCATAGCCCTGCATGCGCTTCATGCGGGACAGAATATCCGTAGCTGTGTATCCTTCAGGATGGCCGACGTGCAACCCAGCTCCAGACGGATAAGGAAACATGTCCAGCGCGTAAAATTTTTGTTTTTCATTATTATCAAGAGTGGCAAATGTTTTGTTTTCAAGCCAATATGTTTGCCATTTCTTTTCTATCTCTTTGTGCTGAAAACTCAAAGTAAAAACCTCCTTCTGATTGAATACGGCGTGTATGGTTCAAGTATTGACGGGAAGGAGAGGATTATATTCAGAATATTCCCAAACTAAAAAAACTCCCTCATCCCAAAAAGGGACGAGAGACTTTCGTTTTCCCGCGGTACCACCCTCGTTAGCGCGGCATACGCCGCACTCACTTGATACTTTTAACGCAGTTATGCGTCAGCGGCTTTTCACCGCTGCAACTCTGAGGTGAGTTCGGAAACAAACTTGATTGACTTTCACCAGCCGTCAACTCTCTGCAACAATATCTGTTTCTTACTGCTCCTCTTCATTGTTCTTATCGCAACCGTAATCTAACTGTATTTTATAGAATTCTGTTCATAAGTGCAAGCAGGTTTGTATACAATGGGAATGTACCCTGAACGGGCGAAGATTGAGGACAATTATTCGAGTGGAGTTTTGGTTTGACGTTTGGACTCGGCCGGTTCGCCGCCGCTGTTCAGTTCTCTCACAAAGTCAAAACTTCTGAGAACAGCTTCACCGCCGTAGCCTGAGATAATGGATAAGATGACAAGTTGAATTCCTGAATCGGGGTCAGCGGATAATACAAGTAAAATGGAAGCTGTCATTCCGATAAACCAATCTTCCAAAAATCCAAGGTAGATAAACCGCTTCGTCATTCTGGGCTTCTCCAGTCTGCCTCTCTTTTTCACATGACCGAGAATCCCCATGATTCCTCCAATTACACAAGCAATAAGTACCTGATGCAGCATCTTCATCATCACCTTCCTAAAGCCCTTATTTCGTAAAGCGACTTCAGGCCATCCAGCCCCCTTAAACGATTCCGATGATTTTCGATATCTACATACCGGCAAATCTGTAAAAAGCTTGTTTCTTCCATTATATGTGAACACATGATCGGTAAGCTTGATGCATTGGATTCATTTTTCACCCAGTGACATTTACCTAGTCACCTATTTAGCATGTAGAAAACCTTTCCGTTCATATGTTCATATTCTGTTCTTATTTTTAGTGTATACGAGGACAAGCCCTAATGACAAACAACAAACTGCACTTGCTTGAATCAGAACATGTGTTGTGCTACGGTTACTGTAGAATTCATTTTAAAAAAGGGGAATATCAGGCTTTCGCATAGCAAGCTGACGGCCTAAGGGGGATTTATATGGCTAGTTTTCAATCATTTGGGATACCAGGACAGCTGGAAGTCATCAAAAAAGCGCTTGATCACGTGCGAGTCGGTGTGGTAATTACAGATCCCGCACTTGAAGATAATCCTATTGTCTACGTAAATCAAGGCTTTGTTCAAATGACCGGCTACGAAACCGAGGAAATTTTAGGAAAGAACTGCCGCTTCTTACAGGGGAAACACACAGGTCCTGCAGAAGTGGACAACATCAGAACCGCTTTACAAAATAAAGAACCGGTCACCGTTCAGATCCAAAACTACAAAAAAGACGGAACGATGTTCTGGAATGAATTAAATATTGATCCAATGGAAATAGAGGATAAAACGTATTTTGTCGGAATTCAGAAAGACATCACCAAGCAAAAAGAGTATGAAAAGCTTCTCGAGGATTCCCTCACGGAAATTACTGCACTTTCAACTCCTATAGTCCCGATTCGCAATGGCATTTCAGCTCTTCCGCTAGTCGGAAACCTGACAGAGGAGCGATTTAATTCCATTGTTTGCACATTGACGAATATCTTATCAACATCCAAAGATGATTATTTGATCATTGATTTATCCGGATTGGCCCAAGTGAACGAACAAACGGCCGACCAAATTTTCAAGCTGAGCCATTTGCTGAAATTGACTGGAACTGAGTTAATCATTACCGGCATTAAGCCTGAATTGGCCATGAAAATGAATAAATTGGATGCCAATTTTTCGTCGCTGAAAACATTTTCAAATGTAAAGGATGCCGTTAAAGTGCTTCCGATTATGTAAAAAGATCCCGCTCATCCGGCGGGATCTTTCAGATTGTTGACAAAATCCTAAAATGGTTTTCATTTTAGGATTTTGTCATCTTTTCAGCGTGATTGAAAACCCTTGAAGTCTAGGAAGGACGAGCATAGGAGCGGAGCGAATGTTCTAATTCGTGAGCACCGAAGCGCAGGCCTGACAACGAATGCGAGGGTTTGTCGACACGCTGAAAGATCCCGCTCATTCGGCGGGATCTTTTATTATGAAGAGATTGATGCCTGCTTATTTGTTTCTTTAGCTGATTTTATCCGTTTGTCATATAGAAGCGTTGTGGCAATACTGATCAGCAGCAATACCAACAGAGATAAAACAAGGGCCTTAATGCCGTAATGATCGACAAGCACTCCTCCGAACAGGGGACCAATCATTCTGCCGCCTGTCGCCGCACTGTTGACAAAGCCTTGATAAAAGCCTTCTTTCCCTTTAGGGGCGAGCTGATTGGCAATTGTCGGCACAGCAGGCCAAACAAGCATTTCTCCGATCGTCAGGATCACCATCGCAGCGAGAAACATCGGAAATTGCTTTGCAGTCAGCAGCATGCTGAAAGACACAATAAAAATGATAAAGCCGATGACCATTTGCGCTTTTAGCGACTCGGCCCATTTTTTCACCACAAAACTGACGAGCGGCTGGCCGAGCACAATTAGAATTCCGTTAACTGTCCATAGCACGCTGTATAAGGAAAGAGATATTCCAATGCTTTGTGTGTACGAAGCAATTGTGGTGGACCATTGAGAATAAGCCAGCCATCCGAGTACATAGCCTCCGCTTAAAATGATCAATGCGGCAAATTTTGCTTTGCTGTTCACAGCATCATAATCAAGCACGGATGTTTGGGATGCATCGCCCGTCTGAATATTTCGAAATCCGAAATATACAACAAAGAAAAAGATCAGATACAATACGGCATTTGCCAAAAATACATATGAAAACGAGAAAGATGCCACGACACCGCCAAGTGCTGAACCGACGGCCACACCCGCGTTTTGCGCGACATATATCGCATTAAATGCCTTCCTTCCCCCTTCAGGCCATACCGATCCCGCCATTGCGTAGCTGGCCGGAAAAACAACACCGGAGCCAAAGCCCACAATCGTCAGCAGCACAATATAGGCCGGCCAATCATGAAAAAAGACAAGGCCCATCAGGCTTGCTAACGTAATGGCTATCCCAAGCATAATCGATTTAAAACCGCCGATTTTATCAAACAAAAAACCTCCGCATAAATTGCCAGCCACACTGGCGCCGGAATTCAGCATCAGGACAAGTCCGGCTACTGTTAACGACTTTCCTAAATGATTATGGATATAAATCGTATTCAGCGGCCATAAAAAAGAAGCACCCGTCACATTGATAAACATTCCAATGACTAAAATCTTAAGAGCACGCGGCATACTCATCCCCCTTTCTTACTTAAAAAAGCTCATGAAAAAAACGAAACCTAAGACGGCTCCGTACGAATCCAGTTATCATAGCACATTAATTCTATCTGTCTCTCTCACATTTTTCAACTGATGAACGTGAAAAAATCTAACAAATATTGTTTGAAAAATGTAAAATAAATAGAAAAAGGGGTCATATTATGGAAATGGTATTAGCATTCTTAGGTTTTCTGGCATGTCTCATTGCACTGGGCTATGGATTATATCACTTTGTCAGATATGTACTGAAAAAGGAAAAACGTTTCTCCAAGAGACTTTTTTGGCCGCTTTTCATTGGAGGCCTTGTGCTGCTCTTTACCGGGGCAGCATTGGCAGAACCTGACACTTCCGCAGCAAATGCCGAGAAAAAATATTCAGCGCTAAACGCCGAATACAAAAACCTCACAAAAGAGCATGAAGAACTTGAGAAAGAATATAAATCTGTCAGCTCTGAAGCAAAGAAATTAAAAGACAACAAAGAAGATCAAGACAAGCTTGAGAAGCTTAAAAACGAAAATAGCGATCTAAAAAAGACTCAGAAATCATTAAAAGCTGAGATTAAAGAGCTTCAAGAAAATCAAAAGCAGCTCAAAGAAGATGCAAAAACGGCAAAGGCTGAAAATGAAACACTCCGACAAGATAAAACAAAGCTTGAAAATCAATTAAAAGAGACGGAAAGCCAAACCGCCAGTTCTCATGAAGACACTGGAAGTTCTTCAAACAATACGAGTAAAAGTGATGAAACCAAAACAGCTGACAAAGCAGAAGGCTGTAATATCAAAGGAAGCAAAAACGGCATCTACCACACGCCAGGCAGTACATACTATGACCGGACAACCGATCCGGCTGAAATGTTTTGCTCAGTTGAAGAAGCTGAAGCCGCCGGTTATAGGGCGCCAAAACGATAAACAAAAAGCTCCAGAATGTCTGGAGCTTTTTCTGTTTCACAACGACGATTTAATGACCTTCTTATAATAAAGAACTGACAGAAAACCAAAAATGGAGTAGAGCGCAGTATATAACACCATCACCATAATCATAGGCGCCCATACCTCTGATCCGAATAAGAACCAGCCGGATTGGACGGCAAAGTAACTGTGGAAGAGGCCGACAACGAGCGGAATGCCGAAGTTGTACATTTGTTTGATGCGTATTCCCTTTATTAGGTCGCCCTGCGTAAAACCGAGTTTTCTTAAAATCGTATAGCTCGGTTTTTCATCTTCACTTTCACCCATTTGTTTAAAATAAAGGATACAACCTGATGTAATCAGGAACGTTAACCCTAAGAAGCCGACGATGAACATCACCATACCAAACAGTGATTTTTGCGCAGCGCTTGTATCCAGTCTTGATAAATGCTCGTTTTTCTTGTTCACCTGTTGAAAAAGCTCATTTGCTTTTTCCATTTGATCGTCATGTTTCACATTAACGCCGATAAAGGTAGATTGCGCCAGCTGAATTTGGGGGTCCTTATCCTTGTTCAGCTGTTGAAACAGGCTGTCATCCACAATGACAGCGGGCATGCCCCCGCTTGTAAACGTGTAGGATACAAGAAACTCTTCTCTTAATCCTTTATATTTTAATGGCTGCGTCTCATGTTTGCTTTTTATTTTAATAACACCAGAGTCCTTGAAAACCATTATTTTTTGCAGCAAGTCGGTGTATCCTGAGAAAACGGCTTCTCCAGCCGCCACATCGGCTCCTTTTACATCTTTGTCGCTAACAACAGCAAGCTGCATATTGCTGGGATCGCCCTGCATCTCTTTCGGAGTTCCATCCATGATATTTGCAATGTCAACATTTGCTTGCAGGACAGGTGTTGCCTTTTTTACAAACGAGATGTTGCTTTCCCTCAATCTGTTTTCAAATAACTTGGCATCTTTCTCATTCATGAATGAAAAATCAGCCGCTACATTTTGTTCAGCGGTCTTTTCTGACGAGTAATACGAGATATATGCAAGAGATAACAGTCCGATCGCAAGTGCTGAAACGGTTGTAATAATCGTCAGCAGCAGAGCATTCGATTTCATTCTGAACATGATTGATGACAGTGACAGGACCTCAGAAATATTTAAGTAGCCGCCCTTGCTTTTTCGAATGATATTCGAGATAAACGTAACTGATCCTTTATAAAACAAAAACGTCCCGATAATGACGCTCCCCAGAATGAAGCTCATCGCAACAAACAGTTCATTAATGGTCTTAAATTTTCCGCCAAACAGCTCAGAAGACACATAGTATCCTGTCAAAATCAACACGATGCCTAAAGCGCCGATTATCATTTGGAAAAATGATATTTTCTTTACTTTGTCTTCAGTGGAGGACGTTACTTTAAACAAAGATAAAATACTCTGTTTTTTGATAAACGTATAATTCATGATCATGATCAAAAGGTAAATGCCGCAGAACACAATGACCGTTTGGACCAAGGCCTGCTCAGAAAAATGCAGTTTCGCATCCGCTTTGACATCGACAATTTTGAACAGAATCATCAAGACAAGCTTCGATATCGAAAACCCGGCCGCGACCCCGATCGCTAATGAACCGAAATACAGCATGACATTTTCTGCGCTTAAGATGCGAAAAATTTTATGCTTCGTCATTCCAATTAATTGAAACAGCCCGATTTCTTTGCTCCGTCTCTTAATAAAAATCGTATTGGCATATAAAATGAAGATCGCCACTACAGCCACAAGCAAAATCGAAGCGGTTTTAATAGCCGCGGCTCCCTTGATTGAACCCTTCACTTCGTTAATTGCTGGATCATACTGCAGCGTGACAAAGGCGAAATAAAGCGCCACGCTAAAGATGAGCGCAAACACATACAGATAGTAATTACGAAGATTCTTTTTCAAATTTCGCAGGATGAGCTGATTAATGTTCATGCTGCACCCCGCCTAACACGCCTTGCGTTTTCATAATATCCTGGAAAAACGTCTGCCTGTCCTGGCCCCCTTTATTCAGCTGTGTATACATTTGCCCGTCCTTAATAAAAATGACTCTGCCGCAGTAGCTGGCAGCGACGGGATCATGGGTAACCATAATAATCGTGGCGTTTCGTTTTTGATTGAGCTGGCTCAGCTTATTTAATAGATCAGAGGCCGATTTCGAATCAAGCGCGCCGGTCGGTTCATCAGCGAAAATAATGCTCGGGTCATGAATAAACGCTCTTCCGGCGGATGTTCTCTGCTTCTGGCCGCCGGAAATTTCATTCGGGTACTTATCCCGCAATTCATATATTCCCAGTTCCTTTGCAACTTCCTCAAACTTGCGATTGGCTTCCTTTTTTGATAGTTTCGTGATCGATAAAGGCAGAAGGATATTCTCTTTCACTGTCAATGTGTCTAACAAATTGTAATCCTGAAAGATAAAGCCTAAATGCTGTTTTCTAAATTCAGCCAGCTGCTTTTCCTTCATAGCCGTCATGTCATTTCCATTAATATGAATGGTTCCGTGACTGACCTGATCGATTGAGGACAGAACGTTGAGCAAAGTGGTTTTTCCCGACCCGGAAGCACCCATAATACTGACGAATTCGCCCTTTTCAATGTGAATATCGATGCCCTTCAGCACTTCCTGTTTATTCAGCTTGTTTCCATAACTTTTTCGAATTTTATTCGCTTCTAAAATCACCATTTACGCAGTCTCCTTTATATTGGATAATCTCATTATAAAAAGGAATGCCGGGCTTTTCCTTCGATACGGCGAACAAAAAAGAAAAGCATGTGACATTTTCGTCACATGCTTATGACATGTTCAAATTGATTCCGTCTTGGAAAGGTTAATGTAAAAACTGTCCCCGCACCGAACTCCGACTCAACATCAATAAGGATCAATAACGGCGCCGCTGCTTTTTTTGCCAAGTACAGCCCCATGCCAGTTGACGCTTGATCATGGTGATCCGTTGTGGATGTAAACCCTTTATCAAAAATACGCGGTACATCTTTTGGATCAATGCCCCTGCCACAGTCTTTCACTTGGAGCTGCGTCTGTTCCCCTTTTCGAAAGCTTTTGATCTCAATTTCAGAGGCTTCGCTGTATTTCACCGCGTTTGTCAGCAGCTGCCTGATGATAAACGCCAGCCATTTTGCATCGCTCAGCACTTCTTTGGCCTCGAGCTGTATGTCAAAACCGATCCCTTTTTGGATACACCACGATTGTAAGTCTTTGATTTCTTTAAAGATCAAAGGCTGAAGCTGAATGAATTCTACTGACAGGTCGTTTTCAATAAATGAAATGCGTTTTTGATGAAGCTGCTGATCAAGAAGCAGGTGAATACGCAGCCATTCATATGACAGCTGGGATTTCAGTGCTTTTTCTTCCATTCTATCAATGATTAAATGCATCGCTGTTAATGGAGTTTTGACCTCATGGATCCATGCCATCAGCTCATCTTTTTCATTTTCCAATGCTAAGCGATGCCGTGCTGCGGTCTGCTTCAAGTGTTCTGTTTGCCCGGCAATGCTTCTTTCAACCATTGCTTCAAACGGCGTTTCCGGTTCATTTATGGCTGTCACATCGAGATTGTTCTCCCATGTTTTCAAGCTTTTATAAAACGCTGTTTCTTTCCGATAGCGGAACCAAAGGAATATGATAAAAAACAAGATGCACAAATACACCATATAAAGTACATTCCCGAATGATATGGAAGGATCGACAAAAGCAATGAACAGCATCAAAGCCTGCTGAAACAAAAACGCGGCAATCCAGCTCCGCCTTTCGATAAGGAATGCTTTAATCATAGAACTTGTCCTCTTCCTTCGCGATGTAGCCCTGGCCCACCTTTGTCTCGATATATGCGCCAAGCTGCAGGACGTCCAGTTTTTTTCGCAGGCGATTGACATTGACGGTCAGCGTATTATCACTAACAAAACGCTCATCGTTCCACAAGCTTCTGATCAGCTCTTCACGGCTGACGATCTTGTTTTTTTGCTCTATTAGTTGTTTAAGAATGAACATCTCATTTTTGGTCAGTTCAACAGATCCTTTGTCATTGCTGACGAGGTTCTGCTCCGCGTCTACAGCAGCGCCGCACCACGTTTTAATCGTACTCGGCTCCGTATTATAATGGTGCACACGCCGGAACATCGCTTGGATTTTCGCAATCAGCACATCAAAATGAAATGGCTTTTGGATAAAGTCATCTGCCCCGAGCTGCATGGACATCACCATATCAGCAGGATGATCCCGGGAGGATAAAAAGAGAATCGGAACATTTGACCGGGAGCGGATCTGCCGGCACCAATGAAAGCCGTCAAATTTAGGCAGCTGTACATCAATAATGACACAATCAGGATTAACCGCCGCAAATTCCTGCAGCACCTGACTGAAATCCTGAATGCCGTATACATCATAGGACCATCCCGTTAAACGATCCTTGATTTCATGAAACAGCGATTCATCATCTTCAATCAGCAAAAGTTTAAACAATCAATTCACCGCACTTTTTCCTTTTTTATCAAGTGTATAGCAAAACGCTATCATGTGCTATAGAAAAAGCCGGCTGTCTCAGCCGGCTCGTTCGCATTATAGTTCTCTTCTCAACGCTGTCAGCACGTTGGTTTTTGTTGCTTTTCTCGCCGGGTTCATTCCGGAAATGACTGCGACCCCTCCGCAAATCACAACGGCAATGATCACAAGACTCGCCGGGATGTAGGAGAATGTGTAATTCAAGTCGCCCGCATCGCTTCCGCTTGTAGCCGCAAGAATCATCGGAACGGCCAGGTTGACAAGGTAGCTCACGCCATAAGAAATGATAATCCCAATCACACAGCCTAAAATTCCGATATACGCGCTTTCCATCAAGAACATTCGGCGAATGATTGACGGGCTCGCCCCAATCGCTTTCATAATGCCGATCTCTTGCGTTCTCTCTGTCACCGCCATCGTCATCGTGTTAAAAATGCCGATCGCTGAAATGATAACTGCGATACATCCGACAAAGATCAGTCCGATTTTGAAGACCATGAAGAAGGTATTGGCTCCCTCAAGTTCGGTAGTCACTGATGTGACATAGTACCCGTCATCTGTTAGATCATTTGTCAGCTGTTCCACATTCTCAAACTTATCAGCAAAAACACCAATGTTCGTTTCAACATTTCCGCCTTTGAAATCTAAGAATTCCGAAAAATCTTTTTTGAATTGATCACTGATAAAAATGTTTGAGTCCTCCATCCAGTCTTGAGATGGTTTTTTTGTAATACCGACAATTTTAAAGTCATATGTTTTTGTTTTTGTAACATCCCCTGTTTTAGGATCTGTCTTCGATACACTTAGTTCTATTGTTTTGTTCAGAATATCTTTCGTATAGCCCTTTGGTTCTTTTATATCTTCTGGATTTCCTTTTGCTTCTTCGATTTTTTTGTTATATTCTTCCGATTCTTTTTTCGTCAATAATCTCTTTGCGAAGTCGTATCCTACTACGATTTCATTTTCTGACTTTGCGACTCTTCCCTTTTCCAATTCCATATTGGCCTTTAATTCATCATTCATATTAGTAAAAATGAGATTTGAGCTTTCATTTGTACGATTGCCTAAAGTAGCTTTGTTTGGTTCATACACTTGTGTTCTTTCTACAACTGACCTTACGTGATCATACTTCTCTAAGTCAGCTTTTTTAATAGGCTTGTCTCCTTCCTTGCCCATTACACTGACTTTCGTTACAACCTGCTGGCTCATTGTCATATCTGTAATTGTCTTTTGAATCCCAAACCCAACGGACGACAGCACAACCAAAAACGCACACGCCATTGTTGTCGCAAGAATCGTCATAAAGACGCGAAGTCTGTTTTTCTTCATATTTCTTCTGATAAAATGAACCTGATCCTTAAACCTCAACGGTAATTCCTCCTTTTAGCACACCATCATGAAGCTGAAATTTTGAATGTCCGATAGAAGCGACTTCATCATCGTGAGTAATGATCACAAATGTAATGCCACGCTCACGATTCAGCTGCTGGATCAATTCCAGCACTTCATGTTCCGTTTCTGAATCAAGGCTTCCCGTCGGCTCATCCGCTAAGATAATCGAAGGATTTAAAATCAACGCTCGAGCAATACTGACACGCTGCTGCTGGCCGCCTGACAGTTCATTCGGATAATGAGCGGCGTGGTTTTCCAGACCGACGCGTTTCAGCATGTCCTGCACCTTTTGCTTCCGCTCAGATGGCTTGATTCCTTTTAACGCCAGCGGCATTTCCACATTCTCATACGTCGTTAAGCCCGGAATGAGCTGAAAGCTTTGGAAAATAAACCCGAAATGATCAAGCCGAAATTGCGCCCATTCCTTTTCATTAAACCCCGTAACATCAGTGCCATTAATGACAATCCGCCCTTTTGTCGGCGATATGTAGCCGGAAATTAAATTCAAAAGCGTTGATTTACCTGAGCCGCTTCGTCCGACAATACAGGCGATCTCACCTTTCGCCACACGTAATGAAACATCCTTCAATACTGGAACTTCATTCTCACGGCCCTTTTTTCCGATCGTGAAAGAATGGTCGATATGCTGAACATCAATCATATGTTCTCTCTCCCTTACAAAAGTTTTGTTTTTTTATAAATCGCAAAATAACTAATCAAGAAACCGATTACCGCGCCGGCAGCCATGCCAATGAAATAGCCTGCAAAGCTCTCGCTGGCAGAAAATCCAAAGTAGCCGAAGCCCATGATTCCTATGATAATAACGATGATCTGCACCGGGCGGTTAAGCGGCTTCCATAAGAAGAAATATCCGTTTCTTTCATTAGACAGTTTGACAAAGCTAATATAGCCGATGATGTAGAAGATGATAGTCATGATAGCCGGAATCACTAAATAATATGGTGAATTCTCAGCCCATTTTGAGTCTACATAAATTATCGGAATGAAATACTGCACCCATTTAGGTACTGGACCATGGATAAAATCGATTGATCCGCCAATAAGGATCTCGAGGTTGATCACAGGCAGGCTGATGAGTAAAAACGGCGAAATGGCTACGGTAAATGAGACTAGAAGCTGTGCGAAACTATTGCCTGTCAAAGCTCCTCCGGCCATAATCAAAGAATAAGCCAGCATGCTAACAATAATCATTCCCAAGCTGTAATTGTGAAAATAAACGGCCTGATCAGGCTTCAAAAACAAAATCAGTAAAACAGATAAAACATAACCTATGAGCTGCGGGATCACAATCACCATTCCGCTAGTAAAGAACTTCGCGTTAAATATCTGCCCTCGTGTATAAGGAAGGCTTAATGTAAAATCAAAAAAGCCCTTGCTTCGTTCAATCCCTAGCTGGCTGACCGCCAAAACGACTCCCCAAATCCAAAACAATGAGATAAATGAGCTGTTTAAATAATCAACGCTGAATACGCAGGGGCCGACCCAATTTTCTTTTCCAGTGACACAGCCTTGATAGATGAGATACATATTTAAAATTGATAATGGATTACCTAATATAAAAACCAAAATGGTGATAACTAAGGCGACTTTATTCTGCCGCCACTCTTTGTAAAGCAGTCCGGAATCCGGCAACTCACTTCCCTCCAAACCTAAGGCATTTCTTACACTTTTGTTTTCTTATAAATAGAGAAGTAGCTCACAAAGAATCCAGCCACTGCCCCAATGATCATACCCAAAATATAACCAATAATGGAATGTCCGGTATAGTATCCAAATAAACCAAATCCAAGGATGCCGAAAGCCATAACCAGAATTTGCACCGGACGGTCTAATCTGTTCCATAAGAAAAAGTGTCCGTTTCGTTCACTTGGATGCTTTTTGAAGCTTATCAAACCAATCAAGTAAAATAGAATGCTCATTACGGCTGGAATCAATAAAAGATATTTACTGTTAGTCATCCATTCATTTACAACGTAACTAATCGGTACTAGGTTCGATAAATTGCTTGCCAGAGAGAAATAACTCTCAGGGGAAGGGAACATTTCCCATATACTCACACCAAAAACAACTTCAAGGTTTCCAACCGGCAATGCAATAATTAAATACGGCAATATAGCTGCAGAAAACGCCGTTAACAGCTGGGCAAAAGCATTTCCAGTTAACGCTCCGGCGGCCATCACCAGTGAAAAAGCCATAAAACTAATCACAATTACTCCAACGCTGCTGTGCTCAAAAAAGTAGACGTGTTCAGGGTTATAGACAACAATAAGCAGCCATGCGAGTAAAAAGCCAATCAATTGCGACAGCACAATCACAAAACCGCCTAACCAAAATTTCGTCTGGAAAATTTGGCTTCTGTTATATGGAAGGCTTAATATAAAATCCATCGTGCCTTTCGAACGTTCCATTCCTAGGAAGCAGACCGCCAAAATGACACCCGGCACCCAGTTGAGATCTATCAGATTGCTTATGGAATAATTCACAATAAAATCACAATATTGCGGGTCTTGGCGATCAAGACATCCTTGATAAGACAAATACGTATTAACGATAGAAAGCGGATTTGCCAGCACTAAAAACGCGATACTTAACAAAATCACCACTTGATTCTGCTTCCACTCTCGATAGAGGAGACCTCGGTCTACCATCTCCGCTTCCCTCCAAACTTCGCAATGAACACTTCTTCTAAGTTGACA
Organism: Bacillus sp. LJBS17; assembly: GCF_019334685.1. Classification (NCBI taxonomy): domain Bacteria; kingdom Bacillati; phylum Bacillota; class Bacilli; order Caryophanales; family Bacillaceae; genus Bacillus; species Bacillus sp. LJBS17. Next base: position 3,024,610 of record NZ_CP079759.1, read on the forward strand.
GGAAGCTCATTCCATACTTTTGGCTTCAGCTCTCTCAAAAAGCTCTTTTTCTCCTCATCGCTTTTCGGAATCAGCACTGTGTAAAACACGCCGGCCTGATCGAGCATCGGAATGTTTTGCTCTCTGATGGCCAGATTGACATCTGTGTCAAACGCCATTTGTATTTTGATGTATTCTTCTTTTAATTCATCAAGATCCATGACGTTGGTCAGCCTGTTATCTTCAAGAAAGCCAATTCGGTTGCACATCCGCTCTATGTCTTCAAGCCGGTGGGACGTAATCAGGATACTCGTATCACGCTCTGCCACTTCATCGACCATCAGCTGCAGCACATCATGTCTAGTTACCGCATCAATACCATCCGTCGGCTCATCAAGGAGGATCAGCGCCGGTCTCGCCGCAAACGACAGAACGAGCGATAGCTGCTTTTTTAAGCCTGTCGACAGCTCACGGTATTTTTTCGTTTCCGGAATTTCGTATCTGTTCATCAGCTCATTCGCGTACGTGACATCAAATTTCGGATATATTCTTCTCAAAATATCGACTAACTGCTTGTATGTATACTTATCGTAAAACGGATTTTGAACAGGCATGTAGATGATATTTTGTTTGACTTTCGGGTGCTTTTTGATTTCTACGCCGTCAAATAAAATCGTTCCGCTGTCAGCGAAAATGATTTGCTGGATTAAGCGAAGCATCGTCGTTTTGCCCGATCCATTGCGTCCAAGCAATCCAAAGATTTCTCCTTTTTCGATTGTTAATGAAACATCTTTTAATACTTGATTGCCGTCAATCGCTTTTGACAGCTGCCGCAGTTCAATCATTTTTTTTGCCTCCCTTCACATCAGCGCTGATTTCCTTTATCCATTCGTGCAGTTTTTCCAGCTCAACCCCTGCATAGTGTGCATCGATGATGAGCTGTTTGAGTTGCTCTTTAATCATCGTCATCTTCCCTTCAACCAGTGTCGTTTTTGCATTCTCCGATATATAGGTCCCTCTGCCCCGCAGCGTTTCAATAATCCCCTCTCGCTCAAGTTCTTTATACGCTTTGCTGACAGTGTTCGGATTCGCAATAATGATCGTTGCCAATTCTCTGACAGAAGGAAGCTTATCACCAGGCTTCATGATCCCTTTCAAACAAAGCTCTTTCATTTGCTGAATAATTTGTTCGTAAATGGGTGTTGAGCTTCTTGGATCGATTTGAATCATTTACTTCCCTACTTTCTATACGATCTGAACCTTTTATAGATAAAAATGATCAATTATACTTTTTTGCCATTCAAAACCGATCATCACAAGAACAAGAAAAAAAGAACAAGCGATCACAGATGCCGCAATCAGCATTGGCACGTTACGTTTGTTTCGTTTTTTATGTTTCATAACTGCCTCCCTTAATGTCAATATATAAATGATTTTATATTAGTGTCTATAGTGTATTACTTCAATTAGTACACTTAATACAATAAATACTTTGACTCACAAAGTCAATCCTTTTTTTACAAAAAAACGGACCCTTTTAAAAGGGTCCGTTTTCCTACACATCAAGAGGGTGCTGCAGGATCATATTATTTTGCAAAGATTGAAGCTGAAGTCTCATTCTGTACAGCTGTTCTCTCTGCTGATCATTTGACGACAGCCATAGTTTATTCAAGGCATTTACCGCATCTTCTAGCTGCATTTGTGCATCACTATATTCTTGATCGTTATAATGCTCTTGTTTAGAAGCGATTTTCAGCTGTTCTTCAGCATAATCATAGGCCTGCATACATTGCTGGAGATGTTCATCTACTGATTGTCTTGTTGCCACAGTAACCCCTCCTTTTGGTAATGGAATTCATCCATCATTCATATTGTAGCCTCATCTGACTTTATTCAATAAAGTAATTTATGGTCGATATTCATTTGTTCTCTTGTGAAATGCGTGCTACAATTTTAGGATGCAATCGTACGCAAGGAGGCACATGAATTGTGATGCAGAACAATCCTTTTCCTTATTCAAATACGGAAAAACGCTATCATACATTGAATTATCATCTCAGAGAACATTTCGGCCATAAGGTGTTTAAAGTAGCGCTTGACGGCGGTTTTGACTGTCCAAATCGGGACGGCACCGTAGCCCACGGAGGCTGTACGTTTTGCAGCGCAGCAGGCTCCGGCGATTTTGCCGGGAACCGGGCCGATGATTTAATTACGCAATTCCATGACATCAAAAACCGCATGCACGAAAAATGGAAGGACGGCAAGTACATCGCTTATTTTCAGGCTTTCACAAACACTCACGCCCCGGTTGAGGTGCTTCGTGAGAAATTCGAATCCGTCCTCGCTTTAGATGATGTGGTTGGCATTTCGATCGCCACTCGCCCTGACTGTCTGCCTGATGATGTCGTTGATTACCTGGCAGAGCTGAATGAACGCACCTATTTGTGGGTGGAGCTTGGGCTTCAAACAGTTCATGAACGGACTGCACTTCTGATCAACCGCGCACATGATTTTAACTGCTATGTGGAAGGCGTCAATAAATTAAGAAAACACGGCATACGTGTCTGCTCGCATATTATCAACGGGCTGCCTTTGGAAGACCGGGACATGATGATGGATACGGCAAAGGCCGTCGCAGATTTGGACGTACAGGGCATTAAAATCCATCTGCTTCACCTACTGAAAGGCACGCCAATGGTCAAGCAATATGAAAAGGGGAAGCTGGAATTTCTTTCTCAAGATGATTATGTGCAGCTCGTCTGCGATCAGCTTGAGATCATTCCGCCTGAAATGATCGTCCACCGCATTACAGGTGACGGACCGATTGAGTTGATGATCGGGCCAATGTGGAGCGTCAACAAATGGGAAGTGCTTGGCGCCATTAATAAAGAGCTAGAAAACCGAGGCAGCTATCAAGGAAAGTTCTTTCAACGGCTTGAGGAGGAATCAGTGCTATGATTTTGAAGAAAATTCTTCCCTACAGCAAAGAACTGCTGAAAATGGCCGCGGGAGAAGGAGATATTGTCGTAGATGCGACAATGGGCAACGGACATGATACACAGTTTTTAGCGGAGCTTGTTGGTGAAAACGGCCATGTGTACGCATTCGACATCCAAGAATCAGCCGTGGCCAATACAAAGGAACGGCTCGGTGACATGTATCAAGCGCGAACAACGTTATTTCACAAAAGCCATGATAAAATCGCTGAATCCCTCCCGCCTGAAACACATGGCAAAGTGGCGGCCGCGGTATTTAACCTCGGCTATTTGCCGGGCGGGGACAAATCAATTACGACAAACGGCAGTTCTACGATCAAAGCAATTGAACAGCTTCTCGGCATCATGAGAGACGAAGGTCTGATTGTTCTCGTCGTCTATCATGGCCACCCGGAAGGCAAAGCTGAAAAAAACGACGTGCTCGAGTTTTGCCGGGACTTGGACCAGCAAACAGCCCGTGTATTATCATACGGATTTATCAATCAGCAAAATGACCCGCCATTTATTATCGCCATCGAAAAAAAAGCTCAGATCAGCAAATGATTTGAGCTTTTTTCTTTGAGTTTTTCATCCAGGACATTTTTTGAAATTTCCGGTAGGCTCTGCCGTTGATATAAAAGAAAAGGGAGGTTTTTCCGCTGGCTTTGATCAGCTTCTTTGCGAGCCGGCCCATCTCCTTTTGGCCCGCCACTTTATCATCTGACAAATAAACGCCAAGCAAGCCGCGATTGATTAAACGATGGAAGTTTTCATGCGGAATGCCTTGTAAATGCTCGTCGGCTTTATGGATAAAGTGTTCAAGCCGGTCCATCATCTCTTCATGAGACTGATAATACGAGCAGAAATTCAAGTCTCCTTCCAGCAAGTCCTCCTCTTGATCAATCAAATAATCAAGCAGGATATGAAGGCCCTGTATGTAAGGAAAATAACTGTCGCGGATTTTTTTAGCGGTGCTTTCTGTGAAATCAGGCTGGAACGAATACGCAACCAGACAGAAAATGCCTAACGTTGAGCCTGCACAGGCTGAAAATTCATACCATTCCATCTCAGGCAGCTCTGATTCATATTGAGTAAACCACTTTTCAAGCCGCGGAACACGCTCATGCTCAATAACGTGCTTATGCACCTGCAAATCGCAATAATAGCCGCACAGTTCAAGCAGATAAGGTTTAATCATGTCATAGTGCTCAATGGAGCCGAGAACACGCTGGCACGTTTTGACCAGTTCATGCAAATATCCGCTGTCATCCTGTTCTTCCCTGAATTGATAATAGTTTTGCAGTTCCGCCCCAACTGTCAGTGCGTCCTGCATTGAGGCATGGAGCATCCGAAAATCCTGCGGGTCCAGCGAGGTGCTGCGGTCACACAGATTGTCCAAATAATCACTAATCGTTTGATACGCGATGATAAACTCGACACATTTCTGCTTTTGGCTGCCTGACAATAAGGCCAGTATGCCGCCGCCTTCACAGTGAAACGTTTTGTCCCGAATACTTGCGGTTGCCTGTGCTTTCAATTCACTGTTATGAATCGATTCTGATTTTTGCTTCCATATGTCCAGCTCTTGATGAACGAGCGGAAAAATATCTCGATATACCTTTGCCATCAATCCAAAAGGATGTTCCGGTACTGTCAACACATGCACCCCCTACTAGTTCAAATATATTGATCAGTAAACGCTCTTGCTGCTTTAAAGACATCTTCTCTCTCGGGTTCATTGAAGATCTCATGGTAAAGCCCTTCCCACTCTCTGTATGCTTTATTATGAGAAGCAACACCATTAAACCACTTGATGACCATCGTTTTGTCAACAAGCTTGTCATCACCGGCTTGCATCACAAGAAGCGGAACTTTCAAAAATGCCTCTGTCGGCACCATTGCCGATTCAATTGTCTTTAAAAGCTCTCTGTACCATCTGACAGAAACTTTCCTGACGTATAACGAATCATTTTGGTCAGCCTCGATGACGTCCTCATTGCGCGTCGCCATATCAATTGATAATCCCGAATCAACCTTAAGTGACGGAGCGATGACATTCAGGCCTTTTGATGCAAGATCAAGCGCTTTATTCACTTTAATTTGCAGTCCGAGACACGGTGATGATAAAATAATTCCCGTAATCTTGGGATTTCTTTGCTGTTTAATCCATTCAATCGCGACCAGACCGCCCATGCTGTGACCTAGAAGAAAAACCGGCAGATCAAAAGTTCGCGCTTTATCTATCCAAGCATCTACTTCATCAATGTATTCTTGAAACGAGCGAATATGCCCTCTCGCTCTTGTCGTTGTTCCCTGTCCAGGCAAATCGCCCATGACAACGTGATAACCCGAGGACCGCCACATTTCAATCAGCCATTTATATCGTCCGTGATATTCACTTGCCCCGTGAATAATTACAATCACGGCAACAGGTCTGTCTGCTTTCCAGGTCCACATGCTCTTCACCTCATACGAAATTTAAATAGAGAAAGAAGGATGAATCTTATGATCTACCCTTATAAGGAACACAAGCCAGATATCCACCCAACAGCCTTTATAGCTGATAATGCAACAATTACCGGTGATGTCGTGATCGGAGAACAGTCCAGCATTTGGTTTTCTGTTGTCATAAGGGGAGATGTTGCGCCGACCAGAATCGGAAACAGAGTCAATATCCAGGATTTAAGCTGCCTCCATCAAAGCCCGAACAAGACGCTGCTCATTGAAGATGACGCCACGATAGGCCATCAGGTTACACTTCATAGCGCTGTTATCCGCAAGAACGCCTTAATCGGCATGGGCTCAATCATTTTAGACGGAGCCGAAATTGGCGAAGGCGCTTTTATTGGTGCCGGCAGTCTTGTCCCGCCTGGAAAAACCATTCCGCCTGGCCATCTCGCCTTTGGCCGCCCTGCAAAAGTCATCCGCCCTTTGACGGAAGAAGACCGAAAAGATATGCAAAGAATACGGTCAGAATATGTAGAAAAGGGCCAATATTATAAATTTCTTCAACAAACATAAGACCTGCTTCGTCTTACTTTACCATTTTTCAAATTATATTTGAAAGCAATAACCATCGTTAACCCGGACGTCATCACAGTTCGGGTTTCGATTTTTCCATAAAACGTTCACATATAGCATGAAACGTATGACTTTTATCTTATCACAAAACTATAAACAGCCTCTGCAAACACACATACCTATTCTTTCCTGTTCTCTATTTTCTATGAGCACACACAAAAAGAGCCCACTGGGAGCTCTTTTTGTCAGCTGATATTTCGTTCGCTGGCAGCAGCCGCATTTTTTTTGTGAAACCCTTTTCCATAGTACACAGCCAGCAAGATGAGAAACCATATCGGCCCGATAATCACGGCTACTCTTGTATCAGGGCTGTAAGCCATAAGAATGACGACGAATGCTAGAAATGCCAATGACACATAAGACGTAAACGGAAATAAAGGCATTTTGTACTTTAATTGTTTCTTTTCTTCCGGCTTCAAACTTTTCCTGTATTTTATTTGAGAAAGCAAAATGATTGCCCACGTCCAAATCGCTCCGAAGGTCGCAATACTTGTAACCCAAGTAAATACCTTCGCAGGGACAACATAGTTTAACAGCACTCCGACTAATAAAGCCCCCGCTGAAGCCAGAACAGCTTTACCCGGGATGCCGCCTTTCGTCAGCTGACCGTATGCTTGTGGCGCCTCTTTCTGTTCCGCCAAGTTAAACAGCATCCGTCCTGTGCTGAAAATACCGCTGTTGCATGAAGACAGCGCGGCAGTCAACACGACAAAGTTAATGATACCTGCCGCCGATGGAATGCCCACTTTTTGAAATGTGAGAACAAATGGGCTTCCTTGAGAGCCAATTTCCTGCCACGGATAAATAGACATAATGACAAATAAAGCGCCTACATAAAAAATCAAAATCCTCCAAAATACTGTATCGATTGCTTTGGCTAACGATTTTTGCGGGTTTTTTACTTCGCCAGCCGTCACCCCGATCATTTCAATCCCTAAATAGGCGAACATGACCATTTGAAGAGACAATAGAACCCCTTTTAAACCATGAGGGAAAAATCCTCCGTTGTTCCACAAATTGCTGATTCCAGTGGCAATGCCCCCATTGCCGACTCCTGCAATAATCATCAATAAACCGACAGCAATCATGGATAAGATCGCAACAATTTTAATCAATGCGAACCAAAATTCCAACTCACCGTAAGCTTTGACAGCCAGGAAATTAACACCCGTCATAATGACCAGTGCCGATAACGCCCAAATCCAGTTTGGCACGTCAGGAAACCAGAACCCCATATAGATACCGACAGCAGTAATTTCGGCCATACAGGTGACAACCCATAAAAACCAGTAGTTCCACCCTGTTAAATAGCCTGCAAGCGGTCCCAAATAATCACGCGCATACCTGCTGAAGGAGCCTGCGACCGGTTTTTGAATGGCCATTTCCCCAAGCGCTCTCATAATAAAAAACATGACCAGGCCGCTTGCGGCATACGCTACCAAAATACCAGGCCCTGCTAATTGAATAGCTGATGCGGAGCCGAGGAACAACCCTACTCCTATAGCAGCTCCTAAAGACATTAAAGAAATATGCCTTTCTTCGAGTCCGCGGTGCAGCTCTTGTTTTTGTTTTTGCATGCTTCTTCTCCCCTAGAAAAAAATATCATTATATCATTTTTCTGAATATTCCGTACGGATTGGGTAAATCAATGATGATGGAGAAATAAAAGGATAACAACAAGGCTTTCGACTACTCGAAAGCCTTGTTGTCTGTTACACAAAGATGACTTCTTTAGGCTGATGGCTCAGCTCTTCAGGCATATACCGTTTTTCAATATTGATGCTGTGCCAGATCATAAAGATCAGTACAGTCCAGATTTTACGGCTGTTATCAGCCTTGTCCGCACAATGGTCTTCAAGAAGCTGAAGGACATAATCCTTATGGATATAAGCATCCGTTTGGCTTTCCTGAATAATATTCCGCACCCATTCGTTCATTTCGTTTTTCAGCCAATGACGGATCGGTACAGGGAAACCGAGCTTTTTGCGGTTTAATACATGCTCAGGCACAATTCCTTCAGCGGCTTTGCGAAGAAGATACTTCGTCGTGCCGTTCTTCGTTTTCAGCTCATCAGGAATTTTTGAAGCGACGTCGAATACGACTTTATCCAAGAACGGCACACGCAGTTCCAAAGAATTCGCCATCGTCATTTTATCCGCCTTTAACAAAATGTCGCCGCGCATCCAAGTGTGGATATCGACATACTGCATTTTATTGATATCGCTGTACGAGCTGCTTTCCGTAAAGTAAGTCTTCGTCACATCGCGATATGAAAGGTTCGGATTATAATGCTTCAACAGCTGCTTTTTGACAGACTCTTCAAAGATTTTCGCGTTACCGATATAACGATCTTGAAGCGGAGTACAGCCGCGCTCAAGCAGGCTCTTTCCTCTCATACCTTCAGGCATAACGGCAGCAACGTGCAGAAGCATCTTTTTCAAGCCGGACGGAATCCGTTCAAACGGTTTAAGCGAAAGCGGTTCACGGTAAATGTTATATCCGCCGAAGAGCTCATCCGCTCCTTCACCTGATAAAGCAACCGTAACATGTTTTTTCGCTTCTTTTGCAACAAAGTACAACGGAATCGCTGCCGGGTCAGCTAGCGGGTCATCAAAATGCCATACGATCTTCGGAAGCTCATTCATGTATTCCTCAGGCGAAATGACTTTGCTGATATTTTCGATGCCCAGCGCCGCTGCCGTTTCTTTCGCTACATCAACCTCACTGAAGCCCTGCTGTTCAAAGCCGACAGAGAATGTTTTTAAGCTTGGATGAAATTCCTTCGCAACAGACACAATAAAGGAAGAATCAATCCCGCCAGACAGAAACGAACCGACAGGAACGTCACTTCTCATATGAACGTTTACAGAGTCATAGATCGCGTCTCGGACTTCTTTCACAAGCTTGTCTTCTTCAGTCTGAACCGGCTTGAAGTTCGCTTTGAAATACGTTTTGAATGTGATATCGCCGTCCGGGCGGATTGTGAATTGTGAACCCGGCTCTACTTTTTTCACATGGGCATCAAGCGTGCTTGGTTCAGGAACAAATTGGAAAGACATGTACTGCTGCAATGCCTCTTTATCTATTTCAATATCATTCTGAGCAACCATTAAACTTTTTCTCTCTGAGGCAAAATAAACCTGATCATTGATCGTTGTGTAGTACAACGGTTTAATGCCGAATGGATCTCTTGCCCCATAAAGCACATGATCGTTTTTATTCCAAATCAGAAAGGCAAACATACCGCGCAGTTTGGACGCCGCTTCTTCTTTATAGTGACGGTAAGTCGCAAGAAGAACCTCTGTGTCCGAATCCGTGTTGAATGTGTACCCCTTTGCTTCAAGCTCTTCTCTCAGTTCAATATAGTTATAGATTTCTCCGTTAAAGATAATCCAATATGTTTCATCTTCATATGATAAAGGCTGTCCGCCATTTTCTACATCAATAATGCTGAGCCGTCTGAATCCGAAGCCGACGTGCTCATCATGGAAATATCCATCACTGTCAGGACCGCGGTGAACGATCATTTGGTTCATTTGTTTGATTAGTTCTTCTTGATCAGCGGTTTGAGCTAACGGATGCTTGTTAAAAACCCCGACAAATCCACACATAGTATTGCCTCCATAATTAAAATTGTCATCATTGAACCCCTATTTATAGACGCTGTGAATAGTATTTGGTTTCACAGTTATGTAAAAAAATAAACATGAATACAACGATAAAAAAGGGAAAGCCGCTTAACCAGTAAGCGGCTATAAAATTATTCTCCTAACGCTTCTTTACGCAGCTGCTCCGCTTTGTCTGTGCGCTCCCATGGAAGGTCAACATCGTGACGTCCAAAGTGGCCGTACGCAGCAGTTTGTTTGTAGATCGGACGGCGCAAATCAAGCATTTTGATAATGCCGGCAGGTCGTAAATCAAAGTTATTGCGAACAACTTCAATCAGTTTTTCCTCAGAAGCTTTTCCTGAACCGAATGTGTTGATTGAGATTGACACAGGCTGTGCAACACCGATCGCGTAAGCAAGCTGTACTTCGCAAGAATCAGCAAGCTCAGCCGCAACGATGTTTTTCGCAACGTATCTTGCCGCATAAGCTGCAGAACGGTCTACCTTCGTCGCGTCCTTACCTGAGAACGCGCCTCCGCCGTGGCGTGCATAGCCGCCGTACGTATCAACGATGATTTTGCGTCCTGTAAGTCCCGCATCCCCTTGAGGGCCTCCGATTACGAAACGTCCTGTAGGGTTGATGAAATATTTTGTTTCTTCATCAATCAGCTCTTCAGGAACAACCGGATTGATGACATGTTCTTTAATGTTGCGCTGAATTTGCTCAAGTGTAATTTCAGGATGATGCTGAGTTGAAATAACAATCGCGTCAATGCGGACTGGTTTGTTATTTTCATCGTACTCAACCGTTACCTGTGTTTTGCCGTCAGGGCGAAGGTACGGAAGAATATCTTCTTTACGGACTTCACTTAGGCGGCGGGCTAATTTATGGGCAAGTGAAATTGGAAGAGGCATAAGCTCTTTCGTTTCGTTGCACGCATAACCGAACATTAATCCTTGGTCACCCGCACCAATCGCTTCAATTTCTTCGTCGCTCATTGTGCCTTCACGGGCTTCAAGCGCTTGGTCTACGCCCATCGCGATATCAGCAGACTGCTCATCAATTGATGTTAAAACCGCACAAGTTTCCGCATCAAATCCGTATTTTGCACGTGTGTATCCGATTTCTTTAATGGTTTGGCGAACCGTTTTCGGAATGTCAACATACGTAGAAGTTGTGATCTCTCCGCTTACAAGAACCAAACCTGTTGTCACAGATGTTTCACAAGCAACACGCGCGTTAGGGTCTTTCTTTAAAATTTCATCTAAAATGCTGTCAGAAATCTGGTCACAGATTTTATCCGGATGCCCCTCCGTAACAGATTCTGATGTAAATAAACGACGATTTTTACTCATGATTTGCTTCCTCCTGCACAAGGCCTCCCGAAAGACCTTGTATATATGATACGGAACTCGCTCCCTCTTATACAATGTACAGTTATATTAGAGAATGTTAATTGGCATATTTATGAAATAAAAAAACCTTTTCCATCGAGGAAAGGGTTTGGTCTTTGTGCCTTTCACTCTTATCGCTCAAGGAATCATACAACCTTGCAACAGGTTAGCACCTTGGTTGTCTCACTCAGTTGAACATAATAAATAACAGAGAAACCGGTTGCTGGGCTTCATAGGGCCTGTCCCTCCGCCAGCTCGGGATAAGAGTATCCGCTCAATGAAATATCTTATCGTAAAAGGGTTTGCAATGTCAATATGATTCAGAAGAAATAGGCACCTATATTGAGGGAAAACAATGGAAATGCACACACAAAAAATAATAAATAGTATAGACTATTTGAAAATATATGTTATACTAATTCACAATTAGCAAAACACAAAAAACGATAAAGGAAGGTTTCATATGAACTCAGTTGATTTGACCGCTGATTTACAAGCCTTATTAACATGTCCAAATGTGCGTCATAATTTATCTGCAGCACAGCTAACAGAAAAAGTCCTCTCCCGAAACGAAGGCATTTTAACATCCACAGGTGCTGTTCGTGCGACTACAGGCGCTTACACAGGACGCTCACCTAAAGATAAATTCATCGTGGAGGAAGAAAGCACGAAAAATAAGATCGATTGGGGCCCGGTGAATCAGCCGATTTCAGAAGAAGCGTTTGAGCGGCTGTACACGAAAGTTGTCAGCTATTTAAAGGAGCGAGATGAGCTGTTTGTTTTCGAAGGATTTGCCGGAGCAGACGAGAAATACAGGCTGCCGATCACTGTCGTAAATGAGTTCGCATGGCACAATTTATTTGCGCGGCAGCTGTTTATCCGTCCGGAAGGAAATGATAAGAAAACAGTTGAGCAGCCGTTCACCATTCTTTCTGCTCCGCATTTCAAAGCGGATCCAAAAACAGACGGCACTCATTCCGAAACGTTTATTATTGTCTCTTTCGAAAAGCGGACAATTTTAATCGGCGGAACTGAGTATGCCGGTGAAATGAAGAAGTCCATTTTCTCCATTATGAATTTCCTGCTGCCTGAAAGAGATATTTTATCTATGCACTGCTCCGCCAATGTCGGTGAAAAAGGCGATGTCGCCCTTTTCTTCGGACTGTCAGGAACAGGCAAGACCACCCTGTCGGCAGATGCTGACCGCAAGCTGATCGGTGACGATGAACATGGCTGGTCTGATACAGGTGTCTTTAATATTGAAGGCGGGTGCTACGCTAAGTGCATTCATTTAAGCGAGGAAAAGGAGCCGCAAATCTTTAACGCGATCCGTTTCGGGTCTGTTCTCGAAAATGTCGTTGTTGACGAAGATACACGCGAAGCCAATTATGATGATTCCTTCTATACTGAAAACACGCGGGCAGCTTACCCGATTCATATGATTGACAACATCGTGACTCCAAGCATGGCCGGCCATCCGTCAGCAATTGTATTTTTGACGGCTGATGCATTCGGAGTCCTGCCGCCGATCAGCAAACTAACGAAGGAGCAGGCGATGTACCATTTCTTGAGCGGTTACACGAGTAAGCTCGCCGGAACCGAACGTGGTGTCACGTCTCCTGAAACGACGTTCTCTACATGCTTCGGCTCACCTTTCCTGCCGCTTCCTGCTCACGTCTATGCTGAGATGCTCGGCAAAAAGATCGATGAACACGGCGCAGACGTTTTCTTAGTCAATACCGGCTGGACCGGGGGCGGCTACGGCACAGGCGAACGAATGAAGCTTTCTTACACTAGAGCAATGGTCAAAGCAGCGATTGAAGGTAAATTAGAGGATGCTGAAATGATAACTGACGATATTTTCGGCCTGCACATTCCGGCACATGTTCCTGGCGTTCCTGATCATATCCTTCAGCCTGAAAATACGTGGACCAACAAGGAAGAATACAAAGAAAAAGCAGTCTACCTTGCAAATGAATTCAAAGAGAACTTTAAAAAGTTCGCACATACCGATGCCATCGCCCAGGCAGGCGGCCCTCTCGTATAAAAAACAAAAGCCAAGAGCAATTATGCTCTTGGCTTGTTTTAATTGACGGAATGCAAAGAAGTCAGCTTGTATGTAATGATGGTCCGGCCTTCTTCCCATTGAAGCTTCTGCACTTCAGCTGTGCCTGACTTTTCGCCAAACTTTGTTTTGCGTACATCCATTGGAATCTCCATCGGATATACTCGGTATCCGTCCTTCTCTAACGTGAATATATTTTCATCTATGCGAACTTCTTTTCCTTTTGTCACAATCAGTGTATTAAATTCAACAGGCATTCCCAAAGTGAAATCCCCTTTCGTTCTCTTTTTTCTTTATCATAACATATTTCACTGTCAGCGGTTTTTCATCCATTGTGTGAGCTGCCGCACGATACGCCGGTTTTCTTTTGGCGGGAAATAATGTGTGAATGTACTGTAGTACCACGTCTCCACCGGCTTATGCAGTTGTTTTAGCTTCTCTTCAAATAAATAGGAATGCTGAATCGAAACATTTTGGTCTTTTTCTCCATGGATTAACAGCACGGGTGCCTGAATTTTATTTACTTGGTCAAACGGTGTCCTCCATTGATATTCCTCAGGCACCTTTTTCGGTGTTCCGCCGATGACTCTTTTCATCATTCGCCGCAAATCCTGCCGCTCCTCGTATGTAAGAATCATATCACTGACGCCTCCCCAGGAAACAAATGAAGCTGCCTGCCCGCCCATTTCGATCGCAGTGAGCATTCCCATAATTCCGCCGCGGGAAAAACCGAAGATGTGGATTCTATCCTTCTTGACATTTGGGTGCTGCTGAAGCAGGCGAAAAGCAGAAAATGCATCCTCCCTGTCTTCTCCTGCAAAATCCTCATTGCCTTCTCCTCCTTGATTTCCTCTGTAAAAAGGAGCAAACACCACAAACCCTTGGGATGCAAACTGGATAATCCGGCCCGGCCGAACCATGCCCACGCTTTTAATCCCGCCGCGCAAATATAAAAATCCGTCATATTGTCCGGGTTCCGCTGGCTCAGCCAGAAGCCCCTTAACCCGTAATCCATTTGACAGATAGCAGATCGTATACAAACGCACATGCTGGCTTGGCGACGGAAATCTTCTTTTCTCTACAATCAAAACAGCCGCCTCCTTTTTTTCTATATGCTTTCCTTACTCCAAAATTACATCCGGAGAACCTGGTTAGGCATTCACACATTTTTATACCCATCATACGATATGTAAAGCAAAAAAGGATATTAACTTGATGCGAAATAAGGAGGTTGTCTATGTGAACAGATGGTTAAGGCTGAGCTTCGCCTGTGTCGGCAGTATCTTTCTGATGTTCGCCCTGGCGGCTTGCAAGCAGGAAGAAACGCTCACAAAAGTCAAGGTAGCTGAAGTGACCCATTCAATTTTTTACGCACCTTTATATGTTGCTGAGTCTAAAGGGTTTTTTAAAGAAGAAGGGCTTGATGTCGATGTGAATACGACCTGGGGCGGAGACAAAACGATGACATCGCTTCTTTCCAACGGCTCCGACATCGCGCTTGTCGGGTCAGAAACATCTATTTATGTCGAAGCGCAAGGGGCTAAAGATCCCGTCATTAATTTCGCCCAGCTGACTCAGACAGACGGAACGTTTCTTGTCGCGAGAGAAGATGTTGAACACTTCGACTGGGATCAGTTGAAAGGAAAAACGTTTCTCGGTCAGCGAAAAGGCGGCATGCCGCAAATGGTCGGCGAGTATGTACTGAACAAACATAAGATTGACCCGCATAAGGATATAGACCTCATCCAGAACATAGACTTCGCCAATATTGCCAATGCGTTTGCTTCTGGAACCGGTGAGTATGTACAGCTCTTTGAACCGCAGGCTTCTCTCTTTGAGAAAAAAGGCATCGGCCATATCGTGGCTTCATTCGGAGAAGAATCAGGAGAGGTTCCTTATACGACTTTTATGGCGAAACAAAGCTATTTGAAGAAAAATGAAGACACAGCCGTCAAGTTTACAAAGGCCATTTATAAGGCGCAACAGTGGGTTGAAAACCATTCTGCGAAGGACATCACAGATGCCATTAAAGATGAATTTGATGATACCGACCCAGACGTCATCGAAACATCCATTGAACGCTATAAAAAACAGCATTCATATTCACCAGACCCTCTGCTTAACGAAAAAGAATGGGAGCTTCTCCAAACCATTATGGATCAATCGGGAGAACTGCCGAAGCACATTCCATACAATCAGCTTGTAAATAAAGAAATTGCTGAAAAAGTCACCTCGGAGAAATAGGAGGCGCCATCTATGTCTTTCTTACATGTCGACCATGTAACCCATACTTATTTTTCTATTAAAGAAAAAACAACGGCTGTGCGGGATATTCATTTCGATGCCGAAAAAGGTGATTTCATCTCATTTCTCGGCCCAAGCGGCTGCGGAAAAACAACACTGCTTTCCATTATTGCCGGTTTGATTGAGCCATCAGAAGGCAGAGTTCTGATTGAAGGCCGTGAGCCGAATCAAAAAGAACATAATATTGGCTATATGCTTCAGCAGGATTACTTATTTCCCTGGAAATCTATCGAGGAAAATGTGCTTCTCGGTTTAAAAATCGCCGACACGCTGACAGAAGAAAGCAAAGCCGCTGCACTCGGTCTATTGCCGGAGTTCGGCCTCATAGATGTGGAGAAAAAATATCCGAAAGAGCTGTCAGGCGGGATGCGCCAGCGGGCTGCGCTTGCAAGAACACTTGCGCCTAACCCTAGTCTGCTTTTGCTGGATGAGCCATTTTCCGCGCTTGATTTTCAGACAAAGCTGTCTTTGGAAAACCTGGTATTCCGCACATTAAAGGAATATCAAAAAACAGCAGTGCTTGTCACTCATGATATAGGGGAAGCGATAGCGATGAGCGATACGATCTTTTTATTTTCAAATCAGCCGGGCACCATCCATCAGATTTTTACCATTCCTAAGGAATTGGCCGCGATGTTGCCTTTTGACGCCCGTCAGGAACCTTCCTTCCAGACACTGTTTCAAACGATATGGAAGGAGCTGAATTCTCTTGAGAAACAGCAAAGAAACCATTGATCTGCTTCACGAGCAGTATCAATTCAAACAGAAAAAGGAAAAGTGGAAGGTCCATTCCTTTCAGCTTGCCATATTTATTCTCTTTTTCTCGGGCTGGGAAATCTCCAGCAGGCAGGGCTGGATCGATCCGCTGATCTTCAGCTCTCCATCAGCTGTGTGGCGATTATTGCTGGAGAAACTTGGTGACGGTTCTTTACTGTCACACATCGGCGTCACTTTATTTGAAACGGTGCTTGGCTTTTTGCTTGGGACGTTTATGGGCACGTGTCTCGCCGCTTTGTTATGGTGGTCTAACCGACTTGCCAGAATTTTAGATCCGTATCTTGTGATTTTGAACGCAATGCCGAAAGTGGCCCTAGGCCCGATCCTGATTGTCGCGCTCGGTCCCAGTTTTATCAGCATCATTGCGATGGGAGCCATCATCAGCGTCATTATCACAACCATCGTTGTCTACACCGCCTTCCAAGAGGTCGACGAAAACTATACGAAAGTCATGAAAACATTCGGCGCAAAAAAGTGGGTTATTTTTAAAGAAGTCATACTGCCTGCATCCTCCCCCGCGATTATTTCAACACTAAAAGTGAACGTCGGTTTATCATGGGTTGGCGTCATTGTAGGGGAATTCCTCGTTTCGAAGGTCGGATTAGGATATATGATTATTTACGGATTCCAAGTCTTCAATTTTACACTCGTCTTCTTAAGCCTGCTGATCATCGCCATCTTCGCCACTCTGATGTATCAGGGCGTCGAGCTGCTGGAAAAGAAATGGACGAAGGGGAGGACATAAAAAACCCGGCACATGTGCCGGGTTTTTTATTCAATCCATCCAGATTCTTTCAGTTTTTTCAAACTGATCGGAAGAACGGAATCCTTCATAATAAAGCTGAATTTTTTATTGCGGGAAAGGTTCTCCGGCAGCTCGTGAAACAAAACCGGGCCTTTCGTTTCAAAGTAATCAGCCTGCTTTTCAAGCTTTTCTATATCTGCAAAATATATATTTTTTACAATCACTTTTTCTTTTCCGAGAACTTTATACTGTCCGAGATACTTGAGGCTTTTGACTCTCGCGCCCGTCTCTTCCTTTACTTCCCGGAGCGCAGCCTCTTCTGCGCACTCCATCGGCTCTACTTTCCCGCCTGGAAACTCATAGCCTCTGTCCTCATGTTCTGTTAAAAGCCATTTGCCGCCAAAACGGCAAATCACCCAGACATGCTTCGGGCTGTCCGAGAAAGGCTGATCGTCAAAGGAAAGCTGAACAGTATTCTGATAATAATCTTTAAACTCGTACATGTTTATCCCTCAAATCCGTTCCTAGCTATCTTCCATACATCATACCACAGTTACGTTTCTTCGGAAGCCTTTTATCAAAAAATAAGGGAAACCCAGCACGCCGTCAGGTTCTGCATGCAGACTAGCTCGTACAGTTTTTTGCGATAGCTTTTGCCGAAAAGTGCGGCCGACGCTCTGGGCTTTATTATGACCCTCGAACAGGGAAAAGTTACGGTTTGCGCTTAAATTTATTTTTTAACGTTTCTAAAAGATCGACAAGCATCTGGGGAACCGGTATGCCAAGAGAGCTGGCTGTCACAACAATTTGCACAGATTCATAAAGAATATAAAACATAATAGCCAAGTCACGAATTGATCCCTGTGTATTCAGCAGCTGATCAAAAAAGTGGCATACAGAGATCAGAGCCAGCGTGACTAATTTTTTGACAAGCCGGGCAAATATCTTTTTAAATGACAGTTTGTGAATAATGGTTTCCTTCAAAGTCGTACTGATAAATTCAATTGCCATAAGAGAGAGCAAAATCAGAAATGAATACTGAAAACCTCCAAAGAAAAAACCCGCTGCTGAAACGCTGACTGCTAAAAACGAAAAGATGCCAAAGTCTCTATCCATTTATCCCAACATCCTTTCACAGAAACGGCCTTACGATATTCTATGGTAAACAAGCCGAACGGATTGGATTTTTCAGAAAAATGGACTGGTTGTCGCCTATTTTTAAGATACAAAAAGAAAAGCCGGACGTCTTTTTTAAGACATCCGGCCGTTCTATTTTTGAACTTAACCTAGGTAAGCTTTTAGCATCCAGTTATGTTTTTCAATATTTTGATGGATCGCAAGAAGCATGTCCCCTGTTGTTTCGTCACCGACTTCATCAGCTAAATCCATGCCGTTTTTCAGCTCTTCCGCGATGACTGTGAAATCATCATATACGCTTTGAACCATTTGTTCAGCTGTTTCATTTCCAGCAGCTTCTTTGACAGAAGCCGTTTCTAAGGATTCCTTCATTGTTGCAATCGGTTTTCCGTTCAGCGCCAAAAGACGTTCTGCTAAGTCATCAATATAAGTTGCCGTTTCATTGTACAGCTCCTCAAACTTTTCATGAAGAGTGAAGAAATCTTTTCCTTTCACATACCAGTGATAATTATGTAGTTTCACATACATGACTGTCCAGTTGGCTACTTGTTTGTTCACTGCTTGAATCAATTGTTCTGACATGGTATCTCCTCCTTGTTATATGACTATGTATACCCTTAATATCGTACGCTAAAACCTCTTTTTTACCCTTATCTGTCACGATTTCTTCTATTATGCTACAATTGTTAAAAAACGGGAGGTGGAATGTCATGACGCTTCTCATTACGATAAGTATTTTAATTGTGCTGGCTGTTTTGCTTGTAACCATTTGGACGACTGTAAAAGCCTATAATGTAAAGCATACCATTGATCCACCACAAGAAAATCACTCTGATTCACACAATCAATGATGATGTGAATGCTCCTCTTCTGACTGATTGCTGGCAGCATCGGCGTCTCCGACTTGGACTTTTAAAGTCGGCATGCTATGCTGTTTTTTTGCTGTGACATGGGATTGGACAGTGTATACACCATCTTTCTTAAACGTCGTTTCCAATCGGTATACGCCTTTTTCTTGTTTCGCCTTAAACATTTGGCTTGCGTCTTTTTCCCCTTCTTTCCATACTTCAAACTCTACTTCATCGGCATCCGTCACAGCTTCATCACCATATGATACGGCTGCTTCATAAGCAGCGCTTTCTCCGGGATTTACTTTTTCAGGCCCGGTCAGCTTGACATCCAAAACCTCGGGCGTCTCAGCTGTATTTGCTTTGCTTTCACCAGATTCGCATCCATTAAGCAATAAAGCAGAAAAAAGCAGAACAACCAACATCTTTTTCATGCCATCACCCTTTCATCGTTTACCTAAATAGTAGCAAACGCTTACAGCAAATGGTACATAAAATATGAGACGTCACAAAAAAGACCTTTTTGCTTATGCGCAAAAAGGTCCTTTCTATTTTAGCCAAATACTTTTAGCAATTCTTCTTTATCCTGTGAAAGCCAGAAACGCATTAAACGTTTAGCGCCTTCCAGATCATGAAGCTTCGCTTGGCCGCACTGCTTTTCATTCGCAGCTGGTATTTCTGTAATCTCTACCGCTTCCTTCATTGTGTCTTCAAGCAGATCAACGATTTCCGCTGATGTCGGCTCTCCGCTCACAACTAGATAATAGCCTGTCTGGCAGCCCATTGGAGAAATATCAATGATATCAAAATGATCGTATTTCTCAGCATGAGAACGAATCGTAAACGCGAGCAAATGCTCGAGTGTGTGAATGGTGTCAGGCTTCATCGCCTGTTTATTTGGCTGGCAAAAACGAATGTCAAATTTATTTACAACGCCGTCTGTTCCTACTTTATGCACGCCGCAATGTCTTACATATGGAGCAACAACCGCATTATGATCAAGCTCAAAACTTTCTACTGAAGGCATAATGGCACTCTCCCCTTTTTTAAAAATGTAATTTCATTATAACATACTTTTCCGATAAGAATTATTGATTAACTTTTCAATCTGTGTTTTTTTTCTTATACTTGCATCAGAAAGGTTGCTGAAGAAACATGAAAACCCTATTCATCGCTCTGATCAGAGGATATCAAAAATTCATCTCGCCCCTGACACCGCCAACGTGCCGCTTTTATCCGACCTGTTCCCAATATGGAATCGAAGCGATTAAAACACATGGCGCTTTAAAAGGCGGATGGCTGACAATCAAACGGATTTTGAAATGCCACCCGTTCCATCCGGGAGGAGTCGATCCCGTTCCTGAAAAGAAACAAAAACATTAATTGTTATAACCGTTTACGATAAGATCCAGTTTTCCGGTTTTAGGATCAATGACTAAGCCATGGACCGGAACGTTTTCAGGGAACAGCGGGTGATGTTTAATAACATCTACGCTGTCTTTCACACTCGCTTCCACTGAATCAAAGCTTTTAAACCATTGATCAAAGTCTACACCGGAGTACTTTATTGTTTCGATGCGTTCTTCCGGAATCCCTCTTGCTTTGATTTTTTCAAGCATGCTTTTGCTGCTGATTTTGCTCATGCCGCAATCGTGATGCCCGATCACACACACCTCATCTGCATTCAGCTCGTACACTGCGACGAGTATACTTCTCATGATGCTTCCGAATGGGTGTGTCACAAGCGCACCGGCACTTTTAATGATTTTCACATCACCGTTTCGCAAATTCATCGCATGCGGCAGCAGTTCAACCAGACGAGTATCCATGCAAGAAAGAATCGCCATTTTTTTATCTGGAAATTTTGATGTTTGATACTTTTCATACTCTCTTTGTTCAGTAAATGTCTTGTTAAATTCGAGAATATCATTTAGAAGACTCATGTTCGTTGTCCCTTTCTATTCTTTTTACTCTTCAATATATCACAACCCTTGTTTATTCGTCATAATAAAAAAAGACAAACCCTCTGGTCTGCCTTATTTCCCCATGTTATAGCGTTTTTTGAACTGCTCAACTCGTCCGCCTTTTTCATTGAATTTCTGGCGGCCAGTATAAAACGGATGCGTGTCAGAGCTTACTTCTACTTTAATGACAGGATATGTGTTTCCGTCTTCCCACTCTGCTATTTCATTAGATGTTTTCGTAGAGGTGCTGAGAAAACGGTAGCCGCTGTTGACATCCTGAAATATCACTTTGTGGTTCTTCGGATGAATTCCTTCTTTCATGTGAATCTCCTTTCAATAAATCGTAATAATTACGTTTTATTTTATAACCTTACAAACGTTTTGTCAATCTTCTTATATCCTTCCCTCTGTTTTCACATCGTAAACCTCATGGCATTTAAGAATAGGAAGAATAATCTAACCGAGGAAGCAAATAATAAACCTAAAATACATACAGAACGTCTTTTTAGAAAGGTGGTTTACGATTGTGGATGATTTAGTTTTGGCCAGAAGCCTCTTTGGCACGACAATGGGCTTTCATATCATTTTCGCAACGCTTGGAGTCGGTCTCCCGCTCATGATTTTAGTGGCGGAATTGATCTATCAAAAAACGAAAGATGACCATTATGCGATCATGGCGAAAAGATGGACGAAAGCACAAGCCGTTTTGCTGGGGGTCGCCATACCGACCGGAACGATCGCGGGCACTCAGCTCGCGCTTTTATGGCCGGGATTTATGGAAGTCATCGGCCGGGTGATGTCCCTGCCATTTCAAATTGAAATCTATGCTTTTTTTGTTGAAGCCCTATTCATGTCGATTTATGTATACGCTGCAGACCGTTTGTCACCTGCAATGAGGATTGTTGCTGTTTTCTTTGTGTTAGTCGGGGCAGCAGCATCAGCTGTTCTGATTACGAATGTTCACGCTTTTGAAGGTACACCCGCCGGTTTTAAAATTTTAAACGGAAAAATTACAGATGTTGACCCGTGGGCTGCGTTTTTTAATCCTAGCTTTTTTATCACTGCCGGCCATGTCGTGCTGTCCGCGTTTATGACCGGTGCGTTTATCGTGGCTTCTGTTGCGGCGTATAAAATGATCCGGACGAGGAAAAAGGAAAAGGTCTATCGCTTTCACCGGAAAGCCCTTTTGCTCGCACTGACGATCGGCGGTATTTTTTCATTGCTGACCGCTTTGAACGGACACGAATCTGCACAGATGCTGTACGAATACCAGCCCGAAAAATTAGCCGGTGCGGAAGGCCTGTTTGAAACAAGATCCCACGCCCCGCTCGCTATCGGCGGTTTTACCGACCCGAATGAAGAAAAAGTAAAATGGGCAATCGAGATTCCATGGGCTTTAAGCTTTTTGGCAGCGAACCGTTTTGACACTGTTGTAAAGGGATTAAATGCATTTCCGAGAGATGAATGGCCGCCGCTTTTCATTCACACGCTGTTTAATGCGATGGTCGGTGTAGGCATGCTGCTTATTCTTTATTCCATTATCGGAGTGATCTGGAGAAAGGTGCTCAAGAAAGACCGTTTCCCAACGTGGCTTTTGGTCATTTTCATGACAGCAGGCCCTTTTAGTCTCATCGGCATTGAATTCGGCTGGATTTTCGCATGTACGGGGAGGCAGCCTTGGGTCATCTATCATCTGCTGAAAACGTCAGATGTCGTAACAACGACTGGCTCGATCGGGGTGCTGTTCTTATTTTTCACATTTGTTTATGCCGTGTTAGGCGCAGCTGTTGTCTACGTGCTGCTGTATTATTTCCGCAAGCACCCGGTTGACGAAGATTTAAATACAGCGGAGTCGTAATGGCTTCGCAAACAGGAAACCAAATGGAAGGAAGATCGACAAATGGAGATTTCAACTGACGCTCTGATCGCCATCTCAATTATCTGGGGCTTTGTGTTTATTTACGCCGTCATGGCGACAATGGATTTTGGAGCGGGATTTTGGTCTATGATCTATTTAAATAAGGAGCATATGAAGGCCACCGATATTGCGAATCGCTTTTTGTCCCCGACTTGGGAGGTCACAAACGTCTTTATTGTGGCCATCGTCGTGGCGCTTTTCAGTTTTTTCCCCGGCGCGACATTTGTGCTCGGAACCGTTTTATTAATTCCCGGAAGCATGATTTTGCTGCTTTTAGCGATTCGAAGCGGATTTCTCGTTTTTTCAAATACAGCAAAGGAGCGGAAAACGCTAAGATATATTTCCGGCATCTCCGGCTTTATCATTCCTGCTATTTTAATTTTGGTGCTTCCTGTGACACACGGAGGGTTTATAGAAAAAACGGATGGAATCTATAACTTAAATATGTCTAAAATCTTTTCAAGCCCCAACGCCTATTCATTTATCGGGTTTGCGATTTTAAGCACCTTATTTTTGTCCTCGCTGCTGCTTGCAGATGTTTCAAATGTGGCAGAGGAACAGGATGCGTACCGAGCCTACAGAAAAAGCGCCCTGATTACCGGCCCGATTTCACTGTTGTTTGCTGTATGCATCATGGTAACAATGCGGAATGAAGCAAACTGGCTGTACAGCGGAATGCTGAATGATTTTACTTGGATTATTGCATCGTTCATTACATTTGTCATTGCTGGAATCGCCCTTTTTCTGCCTAATAAGAGCTTTGGGCAAAACATCGGAAAACCGCGGCTTGCACTTGTCGCGATTGGGATACAGTATTTTCTCGCAAGCTACGCGTACGGGCGGGCGCATCTTCCGTATATGATTTATCCTGATGTGACAGTCATGTCAGGCTTCACAGAGCCAGCAACGTTCAGGGCGCTGTTTGCGACTTATATCGTTGCATTTATCATTCTATTTCCGGGCTTTTATTTCTTCTGGAAAATGTTTATGCGAGATAAACGCTATATCCGCCAGGAGGAATAGAGGGCAAGCCAGCCGGCTATACTAATCCAGAACCTTTATAAGGAGGGGATGGCATGGAGCAGAAAATTCTATGTGAGGTCAACAACTGTTCTTATTGGGGCAAAGGTAACAAATGCACCGCTGATGCCATTTATGTTGTCAGCCATACTGGTGAAACGGCTGAAAACAGCCGGGAAACAGACTGCAAAACGTTTAAGCCGCATGATTTGTAATTAAAAGAAAGAGCTGCATCAGCCAGCTCTTTCTTTTTGCATGTTGAGTGTTCTCAGCTTTTTAGTTATGACCCCGTTTGCAGGTGAAAACAAAAAGGCGCTTGCATAACATACACCTGTCATGGCTGCCATCGCTCCTGAAATCGAAACATTAAGCCACGTTGCGAAGAAATAGCCCATGACCGCCGACAGCCCGCCAATCAACGCGCTGAGAATCAGCATATAAAGAAGCCGGTCTGTCAACAAATGTGCCGCAGCCGGCGGAACAATCAGCATGGCCACAACCAATACGGCACCAACCGAATCAAAGGAAGCAACAGTCGTCAGGGACAGCATGCCCATTTGCACGTAATGAATGAGCAAAACTGGTATTCCCAAGGCTAAAGCCATTTGAGGATCAAACGAAGCGATTTTAAACTCCTTATAGCACACACTGATCAACACTACGTTTAAAACCAGAACAGATGTCAGCATCCAAAACGCTTTCGGCCCAATATCAACCCCGAATACCGTCACCGTATTCCACGGCACAAAAGCGATTTCTCCCATTAACGAGTGCTCAATATCGAGATGGACATTCGCTCCATACACAGAAAGCAAAATAA
Source organism: Bacillus sp. LJBS17 (assembly GCF_019334685.1). Taxonomy (NCBI): domain Bacteria; kingdom Bacillati; phylum Bacillota; class Bacilli; order Caryophanales; family Bacillaceae; genus Bacillus; species Bacillus sp. LJBS17. Next base: position 3,049,245 of record NZ_CP079759.1, read on the forward strand.
CCCCGATTGCAAATAAGGATGTAAACACAACTCCTATGGCAGCATCTGATTGAACCCCCTTGCTATGAAGAAGCTGAACCAAGAAAGCCGTTAACAGACCGGTTGCGGCTGCGCCAATAAACATAGAAATCCCATCGAGACTTCCCGTCACTAGAAAAGCGCCGACAATGCCAAGCAACACTGTATGACTGATTGCGTCGGCCAGCATCGCCATGCTTCTCAGCACAAGAAATGTGCCGATCAATCCGCAGCTTACACCGACTAATACACCGGTAGCTATAATCCATGCTTCAAAACTCATTTGCGATCTGTCCCTTCTCGGCATCATGAGACGCTTTTCGACGCTCTGGCATCCGTCCATACAGCTTTAAGAGTGAATAAAGCCGCTCTCTCGTTTCTCTCGGTAAACGGTCCGGATCAAAGCAGTCCTGATCGGATTCTATATTGGCAAGTTCCATTTCATGCATGAGATACACTTCATACATCCGCTGCTTCAAAGCTGTGTGATAGCCTTTTTCTATCCCTTTGCTTGTGATTTGCCAAATTCCATTTTCGATACGCTCAATGCACCTCTCTTGTTCCAAGTCATTTAATGCCTTAAGGCATAATGAAGGGGATAGGCGTCTTTTCTTTCTTACACTTTCAACAGTTACACAAAGATTATTCTTTTCATACTGTTCATAAATCTCCAAAAGCACTTGCTCCCTGCTTGTTCTGCGCCGCAGCCTCATCAGCCTTATGGCTTTAGCAGCCAATCCCCGCTTAGGCGCGCAAATCATTGAAAAAAGAAAGAGCAGCGTTGCAGATAAGATCATTAATGGCCCTGTCGCCATTCCCTTCATCGTGGTGCTAAGCAGGGTTCCGGCCACGCCGCTGACCCCGCCTGTAATCCCGGCAATGACGATCATCCCGGTTAATCGTTCGGTCCAATATCTCGCAGCTATGGCAGGTGTAATCAGCATAGCCGCCATTAATATCACACCAACAGTCTGAAGCCCAATGACGACAGCACAGACAATCAGACAAGCCAAAAGCCCGTTTAAAAAACGCACCGGGATTCCTAATCCCTTTGCAAACGCGAGATCAAAAGTAATCAATGTAAATTCCTTAAAGAAAACAATACATAGGAGCAGTAGAACAGCGGATATTCCTGCAATAAGGATGATATCCTGCCTGACCAATGAAGCAGCCTGGCCGAATAAAAAAGAATCAAGCCCGCTTTGGCTTCCCGCCCCCTGTTGCTGAATATATGTCAGCAGAATGATCCCGACGCCAAAAAACACAGAAAGAACAATCCCGATCGCCGAGTCCCCCTTTGTTTTTGAAAGCCGCGGAATCAGCTGAATACAAAACGTTCCGAGCAGCCCGGCGAGCGCCGCCCCCAGCAAAAAGAAAGGCAGTGATTTTTGCCCGGTGAACAGAAAAGCGAGACACACTCCCGGCAGAGCTGAATGGGCCATCGCATCGCCAATTAAACTTTGCTTTCTCAGCAGCACAAAGCTGCCCAAAACACCGCTTGCCATCCCGAGCAAAAGCGTACCGGCCAGCACCCACTGTGTATTCGGATGCTGAAGCTGCAGCCACAAACTTTCAAACATTGCGCTCACTCCTTATGTCCTTCTGCCAGCACTTTATCTTTTAAAAACGTAAGCCTTCCTCCATATGTTTTTTGCAGGTTTTCGATCGTAAAAACGTTTTCCGCCGGTCCGAAAGCGATTTTTCTTAAATGAAGAAGTAAAATCCAATCGAAATAATCCTCGGCGGTCTGCAGGTCATGATGGACGACAAGCACGGTTTTTCCTTTTTCTTTGAGTTCTGCCAACAGTGTCATAATCGCCCGCTCCGTCGCTGCATCGACACCTGCAAACGGTTCATCCATAAAATAAATGTCAGCGTTCTGGCAGAGTGCCCGGGCAAGAAACACCCGCTGCTGCTGGCCGCCTGACAGCTGGCTGATCTGCCTCTTCGCATAATCAAGCATCCCGACTTTTGCTAATGCGGCCTTCGCCATCTCCACATCCGCTTTCTTTGGCCTCTTTAATAAACCGATTCTCCCGTATCTTCCCATTAGGACGACATCGAGCGCGCTTGTGGGGAAATCCCAGTCAACCGAGCCGCGCTGCGGAACATATCCGATTCTGGTCCGCTGATCCTTATAGTCTTTGCCGTAAATAGAGATGTCTCCGGAAGCCCGGGGCACAAGACCAAGAATCGTTTTGATCAAGGTTGATTTTCCCGCGCCGTTTGGGCCGATAATGCCAATAAGTTTTCCTTCCGGTACCTGCAGCGAAATGTCCTGCAGTACAGGCTTTTTATGATAAGCAACCGTCACATTATCAAGCTCAACAGGGAACATATCCTCCACCTCTTTTCTTTATTTAAGCGCTTTAGTAATCGTGTTGATATTGTGGCGGAACATTCCTTCGTATGTGCCTTCTTTTGTGCCCTTTTCACCCATGGCATCCGAATAAAGCTGACCGCCGATTGTGACTGTATGGCCTTTTTCTTTAGCGCCTTCCACCACTGCATTGATTGATTTTTCAGATACACTGCTTTCTACGAACACAGCTTTTATTTGTTTTTCTGTCAGAAGATCAACCAGCTCCTGAACATCCCTTAATCCATAGTCCGAATCTGTGCTGAGTCCCTGCAGGCCTTTTACCTTAAATCCATACTCATTCCCAAAGTACGCAAACGCATCATGAGCAGTCACAAGCACACGGCTTTTCTCCGGAATATGTGCGATCTCTTTACGCGACCACTTATCTAAATATTGCAAATCTTCTTTGTACTCTTTGGCATTTTTCCGAAAGGCATCTGCGTGCTGAGGCATTGCTTTGCTGAATTGCGCTTCAATTTCATCCACCGCATAGATCCATAACGGAATGCTGAACCAGACGTGGGGATCAAACGTCTTGCCTTCCCCCGCGGGAATAAGCTTATTTTTCGGAATGGCCTCAGCTACTGCCGTCGCTTGTTTTTGTTCGCCGATTTTTTGGAGGACATCCTCCATTTTCCCTTCCAAATGCAACCCGCTGTACAGAACAACATCGGCAGACATTAATTTTTTCGTATCACCTTGGGAAGCTTTGTAGAGGTGCGGATCAACCCCCGGTCCCATTAAAGAGGTGACTTTTACATGCTTACCTCCGATGTTTTCTGCTGCATCGGCAATTTGAGATGTTGTCGCTGTCACTTGTAATTGCTGATCAGCGCTTTTTCCGGCTGAATCCGTTCCGCATCCCGTTAACGCAAAGGTCGCAAAAAGCACTGCTGCCATCAGCCCTCGTCTCATATTTCTCCTCCTCTTTGCCATCAATGTCCGATTGTTTTATCTTATGTTGTCAGTTCTTAGACATGTGACATTAAATTAGCCAAAAGCATGTTTTATTTACACAGGACAAAAAGTTTCCTTTGTGCAAAATTATCGCGTTTGACCATTTTTGTCAAGCTGATTTACATAAAAAAACCGGCTGGGTCAGCAGCCGGTCCAAACGAGAAGGGATGTATTCAACGAACACTTTTACTGTAACAGCACAGTGTCATTTATTCAAAATAGCAAAATTCTTTTTTCTTACCCATGCTGTGTGAAAACATCCATTTTGGTCACATATTTTCGCATAATGTCTTGATTCACCTCAACCCCTAAACCAGGCTGTTTTGACACAGAAATAAATCCATTATCAATACGAATATCAGGGGTTACAATATCTTCATCCCAATATCGTGAGGATGAAGATATATCGCCAGGTATTGTGAATTGAGGCAGTGAAGCAAGCGCCACGTTCTGCGCTCTTGATATGCCTGTTTCCAGCATTCCGCCGCACCAAACCTGCATATGATGCTCTTTGCATAAATCATGAATTTTTAAGGCTTCTGTTAAGCCGCCGACACGAGAAGGTTTTATATTAATAATTTTGCAGCTTCCTAGCTCAATCGCCCGTCTCGCATCATCAACTGAACAAATGCTCTCATCAAGGCAAATGGCCGTTTTCAAATGTTTCTGCAGGTGGCGGTGATCAACGATGTCGTCGGATTGAAGGGGCTGCTCAATCATCATTAAATGGTACTCATCAAGCTCCTTTAAACGGCTGATATCCTTCAATTCGTACGAGGAATTGGCATCGGCCATAAGCGGGATGGTTGGGAATCGGCTGCGGATGGCCTTGACCAATTCCACATCCTGCCCAGGCTGAATTTTAATTTTTATTCTTTGATAGCCTTCTTTTTGATAGCTCTCAATTTCCTTCAGCATATCGTCAAGAGGCGCCAGGCCGACTACCACCCCGGCAGGGACTTTATCCCTTGTTCCGCCCAATGCCTCAGCAAGGGATAAGCCCTTCTTTTTGGCATAGATATCCCATATAGCCGATTCAAGTCCCGCTTTTGCCATCCGGTTTCCTTTATAACGCGCCAGGCTGTCCGGCACTTCTGAAGGGTGATTGAATTCACGGCCGACGACATTTGGGATAAAAAAATCTTTTAGCATATGCAAACATGTTCCAATGGTTTCCTCGGTGTACCAAGGCGAAGAGAAAGCGGAAACTTCTCCCCAGCCTGTGACACCTGTTGTATCAATGGCTTCCACGATCAGAAATTTACGCTCTTGAAGCGTTTCGATACTGTTTTTAAACGGTTTCTTTAAGTTCATGCTCAAATGGTAAAGCGTGATTTTTTCTATTTCGATCATAGCAGTTCTCCTTTACGCGCATCCTTCAGCTGATTTCGCAAGAGCTTATTAGACGCATTGCGCGGCAGGCGGTCAAGCACATAGAATTTTGCCGGAATTTTATACTTCGCCAAGCGTTCTTTACAGTAGTCAGTCAATTCTTCTGCGCTCACAGGCGTGTGAAGGACAAGATAGGCGTGAGGCACTTTCCCCCATTTTTTGTCCTCAGCCCCTGAAACCCCGGCTTCGGCCACAGCGGGGTGTGAAAGCAGCACTGACTCCACTTCGGCCGGATAAATGTTTTCTCCGCCAGAAATGATCAGATCTGAACGTCTGTCTAATACATATAAAAAGCCTTCATTGTCCAAATAACCAAGATCACCTGTTTTCAGCCAGCCATTTTGAAAAGAGGCTTCGTTTGCGCTCTCCCGGTTAAAATAGCTTTTCATGACATTCGGGCCTTTGACCATAATTTCACCGTGTTCAAACGGTTCACATACCTGTCCGTCCCGCTCTATTTTGATTTCACACGAAAACAGCGGTTTCCCCGCAGATCCGAGCTTTTCCATACTGAATTCCGGCGACAGGGTAACAATTTGCGAGCATGTTTCTGTCATTCCATATGACTGAAAGACAGGGAATCCTTTCTCACGGCATTCCTCAAGCAATGGCAGCGGTGCAGGACCGCCGCCGAGAAGAATGCATCTGATGGATTCAGGGCAGCGGTTTGTTTCTTCCAAAAGACTGGCCAGCATAGTCTGCACCGCAGATATCATTGTCACTTCATGCCTGTTGATAGAATCCAGCACATCGCTTACGGAAAAACGCTGGTGAAGCACGACAGTCATTCCATAGATCACAGATTTAAATAATGCGGACAAGCCGCTGATGTGAAAGAGCGGCAATGCGATAAGCCAGCGGTCTTGTTCTGTTATACCCAAATTAAGAGCGGACGACACCGCACTGAAATAATGGTTTCCGAACGTTTGCTGAACTCCCTTGGGCTTTCCTGTCGTACCCGACGTATACATCAGCGTTGCCGTTGCATCCATTTGCATATAAGCCTGGATCTCAATTTCCTCTGCTGCTTCTTTCATCAGTTCATCCACATCAATCGTTTGAACGATGTGTTCATACTCTTTCTTGTTAAAGGTTGAATCTGTCAGTAAAAAGCCGGATCCGGAATCCTCCAGCTGAAACAGCCTTTCATGTGTTGACAGCTTCGTATTCAAAAGCACCGCCTTAACACCAAGCAAAAAACAAGCGTGGACGGCGTATACCATTTCTGCACGGTTTTGGAGCAAAATAGCCGCAGTATCCCCTTTCCGAAGCGAATGAGCGGCAAGCTGTGCCGCCATTCGCTTAGACGCGGCAAATAATTCTGCAAATGTCACGGTTTGGTCTCTATAGATGAGAGCGATTCTCTCAGGTGTCAGCTGTGCCCGCTGCATGAGCCAGTTGGGCTGTTCTGTCAGCATGTCATCATCTCCGAGGTAAAATGTCTGTATTGAAAAGAAAACAGCTTGGACCGCAAAGTCTCAAGCTGTTGGTTTACTAAGTATTGCTGATCACGGGAAACGAGGGAACTGTCCGAAATCAGGTTTGCGTTTTTCCTTAAAGGAATCACGGCCTTCTTTTGCTTCATCTGTTGTGTAGTAAAGAAGGGTAGCATCCCCTGCAAACTGCTGAATTCCAGCAAGTCCGTCTGTGTCCGCGTTAAACGCAGCTTTAAGAAAGCGCAGTGCGGTCGGGCTTTTTTCAAGCATTTCTTCACACCATTTAATCGTTTCTTCTTCAAGCTGTTCCAAAGGAACGACTGTGTTGACAAGACCCATGTCCAGTGCTTCCTGTGCGTTGTACTGACGGCATAGGTACCAGATTTCACGTGCTTTTTTATGCCCTACAATTCGAGCCAGGTAGCCAGAACCGTAACCTGCATCGAAGCTTCCCACTTTAGGGCCTGTTTGTCCAAAAATTGCGTTGTCCGCAGCAATTGTCAAGTCACATACGATGTGAAGCACATGGCCTCCGCCGATCGCATATCCGGACACCATCGCAACAACCGGTTTCGGGATGACGCGGATTAAACGCTGAAGATCCAATACGTTAAGACGCGGGATCTGGTCGTCTCCTACATATCCACCGTGGCCGCGCACTTTTTGGTCTCCGCCAGAACAAAATGCCTTGTCCCCTGCACCGGCAAGCACGATAACCCCAACATTTTGGTCGTCTCTTGCGTCAGCAAACGCATCAATCATTTCAGCAACCGTTTTAGGGGTAAACGCATTATGTACCTCAGGTCGGTTGATTGTTATTTTTGCAATGCCATTATACGTTTCATACAATATCTCATCGTATGTCCGTTTTGTTTTCCATTCAGCCATATGATGACCTCCTTTTATTCTCTATGTGAATGAGTCAGATGCTTGTCAAAAACTCACTCACTATTTTACCAAACAATCGCGGCTGTTCCACATGGACCGTATGTCCTGCTTTTGGAACAATCTCTATTCTACTAGAAGGAAGCATCTTATGCACCTCTTGATTGATGGCGCAAAATTTTTCGTCCCACTCCCCGCAGATCAGAAGTACAGGAACATCTATTTCCTCTACACGGCTCCACAAGGAAGGCTGTGAACCGGTGCCCATGCCTGTTAAACTGTTCGCAAGCCCAATCTTATTGTTCCGCAGACGGCCCGATCGTATCCTGTGCCGAATATCTTCAGCCAGCCTCTGCTGAGATGAAAACAAAGGGATATTCTCCCAATACGCAACAAACGCTTTGAGCCCGTCTCGTAAAATAAAATCAGCAAGCTTCCGGTCCCGCATGATTCGTTCCCGCCGTTCCCCAAGTGTTTTGAGACCCGGCGTCGTGCTTTCAAGCACAAGTGCCGATACCCGCTCGGGATATGTCATCGCAAAAGAGTAAGCAAGCCTTCCTCCCATAGAATACCCAATCAATTTCACTTTGTGAAGTTTTAATTGATCAAAAATCTCGGCAAGGTCAGAAACTTGCCGGCTTGTGCTGTATCTTTTCCCATTCAGCGGGGCATCTGTTTCCCCATGCCCTAAACAATCAATTTTGATCAAGCGGGAATCAGGCAGCATCTCATCAAGAAAATTCCATGATTGTTTGCTGCCGGTAAACCCGTGCAGACAGACGACGGCTTCGGAAGCATTCGACCCCTCGTCTGCCACTGCATATCGGACACCATCTGATACCGTTATGTTTACAGTTCCCATTGTTTTTTCACTTCCCGCACAGCCTCATTCAGCATATCGCGATGAAGCTGGACTCTTGATTGGCGATCCGTTTTGATTTCAATCAAATGGAGTCCGGGCTTGTCTGCCTGCGGCGCGTAAGCTGTTTTGAATTCATCCCAAGAAGCCGGGCATGAATACGTTCCGCCGTAAAGTGCAGCCGCATGCTTGAAATCGAGCCCAGTCGGTGTGCCGAACAAATCTTCAAAGTGTGTCTTCTCAGAAGCCTGCGGCAAAAAGGAGAAAATCCCGCCTCCGTCATTATTGACAAGAATCACAGTAAGAGGAATACCCAGCTTTTTGGCCGCCAGCAGGCCGTTTAAATCGTGATAAAAAGATAAATCTCCAATCACAAGGGTAACAGGCGCTTTTGTTCCTTCACATACCCCCATGGCAGAGGAGACGACACCGTCTATCCCGTTTGCTCCCCGGTTTGAATAAATCCGGAAAGGGCGGTCCTGCTTTTCAAAAAACGTATCAACATCCCTGATCGGCATGCTGTTTCCCACAAACAGCGAGCTGTTTTCAGGCACAAGATGCTGAAGGATTCGATAGAGATTGCCTTCAAACGAAACATCTTCACTGCTGATTGTTTGCAGATGCTCGCGGAACCGCCCATTGACAAACTGCCACTTTTCCAGCCACTCTGAGGATCTGGCAGCAGCAGTAAGGCCTGCCATGATCTCCTCAGCAAAAACAGACGCATTACAATGAATCATATGCGCGCTTGCCTGTGTCGGGTCTCTCCACCCTCCATCCTCGTCAATCACGATTTGCTGAATCGCCGGATCATCCCTAAGCCATAAGAAAACCGGTTTTGAAACAGGCATCGGTCCAAACCGAATGACAACATCAGGACGGAGTTTCCGCTTCAGCTCATCATCTTTTAAAAACGAATCATACGCATCAATAACAGTGCTTTTATCATGAACACCATTCCGCAGATTAGACAGCGGATCCGCTAAAATTGGATACTGAAGCGCTTTTGAAAGCGCAATAATGTTTTCCTTGTCCGCATCACTATGGAGCTCTCCGCAGACGATCATTCCTTTTTCAGCCTCTGCGAGCATCTCAGCCACATCAGACAGGGACTCGCGGTCAACAGACTGCGTACCCGTTTTCACAGACACATGACGGCCTGTTCTCATTCTTCCAAACGGCTCATCTGAAAGATCCGGCATCAGCGGTTCGCGCAGCGGCACATTCACATGGACAGGCCCCATTGGGCGCTTTTGTGCTTCTCCGGCAGCGCGGCTTGCCAGCGTTCGGATGTATCTCAGCATTTGCGGAGACTCTTCAGGAAGAGCAGAGTCTGTGAAAAACTTAACAAAGTTACCGAATAAGAAGTGCTGATTAATAGCCTGCGGTGCGCCTACTTCGCGCAGCTCATGAGGCCGATCAGCAGTTAACACAATAATAGGCACCCTTGAATAATGGGCTTCAACCACAGCCGGATAAAAGTTGGCCGCGGCTGTTCCAGATGTACAGATCAATAGTACGGGACGCTGCTTCGCTTTTGCCAAACCTAAGGCAAAAAATCCGGCAGATCTTTCATCAATTTGGACATGGACGCTGATATCGGGATGCGCAGCACAAAGAACAGCCAGCGGTGTAGATCTTGAGCCCGGACAAACGACGGCGTCCGTAATTCCGGAAAGGGCGAATTCATCAATAAAACTTCCGATGTAATGAGTAATCGGGTTGACTGTCAACGCCTCTCACCTCCTAATGCAGAGATCATCGGCTTCAATTTAATCTGTGTTTCTTCATATTCCGAGATTGGTTCCGAGTCTTCCACAATACCGCACCCGGCAAACAGCCTTGCTGTGCTTCCTTCGATGAGCCCTGAACGAATGGCTACCGCGAATTCCCCGTTATCCTGGCTGTCAATCCAGCCGATAGGGGCCGCATACCAGCCGCGGGACATCGGTTCAATCTCCCTGATCACGTCAACAGCTTTTTCCTGAGGTGATCCCCCAAGCGCCGGAGTGGGGTGCAGCTTCTCAATTAAGTCAAAAATCGAAGCAGACTCGCGCAGCTGTCCGACAATCGGCGTAAACAGGTGCTGAACGCTTTTTGTTTTGTACAAAACAGGTCCATCAGGCTTTTCAACCTCTGAACAGCTTGATACAAAAGCATTATGAATCATACCTACCACAATATCATGCTCAAGCAGGTTTTTCTCATCGTTTAATAATTCAAGGCCTATCCGGCAGTCGTCTTCTTCATTCACGCCTCGTTTAATGGAGCCTGCCAGACAGGAAGACATGACAGTGCCGCCGTCTCTTTTGATCAGTCTTTCCGGAGACGCGCCGACAAAAGTTTTGCCTTCTTGTTCAATTGCAAAAACATAGCTTGTCTGCTGATCGTCCAGAAGGGTTTTAAGCACCGGTTCTATTTGGATTGGACCGTCAAACGTGAGCAGCAGCTCTCGGGCAAGAACAACCTTATCATATTGTTTCCCTTTAATTTGGCTTGTGGCTGTTTCGATTGCTTTCAGCCAATCATCCTTATCCAGCTCTTCGGCTGCTGCAATCACAGCCTGATCTTCTTGCTTGAAATCGGGAACCATAAATTCCGCCGCAAAAGCTTTTAAGCCTTCTAAAACAGCTTCTGCGTCTTCTCCTCCGCTTACCCATCTGTTAACTGTTAAGAACGGGCCTTCAGCAGTCATCGTCAGCATAAGCGCAGGCACAAAGAAATCCCCTTCCGAGAAATGGTCCCATTGTGAACCTCTTTCTTCGCAAGGGTCAAAAGAAAATCCTCCGAATAACACAGGTCCCACTGCAGAATGCTGCAGCTTTTCTTCTTCATAAATATGAAAAGCCGTCTTTTTAAAGCGCTCCCATTGTTCAAAAACCTCACGATACCGCTCGCTGTTTTTTTGATTTGTCTGGAAAACCGCTTCTTTGCCAAGACCGACTATTGTCAATTCACTTTCAGGATCTGACCAAAAAAATCGATTGCCTGTATATTTTTTTGCTCCGTAATTGAAAAATGATAGAGGGTCAAGAGACTCGATTTGTCTCGAATAGCTTATTAAGACAGCATGGTTGACTTCTTTGGCTTTATGTAATGCATGTAGAACTTCCTTTCGGAACGTACGCTGCACCGTTGTCACCATGAGACATTCCTCCATAATCCTTAAAATGCTTTTAATACCATACACCTGTGTCTCCTTTGTGTCAAACACAGATCATGCAGTCCAAATGGCCTGCCTTACCTATTATAAACCTAATTTCAGAAATGAAAAAGAAACAAAGCTTAAATTTCTTTCTCCACTGATAGCAAAGGTTGTATCCGCTTACCATAAAAGGAAAACCTCCTATATTCCTCCACCTGCCATTTATGAAAGTTCTCAGGCGTTCTGTTCATACTAAAGGTATGCATCACAGAGAAACGAGGCGATTACATTGCTTACGAAAGAACAGCTTCAGCATTTAAAAAATGAACTGGAACAAACGAAAAAAGATATCTTAAACCGTTTCAAAGACAATGATCATTTTCAGCTTAACTCAGCCTTTCCTTATGATTCGTGGGGTGAGCTTTCGGCATACGACAACCATCCCGGCGATCAGGCGACAGAACTTTACGAGCGTGAGAAAGACATCGCTCTAGACTTGCATGAGCGAGAGCACCTTCGGGACATTGAGCATTCATTGAAGGCAATAGAAAACGGTACGTATGGCATTTGTGAAGTCAGCGGAAAGGAAATCCCTTTCGAACGACTTGAAGCGCTTCCGACTGCAACAACCCTCGCGGAGTATTCTTCACAGGACGTGGTTTCCAAAGACCGTCCGATTGAAGAAGAAACACCATTCGGGCAATTTGAATTTGATGATGATGAAGAAATCAGAGCGCCATATGACAGTGAGGATTCCTATCAGGATGTCGAAAAATATGGTAACTCACAAACGCCGCAGGATATGGAAAACCCTCCGCTCAGCTATGATGATATGACGATGAATGCCGAAGAGAATATCGGCAATACGGAGTCTTACGAAAATTTCATCGCTACAGATATCACTGGAAAAGAAATTACCGTTTATCAAAGCAGAGCCCATGAGCGCTATGAAGAAGAACTTGACGAAGAGGGAATCATGACCACATTCGGCGATCTCCACGCTGATTGAACCCCCGATTATTGGGGGTTCTTTTCCGTTTTCAGCATATCGTAAATCAGCTTCAGATAATCCTTTTGCAGGCCGATGTCATACCGCTCGCCCTCTAGCAATTTCCCGTATACGGTACATGCCCCGAGCGAAGCTTTTATCGCATCCGTTACCTGCACTTCTCCTCCCCTATCAGCTTCTAATGCCTCCAGCTCATTAAAAATATCCGGTGTGAAAATATAACGCCCTGCTGCGGCAAAATGAGACGGAGGGTTTTGTTTAGGCTTTTCCACAATATCCTGTATGCGATAAAGCCCTTTTTCAACAGACTCCCCTTTTATCACCCCGTAATGATGTAAATCCTCCGTTTTTGTTTCTTTTAAGCCGATTACACTGGACTGATATTTCGTATATGCTTCAATCAGCTGCCCCAAAGCCGGCTGATTGGCGGAAAAAATCAGATCATCTGGCAAAACGACGGCAAAAGGCTCTCCGCCTGCAAATTGCTTTCCGAAAGAAATGGCGTCGCCAAGACCCTTTGCATAAGGCTGCCGCACATAGTGAATCCGTATATCCGGAATGGGATGCTCTCTAAGTAAATGCAGTTTATTCTTAGAGGCCAAAAAAGCCTCAAGTGCCAAAGAGGAATCAAAATAGTCGACAATCAGATTTTTATGGCTCGATACAACCATCAAAATGTCCTCAATGCCTGACTCCTTTAATTCTTCAACAAGATAATGAATCACAGGCTTAGATCCTACTGGAAACATTTCTTTCGGAATCACCTTCGTCACCGGCAGATTTCTCGTGCCGAATCCGCCTGCAGGAATGATCGCTTTTTTTATCATGGTATTTTCCCCTCAGCTCATGTTTATTACATGATATTCCAAGAGCGCATCCCGATGTTTGTACATCTGAAATTAGGCGGAAGCAACTGGGCAGAAAGCGGAATCACGAACCAGCCCTTTTTTAATAGGATATTGATATATGACCAGTAATCTTGTAAAGGAGCTCAGGTGATGAAAATTTGTGTGGTTGGCGCCGGGTATGTCGGTTTAACCCTATCAGCGGCACTGGCATCCATCGGACATGACATGATATGCACAGACAAAGACGTCAAAAAAATCGGGCAGCTGAAAAAAGGAGTCATTCCCTTTTACGAGCCTGGGCTTTCAGATGCAATACTTCGTTGCGGCAATCTCTCGTTTTCTTCTGAAGTGAAATCGAGCATGGAGGAATGTCCCGTTATTTTTATCGCAGTCGGAACTCCGCCGCGTTCGGACGGATCAGCTGATACGAAAGCCCTGCAGTCCGTCATCGGTGATTTAAGCGAGGCGATCCGATCGTATAAAACCATTATTACGAAAAGCACTGTTCCGCCCGGGACAAATGAAAACATAGCAAAACAGCTGATTGCCTCCGGAGTGTCTAAAAACCTCTTTAATATCGTATCCAATCCGGAGTTTCTGCGGGAAGGCAATGCCTTATATGACATGCTGCATCCTGACAAAACAGTCATCGGTGTTCAGGAAGAAGATCACGTATCGGCAGCCATCGTCAAATCCATTTACAAACACATTGATACCCCTTTTATCGTTACAAGCTTAGCGGGAGCAGAGCTGATCAAATATGCCAACAATTTCTTTTTAGCGGCCAAAATTTCGTTTATTAACGAAATGGCCCGCATATGTGAAGCCTATCAATCAGATATCTCAGATATTTCCCGCGCTATCGGTCTAGACCCAAGGATCGGGAAGCACTTTTTGCAGGCAGGCATCGGATACGGAGGCTCTTGTTTTCCAAAGGATCTGCAGGCGCTGCAATTTGCTGCCCAGGAAAAAAACACGGAGACCTTCCTGCTCCGGGCCGTGCAGCACATTAATGACACCCAGCTTGGCCTGTATATCAAAAAAATACAGTCATTCTTCGAAACACTTCAAGGCAAGAAAGCGGCTGTACTCGGCATTTCCTTCAAACCGAATACCGATGACATCAGGAATTCTCAGGCTGTCAGACTGATGGAAAGGCTGGCGGAGCTGGGATGTGATGTTCATGCATATGATCCTGAAGCTGTACTTCCAGAACATTTGCGGCAGCATGTAACTCAGCATTCTCAAGCTTTTGATGCGATCGAAGAAAGCGACTTTTTATTTTTGGCGACAGAATGGCCCGAGTTTTTAGCGTTTGATTGGAAAAAGGCTGCAGGCATCATGAAAGGGCGTCTTGTGATTGACGGACGCAACGTACTAAAAAAAGAACTGATCGAGGCTTGCGGCCTGATCTGTACGGGAGTTGGCCGTCCATGAAAATACTCGTCACAGGAGCAGCGGGCTTTATCGGCTCCCACCTCTGCGAAGAATTACTAAAAGATAAGAAACATAACGTTATCGGAATCGATGACTTTATCGGTCCTACTCCATTTTCCTTGAAATTAAAAAACCTTAAAAACCTGCTGCCGGAAAAGCGATTTACGTTCATAAAGGAAAATCTGCTGACAGCGGATCTTGCTCCCTTACTGGAAGGAGTGGACGTCATCTTTCATTTGGCGGCCATACCGGGTGTCCGCTCAAGCTGGGGCAGTCATTTTCACCCATATGCCGCACATAATATCCAAGCGCTCCAAAGGCTCCTCGAGGCGTGCCGAGAACATTCTATTCAAACGTTCGTCTTTGCATCCACCTCTTCCGTCTATGGCGAAAAACAAGGAAAAGTCAGCGAAAACACGTCGCTTTCTCCTTTATCTCCGTACGGGGTAACAAAGCTTACGGGAGAAAAGCTTTGCCATGTGTATCAACAAAGCTTTGACATTCCAATTGTGATTCTCCGTTTTTTTACCGTATACGGGCCAAGACAGCGGCCGGATATGGCTTTTCACCGGCTCATTAAGCAGCACCTTCAGCAAAAGCCGCTTACCATCTTCGGTGATGGGCAGCAGTCAAGAGATTTCACTTATATCAGCGACTGTGTCAAAGGCATCACCGCTGTTCTTGAGAAACCCCACCTTATTGGTGAAACAGTAAATATCGGCGGTGCTGAGCGTGCCTCAGTCTTAAAGGTTGTCTCCCTCATTGAGGATATTTCCGGTAGAAAAGCAACACTGCACTTTTCGGACAAAATAGCAGGGGAACCGCGCAACACGTGGGCGGATATTTCAAAAGCAAAGCAGCTCTTGCATTATGATCCCGCCACATCCTTAAAGGATGGCTTGACCAACGAAATCGCCTATTTATCGTCGCTGTATCAGGGGGAATAAAAATGAAGCTTGCCTTTATCTGTACAGAAAAGCTGCCGGCGCCCGCAGTACGCGGCGGCGCTATTCAAATGATGATTGACGGTGTCACGCCCTATTTCAGCAGCAGGTACGACCTGACTATTTTTTCAATAGAAGATCCAGCGCTTCCAAAAAGAGAAACAAAAGACGGCGTACATTATATCCATCTGCCAAAAGAACATTACCGCGAGGCGGTAGCCGAAGAGCTGCGAGCCTCTTCCTTTGACCTCATTCATGTGTTCAACAGGCCTTTAAATGTCTCTTTATATAAAAAAGCCTCACCAAACAGCAAGATCGTTCTGAGCCTGCATAACGAAATGTTTTCTGAAAAAAAAATGACCTTCGCGCAAGGAAAAGAAGTACTCGACAATGTCTCCATAATCACAACTGTGAGCGAATTTATTAAACAAACCGTCATTGAACGTTTCCCTGAAGCCGAGGACATCACAAAAGTTGTGTATTCCGGCGTTGATTTAAACTCTTATCCGCCCGTCTGGACGATGAAAGGCTCGGCTGTCAGAAAAACATACCGGAAAAAATACGGTATTGAAGATAAAAAAGTTATTTTATTCGCCGGCCGTTTAAGCCCGACAAAAGGACCTCACCTTCTCATTCACAGCATGAGACGGATTTTGCAGCAGCACCCTGATGCTGTACTGGTCATAGCAGGCGGGAAGTGGTTCAGCGATGACAGCGAAAACCAATATGTAACCTATCTGCGCACGCTGGCGCTGCCATACAGAGACCACATAATCTTTACAAAATTCATTCCCGCTGACGACATCCCAAACCTTTTTCTGATGGCAGATGTATTTGTGTGCAGCTCTCAGTGGAACGAACCCCTCGCCCGTGTGAATTATGAAGCAATGGCGGCCGGCACGCCCTTAATTACCACAAACCGGGGCGGAAACGGAGAAGTCGTAAAAGACGAAGTCACCGGCCTTGTCATCGACAGATACAACAAACCTTCTTCATTTGCAAAAGCAATTGACAGAGCCTTTACAGATCAAGAATTAATGAGCAAAATGACAAAAAACGCCCGACAGCATGTAGAAGCTTTATTTACCTTTACCCATGCGGCCAAAAGGCTCAATACTGTTTACCAATCCGTTCTCACTCCGAAAAACAAACAATTTCCGCCGCCTTTTCTGACGCAAAATTTTGATTTATCATCTATCAATCAGCTTTTTGTGAAAGCAAAAACATAAAACCTACAGCTCGTGTTGCAAAACGGGCTGTTTTTTTGCTGCAGAGAACATGAAAAAAGGCATAAATATGACTTTATGCCTTGCGCTTTACGGTTTGAGAAAACCATGGAGCTGGTTTAGATTCACTTGGAAGAATGATGATTTCCACTCTAGCTTCCTCCGCTAAGTCTGGTTCTTCATCTTCCTCCTCTTCTTCTACATATGGGGGCGCTGAGCGTTTCGAATCACGTTCCTCCTCAGGCTCTAGAATGGTTTCGAATTTCGTTTCTTCTTCATCATCGACGATTTTGTGATCTGTTTCCTTTTCCTTCGTTTCTTCTTGATATTCTTTCGGTGCATTGATGTGAGGGAGCTCTCGAATGCTGCCCACATCTAAATGCTTCTCCTCTTCTTCCTTCTCAGCTGAGGTTGAGTCATGAGCCTGCCATCCCATCGGTCCAGGCGGTGTAAATACGAATTGGTCGAGATCCAGTTTAGAAATAGAGGCTTTTTGTTTCGATGACCTCATGTCAATTCGCCTCCCGATACGCTTTTATCTTTTTATACAGTTCCGGCAGTTTATCCAAAAACGAATCTTTAGATTCTTCAACAGAAATCATGTTTTGCAACGCCCAGTTATACTTCTCATCTGACCACGTTTTCTTTTGCTTCAAATAATATTTGTGCCCGATTGCACAGAACAAATGCGGAAACGCGAGATCAATCCAAAGTACCTCGTACTGTTTTTCTGTGAGTGGATACACTGCGTCGTAGGACGCAAGCAGTGCAACCATGAAATCAGTATCCCATACAGAAAGCTTAACCATCACTTTATTCAGCAGAATACGAAGGTCTCTTGACGGCAAATCGTAGGTAATCGAGTGAAGCTCCTTTAAAAAAGGCTCCCCTTCGATCTCTGTCAAACGTGCCAATGTAAAATCCTGAAAACAGAATCCGCCATGCTCGAGCGTTTCTTTTGTCCAGGTTTCGTATTCTGAGTCATCAAGCGCCTGAAGAGCTTCTTTTCCTCTTGCCAGCATTTTATCAGCATGTTTTAAGAAAGTTTGCGAAAATACGTCATCAGGATAGGATGCCGCGATCTGCATATTCCCTTCAAGTTCCTGCAGCTTCCATCGGTACAATTTGTGCCATTTTCCCAGCCTGCTTCTCTTCTTGCTTTCATCTGTGCAAACATATCCTTTTGAGGCATGATGAAAATGGCCGGCAAATGACATGACTTTTTTCATTTGCTCTGCATCATAGTAAATCATTTCTTTTCCTGTCACTTTGTCATATAAGCTGTAAGAAACCTGATCCGTGCCCAAGCAGCTCCCGCCATTTTTTGTTTGATGAATCGGCGCTATCGGCAGCCCTTTCTCTTGTAAATGGGCGTGTGCCTGAGTGATAAAAAGCATCCGCTCCGGTTTCATTTGCGCTTCTTTTAGCAGCTTTGGGCCATGATCAGTTTCGACTTCCCAGACTTTGCGTCCGCTTTTGTTCGATTTCAGCGCCACATTGTCAATATGAAAAGGATAATAGCTGAGAATTTCGGACACAATCTGTTCTTCATGCTCTTTTTGGTACACTCTGTTCACCCCTTCTATCTGTTCTTTTCATAGACGCTGAGCAGATTTTCAGCCACCCTCTGCCAGCCAAATTTGTTTTCTGCCTCACGGCGGCTGTATTTCCCAAGCCGTTCCCGCTTTTCAGAGCTGCTCAGCAAATCATTGATGCGTTCGGCATATTGTTTAGGATTTTCAAAGTCATGAATGATGTAGCCGTTTTTCCCTTCCTCTATGACCTCTGGATTGCCTCCCCGATTGCTTGTAATAATAGGAAGTCCCGCAGCCATCGCTTCATAATGCACCCTTGCTAAAGGCTCCTGCCATTGCGAAGAGCATACAAATACATCTGACATGGTATAAAGGCGCGGAATGTCCTTTGGCTTCACAAATTGAATAAATGTGACATGATCCTTTTGCATCGCACCAAGGGTATGAAGATGTTTGACATAGTTATTTAATTCATTATCTCCGAACCATTTTGACCCGATAAACACCATCATGACATCGGGGTGCTCCTCAATGATGTCCGGCAAAGCCTGCAATAATATGTGCGGGCCTTTGACTTTGCTAAGCCGGCCGACAAACAAGACGATTTTTTTGCCGTGAAGCCCCAGCTCGCTTCGCATCTCTTCGCGAGCTCGCTGCCCTTCATTCGTCCAGTGAGGGTGGTACGTTTTTAAATCCACACCGGAATACACCGTTTTTGTTTTTGATCGTGCTGACGGAAAACGGCTTGTGATCGTCTGTCCGATATAATCGCTGACCGTAACAATCTGCGCTACGGAGTCGATGCAAATCTCGCCTTCCGCCTGGCTGATTTTATCGTAAGCGAACATTTCATTGTGAACGCTTAAAATAAAAACAGCATCCGGCGCCTGTTTCTTCAATTTCGGAACCCAGCTTGGGCGATTACAAACATGCACAAGATCAAAACGGCTCTTTTTCAGCTCTGCTCCAACGGCTTCTTCATAACGGTCTTCATCCAAATGCACATAATGGACACCGTCTACCTTCTCTCTATCAGCGAGATTCGGATCTTTAATAGAAAACACAGTCACCTCATGTTTTTTTGCAATTAAAGGGGCAACCGCTTCGAGGTAGATTTGAATGGCGCCTCCTCGAACCGATGGGACAGGAAGCTTCTCTGTGGCGATCAGTGCTATTTTCATACATAGCCTCCATTCCTGCATGATTTTTAACTAGTTAGAATCATGATACGGCTGAACAAGCAACTTGTGCGGAATGGGACTGCCCTAAAAACAAAACGGGTAAACAACCAGATTCATCTATTAAATATAGTCAAATAACTCAATCATTTTTTCCTTTTGATTCATAAGGTAGGAGTAAAACAGGTAAGGATGTGTCCTTTAATGGCAGAAAACCATGAAGTCATTGAGGAGGGGAATTCATCAGAGCTTCCTTTATCAGCAGAAGATGCAAAAAAATTAACGGAGCTGGCTGAAAATGTGCTTCAAGGATGGGATGTGCAGGCTGAAAAAATAGACGTCATTCAGGGAAACCAGATGGCGCTTGTCTGGAAGGTCCACACAGACTCCGGCGCGGTTTGTCTAAAACGAATACACAGGCCAGAAAAGAAAGCGTTGTTTTCCATTTTCGCGCAGGACTATTTAGCAAAAAAAGGCATGAATGTTCCTGGCATACTCCCAAACAAAAAAGGCAGCCTATATTCTAAGCACGGCTCATTTCTATTTGTCGTATATGACTGGATCGAAGGAAGACCGTTTGAGCTGACTGTAAAGCAGGACTTGGAGTTTATCATGAAAGGCCTTGCTGATTTTCATACAGCTTCCGTCGGATATCAGCCGCCAAATGGCGTTCCCGTATTTACCAAATTAGGTCGCTGGCCGAATCACTACACGAAACGATGCAAACAGATGGAAACGTGGAAGCTGATGGCGGAGGCGGAAAAAGAAGATCCTTTCTCACAGCTTTATCTTCAGGAGATAGATGGCTTTATTGAAGACGGGCTGCGCATCAAAGACCGGCTTTTGCAATCGACCTATGTTCCATGGACTGAACAGCTGAAAAAAAGCCCTAACCTTTGCCACCAGGATTACGGAACCGGGAATACACTCTTAGGAGAAAATGAACAGATTTGGGTCATCGACTTAGATACCGTATCATTTGATCTGCCTATTCGCGATTTGCGCAAAATGATTATTCCGCTTTTGGATACGACGGGTGTTTGGGATGACGAGACATTTCATGTCATGCTGAACGCATACGAATCCAGAGCCCCATTAACTGAAGAACAAAAACAAGTCATGTTTATAGATATGCTGTTTCCTTATGAGCTTTACGATGTCATTCGCGAAAAATACGTCCGCAAGTCTGCTTTACCGAAGGAAGAATTAGAATCAGCTTTTGAATATGAACGCATTAAATCAAACGCATTGCAGCAGCTGATTTAACCCCATCATTTCCCCCGCATATCGGGGGTTTGATCTTTATAAGCTAAAGGGTAAGTGTAAATGTAAAATAAATACATACGGAGGGTACAAACATGAAAAAGATTTTCGGCGCCATAGCGGTTTTTGTGATTACATATGCGCTGTTTTCAGCCGCAGGCTACCTGTTTCCTGTGGACCAAGAATGGTACAATTCATTGAAAAAACCGGACTGGACGCCAAGCGGAACTGCGATCGGCATCATTTGGGCCATCCTGTTTGCCCTGATCTCCCTTTCAGCAGCCATTGTATATGCTGCGTTTTCATTTAAAGGTGCGAAAAGCTTTTGGTTTACACTTTTGATAAATTACGTGCTCAATCAAGCCTTCAGCTATTTCCAGTTTACGCAAAAAAATCTGCTGGCTGCATCGCTTGACTGCCTGCTTGTCGCCATCACAGCAATCGTATTACTGATCATTGCCAAAAAATACAGCAGAACCGCAAGCTATCTTCTTTTGCCTTATTTTTTATGGAGTGCATTTGCGACGTTCTTATCCTTTACAATCAATTCAATGAATCTGTGAACAAAAAAAGCCGCTTATACAGCGGCTTTTTCACATCATCGGCTTGATGCCCCAAATGTCCTTCGCATATTCCCGGATCGTGCGGTCGCTGGAGAAATATCCTGAATGAGCAATGTTTACAATCGAACGCTCAGACCATTTCCTTCGCTCTCGATAATCAGCTTGAATTCGCTCCTGCGCATCTGCATATGAGCTGAAATCCTTCAGCACAAAATACTCATCATTATGCGGAAGCAGCGAGTCAAAGATCGATTCAAATTCATCTGCTTCTCCTTCAAAAAAACCATTGATCAGCTGATCCGCTACCTGCCTGATTCTTCTGTCATGCTGATAATATTCCCTCGATCTATAGCCGCCGTTTTCCTGATACGATAGAACCTCATCCGCCTTTAAGCCGAACGTGTAAATACAGTCAGGGCCCACCCGCTCAAGGATCTCGATATTTGCGCCGTCATGCGTGCCGATCGTCAAAGCCCCGTTCATCATAAACTTCATATTCCCTGTACCAGACGCTTCCTTGCTTGCGGTTGAAATTTGCTCACTTACGTCTGATGCCGGAAAAATTCGCTCAGCCATAGAAACTCTATAATTTTCTAAAAAAACAACTTTGATCAGCTGTTTGACCGCCGGATCATAATTGACTTTTTCTGCGACAGAATGGATCAGCTTAATGATTTTCTTGGCATAATAATAGCTTGGTGAAGCCTTTGCCCCGAAAATAAAGGTTTGCGGGTAGATTGAAAACCCCGAATCCTCCTTGAGGCGGTTATACAAATACATAATGTGAAGAACATTCAGCAGCTGCCGTTTATATGCATGAAGCCGTTTCACCTGTACGTCGAATATGCTCTCAGGGTTCACAACCACCCCGGCCGTGCAAAAAATCAAATCGGCAAGCTCTTGTTTTTTCTTGCTTTTGTTGTTTTGAAACTGTTCAATAAATGCAGGATCAGTGGCGTACGGTTCTAAACGGATCAGTGATTCCGGCTGTTTGACCCATTCATCGCCGATCGCCTCTGTAATGATGGCAGACAAGCCCGGATTCGCTTTTAACAGCCAGCGCCTGTGGGCAATTCCATTCGTCTTATTGTTAAAACGATTCGGAAACAGCAAGTGAAAGTCGCGCATCTCCCTTTCCTTTAATATATCGGAATGTATTTTTGCAACGCCATTTACACTGTAGCTGCCTACTATGGCCAGATGAGCCATTTTGACAACACCATGCGCTGTAATCGCCATGTTCTCTATCCTTTTCCAGTCTCCCGGATACTTTTCCCAAACTGCGCGGCAAAACCTCTCATTGATCTCTTCAATAATCATGTACATTCGCGGGAGCAGCGGCTTAAACAAATGAATCGGCCATTTCTCGAGCGCTTCTGACAATGTTGTATGATTTGTATAAGAAATCGTATGTACAGTGATATGCCAAGCTTCTTCCCAGCCCATGTTCTCTTCATCGAGCAAAATCCGCATCAGCTCAGGCACCGCAAGCGCAGGGTGAGTGTCATTAATATGAATGCTCACTTTTTTATGCAGGCCGGATAAAGATTTATGTGTTTTACGGTAATTGTTCACAATGCTTTTTAAGCTTGCGCATACTAAAAAATACTGCTGCTTCAGCCGTAAAATTTTCCCCTCATCATGGGTGTCATCGGGATATAAGAATTCAGAAACCGCTTCTGTTTCCCGCTTATAAGACAAAATATTACCGCCGTGATAATGCGCATAGGGCTCGGCGTTCCAAAGCCTTAACGTGTTGACAGTGCCCGTTTCATAGCCGATGATCGGTATATCATAAGGAACAGCGGTAACAATTGTCGCTTGTTCGTGGCGAAAATGCAGGCGCCCGCTTTTTTCTGTCATATGGACTTCGCCCCAAAACGGCACGTCCACTGCTTGATCCGCATTCCTTACTTCCCATACGTTCCCGTTTTTCAGCCATTGCTCAGGCAGCTCCACCTGATGCCCGTCTACAATTTTTTGCTCAAACAAACCATGCTTATAACGTATGCCCATGCCGTGCCCAGGCAGGTTCAACGAAGCAAGCGAATCTAAAAAGCAAGCGGCCAAGCGGCCAAGTCCGCCATTGCCGAGACCTGCATCGTTCTCTATCTGAAGGATCTCCTCTAAATTGATGCCGATTTCCTTTAAACCAGCTTCTACAACATCACGAACACCAAGATTCATTAAGTTTTGCTCAAGGAGCTGACCGAGCAGAAATTCGATTGATAAATAATATGTCTGCTTCCCGGAATTTGATCTGCTTTTTTCATTCGTTTCGATCCAATCAGCGCTGATATACTCTCTGACCATATTGCCCAACGTTTTATATTGATCCAGCTTGGCAGAATCTTTAAAGCTTTTTCCGCACGTCATTTCCAGACGCTTTAAAAATAAGTCTGCAAAGCGTTCTTTACTCGAGAACATCCCGTCCACTCCTTGTCACCTGCTCGAAAATACGCTGATACTCTTTAGCCGACTTCCCCCAGCTGTAATCTGCATTCATAGCGGTCTTCACGATGCTCTTCCATACATCCTGTTGGCGATAAAACGACAGTGCCCTTTCTATCGTAAATTTCAGATCATGCGCATTAAAGGCGGAAAACGTAAAGCCATTGCCCGTTCCCTCTTCCTCCTGATAGGCACGGACAGTGTCGTAAAGACCGCCCGTTTCCCTGACAATCGGAATGGCGCCATATTGAAGAGCAATGAGCTGCCCCAAACCGCACGGCTCAAATTTCGACGGCATCAAAAACATATCAGAGCCCGCATAAATTTGATGGGCTAGCGGCTCATCAAACCCGATATAAGCCCGGCACTTCTCATGAAAAGCAAATTCTGCATACCGGAAATAATCTTCAAATTCACGTTCTCCTGTGCCCAGCACAACCAGCTGTATGTCTTGCTCCTCAAGAAGTTCATGCATAATTCTGCGGACAAGATCAAGCCCCTTTTGTTTAGTGAGCCTTGTCACCATACTGATCAGCGGAATATCGTTTTTCTCTGGAAGCCCCATCCGCCGCTGAAGCTTCGTTTTGTTTTCCAACTTGCATGCAAGATCCCCTGAATCGTATTGCGCCTCTATATAAGGATCGCTTTTCGGCTGATAGAACGTATCATCAATGCCATTTAATATGCCGGTTACATCATTTTCCCTATATTGCAAAACCTGTTCCAGCTGCTCACCATAATACGGCGTCATGATTTCATTTCTGTAAGTGGGGCTCACAGTTGTCACATGATCAGCCGCAATGATGCCCGCCTTCATAAAATTAACAAATCCGTTGCATTCTAACCTTTCATAATGAAAATGATCCATCTCAAGACCCAGCAAGTCATGTGTGACATCAGGAGGGAATATGCCTTGAAACTGCAGGTTGTGGATCGTGAGCACGCTTTTCATCCGTTCATAAAAAGGATGTTTTCTGTACTCCTCTTTCAGCAAATAATTGACCATCGCTGTATGCCAATCGTGAGTATGAACAATATCGGCTTGAACATTCACAACTTTGGCAGCCTCCAGCACAGCTCTTGAAAAAAAGGCAAACCGCTCACCGTCATCATAATGCCCGTACAACGAATCCCTGTTGAAATAGTACTCATTGTCGATGAAGTAATAATTCACATCATCTTCGTCCATATGTTCAATTCCGCAATATTGCTGACGCCAGCCGACAGCTACGGTGCACTCAGCCTTTTTCTTCATACGCTTTTTCCACAGCTCAGGTATTTGGCTGTACTTCGGCAGCATCACATATACTTCATTGCCTAATCGCGCAAGCGCCTTCGGAAGAGCGCCTGCTACATCGGCAAGACCTCCTGATTTAACAAATGGGGTGCATTCAGACACAGCAAATAATATCTTCAAGAATTCATCAGCTCTCCTTGCACCAAACCTTTTCTTAATACAAGCGGCTGGTCAGCTGTTCCAGCAGCTTCCGTCGCCTTGCCGATTTTAACGTCCTTATCCGAAATGACCTGCTCAAGAAGACAATCCTCGCCAATCTGCGTTTTTTGCATAATAATACAGTTTTTCAGCTTCGTACCCTTTCCGACATGGACCGCCCTGAACAAAATGCAGTTTTCAACCTCTCCTTCAAGCACACAGCCGTTTGCCACCAAAGAATTTTTGACAGTGCTGTGTTTTCCGTATTTCGTCGGCGGTTCATCCTTCACTTTTGTGTAGATAGGCTGCTGCGGCAAAAACACCTGCTGCCAAAAACGGGGCTGAATGAGTTCCATACTGTGGGTATAATATTTTTCCACCGAATCAATAACTGCGGCATAACCTGAATATTCATAAGGGCAAATGGTCAGAGCGGAAGCTTCCTTTTCAACAGCCTCCTGAATGGTTTTATAGCCTTTTTCACTATGTCCGTAGATCAAATCTTTTAAAAGTGTTGTAGACATGATATAAATTTGCAGCGACTGGCCGTCCTGAAATACCTCGGTGACATCGCAGCCAACCTCCTGATGGCGTTTCAGCACATATTGAAATTGAATGTTGCATACGGTATGGCTGTTGGAGATTACAGCATATTGCTGAGTGCTTCTGTGGAAGTAATCTAGATGGTCCGAAAACTGGCGAAAGGAACCGAATTCATCGTATTCGTGATGAAGATGGGGAGACGGGAAAAAAAAGAGGCCGTCCTTTTTCCGGTGCAAATCCCATTCCTTACCCGCCCCAAGGTGATCCATGAGCGAACGGTAACGATACTTCGGAAAAATTGCAACACTCCTAATATCCGCATTCACCATGTTGGAAAGCATAAAATCAATCAGTCGGTACCTGCCGGCAAAAGGGATCGCCCCGAGCGACCGCTGTGCTGTTAAATCCTGAAGAGAATGCTTATATGTGGTTTCATCTATAACACCTAACATTTGATTATTGAACACTGACTCTGCCCCCTCTTCAGTAATTAAATCAATTCTTTTTCTACAAATTCCTCTGAAACGAGCAGCACCTCTTCAATGTCTTTTTCGGAGCGAATCACTGCGCCATCCGGCAGCACCATCCCATTAGGAACAATGGCATTTTCAATGACTACATGCTCCCCAATCGTCACATCCGGCATTATGACGGATGATGTAACAGTCGTATGCTTACCGACAGTCACACCTTGAAAAAGAACGGAGTGAGACACATTTCCATATACAACACAACCTTCGTTCACAAGCGAATCTTGAACCTGCGCATCAGATGAAATAAATTGCGGAGGCTGATTTGGATTGACGGAGTAAATTTTCCATTTGCGTTCAAACAGCTTCAGCTCCGAGTCCTCTTTTAACAAATCCATATTGGCTTCCCACAAGCTCTGCACCGTTCCGACATCCTTCCAATATCCCTTGAACGGATAAGCAGAAAGCTTCTTTTTCTCCTCCAAAAGCAGAGGAATAATGTCTTTGCCGAAGTCGTGGCTAGAATAAGGGTTTTGATCGTCCATCTCAAGATACTGTTTCAAAAGCTGCCAATTGAATATATAAATTCCCATTGAGGCAAGATTGCTCTTAGGGAATTTGGGCTTTTCATCAAAATGTGTGATCGTCCCATCTGGATTGGCCTTCATGATGCCGAACCGGCTTGCTTCCTCCCAGCCCACTTCGATGACAGAGATGGTCACATCTGCTTTCTTTTCAATGTGATAATCAAGCATTTTGCCGTAGTCCATTTTGTATATGTGATCTCCTGATAAAATCAGTACATACTCCGGATCATACTGATTCAAATAATTGAGATTTTCATAAATGGCGCTTGCCGTCCCTTTATACCATTTGACTTCTGATGACTCGGCATAAGGGGGTAAAACCGTCACGCCGCCATTATATCTATCCAGGTCCCATGCACTGCCGATCCCAATATAGGAATTCAGCTCAAGCGGCTGATATTGCGTTAAAATCCCGACTGTGTCTATGCCTGAATTAGAACAGTTGCTTAGGGTAAAATCAATAATCCTGTATTTTCCCCCGAAAGATACAGCCGGTTTGGCCATATTTTTTGTTAATCCGCTGAGACGGCTGCCCTTCCCGCCGGCAAGGAGCATGGCTACACATTGTTTTTTCATCTTTTTATCTCTCCTCTTTTTTTAACCGCCCGTAAAATCGAGATGCCGTAAGGGGGGATGGTCATCGTGATATAACACGGTTTATGATGAAGTGCTCCCTTTTTGGCCGATAACGGCTTTTTGTTGATTTGCCCTGAGCCTCCATATGTTTCACTGTCACTGTTAAGCACTTCAATGTATTGAGTAAAAAAAGGAACTCCAACATCATATTGATGATAGACCACGGGTGTAAAATTACAAATGATGACAAGCGCCTCACCGTGCTTTTTGCCATAACGAATAAAAGAAAAGATTGATTGTTCGTCATTATGGACATCAATCCATTCAAACGATTGTGCACGATGGTCATGCTCATAAAGGATTTTGCTTTTTTGGTAAAAGCGGAGAAGATCTTGCGTAAAAACGCTGGCTTTCTGATGCATGGGGAAGGAGTCCAAAAACCAATCAAGCTGTTCTGTATCTTTCCATTCATCAAATTGGGCAAACTCTGATCCCATAAAGATCAATTTCTTTCCGGGATGCACTGTCATATAGCCCAGCAAAAGCCGATACTGGGCAAATTTCTGCCAGTAGTCGCCAGGCATTTTATTAAGAAGTGATTTTTTTCCGTATACGACTTCATCATGAGAAAACGGCAATACAAAATGTTCACTAAACGCATATAGTAATGAAAAAGAGATAAGCTGATGACAATGCCGCCTTTCTTCGGGCGGCGTCTCCATGTATTTCAGTACGTCATTCATCCATCCCATATTCCATTTATAATGAAAACCAAGCCCCCCTTCCTCAACGGCACCTGTCACTTGAGGCCATTCTGTAGAATCTTCCGCAATCATCATCACATGTGGATATGCCTCTCTCATGGTTTGATTGAGTTTTTTTAAAAAATCAACAGCATATGGATTCGTGTGGCGTTCATCCTGATTTGGCCAATACAGGATATTAGCCACTGCATCAACCCTAAATCCATCTATATGATAGAATTCCGCCCAGTACAACGCATTCGAAATTAAAAAACTATGAACTTCCGGTTTCCCCAGGTCAAAGTTTGCCGTGCCCCATAACCAGTTCTCCCGATCACGTTCTTCTTTGTATTCATAAAGCGGTTCTCCATCAAACATATAAAGGCCATGTGCATCTTTACAAAAATGTCCGGGGACCCAATCCAAAATGACTCCGATATTTTGTTGATGACATTCATCAACAAACTTCATCAGATCATGCGGCGGGCCAAACCTGCTTGTCGGGCTGTAATACCCCGTTCCTTGGTACCCCCATGAACGATCATATGGATGCTCATACACCGGAAGCAGTTCAATATGGGTAAACCCATGCTCCTTGATATAAGGGATAAGCGTCTGACTTAATTCTTTATAGGAATAATGCCTGCCATCAGAATGCTTCTTCCAAGACCCAAGATGCAGTTCATAAATGAAAACAGGTTTTTCATACAGCGTCTTAGCCTTCTGTTTCTTTTGCCATTTTTGATCTTGCCAGCTGTACCCTTCCAAATCGTAAGTAAGTGACGCTGTGTTTGGTCTGACTTCTGAATAAATAGCGTATGGATCTGCCTTCAGCCTGATCTCACCGTTATTCGTCACGATTTCATATTTATATCGTTCCTTTTCTCCTATACCTGGAATAAATAACGTCCAAATGCCATTATCATTCACTCTGTGCATCACATGCTCTTCTCCAGACCAGCTGTTAAAATCTCCAGCCACTCGTACTTCCGACGCATGAGGCGCCCACACACAGAATTCATATCCGCTTTTGCCATTCAGCTCGCGGTAATGCGAGCCAAACAGCTGATAGCTTTTAAACAGACTGCCTTCGTGAAAAAGATAAACATCATGTGCTGTCGGGCTGGCAGCGGCCATGTAATCATCCTTTCTGACATCATAGTTTTCATTTATAGTATTTATTCGAAGAAATAAAAAAAAGCCCTTTCCTGAAAGCGCTTATACTTATAGACAATTAACTTCATTTTCTGAAGAAAAACGAAATATATGGAGATTTTTGTAGTCTGTTTTTAAAATAAAGAACAAAATCTAAGACATATCATGATTTAGAAAACAAAAAAACCTTGCAGGATATGCAAGGCTTCTGGATGACCCGTACGGGATTCGAACCCGTGTTACCGCCGTGAAAGGGCGGTGTCTTAACCGCTTGACCAACGGGCCGATAATTATGATATCTGTAATCATATGGCGGAGAAGGAGGGATTTGAACCCTCGCGCCGCTTACACGACCTACACCCTTAGCAGGGGCGCCTCTTCAGCCACTTGAGTACTTCTCCATTTGGCTCCACAGGCAGGATTCGAACCTGCGACCGATCGGTTAACAGCCGATAGCTCTACCACTGAGCTACTGTGGAATACAAAAGTCATGGTGGGCCTGAATGGACTCGAACCATCGACCTCACGCTTATCAGGCGTGCGCTCTAACCAGCTGAGCTACAGGCCCATGACGATATAGAAATGGAGCGGGTGATGGGAATCGAACCCACGACATCAGCTTGGAAGGCTGAGGTTTTACCACTAAACTACACCCGCAATTTTTATTTGGGGCGATTGATGGGAATCGAACCCACGAATGCCAGAGCCACAATCTGGTGCGTTAACCACTTCGCCACAACCGCCAAAATATATTGATAAATGGTGGCTCGGGACGGAATCGAACCGCCGACACACGGATTTTCAGTCCGTTGCTCTACCAACTGAGCTACCGAGCCTAAGTATTTAAATGGCGGTCCGGACGGGACTCGAACCCGCGACCTCCTGCGTGACAGGCAGGCATTCTAACCAACTGAACTACCGGACCATTTTAAAATTTGGTTGCGGGGGCAGGATTTGAACCTGCGACCTTCGGGTTATGAGCCCGACGAGCTACCGAACTGCTCCACCCCGCGATGATTAGGAATATGTATGGCGGAGGAAGAGGGATTCGAACCCCCGCGGGCTTTGACACCCCTGTCGGTTTTCAAGACCGATCCCTTCAGCCAGACTTGGGTATTCCTCCGTATAGTGGTGGACCTTGTAGGACTCGAACCTACGACCGGACGGTTATGAGCCGTCTGCTCTAACCAACTGAGCTAAAGGTCCATTGGTAGCGGCGGAGGGGATCGAACCCCCGACCTCACGGGTATGAACCGTACGCTCTAGCCAGCTGAGCTACACCGCCAAATATTTTTTGAAACCAAGTGGAGCCTAGCGGGATCGAACCGCTGACCTCCTGCGTGCAAAGCAGGCGCTCTCCCAGCTGAGCTAAGGCCCCAAGAATGGTCGGGAAGACAGGATTCGAACCTGCGACCCCATGGTCCCAAACCATGTGCTCTACCAAGCTGAGCTACTTCCCGATTTCATATAGATCATGGCGCGCCCGAGAGGAGTCGAACCCCTAACCTTTTGATCCGTAGTCAAACGCTCTATCCAATTGAGCTACGGGCGCAACACTTAATGCCGAGGGCCGGACTTGAACCGGCACGGTAGTCACCTACCGCAGGATTTTAAGTCCTGTGTGTCTGCCAATTCCACCACCCCGGCGTGGATGGTATAGTTGGAGCGGAAGACGGGATTCGAACCCGCGACCCCCACCTTGGCAAGGTGGTGTTCTACCACTGAACTACTTCCGCAGAAATGGTGCGGATGAAGGGACTTGAACCCCCACGTCTGTAAAGACACTAGAGCCTGATTCTAGCGCGTCTGCCAATTCCGCCACATCCGCAACATGTAAATGGTGAGCCATGAAGGACTCGAACCTTCGACCCTCTGATTAAAAGTCAGATGCTCTACCAACTGAGCTAATGGCTCTTCTTACAAGAGACTTGAATATTATATCATATAAAAGTGGTGCCGGCAAGAGGACTTGAACCCCCAACCTACTGATTACAAGTCAGTTGCTCTACCAATTGAGCTACACCGGCATATATGTAAAACCGATATGTATAATGAAAAATGGTGGAGGATGACGGGCTCGAACCGCCGACCCTCTGCTTGTAAGGCAGATGCTCTCCCAGCTGAGCTAATCCTCCATACTTGCACTAACGTGCAATTGCTTGGCGGCGTCCTACTCTCACAGGGGGAAACCCCCGACTACCATCGGCGCTGAAGAGCTTAACTTCCGTGTTCGGTATGGGAACGGGTGTGACCTCTTCGCTATCGCCACCAAACAAATGCCTTCAGGATGAAGGTACTGGGCGTTTCTCACAGGATGTGAGAGCCCTTAGCGGAGTTTCCTTACCTTCCGCCTTTAGAGAGGTGTTCTCTCAAAACTAGATAACAGGTGTGACATCATTCAAAATGTGGTTAAGTCCTCGATCGATTAGTATCTGTCAGCTCCATGTGTCGCCACACTTCCACCTCAGACCTATCAACCTGATCATCTTTCAGGGATCTTACTTCCTTACGGAATGGGAAATCTCATCTTGAGGGGGGCTTCATGCTTAGATGCTTTCAGCACTTATCCCGTCCGCACATAGCTACCCAGCGATGCCCTTGGCAGAACAACTGGTACACCAGCGGTGCGTCCATCCCGGTCCTCTCGTACTAAGGACAGCTCCTCTCAAATTTCCTGCGCCCGCGACGGATAGGGACCGAACTGTCTCACGACGTTCTGAACCCAGCTCGCGTACCGCTTTAATGGGCGAACAGCCCAACCCTTGGGACCGACTACAGCCCCAGGATGCGATGAGCCGACATCGAGGTGCCAAACCTCCCCGTCGATGTGGACTCTTGGGGAGATAAGCCTGTTATCCCCGGGGTAGCTTTTATCCGTTGAGCGATGGTACCTTCCATGCGGAACCACCGGATCACTAAGCCCGACTTTCGTCCCTGCTCGACTTGTAGGTCTCGCAGTCAAGCTCCCTTGTGCCTTTACACTCTGCGAATGATTTCCAACCATTCTGAGGGAACCTTTGGGCGCCTCCGTTACCTTTTAGGAGGCGACCGCCCCAGTCAAACTGCCCACCTGACACTGTCTCCCCGCCCGATAAGGGCGGCGGGTTAGAAGGTCAATACAGCCAGGGTAGTATCCCACCGATGCCTCCACCGAAGCTGGCGCTCCGGTTTCCAAGGCTCCTACCTATCCTGTACAAGCTGTACCAACATTCAATATCAGGCTGCAGTAAAGCTCCACGGGGTCTTTCCGTCCTGTCGCGGGTAACCTGCATCTTCACAGGTACTATAATTTCACCGAGTCTCTCGTTGAGACAGTGCCCAGATCGTTGCGCCTTTCGTGCGGGTCGGAACTTACCCGACAAGGAATTTCGCTACCTTAGGACCGTTATAGTTACGTACGCCGTTTACTGGGGCTTCAATTCGCACCTTCGCTTACGCTAAGCGCTCCTCTTAACCTTCCAGCACCGGGCAGGCGTCAGCCCCTATACTTCGCCTTACGGCTTCGCAGAGACCTGTGTTTTTGCTAAACAGTCGCCTGGGCCTATTCACTGCGGCTCTCTCGGGCTTGCACCCTAACAGAGCACCCCTTCTCCCGAAGTTACGGGGTCATTTTGCCGAGTTCCTTAACGAGAGTTCTCTCGATCACCTTAGGATTCTCTCCTCGCCTACCTGTGTCGGTTTGCGGTACGGGCACCTCTCACCTCGCTAGAGGCTTTTCTTGGCAGTGTGGAATCAGGAACTTCGCTACTATATTTCGCTCGCCATCACAGCTCAGCCTTATGGGAAACGGATTTGCCTATTTCCCAGCCTAACTGCTTGGACGCGGATATCCAATACCGCGCTTACCCTATCCTCCTGCGTCCCCCCATTGCTCAAATGGTGAGGAGGTGGTACAGGAATATCAACCTGTTGTCCATCGCCTACGCCTTTCGTACTCGGCTTAGGTCCCGACTAACCCTGAGCGGACGAGCCTTCCTCAGGAAACCTTAGGCATTCGGTGGAGGGGATTCTCACCCCTCTTTCGCTACTCATACCGGCATTCTCACTTCTAAGCGCTCCACCAGTCCTTCCGGTCTGGCTTCACAGCCCTTAGAACGCTCTCCTACCACTGTTCGAAGAACAGTCCGCAGCTTCGGTGATACGTTTAGCCCCGGTACATTTTCGGCGCAGAGTCACTCGACCAGTGAGCTATTACGCACTCTTTAAATGGTGGCTGCTTCTAAGCCAACATCCTGGTTGTCTAAGCAACTCCACATCCTTTTCCACTTAACGTATACTTTGGGACCTTAGCTGGCGGTCTGGGCTGTTTCCCTTTCGACTACGGATCTTATCACTCGCAGTCTGACTCCCAAGGATAAGTCATTGGCATTCGGAGTTTGACTGAATTCGGTAACCCGGTAGGGTCCCTAGTCCAATCAGTGCTCTACCTCCAAGACTCTTACCTTGAGGCTAGCCCTAAAGCTATTTCGGAGAGAACCAGCTATCTCCAGGTTCGATTGGCATTTCACCCCTACCCACACCTCATCCCCGCACTTTTCAACGTGCGTGGGTTCGGCCTCCATTCAGTGTTACCTGAACTTCACCCTGGACATGGGTAGATCACCTGGTTTCGGGTCTACGACCACGTACTCATGCGCCCTATTCAGACTCGCTTTCGCTGCGGCTCCGCATCTTCTGCTTAACCTTGCACGGGATCGTAACTCGCCGGTTCATTCTACAAAAGGCACGCCATCACCCGTTAACGGGCTCTGACTACTTGTAGGCACACGGTTTCAGGATCTCTTTCACTCCCCTTCCGGGGTGCTTTTCACCTTTCCCTCACGGTACTGGTTCACTATCGGTCACTAGGGAGTATTTAGCCTTGGGAGATGGTCCTCCCGGATTCCGACGGAATTTCACGTGTTCCGCCGTACTCAGGATCCACTCAGGAGAGAACGAAGTTTTGACTACAGGGCTGTTACCTCCTATGGCGGGCCTTTCCAGACCTCTTCATCTACCTCGTTCTTTTGTAACTCCGTACAGAGTGTCCTACAACCCCAAGAGGCAAGCCTCTTGGTTTGGGCTAATCCCGTTTCGCTCGCCGCTACTCAGGGAATCGCATTTGCTTTCTCTTCCTCCGGGTACTTAGATGTTTCAGTTCCCCGGGTCTGCCTTCTCATATCCTATGAATTCAGATATGGATACCACTCCATTACGAGTGGTGGGTTTCCCCATTCGGAAATCTCCGGATCAAAGCTTGCTTACAGCTCCCCGAAGCATATCGGTGTTCGTCCCGTCCTTCATCGGCTCCTAGTGCCAAGGCATCCACCGTGCGCCCTTTCTAACTTAACCGTTAAAAAGAATCACTATGTGATATCTTGTGTTACTAATTGAATGTGATGTCTACTGTTATCTAGTTTTCAAAGAACACGTTTCGAAGGAATGATCCTTCAAAACTAAACAAGACAGGGAACGTTCTGTTTATAAGACCCAAGGTCTTATATTCCGTATAATATCCTTAGAAAGGAGGTGATCCAGCCGCACCTTCCGATACGGCTACCTTGTTACGACTTCACCCCAATCATCTGTCCCACCTTCGGCGGCTGGCTCCTAAAAGGTTACCTCACCGACTTCGGGTGTTACAAACTCTCGTGGTGTGACGGGCGGTGTGTACAAGCTCGGGAACGTATTCACCGCGGCATGCTGATCCGCGATTACTAGCGATTCCAGCTTCACGCAGTCGAGTTGCAGACTGCGATCCGAACTGAGAACAGATTTGTGGGATTGGCTTAACCTCGCGGTTTCGCTGCCCTTTGTTCTGTCCATTGTAGCACGTGTGTAGCCCAGGTCATAAGGGGCATGATGATTTGACGTCATCCCCACCTTCCTCCGGTTTGTCACCGGCAGTCACCTTAGAGTGCCCAACTGAATGCTGGCAACTAAGATCAAGGGTTGCGCTCGTTGCGGGACTTAACCCAACATCTCACGACACGAGCTGACGACAACCATGCACCACCTGTCACTCTGCCCCCGAAGGGGACGTCCTATCTCTAGGATTGTCAGAGGATGTCAAGACCTGGTAAGGTTCTTCGCGTTGCTTCGAATTAAACCACATGCTCCACCGCTTGTGCGGTACCGTCAATTCCTTTGAGTTTCAGTCTTGCGACCGTACTCCCCAGGCGGAGTGCTTAATGCGTTAGCTGCAGCACTAAGGGGCGGAAACCCCCTAACACTTAGCACTCATCGTTTACGGCGTGGACTACCAGGGTATCTAATCCTGTTCGCTCCCCACGCTTTCGCTCCTCAGCGTCAGTTACAGACCAGAGAGTCGCCTTCGCCACTGGTGTTCCTCCACATCTCTACGCATTTCACCGCTACACGTGGAATTCCACTCTCCTCTTCTGCACTCAAGTTCCCCAGTTTCCAATGACCCTCCCCGGTTGAGCCGGGGGCTTTCACATCAGACTTAAGAAACCGCCTGCGAGCCCTTTACGCCCAATAATTCCGGACAACGCTTGCCACCTACGTATTACCGCGGCTGCTGGCACGTAGTTAGCCGTGGCTTTCTGGTTAGGTACCGTCAAGGTACCGCCCTATTCGAACGGTACTTGTTCTTCCCTAACAACAGAGCTTTACGATCCGAAAACCTTCATCACTCACGCGGCGTTGCTCCGTCAGACTTTCGTCCATTGCGGAAGATTCCCTACTGCTGCCTCCCGTAGGAGTCTGGTAGTGTCTCAGTCCCAGTGTGGCCGATCACCCTCTCAGGTCGGCTACGCATCGTTGCCTTGGTGAGCCGTTACCTCACCAACTAGCTAATGCGCCGCGGGTCCATCTGTAAGTGGTAGCCGAAGCCACCTTTTATGTTTGAACCATGCGGTTCAAACAACCATCCGGTATTAGCCCCGGTTTCCCGGAGTTATCCCAGTCTTACAGGCAGGTTACCCACGTGTTACTCACCCGTCCGCCGCTAACATCAGGGAGCAAGCTCCCATCTGTCCGCTCGACTTGCATGTATTAGGCACGCCGCCAGCGTTCGTCCTGAGCCAGGATCAAACTCTCCGATAAATGGATCACAGGTTAAGTTCACCGCATCCTGCGGCGACACCTGTGTGACCTGCGTCGTGCAGGCCCTAGTTTGACTGACTACGCACATCGCTGTGCGATTTATAAAAATGAATTAACAGGTACGTTTTGTCTTGTTTAGTTTTCAAAGATCATTTCGTCACTTCTCAATGAAGCAGCTTTACTAATATAACATTCAGCTTCTTTTTTGTCAACAACTTTTTTCAAGTTGTTTTGAAGCATCTAGTTTGTGTCCGCTGTGCATCAGCGACGTTTAATAATATAACACCTCTATTTATTTATTGCAATAGTTTTTTTAAAAAATCTATAAAACAAATAAACTATAATCCTCGCCATGATTTCTAAAGCGTGTGTATCATATAACTTTCTTAAAAGAACATATACATCAGTCATGTGATCTTGTTGTTTTTTTCGTTTTCTTGTATAGTAGAAACGAACTAAATACTGATGACCACAAGGGGAGCATTAAAGCTGAGAGTGAGCGGTTTCGTTCTGACCCTTTGAACCTGTTAGTTAACGCTGGCGTAGGGATGTGGCAAAGTCAAATGAATTGCAGATCGTAAAGCAGTGCGTGGAACTTTTCTCATCCTTCCGCGTGCTGCTTTTTTGTTGTCCTTTTGGTTGTCTGTCAATGGAAGGAGATAGATATGAATCAATCTAAGCAACTGGTTCGCCTTATTGAAATTGCCATTATGACAGCGGCAGCCGTTATTTTAGACATTGTCTCAGGAATGTTTCTTAGCATGCCTCAAGGAGGCTCGGTCTCCATCATGATGATTCCGATCTTTTTAATTTCGTTTCGCTGGGGTGTCAAAGCAGGTCTTACTACAGGTTTGTTGACAGGTCTAGTACAAATAGCAATCGGAAACTTGTTTGCTCAACATCCTGTACAGCTATTGTTAGATTACATTGTCGCTTTCGCGGCAATCGGCATAAGCGGCTGTTTCGCTTCTTCAGTCCGTAAAGCCGCTGTATCAAAAACAAAAGGGAAATTGATTGTTTCAGTGGTCAGCGCAGTTTTTATCGGCAGTTTGCTGCGCTATGCCGCGCATGTCATTTCAGGAGCTGTGTTTTTCGGTAGCTTTGCTCCAAAAGGAACACCGGTATGGATTTATTCTTTAACTTATAATGCGACTTACATGGTACCTTCATTCATTATTTGTGCAATTGTCCTATGTTTATTATTTATGACAGCACCCCGTCTGCTTAAAAGTGACAAAGCGTAAAAGTAACAATCCCCCAGCGAATTCCGCTGGGGGATTGTTCGTTATCTGTTAAGAAGTGTTTTTAAAGCTGAAAGATCCGGCCAGCCAAGACCTACTTCTTTCAACCTTACTCCGGCAATTTCAAAGTTGTCCTCCGCTACTCTTTCAGGTGAATAGGCCTGATAAAATATAATCGAGGGATTCTGCTCAATAACCCAAACAAACATACTTGAAAACCCATGTTGAAGCAAATACTCCGCTCCTTTTGCTAAGAGCGCCCTGCCTGCACCTTGCCGCTGGCGCTCTTCCAGAAGATAAATAGCGTATAACTCGCCGTCATAGCCTTCTTGTTCAGAGCGAATAGGTCCAAATGAAGCAAAGCCGAATACTGAACCCTTTTCGTCCTGAGCAACAAATACTCCCTTTAACGAGCGACTTTTCCATTTGTCTTCAAATTCCTTATAGTTCAGGCTGTTTAAATAATCAATCGGGATAATTTCGTGGTATGTTGACCTCCAGCTGTCTACATGCACTTTTGCAATGTCCTTTATATCCTCTAACTTCGCTTCACGTACAGTTACCATACGGTTCTGCCCTTTCCTTACTCTGATTTTTGGATCGTTTTGGCTTCTTTGATTTCATTTGTTAATTCATTAATGCTTTGTTTTACGTTTCCTTTTCCTGAAAAGTTCTCAAGCATTTCTTTTACATCAATTCCTGAGGATGCTTTTAAACTTTCTTGCAAACTTGACATTAAGTTCGTCGCATAGCTGGTTACTTTGTTTGCTCCGCTTGATTCACCGCTTCCTCCTGTATCGACAACGGTGATTTTATCAATATTTGAAAGAGGTGCCGCTGCTTGTTTCGCGTATTCCGGAAGCATTTTGACAATCATATCGAAAATCGCCGCCTGCCCGTACTGTTCAAAAGCAGCCGCAATTTTCTCTTTTGCTTCCGCTTCTGCAAGACCTTTCAGGCGGATAACCTCTGCCTCTGTCTCTCCTTTCGCTTTTTCCGCTTCTGCTTTTGCTAGCCCGTCAATTCTTACTTTTTCCGCCTCAGCCTTTGCCATTGCTTCTATACTGTACTTCTTGGCATCGGCTTCCGCGAGCTGTTTGGCTTTCTCAGCTGCTGCGGACTGCTCAACAGAATAACGGTCTGCATCGGCTTTTTTCTTTACCTCTGAGTCGTATTGACGTTCACGGCGAAGAATTTCTTTTTCTTCTAGTTCTATTTGTTTTTGGCGTTCGATAATTTTAACCTGCATTTCCTGCTCTGTGACTTGCTGGCGCGCTCTGGCAGTCTCTAAATCATATGCTTGGTCGGCATTCGCTTTTGCCGTATCTTGTTCTCTGCGAAATTCAGCCATTTTGAGCTGATTGAGTTTTTCAGCTTCAGCGATTTCCGTCGCCCGTTCAAGTTCTGATTTTTTTGCGTCTTTATCGGCTTCTGCCCGCTTAATTCGGGTTTCTTTATCAGCCTCTGCTGTTGCGATATCAGCATCGCGTTTTACTTGGGCAATTCTCGGTTTCCCTAATGATTCAAGATAACCGTTTTTATCACGAACATCTTTAATGGTAAACGAGACGATTACAAGCCCCATTTTCGCGAGATCCTGTGAAGCGACACGCTGCACCTCTTGAGAGAATTTTTCTCTGTTTTTATAGATTTCTTCTACTGTCATTGAGCCGAGAATGGAACGAAGGTGGCCTTCTAAAACCTCCCGCGCTTCCTGCTCACGGTCGTCTTTTGATTTCCCTAAAAATTGTTCGGCTGCTGTAGCGATTTCTCCTATAGAACCGCCGATTTTAATAATCGCAGTTCCATCGGCCATTACTGGCACTCCTTGTTCTGTATAGACTTCAGGTGTCGAAACATCGAGTTTGCTTGATAATAGGCTTAGCGGCTCTGCCTGCTGGAAGACGGGAAGGACAAAGGTTCCTCCGCCGCGGACGATTTTAATACGGTTGCCGCCTTCATCGACATGAACATTTTTATTGCCCAGATAGCTCCCCGTTACAATTAACGCTTCATCAGGCCCTGCTGTACGATACTTCGTAATAAACACAGCTATTAGTGCAATTAATAAAAAGAATACAACTCCGATGATCATTATAATCGGCATTGTCATATCAAATTCCTCCTTGTATATTAAATGGGTTCATGCGGAGTAACCGAAAGAACTCCGTTGTTAATATCTACGACTAACACCGTTGTCCCGTAACTGATCTGCTGATTATCAAAACTGACCGCTGACTTTGAAATGGTCCCGCCTATCCCTTCTATGACCACTTCACCAAACCCGTCAACCGGCACAGCTGTAATCACTTTACCGAGTCTTCCTCTGAGATCATCTTCTCTATATGCCAATGATTCTTCTGCAGATGATAATGGTACCAGTACAAAGATGTGAAGCAATACCACCAGCATGATCGAAAGGATGCAAGATAAAAGCGCAATCAGCAAGCTTGACAGAGGCAATACAAGTTCACCTATATATCCGCCCGCTGAAAAACATGTGAAAAATGAGAGCACTAATGTCGGATTAAGAAACGGAATGCCTTCTGACAGTCCTGCAAATACATCTCCGAAAAACAGGAATAATAGCGTAAGGCTGCCCGCAATAATAAGCGTATAAAGATAAATTGTTTGTATAGGTACTCCAAATAACTCCAATTTCCTCATCCTTTCTTCATCAATGCATTGATGAACGGCCGCCGTTACCATTTATACGAGACACCACGGGAAAGGTTTCAAAATTTTAAGACAAATAACCCATTTGAAGTGCTTTATAAATGATAATTGCTTATATATATGGTAATGTCATTTTAGGAGGAGATATGATGAGTATCTTTAATGAAGCCAGATTAGAAACGTGGAACGAATTGAAAGGACTTTCTGACGAAAAGCTGAACCAAAAGCCTTCTGCTGAAGAATGGAGCATACGGGAAGTTCTTGACCATTTGAAAAAAATCGATATGACCGCACAAAAAATGTTGAAGGAACGTATAAAGGACGCTCCGATTAAAGAAATTGAAGGAAAACCGCTTGAGGTAGCACAGGACAGAAATAATAAACGGAAAGCCCCGAGTCATCTTGAGCCTGCGCATGATTTTATTTCAGGCAGCCAAATGAAACGTGAGCTTGATGTGGTAAGAGAGCAGCTGACTGCTGCGATTGCCTCTCTGAAAGAAGAAGATTTTGAAAGAGTGCTTCCGCATCCTGTGTTTCAAGAGCTGACTGTCAGACAGTGGATCGATTTTATCGGCCATCATGAAAAACGGCACCTCAGCCAAATGAAAGAAATTAAAGAAAAGATAGAAAGGGCCTGATTTCATCAGACCCTTTCTGCTTTTCGTTTGACTTTTCGCTGATAGGAATGAACTTCTATTTCATCACCTGTGTAAACAGCACCAGGTCTTTCCACAATACAGACAATCCCTCTAATGCCCAGTGCGTGGCGGACGAAAGCCGGCGCCAGCTTCGGTTGGTCCGGATAATAAGACTGAATGACTTCTCCCGGCTGGATACACGGATCATTTTCGCCCTCACACAGCAGAGCCGCTCCGCTCGGAAAAATAATCCGGCTTCCTTCTTTTAATGAAGTAAGATCTGGCATACCGCTGACTGCCACATTCGCCCCGAGCCATTCCGGCAAAATCCTCGGCACTCCCATTTTTAAAGCGATTTCGTTGCATTCCTCTATTGAAACAATTGAAATTTGTCTGCGGTTGAAAATTTCAGTCCCTCTTGAAAACATTGGTTCTCTGGCTCCCGCTTTTTTGGTCAGGCCAAAATGCAAGTCGCCGGGGATGCCGCCATAATCAAAATTAAGCTTGTCCATTTGCTTTGTTACGAAGCTTTCTGTATCTGCGATATATAAGCCTTCCGCTTTTGCAGTCATACGCTTCCACATCAGCTGGCACCTTCTTTCTTATCTAAAATTTCCACCTATGCTTCATTATCCCAAAAAATCCCGCTCTGTAAAGGAGCGGGATTTTGATTATACCGTTTTAGGCGTAAGGTTAAAGCAGCGCTTGTAGATCCAGTTGTATGCTTTTTCATTTAAATCTCTAGGGTTTCCGAAGGTTTGCGGATCTTTCATAGCTTCTTTAGACAAGCGTTCGATCATATCAGGTGATACTCCCTGCTCTTCTAAAGTCGGCACTTCTAAATCTTCGACCAGATCATACATCCAATTGACAGATGCTTTCGCAGCTTCTTCTGTTGTCATCTTGCTTGTATCAATACCGAACGCTTTCGCAATACGCGCAAACTTCTCAGGATAGCCCTTCCAGTTGTATTCCATGACAGGGCCCATCATCGCCGCTACACATTGGCCGTGAGCGACTGGGATAATACCGCCAAGCGTTTGGCTCATCGCATGAGCCGCGCCCGCTGATTCACTTCCGTAAGAAAGACCGGCAAGCATCGCAGCCTGCGCCATTCCGTACCTTGCTTCCAGATCCTCTCCGTCAGCAAATGCCCTCTTAATGTAATGAGCGGCATACTCAATCGCCATTAAGGCAACCGCATCCGTGATTGGCTGTGCAAATTTCATTGTATAGCACTCAATGGCATGGGCGAGAGCATCAATTCCCGTCATAGCTGTTACATGCGGAGGCATTGAAACATGAAGCTCAGGATCAATGATGGTCAAGTGTGCTGCAATCAGCGGACCGCCCGTGTTGAATTTGAATTCTCTTTCTTCATCTGTGATAACCGCCCATTGGGTTACTTCTGATCCTGTTCCAGCTGTAGTGGGAATTGTCGTCAGCGGAGGAATGCGGTTTTCCAGCGGTTTTTTCCCATCTGCCGCTTCATAATCAAGCACGCTTCCTTCGTGAGTTGCTTCTACTCCGATTGCTTTTGCTGTATCCATGGAGCTTCCGCCTCCGACTGCCACCAAACCATTACAATTCTCTTTTTTGTAAAGCTCAGATCCTTCATTCACCAGACGGACAGGCGGGTTTGGCTCAACTTTATGAAAGAGCACCACTTCAATGCCTGCTTCTTTAAGTGATTCGATTACAGGATCAGCAACACCGGCTTCATAAATCCCTGGGTCTGTGACAAGGAGCGCTTTTGAAACGCCCAGAGCAGCTACTTCCTCACCCGTATGCTTGATGGCTCCGATTCCATGCTTAATCACAGTCGGAATTTCAAATGTGTGGAATTTCTGCATGCTTTCTACCTTCATATTTAATGTCATCATCAATCTCCCCCTCTTATGAATTAAACCAGTTAACCGCTGCCGGTTTTGTATTGCGGTATACATGTTTGACTTCTGTGTATTCTTCAAGGCCTATTTTTCCAAGCTCGCGTCCGAACCCGGATTGCTTATATCCGCCCCATGGCGCTTGTGCAAAGTACGGATGAAAATCGTTGATCCAAACGGTTCCCATTCTCAAGCTGGCTGCTACCCGTTCGCACTTTTCAATGTCTTTTGACCATACCGCTCCAGCCAAGCCATAGATGGTATCATTCGCAAGCTCGATTACCTCTTCTTCAGAGCTGAAGGTTTCGACTGTCAATACAGGACCGAAAACCTCTTCCTGAACGATTCTCATGTCAGAATTACAGTTTGAGAAAATAGTAGGTTCATAGAAAAAGCCGTTTTGAAGCTCAGGATCTTCCGGGCGTTTGCCTCCTGTCTCCAGCTTCGCGCCTTCCTCTATTCCGATCTCAACATATTTTTCTACCTTTGCCCTGTGCTCCGCCGAAATAAGCGGACCGCTTTCTGTCTCAGCATGAAAACCGTTTCCGAGTTTTATGCGTTTTGCCCGTTTGACCAGCTCCGCCAAAAATTGATCATGAATGGCATCCTCAACAAGCAAGCGGGAACCTGCAGAGCATACTTGGCCGGCGTGGAAAAATACAGCGTTTAAGGCCTGATCAACCGCAACTTCTAAATCCGCGTCCTTGAAAACAATATTTGGGTTTTTCCCGCCAAGTTCAAGGGCGATTTTTTTGACGTTTCCGCTTGCCGCCCGCATGATTTTTTTGCCTGTTTCAATTCCGCCCGTAAATGAAATCAAATCGACGTCTTTGTTTACGGCAAGCTCGTCGCCCACTGTGGCTCCCGGTCCAAGAACAAGATTTGCGACACCTTTTGGAACACCGGCTTCTTCCATCAGCTTAAAGACTTTGATTGTCGTCAGCGGCGTAATCTCACTCGGCTTCATGACGATTGTGTTTCCTGCAGCCAGTGCAGGGGCGATTTTCCAGCTCGCTTGAAGGAGCGGATAATTCCATGGAGTAATCTGGCCGCAAACCCCGATTGGCTCCCTAATAATTTTGCTTTCTGAATCAGGAATCGGAGATGAAATGATCTCTCCGCCATCTTTGTCTGCCAAGCCGGCGTAATATTGAAAAACATTGGCGATATCGTCCATATCGGCCTTGCTTTCTTCGAGTGTTTTTCCTGTA
Source organism: Bacillus sp. LJBS17 (assembly GCF_019334685.1). NCBI lineage: Bacteria > Bacillati > Bacillota > Bacilli > Caryophanales > Bacillaceae > Bacillus > Bacillus sp. LJBS17. The sequence continues at coordinate 3,092,961 of NZ_CP079759.1, forward strand.
TCAAGAGATTCAAGCTCAGCCAGCTCCTCAAGATCGCGTCTGATTAATTCCGCAATTTTCAGAACAATTTTTCCGCGTTCTAGCCCGGATAGCGATGACCATTCTCCTTTGTCAAATGCTCTGCGTGCGGCTGCGATTGCTTTGATGGCGTCCTCTCGCCCTCCCTCGCTTACAGTTGCAATTTCTTCTTGATTAAATGGGTTGATAATACTGCGGATCTGTTCTTTTTCGGCACTGATCCATTCTCCGTCAATGAATAATGTTTGACTCATATAAGCCTCCTTGACGTAAATAAAGTTTGTTAAATAAAAATTTAATGTTTTTAACAACCTTAATCTAACATATGGTTTTTAAACTGTCAAAGTCCCATTTTGATTTTTCTTTTTGACTTTTCCTCATGTTTCGTTAAGATAAAGAACATAAAGAAATAACTTAACGGATTTAATTTTCTAAAGGAAAAGAGGGTCAGTATGGATGAAAATCCAGAATTTGCAGCTATAGAACAGGCTCGGGATCTTGTTATTGACTCCATTGCTGAAACGATGGATCTTTACGGAATTACCCGCAGTGTCGGGATTTTATATGGGACGATGTATATGAGGGATGAGATGACGCTTGACGAAATGCGTGAGGAGTTGCAAATGAGCAAACCAAGCATGAGCACTGGCGTCAAAAAGCTTCAAGACTTAAATGTAGTGAAAAAAACATTTCACCGGGGCATCCGCAAGCATACATTTGTGGCTGAGAAGGATTTCTTTAAATTTTTCACAAATTTCTTTCCACCTAAATGGGAGCGGGAGGTTCAAGTGAATGTAACAGCGATCGAGGAAGCACAAGCTGATTTACAAAAGGTTTTAAGCAAGGAAGATCTCGATGAGGATATCAAAAATGAAGCACTGCAGTTATATGATCAGCTGGAAAGCTCTAAAGCTTACTATGACTGGCTGAAACGGCTTGCTGAATCGGTGCAGACCGGAGAAATTTTTAAATTTATACCGATCGAAACAAAGTAAAGCAAAAAACGCCTGGGAAACCAGGCGTTTTTTTGATGTAACTACTACAAATTTGAAAAATACGGGAAAAACACCCCATTTACTTCCAAAATATTTGATGGTAATTTTATGTAGGTAAAATTTGTATTTGGCCTTTCAGAGGAGGTGAAAAGCGGGCAGGCCTGTTTAATTTATCATTTTTTAGGGGGAATTTTGTTATGAAACGCAAATTATTATCTTCTTTGGCAATTAGTGCATTAAGTCTCGGGTTACTCGTTTCTGCACCTACAGCTTCTTTCGCGGCTGAATCTACATCAACTAAAGCTCATACTGAATCCACTATGAGAACACAGTCTACAGCTTCATTGTTCGCAACAATCACAGGCGCCAGCAAAACGGAATGGTCTTTCTCAGATATCGAATTGACTTACCGTCCAAACACGCTTCTCAGCCTTGGCGTTATGGAGTTTACATTGCCAAGCGGATTTACTGCAAACACGAAAGACACATTGAACGGAAATGCCTTGCGTACAACACAGATCCTCAATAACGGGAAAACAGTAAGAGTTCCTTTGGCACTTGATTTGTTAGGAGCTGGCGAATTCAAATTAAAACTGAATAACAAAACACTTCCTGCCGCTGGTACATATACTTTCCGTGCGGAGAATAAATCATTAAGCATCGGAAATAAATTTTACGCAGAAGCCAGCATTGACGTGGCTAAGCGCAGCACTCCTCCGACTCAGCCTTGCGGTTGCAACTAATGTAAAAGACCGGTTAACGCCGGTCTTTTTTGCGTTTTACCCTCCCCCTTTTTCTCTAATCCCCGTTATCTTTTTTCTGGTTTAAAATTTAAATTGACAAACACTAGAAACAGGAGTAAATTCTTGAGTGTTCAATTTCATACAGTCTCTTTTACCGCTTAATCAAACACGAACGGGGGAACCAACGATTGGCTGTTTTATTAACAGCCTTGGGGTGAATCTTACTAAGTAAGAGGGGGTACTCTGAATCCCTAATCCGACAGCTAACCTCGTAGGCGTATACAGAGAGGAGGTCTATTATCGGCCATTCTTTGCAATGGTCTTTTTTGCTTCAAAAACGTTAATTCACTAAGGGAGATATGAACATTGGGAAGAATTAAAAATAAGCAATTTGCCGTGATCGGGCTGGGCCGGTTTGGCGGCAGCATTTGTAAAGAACTTCATAGAATGGGGCATGAGGTCCTTGCGGTTGATATCAACGAAGAAAAGGTCAATGCATATGCTTCTTACGCCACTCATGCGGTAATTGCCAACGCCACCGAAGAAAACGAATTGCTTTCATTAGGAATACGCAATTTTGAATATGTGATTGTTGCCATCGGAGCAAATATTCAAGCGAGTACGCTGACCACCCTATTATTAAAGGAGCTTGATATTCCAAATATTTGGGTAAAGGCTCAAAACTATTATCATCACAAGGTGCTTGAAAAAATCGGCGCTGACCGCATTATTCATCCTGAAAAAGATATGGGGGTTAAAATCGCACAAAGCCTTTCAGACGAGAATGTTTTGAATTACATTGATCTATCTGATGAATACAGTATTGTCGAGCTGCTGGCTACGCGCAAGCTTGATTCAAAATCGATTATTGACCTGAATGTAAGAGCAAAGTACGGCTGCACGATCCTGGCCATCAAACATCATGGAGATATCTGTCTTTCCCCCGCGCCTGAAGACATCATTCACGAGCAAGATTGCCTGGTGATCATGGGCCACAAAAAGGATATTAAACGTTTTGAAAACGAAGGGATGTAGACAAAGGTGACACTTCAAAAGGATAAAGTGATCAAATGGGTTCGGTTTACACCGCCTCAAGTGCTTGCCATTGGTTTTTTCCTTACCATTATCATCGGGGCTGTCCTATTAATGCTTCCGATTTCCACTACGAAGCCATTGTCATGGATAGATGCCCTTTTTACTGCGGCTTCCGCTACAACTGTTACAGGGCTTGCTGTTGTCGATACCGGCACTCAATTTACGGTATTCGGGCAAACAGTTATTATGGGGCTGATTCAGATTGGCGGGCTTGGATTTATGACATTTGCGGTCTTGATCGTCATGATATTAGGAAAAAAAATCGGCTTAAAAGAACGAATGCTCGTCCAGGAAGCCTTAAACCAGCCGACAATCGGCGGTGTCATTGGCCTTGTCAAAGTCTTGTTTCTGTTTTCGATCAGTATTGAATTGATAGCAGCACTCATTTTATCCATCCGGCTTGTACCTCAGTACGGCTGGTCATCCGGCTTGTTTGCAAGTTTGTTTCACGCAATATCTGCTTTTAACAATGCCGGGTTTTCGTTGTGGCCTGATAATTTGATGAGCTACGTTGGCGATCCTACAGTGAACCTCGTGATTACTTTCTTATTTATTACAGGAGGGATCGGATTTACGGTTCTGTTTGATGTGATGAAAAATCGGCGTTTTAAAGCTTTTTCTTTACATACAAAGCTCATGCTTACAGGAACGCTGATGTTGAATGCGATTGCTATGCTTACGGTCTTTATTTTAGAATACAGCAACCCCGGCACGCTCGGCCACCTGCATATAGTGGATAAACTGTGGGCGTCCTATTTTCAGGCAGTGACGCCGAGAACCGCAGGCTTCAATTCTCTAGATTTTGGAAGCATGAGAGAAGGAACAATTGTATTTACTTTATTATTGATGTTTATCGGAGCAGGAAGCGCATCAACGGCGAGCGGCATTAAGCTGACTACGTTCATCGTGATTTTAACATCTGTTATTGCTTACTTGAGAGGTAAAAAAGAAACGGTTATTTTCCGCCGTTCCATCAAATATCCGATTATCATTAAAGCTTTAGCTGTGAGCGTCACCAGTTTGTTCATCGTGTTTTTAGGGATTTTCGCCCTGACGATCACAGAACAAGCGCCATTTCTTCAAATTGTGTTTGAAACCTTTTCCGCATTCGGAACTGTCGGCCTTACGATGGGGCTTACTCCTGAACTGACAACAGCTGGCAAGTGTATCATTATTGTCATCATGTTTATCGGAAGAATTGGTCCTTTAACGTTCGTGTTTTCATTCGCAAAAACAGAGCAATCAAATATCCGTTACCCTGACGGCGAAGTGTTTACAGGGTGATATCAAAAAATCCGGCGTGCAGTCGCCGGATTTTTTATGATTCGATATGAGATTGATTTTGTCTTTTTTCCTGTTCCGCGATGATTTCATTATCCTCCGCGTTATCACGGGTTACTTTTTGTGTAAGAATCGCACCAACTGCTACAAGTATCATAACAGCGATGTAATAACCTTTTTCATTGAGTTCCAGGTTATCAGCATTATAGAGTCCGATACTAAACAAAAATACTCCCGCAAAAAAAGTAAAATAAGCTAATACTGTAAAGGCAACCGTGTTTCTGCGTCTATATTTCTGCACCTTTGTTCCCTCCCGAAAGCATAGTTAAAAAGTGATAACTTCCGTGGAATATTATACCTCAAATTCCCCGTAATGGAACAAAGAATTAAAAATACCAGTAAAAAGGGCTTAGGTTGCCTCCTTTATTTCAACAGCTGAATCATCAATCCAGCCGATAAGTTTATCATTGATTTGGAATTGGTACCATACAGACTGGCCTTTCTGTTTTCTAGACACAACCTTTATGTCTTTGCCGACGTAAGATTGGGCAGAGGTAAGCCTTATGGACCGATCATCAGTAGAGGGCTTGGACCATACGTCTTGAACGGCACTGTCTTTAATAGAGGCGTTTAAATCCACAGATTTGAGGGATGGATTTACCTCATCGTACTCATCTAAATCGTATTTTTCCACAATAGCGCTGATTTTGTCAGCATAGTCAGGATCTGTAGCATATCCTGATGTTTGCAGGGCGGTTGCCGCTTCCTTATAATTCCCTGCCTCAAGCACCGGTTTATACTTCTTTTTATTCCACGATGTGCCACGAACGAACAATTGGGCGTGATCATCCATAGATTCAAAAAACGTGCTGTATTTTCGAAACTTCGCGCGAATGGTTTTTCTTTTCCCTTTTTCAACTTCGTCCGTTTCCATCGTGACATGATGGCCTTTATAATTCCCTTTTACGCCAAAAAGGTTGTTGGCCTTAGCAGCCAGTTCACTGTTCCCCCAGTCCGATTCGAGAATGGCCTGAGCAATTGTGATGCTGGGGAGAACATGGTATTTTTCATACAAAATTTGGGCATGTCCGGACAGACTGTCTATAAATACTTGCTGTTCATCGATTTCTTCAGTTTCTTTGGATGTTTCAATCGGTTTTGATAAAGTTGTCGCTAAAACAAACAGAGCTAGCGGAATCGATACAATGAAAAATAGTGAAATCAAGAGTTTACGTTTTTTAAGTTTTTTACGGGCCATGAAAACCTTCCTTCGAATTAAAAGATTACGAATGTAAAAGAATCTACCTTTTAGAATTTTACTTGCACTTCTAATATTTTTCAATTCTTTAGGGATAAAGTTGGGAAAAGATTGCAAAATAAAAACCTTTTCGCTCAATGAAAAGGTTTTTACCATGTTTCTATTTTTGTAAATTTCTGAGTGCATTACGATATTCCGTATCATTTATTACTTTATATGATTTGACAGTTGCCTTCGACAAACCTTCTGCTGAAACGGCCGGTTTTTCCGGAGCTGCTTTCGCTTTATCATGTGGTTTATGTGCCAGCTTGTGCCCCATTCCAGTGGCATTCATACAAAATGACAGGCAGACGAGCAGCACGCTAAGGATAAAAGAAATGAAGAAGAGATCATGATAAGCAGTCATCATAGAATCCTGTACCGAACCGCTTTGTCTGGCAGCATCTTTTTTCGTGAAAAAGCCGATGAGAATAGGAACTCCCATATAGACAAACAATCTTAAAAACTGAACAGCTGTCATTCTCTTGACCAAATCAGGCAGCGGGCCTCCCATGGCAGCTCCCATCAGCCCTGCGGCGACTGTCAGGCCTGTTCCCGCTGCAAGCATGATAAACAGTGCCGCGAACATATAAAGAGATGATCGATCCTGCATATGCAGCCATTGAAAATTCACAAAGACGAGAATGAGTCCGCCGATAATACCGAGCATCCCTGGTCCGACTTTATCATAAAACAGAGCGCTCAAAATGGCCGCGATCGCTACTCCGATTAAAAGAGTCAAGTTTAAAAGAATGAGATGCTCCTGAGAAATATCATACATTTGACGGAGCAAGCCTTGAAAAGCAGACAGGCTGACAGCTACCGTTATCGTCCCTGCAGCTATGATCAATAAGCCAAGCACCGGTTTTGGCAGCAGCATCAGTTTAATAGATATGAATGGGTTTTTCACTTTATATTCCACAATCAATAGACCAATGAGCAAACATAACGTCACCCCGAAACCAATCCATACATAACCCGATGACAGCCCCCATTTTTGCAGAAAAATGAATGAAACCGCTGAGGCTGCGGCAAGGAAGACAGATAAAAGAATTCCCGCACGATCAAGCGGCTGTTCTTGATCCGCCGCTCCGTGATGCTCATCATGAAGAAAGAAATAGCTCACCGCGACACCGATCAGGGACAAGGTGCCAAAGATGAAAAACAGCCATCTCCAATGCCCGCAGCTTGTTGCAATGGTTCCCAGGATTGTACCGATGATAACAGAACCATAGAATCCCCCGATCAGCACAAGCAGTGCATAGTTCCTGCGTTCAATCGGGAATGACAGTACAAGCATTGGAATCATAATCATCAGCATGACACCTGTTGCCGCTCCCTGTAAAAAGCGTCCTGCCGCCATCAATGCAACATCGCTTGAACATGCGATGAGCAGTGAACCTAGTATAAAGACAGGTAATGAAGCCAGATAGACGGGACGAGCACCGAATTTTTTCCTCAGCAACGGTCCTGCCGGAACTAACAAGGCAAAGGCCATATTGCCGATCAATATCGGATTTACTGATGTGAAGACACTTGTTCCAACCGCTTTCTGAACAAGGCCTTGAACTGACGACAATGCCGTGTTAGACATCAATCCCGGCCCGACCGCTAAGACGGCGAGCAAAGAAATCACCCAATAGTGTTTTGTCTTCATGTTGTCATCCCTTCCTATATGAATACATGCGAAACACATCATTTTTTGAAAACAAAAGAAGCTAATAGATTTTGCATACCATTAGCTTTCATTCTAATATTCTCCCTTTCAGGGGAAATGATATTATTTTATTATAATTATGTGAATGAATGAGCATATAATCAAATATTATTTCAAATCGATTGTGTTTTGTCAATGGAGTAAATTTCAAGCACAACATAGAAATCTTGAAAGCTTTTCCCCGATATTGTGTCTAGAACTGCACTTATGAATCCCTGCTCGTTCCCTCAAGCGAATTAAAGCAGGCCGTTTTAATCCTTTCAACCCACTATTCCCACTAATAAACTCGAATAAGTTGGTGATAAGACAACATTTTGGCCGCACATTTTTTTGTGTTTACTGGGCGTTTGCCGCCTCTAAATTGTATATGGGTAAATACCATGAATTAACCTATGAAATACCAATGTAAGGAAATTCTAAATATTCCGGGAGGCAAAAACGAATGGAACTGTATGAGTGTATCCAAGACATTTTTAGCGGCTTGAAAAATCCATCGGTTAAAGATTTAGCAACGTCTTTAAAACAAATTCCAAACGCAGCAAAATTGAGTCAACCGTATATTAAGGAACCAGACCAATACGCTTACGGCCGAAATGCCATCTATCGAAATAATGAATTGGAAATTATCGTGATTAACATTCCGCCAAACAAGGAGACAACAGTACACGATCATGGTCAATCCATTGGTTGTGCAATGGTGTTAGAAGGAAAGCTTCTTAATTCTATTTATCGCTCAGCCGGCGAACACGCAGAACTCTCCAATTCATACTTTGTCCACGAAGGAGAATGCCTTATTTCAACCAAAGGTTTAATTCACAAAATGTCCAATCCAACATCTGAACGAATGGTGTCTCTTCATGTCTACTCCCCTCCTTTGGAAGACATGACGGTCTTTGAGGAACAAAAGGAAGTATTGGAAAATTCATGATTGACAGATAAGCTGCTCACTTTGACTTCGCTCAACTGGAGGATTCAGAGAATGAAACCTTTTCCTCAAAACAAAAAAACCCTTATAGAATAAGGGTTTACAGGTATGGAGCCAAGGGGGCTCGAACCCCTGACCTCTACGCTGCCAGCGTAGCGCTCTCCCAGCTGAGCTATGGCCCCGTATGTAACGTCATGTTTATTATAGATGATTTTATTTTGAAAAACAAGCTGTTTCCTCTTGAATTGACAGAAAAAATAAGGCTCGTAAAAGAGCCTTATTTTCGACTTACATCATGATCAAAAGTAAAATCACACCGAGAATAATTCGATAGATTGCAAATGGGACAAGTTTGATTTTGTTAATCAGCCTTAAGAAGAAACGGACGACAAACAGTGCGACCACAAAGGCACAGATAAAGCCGACGATGAAAAACGGCATCAGATCCGAGCTTAAGCTGTCCCAATGCTTCACAAGGCTTAGAAAGCTGGCTCCCATCATGATCGGCATCGCCATAATAAACGTAAAGTCGGCTGCAGCTCGGTGGTTTAATCCGAGAATAACACCGCCGGAAATGGTTGAACCCGAACGCGAGAAACCCGGCCAAAGGGCAAGACATTGGAATAAGCCGACGGCTATCGCCTGTTTATAGGAAATGCGGTCGAGTGTGTCTGTCGCTGTTTTCCGTTTATTGACCCAGTCAGCAAAAAGCATCAGGATTGCCCCGGCAATTAAACCGATGGCCACAGTTTTAACGGAAAATAAATATTCATCAATGTAATCTTCAAACAAAAAGCCGAGAACAGCTGCAGGCACGAGTCCGACGGCAATTTGGGCAATGCTTAATTTATGTCCCTGCTCCTGGTCGCTTGTAATATTTTTTTTCAAGCCCAGTAAATTTAAAATTCGGTCTTTAAACACGATAGCTACTGCTAAAATGGAGCCTAGCTGAATAACCACCTTGAATGAGTTAGCAGCTTCTTCTGACATCAGATTACTTGATTTAAGCCAGATGTCGTCTACTATGATCATATGTCCTGTCGAAGAAACCGGCGCGTACTCTGTTAATCCTTCTACGATTCCTAAAATGGCGGCTACAAACAATTCCCATAGAGTCATGATTTTGATTCTCCCCATTAGACATTTATTTTTTTACATAACGGGAGCTTTCCATAAATGGAAAGCCCGTCTTATATAACTATAAACGAAAATCACACTTTATGACCCGACGTATTTTCATTTTTTTCTTCATCGTATAAATGTGACTGCATTTTAAACCAGTCAAATAAATGTGTCGTAATGACTTTGGCAACCGCATAGCCGGGAATCGCAAGAATGATTCCAACAACGCCAAACAGCTTGCCGGCTGTTAACAGCAGAAAAATAATCGTAATCGGATGGATGTGAAGGTTTTTTCCCATAATTTGCGGAGAGATCAGCTTCCCTTCAATCAGCTGAACAATCGTCCAAACGATCACCAGCTTAAGCAGCATGAGCGGCGATGTCACTATGGCAATAATAATCGCAGGCGTAATGGCAATCGTTGGCCCTAAATATGGAACGATGCTTGTGCAAGCCGCAATGACTGCAAGCAATGAAGCATAATCCAGCCCGATAATCAAATAACCGATAAACAGCAAAAACCCGATACAGAAGCTGACAATGATCTGGCCTCTGATATAAGAGCTTAACCGATGATTCATTTCGCTTAAGACTGTATATGTCTGTTCTTTCAATCGAGTCGGCACAAACTTCAGTATGTAGACCGGTAATTTTCTTCCGTCTTTTAGCAAATAAAATAGAATAAACGGAACCGTGACGATCGAAATGATAATCTCAGTCAGTGCGCCGATAAAATTCCCAACACCGGTAAAGGTGCTGTTCACGATCGTCGCTGCCTGATCCGAAACCTTTGTAGCAAGATCAGATATATTAATGTTCATCGTTTGCTGGGCCTGATTGACGAAGTTGCTGCCGATCAGCTGTTTCGTCTGATTTTCTACGACGTCCACATATCTCGGGATATTGTCAATCAAACTCATAATTTGTTCTTTTAAGAAGGGAATGATCGACACGATCGTGATCGTGATCAGCCCGATAACCAATAGATATAGCAGCAATATAGAATAGATTCTTCTTATTCTTCTTCTCTCCAGAAAATCGACGACTGGGTTTAACAGATAAAAAACAATGCCTGTCAAAATAATCGGAAGTGATATCGTTTTGAGCAGAACAATAATCGGGGTGAAAATAAATGATGTTTTTGTAAATACTAGAATATTTAAACCAATCAGCAGCAGCACAAGCAAAAATAAAACAAACTTATTATCCAAGAAGAATCGCTTGAATCTGCCGCTCCATGTTTGCAACGTCTCCACTATCGTTCCTCCGTCATACATAGTTTAATTAAATTGTACACTATCGTCCCTATAATGAAAAATAAAAACCGTTAATTGCTGGAAAAGCTTTCACGGTTTTAACATTCTATTTATATCTATCATGTGATTTTGTTCTTTTTAAGCTATAATTTAGCTATATCATGCAAAAGGAGCGATACGAGTGATACGTTTTGCAATAATAGGAACCAACTGGATTACAGACCGCTTTCTTGAGTCAGCAGCGGATATCGAAGATTTTCAGCTGACTGCTGTTTATTCAAGATCGGCTGAACGCGCTGGCGAGTTTGCTGCTAAACACAACGCTGCGCATGCCTTCTCAGACCTTCAGGAAATGGCGGCGAGCGATTGCTTTGATGCCGTATACATAGCGAGCCCGAACGCTCTTCACAAGGAACAAGCCGTTCTCTTTATGAACCATGGCAAGCATGTGCTTTGTGAGAAGCCGTTTGCTTCGAATACAAAAGAAACAGAAGAGATGATCTCAGCGGCTAAGGCAAACGGTGTTGTTCTCATGGAAGCAATGAAGACCACTTTCCTGCCGAATTTCAAAGAGCTGAAAAAACACCTGCATAAAATCGGCACTGTCCGCAGATTTACCGCAAGCTACTGCCAGTATTCCTCACGATATGACGCGTTCAGAAGCGGAACTGTTTTGAATGCGTTTCAGCCTGAGCTTTCCAATGGGTCATTAATGGATATTGGCGTCTATTGTATTTATCCGGCTGTTGTGTTGTTTGGCGAGCCAAAGGATGTAAAAGCAAACGGATATGCTTTATCTTCCGGAGTGGACGGAGAAGGAACTGTCATTCTGTCTTACGACGGGTTCGAAGCTGTTCTGATGCATTCCAAAATCTCTACTTCCTATGCCCCGGCGGAAATCCAGGGTGAAGACGGGACGATTGTAATCGATACAATTCACCGGCCTGAACGTGTTGAAATCCGCTACCGGGACGGCCGCCTTGAAAACATCGCGATCCCTGATCCTAAACCGGCGATGTTCTATGAAGCAGAAGAATTTGTCACACTCATAAAAGAGAATAAGCTGGAATCTGAAGAAAATACATTTGAACGGTCTTTGACCACCGCAAAAATTATGGAAGAAGCAAGAAAGCAAATGGGGATTGTATACCCTGCTGATCAAGCTTAAAAAAATCCGCCCGCATGCAAATGCCGCGGCGGATTTTTTATTAGACAATCGGAGAAGATGCCTTCCTTTTTAAAAGCACCTGTTGCTCATATTCTTTGATGTCATGAAGCCATGCCTCTTTTACCGGAACGCCCATTTGCTCACAGTAGGAATCCCAGATGGCTCCGAAAGGATATGTTTTGAATTCCTCCATCAGGGCCAGCCTTTCTGTATAGCGGCCCTCTTCCTGCAATTGTTTTAAATATCCGTTCGGGAGAAGCAAGGCATACAATAAAGCTTTGATCATATTTCTCGTTCCGATGGTCCAGGCGGCTACACGGTTAATGCTGGCATCGAAAAAATCCAGACCGATGGCGACCTTCTCAAGAGCATGATTTCGTACAATTTCAAGAGCGATTTCTCTCAATTCATCATCCAAAACCACTACATGGTCGCTATCCCAACGAACAGGCCGCGATACGTGCAAGGCAAGCTTGTCTGTGTAAAGCAGCATGGACGAGATCTTGTTTGATACCGTCTCAGTCGGATGGAAATGGCCTGTATCAAGTAAACAAAGCTTATGATTCGTCAAAGCATAAGCTAAATAAAATTCATGAGATCCGACAACATATGATTCGGAGCCAAGCCCGAACAGCTTGCTCTCGATTGAATCAAGATTGTGATGTGCACTGATCTCCTCTGCGAAGATCCGATCCAGTGATTCTTTTAGTCTTTTACGCGGTGTCAGCCTATCACTGGGGATATCCTTATAGCCGTCGGGAATCCAAATATTCGTCAAGCAAGGTGTTCCTAATTCTTTCCCAAAGTATTCCCCGATACGGCGGCAAGCGATGCAATGCCTGATCCAAAATTCTCTGATGTCCGGATCAGGGTGTGAAAGGGTGAGTCCGTCAGCCGCTTTCTCATGCGAAAACAAGGTTGGATTAAAATCTAAACCGAGACCAAGGTTTTTTGCCCATTTCACCCAGTTTTCAAAATGCTGCGGCTTCAATTCGTCACGTTCTACCGCTTCCCTGTTTGTTTCTGCGTATATCGCATGCAGGTTTACGCGGTGCTTTCCAGGAATGAGAGAAAGAGCCTTCTCCAAATCTCTTCTTAATTCTTCAGGAGTTTGCGCTTTTCCGGGATAATTGCCGGTCACGTCAATTCCGCCTGAAAGCTCGCCCTTATTTACTTCAAAGCCTTCAATGTCGTCACCCTGCCAGCAGTGGATCGAAATGGGCACTTGCTCTAATTGCCGAAGCGCCTCTTCAACATCAATTCCCCATTTTTCATATGCCTGTTTTGCACTGTCATAATTGGCTTTTATGGTCATGCGGCTCTCTCCCTTTATCAGTTTTTTAATCCAAATAAAAAACTTCCTTTAGATCTATCGCAACAGGACTGAAATCCGAATTTGTTTTCATTAATGGCGCCATCGATTTCCACCATCTTTGGCAAACTTCCGTGTCCGCCATCTTTCTCCATTTCTCTTCATCCTCTATTTCTAAATATGCAAAAAGCCTGCCTGTTTCCTCGTCTAGAAAAATGGAATAATGGTGTGCTCCATGAGCTTTGAGTGCTTCTGCCATCTCAGGCCAAATGTCATCATGCCGCTGGTTGTATTCTTCGTACTTGTCTTGATGGACAAACATGATACTGGCTTTTCTTTTCAAACCTTTTCACCTCTTCATCATTTAGATAGCGCTTTCAAAACGGTTTGCTGAAAGGACTGAATGATGGTGCTTCTGTCAATGTCTTTAGGTGTAAACACTTTGATCGGAAAGGAATTTCTGACGACTTGCCGGGCTTCTTTTATGTCTTTGACTTCTTTGGCAGCAATCATTTGCATCAAAAGATTTCCGGTGGCAGTTGCCTCTATCGGCCCTGCATATACCGCTTTTCCACTCATGTCTGCCGTTAATTGATTTAAGAAATCATTCCGGGCTCCGCCGCCGATGATATGAAATTGCTCGATCGGTTTTTCTGTGATTGTTTCGAGCTCTTTGATGGCTATCGCATAGATGATGGCTAAATTGCTGTAGATGCAGCAGGCAAGTTCGCCTGCAGTGCGGGGAATCTTTTGGCGGGTTTGTCTGCAATAATGTTGTATTTCCTTTATCATGTTTTCTGGATTCAGGAATCGTTTATCATTTAAGTTTATAAATTGCTGGAATGGTTCTGTTTTTTTGGCTTCTTCTGCAAGCTGCTGGAAAGAGTAATCTGCTTGTAACTGCTGTCTGACTTCTTGTATCGCCCACATGCCGATAATGTTTTTGAGAAAGCGAATGGTGTTGTTTGCGCCGCGTTCATTTGTATAGTTGTTTTCTAAAGCCAGATCAGTTATTATCGGTGTTTTGTTTTCAACCCCGATTAACGACCATGTTCCGCTGCTGATATACGCCCAGCCATCATTTACGCCTGGCGCCGCAATGACGGCCGAGGCCGTATCATGTGTTGCGACTGTCATCACCTTGCACGCCGGGAGATCATAATCCGGGAACCACTCATTTCTTAGCTTCCCGAGTTCACACCCCGGTTCAGTGAGCGGCGCAAATTGCTGTTCCAGAACAGACACGGCTTCAAGCAATTCAGGATCAAGATTTCCCGTTGAGACGTTTAAAAGCTGTGTTGTGGACGCGTTTGTGATTTCCGTTACAGCTTTTCCGGTTAAACAATAGCCTAAATAATCAGGAATCATCATAATTTTGTCTGTCTTTTTCAGCAGCTCACGGTCTTCTTCAAACAATTGATAGATCGTGTTGAAAGGCTGAAATTGTATTCCTGTTTTTTGATAAATTGCGGCTTTTGAGAGGGTATGTTCCAGTTTGTCTATTGTGTGATCTGTTCTTCTATCACGGTAGGAGATTGCTTCCCGCAACCGATCGCCTTTTTCGTCCAGTAAGACATAATCAACTGCCCAAGTATCAATGCCTACGGTGCAGTGTTCATACCCAAGCGTCTTTACTTTTTGCAGTCCTTGCAGGATTTGTTTTAGCAAATGATCAATATCCCATAAGCAATGCCCGTCTCTTTGACTGAAACCGTTAGCGAACCTGTGAATCTCTTGTATGTCAAGCTTCCCTTCATTCAGTTCACCTACCATGATTCTCCCGCTTGATGCGCCTACATCAATGGCAGTATAAATCATCCTTTCACCCTCTCTTCGAAAGAGGAACAGCTGTCACCTTCACCTTTTTGTCCTCAAGAGCTTTTACCGATGCCGGATCAAGTCCAGAATCCGTAATAAGGCGGCTGACATCTTGCAGCGAGGCGATATGTGAAAACTCGCGGTTCCCCCATTTGCTTGAATCGGCCATCAAAATGGTCTGGTCCGACCTTTCGATCATCCGTTTTTTGAGCAGCGCCTGCCACTCATTTGAATCACTCATCCCGTTGTGTACGTCAAATCCCTTACATGACAGAAAGGTTTTATTGACATGATAGGTCTCAAGTGAACGCTCTGCTAACGGGCCGGCAAATGATAATGATTTTTCCAGCAAAATGCCGCCTGTTGAAATGACTGATATGTTTTCTTTATTACTGAGTTCAATAGCTGCTTTCATTGAGTTTGTAATCACGGTGAGCTCAATGTCAGGGAGTATTTTTGCCATGTACCAAGCGGTTGTGCTTGCATCGAGAATGATTCGGTCTCCGCTTTTTACATATTTGGCCGCTTCGTGAGCGATGGCTTTTTTTTCGATGACATTCGTGATTTCCCGTTCAGAAAAATGAATTTCTGATTCCTTCTGCTGAATACTGACCGCTCCTCCGTGGCTCCGGCTCAGTTTATGTTCTTTTTCAAGCTTTTCAAGATCACGCCGAATGGTTTCCTCTGTGACTGAAAAAATGTCACTTAATTCGGAAACGCGGATGCTTGAACGCATATTTACTATTTCCACTATTTTTTGCTGCCGTTCTGCTACTAGCATCGGTAACGCCCTTCCTCATATCGTAGTCCGTCTTATATTTTTATCATAGCATATATCTAACGCGTAAAAGCAGCAGGGACGCCGCCGTCTACCGTGATCATGCAGCCCGTTGTTTTTTCGGCTTTGGAAGAAGCGAAGAATGCAATGGCTTCGGCAATATCCTCCGGGTAAATATTGACGAGCAATGCTGTCCGTTTCCGGTAATGTTCCTCCAGCTGATCCGGTTCAATCCCGTACGCCGCGGCTCGTTCCTCACGCCAGCTTGAACCCCAGATTGCCGATCCTTGAAGAACTGCATCAGGCAAAACGGAGTTGACCCTAATGCCGAATTCTCCGCCTTCTGCTGCGATGCATCTTGCTAAATGGGTTTCAAGCGCCTTAACAGAGCTGTAGGCAGAGGCGTTTTTTCCCGCATAAACCGAATTTTTCGATCCGACAAATACCATGCTTCCGCCTCTATTTTGATGTTTCATCTGTTTAAACGCTTCACGGGCTACAAGGAAATAGCCTGTTCCTAAAACATTCATATTAAGATTCCATTCTTTTAGACTTGTTTCGTCAAATGGGCTTGATGTGGCCAGCCCGGCATTATTGACGACGATATCAATGCCGCCGTAAGCAAGCGCCGCTCGTTCAAAAGCTGACTGTACGTCTTCCTCCTTTGTCACATCCATTTTGACAGCCATTGCCCGTCCTTTTCCGTATGCATCGTTTATTTCCCCGGCAATTTTCTGTGCGCCTTCTATATTCAGATCAGCTACGATCACGTGCCCTCCCTCAGCTGCAAATCGGCGGCATGCCGCACTGCCGATTCCGCCGGCTCCTCCAGTTATCAGCGCTACTTTTCGGGAAAATTCTGCTTCCGGCGGGGCCAGCGTGAGTTTATATAGTTCGAGCGGCCAATATTCGACATGGTAGGACTCATTTTCATGTAAAGAAACAAATTGCCCCAGAGCGGTTGCTCCTTTCATTACGGCGATGGCCCTCCGATATAAAGCCCCGCTTACTTTAGACATCGCATAACTTTTTCCTGTATTCACCATTCCGATTCCAGGAATCAATATCACCCGCGGGGCGGATTCAAAGATTTGATCCCCATCCTGCTGATTGCGTGTAAAGTAAGCCTGATACTCTGATGTAAAGGTCTCGACTCCTGACTTGATCAGATCCGCAAGCTTGTGCACATCTTGAGTTTCCGGATTCCAATCAATGTACAGCGGAACCCGTTTTGTGTGAACAAGGTGATCCGGGCATGCCGCACCGATTTGCGAAAGTGCTGGCGCTTGGACACTGTTTACAAATTCCAAGACATCGTCATGATCATCATAGGAAAGGATCATTTTCTTTTCTTCACTTACTGCTCCTCTGATCACAGGCATGATGCCTGCCAAGATTTGTTTTCTTTTATCCTCCGGCAGAGGCTGATACCTTTTGCCTCCGAATACCTCATGCTGATTGATACGATCGTTAATATACTGCTCGGCTTCTTGAATGATGGATATCGTTTTTTGATAAGATGTTTCAGACGTCTCTCCCCAAGTGACTAAGCCGTGTTTCTCCATTAATACAAGCTCGGCGTGGGGATTGTTTGCTACGCCTTCAGCGATCATTTTAGACAAAGTAAATCCAGGACGGACGTATGGGACCCATACAAACCGATTTCCGTAAATGTCTTCAGCGATTTGTTTTCCATTATCCGCACAGCATATGCTGATAATCGCATCTGGATGGGTATGGTCAACATGTTTGTATGGCAGAAAAGCGTGTAATAGCGTTTCAATTGAAGGGCGGGGATGTTTGCTGTCTATCATACAATGAGACAGGTAGTCTACCATTTCTTCATCGGGCATTTGGTCCCTTTTAATCAGCGGGCGGATATCTTCTAATTTCAAACCGGAAAAGTTATGCGCTTTCATTGTTGCCAAATCCGAACCGCTTCCTTTTACCCACATGACTTCTATTTCACGGCCTCTAAAATCCTTTTCCGTTATTTTCATAGATGTATTCCCCCCGCCCCAGTTGCAGACAGTGCGGTCTGACCCGATCAGATTGGACCTGTACACCAATTCCTCTACACCTTTAGGCAGCTGTGCAGCTCGCTCTGAATCCCATATATGTTTCGCCATATTTGATATTCCTCCATACCCTTTTATTTGTATCCGTTTTCATTATATATGATTTCTGTTTGTTTTTGAATCGTTTTTGTTTATTTTTGCTTCCTAACAAAAAAGAAAGCAGCAGATATGCCGCTTTCTCGTTTCATTATGATTCTATTTTAAATTTCTTCGTAATGTCCTGAAGTTCTTCCGCCATGTTTGCCAACGTTTCCGCTGAAGAGCTGATTTCTTCCATGGACGCAAGCTGTTCTTCCGCCGAAGCTGCGATATCCTGAATGCCTGCTGAGCTTTCTTTCGCTACTGCAGAAATATCTTCAACAGCACTTGACACTTCCTGTGATCCGGCTGACAGTTGTTCAACCGTCGCGTTCAAGTTTTGCAATTCGCCGGAAATTTGGGTTGTCATCTCATAGATTTGTTTAAAGCTTTCCGCTGTTTGATCCGTAATCTGCAAGCCTTCTTTCACTTCATGATTCACGGATTGGAACATTGTAAGTGAGGTGCTGATTTCCCTGACAATCTCTTGAATTAATCCTTCAATTTCCTTGGCGGAGTCTGCTGATTGTACAGCAAGTTTTCTAACCTCTTCCGCAACTACTGAGAAACCTCTTCCGTATTCTCCCGCTCTTGCCGCCTCAATCGCAGCATTTAATGCAAGCAGGTTGGTTTGATCAGCAATGCCGTTAATCACATTCAAGATGCTTGTGATGTCTTGCGATTTTGTTTCAAGGCCCTTCACAACCGCTTCCGCTTTTTGAACGGATTGGTCAATTGTTTTCATCTGGCCGACTGTATGCTCCACCAGCTTTTCTCCGCTGCCCGCTGCCTCAGAGGACTGAATCGATGATTTCGTAATGGTTGAAGAGGCCTGAGCCACTTTTGAAATCCCCTCGTTCATTTGAGAAAGATGATTTGAGCTTGTTTCCAGTTTCTCGCTTTGTGCCTCGTTGCCATCTGAGAACTGTTCGATGGCAAGTGTAATATGTTCAGTTGCCTTGCTTGTTTGGGCTGCGCTTGCTGTCAGCTCCTCAGAAGATGAAGCGACGTTTTCTACAGACGTTTGAATAACGCCGATTACAGAACGCAATGATGCAGACATTTCATTAAAGCTTTCGCCAAGCTGGCCAAACTCGTTTTTCGAGTGAATGTCAATGACTTCTGTGAGATCTCCGCTGCTGATTTTTGCAGACGTTGAGACAAGTTTTCTTAACGGCTTGGTGATGGCACGGATAATATAGAGTATGAGTATGCCGCCGATTACTATTGACACGCATAGAATGATAACCGCAGTGTTCAGCACCGGGCTTGAAGCATCTTGCAATTCACTGACAAAATATGTGCCCGCGATTTTCCAGCCAGTCAGTTTATTTGTCGTAAAGGCCATTTTCTTTTCTTTGCCTTCGAATGTATATTCAAATGAGCCTTCTTTTTTGGAATATACTTGGTTTGTCCAATCGCCGGAACCGGTTGTCCCCGGCTTAATGGTCGGATGGGCGATATATTTTTTGTTGCCTGTCGTAATAAATGCAAAGCCTTCTTTACCGATTTTGATTCTTTTTGATGCAGTAAGCACTTCATCCAGGTTTAAATCTAGCGCTATAACCCCTGAACCGTCTTTTAATTGTTTTGAAATTGTGACAACGATATCTCCTGTCGCTTCATCGGTATACGGTTCTGAGAAAACAGCCTGTCCTTTTTCCGCAACCGCCTGTTTGTACCAGTCACGTCCTGTCGGATCGAAACCTTTCGGAACACCGCTATCCGGATATTTATAAAGCTTCTTATCTTCTGAGGCAGCATAGATTGCGCCTACATCGTCGTTAAGTGTCGTGTACTGCTTAAATTTCTCTTTCAGTAATGTTTTGTTTTTGCCTAACAATATGTCTTTATCAACTGTCTCACTATAATAATCTATTGCTTTTACTTTATCTTCTAATTTATTTTGCAGCGTACTGTTTAGTTCTTCAACATTTCCCTTTGCACTGCTTATGAGCTCTCTGTCTAACGCGTTCCAAGCTGATTGATAACTGAAATATGCTAAAACCCCAACCGGCAAAATAAGCACTGCCAGAAACGCAGCGATTAGCGGTTTGCTGATCGATGGCTGTTTGATCCATTGTATGAATTTTCCCATTCTCGTTGACTCCTCCTTTAAGATAAATCTAATATCGTCAAACTAGGATAAAAGGTTTAATAAAAAAACTAAAAAAAACACCCAAGCGCAAAAGCTTGGGTGTTAAGGCTTATTATTCAATTTTGAATCGTTTGGTCATATCCCGAAGCTCTTCCGCCATAGAGGAAAGGGTCTCTGCAGACGAGCTGATTTCTTCCATGGAAGCTAGCTGCTCTTCAGCTGACGCCGCGATATCTTGTATATGCGCTGAGCTTTCTTTTGAAATCGATGCAATGTGCTCAGACGCTCCCGAAACTTCTTCGGAGCTGGCAGAAAGCTGCTGAACCGTCGCACTCATATTTTGCAGTTCGCCGGCGATTTGGTTCGTCATTTCAGAAATGCGTTTGAAGCTCATTTCTGTTTTATCTGTGATGTCAAGTCCTGTCTGCACCTCTTGATTGACAGATTGGAACATGCCGAGTGATGTATTGATTTCCTTCACAATTTCGATGATTAATCCTTCAATCTCTTTTGCTGAATCTGCTGACTGTACTGCCAGTTTTCTTACTTCTTCCGCTACAACGGAGAAGCCGCGGCCGTACTCGCCTGCGCGCGCTGCTTCAATTGCTGCGTTTAAGGCAAGCAGGTTCGTCTGGTCTGCGATGCCGTTGATCACACGCAAAATGTTTGTAATATCTTTCGATTTCGTTTCCAATCCGCGTACGACTTGCTCCGCTTCTTTAACGGACTTGTCAATGACATTCATTTGGCCGACGGTTTGATGAACAAGCTTGCCGCCTTCACTTGCAATTTCTGTCGATTGAACAGATGAATCAGTGATCACTTCAGAAGCTTGAGCCATATTCGTCAACCCGTCATTCATTTGATAAATGTGCTCTGCTGCCGTTTCAATGTTTTCGTTTTGTTTTTCATTGCCGTTAGAAAATTGTTCAATCGCCAATGTAATGTGCTCTGTTGCCTTGCTCGTTTGCGCAGCTGATGCAGTCAGCTCCTCAGAGGAAGCGGCAACATTGTCTACCGAATCCTGGATGGCGTGTATGAGAGAACGAAGTGACGACGCCATATTGTTAAAGCTTTTGCCGAGCTCGCCCAATTCATCTTTTGAACGGATATCAATGGTTTCCGTCAAATCTCCCTCGCTGATCCGCTTAGAGGAACCGACAAGCTGTTTCAGCGGTGTTGTAATCGACCGAATGATCAATGTCATGACGATAATCCCTATGATAATAGCTGCGGCCAAGACAATTAAAGCAAGGTGAAGGACAGGCTGGGCTGCCTCATGGATTTCATCCAAATACATGGTGCCGCCGATCTTCCATCCCGTCAACTTGTTTGTGTCAAAGGCCATTTTTTTCTTATCGCCATCCATGGTGTATTGAAAATCGCCTTTATCAGCACTCAACATCTTATCGAGCCAGTCGCCTTTTAATTCAGTTCCTGATTTTTCATTCGGGTGTGCGACAACTTTTTTGTCCTTCGTCATGATAAATGCGTAGCCTTGTGTGCCGATGTTGACTTTTTTGGTTGTTTTCAGCAGATTTTCAATCGTCATGTTGATTGCGATAACGCCTGAACCATCTTTTGTCTGCTGGGCGATTGTCACAACCATCGTATTTGTCGACGCGGTTTTATAAGGGTCTGTGATCACGACTTTCCCTTTATTTGCAACCGCTTTTTTGTACCAGTCGCGTTCAACCGGATTATAGCCGCTTGGCATCGGAAGATCCGGATAGCGGGTAAAGTGCCCTTTTGTGTCACTTGTATAAATGGATTCTACATCCTTGTTAATGCTGATATATTGTGAGAATTTCTCTGCAATGCTTGCATTGCTTTTTGCATTGTATTTCTCTTTTGTCAGCCATTCGCTGAAATAATCAGCACTGTTTTCTTTTTCGCCGATGCTGGTGTTAATGATTTCGTTTAATTGCTGTACATTTTCCAATGCGCTCCCCATCATCTGTCTGTCGAGTGAGCTGCTAGCCGATTGATACGCAAAGATCGCCAATATGACAACCGGTATGATGAGGATCGACAGAAAGGAAACGAGAAGCTTCCGTGTAATTGATCTTTGTTTTATGAGTTGGAGTATTTTTTTCATCATTCATTTCTCCTTTTTTATGCTACCCTTCATATCGGCTGGAAATGGGTAAATATATACAGCAAAAAAGAAGAAATTTAACAAAAGTAACTAATTTCCCATAAATAAATAGTATTTTAGACCTATTATTTATCTACTTTAAATTGTTTTGTCAGATCACGGAGTTCTTCAGACATTCTTTCAAGCGTCAGTGCAGATGAACTAATCTCCTCCATGGATGCCAGCTGTTCCTCAGCTGAAGCGGCGATATCTTGGATGCCATCCGAGCTTTCCTTAGAAATGGCTGTGATATCATTTGAAGCTGCGGAAATTTCTTGAGCTCCCGCTGACAGCTCCTCAACCGTTGCATTCATGTTTTGCAGCTCGGAAGCAATTTGATTGGTCATTTGCGATATATGTTTGAAGCTCTGTTTAGTTTCATCCGTCATGACAAGCCCTGTTTCAACTTCTTTGTTTACGGACTGAAGCACGTTCAGTGATGTGTGAATTTCTTTTACTATTTCACTGATCAGCGATTCAATTTCTTTTGCTGAGTCAGCCGACTGTACCGCGAGCTTTCTCACTTCCTCAGCGACGACTGAGAAGCCCCGGCCGTATTCACCTGCTCTGGCCGCTTCAATGGCGGCATTTAAAGCCAAAAGATTGGTTTGATCCGCAATGCCGTTGATGACACGCAAAATATTCGTGATATCCTTTGATTTGATCTCCAGCCCTTTCACCACTTGTTCCGCTGCTTTTACGGAATGGTCAATTGTGTTCATTTGGCCGGCTGTTTTCTGGACGAGTGTCTCCCCTTTACTTGACACTTCTGTTGAATCTGCGGATGTTTCTGTAATCACTGCTGCAGCCCGCGCCAGCTCTGCCAATCCGTCATTCATTTCATTAATTTGTTCGGTTGTCGTTTCTATTTTCTCGCTTTGGCTTTCGCTGCCGTTTGAAAATTGCTCGATAGCCATCGTAATGTGCTCAGTGGCTCTGCTTGTCTGGTCTGCCGATGCAGTCAGCTCTTCGGACGATGAGGCAACGTGTTCTACTGAGTCTTTGATCCCCTGAATGAGCGAGCGAAGCGAGTGTGCCATATGATTGAAGCTCTCACTCAGAACGCCGAGTTCATCTTTTGAATTGATTTCAATCGTTTCGGTTAGATCGCCTTCACTAATTTTTTCAGCGGATGCGACAATGCGTCTCAATGGCTTTGTGATGGATCGAATCACAAAATAAATCGCCGTCATTCCAGCTCCGATGGCAATCGCCAGAACGATTGAAGCCATGATCAGAACCCTGCTTGCAGCATCGTGAATCTCGTTTGCATACATCGTGCCGCTGATTTTCCAGCCTGTTGTTTGGCTTGTTGCAAATGCCATTTTTTTCTTTTTGCCTTTGTACGTATATTCAAAGTCCCCGCTTTTATCCTTGTAGAGCTTATCAACCCAGTCCCCTTTTAGCTCTGTTCCCGCTTTTTCTCCGGAGTAGGCGATGACTTTCTTGTTTTGGCTCAAAATAAAAGCATAGCCTTCTTTTCCGATATTGATTCCTTTCGCGGTAGTGACTAAGTCATCAATTTTCATATCAATGGCGACAACGCCTGACCCATCCACCGTTTGACGGGCGATGGTGACGACCATTTTTCCTGATGAAATCGATTCATAAGGCTCAGTGACAATTGTTTTGCCTTTATTGGCCATTGCTTCTTTGTACCAATCTCGTTCCAAAGCATTAAAGTCGCTTGGCATGTCAGCGTACGGATAACGTGTGAAGTCCCCGTCTTTGCCGCTTGAAAATACCGCAGCGACATTATCATTCATTTGGATAAATTGTTTAAATTCCTGTTTCAGCTCTGTTTTCTTTTTATCCTGAAATTTTTCTGCTGTAGCCCAATCGCTGAAATATGCGAGGCTTTTTTCAGTCGTGCTGATTTTATCATCAATGATGTGATCTAATATCTGAACATTTTCCTTTGCGCTTTGCGTCATCTGTACATCAAGTGAGGCAACTGCTGATTGATAAGCGCTAACCGAAAGGGCGGTTATCGGAAC
This sequence comes from Bacillus sp. LJBS17, assembly GCF_019334685.1. Classification (NCBI taxonomy): domain Bacteria; kingdom Bacillati; phylum Bacillota; class Bacilli; order Caryophanales; family Bacillaceae; genus Bacillus; species Bacillus sp. LJBS17. The sequence continues at coordinate 3,116,874 of NZ_CP079759.1, forward strand.
AATTAAGATCAGCAGGAAAGAAATAATAAGTCTCCTTGCAATTGATGATCTGCGAATAGTGGTGAGTGTTTTTTTCATTTCCTTTTGAACCTTCTTTCAATAATTTACAAATTATATCGGCGGATCTTCCTTTAAATTACATTGAAAATGGAGGAAAAAATGAAAAATAGTTCTAAATTCACCTGTTAAACTAGGACTTTATTATTGTTTACCATATAAAAAAACAGCGCTTTGATAGCGCTGTTTTTCGGTTTTTACTCGATTTTAAATTGTTTCGTCAGATCGCGAAGCTCTTCTGCCATCTGCGCAAGAGTCGTCGCTGAGGAACTGATTTCTTCCATGGAAGCAAGCTGTTCTTCAGCTGATGCGGCAATGTCCTGGATGCTTGCCGAGCTTTCTTTCGACACGTCTGCAATGCCGCTGACTGCTGCTGAAACATGCTGTGAACGGTCTGACAGCTGCTCGACGGTGGAATTCATCGTCTGCAGCTTGCCCGCGATTTCGTTTGTCATGCTGAAAATGCTCTGGAAGCTTTCTTTTGTATTGTCTGTGACAACAAGTCCGGACTGTACTTCCTGATTGACCTCTTTAAACATGTGAAGAGAGGTGTCGATTTCTGCGACGATTTCTTGGATCAGCTTTTCGATTTCTTTCGCTGAATCGGCTGATTGGACAGCCAGCTTGCGCACCTCCTCCGCTACGACAGAGAAGCCGCGTCCTGACTCTCCGGCACGCGCCGCTTCAATGGCTGCATTTAGTGCAAGCAGATTTGTTTGGTCAGCGATTCCGTTGATGACTCTCAAAATGCTTGTGATGTCTTTTGATTTTCCTTCTAAGCCTTTGACAACAGCTTCAGCCTGCTGAACAGATTGATTAATCGAGTTCATTTGTCCGACTGTCTGCTGCACAAACTTCTCACCCGTTCCGGCGATTTCCGTTGATTGGATAGATGCCTTTGTAATATCTGACGATGTTTGTGAGACTTGCTGGAGTCCTTCATTCATTAAGTTCAGCTGATGAGAGCTGGATTCAACCTTTTCGCTTTGCTCCTCGTTTCCGTTTGAGAACTGCTCAATTGCCATCGTAATATGCTCGGTGGCTTTACTCGTCTGCCCGGCAGATGCGGTAAGCTGTTCGGAAGATGCGGCCACATTGTTCACCGAGTCCTGAATAGCGCTGATCAGCGAGCGGAGAGATTGTCCCATTTCATTGAAGCTTTCCCCAAGCTCTCCAAGCTCATCCTTTGAATGGATTTCGATCGTTTCGGTCAGATCTCCCCTGCTGATCGTTTTCGATGATTGAACAAGACGTTTTAACGGTTTTGTAATCGAACGAACGATAAACAGAATTAAAATTCCGCCTGCCGCAATGGAAGCAATCAGCACAATCATTCCTGTTGTCAGCACAGACTTTGAGGCATCCTTAATTTCATCCATATACATTGTGCCGGCTATTTTCCAACCAGTCAGTTCGTTTGTAGTATAGGTCATCTTTTTATCTTCGTTATTAAGAGTATACTGGAGTTCACCGCTGTCATTCGCATACATTTTGGCTACCCAGTCGCCTGAAAGCTTTTCTCCAGCCTTATGGTTCTTGTGGGCGACATAGGTTTTGTTTTTTGTTGCAATGAAAGCATAACCTTCTTTTCCGACCTTGATTTGTTTCATTTGTTCTAACAATTTATCAATGGTAATATCCATGGCGACAACGCCAGATCCGTCCTTCAGCTCCTGTGCAATGGTAATGACCATGCTTCCGTCACTCGCAGCCACGTAAGGATCTGTCACGACAATTTCACCGCCGGCCTTCATCGCATCCTGGTACCAAGGCCGTTGTCTCGGGTCGTATCCTTCCGGCAATTTTTCTTTTGGCGCTTGTACATAAGTGCCGTTATCTGCGCCCCCATAAATTCTGGCTACTCCTTGATTAATAGATACATATTGTGAAAATTTAGCTTTGATCTCTTCTTGATTCGATTTCCCTTTGAATGCGGATCTTTTAAGAGATTCACTGAAAAAGGTGACTGCTTTCGCTTTTTCTCCCAGATCATTTGTAACAGTTGTATTAAATGTATCGACACTGTTTTTCGCATTTCCCATAATTTCCTGATCCAGCTTTCCGCTGGCGCTTCGGTAAGAGCTAAATTCTAATATAAGAATAGGGATAATGAGAATCGCAATAAATGAGACGATTAATTTCTTTGAAATAGACGGTTTCTTCAGCCAATTGATAAAAGTCTTCATGTCACTTGCTCCTTCAGGTTTGATACAGTATATATCGGCTGCTTAAAAAAGTTTTAAAATAAAAAATGGAAGAAGTTCTTTTTGGCTGTCTTCTGCCTTTTTAACTTTCATTGCCCAAGCTCTTTGCATATCTTATAAAAAACAAGGGGGGCTAAACATGATTATTGTATCAGGACAATTGCTCCGTCCCCAGGATATTGAAAATTGGCAGATTGATCAAAATCTGAATCCGCTCTTAAAAGAGATGATTGAGACGCCTGTTCAGTTTGATTATCATTCAATTGCTGAACTGATGTTTGAGCTTAAACTGCGGATGAATATTGTAGCAGCGGCAAAGACGCTGCACAAAAGCGGGGCGAAGTTTGCCACTTTTTTAAAAACATACGGGAATACAACGTATTGGAGGGTTTCACCGGAGGGCGCCTTGGAGCTGAAATACAGAATGCCGCCTTCAAAAGCGATTCGTGACATTGCAGAGAACGGCCCGTTTTATGCGTTTGAATGCGCAACCGCAATCGTTATCATTTATTACTTGGCCTTAATCGATACAATCGGAGAAGATAAATTCAATACCAGCTTTGACAGAATTATTTTATATGACTGGCATTATGAGAAATTGCCGATATATACGGAAACAGGACACCACTTTTTCCTTGGAGATTGTTTGTATTTTAAGAATCCTGAATTTGATCCACAAAAGGCGCAATGGAGAGGCGAAAATGTGATTTTACTGGGGGAAGATAAATATTTTGCCCATGGTCTTGGAATCTTAAACGGAAAGCAAATTATTGATAAGCTGAATTCTTTTAGGAAAAAAGGAGCCTTACAGTCAGCCTACCTTCTGTCTCAGGCGACCAGACTGGATGTTCCGTCTCTTTTCCGCATCGTCCGCTAAAAAGCCCCATCGCCTATTTTCCGGACGATGGGGTTTCAAATGCCTTTCGTTTTCGATAGAAGGGGGCTGTGCCGAAATATTGGTTCGCAGCCCACTCCATTTTTTCAAGGTCATTTCTTGTCACGATTGGATCCTGGCTGCTCCATTTGATAAAGCGGACAAAATAGTAGCCTTTGATAGGAACCATTGTAACTTTTGAGTGAGGCCAGCCTTCAAATACAAACTCAATTTTCCCTCTTTTTTTATAAGAATATTGAAGAATGTTCATATCTGTCACCTCAGTTTATCAAGTTACGTTCGGCAAAGCTCGGTACGTTTACATCCATTGATTGACTATCCCTCATGCAGGCTTTCCTGAAAACAAAGGGTGAGGCGCGTGTCTCTTTCCCTCGCTTTTTATTTCGCATATGGACGAATGCCAAGCGCGCCTTCATTCGATAAAGCGGCAGCGTGGGCGGGTGTGACAAGCCCTCCGGCTCCGGCTATCGGCGCTTGTTCAGCGATCATGCTTTTGTCATAAAAAACAGCCTATTATCCCATTATTTTGATATAGCATGTCCGGGTGCGAGGGCCGTCAAATTCGCAGAAATAAATGCCCTGCCACGTTCCAAGAATGAGCCGGCCGTTTTCCACAATGACATGCTGTGAAGCTCCGACCGTACTCGACTTCATGTGTGCAGCTGTATTGCCCTCCATATGGCGGTCCAGCTCATGTTCCCACGGATATACCTCATCAAACCTTCTGAGCATATCTTTTTTGACGTCCGGATCGGCATTTTCATTAATTGTAATGCCCGCAGTCGTATGCGGACAGTAAATCAGCGCTGCGCCGCTCGTTATACCTGTTTCTTTAAGAAATGCTTCCACCTCCCGGGTGATATCAATCATTTCATCTCGTTTGGTTGTTTTGATTTGCAGTGTTTTCAGCATTTGTTTCTCCTTTCGTTTGTCCGCTCTCATCGCTTAATTCGTTCTGTGTTCTTTTTTTTCCTGTTAAACCGCTCTCATAAACCCGATAAAACAAAAAAACTCCAGTCTAAGGCTGGAGTTTAGCACCATTGATATATTCTTGCTTCATACGGCTTTAAGAGTACTGATGTCATATGCTTGTGCGGCTCTGTTTCAATATTTGACAAGACGAGTGCATCTGATGACAAAGGCAATCCAGAGTGCCTGAACAACGCCGGTGTTCCTGTCAGATTGGCCGCAATCAGTGCAGTATGGCTCTCGTTTTTCCGAAGATATGCAAAGATTTGCTGATCTTCCGGTAAAATGAGCTCGTATGTCCCGTTAATAAAAACATCATATGTTTGGCGCAGCTTGATCAAGCTTTTGTAAAAATGGTAAACGGATGTTTTATCGTTTTTTTGCGCCTCGGCATTCAGCCATTTGTAATTCTCATTGATTCCGATCCACGGTTTGGCCTCAGAAAATCCGGCGTATGGACCAGCATTCCATTGCATCGGCGTTCGCGAATTGTCTCTTCCCTTTTTCCAGACAATCTTCATCACATCCTCGTGTGATGTGCCTTTCGCTGTTTTTGTTTCATACAGGCGTTTCATCGCGACATCATCATAGTCATCAATAGATGGAAAAGCCACGTTCGTCATCCCGAGTTCCTGTCCCTGATAAATAAACGGTGTGCCTTTCATGAGAAAATAAACAGCGGAAAGCGCTTTTGCACTTTCTTTCAGGTACACTCCGTCGTCTCCCCACACAGAAACTGAACGGGGCTGGTCGTGATTCTCCATAAACAAAGCATTCCAGCCGATCCCTTCCAGACTGTCCTGCCAGTCAGTTAAAATTCGTTTAAATGCAACGATATCAATACTTTCATTGATCTCTACATCCCACAGGCCGAGATGCTCAAATTGAAAAATCATGCTGAATATGCCGTTTTTTTCTCCAGCCCAATCAGCTGCTTCTTTTGCAGCGACGCCGTTTGCTTCACCAACTGTCATAATCGGATAGCGGGAAAATGTGTTTTCCTTCAGCTCTGTTAACAAATCCATAATGCCGTCAGCATTCATATGATAAGGAAAGGAAGGGACATAGTCCAGCCCCTTTGGATTCGGCATGTCGGGAAGCCCTTCTTTTTTCTTAATATGCGTAATGGCATCCACCCGAAATCCGTCAATTCCTTTATCAAGCCACCAATTGATCATGTCATAAACGGCATTCCTCACCTGTTCATTTTCCCAATTCAAATCAGGCTGTTTTTTATCAAAAAGGTGCAGATAATACTGGCTTGTCTTTTGATCATACTCCCAAGCCGGCCCGCCGAAAATGCTTTCCCAATTGTTGGGCGCTTTTCCGTTTTTGCCATCTTTCCAAATATACCAGTCGCGCTTTTCCGAGTGTATGGATGAACGGGATTCTATGAACCATGGATGTTCGTCGCTTGTATGGTTCACAACGAGATCCATAATCAGCTTCATCCCCAGATCATGAATGTCACCAAGCAGTTCATCAAAATCTTCCATGGTGCCAAACTCGCTTAATATGTTTTGATAATCCCGGATATCATAGCCATTATCAGCATTCGGTGAGTCATACAGCGGGCAAATCCATATGACGTCAGCGCCCAGCTCTTTTATGTAAGAAAGCTTGGATCTGATTCCTTGAATATCCCCAATTCCGTCGCCATTTGAATCTTTAAAACTGCGGGGGTAAATTTGGTAAACAATAGCTTCCTTCCACCAAGCCTTTTTCATACAGCCACTCCTTCCCAGTGTACCGGTCTTATATATCCTATGTAGAAAAAAGGCTTCACAGCATTGCTTTTTAAGAAATGACTTGATGACACAAAAAACAGCCGTTCGTTCCCCGGCTGTTTTTTATTAAAAATCAGTTTTTTTAATTTCTACAAAACGGATGTGATGATCTTCGGCGTCGAGGATTTTAAATTCACAGCCCTCCGCGTGTATCACATCTCCTGCTTTCAGCTCCATTTTTTGCGTTAGAAGCCAGCCTGCAATCGTATCAATTTCTTCATTTTCAATCGCAATGTCGAGAAGGTCATTCACTTCGTCTATTAGCGCTTTTCCATCCATCACATAATGGTGCTCGCCCTTTTTCAGGATGTGCGGTGTTTCATCCTGATCATACTCATCGCGGATTTCCCCGACGATTTCCTCTATAATATCCTCTACAGTGACAAGCCCCGCCGTTCCCCCGTATTCATCTACGAGAATCGCCATGTGAATCCGCTCCTTCTGCATGCGGATTAAAAGCTGCTGAACAGGAATGCTTTCAATGACTCTGATAACGGGCCTCATGATTTGATTCAGCTTTATCGGCTGGCCGAGAAAATAAGCTTTAAACATATCTTTGCTGTTGATGATCCCTAAAATATGATCCTTGTCATCTTTGATGACAGGGTAGCGCGTATACCGTTCATTAATGATGTGATGAATCGCCTCTTCAAGCGACTGCTCCAGAGAGATAACCGCAATTTCTGTCCGCGGAATCATAATCTCTCTCGCTACCCGGTTGTCAAATTCAAAAATCTTATTTACATAGCGGAATTCAGACTGATTGATTTCTCCCTTTTCATAGCTTTCAGAAAGGATCAGCCTTAGTTCCTCTTCGCTGATGACAACCTCATGCTCCTTTACTGAATGAAAGCCAAACAATTTCACAAGAAAGCTTGCAGAGCCGTTTAATGCTTTAATAAACGGGTACGTGATTTTATAAAACCAGATCAGCGGCTTTGCAATCCATAAGCTTACAGCTTCAGCTTTTTGAATAGAAACCGTTTTCGGGGCAAGCTCCCCCATCACCACATGCAAAAAAGTGACGATGATAAATGCAACTACAAATGTGACAATGTGGTTAAACGGTTCCGGCATGCCTGTCATTGTAAATAAGGGATGAAGAAAACGTTCAAATGTAGGTTCACCAAGCCACCCAAGGCCGAGGGCTGTAATCGTAATCCCGAGCTGGCAGGCTGATAAATACTCGTCAAGATTGGAGATGATTTTATGTGCGGCTAGTGCTCGGCTGTCACCGCTTTCGATGAGCTGATTGATTTTTGAACCTCTGATTTTGACGATCGCAAATTCCGCTGCAACGAAAACAGCCGTAATGCCAATCAAAACAAAAATGGCGATCAATTGTAAAATAAGCAAAAAAAGCCCTTACCATAAATGGTAAGGGGCCACCTCCTTAACGTTAATTCTCATCACGACCGTTTAAGAAAATCATCACAAAACGAAGTAGTTCAAACAGGGAAACCAGGGCGGCGGCCACATACGTTAAGGCAGCAGCACTCAGCACTTTATTTACCCCATTTTCTTCATTGTTTCGGATGAATCCTTCTGACACAATTATCTGCTTCGCACGTGAACTTGCATTGAATTCGACAGGCAATGTAATCAGCTGGAAAAAGACAGCCGCTGAAAACAGTATGATGCCAAGCCCGATCAAATTCAGGCTGCCGAGAAGCATGCCTCCTAAGAAAAGCAAAGGAGCTACACCGGATGCAAAATTCACGACTGGGAAGATTTTATGTCTCAGCACAAGCGCACCATATGACTCCTGATGCTGCAAGGCATGTCCGACTTCATGGGAAGCTACGGATATGGCGGAAATTGAGCGGCCGTAATAGACCGGCTCAGATAAACGCACCACCCGTCTTGTCGGGTCGTAATGGTCTGTTAAAGTGCCTCTTACCGGTTCGACCGGCACGTCGTAAAGACCGTTTATATCTAAAATCCGTCTTGCCGTTTCTGCCCCTGTACGTCCGCTTGAGGCTTCCACTTTTGAATATTTTTCAAAGTTGCTCTTTACTTTAAATTGTGCCCAAAACGACAATCCCAATGCGGCTATTGTTAAAAATATAAACAGCATTTTTTCATCATCCTTTGTTCATGATCATTTCTCTATTACGATTATTTTAATGAGTTTTCTTTCCCGTGTACAGGAATGCGCTTTTTCTTCCGGCTCGGAGCACACAATCCAATCAGCAGAAAGAACAAACCGGCTGAAAACAAATAAAAGGTGAAGCTGCCGACCAGCTCTTTCAGAAAATGAAGCCAAGAGAAGCTGCCGGAAAAGTGATTATAGGAATTCAAATCGAAAATAAACAAAATCACTCCAGATGCCGCCAGCTGCGTACCGATCAAAACCACGATCGTTCTTTGAAAGATCGTCATCTTTTTCATCCTTTTTGTTTTAGTTTATGGAGAAATCCGGTTTTATATGTTTTGTACATTTTTTGAAAAACATCACCGGAAGTGGGACATACTGTTAGAAAAAAGCACGGGTGTGATGGAAGCTATGAAAGTGACGAGTGAGGAAAAGGAACAGCTGAGCACAGCAATCGACCGAATGAATGAAGGACTGGACGCGTTTATCCAGCTGTATAATGAATCGGAAATTGATGAACCGCTTATTCAGCTTGATGATGATACAGCCGAGTTAATGAAGCAGGCCCGAGATATGTACGGCCAGGAAAAGCTAAATGAGAAATTAAATACAATTATTAAACAGATTTTATCCATCTCAGTATCTGAAGAAGGAGAAAAAGAATGAAATCAAATCGGATATTTATTTCATGGCTCAGGTGGCCGTTATTTATCCGAATCGGGGTTATTATTTTATGTCTGATTCTTTTGTTCGGCCAAATCATTTATATACTTGAGCCTAAGCAGTTCACTTCGGTATTCGAAGGTATTTGGTGGGCTGTCGTTACGGTTTCGACAGTCGGTTATGGAGACTATGTGCCGCACACTCCGCTGGGACAGGCAGCCGGAATACTGCTGATTTTGAGCGGAGCAAGCTTTGTCACAGCGTATTTCGCTACGTTATCAGCGGCCGCATTCAGCAGACAGCATCGCTACATCGAAGGAAAAGTTGCTTACAAAGGCCGGGACCACATCATTCTGATCGGGTGGAATGAAAAAACAAACCGGCTTTTGAAAGACCTTCAGCTTGCCGCCCCTTCCAAAACAGTCGTACTAATCGATGAATCCTTAACAGAAGGCCCGCTTATTGAAAACGTTCATTTCATACGCGGGCACGCTGCCGATGATGGGACACTGAAACGGGCCAATATTACTGAAGCGGAATCAGTGATGATTACTGCCGATCAGTATAAAAGTGAAACTGATGCTGATATGCTGTCAGTGCTGACTCTTTTATCTGTTAAAGGGCTTAATCCCCTTGCTTACTGCATCGTCGAAATTTTGACTGACCGTTTTGTCACCAATGCGGAGCGGGCAGGCGCAAACCAAATCATCGGAACTTCAGAATTTATCAGCCGGGCGATGCTGCAGCATTACCAAGTCAAGTTACGGCCGTCTAAACAGCAGAACGGAATCAAGCTGACACTTGATCAGCATGTGGAGCTTCTTGCTGTTCCTGACGAACTAAAGGGAGCGGCTTACAAAACCTGTGTTCTCTATTTCCTTGATCACAACACAACAATTATAGGCGTACAAAAAAAGGAGGGACCGATGCTTTCCCCTCCTCTTACATACAAGGTGCTCGAAACAGACCAATTCCTTGCCATCTAGTGTAACAGAACATCCTCCAATTCTTTCACGAGAGAGGCGCCGATATCCAAAAATGCCGGATCAATTTCCGCGTCCCGCCTTTCCGGTTCGGAAAATTGATTAAACAGTGATTGGAAAGGCCCTCCCTCGGCGTGATCGTCAACATCCGCCTGAAACACCTGTCTCAGCATAAATGGCGTTCCGATCCGGACGGCCGCCCCTCGTTCATCGAGACTGCCCTGTACCGCATTGACGGGAATTCTTAAAAATAAATAGCCGTCTCTATCATCAATTTTATAATCAAAGTAGCCATGATCGTATTCCCAGCCGCCGTTTATCACATAACCGAGCGGCTTCATCACTTGTTCCAGTTCTTGAAGCAGAAAAGACTGCCCATCTATCGCGGAAGGTATTGGTATCATCAGAATGCCCCTTTTTTCACTTATCCTGTCCCGCCGAACAAGACTTCATTCAGAGGCGCCTACATGGAAATCGTTGTTTCTTTCGCGCGGCCAACAGAAAAGAAAGCGCATTCAATTAAGAAGTAAACAGCCATTGCCGCTGCAAGCCATACAGCTGAATCCCAAGACACATAAACAACCGTTGCATAGAGTCCTAATTTAGTGAAAAGAGTATGGGTTCGTTTTAAATGCAAAATCCGATGTACCGCATCGGTAAAAAGGGCAAGCGGCAAACCAATGAGAAGAAAGGCGTGGATGAAAAAATGTGACAGCGTGCCGCCAAAGCTTGAAGAAAACTCTGTATACACGGCATCAAAGGAGATAAGGAAACTTAAAATAGCTGCAGAAAAACCGGCAATGATGAGATGTTTAACCAATTGTTTCATGAACATCAGCACCTTTCTGATTTTATAAAAAGCCGACCGGCAAATGCCAGTCAGCTTTCTCACATTAATCTTCCAGACGTTTTTCAAGCTCTGCTTTTTTCTCTTCAAAGCCAGGTTTGCCGAGTAACGCAAACATATTGACTTTATACGCTTCTACACCAGGCTGGTCAAACGGATTGACGCCAAGGAGGTAACCGCTCATCGCGCAGGCTTTTTCGAAGAAATATACAAGGTATCCAAAAGTATATGCATTCAGCTCAGGAATGTTAACGATTAAGTTCGGAACATTTCCGTCTGTATGGGCAAGCATTGTACCTTGGAATGCTTTTTTGTTAACGAAATCAACAGTTTTACCGGCTAAATAGTTCAAGCCGTCAAGATCGTTATCCGCTTCCTCAATTGTCAGTTCATGTTTAGGCTTCTCTACGTTCAGGACCGTTTCGAATAAATCTCTGCGGCCTTCTTGTACATACTGGCCTAAAGAATGAAGGTCTGTTGAATAGTTCGCTGAAGAAGGATAAATGCCCTTCTCATCTTTCCCTTCGCTTTCTCCGAACAGCTGCTTCCACCATTCCGCAAAGTATTGAAGCGCCGGTTCGTAGTTGATGAGCATTTCAATTGTTTTGCCCTTATTATAAAGGACATTGCGAACAACCGCATATTGGTATGCTGGGTTATCTTCCAGTTCAGATGTTGCAAAATCTTTGCTCGCATCCAGGGCGCCTTTCATCATGTCGTCAATGTTGACGCCGCTGACAGCAATCGGCAGGAGACCTACAGCTGTTAAAACTGAATAACGGCCGCCGACATCGTCAGGAATAACGAATGATTCGAAGCCTTCTTCGTTAGAAAGCGTTTTTAATGCGCCGCGCTCTTTATCAGTTGTTGCATAAATCCGCGCTTTCGCTTCTTCTTTACCGTATTTCTCTTCAAGAAGCTTGCGGAAAATACGGAAAGCGATTGCAGGTTCAGTTGTCGTACCTGATTTAGAAATCACATTAATAGAGAAGTCAACATCTTCAAGAAGATCCATGACGTCTCTCATATAAGATGAACTGATGTTGTTCCCGATAAAAATGACTTGCGGATTGCCGCGTTTTGCTTTTGGCAAAGTGTTATAAAACGCGTGATTCAGCGCTTCAATCGCTGCCCGCGCTCCAAGATAAGAACCGCCAATGCCGACAACAAGCAAGACATCAGAGTCAGATTTGATTTTTTCCGCGCTTTTTTTGATGCGCGCGAATTCTTCTTTATCATAATGTTCAGGGAGGTCCACCCAGCCTAGAAAATCGCTGCCCGCGCCTGTTTTTTCATGGATATTATGGTGTGCTGTTTTTACAAAGTCCCGCAGATATGTAAGTTCATGTTCGTTGAAGAAAGTCAACGCTTTTGAGTAGTCAAAGCGTACATGCGTCATTGCTTGTCCCTCCATAACGGTATAATGTTTTCATCTTTCACTTTATATGAACTTATCTGTGAAATCAAGTCAAGAAGAAAGGGCGGAATGACTGGATTCCGCCCTTTGAGTTTATAGAGACGCGCGAAGGATGGCAAGCACGTCATCTTTGTTCAGTTTTTGGAAGTTGCCGAAGCCGCCGTGTTCCATTTCCTTGGCTGCGATATCAGCAATCAGCTCAAGCTTTTCTTCTCCAATATTGTAATCAGCAAGACGAGAAGGTGCACCGAGGCTTGTCCAGAACGCAGACAGTTTATCGATTCCTTCAAGCGCAATTTCTTTATCTGTTTTGCCTTCAGTATCAATGTCAAACATGTTGAGCATGAGGTTTTTGAAGCGGCCTACATTTGTATCAAGCGTATATCTCATCCAATTTGGGAACAGTATTGCCAAACCGCCCGCGTGCGGAATATCATATACAGCTGAAACAGCGTGTTCCATTGTATGAGAAGCCCAGTCACCGAAGTATCCCATTTGGAGCGTGCCGTTTAAAGCAATTGTACCAGCATACAAAATCGTTTCACGAAGTTCGTAGTTTTCCAGATCTTCAAGAAGCTTAGGAGCTGTTTCGATGACCGTCTGCAAAACAGCAAAGCACATTCTATCCTGAAGCGGCGTGTTTTCAACATTGTGGAAGTATTGTTCGAATACGTGGCTCATCATGTCAACCATGCCGTATACTGTTTGATTTTCTGGAACGGTGAACGTATTTTCAGGGTCTAAAATAGAGAAACGCGGATGAGTGACATTGCTGCCCCATACAAATTTCTCGTTTGTTTCCCAGTTTGTAATCACGGAATCAGGGTTCATTTCAGACCCTGTTGCAGCAAGCGTTAAAACAGTGCCAAACGGCAGCGCATCCTCCGCTGTTACTTTTTTGCTGAAAATATCCCAAGCGTCGCCATCGTATTTGACGCCAGCTGCGATTGCCTTTGTACAGTCAATCACACTGCCTCCGCCGACAGCAAGCAGAAAATCAATGTTATGCTCTCTGCAAAGGTCTATGCCTTTTTTCACTGTCGCAAGACGCGGGTTCGGCTCTACACCTGACAGCTCATGAACAACAGCGCCCTCTTCCTTTAAAATGCCTGTGACTTGATCATAAAGGCCGTTGCGTTTAATGCTGCCGCCCCCGTAAACAAGCAGTACATTCTTGCCGTATCGTTTGAATTCTTTTGTTAATTGTTCAAGCTGACCTTTTCCAAAAATCAGCTTTGTCGGATTATAATAAGTGAAATTTTCCATAGTAAAACCTCCAAATGATGCTGGTAAAAAACAGATTTTCCATTGTAACATAAGTTGACAAAAAGAAAAAGGGAAGCAGCCAAACGGCTATTTCCCCTTTTTTTTATAGAGATGCTTTCAAAATTGACAGCACATCTTCTTTGTTGAGTGATTTAAATTGGCCGAATGTACCGTTAGCCATTGCCTTGTCAGCAATTGTGTCAAGCTGCTCATCATTAATATCATAATCAGCAAGACGGTTCGGAGCGCCAAGGCTTGTCCAGAATGCGGACAGCTTATCGATACCTTCAAGGGCAATTTCTTCATCCGTTTTACCTGCTTCTTCAACATCAAACACGCGAACTGCAAGCTGTTTCATGCGGGCAGGGTTTTCAGACAATGTGTGTCTCATCCAATTCGGGAACAGAATCGCCAGTCCGCCGGCATGCGGAATATCATAAACGGCTGATACTGCATGTTCAATATTATGAGTAGCCCAATCCCCTCTTGCCCCCATAGAAAGCATGCCGTTTAATGCGATTGTTCCTGTGTACAGGATCGTCTCACGCAATTCGTAATTTTCGAGATCATTGATCAGCTTAGGCGCTGTTTCAATGACTGTACGCAAAAGTGATTCACACATGCGGTCCTGATACGGCGTGTTTGATACATGATGGAAGTATTGTTCGAATACGTGGCTCATCATGTCAACCATCCCGTAGATCGTGTGGTTTTTAGGTACGGTGAATGTATTCACCGGATCAAGAATCGAGAATTTAGGGAATACGAGCGGGCTGCCCCAGCCGTATTTTTCTTTTGTTTCCCAGTTTGTAATAACAGATCCTGAGTTCATTTCTGAACCAGTTGCAGCGAGAGTCAATACCGTTCCGAATGGCAAAGCATCTTTTGGCTGATGCTTTTTCGTAACGATATCCCACGCATCACCATCATACTTCGCTCCTGCGGCAATCGCTTTTGTACAGTCGATTACGCTTCCGCCTCCGACAGCCAGCAAGAAATCAATGTTTTGTTCTTTACAGATGGCAACACCTTTATTAACAGTCGACACACGAGGATTCGGTTCCACACCTGCTAATTCATGCACGGTAGCTCCGGCTTTATTCAGCTGTTCAATCACTTGATCATACAGGCCGCTGCGTTTAATGCTGCCGCCTCCGTACACAAGCAATACGTTTTTTCCGTAAGGTTTGAGTTCCTCCGGAAGTCTTTCCACTTCGCCGCGCCCGAAAATTAATTTGGTCGGATTCCAGTATGTAAAGTTTTGCATGACATCTCCTCCTTAGATTTTTTATTATGCAGAATGTCCTCACCACATGTAAAGCAATCAGCTCTCACCGATCAGCATACCAGATGGTTTTATTTTGCAAGGTGCTGGGAAAGAAGCTGATATAAGCGAGGGCAGGCCAGCTTCCCTCATATGGAGAATGCATGTATAGATTCTCCAATATGTCACAATCTATAACTGTTTTAATAATTCATGGAGGAGGTTGCAAAACATGAGTACCATTCAAAGAATTTGTCTTGTATTAACCATCATTGGCGCCATTAACTGGGGACTGATCGGATTTTTCCAATTTGACTTAGTAGCGGCTATCTTCGGCGGCCAAGGGTCAGCTCTTTCCCGAATCATTTACGGACTTGTCGGAATCGCCGGCTTAATCAACCTCGGTCTGCTATTTAAGCCAAACGAGGAAAGATCACGTGAAGAAGCAGCAAATCCTGAAATGCGATAGGATATCAATCACGCTGAAATAGGATTTTGCATGAAATCAAAAGCACCGAACATTCCTGTCCGGTGCTTTTTTTCATGCTTATTTTTTGATAAGGTCTTTGCGGTTGGACATTTCGATCCACTCTTCAAGCTTATCTTTTAATGTGTTGAAACCTTGTGGTGTAGAAGCTTCTTCGCTTACTTGAGCAGCTTTAGGTTTTCTTGGTTTGCTTTCTTTTTTCTCAGGCGCAGCTTGTGTCGCACGAATTGAAAGGCTGATTTTGCCTTTTTCTTCATCAACAGCAAGTACTTTTACTTGTACTTCGTCGCCAACTGAAAGGTGCTCGTTGATATCTTTTACGAAACCGTGAGTCACTTCAGAAATGTGTACTAAACCTTGAGTTTCTTCATCTAATGCAACAAACGCACCATACGCTTGTAATCCTGTAACTTTACCAGTGTAAACACTGCCCACTTCAAATTTTGCTGCCATTCATAACAACTCCTAAGTTAAATTAAATATCTGTTTATACGCAATTTAAAATTATATCACACATGTCTTATTTCCGCAAAGAAAACTTTTTTATAAAAAATCAGGTTTATGCACAGCAAAAAGGGGGTAAACTGAAAATACCAAAGGCTTTCTAGTATTCCCCCCTTTTATTGGATGCGAACAAAAGGTTCGTATCTTTTTTTATGTTGTTTTGTGCAGGAAGCGTTTCATTCTGACTAACGCTTCTTGAAGCTGTTCAATCGAGGTTGCGTATGAACAACGGATATATCCCTCACCGCTCGGACCAAACACACTTCCAGGAACAACGGCCACTTTTTCCTGCGTCAGTAGCTCCTCGGCAAACTGTTCTGAACTCATTCCCGTGCTTTTAATAGATGGAAAAGCATAGAAAGCGCCGCCCGGATGATGACAGCTGAGACCGATTTCATTGAGCGATTCTACAAACAGATTCCGTCTTCTTCGATAGCTTTTTTTCATTTTTTCTACGTCTTCCATGCCGTTCTTCAGGCCTTCAAGGGCGGCAAACTGCGCCATTGCAGGCGCGCACATCATCGCATACTGATGAATTTTAAGCATGGCATCCCGAAGCAAGGATGGTGCCGCGGCAAAACCGAGCCTCCAGCCCGTCATTGCAAATGCTTTTGAAAAGCCTGAGATGACTACCGTCCGTTCCTTCATTCCCGGTAATGCCGCTATACTTGTAAATTCCTCATCATATGTCAGCTCCGCGTAGATCTCGTCGGCTAAGACGATGACATCATGTTTTTTGGCAAACTCAGCAATCTCATTCAGCTCTTCCTTCGAATAAACCGAACCTGTCGGATTCGATGGTGAGCAGATGAGAATGGCCTTTGTTTTTTCAGTGACTGCCGCTTCAAAATCAGCAGCCGTTGCTTTAAATCCTTTGTCTGCCGTTGTATGAACGTGAACCGGGATACCGCCTGCCAAAGAAACAAGCGCATCATACGCCACAAAACACGGCTCAGGAATGATGACTTCCTCACCTGGATTCACAATGGCGCGGATCGCAATATCCAAAGCCTGACTTGCCCCCACTGTCACAATCAGCTCATTATCTGGCGAGTAGCTAAGATCAAACCTGTTGCTCAAATAACGGCTGATTTCCTCCCGCAATGAGTATAAACCCGCATTGGCCGTGTATGACGTATATCCTTGTTCAAGAGAGAGAATGCTTGCTTCGCGGACATTCCACGCGGTAACAAAATCAGGCTCGCCGACGCCTAAAGAAATGACGCCTTCCATCGTTGCCGCCAAATCAAAGAATTTGCGGATGCCGGATGGCTTTATTTGTTGTACATAGTCTGATAAATACGAAGTCATTTACGGTGACACCACGATTCTTTTGTCGTCGTCTCCTGTTTCAAACACTTTGCCGTCATGCTTGTATTTTTTCAGGATAAAATGGGTTGTCGTAGATACAACTGAATCAAGCGTTGAGAGTTTATCCGAAACAAAACGCGCTACGTCAGACATGGAATTGCCGCGAATCACGACAGACAAATCGTATACGCCTGACATCAGGTAAACTGATTCAACCTCTTGGAATCGGTAAATCCGTTCCGCCACTTCATCAAAACCGACGCCCCGCTTCGGCGTTACTTTGACGTCAATCATGGCCGTAACGCCCTCATGTCCGTCGACTTTTCGCCAGTCAATCATAGCGGAATAATCGATAATAACCTTTTCTTTCTCCAGTTTGTCAATAATTGTTTTCACTTCATTTACAGGGATGCCCGCCATCTTTGCGATTGTTTCTAAATCGGCGCGGCTGTTTTCGTCTAAAATTTCTAATATTTCTGTTTCTTTTTCTGTCAATTTCATTTGATTCACACCTTTGCAATGTCAAGAAATCTCAAGACATTATATCACGTTTTTTGACGAATGCTAAGAAAAAACGAGGAGAAACTTCCGCTAGAATTGACAATTTCAGGGCATAATACAACCATCAAAAAAAGGGAGTGACACAGAATGGAGGCGGTTTCACCAATAAGGCGGTTTACGGTCGATGGAGTCAATGTATACTACGAACATTATCAAAATCCCGGCAGGCAAACGCTGGTCTGCGTACACGGTTTTTTATCATCTGCATTCAGCTTCAGAAAAGTAATTCCTCTCCTTCGGGACAAGTACGACATCATCGCGCTTGATTTGCCTCCTTTCGGCCAATCTGAAAAATCAAGAACGTTTATCTATACCTATCAAAACCTTGCTAAGCTTGTCATTGGGATTTTGGAGCACTTGCAAGTGAAACAGGCTGTGCTTGTCGGGCATTCTATGGGCGGGCAGATATCGCTGTCTGCTGCTCTCCAAAAACCTGAGCTTTTTTCAAAGGTTGTGCTGCTTTGCAGTTCAGGGTATTTAAAACGTTCACACCCGACGATTATTTTCGGGACCCATATCCCGTATTTTCATCTTTACATCAAACGCTGGCTCTCGAAAGAAGGCGTGATGAAAAATTTATTAAATGTGGTGCATGACAAATCGCTGATTGATGAGGAGATGATTGACGGCTATGGCAGACCGTTTCAGGACGAGCAGATTTTCAAAGCCATGACAAGGTTTATCCGCCACAGAGAAGGAGATTTAGAACCCGAGCAATTGAAGAAAATGAACAAGCCTGCTCTATTGATTTGGGGCGAGGAGGATCGAATTGTCCCAATGGAGATCGGTAAACGGCTGCACGCAGATTTGCCTAATTCCGTGCTGTACTCACTTGGCCAGACCGGACATCTGGTGCCTGAAGAACGGCCTGAACTTGTTTCTGAACACATTGCTCATTTTATCAATTAAAAAAACCGGTGCTGAACCGGTTTTTTAAGGCGTGCAGGAGCTGCTGTTTTTAATGAATAAAAGCTGGCCTGCCACTTCCCGGCAGCTGGCGATCGGCAGCGTTTGTTCAAAAGAAGTTTCAAATATTTGCTGAATGCTTTTCGCCAGCAAGTCGGGATCGTTTTCATCATAGACTGCCTGCACGACATCAACAGCCTCCGTTTCGTAAAACTCTTCTCCATATTTAAACGGGTCCCATTTGGCAATAATCTTAATCATTTCCCTGACCGCTTGACTTTCTTCCATATTCATCACCGCTTATAATAAAGTTTGCAGTTCTATCTTATCATAGTGAAGCTTAGAAGAATAAACATACATGAGGGGGTAACAGAATGAACTTTGATAAACGAGAAGAACGCCTTGGCACCCAATCGGTCAAATGGGACAAAACAGGCGAATTATTTGGCGTGACAGACGCCCTCCCGATGTGGGTGGCAGATATGGATTTTCGCGCCCCGGAAGCGATAACTGAAGCGTTAAAAGAGCGTCTTGACCACGGTATTTTTGGTTATACAACTCCAGATCAAAAAACGAAGGATGCTGTGTGCGGATGGATGCAAAACAGGCACGGCTGGAAGGTAAATCCGGAAAGCATCACATTCAGCCCCGGCGTTGTAACAGCTTTGAGCATGGCGGTACAAGCTTTTACGGATCCTGGCGATCAAGTAGTTGTTCAGCCTCCAGTTTATACGCCTTTTTACCATATGGTGGAGAAAAACGGCCGGCACATTTTACATAATCCGCTGCTAGAAAAAGACGGCGCATATGCAATGGATTTTGAAGATTTGGAGACGAAGCTTCGTGACCCAAGCGTTACATTGTTTATTTTATGCAATCCTCATAACCCTTCTGGGCGTTCATGGGGCCGGGAAGATTTACTGAAGCTAGGCGAATTGTGCCTTGAGCATGGCGTCACAGTTGTATCGGATGAAATCCATTCCGATTTAATGCTGTACGGACATAAACACACGCCGTTCGCTTCGCTCTCTGACGATTTCGCTGATATTTCCGTAACATGTGCTGCTCCAAGCAAAACATTTAATATCGCCGGATTGCAGGCTTCAGCAATCATTATTCCGGATCGCCTGAAGCGCGCCAAGTTTTCCGCAAGCCTTCAGC
The DNA here is from genome assembly GCF_019334685.1 of Bacillus sp. LJBS17. Classification (NCBI taxonomy): domain Bacteria; kingdom Bacillati; phylum Bacillota; class Bacilli; order Caryophanales; family Bacillaceae; genus Bacillus; species Bacillus sp. LJBS17. The sequence continues at coordinate 3,136,251 of NZ_CP079759.1, forward strand.
GCAATGGTTTAGGCGGACTGAACGCGTTTGCCGTCACTGCAATCGAAGCCGCGTATTCAAAAGGCGGACCGTGGCTTGATGAATTGATCTCTTACATTGAGAAAAACATGAACGAAGCGGAAGCCTTTTTGAGCAACGAGCTGCCAAAGGTCAAAATGATGAAGCCGGATGCATCATACTTGATTTGGCTCGACTTCAGCGCTTACGGCTTGTCCGATGCAGAGCTTCAGCAAAGAATGCTAAAAAAAGGAAAAGTTATTTTAGAGCCCGGGACGAAATACGGGCCTGGCGGAGAAGGATTTATGCGCCTGAACGCGGGATGCTCTCTTGCAACCCTGCAGGACGGCCTGCGCCGCATCAAAGCCGCATTATCGTAAATATAGCTGTAAACGCCTTTACGTCTTCATTTGTAAAGGCGTTCTTAATAAAGGAATTTTATATTTTACTTCTAATATTTAGTGTTATAATAGATTCATATTTTATACGAAAGGATTTCACACGAATGGAAATTCTAAAAGACTATCTTCTGCACATCTGCTTTATTTTGTTTCCTATTCTTCTTTACCAAGTGTTTTGGCTTGGAAAACCTGCGATTCTTGTGCCAAAAATAAACAGCGGTTTGGTCACGCTCTTCGCCTGCGGCGCCTCCGTTTTATGCATTATTTTCCCGATTCATGAAATGGACTACATACAATACGGCCTTCAGATGATTCCCGTTATCATTTGTTTATTTTACATTAGTACCGCTTCCGGACTTACAGTCGCCGCATCTGTCCTATGTTTTGAACTGCTTTTTTACGAACCTTCCGCAATGTTTGTTTTCACTTTGCTGCCTTTTCTTATCATTATCCCAATCTTATTTCAGAAAAAATGGCCATTCATGTCCAAAGCGAAAAAACTGCTGCTGTCTTTATTGATCAGCTGCGTGGAGATTTTCCTATTTTTCGCCTCAAGCTGGATTCTTTCCGCCTTGAATATTTTAAATTTTCAAAAATCAGGAATTTTCGTTTACGAGGCGGCAGTCTCAGGGCTTTTCCGCTCCAGTGTTCTTCTATTAAGCATCTATATTATCGAAAGCATCGCCGAAAATATCGCCCTGCGCTCACAGCTTATCCATTCTGAAAAAATGACGATTGTGAGTGAACTGGCAGCGAGCGTCGCCCATGAGGTCAGGAATCCGCTGACAGTTGTCCGCGGGTTTGTCCAGCTGCTTTTTAATGATGAAACCCTACAAAACAAGTCGAGTGCAGATTACAAAAAGCTTGTACTGTCAGAGCTTGACCGGGCGCAAGGCATTATTACAAACTATCTCGATATGGCCAAACAGCAATTATACGAAAAAGAGGTTTTTGACCTATCAGCCCTTATCAAAGAGACAAGCTCCCTTATGGTGTCGTACGCCAATTACAAGTCAGTAACCGTCGAGGCTGAAACAGAACCGGACCTTTTGATATACGGAGACGCAACAAAGCTGAAGCAGGCTGTCATCAACCTGATGAAAAACAGTATTGAAGCGGTTCCTCACGGGAAGGGTGTGATCCACATATCAGCCAAAAGAAACGGCCATACGATCATGATTAACATCACAGACAATGGGGTCGGGATGACAGACCATCAAATGCAAAAACTCGGCGAACCTTATTATTCCTTAAAAACGAACGGAACGGGACTCGGCCTCACCGTAACCTTTTCCATTATTGAACATCATCACGGGACCATTTCATTTAACAGCAGCTTCCAAAAAGGCACTACGGTGACCATTAAGCTTCCCGCTGATCTTCCTCACTAGCAAATCGATTGGAACTTTAATAGAATGAATGCGAGGTGATGACAGATGAGCACGTTTGAGACAGGCTCTATCGTTAAAGGATTTTACAAAACAGGTGTATACATAGGAGAAATCACGGCTTGCAGGCCGCAGCACTATTTAGTGAAAGTGAAAGCGGTTCTTACCCATCCCTCTCAAGGAGACCTTCATCATCCAAAACAGGCGGATGTGCCATTTTTTCATGAGAGAAAAGCGCTCGCATATGGTGAACAGACCAATATTCCCCACCATATGGTGAAGCCTTATGACGGTGAAGTGCCGGATTATACCGAATCTCTGCGGGAGGCGACAGCACAGCTGAGAGCCAAATTGAATGAGGATGGTTCGGAGTGGGCAAAACGCTCCCTTCATAATCTGGACATTTTAGAAAAAGAATATTTTAACCGGCCATAACCCAGTCTGACAAAAGATTGGGTTTTTCACGTCGCGCGCTTGAACAGTTCGGTTAAATCGATTCTTTCGCCGATTGTGGGCGGTTTCGGCTTTTCGAGATACTGCTTATCCTGCTCAACAAGCTTAAAAAGTTTATATGCTGTGAGAGCATCATCAAGCGCTTTATGATGGGTGCCGGTTCCGGAATCTCCATACTCTTCGGCAGCTTTCCATAAACCCGTCAATGTCCGGTCTCCAAAAAAGTTTTTGTATTCAAGCGATAAATCTCTCATTTCTCCCTTAAACGGGAAAGGGATATGGTTAAACATACAGTTTTGCTTCAGCACTTTCATATCCATGTTTCCCCACGTAATAATTGTGCTGTTTTTCTCAGGATCCAGCTCGTTTAGTTTACGGATGAAATCCTCGAATCTCATTCCTTCGTCTACCTGTTTTTGGGTTATTTTTAAAAATGATTTGCAGCGTTTCGTAAGCTTCGGGAACTTTTTCGGTCTAACATAGCTAGAAAACGTCTCAACCACTTCATCATCAATCGACTTTACAATTCCGGCTTCAATGATTTCCGGGAAGAAGTTTTGAGGACTGTACTTTCCATCAGGCATTGTAAATTCGAAATCAATAATGAGTAAGCTGTTTGTCGTCACCTTTTTACACCTGCCTTTCCTCCGATCAGAAAATGCTATCTTTATAGTATATCAATTCCCCTTCTCGACATTTCTTCATTTTCTAAAAATAATGAATTTTCCCAGCCGCTTCGTTTCTTTTAAATTGTGAATCGTTTCTTTATAATTAGTAAGGAACCCGAAATAATAAGAAGGTGATGTTATTTCTATCCGTAAGAAAAACTTTGTCATTGTGTGGCTGGCGAACTTTTTTGTCTCCGCTAGCACAACGATGATCGTTCCTTTTCTCTCCTTATACATTGAGACGCTCAGCTCTTTTTCAAACGGCTTTGTGCAAAGGTGGAGCGGCTATGTGTTCGGCATTACATTTCTCATGGCGTTTTTGGTATCCCCGTTTTGGGGACGGTTCGGAGACAAACGCGGATACAAGAAAATCCTTATGGCAACCGGAACGGGCATTGCCCTCAGCATTTTCTTCATGGGCTTTGTTACATCGGTGTACCAATTGTTTTTTCTGCGTATGGCAATGGGTCTTGTAACCGGATTCATCCCGACTTCTCTTGCGATGATTTCGGCACAGACTCCGAAGAGCTCAGCCGGCAAAACACTTGGCACGCTGCAAATGGGGCAAGTGTCCGGAAGCTTGTTCGGCCCGCTTTTGGGAGGCATGCTTGCTGATCGTTTCGGCTTTACGTATACCTTTTTTATCACATCCTTTGTGATTTTCTCGTCTGTTCTTCTCGTGTTATTTGGTGTCAAAGAAAAGCCTCTTGCAGAGAAAACAGCCAAACGTACGTCTTACTCGAGAAAAGAAGTGCTCTCCTATATTTTTCACCAGCCCGCACTGTGGGTCATGATGCTGTTAACCATGCTGATTCAAACAGGCAATTTCAGTATCCAGCCTCTGCTCGCTTTATATGTAAATGAGCTGCACGGACCTGTCAATCTTGCCTTTTTCTCCGGCATGGCATTTTCAGCAACGGGGCTCGGAAGTTTGCTGCTGGCTAGAAAATGGGGTGATCTGGGCGACCGCTACGGCCACCGCCGCATTTTAATCGGACTTTTGCTCGCCGCCTCTTTCTTTTTTATTCCGCAGGCGCTCGCGTCCTCACTCAGCGTGCTCCTTGTTTTCAGATTTTTATTCGGAATGGCGATGGGCGGTTTGCTGCCATGCATTACGGCAGCGATCCGCGTTCAGGCTCCCGGCAGCATTCAAGGTGAAGTTCTCGGCTACAATGTCAGCTTTCGCTTTTTAGGCAACGTGCTCGGGCCTCTGCTCGGCGGAATCATATCGAGCCATTTTACCATTTCGGCCACCTTTTACGTCACGGCGTTTCTCTTTTTCGCCGGCGCCTGCATGCTTTGGATCATGCAGAAACTTCGGAAAGATTCTTATGCCAAAGCAAGCTGATTCCGAGAAAAAACTGAGGAATCTTCTAAATTTAACCTTCTCGTAATCTCAAAAGAATGGTACGATATGGCTAGAATTTAGGAGAAAAGAGAGTGACCATGTTACGAAAAATAATCGGATGGATTTTGCTCCTTTGCATAATCCCATTGTTTGCATTTACAGTTATCGCTTCCGGAAAAGAAGTAAAACAAATGAAGTCCCTGGATCAGGTGCTTGATAAAAATATTGATCTGAAAGATATCAGCCTTGTTCAGAACAGCTACATGTATGACAGGGACGGCTCCCTTGTCTCGGAAATCGTCAGCGACCACGAAAACCGTGTGCTCGTTCCATTTAACAAGATTCCCGAGGAAGTCAAACAGATTTTCTTAACATCTGAGGACCGCCATTTTTACGAGCATAAAGGCTTTGACTTTATGGGAATGGTGCGGGCTACTGCTTCTAACGTAAAAGACAAGAAAATTGACCAGGGTGCCAGCACCATCACACAGCAGCTTTCAAGAAACTTGTATTTGAGCCACGAACGCTCCTTCAGCCGCAAGCTGACAGAGCTCGCGTATTCCTATCAGCTGGAGAAAAAATATACGAAAAATGAAATTCTTGAAGCTTACTTAAACACCATTTATTTCAACAACGGTGTCTATGGTGTCGGTTCAGCAGCTCAATTCTATTTCAGCAAACCGCTGAAATCTCTCACAGTGGGAGAAATGGCTTTTATCTGTGCTATACCTAATAACCCTACATTATATGATCCTCTCAAGCATTTTGACTACACGAAAAGCCGTCAAGAACGTTTGCTTAAAGGGCTAAAAGATGCCGGGGTCATTACGGACAAAGAGCTGAAAAAAGCCGTAAAACAAAAAATCAAACTGGATGTTGAAAAAAGAGAAGACAAATATCCTGACTACGTTTCCTACGTCAATGATGAATTCACTCAGCTGGTGTCTGAATCAGAAGGCTTTGATAAACGCCTTCAAAAAGCATCAGGAAAACAAAAAGAAAAGATCGAGAACGAGCTGTCCGCAAGAGTCAGCACGCTGATGAAAGACGGCGTGAAAATTTATACTGCACTTGATCCGTACATGCAAAATCAAGTTGTGGCACAAATGAATTCCAAGCTCCCGTATGCGGACGTACAGGGCGGAGCGGCTGTGATTAATCACCAGACGCATCAAATCATCGCTCTATCCGGCGGGAAAAACTATCAAAAATATGACTTTAACCGCGCCTACCAGGCGTACAGGCAGCCGGGGTCATCCATTAAGCCGCTTCTTGATTACGGCCCTTATATTGAACAGACCGGCGCGACAACAAGCAGCACCATTGATGCCAGCAAGTTTTGCAGCAAAGACTACTGTCCGCAAAACTACAATAACCGCACTTACGGCACAGTGACGCTTGATACGGCGTTTAAAAATTCATATAATACCCCGGCTATTAGAATGCTCGACCGCGTCGGCATCCAAAAGGCATTCAGTTATATTGAGCCGTATCATTTTGCCAAACTTGTCGACAGTGACTATCTTCTTCCGGCGGCGCTTGGCGGATTTACAAACGGCATGACGCCTCTTGAGATGACAAAGGCTTATACGACATTCGGAAACAGCGGAAGCTATACGCCGAGCCATGCGATTACAAAGGTGACAGACCTTAAAGGAAAAACGCTTTATAAATGGAATGATAAAGCGACTCAAATATTCAGCGTCCGCACGAACATGCAGCTGAAAAAACTGATGTCTTCCGTTGTGAAAAGCGGAACAGGGAAAAAAGCATATTTCAATGCGCCTTACATCGGCGGTAAAACCGGAACATCAAATGATTATCACGATATGTGGTTTGTCGGCCTGACTGATACGTATACAATGGGTGTCTGGGTCGGAAAGGATACACCGACCAGCGTTGAATATCTTCACAGCATCAGCCCTCAGCTTTCCATCTGGAAAGGAACGCTGCAAGCGGCTTATTAAAGGATCGGAGGGGATATGGGGTGACTTCAGAACAAATTCCAAATCGCGTTTTGCTGTTTGACGGTGTCTGCAATTTATGCAATGGCGCCGTGCAGTTTATCATTAAACGTGATCCGGACGGATTGATTTCTTTCACATCGCTGCAGTCGGAAACAGGACAGAGCCTGCTGAAAAAAAGCGGGCTTCCGACTGATCGGTTTGACAGCTTTGTCTTTATTGAAGACGGCCAAGTGTACACAAAGTCAACTGCAGCCATTAAGGTTTTCAGGCATCTGCGAGGCCCATGGCGGCTCTTCGTCCTGTTTTTCGCAGTGCCGAAGCCTGTCAGAGATATGGTCTATTCTTTCATTGCCAACAACCGCTATAAGTGGTTTGGCAAAAAAAATGAATGTATGCTCCCCTCCCCTTCTATTAAAAAAAGATTTTTACCGTAAATAAAAAATGGCTAGGAAGCTAGCCATCACAGATTGTTGACAAAATCCTAAAACGACTTCGTTTTAGGATTTTGTCATCTTTTCAGCGTGATTGAAAACTTTTGAAGTCGATGAAGAGCGAGCATTGGATGTGAAACGGCGGAAACCTGAGAATCTAGCCGCCGTTTTATTGCGTATAGAGCACGAAGCGCAAATCTGACCACCAAACGCTGAAATGGCTAGCTTACACAGGTAAGCTAGCCATTATGCTATTATAAAGCTTGATAAATATGAACAGAATACCGATAACAAAGGTAAACCAAAACAGCAGTTCCAATAGAATGAACCCGACTAATGACATGAGAGAAAGCGTCGAATAAATCCGGTATACGGTAAACACAAAGTAAGCGAGCGTGACGACCGCAAACCAGATCACAATCCAAATGACATTTTGCAAGAGCACGAAGGATAAAATCCCGCCGCCCAAATAAATCATGGAACCCATTCTGAGTTTTTTCAGGTTGTTCCCTTCCGGATCATTAGCAAAAAACAACAATGACAGCTCGGTCACGGTATTTGCAATCAATTTCAGAGCGGACAGAACCATAAAATATAAAAGTGCAAAGGCAGCAAATAACGCAAGCCTGATTCCTTTCTCTGAAAAATAATCGAGCATTCCATCATACATTCCAAATGAAGACAGCATCTTCAACGCATAAAGTGAAGTTGAGATGGATAAGGACGAACTAAAAAGCAGGATCGCAATCAGCGGAAAATATCCTGTCAAATAAGTATTTTTCATATAAAAAAGTCCCTTTCTATAATCTACCTCATTTATTATGGAGGACTTAAAACACATTGACAAGATAAATTATTCCATTTTTTCTCCTTTTTACGAATTACGGTCCCAAATCTTCACAAAGCAGCATTTTGAGAGTAAAGTAGTACGCAGGAATCATAAAACGTAAGGAAGTTTTATATGAAAAAAACATTAAAACTGCAAACCAGACTCACCATATTTGTTTGTATCGTTGTATTAATCGCATTGCTCATTACGTTTTTTACAGTCGGTGCCCAAACCACCAAACGAATTAGAGATCAGGAAAAGGCCACTGCGCTGCAGACTGCTGAAATGGTAGCTGAAGCGCCGATGACAGCCGCTGCTTTAGAAAGCGGAAAAAAACAAAAGGAACTGCAGAGCTACACAAAGCGGGTTCAGAAAATCACCGGCACGGAATTTGTTGTCGTCATGGATATGAACGGTATCCGCAAAACTCATCCTGACCCGAGCAAAATCGGGAAAAAATTCAGGGGCGGTGATGAGTCCGAGGTATTAAAAGGGCATGTCCATATCAGCACAGCCTCTGGCACGCTCGGGAAATCGCAGAGAGCGTTCGTCCCTGTCTACGCGGAGAATGGAAAACAGGTCGGTGCAGTCGCGGTCGGCATCACCGTAAATGAAATTGATGAAGTGATCAGCCATAGCTTACGGCCGCTTTACTTTATTATTTGCGTCAGCATCTTCGTCGGTGTGATCGGAGCCGTTATCGTCGCCCGTACAGTGAAAAATATCATGTACGGACTTGAACCTTATGAAATTGCGACTCTGCTTGAAGAACGGAGCGCGATGCTGGAATCGACGAAGGAAGGAATACTCGCTGTCGATGAACATGGCAAAATTAAACTTGCCAACGCGGAAGCAAAACGCCTATTCGTCAAAATGGGCATCAACACAAATCCCATTGATCAGGATGTAGATGACATCTTGCCGAAAAGCCGCTTGAAAAAGGTCATTGAGACAAAAAAACCTCTTCAAGACAGAGACGTCCGCATTAACGGGCTGGAGCTTGTGTTTAATGAAGTTCCTATCCAGCTGAAAGGACAAACTGTCGGAGCGATTGCAACATTCCGCGACAAGACCGAGGTAAAACATTTAGCTGAACAGCTTTCCGGTGTTAAAATGTATGCAAACGCACTGAGAGCGCAGTCTCATGAATTTATGAACAAACTGCATGTGATATTAGGTCTCGTCCAGCTGAAAGAGTATGATGATCTTGGAGATTATATTAAAGATATAGCCATACAGCAAAAATCAGAAACAAGTGAAATTATAAATGATGTCAAAAGCTCCGTACTGGCCGGTTTTCTGCTTGGAAAGCAAAGCTTTATACGTGAACAGGGCGCAAATCTTGATATTGAATGCAACGGTGTCATCCCGAACGCGGCAGACCCTTCTGTCATCCATGAACTTATTACAATCATCGGAAATCTCATCAACAATGGCTTAGACGCCGTTGCCGATATGCCGAAAAAACAAATCACCATGTCCATGCGCTTCCATAACAGCATACTTGATATTGAAATTACCGATACTGGAGCAGGCATGTCTGAAGAAGACCAAGCCAAAGTATTTGAACAAGGCTATTCAACAAAGGGCAAAAACCGGGGATTCGGCCTTTATTTCACACAGCAAAGCATCGAAAATTTAAAAGGCCAAATGATCCTCACAAGCGAAAAGAATGAAGGAACGACATTCAGTATTCGCATCCCGTACGAACCGAAGGAGGAAAATCATGATTAATGTACTAATAGTTGAAGATGACCCCATGGTGGGTGAATTAAATAAACGATACTTAAGCCAAATAGATGGCTTTCAGCTGAAAGGCATCGCTTCTTCCTTTCAAAGCGCTCTGCATATTTTAGGCGAGCATCATATCGACCTCATTTTGCTTGATATTTATATGCCGGGAAAAAACGGGCTGGAACTGCTGACGGAATTGAGAGCCCAAAATGAAGCGGTTGACGTGATTGTCATCTCAGCGGCCAGCGAGCTTGACGTGATCAAGAAAACACTTCGGTACGGAGCTGTTGATTATTTAATCAAACCGTTTGAATTTGAACGTTTCCAAACGGCTTTGTCTGATTACAGACGAAAACAAAAGGTGTATTCAACCCATCGCAACATGAGCCAAAAAGAACTGGACGCCGAGCTTTTTCAAAAGAAAGAAGCAACAGAAAAAGTGCAGCTTCCTAAAGGCCTTACAAAAAGCACGCTGAAGCTGATCTGGTCCAGTATCCAGTCATTTGAAAATGAATCTTTTACGACAGAAGACTTGGCAAAGCACACTGAAATCTCTCAAGTATCCATACGAAAATACTTAAAGTTTCTTGAAGATATACAGGTTCTGAATGTAGAAATGGCGTACGGAACGATCGGAAGACCTGTGTTTCAGTACAACGTCAACAACAGTAACCTTAACGGAATAAAGCAATATCTATAAGAAAACGCACTGCTTGCTTTGAGCAGTGCATTTTTTCTGTCATATCTCTTGCCAAGATGCTTGATTCTATTGTTGATAAGTTATACAAGAATAACAAAAGGCCTTTCAACATTTTTAAGCAAACAATTCTAAAAATAGATACTTTTTAAAAAATTATGCGAAATTCTATTTATTTCTTATTAGTTAAATGATAAATTATGATTGGTAAGTTGATCCCGAAAAACTAAGTCATAAGTCTTACTTCAGAAAACGATGTCACGGTTTTCCGCCCGGAACGCCTTCCGCATCCTTCTCTTCCCCGCCTTTCGAAGGAAATACTCACACCACGCTTATTCAGGGAAGAATAGAACTGTCTCAGCGCATTCCATTTGTTATTATCAGAAAATTTTATCGATTCTAAGAAATTGTTCAGGACAGCCCATCACATGACTGGCCGGATCAGCTTTGAACCAAATTTTTCTGGGGGGTTATATCTTGAATAAACGAAAAATCGGATTGGCGATGTCACTTGTGATCGCAGCAGGCACCATATTAGGAGCATGCGGAAACAGCGAAAAAAGCAGCGGCTCAGGCGAAGGCAAAAACAAATTCAGTGTGGCGATGGTTACTGACGTAGGCGGAGTGGATGACAAATCCTTCAACCAATCAGCCTGGGAAGGCATCCAAGCCTTTGGGAAAGAGAATGGGCTGAAAAAAGGCAAAAACGGTTACGACTATCTTCAATCCAAATCAGATGCAGACTATACAACGAACTTAAATAAATTGGCGCGTGAGAATTTTGACTTAATTTACGGCGTCGGCTACTTAATGGAGGATTCAATCAGCGAAATTGCTGACCAGCGCAAAAATACAAACTTCGCGATTATAGATGCTGTTGTCGATAAAGACAACGTCGCAAGTATTACGTTTAAAGAGCAGGAAGGCTCATTTCTCGTCGGAGTGGCCGCAGCCCTATCAAGCAAATCAGGAAAAATCGGCTTTGTAGGCGGCATGGAATCAGAGTTAATCAAAAAATTCGAGGTCGGCTTCCGTGCCGGCGTGCAAGCAGTTAACCCTAAAGCCGTTGTAGAAGTGAAATACGCAGGAGGTTTCGATAAAGCCGATGTCGGCAAAGCAACCGCCGAAAGCATGTATAAATCAGGCGTAGATGTTATTTATCACTCTGCGGGCGCCACTGGCACAGGCGTCTTTACTGAAGCGAAAAACCTGAAGAAAGAAGATCCAAAACGCGATGTCTGGGTCATCGGTGTCGATAAAGACCAATACGCAGAAGGCCAGGTAGAAGGAACAGATGATAACGTCACCCTCACTTCCATGGTGAAAAAAGTAGATACAGTCGTTGAAGATGTAACGAAAAAAGCGAGTGACGGAAAGTTCCCGGGCGGCGAAACACTTACCTACGGGCTTGATCAAGACGGAGTCGGCATTTCTCCATCTAAACAAAATCTATCGGATGATGTGATCAAAGCGGTCGATAAATGGAAGAAAAAAATCATCGACGGATTGGAAGTCCCGGCAACTGAGAAAGAGCTGAAAACCTTTAAAGCTGAATAAGAATCGCAGGGATAAGGAGGTCGAGCCCTTATCCCTTGTTTTTCTTTTATTTTGAAATAAAGGAGCGGTCAATCAATGGAATATGTCATTGAAATGCTCAATATCCGCAAGGCGTTTCCAGGTATCGTCGCCAATGACAATATCAATCTTCAGGTCAAAAAAGGCGAAATACACGCGTTGCTCGGTGAAAACGGAGCGGGGAAATCAACATTGATGAATGTCCTTTTCGGGCTGTATCAGCCGGAGCGGGGTGAAATTCGGGTGCGCGGCGAGAAGGTGCACATCAACAGCCCGAACAAAGCGAATGACCTTGGAATTGGAATGGTGCACCAGCACTTTATGCTTGTTGACACCTTTACAGTTGCTGAAAATATTATTCTCGGGAAGGAGCCAAAGAAGTTTGGCAGAATTGACCGGAAGCGTGCTGGCCAAGAGGTGCAGGACATTTCCGATCGATACGGCCTGCAGATCCATCCTGAAGCAAAAGCAGCTGACATATCAGTCGGTATGCAGCAGCGCGCAGAAATATTAAAAACCCTCTACCGCGGTGCCGACATTCTGATTTTTGATGAACCGACGGCTGTTTTGACGCCTCATGAAATTAAGGAACTGATGCAAATTATGAAGAACCTGGTCAAAGAAGGGAAGTCCATCATCTTAATCACCCATAAGCTGAAAGAGATTATGGAGATTTGTGACCGCGTTACGGTTATCCGTAAAGGAAAAGGCATCAAAACCCTTGATGTCCGTGATACAAACCAAGACGAACTCGCCAGTCTAATGGTCGGCCGTGAGGTATCGTTCAAAACCGAAAAGAGAGCTGCTCAGCCGGGAGCGGAAGTGCTTGCGATTGACGGCATAACTGTAAAGGATACCCGCGGAATAGAGACAGTCAGAGATTTGTCTCTTTCAGTCAAAGCGGGAGAAATAGTCGGCATAGCAGGCGTCGACGGAAACGGGCAATCTGAGCTGATCGAAGCGGTGACAGGACTCCGCAAAACAGATTCAGGAACAATCACCTTAAACGGAAAACAGATCCAAAACCTGACGCCAAGAAAAATCACTGAATCCGGGATCGGCCATATCCCTCAGGATCGCCATAAACACGGTCTCGTCCTTGATTTTCCAATCGGAGAGAATATCCTGCTGCAAAGCTATTACAAAAAGCCGTATTCAGCATTGGGCGTTTTACATAAAGGCGAAATGTACAAAAAAGCACGCAGCCTGATCACTGAGTACGATGTCAGAACGCCGGATGAATATACACACGCTCGGGCATTGTCAGGCGGAAACCAGCAAAAAGCGATTATCGGGCGGGAAATAGACCGAAATCCTGATTTATTAATTGCCGCCCAGCCGACTCGCGGCCTTGATGTCGGAGCGATTGAATTTGTCCATAAAAAGCTCATTGAGCAGCGTGATGCCGGGAAAGCCGTTCTTCTCCTCTCGTTTGAGCTTGAAGAAATTATGAATCTCAGTGACAGAATCGCCGTTATTTTTGAAGGACGCATTATCGCCAGCGTTAATCCGCAGGAAACCACTGAACAGGAGCTTGGTCTCTTGATGGCAGGAAGCACGCAAAAGGAAGCGGGGAAAGCAAATGGTTAAACGACTCTCTCATTTACTCGTGCCGCTCATCGCAATCATACTTGGTCTTGCGGCCGGCGCGTTGATTATGCTTGTGAGCGGCTACAGTGTGGCCAGCGGATATTCGGCTTTGTGGAATGGGATATTCGGAGAGATCTATTATGTCGGAGAAACCATCCGGCAAATTACGCCTTATATTTTATCCGGATTGGCTGTCGCCTTTGCATTCCGAACCGGACTCTTTAATATCGGCGTCGAGGGCCAGCTGCTCGTCGGCTGGACAGCAGCGGTTTGGGTCGGTACGGCGTTTGACGGACCGGCATATATTCACTTGCCGCTCGCATTGATTACAGCGGCAGCTGCAGGAGGATTATGGGGGTTTATTCCCGGCATTTTGAAAGCGCGATTTTACGTTCATGAAGTCATTGTCACCATTATGATGAATTATATCGCGCTGCACATGACCAATTACATCATTTCAAACGTCTTGACAGATCATCAGGACAAGACGGGGAAAATTCACGAATCCGCCTCCCTCCGCTCTCCTTTTCTTGAACAGATCACCGATTACTCACGGCTGCATTTGGGAATCATCGTTGCCCTTCTCGCAGCAGTTATCATGTGGTTTATCATCAACAAAACTACAAAGGGATTTGAGCTCCGGGCGGTCGGGTTTAACCAGCACGCTTCCCAGTATGCCGGCATGAGCGTGCGGAAGAATATCATGACCTCCATGCTTATCTCCGGCGCTTTTGCAGGCCTTGCCGGAGCCATGGAGGGCCTAGGGACATTCGAATACGCAGCAGTGAAAGGCGCATTTACCGGCGTAGGCTTTGACGGTATCGCTGTCGCTCTTCTCGGGGGAAACACAGCCGTCGGCGTTGTACTGGCGGCATGCCTGCTTGGCGGTCTGAAAATCGGCGCATTAAATATGCCGATTGAATCAGGCGTTCCATCAGAGGTCGTTGATATTGTGATTGCCATTATTATTCTGTTTGTGGCTTCAAGCTATGCGATTCGTTTCGTCATGGGCAAATTGAAGAAAAAGGGGGGGAACTAAGTGGACATTGTGCAGATTTTATCTATCATTGTCCCTGCCACACTCGTCTATGCGGCCCCGCTTATTTTAACTGCTCTCGGTGGCGTGTTTTCCGAGAGATCAGGTGTTGTGAATATCGGCCTAGAAGGCCTCATGATTATCGGGGCGTTCACCAGCGTGTTATTTAATTTATTTTTTGGTCCGGAATTAGGTGCCGCCGCACCTTGGCTTTCGCTCCTTGCCGCCATGGCAGCAGGCGCCCTGTTTTCACTGATTCACGCGGCAGCGGCGATTTCGTTTCGCGCCGACCAGACAGTCAGCGGTGTCGCCATTAACATGCTGGCGCTTGGGGCAACTTTATTTATCGTCAAACTGATCTACGGCAAAGCGCAGACAGACAAAATTCCAGAGCCTTTTTATAAGACGAAAATCCCCGGTTTGGGCGATATTCCCGTCTTGGGAAAGATCTTCTTTTCGGATGTCTATTATACGTCTATTCTTGCAATAGCACTTGCCTTTATTTCCTGGTTTATCTTGTTCAAAACGCCGTTCGGCCTTCGTATCCGTTCTGTCGGAGAGCATCCGATGGCGGCCGATACGATGGGAATCAACGTATATAAAATGCGCTACATCGGCGTGATGATCAGCGGATTGTTCGGCGGTCTCGGCGGCGGCGTATATGCCTCTACAATTGCGCTTGATTTCACGCACTCTACCATCTCCGGGCAAGGCTTTATCGCCCTGGCAGCGCTTGTATTCGGAAAATGGCATCCGATCGGAGCACTGGGGGCCGCCCTGTTTTTCGGATTCGCCCAAAGCTTAAGCATCATTGGATCGCTGCTCCCTCTTTTTAAAGACATACCAAATGTGTATATGCTGATGGCTCCTTATGTCTTAACGATTCTCGCTTTAACCGGCTTTATCGGGCGGGCAGATGCGCCAAAAGCCAATGGCGTGCCCTATATTAAAGGAAAAAGATAAAACATTTTCCCCTGGGAAGACGATTCTCAGGGATTTTTTTCTAATCCAAAAGACCCCCTTAATTTAATTGTTTATTAGTTTTTTAACTTAAAAAAATATGAAGTGTTAACGCTTTCTTGTAGACTGTAACAAACAATACATGGGGGTGTATGACATGGGAGCAATTCCAAAAACGGGGACAATTTCACCTGAGCCAAAAGACTCACAGGGGAAAAACCTGTTTCAAAAAATCTGGTCTTGGGAAATCGGTGTGATTCCTCTGCCTTTATACACAGTATTAGCTGTTATTATTATTCTTGCAGCCTATTACAATGAGCTGCCGGCAAATATGCTTGGCGGGTTTGCCATCATTATGATTCTTGGTGTGTTTCTCGGAGACATAGGCCAACGCATACCGATATTGAAGGATATTGGCGGCCCTGCTATTTTATCTTTGTTTGTTCCTTCATTTTTAGTCTTTTACAATGTACTGAATTCAACATCTTTAGACGCTGTAACCAACTTGATGAAAACGTCTAACTTCCTTTATTTCTATATCGCTTGCCTTGTTGTGGGAAGTATCCTCGGTATGAACAGAATTGTTTTAATACAGGGGTTTATCAGAATGTTCGTTCCACTGGTTGCAGGAACGATCGCGGCCGTTGCAGCCGGCATCCTTGTCGGATTTATTTTTGGCTATAGTGCCTATGATTCCTTTTTCTTTGTTGTTGTCCCGATTATTGCCGGGGGAATAGGCGAAGGAATTTTACCGCTTTCAATCGCCTACTCACAAATACTGGGCTCATCTGCTGATGTATTTGTGTCTCAGCTGGTTCCAGCCGCAATTATAGGAAACGTTTTTGCTATCATATGTGCAGCCTTAATGAAAAAGCTTGGCGATAAGCGTCCAGATCTAAATGGGAACGGACGTCTCGTAAAATCTAAAAAAGCAAATGAGATTTTCAATCAAAAAGAAGCCGAAGCAAAAATTGATTTCAAATTAATGGGAGCAGGAGTTCTGCTCGCGTGTACATTCTTTATTTTTGGCGGGTTATTGGAGAAATTCATCTTCATCCCGGGCGCGATCTTAATGATTATTTCAGCTGCGGCTGTCAAGTATGCAAATATTCTTCCGAAAAAAATGGAAGAAGGCGCTTACCAGCTTTATAAGTTTATTTCTTCAAGCTTTACATGGCCGCTGATGGTCGGTCTCGGCATCCTCTTTATTCCGTTGGATGACGTAGCGTCTGTGATTTCTATTCCGTTTGTCATCATTTGTATTTCAGTTGTTATCGCGATGATTGGTTCTGGATATTTTGTAGGCAAGCTGATGAACATGTATCCGGTTGAATCCGCAATCGTTACTTGCTGCCACAGCGGCCTCGGCGGAACGGGTGATGTTGCCATTTTATCAGCATCAGGAAGAATGGGCCTTATGCCGTTTGCCCAAATTTCAACCCGTCTCGGCGGTGCAGGCACAGTTATTTGCGCGACAGTTTTGCTTCGTTTTTTCACTTCATAAACAGAAAGAGTTCCGTTTTATGCGGAACTCTTTTTTTATTTATTCACAATCCGAATATACTCTCGGGGACCAAACGGCAGATCCTTTGATTCCGTCTCACTCATTCTGGCTGACAGGTGGTGCTCCAGTAAATACAGCTCCCACTCATCACTAGCCGCCACACCGCTGCGCCCGTCATATTGATTCAACATGAATGCCCCTGCAAATACTGAGCAGAATAAACCTGAGCACATCACGACTTTTCTTTTCACATGACCAGCTCCTTACCTTCAGCTTGATCAGGATTGATTTTAAATATACAAATAACCTCTTTTTTGTTAGACTTATTTTGAGGTCAAAAGAACTCATAAAAACCCATTATAGCAGTTCGAAGCGTGGCAGCTTGCAGAAAAGTGCGATATAATTTGGACTAGGTCGTTTGACCGTATATTTCATACATAGCGCATTTTTCAATTGAGAACGAGAAAAGGAGGTCTTATCTTTGCAGCTCTTACATCTTGCTATTTTATCGCCTTTTTTATTTGCTTTTATCATTCCCTTCTTGGCAAAATACGCAAAAAGAGTGCATACGGGCTGGTTTGTGTTGATCCTGCCCGTCTTGCTGTTTATATACTTTCTCCCAATGATCAGGATGACGCAATCTGGAGAAACACTTCGATCGGTATTAGAGTGGATTCCGTCACTCGGCATTAACTTTACCGTTTATATAGACGGCCTCGGGTTATTATTCGCTTTACTGATCACAGGCATTGGCTCTTTGGTCACTCTTTACAGCATTTTTTATTTATCGAAAGAAAAAGAACAGCTTGGGCCCTTTTATGTCTACTTATTGATGTTCATGGGCGCCATGCTCGGCGTCGTTCTAGTAGACAATGTCATGGTTCTCTACATGTTCTGGGAGCTTACAAGCCTTTCATCCTTTTTGCTGATCGGCTATTGGTATAAGCGGGAAAAGTCGCGCTATGGCGCAGCCAAATCACTTTTGATTACGGTCAGCGGCGGGCTGTGCATGCTCGGCGGATTTATTCTCCTTTATTTGATAACGGATTCCTTCAGTATTAGAGAGATGGTTCATCAGGTTCAATTAATTGCCGGCCACGAATTGTTTATCCCGGCTATGATTCTCATTTTATTAGGGGCTTTTACGAAATCAGCGCAATTTCCTTTTTACATCTGGCTCCCTGACGCGATGGAAGCTCCGACGCCTGTCAGCGCTTATCTCCATTCAGCTACTATGGTAAAAGCCGGCATTTATGTGATTGCGAGATTCAGTCCTATTTTCGCCTTTTCAGCCCAGTGGTTTTGGATCGTGTCCCTCGTTGGCCTTTTTACGATGGTTTGGGGTTCATTCCATGCCGTGAAACAAACTGATTTAAAATCGATTTTGGCGTTTTCAACCGTCAGCCAGCTCGGCATGATCATCTCCATGCTTGGAGTCAGTGCTGCGGCCCTTCATTACGGACATACAGAATATTATACAGTTGCCGCTATGGCTGCCATTTTCCATTTGATCAACCACGCAACCTTTAAAGGAAGCTTGTTTATGGCAGTCGGGATTATCGATCACGAAACAGGCACACGGGATATCCGGAAGCTAGGCGGCCTAATGGCGATTATGCCGATTACATTTACCATTTCCTTAATCGGGACATTTTCAATGGCCGGCTTACCGCCGTTTAACGGATTTTTGAGTAAAGAAATGTTTTTCACAAGCATGCTTCGCGTGACACATTTTGACCTGTTCAACGTGCAGACATGGGGCGTTCTGTTCCCTCTTTTCGCCTGGATCGGAAGTGTATTTACGTTTATCTACAGCATGAAATTGCTGTTTAAAACATTCAGAGGAAATTACCAGCCTGAGCAGCTTGAAAAACCGGCTCACGAGGCGCCTGTCGGCATGCTCGTACCACCAGTCATTCTTGTCGCTTTGGCTGTCAGTCTCTTCTTTTTCCCGAATATATTGTCGTACAGCCTGATAGAGCCTGCGATGAACTCAATCTATCCGACACTGCTTGCCGGCCATGAGAAATTCCACGTTCACATTTCACAGTGGCATGGGGTTACAACGGAATTGCTCATGACTGCGGGTATTGTTGTGATCGGAACAATTGGTTATTTGTCGCTGAATAAGTGGAAAGGAATCTATAAACTGTTTCCTTCGAAACTCACACTCAACCGGTTATACGATAAGCTTTTGACTCTGATGGAGAAAGGCTCTTACCGGGTCACAAAACAATATATGACCGGGTTTTTAAGAGATTATTTGCTGTATATCTTCGCTGGTTTCATCATTCTGATAGGCGGAGCTTTTGCCATTAAAGGCGGATTTTCATTTAAAACGGAAGGCATGGCTAAAATCGGTGTATACGAAATCATTTTGACGCTTGTCATGATCAGCGCCACAGTGGCGACTGTTTTTGCTAGGTCAAGACTGACGGCGATCATTGCACTCGGTGTTGTCGGTTATACGCTTGCATTGTTTTTTGTCATTTTCAGAGCGCCGGACTTGGCATTGACTCAGCTCGTCATTGAAACGATTTCTGTGGCACTGTTTCTGCTTTGCTTCTACCATTTGCCGAAACTGAGGCTGAAAACAAAAACGAGAACGTTCCGGATGACGAATTTTATCATTTCTTTAGGCGTCGGTATTATTGTTACTCTGCTTGGTATCGCATCCTCAAGCCAGCGGACAAAAGACAGCATTGCGTCCTTCTTTGTCAAACACAGCCACGATCTCGGCGGAGGGGATAATGTCGTCAATGTCATTCTTGTTGATTTCAGGGGATTTGATACAATGTTTGAAATTACGGTATTAACAATAGCCGCTCTCGGCATTTACAGCATGATTAAAACAAAAGTAAAAGAGGAGGGGAAAAGCGGTGAATGAACAAAAAACAAATGACTTGATTCTTCAAACCGCGACAAAGCTTGTATCCTTTATCATTTTGCTTTTCTCTTTCTATTTATTTTTATCAGGGCATAACGCGCCCGGAGGAGGCTTTGTCGGCGGACTGATCACGTCCTCTTCCATCGTTCTCTTGCTCTTGGCATATGATTTAAAAACCGTGCGTTCCCTTTTGCCGGTCAATTTCATTTATGTCGCGGGAGCCGGCCTTCTGCTCGCTGTATTAACAGGCGTTGGCTCCTTTGTCTTCGGGGCTCCTTTTTTAACCCACACATTCGGATACTTTCAGCTGCCGATCCTTGGGAAAACGGAGCTCGCCACAGCGACGATATTTGATTTAGGCGTTTATCTTGTTGTCGTAGGCATAACGATGACCATTATTCAAACGATTGGAGAGGAAGAATAATGGAAATCTTAATGGCTGTATTAGCCGGTATTATTTTTATGGCTGCTACGTATTTGCTGCTGTCTAAAAGCCTGCTTCGTGTCATTATCGGAACAGCACTGTTAAGCCATGGCGTTCATTTAATGCTTTTGACTATGGGAGGATTAAAGAAAGGCGCCGCTCCGATTTTGAGCGAGCATGCCAAATCATTTGTCGATCCGCTTCCGCAAGCCCTGATTTTGACCGCAATTGTCATTTCTTTTGGCGTTACGTCATTCATCCTCGTCATGGCCTTCCGCGCTTATCAGGAATTGAAATCGGACGATATGGATCAAATGAGGGGAAATGATCAACATGAATAATTTTGTTATTTTGCCAATCCTGATCCCGCTTTTGTCGGCTATTCTTCTGATTTTCATGACGAAGAATCTTATGCTCATGAGAATCTTCAGCACGGCGGCATCGGCCATCGGGATTGTGATTAGCGGCATACTTGTACAGACTGTCTTCACAAAAGGCATCCAGACACTCAGCCTAGGCGGATGGAAAGCGCCGTACGGCATTGTGCTTGCCGCAGACCAATTCGCCAGCCTGCTCGTTCTCACAACAGCGGTCATCGGTTTATTAGTTGGGCTTTATTCCTTCCGTTCTATCGGTGAAAAACGGGAGCGCTCCTTTTACTACTCCGGCGTACAGTTCTTGCTTGCCGGCGTCAGCGGAGCGTTTTTAACAGGCGATTTATTTAATATGTACGTATTTTTTGAGCTTCTGCTTATTGCTTCCTATATGCTGATTGTATTAGGCGGCACAAAAATTCAGCTGCGCGAATCCCTTAAATATATTGTGTTTAATATCGTGTCGTCTGCCCTGTTTGTCATAGGGGTCGGCTTTTTATACGCTGTAACCGGCACGTTAAACATGGCGGATCTTAGCGTGAAAATCAGCGAAACAGGACAAACCGGGCTGATCACTGTGATTGGTGTCCTGCTGCTTTTGGTATTTGGCATGAAGGGCGGAATCTTCCCCCTCTACTTTTGGCTTCCAGGCTCTTATTACGCGCCACCGGCAGCAATCTCCGCGTTGTTCGGCGCTTTGCTGACAAAAGTCGGGTTATATGCGATTGCGAGGGTTTTCACATTGATTTTTATTCACGATACAGCCTTTACCCATCAGCTGATGATTTGGCTGGCGGCGCTGACTGTGATTTTCGGTGTGATCGGTTCACTCGCTTATTCGAATGTCATGAAAATTGTGATCTATAACATTATTACTGCTGTCGGCGTGATTTTGTTCGGTGTGGCAGTACACACCCCCGCATCCATTCAGGGCGCGATCTACTATCTGATTCACGATATGCTGATTAAGGGCGCTTTGTTTATGCTGGCAGGTACGCTGATCGCATTGACTGGAACCGCGAGCCTGCATAAAATGGGCGGGCTGATCAAACGCTATCCTGTTCTTGGATGGATGTTTTTCATTTCCGCTATTTCTCTTGCAGGCATTCCGCCACTAAGCGGATTTGTCGGCAAATTTAAAATTGCAGAGGGCGGCTTCGCAGAAGGTGAATTTACGATATCCATGCTGATTCTGCTTTCGAGTCTGCTCGTACTGTACTCTGTGCTGAGGATCTTTATACATGCGTTTTGGGGCGAAGAAAAAGAAACGCCAAAACCAAATCATCGAACAGCTAAAGGACTTCTTTATCCGGCAGCTATTTTTCTCTTGCTGTCTCTTCTCTTCGGGTTGGGTACAGAATGGGTGTCGCCTTACGTTGATCAAGCGGCCGAGACGCTGCTGAATCCGGAAAAATATATCGAAGCTGTTCTGAAGGAGTAGATCGCATGGCATTTCAAATTTTATTAAATGTGTTTCTCGCTTTTTGCTGGATGTTCTTAAGCAACAGTCCAAGCGCCGCAGGATTCATTACAGGCTATATTCTGGGCATGCTCTCTCTCTTTTTCTTCCGGCGCTTTTTCACTCGCCAGTTTTATCTATGGAAATTGATTTCTATCATCAAGCTCTGTTTCATTTTTATAAAGGAACTGTACCTTGCCAATGTCAGTGTGATGAAATCAGTCTTATCTCCAAAACTGAATATAAGACCGGGTATTTTTGCTTTTAAAACTGAACTGACGAAGGACTGGGAAATCACCCTGCTTTCCCTGCTCATTACACTAACGCCGGGAACCTTGGTGATGGATATTTCTGATGACAGAACAATACTTTATATTCATGCAATGGATATCGAGGATGCGGAAAAAGCGATTTTTGATATTCGGGAGTCATTTGAAAAAGCCATACAGGAGGTGAGCCGCTGATGTTTACGCTGATCCTGCAAATCGCGCTCGGCATTATGGCAGTGTCTACCTTTTTGTATGTCATTCGTGTCATTAAAGGGCCGACTGTGCCTGACCGGGTCGTGGCTCTGGATGCAATCGGCATCAATCTGATCGCAATCACGGCGCTTGTCTCCATTTTGCTGAAAACAAGTGCGTTTTTGGATATTATTTTGTTGCTGGGGATTTTATCGTTTATCGGAACGATCGCATTTTCCAAGTTCCTGGAGAAAGGAGAGATTATCGAAAATGATCGAAACCGCTAAAGTTGTTGTGGCTGTATTCATATTGCTGGGAGCTCTTGTATGCCTCATTGCTTCATTTGGCGTACTTCGCCTTCCCGATGTGTTTACACGCGCTCATGCTGCTTCTAAAGGCTCAACATTAGGTGTCAATATGATTCTGCTCGGTGTCTTCTTCTATTTGTGGTTTGTGACGGGGGAGCTCTCCGCTAAAATCCTGCTTGGGATTCTCTTTATCTTTATTACGTCGCCGATCGGCGGGCACTTGATCTGCCGTGCTGCGTATAACTCCGGCGTCAAGCTTGATGAGAGAAGTGTACAGGATGACTATAACGGAATCAGAAACTTTGTGATTAAACGAAAAGAGGATTCTTATCTATAAAAATAAGCAGCCGGACAGGCAGAGTTCCGGCTGTTTTTTTATTTCTTGATGACAGCCAGCGTGCATCTGGATATACAGATCAGCCTCTCTTGCTCGTCATATATGTGAATGTGATAGACAATCGTCGTTCTGCCGATATGAACGGGCTCGGCTATCGCCTTTACCGTTCCTTCCTTTACAGATTTTAAATGGTTGGCGTTAATCTCCAAACCGACACAAGCCTGTGTTGAATGATCAATCAGGTTCTGTGCACCTGCGCTCGCCGCTGTTTCCGCCAGGGCCACTGAAGCGCCCCCATGCAAATATCCGAACGGCTGCACCGTCCGATGATCCACCGGCATGACCGCAACGCATCGTTCCGCTGTGTTTTCAACAATCTCTATACCAAGCGCTTCAAGCAATGTGTGTTTCGTATCCATCATCTACACCCCCAACATTTAAAGTACACCGTCTGATTTCGCAATCAAAACCGCTTCCGTCCGTGAACCGACATTCAGCTTATTGAAAATCGATGTCAAGCTGTATTCAATGGACCGCTTGCTTAAATGAAGGGCATCTGCGATTTCTTGGTTTGTAAATCCCTTTTCAACTTCTTGAAGAATCAGGCATTCTCTAGGTGTGAGCACATCTTGTTCTTTTTGAGAGGAAGGAGCCGGCTTTGTTTTTTGCTGAGTCATCAGCTGTTTAAAGTAAGCAAAATCGACTAAAATTTCTCCGTTGAGTACGTGGTATATGTATTGGGTGATCTTTTCTTTAGATTCCGTTTTGCTGATGGCACCGTGCAGACCCGCACGAATCGCTTCCTCGAAATAATCCTCGACCTCATAACCGGTATACACGATAATTTTACAATGAGGATTCTCTTGTAAAATCTGTTTAGAAAGCTCCATCCCATTGACCTCGCCGCCTAAATTCAGATCCATTAAAATGAGATCATATGACGAGAAATCATGCTGCTTGATAAACTGTTCGCTCGGTTCAGGACTGAGACAATCAACAGACAAATTCGAATCCGTTTCCAAAATTGTCTTGGTGCCTTCCATGACAGCCGGATGGTCATCAATCACTAGTATCTTTTTCATGTTTTCCTCCCTTTTACTCACTCTTTTCCATTTTATAAAAAAGACTTGGCCTGTGCCAAGTCGTTTCCGTTATAAATCCATTACAATTCGATTTCAATATCAGCCTTAAAGCCCTTTCCTTCACTTGTTTTCAATCCGAAGGCGCCCATCTAAAGCCCTGACTCTCTCCTTAATGCCAGAAAGCCCCATGCTCATGGAATGCTCAGTATTCTTTTCCTGATCAAACCCAACGCCATCGTCCTCATAATGAAGAACGATTTTGTTTTGAATACTGATGAGCATAATCAGCACATCCGTCGCCTGAGAGTGCTTGACCGCATTAGACAGAAACTCTTGAATGATCCGGTACAAATTCAGCTGCGAATCCAGATCAAGGGAAGCCGTAAATCTCCCGGTATTTAAACGAATGTGAAACGGAACCCGCTCCTGCTGCTGCGCCACCAGCTTCGACAGCGCCTTCACTAATCCAAGATCATACAGAAGCTGCGGCCGCAGCTCATGACACGTCTCCCTCGTCATCGAAATCACATCAGACATCTGCTCATTCATCTGTACAAGCTTGTCCTGCACCTCTTCACGGCACGGATTATCATCCTTCTTGAAATCACCCAAAAACAGCTCACACTGGCGTTTTAAGGAAATCAAATCCTGAAGAACCGAATCGTGGAGATCGCGGGCGAGTCCTGAACGCTGTTTTTCTTCGATTGCAAACATTAGCTTTTTCAGCCAGATGGGGTTGGTTCCCTCTTGTTTTAAGTCCTTCAAATGTTCCATGAGCTCCTCAATATGCAGGACATTTTCCATGGACACACTTGTATAAAAAGACAGTGTTTTCAGCCACGATATTTCATCACGTGTTAGCCGGGGAGTGTTAATATTAGATAAACAAAGCAGAACATAAGAACTACCGCCTCGTTCACCAACTTTCATAAGAAAGCCTTGATTGACTTCTATAATTTTCCCAATTTCTGAAGTTACGTTTTCAAATTCCTCTTGATAAAAATTCCAGTCCGGTCCAACTTCATGCTTATCTAAAAATATCACTTTGTGATCAGGAGTAACCTCAAAGGTATAAGCTTTGCTTACAAGCAAAACATCCAGTATAGTATTTTTCAGTTCTTTAAAAACTTGTTGAAGAGAAGTTACACCCCTCATTAGCTGAGTATATTTAAATATACTGTCCTGATAGTTGAATTTTTCGGAGAAACGTTTTAACCGAAATTTAAAATCCATGACCTCTTTAAAATAAAAGACAGCGAACATGACAACGAAAAAAAATACAGTTTGACGCACAGGGTTCATCTGGATGTCCATTACATCAAACAGAACTAATGCACCAACTATTAGAAGAGTTGGTATCATGGCAAGTAGAGCATAGTATCTCATTCTTCCTAAGATAAACTCTATATCAAACATCTTATTGGCTACAAATTGGTATACTAACCCGAACGGAATTAGTACTAGTAATGACGCCGAAGCTAATGCCGGGAAAATATAATTACCTGTAAATATTATTGGAAGAACAAAAAATATCAAAAAAGGCGCAAATGAAAGAGTGTTTGTTAAAATTAGTAATTTAAGAATAAACGAATGCTCAGCATATTTATATTTATTAAGATGTAAGTATATCGCTGAAAAAGAAAATAGAGTCAAAGTTGCAAAAGAAACCAAATTAAGAGTTGCTAAAAAATCAATATCTACTTGTAAATAGTCTTGAAAAAACTCAATACCAAGATTAAATATTGGTATGATATAAAGAAAAGAAAGTCTATTCAAAAAAGTTTTACCTATTTCTCCAAGGTATCTTTGTATAAATTGAAGATAAAGAATAGGAGAAGATATAAAAGTAAACAAGTTAATATACCGATTGATTATATGTCCTCTAAATGGTCCGCCTGCACTTATATATGCTATCGAAATGTCTAATAACAATAGAATAAGAATATAGGCAGCAAATGATCTCCTTTTTTTATTTACTTTAAGTATATAAAAAATACATATTATGCTTAAAAAATAAAAAACCAAAGGAAGTACGAACAGAAAAAAACTATAAGGTCTATTTAGAGTAACTAAATCAAAATCTTTGAGATGAATCTTTTTTCCACTTCTCAAAATATCCAGACTGTTAATATGACTCAAATATCCCCATTTCAAATGTTTGTCTGAAGGTTTTTCTTTATTAATTTTTAATATGATGTCTCCCTGTCTCAGACCAACAAATTGTCCATATGAAGATTCCGATATTTCTTCTATCATAAATTGACTTTTATCATTTTTATGAATCTTAGTCCCAATAATAATTCCATTCATACTGATATAAGTTGTATAGCTTATATAAAGGATACTCAAAACAATTACAGCTATTGTGAATTTTTTTATTAAGTTCTTCAATATTAATCCACCTATTAATCACCCCATTGACGGGTTATTGGATCAGCCAGATAATAATCATTATAAGCTTTAATTATTGTTTCAGTTTCTTGCACATCAAAACCTATAAGGCAGGCTTCTTTATTTTTCAATTTTTTTAAAGCCTCAGGATAATTTAAAAAGTAGTTAATTAGGTCTTGCATCTTGTATCCCCCTTTGTATAACTTAATAAGCATTCCTTTATTAGCTCTTTTTTTTCTTTATCTAAATTTAATTGTTCTATAGCAGAAATACATTTCTGTTTATATATTTCCAATAATACCGAAATGTATTGAGTAACTCCCGCTTTAATTAATTTTTCTTGGAATTTCTCTTTATCAAGTAACGATTTATAATATAAGTCTTTATGTGAAATTAAGTATAATAAATCTTCCGAAGCATCATTAAAAAGGCGCTTAAGATATAAGTAAATCAGTGTATGTTTGTTTTTTTCAATATCACTGCGATTTCCGGATAAAAGAACATAATAATCTCCAGAAATTTGAGCAATAATCCCTTTATAGTAGGAATATCTTTCAACTGTTTCATTATATACTCCTGTAGCCAATAAAACACCTGCTACATTTGCTAGTGCAATCAGACTTCCACATTTTAATCTAATTACTTCTAAACTTTCATCTTCTGTTTTAGATTTATTAGTGATATCGTCATGTTGACCTTGCATGGCCTCGTTTACGTATTTTAAAACATATTTAAAAATTAGAGGATTGTTATTTAATGAATAAATACTCGTTAATCCTACTGTATACAAGGAAAGTGCTGCATTTAACGACTCCGAGCGATTAATTTTCATCCATAATGCATGGTGATTATCTTCATCTTCAAGATCATCCATAATATCTGATGAAAGAATAAGAATTTCTATTCCCGCGCCAAGCCTTGTTGCAACATCTAAATTCTCCCCTCCAAAAACAACATAATGTAAGATTGTGGATTCAGCAAAGGAGAATGTTTCTTTAGAATCAATAAATGAGTAAAGAAGTTGTGACAAATCCTCGTTAAATATGTTTTGCTCCACAATCTCCTTCATTTTCTCCTTGATCCGGACAGAATCTAAACATATCTGCTCAATAACGACTTCCCCCCTCCCATTCCATTTTACTAAATGGGACATTTAAAGGACAGCAGGTTTTTCGTTTTTTAACAATCATATAATACTTTATCCATTTATTGTATCGGTAGAACGAAAAAAAAGACTTGTTTCCAAGTCTTTTTCACGAAATTTTCATTGCATAATTGTATTTATCGAGTTGATCAATGCTTTTGTTAATGTTTCGTAATGAATCTGTCGTTTCTTTAATATCAAGTTCGAGTCGGAATAACAATTGTTTTACTTCTTCAAGTTTCTTTTCCATCGTTTCCACACTCCTTTTTTTGAAAGATCAATGAATTGTGTATGGTGAACGAGTCCTAGGTATTTGATCTGTTACTAATAGTGTATCTGCTTTCGGCTCATTTTTCACCGAAAAGTATGCAAAAAAGTCCTGCGTGACACCGCAAATCTCAATAGGTCCTTATACTCAAAGGAATCACAACAAGAACGGGACTATCTTTCTATGCGAAAGAGCGTTTATATGTGCCGAAATTGAGAAAGATTCTTAATTCCCTTGATTTTAACGTGTTTCGCATTTTTACTAAGTAAGACTATAGTCCTTCATACCGTATTTTCAAAATTGAATATGCGATTCTTGGCGTTTCCTGACCGACAAACACCGAAAAAGACCGCAACGCTAAAGTTGTGGCCTTTTCGCTTTGTCATATTCGGCAATTAGGGATCTATACATATAGAAACATCCCTTTTTTGTGAGGTGCTCCCATGAGATATCGTTATCCCTGGTTTTACGTGTATCCGTATGAGGTACGCCGTCCGCCCGCTCCTGCCAACAATATTGATACCTTTATCCGTTCAGCGAAGCAGGCCGGAGGGATATTTGCGGATGCCCAGCTTGTTCTCAGCCGCATTGCGGGCTCGCGGGAGCTCTCGCGCCGCATTCTGACCGCAGCCGAGCAGTCCGATAAACAAACCATCAAGCGCCTAATCAAACAAATGGGCGTCCGGCATGAAGTGGATACGGTCTTTAATCCCGACGGCATCTATATCAGCCTTATCGGAACGCAAAGCCGAATGATTCTTGCTTTGCGGTGGTCAGAGGACCGCAATCATTTTGCGTCCATAAGATTATGACACCATTCCAGAGCCTCTAAATAACATTCATACGCTTCTTCTTTGTCGAGTTGATTGCCTAATTCCGAGCAAGTGTCCCAGTTGTTGCTTTCAATTAATTTCACAAGCTCAAGCATTTGGTAGTAGTCGTTTTGATGGCCTAATAATGCTTGCCCGACTTCATCTTTTAAAGGCAATTCTTGAACAATTTCCTCTATTTCTCTATGCAGGAGGGTGTCTATGAGAGAAAACATACCGATCAGCATATAAGAAGCAGGCTGCGGCCGGGATGTCTTTCTCGCCAGCAGTTCGCAAAGCTTTGCTCTTATCAAAGAAATCTTAATGATTTCGTGCTTGCTGGAATGCCCTTTCCTGCTTAAATCCTTAAAGGAAAGGATATATATCCACCGTTTGATTTCATTAAATCCCAGCAACATAATGGCCTGTTGAATGCTTTCAATTTTCTGGCTCAAACGGCTATGGGATGAGTTTAAAAATTTTAAAATTTGATAGGACAGTGATAAATCCCGCTCTATGTACTCTGTCACACGCTTTATGTTAGGCTGCTCTTTGCTCAGTTCGTTAAGCAGTTCATAGTAAGAATAGAAATGAGTCGATAGGTCATGCCCGCTGATGATGCGCGGCTCGCTGAAAAAGTAGCCTTGGAATAATTGAAAGCCGTCTTGGACCGCCTGTTTATATTCTTTTCGGGTCTCTACTTTTTCCGCTAAAAAAATCAGGCCGCGGCAGCCGTAGGTTTGCAAAATTGTTCTGCGTTCCATTCGTGTTGTTTTGAGAAAATCAATTTTCAATATATCAATATAGCTCATGAGTTTTTCCAGTAAGTCCTCATCTTGCGGGTTTATTGCATAAAAATCATCAAGCGCCAGCATATACCCCATTTTTTTCAATTCTTTGCATCTAGAAATGAGGGCCGGCGTGATCGGTATATCTTCAAGGATTTCAATGACAAGCTGTTTCGGATTGAAGGAGGTGGGAAGATTCGAAAACATCAGGCTTTCCGTAAAATTAACAAAACAGCGTTTCCCTTCCGTCAGCTTCTCAATTCCGATGTTTAAAAAGCTGTTGATCACCAAATCTGTTGTTGCCTGATCGCCGTCTTTAGCGCTATACACGTTCTCTTCGCTTTCTCTATACAGCAGTTCATAAGCAACAACCTGTTCTTTTCTATTAAAAATAGGCTGTCTTGCAACAAACACCCTCATTGATTTATCCCCCTTACAATACGCGCGGCTTTCACCCCTAAGTATATCAAATAATTTGACGAAAATTGTCTAAACATGAAAAATAATATATACATAAAGAAAACTGGCCCTTCGCGAATGAAAGGCCAGTTTTTCTTTATTCTTCCTCAAGCTCTTCTTCAATTCTGCTTTTCACTTCGTGGATCCGCTGCATTTTATTGCTCCAGCAGTCCTCGCTTAAATCAACCGGGTATTCCTCCGGCTTGCTGATTCTCTTATATTCCTCCCAAAGCAGGCTGAGGTTATCCTGCACATACTGCTGTATGTCTGAAATCTCAGGGTTTTGGTAGCAAAGAATACCCTTCTCAAAAATCAGCTCATGAAGATCTTTCGCATAAAAATTCGTGACAAATTTGCTGATGAATGTATGAACCGGGTGGAACATTCTGAGCCGCTTCTGATCATTCACCTGCTCATCATAAAGCGCAATATAGTCGCCTTCAGAATGATGGTTGGACTGGTTAATAATGCGGTAGACTTTCTTTCTGCCCGGTGTCGTCACTTTTTCAGGATTGGACGAAATTTTGATCGTGTCAACCATTTTCCCGTCCTCTTCAATGGCAACGAGTTTATAAACTGCGCCGAGAGCCGGCTGGTCATAGGCAGTGATCAGCTTCGTACCGACACCCCAGACATCAATGCGCGCTCCCTGAGCCTTTAAATTCATAATGGTGTGCTCATCCAAATCGCTTGAAGCAATCACCTTCGCATCTGTAAATCCTGCTTCATCAAGCATTTTCCGGGCTTTTTTTGACAGGTACGCCAAATCGCCGCTGTCCAGACGGATGCCAATGAAATTAATGCGGTCGCCGAATTCCTTGGCAACCCTAATCGCGTTCGGCATGCCTGAACGAAGCGTGTCATACGTGTCAACTAAGAAAACGCAATCCTTATGTGTTTCCGCGTATTTTTTGAAAGCTGTATATTCATCGCGGTAAGCCTGCACAAGCGCATGCGCATGTGTGCCGGAAACCGGGATATTAAAGCGCTTTCCGGCTCTTACATTGCTTGTCGCGCTAAAGCCGCCGATTAAGGCTGCTCTCGCTCCCCACATGGCCGCATCCATTTCGTGTGCCCGTCTTGTTCCGAATTCAAGCGCAACTTCATCACCAATGACGCCTTTAATCCGGGCAGCCTTTGTTGCGATTAATGTTTGATAGTTCACAATGTTGAGCAAAGCTGTTTCAATCAGCTGCGCTTCTACCAGGGGTGCCTCCACCCTCATAATCGGCTCATTGTTAAAAACGAGCTCTCCTTCTTTCATGGAGTAAAGTGAACCTGTAAAAGATAAGCCGCGCAAATATTCAATAAAATCTTCATGATACCCGAGTTCATCCTGTAAATAACTCAAATCGCTATCCGTAAACTTGAAATTTTCCAAGTATTCAATGGCTTTTTCCAAGCCCGCAAATACGGCATAGCCATTTTCAAACGGAAGCCTTCTGAAAAACAGCTCAAAAATCGCTTTCTTTTCATGAATGCCGTCTCTCCAGTACGTTTCCGCCATATTGATCTGATAAAGGTCTGTATGTAATGACAGGCTGTCATCTTTAAATCCGTACTCTAACACTGTTTTTCCCCTTCCTTACTCTGCCACTTGCGCTCCGATGCTGTTTGCAAAATGGGAAAGAGCCCATGCGTGCCCCTCCTGATTAAAGCTGGCAACAGCTTGTTTATGCACAACAATCCGAAAACCTTTGTTATATGCGTCAACAGCTGTATGCAACACACAAATATCTGTGCAGACACCGGCAAGGTGCAGTTCGCCAATCTGCCGCTCTCTGAGTTTGAGCTCTAAATCAGTTCCCGCAAAAGCAGAATATCTCGTTTTTTCCATGTAGTAAACATTAGGCTCATGTTCATGTTTCTGATATAGAGGCAAAAGCTTTCCGTACAGATCTTTTCCTTCCGTGCCTTTTATATTATGCGGAGGAAAAAGACGGGTTTCAGGGTGATATTGATCCCCTTCATCATGAGAATCTACTGCTAATACGACGTAATCACCGTTTGTGATGAATTCTTCAGTTAAATTGACGATCGCCTCTTCAATCATTCTGCCGGGCTCCCCACAGGTCAATTTTCCGTCACTCGCCACAAAATCATTCGTATAATCAATACAAATAAGTGCTTTTTTCATAGCCGGCCTCCCCGCCATCAGTATGAGAACATTATATCTTATCTCCAGTTGTAAGTGAATTGCCATGAACAAAAAGACAAACGGTCCGTTTGTCTCTTAAGATTTCAGCACTGACCGATTATAAATGTCGTCCTGAATATATATCAATTCACGATTCACAGCGATGTCAGCCGCAATAACGAGGCCTAAAGGCGTATGAAACTGAAGATCAGATACAATCTTGAAGGGCACTCCGTACCGGTTCGCCATTTGGATATAAGGAGAGTAAGACTGATACTGAAGCTCTCCATTAACCAAAAGGGTGACGTTATGGCTGTTTTTCAGCTCGTGCTCCGCCTCTTTATACGGTTTACTTCTAAGCACCTGTCCTTTCGTCAGTGCCAAAACGACTCTTTCTCTTAAAGAGCCTAAAAACAAATGGCGCTCGTCAGGCTTTGTCTCCAAAGGCCCATACATTCCTTGCTGCAAATAGAGATCCATTTTGTCTTCACTCAAAAGCCTGTCCTCCCGTCTTGTTTGTCTTCATTATCACCTGAACAGGCAGGAGCTAAACTTTCAAGCGCCGTTTACATTTCTGTTACCCAATGAATGATTTTTTTGGCCAGCTCACCAGCAGGGATTTCCTCTGTATGCCGGCGCAACGACGCTTCCAGCCGTTCAGGCAGAGTTGCTTTATCTTCTTCATAGGAAATGATCGTGCTCCACTCCAGCTGCGGTACCGCTACAAGCGTGCGCAGTTCTTTTCTGTTTTCATGCAGATACACGTCCGTGATCATTCCGGTTTGCGTATTGATATTTGCTTTTCTGATTTTCATAACATGACCTCTCTATTCAAAGACTACCCATATTATACAATAAAAAAGCAACAGCCTCTTGTGAAAAGGCTGTTACCCGTTAAACGAAACTGTTTCATCAGTGATATCGGCATCTTTGAAGAGAGTTTTACTCGTTTGGTTGTTAATCTTCACAAAATCACCAAGCTGAAATGCGCCTGACCCCGCCCCTGAATGAGCGACGCTTTTGGGCGAAATCGCAAATACGTCTCCAAAGCTTGCCGCGGCATTACCCGTAACTGACATGATATAAATCGGCCCCACAATTGCAGGCATTTCCCCACCTCCGCATTGATTTACAGCATCATATGCAAAGAGCCGCTAATGGTGCCCGCCTATTCAGCTGGCTTTGCGTTTTCCTCGAGTCGTGACCGCTGGCGCAGCTTGATCAAGCGGACAATATTCAGGAAGAACGCCTTCACTACCGCATAAACCGGCACCGCTAAAATCATGCCGAGAATTCCGCCGAAGCTTCCCGCTCCGATTAACAGCAAAATAATCGTAAGCGGATGGGTATTCAGACGCTTTCCGATCACAAGAGGAGACAGCAGGTTTCCGTCCAGCTGCTGAACGATGACGACCACAATAATCGCAAACAGCGCTTTGGCCGGCGAGTCCATAAAACCGACAATGACAGCCGGCGCGGCACCGAGAAAAGGCCCGACATAGGGAATGATATTGGTAATCGCCATGACAATCCCGAGAATCAGGGCATACGGCAGTCCGGCAATTAAATAGCCGATAAAACACGCTGTCCCGACAAAAAGACAGATTAACAGCTGACCCTGGAAGTATGCCGCAAGCGTATCGGATAAATCTTTAAAAATCTTTAAGCCTTCTGTCCGATAAGAAGCCGGAAGAATTTTTACTGCCAAATGCGGAAAGCGGTGTCCGTCTTTCAGCATGTAAAAAAGGATAAATGGAACAGTAATAATAACAAGCGTGATGTTTGTCACGACGCCAAACACCGCAGATAAACTGGACGTGATATTTTGCGGCAGGTTTTGGAGAAAACTTGTCAATGACTGTTCAATTTTTGATATCGATACATAATCCTGGTTCATCATCCAGGTAAACCATTGAGAATGGGACAAATCCTTTGTCAGCGCCTGAATCTGTTTTATATAATCAGGAAGGTTATTAAACAGCCCTGTCACCTGTGAGGTGATGATAGGTCCGACTGACGCTGAAATAAAGGCAAGCAAACCGATAAACAGTAAATAGATCAATAGAATGGATAATGTCCGCGGAATTTTTTTCTCAAGCAGGCGGACGACCGGATTAAATATGAAATACAAAATTCCCGCAATTAGCATCGGGAAAAACAATGTCGAGATAAAAACAATAAACGGCTGAAATACAAATGAAACTTTTGTTGCTACAAAAATAATCAGCAAAACAAATAAAATCTGCAATGTCCAAAAATGGACTTTTGATTTCAACAAGCTTTGTTCCTCCTAGTTTTTCTTTGTCTGTCAGATAAAAGAACTTATACCCCATCATTGTAACAAAAATGAACTCATATCAGAACTCTTAATATAATGAAAGGAGTGTTGGTGATGAAGGCCGTGACATACGATACAGATTCAGAACTGGCTTATATCTATGTTCTTCCTCCGAAAAAGAACAGGAATGTACGGACTGAGGAGCTCAGAGTCAATGATTGTCTCCTGCTGGATATCAGCCAAGATGGCAAAATCGCCGGATTCGAATGTTTTGGTGAGGTAGCACACCTCTGTGCCCCATTTGCCGGGAAATCCCGGCTATATGTAAAAGATTCAGACGGTTATCATTTTCGGGTCTGCCAGCATGCTTCAGTCCGTTCCTGCTATACGGTGTACGGTGTCACTTTCTGTTTTTCAGATGGTGACTATCAGGAATTTGCCGGCTTTGACCTTGATGGAACAATGTATCATAGTGCGTTTTTACAGCGCTTAACTGAAAAATAGGACGTCCCGGTGTACGCCTATTTTTCATGCGCAAGCACTGTTAGACCCGCTCACTGTAATCTGGGGTGACGGAAATCATGTGCTGGATTCTGATCAAACAAACAGAATTTCGGGCTCCTTCAATTGTGATATGGTCAGGTTTTACATCGATCAGTCTGCCTCTGACCGTATCTCGTACTGTCTGTATAACGAACCTTGAGCCGATGAGCTTTTTAATGGTCTGATAGACATAAGGATCGACTAAAGAGACCAGTTGCGGACTACCTTGGTTGACCATACTTTTATCCCCTTTGTGTGTTTTATCTCAGCTTATGCCGCGCTTATGGATAATGACACAGGCTTACCTGATAAAACAAAGGGGTGCGGAGATTTTAGGAGAATACGTTTGGAAGCGGGTGTAAAGGAAGTATCGATGAAGCGGAGACAGCGAAGAAAGCTGGCGCTGTTCCGTACTTATACAGGCTTTATCACGGATGCCTGGGCTTGGTCGATTAATTGGTCCAGCTTTTCTATTTTTTTTCGTGCGGTTGAAGGATCAATTTGGCGGTAATGATGGTGGCCGCCCGGCTCTTCATCCAGTTCGTCCGCTTTTTTGACAATCTGCTGTAGCGTGTTTTTATCTAATTCGCCTTCAGGCAAATAGGAATCTGTATGAAGCAAAATGGCTAGTGCAATCTCTTTAGCCGCTTTCGGTTCCTCGCCAAGCCGAATCAGAAGCTTATGCGCCCGTTCCGCCCCTTTAATGGCATGAATGTCATTTCTTTTGTATTTCTCATAATCCCACTTTCCGTCTGTATACCATTCATAATGGCCGATGTCATGAAGCAGTGCCGCTTTTGCTGCTAAATCAGGATTAATGTCAGCCTTCACAGACAGCCTGTATGCATGATAAGCGCAGGCAATCGCATGTGCCACGCCGGAACGCTGAAGATATTTTTGTGCAATTGGATGGGTGAAAACATCCATTAATGTAACCTTTCTCATGGAAACCCCTCCTTTAGATATTTTTAGAATCCTAACATAATTTGCAGAGAAACTCAATTCTTATGTCACATCATTTTGATCTTCTTATCATCATTGTTATACCCTAAAAGCAGCGTTTCAGTCAGTATATGCGGCTGTTCAATAAAATGCGATGGCTGTAGCCTTTTGTATAAAAAAAAGAGCAGAAAATATCTGCTCTACAAAAACTCTTTAATATCATAAATACGGCCGTTTTCCGTCCCTTTTTCTAGTAAAGAAAGCAGCGTGCCGGCAATAAAGTCCGGACTGCGAAGGCTTCCTGTTTCATTTAATTTCCGGAATCGTTCAATGTGGTGGAAATCCTTTTTCGATGAAGAACGGATGACGGCCTGCATCTCAGTGTCCATCACTCCAGGTGAGAACGAAATCATGTTCACCGGCAGCTCTTCATCCTCCTGTTCAAATCCGAATGTCCTCGTAAACATGTCGAGCCCGGCTTTTGAACTGCAATACGCGCTCCATCCCTTATATGGATTTTTGGCGGCTCCTGAAGTAATGTTGACAACCGTCTTTTTGCCGCTGTATGAAGCAAACCGTTTTGTAAACAGCTGACTCAAAAGCACGGGCGCAGTCAGGTTCAGCTGATAATGGCGCTGAAGCTCGTCAAGAGACGACGCTTCGCCGGCACGTTTGATCGGCGTTATCATTCCAGCGTTATTGATAAGGGTAATACCAGAATAACGATCTGGATCGATGGATGAGAGCAATGTTTCAAATTGCTGTTCAGCTTCTTCGAGATTGATGAGGTCTATTTGATGCTGCGTCAGTTTTTTGTGAGAGACATCTGTTTTCGTTCTGGATAAGGCATGGACTTCATGCCCCTTTTCTAAAGCCTGTAATGCAACGGCTTGACCCAGCCCTTTTGACGCTCCGGTGATGATATAAAGTTCCATTGGAAACCTCCTTTTCCGTTATTATTGTACGGCACTGCTTTTACACAACACAAGCACGCGGCCTACGCCTTCTTGTTTTCCTGCGCTGTGACTTTTGGGATGAGGAACACGATGCCTGCAATTCCGAGCAGGATCAGTACGACATAGATCATCGGCAGCAGCAATGATGATGTTTCTTGTTCATCTTCTGTTTCCGTTGATGATGTCTTTGTTATTGGTTTTTCAGCAAATGTAATTCCAAGCTGTTTCGACTGGGCCGCAATCGTGTTGGAATCCTCGGCATTTGTTGATGTAAACAAATCTTTTATCAGCTCGGCGTCCTTGTCCTTCGGTTTATCAAAAGTGATATCCTTCTGTTCCTCAGGCAGTTCTGTTTTTTCTTCATAGTAGGTATCTTCATGCAAATAATTCGTATCGATTTCGATGTCTTTTTTCTCATACTGGTTTGGCGCGACATCTGTGTTTTCTTCAGTTTGGGCAGCCGCGGCAGAGGGTATGAAAAGGGAAAAGGAGAGCATACAAATCATGATCCCCTTTTCCATGCTGCGATTACGCTTCATACGTTTCATCGCTTTCTGCTGTGTGTTCAGCCATCAGCCGGATAATCAGCGGCAGAGCCGCGGCAATCACCGTAATGATCAGCAGAACAGTTATTCCCATTGTAAACAAGTGCCCAGTACCGTACTGGATGTCGATATATACTTTCGAAACCGGATCTTCAAATGTAAAGTTCGGCATGATCAAATCAATAAGCGGTGCGACATAGAATAGAATCATAGCTGCTGAAGCAACCCATCCAGGGATTGATCCGAATCTGAATGCCGTCCGGATGAAGGCAGAGCTTGCGACCAGCAATAGAATCGTGAACACCGACCACTTAATCGTCTGATCGTCCGGCAGTGAATAAATATTCAAACCGAACAAGCTGATCATAAGTCCGACAAGGATATTCAGAATTCCGAATAACGCTCCTTTGACGAGAAGCGGTGCGTTTTGGTAATACGAGCTGAAATAGCCGATTAACAGACTGCTGATCAACACAATGACAAGGATGACAACCGGCGGTACCGTCTGAATTTTTTCTTCCGGAACCTCTCCGCTGATTTTAAGCGGATTCGCTAAGTAATCATATACATAGCCATTGTTTTGCCCGTCTACTAATGTGTTTCCGAGTATGCCGTATACGTCATTGCGCACGAGTTTCGTGGAGGCGACATTTTTCCCCCAGTTGTTGTTTAAGGTGTCGGCTTTCGCTTGAACATCATTGACGCTTTGCTGCATGTTGGTTGTGTAATCAATGATGCCTGACTGGCGATCAGACAATGAACCCATCATGTCTGACATTTGCAGCACTTCCTGGCCGACCGTATCTTGGACACTCAGTGCCATGGTGCCAGACAGCCCGTCGTTGCTGAACGTCGCAGATTCCTGTGTTGCGCCTGTTACAAGCTGTTCTGTCGCTTTTGCGGCACTTTCAGAGATTTTCGTCAGTTCGTCGAGAACACCTGCTTGAGAGTCACGGATAAAGCCGCTGTAGTCGTCCGCAAACTTGGTCATTCCGTCGATGAAGCTGTTAATATCCTCATCTGTTTGCATCGTGTTGTTTTTGAGAGCTTCCCAGCTGGCTGATTCTTCAGGTGTGAGAGCCAGGACTGATTTGACGTTGCCCTGCTGGCCGTTAATGGCGCCGGCTTTTGCAGCACTGTCAATCGTACCGGATAATACAGAGTCATAAACAGACAAATATTTATAGTATCTCATTAAAGCGGAGATGCTTTCTGTATTGATTTCTCCTGAAAATTGAAGCTGATCTTTATTTTCAAGCTCGCGAATCGCACTGTAAATCCCTTCAAACTCCCGCTTCCGTTTCGCTTCGAGTCTTTTGAGATTATCATCGAGTGTTTTCACTTGGTCTTTGAGATCATCTATTTCATCATTAAGGCCGTCCATTTGCTCTTTCAATTCTTGAAGCTTCTTCTTCAGTGCTTCATTATGTGTATTTTCTTTTTCCTTCAGTTCTTCTTCAATTTGCTTGATTCGCTCAGACGCTTTGCTGAGCTGTTCTTTTGCTTTGGCGATATCAGAAATGTCATCGTTTCCTGGTTGATCTTGGTCCCCAGGCTCCGTCGTATCTTCGCCGCTGCCGGTATCTCCTGAATCTCCGGTTCCGCCTTCATTTGCCAGCTTGATAAATTGAAGGGCTGAATCAGAAGATGCAGTCTGTTCGGCAGATGTGCCCGTTTCGGATTGTCCGCTGTCGGACGCACCATCAGAGGCATCGCCGTTCTGCTCCTGACCGTCTGTTCCCTTCTGCTGGTCTTGATCCTGAGTACTGCCGTCCGTTTGTCCGTCATTACCAGTATCACTGCTGTTATTGTCGTTCCCTGTGTCACCCTGTGTATCATCGGGCTTTGTACTGCCCCCGTCATCAGGTTTTTCTGGATTATCAGTGGACGGATCGTCTGGTTCAGTACCCGGGTCCTCCGGTGTTGGATCCTCTTTTTCAGGCTCCTTCAGATTGTCTGAAATATCCTGAATATCAGCAGCGATATTTTTCAGTTCTTCACGCTGTTTTTCAAGATCGATTTTCAGTTCTTCAGGATTTTCTTCTTTCGGGTCTTTATCTTTATCATTGTTGTCAGAGCCATCGTCTATGACTGGGTCGTCCCCTTTCGCAACTGTCAATGCCTGACGTGCCGGGACAAGCAATTGGTACACCTGATTTAGTGCAGCCTGTCTTGATGCGGCCTGATATTGATCGATTAAATTACTTTGGATTTTTGCCATGCCAAGTTCCTGTTGGGACACTTGGCCTGCCCTAATTTGCTGGGCGTTTGCCAGCACATTGCTGGTTTGTCCGAGCTGTGTCTTCGCTTGGCCGATCCCGGTTGCCAATCCGCTCATGCGTTCGCTGAACTGATTCGCCTTTTGCTGTGCCTGGATGGCATCCAGACCTGTCCGGATTTGCTGCTGTGTTGAATCCTGGGCTGCCAAAAGCAGCTTTTTCTGATTCTCTTGATATTCTTTGTACCTTTCAACTGTATCAATGAATTCTTTCAGCGTGTTTTTGGCTTCCTCCGCCGTAGAAGCTTTTTCTTTTGTCGTGCCTTGCGCTTCATTCATTGATTTCTTCAGCTCATCGATTAAGTCTTTTTGCTGTTTGATTTCACCTGCTAAATCATTAGAGCTTGGTTTGTAAAAGTTGTACATGACATTCTGGAATTCAGATTCTTTATTGACGATCTTGTCAAATTCTCCTCTGATGTTGTCCACTTTTTGCGAAACAAAGTTCCAGTATAAGGCCGACATTTTTTTGTTCATTGTCTTTTGGGCATCCTCAAGCTCCCGCTGAACTTTTTCTTTGTTAACCGCATTCAGGTTATCTTGAATGCTGAATTCGAGCGTTGCTTTTTGAGGATGGTCTTTGTCATAGCTCAAAATGTTTTTTGAGAAGTCTGAGGGAATGTAGACGATCGCATCATATTTCTTTGAAGCGAGACCGGTCTCGGCCGCGCTTCGGTTTACGACCGTCCACGAATAATCAGGACGTTCACCCAGAACGGCCGCTACTTCCTTGCCGAACTGGGCGGATTTGTCCTCTTCATCAGACTTTACCTCATCACTCAATACGCCTGTGTCTTCATTCACCACCGCGATTTGCCGGGTGGAATTGACTGCTTTTTTCGTCGGATCGTCTCCGATAAATCGGAAAAACAAAACCGGCAGCAGCAAAATGATGATGACGGCGGATATTAACTTGATCAAGCTTTTTCGTTGTTCTGTCATCTAGCACTCTCCCTTTCAGCAGAACATAAAGGAATTTGAACTTTTTGCTCCTTCCCGTTTTCCACAACATATCCGAAGCCCGGCTGAATCTCAGGCTCCTGTCTTTGGTACGGGAGAGGAATGACATTTTGCTCAGACTTTTTCATCAGCAGAATCGCGTGGCGGATTTGCTTCATCTCAGTCGTCAAGGAGTCATAGCCTTTTGAGAATTCGCTGTGATTTCCGCCCGGGATAAAGCTGAACCCAAGATGAGCGTATGATTTCATGAAGTTAGCGAGACGGTCTTGTATTCTCGTATCAATCGTCTGCTGGAATCTCGTTATCCCGTCAATCATCAGCACGACTTGTGAGAATCGCAGATTTTGTGCGTCTCCTTGGCGGACGGCTTCTACATACATGGCCTCTCTTGTTTTGAAAATGTCTTCAGCTGTTTCAATCCACTGCTCAATATCTTCTTTCGTTTCCAAATATGAAACAGCTGATTCCTTCGCATAATGAGATAAGCCGCGGTCAATCGAGTCAAACAGGCCGATCATTTCAGTTTCATCATCAATCAGATGTTCGAGCATTACTTTTAAGACGTTTGTTTTCCCGCGCTGAGTCTGGCCTAAAATCAGGCAGTGCTTATGCTTGCCTAAATCAAAATAGACTGGGCTGACTGTTTCTTCATGAAGCCCGATCGGTACAGATAAAGGCTTGCGTTCCAGCTTGAAGCGGATAGAAAATTCTCTCGTAGACAAGCTCTCAGGCAGCATCGGAATCGGTGCCGGCTGCTCCATTGAAGCAAATCGCCCTTGAAGTTTCTGTACGTCTGATTTCAGCTCGTTGAACATGCCGATATCATCATCGGCGTCAACAGGCAGGAACATTTGCGCGAAATAAAGCTCTTCCTTTTGAATGATGACGCGTCCCGGAATCGGCTCAAGATTGAATTTCGGACGGCCGTAAATGGAATATCCTTCTGATTGATCCATGAGATAATGGACAACCTTTGTTTTCAAGTTATTTAACAATGACTGGCGGACAGCATTCACCCGCGTTGCTGTCAGCATAAAGTAGATACCCAAGCTTTGTCCGTCTCTGGAAAGCTGGACAAATTCCGATTCAAGCTCATGCATCTCATCCTTGACAATGTCAAAGTTGTCAATGGTGATAAAAATGAATGGAAGCTCTTCTTCGCTCAGCGCATTGTACATTTTGATGTGGCTGATTTCTTTTTCCCGGAACAAACGTTTACGGCGGTCAATTTCTTCTTTGATGCGAATCATGAACTTTTCAATTTTTCTTGACTGGTCCATCAGGAAGTAATCCGCGGTATGCGGGAGCTTCGCTAATGGCAGCAGCGTTCCGTTTCCGAAATCAAAGATATAGACATGAAGCTCTTCAGGTGTGTATACGTCCGCAAAACTCATCAGGAACGTTGCGGCTGCAATCGATTTTCCGTAGCCCGAAGAGCCGAAGATGCCGATATTTCCATCTTCCATCATCTTATAAGCAATTGGCGCCTGTCTTTGCAGATCAGGTTCATCGACATACGCAAAGTGGAAATGGTCTTTTTCGTTTGAAGGGAAAAGAGTGCGCGGAATACGTTCCGCAAGCGGCGGCAGCCAAGGGCTTGGCAGCTTCTCGATTCCCATTTCATCTTGGATGCGTTCAATTTCGTCAACTACAGCTTCGATTTCGGTTTGAACGTCTTTTTTCGCGTTATCTTCGGTATCAACCTCAGAAAGCGGGATCAGACCCGTATCTGTAACAATCGCGATTTCATCCTCAGTACCGTAGACTTCCTCTAAGTAAGGCGCCCCGCTCCATGCAGATTGGAACAGCTCATACACTTCATTGTTTCCGACCTGCAAATAGCCGCGGCCTGTTACGGTAATGTTTGCGGCATCGCTGTTTTTCAAAATTTCTTTACTGTCGGTGGCATCCTGGACCTTGAGCGCTACTTTAAAGCGCGAGTTACTCCAGATCTGGTCGTCGATGATGCCGCCTGGCTTCTGTGTCGCCAAAATCAAATGAACGCCGAGGCTTCGTCCGATACGCGCGGCACTGACAAGCTCCCTGATAAAATCAGGCTCCTCGCTTTTCAGCTCGGCAAACTCATCAGAAATTAAGAACAAGTGAGGCATCGCCACTTCTGCTTTCCCTTGCTTGTATAGCTTTGTATAGTCATTGATGTGATTGACTTGATACTGGTCAAACAGGCGTTGCCTTTTTTTCAGCTCGCTTTTAATGGAAGCAAGCGCACGCATACTGAAGTTTTTGCTTCCTTCAATATTTGTGATCGTGCCGAGGAGGTGGGGAATGTTGCGGAACGGCTGCGCCATTCCTCCGCCTTTATAGTCAATTAGTAAGAAAGCCGCTTCATGCGGATGAAAATGCACTGCAAGTGACAAGATGTAGGTCTGGAGAAATTCACTTTTCCCTGATCCCGTTGTCCCCGCAAGCAAGCCGTGCGGACCGTGTGCTTTTTCGTGAAGGTTCAGATACACAATGTCATCTTTCCCTTTATAGCCGATCGGCACTGACAGCGACTTCGACGATTCACTTGTCAGCCATCTTTGCTGAATGCCGATTTCTTTTACTTCCTTCGCATGAAAAAGCTCCAGGAACGATACCGTTTCCGGAATGGAATTCGTAATGCCGACCTGGTGGTTCAGCGTCCGCAGCGTGCGTGAGAACCGTTCGTTGTCCTCACGCTGATGATGATCGAGACGGAACGGAATTCTTACCGCTTTTTTCTTTTGTATTAAGATGTCGCCTTCATGCTCATTAATGTAGCGGACAAGAGTTGTAATGTTTTCCGACAAGCTTTCCTTTGTTTCCGCCGCGACAATTGTCGAGATGCCCAGATGCTCATGCTGTCCTTCTAAATATTCGAGAATGACATGCTCAGAGATCAGCTGCTGATTCGTGATGACAAATACAAAATGCGGTTTGAACTGCAGTTTTTCTTTGTCATCTCCGAGATCACGCTCTCTGATCAATTCGTAAAGTGAAGACAAGAGCTGATCTCGGGTTTGCTCATTATAAATAAATCCTTTTGCATAAATATGGGGCATTTGAAATTGCGGAAGCCACTTCATCCACTCCCAGTCTTTATACTCTTCTTCATGAAAAATAAATACAAAACGCAAATCGTGATAGCTGTTAAAGAACGACAGCTGTCCGATCAACTGGTGAATCTCATTTTTCACAATTTGCGATTTA
The DNA here is from genome assembly GCF_019334685.1 of Bacillus sp. LJBS17. Classification (NCBI taxonomy): domain Bacteria; kingdom Bacillati; phylum Bacillota; class Bacilli; order Caryophanales; family Bacillaceae; genus Bacillus; species Bacillus sp. LJBS17. The sequence goes on from NZ_CP079759.1 coordinate 3,179,851, forward strand.
CCGACAAGCCCCATCGGACCTTCTGCCAAATCGACCGTCACCGGCGCATTGCGGATATCTTTATAGACGCGCTGCATGTGCTGCGATTTCTCCATGAGGTCATCGATATCACGATTCGCCAAGTCTCCGCCGCTCATATTGATTTCATAGCTTGACGGAACTGTTCCCGTCCCAAGCCGCAGTTGCAGATAATCCTTGCTTTCAAGTGATTTTTCCCAGATCCGATCACTGATTTCACTTGTTAAGTATTTCATTTGTTCAAATGAAGGAAAGTGAAATTCAAGAACCTGCTTTTGCTTTTCAGCAAGTGCCTGAAGCTCTTTCCGCTTATTGTCTAAGTAAAGCTTATATACACGCTCCCGTTTTTCCTCGCGTTTTTTCCGCTGGTTTTTATCCCGGAAATATTGCACTGTCGAGGTAATGAGAGTCATCATAAACATGGCCAAAGAAACGAGTATAAATATGCCGCGCGGCTGGATGATGGCAACTACGCCCATCACGATCAGCATCACAAGCGGAGGCAGGATGACGAGCCACAGCCCTCTGTTGGTTTGATCGCTCTCCTGAGAGGGAAAACTGAAAGAAACGCGGTCATCCGGCAGATCGTATACCATCCGCGGCGTTCTTCTGTACTGCGGATATTTTTTCTGCATCTCTGTACTCGGTTTGACCGTTTCTGTTAACGCTGTTTCAAACTGGGCATAATGAACAATTTCTAAAAGGTCTTGTTCCGTCACCCTCATTTGCGTGAAGTTCCAGAATATTTCATCCCCCGGCTTGAGCGGCGTATTGGCGTTGATTTTCTCTCCGTTCAAGAAGATCGTTCCGCTTTCAGGGCGGACCGACCAGCTGCCGCCTGCACGAAGCAAAGAAAACGTGCTTTGTTCTGCAAATGCAAAATCTTGCGGATTCAGATAAATATCTGCATTCGTTTTTTCTGAGGAACATACAATTTCATCCCGATTTCCCGTAAAATAAACGGATTTCTCAGGTTCACTGCCCGTCAATATTAAGCGTATATCCTGCTGATCCGTTTGGAGAGTAAATGATATATCCGTCTCAATCGTGCCGAGACAATCATTTCCCAGGAAAACTTCGTATTGGCCGCCGGATTCCTTTCTTTTAAGAGAAACCACTCCGCTATTAAATGGAATGGAGCTGATCGTAACAGAATCCTTCACATCAGGCCCTATGGTCACCGGATGAGACGACGGGAGGTTAGACAGATTTAATTTTTGAACGTTATTTTGGTAAAAAACCCATAATAGACTCAAATGGCGAACCCCCTTACGGCCGAATGGCAGCATGCGATGACCTGTGCTTCATGTCTCACGTTATTTGTCATCTTTTTTCTCATCTTTCTTTTCTGTTTCTTTTTTCTCGTCTTCTTTTTTCTTCTGTTCTTCTTTTTTCGTTTTTTCCTCGGCTGCGGCTTTTTCTTCCGCCGCTTTCTCTTCTGCTTGTTTTTCTTCGTCTGTTTGTGTCTGTTCTTCGCTTGTATCGACTAACGATGTTTCAGAATTAGACTGTTTATTTTCTTGACGTTCTTTTTGCGCTTTTTCAAGCTCACTATTTACTGAATCAAGTTCTTTTTGTATATCTTCATCATTTGTATCCTCAGATAAAAGCTGCTGTTTATATTTAGCTAGGGCAAAGTAAATATAATCATTGTATTCCAGCTTGCGGCCGATACTGATCGCTTCTTTGTATTCTCCTCGACCATAATCAATCCAATATAAGAAATGCTGAGGGTCTGATTGAAGGGTGACTAAATTATTTTCTATATTTTTGGTTTTTGCACTCCCCAGGTTTTCGACCTCAACATAGGACGTCGCCAGCTGATACTGCACCGATTCAGGCAGGCTTTCCGCATCGTACTTGGACAGTGTGCTGATGACTTCACTGTACTGCTTCTTTAAGAACGCACGGTTGCTGTCCACTATCGCCTGGTGCTTTGGCTGCGCGAAAAATAAGGCGTACATCGAATAAATAAGTGCCGGTACAAGCAAAACAATGAGCCCCAGGCCGATATATCGCTGGATGTTCCACTTCTTTCTCGGGATATGTATGTATGTTTTTGCTTTGGCTTCGAGCTCATCAATATGGGTTTGAATCAGCTCGAGCAAATCATCATAGGATTCAGCATCTAATATCGCCTTTGCCTCTGCGGAAAACGTCAGCGTTTCATTGAATTTCAGGTAGTCTTCAAACGCAAAAGCGCCGTCAACTGCCAAAGCCGCTGCCGCTTTCAGCTCCTGCCATACTCTTTCCTCATCACGCTCGTAAGGAGGAATGCTTTCTTTTACTCCATAATGGAGAAAATAAGGCGTAAGCCCTTTATCGAATACAATGTTTTCAGGAGCGACAATCAAATTCAGCCTCGACAGATTGTGCTGCTGTACGGCTTGAACAAGCTGATAGGCAAACTGCCATTTACTTTTTTTATCCTTAGCTTTCATGAAGCGGAATGCTTTATAGGAGGAGGGAGGTTGGATTGTGATGATTACTTCATCATCCGTCACATCGATTTCTTTATGAAAAAATGGATTTATATCTTTGATCACGTTAGCTTCAAGACCGTCGAGAAGCTTTATTTTTTCCCGTTGAAAGGTAAATGTATAGCCGGCATCTGTTTTCTCGGCAACAGCTTCTAATTGGTTTTCTAAATATGATTTTTGTTTACCTGACATTCAACCAGATCCTTTCATAATATTTCAAGCCGGTCTCCGTTTGTAATGCCGCAATCAGACAGCTTGCATTCTCCGGAAAACACCTTATCCTTGTTCACCACTCTGATCCAGTGCCCTTCGCGCGGAGGCATAGATACGCTTTGGGCCTGCCAAGCAATATCAATTACTTTTTTCACCGGGTGGTAATCTGACAATCTGAGATCAAAGACACTGCCGTTATAATGTTTCAAATCTATTGTAATATCAATATACATTTAGGATCACCCTTACATAGAAAGAGCGCCGTCTTCTTTTGAATCAGGCGCTCCTTCCCTTTCATACTGTTATCCGCGGATTTGATTTGCGATGTCTTGGTCAGTAGACTCAAGTGTATTTGCTGTTTGATCAAGCTGCTGATTCACATCTTGAAGCAAATCTGACATTTTGATAAATGAAGGTTTGAGCTGCTCGTATTGATCTGCGAACGCTTCGCTTGAAGCACCTTCCCACATGCTTTTCAAATCAGAGATCATTCGGTTTAAACGATCAACCTGATTTAATACTTCTTGGCTTTCAACGCCGTATTGCTTCGCCATCGCTCTTAGCTCTTCGGGTGTGACACGAATTAATCCTGCCATATTCCTCATTACCTCCTGTGCCATCAGCCTAAATATGGGCTAATTCACTTATTTTTAGAACGTCATTATTATAAAAACAGTTTTTCGGCATAGTCAAACAAATATGTTTTAATTTTACAAAATGAGTCCAATGGTTTATCCCGAATCACTTAAAAATGACATATACTGTAAAGTAAATAGGTTTATTTTCTTAATCTTCTCTTCATTCTCCGAATAATCCAAAAGACCCAAATAACGCTCCAACTCCCAAAAAAAACCTTTCAGAAAATTTGATGCTACAGCACCATTTCTGAAAGGTTCAGTTTTTTCTTTCCTTAATTAGTCTCGCCTCCGATGACTTTCTTAGAAGATTAATAGGATAAGCTGTCGTATTATATGAGGCATACAACTGTCCTGCAAAAAGGCGATTACACCGCCAAATGTATATAGAACGTTTCTCTCATGAAATTGTTTTTTTGCTTCTGTTCTTTGTTGTTGATTTTCACAAACAACAACAATCATAATAAAAGGAAGGGGATGAGATGTCAAAGAGAAATCAAGCACGAAAAGTAGGGAGATTTATGACCATGCCGAATGATCCGTTTAAATATAGTTTTGACAGACTTGAAGATGTTGCTGATCATATCAGCGACGTTCTGCGGTGCCCGATCACCATAGAGGATGTTAACCACAAACTGCTTGCCTACAGTACACACAGCGACTGCACAGACCCTGCCCGGACGTCTACCATTATTGGCAGAAGGGTACCGGAGAAGGTGATTAACAAGCTGTGGAAAGACGGGACAATTCCTGCTCTCTTAAAAACGGACCAGCCGATCAGAGTCAAGCAAATCGATGAAGTCGGGCTGAGCAATCGCGTCGCTATTTCGATTTGGAAAAACAAGCAAGTACTTGGCTTCATATGGGCGCTTGAGATCCAAAAAACATTGTCCGATGAAGATCTGCTGACATTGCAAATGGCAGCAAAAGCAGTGAAAAACAAGCTTCTCAAACTTCAAATCAGAAAAACGAAAAATGAAGAACGCAGCCAAGAATTTTTCTGGAAAATGCTGACCGGACACATCCATCAGGAGGATGATATGGCGGATGGGTTCCATAAGCTTGGAATGGCCGCTCCTTCAGAGTTTTCCGTTATGATCATCCGCATAAATGGCGAGCTGACTGAAAAAATCGAACAGCAGCTGCAATATTTACAGGAAACGACCCAGCAGGTTTACGTGCTGCTGGCGACCGTAGATTCCAATGAACTTATTATATTAACCTCACCCAAAACAGATCATCCTTTTCAAGATTTAAAACAGTTTGCTTTAAGTACGCAAAAACAGCTGAAGGAGCGGTATAAAATAGAAGACGTTTCTATCGCTTTTGGCGGAATATACAACTCTATTTCTTTTGTCTCCCGCTCCTATCAGGAAGCATTGTCCGTCTTAAAAACGAAGGAACGGTTCACTGAAGAGACCAAACATCTTTTCAGCTTTTCTGAGTTAGGCATTTATCAATACTTAGATGTCTTATATGAAAAACGGAAACAGGCGGGCCATTATAATTACTCGCTTTCCAAACTGGAACAATATGACCGGGATCACCAGTCAAATCTGGTAGAGACGCTAGAGCGCTTTATTGAAGCGGACAGCAACGTGAATACCGCTTCTAAGCTGTTAAATATACACGTTAATACGTTGAATTACCGCCTTAAGCGGATCAGCCAGATCGCTGAAATTGATTTGAAAAATGTGAATCAAAAATTCACCATCTATTTAGATATCAAACTTCGGCACATGGATTTGTGAAATTTCACAAATCCATGTTTTTTTATTTTCTTAATCAAACAAAGAATTTTCCAAAATATCAAGCTACACTAAAAATATCACAGATACAGGAGGAGACAGATATGATCATAGGGGTTCCTAAAGAGATAAAAAACAATGAAAACCGTGTCGCATTAACACCCGGGGGCGTTTCTCAGCTCATTTCAAACGGCCACCGGGTGCTGGTTGAAACAGGCGCGGGCCTTGGAAGCGGATTTGAAAATGAAGCCTATGAGTCAGCAGGAGCGGAAATCATTGCTGATCCGAAGCAGGTCTGGGACGCCGAAATGGTCATGAAGGTAAAAGAACCGCTGCCGGAAGAATATGTTTATTTCCGCAAAGGACTTGTGCTGTTTACGTACCTTCATTTAGCAGCTGAGCCTGAGCTTGCACAGGCCTTGAAGGATAAAGGAGTAACTGCCATCGCATATGAAACGGTCAGTGAAGGCCGGACATTGCCTCTTCTGACACCTATGTCTGAGGTTGCGGGCAGAATGGCGGCGCAAATCGGCGCTCAATTCTTAGAAAAGCCTAAAGGCGGAAAAGGCATTCTGCTTGCCGGGGTGCCGGGCGTTTCTCGCGGAAAAGTAACGATTATCGGAGGAGGCGTAGTCGGGACAAACGCGGCGAAAATGGCTGTCGGACTCGGTGCAGATGTGACGATCATTGACTTAAACGCAGACCGCTTGCGCCAGCTTGATGACATCTTCGGCCATCAGATTAAAACGTTAATTTCTAATCCGGTCAATATTGCTGATGCTGTGGCGGAAGCGGATCTCCTCATTTGCGCGGTATTAATTCCGGGTGCTAAAGCTCCGACTCTTGTCACTGAGGAAATGGTAAAACAAATGAAACCCGGTTCAGTCATTGTTGATGTAGCGATCGACCAAGGCGGCATCGTCGAAACTGTCGACCATATCACAACACATGATCAGCCAACATATGAAAAACACGGGGTTGTGCATTATGCTGTAGCGAACATGCCGGGCGCAGTCCCTCGTACATCAACAATCGCCCTGACTAACGTTACTGTTCCATACGCGCTGCAAATCGCGAACAAAGGGGCAGCAAAAGCGCTCACAGACAATGCGGCACTGAGAGCGGGTTTAAACACCGCTAACGGACACGTGACCTATGAAGCTGTAGCAAGAGATCTAGGCTATGAGTATATTCCTGCCGAGAAAGCTTTACAGGATGAATCATCTGTGGCGGGTGCTTAATTCACATTGAGCTTGCAGAAAGATTTCTGCAGGCTTTTTTATTTTTTAAAAGGAAAAAAGAGACCATTTCACGAATTATGACTATGAAGTTGATCATAAAGGAGGATTCATATGGCTGTTCAGCAATATGGCGTGTTAAAAGGCATAGTCTTAGACATGAAGCGGGAAACAGATGATGACAGTCCTCATTTCCAAGTCAAAATGCTCGGTGAAGAGAATACGTATTACAGGTGCGCCATCAATGTGATGTCCAGTTCTGAGGAATCTGAAGTATTGTATTTGGCTGACGATCAGTTTGATTCGGGCTCAATTACCATCCTTCCGAACATGCCGTATGGATATACAAGGATCAATGAAGCAAACCGTGAAGTGGCACTGGATTATGTGCGGGGCAATTTGTTTGACCCGCGGGAAATGAAGCCTTTGCCTCATGAAATCACAGGACCTGATAATGATTTAAATGATTTTATTGAAACCTATATGAAGAAAGCACAAGATGAGAAAGCGCCGGTTTATATATTCGGTTCAAAATTCGGCCCTGAACAGGCTGCAGATAAAATATTCGGCTTTACCCCGACTAACGGAATGCACAATATCCATATGAATCAAGGGAATGCAATGGATACGCGCTGGAAAAAAGACAACGGCTCTTGGCATGACGGGGGTATTCTGATTCAGTTTGCAGATCAGTGGGCCGCTGTGTTTTTAGCGTTTTTATCCCAATCTTGGTGTACCGATGAAAACGGAAACCCGGTCAGAGATTGTGATCATACCCAAACGTCTGCGTAAGATTAGAAAAAGAGACTGCGGCGAGCAGTCTCTTTTTGATACGATTACACATTTTCAACAGTCTTTAGGCTGTTTGGCCTCATATCGCTCCAATGCGATTGGATATAGTCCAAACAAGCTTCACGCCCTTTTTGCTCATGAACGACTGTCCAGCCGCTCGGCACATCTATAAAACCGGGCCATAGGGAATATTGGCCTTCTTCATTGATCAGCACCAAATACGTGCCATCCGCATTTTCAAAAGGATTAGCCATTCTATTTCTCCTCCCTTATTTATTCAACTCTTCCAGTTTGACAGCGAGAACCTTGCCGATTTGAGCCAGAGGTTCCGGCTGACATAAATCTTTATGACGGCAGTCGATGTCAATTTGTTCAATCTGTCCGTTAATATAAGGCTTCCACGAATCAGGTTCAATCGGATCAAACCATTCAGGAATGATTGTTGATCTGAAAAACAAAACATTTCCGCGGAAGGTTTTCGGCTTATAGGAGCCTAAAATGCCGACAGAATTGACATACGTATTCTTCAAATTTAAAATGACCGTTTCATCCAAGCTCGCAAGCGCACTGCCGTCACTGCGAAGAATCTCAATCGCTGCTTCAAAATCTAGCGGTTTGTCCCCTAAGCTGTCCGGATCGTACCCGCCTAACGCCAGAAGGGCAATAAGCGCTTCCTCATCATCCGGCGCCTCTTTTATAGGAAGGAAGTGGTTTGGATAGGCATCCAGCATCACCAATAGGGAAACTTCTTCTCCTTGATTTTGCAGCTGGGTCGCCATCGCTTGAACGACATTCCCGCCCAGAGACCAGCCTAGCAGATGGTACGGGCCTTTCGGCTGAACCGTTCGGATTTGTTTAATGTAATCGGCAGCCATGTCATCAAGTGTTTTCGGAAGCTCCTCGCGCTGCCCGATTCCCCGTGCCTGCAAGCCGTAGATCGGATAATCCGTTCCTATATTCGTCATCAAACCGGCATAGCACCAGCTGAGTCCCCCTGCTGGATGAACACAGAATAAAGGAGGCTTGTCTCCGCTTGTTCGGAGCGGCAGCAGAACGTCAAGAGCGCTTTGGCTTGATCCCATTTCAAGTCTTTCAGCGAGCCCGGCTACAGTAGGTGCTTCGAACAAGTTGCCGATGCTGAGTTCAACGCCGAGTGCTTCACGAATGCGGCTCATGAGCTGTACAGCAAGCAAGGAATGTCCGCCTAAATCAAAGAAACGGTCATCAATGCCGACACGCGGCAAGTGAAGCACCTCCATAAAGAGGTCACAGAGAATTTCTTCCTGCGGCGTTCTCGGTCCTCGTCCTGTCACTGCCGCTGCGAAATCCGGAGCGGGCAGCGCTTTACGATCAAGCTTTCCATTCGGTGTCAGCGGCAATTCTTTCATCGTCATAAAGGCAGCAGGCACCATGTAATCCGGCAGTCTCTCCGCAGCATATTTGCGCAGTTCCGCCGTATCAAATGTTTCTTCCGAAGGGATGACATAAGCTGCCAACCGTTTATCTCCCGGCTGATCCTCACGAACGATCACTGCCGCATCTTCAAGCTGCGGATGCTGAACAAGTGCAGCTTCAATTTCTCCCAATTCAATTCGGAATCCCCGAATTTTCACTTGATGGTCTGCACGGCCGACATAGTCGAGGGAACCGTCAGCGCGGAGGCGGGCCACATCCCCAGTGCGGTACATCCGGGTGCCTGGAGGACCGAACGGATCAGCTATGAAGCGTTCAGATGTTAAACCAGGCCGGCCTAGATAACCTCGTGCTAACCCCGCTCCTGATACATACAGCTCTCCGGCAACACCCGGCGGAACCGGCTGCAGGCGTTCATCCAGCACGTATACACCAAGATCGGGAATGCCGCAGCCGATCAAGCTGTTTGCCCGTAAAACTGCCATGCTTCGGTCTAATTCGATATAGCTCACATGCACCGTCGTTTCTGTAATCCCATACATATTGATAAGCTGCGGTCTATTTTCAGGGTGGCGGTTGTACCAATCCTCTAAACGGCTGAGTTCAAGCGCTTCTCCGCCAAAAATGACATAGCGCAGACTGAGTGCCTGTCCGAGATCCGGCTGTTCCCGTTCCGCCTGCATAAACTGATAGAAAGCAGACGGTGTCTGGTTCAGAACAGTCACCCCCTCTTTGACAAGCAGGCGCAAAAACGCTTCTGGCGATCTGCTGACGTGGTGAGGCACGATCACAAGACGTCCGCCATGCAGCAGAGGACCCCAGATCTCCCACACCGAAAAATCAAACGCATAGGAATGGAACATGGTCCAGATATCGTCTGAGCTGAAACGGAACCAGTGCTCAGTCGCTGCAAATAAACGTGTTACATTTTGGTGAGGAATCATTACACCTTTTGGAACACCTGTTGAGCCGGATGTATAAATGACATATGCCGTATTCAAAGGCGAAAGCGGCTGAGTCCTATCCTTATTTTTTGGATTACCTGCAGGGTACGTGTTTAGTTTCTCTGCCAGCTCGGGATCATCCAGCACGATTTTCGGCACGTTTTCAACTGGCGGAATGTGATTTGCAGCTTTAGTGTTCGTCATGATAAACGCAGGCTTTGCATCTTTTAGCATAAAAGCAATTCGATCAGCCGGATAATCCGGATCAAGAGGGAGATAAGCTGCCCCGGCCTTTAGCACCGCCAATAGGCCGACAGCCATTTCCAACGATCGGGGCAGTGCCAATGCCACAAATTGCTCCGGCCCGACACCTTCACTAATCAGCATTCGGGCAAGCCGGTTTGCTCTTTCATTCAGCTCTGCATAGTTCAGTGCCTGATTTTCATATACAACGGCAATGGCATCAGGACGTAAAGCAGCCTGCTTCTCAAATTGCTCTGGCAAACATGCGTGCGGAATCTTTTCAGATACACTTTGCCAATCAGTCACCATGCTGCTGCGTTCCTCTGATGCAAGAATATCCAGATTTCCGATTTGCTTGTCAGGATCAGACTCGGCAGCCTCCAACAGGCGCATCAATCGGTCAGCAAGAGCCTGAGCAGTTTCCCGCTTGAAAAGATCAGTGCTGTATTCAAGCAGTCCTTCCATCCCGTTTGGTGTCCCGTCAGCAAGGCGATCTTCACTGATTTCCAGCGTCAAATCAAACTTGGCAGAACCGACACTGTTGATTCGCAGGCTGCTCTCCATATCAGGAAGATGCAGTTCAGCGTCCGGTGTGTTTTGGAACGCAAGCATGATTTGGAATAAAGGATGCGTCGCACGCGAACGAGCCGGATTGAGCACCTCTACAAGTCTCTCAAACGGCAGATCCTGATTGTCATAGGCGGCCAGATTCACTTTCCGTACTCTGTCTAGAAGCTCACGAAAGCTTGGGTCACCGGACGTATCAGTTCTGAGCACCAATGTATTAATAAACAGCCCTACAAGATCGCCCAGCGCATCATCATTCCGTCCCGCGATCGGACTGCCGATCGGAATGTCGGTGCCCGCCCCGAGCCTTGTCAATAAAGCGGCGAGACCGGATTGAAGCACCATAAACAGGCTCACCCTATTTGTGCGAGCCAGCTCCTGCAATCGCTTGTGAAACTCGGGCTCAATACGAAAATGAATCGTATCTCCATCATGACTCGGCTCAGCCGGACGTGAATAATCGGTTGGCAGTTCAAGCTGATCAGGCAGTTTTTTCAAGGTTTCTTTCCAGAAAGCAAGCTGACCGGCAATCAAGCTGTTTGGATTATCCTCGTTTCCAAGCAGTTCTTGCTGCCAAAGCGCATAGTCTGCATACTGCACAGCAAGAGGCGCCCATTCGGGAGATCGTCCGTGGCAGCGAGCCGCATAAGCCGTCCCAAGGTCTCGGGTCAGCGGTGTTAAGGACCAGCCGTCCCCGACAATATGATGGACGAGAAGAAGCAGCACGTACTCGTCAGGACCGATCACAAAAAGCTCGGCACGAAAAGCAGGTTCAGCAGCAAGATCAAAGCTGTAGCGTACAGCTTCGGCAAGCCGATCAGAAAGCTCCTTCTCAGCAATTTCAGTAACATGTAACTCAGGATGGGCTTGATCGGCATCTAAAATATGCTGATAGGATGTCCCCTGTGATTCAGGGAAGATCGTCCGAAGGCTTTCATGACGGCAGACGAGGTCATAAAGTGCCGCTTTCAGCAATCCTTGATCCAACTCACCTGACAAACGGACAGCAACCGGAATATTATAAGTAGGACTCGGTCCTTCCAGACAATGCAGGAACCATAGCCGGCGCTGGGCAAATGATAGCGGGATCTTTTCAGGCCGCTCAGCTCTCTGCAAAGCGGGACGTGCACTCTGCGCCAAATCAAGATGGGCAGCGAGTCCGGCTACTGTCGGTTCGTCAAAGAGCTTGGCGATACCAAGTTCGGCTCCCATTACCTCGCGAATGCGGCTCATCAGACGGGCTGCAAGAAGAGAATGGCCCCCAAGCTCGAAGAAACTGTCATCGATACCGACGCGTGCCAAACCGAGAACCTCTGCAAACAAGTCACACAATATCTCTTCCTGAGGGGTCCGCGGGGCCCGATCACTGACAGATGTGCTGAAGTCTGGTGCCGGCAGTGCTTTCCGGTCAAGCTTGCCATTAGGTGTTAACGGCAGCTCGTCCATCTCCACAAACGCCGACGGTACCATATAATCAGGAAGACTAGCCTCCATATAACGACGAAGCTCTGCAGTATCAATAGCAGCATCAGCGACTACATAAGCCGCCAATCGTTTGTCTCCCGGCTGATCTTCCCGTACAACAACCGCGGCCTGTTCAATGTGCGGATGATTGGCAAGCACGGCATCAATTTCTCCAAGTTCAATTCGGAATCCGCGAATTTTGATTTGATGATCCGCCCGCCCGATATAATCCAAAGACCCATCGGCACGCCAGCGGGCCTGGTCTCCGGTCCGATACATCCTAGTTCCCGGCGGTCCGTATGGATCTGCAACGAAGCGCTCCGCCGTTAAATCAGGGCGATGGAAATAACCTCTGGCCAAGCCGGTGCCTGCAATATAAAGCTCTCCGACAACGCCCGGCGGCACCGGCTGCAATCCATTATCAAGCACATACACCTGCGTGTTCCAAATCGGTTTCCCAATCGGAGGAACGCCCTGCAACCCTTCTTCAAGAAAAGCTGCGGCAGACCAAATCGTTGTTTCAGTGGGACCGTATAAGTTCGTGACTGAACAATGAAGGTCTTGAAGCGCCTGCAAAAGACCGCTCGGCAGCGCCTCGCCTCCTACAAGCACTCTAAGCCCCCGAAGTTTCTCAGGTTCACTCGTTACCAAAGCGTGCCACAGTGTCGGTGTCGCCTGCATGATGTTAATATCGAAATTTTCAATCATTTGGGCTAATGCCTGCGGCTCACGGATCGTTTCTTTCTTTGCGATCACAATTTGCGCTCCGCTAATCAGCGGAAGATATAACTCCAATGCTGAAATATCAAAAGCGACAGTCGTCACAGCCAACAGCCTGTCTTCTTCTCCTAGAGAAAATGCCTCCTGCATGGACAGCAGAAAATTGCTTAAGCTTTTCTGTGTCACAACGACTCCCTTCGGTCTTCCTGTTGATCCTGAGGTATAGATGATATACGCGGGATGGTCAAGAGAAACCGATACATCCGGATTTTCCGGCGAATAGCGTTTTATAATCTCCTGTGTAACAGCCTGATCAAGCACAAGCTCCGGTACAGCCAGGTTATCAGGCAGACTGGCTGCTATTTCCTCAGTCGTTATGATGCATGAAGGTTTCGCATCCTCCAGCATGTAAGAAATGCGGTCGGCTGGAAACTCCGGATCAAGGGGGAGATACGCCGCACCAGTCTTGAGCACACCAAGCATTGAGGCCACCATCTCAGGGGAACGCGGCAGCGCCAAAGCGACAAATTGCTCCGGACCAATCCCTTTTTCGATCAACAGACGCGCGAGGCGGTTTGCCTCTTCATTGAGCTTTCGATAGTTGACTTGAATGTCATCACACATGAGAGCGATACGTTCTGGCGTAAGAACTGCCTGCTTTTCGAACATGTCCTGAAGGCTGACCAGCTTCTCGGATTTTGCCGTCTCATTCCATTTAGAAATGACTTTTTCTTTCTCCTCTGGCAACAGAAGCTCCATTTGCCCAATCAGCATGTCCTCTCCGGCAGAAGCCGTTTGCAGCAGCTGTAGGATACGCTGCTGATGAAGCTTAATATCAGACTCACTGTATACCTCGGGATTCGCATCAACATCAATTCGCAGCCCGCTGCCGTCTGTTCTGTCATATACATTGATTGATAGATCATCAACAGGACCGGCTGAAAGATTATGCGTTGTGCCCCGGGCGCCGGCAAAGTCGAGTCCGTAATCAAACGGCATAAGATTGATTTGAGGGCCAAATAATCTATGATTTTCTCCTATCAATTTCAGATCGCGCCGAAGCTCTTCATGGCGATACTTATGATGTCGCCGAATACTGCGGATTTCCCGGGAAATTTGCTGAATCAGTTCAGAAAAGCTCATCGAAGAGCTTACCGTCAGCCGGAGCGGGAGAAGGTTCATCACCATAGCCGGTACATTCAGTGACGCGGACCCTATCCGCCCCATCATGGGCAGGCCGAGCACAACATCCTCAGAGCCGGTCATACGGTGCACATAAACAGCTGACACCGCAATCATGACTTCATGCCAGCTTCCTGAGAAATAGCGCGCCGCTTCTTTTAACGCGTTTACATCAGACGGAGGCAGATATGCCATATGACGAAGAAAACTGTTAGATGTTCTTGGCGCCCGATCAGCCAAGCTCACAACTTCAGGTGCATCTGCAAAACGGTCCAGCCAGAATTGGCGATCCTTCTCATACTGCTCTGATCCGCGATAATCTGTATCCTCTTCCAAAATGGCCTGGAGAGACCCAAAGGAACGGCCTTTAGCTGTTTGTCCTTTTATAAGCGCAGTATATGTACTTGCCACACGTTGGGCTATCAGGGAAAAACCGAAGCCGTCGATCGCTATATGGTGAATGCGCTGATACCAAAAGAAACGATCAGGCCCGGCAATAAACAGAGCTTCATTGAACAAAGGGTCATACCCTAAATCAACCGGCTTTGCTAAATCAGCTTTCATCCAGTTTAATGCTGTTTTTTCCGGATCAGGCTCAGAGCTGACGTCAATGACGTGCAGCTGTATATCCGGAGACGGGTTTATCATCTGCCAAGGCCCGTCCATATTTTCACCGAAGCGGACATGCAGCGATTCCGCTTCCTTGATCACGTACCGCAAAGCTTCTTCAAAAAGAGCAATATTGATTGGTCCATTGATTTCTATATATTCCGCTGTATTGTAGATTGGATTGTCCGGATCAAGCTGCTGAGCAAACCATATGCCAGTTTGCGCCCCGGTCAAAGAATATTGAAGATCTTTTGTATCAGGCATCCGTTTGTTTACCCTCCTTTTATAAATAATCCGCGTTTGGCAGCACTTGCTGGCTGCGGGTTGTGAGCAATTTCTGCCATTCTTCGATCGTTGGGCGTTCAGCCAATTCCACGAAAGTCACCTCTGCCCCTTCACGGCGCCATTGTTCCACCAATGTCATGATCCTTACCGAATCAAGACCACGATCGAGCAAATCCTCTTGATCTGTGATGTCTTCCGGTGTTTCTTGTAGAAGCTCAGCAATTTGTTTACGGATATTCTCACATGTAAACACATTCTTTTTGCCAGTGTTTGCTGACGTTTTTTGAACGTCTGCCGGCGCATTCTGCAGCTGATCAAGAAGACTGTCAGTCATCACGGTAAACGCACAGCGTCCAGCCGCATAGTCCAGCGCCATTTGATGTTTTTCTAATGAAAAATCAGCAACTGCATCTCCCACAAAAAAGGCTTTAATATCCTCCATAAATGCTTCACATGCTGTAACAAGACAGCCGATATGGGCGTAAATTCCTGTAATGATCAGCTGATCGCGTCCCTCTTTGCGCATCATTTCAAGCAGATTCGTTCTCTTAAACGCGCTGTATCTCCATTTTGTCAGCACAAGATCATCATCCTCCGGTGCCAGCTCGGTTATAATTTTCTCCTCATAAGGACCGCTGTTTAATCCCGGGCCCCAAAAATCTGTCAGCAGCGCACGGTCATCCGGATTTTGGCTTCCCGGCTGTGCGGTATAGACAACAGGAATCCCAAGCTGAACACATTGATTCTTCAGCTTTCGTATATTCGCTGAAAGCTCTGTTACCGGAGACGCTCCTGCTGTGAAAGCATCGACAAAATAGTTTTGCATATCGTGAATTAACAAGACAGCCCGATTCGGATCAGGCACCCATGATACTTTGTTTTGCGGCATATCAGATGCTGTCGGCATTTGATACGGCTGAATGGCAGGTATAGCCATATGAACACTTCCTCTCAAATTGTTGATTTATTTTTTTGACCCTGCAAGAAGTTTCTCGGAAATGGCTTCACGAAGAGCCTTTTTGCTTACCTTTCCTACCCCTGTCTGCGGAAAGGATTCGACAAATTCAACTCGGTCAGGGATTTTATATGCCGCCAGTCCGCGCTCTCTCAAAAATGCTTTGATCTCTGCGGCTTTTGGGGCTTCATCCCGGGGAATAATGAACACACAAGATCTTTCGCCAAGAAATTGATCAGGCATGGAGACCATTGCCGCATCATGGACAGCCGGATGCGCCAGCAGATGATTTTCTACCTCTTCAGCCGCAACCTTTTCTCCTCCACGGTTAATTTGATCCTTCGCCCGGCCTTCAACGACAATATAGCCGTCTCGTGTCAGCCTGACGATATCACCCGTACGGTAAAAACCATCCTCAGTAAATGAAGCGGCATTATGCTCTTCCGCCTTATAGTAACCTCGAATTGTATATGGTCCCCGTGTCAGCAGATGTCCTGTTTCACCAGGTTTTACGTCGTGATCATGATCATCCCAAACACGCACTTCATCATATGGGGACATCGGTTTTCCTTGGGTGTTGACAATGATCTCCTCAGGATCATCCAATCTCGTATAATTGACGAGACCCTCTGCCATTCCGAACACCTGCTGCAGCGTGCAGCCGAAAACAGCTTTTACCCTGCGCGCGGCTTCAGCACTAAACTTGGCACCGCCGACCTGCAGCACTTGAAGGCTGGATAAATCATCACGGCGTGAGGATGCCGCATCCATCCATACCATCGCAAGAGGCGGAACAAGAGCGGTTATCGTGACCTTTTCCCGTTCAATTAAAGGAAATGCATCATCTGGACTTGGAGAAGGAGATAATACCACTCTTCCTCCAGCGTATAATACGCCGAGAACGCCGGGTGAGCTCAGCGGATAATTGTGTGCCATCGGCAGCGCGGCCAAGTACACCGTGCTGTGGTCGAGCCAGCAGACCTCCACACTCCGCTTCAGGCTGTATATGTAGTCATCGTGGGTCCTCGGAATCAGTTTCGATAGCCCGGTGCTCCCGCCAGAAAGCTGGAGGAACGCCACATCCGAAGATTTGACTTCAGGCAGTTTTACAGGTTCTGTATGCAAATCCTCCAGCGGCAAAAATTCCTCTGCCTCACCTGCGACAATGACGTGTTTCAAAGTCGGCAGCTTGCTTTGAACTTGTCTGGCAAGCGTACGGTAGTCAAAACCGGAATAAGCGTCGGGAATGATATATGCAGCCGCTTCAGCAAACTCGCAAAAATATGTAATTTCACTGCTTCGATGAGAAGGCAGTGCGAAGACTGGAAGCGCCCCCAGACGGAATAGCGCGAAAATAACTTCAAAAAACTCTTTGATATTTGGCAGCTGCACCACGACACGATCCATCTGTTGAATGCCGAGCTTCTGAAATCCGGCAGCCAAACGATCAACCCTTGTGTCAAGCTCTTGATAGCTCCAATGGGTGTTCCCGCATGTAATCGCAATGCGGTCGCCATATTTGGCTGCCCGGTCTCTTAACAAATCTCCAAACGTCTCGCCGGCCCAGCAGCCATTCTTTCGATAGGTCTCAGCTAACTCATCAGGCCAAGGAGTAAATCCTTTCAGCATGTTGCATCCCTCCAGCAATTCATTCTGTTCATATGTGATCCACGCCCATTGCCCGCAGCATTGTCCGAAACTTTGCGGACGTCTCCTGAAGCTCGTCCTCGGGCTTTGAACCGGCCACAACACCAGCTCCAGCATACAGGCGGAGTGAGCGTTCTTCTGCTTCTGCACAACGGATGGTCACGATCCATTCTCCGTCACCGGCATCGTCACACCATCCGACCATGCCGGTAAAGAAACCGCGGTCAAATGGTTCAATGCTGAGAATCGCTTCTCTTGCAAGATCAGTCGGTGTTCCGCAGACTGCTGGCGTCGGGTGGAGAGCCGCCGCCAATTCAAGTGCGGTTACAGACGGGTCGGAAAGCTCTCCCTTAATCACGCTGGACAGGTGCCACATCGTTTCCGTTTTGATCAGTGAAGGCTTCTCCGGAACCTCCAGCGTCCGGCAGAAAGGTCTCAGCGCTGCCGCAACCGCGTCAGCGACAACTGCGTGCTCATGAAGATCCTTTGCGGAAGAAAGCAATTCAGCTGCCCGGCGCTGGTCTTCAACAGGATCATTACTGCGCGGCCTTGAGCCGGCTAATGGGTTGGAAACGACCTGTGTTCCCATCCTTGAAACGAGAAGCTCCGGACTTGCTCCGAGCAATGTTCGGCGGGGAGACGTTTCCTCCTGACTGGACACGTCTGCGGCAAACGTGTAGCCATGCGAGTTATGCTGAGCCAGATGGCGAAGCAATTCATCCGTCTGAATCGGTTCAGGCGATGTCAAATGCAGCGATCTGGACAGGACGATTTTGCTGAGTGTTCCATCGGCAATGCGTGCCAGCCCTTGTTCAACACCATTTTTATAATCCTCAGGTTCAGGAACAGGCTTTATGTGGTATGTATGCCCAGCCTGCTGTTCCTTTTCCTCATGATCAAATTGAAGCGGTCCTGACCAGCGCACTTCTTCAGGTACAACGAGCCGCGTTGCTTTTACTTGATCAAAAGGAACGGCCCCGACAACAAGCGGCCGGCTTTGCCCTGATTGTTTTGCCTGACGTAACGCCTCTGCAATTCGGCCAGAAAGGGTTTCCATTTGGTTTTGCCCGTCTGCCTCCGGTACGATTTCACATATGCCTTTCGCTAACAGTACACGATGAGGAGACGCTAAGAAAAAGGCGCCCGGCTGATATTCATGAAGCAAATGCTCCGCTTTTGTTTCTGTTATAACGTTTTGATCCAACATTCTCATGAACCTCCTTTAAATTCAGTTAAACGCCTAAGGTCGCGCCGCCATCTACGCATAAATTATGCATCGTAATATGCCCTGCCTGGCCAGAAACCAAAAAGAGCACCGCATCCGCAATATCCGAAGGCTTGGCTAGTTTTTTGAGCGGGATCCCTGTTTTAAATGTCTCAAGTGATCCTTTTATGACTTGCTCCGCTCCATTCTCGTCGGCCCATAATGACCACTGCATGTCTGTTTCCGTTGATCCGGGAGATACAATGTTGCAGCGAATATTGTATTCTGCAAGCTCAAGGCCAAGGCATTTCGTAAACATCACAGCCGCAGCCTTTGAAGACCCATATGCCGCCATAGATGTTCTTGGCACACCGGCAGCATTCGATCCGACTGTTACAATCGAACCCGATCTTCGGTCCATCATATATTTGCTTACTGAACGCGAGGCGTTAAATACGCCAGTCGAATTCACTGAGAACGTCGCCTCCCATTCCTCATCGCTAAGCGAATGGATCAGTCCCGGGCGAAGGACACCCGCTACATTCACTAAAATATCAATCGGCCCCATTTCACGTTCGATGCGCGCCGTGATCTCGTCAATCGCCGCGCTGTCTCTCACATCCGCAGGAAAAGCTTCTGCATGGCGGCCTTCTGCTTTGAGGCTGCTCACAACCTTTTCCAGCTTTTCAGGATTATAATCAACTGCCGCAATATGTGCGCCTTGACTGGCAAGCGTCCGCGCAACAGCTTCGCCTATTCCTTGGGCAGCCCCTGTTATAAAAGCAATTTTTCCCTCTATACTCTTTGCATTCATATCATCAATTCCTTTCTTCGCTCTAAATGCCGAACAGACATCCAGCGAAAAAGACTGCTGCGCCTTGAAAAACGCAATCTATTGATAATGATTATCATTATCAATTATAAAAATAATCATATCCAAATGTCATGTGACAGTCAAATATAATTTCAGTGACAAATATTTTTTTAAAGGCAAGGCTGAGTATGTCTCAGCCCATTGAAAGATGCGGTCCGTCAGGGTGAAGCGCAAAACGCAGCGCCCGGCTGACCAAAACAGGAAGAACTGAAATATGTCCTTCTCCTGAAAACTCGCAAAATTCTGCCCGTATGCCTTGTTCAGATAAAACGGCCAGCCGCTCATAAAGCTCCCTTGCATTATCATTCATCCGGCTTTTATGATGCTGCTCTAATTCTCCTGCGGCAAGCAGGATATTGATAGGCTGATTGTTTTTCTTGGTGAGAGAGACGAAATGGTCCGTTTTCTCGAGAATAAACGGTTTATTCCAATGAATGGACGGACTTCCTGCGATATACGTTTGAAACGCATCGGGCTTTGTTAGCAGCACCTGCAGCACGAAAAGCCCTCCGAGCGAATGGCCAAAGATTGTTTGTCTTTTTTTATCAATCTGGTAATCTCGTTCTATCTCCGGTTTTAAATCCTCTTCAATAAATCTGAAAAAGCCCTCCGCTCCGCCATGCTCCGGCCATTCTCTGCCGTCGGGCCTTTCCGGCAGCTTCGATTGGGCTGTTGGCATTGTAAAATCCCGGTGGCGTGCTGAGGAGAACGGCTCCGCTGTCTCATAGCCAATGCCGACGATCACTGCAGGGATCACCCCGGTTTTTTCGGGTCGGCGTCCCTGTATTCGAACGGCTTCCGTCATCGTTCCGAAGACAGAATTGGCATCCAGCAGATAAATCACAGGATAACCAGCGGGTGGCGGCGGCGTACTAGGTTTCGAGATAAAAATGTGATAGGTACGGTTTTCATTGCGTGAAGACATCATACGCACTTCCGTACCAGGAATCGTAAATGCGTTTGATGTCCCGCCATTTGTCCGGTCTGTTGTTTGCTCTTTCATGCAGTACGACATTCCTCTCCTTAAACTAAACCGCAATGTATGATAATGATTTTCACTATCAACTAGACACCTCAAATAATAGGTTTTCTTCCAAAGAAAGTCAACTTTTTCCCGAATAAAAAAGGCACCTTGATCAAATAAGGTACCTGCAGACTATCAATATGGAAGTAAAAACCCAATAAAAATGCGGATTGTCCTATTTGAAATAGAACCTTAATCCCATGTAAACCTTTGATTTTGCCAAGGATCGCCTCTCATGTGATAGCCATTCCGCTCCCAAAAGCCAGGATGATTTTCTTTCGTAAATTGGATGCCGCGCAGCCACTTGGCGCTTTTCCAAAAATATAGATGCGGAAATACACCCCGCAGCGGAAAGCCGTGTTCAGGGGTTAAAGGTTCGCCATTATGCGCATAAGCCAGAAGGGAAGTTTCCGCTAAGAAATCATCAAGCGGCAGATTGGTCGTCCAGCCCTCTTCAGCATGTAAAATGACGTAGCCCGCTTCTTCTTTTACACCCGCTTTTTCCGCTATATCACAAGCCCGCACGCCTTGCCACACATTATCAAGCCTTGACCATCCCGTGACACAATGAATGTCATTTTTCGATTCATACCGTGGAAAGGCTTTGACATCTTCAAAGCTTAGCAGCATCGGATGGTCAACCAAACCGTACACTTGAAGATTCCATTTCGTCATATCTTCGTAATATGGGACATCTCCGGTATGAAGCACAGGAAATGAAGTGGTGACGTTTTGATTTGGCGGCACTCTTCCAGATTGATCGGACTGTTTTGTTTTTCCGAAATACATATGGGCCTCCTTTTTTGTTAACCTAATTTAAAATCATGTTGACAATCTTTTTGTTCTTTATTACTCTATGATTGTGTATGTCAACCTAAGGGGGAACAACGATGAAACAACATAAACTTCGTGCGGGAGATATGGCGCTGATTGGCATGTTCGCCGCACTTATGGCTGTCGGGGCCAACATTACATCAGTAGCACCCTTTTTACAAGTAGCCGGCATTCCGCTTTCGATGCAGCCGTTTTTCTGTCTCTTGGCAGCTTTGCTTCTTGGCAGCAAACGGGCAGCGATTGCCATGATTGTATATGCACTTGTGGGATTGGCCGGAGCGCCTGTGTTTGCTCAATTTTCAGCAGGCTTCGCACCGTTTGCAGGGAAAAGCGGCGGGTTTATTATCTCATACATCCCGGCAGCATTTGCAGCGGGGTGGTTTTTAGAACGAAACATTCAGCCAAGTAAAATTCGATTTCTCATTGCTTCACTTATCGGAACGGCGATCATGTATCTCATCGGCACTACCTATATGTATCTTGCACTGAAGCTGTGGATTCATACGCCAGTGAGCTACGGCACGGCTTGGGGCTTTATGATTTGGTTTATGGTAAAAGATACAGCGCTGGCTGTGATACTGTCGTTTATCGCACCAGCAATCTACCGCTCTATTCATAAAGCAACCGGCTTTAACAGAAATCACATATCATCTACGTAAACGTTTTTTTATCATAACGAGAAAAGGCTCCCCAGTAAAGGGGAGCCTTTTTCCTATAAAACAAGCGCTGCAATCCAGCCAAAGATGACAAGCGGAATATTATAAAATATAAATGTCGGCACACAAGTATCCCAAATGTGGTGATGCTGGCCGTCCGCACTCAAACCTGAAGTCGGTCCAAGCGTACTGTCACTGGCAGGTGAACCGGCATCGCCAAGCGCAGCAGCAGCCCCGATAATCGCAATCGTTGCCATCGGGCTGAATCCTAGCTGCATGCATAGAGGCACAAAGATGGTTGTGATAACAGGAATCGTCGCAAAAGAAGATCCGATTCCCATTGTAATTAATAAGCCGACAATGAGCATCAGCAATGCGCCCAAGGACTGACTGTGTCCGATAAAACCGGCTGACGTTTTGACCAGTGACTCGACATCTCCGGTTTTCGTTAATACGTTTGAAAAACCGGCTGCAACAAGCATGACAAAGCCGATAAAGGCCATTAAAACCATTCCATCAGTAATCAGTGAGTCCGCTTCATCACGCTTCATCACACCGCTGACAAACAGAACAATCAGACCAGCGAGCGCCCCCATAATCATTCCTTCCACTCCCAAAGTCTGAGATAAGTAAAGCTGGACGCCGAGTGACACAACAATGGCTAGAACCGCGATACCAATACTTTTTCTCGTATATGGCGATGCTTCTGCACCTGAAATGTCTTTTGTTTCATATTGTTTCGGTTTACGGTATACGATCACTGATAAAATAAGGCCGACAACCATACCTGCAACTGGAATAATCAGTGCGTACGGAATGTCAGCAAGCGGAACGTTTAACCCGGCATCCGCCATATTGTCCTTCAGCATGCCTTGGAAGATTTGGCCGAAACCGACCGGAAGCAAAATATAAGGAGCCGTTAAGCCAAATGTAATTACACACGCGATCAGACGGCGGTCCATTTCAAGTTCATTAAAGATTTTCAAAAGCGGCGGAATCAGCACCGGGATAAACGCGATGTGAACCGGAACGACGTTTTGCGAAAAACAAGATACAATTAAAATAATCAGCACAATCAGCACCTTAGACAGTGCTTTTTTTCGAGAATCTTCTTTATTTCCGATTAATTTAACGGAGGCTTCCACCATTGCGTCCGGAAGACCTGTTTTCGTCAAAGCGGCGGCAAACGCGCCAAGCATGGCATAGCTGACTGCAACGGTGGCATTTCCGCCGAGACCGTCTGTGAAAGCTTTAACCGTTTCGCCAAGACCGAGCCCGCCTGTTAACCCGCCGGCCAAGGCGCCTATAATTAATGCGATAACAATATTGACACGCAGCAGGCTTAATACAAGCATAAGCAGGACTGCGATGACGACTGCATTCATGATGATACCCCTCCAAAAATCCTTTAGTTTGCTAATGTAGTAGATAAATAAAGTACGAACGTATCGTATCATAACCGATCCACTTTAGTCAACTAAAGATTCCAGAAGAAAAAAATCCCTGCCGCATCATACAGCAGGGATTTTTCATTACTCGTTTTTATCTTCTTCCAATGTAAATCGCTCCGCAAGTGTAGCCAGTGTTCTTACCATAACGCCAGTAGCCCCGGCCGGCCCGAAGCAGGTTGCTTTATTGGCAGTCGCTGTGCCTGCAATATCAAGGTGAACCCAAGGTGTTGACTCAGCGAATTCACCAAGAAACGTTCCTGCCATAATCGCATGTCCCTCGCGTCCCGGTGAATTGTTAAGATCCGCCATTTGGCTGCTTTTCACGCGTTTTTTATCCTTCTCTGTTATCGGCAGCTGCCAGATTGCCTCACCGCACTCTTGTGCAGCATCAGCTACCTGCTGGTAAAAGCTTTGATCATTTGTCATTGCACCGGTTGTTTCTGTTCCTAATGCCACAACGACGCCGCCGGTAAGCGTAGCTACATCGACAAGAACTGACGCGCCATGCTGTTTCGCGTATGTAATGCCATCTGCAAGCACTAGCCTTCCTTCAGCATCCGTATTAAGGATTTCTATTGTTTTTCCGCTTAAAGATACGATCACGTCATCCGGCTTCATGGCCCCGCCGGAAATCATATTATCGGTTGATGGAATAACGCACAGCACGTTTTGCTCAGGACGAAGCTCTCCGATCGTTTCCATAGCACCGAGAACCGCAGCTGCTCCTCCCATATCTGATTTCATGCCGACAATTCCAGATTTCGTTTTAATGGAGTAGCCGCCTGTGTCAAAGGTAATTCCTTTCCCGACTAGTCCGACGACGTCCTCCCATTCCTTTTTGCCCTGATATTTCAACACAATCATTTTCGGCGGTTCGGTGGAGCCTTGGTTTACCGCAAGTATTCCGCCCATACCGAGCTCTTCCATCTCTGATTTCTCCAATATCTCACACTCAAAATCATATTTCGCCGCAAGCTCTTCAGCATACGAAGCGAGGTCAGTCGCTGTCAGCATGTTTCCCGGCATATTCACAAGCGTTCTAGCCGAATTTGTCCCTTGTCCGTATGCCTGGCCGACGCGAAGCCCGGCCTGCACTTCCTGTGTATCTTCATCTGTTACAACATACACGGCTTCAATTTGTTTGTCAGGCTCATTTGATTTGTGCTTATAATCCTGCACCTCATAGGAAGCAAGCAGGCAGCTCTCAGCTAAAGCATGCGCGGCATCGGCTGGAGGCACGTCTTCCGAAATAAACGTATCAAGCAGAACAGCAGTTTCTTGTTTTCGATCTTTATGAATGGCTTGAAAAACATGAGCAAAACATTCCTTCGCCTGTTCAAACGAATAATTTGCTTCTCTCCCCAGACCAACGAAATAAATCCGTTTCATACCCGCAGAAGATGGAGGGAATACTTTTGATACTTGATTCGGTTTCGCAGAGACATCACCCTCTTTTAAAAGCTGTGTCAGATGGCCTTCGAGCATTTCATCAATTTCCAACGCTTTTCCTGTCAGCTGGCTTTTTTGAAAAAGCCCGACCACAAGGGTTTCTGTATGCTCTGATTGTTGAACCGCATAAAACATGAGGCTTACACTCCTAACGTAATGGGTATTTGTAATGAACAATGGTATAATAGGAAAAACATTCTTTCCACTATACTTATTTTAACAAACAACAGTCTAAGACTTGCTTTTTTCTTTTGAAACACGAAGGATTTTTCAAATAGAAAGGATGTCGCCGATGGAACTTTTAACGAATTTTCCTTTATTATCAAGCCTGGCCGCAATTATTTTTGCTCAGGTCATCAAAGTGCCCATACAGTTTATCGTGTCCAGAAAACTGGACTGGTCGCTGGTCACAAGCACAGGCGGCATGCCCAGCTCTCACTCCGCAGCGGTCACTGCACTTTCAACAGGCGTAGCCTTGGAGCATGGATTAGACTCCTCACTCTTTGCGGTTTCCGCCATTTTCGCCGTCATAACCATGTTTGACGCAACTGGCGTCAGACGTCATGCCGGTGAGCAGGCAACAGTCATTAATAAGCTTGTCATTGATTTTAACCGTTTCGTAAATGAAGCGAAGGACTTCCCTAAGGCTGCAGAGAAAGAAAAGCAAAAAAAGCTGAAAGAGCTTCTCGGACATCAGCCGATCGAAGTCTTTTTCGGAGGACTAACAGGTATTTTACTGACATTGGTACTCGCTTACTTTTTCATGTAAAAAAACGCTCCTGCTTTCGCTGGAGCGTTTTATTCTTTCACAGTTTTATATTGATTTCTGAACACTTGCAAAGATTTTGTTTCATTGAGCTTCTCAAGCTCATCCTCGGTAATTTTTCCCGTTCCCTTTTTAATCACATAAACATCAAGGGTTTTTTTGCCCCATTCATTGTATACATCTTTGACTGTCTCATAGTACAGATCAAGGCGGTTTCCCTTAATAGCTGATCCTGTGTCGGCCACAACTCCGAGACCGTAGTTCGGAATGAATAAAATTGTTCCGATCGGGAAAACGGACGGGTCAGCAGCAACCGTGGAATATAAATCCCGTTTCACTTTCACACCTGAATATGTAAGCCCGTATAATGGATCACCGGGATTTTTGCCCGTCGACTCAGCTCCTGCTGTGTAGCCTGTTGCTGTTACTCTTTGGACTGGATATTCATCCCAATCAAATGCCTCTTCTAACGGTTTTGTTTTATCCTCAGCCGCGGACGTGGTTTGTGTTTGTTTCTGCTGCAATGCTTTTAATGTCAGTCCTGCATGCTTCAAGTGCTTTTCCTGATGTTCCTGCACCCATTTTGACAAGTCCTTCGCTTCAATTCCTGACACTGATAAAAATGTCGTGCCAAATGCAAGCAGAAATAAACAGGTCATCAGCAAACGTCTGATCATATTCAACATCATTCACCTCTCCTCCGAATCATTGTTCCCAAGTGGAGAGAGCATTATTCAAAATGGTGAATGAGCTGAACGCATAAAAAAAGCTTTCTTTAGAAGAAAGCGGCATTTAAAACATTTGATATCCTCTTTTTCTGAGCATGTTGATCGTTATACCGGACACGATGGCGCCGGCCAAACCGCTGACTAAAATCAGCACATCGGCAGCCGCTAATGATAAGACACGATGAAACAGGCTGGCAAAGGATTCTCCCGGCGACTGGACATAGCTGATCAGCTTTTCTTTGCTGATAATGAAAAGGCATACAATCGGATAAATCACAGCCATAATCCAAGACATTCTCAGCAGCATGTTTAATAAGAAACCGATTCCAAAAAACAAGACAAAAAACAAAACAATTGAGATGATTACGACTGGCAGACTAATCAACCTATTCCACCCCCCTGCGTTGTTTTTAGTGTAACGCGGGGGTGGAAATAAAGTCAACGGCTGGAAAAAGAATGACTGTCTTTTCCTGTCCCCTGGCAAGACGGACAAGTCTCTGAACCGCCGAGAATCAATTGAAAATATCCTTTTCCTGAACAAAATGGGCATGCATGTGAAGCGGTTGTCGTTGCAGTTTTCATCTAATCATCACCCTTTTTCTTAATTTTCTGATAATATACCATATCAAGCTGTCAACAATAAAGTCAGATCATGTGACAAATCTTTTGATGTAAGCGGAAACATACTTATTTTCCTCTCGTTCTCTTTTTATTTTGGCGTTTTTTAATAAAGAAAACCCGCTTCCGCGGGTTTTTAGAAAAACTTGAACTTGCCTTTTTTCAATGTCAGTCCGAGTCCGCCAATCATAAACAGTGAGCGGTTATCAATGACTTTTTTCATAAACGAAGCGGGCGTGCCTTTCAGCTTTCTGCCATAAACAACCCCAACCGCGTTATGCTCGCCAAGAGAAGCCACTGTTCCCTTAATGTCCGGCTTGAATTCCTCAAGCTCTCCGCCTTTAATAAGCCTGCCAAGGTTTTTAGCGACCGTTATGCCCTGCTGCATTGCAATTTGCGCAGTCGGCGGATACGGGCGCTCTGTATCTTCATTCATAAACAGCGAGCTGTCGCCGAGAATAAAGACATTGTCATGTCCCGGGGCGCGGAGATCAGGGTTGACTTTGACTCGGCCGCGCATATTCTCAAAACCGGCTTCCTCCACAATCGGATGACCGCGGACACCTGCCGCCCATACAACGGTTTGCGATTTGATCTGCTCTGGTTCCTCATCTTTTTTGCCGACTCTGACTCCTTCCGGTGTACATTCTTGTACAGCCGTGCCGATCTTGAACTCAACTCCGTTTTCCTCAAGATAATGTACGGCATAGTCAACAAGTTCCGGATCAAAGCCCGGCAAAACGGTCGGCGCTGCTTCCACACAAATGATGCGGACAAGGCTTCTGTCAACGTCATATTCCTTACAGAGCTCCGGCACGCGAGCAGCCAGTTCGCCAAGAAATTCAATTCCCGTAAATCCGGCACCGCCAACAACGATCGTTAACCTGTCCGGCCGTTTTTCCGCTTCCGTATTGTAAGTCGCAAACTGCAGCTCAATATGTTCCCGCAGCAGGCGCGACGTGTTGATGTTGGCAATCGGAAACGCATATTCTTTTAAGCCTTTAATGCCGAACGTTTCAGGCACGGCGCCGAGCCCGATGACTAAATAATCGTACTGCAGTTCTCCATTCGCAAGCACAACTTTTTTCTCATCAATTTTGATTGCCTTTACGGTATCCTGTACAAAATTCACCCGTGACTGGTTGATTACATCTTTTATCTGATAACGGCAGCGGTCATGATGGAGCGTACCCGCGCTCGCTTCATGCATCCATGTCGTTTCATAATGATAATTGTGTTTATTTACAAGCGTAATGTCAGCATCATTCGGCCCGACATACTTCGTCAGCCTTGTCACCGTCATCAATCCGCCATATCCTGCACCTAAAATCACGATTTTGGGCTTATTCAATGCCATCACATCCACCTTCTCTTTTTTTGCTTTTGTTAGACCCATAATAAAATCATCATTTGTGTTAGCTTCAGCTTATTGGCGGGATTTTATGAAATATATTGAAAAGTTTTTTGTGAAGTCCTTACCCGTAGCACTATTATCATGTTTATCCGGCTGGCCCAAGAAACATTCAGAAAAAGATCATTTCATTTGGTTATTATCGTAGCGGCCTGCGGAAATATTTTCAAGAACGGATGGGCACGTTAGATCCTTACGATTTTTTCTGCTGACTCGTCAATTTGAACGGCAATATGGTATAATTAATAACAATTTTCATTTAGGAGGCAATTTTCGTATGCGAGAGGATACAAAGGTTTATGATATTACAATTATAGGCGGGGGACCGGTCGGCTTATTCACCGCTTTTTACGGCGGGATGAGACAGGCAAGCGTCAAAATTATCGAAAGCCTGCCTCAGCTCGGCGGACAGCTTAGCGCCCTATACCCTGAGAAGTATATATATGATGTAGCGGGATTCCCGAAAATCCGTGCGCAAGAGCTTATCAATAACCTAAAAGAGCAAATGGCGAAATTCGACCAAACCATTTGTCTGGAGCAAGCGGTTGAATCTGTTGAGAAACAAGCGGACGGCGTGTTTAAGCTTGTAACAAATGAAGAAACCCACTACTCTAAAACAGTCATCATCACTGCAGGAAACGGCGCATTCAAACCGAGAAAGCTGGAACTTGAAAATGCCGAGCAGTATGAAGGCAAAAACCTCCATTACTTCGTTGATGATCTGCAAAAATTTGCCGGCAGACGCGTTGCGATCCTTGGCGGTGGAGATTCCGCGGTTGACTGGGCGCTTATGCTTGAGCCGATCGCAAAAGAAGTATCGATCATTCACCGCCGTGACAAGTTCCGTGCGCACGAGCACAGTGTGGAAAACCTTCATGCGTCGAAGGTTAATGTCCTGACACCATTCGTCCCTGCGGAGCTGATCGGCGAAGACAAAATCGAACAGCTTGTGCTTGAAGAAGTGAAAGGCGACCGCAAAGAGATTTTAGAAATTGATGACTTAATCGTCAACTACGGTTTCGTTTCATCTCTTGGACCGATCAAAAACTGGGGCCTGGACATCGAGAAAAATTCCATTGTCGTGAAATCAACAATGGAAACAAATATCGAAGGCTTCTTTGCAGCAGGTGACATTTGTACATACGAAGGAAAAGTCAACCTGATTGCCAGCGGCTTCGGTGAGGCACCGACAGCAGTGAACAACGCCAAGGCTTACATGGACCCGAAAGCCCGCGTACAGCCTCTTCACTCAACAAGTCTTTTTGAAAATAAATAATAAAAAAGGGAGCTTGTGTCTGCGACACAGCTCCTTTTTTATTTGAAGATATTTATATAATTCAATGCAGTTCCTACAACCAGCGCAATCACAAGGGCTGCGACTACCCAGATCATTGCCATAATAATGCGGTCCTGAATCTTTTGGGACTTCGGTGTTTTTTCTTCGTTTTGGGCCATTTTATTCGCTCCTTTCCCATGTCCATGCCATAAAGAAAGCCTGGTGCTGAACGACCAAGCTTTGCTGAACGTATATCATTCGCGTTTTGATCCGCTCTCTAAGACCATTCGTTAAAACTATGATACCTAAACTCACCCTGCATGACAAGCTTCGGCACTTGCACCACACCTGCCAGCAAATCATAATGTTTGACATCCTAAATAAAACAGAGTACATTATAGAAGGCGAACATTTCATATAATATAATTTTAAATATTCGTTTTTAGGAGTGAAAACCATGGAAAACGTATTTGATTACGAAGATATTCAGCTAATTCCTGCAAAATGCATTGTAAATAGCCGTTCAGAATGTGATACATCCGTACGTTTAGGCGGACGTACATTTAAATTGCCCGTCGTCCCTGCCAATATGCAGACGATTATAGATGAAAAACTAGCGATTTCATTAGCCGAAAATGGCTACTTTTATGTGATGCACCGATTTGAGCCTGAGACACGAATTGATTTTATTAAAGATATGAACGCACGCGGGTTATTCTCTTCTATCAGCGTGGGCGTCAAAGATGAGGAGTATGAATTTGTCCGCCAGCTGGCAGAAGAAAATCTGACTCCTGAATACGTGACAATTGACATTGCTCACGGGCACTCAAATGCTGTCATTGAAATGATCCAGCACCTTAAAAAACATTTGCCGGACAGCTTTGTTATTGCTGGCAACGTCGGAACGCCGGAAGCAGTCAGAGAGCTTGAAAATGCGGGAGCGGATGCCACTAAAGTCGGCATCGGACCGGGAAAAGTATGTATTACGAAAATCAAAACCGGCTTCGGCACAGGCGGCTGGCAATTAGCGGCGCTGCGCTGGTGTGCCAAGGCTGCCAGCAAACCGATTATCGCCGATGGCGGCATCCGCACCCATGGCGACATCGCAAAATCAATCCGATTCGGCGCAACGATGGTCATGATCGGTTCACTATTTGCCGGACACGAAGAATCGCCAGGCCAAACGATCGAAAAAGACGGAAAGCTTTACAAGGAGTACTTCGGCTCAGCCTCTGAATTCCAAAAAGGCGAAAAGAAAAATGTCGAAGGCAAAAAAATGCACGTGGCGCATAAAGGCTCAATCAAGGATACACTGATTGAAATGGAGCAGGATCTTCAATCTTCTATTTCTTATGCAGGCGGAACAAAGCTTGACGCCATCCGCAATGTGGATTATGTGATTGTGAAGAATTCCATTTTTAATGGGGATAAATATTAATCATAAAAAAACGCCAAGTCAGCGGTTCTCCGCTTGAGTTGGCGTTTTCTGCTACTTCTTCAGCAAAGTAAGCTTATATTTGCTTTTTGAATTTATTTTCCATCAGTTCTGCCATTTGTTTTGCATTTGGATTTTCTTCATTTTGCAACTGTTCAATAATGTTCATATAATCCGTTTCATTTCGGTTCTGGCTTAATTTATATGCCGCTTGAATATCTTCCACCTTAATCTTAAATCCAACGATACCTTTCAATTCACGTTCTAAGAGTTTTGGAGAAAGCTTATCCCATAAAACAGGATTGTCACGATGTTTTTCGTATTTCTCCAGCATGATTGTTAATTCTTCTGCTAATTCATCTTTCTCTAACATACTTGCTTTTCCATACATGTGGACAGCCTGATAATTCCACGTCGGAACATTTTCGCGAGAATACCAGGAAGAAGAAATATAAGCGTGCGGTCCCTGAAACATCACAAGTACATCTTCACAGGCTTCAAACGTTCTCCACTGAGGATTTCCATAAGCGAAATGCCCCGTAATATAGTAATGATCGTCTTTTTTATTGAATCCTAACGGCAAATGTGTGGCAATTGGTTTTCCTTGTTCTGTTGTGACAATCGTACCAAAGGAGTTTTCTTGTACAAAATTCCAAATTTCTTCAGCATTTGTGACTTTAAAATATTTTGGAATATACATCATCATCCACCCTTCGAAAAATATTATATGAGTGTTTTAGCCATGATTAAATCCGTTTGCTCTTCATCACCCATATAAAAAGAGTGGGCGCCGGTCTGAACAAACCCCATTTTCTTATAAAAGGCGATGGCATTTTCATTTTTTTCCCACACACCTAGCCAAATGTTCTTTTTATTACGTTCCAGCGCAATTTCTATCGCTTTATTCAGCAGATGTTTGCCAAGCCCATGTTTTTGAAAGCTGTTCTTTATATAAATTCTCTCGATTTCAAGTGATTCAGCACCCATTTCTTCAGACTGAGCATCATCGATATTGACTTTTACATATCCAGCGATTTCATGATCAAAGTAAATAAAAAAGAATTGCGAAGACATATTGGATAACTCTTTTTCCAGCTGCTCAGTGTTAAATGCGCTTTCTAAATAGGCTTTCATATTTTCAGGTGAGTTCTGTTCCTTAAAAGTGTCATTGAATGTTTCAATACTCAATTGTTGAAGTGTTTGTAAATCTTCCCGGCTGCATTTTTTCATTTTTACACTCATTGTTCGGATTCAGCCCCTTTATTTTAAATTCAATTGTCTAGTGTCCCTTTTATATATTTAAACACGGAACAGATACTGGCCTTGTTACCAGTCCAAAAATCTTCTTCATCACCAACTCCCTATCATGTTTTTGTTGTAAATGCAATAAAATATACTCCGCATTAAATATAGCGTAACTTTGCTGTATTTACAACAAAAATCAAACAACAAAGCAGCGTTTCTCTTGCCGAAGTCCCCGGAACTCTCTGCATCATTTCCCCATAATAAAAACGCCTCCCTTAACGATGATTTATCGCTAAGAAAAGCGTCATTAATAGTTGCTATCCGTTTTTAGTGCTTAGCACTCTTCAGGCTTGCCTGCATTCGTTGCTGTTCTGAACGAAGAACCGCAGCCGCATGAAGCAATGGCGTTTGGATTGTCGATGGTGAAGCCGCCGCCGAGCATGGATTGTTTATAATCAATCACGGTGCCGTTCATGATGTCAAGGCTTTCTTTGTCAACTAGAACAGTGATGCCGTGCTGATCAAACACACTGTCTGATTCACTCTTTTCATGCTCAAAGCCCATGCCGTAAGAAAGTCCGCTGCAGCCGCCGCCTTTGACGCCTACACGCAGAAACGCGTTTTCTTCTTCATGCTCTTTCATCATATCTTTTATATGCAAAGCTGCTGCTTCTGTAATTGTTACCGGGTTGCTCATCATTGTGAACCTCCTTTTAAAAACCGGTTGCTGTCTTTTATTATAAACATGATCGTTCCAATTCTCAAACAAGGTGTTTTACAAGAAATAGACACCCTCACAAACGGTTTCAGCCGGCCCTGTCATCATTACATGGCCGTTATCTTTCCAGTTTATCACCAAATCCCCGCCTGCTAAATGCACCGTGATGTCTTGATTTCGCTTTGATACGCCGTTTAATACAGATGCGACTGCCGCTGCACATGCTCCTGTCCCGCATGCCTGAGTAATCCCTGATCCCCGTTCCCAGACGCGGAAATGCAATTCTTGTTCATTCACGGTTTCAACGAATTCCACATTGATGCCTTCCGGAAATCTCGGATCTTTCTCAATCACCGGCCCCAGTGTCGTTAAGGGTGCCTGTTCAATGTCTGCGATCGGAAAAACGATATGCGGATTTCCCATTGAAACGGCAGTGCCTGTTAGTTCTACTTCACCAAATGCCATCGTTTCATTGATTGTGTGCTCTTCCCCGCCGTCAAGCATCGGGAGCTCGGATTTTGTCAAGCGCGGTTCGCCCATATCGACAGTGACCACATTCACTTTTCCGTTTTCGACTTGAACCTCCGCTTTTACAAGCCCGGAAAGAGTTTCAATCAGAAAAGATGTTTCCTCAACCAGCTTATGCTCATATGCGTATTTTGCGACGCAGCGCAGGCCATTGCCGCAGTTTTTCCCTTCAGACCCGTCATTATTAAAAATCCGCATTTTAACAGGCGCTTGGTCTGATGGGCATATCAGGATCATTCCGTCCGATCCGATCCCTGTATAAACAGAAGAAACCTGAATTGCAATCTCTGACAGTTTTTCTTCTGGAAGCTGTTCTTCAAATTGATTCACATAAATATAACTGTTTCCCAGGCCGTGCATTTTGGTAAATCGAAATGAGTTCATAGGTGCCTCCAACTTTTTTTCTTTTTCTTAGTATAAAAGCTATTATAAGCGGACACAATACAATTATCCCCCGTTTTTCATACATAAAAGCTCCTTGCACTGACGCAAGGAGCTTTTATCGTTTATATAAACATGCCGGCAATGGCTGCGCTGAGCAGATTGGCTAATGTTCCTGCAAGAACAGCCTTCAGGCCGAGACGTGCGATATCTGAACGGCGGCTGGGCGCTAATCCGCCCAGCGTACCAAGCATAATCGCAATTGATGAAAAATTGGCGAATCCGCATAACGCGAAACTGATAATGGTAGCAGTTTTCTTAGAAAACTCGCCGATGTGCGGACCGAAGTTAGAATAAGCGACAAACTCATTCAGCACCAATTTCTGGCCGATATAGCTTCCCGCCTGCAATGCTTCATGCCAAGGCACGCCAATCAAAAAGGCGATAGGAGAAAACACATAGCCGAGAATGGATTCTAATGTTACGCCTTTTAAACCGAACAAGCCGAAAGCCCCGCCGAGAATACCGTTTACTACAGCGATTAACGCAACGAACGCAAGCAGCATCGCCCCAACGTTTAACGCAATTTGCAGTCCTGTTGACGCTCCCTTTGCAGCTGCGTCAATGACATTGGCTGCGCCTTCGCCTTCATCCATTTTGAAATCGCTTTTTACGGTTTGCGTTTTTTCCGTTTCGGGTATAATCAATTTACCAAAGACTAGTCCAGCTGGAGCAGCCATAAAGCTGGCCGCCAGCAAGTATTCAATCGGAATACCGAGAAGCGCGTACCCAAACAAGGTAGATCCCGCTACTGCCGATAGACCGCTCGTCATAATCGTAAACAACTCAGAGCGCGTCAGCCCGGCAATCAGGGGTTTGATCACTAACGGAGATTCTGATTGTCCTACAAAAATATTGGCAGCAGCCGCCAGAGATTCCGTTTTGCTTGTTCCAAGGAGCTTCGACAATCCGCCGCCAATGACACGGAAAACGAGCTGCATGATTTTCAAATGATATAAAACTGCAATCAGTGCTGAGAAGAAAATGATAACGGGCAGTACACTTAATGCAAATGCCGGACTGTCTCCGACCTTTAGAAGCGGTCCAAAAATAAAACTGATGCCTTCATTCGCATAGTCAATCAGAAGCTGTACACGGCTTGAAAACCATAAAAAAACAGCGCGTCCCGCTTCCCATTTCAACACGATGTATCCAAACGCCACCTGTGTGCATAAACCAACGATGACGGTTCTTATCTTAATATTGCTTTTCTTTTCTGAAAATAAAAACGCGATAGCAATGATCGCAACTGCGCCCAGCAGCCCCCACAGAACATTCATGAATACTCGTACACCTCTTAAATTTTATTTAAAAAAATATCTTTTATACGATAACAATAATATTTTTTGATGTCTACACATTTTTTTAGTTCTTTTGTACGGCAAAATAAAAAAGGGCCTGTCCAGGCCCTTTTCTTTAAAACATTGGATTTTCTTCAATAAAGGTATATATATTCTCAACAAGCTCAGCAGGCGTTTCACCCATGACGACTTCTCCGTTTACCAGAGCGAAAAGCGATTCCATGCATGTCCCGCAGTAGCTTAAGCAGCCATATTCAAGGACATCAAGGTTGGGATCCTTCTCCAAAATCGCCCGGGCTTCCTGAGAGCCGTGAGCCAGATTGCTGACACAAAATTCAATCATTGGATTCATGCGGTTTCACCTCACATATGTCCATTATCGCGAATTTTTCACTATTCGTCAAAGACAACGGATGATTCAAAATTTATTATCGTAACATATTATTTCTCAAATAACGTTTTACTAATTTGTGTTTTCAGGCTAAATTGTAGGTTATTTTGAAACTATTATTGTGATTTTAGATCAAATTCGATATAATTCTAGATGTTATTTTACATAGTTCGTATTTTCTTCAATGTATCTATCATACTCTTCGGATTAAAGGGGAATTCAAATGAAAAAATTGGTCTTGATCGGCGGAGGTTACGGGAACATGCGTGTTCTTCATCGCTTATTGCCAAACCAGCTGCCTGATGATGTTTCAATCACGTTAATTGACAGAAATCCTTATCACTGCTTGAAAACAGAATATTATGCCCTTGCCGCAGGCACAATTTCTGACCATCATATCAGAGTGTCATTCCCAGAGCACCCTCGCCTGGATGTCCAATACGGTGATATCACATCAATTGATATTGTACAAAAACAAGTGCTGTTCCAAGATCGTGAACCGATTTCTTACGATGACGCCGTAATCGGGCTCGGCTGTGAGGATAAATATCACAACGTGCCGGGAGCGCCTGAATTCACCTACAGTATTCAAACCATCGATCAGTCCCGCGAAACCTACCAAAAGCTGAATAATCTGAGCGCTAATGCCACCGTCGCCATTGTCGGAGCGGGCTTAAGCGGCGTTGAGCTTGCAAGTGAATTGAGAGAAAGCCGTGATGACCTGAACATTATTTTGTTCGACCGCGGTAATCTCATTTTATCAAGCTTTCCCGAGCGTTTAAGCAAATATGTACAAAAATGGTTCGAAGAGCACGGTGTCCGCATTATTAACAGGGCAAATATCACAAAAGTAGAAGAAGGCGTTGTGTATAACCACGATGATCCGATTTCTGCAGACGCCATCGTGTGGACAGCCGGCATCCAGCCAAACAAAGTCGTCAGAGACTTAGATGTGGAGAAGGACGCACAAGGGCGTATTGTATTAACGCCTCATCATAATCTTCCAGGTGATGAACATCTGTACGTTGTCGGCGATTGCGCCAGCCTTCCTCATGCACCGAGCGCCCAGCTGGCAGAGGCTCAAGCAGAGCAGATTGTCCAAATCTTGCAAAAACGCTGGAATGGAGAAGCCCTGCCTGAATCAATGCCGCAGTTTAAGCTGAAAGGCGTCCTCGGTTCACTCGGAAAAAAAGCCGGCTTCGGGCTTGTTGCTGACCGTCCGCTGATCGGCCGTGTTCCGCGTATGCTGAAATCCGGCTTGCTGTGGATGTATAAACACCATAACGGTTAATGATAGAGAAGAACCGCTGATCAAGTCAGCGGTTTTCTGTATACCCATGCTTCTCCATTTCCTCATAAACGTCTTTTAATTTTGGATTGCCTTCACCGACAATTTTGTCTTCTACGAGCACAAGCGGATAAAAATACTCGTCATTTCTGATTTTTTCCGCAAGCTCTTTCGCATGTTCATTGTCAGGCGGCTCATGAATATCGATGTACTGCATCTCAAAAGGCTGATTTGGATATTTTCTTTTCAGCGCAGCCTCAAGCCACTCGTATGTATCCTTGGCTGTCGGCATATTGACACAGCTCGCACAAACGGTTTCTGCCCCGTACACGCTTAGCATGACTGGTTTCATCACTTGTAGACGCCCCCTTCTCCTATGTAAGTCCTTTCTTTTAAGTATACAGAGCCTAAGGGCGTTTTTATAGAAAAAAAACCGTTTTTGTGTTGAAGTCTGAATGTGCTATAATAGGGAAAGCAACTTTGCAAACCAAACAATAGATTTTTATTGTTACACTGAATATAATGGTTTTATGACGACGAAAGGAGCGAATGTCATGACTGAAGTTGAAATGAAAGAACAGGTGCAGGAAGTACTGGACAAACTTCGTCCGTTTTTACTTCGTGACGGCGGTGACTGTGAGCTTGTAGACGTAGATGAAGGTATCGTTAAGCTTCGTCTTCTAGGCGCATGCGGCAGCTGCCCAAGTTCAACGATTACGTTGAAAGCCGGAATTGAGCGCGCTCTTCTAGAAGAAGTGCCGGGTGTCGTTGAAGTAGAACAAGTCTTTTAATAAAGCAGCCAGGCGGATATTTGATCAGCCTGGCTTTTTTTATTAGAGATATTGGTCAAACCATGAGCTGATATAATTCAGGCGCTTGATCCGCTGTCTTGGGTGTCCGGTGCGTGACAAATTGTGCGATGCATTCGGAAAACGGACAAGCTTGGTTTCCTTGCCCATTTTTTTCAGAGCGATAAACAGCTGCTCCGCCTGCTCGATCGGGCATCGGTCATCCCGCTCGCCATGCAGTATCAAAAGCGGTGTCTCCACGTTTGCTGCGTATTTTAAAGGAGACCGGTCCCAGAGCTTTTCTGTGTCCTCAAACATGTCATGCTCAAGCTGCCAGTCTGTAAAGAAATAGCCGATATCACTGACGCCGTGAAAGCTGATCCAGTTTGAAATCGAGCGCTGGGTGACGGCAGCTTTAAAGCGGTTTGTCTGTCCGACGATCCAGTTGGTCATAAAACCTCCGTAGCTTCCGCCCGTGACACCAAGCCGCTTAGGATCAATATGCGGATCTCGCTTGATAGCCTCATCCACAGCTTGCATCACATCGTCATAATCCTTTCCTCCATAATCTCCTCTGACCGCATTCACAAATTCCTGCCCGTAGCCGTGGCTTCCTCTCGGATTGATATAAACGACCGCGTATCCTTTCGCCGCCAGCACCTGAAACTCATGAAAATATGTATGTCCGTACATCATATGCGGACCGCCGTGTATGTTGAGAATAAGTGGATATGTTGTCTCACCTTCCATTTGTGCAGGCTTCATCAGCCAGCCGTTCACCGTCACGCCGTCTTCTGTAGCATATTGAATCTCTTCAGGTATTGATATCATATGCTCACTGACAAACTTGTCATTCGCGCCAGTCAGCTGTTTCTCTTCCTGTCCAAGCGGGATACTGTAAAGCTCACTCGGTCTGTCCGGCTTTGTCACACTGGCAATAAAGTGCTGTTCATCAGGTGAAAGAGAAAAGCTATTGATGTACTCTTTTTCCAGACGAACTGGATACACAAGGCCTTCAATCGAAATATAATAGATGCCCGTACTGCCTTGATCTGTGCCGATGACATAAAACCCTTGGCTGTCCTTTGTCCAAATCGGGCGCTGTTCAGCACCACCGATCAACGAATCTCCAATCAGCGCATCCGCTAAATGAACGTCCAGCATCTCAGTCAGACATGTGAGGCGGCCTTGTTCGATATCATAGAGCCACGCCTTTGAGAGCGTTGCATTCTTATATTCCTTTTCATTTCCAAGCAAAGCAAGATACCTTCCGTCTGGTGAAAATGAACTAGATCCGAATGAGCCGCGATGAGGTGTAACCTGCTTAAGATCTCCAGACTCCAATGACATTATGTAAACATCATGAGGCTTGCTGGCATCATCTGTTTCAGTTAAATTAGCTGAGAAAACAAGCCATTTGCCGTCAGGAGAAAAAGCAGGATCACCATGATCAGCTTTGTGACTTGTCAGCTCCTTCATCTCACCCGACTTTACGCTGACAAGCACAAGCTGGGCATACGCGCCTCTCGTCAGCCCTTTGCCGTCCCGTTTGTAGGAGAGGCTTTGCACCTCAACAGGTTCATAGCTGTCCTGCTCTGTTTTTTCTCGGTCATCAATGCTTTCTCCCTCTCCCAAACTGACAGTGACCAGAATCGATTCGCCATCCGGGGACCATATTGGCTTTGACACGCCATATGGGATATCAGTCAGTTTTCTTGCTTCTCCGCCTTCAGTGCTCATGATATAAAGCTGTGCCGCATCGCCTTCTCGATCAGAAATAAAGGCAAGCGTGCGCCCGTCCGGAGACCATCTTGGGTCGGTGCTTCGCTTTTCTCCATGTGTCCAAGGAACAGATCCGCCCGTTTTCGTTTCATAGATCCATATATTTGATGTATACGAATCTTTCTCTTGATTTACTTGTGACTTTACATATGCGGCACGGGTGCCGTCTGGGGCGTATTGAGGATCGGTCACAGAGACAATCGCTGTGATGTCTTCTGCGGTTATCAGCTTTTTCATATTCATCTCCTCCTTTTTACATGTATTTCGTTTTTCTAAATAAAAACTCCTTTATCTCCAGCAAAAAAAAAAGCGCCCTCCGCTGACGCTGAGGAACGCTTGGCATGATCTATACACTTTTTACTTGATATAAAGGATTTCGCTCTATTATACTTCCCTCTTTCGGAACGGTCAAAGCGTCTACTTCACAATGAGGGAAATGAAGCGCGAGCTGTTCTTTTAGCTCTTCTCCCTTTCCTTTTTCGGTCATGACGAGAATCGTTGGGCCTGCTCCGCTGAGAGCCGTTCCATATGCGCCCTTCATCTCGGCGACGTGCTCTACTTTTGACAGCTCAGGCACAAGCATCGCCCGGTACGGCTGATGGAACATATCCTTCTTCATGAATTTCCCGACAAGCGGCCAATCCTTCGACATGATCGCAGCAATGAGGATATTGCTGACAGCACTTGCTTTTACGGCATCGGCATATGGAAACTCCTTCGGAAGCACGTCTCTCGCGTCTCTTGTCAGCACTTCATAAAAAGGAATGACAACGACTACGTCAATGTCAGCATTCGGGACGCGGATCATTTGGGTCTCGTCATCCTCATGCAGGCCGATCACAAGTCCGCCGACGAGAGAAGCGCCAGCATTGTCCGGGTGTCCTTCTTCTAGACTGGCTAAATGCAGCTTGTCCGCTTCAGACAGCTTTAAGCCGCATAATTCATCAGCCAGTTCAATGGCCGCTACAATCGCCGCGGCGCTGCTGCCAAGGCCGCGTGCAAGCGGGATGTCGCTCCACACCTTCACATGGACAGGAGGCATTTCTTTTCCGTACAAATCTGCGGTCCGTTTAGCCACTTGATAGATCAGGTTATCTGTACCCGCCGGAATTCCGGCGACTGTTTCTGTTTCAGCCTCAAAAGACCATTTGTCGCTTTCAAAGACGGTCAGCTTCAAATATCTGCTGAGCGCCATTCCGACTGAATCAAAGCCGGGGCCTAGGTTAGCTGTGCTTCCGGGAACAGTGACAGAGAACAGCATGTCGGCTTCGTTCATACACGGGCCGCTCCTTTTACATATTCAAGGATGCTGTCTTCATCAGTCGGCAATGTGACAGGCTTGATTTCTGAAATGTCGACCGCTGTGTTCGGATCTTTCAGTCCGTTTCCTGTTAACACAGCTACGACCTTGCTGCCTTTCGGAATTTCTCCGGATTTCACCTGTTTCAGCACTCCTGCGATAGACGCGCAAGAACCTGGTTCTGCAAACACGCCTTCTACACGGGCGATCAACTGATATGCGTGAAGGATTTCATCATCAGAGACTTCGTCAATTTTCCCATTGGATTCCTTGGCTGCCTTTACAGCTTTGTCCCAGCTTGCCGGGTTTCCGATACGAATGGCTGTCGCTATTGTTTCAGGATTTTCAATCACTTCATTGCGCACGATTGCCGCCGCACCCTCAGCTTCAAAGCCACGCATTTTCGGAAGGCCTGTGCCGTTTTTCTCATGATATTCCTTGAAGCCCTTCCAGTACGCAGTGATGTTTCCCGCGTTTCCGACCGGGATCGCTAAAACATCAGGCGCTTCCCCCAGCTGTTCGCACACTTCGAAGGCAGCAGTTTTTTGGCCTTCAATGCGGTAAGGGTTGACTGAGTTGACAAGGGCAATCGGTGATTTCTCACAGATGGAACGGACAATTTTAAGCGCATCGTCAAAGTTTCCGTCAATTGCGATAATCTCGGCTCCGTACATGACAGCTTGAGCGAGTTTTCCAAATGCAATTTTTCCGTTCGGGATGATGACAATGCATTTCATGTTAGCACGGGCTGCATATGCTGCCGCAGCAGCGGAAGTGTTACCTGTTGACGCGCACATAATCGTGTCATTGCCTTCTTCTTTTGCCTTGGCCACAGCCATAACCATTCCGCGATCTTTAAATGATCCCGTAGGATTGACGCCTTCCGTTTTGACATGAAGCTCAATTCCGAGCTGCTCAGACAGCTTCGGCAGGTGAATAAGAGGTGTGTTTCCTTCATGTAAAGTTAGCGCCGGTGTTTGATCTGTTACAGGTAAAAATTCTTTATATTGATGGATAAGTCCTTTCCACATTAGCTCCAACCGTTCCCTTCTACACGATATGTGCTTTTGACTTCTTGAACGACTTCCAAATCATTTAGGTTTTGCAAAATATCACTGAAATCAGCTTCTGATGTATGATGTGTGACAATTACGATTTCAGCTAACTCATCATGGCCTTTAATTGGCAGCTGAAGGATTTTTTCAAAGCTCACGCCCCGCTCTGAGAACACAGATGTAATTTTCGAGAATGAACCAACCTCATCTTTTACATGAATTCTTAAAAACTGCTGTGCATAAATGTCAGACGGCGATTTCATGTTTTTCTCATATTGCGGTCCGACAAAGCTGTTGCCGGTTACACCGAGGCGCATATTTTTCATGACAGCGACGAGGTCAGAAACAACGGATGTCGCTGTCGGCATGCTTCCGGCTCCCGGCCCGTAGAACATCGTCTCACCGACAGCCTCGCCGTATACATAAACAGCGTTAAACTCATTATGAACAGCAGAAAGCGGATGGTGGTCAGGAAGCAGTGTCGGCTGTACGCTGACCTCGATTTTGCTGCCGTCACGCTGAGCAATCCCGATCAGCTTCATTGTATAGCCGAGGCGTTTGCTGAAGCTGATGTCCTCGTCTGTAATTTGGGAGATCCCCTTTACTTTGACGTCTTCCAGATCCACGTTCATCGAGAAGCCGAGGCGCGCCAATATCGCCATTTTCCGTGCGGCGTCAAGCCCTTCCACGTCAGAAGTCGGATCAGCTTCGGCAAAACCGAGATCCTGCGCTTCCTTAAGCACTTCCTCGTATGGGCTTTTCTCTTTGATCATTTTGGTTAAGATAAAGTTTGTTGTGCCGTTCACAATTCCCATCATTTTTGTAATTCGATCAGATGAGAGGCCTTCCTCTAATGTGCGCAGAATCGGAATCCCGCCGGCAACACTGGCTTCAAAGTAGATATCGCATCCATTTTCCTTCGCTTCAGCAAGCAGCTCGGAGCCGTACACTGCCATTAAGTCCTTGTTTGCTGTGACAACATGCTTTTTCGATCTCAGCGCGTCGACCAAATATTGTTTTGTCTGCTCAACGCCGCCGATCACCTCGATGACGACATCAACATCTGGATCATCAATGACATCATACACTTCTGTTGTAAGCACTTCTTTCGGCAAATCTACTTCTCTCTTTTTCTCTACATCTTTTACAAGCACTTTTTTTATCGTAACCGGACAGCCGACCTGATGCATAAGCTTATCCTGATGGTCTTGAATAATTTTAACGACACCGCTTCCGACGGTACCTAAACCTAAAAGCCCTACACGAATCGCTTTCAAAAAAACTCCACCTTTCTTTTAATTGTCCTCTCGAAAAAGACAATTGTTAACTCAACACAGACATATAAGTTACAAACATTATATAAGCCCGCTCCTATTTTGACAAGACAGCATTAGGCTGAATTTTGCGAATGTAAACGCTTAACGCATTGATATGACAAGATTCTTTATTTTCTAATTATTTTTGTCAGATTTTCTCCTCACCCTGAGCTGCCTTTGCCGAGCCAGCTGACGCGTGGAACAAACAGCTTCTGCGCCCTCATATTCATGAATTCCTGCGCTGTATTGAGAAATTGTTCATAACGCCCACAGTCATTAAGAATGAAGTCAAGCTGTTCTTCAAAATAATGCTTTTCTGATTCTGATGACATGTAATAGCTTTCCACGATTTCAAAATAATGAAGCGGGAAAAGCAGACGGCTGTATAAAAGGCGTTTCGAAAACGAAGACAGCGGTGTGACTTGCTCGTATTCCTGTAAAAAGAGAAAGCCATGCTGATTAAAATCTTGTCTGTGATGCAAAAAAGTATGCCTCATATATTCAGCCAAATCACGGGAAGCGTGGTCAAACACCCAATCCGCCGGAATCCTGATCAATGATTCCGGTGACCATGTATGCCTTTCCATCCGCTGATGGCATATCGTTCCTGAATCAGCGGCTTGGGGCTTGTCATCCAGCTCAGTGTCCACTAAATATTGTATCGCGTTTTCTGACAGTCCTAAATAATAGGGAAATGATTCGATCATTTTTTTATCGAATGGCTCATGCGGAGGGGTCTGAACCTTTCTCTGCCAAAATGCTTCCAGCTGATCAATTCGTTTTCCCCACAGATCCTTCCACTGGCCGATTCTTCCGGCTGCCTTCACCTCATACGGATATCCTCGGCCTTTTCGGTGAAATTCCGCCAGCTCCGCTCCAATGGAGAACGCCCTGTTTGAATAAGGGGGGGCCGCCTTCAGCAGAGCGTACGTTTTTCCATCATGTTCAAATGTCAGCTCACCTTCTTTTGTAAAGATAAAAACCGAAACGTATGGGTCACTTTGTTCTTGTAAATACTGACTCATGTAATAAAGCTCCGCCAGCTCTGTATCTGAGAATTGGGAAACGGGGACAATCAGAAAGTATGAATTAGGCGTCTGAAAGCATTGATATGTGTGCTGGTACATGGAAAGCTGCCTGATGTGAATGCCGTATTTTTCTTTTATTGTACCTTTCACCAAGATCACCTGCCTGTTGAATTAGGGCTCATCACATCGTAGTCATACACAGCCGGAATTATGAATACATATTTTAATCCGAAGAAGGCGCAAGAAAAAGTCGTAAACTTCTCAAGCATTTTGTATAAACTAGTAAAAAAGATTGGGTGAAGCTGATGTCAGAAAACGAACAATTCAGTCAGATGGAAGCTAAAGCAAGAGCACGGATGAAGGAGCGCGGCGTTGAGGTATCAGACATTGCCGAGCTTGTCTTTTTTCTGCAGAAAAAATATCATCCGGATTTAACCATTGATGAATGCACGCTGAACGTCAATCGTGTTCTCGCAAAACGCGAGGTGCAAAACGCGATTTTAACGGGCATTGAATTGGATGTTCTTGCTGAGCAGAAAAAACTGTCTGAACCGCTGCAAACGATGCTGGAAATAGATGAAAGCCTATATGGAGTAGATGAAGTTCTGGCATTTTCCATTGTGAACATTTACGGATCGATCGGGTTTACGAACTACGGTTACATCGACAAAGAAAAACCCGGAATCCTTAAACGATTGAATGATAAATCAACCGG
Organism: Bacillus sp. LJBS17; assembly: GCF_019334685.1. NCBI lineage: Bacteria > Bacillati > Bacillota > Bacilli > Caryophanales > Bacillaceae > Bacillus > Bacillus sp. LJBS17. The sequence continues at coordinate 3,224,626 of NZ_CP079759.1, forward strand.
TGAATGCCATACTTTTTTAGATGACATCGTCGGAGCGATTTCCGCCGCGGCTTCAAGCAGACTTGCTCACCGCGCGCGGCATACAGAATAAGGGCACCCTTTTAGGGCGCCCTTTTTTCAAATGTATGGAATCCATTCAGTCAGAGAGTCAATGGCATGAGTCGGTTTTTCCATATCGTCTGTCATATGTTCTCTTTTCGTTACGCCTGTGTGAACGAGCAGCGTATCCATACCCGCGTTAATGCCGGCCATAATATCAGTGGCGTAGTTGTCGCCGACCATGAGTGTTTCAGACACATCTGTGCCGAGAACGCGCATCGCCTGCTCCATAATAATTGATTCCGGCTTGCCGATAAATACAGGCTGTACACCTGTAGATACGGTTAACACTGATGTCAGTGAGCCGTTTCCCGGCAGAAGCCCTCTTTCAGTCGGAATCGCAATATCTCCGTTAGTGGAAATAAAGCGGGCGCCATTTCTGATTGCCAGGCAGCCGACAGCAAATTTTTCGTATGTAATGGAACGGTCGATGCCAACAACGACAAAGTCCGCGTTTTCTCCGCCAAATGTCAGGCCATTTTCTTCAATCGCCTGGCGGATTCCTTCCTCCCCAATCACATACACAGACGCGTCTTTTTTCTGCTGTGCAATGTGCTGGGCAGTTGCCATGCTGGTCGTGAAGACCTGCTCTTCTGTTGCCGGAATATCAAAAGACACGAGCTTGTCCGCTACCTGCTTCGGTGTGCGCGAAGAGTTGTTTGTCACGAAAAGATAAGGAACGCCGCGATCTTTCAGCGTTCTGACAAATTCACACGCTTCCTCGATTTTTTCCGTGCCATTGTACATCGTTCCGTCTAAATCAATTAAATACCCTTTATATGTTTTCATATCCAACACTCCTGTGGCTTTCCAGTTGTTATTTAAACGCAGAAACAGGTCCTAGCTCTGTTTCCAAATAGCTTCTGATCCGTTTCGGGAAGTCCTGAAGAGCTGTTTGATGCGCCTTGATCAGCCTGTAAAGCTCGCCGCTGTCAGCGAGCAGATACTGTTGAACCAACGTTTTGCGGTAGGCGATCAATTTTTTGAGCTCATCACCCTCTTTTTCCGTGACAACTTTCTCATCAACAAGTATATCCATAATGTCGTCATAGCTGCCCGGGTCCCGCATAATAAAGCCGTCAATCATGTCATTGCCTGTATCCAAAATGCATTCGATTAACAGATGGCCTATACGCTGAAGTGCCAATTCCCCGATTTCAGACTGCCAGTCTGTTTGTGAGTCAAATAGCGCCAGCTGGTGCTCGAAGAACCCTAGTGTTTTCTCGATTTTGCTTCTGTCAACAAAATACATGACAGCATCCCCTTTGTGTATATTTATTTTCTGATCCGTTTCAAGACAAAATACGCACAGCCGAAATTGCAGTATTCGTAAATATATTCATCTAATGTGCTGATTTTCGTTTCGAAGGTTGCCTTTTGATTCTGGTCGTCAAAGAAGCCCTTGAGCCTTAGCTGACCGTATCCCCAGTCTCCCACAATATAATCGTATTTATTTAATATATCGGAGTAGCGGGCTTTAAAAGCCTCTTCGTTGAAGCCGTCTTTGAAATTGTGCACCAATTCAAATTCGGCATTTTGAATAAGAATCATGATCTCACCTCTTTTTCACTCATTCCTATCATAATTCATTGCCCCGTCCCCATCAATTGCTAAAGAATAAATCATGCGATTTGGCTACCCTACACATGAGGAGGGATTTATAAATGAAACGAACCGCTGTCAGCCTCTGCCTGCTGACCGGACTTTTATCCGGGTGCGGAGGCGCAGGATTGGATAATGCCCAAAATGTCCGGAATCAGACGCAGAATCAAATCAAACCCATTCATGTGTCGGACCGCAACGAGGCTTTTAACAGGCATAATGAGAACGAACAATTTGGCTATGTCCGCTATCAAAAAGAACAATTTGACGGAGACCAGCAGAAAACGCCGGTGATGAACCGGGAAGAAACCGCTCACATGATATCAAGTTTAACGGTTCAGCTCCCCCATATTCAAGATGCTGCGACATTGGTGACTGACCGAGAAGCGCTTGTCGTATACAAAACCGATTCTAAAAACCGGGAGCTGACCGCCGATCAGGTGAAAAAAACAGCGGCTTCCGTGATACCGCGATACTATCACGTGTATATTTCCGATAATCCAAACCATATGCAGTCCGTCGAAAATTACAGCAATCTCGGCTCTGGTTCAAGGGATATCAGAGAGATCATGTCGGGGACGATTCAAGAAATGAAAACCTCCCCGCAAGGAAGCCCTGTCTCAGAGAATGAAAATGCCAATGGAGAAACGCGTCAGGACATGAAAATCGATAGGAATGACAAAAACGCCAGATGATCTGGCGTTTTGGCATTATGCTTGGGCTTGACGCTTTTTAGATGCTTCGTTTACTTGTTCATCCGCATGGTAAGAGGAACGGACAAGCGGACCGGCTTCACAATGGCTGAAGCCTTTTTGCATCGCGATTTCTTTTAATTCTGCAAATTCATCAGGATGGTAGTATTTTTGGACTTTCAAGTGTTTCTTCGTCGGCTGCAGATATTGGCCGATTGCCATAATATCCACGTTGTTCGCCAAGAGGTCGTCCATTACTTCAATAATCTCTTCTTTTGTTTCGCCGAGCCCGATCATGATACTTGATTTTGTCGGAATGTCAGGCTGCATTTCCTTCGCACGGCGCAAAAATTCCAATGAACGGTCGTATGTCGCACGCGCACGGACTCTTGGCGTCAGGCGGCGAACCGTTTCGATATTGTGATTCAGGATGTCTGGGCGTGTATCCATTAAGGTTTTTAGGTTATCGTAGTTTCCGCCCATATCAGACGGCAGCACCTCAATTGTTGTGAACGGGCTTTTTCTGCGGATCGCACGGACAGTTTCCGCGAAAATGCCTGCCCCTCCATCTTTCTGATCGTCACGCGCAACAGCCGTAATAACCGCGTGCTTCAGATTCATAAGCGCGACTGAATCCGCTACGCGTTCCGGCTCTTGCAGGTCAAGCTCAGTTGGAAGGCCTGTTTTGACAGCACAGAAACGGCATGCTCTTGTACAAACAGAACCTAAAATCATAAATGTCGCTGTACGTCTGACAGCCCAGCATTCATGAATATTCGGACATTTTGCTTCTTCGCATACGGTATGAAGGTTGTTTTCCCGCATGAGTTTTTTGAGCCCTGTATAGTTTTCATTTGTATTTAATTTAATTTTAAGCCATTCGGGCTTTCTGAGGTGTTCGTCTTTCTTTGCCAATTCCCATCATCTCCAATATCCAATATACTCAATTTCTGACACGAAACATTCTGAAAACGAGAAAGGTGCAGATTTTAGTTCTGCAACAAAAATAATGTTTTTCTAACTAAAGAAAGTCTTTTCTTTAGACACTTTAACATAGGAAAAATTTCTCGACAAGGGAAGATGATTACTGACATTTTTAAGCCAGGTTGCCGCAAACTATGTGTATTCAATATGAAAGGAGATTATTTTGTGAAAGTTTTGTTATCCGCTCTTCTTCTCCTTTTGTTTGCATTTGAGCCTTCTGCGTCTGGAAAAAAACTTTCAGATCCAGTGCTGTCGAAACGGATGGAATTATATCATAAAATCGAAGCTGTGACGCAGATCCCTTGGTATGCGCTCGCCGCTGTTGATCAATACGAAGAAAACGTGCGGAGCAACCGGAAAGATCTGCCTGAAAAGGCGGGAATCATCAGCATCTATATACCCGATGATATCTGGAGCGGGCCTGAAAACCCGAATCCGAAAGACGATGCGCCGTTAAGCATTAAAGTGTTTGACGGAATCGGAATGGATGGCGATGGAGACGGGAAAGCCGAGGTCAGCAACGATGAAGATATCTTGTATACGTTCAGCCAATACTTACTGTCGTATGGCACAGATGAAGACAACATCCGGATCGGGCTTTGGAATTATTACCGGCGTGATCAGACAGTGGGGATTATATCTGAATTCATGAAGCTGTTTAAAGCCTACGGCCATATTGATCTGGGCGAGCATGCATTCCCGCTTCCGATCAGAACCGATTACAGCTACCGAAGCACGTGGGGAGATGCCCGCGGCTTCGGTGGAAGGCGGATTCATGAAGGTACGGATATCTTTGCCCATTACGGCCTTCCTGTCAAATCCACATGTTACGGCGTAGTTGAAATGAAGGGCTGGAACCGCTTCGGAGGATGGAGAATCGGCATCAGGGACATTAACAATACGTATCATTATTTTGCCCATCTCAATGGGTTTGCCAAAGGGATTAAAACAGGACAAATCGTTGAGCCTGGCCAAGTGATCGGATCAGTCGGCAGCTCCGGATACGGCCCGCCGGGAACCGCCGGGAAGTTCCCGCCGCATCTGCACTATGGCATGTACAAAGATAACGGAAGAACCGAATGGTCATTTGATCCATACCCGCATTTGAGGGCGTGGGAGCGATATGAATACCAAAAAAAGAAGTAACAAAAAGCCGCCTCTACGACAGGCGGCTTATTTGCTGCTTTTTTCTTTTTTTGAATCAGCACCGTCTTCTTCTTTGCTGCTCGGGAGCTGGACAGAAGGCGTGACACCCGAGCCGCCGCTTCCATTATAAAACTGCGGCACTTCGCCCTGCACTGCTTTAATCGATACAGGAACATTATTTGTGACGACAGCGGTTTTGCTGGCAAATGGAATGATGACCTTCACTTTAATTTCGACAAAGATGCTGATATCAATAAGTGCGTTATTTATGCCATACGGCTTGATTTTGGTTTTGACATCTGTAAAAGCGTCACCGATTAAATTGAACCGGACCGGGATTTTCGGCCCGAGGTTTCCAAGAAGGCTGTTGCCGGTTACCTGTCCCAGCGGAATGTTGATCATAATGTTTTCACTGGCGCCGCTGTGTCCGGTATGGGTTTCCATCTCTTTCAAATGAGCCTGAAGCTGCTTTGTCACTTTTGTTTTCACACTGTTTACAACCTGTGTATTAAAATCGATTGTCGTTAAGTTTCCGTTTTCATCAGAATTCATTTGAAACATATCTTTCATATTTTCACTGTCAGACATATAGTCCTCAATCGAATCCTGGATCACCTCTGTCGCTATACGCTTCGTTTCCATCTCGCCGATGTCCATTAAAACAGGTTTGATCGAGCCATTGATCATCCAAAGGCTGACCGTTGTTGACAGGATAAAAAAAACAACGGACAGGAGCATCACGTAACGGAAAGGCAAAGGTCCTCTCTTGCGAAAAGGGCCGCGATATCTTGGCAAGAAAATCCCCCCTTACATATCACAATGTATGCTTGTAAGAGGGGACATAGTAATAGCCGGGGCCAATTTATTTTATTTCACCATTTTTAAAAGCGCTTCTCTGCCGCTCATACCGACTTTGATGCCAAGATCTTCCGCAGCGTACGTGACGGATTCTAAAGGTGCGTCTAACAGCTGGTCAATGGTGCGGACACCAACTGCGCGTCCCGCCACAATGCCGCGCTCCTTTAATTTTTCATTCAGCAGCGCCACATCCAGCGCGCCGCACATAATATATCCGTGATCATTGGCGACGGCCATAAAATTCGTTTTTGGAAGTTTCACTGTCACAGCTGTAAAAGGCTGTCCTTCTATCATGATCGGTGTCAGGTTTACCACGTCAACCACTCCCTTCATTCATCACTTTATGATGAAGGGCACAGCTTGTTGTGGGCTGACTGCCTTATTGCGCAAGCTTCCAAGCAAGCAGATCCCGCAAAAATTCCGGCATAAAATATTCTTTTTCTGCAGCGTCGCGAATCAACGGAAACAGTTTGCCGAGCGTAAACATATCAAGCACCGCAACGGAGTATTGTTTATGTTTTTTAATATCTTCCCCGTTCAGTGTGATCCGGGTGACGTGGGTGATCCCGTCATCGAGCCGTTTCGTTTCTACCTCAACGCCGGCATACACCATTTTCCCCATCACTTCTCCGCGGAAGCCAAGTCCTTTGATCCGGAGCTGCTCCATTTGTTCGGAAGCGGCATGGACAATGGTTTCCTTCAATTCTTCTCCCGTCAGGCGGACAGCCACCGGGTTGATCGGATGCGGACAGATGCGGTGCAGATCCAACTTTGTCACAGGACCTGCTTTTAGCGGACCGAGAATGACACCTGAATTGACCATACTGATGTCCGTCTCGCACCATTCCTTTAAGGCGTATGCCAAAAGCAAAGGCAGCTCTGATTCTTCAAACCACTTCACCTCAGCATCTTGTGCAAGCTCTGCAACGGCATCGGATAGCTTCTCCTCGGCTTCACGTTCTTTTTCATTGAGAAACGCTTTTGTTTCTGCGGATTCTCCTGTCCATTCCGCCATGTTCTGCACAGAAGCCGTTTTGCTGATGATGCTTCGCTGTACGCTGTCCACCGTGATTTCTACACAGCCGACATAATGCCCGTATTTCTCGGCGCTGGCCAGCAGTACCCCATTCACCACTTGTCCATCTTCAAGCAAATGATGGGTATGTGATTCGAGGATTACATCAATCTCAGGCACCGCTTCAGCCACTGCCTGATCATCAAGAATGCCTAAATGTGACAGCAGAACGATAATATCAGCCTGCCCTTTCACTTCCCGAATGGTTTCCTTTATGCTTTCAAGAGCATCCGTTACTGTCCATCCCAGCTTGTCATATACAGGATAATACGGCACAGTTACACCTAAGAAAGCAATGGACATACCGTTTTTCAATGATTTGATATGGTAAGGCACCGCCCAGGACGGACGGTTTCCATTTTTATCAAACAGGTTAGAGACGATGACAGGAAATTCAGCATGATCATATAAGGCAGCAAGCTCTTCATGCGGAAGCGTAATCCCTTCGTTATTGCCGATCGCCGCTCCATCAATGTGAAGGCGGTTTAAGAGATCGACATTCGCTTTTCCGAATGTCGCCTCTGTCAAGAATTGAAAACGATCAAGATGATCGCCAATATCAAAAACGAGCGTCTCTTCGCCGTCTGACTGATGCTCTTTTCTTTTCTGCTCGATATAATCTACAATTTTCGGCCAATTTTCAAAATGGCTGTGCAAATCATTTGTATGATATAAGCGGAGCTTCTCCTTCATAATATCTCTCCCTAATCGTTCAGCTGAAAATGCCTTCATAAATGAGCTGGCAGCCGATCAAAATCAATACGATCCGCATGATCATAACGATCGTTTTCGTCTGCATTTTTCTGTTGATGGCGGCGCCAAGCTTTCCGCCGAACCAAGCGCCGGGCACAAGCGCGAGGGCGTACAGCCAATTGACGTGCCCGGAAATCATATGTGAAACAGACCCTGTCATAGAAGACAGGAAAATAATAAACATGGACGTTGCCACCGCAACCTTCGGCGGAAACAGAAATAACAGCATCATCGCCGGAACCATCAGTGATCCGCCGCCTATACCGAAAAGTCCGCCTAAAAAACCGACAACAAAGGCAATGGCAATACCCACAGAGGCCTGATATGAGTACGTATAAGGCTCACCGGCATCATCCTGAAATGTCCGGATAATTCCTTTGTGCGCTTTGTTGATTGGCCGGGCTTTCGCTTTCAGCATTAAGGATAATGAAATCAGAATCATAAAAATGCCAAACCAAACGGAAAACGAGTTTGAATTGAACAGCTTTGACACGTAAGCCCCGATCATGCTGCCGGGACCTGAACCGATAAAGAAAATGAGCCCGCTCTTATAATCAACTGTTTTATATTTAATATAAGCCAAAGTTGAAGAAAGGCCCGTAAAAATAATGACCAAAAGCGAAGTTCCAATCGCAACCTGCGGCGTCACATCCTGAAACAGCTGCGTCACTGTGCTTAAAAACATCAGAGATGGCACAATGACAATTCCGCCGCCAAGCCCGATCAGACTTCCTACCGTACCTGCGATTAATCCCAGGACGACCAAAATCACAAACGACATCAGTAAAAACCTCTTTTCTAAAATAAATCGAGCTGTCTCGGAGCAAGTCCGCTGTACTCGATATCAAGCAGTTCAAGCATCTGCTTGCCATTATCCGCAGCGTCACCGCCGGAATTATTGTTGAACAGGACAAAAACATCTTTACATTGCTGCTGCAATTCATTCAGGTGCTTTTTCCAATCCTCCAGCTCCTGTTGGTTGTAGCGATATAAGTACCTGACCTCCCGCCAGTTTTTCCCGCCATCAGGCTTCATCCAGCCCTGCTTGTTGCGTCCGTGAAACCTGACGAGCGTTTTGTTTTCATCGGTCGCGCGCAACACGGTCGGAACGCTGCCTTCTCCGATTTGCGGTTCATCACAGACACTGTGAATCCAGCCTTCCGCTTTCATAAATGAAAGCGTCTGCTCATAAAATGGCGGCGAGAACCAGGAACGGTTTCTGAATTCAAGCGCGCAAGGAATATCTCCCATTTGGTGCTTGCACCATCTCAAATAGGCGACATTCTCCTTCTTGCAGTCAAACCACGGCGGAAATTGAAACAGCACCATGGCGAGCTTATTGCTATGTAAATATGGCGTTAAAGACACCTTAAACGCATCAAACATCTCCTCTTTTGAGTCAAAGGGAATTTCGCCGCGCTGATGCCCTGTCATGCCCTGATATGCTTTCACGATAAATTGGAAGGTTTCGGGCGTTTCCTTCACCCACTTTTCATTATTGCGCGCCGGCTGAATCGCGTAAAAGCTCGCGTCTAATTCCACGATCGGAAAATGGGAGGAATAGGCCTGCAATTTTTTCTGGCTGGCCGTTTTCGGCGGATAGATGCTGTCATGATCCCCCCACCCCGTCAGTCCGATATAAATCACACTCATTCACCTCTCTTCCAGTTTATCACACGTGTTTTCAGGTTTCCTTGGAAATGCTGTTCATATGGCGGGAAAATGCAGAACGAAGATGCTGATATTGTTCCTCATTCGTATCTAAAAACGCCTCTTCTCTTGAGGAAGGAATATGCTGATATTCAATAGGCGCCTGAAACTGCTCACTCGTAAAATCGTACATCACACCATTGATGCTGTTGTAAAAATGCCAGCTCTCACCGACTTTTGTTTTGAAAATCGTGCCGCCGAAATGGTCTTGAATCACCAATGCCGTCACGCCGCATTGGCCGCATGACGGGCATTCTTCCGTCCATTTAGAGCTCGAATGACGCGACCAGGATTGCTTAAGTATGTATTTGACATGCTCCATTGCCTCCGCCTCCTTTAAAAAAAGATACCACGTTGATGAGATTTTAAAAACTAGAACGGAGGAAATCAAAAAACCCGGCGGTAAATCCGCCGGGCTTACGAAGGAACGACCAGAGCTCCATCAATTTCAGTGATTTTTTCCCCATCATTGTACACGCACCGGCCTTTGCTGTAAGTGGCCGAAATGCTGCAGGGAAATGTATGTCCTTCGTAAATGCTTTTTTTATGCTTTGCAAACATCGATTCTCTTGTAACAGTGTACGGCTCCATGCTGACGAGCACGAAATCTGCATCACACCCCGCCTCAAGCCGCCCTTTTTTCTGAAGGCCGAATCGTTTTGCAGGGGCCGCCGCTGTCCATTCTGCGATGGTTTCAAACGGAATCTGATGCTCAAGCGCCAGTTCCAGCATTCCTAATAAAGTGAACTGCCCGCCGCTGATTCCGCCCCATGATAAAAACATGTTATCCTCCCGCTTCAAGGATGGACGGCAGGGGGAATGGTCTGAGGAAACCATGTCAATGTCCCCGGCAATGAGCGTCTCGATCAGCGTCTCTTTTGATTGCCGTAACCGGAGCGGAGGCGCGCATTTTGCGACAGAGCCCCTTTGCCGTAAATCGTCATGGCTGAACAAGACATAATGCGGGCATGTTTCAACCGAAACATCAAGACCTTCCTGTTTCGCCTCTCTGATCAGCCGGACCGCTTTCGCCGTGCTGATATGGACAAAATGAACCGGACAGCCTGTCACCTTCGCATACTGAATCGTGCGATACACCGCTTCAACTTCTGCTTCCTCCGGGCGGGAGGCGGCGTACGCATCCGCATCCACCTTTCCTTTATTGGCCAAAACCATCTGCAAGTAGCTTGTGATCGCGTCGCTTTCCGCGTGGAGAGCGAGGATTTTTCCTGCAGCCGCGATTTCTGCCATGCCTTTGAGCAATGTCCGTTCATCAACAGAGCGGAACTCATCAGTGCCTGACTTTGATAAAAACGCTTTAAACCCGATCGCTCCCGCTTCAGCCATCGGACAGATGTCCTCGATATGGCCTGGCACAAGGCCGCCCCATAGCGCAAAATCCACGGCAGATTTTTGCCTGCCTAGCTCAGCTTTTGCGAGAAGATGCTCTGCCGTCACGGTTGATGGAATACAGTTGAGCGGCATATCAAAATAGGTGGTGCAACCGCCTGCGGCCATCATTTGAGAACCTGTTTCAAACCCCTCCCAATCCTCCCTGCCCGGTTCATTAAAATGAACATGGCAGTCTATCACACCAGGAAACACGTATTTCCCGTCTGCCTGGATGATTTCCGTCCCGCTTGCTTCAATGTCAGAACCTATCTCGGCAATGACACCGTTTTGAACTGCAATCTCAGCTTCTATAACGCCATCTGGCGTAACTGCCTTCGCACCTTTTATCACCATATCGTAAGCCATATTGATCCCCCCATGTCAGGATGACGATTTTTCATGTCAGTTTATGTAACACAACCAGTTCTATTTTCAACAGTTTACTGCTACTATGATCGTATTACATCAGCAAAACCGCTAGAATTCCTATTGAAAATTATTCACCTTAACCAATGTTTTTATAGAAAAGGAGAATGCGCTATGAATATTTTTGATGTGATGAAAATACCGGCTTTTGAAAACGCCAATTTAATCGCTGGAAAAGCAGGAGGGGAAAGAGAGGTTCAGCATGTCAATATGATGGACGCTCCGGATATCGCAGACTTTTTGCATAAGAATGAATTGCTCGTCACCACCGCCTATCACCTGAAGGATCACCCGCATCAATTATCTGAACTGATTCGGCAAATGGCAAAACGCGGCTGCGCGGGCCTCGGCATTAAAACAAAGCGCTATCTGGAAGATATCCCGAAGGAAATCATCGAACTGGCCGATTCATATGCGTTTCCGATCATTGAACTTCCAGAACACATCCGCCTCGGCGATATTGTAAATGCCACACTCAGCCACATTCTCGATATGCGTTCTAACGAGTTGCAGCAAGCCATTTACGCGCACAAAAAATTCACAAACCACATTATGAGCGGCAAGGGGCTGCAATCCCTCCTCAAAAAGGTGTCAGACCTCCTTCAGCTTCCCGTGCTGCTGCTTGACCAGCATGCCAAAATGCTGTCTGCGTCTCATCAGATTTCAGTTGAGACCGAAAAGCTGAAAGGCACCCTGAATACCGTATCCGGGCCATTTTTCACTTGTTTCTCTACAATCTCAGATCAGAAAACATATTCTGTCCTGCCTATTTATAATCACGAAAAAAACTGCGGCTACCTGCTGATACCGGACATGGTGCAGGCCGGCGACAAAGGATTGATCCTCACGATTGAACAAGCGGCCAACGTCATTTCCTTTGAACTGCTGAAGGAAAATGCGCTGAAGCAGTTCAGCCGGCGGGCCCGCAATGAGTTTTTCAACAATTTTATTGAGCGGTCCTTTTCTTCAGATGACGAAATCAAAAACCGGGCGAAAGAATTCAAGCTGCGCTGGGATCAAAAATACATGTGCATTGCCGGCAAACTCGATCGGAATGATGAATCAATCAGTTTTACAGAAAATCAGCTCGCTTCCGACAGCGTATTCGAATTTCTTGAAGGTGAACTATCAGCCTTCCCGTTTCCGCCTCACTTCTTTATGAAAGGAAATGTCGGCATTATTCTAATCGAGGCGACAGACAGCTGGAGTGAAATGCACGCCTCGGTGATCAGCTTTTTAGAACAGTTTCAAACACAGGTCAGCGCTCAATTTAAACGAACCGTGTCCTTTGGCATCAGCAATATATGCCAAAAGCTCATTGATGTTCCCGACGCTTTCACAGAAGCTTCTGATGCTCTGCAATCGGGGCATTTGTCAAGAAGCACAGCATTTATCCAGGTGTATCACGCCAAAGATGTGCCTGAGCTTCTGCGCTTGCTCCCAGTTGAGGATTTGAAGAAATTTTACAACTCCACGCTTCAGAGCCTCGCTGAAAAACAGCAGGAGGATCAAAGCCTGCTTCATACGCTTTCCGTCTATTTAGAGACACACTGCCAAATTTCAGAGACGGCAAAGCGTCTGTACGTTCATCGCAATACGGTCATATACCGCCTTGAAAAATGCGAAGAGCTTCTGGGTAAAAGCTTAAAAGATCCTGAAACAACGATGCGTTTGCGGCTTGCCTTACGTATGCAGCGGCTGATCAGCTAACGTTTGTCACATTTTCCTACAAAATGAATCATTTTTCGTCACTTTCAGCAATCACACCTGTCTTTTTCAGCTACTGTATCCAATGACACCCCTCGGCCGGCACGATATCATGTTACTAAAGTTCACATACAGGGAGGGACTATGGTGAAAAAAAGATCGTTTAAGGTGTTTACGCTTGGCCTGCAGCATGTGCTCGCCATGTATGCAGGTGCGATTTTGGTGCCCCTGCTTGTCGGCAGGGCGCTGAATGTAACAACTGAACAGCTGTCCTACCTATTGGCGATTGACCTGTTAACGTGCGGCGTCGCGACGCTTTTGCAAACCTTGCGCGGAGCATACATCGGCATCGGGCTTCCCGTCATGCTTGGCAGTTCATTTGTGGCCGTCACCCCGATGATTGCAATCGGCAGCAATTACGGCATTCACGCGATTTACGGTTCCATCATCGCGGCCGGTGTGTTCATCTTTTTGTTTGCGCGTTTTTTCGGCAAGCTGACTGTGTTATTTCCTCCTGTCGTAACAGGTACCGTTGTGACCTTGATCGGCCTTTCACTTGTTCCGACAGGTGTGAAAAATATGGCTGGCGGCGAAAAAATAAACGGCAGCGCCAACCCCGAATACGGTTCGCTCGAAAACCTTCTTCTCTCTGTCGGTGTCCTTGTTCTGATCTTAGTCCTCAACCGCTTTCTCAAAGGATTTGCCCGAACACTGTCCGTTCTGATCGGCATCGCCGCCGGAACAGCGGCAGCAGCGATCATGGGCAAAGTCAGCTTTTCTTCTGTTACAGAAGCACCGTTCTTCCAAATCCCGAAGCCTTTTTACTTCGGAGCCCCCACGTTTGAAATCGGTCCGATCTTAACGATGCTGATCGTCGGAATCGTCATTATTGTGGAATCAACCGGCGTTTTTTACGCAATCGGAAAGATATGCGGCAGACCTTTAACTGAAAAAGATCTCGTCAAAGGCTATCGAGCGGAAGGAATCGCCATTCTCATCGGCGGGCTGTTCAATGCCTTTCCTTATAATACCTTTGCGCAAAACGCCGGCTTATTGCAGCTGACCAAAGTGAAAACAAGAAACATCGTCGTTACCGCAGGCTGTATCCTTGTCTGTCTCGGGCTGATTCCGAAGATTGCCGCCCTTGCATCTGCCGTTCCTGCTGCTGTACTTGGCGGCGCGACCCTCGTCATGTTCGGCATGGTGATTGCCTCTGGCGTCAAAATGCTGAGCACAGCGGATCTCAAAAATCAATACCACCTCCTGACCATCGCATGCTCAATCGCACTCGGCATCGGCGCCAGCACGGTCCCCGGGATTTTTGCTGAATTCCCCGCTCCGATCCGGATTCTGGTCAGTGACGGCACCATCACTGGCAGCCTGACCGCCATCTTTTTGAATCTATTTTTCAGCTTGCGCGACAAAAAAGAATTAACAGCACAGCAAACAGAACTTCCGGTATTAGAACGTACACTCGTATTAGAAAAAGAGGTGTAAAAAAGATGAAGGAACAACACAATGCCTTACAGCTGATGATGCTGGGGCTTCAGCACATGCTTGCCATGTATGCGGGAGCCATTCTCGTTCCGCTGATCGTCGGAGCGGCGATCGGGCTGAATGCGGGGCAGCTGACGTATTTAATCGCGATTGATTTGTTTATGTGCGGGGCGGCAACTCTTTTGCAGCTCTGGAGAAACCGATATTTCGGCATCGGCCTTCCCGTTGTGCTCGGATGTACGTTTACCGCAGTCGGCCCGATGATTTCCATCGGCAGCACTTACGGTGTCCCAGCGATATATGGTGCCATTATCGCCGCAGGACTGATTGTCGTCTTAGCCGCGGGCTTCTTCGGGAAGCTTGTCCGTTTTTTTCCGCCTGTCGTAACCGGATCAGTCGTCATGATCATCGGCATCAGCCTGATTCCAACGGCAATGAATAACCTGGCCGGAGGTGAAGGAAGCAAAGAATTCGGCTCACTCGACAACGTGCTCCTCGGGTTTGGCGTCACAGCTTTTATCTTATTGCTATTTTATTTCTTTAAAGGCTTTATCCGCTCCATAGCGATTTTACTCGGTCTTATCGCAGGAACAGCGGCTGCATATTTGATGGGAAAGGTCGATTTTTCTGAGGCCTTGGAAGCGTCTTGGCTTCATGTTCCATCTCTGTTTTATTTCGGACCGCCAACCTTTGAGCTGCCGGCTGTTGTCACGATGCTTCTCGTTGCGATTGTCAGCCTCGTTGAATCGACAGGCGTTTATTTTGCCCTCGCTGATATCACAAACCGCAGGCTGTCGGAGAAGGATCTGGAAAAGGGCTACCGGGCAGAAGGCCTTGCGATTTTGCTGGGCGGCTTATTTAACGCGTTTCCTTATACAGCTTTCTCGCAGAATGTCGGCATCGTTCAGCTTTCAAAGATGAAAAGTGTCAACGTCATCGCCATCACAGGAATCATACTGGTCGCGATCGGCCTGGTTCCAAAAGCAGCGGCCCTGACAACAGTGATCCCCACCCCAGTTCTCGGCGGCGCAATGATCGTCATGTTCGGTATGGTCATTTCTTACGGGATCAAAATGCTATCCAGCGTTGACCTTGATTCGCAAGGCAACCTGCTGATTATCGCCTCTTCCGTCAGCTTAGGGCTTGGCGCTACAACAGTTCCCGCGTTGTTTTCATCTCTTCCGGGCGCGGCCTCTGTCTTGGCAGGAAGCGGAATTGTGATCGGCAGTTTGACGGCCATTGCACTGCACGCTTTTTTTCAAACCAAACAGTCGAATGGCGCAGACATAAAAACGTAAAGGAAGATGCCAATGTTCACAATGGATGACCTGAACCAAATGGACACACAAACACTGACAGACACACTTGGCTCTATTTTTGAACACTCTTCATGGATTGCGGAGAGATCCGCAGCACTACGGCCGTTTTCGTCGCTTTCTGATCTTCACCGCAAAATGACTGGCATTGTAAAAGCCGCGGATCGCGAGACACAGCTTGATTTAATCAAAAAGCATCCCCGGCTCGGAACAAAGAAAACAATGAGCAATGACTCGGTACGAGAGCAGCAGAACGCGGGGCTCAGCAAATTAGAACAGCAGGAATACGAGGAGTTTCTCAAACTGAATGAACACTATTATGATCGCTTCGGCTTTCCTTTTATTTTAGCGGTGAAGGGAAAGACGAAACAGGACATTCACCAAGCCCTTCTGGCAAGGCTTGAGAGCGAACGAGAAACGGAGTTCCAGCAGGCCCTTATAGAAATTTACCGAATCGCCCGCTTTCGTCTGGCTGACATCATCACTGAAAAAGGAGAGACGCAAATGAAAAGAACTATGTCTTATGGCAAAGGAAATGTATTTGCATACCGAACGTTTTTAAAACCGCTCACTGGAGTGAAGCAAATCCCAGAATCATCTTTTGCCGGGAGAAGCAATACCGTTGTCGGCGTTGATGTGACATGCGAAATTGGCGGAGAAGCCTTCCTGCCATCATTTACAGACGGAGACAATACTCTCGTCGTGGCAACGGATTCAATGAAAAACTTTATCCAGCGCCATCTCGCATCCTATGAAGGAACGACAACCGAGGGGTTCCTACACTATGTAGCTCACCGATTTTTAGATACCTATTCTCATATGGACAAGATCACTCTGACTGGCGAAGACATTCCGTTTGAAGCAATGCCTGCATACGAGGAGAAAGAGCTTAGCACAAGCCGCCTCGTCTTCAGAAGATCGCGTAATGAACGAAGCCGCTCTGTGCTGAAAGCAGAACGAAGCGGGAATACCATAACGATTACAGAGCAATACAGCGAAATCATGGATCTTCAGCTCGTCAAGGTGAGCGGCAACTCCTTCGTCGGCTTCATCCGGGACGAATATACGACTCTCCCGGAAGACGGCAACCGCCCGCTGTTTGTCTATTTAAACATCAGCTGGCAATATGAAAATACCAATGACGCATACGCTTTTGATCCATCCCGCTACGTTGCGGCTGAACAAGTCCGCGACTTAGCGAGCACCGTTTTTCACGAGCTCGAAACCCCTTCAATCCAAAACTTAATCTATCATATCGGCTGCAGAATATTAGCGAGGTTCCCGCAGCTCACTGATGTCAGCTTCCAATCTCAAAATCACACGTGGGATACGGTTGTCGAAGAAATCCCGGGCTCACAAGGAAAAGTCTACACCGAACCGCGCCCGCCATACGGTTTCCAACATTTTACCGTGACAAGAGAAGACGCCGAGAAAGAAAAACAGAAAGCCGCTGAAAAATGTCGGAGCCTGAAAGCCTGATGGGAAAACTGACAACCCATATTTTAGATTTAACCAGCGGCAAACCAGCGGCGAACGTAAAAATTGAAGTGAAGCGGCTGGGCGAAAGTATTTTGAAAGAGGTTTACACTAACAATGACGGCAGAGCCAATGTCCCTCTGCTGGCTGGTGAAGAGCTGGTTTCCGGAGAGTATGTGATGGAATTTTATGCAGGAGACTATTTTGCGAATAAAAACGTGAATACGATCGACCAGCCGTTTTTAACCATCGTCACCGTCCGTTTTCAGCTTGCAGATCCAGATGCACATTATCATATCCCGCTCTTGCTGTCGCCGTTTGGTTATCAGGTGTATAGGGGGAGTTAAGAAGAAAGCCCGCCGGTAAGGCGGGCTTCTATTTGCACTTCAATAAACTTTTAATCCTAGGACAGTACTTGCAGTGATCCCACACTTAGTGAAACAACAGCTAGAATAAACATTCACCAATATTTTTCAGGATAATTGCCTACGAGAAAAATATCCTGTAGTCCTTTCATTTATAAATCGGGGTTTCAAACTAATAAGTCAGCTCTTAGAAGCCGAGCTCCCTTTTCCAATCCTATAAACAGACCGCGTTTTTTCTCGAAAAATTACTCTGAAAACAATTGCTGCGGTTTTAATAGTTTTGATAATGCGTTCTCTCTTACACCTTTAGACAAAATATTCATTTTTTCTTTTTTAGACTTAAATCTATGTCGAAAATGATCGTTTGGCATATCTTATACTATCTCCACTAAAGGAGGTGACATTATGGGATTCTACAATTCTGGTGGATACAGTGGAAACTCTGGTTACTCAAACGGTTTCGGGAGCTCCTTCGCTTTGATCGTGGTGCTATTCATTTTGTTGATCATTGTTGGAGCAGCTATCTTTAATTATTAAGTTTAACTTTCCTTGCCTCCGCCGTATCCAACACCTCCCTGTCCGACAGACGCCATAAGAAGTTTTTATGGCGTCTTTGCTATGTGATTCACTAATCATTTTCTAATCCAGAAGCTGTCAAGTTCTACGAGATTTATCGTGTGTTTTCCCACAACGCTTCTGCGTCTTGATCGCGCTGTCTGACTGAGGCTAAAAAAGTCCGGCTCTTAAAAGCCGGACTCCAGACTACCCCCGTTCAACTCTCTTCTAATCCTGCAAGCTGACCGCATAATCCCGCCATACCCGGTACACCGGCACAAGTTCCCCGCCAGCCCTTCTTCTATATCTTTGTCAGAAGGTTGAGGGGTTTCCCGAAACAGTGCTTTAAGCGCAATTATCATTCCTGGGGTACAGTAGCCGCATTGGAAGCCTCCTTCTTCCAGAAAAGCGGTTTGGCAGATATCCAGTTCCTCTTGTTGTACGCCCTCGATTGTTGTAATGGAGTGGCCGTCCACTTGATAAGCCATGGTCATACACGCATTGGCCAGTTTTCCGTCGATTAAAATAGAGCAGGCTCCGCAGCGGCCGATTCCGCAGGACACCTTTGTCCCGGTCAGCTGAAATTCCTTTCTAAGCAAGTCACTCAGATGTGTCGTAGGAATGGCAGCAACCTCCCACTCCTGCCCATTCACGGTCATCCGGAACTGTTCCTTTTTTACAGGAAATGGCCCGGCCTCTTTTACGTCCATTGCTTCAGCCCCTTTCTGTCTATCGCTTCAAGCAGCTCTTCTCTTGAAATTGGCAGCTTGTTTATCCAGCATCCGACCGCATCATGTACTGCCTTTACAATCGCCGGAGTGATGGCGATTGTTCCAATTTCGCCAACACCGCGTGGTCCATATGCATCACCCTTCATTAGTTCTTCTATTGCGATCACCTTCATGTCAGGAACGTCTTTGACTCCAGGGATCAAATAGTGATCTAGATTTTCTGCGGCATAACGGCCGTCCGTCATTTTCGCTTCCTCCATCAGCGTATAGCCGAGTGCCATGGCAGCGCCGCCTTCAATTTGACCTCGATATCCCTGCGGACTGACAACCGGACCTGCCGCAATAGCGTGCTCACAATCTATCAATTTGACATCGCCTGTTAACAGATCTACCTCCACCTCAACGGCAGCCGCTCCAAATGAGTAGAGGAAATGGCCGCCCACCACAGGATCAGGCGTTGTTGGAAAGTCAAAGGCCGTTTCCTCTGCCAAAGGGCCTTTTTCAGCCAGCTCCTTATACGTCACCACGAGCGCCTTTGTGTTTTTGTCACGCAAGCCTGCAGCGCCGGGAATAAGGTTTTCCGCTGAACAGCCGCTCCATTCTGCCGCCCGTTTTTTCAACTGAGATAGAAACGGCTTCTTCAAACGCTGGATCGCGTGCCACACCATGCTTGTGCCGCGGGATGCTGTGGAGGAGCCTGACTTCGGCACTTTTGCGGTATCCCCAATAACAATGGAAATATCCTCTGCGGCACAACCCAGCTCCTCCATGACAATCTGTTCAATCGCTGCTAGAATCCCCTGTCCGCATTCTTCAAATCCAAATGATGCTGTGATTTTGCCTTCACTCGAAAGAGACAAACGGCCTCCTGCCGCATCCATTCGGCCAAACCCCAGCCCGCCGCCGTGCATTGTAATTGCCGCTCCCGTGCCTCTTTGCAGATACCCGCAGTTCCGGCTTGTTTTTTTAAGAATGGGAGATTTAGATATGGCATTCAACACCTGTGCCGCTCCGTCAGTCGATGCAATCCGATGCTCCAGCGGCCCCAAGTCATGCGGTTTTCTGATATTTTTTCTTCTCAGCTCCAGCGGGTCGATGCCGAGCATGCCGCTGAGACGATCGAGATGGGTTTCGAGTGCAAATGTGATTTGGTTGCCGCCAAAGCCTCGAAATTCACCCGCCACCCCGTTGTTCGTAAATACTGATATTCCTTCAGTCCGGATATTCGGAATACGGTACGGCCCCGCGGCATGCTCGACAGAAAAATCTAGAACGGCAGGCCCAAGCGTGGCGTAAGCGCCTGTGTCCGCCACAATTTTCACGTCGTGCGCCAATAGATTTCCCGAATGATCTGCACCCGTTTTTATCGTAATCTTCATCGGATGGCGCTTAATGCCAGAACGTACAGATTCCTTTCGTGTCTGATGGATTTTGACAGGGCGTCCGCTTTTCAGGGCCAAAAGCGCAGCATACGGCTGAATATTCAGCTCATCCTTCCCTCCGAACGAGCCGCCCATCGGACTTGACACAATTCTGATCTTCTCTTCAGGAATATCAAAAATACGGGCAAGCTGGAAACGGTCTTTATAGCCGTGCTGAGTTCCTGCATACATCGTAAAACCCCCGTCGTCTTCCGGAACGGCTACGCCTCCCTCCGTTTCCATATACGTATGCATCTGCCGCGGCAGCTCATAGGTTTCTTCAAGGACTGTATCAGATGCTTGAAACCCTTCTTCCACATCGCCGTTTGAAAAAAATGTGCGGTGCAGGATATTCCCGTCCTCATGCAGTCTTTGCGCATTCGGCCGAAGCGCTTTTTCTGGTGAATCTATGACTTCCAGCTCTTTATACTCAACTCGAATCAGCTCCAGCGCCGCTTCCGCGATTTCCTCCGTTTCCGCAGCAACTGCGGCGATCGCATCCCCGACATACCGCACCCTGTCCTCACATAAAACCGGCTGATCAGGGATGACAATGCCAAATCGGTTTAAGCCAGGAACGTCTTTATGCGTGACGATGGCTTGCACGCCTTCCATTTTCTCAGCTTTTATGGTGCAAACCGACACAATCTCTGCATGAGGATAAGCACTTCTCAGCACCTTGCCATACAGCATTCCCAGAAAGCTGAGATCGGTCATATATTTCAATTCCCCTGTGACCTTATCCCTTCCATCCGGCCTGACTCTTGACGGTTTGTTGATGATCATTTATTCCCCTCCCTCAGCCATCAGCTCTGCCATGATGACGTTGGCAGCGGCTTTTTTTCTGTATGCCGCTGACATAAAAGCATCTGAGGAAAACGGCAGCTCATGGATAAGTGTTTTGTACAGCTCATGCGAGTCCCACCCTGGTGCCATCCATTTCGCTTCGCTGTCCAATAATCTCCTAGGGGTGATATCGGCATGGCCAGCGGCGAGGCGAATGCCGCCGTCTTTCAAAAAACGTCCAGCTGCAACAGCAGCCGCTCCTGTAAAAGCCTGGCGCCTCCCAAGCTTGTGATAAAATACACGCTCTCCCTCCGCCCGCGGGATGATGACACGCGTGACGATAGCCGTTCTAAAGTCTTCCTCACTGAGCCAAGCGCCAAGCGGCAGCCTGATTAGCTCCTTTTGATATACGATAAGCTCAGCACCAAGCACAAGCAGAAGCGGAATGAAATCACCGATTTTACTCGCTATGTTGCCGCCAATCGTGGCACGGCTGCGGATCCCCGGTGCAGCGACAGCGGAAGCAGCGTCACTGAAACAGCCAAGCGCTCTCTTGATCAAAGGGTTCTTTCTGCATTCATTCAGTGATGTGAGCGCCCCGATCGACACGTGGGTGTCACTGGCGCTGATCCCTCGCATCTCGTCAATCCCTTCAAGGCTGACAAGGTGCTGTTTCGGCAGAGTTCCTTTGTCCCACTGAAGCTGAAGCAGCGTGCTTCCCGATGCGGCACACACATCCGGAGCAAGCTTCTCTAAAAGCGAATAGGCCTCATCAAGCGCTGTCGGCCTCCATAATTGAATATTCATCCTTGCTTTTGTCACTTGGCCGTTCAAGCCATCGCCCTCCTTACCATGTCATATTCCTCGGGTGTATCAATATCGTCCAACTCGCCGCTATCCTTTGCCTCCAAAACCGCTCCTGCTCCAAGCTGTCCGCTTTTCAGGAGCCTGCGAGCCCCTTCATCTCCCTTTAACCCCTTTACATAAGGAAAACATGTCGACGAGAAGTAGATTGGCGGGGTGAACGCCCCTAAAAACGATGACACGGCAAATGACTCAGGGGCCAGTGCCACAAGGGCATTGAGATGATCGACGGAAAGCTGAGGCTGGTCGGCTAACAAAATGACAACGCCGTCCGCCCCCATGCTTTCTGCTTTTCTCACCCCGCTGCCGACTGAATGCCCCTGACCCTTTTCTGCGTCTTGGCAAACGTGCAGGCTCCAGCGTTTTTGAAAAGGCGGAGCGTGATACGGCGCTCCTATCCACTCAAGGGAGGCATGTTCTGTCCGCTCGACGACCAGCACGTGATCAAGGCGGGACGACAGAGCAGTTTTCAAGGAAAGTGAGCCGATGTTTTCTCCTTTTAGCGGCAAAGCCAGCTTGTTTTGGCCCATTCTTCTGCTTTTGCCGGCAGCGAGAAACACGCCGATCAGATAGGGGTTTCTCATACAACCGCCACCCGTTTTCTTGTTTGAATAATTTCTGCAACTACACTTACCGCAATTTCCTCTGGACCTTCCGCACCGATTTTCAGCCCGACCGGACTGTAAAAGTGAGACGGAGGATGTTTTCCGTTCAGCAGCCGTTTCGTGCGGTTTGCCGAACCCAACAGTCCAATATAATGGAGGTTTTGAGAAAATAAGAAGTTGATGATCGTTTGATCGTGCTGATAATGATGGGTTGCCACAACAGCTGCATCATGCGGAAAAAATTGAAATTTGCTAAGCATTTGTTCCGGAAAAGCGGTAATCAGCTGATCCGCTTTTGGAAAAAGAGAGGATGTACAATAAGCGGGCCGCCAATCCGTCACGATAACAGAAAACCCTGTGTCAGCCGCCAAATTGGCCAGCGGTACAGTATCCGGACCCGCCCCAAACAGAATGAGGCGCGGCTTCGGTTCAATTCGCTGAATAAACATGTTAGTGGGTGGATCGAAATGCGGTAAATGAAGCGTTGAAAGAGTACGTTGAATATCTTGCAGAGGCGCGTCCGGCCAGTTGCCAAAATGCCCGTTCTCCGTCAGAAATAAATAATGGGAGGATCCAATCTTTGTAACGGAAGTGACAGCTTTGCCTGATTGAAGGCAGTCCCTCACTTTCTCATAGTGCCGCCTTTTTTCCTGAGTGATTCGCTCTGCATGAACATGAATAATGCCATTGCACCCGGCTCCCATGCCCCAAGAAAGATCGTCCTCCGACCGCATGTCGTAGGGAATCAGCGTTGGTGTGAGCTGATCGCCCAGCGCACTGATTCTTTGGAATACATCTTCTTCCACACACCCGCCGCTCAGCAAGCCAATCCGTCTGCCATTTTTCTTAAAGAGCATAGAGGCGCCTGCTTTTCGATACGCGGAGCCTTCCACTTGAACAATTGTCGCCAGTACAGCCTCCTCCTGGTCTTCCAGGAGCGCATCTAACATCGTGTGAAAATTCCCCAATGCCGCATCCTCCTCTCGAAAATTGCCGTGAGAAACAACTAGTTCAGCGTGATTTTATAGGTAACTTGTATAAAGAATAGACGATGGAAGAAAAAATGACTCATGATTTGTCAGAAAATGAAACACATAGAAAGAGGATTTGTAAAAAGAGTCAAACGAAGAAAATTAGATTGGAGAAAACACGAAATCATATCTAAAAAGCTTGCGGAGTTCCGCAAGCTTTTCTTTACACCGCTGCCTGGCGGCCAGCGTTTTCATACACATTCAGCGCTGCTTGGAGCGCTTTTCCTGCTTCGATTCCTGCGTTATGTCTGAGAAGCACAGCCTCTAACCCGGCAAGCACGAATAGCACGTTTTCTTTTCTGCAGCTGTACCCCATCGTGCCGATTCTCCAGATCTTCCCTGCGAGCGGGCCGAATGAGCTGGCGATTTCAATACCGAATTGTGCCAGCAGCATGCCACGGACAGACTCGCCGTCAATGCCGCCGGGAATTTCGACACAGGTGACAACAGGCATTTTGCAGCTATCATCTCCAAACAATCTTAGCCCCATTGCCTTTATCCCTGCTGCTAATGCGGCTTCATGGTGCCGATGCCGCTCAAAACGCGCCTCAAGGCCTTCTTCAAGCACCAGTCTGACTCCCTCACGTAAGGCGTACAGCATCGTCGTCGCTTCTGTATGATGATTGAGCCGTCTTTCGCTCCAATAATCCTCAAGCTGGCTCAAATCAAAGTAGTTGCTTGTGATTGGCCGATTTCCCGAAAGCGCTTCCCTGTCAGCTTGTGACGCAATCCCCCGCTCCACCTTTTTACGAGCTGCAATCACGTCCGCCACCCGCTCATTATATGTAATCGGCGCCATTCCTGAGGGCACAGACAAACACTTTTGCGTTCCGCCGATGGCAGCATCAATCTTCCATTCATCGACTTTAACCTCGCAGCCCCCAATCGTTGCGACTGCATCGACGATAAACAATGCATCCTCGGTGCGGCAGGCTTCGCCGATGGCTTTCAGCGGGTGAATCCGTCCTGTCGATGTTTCTCCATGCACCATTGCCACAATTTTCGGCTTTACTTTTTTTATCTCCCGTATGATGTCCTCCGGGTCAAAAACCGTTCCCCATTCGCACTCAAGCATATGAACATTTGCCCCATATCGCTCTGCGATTTCAGTCAGCAAATAACCGAAACGGCCGTAAATGGGAATGAGCACATCATCTTCCGGCTCTATCACACTAGCCAGCACTGCTTCAATTCCCGCCCTTGAAGTGCCGTCAATCGGGTATGCCCAGCGGTTTTTTGTTTGGAACAGCTCCCGAAGCATCTCCATCGTTTCATTCATAATACCTGTAAACGCCGGATCAAATTGGCCGACAACCGGGGTGCTCATTACTCTTAATACACGCGGATCAACCTCAACAGGCCCTGGCGTCATAATCGTTCTTAACGGGGTGCATAATTCTCTTCTGCCTGACACAGCCATTCCTCCTTTATCAGTAAGCCAGTTTGTATAATAAATCAGTCAGTGCGCGGACGCCGATCTCGAGCTGTCTGGCTGACGTATATTCCTTCGGTGAGTGGCTGACGCCGCCTCGGCTCGGCACAAACAGCATACAAGCAGGATAGCGCCTTCCGATCATTTGCGCGTCATGCCCTGCTCCGCTCACCATTTCCTCACAGCTGAAGCCGTTTTCTAATGCTGTTTCAAAAGCCGCAGCCTTCAGCCTTTCGTCCATCGGCACAGGCTCTATCCGCATATATTCATCAATCACGGCGCGAATTCCTTTTTGTAGGCAAATGCCGTTGATCAAAGCAACCATGTCTTGATGAAACTGCTCCAGCACATGCTGATGCTGATGGCGAATATCGATTGAAAACTGGACGCGGCCCGGTATGACATTGGCTACATTGGGCTCTGCCGTTATTTTTCCGCATGTCAGACGGAGCTCCTCCGGCAACTCCTCCGACCGCAGCAGCAGCTCATGAATGATACGGCTGCTGGCTGCGAGCGGGTCCTTGCGCCATTTCATGGAGGTGGTTCCCGCATGATTGCATTCCCCCTCCAGCGTGACGAGATATCGCCTCTGACCCGCAATGCTTGTCACAATCCCGAGATCCCGTCCTGACATTTCCAATGTCTGTCCCTGTTCAATATGGAGCTCAACAAAAGCGCTGATATCTGTCCGATATGCTGCCTGAAACACACCTTTGCCAAAACCGTTCTCATGCATCGCATGTTGCAGTGAGACTCCTGATTCGTCTCTTGGCTCTGCTCCATCCTGTAATGAAAAAACACCCGTCATATTCCCTGATCCCCAATAGGTCATTGGAAAACGGCTGCCCTCCTCCTCACATAAAGATACCGCTTCGAGTGTTTTTTTCGGCGCTCCATATGTCTCTTTGAGCCGCTTTATCGCAAGCATTGCCGCCAGAACACCATAGGCGCCGTCGTATTTTCCCCCATTGATGACAGTATCGATATGTGAACCGGTTACAATGACTTCATCCGGAGACTGGGTGCCCGAAAGCCTTCCAAACACATTGCCGACATCGTCGAATCTTGTTTCAAGCCCGAAAGAAGACATTTCCGTTTTCACAGCAAGCTGTGCGTCCATCCACTCTTTTGTGTATAAAAGCCTCGTTACGCCGCCATCCGCAGACGCACCGTATTGGGCGAGCCATTCAATATAATCTGTGATGCTGTTTTTTACTGAAAGCTTCTGCTTTTCCATGTACTCCCCCCTCTGGCCGCTATGGTGACTTCATTATAGAAGGAGCAACATGATAGTTCATTGACAGATTAACCAAAAAAACGTTTATTTTTTAGTCACAGTATCCATCCAGCAACCAGATTCACCCTACATGTCACAACTATTTTGATGTAAAGGTCAAAAGAAAACACGGTAAGGAAGAGAGCCAGCAAGAGCGAAAAAGAGGGTCAAAATGCCTTTCATATGAACAAGCTCAGCTTGCCAGAGAGGCGATGTTTGCGGAACGGATGAAAACAGAAATGCCGGCAGCCCGCAAAAACAGGACCTAAAGGTATGGGAACAGGAGATTTCCGCCTCCTCCAAAGGAACTAATTTACAATTTTAATGAAAAATATACAAAATGACACTTCTATCCTTTATTTCAATTTTAGATAATAGACATGATCTGATAAAAGGAGGGCAAGTGATGACAAAAAAAGCATGGTTTCTGCCGCTCGTCTGTGTATTACTGATTTCCGGATGGCTTGCGCCGGCAGCTTCAGCAAGCGCGCAAACCGCATTAAGCCTTAATGACCGATTGGCGTCTTCCCCTTCAGGAACGGGAAGCCTTCTCTCATTAGCCGCCCCAGCTGCACCCTATGCTGACACAGATACCTATTATGAAGGGGCTGAAGGTAAAACAGGAGACTCGCTAAAAAGCACCCTGCACCGTATTATCAGCGGACACACGATGCTGTCCTACAGCGAAGTGTGGAACGCGCTGAAAGAAACGGATGAAGATCCGAGAAATCCGAATAACGTCATCCTGCTCTATACGAAAGAATCGCGGTCCAAAAACCTGAACGGCGGGAATGTCGGCGATTGGAACCGCGAGCATGTCTGGGCGAAATCCCATGGCGATTTTGGTACGAGCAAGGGACCTGGTACTGATATTCATCATTTGCGCCCGGCTGATGTTCAAGTTAACAGCGCCAGAGGAAATATGGATTTTGACAATGGCGGCACTGAATATGCGAAGGCACCCGGAAATTATTATGACGGCGATTCATGGGAGCCCCGCGATGATGTGAAAGGCGATGTTGCCCGCATGCTGTTTTACATGGCTGTCCGTTACGAGGGTGATGACGGCTATCCTGATCTTGAGCTTAATGATAAGACAGGCAACGGCTCAGCTCCTTATCATGGCAAACAATCTGTCCTGCTCGAATGGAATAAGCAGGATCCGGTTGACGACCGCGAGCGGAAAAGAAATGAAATCATTTATGAAAAATATCAGCACAACCGCAATCCATTTATCGACCACCCTGAATGGGCGGATGAGATTTGGCCGTAAGAAAAAGGTGCTCCTTTTTAGGAGCACCTTTTTCTAATACACAGCCTCTTCCGTTTCCACATCGAAAAAGACTACGTGGTCCATTTTCACTGAGAGCTGGATTGAATCGCCTGCATCGATTCGCGTGTTTCCGTCCAGGCGGACCTTGAGCCGCTCGTCCCCAGCCATGACATGCACTATGAGCTCCGAGCCCAAATTTTCATTCACTTCCACGTTCGCTTGAAACACTGAATCAAACAACTGGTCATTTCCTGTCATTTGTGTGATGTGCTCCGGCCGTACACCGGCAATCATCTGTTCTCCGGCATATCCCTTTTCCTTCAGCCGCTTTGCTTTTTCTTCAGGAATATGAAGCCGGATCGAAGAATTTGTGAAAAACAGCTCGCCATGCTGCTGTTCTATGATGCCTTTCAAAAAGTTCATCCCAGGAGAGCCAATGAAACCTGCGACAAACAAATTGGCCGGGTAATGATAAATGTCATGAGGTTTCGCCACTTGCTGGATTTCCCCTTCATTCATGACGACAATCCGATCTCCCATTGTCATTGCTTCGGTCTGGTCATGCGTGACATAAATGATCGTTGCCTCTAATCGCTGGTGCAGCTTGCTGATTTCTGTCCGCATCGTCACTCTTAGTTTTGCATCCAGATTAGAAAGCGGCTCGTCCATTAAAAAGACCTTCGGCTCCCGCACAATCGACCTGCCAAGCGCCACCCTTTGCCGCTGCCCGCCGGAGAGCGCCTTCGGTTTTCTCTTCAGCAAATGTTCAATTTCTAAAATTCTAGCTGCCGCATGAACCCGCTCGGCAATTTCCTGTTTCGCCATCTTTCTGAGCTTTAATCCAAACGCCATATTATCAAAAACCGTCATATGCGGATAAAGCGCATAGTTCTGGAATACCATCGCAATATCACGTTCTTTCGGCGGAAGATCATTGACCCGCTCCCCATCAATAAGAAGATTTCCTTCAGAAATGCTTTCTAATCCAGCCACCATCCGCAGCGTTGTTGATTTTCCGCATCCTGACGGCCCCACCAGCACCAAAAGCTCCTTATCCTTTACATCTAAATCAAAGTCCTTCACGGTTAATTGTGAGTGATATGATTTTTTGACGTGTTCAAATGTTAATGAAGCCATCAGAAAAGTCCCCCTATCTTTTGACCCGTTATTTCGTCACTGGAAACAACTTGGTCTTTCTGTTATTTTTAGAGTAATCGATTCCCATTTTTGCTATATTTCTAAAATAAAAAATGTAAATTTGTATTATAACGTCATAATACATTATAATATAAATAATAGGTTAAAAGGAGGCTACCCTTTGTTAAACAACGGAAGTTCTACACCTTTATACATTCAGCTAAAACAAATCATCACTGATGACATCAAAAAGGGCGTGTATTCCCCAACCGCCAAGCTGCCTACCGAAAACGAGCTTTGCACCAAGTATAACGTCAGCCGCATCACCGTCAGGAAAGCCATTCTCGATTTAGTCGAAGAAGGCTATCTGATCAGGCAGCAGGGAAAGGGAACGTTCGTTAAAAGCCCTAAATTAAAACGAGAGCTGATCGCTGTAAACGGCTACTCGGAATTTATGGAATCAACCGGCAAAAAACCGAAGCATCATGTGCTGTCCCATGACATCATTCCAGCGTCAAAACCCATCGCAGAAAAGCTTCAAATCCATCCCGAGAGCCCTGTCGTTGAATTAAAACGGATTTTATATAATGATGATCAGCCTCTCACCTTTGAAGTGACGCATTATCCGCTTGATTTGTTTCCCGGCATTGATACCTTTATTGCTGACGGCGTCTCCATGCATGATATTTTGAAACAGCAATACAAAGTTGTACCCACGCACAATACGAAGCTATTAAACGTTGTATATGCCCAACAGGAGGAAAGCAAATACCTGGATTGTGATATCGGGGATGCGCTGTTTGAAATTGATAAAACGGCTTTTACATCAAACGACCAGCCAATCTATTGCTCATTGTTTTTGATGCACACAAACCGTGTCACTTTTACCATCAACAGCCCCTACACATAACAGGCATAAAAAACGAGACACTGCTTATAGTATTCTCGTTTTTTCACTGCTTCCCCCGTCCTCCAAGCGATAAGGATAGCCATAGCCGAAAGCTCCGTACACACCGCATGTTTTCGCAGCCGTTTCAGCAGCCTGGCGCAAAGCATACGTTATATCCTGCTTCACGCAAAAGGCAGTCAAAAAGCCTGCTATAAAAGAATCTCCCGCTCCAAGTGTATCTATTATATCAGCTTCCACAATCGGCTGATGATAGACTCGATCACCCGCAGACAGGATTGCTCCTTGGCCCCCTCGGGTCATACAAACCATTTTGGCTCCGTACCCATGAGCTGTTTTGGCAAGCTCACCGCATTCCGACTCACTCAAATCGCTTCCTGAAAAAAACGCATACGTCACATAAGGACAGACCCTCCTCAAATAATCATCCTCCCGATTGGTTGAAAAATCAAATGAGACAGGGACCAGCCCGCACAGCTGCGGAAGATCGTTCTCAAGCCTGCTGTACACGCTCGTATGCAGCAAATCATGCCCGCTGATAAAAGATACATCTTTCTCCTGAAACGCGAGGCGAAGCCGGGACTGAATGCCGCCTTTATTTGATCTGACAAAAATGCGGTCCCCCTGTTCATCAAGGGTGACAATCGCCATCCCGTTTTCTCCGTGCGCCTGGCGGATATAATCTGCATTGACCTGCTCCAGCTTGAGAACGTTCAACAGATGCGCCGCGGCTTCGTCATTGCCGACGATTCCGATATAGGAAGACTCATGCCCGAGCCGCTTGGCAAGCACAGCAACGTTTAAGGCATTTCCTCCCGGGTAGAATGTTTCTTGATCCTGGTAATAATCTACAACATTATCTCCAACCGCAATCAATTTCATAGTGCTTCCTCCTTTATCCTTTTACACTGCCGCTTGCAATCCCGCGGACAAAATATTTCTGCATCAATAAAAATAGAATAATAATCGGCGCGGCTGAAATCGTTAACCCCGCCAGCAGGACGCCCCAGTCTGTCTGCAGCGCGTCTCTGAACTGCATCAGCCCGGCTGGAATGGTCCGCAAATTCTCATCATCTATGAAAATAATCGCAAACATAAACTCATTCCATGTATGGTAAGCCGTCAAAATGCCGGATGTCACCAAAATTGGCACGCTCATTGGTAAGAAAATTCTGAAAAATACTCCAAAACTTGTACACCCATCCAAATAGGCCGCCTCCTCCAATTCTTTGGGTATAGAAAGAAAATAAGAGCGGATCAAAATGATGGTGAATGGGATCCGATAAGCCGCATACGGCAGGATTAACGCCCAATACGTATTGTACAGGCCAAGCGACTGAATAATAGAATAAAGCGGCACAAGACTGACCTGCGGCGTCAGCATCAATCCGCCAAGACATAGCACCAAAAAGAATCCTTTTCCTTTAAACTCAAACCGGGAAAGACCATACGCTGCCCATGCACTGATAAAGACAGTGATCACACACGTCAGCGCCGTAACGATGACACTGTTCATAAAATAAGAAGAAATCCCCTGGTTCCAGGCGGAAACAAAATTTTCCGGATGCCACGAAGACGGCAGCGACCAGCTGTGCTCAAAAATATCGTCAGAGTTTTTAAAGGCGCTCATCACCATCCAGAGAAGCGGATAGGCAATCGCAATCAGATAAAGAAACAGAAAAACCCACACAGACGTTTCTCCGATATACCATTTTCGTCTAGGCTTATCTTTAACCTCAATGTGCTGGTCAGGCACAGGCTCCAATCTGAACGAATCTGTCTTCTTCTGAGGCAGCATCAGTTACTCCTCCTTTCCGGTTTTAAAGAACTTCATTTGCATGAGCGATAATGCAAGCGTAATGATTAACACGACAGTGGCAATAGCTGAGGCGTAGCCCATCATATCCTTTGTAAAGGCGCTTTTATATAAAAACGTGCTCAAGACTTCTGACGCGTTTCCCGGCCCGCCGCCTGTCAAAATGTACGGCTCATTAAAGACCGTAAAGGCCCCGGTCAGCGTCATGACCACCGCAACAAAAGACATCTCTTTCGTCTGGGGAACAGTAATATGAAAAAACTGCTGAATTTTACCCGCGCCGTCAAGCCGGGCCGCTTCATACAGTTCATCCGGTATTTTTTGAATCGACACGATGTACAGCATCGCAATATAACCGACAGATTGCCACTGGGACACAAAAATGACAGAAAGCATAGCTGTGCTGTCATCCCCGAGCCAGGCCCTCGTCAGCTGATCAAGACCGATGGCCTGAAGCAGCTGATTCAAAAGCCCTGTCTCCGGATTGTAAATAAAATCAAACAAAAGCGCGATCACCGTCATTGAGATGACAACCGGCAAAAAGAAAACGGTACGAAAAAACGGCGACCATTTTCTGACCAGCTTATCCTCAAGCACCGCCGCCAAAATCAAACCGCCAAATACCTGGCATACAATTGAGATCACTGCATAAAGCACATTATTGGTAAGTGCCTGATAGAAGACAGGATCATGAAATAATTCAACATAGTTTTTTAAGCCGATAAACGTTTTTTCCGGAGAAAATGAGCTCCACTGAAACAGGCTGAGGAATACATTCTCAAAAATCGGGATATAAACGAAAAGTAAAAAAACGAGAGCGGGCACCAAAAACAAATAGGGGATTATTTTATTCTGATTGACCAAGGGTATCTCATCTCCTTTATAAAAAGAAAAGGTGCGAAGCTTCACCTTTTCTTTGATTTATTCAGCTGACGCCCTCACCTGCTTTGCTGCCTTTTGAACGGCTTTCATCACCTGCTGCGGTGTCATGTCGCCGCCAAGCATTTGCTGGACGCCTGTTAGGTACGCATCTGCGACTTCAACATCGACATCCATATCAAACCATGGAACCATTGATTTGGCATCAACAATATGCTGAACGGCTTCACGCTGAATAGCTGTTGCATTTTCTTCAGTAGCCGTACCTTGCACTGCACTGTATTTCCCGACATCTTTCACGAGCTTTTCGCCCATTTTTTTCGACGTCAAGAACTGCAAAAATTCCATCGCTTCCTTCGGATGTTTTGTTCTTGAGGAAATCATGAATCCTTCCGGCGCTCCCGTTAACGCTTCTGAAGATCCTTTTTGCCCGCTGATTTTAGGAAATGGGAACATCCCGAGATTAACCGGTTCAACCAGCTTGATTTCCGCTGTTTCCGCATATATCATCGCCGACTTTTCGCTCTTAAATTGCTGTCTCACATATTCGTGGTCGACGGAGTTTACATGTTTATTAAAATAAGGCATCAGCTCCTGAAGCTTTTCAAGGGCTTTTACATAGCCTTCATCAGTAAATTCACCCGTTTTGGCGTTATAGTCCTTGTCTCGCGTTTTTTCATCGACCATCCGCTGATTAAGCGTGCCGATATAGTGCGAGATTGTCCAAGTCGCCTTTGTTCCGAAGCTGATCGGTGTGTAGCCATGTTCTTTCAGCTTTTTTGACACATCGATTAATTCATCCCACGTCTTCGGGGGATCAAGATTCAGCTTTTGGAAAATGTCTTTATTATAGAAGAATGATTTAGCGTCCATTTGCCACGGCACGCCATATTGCTTGTTTTCATAAGTAAATGGTGTAATTTGCGATTGAACGAGCTGTGATGACCAATCGGTGTCATTTTTGTAGTAGGACGAGAGATCAAGTGCTTTATTGCCTCTGATAAATTTAAAAGCAAACTCATCGCTCCAAGAGAAGTAAATGTCAGGAGGGCTGGTGGTTCCCAGCATGACCTTAATTTTATCTTTATAGGAGTCATTTAAAACGGCTTCAATTTGAATGTCGATATCCGGATGTTCTTTTTCAAATTCCTTAACAACCTCTTCAAAATAACTTTTTTCCGGCTCCTTTGGCCATCTGTGGAAAAATTTCAATGTCACCTTTCCGTCCGCTGAACTGCTTTGGCTCGAACAGCCTGCGATGGTGAGCATACTGACAGCTGCAATGATCAAGAACAACAACATTTTCTTCAAAGGGTTGGCCTCCTCTGGACATTAGACTATAATGTTATATAACATTATAGTCTAATGCATAATGGTTCTTCATTTTCAGATCAATACTCAACTTTCCACATGTATCTTCTGTGAGATAAAGGATGATTTCTCGCCTCTGCCAGCTCGTCTGCATAGCTTCTCAGCACACGATTGAGAACGAGCGGAGCAAGATAGCCTTTAACTGAATCGTCAATTGCAGTGAAGTCGTAAGATGCAGCATCAAGCACAGTGAGCTTTTTGCCATACTTTTTCGAGAAGGTAAGCGCCCGCTCTTCAAGAGGTCTTGTTTCATCTAAACCGAGCAGGATGATAAACGGCACGGATTCATCAATAATTTCAAACGGTCCGTGAAAATATTCTCCGGCATGAATGGCGTGGGAATGAATCCATTGCATTTCCATGAGAATGCAGATGCTGTAGGAGTAAGCGACACCGTAGTTTGCACCGCTTGCCATGGTATAAATAATACTTTCTTTTTCATGGGCTTTTGCAAATTGCTTGGCGTTGTCAGCTTCCTGCTTAAGGGCTTTTTCATATACAGCCTGCAATTGATCTAAGCCTTCAATTGCTTGTTGGAATTTCGTATTGTTTTCTAATACTTGCAGGGTTCCAAAAACGATTTGATACAAAACGCCATAGTTTGTATTGATCGCAAGCGCGTCATCACCCCAATCGTACTGGGCAACATATTGCGCTTCCTGCGCTAAAGGAGACTCCGGTTTAAACGTCATCGCAATCGTAAGTGCACCCTTGCCCCTTGCAAACGCAGCAGCTTTGACTGTCTCCGGGGTATTTCCCGAATGCGAGCACAAAATAACAAGAGACTTTTCACCAAGCTGAACAGGGTTACGCTGAATAAATTCGTTGGCGCTGTAGAGGTCGGAGTTTATTGATTTTGACTCTCTGTCAAACACATACTTACTCGGATACATAATGGCAGAAGACCCTCCGCATGCGACAAAGAATACATGATCAATGGTTTTCCCTTTCAAATCCTGCAAGAAAGCTTGAACCTCACGATTTACTTTTGCTGTGGCCTGACTCAAATCCTTCACTCCCCGTTTTTATTATATAACGTTATATAACATTATATATTGTTATATTAAAGTCCGCGGCTAGGATTGTCAATATTATTTTCTGAAATTTCTCAATAATTTATTCGAATGATAGACAAAGGGCCTATATGCGTAAAAATGCCCAAATCAAAAGCCAGAACTTGACTTAAGCTCTGGCTCGCTGTTCAATCCGCAGACTGACGTCTTATTTAAAAAATACCTTGTCTATGTTGTACTTCGAGTGCTGTGTATTGATGATATATGTTTCGTAAATCTCTCTTTCCATTGGATCATCAACTACACATACCTCAATTTTATATACTTCGTCTCTGTGATGTTTGATCGGTGAAACAGTGTCTTCGAAATGCTTCTTAATTCTCTGTCTTAACTTTCTGGCTTTACCGACAAACAGCAGCTCGTCATGAATGTTGTAAAACATAAAAATGCCGCCTTTGTCCCTTGGGATCTGGTGAAAGTCGATGAATCCGTGAATCGGTTTTATCTTCGGTTCGTTATCATTAGCTGACTGCTGTCGTTCAGTGATGGTGACATTCGGTGCGGGTATATCAATTTTTATCAAAATCAGTTCACGTCCTCTTTTTCATTAAAGATAAATGCTAACACATACAGAAAAGAAAAGCCAGAACAGCTTTATACTATTTGTTTGTTAAGCCTTTATTTATTATGCAAGCGCTCCGGCTAGATCATACGGGCCAAGGTCGATTTCAGTCTGCTTTCCGAGAACTAGCTTTGCGAGCTCTGCACCCAAGAACGGCCCCATCGTCAGTCCAGAAGCACCCAAACCGTTTGCAGCGTACAGGCCTTGAACATTCGGCACGGCCCCTACGACCGGCAGAAATCCCGGTGTAAACGGCCTGAAGCCCACTCTTGTTTCAACAGCAGCCGCATCAGCAAGACCCGGTGCAACGGCTAACGCTTTGCTTAATACTTCGTGCTGGCCTCCGGCTGTCACACGAAGATCATCAAGGCCTGCATCGTTTTCGTGTGTGGCGCCGGCTACAATTCTGCCGTTATCAAACGAAAGAATGTACTGATCACTCGGCGGCATGACAACCGGCCACGATCCTGTATCTGCATCTGTCATTTCAAAATGCATAATCTGCGCTTTTTGAAATGACACTTGAAAATGAATGCCAAGAGGCTTCAATATCTCATTGGCCCATGCTCCCGCCGTCACAATGACCGCGTCAGCCGCAAACTGCTTTGTATCTGTTTGCACGCCGGTGACTGTTCCGTTTTCAAAAAGCAAAGACGCATTTCCTTTGATGACCGTTGCGCCGCGTTTCTCTGCAGCGCTTAAAAGCGACCGGCACAGCGCTCTCCCGTTCACACGGGCGGCACCGCTGATATGAACCGATTCATAGCCGTCAGCTAAAATCGGAAACAGCTTTTTCGTTTCACTTGCAGACAAGCGGGTAATGTCGCCGATTTCCGGCGCATCCTCCCGTCTCTTATACGCTCTTTCCTCCATTTTATCGAGTTTAGACGCGTCAGTATGAATGCTGATGGCACCGACACGTTTGTATCCTGTATCCGATTCACCGTCTTTTTCCAATTGATGGATTAAATCCTTATAGTACCGGGCTCCCCCCTTAGCAAGCTGGTACCAATCCTGATTACGGCGTTGCGAGAGCCATGGACAGACGATCCCCGCCGCCGCATCAGTCGCTTGTCCCGGCTCTTTCCGATCAATGACAGTAACGCGAGCGCCTGATTTTGCGAGATGATAAGCCGTCGACGCGCCCAGAATCCCTGCGCCGACGATGATGTACGATTTCATATGCAAACACCTTTTCTATTATAATGTCTATTCATTTTACCAAATAGAATGCTTTCCTTCGACCTTTTGCCCTAATGTGGAAAAACCGCGAAGTTCGTCCAATCTCTTTACTCTCCTATCGAATATCCTGTCACTATCAATAGAGAAAGGATGATACCATGAGCGAAAATCGTCATGAAAATGAAGAAAACAGACGCGATGCGGCAGTGGCAAAAGTCCAAAACAGCGGTAATGCAAAAGTCGTGGTCAGCGTGAACACAGATCAGGATCAGGCACAGGCGCAGTCACAAGACGGAGAAGACTAATGAACGAAAACATCATTCCTCTTAACAGACATACTCAAGAGATACCCACTACTGAATCTGTTATCAAAAACAGCGGCAACTCAGAGGTCCATATCGACATTCACATTGATACAATGCCAATTGCTTTTGCTATATTATGCTCTGCATTAGCCGCAAAGCAGATGACAAAAGAGGAATTCGATATGGCTTATACTCAATTGCGAGAGATGAACAGAGAAAATAACAGCAGATCATCTGTAAAGCAAATTATCAATCAGGAGACAGAAGAAGAGTAAAAAAACCGCGGGCCCTGTGGCCAGCGGTTTTTCTTCTGCATACAAAAAGGACGCGACTGAATCGGTTACTTCTGTACAATTTGAATAAGGTTACCGCATGTATCGTCGAAGACAGCTATTGTGACTTCGCCCATTTTTGTCGGTTCCATCGTAAACGTCACGCCTTTTTCCTTTAATCGGTTGTACTCTTTTTGAATATCTGCAACGCCAAACATTGTGGCCGGGAGGCCTTCGGAGAATATATTCTTTTGATACTCCTTGGCGGCAGGATGTTCATTCGGTTCGAGTAAAAGCTCGGTTCCGTCTTGATCATCTGGAGAAACAAGCGTTATCCACCTGAATTTCCCCATGGGAACATCCTCCTTTTTTACAAACCCCAGTTTTTCTGTATAGAACTTCAGTGCCTTGTCTTGATCTTGCACGAATATACTAGTCACAATGATTTTCATATTGTTGTTGCCTCCTTTGATATTTATGGTACATGGTACTGTGCAAACAATCCGGCTTCAAGCAAAACAAACCAACTTTTGTCAGAAACTCAGTACTGGTTTTATAAAATTACTCGATCCATCCTTTCAGCAAATTTTTAAGCGGTTCGTTGTTGAATATAAGTACTCGATATTTTCCCTTTCGTTTTGATGTTACGAGTCCTGCATCCTCCAGTACAGAAAGGTGTTTAGCTATCGCCTGTCGCGTAATAGAAAGGTCGTACTTTGTAATAAGACGTATCGTAAGTTCATACAACGTCAGCTCGTTGCGTTCAGATAATTCGTCTAATATAAGCCGCCGAGTCGAATCGCCGAGTGCTTTGAATATAGCGTCTTTGTTCCAATTCATCTATTGAGTATAAGCAACTCATTAGTTGCATGTCAAGTATAAGCAACTGTATGGTTGCGTGATATAGGAACTGAACCTATCCGGCGCAGTCTGAAATATTCTAATCGATAAGGAATTAAAACCATCAAAATAACAGTGGATATGTCTCTGAAAAATAAAAGAAGACGAACTTCAAAAGTTCGTCTTCTACAATCAAATTCGGCACGCCGGCCATTTTAAAGTTGATAACTATCTCGAAACCCCTTGATAAACAAAGGGGTTTTCATCATTAACCGATAGAACCTTCCATTTCGAACTTAATCAAACGGTTCATTTCAACTGCGTATTCCATCGGAAGCTCTTTTGTGAATGGCTCGATAAAGCCCATTACGATCATTTCAGTTGCTTCTTCTTCAGAAATACCGCGGCTCATCAAGTAGAAGAGCTGCTCTTCAGATACTTTAGACACTTTCGCTTCGTGCTCCAATGAAATGTTATCATTTAAGATTTCATTGTAAGGAATTGTGTCTGAAGTTGATTTGTTATCCATAATGAGCGTATCGCACTCGATGTTAGAGCGAGCGCCTTCCGCTTTGCGTCCGAAGTGGACGATTCCACGGTATGTTACTTTTCCGCCCTGTTTTGAAATCGATTTTGATACGATAGTAGATGATGTGTTTGGTGCAAGGTGAATCATTTTCGCACCTGCATCCTGATGCTGGCCTTTACCCGCAAGAGCGATAGAAAGCGTCATACCGCGCGCGCCTTCGCCTTTTAGGATACAAGCCGGATATTTCATTGTCAGCTTAGAACCGATGTTGCCGTCGATCCATTCCATTGTTGCGTTTTCTTCACAGACTGTACGCTTTGTTACAAGGTTGTAAACGTTGTTCGCCCAGTTTTGGATCGTTGTATAACGGCAGTAGCCGCCTTTTTTCACGATGATCTCAACGACCGCACTGTGAAGTGAGTTTGTTGTGTAAACAGGCGCAGTACAGCCTTCAACATAATGAACACTTGCTTCTTCGTCAACAATGATCAGTGTACGTTCGAACTGACCCATGTTCTCAGAGTTGATACGGAAGTAAGCTTGAAGCGGTGTTTCAACCTTCACGCCTTTAGGCACGTAGATGAAAGATCCGCCGGACCAAACAGCTGAGTTAAGCGCCGCAAACTTGTTATCAGTCGGCGGGATTACTTTTGCCCAGTGCTCACGGAAAATATCTTCATTCTCTTTCAGCGCGCTGTCAGTGTCTTTAAAGACGATGCCTTGCGCTTCAAGATCTTCTTTCATGTTGTGGTATACAACCTCAGATTCGTACTGAGCAGAAACACCCGCAAGGTATTTTTGTTCAGCTTCAGGAATACCGAGCTTGTCGAATGTTTGCTTAATTTCTTCAGGAACTTCATCCCAAGAACGCTCTGAACGCTCAGACGGTTTTACGTAGTACGTAATTTCGTCAAAGTTCAGTGAGTTTAAATCTCCGCCCCATTGAGGCATCGGCATGTTGTAGAAATGCTCAAGTGATTTCAAGCGGAAGTCAAGCATCCATTGAGGCTCTTCTTTCATGCGAGAAATTTCTTCTACGATTTCTTTTGTCAATCCGCGCTCTGAACGGAAAATGGAAACGTCCTTGTCGTGAAAACCATACTTGTATTCACCAATATCAGGCATTTTTTTAGCCATCCATTTTCACTCCAATCCTTTTAATTGCCGCCTTCTTCTTTCGCGACTCCTTTTTCAAGTGCTTTCCATGACAGGGTTGCACATTTAATACGGGCCGGGAATTTTGAAACGCCTTGAAGGGCTTCAATATCCCCGAGATCTATAGAATCATCATACTCTTTCCCTTGCATCATATCCGAGAAAATCTTAGACATGGAAAGGGCAGTTTCAATATCTTTCCCTTTAATCGCCTGAGTCATCATCGAAGCGGATGCCATTGAAATGGAACAGCCTTCCCCTTCAAACTTCGCATCTTCCACGATGTCTCCGTCAAGCTTCATTGTCAGTCTGATGCGGTCGCCGCATGTCGGATTGTTCATATCCACGACAATGCTGTCATTCAAAACCCCTTTATTTCGCGGGTTTTTGTAATGATCCATAATCACCTGTCTGTACAATGTATCTAAGTTTGCATTAAAAGACATTTGTAAAATACTCCTTTGTCTTTTGAAGAGCTTCCACAAGCTTATCAATCTCTTCCTCTGTATTATACAGATAAAAGCTTGCTCTTGCAGTAGCAGTTACATCCAGCCATTTCATCAGCGGCTGCGCACAATGGTGGCCGGCTCTGACTGCGATTCCCTCCGCATCAAGCACAGTCGCCACATCGTGCGGATGAACATCATCAAGGTTAAATGTGACAAGCCCGGCACGCTCTTCCGGCCCGTAAACCGTTACGCCGTCAAGCTGGCGGAAGCGTTCAAGCGCATAAGCTGCAAGCTTGTGCTCATGGCGGGAAATCTCATCAAGACCGATTTCTTCGAGAAAATCAATGGCGGCACCGAGGCCGATTGCTCCTGCAATAATCGGCGTACCCGCTTCGAATTTCCACGGAAGCTCTTTCCAAGTTGATTCATAAAGCCCGACAAAGTCGATCATTTCACCGCCGAATTCGGCAGGCTCCATGTTTTCCAGCAGGGCTTTCTTTCCGTACAGCACACCAACACCAGTAGGTCCGCACATTTTATGGGAAGAAAGCGCAAAGAAGTCGCAATCGAGATCCTGCACGTCAATTTTCATGTGAGGCGTGCTTTGTGCACCGTCCACCACAATGACAGCCCCATTGTCATGAGCGATTTTCGCCATTTCTTTAATCGGGTTGACCGTGCCGAGAACATTAGATACATGAGACACCGCAACAATTTTTGTGTTGCTTGTGACCGTTTCCCTGACGTCTTCTAAAGAAATCGTTCCGTCTTCCTGCAGCGGAATATATTTTAATGTGGCGCCAGTTGCTTTTACAGCCTGCTGCCACGGAATGATATTCGCATGATGCTCCATGTAGGTGATGACCACTTCATCACCAGGTTTCAGGTTGGCGCGCGCATAGCTTAACGCCACCATATTCAGTGATGTGGTCGTGCCTTTTGTGAAAATAATCTCAGCCATTGACTTCGCGTTAATAAACTTGCGGACTTTTTCACGCGCTCCTTCATAACCATCTGTCGCTCTGGTTCCAAGTGTATGGACGCCCCGGTGAACATTGGAATTGTATTGGTTATAATACTTATCCAGTGTTTCAATGACAGCACGCGGCTTCTGGGAAGTCGCCGCGCTGTCGAGATAAACGAGATCATGTCCGTTCACTTGCTGATGAAGGATCGGGAACTGTTCACGAATATCTGTGATATTCATTACTTCACTTTCCTTTCGATAACAGAAACTAATTGTTTCTTAACGCCTTCAATCGGAAGTTCATTTACTACCGGTGCAAGGAATCCGTAAATGACTAAGCGTTCTGCTTCTTCTTTCGGAATTCCGCGGCTCATCAGGTAGTAAAGCTGAATAGGGTCCACACGGCCGACAGATGCCGCATGTCCTGCAGTTACATCGTCTTCGTCAATTAAAAGAATAGGGTTTGCGTCTCCGCGTGCTTTTTCGCTGAGCATCAGCACGCGTGATTCTTGCTCCGCATTCGCTTTAGAAGCGCCATGTTCGATTTTGCCGATTCCGTTAAAGATAGAAGAAGCGGAATCCTTCATCACACCGTGCTTCAAGATATAGCCTTCAGAAGCTTTACCGAAATGGATGATTTGTGTTGTGAAGTTTTCTGTTTGCTCTCCTCTTCCGACAACAACCGTTTTCGTATCGCCGTATGTGCCGTCACCGTAAAGGTTTGTTGTGTTTTCGGAAATCGTGTCGCCATCGTTCATCAGGCCGAGAGCCCACTCGATTTTGCTGTCGCGTCCGCGCGCAGCACCGCGGCGGTTCACATAAGTTGTCACACCGCTTGACAGATTATCCACCGCACCGTATGTCACGCTGGCATTATCACCTGTGATGACCTCACTGATAATATTGAAGACAGCGTCTTTCGGGTTTACAGTGCTGATGTAGTTTTCTACATATGTTACAGAGCTGTGGTCTTCAGCCACAATCAGCACGTGGTTGAATAGAGCTGTATCATTGCTTTCGTGGACATAAACAGCCTGAACCGGCGTCTCCACCTGAACATTTTTCGGAACATAAAGGAATGCTCCTCCGTTAACAAGAGCCGCGTGAAGTGCAGTTAACTTATGTTCGTCAACCTTCACGCCGTCCTTCATAAAGTATTTCTCCACCAAGTCGCTGTGCTCGCGTGCAGCAGTCAGAATATCAGTGAAGATGACGCCTTTGTCTTTCAATTCTTGAGAAAGAGAAAGATGTGCCGGCGTCTGGTCACGCTGTACGTATAATGTTTTATCTTCGTTTTCAATGTCGATCAGCGCTTTTACTTCATCAGTCAAATCTTCTAATGAAGAAAGCGGTTCGTTATCTACTGTATGCTTCGCGAAATTCGTGAAGTTCCAGTTTGTGATTTTTGTTTTGTCAGGTTTCGGCATCGGCAGATCCTCAGCTTGTTCAAGAGCCTGTAAGCGCAGGTTCTTCAGCCAGGCAGGTTCTTGGTGCTTTTCGGAAAAGCTTTTGAGATACTCCTGATCTACGGATAGTTTTGTACCTAGTGTCATATTAATCCCCCTAACGCTTACGCTTCTTGGCCAACAGTTTCGTCTTCAATGCCAAGTTCTTGTTTGATCCAGTCATAACCTTCTGCTTCAAGACGCTGTGCAAGCTCTGCACCGCCGGATTTTACAACGCGGCCTTGCATCATAACGTGAACAACATCCGGAGTGATGTAGTTTAACAGGCGCTGATAGTGAGTGATCATCAAGCAGCCGAAGTTTTCGCTGCGCATTTTGTTGATCCCTTTTGATACAACTTTCAAAGCGTCAATATCAAGACCTGAGTCAATTTCATCAAGGATGGCGATTTTCGGTTCAATCATCATTAATTGAAGGATTTCGTTGCGTTTTTTCTCCCCGCCTGAGAAGCCTTCGTTAAGATAGCGCTGAGCCATTTCAGGGTCCATTTCAAGGAACTCCATGTTTTCGTCCATTTTGCGGATGAATTTCATGAGAGAAATTTCATCGCCTTCTTCTCTGCGCGCGTTGATTGCTGAGCGAAGGAAGTCGGCATTTGTCACACCGCTGATTTCACTTGGGTACTGCATCGCAAGGAATAAGCCTGCCTGCGCACGCTCGTCCACTTCCATCTCCAGTACATCTTTGCCGTCAAGCGTGATGCTGCCTTTTGTTACTTCATATTTAGGATGCCCCATAATAGCAGCTGATAAAGTGGATTTACCAGTTCCGTTCGGGCCCATTACTGCGTGGAATTCTCCACCTTTTATTTCAAGGTTTACACCCTTTAAGATCTCTTTCCCTTCGATTTCAACGTGAAGATCTTTGATCGTTAATGTTGAAGCAGCCATATCTATACCTCCAAAAATATATAATCATTATTCTCATTTTATTCTCATTCTAATTTTATAACAAATGAAAAGTAAATACAACTTTTTATCGTGCCTTGCACATTCCTCAAGTTTAACAAAGATCAGCACTTTATTAAAGCGATTGAAAAAGAAAAAGAGTGGATTCCCACCCTTTTTTAAAAGATTGATTTTCTCAATAAGCTCCCGCAGAAATCCGCTTGCTTTTTTCATAATCAAGCTCTCTCTGCCGCTCTACTTTCATTCTTGTTTCCAGCCGGCGTCCATATTCCTCGTATCCAATTCCGTGTGACAGCTGCATCGCTTTTTCCATTTCTGACGTATAATCGAGGTTCAGTCTGTCCTGGCTGCTGCAAATAATGAATCAATCCCTTCATATATTTGCTTTTTATTGTACCAGTGCTGCGTTGGATGCCGCAAAAACGATTTGGCATGAAATAGCGGCAGATGAGACGAAAGCATCCTTTCAGAACAAATGAGAATGGTTTTTCGGAATATTCCTTCTCTTAATGCGTGGTGTTTCCGAATTCCTCAATGCACTGTTGAACGACTGTCACGCCTTGGCTGAAAGCCGCGCCGCCTCCAAATGCCGCTGCCACACTGACGGCTTCGAGAATGTTTTCTTCTGTCGCTCCCTGATCGAGACAGCCTTTTGTATGATAGATCATGCAATATTCGTCCTGAGCATTGATGGCAATTCCGAGGGCGATCAGCTGTTTTTCTCTTTCAGTCAGAGAATTCCCGGCAAAGCACTGTTCAGTAAATTCGTTAAATTTTCTTCCCATCAGCGGCATCTTTTGTTCAAATGTGCCTAAACCATGTTTATATTGTTTTAACGCGTCCTGCATGCTTCCTCTGTCTTGATTCAAAGAAAATCCCTCCATCTGTTTAACATTCCTTTTTATTATG
Organism: Bacillus sp. LJBS17; assembly: GCF_019334685.1. Taxonomy (NCBI): domain Bacteria; kingdom Bacillati; phylum Bacillota; class Bacilli; order Caryophanales; family Bacillaceae; genus Bacillus; species Bacillus sp. LJBS17. The sequence goes on from NZ_CP079759.1 coordinate 3,268,425, forward strand.
AACAGCTTTTAGGAAAATACGCGAAAAAAACCCCGGAATTCTCATCCGGGGTTTCAGTCTTATTCAGATACAGGAAGCACAGCTCCGTCGTATTTTTTCTCGATGAAGTCTTTGATCTTTTTAGAGTGAAGAACTTCCATCAGCGCTTTTATTTTTGCAGAATCTTCTTCGCCTTTTCTTACTGCGATGATGTTAGCGTATGGGTTGTTTTTCGTTGATTCTACTTCAATTGCATCTTTTTTAGGATTTAATTTATTTTGGATCGCATAGTTTACATTGATGAAGGCCGCGTCTCCTTCTTTGTTTTCATATGCTTTTGCCGTTAATTCAGGCGCCACTTTTTTGAATTCAAGGTTTTTCGGGTTTTTCTTAATGTCTTTCAGTGTTGCGTCAATTGTTTCTACCTTAGAATCAAGAGTGATTAATCCAGCGTTTTCAAGCATTGCAAGCATACGTCCTTGTTCAGCAACGTTGTTTGTCAGAATGATTGTCGCACCGTCTGGAAGGTCTTTCAGTGATTTGTATGTTTTAGAGTAAATACCGAATGGCTCTAAGTGAACAGCGCCGGCATTCACAAGTTTGTAATCTGTGTTTTCTTTCATTTCTTGCTCAAGGTAAGGAATGTGCTGGAAGTAGTTCGCGTCCACTTCTTTATCAGCTAAAGCTTTATTGTACATTTTGTAATCACTAAGCACTTTCACTTTCAGCGTATAGCCTTTTTCTTTCAGCAATGGTTCAGCTTCTTTTAAAATTTCCGCATGCGGTGTTTTTGTTGCCGCAACGACAATTTCTTTCTTGCCGGATTCAGCGCCGTTATTCGAACCGCAGGCAGCCATGACTCCTGCAAATACAAGCAGTAATGCACCCAAAAATAGCTTTTTCAATGTAAATCCTCCCTTATCGTTTGTCTATAATATTTGTTATTAGATCACCGATGATTTGAATAATAAACACGATGATTAAAATAAACACAGTAGCAACGAAGGTAACATCAGCGTTATTAGACTGATATCCTTCTACGTACGCAAGGTTTCCAAGGCCTCCTGAACCAATGGCTCCGGCAATTGCCGTTGAGCCGATCAAAGCGATGGCAGTAACCGTAATGCCAGAAATAAGAGCAGGCATTGATTCCGGAATCAGCACTTTGAAAATAATCGTAGACGTTTTCGCGCCCATTGATTTAGCGGCTTCAATCACACCTTTATCCACCTCACGCAGCGCGATTTCAACAAGGCGCGCGTAAAATGGTGCCGAGCCGATTACCAGCGCCGGCAATGCGGCGTTTGGCCCTAAGATCGTGCCGACTAAAAATTTCGTAAAACCTAATAGTAAAATAATTAAAATAAGGAACGGAATCGATCTGAATATGTTAACAACGGCCGCAATCACAGAGTTGACCGCTTTATTCTGCCAGAGGCTTCCTTTGCTCGTCAGAAAGAGCAGCAAGCCGAGGATGACCCCGATGACAAAAGCAAACAGTAAAGAAATCAGCGTCATATAAAGTGTTTCATATGTCGCGTTCCATAATTCAGTTAAATCAACGTTTGGGAAGTATTTTTCAAACATTCGTGATCACCTCTGCTTTCACCTGTTTGTCATTAATGAATCGGATCACGTTTTGCACTTCTTCCTCGTCTCCGTCAATGTGGATGAACAGTGAACCGTAAGCCCCATCCTTCGTCTGCGAAATTTTCCCTTGCAGAATATTGACGCTGACATTGAAGTTTCTGATCATCTCTGTAATCAGAGGCTGTTCAGCTGACTCACCGACAAATGTGAGCTGAACCATTTTTCCTGATGCTGTATCATCAAGAAGGTGCTGAAGCGTCTCTTTCGTTTCTTCCGGCTCTGTCACCTGCTGAACAAATCGTTTTGTCATTTGTTCCTTTGGATTTTTGAAGACATCGAGAACCTCGCCTTCTTCGACCACCTTGCCGTTTTCCATGACGGCGACTCTGTTGCAGATTTTGCGGATGACATGCATTTCGTGCGTAATCAGCACAATCGTCAAACCGAGTCTTTCATTAATATCGGACAATAGATCCAGAATTGAATCTGTCGTTTGCGGATCTAATGCTGATGTCGCTTCGTCACAAAGAAGAACCTTCGGATTGTTTGCAAGCGCTCTGGCAATTCCGACACGCTGCTTCTGACCGCCGCTCAGCTGGGACGGATAAGATTTTTCTTTTCCTTCTAAACCTACCAGTTTAATCAGTTCATTGGCGCGCTTGATCCGCTCGCTCTTTTTCACCCCGGCAATTTCTAAAGGAAACATGATATTATCTCTGACAGTCCGCGACCAAAGCAAATTGAAATGCTGGAAAATCATACTGATCTCATGGCGTGCTTTTCTTAAACCGCGTCCATTTACTTCATTAATCTTGGTTCCCGCCACTTCCACGGTTCCTGAGGTTGGTTTCTCAAGGCCGTTCAGCAGACGGATTAAGGAACTCTTACCAGCTCCGCTATATCCTATAATTCCAAAAATCTCACCTTTTTTAATGGAAAGCGAGACGTTTTGGACAGCATTGACATCTCCATGTTTCGACTTGTAAACTTTTGAAACATCCTGAAGATTGATCAAAGCAATCACCTGCCTTAACACTATTCTAAGAAATCTTCCGGTTTTTTCTGCAAAAGAAAAGCCTTTCTGCACACTTGAGCAGAAAGGCTTATATAAAATGCCTTTCTCTCATCTTTCAAAGCTGAACGCTTCGTGTGAATTGGCACCATTTCAACAGTGTTGATGGTTGCCGGGCTTCATAGGGCACTTCCCTCCACCTCTCTTGATAAGAGAAATATATAGTCTTTTTCGTCCGGAAATTCTTAATGTAGAATAGCACGGCGAATGATTAAATGTCAATAAAATAAATGATGTCAACTTTTACTATTATAATAATTTATTATTTTTTAATTTTTTAAAATCCTCTGAAAAAATCCATTTGTCAGCCAGAGAATGGCTTCCAGCTTTAACAGGGCCCTGAATGACCCCTTTACTTTGAGGCTTCCGCTCTGAATAAGGTGCTGAAGGGAAATGTCTCCGTGCAATAAATCAATAATTTCCGTTTGGTTTCCGTAAAAGGTCAGGTTGGACGTTTGGGGCGGAGAAACTTTTTTCATTTCTCCCTGTTCGTTTATTGAGACGGTTAAGGCTTCTGCTTCTCCTTGGAAGGTAATGAGCAATGTTGAGGCATTCAAAAGGGGTTTTAAAAACAGATGCTGATACTCATCTTCTAAAACTTCCGCTTTCTCCATATGTACAACCTCCTATTTGTTGGTCATACATACACATTTCTCTCTTTGTCGCAAGAACCCCTTTATAAAACGAACGACAATTTCATTGGATATGCTGAGAAATATGTCATAAATGGGATGCGGAAGATGATTTTTGTTTGATCAGCTCATATAAATAAGAAACGGAATGAAATGCATATCCTCTTTCGACCATCTTTCCGCCTTTAAACAGCAGAAAACAAGGGACGCTTTCAATTTGATACGCTTTTGCGAATGTCGGAGAGTAATTGACATTGTTTTGATAGAAGGCGACATCCGGCAGCATTTCTTTCACCACTGTCAGCATTTTGCTTGCAAGCTGGCAGGTGCCGCAAAACGGAGTATATAAATATAGAAGGTACACATCATCTTCAATGTGATCAAGTTCGTGTTCTTGGAGTTCTTTCATGCTATACACCTCGGGACTTTCTTTCAAGAAAAATAGTATGGACATTCAGATTCGCACGCAGCAATACAGAAGCGATATGGTGCCTGGGCGCAGCCGCTACTTCCTTATAGGCTCTGTCGACATGGAGATGGCAGGCTTCATTAAATTCACGCTTCAGCTGTTTTCTCAATTTCTCACCTGATTCATCAGCATCAACTAATATATAGACGTCTTTATCATAAAGCTCGTCAGCCAATTCCTCGAGCCTCAGCTGGCTGATTGTTCCGTTTGTGCAGATAATGCGCACCGGTTCATTCAGGACGCTTTCGATTTTCTCTTTATCTGATTTCCCCTCGACAATCATAACCTTTTCCAGCTCATCCATCTTCATCTTGTTCACCTGCCGCGTCAAATTTGAAACGTTCAGATTGTAAAAGAAGGCAGTGAAATTCACCGCCAACATTAACACCAGCCGTTTTCGTAGTCACAATCTACATATTTTGCGTCGTCTCCAGAGACCACATCGGCTGTCTTATAAAATTTCTCATTTTCAAAGGAATAACCGGACTTAAGCTCATATTCATTCATGCTTGTCATTTGGCCGATCATCTCATTATCATGATATAACGAGAGCCGGCCATTTTGAAAGCGGCCTGTCACGTCATTGGTGACATCGAGCTTTTGTTTGTCGAAAGCCATATTGGACACCTCCCATAACGTTAGCGTGTCCAATTGCTTTTACGGCTATCCTGTTTTAGTCTTCTTGTGTCATCTCTTCGTATTGCTCTGCTGTCATCAGTTTTTCAATTTCAGAAGCGTCAGATGGCTCAACGACGATCATCCATGCTTTTTCGTACGGAGATTCGTTGACGAATTCCGGACTGTCATCAAGATCTTCGTTTACTTCCACAACCGTTCCGTTAATCGGTGCATAAAGCTCAGATACCGTTTTAACGGATTCAACACTGCCGAATGGCTCGTCCGCTTTGATTTCAGCGCCCACTTCAGGAAGTTCGACAAACACGATGTCGCCTAGTTCGGACTGGGCAAAATGCGTAATTCCGATTCTGGCTTTTTCTCCTTCAACTTTTACCCACTCGTGTTCTCCTGAGTAACGCAAATCTTTTGGTATGCTCAATTGAATCCCTCCATTTTTTACAGCACTACAATAAGAAGATACCACACTTTTCAAAAAAAATTTACATTAAGCCCAGTTTTCTTCAAATTGGTCTTCTTTAAATCCGACAGTCACTTTTTCACCGTCTGTTGTAAGCGGGCGTTTGATCAGCATGCCATCTGAAGCCAGCAGCTCGAGCTGTTCGTCCTCTGACATGTGATACAGCTTTTCCTTGAGATTGAGTTCGCGGTATTTCATGCCGCTCGTGTTGAAAAATTTCTTGAGATCCAGCCCGCTTTTTTCATAAAGCGCTTTTAATTCTTCTTTGCTTGGCGGCTGCTCAGCAATATGTATTTCGTTTATTTCTTTTCCATGCTCTTCAAGCCACTTCTTTGCTTTGCGGCACGTTCCGCATTTAGGGTACCAGTAAAAAGTTAACGACATCTTCTTCCCCCTCAATAAAATAATCGAGGTTATTTTAACACAGTTTGTTTTAAAAACCTAAAACAGTGCTTCTTAAAAAAGAGCTCCGCGCATTCGGAGCTCTTGGCCAATCAGACAGTATATTTCTCAGCCTCAAAAATGCCTGCCGCCGCCTCGCGTTTTTTCTGAATCACGTTTTTAGGCGTTACGCGCGTCAGCTTGCGCAGAGCGGAAAGCATCATGCGGAGTGAATCTCCTTCTTCCATTGCGATAAGGGATTCCTTCGCATGCGCTTCAATTTCGTTAAAGGCCTCTTGAACGAAAATTTCTGTGTACAGCACCTTTTGCGCTGCTTTTTCAGCGCCTTGTGCGGCAATGGCCTTTTCCGTTCTGAGCACGGCTGATTCCATTGCGTATACATTGCTGACGATATCCGCTACGTTCACGAGAATTTCTTGCTCACGATCGATCGCTTTTCCGTATTTTTGCGCGGCTAGGCCGGCAGCAAACAACGCAATTTTTTTGGCTTGCTTGACGATATATTTCTCCTGCTCTAAGACGCCGCTTCCAGGCTCTTCAGGCATAAGCATCATGAGTTCTTCCTGCAGCGACTGCGCTTTTTCGAATAAAGGCAGCTCGCCTTTAAGCGCTTTTTTCAGGAAGGTGCTTGGCACGATTAACCTGTTGATTTCGTTTGTGCCTTCAAAAATCCGATTGATCCTTGAATCCCTATAGGCCCTTTCTACTTCGTACTCCTGCATAAAGCCGTAGCCTCCATGAATCTGCACGCCTTCATCAACGATATAATCAAGCGTTTCAGAGCCGAATACCTTATTCAGAGAGCATTCGATGGCGTATTCCGCAATCGATTTGGCGATTTGCCGGCCGTCCTTGAGATCTTCGGCCGTGAACTGGCTCATATTGTCTTCAAACAGCCCGACGGTTCTGTATACAGAGCTTTCCATCGCATACAGCCTTGAGGCCATTGTCCCGATTTTTTCCTGTGTCAATGAAAAACCAGCAATCGGCGTTTTAAATTGGCGGCGCTGATTTGCGTATGCCGCAGACAGCTCGATGACGCGTTTAGATGCGCCGATTGTGCCAACCGCCAGTTTGTAACGGCCGATGTTTAAAATATTAAAGGCGATGACATGCCCTTTGCCGATTTCTCCGAGCAGGTTTTCCTTTGGCACTTCAGCTTGATCCAGAATGAGGGTTCTTGTCGATGATCCCTTGATTCCCATTTTCTTTTCTTCCGGTCCCGTGGAGACACCCGGGAACTCTTTTTCTACAATAAAGGCTGAAAACTTGTCGCCGTCTACCTTAGCGTAAACCACAAATACATCGGCAAAAGCAGAGTTGGTAATCCACTGTTTTTCCCCTGTTAATACATAATGGGTTCCTGCTTCATTCAGCACAGCTGTTGTTTTTGCTCCAAGTGCATCAGACCCAGAGCCAGGCTCAGTCAGAGCATAAGCGGCGATCTTTTCGCCTGAAGCGAGTCCAGGCAAATATTTTTTCTTTTGTTCTTCTGACCCGAAAAAGACGATCGGCAAGGAACCGATACCGACATGCGCGCCATAAGAAAGAGAAAAGCTTCCCGCACGCGAAAATTTCTCAGTGATGAGTGCCGAGCTGATTTTATCTAGGCCGAGTCCTCCGTATTCTTCCGGCACATCGGCGCCAAGCAGCCCTAGTTCGCCCGCTTTCTTCAACAGTCTGACAGAATGCTCGAATTGGTGGTTTTCGATATCATCTATATGAGGGAGAACATCTTGCTCGATGAAATCCTCCGTTGTTTTCGCAATCATTTTATGCTCGTCAGTGAAATCCTCCGGTGTATACATTTGATCGTATGTGACATCCTCGATTAAAAATCCGCCGCCTTTTTGTACTTCAGCCGCTTTTTTTGCCATTTGTTTTTCCCCCTTTAGCATAATTCAAATACACCGGCCGCTCCCATCCCGCCGCCGATACACATGGTCACGACTCCAAATTGCTCGTTTCTCCGTTTCATTTCATGGATGAGTGAGAGTGTAAGCTTTGTGCCCGTACAGCCAAGCGGGTGTCCAAGCGCGATTGCGCCCCCGTTGACATTCACTTTTTCTTCATCAATTCCCAATTCCCTGATTACTTGAATGGCCTGTGAGGCAAAAGCTTCATTCAGTTCAAACAAGCCGATGTCCTGCAGCTGAAGTCCGGCAAGCTTCAAAGCGCGCGGAATTGCTTCCACCGGTCCGATTCCCATCACTTCCGGCGGCACGCCGCCTACGGCAAAGGAGCGGAATTTCACAAGCGGCGCCAGGCCAAGAGCATCGGCTTTTTCCCGGTCCATCAGCATGACAGCCGCCGCTCCGTCACTTGTCTGCGAAGAATTGCCCGCAGTCACCGTCCCGTCAACGGAAAAGGCCGGGCGCAATGTCGATAAGATGTCTGCAGTCGTTTGCGGGCGAACACCTTCATCCTGAGAAAATACAAATTGTTTTTCCTGAGGCTTATGGTTTTCTCCAATTTCTGTCACCGTCACTTCTACGGGTACAATTTCATCTTTAAATTTTCCTTCTGCAAGGGCTTTAGCGGCGTTTTGATGGCTGCGAACGGCAAACGCGTCTTGATCCTCACGGGAGACGCCGTATTTTTTCGCGACTTGCTCGGCTGTGTGGCCCATGCTCATATAATATTCCGGTGCCTTTTCTGCCAAAGCAAGGTTCGGACGGGTAACATGCCCCATCATCGGTACTTGCGACATGGATTCCGCTCCGCCGGCGATCGCTGTATCGTAGGCGCCGAGCATAATTTTTTCTGCTGCATATGCAATAGACTGAAGGCCTGAAGAGCAATAACGGTTAACTGTAATCGCCGGAACTGTGTACGGCAGGCCCGCGAGCGCACCGATATTTCTCGCCATATTAAGCCCCTGCTCCGCTTCAGGCGTTGCACAGCCAATAATCAAATCGTCAATATTGCCTTCGTAACCGCCTGCACGTTTCAGTGTCTCTTTTACACAAATCGCTCCCAAATCATCCGGGCGAACGGTGGCCAACGATCCTTTTTTTGCTTTTCCAACCGGTGTTCTTGCACCTGACACAATGACTGCCTCTTTCATAAGCTCCCTCCTAATTCCGTAAAGGTTTACCTTTCACAAGCATATGCTGCATTCTCGCTTGAGATTTTGCCTCTCCTGCCAAACTCAAAAACGCTTCTCTTTCGATCTCCAATAAATACTCTTCATCAACCTCTGTACCAAACGGCACTTTTCCGCCCGCAATGACATAAGCGAGTTTTTTCGCGATCTTGAAATCATGCTCAGATATATAGCCGGACAGCTTCATCTGCTCAGCGCCAAGCAATAGTGCTGCATAACCGGTTTCTCCCGGCACCTTGACCTTTTCTTTTACAGGCGGCCGCCAGCCGGTATCGTATAAAGATGCGGCCAGCTGCTTCGCATCGTATAACAGGTGGTCTTGATTCACGCTGATGTGATCCGTTTCTTTTAAGATGTTCATCTCACGAGCCTCTTGAGCGGAAGCGGACACTTTCGCCATCGCAATCGTTTCAAATGTTTTCATTGCCGCATTCATCGGATCAAGGCCGCGGCGTAGATGATTGATGTACAGCTCTTTGTTTCCCCCTCCGCCAGGGATGAGGCCGACACCTGATTCAACAAGGCCCATATAGGCTTCGCTTGCCGCTTGAATGCGCGCCGCAGGCAGGCATACTTCCGTTCCTCCGCCGAGCGTCATGCCAAATGGCGCGGCGACGACCGGTTTCGCACTGTATTTGATCTTCATCATCGTCTCCTGAAAACGGCGGATCACAAAATCAACTTCCAAAAAGTTGTCATCTTGGACTTCCATTAAGATCATGGCGAGATTCGCGCCGACGCAGAAATTTTTCCCTTGATTGCCGATGACAAGGCCCTTGTAATTCCGCTCTGTTTCCTCTAATCCTTTGTTGATCATTTGAATGATATCGAGGCCGATCGCATTGCTTTTCGAATGAAATTCAAGAAGGGCGACATCATCTCCAAGGTCAATTAAGCTTGCTCCGCTGTTTTTCGCAATCACGCCTTTTGTTTCTTTAAGTGCTTGTAAATGAATTCGTTTTTTGTTTTCTTTCACGGCTCTGTATTCGCCGCGGTCATAATAAAATACCGTTCCGTTCTCTTTGATGTAGAAGGTTTCATTTCCTTTGTCCAGCATCTCTTTTATCCAGCCAGGCATATCTGCTCCAAGCTGCTCGAGCTTTTCCGCTGACTGCCTGAGGCCGATGGCGTCCCACATCTCAAAAGGTCCCAGTTCCCAGCCGAATCCCCACTTCATGGCTTGGTCAATCGCATGAATATCGTCGGCAATCTCGCCAAGCAGCTCGGCTGAGTAAAGCAGGGTTTGAGAAGTGATATTCCACAGCAAACGGCCGGCCCTGTCATCCGAATAAATAAGCGCTTTCATTTTGACTTTTGTCCCTTTTGCCTGTTTTGCCGCTTCAAGTGCCGGTGATTTCATTTTTGTCCGCTCGCCGTAAGTAAGCGTCACTGGGTCAAGCTCATAAATCGTTTTTCCTTCTTTTTTATAAAAGCCTTGGCCGGCCTTGCTTCCGATCCACCCTTTTTCCAGCATATCGTTCATGAAGCTTGGAAGGCGAAACACTTCTTTTTCATCGCCATCAGCTTTGTCATACACATTTCGGGCAACGTGGGCGAATGTATCGAGGCCGACCACATCAAGCGTTCTAAAGGTGGCGCTTTTCGGCCTGCCGATCAGCGGTCCTGTGATCGAATCAACCTCCCCGACCTGATAACCGCCTTTCAGCATTTCTTGGACTGTCACGAGAAGCCCGTAAGTCCCGATTCGGTTTGCGATAAAGTTCGGTGTGTCCTTTGCTGTAACAACGCCTTTCCCGAGGACATTTTCTCCGAAAGCTGTCATAAACTTTAAAATATCAGGATCCGTTTCCTTAATCGGAATGATCTCCAGCAGCTTTAAATAGCGTGTGGGATTAAAAAAATGCGTTCCGAGAAAATGGGCTTTAAAATCATCCGACCGGCCTTCAGCCATTTCCTGCACTGATATGCCGGATGTGTTGCTTGAGACGATGCTTCCAGTCTTTCGATGTTCATCCACAAGAGCGAAAATTTTCTTTTTGACTTCAAGGTTTTCGACAACGACCTCAATAATCCAATCTGCTTCTTTCAGTTTTTCTGCATCATCCTCCAGATTGCCAGGTGTAATATAGGAGGTATTTTTCGCTGATGTGAGGGGAGCGGGCTTTTGTTTCAGCAGTTTTTTCATCGCCTGCCGGCTCAGCCTGCTGCGCACCTCCGGACTGTCCTTCGTCAGACCCCTTTTTTCCTCTTCCTTTGTCAAATCGTTCGGCACAATATCTAGCAGCAGGACAGGAATTCCGATGTTAGCCAAATGCGCCGCAATCCCGGAACCCATTACCCCCGATCCTAAAACGGCTGCCTTCCGAATGTGTTTGTGCATGAGATATCCCCCTTGAACATTGAATGAATAATCATTCATTTTTTGACCAAAAAAAATGAAACCCGTTTCTTCTTTCATCTTAAAAGATTTCCGGTTCGACTTCAATAGCTAATTTGTTATTTTTTTGTATGAAGCCTATAAAAGTCGGGCAACTTAAGTCCGGAGGTGAAGGGAATGGTACGAGAGAAAAAAAATCCGTCTTCAGCGGCAGTCAGCGCGGCGAGCGTAAAAGGAGATGCCGGTCCGACTCAGCATTACGGCGGCGGAAAACGGACAAGTCAAAATCAGCAGTATAAAAAACATAACATGGAACAATCATAATGCAGCTGCTTCCCGCGGCTGCTTTCACTTTTTCAAAATTCCTTTTAACACAAACGCTGCATTGGCAGGCCGTTCGGCAATTCTTCTCATAAAGTAGCTGAACCAGTCCGTTCCATATGGGACATACACACGCATTCTGTAGCCTTCCTTGGCGAGTTCCTTTTGACGCTCCGGCCTGATGCCGTATAGCATTTGAAACTCAAATTGCGACGCGGGGATTTGATGTTCGGCGACGAGCTGTTTCGTAAATTCAATGATGTCATCGTCATGTGTGGCGACAGCCGTGTAGTTCCCGCTTAACAACTGCAGCTTTATTAAGCTCTGTAAATGAAGGTCCGTTCCTCTTTTGTCAGGAAACGCTACAGCCGCAGATTCTTTATAAGCGCCTTTTACAAGTCTGAGATTCGGCTTTAAATCCCGCATCTTTCTGATATCTTCTGCCGCACGGTACAGATACGCCTGAATGACCGTGCCGAGCTTCTCAAATTCATGTTTGCATTTCCTGTAAATAGAAAGTGTCTGTTCATAATGAGAATAGTCTTCCATATCAATGGTCACAGCAACATCATATTGCTTCGCAACGGAAAGAATGGCGCGCAAATGAGTAAGAGCAAGTTCTTCTGAAAGATCGAGCCCGATTGAGGTCAGCTTAAGCGAAAGCTCTGAGTCCAATTGATGTTCGGCAATGGCTTGAATGGCTTTCTTGCATTCCTCCGCGACTTGATTTGCTTCTTTTTCTGAAGCTGCATACTCGCCTAAATAATCAATTGTTGCACACAAACCGGATCTGTTTAGCCTTTTGACGGTCTTAACCGCCGATTCAATCGTATCCCCTGCGACAAACCTTCGTGCTCCAAGCCGCGTTCCGTATGCTTTTGCGAACTTGGTAAGTGTTTTATTTTGAGATAAGAATAAAAACACATGTCTCAACATCCGACTCCCTCCCGCCGTCATCTTCAAAACCCTGTATATAACTCCCAGTCTGAAGGAAACTATAAAATGAACAGAAACCAAAGGAGGATCACAATGGATAATCAGCAGCAATCTCAAATGCCGCCTTCCGTTATTTCGACAAAGGATCATTTGTATCTCAATGACATGCTGAACTGGAATTTGCTCGCGATGAAAAAAGCGCATTTCATGGCGCAGCAGTGCCAGGATCAAACGTTAAAGCAAGAACTCGACCGCATCGGACACATGCATCATGATCACTATCAAAGAATATTAAAGCACCTGCAGCCAGGCCAGCAGCAGTCCGGCTACATCCAATAAGGAGGCGCCAGAATGAATCAGCAAAATCAAAAAATTAGCAATCCGCAGACACCTGTACCGACAACATCGGAAATGAATGACAGAGATTTCGTCAACGAATTGCTGACAACCGAAAAATACATGACAACAGCTTATTGCACTGCCTTGCACGAATTCAGCCACGAGTCTCTTTATCAGGATATTCAATCCATTTTTGATGAGTCACAAAAAGCGCAAAGAAAACTATATGATCTCATGTTCCAATATGGATGGTATTCTGTTGAAGCGGAGGATGCACAAAAGCTGCAGCAGTCCTATCAAAAATTCCAGCAGACCATTCAGCAGCAGTCTCCTTATCAGCAATAACAACATCAGTAAAAAGGATACGATGTTCTTTCGGGCATCTATCCTTTTTTTGTGTAAAATCAGTTGACTTTTCATTTACGCTTATTTATATTTAATAAGCATTAACTATTTTGTCATTAAAATATATATACAGTGTATGTAACAGAGGGGAAATGAATATGAAGAGTGCGGATCAGTTAATGTCCGATATTCAATTATCGCTTCAGGCGCTCTTTCAAAAGATACAGCCTGAAATGCTGGAAAGCATGGAGAAACAAGGTGTCACCCCAGCGCAGCTGTTTGTGCTGGCCAGCCTAAAGAAACACGGCAGCCTCAAAATTTCTGAAATTGCCGAGCGTATGGAGGTGAAGCCAAGCGCGGTGACGCTGATGGCAGATCGCCTTGAACAAAAAAATCTTATCGCCAGAACACACAACACAAAAGACAGGCGAGTGATTGATCTCAGTCTTACTGACGAAGGAGACAGAAAGTTCGAGGAGGTTTTGGCAGGCAGAAAGGCCATTATGGCGCGCTACCTTTCCTTTTTGACGGAGGAGGAAATGCTGCAGGCGGCGCATATTACTGCAAAGCTCGCACAAGCAGCAGAAACGGATGAAAAGCAAAACATGAAAAGAGGAAACGGATGAAAATGAGTAAAGAAGGCAAACAATCAAAACGAACGTTATTAATAACAGGCTTAATTATTGCCATGTTTTTTTCAGCCCTTGACGGTACTATTGTCGGAACGGCCATGCCTAAAATTGTCGGTGATCTGGGCGGTTTGAGCATGATGACCTGGCTGACAACGGCATATTTGTTAACATCAACAACCATTGTTCCAATTGCCGGTAAACTGGCTGATTTATTGGGACGCCGCATTGTCTATGTATCAGGTTTAATTATTTTCATGGCAGCTTCTGCTTTGTGCGGAATGGCCAACAACATGACGGAATTGATTATCTTCCGTGGACTGCAGGGAATCGGCGGAGGCATCATGATGCCGATGGCGATGATTGTCATCGGTGACTTGTTCACAGGAAAACAGCGTGCTAAATTCCAAGGTGTCTTTGGCGCAATTTACGGGCTGGCTTCAGTGATTGGGCCGCAAATCGGCGGCTGGATTGTAGACTCGTTAAACTGGAAATGGGTTTTCTATATTAACCTGCCAGTCGGAATTATTGCGGTTATTTTTATTGCCAGGGGATTACAGGGACGCCAGCAGACTGGGCCGATCAACTTCGATATCGCTGGTATTTTCACAATGATTGTGGGTGTGGTCAGCCTCCTGCTCGCCTTAAGCTTTGGCGGAAAAGATTATGCATGGGATTCATGGCAGATTCTTGGGTTGTTCGCTCTCGCACTGATCGGCATTGTCAGCTTTATCATCGTAGAATCAAAAGCAAAAGAGCCAATCCTGCCAATGTATTTATTTAAAAACAGAACATTTACATTTCTAAACTTGATCGGCTTCTTTATGAGTATCGGTATGTTTGGCGCCATTACGTTTGTTCCTTTCTTTATGCAAGGAATTGTCGGTGTAAGTGCGTCTGAATCGGGTACAATTATGACACCGATGATGATTTCTATGATTATCACAAGTATCATCGGCGGACAGCTTGTTTATAAAATCGGGATTAAACCGCAAATCATTGCAGGCATGCTGGTTATGGCCGGCGGATTCCTGCTGTTAACGACATTGGATCTCGACACGAGCAAGCTTGTCGCTACATCTTTTATGGCGATTATTGGTCTGGGAATGGGTCTTGTTATGCCGATTCTGACATTGGCTTTACAGGAAAGCTTTTCGAAGGAGGAGCTTGGAGTTGTCACTTCATCCAGCCAATTCTTCCGTTCTATCGGTGGAACATTCGGCATTACCATGCTGGGAGCCGTAATGAATGCGAGATCAGGAAATCTATTAACAGATAAATTGGTTCCATATTTAGACTCTCTTCCGGCACAGGCAAGCTCGTTTGCCGCCCAGCTAAAGGGTATGATTGATACAAATCCGCAAGGGCTGCTGCAATCACTGTTCAGTCCGGACGCGGTCAAACAAATCCCTGCGGCTTTCTCATCCCATATTGTGCCGATTTTAAAAACATCGTTGATGGATTCGCTCCACAGCGTGTTTTATACGGGCCTGATCTTTATCGCAGTCGGAGCCGTATTCACCTTGTTCTTAAAACCTATCAAGCTATCAAATAAGAAAGCGGAAGACCAACAAGAAAAAGAGAAGGCGGCAAAAGCCGTTGAATCACCTTCCCATTAATAGAGCACCCCGCGGGTATCAATCCGCGGGGTTTTTTATTCAATCATCTGGGCTCTTCCATTTCCGAAAGACCAATCCTCAGCCTGATTTCCGGCCAGCATGATAAACACATCTTCTTTTCTGACACCAAGCTCGGAATGAATCCGGCTCGCGATTGAGCGGTAAAGTGCTTTTTTCTGTTCAGTTGTTCTTGACTGTTTCAGTGTAAAATGAATGTATATCAGTTCATCAGTACGCTCGACTTGGAGATAAAATGGATCATAAAAAAATTCGCTTTTTTCATATTGTCTGATGACTTGAAAATAGTCATCTTCCGGCACATTGATTTCTTCAATCATCGATTGGTGGACAGTCCTGCTCAGTTTTTGAAGCCACGCTTCGCTTCTTCCCGACCGTAAATGAATCTGTACAAATGGCATCTCCCTGCACCCCTTTCTTTACAGCGTCTGTCCGCTGTCAATTGTGATAATTTGGCCTGTGAGTGATTCCTGTTCAATTAGTGAACAAATCAATTTGGCAACATCATCTGGTTCAGCAATACACTGCAGCGGCAAAGAGCCGATCATGCTTTTCATTTTTTCTTCCCGGCCGGCCCACCATCTCGTTGCCACAGCTCCTGGTGCTACACCGCTCACTCTGATTTCAGGTGCTAAGGCGTGGGCCAATGATTTCGTTAAACCGTGCACCGCCGATTTTGATACTGCATAAGGCATAGATGAGCCGGCACCAGTTACCCCTGCGATGCTGCCGACGTTTACGATCGCCCCGGCCTTGCTTTTCTTCATGAACGGAGCCACTGCCCGCGCGCAGAAAAACATCCCTTTCACATTGACGGCATACAGCTCATCCCATATGTCTTCTGTCGCAGCCTCAAGATTATCCATTGGAATATGCCGTGTAATGCTGGCATTGTTGACTAAAATATCAATCGGGCCGTATGTTTTCACGATTGATTGAACCATATCCTGCACGTCGCTGTTTTTGGATACATCTGCTTGGATGGCGAAGGCTTGCCAGCCAGCTTTTCGAATCTTTTCCACTGTTTCCTCCGCTTCTGATTGCGAGCGTGAATAATTCACCGCCACAATCGCCCCGCGCTTTGCCAATTCCATACTGGCTGCTTTTCCGATTCCTGTGCCGCCCCCCGTTACGAGAGCTATTTTGTTCAAGACATTCATTGCCGCCACTCCTTGCTGTTGACTAAAGTATATTTCTGATTCCATTGTAATCCAGCTTTGATGTTACGTATAATGATTGTTAAAGATACTAGATATCACTTAGATTGATAGCAAACGAACGGAGGAGTTCAAAATGGAAAGCGGAGATTTACGTGTGTTTCAAATGGTAGCTCGTGAAGGAACCATTACGAAAGCAGCCCTGCAGCTTGGCTATGTACAATCGAATGTCACGGCCAGAATTCAGCAATTGGAAGCTGAGCTGGGTACCACACTGTTTTTGCGCCATAATCGGGGCATGACACTTTCTGCAAGCGGAAAATTGCTGCTGGACTACGCAAATAAAATTATCGGCCTGCTTGATGAAGCGTCTAAAGCGCTCTCATCCTCCGCAGAACCAAGCGGGCCGCTTATGATCGGCTCCACTCAGACAACCGCCGCGGTAAGGCTTCCAAAGCTCCTGGCATCTTATTATGAAGAACATCCAAACGTCCAGCTATCTTTAACAACAGGACATACGCAATTTCTCCTTGATAAAGTTCTTCGTTATGAATTGGATGGCGCGTTTATCGGATGCGAATGCCATCATCCTGAGCTCGAATCCTATCCTGCGTTTGAAGAAGAACCAGTAGTTGTTTCGGCTGCCTCCGTGCCCGATGTTGAGGAAGCCATCACAAAGCCGATTCTCGTTTACAGCACAGGCTGTTCGTATCGAGAAACACTTGAAAAATGGCTGCGTTCCGTCGGTGTCACACAGCCGGTCATTATGGAATTTGGGACGCTTGAAGCAATTATCGGCGGAGTTACAGCAGGTCTTGGCATCTCGTTGCTGCCAAGAACGGTTGTGCAGAAACATGAAGCAGAAGGATCAATTCGATTGTACCCGCTGCCTGAAGCGCTCAGCCAGATGAAAACAGAGTTTATTGTTCGAAAAGATTCGTTTATCAGCAGCGCGCTGAGAACCTTTATGGATTCCTTTACGCCAGATAAAACGGCTGAATCACAAAAAAGCAGTCTGCAATAATGAACAGACTGCTTTTTGGCTATTGTTTGTTTCGATGCGCTTCATTTAATTCCTTAATATGCTGAATGATCTCTTTAATGCCCTGCTTTGCATCAGGGTATGTCGCATTCCAATGCTTAGCGAGCGGAGGCATGCTTTTGGCTATATGGGTGTACAAAATCCATTGCTTCACTTCTTCTTTTAGCTCATCGTTTGTCTCACCAAGCAGAAGCTCAGTATACTTCTCCAGCAATCCATCCAGCTGCTCCTGAAGTTTTTGTTCCATTTGCCATCTTCCTTTCGAAAAAACAGCAAGGAGCTTTCTCAATTGAAAGCTCCTTCGCTGCGTTATTTATCCATGCGATGTGAAAGCCGCTTCCTGGACAATGCATCTGCCCCTGCCATGAGGAATGCAAAGAGGCGTTCCGAAGAGCGGGTCCTGTGTAACCTGACAGTTCATAGAAAATACATTTTGCACAAGATCACAAGTGATGACCTCTTCCGGACGGCCTTCTGCATAAATCCGTTTATCTTTTATGGCCACAAGATGATGCGCATAGCGGCACGCCAAGTTTAAGTCATGGAGTACCATAACAATCGTCCGGCCTTCCTTTTCATTCAGCTCAAACAGCAAATCAAGAATTTCAATTTGATGCGTCATGTCTAAATACGTCGTCGGCTCGTCAAGAAGGATGATATCCGTTTCCTGGGCAAGCGTCATCGCAATCCAAGCCCGCTGGCGCTGTCCGCCTGACAAAGAATCAACGGCGCGGTCAGCCATGTCCTCAAGCTTTGTTGCTTTAAGCGCTCTTTCAACTGCTTCCTCATCCTCTTTTGACCACTGCTTCAGCCAGTTTTGGTAAGGATATCTTCCTTGCTTCACCAGCTGATGCACCGTCAGCCCCTCAGGAGCCGAAGGACCTTGAGGCAGGATTGCGAGCTCTTTTGCGACTTCCTTCGTCGGAAGCTTGGCAATCGCTCTTCCTTCCAGCAGCACTGAACCGCCTCTCGGCTTCATCAGGCGCGCTAATGAACGTAAAAGTGTCGATTTTCCGCAGCCATTGCTGCCAATAAATACGGTAATTTCACCTTTGGGAATTGTTAAATTCAACTCATCAATAATAACGGCATCCCCGTATCCTAAGCTCAGCGTTTCTGTAGAAATTGCACTCATACCCATAACCGCTCCTTTTTGCTGGCTTTTTAGCAGCACTATGTATTGCACGTTTTCTATATACATGCTTTTAAGTCAATTATCATCAATGCAAGTGATTCCGATATTCAGCCATTTGATATGGTCATATATCCCTCATTGTAGCAGAAAACACTGACTTTGAAAATCATTTTCAATTAGTTTTATGGACATAATTGACGTTTATGGGTTTTTTATCACAAGATTACTTCTTGATTTCTCTGATGGAGCCGTCCTTCAGCTTCAATTTTAAATCGATATGATCATAATGACTGTCCAGATTAAATGCTGCCAGCACACTGTGTATCACTTCTGTTTCAGCCATTTGGTCTGTCACGGAAAGCTCGCTCAGAATCATTTTCATCTCATCCAATGCTTCTTCTCCCTCCTGATTGACACCGGAGAGCTTATCCTGTATTTCCGCTTTTTCCTGAGTCCCGTTCTTTGTATAGATTCCTTCATAACGGTTATGCTCACCATCCCCGTAGCTCACACGAAGCGAAAAATTGCTGTAGGGAACGGACTTCAGCTGGGTGACGGCTGTATTTTCTCCTTCTGCCTGCTGCTGGTCTTCATTGAAACGGCAGCCCGCAATCAGAACCACTGCGAGACATACAGCCCCGGCTGCTCTGATCAAATGCATATGTTTCTCCCCCCTGTAGGATTCCATTTATTTTAGGTATATCCAGAGAATGAAATCCTCATTCAGAGAAGAATTGAAAAAGCCGGGGCATATAACGCCACGGCTTTTTCTTTAAGATTCGGTCATTTGTAAAAAGGTTTCGGCGTCACGCACAGCCAGCTTGATGGCATTCTCCCAGAAATCGCGCTTTGTGATGTCAGCGCCCAAATGCTTCATCGCCAAATCCTCCACTGTCATAGAAGCCGTATCGCGCAATAGCGCCATATACTTCTCTTCGAATGCATTTTTTTCTTCAAGCGCCAGCGCGTAAATGCCAAGAGAAAACAGGTAGCCGAATGTATAAGGGAAATTGTAAAACGGCACCCTCGTGATGTGAAAATGAAGCTTTGATGCCCAAAAAAGCGGATGATATTCTTCTAACGCATTGCAGTATGCCTCTCTTTGCGCCTCTTCCATCAGCTCATTCAAGCGGCTGGCCGGTACCACTCCCCGCTTTCGTTCCTCGTAGAATCTCGTTTCGAATAGAAATCTTGCGTGAATGTTCATGAAGAACGCAACGCTTCTTTGCACTTTATCCTCCAGAAGAACAAGCTTTTCTTCCCTCGTCTCGGCCTGCTGGACAGTCGCGTCCGCCACTATCATCTCTGCAAACGTTGAAGCTGTTTCTGCAACGTTCATGGCGTAGGAACGGTTTAACGGCCTGACGTTGAGCATTGCTTCCTGATGGAACGCGTGCCCGAGTTCATGCGCAAGGGTAGAGACATTTGAGGCGCTTCCCGAAAATGTCATGAAAATCCGGGATTCCCCGCTGTCCGGAAAACTGGTGCAAAAGCCGCCGACTCTTTTTCCGCTCCTGTCTTCCGCCTCAATCCAGCCGTCCCGAAACGCTTTTTCAGTGAATGAGGACAGTTTTTTGCCAAACGTTGAAAACTGGCTGGTAATGATATTTGCGGCTTCATCATACGAATAGACCTTTCCGTCAGAACCGATCGGTGCCTCGACATCGTACCAGCTGAGTTTTTCAAGGCCGAGCATGGATGCTTTCCGGTTCAAAAACTGAACGAACGGCTTCTTGTTTTCAGTGATGACCTGCCACATCGTATCAAGTGTTTCTTTTTTCATCCTGTTAATTTGCAGCGGTTCCTTCAGGACATTCTCCCAACCGCGCGCTTTATAGGTTTCAAGCCGGAATCCCGCCAAATGATTCAGCGTGCTGCTGAAAATATCTTGCTTACTCTCCCAAGCTTGGCGGAAACGTTCATATACTGTTTTTCTGACAGTACGGTCTTGATGGTCCATCATATTCTCCGCCTGACCGACAGACAATTGCTTGTTTTCACCGTTTTCCTCATACGGGATCGTCATTTTCCCGACAATCATATTGTATAAGTCACTCCAAGCGTGATATCCGTCCACCGCAAGGTTCCCGATCAGTTTTTCTTTACCGGGGCTAAGCTTTTCGGCAACCCTCTGTCTTCTTTCATTTAATATGTAAGAAACATCGCGCAATCCCGGTTTTGTTAACAACCTATTCCACACTTCTTGATCAATGTCCACAAGTTTATGATCTAATGTAACGAGCGACGATTGAAAATCTGCGGAAAGCCGGTTCATGAGTGCCTGATGCTCTATAGCCTTTTGATCATTGATATTCTGGGCCTGAAGACAGGCAACAAACGCGCCGGCCTGCTGAAGCTTGACGGATGTCTGTTCGAATAAATCAAGCAACGCGGTCAGCCCTTCAGCCTCTTCAGGCGATTCAGGCACCTGAAACGCATCAGTCCTGTCTTGAAATGCACGCAGACTTTGTGACAGCTTCTCAATATAACCTTTGAATTCTTCCGATTGGCTCCCGCCCTTAAAAAATGAATCAAGATCCCATCTTTGGCCTACCCCTTGCAGCGCCATATCACAAAACCCCTTTCCTTCTTTCGTTCTATTATAGAACAATTCTGAATTGTTGTATAAAAATTTCTTTTTACAGGCGTCATCTCCTGTTCAGGATAGTACAATAGCTGTAGCCGTTTAATAGGAGGTATAGGATGAATAAAAAAATAGCCATCGTAACAGGAGCGTCCAGCGGCTTCGGTCTGCTGGCAGCTGTAAAGCTTGCCCGATCATTTTTCGTGATAGCCACATCAAGACAGCCTGAAAAAGCGGAACAGCTTCGAGAATTGGCTGCAGCACACAATGTGTCTGATTCTATTCACATTACAGCTCTCGATGTCACCGATGAACAATCTATAGTCTCATTCGGAAAAGCCATTAGTGCTTACGCCCCGATCGACTTACTCGTTAACAACGCCGGAACGGCTTATGGAGGATTTATCGAGGATGTGCCGATGGAACATTTCAGAGAACAATTTGAAACGAATGTCTTCGGTGTGATCCATGTGACAAAAACCGTTCTCCCTTACATAAGAAAGCATGGCGGCGCAAAGATTATAAACGTGAGCAGCATCAGCGGACTGACCGGATTCCCAGCGCTGTCGCCATATGTTTCTTCCAAGCATGCATTGGAAGGTTTTTCTGAAAGCCTGCGTATCGAGCTGCTTCCGTTCGGTATCGAAACCGCTTTGATCGAGCCGGGCTCATACAAGACATCGATCTGGTCAACGTCATTATCAAATTTTATGTCGGTGCCTGCTGACGATTCAGCCTATCATCAATACTATAAAAAGATCCTTTCCTACGTTGAAAAAAACGGAGAAGAAAGCGGAGATCCCCAAGAGGTTGCCGACCTCATTTATCAATTGGCAACAAAACAGCATATCAAGAAATTGCGATACCCGATCGGAAAGGGCATCAAGCTCACCCTGCTGTTCCGATCGCTTTTTCCTTGGTCTGCGTGGGAGTCTATCCTGAAGAAAAAGCTATTCAGCTGATCTAAATTATAATTATTATAATTTAGTATTGATTTTTATTTAGTATATGATATAATTAAGTCAACAGATCACAAGGAGGACGTTATCTTATGAAAACTGAAAACGCAAAAACAAATCAAACATTAGTTGAGAATTCAATGAACACACAATTATCAAACTGGTTTCTTTTATACTCTAAGCTCCACCGTTTTCATTGGTATGTGAAAGGGCCTCATTTCTTTACATTGCACGAGAAATTTGAAGAACTTTATGACCATGCGGCTGAAACAGTGGATACCATCGCTGAGCGCCTGCTGGCGATTGGCGGACAGCCTGTTGCCACAGTGAAAGAATACACTGAGCATGCATCTATCACAGACGACGGAAACGAAACATCAGCTTCAGAAATGGTACAAGCATTGGTAAACGACTACAAACAAATCAGCAGCGAATCTAAATTCGTGATCGGCCTGGCTGAAGAAAATCAAGACAATGCGACAGCGGACTTGTTTGTCGGATTAATTGAAGAAGTTGAAAAACAAGTGTGGATGCTTTCCTCTTACTTAGGATAAAAAAAGCTGAACCCTATTTGGGTTCAGCTTTTTGTTTTTTTCTTAGCTTGAACTGCTTTCTGTCTGCTTGGTCAGTGTCGCGTTCAACGTTTTCGTTTTTCCCTTTCGCAGCACTTGGATTGTTGTTTTATCTCCGACTTTTAAGTCTTTGTAAAGGATCTGACGGATATCCGCACTGCTTTCCACGTCTTTACCGTTTAGTTTGACAATGACATCCTCAGATTTAATACCTGCTTTTTCTGCCGGCGAATTTGCTTGAACTTCTTTTACATAAACACCTTTGCCCAATTGATCTCCAAACAGGCCGAGCGTATTTTCCTGATAGGTTTCAGGAACTTGTGACATGTCAATCATCTGCACGCCTAAAAACGGACGGTCCACCTTCCCGTTTTGCAGCAGCTGGTCAACAATCGGCTCGACATCATTGCTTGGGATCGCAAATCCAAGTGATTCCACGCCGCTTTCGCTCACCTTCAAGCTGTTGATGCCGATGACCTGGCCGCTTGCATTGATTAATGGGCCTCCGCTGTTCCCCGGATTGATCGCTGCATCGGTTTGCAGCACGTTCATTTCCACCGTCCCTTGTGTTGTATCCACATCAATTGTCCGGTTCAGTCCGCTAATGATGCCTTGTGTCACCGTACCGGAAAACTGCTGTCCGAGCGGGTTACCGATAGCGATTACCTTTTCGCCAGTGCGCAGCTGTGAAGAATCACCAAAGCTCGCCACTTTTTTGACGTTCTTGCTGCTGATTTCCAAAACTGCCAAATCAGTAATGGTATCGCTGCCGACAAGCTTGGCAGTTTCCGTTTCTCCGTTGTATAGCGTAACAGTCAGCTTGTTCGCGCCTTCAACGACATGGTTGTTTGTAATGATATACGCTTTATCGCTGTCTTTTTTGAAAATAACACCTGACCCGGTTCCGCTTTCACTTTCTGAGCTGGAGCCTCCTCCCGTGCCGAATGTGTTATTTTGAGAGGTTTGGATATTTGAGATTCCGACAATCGTAGGCTCTAAATCCTCTACCATATCAGCGATGTTTGATGCGTTCGTTATCGGCGCCGTTGTAAAATTATCAGACTGCACCTGTTTATTTGCGGAAGCGGTTTCGGTCGCCTGATTTTGGTCTGACGGCAGATAAGGCGCGATGCCAAGCATGAGGCCCCCGCCGATAATACCGCCTAAAATCGGGCTCAGCCATGCGGCTCTCCGTTTCTTTTCTTTTTTCACAGCCGTTTCTTGCTTTTCCATTTCTAAAGCAGAAGCCGTTTCCTGCCGTCCCGCTTCATACGACACAGGCGCGTCAAGCAATTCTTGTTCAGAATGTCCAATCAGCTTCTGGTTTTCTGTATTCTGCTGTTCTGTATGTGAAGGTTCAGTTTGATGTTGATCGTTTTGGCCATCACGTCGATAATCCATGTTCTTACACTCCTTTAACGGTTATTCATTTATCGTTACATATTCATCGCATGTACAAGTTCAATTGTCCCAATAATGAGGAGAAAAGCAAAGCACCAAAATAGAATATGTTTGATCATCCTACATCTTCCTCGCTCTTTTTCTCTTCCTTTCTTCCCTTATACATATCATAAACAAACATTGTGGGATAAAAATGAAAAGAATATGTGAAATTATGAAAATTGCCTGCCGTATGTTAAAACTAGTTTATAATGACGTTGAAAGGATGTGAAGAGCCTTGTCATACACCATTTATCTAGTTGAAGATGAGGATAACCTGAATGAACTGCTGACGAAGTATTTAGAGAATGAGGGCTGGAACATTACATCTTTTACGAAAGGTGAAGACGCCAGAAAGAAAATGACACCGTCTCCCCACCTATGGATTCTCGATATCATGCTGCCGGATACCGACGGCTATACATTAATAAAAGAAATCAAGGCGAAAGATCCTGACGTGCCGGTCATTTTTATTTCCGCCCGAGATGCGGATATTGACAGAGTGCTTGGCTTAGAGCTTGGCAGCAATGACTACATTTCCAAGCCGTTTCTGCCGCGGGAGCTGATTATCCGTGTGCAAAAGCTGCTGCAGCTCGTATATAAGGAAGCTCCTCCTGTCCAAAAAAATGAAATTGCCGTCTCCTCGTATCGGGTTGCTGAAGACGCCCGCGAGGTTTATGACGAAAACGGGAATATCATCAATTTGACGTCAAAGGAATTTGATCTGCTGCTATTATTTATCCATCATAAAGGGCATCCATACTCTCGTGAGGATATCCTCCTAAAAGTGTGGGGACATGACTACTTCGGAACAGATCGGGTCGTTGATGATCTCGTCCGGAGACTGCGCAGAAAGATGCCTGAATTGAAGGTGGAGACGATTTACGGTTTCGGCTACAGGATGATGTCATCATGAAAAACAAGCCGCTCGCGTTTCAGATATGGGTTGTCATATCCGGCATCCTGTTAGCGATATCGATTTTACTGCTTGTGTTATTTTCAAACACGCTGCGAGATTTTTTCACTAATGAAACGTATACGACGATTGAAAATGAGCAGCATGTGCTGACAGAGTACCGCCTGCCAGGTTCGATTGAAAGGCGCTATTACAGCGAGGAAGCGACGGCGCCGACAACTGTCCGCTCCGTACAGCACGTGCTCCTTCCTGAAAATGAAGAGGCTTCTTCAGACAAGGATTTAAGCATTCTGTCATCTTCATTTATCCACAAGGTGTACAAGCTGGCTGATAAGCAGGAAGCTAAAAAGAAACGTTACAGCGCCGACGTCAATGGAGAGAAAGTGTTTTTTGTCATTAAAAAGGGACTTTCCGTCAATGGACAATCAGCGATGATGCTCTCTTACGCGCTTGATTCTTATCGGGACGATTTGGCCTATACCTTGTTCAAACAGCTTCTGTTTATTATAGCTGTCGTCATTTTATTAAGCTGGATTCCGGCTATTTGGCTTGCAAAGTATTTATCAAGGCCTCTTGTATCATTTGAAAAACACGTCAAACGGATTTCTGAACAGGATTGGGATGACCCAGTAAAAGTGGATCGGAAAGATGAAATCGGCAAATTGGGCCATACCATCGAAGAGATGCGCCAAAAGCTTGTGCAAAAGGATGAAACAGAAAGAACTCTATTGCAAAATATCTCTCATGATTTAAAAACGCCGGTCATGGTCATCAGAGGCTATACACAATCAATTAAAGACGGGATTTTTCCTAAAGGAGACCTTGAAAACACTGTAGATGTTATTGAATGCGAAGCCCTTAAGCTGGAGAAAAAAATAAAGGATTTATTATATTTAACGAAGCTGGATTATTTAGCGAAGCAAAAAGTGCAGCACGACATGTTCAGTATTGTGGAAGTGACAGAAGAAGTCATCGAACGATTGAAGTGGGCGCGGAAAGAACTATCGTGGGAAATTGATGTAGAAGAGGATATTTTGATGCCGGGCGATCCGGAGCAATGGAACAAACTCCTCGAAAACATTCTGGAAAATCAAATCCGCTATGCTGAGACAAAAATAGAAATCAGCATGAAACAAGATGATCGAAATATCGTGATCACCATTAAAAATGACGGTCCGCATATTGAAGATGAGATGCTCTCCAGCCTCTATGAGCCTTTTAATAAAGGGAAGAAAGGCGAATTCGGCATTGGTCTAAGCATCGTAAAACGAATTTTAACTCTTCATAAGGCATCTATCTCAATTGAAAATGACAAAACGGGTGTAACGTACCGCATAGCAGTGCCAAAATAGACTGTAGATGTTTTGCAGTCTATTTTTTTATGTGAAAGAATAGCCGTTAAAATCTCTGTAATTTGTTTTGAGCGGCTGTTTGCATTGATGAACCCATTTTTTCTCTGACAAGGTCTGCTTCGGATATTTGACTTTCTCCACTTTGATTCCTCTGTTTCGCAAGCGGCTGATCATTTCGTCCAATTCTCTCATTCTAGATTCACCCTTTCGCTTGAGCTTTGACCATTCGGTCATCTCAATTTATAATATAAATAATACATGATAAAAAAACAAGTTACAATAAGGTTAATTTTATAACAGACGGTGTGACTATATGGTCATATCCTAGCAGGCCTCCGGGCTCCGAAAGGGTGGAACCATTGAAGGAAAAAGAAAAACTGATTATTGAAACAGCCTTAAAACTATTTGCCCAAAAAGGATACAACTCAACATCAGTTCAGGAAATCGCAAAAGAATGCAAAATATCTAAAGGCGCTTTTTATATTTATTTTCCTTCGAAAGAAGCGCTTCTTCTCTCTATGCTGAACTACTATTATGATAAAACATTTACCCGAATTTTAAATATTAAAACGAAGGGCGACAGCCCCAGAACGGCTTACCGTAAACAACTGACCGTCCTCTATGAAAACATTCTTGAACACAAAGATTTTATCAGTATGCAGTTGAAGGAAGGTTCTCTGCCTTACACAGAAGAAGTGGAGCAATGCGCAAAAAAAATCCGCCAGTCCTCACTTCAATTTCATATCGACAGCCTGCTGAACATCTATGGAAAAAAAGCGGAACCGTACACTGCTGAGCTTTGTTTTTTAATAGAGGGCATCAGCCAGATTTACCTGGAATGCATGATTTTGCTCGGGTACACTGTGAAGCCGTCTCAATTAGCTGATATCATTATGAATCGAATAGATGATATGGTAAAAGGCATGTCTGAACGAAACGATAAGCCTTTCATCACATTGGAAGAGGCGAGCTCTTTATTCGGGCCTCTTACGCACGGACGGCCTGACCCGCTGACTGAATCAATTGTGAAAAGCCTACGTGACAAAATTAACAGCTTAAACACAAACTCCTCTCTTGAATTATCGGAGAGCTTGGACATACTTGAAGCAGAAATGAAGAAAAAAACACCGAAGCTGGCGATCATAAAAGGAATGATTCATAATCTGACGGAGTCTGAAGCTCTCGCCAAAGATGCGGAGCAGCTTAAATATTTATTAAAACAGCAACATATTTAGAAGAACGGCTGCTTAAAAAGCAGCCGTTCTTTCTTTCTATTACGCCTTTGGTTTTACCATGTCTTCCGGCTTAACCATTTCGTTAAATTGCTCCTCTGTCAGCAATTCAAGCTTCAAAGCTGCTTCTTTGAGCGTCAATCCCTCTTTATGGGCAAGCTTGGCGATTTTCGCCGCGTTTTCATAACCTATATGCGGGTTCAGCGCCGTAACAAGCATTAATGAATTTGACAGGTTTTCCTGAATGGTTTCTTTATTAGGCTCAATACCGACAGCACATTTATCATGGAATGAATTCATGCCGTCACTGAGCAGCTGCACAGATTGCAGGAAGTTGTAAATAATAACAGGCTTAAACACGTTCAGTTCAAAGTTTCCCTGACTCGCAGCAAAGCCGATTGTCGCATCGTTCCCCATGATTTGCGCTGCGATCATTGTTAACGCTTCGCTTTGTGTCGGGTTGACTTTACCAGGCATAATGGAGCTTCCCGGCTCATTTTCAGGAATGACGATCTCGCCGATGCCGCAGCGAGGTCCGCTTGCGAGCCATCTGACATCGTTCGCGATTTTCATTAAGTCAGCCGCAAGCGCTTTTAATGCGCCATGCGCATAAGTGATTTCGTCATGGCTTGTCAGCGCGTGGAATTTATTCGGTGAACTGCTAAACGTTTGGCCGGTCAGCTTAGTGATCTCTTCTGAGACAAGCTCTCCAAACTCTGGGTGGGCGTTGATACCCGTTCCGACAGCCGTTCCACCAATTGCAAGCGCACGCATTTTATCTGTCGCTTCCAAAATCATTTCCTTCGAACGGTCCAGCATGTGAACCCATCCGCTGATTTCCTGTCCGAGGGTCAGTGGCGTAGCATCCTGAAGATGCGTGCGCCCGATTTTGACAATATCATTGTATGCTTTTGCTTTTTCATCCAGTGTATTGCGAAGCTGATCAAGCGCCGGCACAAGCTGCTCGTAAACAGCCAAAACAGCGGCAACATGCATCGCAGTCGGGAATGTGTCGTTTGAGCTTTGGCTTCGGTTCACGTCATCATTTGGATGAATCGTTTGATCAGAGTTCTTCTCTTTTAATAAAGCAGTCGCACGGTTGGCTACCACTTCGTTCATGTTCATATTGCTTTGTGTGCCGCTTCCGGTCTGCCATACGACAAGCGGGAAGTTGTCATCGTACTTGCCTTTGAGCACATCATCACAAACCGCTGCAATCGCTTCTGCTTTTTCAGCATCCAGATTGCCGAGGCGTTTATTAGCTAGAGCTGTGCTTCGTTTTAATATTGCAAACGCCTTCACAACACGCATCGGCATTTTTTCAGAACCGATCTTAAAGTTCTCCTTGCTTCGCTGTGTTTGGGCGCCCCAAAATTTATCAGCAGGAACTTTTACTTCTCCCATGGTGTCTCGTTCAATTCTGTATTCCATTTATGTATCCCTCCATAACGGTTGCTTCAATAGATCATAATTCGCCAATGACACAAAAAATCCTTTTTATTTTTCGATCTTGGCAGATTTTAATTTTAATTCAAGATATACGCGGGAATCCTTTGAATATTTGTATTTTGGATTCGTCCTTCCGTACTCCTTTGATGTATAAGAGACATCATAATGCTTTTCAAATGATCTAATGAGCTGTTCAATTTCTTCTTGTTTTCCAGCTAGCCTTACCTGTGCCACTTCGTATCCTCCGCTTTCATAAAAAAACTTACTCCATGAAATACTCTAACACAGTATATCATTTTTTTAACAGGAAAAGATAACCTCTACTAAGGTTTTGGATAAGAGGTGACCTCATTGGAACAAACAGAGTTTAAGGAATATATACACGATAATTTAGCATTGGTGCTGCCAAAATTAAAAGAAAACGATGATCTGGTGAAAAACAAAAAAATGCTTGCGAACGGACTGGTTTTTTACTATCTCTATTTCAGTGAACTGACTGATGAGAATAAGGTGTCAGAAGCCATTAAAACTTTAATTAAAGATGAGGAGACCTTAACGCTTGACCAGGTCAAAAAACGCCTTGACCAGCTTGACGCAAGACCTGTTGAAACCGCAAAAAAAACGATTGAATCGATTCTCAACGGCAATTGTGCTGTGTTTATCAACGGATTGGATAAAGCCTATATTCTGACCACAGGAAAGAAAAAAACAAGAAGCCTGACAGAGCCGACAACTGAAAAAGTGGTACGCGGCCCAAAAGTTGCGTTTGTAGAGGATATTGATACAAATCTCGCTCTGATCAGACAAAGAACCTCTCATCCGAAATTGATCACCAAAAAAATCATGATCGGCGAAAACAAGCTGAAGCCCGCAGCCATTATGTACATTGAGGGCAAAGCGAAAAAGTCCGTCATAAAAGAAGTGAAGGCGCGGCTTAAAAATATCCAGCTGGAAGATATCCAGGACAGCGGAACGCTCGAGGAGCTCATTGAAGATAATAAATATTCACCATTTCCGCAGATACAAAATACGGAAAGACCTGACAAAGTATCTTCAGCCCTGTTTAACGGCCGTGTGGCAATTTTGGTCGACAGTTCACCATTTGTGCTGCTGGTGCCGGTTTCTCTCGGCATCCTGATGCAATCCCCGGATGACTACTATGAACGCTGGATTTCAGCATCTCTTATCCGGTCGCTGCGCTTTGCTTCTATCTTTATCACCTTGTTTTTGTCATCGATTTATATAGCACTTGTTTCCTTCCATCAGGGGCTGCTGCCGACCGCGCTCGCCGTTACAATTTCGGCGAACAGGGAAAACGTGCCGTTCCCTCCGATATTTGAAGCCCTGCTGATGGAAGTCACCATCGAGCTGCTAAGGGAAGCCGGACTGCGACTCCCCAATCCGCTCGGACAGACGATCGGCCTCGTTGGGGGCGTAGTCATCGGACAGGCTGCTGTAGAAGCGAATCTCGTCAGTTCGATTATGGTCATTGTCGTCAGTGTCATTGCCCTGGCATCCTTTACCGTTCCTCAATACGGAATGGGTCTGTCTTTCCGGGTGCTGCGTTTTATTTCGATGTTTTCCGCCGCTATTTTAGGGCTGTACGGCATTATTTTATTTATGCTTGTCGTTTATACGCACTTAACGAGACAAACGAGCTTTGGGTCTCCGTATTTTTCGCCAAACGGATTCTTTAGCCTGAAAAATACGGATGACTCCATTATCCGTCTCCCAATTAAAAACAAACCAAAAGAGGCGAATAATCCAAATGAGCCAAAAACAGACTCCACTGAAACTTAATACCTTTCAAGGTATTTCTATTGTTGCAAATACAATGCTTGGGGCCGGACTTTTAACATTGCCGCGAGCGCTGACCACTAAGGCTAATACGCCTGACGGCTGGATCACGCTGATATTAGAAAGTTTCATTTTTATTTTCTTCATTTATTTAAACACGCTCATTCAGAAAAAACATCAATACCCTTCACTCTTTGAATATTTGAAGGAAGGGCTTGGGAAATGGATCGGCAGCATCATCGGCCTTTTGATCTGCGGCTATTTCCTCGGCGTAGCCAGCTTCGAGACACGGGCAATGGCTGAAATGGTGAAGTTTTTCCTGCTGGAGAGAACCCCAATTCAAGTCATTATTTTAACGTTTATTTGCTGCGGTATTTATTTAATCGTCGGGGGTTTAAGTGATGTGTCGCGGCTGTTTCCCTTTTATTTAACGGTAACCATTATTATTTTGCTGGTTGTGTTTGGGATCAGTTTTAAAATTTTTGATATTAATAATTTGCGTCCTGTTTTAGGCGAAGGCCTTGGACCCATTGCAAACTCCCTTACCGTCGTTTCCATCTCTTTTTTAGGAATGGAAGTGATGCTGTTTCTTCCTGAACATATGAAGAAAAAGAAATACACGTTCAGATATGCGTCTCTAGGATTTCTGATTCCGATTATCTTATATATCCTTACGTATATTATCGTTGTCGGAGCTTTGACCGCTCCCGAGGTAAAAACGCTGATTTGGCCGACTATTTCTCTCTTTCAGTCCTTTGAGCTTAAAGGCATATTTATTGAACGGTTTGAATCGTTTTTACTGGTGGTCTGGATCATCCAGTTTTTCACCACATTTGTCATTTACGGATACTTTGCCGCTAACGGGCTAAAGAAGACATTCGGATTATCGACTAAAACAAGCATGGTGATTATCGGCATAACGGTCTTTTATTTTTCTCTCTGGCCGGATGACGCCAATCAAGTCATGGTGTATAGCGATTATCTTGGCTATATTTTTGTCTCCCTGTTTCTGCTTCCCTTCATTCTCTTTTTCATTGTAGCTCTCAAGAGGAGGATTACAGCAAAATGAAAATCCGGATTTTATGTATGTTTATATGCACCCTATTGCTGTCCGGATGCTGGGACAGTGAGAATATCGAGGAATTAAGCTTAGTGATCGGAGTAGGGCTAGACAAGCCTGACGATGAAAACTTAGAGCTGACACAGCAAATTCTCGTGCCGAAAAAAATCAGTGCCAAGGAGGGCTCTTCATCTGATCCGACACAGCTTTCTATCACAAAGGGTGAAACTGTCCATCAAATGATGAGAACCTCTGCATTAAAGCATAATCCTACGTTTTCACAGCATTTGCGTCTCATTCTGCTTTCCAAAAGCGTGATTGCGGATCAAATTGGAATGGACGCGATCATTAACCAGTTTGTCAGAGACAACGGAACAAGGAGGAGTTCCTATGTCTTTATCACCAACGGCCGAACTAAGGATATATTTAACATGAATGATGAAGGCGAACCCGCATCCAACGTGATATATGATCTGACAGAGAAAAATAAGGTGACGATCAGAATGATGGAGCCAGTTACATTGGGGGAGATCTCAGAACACTTAACCTCTGACGATTCATTCCTCATCCCTCATGTCGGTAAGGAAAACGGCAAGCTCGCGATAAACGGAGCCTCTATCATCAAAAATAAATTATGGCACCGGGATCTCACCCCGATTGAGGTTCAAAATATTAACTTATTTTCAGGCACTGTCGAGGGAGGCGTCATTGACTTGAAGCGCGATGGCCATCTCTTTTCTTATGAAGTATATTCGAGCAATCGGAAGATCAAGACGGCCTATAAGGACGGAAAGTTCAAATTCACCGTCACCCGCACTATTGAAGGTCGTCTATCTGAGGACTGGAATCCCAGTGAAGATTCGTTTAAGGATTCATATATTAAAAGCATTGAAAAGGCAGTCGAAAAACGAATACACAAAACAGTAACGACATTTATTACAGAGAAGCTGCAGAAAGAGATCAAAGCGGATGTGACCGGATTGGGAAACCAAGTCAGAATTCATTATCCTCAAAAGTGGAAAAAGATCGCAAGAAAATGGGATGATGATTATTTCAGCAATGCGGAAATAGACTACCGGGTCAATGTGATTGTCAGAGACTTCGGAACGAAAGGCGCAAACAAATAGGAGCCGCCTATTTGACGAGATGATTTCGATGCGCGTACACCGCCGCCTGCGTCCGGTCACTGACATCCAGCTTTGATAAAATATTGGTAATATGTGTTTTGACTGTTTTAATCGTAATAAACAGTTCCTCGCCTATTTCTTTGTTTGTCTTTCCTTCTGCGATCAGGCAGAGTATTTCGAGCTCCCGTTTCGTCAGCGATTCATGCGGGAGCGCGTTTTCACCTGAGTGGCGCAGCCTGGATAATACTTTTCCCGCCACTTTTGACTCCAGCTTCGGCTCTCCCTTGCTTGCGGCGCGGATGGCATCGGCGATTTCTGCCGCTTTTGAGGTTTTCAACAGATAGCTGAGCGCGCCAGCTTCAATAACCGGGTACACTTTGTCATCATCAATGAAGCTAGTGAGCACAATAATTTTCGGGTCGGAAAGCTCCCGGCAAATTTGCTTTGTAGCTTCAATGCCATCCATGCCCTCCATGACAAGGTCCATTAAAATGACATCCGGCGACAGTTCCGCAGCAAGCCGAACACCTTCGCTGCCGTCCGATGCTTCGCCGATGACTTCAATATCGGGCTGCGCCTCCAAAAAAGCCGCGAGCCCCATTCTGACCATTTCATGATCATCAATCAATAATACTCGAATCACGTTCGTTCTCTCCTTTTTCTTCCGCGAAAATCGGGACCTTCACTTCAATTTGGGTGCCTTTTCCTTCTACTGAAATCACTTCGGCGACCCCGCCGATTTCACTTGCACGTTCTTTCATAGAATTCAAGCCGTATGAGGAGGCTTTCACCTGGTCCATTTTAAAGCCTTTTCCATTATCAATCACCTTCAGACGGAGCTGGCTGTTCTTTATGCCCAGAATCACGGTTACTTTTGACGCTTTTGAATGTCTAAATACGTTTGAAAGGGCCTCCTGCACGATTCTGAACAAGTGGTCTTCAACACCCTTGGATATCGCTGTGTCCTGTATATCCCACTCAATATCAATCGGCTGCTTTTTTCGGAACTCGTCCAAAAGCTCCGTAAGCCCCTCCTTCAGCCCTTTTCCTTCAAGGGTAACAGGCCGTAAATGGAGCAGCAGCGCCCTCATCTCATTTTGGGCTTCGCCTGCCATATGCTCGACCATCCTGATTCGCTTGACTGTTTTGTCATCAGCATCCTTGACATGTTCCAGCACGGCTGATGTCATCATCGATATGGCAAAGAGCTGCTGGCTGACCGCATCATGAAGATCTCTAGCCAATCGCTGGCGTTCTTCTGAGATAACCGACTTCTTCATTTGCACCTGCCATTCCGCACGTTCATTGGAAAGTTTCTGCAGGGATGCGACTTGAAGCTCCACGCGCTTCGCCATTTCGTTCAGCTGATCGGCGGCCAGGCCGATTTCATCATCACCGAGCGGAGGTATCCGATAAGCGAAATTGCCGTTTTCAAAGGTTAAAATGGATTCAATTAATGTATCAATCCTTGTCTTCAACCGGTTGCCGTACATATACCCTGAGGCGAAACCGACGGTCACGCTGATCAGAAGCAAAATCAGGATAAACGGAATTCCGAACCAGCTTGATGACAGCAAAACAAGCGGATCGAGCCGATAGTAAAACATCATAAAAGAAATCAGGCAAACAAAAAGGAGCAGGCTGATTCCCGTTGTCATGCGGATGGCGCGCCATTGGAGGCTGGCAAGCATTTTTTTTCTCATACGTATTTCACATCCACATCACCGATAAATAAGGAAACGGACACTTTGACCCGGCGCTTTGACTCGCTGAAATCGGTTGACGCGGCATATACCTTCGTGCTTAATCCGCTTTTCTTCGAGCCGATCAGATTGATGTCTCCTATAAAAACAGCCGAGCTGACAGCTACTTCAAGGTCCGATGGTACATATATATCAACGTTTCCGATGACTCCGCTAATGACGATTGTACTTTCTCCCTCGGGAATCATTGCTTTAGACAAATCGATTTTGATATCACCGATAAAACCAGAGACATTTAAATCATTCAGGTCAAACGGCTGCTTCATCATTTGCAGCTCTCCGATAAAAAAGCTGCGCATGTCGGGATGTTTTACATCTTTTGGCGTCTCATGATGTTCTTTTTTATTGAGGTTGACCTGTTTCTCATTCGGTTCAAATATCGGCTTCCCTTTGATAAGCCTGTAGCCGGCGTAAATCAGAAATGCGGCAAACGCATAGCCGAATAAATTAAAGGTGATGCTGAAGAGGTTTTTCAAAAATAGAAACGCGGCAAAGATATACATGACGGAGCCAAGCCAATCACGGGAATATTTTTTAAGGAAATAGCCGGCAATCAGAAAAAAGAGCGGCCAAAACAGCAGATCGCCTATTCCGATAATTTGCAAAAACATACTGATGCCGAATAAAGCAATGATCAATCCGAGAAGCTGTTTTTTTGTCATTCCTGGTGTCCGCCTCCTTTCTTCTGCCTGGTGCTACCGTATCGCTAGATCCCCGCTGTCCGTTTTGATGTCGATTGGATGCTGGCCGCTTCCTTGCGTGCCTGTGATGTGATGCTGTTCTTTATGTGCTTTATCAGCAAATGAATACGGCGAACTGACGTCACCGCTTGCTGATAAAGCATTGACTGCAAAGCTGCCGTTTTGGGGAAGGCTTAAATTAGCATCACCGCTTGTCAGCGTGACAGTTACGGGACCGGTTACCTTTTTCAATACAGCATTAAAATCTCCTGAAGTCATTTTCACATCAAGAGAGCCTGATACATGAACCAGATTTGCGTCCCCTGAAGCTAAATCAATGCCGGCTGTTTTGGAGACGGTATTTGAAATGGAAACATCCCCCGATGATGCCTTCACTTTCAGGTCTTGAATGCGGACGTCCGTCACGCTCGTATTTCCGCTCGCAGATACTGCGTTCAGCCCGGAAAGCGTAAGATGGTCATTCCCGGCCACAGACACGTCACCGCTTGAGGTTCGTACTGCCAGATCACCTTTATAATCATACGGAAGCCTGACGATAAGAGTTGAACGGTTAAACCCATTCAAAAATTGAAATTCTTTTTCCTTTACGGTCAGCTCCAGTTGTCTTTTGTTTTCAGTAACAAATAACTTTCCTGAGTCTCCTGAAATGCCTGCCGATATGTCACTTCGTTCTTCCGCTATAATCCGGACATCCTTGCTATCCGACTCAATGACCATGCTGTCAATCTCCCGCGGCGATGCGCTGGCTGAATCGGCTTCTGTGCCATTTATGAAACCTAGGCCTGCAGCAAACACATCTTTTACGACAACAGCGAAAAAAACCAGAATACCGGCAGTGATCAACAGTTTGCCAAGCATTTTTTTCATTCGGTTTCATCCTTCTCATTCATTCTATTATAAAGGAAAAGCTTGCGAATTGATACGTGCGGAAGGGAAGGACTTGACCGCAAATCCTTCCCCGTTCCGCTTATTCATTTGCCGCTTGTGTCTGGTCTGATTTTTGCAGTGAAAGTGTCCGCATTTTTTCAATCTCTGCTTCCACATCGTCTGCGAATTCTTTACGTGTAAGTTCTGCGCCGGCTTCCGCTGACTTTGAATAATTCGCGCGGATTTCCATTTCTTCAATACGATTTTCAATACGCAAAAATTCACGATACGCGCTTTCACTGTCAATTTTGTCAAATGTCGTATTCATATGCTCTTTAGCTTTCGCCGCATTTGCCCGCGCAATCAGCGCCTGTTTTTTATCCTTTACGTCCTGAAGCTTTGTTTCAAGTGCAGCCAGCTGCTCTTTCAGATCGGCCAGCTGACTGTTTGCCTGTTCATAGGAAGCTTTATGCTCAGCCGCCTTTCCTTCTAAATACTTCATTTCAGTCAGCGCCTTTTTCGCCAGTTCTTCTTCACCCGCGTCAAATGCGAGCTGTGCCTGATTTTTCCGTTTGCCAGCCACTTCAGCGGCTTCTTCATATTTTTTCTTAAATTGATAGGCAATCGTGTGCTGTTTCACAATTGTTTGCTTTGCTTTTGCGATGTCGCTTTCCATATCGCGTACATATTGATTCAGCATCACCTTTGGATTCTCCATTTTATCAAGTCCTTCATGAACTGACGCAACAAACATATCTCTGATTCTTTTTAATACCATACCTAATTCCTCCTAATATATTGATATTATTTTTTCTTCAAAAATTCTTCCCATTCGTCATCAAAGTGAGATTGGTAGGCAGCAGAAGCCGGTTCAGGATCAAAAGATGATACACCGTTATCAGCTGATCCGTTTTTCATCAGCTTCCAGCCGTAATACACCATAGCGGCCGCCAATGCGATTCCGACGACAAACGGAAGTGAGCAGATGAGCATAATGGCCCCGATACCGCCCACGATGATTCCCGTGATGGTTTTTCCCGCGGCAAACCTTTTGACTCCTGCGTATGTCATTAAGCCCCCGATGGCGAGAGGGATGATAAAGCCGAAGCTTCCTCCTCCAAAAAAGACAGAGATCCCAAATACAATTAATAAGAATCCGCCTATTGTTTTCTTGTTGATCTTCATGCAGATCCTCCTTTCGTTTTCCTTGTCTTCATCTTATACAAGTTGGAAGATATGCAAAACGAATCAGAGATTGATTTTTATATAAGACCGGAGTCGTATCTCGCACCGGACCCATTGGCACAAAAAAACGCCATGCACGAGGCATGGCGTTTCAAAACCCTTTACAGATGAACACTTGCTTCCCTTTCTTTAATCAGGTCGGACCTTTCTGCTTTGGCCAGTTTTGTAAACAGCAAGATTCCGATACCCGCAATAATTTCGACAATCCCGCCGGCAGCAATCACTGTTCCTGAGCCGAAAGCATTAGCGGCATACCCGCAAATGACAGCTCCGGCAGGGATCGAAATATTTGAGATCATATGTATAACGGCGTAAACCTGCGGCTGATCCTCACTATCCACAGACGTCTGGATAATCGTGTACTCAGGAACATTAACAGCACTGACTGCGGCACCAAAGGTAAAAGCAGCGAAAAAGACGAGCGGCAAAAAGGTGTTCATCCCGGTAATAAAGAAAGCAAATCCTTCAATAATGCCGGCAGTGACGAATAACAAGCCGTACCTGTTTACTTTGACTTTCGCCAGCACAAACCCTAGTAAAAACGCGCCCGCGGCGGTAGTGGCCTTTAAAAGCGAGTATACGATCGGCTGGCCGTTTAAATCTTCCGCAACGTATACGGCAGAGAGCGCTTCCCATGGGGCAGCCGCGAAATTCATAAAGATACAGTAAATGGCGAGCGGATATAAAATCTGGTGTTTTCTGACGAGCCTAAAGCCGCGTTTCAGTCTTCCGATATATGTGCCTCTCTGTGTAACAACCGCAGACTCTGATTGAGATTCAACCGCAGTGTACTTAATAAAAAGAACGAGAAAACCTGACACCAAATAGAGCACAAGTGCGATAAGCATGGTATAAGAAGGACTGATAAACGTAAGAAAAGCGCCGCATAATGTGACAGCCCCAAGCCGGACAATTTGAGCGGAGGATTGCAGCACAGCGTTTGCTTTTTGAATGCCCTGTTCATTGACGATTTGAGGAATCAAAGCGATAGAGGCGGGATTGTAGGCAGCTCCAGTAGCTGAATGCACAATCATAAGCGTCATGACAAACCACAGCGGAGAGAAGCCCGCAAAATGACATAGAGGGATAATCAAAACAATCGCCGCCCTTGTCAGATCTGAAAAGTACATCCAAAATTTCAGCGTGGTCTGTTTCATAAAAGGCCCCGTCACAGGCGCCAGAACGGCTTCCGGCAAAAACGTGACAGCAATCAATAAAGCAGTGCCGATCGCACCTTTGCCGTCATAAATTAAAAACCATAATATTGAATTAAATGCGAACATATCGCCGGATATCTTGACTATTCTTGAGAAAAACAGATAATTGAAATTTCTCTTCCAGATGCTATCACTTTCAATTAAATTCACCATCCATCAGAGCCCCCCACTGCCTATTTTTTACATCTATTTATTACAATATCTCATTTTTCCATTTTTCAGTCAATAATTCATAAGGTTCATTTTTTGTCGTAAAATGGGAAATTGACAGAGTGAAAAACAAAAAAAGCCGGCATGTATTTGAACACGCCGGCTTTCGTTTTCACTTTTTATGATTCACTGCTGTTTCGGTCCCGAAACACAATGGCACTTCTTTCATATTCTACATCGCCAATACCGTTTCTTGCATTCACAACCCGTGCGGCGGCAAAGAAATAATCGGACAGACGATTGAGATAACGCAGCACTGTTTCATGAATCTCCTCCGATTTCATCAGCGCCACCACTCTTCGTTCTGCCCGCCTTGTAATGGTGCGTGCGATATGGAGAAGCGAAGCACACTTTGATCCGCCTGGAAGAATAAATTTCTTCAGTTCCGGCGCTTCTGCTGTATAGGCATCAATGCGCGTTTCTAAAAAGGAAACAGATTCTTCCGTTAGTTTGTAGTCTTTTCTTTCTGTGACGATTGCCAGATCGCCTCCGCAGTCAAACAGCTCATGCTGGATGGTCAGCAGCTCGGCTGTCAGATCTTCAAAGCCGGGCTGCCCGGAAAGCTCTGCCAAAGCAAGCCCGATAAAGCTGTTAAGCTCGTCAATCGTGCCGTAGCTTTCGACGCGTAGGCTGTCCTTGTCCGTTCTGCCCCCGACTAAGCCCGTTTGTCCCTTATCGCCTGTTTTTGTATATAGTTTCATACCCTGAATCTCCTTTACAGACTTATTCAAACAACTCAGCAGCCTCTTTTACACATTCAGCTGTCCCTTTCTTTATCAATTGGTTCAGCCGCTGTTCTATGTTTTGGGATTGCTGAGTTTGAGTCGCGGCGATGAGAATATCACCTGTGCCTCTTCCGTCTCCCAGCACTTTCGTCCGTTCTGCTTCGGCAGCCATAAGAGCTTTGATGAAGAATTGATCTGCCGCATAGCCGTTTATCAAAATCCAAATCGAAAAGCCGGTCTGAACGCATATGAAAACGGATAACTCTCTGTCTTCATACGTTCGATACACGAAACGGTCAAGTCTTTCTGAAGAAGCCATCGCACACGTCTCCTGCAGTTGAAAACCGCTTTCTGAAAGACAGGCCGTAAGTCCTTCTATCGGTTCTGGCTGATCTGGCAGCCGTTTATGGATCAGCGTCCTGCTCCACGAAAACCCTGCACCGATAGGCGTCGAGGACAATGTTCGAAGCGGGATTTCCGTTTGCAGAAGAATGTTATCACGCCCCGCTTGGAGCAATGCTTCAAATAGGATAGACTGCCGCTTCGCGCTATCTTTTTCAGGCTGAATCACAATCATCGGTTTAGGTGAGCTTTGATGTACCAAGGCGGTGACATCTGTATCGTACACCGCCTTTATGCTTTGTTCTGTGACAGCATATTCCGGTTTTTGCTTAGGACCAGCGGCACCGTTTTTCATAAACATGAGCTCATCACAGTACAGGCTTGCGGTGTTCAGATCATGAAAAACGCTGACAGCTGCCAATCCGCTTTCTCTCGTCAGGCGTTTGATCAGATCAAGCAGGTCTTTTTGATAAGCCAGATCGAGAAAATTAGTCGGCTCGTCCAAAAATAAAATACGCGGCTGCTGCGCCAAAGCTTGTGCCAAATACACCCGCTGCTGTTCCCCTCCGCTTAGTTCGCGAATCGGCTTTTGCGCAAAATCGGCCACTCCTGTTTGCTCCATTGCTTCCTGTACAATGGCTTCATCCTTTTCAGTCTGCTGTCTGAACAGCCCCGTTTGGAATGGATATCTGCCAAAGGCTACAGTTTCTTCGACGGTAAAGGTGAAGGCTTGATCCGTTTTTTGCGGCAGGACGGCCATGATTTGCGCCAGTTCCTTCGGTTTATAGTCCGCCAGCAGTTTTCCGGCCAGATAAACGCTGCCTTCCTTGGCCGGCAGCGTACCTGTCAGCAAGTGCAAAAGCGTGGTTTTTCCGCTTCCATTAGGGCCAAGAATTCCGAGAAATTCTCCCTTCTCCACTGTTAAGCTGACATTGTTGATTAGGCGGCTGTCGCCGTATCCTCCCGACAGCCCTTCTGCCTTCATCATAAGCTTCTCCTCCCGCGGTGCTGCCGAATTAAAATAAGAGCGAACACAGGCGCTCCCGCCAAGGACGTAATGATCCCGATCGGCAGTTCAATCGGCTCAATGATGGTTCTGGAAAGCAGATCGGCTAAAACGAGAAACCCTGCCCCTAGCAAGGCGGACAGCGGCAGTAAATGCCGATGGTCCGTTCCCCACAATAGCCTTGTGATATGCGGAATCACAAGGCCGACAAAGCCGATCGTGCCCGATACTGCCACAGCGCTTCCCGTCAAAAGAGATCCTGCTATTAATATCATCATCTTCCTCTGCTGAACGCTGACTCCAAGAAGCTTTGCTTTATCTTCTCCATATGTCATCACGTTCAGTTCCCTTCCGTTTATAATCAATAAAATGGTTCCCAAAAGAAAAAACGGGAGAAACAAAATAACATAGCTCCAGCCCCTCATTGAGACGCTGCCAAGCAGCCAATGCACAATCGGAAGCAGGTTGTCTCCTGTCAAGGCGATGATAAGAGAAATAAATGCGCCTAAAAAAGAGTTGGTGATGACACCGGTCAAAATGAGGGTGGAAACAGACATCGAAGCATGAACGAGGCGGCTGAAGAAAAGGACCGCCGCCATCGTGGCAAGTGCCGCGGCTACACTCACAACCGGGAGTGTAAACCCTCCGATGACAGGAAGGTGCAGACCTAAGAACAGAGTCACAACAGCTCCGACTGAAGCACCGGATGACACACCTAGCGTATAGGGATCAGCAAGTGGATTTTTCAATAATCCTTGAAAAGCGGCCCCTGCAATAGAAAGAGCCGCCCCCACAAGGGCGGCCAGCACAACTCTCGGCAGTCTGATATTCATCATAATATTAGTGTACATCGGATCATCAGAACCAATAGAGCCGCCGAAGCCTTGATGCCAAAAGACACGAAAAACAGCGGGAATAGGAATATGCAGGCTGCCGCAAGAAATTCCTAAGATGATGCTCACGGCTAAAAATGAGAAACCAATGATATATGCGGCATAACGATTATTCCTTAAACGTATCCGGGTAAATGCTTTCCGCAAGTTCTTCGACCCCTTCGATCAGACGGGGACCGGAACGTGTCACAAGATCAGGGTCCACATCATATACACGATGATGTTTCACAGCATTGATTTCGCTCCAGCCATCGCGTTTTTCCACAGCTTTCGCTTTCACACCGTCCGTTGTAACAATTGCATCAGGATTGAGTTTTACGATCGCCTCATCTGTCATTTGCACCCATCCTGTCTGATCCGCAGCTGCGTTTTTAGCATGGATGACATTCAGCATTTCATTCATAAACGTATCTTTTCCGGTTGTATAAATGTCAGGATCAGGAGAAACCTCGATAAATACGCTTTTCTCCTCGTCTTTTGAAATGGTTTTCGCTTTTTCTTGAATATCCTTTAGATCTGATTTCATGCTTTTCACGAGCTGATCAGCTTTTTTCTCCGCCCCGGCAGCTTCTCCGATCATTTCGATTGATTTGTACACCTCGGAGAATGATTGTGCATCATTGACAGTCAGCACTGTAATGCCCGCGTCCTTCAGCTGTTTGATGGC
Source organism: Bacillus sp. LJBS17 (assembly GCF_019334685.1). Classification (NCBI taxonomy): domain Bacteria; kingdom Bacillati; phylum Bacillota; class Bacilli; order Caryophanales; family Bacillaceae; genus Bacillus; species Bacillus sp. LJBS17. The sequence continues at coordinate 3,310,774 of NZ_CP079759.1, forward strand.
ATCCGCTGATGCTGACATGGAAGACTCATGGGCCAGAACGAGATCTGGTTTTAGAGAAATGACTTTTTCAACGTTTACATTCATATCTCCGACTTTCTCAACCTTTTTGACTTCCTTTGGATAGGTATCGTTTGTGGTGACACCGACCACTTTGTCACCAAGGCCGAGTGCGTATGTAATTTCTGTGTTGCTCGGCATTAATGAAACAATCTTTTTTGGCTCTTTTTTGATGGTTACATCTTGATTTGACGCATCATCAATGGTGACAGGAAACGCTTCTGTTTTTTGTTTTGCCTTTGAATCCTTCTGATCCGCAGGATTGCCGCAGCCTGCCAGCATAACAACAGCCAACAGGAGCGCAGTCCATATCCCGGCTCGTTTTTTCATAATTTTTTCCTCCTAAACGAACTAAAAAAGCATCTCTACGACGGTAAAGATGCTGTAAACAACACAAAAAAGCCTATTGTTTACACATCATCTGTCCTCGCAGAATTCGTGCTGATCAAACAGGCAGGTATCCTGGCTCTTGGCGCTTGGCCAATTACAGTGGCGGGACCGCACCGGCTTTTACCGGTTTCCCTTTTAAGCCGGCTGTTGTTCACGGACCGGCACCTATTTGACATTCGTATCCTTTTTTCGGAGTAATTATACTATATGACTGACAGGCTTGTATATGTGTCCTGAATGACTTTTCCCCATATTGTGTATGGGAGCAAAATCCTCGTAAACACTAAATTTGATCTTGTATACTTAATACCATCATCAATCAAAAGGAATGATTCTTATGGATTTACAGCTAAAAGACAAACTCGTCTTAATCACCGGCTCGACGTCCGGTATCGGGAAAGCCGCCGCAAAAAGCTTTCTGCAAGAGGGTGCGGCAGTCATTGTCAACGGACGCAAACAGGAGACTGTCGATCGCACGATTGAAGAGCTTTCTGGCTATGGAACAGTGCACGGTGCTGCTGCCGATTTGTCAAAAACAGATGAAGCAGCGGCTTTTATCGAAAAAGTAAATGAAATCGGTGATATCGATATCCTTGTCAACAACCTTGGTTTCTTCGAGGTAAAAGACTTCGCCGATGTGACAGATGAAGAGTGGAATCAATATTTCGAAGTGAACGTGATGAGCGCCGTTCGGACAAGCCGTCACTTCCTTCCAAAAATGCTTGCCAAAAACAGCGGCCGCATTTTAAATATTGCAAGTGAAGCAGGCGTCAAACCGCTGCCAACGATGATTCCATACTCAATGACAAAAACGGCGCTGATCAGCCTTTCAAGAGGAATGGCTGAAATGACAAAAGGCACAAATGTGACGGTTAACTCAGTGCTCCCGGGACCTACTTGGACCGAGGGCGTGGCATCCTATATGGAAGGTGCCGCACAAGCAGCCGGCCAGGATACAGACACATTTATCAAAGACTATTTCAAGGTCAATGAGCCAACCTCACTTATTCAGCGATACGCGACAGCAGAAGAAGTCGCTAACACAATCGTATTCCTCGCGTCTGACGCCGCATCCGCCATTAACGGCACGGCACAGCGTGTGGAAGGCGGAATTATCCGTTCTCTGTAGTATAAAAAAACGCATCCGTGTTTCGGATGCGTTTTTTTATACGTCTCCAGCAAATGGTACCGGCTGATATCCGCCTGTTTCCAGTTGTGCTGAAAACAACCCTCCAGCGTGAGGCTGCTCGTATCTCTCTTTTTCTGTCATTTGTTCTGTTGCCGTTGTAATGTAAAGGGTTTTTAAGTCTCTGCCGCCGAACGCGCAGCACGTGACATATTTAGCCGGCACGCTGATTGAATTGATTTCTTTTTTCTGAAACGGGTCAATGTGAACAACGCGGCTGCCGCCAAACAGCGCCACCCACAGCATGCCATTTTGGTCAATTGTCATGCCGTCCGGCAATCCGTCTGACTGATCAAAACGATAGACAGGTTCTGGATTCGAAACATCTCCGCTTTGAGGATCATAGCTGTAACGCACAATCTCCTGCGTCGGCGTGTCGATGTAATACATCAAATTCCGCTCGCGGTCCCAATCCAAACCGTTTGAGGTGGAGACTTGATCCTTGATTTTGACAAGACTGCCGTCTAGATTCAAACGGTACAGCGACGCCTGTTTTTGCTCGCCTTCCATGCTCGTCGTCCCCGCCCAAAGCCTTCCGTACGGGTCACATTTAGCATCATTAAATCTCAGGCTCTCATGCATGTCCTTCGGCTGTTTAATTTTTTCCAAGCTGTCATCCCGAAGATGATACAGGTAAAACCCGTCCTTCATCGTCATAATCAGTTCATCCTTTGAATATTTCGCAAGCGCCGTCACAAAGGATTTGAATTTGATTGATCGGTTGATTTTTTCTTCAGGGTCAAAGATATGGAGCTCGCTCCCCAGGATATCAACCCAATATAAGCGGCCGTTTTCTTCATCCCATAACGGGCCTTCTCCAATCACTGCCCGAGTGTCTGCTTCCAATACTGCATCCATGTGTTACACCTCTTTAGCTTCAGTCTATATATTGTTATTCCCGGCAAAGAGGTGTCCAAACCACTTGATGTTTATTGTTTTTTAAAAAGGATGGTAATGACCGTTCCAATGTTCATTCTGCTGTTCACATGGATCGTTCCGTTATGGAGATGGACAAGCTCCTTGGCAATCGCGAGCCCGAGACCCGTTCCGGCAGTTGAATCTTTTGTGTTCGTCCCTCTGTAGTAACGGTTAAACAAATGGGTAATCGTTTCTTCATCCATTCCTTTCCCATTGTCCTTCACCTTTAAAGATATATGATTTTTTGTTTGCTCCAGAATGACTTGAATCTCTGTTCCTTTGTCGTTGTGCTTCACGGCATTCCCAAGGAGGTTTTCTAATATGCGCCTGAACCACGCTTCATCAAGGGCAAATTCAATATGCTCTTCTTTGGATACAAACGAGATATCATAGCCTTCAGAAAACGGATTTTTCTTAAAATCCTCAATGACATTTTTAAAAAACGGGATAAGGCTAGTGAGATTTCTCTCAATAGGAAGAGCATCATTTTTCAGGCGATACGTTAAATTTAAGTCTTCAATCAGCTTGGACATGTATTCAGATTTTTCTCTGACAACCTGCCCCATTTCTTTCACTTCTTCCGGCGACCAGTCATACTGCTTCGACTCGAGCATCATGCTGTAGCCGTAAATGCTGCTGAGCGGTGTTTTTAAGTCATGTGACAAACCGGCAATCCATTCTTCCCTTGTCGCCTGGATTTTTTCTCTGTTTCTTTTATCCCTTCTCAGCGTTTCAGTCAGCTGATCCATTGATTCAAATATCTCACCGAAGAAGCGGTACGGCTGTTTGATTTTTCCCTTTTTATTTTTGCTGACAGGACGGCCTTCCCGGTTTCTGGGCTCCTCAAGCTTCCCTTTTGACAGATTGACCAGCCATCTAATCGTATGAAAAATCGGCAGCCCGAATCGGAACATATACCAAACGGTCATCCAAATGATATACATGAACAAAACGGCCATCACGAGAAACATCGCTTTTAATACAACCTTCAGGAACGATTTGTTAAACTCCTGATCGGTTACATAGACAGGGTTCGGCACCGTAGCGACCATCCATCTGTCTTTATTGAGGATCTTAACGGAAATTTCCCGCTTATAGTTCCAAGGTTTAGAGCTGTATTTAAGCAGCTCCAGCTGGTTCATCGTTTTTCTTTCGCTTTTTGTGCTGTTGATGCTGTCGAGAATCTTTCCATTGCTGTCTAACAGGTAAATGGCGCCTTTTTTCCGCTTAATATAGTCGACGGTACTGGACTTATAGTGCGCTAGCGAGTCTATCTTTTGTTCGCGCTTTTCAACGGAAGTCAGGAGCTGTTCACTTTTTGATTTCCAGCCGGACAATAGAAGATACGACTTATCTTCAATATTGATGGCCCAATAATTCAGTTTATAGTTATGAAGCTTTTTGGTTTTATAAATAGACAAAAGCTCTTTCTTGGTATAGGTGCCCGGCACTTCTTTTGGCACGCCGTAGGAATAATCAGTGTTTCCTTCCGAATCAATGATTTGCATCCAGCCGTGCTGTTTATCAACAGATTTCTTCAGGAAATTATCCACTTCCCATGTCCCGTCTTCGTTTACATCGAGATATGCCTCAAGTGTGTCGGTCGTTGCCTTCGTCAGCCCTGAATTGGATTCCGCATCGCTAAAACGAGCGTCTAAATAGAAAAACGACGCAACAAGCATAACCGTAAGCAGCAGGATCACAATCAGCATCTGGCCGAAAAAGTGAAACAAAAACTTCCATCTTAACCTCATGACCGCTTGCCTTCAGGATTTGGGATAAAACGATAGCCGAGACCTCGAACGGTTACAATATACTCCGGATTGCTCGGATCGCGCTCAATCTTCTCCCTAAGCTTGCGAATATGTACCATGACGGTGTTGTTGTCACCGTAGGAAGGATAGCCCCATACTTTTTCATATATTTGATCTTTGGAAAGCACCACGTTAGGGTGTTCACAAAAATACTGCAAAAGCTGCAGAAGCTGGGCTGAACAGGCAACGGCTTCCCCGCCTACGATCAGCTCGGCATTTTGCGGAGAAAAAGTAAAGTAATCATATGTGTAGGTTTGATTTGAACTCGTTTCTTTCGATTGATATGTACGCTTGAGATGCGCTCTGATCCGCGCCGCTAATTCCAGCGGATTAAATGGTTTTGTGATATAGTCATCAGCTCCAACCGCAAAGCCCGATAATTTGTCCGCGTCGGATGATCTTGCCGTCAGGAAAAAAATCGGAGCGTCTGAATACTCTCTGATCAATGTGCAGGCTTCAAAACCGGACATTCCGCCCATCATGACATCCAGCACAATCAAGTCAACCTTATTGGCCTTCACAACGGGAATCGCTTCTTCTGCGCTTGCCGCATCCAGTATATTTCGATAACCTTCTTTTTCGAGAACGCGTTTGATCATGTCCACAATCGCTTTCTCATCGTCTACGATTAAAATTGACGCATTTTCCACTTTTATGTTCCTTTCTGTCACTGTTTTTTTCATCTTATCATTATATCGTTTATTTATGGTACATTTTTGAATACATTGGAGATTGGCAAATCAAAACAGCAAAAAAGGAGCAAACAAGCGCTCCCTTTTGATGTTTTTTCATATGAAAATATTATGAGTTCTCATCTACCATGTACAAAATAAACTCCCAAAACCCCGGCACATCCTGACATAAAAGCATATCAGCCTTTTCAAACATTTTGATCTTCAGCTCTTGCTCTAAATCTTCTCTTTCTTGATAGGACGTATTGCTGAGTTTTTTTCTGATCATCGGTGAAAAGCATGCAATCAGGTGCTCAATGTCATAAGTCTCGTCTTTTTGTTTCTTTTTTTGTTCAAACTGGCCGTTCACAGCTTACTTTTCCCCCTTTTTTTGCGCCGCTAGCTGCTTTCTGATATTCTCCAGCCCCTTTTTATGAATGTTGGAGATGTTTTGTCGGGACTCCCCTAATGAATCTGCAATCTCCTGCATCGTGGCACCGTGAAGATACACTTTCGTCAGCACACTTTTTTGTTTGTCAGTCAGATTCTGAATCGCTTGGTAGAGCTGATAATCCTGAACATGCTGGCTCAAATCATCCTGCCTGTCTAAAAATTCTTCAAATGCATCGCTTCCTGTTTCGGAAGGAAGCCGATCTCCTGCCTCCGGATGATCAACCGTCAGCGGATACCGTTTTTGATTTTTGCGAACCCGCTTATCAAAATCAATAGAAAAGATGCGAATCATTGAATTCATATACTTGACGATGCGGATTTCTTTATAAAACTGCTTAAATAGCTCGTCCAATGATTTTGCATCTTTTTCGTTAGGGCTTTCCATTACGTTTTTGAACAAACGGTAATGCTGAGGATTGCTCAAAAAATGCTTCACGATGGGATGCTTCATTATCTCCTTACATTTTGACCGTAAAAGACTTTGATAGTCCATCAAACCGCCTCCCTACTAAATTAAATGAAGGAAAGCAAAAAAAAGTAAACTACTACTTTCCGACTAGTGTTTTGCAAAATACTTTGCAGCAGTTTACGTTTTATCGGATTTCCTTCACTTACATACATGACTGCAGAAAAAGAAGGGAGGTATTTTCCTATGGATCAGGTTTTTATAGAGGAAGTCGTAAAACAGATCGGCAATTTGGGGTTTCCCGCGCTGATTGCAATGTATCTGCTGACCCGATTCGAAAAGAAGTTTGATCAACTAATAGAACTAATGACAGAACTGAAAGATCATGCAAAAAAATAATTTTTCAATCGAAGTTGACTTTTCACTGGTTTTTTTCACTTAACAAAACAGAAGGGAAAACGAAAGGCCTTTCACCTTCTCTTTCTGCTATCACATTTAAATGTAAGGAGGAAACATTTCATGAAAAAACAAAATGACATTCCGCAGCCAATTAGAGGAGACAAAGGAGCAACGGTAAAAATCCCGCGCAATATTGAAAGAGACCGGCAAAACCCTGATATGCTCGTTCCGCCTGAAACCGATCATGGCACCGTCAGCAATATGAAGTTTTCGTTCTCTGATACTCATAACCGATTAGAAAAAGGCGGATATGCCCGTGAAGTGACAGTACGTGAATTGCCGATTTCAGAAAACCTTGCATCCGTAAATATGCGGCTGAAGCCAGGTGCCATTCGCGAGCTTCACTGGCATAAAGAAGCTGAATGGGCTTATATGATTTACGGAAGTGCAAGAGTCACAATTGTAGATGAAAAAGGGCGCAGCTTTATTGACGATGTAGGTGAAGGAGACCTTTGGTACTTCCCGTCAGGCCTGCCGCACTCCATCCAAGCGCTGGATGAGGGAGCTGAGTTCCTGCTCGTGTTTGACGATGGATCATTCTCTGAAAACAGCACGTTCCAGCTGACAGATTGGCTTGCCCACACTCCAAAAGAAGTTATTGCTGCGAACTTCGGCGTGACAAAAGAAGAGATTGCCAATTTACCTGGCAAAGAAAAATATATATTTGAAAACCAACTTCCTGGCAGTTTAAAAGATGATATTGTGGAAGGGCCGAATGGCGAAGTGCCTTATCCATTTACTTACCGCCTTCTTGAACAAGAGCCGATCGAATCTGAGGGAGGAAAAGTATACATTGCAGATTCGACAAACTTCAAAGTGTCTAAAACCATCGCATCAGCGCTCGTAACAGTAGAACCCGGCGCCATGAGAGAACTGCACTGGCATCCGAATACCCACGAATGGCAATACTACATCTCCGGTAAAGCTAGAATGACCGTTTTTGCATCTGACGGCCATGCCAGAACGTTTAATTACCAAGCCGGTGATGTCGGGTATGTACCATTTGCAATGGGTCATTACGTTGAAAACATCGGGGATGAACCGCTTGTCTTTTTAGAAATCTTCAAAGACGACCATTATGCTGATGTATCTTTAAACCAATGGCTTGCCATGCTTCCTGAAACATTTGTTCAAGCGCACCTTGACTTGGGCAAAGACTTTACTGATGTGCTTTCAAAAGAAAAGCACCCAGTAGTGAAAAAGAAATGCAGTAAATAAGAGACTTGCGGCTTGCAGAGAGCACTCGTTCTCTGCAAGCCTTCATAAGGAGCTGAACCAGTGAAACATCAAAACCCTTCAAAACGCTTATTGCGGCTCTCCATAAAGTACTTGCTGGCCGCAGCAGCAGTGGTGTTGACCTATTTTGCTGTCATCTATATATTGTTTTCTTTAGCGGGAACGAGCTACCGCTCAGCAGCTCATGTCCTGCTTTTTGCCGTGGTATTCCTTGTTCTCGGATTATGCTTTGAACCATTTGAAAGGCTGATGATACATAGCTTTACATTTTTCAAGACAGGAAAACGTCTATTCATTCTCCTTGCCGGCATCGTACAGCTGCTGTTTTTGTGGATGACTGCTCATACAACAGACCAATTGATCAGCGACATCTGGCTGTCCACCACAGAAGAAATGATTGTCGCAGCCGTTTTTTTGATTTTAGACAAATGCAACTCGGCCCTTCCCAGCTAAAAAAAAAAAAAAACGCATTCCAATTGGATGCGTTCTTTTTATTCATAGCGAAGCGCGTCTACAGGCTGAAGCTTCGAAGCCTTGATAGACGGAAGCAAGCCGAAGATAATGCCGACTGCCATTGAAAAGATGAGTGCTCCGACAACAGCTGGAATGGAGACGATAAAAGGCATCGGAAAAATGACCGTCAGCAGCTTGGCGATGCCGAAGCCCGCCAGCACACCGAGTATTCCGCCAATGCTTGTCAGCACAACAGCCTCGGTTAAAAATTGAAATAAAATCACACGCCGCTTAGCACCGAGCGCTTTCTTAATTCCGATTTCCCTCGTGCGCTCCGTTACGGAAACGAGCATAATATTCATGACGCCGATACCGCCCACCAAAAGTGAAATACTGGCGATTCCGCCAAGCAGCAATGCAAATGACTGATTAAAGGACTCCACTTCCTGCGCGATCTCCTGAAGATCCATTACACTGTACTCTGCTTTTTCCAGCTCAGCTTCTGACAGTCCCTGATTTAAAAGATCTGCAGCCATTACACCCGCTTCTTGGATATGCTCAGAAGAATTAGCCTGCACGGCAATCTGCGTTGGCGCGTCAAACCCTTCAATAAGCGGCCACACTTTTTTCGGCACGTACAAAACCGGGTTCGCGTAGTCGCCTTCAAACATGCTTTCCTGTTGATTTTTTTCTTTAAAAACACCGACGACCTTAAACGGCACACCATTCATCTCAATGCTTTTATGCAGAGCTTCTCCGTCCGGAAACAGTTCATCTCTGACAGCTTCATTGATCATCACCACTTGGTGTGTGCTGTTTAAATCATTTTCCGTCAGCTTTCTCCCTTCGGTTATTCGGATTGGAAACATGTCGAAGTAATCATCGTCCACTCCATACACTTGGGGATACGAAACGTTTGTTAAATGAAAAACGCTCGCGCCTTCTGACAAGTAATATAAGGATAATCCTTTGACCATCGGATCTGATTTGATCGCCTTTACTGTTTCTTCCGCTACAGGCGGCGCGGACGCATACGACACCTCAGGGCCGCCGCTCTCCTCTTCTCCGCCAGACGGCTGGTAGACAACATTGATGGCGTTGTTTCCCATGCCGATCATACTTTGCTTTAATTGCTCACTTTGGCCCTTCAGCATTGAAACAATCGCGATGATTGCCGCTATGCCGATAATCACGCCGAGCATTGTCAGAATCGATCTTAATTTATGAGAAAAAATGGATTGAAAGGAGATGCGAATATGTTCAAGCATGGCTGATATCCCCTCTCTCATCTAATACCAGCTCTCCGTCTCTGATAAAAACGGTTCTGTCAGCTTTTTTGGCAACGTCCGGGTCGTGGGTTATCATAATAATGGTTTTGCCTTCCCGATGCAGTTCGGAAAACAGTGACAAAATTTGTTCACTTGATTTGGTATCAAGCGCCCCGGTCGGTTCATCAGCTAAAATAAACCTCGGCTGATTGACAAGGGCCCTCGCTATCGCCACCCGCTGCTTTTGGCCGCCGGACAGCTTAGGCGGTTTGTAGGAGACCCTGTCTTTTAATCCGACCTTTTCCAGCGCTTCATATGCCCGTTGTCTTCTCTCTTTTTTCTTCACTTTATTGTAGATCATCGGCAGCTCGACATTTTGCAGCGCGGTGAGACGCGGCAGCAAATGAAAAGTTTGAAACACAAACCCGATTGATTCATTGCGAATTTCGGCTAAAGCCCCGTCTTTCCCTTTCAATATATCGATCTGGTCAAGCATATAGGTTCCTGAGGTTGGCCTGTCCAAACAGCCGATAATATTCATTAACGTTGACTTTCCAGAACCTGAAGGCCCCATAATAGCTAAAAACTCCCCCGCCTGAACAGTCAGATTGATATGTTTCAAGATTGGAACTTCTTCTTTTCCCAGCTTGTATGACTTCGAAATATTATTCAGTGTCAGCATTGACTGTAACCTGCTTTCCTTCCTTGACCGCGGGATCAGGATAGATCACATAATCTTCCGGCGTCAGGCCGCTCTTAATTTCCACCATGTCATTTTCATCAGTCTCTCCGATTTCAACAGGCTGCTTAACCGCTTTCTGATTCTCATCAGCTTTCCACACATACGGTTCGCCGTCATCCTGAATGACCATGTCGGACGGCAGCTTGATCGTATCCGCATCAGCATTATCACTCATCACTTCGATGTTGACATGATAGCCGACTTCAAGACCTTTATGGCTGTCTAATAAAATGGTGAAAGGATAGTTAGAGGACTGGGGATTCATTTCTTCATCAGCAAAGCTTTCTGATTCTTCACCCTCGCCTGCTCCCGCTGGAAGCTTGCCGATCGAGGTGACCTTTCCTTTCCACTCGCCCTCACCGCCTGTTTTCAGCGTGACCCTGACTTTGCTGCCTTTTTTGATCGTGTCCATTAACAGCTCATTGATTTGGCTTTTGACCAGATATTTGCCCGTCGAAACAATCTGGATATACGGGCCTGCTGCCTGGTCACCTGTTGCACCGTCAGCGATATCCTGATTGACGCTTTGAACGATTCCGTCATGCTTGCTTGTAATGACATTGGAACCTTTGTTTTTCGTCAGGCCAGCCAGTTCTTTTTGATGCTGCTTCAGTTCGAGCTGGCTTGTTTTCAAATCGAAATTGGCCTGATCAAGTTCATCTTGAAGCTGGGTTTTCTCTTCTTTTCCTGCAACTTTCAGCTTCTTTTCCGTTTCCGTTATTGATTTTTGCAAACGGTTGATTTGCAGATTTGTCATTTCAATTTGCAAATTGGCTTGCTCCACTTCATCAGAATGATCCTCGCCCTCATACTCAAAAAGCTTATCGCCCTTTTTAACCTGATCGCCTTCTTTGACGTATGTTTTTTTAATGCTGCCTTTTTCTGAATCTATGTATACTTTCTGCTGTTTCTCAGGTTCAACCTTTCCAGAAAACGTTTGGCCTGATTCTGAATCTCCTCCCATGTATACCGCGACCGATTCAGCATAGGGCTCCGATGATACGGCAACTTGGTTCATGTGAGTAAAAAAGTAAAAACCGCCAGCGCCGATCCCAGCCAATACAAGCACACCGGCACATATCGCACCGCCAATAAGCCATTTTTTCTTCTTGGACACAACGATCTCCTCTTTCTGTAAACTATGTAATATTTTCGAAACATTCTAACCAATATTATCTATTAATTCAAAAAGACTTGCAATCCTTTTATTGAAATGACGGCATCAAATAGAAAAATTGTATTTTCAAAGCCGAATAAAAAAAATCCCGGCTTCGAACCGGGATTTTTTCATACAGTAACTAGCTCTTTTTCATTTTTAATCAAGTCATAGGTCAAGCATACAGGTTTATTTGTACGGGGATCAGTCACGATTTCGGCATCAATCTGAAATACCTGCTTCAAAATGTCCGGTGTCATGACCTCCAGTGCAGTTCCTTCCTTGATGACCGTGCCTTTTTTGAGCGCGATCATATAATGAGAAAAACGAGCTGCATGGTTAAGATCATGAATGACCATTAAAATCGTCCGCCCTTGCTCTTTGTTGAGTCTGTCAAGCAGCTGCAGAATTTCAAGCTGATGTGCAAGATCAAGATACGTTGTAGGTTCATCCAGCAGAAGCAGTTCCGTCCCTTGCGCAAGCGCCATGGCAATCCACACGCGTTGACGCTGTCCGCCTGACAATGCCTCAATCGGCCGTTCAGCATATTCAGCCATGCCTGTTTCTTCAAGCGCCCATTTGATAATCCGGCGGTCTTCGTCATTTAATCTGCCGAATCCTGATTGATGCGGAAACCTGCCGTACGACACCAATTCGTGCACTGTTAGGCCGCTCGGCGCTTCAGGTGTCTGTGGAAGAATCGCCATATCTTTCGCAATGTCCTTTGTAGACATTTTATGAATCGCTTTGCCGTTTAAATAGACGGCACCTGCATGTGAACGCATAATTCTGGACATTGTTTTTAAAATCGTTGATTTCCCGCAGCCGTTCGGGCCAATTAAGGTGGTAATTTTCCCTTTAGGAATCGATATATTTAAATCCTCTACAATCACCCTGTCGCCATAACCGATTCCAAGCTGTTCCGTTGATAATGAATTCATATTCGGCCCCCTCCTCTAATTCGCTTTCATCAATAAATAAATAAAGTAAGGCGCACCTAGCACGGAAATGACAAGTCCGACCGGAATTTCTGATGGTGCCAATACATTTCTCGCCAGCGTATCAGCAAGCAAAAACAGGAATGAGCCGATGAAGGCGGAGACCGGTATCAGCGTCTGGTGACGTGGACCGGTCAGCCTTCTAGCCACATGCGGCGCGATCAATCCGAGAAACGCAATGCCCCCCGCAGCTGCCACGCATGAAGCGGCAAGAGTGACCGCTGCCAGAAGAAGAATCCGTCTTTCCTTTTCAACAGCGGTGCCCAGTCCGGTCGCCAATTGGTCTCCGAGCTGCATAATGTTCAAATAGCGTGCCTTATATAAAGTAAACAGAAGCAAGATCACAATCCAAGGGAGAATCGCCCAGATCATATTCCAGTTCGCCCCCCATATTGAGCCGGATATCCAAACCGCGGCTTGCATAAAATCATGAGGGTCCATCTTGAGCTGAAAAATCAGCAACAGGGCGTTGAATCCGGCATTCACCCCTATGCCGACTAAAATCAGCCGAATCGGTGTCACGCCTTTTTTCCATGCCAGAATATAAATGAGAAACGCAGCGAGGATTGCTCCTGCCAAAGCACTGAACGGCAGCATAAATGTTCCGAAAAAGCTGAGATCTGAAGCTGACCCTTGAAAAAAGTATATAAAAAGCACTACAGCAAGTGAACCGCCGGCGTTAATTCCGAGAATACCAGGCTCGGCAAGTTCATTTTGAGACACGCTTTGCAAAATGGCTCCAGCTACGGAGATCCCTGCTCCAACAAGCAAAGAAAGGATGATCCTGGGCAGCCTGAACTCAAATAAGACAAGTTCATCACGCGCCGTTCCTTGGCCGAAAAAGACCTGAAGCGTTTTAAGCGGTGCAATTTTGATAACGCCCAAATTGAGACTGATAAAAAAGACCACCACGATAAGCAAAAAGGTCACAGCCATTACAATAAGCGGTTTGTTTGTTTTTGTTTTCATTACAGCCCTCTCCTTTCACGACGTGCCAAATAAAAGAAAAAGGGAACGCCGATCAGAGAAGTCAGCGCGCCGACAGGCGTTTCAAAGGGCGCATTTACGAGTCTGGCCGCTATGTCAGCAAAAACAAGCAAAACAGCACCGAGCACCGCCGAGCAAGGAATGATCCACCGATAATCCACACCGACCAAAAAACGGGTAATATGCGGAATGATCAGCCCGATAAATGCAATGGTGCCGGCAATGGAAACCGCAGCTCCGGTCAGAATTACTACAATAAGCATGCCAACCAGTTTCACCGCTGATGTATATTGTCCAAGCCCTTTTGCCAGATCGTCACCGAGACTTAACACTGTCACAGACCGGGCGATGAAAAACGCGAGCGTTAAACCGACAGCCCCTGCAATAAGCAAAAGCTGGACCCCCGGCCATTTCACACCCGCTACCCCGCCTGCGTACCAAAAGCTGATATCCTGAGCGACATCAAAGCGGATTGCAATGGCAGTTGAAATGCCGGTAAAGAAATAAGTAACTGCCGTACCCGCCAGAGCAAGCTTTACAGGCGTAAGTCCGCCCCTTGAAAACATGCCTATGCCCATTACCGTCGATGCCCCCAGCCCCGCTCCCGCAAAGGACCATAGCACAAGCCCCATTGCAGAAAGCCCGGGAAAAAAGGCAAACGCAATCGAAACCGCAAACGCAGAGCCTGAAGTCACACCCATAATCGAAGGCTCTGCCAAAGGGTTTCTCGTCATCCCCTGCATGATTGCTCCCGACACTGCCAACAATGCGCCTACAAGCGCGGCAGCCGCCGTTCTAGGCAGTCGAAGATCATGTATAATTTGGTGAGATGTCTTTGTCGGCTGATAATGAAAAATGGCGTCCCATACAGTGCGCAAATGAATATCCGCTGCACCGAGGGATATGGATAAAAATGCGCCAAGGCAAAGCAGGCATAGACCTGCAATAAGGACGATGATCGCGCCATATGTCCTTGACGTCCATTGGATTTCTTCTGATGCAGTCCGTATATTTTTATGTTGACTCAACTGCCGTACTTCCTTTCTGTTACTGATAATGATTATCAATTGCTGTTTCAGTATATCACTTTTTTCAGCTGATTTAATAGAGTGTTTTGAACAAAAATGAAAATGCATTTGCAAAAATATCGTGTCAACCGGCACTTGCAGTGGTATAATCACAGATGATAATGATTCTCTTTTTCATCTATCTTTTAGAAAGAAGGTATGAGATATGACCCATATATACAAGAAACTCGGAGCCGCGTTTTTTGCCCTGTTATTGATTGCAGCGCTGGCAGCCTGCGGGAATAACTCAGAAAGCAAAGGTTCTGCCTCTGATTCAAAAGGCGCAGAAACCTTTACATACAAGGCTGAAAACGGAAATGTAAAAATCCCGAAGCATCCTAAACGGGTGGTTGTCATGGCAGACGGCTATTACGGCTACTTCAAAACACTCGGCATCAACGTTGTCGGTGCGCCTGAGAATGTATTTAAAAACCCTTACTACAAAGGAAAAACTGACGGCGTCGAAAACATCGGAGACGGCACTTCGGTTGAAAAGGTCATTGATTTGAACCCTGACCTGATTATCGTCTGGACAACACAGGGCGCTGATATTAAAAAGCTTGAAAAAATTGCGCCGACTGTCGCAGTAAAATACGATAAGCTCGACAACATCGAACAGCTGAAAGAATTTGCAAAAATGACGGGAACTGAAGATAAAGCTGAAAAATGGCTGGCCGAGTGGGATAAAAAAGTTGCGGCCGCTAAAACAAAAATCAAAAAAGCGGTCGGTGACAAAACCATTTCCATTATGCAAACGAACGGAAAAGACATTTACGTATTCGGTAAAGACTTTGGAAGAGGCGGAAGCATCATTTACAAAGACCTTGGCCTGCAGGCTACAAAGCTGACAAAAGAAAAAGCCATTGACCAGGGGCCAGGTTATACAAGTATTTCATTAGAGAAGCTCCCTGACTTCGCCGGAGATTACATTTTCGCGGGCCCATGGCAATCAGGCGGTGATGATGGCGGCGTTTTTGAAAGCTCCATTTGGAAGAACCTGAATGCCGTTAAAAATGGCCATGTCTACAAGATGGATCCGATCGGATTCTATTTCTCTGACCCGATT
Organism: Bacillus sp. LJBS17; assembly: GCF_019334685.1. Classification (NCBI taxonomy): domain Bacteria; kingdom Bacillati; phylum Bacillota; class Bacilli; order Caryophanales; family Bacillaceae; genus Bacillus; species Bacillus sp. LJBS17. Next base: position 3,326,101 of record NZ_CP079759.1, read on the forward strand.
TCATTAGAAGGACAACTGAAGTTTATTACGGAAAGCTTGACTAAATAAACAAAAGAGCCGCCTGCCCGCGGCTCTTTTGCTTATTTATAAGGAACGGCTCAATTTGAATCATATCGGATATTTTCTTTGAGCCATTCATATTAAGCTGCATCCTCAACACGATCAGTTTTTTTATGCTGGAGAGACTGAAAAACGTTTTTTGCATATTTAACGAACGGATTCCTAACAGGAGAAATTGTGATTTTATAAAAAAGACACCTGAGCAAATCAGGTGTCTTTTCATTATGCTTGTTTTTCTTTCTGGAACTTTTTACTCACAAATGGATAAACGATTAAGCCGACAAAGAATAAACCGATGCCGAGGATAAATGTCGTTAAATCTGCTGTGCCTGTTACGATAACAAACACGGAGTATGCACACGCCAGTATTGCGATCAATCCGTCTCTTACACGGGAGCCTTTCAGCTGGTCATACGTTTCACCTTTGATGACTACCTTCAAGCTGTAGATTGCAGATACTAGATACGGAATTAAATATGCGAGTGTAGCCGCTGTCGTTAAAAATGTAAATGCGTCACTTATTGTCCGGGAAATAACCGAGAAAATGAAGACCTGTGACATGACGTTTGTAATAATGAGTGCAATGACCGGACTTCCCTTTTTATTCGTTTTTGCAAAAAATGCCGGGAAATCTCCCGCTTTAGCTGCTTGGTATGGCACCTCAGAGCCAAGCAAAATCCAGCCGAGCATCGTTCCGAATAAACAAAGGATAGCCAAAAGCGCCATAATCACGCTTCCCGCGTTTCCAACAATCGCATAGAGTACATCAACAAATGGTTTTTCAGAGCCGACAAGCTTATCATGCGGCAGAACACCCATCGTAATTAAAGTCACAATAATATATATGCTCAAGGCAATCAGCAAGCCGGTAATTGTCGCACGTTTCACATCACGCTGAGAGCGCGCACGGCCGGACAGGATCACCGCGGATTCAATTCCGACAAACGCCCACAGTGTAGAAATCGCGGCGTTATGAACCTGGCCGCCAATTCCAATGCTTGTGCCGTTTTCTCCTTGAACCGGGAAATAAAAATGACCGAATAATGTCGTTTGAAACACAAATAAACCAGCAACGATAAAGAAGACAAAACCTAATACTTTAGAAAGCGTTGTGACAAAGTTTAATTTACTTGCGCCGTTAATGCTGGCAACAAGAATCGCGTGCGTTCCCCATAACAAGATCGTACATACGGCAAACGTCAGTAATTGGCCGAGTGTCACCTCTTGCCCGCCGATCGAAAACATCTCACGTTTATCAACCAAGATCGGGAAGAACGAAGTCAAGTAACCGGCGAGACTTGTGATGATCGCCACGTTACTGATCCAGCTCGCCACCCAGTAGCCCCACACCATTGTGAAACCGGCAGCGTTGCCTTTTTTCGGGTCAGAAAACAGCGCTCTTGCATAACTTTGCGGTCCCGCTGTCAGTTCAGGCTTGCGAATGGACAAGTGTCCGAACACAAGTGCAATCATCAGCACGCCGGCACCTGTCAAAAGCCAGGCGGACGTAGCTCCAAACGGACTCGCAATTGAAGCAAGCGAGCTCGGCAAGGAGAAAATTCCTGATCCAACCATATTTCCAACGACAAACGCCGTTAATAACCAAAAACCCCATTTTTTTGTCTGTTCCATTCCAGTACCTCCATGATTCTTTGTACGGACCAGACCCCGAGATCATATAAACGCAAAAAAAGCCTGAACAAAAGTCCATGCTTAAAGAAACACACACCCTTGATCTCCGGATAGCCCTCCGCGAAAAAGCACGCGGCAGTCCTGCACTTATTCAGATACAGTCCCAGCATAGAGAAGGATCGGCTTTCTCCACACTTCGGCGCTGATGCCTTTTACACATGTTTAACAGCTCCTGTCAGCCTGGCATGTGTGACTTATCATCCGCGCAACCTCTACCTCACTGAGAAAGAGTGAGGATTTAATTATTCAGTTACTCCCAGAAGGTTATCAAAGAAAGGATGATCTGTCAAAGGGAACAGATGGAAAATACGGATAGAGCCAAGCTCTATCCGCATGTGGTTATCGATTATTTTTCTTTTTTTGCACAGCTTCTTGAAGCGGATCATCTTTTAGAGCTGAACCAGCATCTTCAAGAGCTCCTTGGATTACGTTTTTTTCTTTTTCGGAACGTTTTCCTTTATCTTTATTAAAGAAACCCATTCGTATCACCTCTTTTAAAAAATAGGTACATGTTTAAGATGCCTCTTTCCTGAAAAATTATGCGGGATATTTTTTATCGTCCAAAGTCCTGTTGATCAAACATACATTCTCTTGATATATTTGTAATTCAGAGATTTTTTGCAAAAGATAAAAGGAGAAGCGGCAAATGACAGGAAAAACACACATCATGGGAGGCATCGCTTCTTGTACGGCAGCGGCTTATTATTATGGATTTGATCCAGTGCTTATGGCTGCGTCAGGCGCGGTTGGAGCATTAATACCCGATATCTGCCACACACAAAGCAAAATCGGGAGAAAATTTCCTATTTTATCGAAAGTGGTCAGCTCCGTTTTTGGCCATCGTACATTTACACACAGCTTGCTGTTTATGCTCATCATGTTTTTTATCACTTCTACATACATTCCAGATAAAAACATATCAGCCGGCCTGATGATCGGAATGGCGAGCCACTTGTTTCTTGACGCTTGGACGGTGAACGGAATCAAATTATTATTCCCTTCAACGATCCGCGTTCGGCTTCCATTATATATGAAGACAGGCAGTTTTTCTGAGCAGCTCGTGCTAGCCGGCCTGACCCTTGCTTCATGTTACTACTTTTATATGCTGTTTCATGGGCGCATGTTTTAAACACATGAGTGCTGAGACTTGTCTGAACCGGCTGTTTTTAGTAGGTTTTACTTAAGAAGCATTTCATGCAGATGATCAAGAAAACGTGAGGAGTCATATTGATGAAAGGAACCTTTTTTCACAATCAGCGGTTTTTATGTTTTTCGATCTTATTTATGTGGATCAAAACGTATGTGATATATAAACTCGGCTTTGATTTGCAAATCGATACTCTGTTGGAGGAGCTAATGCTGCTGGTCAACCCGCTCAGCTTTATTCTTCCTTTATTCGGGATCGGCCTGCTTCTGAAAGGAAACAAGCAGCGGGCTTTTTTGCTGATTGCCAATTTGGTTCTGACTGTTATCTTGATCTCTAATACGATTTTTTACGGCTTTTATATCGATTTTATTACCATTCCGGTTTTATTTCAGGCGAGCAACATGAGCGATATGGGAAGCAGTGTAAAAGAATTGTTCCATCCTCTGTTTATCGCCCTGTTTGTGGATTTGGTTTTTCTGCTGCTGTTCGCCAGAAAAACCAAACACCCACAGACAAAAGCCGCTCCCCGCACGATCAAACGGTACTATGCAGCTTCCTGCGGCATGCTTTTATGCACACTGGCACTTGCAGAAGTACAGCAGCCGAAGCTTTTGGCACATTCTTTTGACCGGGAAATGCTAGTCAAAAGCATCGGCCTGTTTCAGTTCCATATTTACGATACAATTTCTCAGACTGTTAATATCAGCGCGAAAGCTTTTGCCGATGAAGACAGTATAACTGCCATTAAAAACTATACAGAGGCTGATTACAGCAAGCCTGATCAAAGCAAATTCGGTCTTGCAAAGGGGCGCAATGTCATCTTTGTAACACTTGAATCGACCCAAAGCTTTGTTCTGAATGAAAAAGTAAATGGAAAAGAAATTACCCCATTTATGAATGATCTCATTAAAAAAAGCTATTCCTTTGATCATTTCTATCAGCAAACAGAACAAGGGAAAACATCTGATTCAGAATTCATCGTTGCTAACTCGCTGTATCCTTCCCTTAGCGGCGCCGTCTTTTTCACGAAAAGCGACCATCAATTTCATACGATGTATAAATCGCTGAAGCAGCACGATTATTATTCAGCCGTCTTTCATGCTAACCATAAAACATTTTGGAACAGAGATGTCATGTACGATACATTTGGCATTGACCGCTTTTTTGATGTTGATGATTTTCATGTCACTCCCGGGACATCGACAAGCTGGGGCTTAAAAGACAAAGAATTTTTAGAGCAGTCCGCCGAAAAGCTGAAAAGCCTGCCGCAGCCGTTCTACAGCAGTTTTATCACGTTAACGAATCATTTTCCGTTTGAGATTGATGAAAAGGATCAGCTGATAGATGAATTCGATTCAAGCAGTGATCTGTTAAACCGCTATGTGACCACGGTTCGCTATGAGGATGAGGCATTGAAGCATTTTATCAAAAAACTGAAGGACGAAGGCTTATACGAAAATTCGATGATCGTATTTATGGGAGATCATTACGGCATTTCTGAAGCCCATAACGAGGCCATGGCTGAGTTTTTAGGGAAAGACGAAATCACACCGTATGACAACGTTCAGCTCCAGCGGGTGCCGTTTATCATACATATCCCGGGAATCACCGATCAAAAGCCGGAAACCATCCCTGATGCCGGGGGACAGGTCGACGTCAGGCCGACGCTGATGCATTTGCTCGGCGTTGAGACAAAAGGCGATATCCAATTCGGCAATGATTTGCTGTCGGGCGACCGCACCCCATTCGCCGTTCTGCGAAACGGCAGCTTTATTACGAACGATTATATATACACAAAGAACACGTGCTATAGCCAAAAAACAGGTGAAGTGCTGGAAGATCAGGATGCGTGCCTCCCTTACAAGGAGAAAGCAAACGAAGAACTTTCTCTCTCTGATAAAATTTTAAATGGTGACCTGCTCAGGTTTTCCGAATGAAAAAATCCCTCTATCAAGAGGGATTTTTTACGTTTCCAACATCACCTTGCCAGTCAGCTTCGTTTCATAGCCGTTTAAATGAGACAAATTCGCCTTGTATTCCTCAGAATTCAAAATCTCCTTCACGGCTTTCAGCAGCTGCTCATGTTTTTTCAAAACAACGATATCATATTGTTCGTCGATGAGCGGGATAAAATCAACACTGCCCATATGTGCCGCGTGCTGCGCCCCGATTCCCGCGTCAGCCTGTCCGCTTGAAACTTGTGAAGCGGCAGCGTAATGATCGGTCACGATATCGCCGTATCCCTTTACATCAGCCGGATTCACACCAAACAAGCCAAGCTGTTCATCAAGGAGCACCCTTGCGCCAGAACCCTTTTCCCTGTTGATGATCCGGATATCGGCTCTTTTCAAGTCTTTCCAGCCTTGAATGTTTTTCGGATTCCCTTTTTTCACATACAGTCCTGCTTTGCGGAGAACGACATTGATGAGACAAAACGGTTCACCTGTCAAAATCCGTTTTACATAAGGAGCGTTATACTGGCCCGTTTCAGCATCGTACAAATGGAGGCTGACAATGTCACACTTGCCTTGATACATATCAATCAGGCTGTTTAAGCTTCCTTTGTATTTACGGAGCGGCGTCTCCTGAATGGCATTCTCCAAATGCTTGCTGAGAAGATCCATCGAAATGTCCTGTCCGCTGATCATGACATTCGGTCTGCCGTCCGGCTCAGCCTCCTGCACCTGTTTCGGCGCTTCTGTTGCAGCGATGGGCTGAGACATTCTCATATTCGTTTTATATTGCTTTAAATCTTCTTCATCCACACGCATCTGCCTTCCGACACGATAAGCAGGCAGCACGCCTTTTTTAATCAAATCATAAACGGTCAGCTTTGATACCTTCAGCAGACCTGCAACTTCTTCTATCGTATAGGAAGAGGTTTCATTCATCATCATCACTCTCCTATTTTATTATACCTTTTCGCCGAATGTAAAAAAACCCACATAAACCAAACATAATCAGTTATAATTAGTTATATCTAATGATAAGGGGTGCAATCATGTTTAAGAAGTATTCTATTTTCATCGCAGCCTTAACTGCTTTTCTCCTTGCAGCAGGCTGTTCTTCAAACCAGTCTTCAACGGACAGCGAGAAAAAAGTAACGTTAACCATCTCAGCTGCCGCCAGCGCGCAGGATGCACTTGAGGAAATCCAAAAAAATTATGAAAAAGAGCATCAAAATATTACCATCCAAGATAACTATGGCTCATCCGGCGCCTTGCAAAAACAGATTTCTCAAGGAGCAGGAGCAGATCTGTTCTTCTCAGCTGCTGAGGATAAATTTAAAAAGCTGGTGGATGATGGAGATATCGCAAAAAAAGACAGCACTGATTTAGTCGGTAATGAAATTGTGCTGGTCGTACCGAAAAACGGAGATTCACCTGTGACAAGCTTCAGCAATCTGGCTGAATCAGAAAAAATCGCCCTTGGCACTCCGGAATCCGTACCGGCAGGAGCTTATGGGAAAGAATCACTGACAAAGCTGTCTTTATGGGAAAAAGTGAAGGATAAAATTGTGTATGGAAAAGACGTTCGCCAAGTTCTTTCTTATGTTGAAACCGGCAATGTAGACGCAGGTATTGTTTATAAAACAGATGCCCTGGTCTCGAAAAAGGTCAACATTATTGACGAGGCAAAAGCAGATACACACAGCCCAATTGTCTATCCGTTAGGAATCGTAAAAGATACAAAACACCGTAAGGAAGCGAAGGAATTTTACGAATACCTGCAATCTGATGAAGCAATGAAAGTATTTGAGAAATATGGCTTTACTGCCGAGTAGCATAAGCACTTCAGAATTTTTCACACCCGTTGTGCTTTCCTTTCAGGTGGCGGCAGTTGCCGGAATTGTTGTCATTATTCTCGGAACACTTGCTGGAGCATGGATGTCACGGGCATCATTTTTCGGAAAAACGGCACTCGAAACATGTTTTATGCTTCCGCTCGTTCTTCCGCCTACTGTTGTCGGTTTTATTTTGATCGTCATTTTCGGAAAGCACAGCTTCATCGGACAAGCCATCGAGTGGATTTTCCAGCAGCCTGTCATTTTCACCTGGTGGGCCGCTGTGATCGCCTCGGCTGTTGTAGCCTTTCCGCTTATGTATCAATCAGCCAAAAACGGATTTGCTGACATTGATCCCGATATACAAGGTGCGGCAATGGTAGACGGCGCTAGCAGATGGAAAGTGTTTATCCATATCTCCGTCCCGCTTGCCTATCCTTCGTTACTGACCGGAAGCATCCTCAGCCTTGCGCGGGCGCTCGGAGAATTTGGCGCAACACTCATGTTTGCAGGAAACATCCCCGGTGTTACGCAAACACTGCCGACGGCGATATATGTCGCATTGGATTCCGGCAACAATACCCTTGCTTGGGCGTGGGTCGTCTGTATTGTTGTCATTTCCTTTTTGATGCTGTTTTTCATTCAACAGAAAAAAACGCACTAAAAAAACTCCCCATAACGGGGAGTTTTTTGATTAAAACAGAAGCTCATCAGGATTTGGGCCGACACGCTCATCTTTATTTAATGCGTCAATTTTGTCCATGTCTTCTTGAGACAATTCGAAATCAAAAATATCAGCGTTTTCGATGATACGGTGTTCTTTAATGGATTTTGGAATGGTTACAACTTCATGCTGCAGATCCCAGCGCAAAATCACTTGAGCCACAGATTTATTGTGTTTTTCAGCAATCTGTGTCAGCACTTCGTTATCCAAAAGCTGTCCCTGCATGAGCGGAGACCACGCTTCCAGCTGAATGCCTTGCGCTTTGCAGTAATCTCTTAATTCTTTTTGCGTCAAACGAGGGTGAAATTCAACTTGGTTCACCATCGGTTTGATTTCAGCATCTTTCAACAGCTCTTCTAAATGATGAACTTGGAAGTTGCTGACGCCGATCGCGCGAATTTTGCCATCTTTGTACAGCTTTTCAAGCGCGCGCCATGTATCTTTATATTTATCTTTGCCAGGCCAATGGATCAAATATAAATCTAAGTAATCAAGCTGTAATCTTTCCAGGCTTTTTTCAAAGGCAGCAAGCGTTGTTTCGTAGCCTTGATCTTCATTCCACACTTTTGATGTGATGAAGAGCTCTTCTCTTGCCACACCGGATTCTTTAATCCCGATGCCAACGCCTTCTTCATTTTTGTAGATCGCTGCTGTATCAATACTGCGATAGCCATTTTTAATTGCCGCTTTCACTGATTCAGTCGCTTCATTACCATTTTCTACTTTAAAAACACCCAGACCGAACCAAGGCATTTCAACTCCGTTATGTAACTTTACAGTATCTTTTAAACTTGTTGGCACTTGAACATCCACCCTTTCACTGAAATGTAAGCGTCTATATTATCTCACATTCCTCTCAGCCGATACCAATAATACGCTTAAGACCCTCTTTTTGCTTCTTTTTTCACAGCACAGGCAAATTCAAACACTATTTTTTTCCTATTTTAACAATATTGAGATTACAAATACATTGAGCAGGGTATGCGTGTAGTGTAACCAAATGAAAACAAAGGAGGAAACAACTTGAAACGTATTCGTATCCCAATGACACTTGCTCTTGGTGCCGCTTTGACAATTGCCCCTTTGTCCTTTGCTTCCGCTGAAGAAAATCCTGCTCCGAAGATGTCGCAGACAACTACTGCTGGAACAACTGCCGCTGATGTAGGTTTAAACGTCAACCTGGATGTACTTGGAATTGCCAACCAGATCGCTGATGCCATCAAATCCGCACAGAATAGGGATGGCTTTGTGAAAAACCTCATGGAGTCTTCCTTCTACGCGTCCGGCCAAAAATATAACGTCATGGTCTTTAATTTAAGCCAGGAATATGAAGATCATTTGAACGGTGTGCAATTTTACGGCTCAGCCGTTTACGACGGCATTACGTATGGCATTTGGGTATTTGAAGACGGAACCTTTACAAACAAAGGCGATGGCGGCTGGATCAACTGGGCCTTCAGAGGCTGGTTCGACCGGGATGGCAGCACTGTCGCATTTCATCGCCCTTAATATAAAAAAAGCTGGCGCTCTAACGCCAGCTTTTTTGCTGCATTTATTCGCCGCCTTCAAGCATGGCGGCTTCGACATCATTAATGTATTGGCGAAGCTCATGGGAGATGTCCCGGGAAATTTCTCTTTCCTCGAAAAGTGTTTGAATTTCATTTCTGATCGCCTGTACAGCCTTCAGCTTCACTTCCAGCTTCTGATTTTCAAAATGGGCGCTTGATTTCAGCTCATGATGGCTGTGCTCCAGCCTGAAAATTAACTGTTTATAGAATGTAATGACAGATAAAAACACTTCTTTATGCTCTTCCGTCTTGTGTTTTTCCAGATATTCTATCGCTGCTTTTGCCGTTTTCACTCTTGTTGCCCGTATCAATCCCGCTTCATTTAAAATCGACATCTCCGGCTTTTTATGTTCACCGAAGAAAATCCAATACATCAGCCTCTTGAGCCTTGTTTTTGATAATCCGACTTTAAACGGGTTCGCATACAAAATTTCCAACTCGTTAAATCGTTCTTGCAGCACATTTGCTGTTTCTTCCGGGATGTCTCCCCGCTCCAGCATTTTCATCAGCGCCTCTTGCTCTGCCTTAACCCCTTGGGCACGGACTTTACGCTCGTGCTTTTTGATGCGATTAGACGATGTATATTGCTGAAAACGAAGATTTTTCATTTTCTCATTGTATTCAGCTATCACCGCAAGAGAGGCCGTTTTGTTTGTCTCATTCATGTCCTCTTTAATCGTTTGAAGGGCTGTTTTGATCAATTTGCGTCTCGCCGTCAGCAGCTTCTTGTTTCGTTCCTCGTCCTCTTCTTCTTTTTCAGTCAGAATCGGCAGCACAACGGTAGCAATGACAAGCGTGCATAAAATGACGCCGGCTGCTAAAAAGAGAATCAGATTTCTTTCCGGAAACGGCGTGCCGTCCTGCAGGAAATACGGAATGGAAAAAGAACCTGCAAGCGTTACTGCTCCACGCACACCGGAAATCGAAATTAACAGCGTCGAACGAAGACCCGGTTTATAGATGTTCTGATCTTTATTAAAGAACCATTTGCCGTTCCAGAAGAACAGCACCCACAGGAATCTCAGGAGCATTAACGTAAATGTGATGACTAGGATATAGCCGATCACCTTCATGTTGCTGATGGCAGTGTCGTTAAAGATAACAGAAATAACATCAGGGATTTGCGTGCCGAGAATAACGAAGACCAGGCCGTTCAAAATAAATAAAATAATGTTCCACGTACTTGAGGAGACAATTTGCAGCTTGATCATCGTAGATTCCAGACGATCCTGTTCAACCGCATGGGTAATACCGCCAGCCACAACAGCTAAAATGCCGGAAACGCCGATTTCTTCAGCTGCCAAATAAATCACAAACGGCGTCAGAATTTGAATCAGCATATGCATCGTGACATCCTGCATGCCAAGGCGGCGCAGAAATAGGCGAAAACGAATAATCAAAAATGAAATGACAACCCCGCACAGCAAGCCTCCGAGAGAAATAAAGACAAAGCTGACAGCCGCTTGCGCTAATGAAAATGCGCCAGTCACTGCCGCTGCAATCGCAAACTTAAAGGCCACCAGACCTGATGCGTCATTCATCAGCCCCTCACCTTCCAGCAGGCGAAGAATCCCTTTTGGCATTTTCACTCTTCCTGATAATGCGCTGACAGCGACGACATCAGTCGGTGAAAGAATGGCCGCAAGTCCAAAGGCCGCTGCCAGCGGAATAGCAGGAATCATCCAGTGAATCGTGTAGCCGCCTACAATCACAGTCGCAAATACAAGGCCGAGTGCAAGCAATAAAATCGGAGCCCTTAAATTCCAAAGCTCTGCCCGCGGTGTCCTCTTTCCATCATTAAATAGCAGAGGCGCGATAAAAAGAACAAAAAACAATTCGGTGTTTAATTCAAAATGAAGTCCCTGTGGAAATGAGGCGGCAAGAATCCCAAGAGCCACTTGAATCAGCGGCACCGGAATAAACGGAATAAACCGGTTCACGATATTAGAAATCGCAATAATCGTTAATAATACGAGCACAACTAAAAATATGTCCAAATGCATGACCTCCTTCGTCTGTTGTGTGTCGGCATGATGAGCCAAAAAATCTGTTTGTCTAAAAGCCGCTAAGCTAGTCTGGCCTTGCATCCGCTATGTGGTTTCGCAGGAGTTCCCTCCACACTTGTCTTCTTTTATAGTACCCTTTTTAGGGTATTTTTTCTCATGATATGCTCACAGTGAACTTTTTTGCAGCAGAGCAAATTACAGAAAAAAGAGACAGGAAGCTATTCCCTGTCTCTCTTCTTAGTTTTCTCAATCATGAAAATTCGTACCGTCAGTTGTTGCTTTAATAATGCCCGCACGGATGACGAAGTCACCGAAATGCTCGCCTTCCTCGCGTTCTTTCGCATAGCGGGAAAGAAGGACGCGCAGCTCGCTTAAAATGTCTGCTTCACCGATGTTTTCACGATACATTTTGCTTAAACGGCTTCCGTCAAACGCAGCGCCAAGATACATATTATATTTGCCCGGCGCCTTTCCGATAAATCCGATCTCACCGAGCGCATGACGTGCGCAGCCGTTCGGGCATCCTGTCATGCGAATGGTGATTTCCTGATCACGAAGGCCATTTTCGTCAATAATCTCTTCAACCTTATCTAACAGGGTCGGCAAATAACGTTCTGCTTCAGCCATTGCCAATCCGCAGGTCGGAAGAGCGACGCATGCCATCGAGCTGCGGCGAAGCGCTGAATAATGCTTGCCGTCAGTTAATCCGTATTGTTCAATTAAAGCACTGATTTCTTCTTTTTTATCGCTTGAAACGTTCGCAATCATTAAGTTCTGATTGGCCGTCAGCCGGAACTCGCCTGTATGAACTTTGGCGATTTCCCGCAAGCCTGTCATCAGTTTATAGTCATCGTAATCTGTTACACGGCCGCCTTCGACAAACAGCGTAAAATGCCATTTATCCTCAATGCCTTCCACCCAGCCGTAACGGTCGCCGTTATGATCGAAATGATACGGCTTCGCTTCTTCCAGGCTCCAGCCGAGACGGTTTTCCAATTCTTCTTTTACGTTTTCTAAACCGAGGCGGTCAACTGTGTATTTGAACCGCGCATTTTTACGGACAGAACGGTTGCCGTAATCACGCTGAATCGTAATCGTTTTTTCAGCAACGTCATACATTTGCTCAGGCCGGCAGAATCCGATCACCTTGGCTAATTGCGGATATGTCGCAGTATCGCCATGCGTCATTCCCATACCGCCGCCGATTGCCACGTTAAAACCGATCAGCTTGCCATCCTCGACAATCGCAATGAATCCCAGATCTTGTGAAAAGACGTCAATATCATTAGACGGCGGAACGGCAATACCGATTTTAAACTTCCGCGGCAGATAGAGCGGTCCGTACATTGGCTCGACTTCTTCCTCCGGCGTGCCGGCAACTTTTTCCTCATCAAGCCAAATTTCATGATAGGCTCTCGTCCGCGGCAGTAGATCATCACTTAATTTTTTAGACCACTCGTATACCTCTGAGTGGATTTCAGATTGATAAGGGTTTGATGCGCACATGACGTTACGGTTTACGTCTCCGCAGGCTGCGATCGTATCCAAAAGTGCTGAGTGGATCGTCTGAATGGTTTTCTTCATGTTCCATTTCAGAATCCCGTGCATTTGGAACGTTTCACGTGTCGTCAATTTTAATGTGCCGTTCCCGTATTTCTGGGACAGGTCATCCATGACAAGCCATTGTTCAGGCGTCGAGACGCCCCCTGGCATACGCACGCGCAGCATAAACTGATATGCGGGCTCAAGTTTCTGCTTTTGGCGTTCATTTCGGAGGTCCCGATCATCCTGCAAATAACTGCCGTGGTGTTTCATCAGGCGGTTATCATCATCCGGAATTCCGGCACTGATTCGATCGAGCATCACTTCTTTCAGCGTGCCGCGCAAATAATCACTTTCTTTTTTAATGCGTTCAACATCACTTGGAGAGCCGTCCGGTGCTTTTAGAATTTTGGTCACCATGTTGAAAAACTCCTTTCAAGTCAAATCAATATACATCACGCTGATAGCGTTTTTGCTGCTGCATATCGGCAAGATAAGCCTCCGCTTCTTCGCGGCTCATATTGCCTTCTTTTTCGATAATTTCAAGTAATGTGTGATGGACGTCATGCGCCATATGCTTTTCATCTCCGCAAATGTAAACAGCCGCTCCTTCTTGAAGCCATTCAAACAATTCTGCGCTGTGTTCGAGCATGCGGTGCTGCACATATACTTTTTCTTCCGTATCACGTGAGAACGCCACATCCATTTTTGTCAGCACACCGTCTTTGAGCCAATTCTGCCACTCTGTCTGGTAAAGGAAATCCGTGACAAAGTGCTGATCGCCAAAGAACATCCATGCCTTTCCTTCCGCTCCCGTCTCCTCACGCTCCTGCATAAAGGAACGGAAAGGTGCGACGCCTGTCCCAGGGCCCACCATGATAATCGGTGTTTCAGGGTCTTTCGGAAGCTTAAAGTTTTGATTGTGCTGTACATAAACCGGCAGTGTGTCACCCGGCTGCAGACGTTCCGCGCACAAAATCGAGCAGACGCCTTTTCGTTCACGGCCGTGCGCATCGTAGCGGACTGCGCCGATTGTTAAATGCACTTCATCCGGATTTGCGGATAAACTGCTTGCAATCGAATAAAGGCGGGCAGGCATTTTTCGCAAAATAGAGACAAACTCCTGCGCAGATACACTAAATGGGCCATAGTCACGGACGAGATCAAGCAAATCGCGCCCTTCAATATAGGCTTTTACATTCTCCTCATTTCCCGGGGCTAAAAGCTCTCTAAGCTCATCGTTCCCTGTCAGCTGGGCTGCCTGTTCAAGAAGCGGTTTTGTGAGAACGGTAATCTCATAGTGATAAATCAGCGCTTCTTTCAGCGGACGGACATCACCTTGCTTATTAAGCGTCACAATTTCTTCCGGGTCCCAATTCATTTCCTTTAGGAGCAGCTCGACAAGTTCCGGATCGTTTTCCGGATAGACGCCGAGGCTGTCACCAGGCTCGTAAGTCAGGCCAGATCCTTCAAGAGACAGCTCCACATGGCGTGTTTCTTTATTTGATCCTCTGCCGTTTAAATTTAAATTTTCTAACACTTCAGCCCGAAACGGGTTTGTTCTGGAATACGAAGACTCACCGGTTTGTGACGCAGCCGCCGGCGCAGGCGCGGCGCTTCCGACCCCAGCTTCATTTAATCCCTTCAATACACCCTCAAGCCATTCGGCTGCCGGTTCATCATAGTCAAGATCGCAATCAACGCGCGGAGAAATCCGTTTTCCGCCGAGTTCTTCTAAGCGCTGATCAAATTCTTTCCCTGTCTGGCAGAAAAACTCGTACGAACTGTCACCAAGCGCCAAAACGGAAAAGCGCAGGTCTTCAAGCTTAGGCGCCCGTCTTCCGTGCAGAAATTCGTGAAACGACAGCGCGTTATCAGGCGGCTCGCCTTCTCCATGCGTACTGACGACGATTAAAAGATTGGTTACCTTCTTCAGCTGATTCGGCTTAAAATCGCTCATGGATGAGACGGTCACTTGAAAACCGCTCTGTTCAAGCTGCTTGCCGGCATTTTCTGCAAGCCCCTGTGCGTTTCCCGTCTGTGAACCATAAAGAACGGTCACTTCTTTTGAAACGGCCGGTGCTGGTGCTTCCGCAGACACAGCTGCCGCCGGCGCACCCGCAGCTTCTTGGGCGGAAACAGATTGAGCGGATAAATATCCGCTCAGCCAGATTTTCTGGGATTCGGTCAAGGTCGGCAGAAGGCGGTTAAGGAGCTCTGCCTGCTCCTGATTAAACGGACTGTTCATTACCTGAAGTTGCAACGTATCCACCTCACAAAGTTATAAACTGATCGAAAATTGCATCTAATTGAACTTTACCGGAATACTAGGCTTAAGTAAAATATATTTACATGATGATAACTATTAAGAATCCTAATGATAAAACGGCTATGCTTCATGTAAATAGAAAAAAGAGAAGGACTCCCTTCTCTTCATTCAGCAATCTGATATAAGTGAGGCGGCACAGCGGTTACAAACGGACTGGCTTCACCTGTATAAAATACCGCCAGCATGTGCATCGCACGGGTGCACGCAGTATATAAAAGCCTGCGGTCGTGCTCTGTATGATAGTGTTCTTCAGATGCATCATAGACAAGCACTGCGTCAAATTCAATTCCCTTCGCTAAATACACCGGAATCACGCAAACACCCTTTTGGAATGGTTGATTTTCTTTATGAATCAGGCGAACATCTGTATATTCACTCATGTGGGCGTGCGCCTGTATGCATTGCTGCGCAGTCTTGCAGATGACGGCTATTGTTTCGTGCCCTTTTTTCTTGAGCCGGCCAATTTCTTGCGCGAGCTTTTGGCAAAGGCTCTCATGTCCTTCAGTTTTGACAACGAGCGGCATTTCCCCGCTTCTATTAAACGGCTCAATATCCGCTCCATCTTGAAGCATCGCTTTGGTAAACTCGACAATCTGCCTTGTTGATCTGTATGTTCTCTTTAAACGAACATACTCAGCAGGATCATCCTCAAAGCACGCATCCATACGCTGATCCCCGTGTATGGTATGCGCGTAGATGGACTGATTGATATCACCGAGCACTGTCATGCTGGCAGCCGGAAAAATACTTCTCATGTAAGCCATCTGAAACGGTGAATAGTCCTGGGCTTCGTCAATAAATAGATGTTTGATCTTCGTATTTTTCTTTCTGCCCTCAATCAGATCCTGCATATAAAGAAACGGTGCCGCGTCCTCATAGAGCAATTTATTATCCGTAAATGCCGAACGGGTCAGCTCACCTATCACGGCCATCTTCTCATGCTGAAATTTCCCTCCCCAGCCAGAAAACAATTGCAAATACAGCTGTGAAACATCAAGAAATGCAAGGAGCCTGACTGCCTGCTTGAGCGGTTTGAAAGCTTTTTTCACAATGATGGCGGCAAGCAGCTGCTGCTCTCTTTGATAATCGTTAAACGTACTCTCGCTGAACCGTTTCCTTTCCTGCAGTTTTTTGTACACGTCCAAGTAGTCCTCTTTGTCAAGCAGCTCAGCTTCATGAACGACCCAATCCTTTCGCCGTTCCTTTTTCTCAAGCTTGTTAAGCTCACTCAGCAGCCACTTCGCGGTTTGCTCCATCCGATTCGGAATGGAGTGATTTTGATCCAATGAGTAAAAATAGGATTGAATTTGCTCCTTTGTGATCAGCTTTTGTCCGCGGAATATAATATTTTTAAAAATCATCCCTTCAGAGGAAAGCCGTGTGACGTATTCATTAATGAATTGCTGAAAGGATAAACCCGCCTTCCATGTGATTCCCGCAAGCCTTGTTGGAAAATCGCCTCCCTTTGTTTCGGTCAGGCAATATTCGAGCTGATCAAAGGGGCTTTCACATTTGAACTTGCGGCCAAGACGATGCTCGATGTATTCCTGAAACGTCGCCTGCTCCATATTCTCTTCTCCTAACTCCGGCAAAACAGAGGAGACATAGCTGTTAAATAAGAAGTTGGGAGAAAACAAAACGATTTGTCCGGCATCAATGACGCCACGGTGCCTGTATAACAAATAAGCGACACGCTGAAGCGCAGCCGATGTTTTCCCGCTGCCAGCCGCTCCCTGCACGATCAGGATCTTGCTTTTTTCATTACGGATAATCTGATTTTGTTCTTTCTGAATCGTAGACACGATGTTTTTCATTTGGGTATCGGAGTGATGGCTTAATACCTCTTGCAGCATTTCATCACCAATCGTCATATCGGTATTAAACATCGCCTTGAGAGTGCCGTTTTTGATCATAAACTGGCGTTTCAGCACCATTTCCCCTTCTATCGTTTCACCGGGCACCTCGTACTCCGCTTTACCTGGGGAATAATTGTAGTACAAACTTGATATCGGCGCCCTCCAGTCATAAATCAGAAAGTGTTCCTCCTTCTCATCCAAACAGGAAGCTAAACCGATATAAATTCGCTCTGCCTGCTCCTCGCCGTTTTCAATAAAATCAATTCGGCCGAAATAAGGCGATTTTTTTAATTGATGAATTCGTTTGAGCTGCTGATCCATGCGCCGATGATTGTGTTCCCGATCAGACAGCAGCTCTGCCTGCTGCTTAATGCTTGCCATCGTTTCAATCGCTTCATGGGCATCATCAAAATTAACCTTAACATCCTCCCAAAAGCTTTTTCTTAATCCGATGATATCATGCTTCAACCCGCCCGCAGACGTTTCCAGAAACCGCTCTTTTTTTTCGAGCTCCTGCAGCACCTCATCTATTCTCGACTGCTCTTCCTTCCATTCCTTATCCTGCTGATTCATGAACGGCACCTCCAGAAAATAGTTGACAAACATAGATGAAATACTGTAAAATATAATTGGATACATATATCGAATGTATGACGAAACTGGCAAATACAATTTATCTTAGCACATTCACCCAATACCAATCAAGGTTTGGGTTATTTATATGCAGAAAAAACCGATTTCAACTCGAAATCGGTTTTTTCTCTTATGATTTCACATTGATCACTGTTGGAGGTGCTTTTCTTAGGTTGCGAATCTTCTCTTTCATCAGTATCGATTCCTTATTCCATTCAATCTTCGATATAATATTTCTTTTTCATTTTAAAAACACCGCAGAGCTTTACCGTGTTTGTCTGTTCATCTAACGTGAAGAATGACTAAACTGGCTGTTATTGTCATCTTCCATAAAGCAACTACATCCTTGCTATCGTATCTATAGTCGCAGTAAAATAGTCATTTTTCATCCAATTTCGACATATTTCAACAAATTGAAGTTTTTCATTTGGGAGAATAGGACGATGTTACATTATTTCTCTCGGTTTATGATATAAACATGAAGAAAGAACCAGAATTAGTTAGGAGGAAATACTCAGTGAAGAAAAAGCTATCTATGATGTTGCTGGCATTCGTCGTAGCCGTAACAAGTTTTACGGCAATTGACCTAGTAAACAACAAAGCGGAAGCTAAAGATTGGGTTAAAAAAGGTCAAATATGGAGTACTCATTACCATTCGGGCTCATTTAAAAACTATACTTACTCGCCAACATTTCAGATTTATTATCCAGGACGAGGAACTTGGGCCAACATGACAGCAAACGGATCAGGCAGCGGGAAAATTACAGCAACTCTGCAACAAAAGACAAATAAAGGCTGGAAAAATGTTAAAACTTTTTATGCAACGAAAAAAGGCTCTACAAATTTAAGTTACAAACAAGCTTCTAAAAGCTACAAAACAAAATACAGATTCAAATTCACTAACACAGGAACTAAAAAAACCATCAGCTATACCTTTTGGGCTACCTATTAATTTTCAATAGCTTTGCTCTGCGCGTCAGCATTCGAAAAGGACTTTTTATTTGATCCCGGCAGGCTACCATAAAAGAAACCTCTCCATGACGGAGAGGTTTCTTTTATTTTACTGACTATCTAAGCGAAAAGAACGGTTTGGCAGCTTCCAATTAAACATATAGGAACAAACCCGGCAAACAACGAGCACGAAAAACAGAACGTACAAGCCGAACGAGTTTCCCAGCCAGCCCAAGCCGACGATTAAACCGCCGAGAGCCGCCCAGACTGCATAAATTTCTGCCTTCAGCACAAGCGGTTTGCGCCCGGCAAGAAGGTCGCGGATGATTCCGCCCCCGCTTCCCGTCAGCACCGCAGCCACGATCACGGCACTAAGCGGATGGCCCATTTTGACAGCATACAGTGCGCCTTGGATAGCAAAGGCAGCGAGGCCGATCGCATCTGATAAATTGCCCCACTTATTCCAATGCTTCAGCAGCAGCTTCGGAAACAGAAACACAATTGTAATAGATAAAAGCGCGATTTGAAAGTACGCTCCCTGCTCCCATAGCGCTGACACCGGAACACCGATCAGCAAATTGCGGATCGCTCCTCCTCCAAAAGCGGTGACAATCCCTAATATATAAACTCCTAAAATATCATATTCCTCTTCCATCGCAACAATTGCGCCGCTGACTGCAAACGCAATGATGCCAATCACACTGAGCAGCTCCCAAGCCATTCTGATGACTCCCTTTTATGTTTGTTAAATTTTCTGACGACCTCTAGATTTTATAATCGCTCCAGCGTAAAATCAATAACATTTTTATGAGAAAAAAAGATAAATTTAGAGGGAATACGGCTATTGCTGATGGACATGAGTTTGCGAAATTAAAAAAGCGCCCGGCATACGCGGGCGCTTTTTTTGTTATTCAGATTTTTCGCCTTTCAGCAGGCACATAAAAATGATAATCAGGATAAAAGCAATCAGGGCCAAGAATGGAATCGTAATAAAACCAAACCAGTTAATATATTGGCCCGAGCACGGCACGCCGCTGACACATGGCTTAATGCCGCTAAAGCCGGGCACTTTTTGCTCTAAGTAATGCATGATCGAAATGAATGCCCCTATAATCGCCATCGGGAGCACATATTTTTTCACTCGTGTGTCCCCTTGAAAGGTGGCGATGCCTAAAATCAGGACGAGCGGATACATGAGGATACGCTGGTACCAGCACAGTTCACATGGAATAAACTTTCTGATTTCACTGAAATACAGGCTGCCCAGCATAGCGATAAGAGCCACAACCCAGGAAGCATATAAAAATACGATTCTATTTTTCATATCGTTACTTCCCTTTCAGCTCTTTTTCTATTGTCTCTTTGATTTCATCATAATCCGCAAAATTTTTGATCACTTTATCATTGACGTAAATCGTCGGTGTTGCCTGTATGTTCATTTTTTGATTAAGGTCAGAATCCTTTTCCACTTGAGAAGCGAATGTTTCCTTATCAAGATTTTCCTTGAGCGTCTCAGGTTTTATCTTTGTGGTGCTTTTTGCAAGATCACCAAGGAGGCCTGGGGTTACCCATTCCTGTTCCGTATCCGGCTGTTTTTCGAACAGCTTTTCATGGAAATCCCAAAAAGAGTCAGGGTCTTCCTTCCATACTTCTTCAGATGCAAGAGCCGCTAACCTTGAACCTTTTCCATGGAACATGACGTTCACGAAAGAAAATTTCACATCGCCCTTATCAATAAAGTCTTTTTGTATTTTTGGAAAGATGTCACTGTTAAACACCTTGCAAGACGGACATTTGTAATCTCCGAATTCTACTACAGTTACCGGTGCATCGTCCTTGCCAAGCACAGGCTGCCCTTTGATAGACGGCTGCCCGGACACCGCATCATTGCCTTGTTCCGTTTTGTTATTAATGATGACAATGGCTGCTAGCAATACAACAACCACAACCGTAAGGATGACCGCGAATTTCGCAGAAGACTGCTGTTTCTTTTTCACTCCGACACCTCATCGTTTTAAAATTAAAAAAGAAGCGGATCGCAATTGACCCACTTCTTTATTTTAACAAGACAAGCGCTGATAAGAAAACCCCGAAAAAATGAATTCTCTCCGACAATTTATTTGTTTTTGAGACGCATGACGCGCATGGCGTTCGCCACAGCAAGCAGTGTAACGCCGACATCTGAGAAAACCGCTTCCCACATGGTCGCAATTCCAAATGCACCAAGAATGAGAAAGATCGCTTTCACACCTAAAGCAAAGCCGATGTTTTGCCACACGATTCGCCGTGTCCGTTTCGCAATCCGAATCGCTTCCGCTATTTTTGACGGCTGATCTGTCATCAGCACGATGTCTGCGGCTTCTACTGCGGCGTCTGAGCCAAGGCCTCCCATCGCGATCCCTATATCTGCGCGGGCAAGCACCGGCGTATCATTGATGCCGTCACCGACAAAAATGAGTTTTTCATTAGGTGAAAGCTTAGCTTCCAATGCTTCGACCTGCGCGACTTTATCTTGCGGCAGCAGCTCTGCATATACCTCACCAATCCCAAGCTGTTTTCCGACGGCTTCTCCCGTTTGTTTCGAATCACCCGTCAGCATAGCTGTCTGTTTGATCCCAAGCGACTTCAGATCAGCAACCGCTTGTGCTGCGTCTTCCTTTATCTCATCCGCTATGATGATTGCTCCGGCATAGCGTTGATCAACAGCAACGTGTACGATTGTTCCAGCATTTTCATCCGGGACATCCTCAATTTGTTCTCTTTCCATGAGCTTTTTATTCCCAGCAAGGATCTCAGTTCCATTTACCTTTGCAAAAATGCCGTGGCCAGAGATTTCTTCGTATGACTCAATCTCATCGGAGGAAAGCATTTTCCCGTAAGCTTTACGCACAGATTCAGCAATTGGATGCTGTGAATGAAGCTCAGCGTATGCCGCCGCTTCAAGTAATCTATCCTTTGTAAAACCTTCCGCGGGTTTGATTTCTGTCACTTCAAAGCTGCCTTTTGTTAGTGTTCCCGTTTTATCAAACACCGCGTATTTGACTTGATTCAAAGCTTCTAAATAATTGCTTCCCTTTACAAGCACTCCGGCCTTTGAGGACGCTCCGATTCCGCCGAAGAAACCGAGCGGAATGGAGACAACAAGCGCACAAGGACAAGAAATCACTAAAAAGATAAGCGCGCGGTACACCCAATCGGAAAGCGCGGCGCCAGAAAGAACAAGCGGCGGAACAAAGGCCAGCAATACCGCGATGATCACAACAGCAGGTGTATAATACTTGGCAAACTTCGTGATAAAGTTTTCTGTCCGGGCTTTACGGCTGCTCGCATTCTGAACCAAGTCTAATATTTTTGATACTGCTGATTCCTGATAGCCCTTTGTAACTTCAATATGCAGAACGCCGTTTTGATTGATAAAGCCTGACATTACATCTTGTCCTTCCGCAGCTTTTCTCGGAACGGACTCACCTGTTAAAGCAGATGTATCAACCATCGCTGACCCTTGCACGACCTTACCGTCCAGGGGTATGCTTTCTCCCGGATTAACCACAATGATGTCTCCTGTCTGAACATCCTCCGGGGAAACCTGTTCGATGCCGTTCTTTGTTTTGAGATTGGCGTAATCAGGCCGTATGTCCATTAACGCACTAATTGATTTTCTGGAACGGCTGACCGCGGCACCTTGAAAAAGCTCACCGATTTGATAAAACAGCATAACGGCGACGCCCTCAGGGTATTGCTGAATCAGAAAGGCGCCGATTGTAGCAAGAGCCATTAAGAAATGCTCATCAAACACCTGACCGCGGATGATGTTTTTGACTGCGCGGATCATAATGTCACCGCCGATGATCAAATAAGCAGCGAGGAAAAGGAAAAGTTCAATGGTTCCCGAATGAACCAAATATGCCGCTGCGCCGAGAATGACAGCCGCCGCCATTCTGATCAGCATATTGACCATTCGATTACGATAGCCATCATCAGCTGATTTCTTTATATGCTTTTGGCGAACCGTTACATGCGGATCAATTGATTTCACTTTTTTCTCTACTTTATTCGTGACCCATTGCTCTTCTTTCCCATCGGCTGAGACAGTTAAGGTGCTTGCCGCAAAATTTACCGCGCATCCGTCAATGCCTTTTATGCCTTTGACTCCATTTTCGATTTTTTGGGCACAATTGCTGCAATCCAAACCGTCCAGAACGTATTCCTGTTTCACTAGTCTCACCTTACCTTCCGATTTAGGGTTCCCTTTTCAAAGCGTATCAATGAGTATTGCATTCATTTTAATATATATGAGCATATACTCATATATAAGTTACACCTATTATATGTTGTTTTCCAAGAAAGTGTCAATGAAAAACAAAAACCGGCATATAGCCGGTTTTTCATTTTACTTTTTGCAGACGAAGAGCATTCAGAACAACGGAAACGGAGCTGAATGCCATTGCTGCTCCTGCTATCCACGGTGCTAAAAATCCAAGTGCTGCGATTGGGATGCCGAGGCTGTTATAGCCAAGCGCCCAGAATAAATTTTGTTTAATGTTTTTCATTGTCAATCTGCTCATGCGGATTGCGTCGGCAATACTGTTCAGATCGCCGCGAATCAGTGTAATGTCTGCTGTTTCCATGGCAATGTCCGTGCCAGTTCCAATCGCCATGCCGATGTCAGCTGTGGCAAGCGCCGGCGCATCGTTAATTCCGTCGCCTACCATTGCTGTCTGGCGGCCTTCTTTTTGCAAGCGGGCAATTTCTGCTGCCTTTTGTTCAGGAAGGACTTCCGCAATGATATTCGTAATTCCCGCTTCCTTCGCGATGGCTTCTGCGGTTCTGCGATTGTCTCCTGTCATCATGATGACATCAAGGCCCAACTCTTTCAGACGGGCAACAGCCTTCCGTGACGTATCCTTAATCGTATCTGCAACCGCTACTAGCCCCGCTGCTTCTCCATCAATGGATACAAGCATAACTGTTTTCCCTTCGGCCTCTAGCTCTTCCATTTGGGCGAGAAGAGCACCATGCTCAACCTGTTCGCTCTCCATTAATTTTCTTGTGCCGACGAGAATGCTTTTTCCTCCGGCTTCAGCCAAAATGCCTGCGCCGACTTTTGCTTCAAAGCGGGTAAGCTTCGGTATCTCAAGCCCTTTATCTTTCACGCCAGCAATAATCGCTTCGCCAAGCGGATGCTCTGATCCCGTTTCCGCTGCCGCTGCAAATTGAAGCAAATCTTTTTCTTCAAAACGGCCGAATGGAATGGCATCCGTCAGACGCGGCTTCCCGTTTGTCACGGTTCCGGTTTTATCAAGAACAATGGTATCGAGACGATGTGTTTTTTCTAAATGCTCTCCGCCTTTAAATAAAATCCCGAATTCAGCAGCGCGTCCAGATCCAGCCATTATGCTCGTCGGAGTGGCAAGACCGAGGGCGCAAGGACAGGCAATGACAAGAACCGCAATGAACTTGCTGATCGCTTCAGCAAAATCGCCAGGAGCCGCCCAAAGATACCAAATGAGAAAAGTGAGAACTGCAATCCCCAATACAATGGGTACAAAAATGCCTGAAATCTGGTCAGCGAGACGCTGGATCGGCGCTTTTGACCCTTGTGCTTCCTCAACAATTTTGATGATATGAGAAAGCGCAGTATCCTTTCCGACGTTGACAGCTTTAATTTTCAGGAAACCGTTTGCGTTAACGGTTGAACCTGTCACGCTGTCACCAGGATTTTTGTCAACAGGAAGACTTTCTCCTGTAATCATCGATTCGTCAACCGCTGAACGGCCTTCAACCACTTCTCCGTCGACAGGAATTCGTTCGCCAGGTTTGACGTAAACAATGTCATTAACAAGCACTTCGTCGATCGGGATGATTTGCTCCTGTCCGTCTCTTACAACAGTCGCTGTTTTCGCTTGAAGCTTCATCAGCTTTTTAATCGCATCCGAGGAACGGCCTTTTGCTTTTGTTTCAAACAACTTGCCTAATAAAATCAGCGTCAGCAAAATCGCGCTTGTTTCATAGTAAAGGCCATCTGTATGCCCGTGAGAGCCAAGGCTTTGAAAAGTAAGATAAAGGCTATAAGCGTAAGCAGCCGTCGTACCGAGGGCGACCAATACATCCATATTGGCGCTTTTATTTCTGAGCGCCTTATACGCACCCACATAAAACGGCCAGCCGATCAGAAATTGGACTGGTGTCGCCAGCGCAAATTGCATCCACGGATTGAGAAATATATCGGGTACCCAAATGAATGATGTAAATGTAAAATGGCTCACCATCGCCCAAAGCAATGGAAATGACAGGACAGCTGAAAAAATCAGTCTCGCTGTTTGCTTCCGTTCTTCTTTCTTTTTAGCAGCAGCAGCCTCACTGTCCTGTTCCCCCTTCAACTTTAGCTTATATCCAAGCTTATCTACCGCTTCTTTCAAATCGATGACAGACGCTTCTTTTGGATTGTATTCGACCGTAACTGTTTCTAAAGCGAAGTTTACTGGTGCATTTGCGACGCCTTCTATTTTGTTAAGCCGTTTTTCAATCCGATTGGCGCAAGCCGCACAGGTCATGCCTTCAATATCGAATTCAGCTTTTTCTGTAACAACGTGATAGCCCAGCTTTTCTATTTTTTCTTGAATCGCTGCAGTCCCTGTTTCAGCAGGATCGTAGATTACATTTGATGTTTCCGTTGCCAGATTAACATTTGCATCCGTGACACCGGGCATCCGCTTCAGGCCTTTTTCAATTCTGGCAGCACATGCCGCACAGGTCATACCAGAGACCTGCATCGCGATTTCCTTTTGTTCACTCAACATACTCACTCCTTTATATACACCTGGGGGGTATATAAAAATGAAAGAAATATCGCGCCTCCCTAAAGGCGCGATACCTTGAATCACTCAGCTACGTCATAGCCCTGATCTTCTATCGCATCCGCAATATCTTTGACTGATACTTTGTCAGCATCAAACGAAACATCGACTTTACCCGCTTCCAGATTGACATGAACGGCACTGACGCCGTCCAGTTCTCCTACGCTTGTTTCTACTGCTTTGACGCAGTGCTGACAAGACATTCCTTCAACTTGCAATGTTTTTTGTTCCATAATCAATTCCTCCTGTTTATTCTTTCTATTTACATCCTACCATACCCCCGTAGGGTATTACAATAAAAAAACGCTTTATGATTTTGTGAACTTTTTAAATACGTCCAAAAGCTCAGAAATGGCCTGTTCCCCGTCGCCGCTTTTGATGGCATCTGCTACACAATGATGGGCATGATCCTCAAGCAAATGAAGCGCCACATTTTTCATTGCCGCCTGAACAGCTGAAATTTGCACAAGAATATCTACACAATATCTGTCGTTTTCCACCATGTTTTGAATGCCTCTGACCTGGCCCTCAATCCGCTTAAGCCGGTTTGTAATCTGATCTTTTTCTTTCGAGCTTTTATGGTTTAATGTTTTATGTTCGTTATGCTTTTCCATGCGTACACCTCTGTTTAATGATATTAATTCCCATTATACTGATTGTCCAAACGGTTGTCTAAGCATGCCGACGCAAAAAATGAATCAGTTAGGTTTTACCATTTGATCAGGAGGGTATATACTTCTGTTGATAACGCTTTTAAAGGGGAGAAGAAAAGTGGATACGATCAAGGTTGGAATATTAGGATACGGATTGTCCGGTTCTGTTTTTCACGGGCCGCTGCTGGATGTTCTGGATGAATATCAAATCAGCAAAATCATGACATCTCGGACAGAAGAAGTGAAACGGGACTTTCCAGATGCTGAGGTTGTACATGAGCTTGAGGAAATCACAAATGACCCTGCCATTGAGCTTGTCATTGTCACCACCCCGAGCGGCCTTCATTACGAGCATGCTATGGCATGCATACAGGCCGGAAAACATGTTGTGATGGAAAAACCAATGACAGCAACAGCCGAAGAGGGGGAAACATTAAAAAGGGCTGCCGATGAAAAAGGCGTATTATTAAGCGTATATCATAACCGACGCTGGGATAACGACTTTTTAACGATTAAAAAGCTGATCTCTGAGGGATCTCTTGAAGATATCAATACATATCAAGTTTCCTATGACCGCTACAGACCTGAAGTTCAAGCGCGGTGGCGGGAAAAAGAAGGCATTGCCACTGGTACGCTGTATGATCTCGGCTCCCACATCATAGACCAAACCCTGCATTTGTTTGGGATGCCTAAAGCCGTGACTGCAAACGTGATGGCCCAGCGGGAAAATGCCGAAACGGTTGACTATTTTCATTTAACCCTGGACTATGGCAAGCTTCAAGCCATTCTATACGGGGGATCAATCGTTCCGGCAAACGGACCTCGTTATCAAATCCATGGAAAAGATTCCAGCTTTATCAAATACGGAATTGACGGACAGGAAGACGCACTCAGAGCGGGAAGAAAACCAGAGGATGACAGCTGGGGTGCAGATGATCCGGAGTTTTACGGACAGCTTACAACCATTCGTGGCTCCGACAAAAAAACAGAAACGATTCCATCAGTAAATGGCTCCTACCTTACTTATTACCGCAAAATAGCGGAAAGCATACGGGAAGGTGCTGCGCTGCCAGTCACTGCTGAGGAAGGTATTAATGTCATCCGCATCATTGAAGCCGCGATGAAAAGCAGTAAAGAGAAACGAACCATTATGCTGGAGCACTAAAACAAAAGCCTCCCCAAATAAGGGGAGGCTTTTTCATTAGAATGTTTTTCCTGCTTCTTTCGCACGCGCAATCGCGTCTTCTTTGATTTGCTGTGCTTTATTAGGCTCCGCATTATGTCCCTCTACGAAAATGCCTTCGAATGATGGTACGCCGAAGAAGTTCATCATGATGCCGATGTAGCGGTGTCCCATTTCCATCTCAGCCGCAGGGCCTTCTGAATAGTAGCCGCCGCGAGCTTGGATATGAATTGCTTTTTTATCAGTCAACAAGCCGACAGGACCTTGTTCTGTGTATTTGAATGATTTTCCTGCAACAGCAACAGAATCGAGATACGCTTTCATCACTGGCGGGAATGAGAAGTTCCATAAAGGTGTAACAAATACGTACTTATCAGCTGATGCAAATTGATCGCTAAGCTCTCCCAAACGGCCTACTTTCGCTTTTTCGCTTTCAGAAAGCTCTTCAAAGCCTGTACCTGACTGAAGCTTTCCCCATCCGCTGAATACATCTGCGTCAATGTGCGGGATGTTTTCTTTGTACAAATCGATATGTACAACTTCATCATTTGGATTTGCTTCTTTGTAAGATTCGATAAATGCTTTACCTGTTGCCATACTGTACGAAGTTGCTTCGTCATGCGGATGAGCAGTGATATATAATACTTTTGCCATTTTTACCAGCCCTTTCGTTTTTAAAAATCACACACCAATTATTATCATACAGATGCATAATGATTATTCTGTCTCTCTTAGACTTTATTATAGAGACAAAGAAATTTACTTTCAAGTAAAACATCTCGAATTAAAGATTATTTAACTTTCCAAACAGCTTACTTTTCAAAAGCTGTTCTCAAGCCTGAATACAGCGCGGACAATTCTTTACTGATTCGAGGATAATGAGGAACATGCGGCACTTGAATATCCGCAGGTATCCTTTTCATGATAAAGGATTGCTGAGCCTGTTCAAAAAACGCCCGCAGCTGGTTGATCTCTTCATCAGAAAACGGAGCAGGCGGACGGCGGTGAGCTTGGGCCGAGAGCAAATAGTACCCTAAGTGCTGAGCACCGGAAATGGCAGGCCAGAGCGCATCAGCATTCGCATGAGGAAACTCTCCAAGCGCCTTGTCATACGCATCCCGAAGCCTGACAAGGCTCACCCTTAACTTGTGTTCGTCGGCTTTCTGCCCGGTTAACAGTTTCTCCATAAACTGCCCTTCCAACCGGATGACGTTCCTCATCAGTTCAGGCAGCCGCTTTGTTGAAAACCGCCGCCACAAAAGCATTGTTCCCAATAGCCCGATCACGCTGCCGACAGCTACGTCCGTCAGCCTCGCTATCATAAAATAACCGGCTCCCGCGCCGCCATGCATACTTTCTGTGATAACAAGCGCATTTGCGGTTAAAAAGGGAACAGCCAGCGCATAATTGCGGACGATCAGCATCTCAAGAAGACATTGCAGCGCTGCAATACATAACGCAATATAAACACCGCCCGGCTTAAAAAACAGGATTGCGCCAGCCAGCATTACCCCGATCACCGTTCCGGCCGAACGCTGAATAGCCCTGTGAAGCGTAAAAACAACAGTAGTGCCAAGCATGACTGCTGCTGCCGAAAGCGGAATCCAATAGGAGCGTGCAAAGCCGAATGCGAGGGCAAACATATCGGCGGCAAACAGAACAATTCCGTACTTTAACGCTCTAATCAAAACCGGAGACTTCCAGTCAAAGGCATTTCTCAAAAAGTAAAAAGAGGATGGCAGGCGGCTCGGTTCCCCGTCAAGCTGCTTATCAAAACGTCCTGAAGCGATATGCAAAACCTCATTGATTTCTTCAAACAGCTTCCGCCTAGGCTCAGATTCATTTTCATTAATCTGAAACGTATTGAAAACCCGTGCATTCGCAAGCATATCTCCGGTTTGGCGAAGTGCCTTTTCAATCTGCGCGGTCTCTCTGTCCGGCGTTTCAGCTGAAAAATGAATAATGGCAATGAATATATCGTCAGCTTTTTCAAGGAGG
Organism: Bacillus sp. LJBS17; assembly: GCF_019334685.1. NCBI lineage: Bacteria > Bacillati > Bacillota > Bacilli > Caryophanales > Bacillaceae > Bacillus > Bacillus sp. LJBS17. Next base: position 3,355,084 of record NZ_CP079759.1, read on the forward strand.
CGGAAAAATCGTTCATCATGCTGCGATTTTTTCCATTTATCCCCTTTCCCAAGAACCGTTTGGCGGGCTGTTCTAAGCATGAGCACGGTCTGATGCTGTGCGTTATGAAAACCTGGCGTTCCGACGGCTGAAAGACATGCAGCCAGCTGATGATATGTTTTTTGCAACACCGCTTCCTCCGGTCCATGTTTGTTCCATAACCAGCCGATTAGCGCGATGCCCATGGCGAAAATGCCGCCGAGAAACGTCAGTCCCGCTCTGAACAGCGCTTGTGAAGGATCGGCCGGCAGCCCGGAACTGACTAAAAAGGCAAGGACAAAAAACATCGGCGCAGGGCCTTGAATGCCGAGCGCGCTAAAAATAAACATCGCCGCTGCACCGACCAGCCCCAAAACAGCCGCCATCATCCAAAGCGTCCCGGACAAAAGCGTCCCTAAACCAAATGAGAGGGCGATCCCAATAGAAACTAAGAGCAGCTTCAAGGCGCGCTTTTTGTACGATTCACCGCCCGCATATAAATAAACAAAGCCTCCGATACTTGCAATTAATCCGTAATCCGTGTGACCTGCCAATGCACCGACCAGCACAGGAAACCCTGAAGCGAAACCTGATCCGATAGCCTTTTTCCAAGGAAATGGATTTGCATGAATGCGAAAGGCATCCTTCACGATAGGCATGATTCTTTGATTGTTCGCAGCAGTTTTGTTCATTTGACAAAATCCTTTTCAATGAATGTGTAGAACTTTTCCCGTTTCTTTGCTTTAGTATGCCCAAAAACGCGGTTAGCTTCTCAATTGGTGCGCCCGATAAAAAAACAGAGACTTATACCGTCTCTGCTTCATTACATCAGTTTATTATCATAAAAGCGGCACCTGTCAGGACTGTTTTGTCCTTCTGCCTTCCTTCAAGAGCAGGTGAATAAAAAATAAAGGATAAATCAATAGATACCCATTAAACAGCCACCATACAAGATCAAAGTCCCTGCTGAATGTCCAGAATGATATCGCCTGCAGACCTGAACAACAGGTCAGCACAAGAGAAATCAGCGCCATCATTTTCCAGTCAGCACGATTCACCCGCTGTAGGTACAAGCTGTACAACCCTGTGACAGAAATCAGGATATCCAGCGGAAAAAAAGACCAGTTCCAAGCGATCATAAACGGATGGTCATGATGTTTAAAAGCCCAGCTTTCCGGTATGAGCGAAAACCCGGCTGACAACCAGTACAAGATAAAACCGATATCAGTCACGAGAAAAAACAGCTTCATATATCTCATTTGTACTGCCCGCTTTTATGTACCGGCTCAGACACCGCAGCATGCTCAATCAGGTTTAAAGACACAACACCGGCAATAATCAATCCAATTGAAATGACTTTGATGACACTAACATGTTCTTGAAAAAACAAAAAACCAACGACTGTAATCAGGACAATTCCCATCCCTGACCATACAGCATAAGCAACTGATACATCAATGGATTTAAGCGTAAGCGTCAGAAAGAAAAGACTCCCTCCATAAAAGAAAATCAACAGCAAACTGGGAATAAGCTTTGTAAAACCAGACGATAGCTTCATGCTGACCGTTCCCACAACCTCAAACAAAATCGCCAAGCATAGAAACACCCAATTCACGTGGCATCAGCCTCCTCATCAGCTGTTATACCGTTAAACAAAACATCTACAATTGATTCAAGTACCTCTCCTGTCGTGAACTGATGTTTCAGTGGATATTCAGGGTCATACACTTGGTTGATGCTCCCTATATACATGTGAATAAACAGGTCCGGATTGATGTTTCTGATTCTCTTTTGCTGTTTGCACTCGTTTAATAATTCTAGGACAATGGCCCATTCTGCCTTAATAAACGTGTCTAATGTAAGCCACGCATCGTAATGGTATTTCTTTAGTTCATTTAATAATCCCATGTTCAGCAGTTCCATTCCCTGCGGAAGGCTGATCAGCATTTTTTTCACCTTTTCAAGCACATTTAAACTTTCATTTTCATAGATGTCTCTTTCCATTTGCTTCATTTCGGCTAAAAATTGTTCGACAACCGCCTCAACAAGCTGATCTTTAGATGAATAATATGCATAGAGCGTCCGTTTGCTCGTTCCCAGCGCTGCAGCCAAATCATTCATCGTAAATGAAAATCCTTTTTGCTTGATCAGCCGGAAAGTTTCCGCCAGAATTCTTTTATCCATATTAATCCCCCGCTTTCGGTACCAAGAAAACTATTTCGGTACCAATATTATACGGCAGAAATTTATGGAAATCAACAATATATAAAAAACCTCTCCTGTTGGGAGAGGTTTAAAAGACACTGCGGACCAAACCGCCGTCCGCCCGAAGTGCCGCGCCATTGATCGCAGAGGAAAGCGGGCTGCTTAAAAATGTAACGAAGTGGGCGATTTCTTCCGGACGGATCAGTCTTTGAATAATAGATGTCGGCCGGTTTTCTTTCATAAAACGTGCCTCAGCTTCTTGAACAGTCAGGTTTTCACCAGGATACAGCGAGTTCAGCATGGTTTCCACACCCTCTGTTAAGGTAGAGCCCGGCATGACGGTGTTGACTGTGACATTCGTGCCGGTTGCCAGCTCCGCCAAACTGCGGGAAATGGACAGCTGCATCGTTTTTGTCGCACTGTAATGGGCCATTTCCTGTGACGGCATAATCGCCGCTTCACTGGCAATGAAAATCACACGCCCTTCTTTTTTCTCTATCATGTTATGCAAATACCTGCGTGTCAGCCTTACACCGCTCATAATATTCACTTCAAAAAAACGAAACCATTCATCGTCGGGAATATCAAAGTACTCCGCCGGTTCAAAAATCCCTAAATTGTTGACCAAAATATCAACCTCTGGATATGCCTGAAACAGCTCATTGCAGCCTTCTTCAGTTCCCAAATCAAATGCGGCCGGATAAAGAACCGCTTCAGCATGTTGTGTTTTCAGTTCATCTATCGTCTGATTCACTTTCTCTTCCCGGCGTCCGTTAATGATCACTGCCGCACCTTCTTCAGCTAACGAAGAGGCAATAGCTTTTCCGATCCCTGATGTCGAACCGGTCACCAGTGCGGTTTTTCCTTGTAAATTCAGCTTCATTATTCATCCCTCCGTTTTTGATTCCTCTTATTTATTGACAGAAATCTGATTGGTGAAACATCTGCTCTGCAATCAGTATGAAACAGCTGGGTTTGAAATGGAAGTACGCACTTTTTGGTGCCTGTGGTTTGGAGAAAAATAAAGCAGAACCTCTTAAGAGGTTCTGCTTTATGCTCATTATGTATGGAGACAGCGGGAGTCTATTACCATGGTATGGTTATGTTTTAAAATAGTTACAAGCCGTTGATATATAAGCCTTTACGTATGATAAAAAATCAGTTTAAAAACTATAATTTTATATTTTTGTTATCAAAATGTTACCGCAAATGTCATGGACCTACACACATACTCAATGCCTTGAATTCTGCTACGATGCGGTAGGTCCATTTACCGATCGTTCCCCTCCCTCCTCATTTTCCCTGTTCTGGTCCATAATCACCTTATCATTCAACCTAAGGGTAATTTTCACATGATAGCTAACACTTTGATTTGATTTATTTTAAAAATAATTCTTTGTTTATCAATATACTCATTATCTAAATCTACTTTAAAAAATGGAACCGCCCTTGTAGAACTTTCTGCCTGCAAATAAAAAGGGCCTTCACTAGGAAAGGGCCTTTTCCATTCCTCTCTAAAAATGGAGGAACTTGATTCCAGATTGTAATTCTAACATTTTAAAAGCAAAGACAAACATTCCTTTAAAATGGTTTCCGCCAAAAAATCTCACTAGATATAATTGAATTATGTGCATATGTGCTTTAAAGATAGAGGTGAATATATATGAAATTAACTTTGATCCACCTGTTGGTATGGGGTGTGGGTGATACAGAAAACACAAATGAGCATGACAAATTTTGAACGCAAGTTATATCAGTTTTTTGTTAATATGCGGCTTTACAGAAAAAAAGAAAGACCGTAAAAAGTGAACAGGAAATACGTGATACCACGAAAACCTTATCCGAAAAATGGATTGTTTAGAAAGTCCTACTCGATGAGGACTTCTTTATGAATAGGCTAAATTCTCTTCAAAATAAATTTTACATTTGGTAAAATAATGGATATATGAAGGAGAGTGATTGATACATGTTGCTATTTATAGGTAAATTCATATTGCTCTATATCTTCTGTTCTTTTGCTTATTATTTATTTAAAGTCGCTTATTACAATATTGGTAAAAAATTAGCGCTAAGCACATCGGAAGGAACTAAAGCGAATTGGGTCGCAAACGTGTTTATTAAAAACGGTACTAAGCTAACTGATGGTGATTATTTTATGGTTGCAGTTGTTTCAGCATTGTGGCTTTTACTTAGGTAAAATAACAAGCCTCCCTTTACAGGAGGCTTGTTTTTATTCAGTTGGATAACCATTTGCCTTACAGAAACTCTTAATATATTTGTTTTTGCTAGCAAATTTTCTGCAAGCTTTATTCATCCCAGCGTTATAAACTTCTTTCAAGAATTGTTGAGCTATCCCAGCCAGACCAATTGCAGTAAGAAGAGCAATAAGCTCTTGCAATCCAATATATACTACCCACGGGAGTGCTGGAACAATTGCAGTGGAGGCATCTCCAACTTTGACTTCTTGTCCTTTGTTTTGCTCTAACCATTTAACCTGTTCAGTTGGAATGCTAGCATAAAATAATGAAAGGTTAAAGATTTCATCACCAGTATAACCAATTTGTTTAGCTTTTTCTTTATCTACGCTGTATGTAAAATCATCGTTGAGTTTTAAAGCTTCTTTGACAAATTTCTCTGCTTTCTCAAAATCAGCTTCCGTTGCATGCTTTAATGCCTCGCTTACCTTCTCTTTCGATGTTAAATTGTCCATAATTGATTTTGCTTCTACGGTGTTGGCAGGAGTGCTTAAGAGGACAGTGACTAAAAGGGCAAAAGACGACAAAATGACAATTATGCTACTTTTTAGCTTACTCATTCCTTTAATCATTCCTTTCTACTAATTTGCTACATGCTAAATATTATCATATTTGGAATTTAATTTACATTACAAAACTGTGACATTTAAACTTTTTACACATCAAAAAAGCCCTGCTCATACGAGGGGGCTCAATTATTATGCGGACGATATTTTTTATTTGTTTCAAGCTATTCTTTCAACGCCTCCGCATCTTGCTAGTAAAGACAAACTTGTATTCCCTATCTTTTTTTTACAGCTTCAATGCGTTTGTCACTTATCAATTTACTCATGCGCTGCTTATTTACCCCTAAAATCTCGGCAACTTCAGAAGTGCTGAGGACCTCAGTTTTCAGGAAGCCTTCAACCTCCTCACGACCGCCGAAACATTAAACACGTATAGTCACCTTTATCCGTCTGCACAACGTGAGGTTATTGGCTTTATGAAAAACGAAAAATTTTAAAAGTGTTACCAAAATGTTACCGCAGTGCCCTCAAAAGCTTTAAAAGCCTTGATAGCACTGCGGTTTCAAAGTATGTATGGAGACGGTGGGAGTCTATTATACTGCATTTATATATTTTTAAAATGGTGGAAAAACGTTGATAAATAAGGATTTTCATTGCATTCATCTTGGTCGAATAAAACTATTTTTTTATGAATTTGTTGCCAAAATGTTGCCACAGAATCCTTACTCTCAGATATAATTGAATTACAGTATTGTGTTGTCATTGTGATAGGAGTTGAGACAAATGAGGAATGTTAAACTTGATCCGCCGGTAAGTGAATATTATGATCCAGCCATCGGGATGCGATGTGATCCGCCTGTTGGTATGGGGTGTGAATAAGAAGGCGTGAAATGCAAATGAGCATGACTGATTTCGAACGAAAGTTATATCAGATTTTTGTTAATATGCGTCTTTACGGAAAGAACCCGACTTTGCCAGAGCTAAAAAGAAAGACCGGGAAAAGCGAACAGGAAATACGTGAGGCTACAAAAAGCCTTATTCGAAAAGGAGCGCTTTCTTGGGATAAAGAAAAGAAAATATGGATTATATAAAGTCCCTCTCCAATGAGCCGGGACTTTTTTTGTTTTATACAACAGGAGCAAAGACACAGATCAAACGAATCATTTTCTTCTAATACAAAGACTTTTCAATTATTCCTCTTTTCCTCGTGGTAAAATTTTGGATGTAAAATTCCAAAAGAAGGGATATGATCATGAAAGTATTTGAAGCAAAAACACTACTTTCCGAGGCTGACAACCGTGCAAAAGAATACAAAGATTTAAAGACTAAAATGGTCAAATTAAAGAAAGCATTTAAAGCTGTCGCTGATTTAGATGATAGCGAGTTTTCAGGCAAAGGTGCCAATAACATCAAATCATTTTATGAAGATCAGGCCGGCATTGCTGACCAGTGGATTGATCTAATTGAGATGAAAATATCTTTTTTAACGAGTATTCCTGCTATATTGGAAGACGCCAGCTTATCAGATGCCTACATAGAAGAATCCTTCCTAGAGCATGAGTTGGCTAATGCTAATTCCAAATCAAATTCCATTATGTCTGAACAGAAAAAGGCGATCAAAGATATCTTAAATGATATACACGACGTCCTTCCTTTAGATGTTTTTTCAACGGAAGATTTTAAAAATGAGTTATCCTCTGCTGAGAAAAAACGCAAAAATGCAGTAGAGAAAATAAGTGAAGTCGATGAGAATCTAACGTCAGAATACGCCCTCACAGAAGCAAATGAACAAATGATCCAAGCAGATTATCAGGCGTTGATAAGTGCAACATCAAAAGGCAAAAGCGCTTCTCCCATCTACTATAATGCCAAGACTTATAGAGACAGTGAAGTCCACAAGATGACTGAGGATGTAAGAAAACAATCGACTGACTATATTGCCTTTAAGGATCAGCAGGCTGAACAAAGAAGGATAGCAAAAGAACAGGAAGAGCTTGCAAATAAGCCATGGTACGAAAAAACGTGGGATGTTGTTTGTAATTTTACAGGGGAAGTATCTGGATATTATGATTATAAAAGAGCCGCCGATGGCGTTGATCCTGTAACCGGCGAAAAGTTGACAGAGGGCCAACGTGTAGCAGCTGGCGCGATGGCTGCGGCAGGTTATGTGCCCATTGTGGGATGGGCAGGTAAATTAGGCAAAGGTGTAAAAGCTGTTTATTCAACTAGTAAAGCAATTTATAAAGCTGACAAAGCACTTGATGTTTATAAAACACCGAAGACCTTCTATGCTCTTCAAAATTCCAGTAAAGGTCTATATGGACTTGCTTCTGCTAACGGATTTAGTGAAGCAATAACCGGTCGAGATATGTTTGGGAATAAAATTTCTGATGAACAACGACAAAACAGTCTTAATCATGCGTTATCGATGCTTGGTGGATTCGGTTTGCGTGGAGTCAGCAAAAACTTAAATGTGAAAAATTCTGATATTCCTAAAAGACAATCATGGCGACAATCTGAGATTGATGTTGGAAAAGATTATCCTAACTATAGTGCCCAAAAGTCATTTATAGATGGCAAAGAAGTCCCTTATGGAAAGAAAGGCAGCTCCCGTCCGGACTTCTATAAAACTGGGCATAGTATAGAGGTTAAAAACTATAAGATTACTACACCGAGTGGGAGAAGTAGGCTAGTAAACAATGTTTCGAAACAAGTTGAAAAACGACTCACTGACCTTCCTAATAATACAAAACAATCAGTAGTCATAGATATTAGGGGCCAGTCAGTTTCTGAAGAAATAATGGACGACTTATATGATAAGATAATGAAAAAGACTAACGGAAAAGCAGATATTAAATTCAAAACCAATTAGAGGTGAGCACATTGGCTGTAGGATTTAAGGTTAAATATTATTGGTATCAAGTTGGGCATGGAGACTTCTTACATTCATTTTTTTCAACCGTAAGCTACCATTTAGAAGAGCATGGTTGGGGATCGAAATATCCTTATTTATTAAATGAGCTTTATCAAGGAAAGCTTGAAAGCAAAAACATTGATTCTGCCCTTGAAGAATTGGAAGATATAAAAGAGAAATTGAAAGAGTACACCCCTTCACAAGTCATTTGGGATATCGAAGATGTTAGCAAAAGGCCTCCATGGGGAGATAACATAAGTGAAGAAATCACCGACTTGTCTAATTATTTTGTCACGAGTGATGGGGAGGATTTTATAACGATTTTAAAAAGTGCTCTTAAAAAAGGGAAAAAAACAAATTCAGAAGTGCTAATTGATAGTATTTGAAAAATAGGTCCTGACTAAAGGGCCTTTTTTATTTTAATTAAGTCTTCAAGCTTTGCTTTCGTCTTCGATCTGTAATTCCAATGATTATCAAGTTATTTACAGTACATAGATATAAATCCTCATATGCTTTAAAATGTAAATGTCGTCTTAAATAGAGGAGGATTTTTTATGAAAAAGCTTGTTTCTTTATTATCCATTTTTCTTTTATGCTTCGGTATATCTGCGTGCAGCAGTAAAAACACCGCTTCAGAAGATAAAGAGATAAATAACACTGAAATTGAAGACAATAACACCAAGACAGATGAAGTTAAGAATACGCAAAAAGAATTTAATTTTAGCCTAGAGGAATTTGTACAGACTTTCAATGAAGCAGTTCAAGATATTGAAAATGATGGAGAAATGGAGTCTCCTAGTCTCAATCATATTAATGGAGATAACATTGGAGATTTTAAACATGATGAAAATAAAGACATTTATACAAGAGAGCTTAAAAGTGAAAGTGATGATTCCGGTGGAGTTTTTACTTTAACAGCTTGGTATGATAACGATCAAAATTTCAATGGTTTAAATTTAATGGCTTCTGGTTCAGATAATATTGCATCTGAAATTGGCCTTTTTAATACATTTGCGGTTTTTCATGCGTTAGGAATTGATATTGGTCATTTAAATGACCTTTTAGAAAGCGATCAAGATATGTTGGATGTAGACGAGGGAGATTACTTTGTGCATCTCGCTAAAATTCCAGATACAGCTGTAGTAGTGAAAATCGAACCGAAATAAATGATACCCCTCCCTTCGGAAAAAGAGAGGGGTTTTTTTGTTACTTCAATAGTGATTCAAGTTTCGCTTTAGTCTTAGAACCATAAATACCGTCTTGAGTAAGCCCGTACATAGACTGGAACCGTTTGACCGCGTTTGCTGTTTTCGGTCCATACACGCCGTCAATACCGTTATTCTTCGCTCCCTTGTCCGGGTAGAAATAAAGAGCCGCCAACGCTTTTTGAATCCGCCTTACGTCATCACCTTTTCGCATAGGGTTAGTTACTTTAAAGGTTCCAGAAGGCAGCGCATATGACGTTTTTTTGCTGCTTGGTTTAGTGCTGGAAGTGCTTGAGCCTGTGAGCTTTAACTTTTGGCCAACTGTGATTTTATTAGGGTCTTTAATGTTATTCCAGCTCTGAAGATTTGCCACACTCACCCCGTGCTCTTTTGCAATTTCGGAAAGAGTATCGCCTTTTTTGACTGTGTAGGTATCTCCGGCGGTTTTCTTAACCGTTTTTGTCGGCGAAGATGCAGCACCGCTGATCCCTGCTTTAAATGAATCCCAACGGTTCAGCAACTTCCGAGGGCACTCTTTACCTGACCAATGCTTATGAGGCACGACATTTGCAAAAGAAATCCCCTGTTCTTTCATCAATTTCTTGATAAGCCATTGAGCATTTGAAACAGCTTTTTCAAAATCCCCATCGCTATTTTCACAGATTTCAATACCAATTGATTTACGGTTTCCTGTCCCGTTTCCGTCTCCTGCATGCCAGCCATTTTCATTTAAAGGAAGGTGCTGATAAATCTCTTTATCATCCACAGTAAAGTGCCAGCTGGTTGCTGTTTCCGGATTTTTAACATACCGAGCATGACTGGCAGCGTCCGCCCCTTTCGCAGTATTCGAAGTATTATGAACTGTAATATAATGAGGATTCATAGGGTATGCTGGTCTGTTTTTATTTCTTTTCGGAATGAAGTCTTGGATAATGTTTACCATGTTTCATCGTCTCCTTTTTGTGTATAGAAAAGGCCGCCGGGTTATCCAGCAGCCTGTTCATCCTTTTCGTTTGTTTGTTCGTTGTCATTTTCGATTACGTGAAGCCGGTCCGTGATAGCAGCCGGAATCTTAACGCCGATCTGTGCAAGGTTCTCCGTAATGGAAAGCCCCTCATTGGCGATATAAAAAAGAACGGTTCCAAATGTCAGGACACCGTTAAGACTGAGAATTGTATCTACGATATTTGCCACAATGACCACCAGAAAACTGAGCATTTTTCGGACATAACCGAACCAAGCGCTTCGGCTGCGGAGCTCCTTAAACTTCCACGCTTTCACCACACCGGTAAGGATGTCAATGATGTTCAGCACCAGCATTAAATCAAGATATTTTACACCCCCAAACAGATAAACTCTCGCTAAATCCAACGTATCAAAGCTAATAAACACAGTCGTTTCCTCCATTTCTTGTTATCACCTCCTTAGAGGCAAAATAAAAACACCTCAATGGGTGTTGGTTAACTTCCTAAATCTATGACAACCGGCTCTGTGGCTGGATAGGTCAGGCCGGTGATTTCTTTATATTGTTCTTCTGTGATTCTATTTAAAACAACAAAACGGGCGACATCAGCGTTTGTATAATACTGTCTGCCCCACCCATAGATGGTTTTGATATTTCTAAACCAATAATCCATTATGCTTTCCCTCCCTCGGCCATCATCAGGAACAAGTCCGAAATCATTTTTGCCTGAGACTCTATTAAGTTTTGAGATTCAGCCAGCTGCACTGTCGTTAATGCGTGTTGTGCTTTCAATTCATCTAAAGCAGATGGAGGGTCTGCCGGCCCCTTCAAACTGTCTTTATATTCCTGATCAGCTTTTTCGATCCACTCTTGTTTTTCAACGTCAAACCAAGGGAGCCACATGCCCGAACCGTTTTTTTCAGGCGGTTTATCGGTAGCATTAGGCGGTATATTATACTTACCTGTTTCAGCGTCGGGAAAAAGCTCTACAGGTTGTCCAGCATAAAAGCCATCTTCTCTATACGGATAAATTAAGATCATATTTCCCCTCCTTTAGTTTAATGGGATCACTTTATCTATATAGTATCCGGTCACTTTGCTGCTATCGTTCGCCATCAGGCCGGTCAATTTAAGGTCTCCTGACGGAAACACAATTAATTTGCTCATTCCTGTAATTCCACTTACAGCTATTAATTCCATCACGCCTTTTGACGGGGCATAGGAGGAAGGAATAGACGCAAAAACGACTTCTCGATCTGTCACAATATGGCCCGTAAGATGAAGGGCACCTGCTACTTTTTTAAATTGAAGCTGACGATCTCCAGTCTTTGCCCCATTTTTATATGTTGCATTTAACCAAGGCGCACTGTCAGTATCATTTTCAGTGAGAAGTCGCTTCCAACCTGACCAGCCTAAATTGCCGTCAACATAGTTTGAATACATATTATTCTTATAATCCATAGCCACGACATAGCCGAAAGTGCCGTTACTATTACTATCAATGGATGTGAAGTGAAAAAAACCTCTTGTCGATAAAGTGGAAGGTGCATTTGTCGGCTTTCCTGTTGAATAAAATGTCCCGAACGTCTTGCCTGCCTTCACAATTCTGTCCAGAAAATCGTCTGTATCAGCGATTGAAATCAAGACCCCTCCAACATCATTTGTGATTTTGAAAAGCTGAGCACCGTTCCACTTTGTGCGTTCTGCTTCAGATATATGAGCAGTCACATCTTTTACATGCGTATCAAATTCAGTTTTTGTTGCCTGTTTGTCATTGGTAACATTCCCAAGCCCGACTTGACCTTTTGTCACCCCATGGGGATTGCTTTTATTATCGATGTGTTGATCAGTATACGTTTTTGCGTTTTTTTCGGCAGTATCTGCCTTGTTTTGTGCTCCCGTTGTCGTTTCTTTCGCATTCCAGTTTGAACGCTCTGTGGACGTGATATGACGCGTAGAATCCGTATTGTGTGTATTGAATTCTGCTTTTGTTGCTTGCTGCACGTTGTCTACGTTCCCCAACCCTACCTGAGTTTTTGTAACACCATGAGGGTTGGACTTGTCATTTTTATGGGTATCTAAATTAGCCTGAACAGCATCAGCCTTTTTCTGTGCCCCTTCTTTTGTTTCAATGTTCTCTAAATCCTCAAATTTTTTCCGCAGCTCTTCAACGGTCTGAATGGTCTCGTTATAAAGCTCGTTGATCTTATGTTTTAAGGACTCAAAATCATCTATATAGTATTCAACGCTTGGCAAAATATCGGTGTCAATCAGTGCCTTCTTAATCTCAAAAGAAAATTCATGGATCGACATTGCCTGTTGATTGGTGTACGAAACATCCAATTCCGCCTGAACTATCCCAACGTGTCTAATTTCTTCATCAGTGAGAACATACGTCAGCCGGCCGTTCAATTTATCAGTGATTTCAATATTTCGGACAAATCGGCTGCCGTCAGACATTAAAAGAACGAGCTTCACCACTGCCGCGGATAACGGTAGGGGAACCCCGTCTTTCATAAGCTGGAATGCTAGCTTTGCTGTTCCTTTATCTTGAGTTGTATATTGAATATTTGTTTGGACTGGGCTTTTGCGCCGGCCATTGATCGTAAAAGTAAGTGATTCATCTTTATACGGCATAGTGTCCCTCCTTTACTCCTCTATAGAAGGAGATGCTTCATCCTGCCGAAGCCTTTTGATTTCATTCATTTCCTCTTCAGTAATCTTTCCTTGATCGACTGCCATAGAAAGAAGCTCCTCTTTTCCATCCCAATACCCTGATAGATAACAAGTCTTAATGGCATTATAAAAAGGGCTGCTCATCCAGCATCACCCCTTACCATTGTTTCAAGTATATCGGCAACAGCTTTCAGAGCCTTTGCCCCGTCGCTTTCTTCAACTGAATCAGCTGTCTCAAGCGACTCAATGTATTCAGCCGATGCACTTTCTACCCATTCTGTTCCCGTCCATTTAGCAAGCACCAAGTCGCCCGGACTGATCTCAGTTGCATTTTCCGGAACAACACGCTTTACGTTTCCGTCATCATCTTCAATGTATTGAATTTCAACCGGGCAATCATAAATATAGTTTTCATCATATTGATAAGCCCACATTTGCTCATTCTCCATATAAGACACCCCTTTTTAATCCAGCTTGATGATCTCATCAATATAGGTGTATGTTGCATTCGACTCGTTTTTTACAAATAGACCTAGTGCAGAGATATTTCCATTTGACCTAAAAACAATCTTTCGCTCTCCCGTTGTTCCGGCTACAGGACAGCTTTTAAAGGCATTCTTTTTAGGCCGGGCACTGGCAGGCAATGTCGCAAAATCAACGCCATCTTTTTTCGGAATGGTAACTCGACCTCTCACAAAAAGAAAACCTCCTTGTATCGCAAATTGAAGGCGATTGTTGCTGTCAGGATTCTTTGCACCATTCTTTAAAGGCAGGTTTGCCCAGGGTAGTTTTCCACTTGCTGAAATCTCGGACCACTCACCAACATTCCCGTCATTTGTAACAACCCGGGTTAAAATTTTAATTGGTCGGGCTGTTGCGTTTCTGGTTAACGTTTGAATAACTGATCCGGCGCGATCAGCTGGCGCAATATTCAACCACCATCCAGCATTACCACTGTCTGGATGATCCGAAAGCGTCTTTGTTTCTGTCGTCAACATATAATAAAAACCGGGTTGCCTGAATTCTTTTAATGACTTTAAGCCGTCCGGAAGCCGTTTTGAATAGCCATTGTTTTGAGTGAGTTTATACCCTTGATACCCTTGCGCTAAATCAATACCGAATTTGGCTGCGTTCTCTTTCGAATGATAGGCATATACCTTGGCAAGCCTTTTTCCAACGGCTCCCGTCGCCACGCCAGCAAATAGCGATTTCTTCCCTGTCTTCGGGTCCTTGTATAAAAAGATGGACTCAGGCTCACGAAAACCATCTTCGTATTTGCCGTCCGGTCCATAACCAAAATCACAAGAGATACGTTTTTTTAAGCTGCCATCCTTAAAGCTAAATTGCGTGATTTCACATGGATACGTTTTGTTATTGGTGTCCCCGGTGTACCAGTACAAATCATACCCGTCTATTGTTAACCCTTGAAGATAGAATAAGTCATTCGGAATGATCACCTTTCCCAAAACCTTATTTACGCCGTTTTTTACATCACTTAATTTCCTGAGCTCTACTAAACTATTATCGTCTTTTAACCTGATTCGGAACGCAATAAAGCCATTTTCTCTATCAATGACAGGGATTGTATAGTAATCGTTGAATTTGTTATAGCGTTTGATCCCTCCGCTGCCGCCATTCAGTGTGGCGCCCGCAGTATAAGGGAAACGTACAAGATCGTTTCCGACAGTGTTTCCGTTTGAATCAACAACATTATAGTTTGACCAGATATACATTTTTCCGTTTTCCCGTTCCAGTCCAATCGTGGTACCGTGGCCGCCGTGAACTAGCTTCATGCTATCTAGCATTACTCCATTTTGGTTCATACGTGTAATGATGAAACTTTCGCTTTTATCTTGGTTTCCGCTGGCAACCTGTGTGGCGTAGATATCGCCAGTCAACTCATCAATAACAAAACACTGCAGTATCGTTTTATCTGCTAAATTCAAGTTTGTATGATAAACCGGGGGAACAGTTGTGAAGTCAAAGCCCATTTCTTTTTGAACAATGGAACCTAAGTTTTCGAGATCAGTTTCATTTGCGATGAGGTGATCACGTAAAGAAGGATAGACTTTCCCCCTTTTATCTACACGGGCATCTATGGTTTCTTTTATATTGGTTCCATCTGCATTTAAAACAAGATTTCGTATACGCGCTTTTGCTATTTCAATTTCTTCATAGACAGTTAGTCCGCCCCCATGAGCGATCTGTGAGGATGTATGAGCAGTGTCTGTCCGTTTATGATTCGTAACATCTCGCTCAATACCATTCACAGCAGTTTCAATGCTTCCTAAATCATTTGCAAGCTGTTCCTCATATAATGCGTTTCTGATGGTGCCAAAATACTTTCTTAGCGTTAACAACAGCAGCACTCCTTTCTTGAGCAAAATAAAAAACGCTTATCGGAGCGTTTGCAATAACTGATCAATATAACGTTTTTGATCTCTTATTTTCTTGGCCTGATTGACTGCAATATCTTGAATATCCTTTCTGAAATTCGCAAATGTAAGCTTAGGACTGCTATAAGGGTTCAAAGGATTATACTGAATGGTTACTAAACGAACATCATCTTCAAACGTAATGCCATCGGCCGTATCAGCTAAAACATGAATTGTGTCACCTTTCCAAAAAGGTTTTTCAATAGATAAAAGCTTAGGTTCATAGATATATTGATAGTCTACACTTACAGTGGTTTCTGGGTAAGGATTGACATGTTTCTTTAAAGCTGAGACCATGCTGCCCGGCTTTTTGATTGTTTCATCTTTTATCGGATCGGCCCATCTTGGTTTACCCTCTCGCAAGAATTTTTTCTCTTCGGGATGAACATAAAGAATAGGCTCAAAAACATACTTAGGTTTCTTATCTGTAGAGTTGCTATCCTTTGCCATTGCACCGTATCCCCACGCCCGAGTCGTGCAGTTTTGCGAGTTTGTTTTAATGTTAATTCCCGGCATGTTATAACGGGAATCAAGCGTGAAGTCTACTTCCTGCCCCATTTTCTTGTAAACATGAATCTTATAATTATCAACATCAATTTCTAAGTCATAATCCTCTATGATCTGATCCATCAATTCTGTACTGTTTTTCTCTCCGAAATTCTCCTCTTCTGCAGACGGGAAATCACTTTCAGGAGCTTCTAATACATAAGTGAAGTCCGTCCCTTTCAGCGCAATATCAAGTGCCTCTTTTAGCCTTAGCTTTTTAGAGACAGTTTCCTCAACACGGTTTTCGACAAGAAGGACAGAATAGATATGATTCGCGGTAATCGTTTTTGTGATTACGTTTTTTGATTGTTTCAAGTCAACATCCGTAATGTAGTATTTCTGGTGATTGAACTTTCTCTCGTCTATATAAAGGATATTGTCGTTTATTAAGAGATCAAATTCAGCTGCATTCTGCTGAGTTTTTGTAATAGTAAAGGTAAAGCTTTTCTTTCCCGTTGTGTCATCTGTCAAATCAACAATAACCCCTGTTATTTCAACAACATCCGTTCCGTCCGTCGTCGAAACAAATAATTGAGGGAAATCCACATCTGAAGGCAAGTTTTTATTCAAAGAAATGTCTTTCCCCGCATATTCCTTACTTGGAAATACAGGGTCCTCAACTGGTGTATCTGGATTCTCTGGTACATCTGGATCGTCAGGCAGCGTCGTAATGTTGTCATATTGCGTCAAATTATATTTATCTATGATACTGATTAACTTGCTCGGATAGTTCACATCAGTAGCATATCCGCCGTCTTTTACTGCTTGGCATGCTTTTTTATAATTGCTTTCACCCACAACCGCCTTATACCGATCAAGACGGTTATACAAGCTTCCTAAATCAGCCAAGCTTTCAGCATAGGAGGGATACTTTCTAAACTTTGCTTGAATCCGGGTAACGTTTCCATATTTGTCTTGCTCACTTGTCCACATCAAGACATATTGACCGTTATAGGTCCCTTTTATGCCGAAAAGGTTATGAGCTTTTTGAGCAAGTCCACTTGTACCGTACGCACTCTCAAGACACCCCTGAGCGATGACAAGGCTGGCGAGAACATTGTATTTTTTGTATACATTTTGTGCGCCGGGTACAAGGCTTTTAATAAAGTCTGCTGCAGCCATATCATCCCTCCTTACTTGTAATAAAAATGGGTATCAAATTTGATTTCAAAATCATTCGAGTTTTGTATTTCAAACTCGTTCCATCCAATATCTAAGGACGGAAGCCGGCCAGAGGTTTTAATTCGTTTATCTTTAATCATGATGAACGTTACCTTCTGAGATCGTTGAAGCTCTTGTTCAATCTTTAGCTTTTCACCGTTCGTGTGATTGACTATTGTGACATTCTTTCCTTTCGCCCAAAAGGTAACATTGTAGTTATGCTGCAAAGTATTTACAATGGCATCCCCCGGATTATAAATGCTGAATCGCTTTTTGTTTTTGAAGTGATATTCAAGATCATCCCTCATTAAAATTCCCATGCCAGAACTCCAATGCTCTCCGGAAAAGTTTTGAGAGGTAGATGATGTGAATTTAGATTCAGCCAGTCCAAGAATGTCTGTAAACTCTACAGTGAATGTTGCATGGTTTTTTTGCTTATCTTTCGGGATAGAGAAATTCCCGTCACACGTAACAAGAAAACGACGGTTAGGAAACAGATCCGTTGAAATGTAATAGGGAAAAGGCTGAACTAACAAGGCATAAAGTTCATGCCTGTTCTGGTAAAACGTCTCAGCAATAATTGAATCGAGAAGAAATTCAACTTTTATACTTCGCTCCTTATACACAACATCCCGGGGATGCTGCGGCAAGACTAAGCCGTTTATCCTCGACATCGTTGTTGTTTCTCGCTCAATGTTTGGAGAGTCGGGTGTAAAACTCCTTACACTAAAACGAGGGAGCAAGCTTGTCAGCTCTCGCTCCCCCTTCCCATCGTTAAAATCTATATATAGATCAAGCATTAGCCTCTCACCCCACCTTTATAGGCACTCTGGTTGTAACGGTCCGCGCTCTTTTGATCAAGAATCTTCCCATCTCCTTTTTCAAACAGGATATTTGCAACGTGCTGACCATCTATCTGAACAGGTGCAGGATAAATGACAATTGGAGCCTGTGCCATTCCCGCGCTTCCTCCTCCATCACTTGTAAGCCCCTTGGATAAAATCGTGATCAATGCATCAAGCTTTTGGTTTAAAGATGGTGTATCTACTTCGTTTCTGACCACAAGTTCTGATCTCATGGAAATCAGCTGATCGGCCGCGCCCTTTATGTCAAAAGCCATCTGGCTAAGTTCCTGTTTAAATGAGCTCATTGTGCTTTGAGCCATGGAAACAGCACTTTTCTTCACTGTTTTAGCTTTATCTTGAATCCCAATTGCAAAACCATCAGAAAAGTTATGACCTTCTGATTGAGTCAGTTTTGACGGAGAATGCGAGTCAATGGATTTCTTTAATGAACTAAGTGCAGATTTCCCAAGTTTCCATGCGGCACTCACAAGTGATCCATTTAGAGATCCCATTCCATTGATAAATCCAGTTACAAAGTCTTGACCTACACTGTTTGTTTTAACGCTTTTCAACCCTGTCTTCGCGCTGTTGGAAACATTCTTCCCTGCACTGCTCGCACTTCCTTTTTTGCTGTTCACTCCACTCGAAAACATGGTCCCAGCTTTCTTACCTCCGCCACCATCTGTGGTTTTCCCAAGAGTTTTGGTCACGGATGAACTGAGAGAACCAGCTGCAGAGGTGTTTGCCCCTTTCGTTGAGTTCAAACCGGATTTATGTTTATTCCCCTTATTCTGACCAGCTGAACTGGCCTGTCCTCCGCCTTTGTTGAGCTCACTCAGCACAGCCTGACGTAAGACCGATCCACTTTGAACATTAGAGTTTTTTGTGGAATTTAAACCTGATTTGAATGCGTTCCCTTTAGACTTACCAGCTTGGGCAGGTGTAGAAGTATCCGACTTCAATGAATTATTTAAAGCCTGCTGTAAAACTGTTCCTTCTCCCACAACAGCCGGCTTTGCTTGTTTTAAGCCGCTGGCAAAGTCACGAACCACTTTTTGACCGGCAGCTTGCGTGTTACCCGGCTTATTCATTTCATCTTCAACAGCCGAGACGACTTTGCTTGCTTCTGCCCGCGCTTCGCCTTCTGTCATCCCCACGCCTTGATAAAACTCTTGAAGTGCCTGCTGTGTGGTAGCAATGGCCTCTTCTTTGCTCTTACCTAAACTTTGAAGAAACTCAATTTGTTTATTGGCCCACCGTTCTTGATAGGCGGATTCAGATTCCTCAGTTTTGACCATAATCCCCATTGAGTTAGAAACATATTCATCTTGTCGCTTTAATGCTTTCCCAGTCTCTAAATCTAATAGTTGTCCGTCTCTCGACATTTTTGAAAAGAGAGCACTTGAATTCTTCTCATAAGCAGCTGTGTTTTTTGCTAAAGCCTTGTCATAATCAGCTGTGCTCTTACTGAGCAAAGTATTGCGTTTTTCTGCATCAATATAGCCCTGTGCATATAGTTTTTCAATGACATCATTCCGATAATCCAAGTCCTTTTTGGCTGCTTGTTGTCCATCTTCATAAACCTTCTTAATATCATCGTTGTACTGTTTCGCCTGTTTGAATGATAGTTTCCCTTGCTGCTCGGAAACTGCTTTTTGCATAGCGATAGCTTCTTTTTGATTTGCCGCAAATTTACTTGTAGACTGCTCGAAGTATGAAAGAATCTCGTTGAATTTTGCCTTTTGTGATTCGTTCATTTTTGAGGAAACAAGGCCCGTATCTTTTTGTAACTGCTCCAATTCTTTTACCTTTTTGCGGGCTTCCTGCATGTCCTTATCAATAGCGCCGACCATCTTATCTGTGATCTTTTCGCCTTGTTTCTTGGTATTCTCGTCCGTATCCTCAAACAAACCCTTGAGAACAACTAATGCATCTTTCTTTAATCCCTCAAGTTCCTTGATTAGACTGTCCCGCATTTGAGAATAAGTAGTGACAAGTTTAGAAGACATTTTTTCTGCTTCTTCACCAGAAACCCGGCTCAATTCAAATAATTGAAGTTCAGCTTTTTCTCTCAAATCAACATAAGCCGCTGCTGACTTTTGAGTCGCTTTAGAAACCCCTTCACCATATAGCAATGCAGCTTCCCGTGCCTCTTCCTGCTTCTTCTTTTGATTCTTTAATTCTTCGTTGTAAGCATAAGTAGCAACAGTGATTCCTCCGAGAAGAGCTGTTCCGCCGACAATTGCCAAACCAATTGGTCCGGTGAATGCAAGGAGGGCTCCAATACCAGCTGTTAACGTTGCGACGGCTGTTGTTACGCCTAGAACTCCTGTGGCAAGAAGTGCGGTTTTGGCAATCGTTTGTACGGTGCTGGAATCCATATTGTTAAAAGTGGATATAATATCGGCACCTTTATCAGCTAAATCACCTAGTGCCGGCAACAGGCTCTCGGTAAGCTTTATTTTCGCGCCTTCAAGAGCCGATTCAAACGCTACGATACTACCATGTGCATTATCCAGCATGGTATCCGCCATCTTTTTGGCTGCCCCGTCTGACTTTTCAAGAGCTTTTGTATTATCTCCGAGGGCTTTCGAGCCTTTTTGAAGAAGAATTGTCCAATGTTTATACGCCTCGGCACCCACAATTGTTTTCAGCGTAGCTGCCTGTTGCTCCTTTGTCATGCCCTTCATGCCTTTTTCCATCTCAGCGACTACTTCTGGCATGCTCTTCATATTCCCAGCAGCATCAAGAAATTAAAGCCTAATCTTTCTATTTCCTTGGCTGCTTTTCTGGAAGGCGCTGCAAGACGGGTTAAAGATGTTCCAAACGCTTGTCCAGCTAAAGTTCCTTGAAGACCGGAATCACCAAAGGCCATAATTGCGGCAGCTGATTCCTCCATGCCCCATCCAAGTGAATGAGCATTAGGTGCCAAGAATTTCATGGCTTCACCCATCTGCTCTACATTTGTGTTTGCGTTAGCAGCTGCATAAGCAATGACATCCGAAGCGTGACCTGATTCCTTTGCTTTCAGAGCAAAAGAAGACATGATATTTGACGTAATATCTGCCGCCGCGCCCAGCTCCAATTGACCAGCAGCCGCAAGACTGAGCATCCCCGGCATTGCATCGTAAATATCATTTACTTTAAATCCGGCCATTGCTAAAAAGCCCTGTGCATCCGCCGCCTGACTTGCTGTGAAGACAGTGGTTGCACCGAGCTCTTTTGCTTGCTCTTTCAATTTGGCTACCTCTGACGCTGTTCCGCCAGAGATCGCTTGTACCTTACTCATTTGTTTTTCAAATTCCATACCTGTTTGTATGGCATCTTTGAATGTCAGAACTAAGCCACCGAAGGCCACACCCGATGTCATTGCAACCGATGATCCAACATTCCGCATTGTTCCGCCTACAGAATTCATGCGCTGCCCCATCTGCCTGATACGTGCTGCAGCTCTACTTGATGCGCTTTCCATTTCTTTGATTTTCTGAGTTGTTTCATTCAAAGCGTGCTGCGTTCTATTCATCTGAGCTGTTGCATTATTCAGTCGGCGGGCAAGAGATTGTGTCTCTTTTGCATCCTTCCCTTTTTTGATTGCTGCATCTGCATAAGCTCTTTGAAGTGCTTTTACTTTTTGTTTATGCTGCTCAAGCTGTTGGCTAAGAGTCCGGGCTGTTACTTGGGCAGTCTTTAACTGATTCCCCCACACGCCAACTGCTGTACGGTTCTTCTCAAACTCTGATTTGATATTTTTCATCTGGACAGCAATACCACGCATTTCGGTATTAAACTGAGATGAATTGGAATACAGTTTGACTTTAATGTCCTTGCTCAATCGGGCACCTCCTTATCCTAAAATTTGATCTATGTACACTTGATCATTCTCATTAGTTTTTGGATTTTCAGTCGTTTCTTTTCTCCTAGCTAACCGTTTGAGATGATACACAATGTCCATTTCGTCAATTTGATTTTGGGAGAACCCGATTTCTTCCAAGGCGTTGTACATATCCATGACAGCCTCGGACAAACTTACTCCCCCGGTTCTTCACCATCTGCATTCTGATTCGGATTTAACAGAGCGCTGGCTTCTGTTATGTTTCCAAGAACATAATTTGCAGTAGCATAAATTGTTCTTCCAGCTAATCGGGAATCGATTCCCTCTTCAAATTGATCAAGCGTGAATTTATTTCCGAATACATTACAGACAAATTCATTTTGTTCTTCAGTAAACAGCCTGTCAGTATCGTTAGATTCAAAGTCTTCCGCAATAGCCGCAGCACTGCGAAACAACTTTCCGGAAATGAAGTCTGGTGTCACGAATTTTTTGTCTTTCCCGTCAATTCTTAGAGTTATTGTTAAAGCCTCCACTTTCATTCCTCCTTTTAATTCAAGAAAAAAGAGCGCTTAAAGCGCTCAGGTTACTTATTTACCGACGTCCACAACTTCATCGTTTCCGCCAGAAGTAAAACTATCTTTGTTATAGACAACTTGTCTGAACCAAGTATCAGCATTAATGCCGTTTCCTTCTTCGGCTTTAGCTTCCCATCTTCTCTTTCCTTTTTTCACATTGGTCAGTGGACTAAATTTAATTTTCACTTGAGTAGATTGAGGCGACGGTTTTCCTTCCTCCGTTTTATGTTCAACTGGTACTAATTCCGGCTTCCCTTTTAAAGCCCAATAGTAACGGTAGCCACCAGTTGAAATTTTTGCACGGAAACCCAGCGCAATCTCTAGTGGCCTGTCATCTGCACTAGAGAAATGAATGCCATTTTCAACCGTTTTCCCGAAAATCCTCGCCTGCATATCAAGGGGTAAATCTGCGACTTCCATTTCCCCGTCAATGTCTCCTAAGCTGCTTAACTGTGCATACGCACCGTTATCCGCATAGAAAGTTTCCGTTTCAGACTTCGGGTCAAGTTTCATACTAACTGCACCTGGTAATTCCTCTGGAACTGAAAACTCAAGTTCATCTTTTGTATCTTTCAGAACTTCTGCGATATGGAACATATCCAGTCCGGTTAAAATTTTTCCCATCTATTCTTCCTCCCTAAAATAGCCTTTCACATATCGCATTGCTTTGTGATAGACTTTGGTGTCTTCTTCGTATAATGGTTGCGAATCATACCGGCCATAACCGATTGAACGCATTAATTTATCTATTTCATTAGCAATCGGCTTTTCAAATTTCCGCGTAGCTGCTTGAGTGAATATACTAATCTGAAACCGAACTTCAAAACAGTATGCTTTATTATCTGCATAACCAGCATCAGCGTCTTTAAGCTCATAAAATACGACTCTCGGAAAAGCATTCACATCATTTGCGGTAAGATTATGAATTCCGCCCGTTACTAATTCATCCAATTTAGAACTGGACGTAAGAGTTTTGACTAATTCACTAACCGGGTCCATAGTCATTTGATCGGCGCTGTAAGGATTTTCTGCATGACCTCAACAGCGCTTGCCTCCCCTTCTTCTCCGCCTTTTTCAATAAAGGGATGCGGCGGCATTTTTGAAGTACCCCATTCTAAAAATCTGGCACGATAAGCGACTTTTTTATTCGGACCAACAGAAACAAATTTCTCTCCGTCCTTGGATTCTCTTACATTAGAGACTGTAATATTGTCCTGCATATGAGGCTGTTGTTTATCACTTCGGTTAACGTGGCCGCGCTGCCGTTCAGCAATAATTTCACCACCAGCCTTCAATGCTACGGGTTCAACCTTTTCAACGTCTCCGCCGATTTTTTCAAAATACTGTGTTAAATCATCAAGGCCGTCAATGTCCATATTAGCCATTCAAACCAACCTCCTGACACATGATCTCAAGCTCTTCCTTGTTATCCTCAGGATCATTAAAATCTATTACATCAAAGGTGCGGAACACCGGTTCATTCTTTTCATTTTGGCCGACATATTTCACAACCCTCATATCTTGTTGAACGTCATCCCGATAACGAATTGTGATCTTTTTCGGTGATTTGACTCCCAATGCTCCCGCGATAACAGTTTGATTGTTCCCGAGAGAACTAAATCCTTCTATCGATCCCCATACAGTGAATAGATCAATATATCCCTCATTCCAATTCAGCTCTTCATCCTGTGTTGACTCCTTCTTTTGAAAGGTCAGTCTGTGCCGGAGTTGGCTGATCTTTTTTCTCATCTTCTTGTTCCTCCACAGATATATAACGCAGCTGCGTCAATATATTTTCAGCAGTAAAAGGGATAGACGAGCCGGTGCCCCCGGACTCATATATCCCTTTGTTTTCATACCAATGTTCAACAAGCATTTGAAGTACCAGCTCAAATTGCGGGTGCCCTTCTATATACCGGCCTATTCCATTGATGATATAGCTTTTGGCCGCAGCTATTTGTCTCAAGAGCTGGCGATCATCTTCTTCATGCTCGACCTTTAAATAGTTTTTAATAGCCTCTAAATCCATTTAGGATACACCGCCTTATTCTTGTGGCGCTTCATCTGTTCCTTTAAGTGTCTGCACCTCATTTTTCAGCTCATCAATTTGCTTCTGCAGCTGGTCAAATACTGCCTTCACCTCTGCATTCAAATGATCCATCATGACGCTTCCTGTGCCAATATTTTTGCTACGAACCGACTTTTCCAGCAGCATTTCGTGAGTAATAGAGCCGTCTGCAATTACAGCTGGATCGCCCTTTTCTCCCTTCGGCCCCTGTGGCCCTGCTTCCCCTTGAGGCCCTTGTTCTCCTGTGTCTCCCTTATCGCCTTTCGGACCTTGAGGACCAGTTTCGCCTTTTTCACCTTGAGGGCCCTGTGGTCCTTGCGGGCCCGGGTCGCCTTTTAATCCTTTCACATACACAGGGTTTTCCTCGCTGTTTTCTTTTAAATAAACGGGTGTGATTGCTTTTCCGTCAGCACCCTTTTCAGATGATGTTTTTACTCCGCCACTCTCATAAAGATAATCTTCTGCCATTTTCACTCATCCTTTTCTTTTATATTTTTCATTCAGTTGCAGCTGGTTCTGTTTTAGCTGTCTCTAAAGCTTTCAATCTATCTTCTAAACTTGATATTCTTTCTGTGATAGCTGAATTCAAGTGCTCTTCCATTACGCTGCCGGTGCCGATATTGTTACTGCGGACTGACTTATCCTGCAGCATTTCATGAGTTACACTACCTGCACCCATTTCGGTTTGATTTCCGCCGCCTAATGAAATTTCCTGACCATCCTTCATAACGGTTCCACCGTCGATGTCTAAAACACCGCCAATGACGGTACGATCTCCGCCATCAGTGGTATAGTTTTTAGTTACTCGCATGATAACCCTCCTTTATTACTCAGCAGGCAACGTCAATTGACCGTACACTACAGCCTCAGAATCCCACAACTTCACGTCTTCACGCTCAATTGCGCGCACTTTAGTTGTATTTGTCTCAAATGCACCGGCCCCGACATCAGTAGAGGCAATTGATTGTTGCTGGCGGTCAAATAAAACAATCGCTTCTTTTAGATCGCCGACAATGACAGGCGCTTTCCCTGATTTTGTTTTTAGAATCTTGTTTGAAATGACCACTACCTGACGGCCAAATAGCATTTTGTTTGTCGGTTCAGAAGGGATGTCTTTAAGTAGATATTTGCCGTCTGCATCCTTTAACTGATCAAGATAGTCAAAGCCGTCTTGGTTAGTCATGATGATTGCGCCTGATGAAATAGCAGGATCAAGCGTTACGTTTAAAGCCTTTTTAATTGCGTCCAGCCCTTTAAATTCTACTTTCTTCAAGCTATCAAGAATCGACAAAATCAAAGCATTACGAGTTGTGATTGATTTCTTCACAAACCATTTAGCCACATAGGTCATGATTGCTTGGTCTGTGTCTTGAAGCAGTGTATTTGAAAGTGGCAAGATGCCAGCATAATCCACAATGTTATAAGAGAGTTTGGAGAATTTCGGCTGATCCGTTTCTTGAATCTCGTCCATTTCTTCAAGAACTGCAAACGGAGTCAAATCACTATTTTTCTCAAGCATACGGCTTCCTGAGCGAGTTGCAACTGGCTCAACAGTCACGTATTGCTCTAACTGATGTACTTGCTCCCTTTTTAACTCTTTGATCAGTCTAGAAATATCTTCGGGAATTAAGATGCCGCCATCTTCTTCATTTTTACCGGACATTGCCCGAAACTCTTCACTTTCAAATAAGTCACGTTCCTCATCAGTTAAACGCTTGCCTCGAAGGGACTTCATGAATGCTTGAGCGAACATCTTTTGACGCTCCTCTTTTGCTCCTGTATCACCTGTCCTACCTTCTGGATTCCGCTCCTGCTCCGGCACAAAATTCACTCCTCCCGGCAAGTCAGGCACATCAAGTGAACGTCCTTCTGTCATCAATTCAATTTGATTCTTGAGCTGCTTCACTTCATCAAGCAAGGCACGGGCCTCATCTGTTTTACCCTCCTGCAGCGCCTTGTCTGCTTGTTGCTTCTTTTCAGTAAATTGCTGTCTTAATTGAATTTCTTTTTTGCTCATTTGCATTGGCATATAGGTTTCCTCCTTATTTAGACACAAAAAAAGACCTTACTCCGGGAGTACAAGGTCAAGTAATTCCAATTCCATTTTTAATGTTTCATCTGATGCGTTGCGGCTCTCCTTCAATTGCTCTACTTTTTCCAAACTGCGGGCGCCCACAACTGCCTCTGTATCGCTATACGCTGGCGTTGTGACAAGAGATATATCAAAAATACGATGTATTTTATTGATTCTTCTCTCATAGATGTCCTCATCTTCATTCAACCGCCACTCGTCCGCGTCTGCGT
Organism: Bacillus sp. LJBS17; assembly: GCF_019334685.1. Classification (NCBI taxonomy): domain Bacteria; kingdom Bacillati; phylum Bacillota; class Bacilli; order Caryophanales; family Bacillaceae; genus Bacillus; species Bacillus sp. LJBS17. The sequence goes on from NZ_CP079759.1 coordinate 3,381,593, forward strand.
CGCCATAATCGAGTGAAAAAGCAAAAGAACATTGATTGATAACACCGCTGCGGACATTTTCCATTAAATCACGCGCGTATGACGTGTCTGAGGGCTTAAATCTGAATTTGAGACCTATTCCATCTATTTCAAGGTCGAGACGCCCAACATCGCCAGAAACAGTATTTCTCGCCAAAGGGAAGTCTTGCTGATGATTAAAAAGAGCAATAACGTTTGAAAGATCGGCTGAATCAAGTGCATTCCTGCTGATAATCTCCTTGAACCATCCAAGACGCTCTGACCATTTTTCAAACTTCAAAGCGTATCCTTCGACAAATTCGCTTTGGCCTTCACCCTCAGAACGGATTTCAATGGGTGTTGTTAACTGCCGGACCTCTTTATCCTTCATTCTTGATGTCACCCCCTTTCACGGCACCGCCAGCTTTAAGACGCTGATATTCCTCCATGAAATCAAGGAACACATAATTTAAACTGGCGAGATATTTGTCACCGTGTTGAATCGGATTGCGTTCAATGAGCTCTCTAATTTCGTTTTTATTCAGCACTCCTGTTTCATGCATTGTTTTAAAATACTCTGCCTGTGACTGGCTATCTCCCCGCAGCTCACTGTCGACATTGAATTTTACATAGTGGCCGCTTCTTTGGTTGTGATCCATAAATAATTTGACGTTGAGTTCTTGTTCAAAATTCACGATCCACGGCTGCAGAGTATTCCTAACATATTCAATAGACTGATGCTCAATATTGGAGAAAGTTGCTTTATCCAATTCGTTGAGTTTATGCAACGGCACTTTATAGATCATTGAAATTTGTGCTTTATTAAATTTCATAGACTCGACAAATTGAGCTTCTTGCAATGGCATAGAAATAGATTGATATTCTAAGCCATTGTCGATGATCGCAATATTTTCGCCCTGGTTTACTCTTTTCCATTCTTTACGAACATTCTCTTTAGGCTTCTCATCTAAAAAAGCAGGAACTTTCAAGATCCCGCGCGGTGTTGCTTCATTTTTATACAGCTTTGCATTGTATTTTGTGGCTGCCGATTGTGCCCCGATATGTTCCCGCACAACCCCTATGGGTGATTTCCCGTGTATGCCATCTGTTGAGAGTCCTTTAAAATGCAGCACTTCATGATCATACAGCTCCACGGCCTTTCCATTGACCACCGTTTGATACCACAACATGCCGGTATTCGGACTAATATAAGCGTTTGTAGTTTCAGGACGTAAAGGAGACAGCGCTTTTGGATAACCGTTTTCGCCGAATTGGATATATGAGTAACCATTTCCCCACGTCAGCACTTGCGTCATCATCAACTTTTTCCATACAAAAGCAGTCATATAAGGATTAGGACGTGCATAAACAGCGTAGGCAGTGGGATGATCCGGATTACGTTCTATGCCGTTTTCTGTTTTTTGAAACGTATGGATCGGGAGCTTTGCAATATCATCAGATAATACATTCACGCATGCAAAAACATCAGGCTGCACCAATGAATTTCTTTCATTTACAGTTTCACCGCTTGCTGTTTTCCGGCCGCCGAATAAATTCACAAATAAATCATTGAAACCGTCTATATCCGTTGAACCGGACCGTTTTTCAAACATCCGATCTATTAACAACTATTTCACCTCGCTTTCTTGGTCAGGAGATAGGCATAAAACATAAAAAAGACACCCGTCAGAATAAGACCGATGTTTGTATTCCATCTATAAGCAGCTGTCAGGATAAAGCCTGCACCCGTGATGAATAGCAGATCATTTAATATCAACAAGAAAAAAGAAAACCCTCTTTTCATAACTCTAGAGTTAAACATGGCTGCAAAAAAGGCACTAACCTTTTTCATACTTCTCACATCCTAAAAACTAAAATTGCCGGACCCAAAGTGCTCATTCAAATCAACTCTTCCATTGGTGCCAAAGTACATTGCACGGGCATATGCATTTATAACAGCTGCAATAGGGTCAATCCTTTGCGGCGATTTTGCTTTATCCAGCATAATATTTTCCTGCGGATCAATTTTCATGATCGCGTTATTGATCGCCCAATTTAATACTGGATCATCCCCATGAACTATCTTGCCATCATACACATTTTGCCGGAAATCTTTTGTTGGCAAGGATAGATGATTGATTCTTTGCGGAATCTCAACCATATTATGCCCTTTAGCTTCCAAGCGTTGAGCCAAATGCAGGGCGTTCCATTTGTCATATCCTGTCTCCTGTGGTTGGAAACGATTTTTGAAAATAAATTCTAAAATCCATTTTTCAACAAGTTGATAGTCAACAGCGTCGCCGGGCGTATAAGTGATATATCCCATATCTCTCCACAAATCATATGGCACTTTATCCGTCGCCATTTTTTCTTTTGCACGCCCCTCGGGCATAAAAGAATGTTGACCCACATAATAAATTCCATTAAGCACGCCGACCCATCCGACTGAGGTTAGGTCCGTAGTCATGGACAAATCAAGTCCAAGATATACGGCCATGCTTTGCATATCAGGAATTTCCCCTTTGCATGCCCGCCATTTTGACATTTTCATATAGCCATTATCCTTTTGATCAACCCACCGATTCATATTTTTTGTAAGGAAGCTTCTCATTTTCTCCGGAACTTCCAATGCTACTTTTAAGGCCGACCGTAAAGACTCCATGCCTTCTGGATATGTCGCAACAATGGGATTGGCTTTAATCCAGTTTGATTCGTCTTTTATATCGTCCTCTGGATCAAGCTCACAGATCATAACAAAATAATCATCATTCTCCGTGTCAATGTCTGGATCAAGGATTTTACTTGTATATTGATATTCCCTGAAACACGGCCTTTCCATATGAAAGCCGGCTGTCGTAATAACAGCCATTAACGGGCTGCGACGGGCGACCATACCACTATCAAGAACATCATAAATTTCACTTGTTTCATGAGCATGATATTCGTCCACTATCCCAATAGATGGGTTTTTCCCGTCCCCTAACTTCCGGGCTTCCCGAGATAAAGGCTGAATGATGGAGTTTGTCTTGTATTTTTTTACTCGCCCATTGGCTGAGGAGTATTTCCCTTTCAGTATGGGCGCATGATGCAGCTGTTCGAGTATGGCTTGATAAACCTCATCTGATTGTTCTCTGGACCAGCCGGCGATAAATACCCGGTGTTTTTCTTGCGTCGGAAAAATCTCGTATGATGCCACTAAAGCAAGAAACTGTGATTTCGCATTTTTCCGGGCCAGCTGTATATAAACTTTTCGAAATCGCCGTGCACCGTTTTCTTTTTTATAAAAACCGTAGATATTAGCCGCTATAAAAAGCTGAAAGTCTGTAAGTTCAATTGGCTGTCCGGCAAGAATCCCCTCGACGTGTCTGAATTGCCGCGCCCATTCATAAAAATCGACAACAGCCTCAGCGTCAAAATAATAAGGACAGTCATCATCTGCGAGGCGTTCAACATCTCGGAAAAAGCGTTCAACTGCCCATCTGTGCTTTTTGCTTGCCTTGATTTCACCGGAACGGATTTTCTCAGCGTATGACCATACCCGTTCAATGAGAATTTCGGCAGTAATCTCTTGCATTACATGCGGCCCCCGAACCGTTCTTCCTCTTTTGACTTCGGTTTCCCATCATCTTTTTTCGGGATGACGAGTTTACAGCGAGAGGAAATGGTCAGCCCTAAATCACTTGAAGCTTGCCGGCATTGTTTAAACAACTTGTCTTGGTTTATCAATAGTTCAGAATAGTCATCATTCGGAACAACCTTTTCTTCTTCTCCTATTACATTCCCATCATCGTCAAATTTTCTAACGATCACTGTTTTCATCGGACCCCGTTCAAGCAATTGCTCTGTTACTTGCAAATATAATTTTCGGGCAAACAAAAAACGGGCAAGCGCATCAACATCTAAATTGGTCATAATCCCGATGTTTTTCAGCTCGTCCGCTATCTTTTTAAACTCTCTTTTTAAGTCTTTTGGTAAATATGACGGAGCTTTCACTTTATCATTTGGTGCCTTTATTTCCTGTGCTCGACGCTCCTCAATCTCTTGCTGTGTCAGGTGTTTCTTCCCTTTCACCAGTAGCAAGTCAACTGGTTGCCGCGGTCTAGCCATTCCCTCACCTCCTTCCGAATTTTCATTTAGGGAATTTTTCAAAATGGGGAGGGGAGCGCGGTCTCCGGCGTTCACCCCTCAGAGATTTTAGGGTGGGGGGTGCTCATTTCCTCTGTCAACTGCAGCATTGCGGCTTCTAATTTCTTTTGTGCTTCGTTTAATTTCTTTGTATACAGATCGTATGCTGTTTCCTTTTTCATCGTTGCACGAAGAGCAAATAGTTTCTTTACCTTCTGTTGCATACGTCTTATGTCAGCATTGGTGTAATAGGATGTATACTCAGTCCGACACCGAGGACACTTGATATAATGCTCACGAATGCCGTCGTCATGCTTCCTGACCTTCGAGCATCCTTTGACCAAGAGCATTGTTCCGCATTCATCACACAAGCATGTTTGATGTTCTGTTCCCAAATCCTCCATCCTCCTTCGCTGTCTTCCTGCTGTGGCACGGTGCGCATAAAGGCTGCCAGTTGCTTGAGTCCCAAAAGAGTTTCGTGTCTCCCTTATGCGGTTTGATATGATCGACTACTGTTGCCGGGACTCGTCTACCTTCCATCATGCACGATACACAAAATGGATGCTTTGACAGGTAGCCAAGACGCGCCTGCCTCCACTTGCTGTTGTACCCCCGTTTGGCAGCGGACTCCCTGTATTGATCATAGGCTGGTGTGGCTCGTTTGTGCTGTTCACAATAGCCCTCTCTTGTTAGGTTGGGGCATCCGGGTTCATTGCAGGGCTTTAAAGCTCTCTTCATGGTTTAATGACTCCAGCATCGAACAATGTTTGAGGACGCAGCCTATGTTCTCTATCACCATCTCTTTTTTTGATCACTTCTTCATACGAAAAACCATCTGTGTCAGATAAAAATTCTTTATTTAAAAACAATAACCAACCACATTGAGAACCGTCATAACCCATAAAAAAATGTCTGACAAACCCAAAATTTTCACTAGCTTCCTCTACAAAGTCTTTGTCTTCGTCTAACAATTTACTGAGGCGATCCTTTTCTTTTTTTAGTTGATCCATCCGTTGCTCTATTTTTTTTATTGATTCTTCAAGAGATGGTATCTCCTTTTCTAAAGTGCGACGTGCTTGCTCATAGACTTTGTTTCTCAATGTATTCTTTTGCACTTAACTCCCTCCAATCATATTCTTTCTAAACTGCCACCGCACTCAAGCCGTTAACCGCCAATTGTCTATCCTGAGATTTACCGGAAGCAGTTTACAGAGAATATAAAAAGCACCCAATAGGATGCTTAGTTTTGTTGTTTTATACGGACCGGATTTAACTTACTGGAATGCGGAAAATTGGTCTCATATTTTCTATTTACTGCATTGATTATTAAACTTGAAGACTGACTAATTGGCATAGTGTCTGTAGATATATCTTGCTCATCCAGTTCAATCTCAAAGTCCAGACTATCTTTAAGATGTTTTACTGTTCCTGTGACTATCATCTAATCACCTCCCTCTTTATTATCGGTGAAAGAAAAGGACAAAGGAACAATTTGCAGAATTTGTCGAATTATTTACGAACAAGCTTACATCTTGTTTCAACGAGCAATTTAGTTAATTCAGAAACAGACATATCATACAAAGCCGCTCCCTTTGCTCCTTCATAACATCCAAGAGACACAAGGGCTTCTATAAATGGCAGCTTACTTTTCTTAATCACGGCACTACCTCCATAATAGAATATTTAGTACATAGTTTTATTAGTGATAAATTCCAATGAAAAAGCGCCCTCCCAATTGGGAAAGCGCCTGTCGATTTATTACCTAATACCATAATACAGGACTGAAAACAAAATGGTGTGCCGTAATCATGCCATCTTTCTGCCAAAATTTTAGTACATGCCTTTTTCATCTAAAAGTGTTGCACCTCTGCTCATAATATTCACCACCCTTATATGTAGTTTCACAGACACATCAAACCATACCTTTTTGTTCTTTCTTTGATCCAGAACCTCTACTCATCCCACTCACCTCCTTTAAAATTAAGACTAATAAATATCTGGTTCATCAAAATAATGAAAATCATCCTCTATTTTTTTATTACAGTCATTACAAACAAACCAATAACCCCACTCATCTTCTATTTGAGGGTTTGATGCAGAGCTATTTTCACACTTACAAAAATCAAATTCTCTGTTCAAGAAACTTCCTCCTTTTGTCATTTTATACTAATCATATCAGCTACCTTTCTCACAATCACGAATTAATTAACGGTAACTTTTATACATATCCACACAATCCACGAATTACCCATATGTTTTATACTGTGCAACTCGTCGAACCGAGCCAACCCCTTGTCCTCTCTGTTTTTAACCAATATCCCTAAAATGAATTACACACCTGTTATTTTTGAGGAATTGACGAAAAATGCAAAGAAAAAGGCCCATCCTTGTTGTTTTGGATGAGCCTGGTTATATTTTAAATTTCTTCATAGCGTTGTTCATGGCGTCTTGATTGATTCCGATATACCGCAAGGTTGTCCGTTGATCCGAGTGATTAAATATCTCCTGCAGCATTGCAACGTCCTTCGTTTGTTTGTAAAAGTGATAGCCAAATGTTTTCCTCAATGTATGAGTGCCGATGTCATCTAAACCAACATACTCAGCAGCCGCCCTGAGAATCTTGTATGCCATCGACCGGGATATTGGCTTGTTAATCCCTTCACGGCTTTTAAAGAGAAACTCATGATCCTCTTTCCCTTCGACATATGCCTTAAACTCTCGTTGAAGAGCTGGCGTCATGTCAATTCTCTTTTTCTTTTTCGTTTTCTTCTCTATGAGATTGAAATAAGGGCGTTTCGCGTCTCTTACTCTCAGCTGCAGAATATCCGATATGCGGAGCCCTGAGTTGATACCGGTCACGAATAGCATGTAATTCCTCATGTTTTGCTCTTTTAAAAACCTCTTGATGTAAAAGATGCATTCCGGATCACGTATAGGCTGAACAAAATTCATTAAGAAGCTGCCCCTTTCTTGTAGACTTCTTCTCTTAGAGCAAACGCCAGCCTATAGAGAGCTTTTGCCTTTACACGATAATAGCTGCGCTGGCTCATTCTCATTTCTGCATATACCTCATAATCATACATTTCTTCCGGCTTCATATAGAGCATGACGATGATCTGCCGTTCTCTTTGAGAAAGCCGGTTAACAGCCCTTTGAATCCTTTTTAAGAATTTGTCACGCTGAATCTCCCAATCAAGACGCTTTAATGCTGCATCTTCCGTCGATGAATGAAATTCATTCGTAATGCTCGGCGGAACAATGCTGTAAGTAGGTGTAACCTTTGGTAAAAAATCATCTGGCACCTGTAAGAGATATAACCGGTATTGATCAAGCAGCTTCTCTGCTTTTAATTTAGTCGCTTCTTCGTCAATCTGAGGAATGTTTAATGTTAATTGATTCATATTTTTACCCTCCCGTTTATTTGCGTCTTAAAGCCCCGCCTTTGCCTCTTTTCAATGTTTGCCTGTCTTGCCCCATCATTTGCCGCCAAAACCGTTCAGAACGCTCCTGCGCATTTTTATTGGGCTTATTCTCTCTCTTCTTCATGCCATCCCTCCGTTCAAATAAAAAACGGACACCAACCAAAGCACAGATTTTCTCTGTACAGTGATTAGTGTCCGCAGGCGTCTCCATCTTGGACTTATATTTATTTTTTAGTCGTAAAATAGAACATGCTAGTAAAATCCACATTGAAAACCTTTTTGCATTTTTCACATTTCATATCAAAATTTCCTGACAGTTCCCCGATCTCCAAATCATCATATCCCATCAAATGCTCACAGTGAGGACATTTTATAATGTCCACTGTGTCATTACCATCCTTTTCAATCGCTTTCATTTCCCTCGCTCCTTTTTGTCATTAGTGTTCATCACTCCGCGCCCTCCAATAACTCAGGATTTTGAAAAATGTCGCCGATTATTGAGATTATCGCCGTCTCAGAAAACAACGGGCGGCACTCTTCTTTTTTGTCGTTAACGATGCACCATTGACCCTCAATCATTTTCACTTCCCCAATAAGAGTGGGATTCCCGCATAAGTCAGGATCAAGATTCTCTTGTCGGACAATGTGCCCCGCATAAATTGTTTCCCCAAGTTGGATTTCTTCGGGCGCTTCTCTTATCCCAGTTCCCCACATGAGTACCGATCCTTCTTCGTGACTTCCTGTAATGAGATTCTTGTGACCTTTGCTGTCCATATATCGTAAAAACCAATGAGTCCCTATAATCTCTAAACTCATACCCGGTTCATCCCAATAATGCATCTTCTCGCCGTCCCAAACTCTGTATGCTGTGTTCATTCCGCATCCTCCTTCAATAATTGAGCCGAGACAAGAATTTCTTTAAAATGTGACATTGCATGATCCCACCCGCTATAATGCCGGGAAGAATATAAGCGTTGGATGTTTTCACGCGCAGCCTCCATTTCATTGAATCCTTTGATAACTTGTTTAATAATTTGATTGTCGTCAAGCGCTTGGATCGTTTGGATAGCTGCTTCCAGATAGACTGCATGATCAAGAGTTTCTTCAAGTGCATGCTGCAACCAACCGCGCAAGTCATAGGCACTAACTTGGACGGGCTGTCCGTACTTGGCAAGCCCCTTTTCCTGTTGTGCGTTTAGTTTGCTGATAACGGCTGAAATGATCGGGTTGTCGGTGTGGTTCATCAATACCCCTCCTGCTGCCGCTGATGATTGACGGCGTTTTTGTCCATGTATGCAGCTTCGATCTGTTCAGACGAGAACCCAAGCAATTTGCCTAAATTCAAAAAGCGCTCAAAAGATCTTACATAAGTCCAGTCGTCAATCGAAAAATAGAAACCAAATACAAGTGATATTAAATGTGAAAATGTTTTTCCAATACCGATATTTGTTTCTAATTCCCTTTCTTCTGCCTGTCTCATGATCTGCTGAATCGCAGTATCATTATTAATTCCAATTCTATTCCCAATGCTCAAGATAAAATGCAGGCAGTCCACGTATTCCTCAAGCAGTGGATTTTTATAATATTCTTTTGCAGTCTGTCCCTTTTTATCTATTACACAAATTCTAGGTTCTCTGTCATTACTCCAATGCTTAAAGCCGCGCCATTCATTCGCACACTCAGCCAGCTCCACTTGTAAAGCGAGAATGAGGTTTGGCAGCAAGTCCTGACCTTCCAGCCCCTTTTCTTTGATGATCCGTTCATCAAGCACCCTTTGCATTTCGAACATTTTTTGTAGATTCATATGTTTGCGCTCCCTTATTTCCGCCCGCCGACGGTTTTCATTAGATTGTCTTGCAGCAGGAACATTAGATAATACCTGCCATTGTCACCATACTTCTGTTCAAAAACCTCAATTGCTTGCTGGAAAACCGGTTTGTAATCTTGTTTAACTGTCACACGCCGCACATCCCTTCACACTCATTCAAAAAATGATCAATGTCGAGCTGATTCTCATTGAAATCAACTTCCTCCAACGGCTTCCCGGACTTATGCAAGAAGGCATTATTTTTGAATCGTGGCAGCTTCCGAATAAGCCTATCTATTTCCACCGCGTCTTTCCATGAATCCGGGTCTTTCATCTTCATGTCACGCCATGCGTTATAATCATGAAAAGGGCAGCCGATGCAACTGGACTTCGCCGGCGTTCCAAGTCCCTCACGCTCAACGTATGTAATGCAGCGTGACCGATCTATGAAAGCCACATCAACCAAAGGATGCTCGGCTACTTGCCAGCTTTCCCGGCTCGGTTTAACTCGCTGAATTTCATCAGTGCTAATGCCTTTCCATAGGTGAACGACTTCTTTAATGCGCTGCCTCGGCTTGTATCCGAGCAATGAACGGATTTTCCGGTTAACGGGTAATATTTTATATTCGTTGGTACATTGCCGGCGGGCGATGCCAATTTCACCTTTTGAATCCCGAGTAAAGAATGGAATACTGGCGAACCTATTACCTGTCTCAGCACCTTGAACTATGTCATCACGAATGTTTCCGTTATCTGTGAAAATGATTTCCCGCCCATATGTTGCTTTGATGTGCTCGTTTACTTTATTGACCCAGTTATAAACGTGTTGAGGCTCCCAGCCAGTATCAGAGAAAATGATATAGTCAGGAATAACTCCATTTATTTCACCTTTCAGAGCCATAAGGAGAAGGGCCGTTGATTGTGTGCCCCCTCCATATGAAAGAACGTGTATATGCTTTTTGCTATCGTCATAATGTTGCTTAATCACGCTGTCATCCCCCTATTCCCAGCCGACTGCGATTGCAAAGAATAAAACCAAAACCATCGCCACAATGAGCCAGCCATTTGTTTTGTCCCTTTTTGCAATAATTGCGTCATTGCCGATCATTCTTAGATCATCAGCCTGAGCAACGATCATAGGCACTTCCTCGACATTAACCTTTAAGTGTTCGGCCGCCTCGTAAATGGTCATCGCTTCGTCCTTCGTGGATTTGACTGCCCGCTGCAGCTCAACTTGTAGAGGAATCATTTTGCAGCACCTTCTTTCCTGAACGAACCCCAATCAAACGTTTCAAGGATTTCAAGTAGCCTTTCAACTTTTGGCGCCCTCCAAGCTGTCATTGCGTACGTATGAGCTTCTGAAGTGTAATGGTGCTTGTTCAATTTGATGTGACTCTTTGCTTCTGCTTTTGTCAAAAACATTGTATTTGGTTGTATAATGTGAACCTTTCTTTCTGGAATTAATTCTGCTTCTTCATCAATGTATTTTTGAATCCACTCAATAGCATCGTCATAGTCGTCCTCAATTTCTTGCAACTCTGTTAAGGCTTCCTTAGACAGCTCACAATCTTCTTTTATTTCTTTTAGATAATCATCAAAAACATAGGATTCTGCAATATAGGGCAGGTATACAGAATAACGCTCTGCGTTTTCCTCCCGAGCTTCAACCCATTCATAATCACCGACTGTCCAAAACCGTGGTGCAGCTTGAGAGTCATGATCCTGTGTTTTCAATTCATTTTGAAGCTCTTTCAAAAATTGAATATCCTTGTTCATTGCACATCACCCTCCAATTCATTTTGAGCAACTGTTATCGCAAAATTGAGATTGATAATGATCTTCTCTAATGCCTGTTTGTATCGTTTCCTATCGCCGCTTAGTTGCTGAATATCCTTTTGTGCTTGCCGGAATTGATGTACCGTGACTTCCTGCTGGCGCTTGTTTTCCTCGATGATTTCTTGCTGCTTTTCTACTGATTCAATTAGAAATTCTTGATCCTCAAGAATAGTGGACCAATTAACGTCAATTTGCTTTTTATAAAGTGAAGTTGCTATTGAAAATCTATTTTTTATTTCCTCCAATTTATCCATGCCCGTTCCTCCCATATCGCAGAGAGGACCGGCCCCTCTGCGTCACATTTTATATCCGATTTCAAAATCAATTCTTGAAAGATTGCCTTTAGACGTTTGCACGATTGTTTTGCCGTGCTCCGGCATTTCCGTTAACTTGAATGATTTATTGTTTCCGTCAATCACAATGACGTAATTTTTGTCATTTTCAATTTGATTAAGTACCTGTTCCAGATTTTCTATATGTTTTGGACAGTTCACTATAAACGCCCCCGTATGGTATAATAGAAGTCTCGAGTTTCTATTTTCCATACGGTGGCATTTACTAAATGACCATCATTACATCCAATCATTCATCGGGAAAACTTGCAGCTTTGTCTGTGGTTCTTCTGTTGGGATGATTGGATGTTTTTTTATATACTCCAAACGCTCCTCTTCCGTCATAACCCATGTAATGACTTCCCCATGCTGACGTAAGTTTTTATTTTCTGTCATGTCCTCGCCTCCTTACTCTTCGTTCAATTGTTTGATGCGCAGGTTGTAAAGTGTCTCAATTTCATCGTCTGACTGGCGTTCCAGAAATGCTTTTCCGTATCCGCCCAAGATAGTGAGCCACTCAATCAAGTGCTGACGTTCTGTCCATTCCAACGGTCCCCGCTCCCTTCTTGATCAATAATTGCATCGCGGCATTTTTATAGTCAGGCGGACATTCTTCATACCGCACAATGACCATAAGTTGGTGAATGGTTGCTTTCTCAAAAGGGAAGGCGCTGCCTGATAAGATCATGTTCCGTCGCATCCTTTCCGAGAAGTCCGTTCCTTCGTGGCTGAATGAAGTCCCTGCTGGCTTGATCCATAACAAGGAATAGAACCTCGTCTATGTCTCTATCAAGCTCCTCTGAAATACAGATAATAGACTCATTGGCTTCCCACATTTCACGAAACCGCTTGATCTCCGAATCATTCCAGACAAAGTTTTTTTCGATGAATGGTATATACACCGGGCTATCCTGCACGAACCGCCGCAGATTATCTTTTTTACCTTTCAGATGCGTTCTCTTGATTGAAATTCGTTTATTTGCATTTAACCCATAAGGACGTGGCGGAAGTACGCGGCCTCTTGCAAAGTCAACAATGAGCAAAATGATTTCATCCGGCTTTCTATTCAGCAGCTCGGCCATGTCATAAATGGATTTGCCATCATACCAGTAATCAACAACTTGACGCATTTGCACCAATGACCATTCAAAATTAAGATCAGTCAAAGCGATATCTAACCGATCAGCAAGAACCGCAACGCTCAAGCCAAGCACTTCCTTACCGTACCGGTATACCGGTGAACAATGATCAATCTCTGTTCATGCTGCAGGTTTTTAGAAACCAGCCAGTTGTTTGGATTTAAACCGTTTTGCTTGATAATGTCCTTTTGCGCGCGTGTTGGGCGTTTACCGTGTTTCAAACTGCATTCCTCCTAAAGTTTTGATAGTCAGCAATTTTCTGATCAATGAGAGCAATAAGTTTATTAATCTCTTTTTTGCGTTCAGCGTCAGTAAGCTTCCGTTCTGGCTTGAGCTCCCAAACGCCGGGCATTACTGCTTGTACCACTTATCTCACCCCCTTAAATCGGCAAAGCCGGTGTCTTACGCCCTTTGTTCTTTTGCTTCTCGACAAAATCAATTTGTTCAAGATGGGCTGTAAGTCGGTTGACGGTCTTTCTGTCATAAAGCTTTGCTAAAGCAACTCCGGTAAGATTGGTTGTCACTATGGTCACCTTGCCTTGTCTGCCAGTAGAGACTCCATACCAAACTCTTGAAATGAAATCAGGTGCCGCCCTGTTCTCATTATCTGTGTCGCCCACTTCGCTCCCTAAGTCATCAATAACAAGGTAGTCGACTCTTGTAAGCAGTTCGATTGCCTTGGACTCCGTAAGCTTTTCCGAATCATCTTTGAAAGAATTTTTAATACGCCGCATGAGTGCGTCACTATTAACGAAAAGAGCTGATTTTGCATACTCTTCTGGACTCTTTTTGTTCAGTTCTTTAAGAGCTGATATTGCCAAGTGACTCTTCCCGGCATTTGACTCGCCAGTTAAAAATATGTTCATGACCACGCCCGCTTTGATTTGATCAACCAATTCAAGCATCCGGCGTTTGTTCTGTGTATCCTCTTTGTTGTAACAGTGAAAGGTTTCGAATGTTGCATTTACCAGAGTTGGATCAGCGATTAGTGAATGTGTAGAAAGAACCTTTCTCTCTACTTGCCGGCGCCACGCCTCAGCTTCTTGTTCGATCTCCTTATTGCGCTGTTCCCTTTCACACATTGGGCATTTCACTGAGCCGTCACGCAGCTTCATCAGTTGAACTGGAAAAGGCTTTTCTTCGCCGCCGATAATTCTTGTGTGTTTATTGCAGTAGACAGGATTTCCAGCCTCATCAGTATGGAATGTCATCCTCCGAGATATTTCGCCCTTGACTGCGGCTGCCCGCTCCCTTGTGATTTCCTCCATGTGCTAAGCCTCCTTTTTGATTAAGATAAGATTCAAACTTAGTTCCAAACAATGTTTCAGGACGCAGAAACTTATTCATAGCAGGATCATGAAGCCATTCCTCTGTTTTTACTAGGATGACGTGTTTGAAATCTTCAAAACGAAAACCTTCGTTCCAGCGTGCTTTAATGTCTTTTTTTGTTTTTGCTGTAGTAGGTCGATATCGTGTCCCCGCTACTTTGTTCAGCAGATCAATGATCAGTTTGTATGGAATCTCCTCTTTTTCTTTTTTTGAAGAAGATTCGCCGTCGGGTTTACCCGACAATATATCTTTTAATTCTTTTTCTTTATCTAATTCTTTATCTATATCTATTGCGTTACTTTCCGTTTCTGTAACGTTACTTGTAACGTTACTAGATGAAGAAAGCTGTAATACCTTTTGTTTTTCGCGGTGTTTTTGAACTCTTTTTCGATTTTGCTCGCGAATTTTTTCCATTGCATCAAGGTTTTGATGCTTTTCCCAATTTGAAATACTTATATAGTTTTCTTCGTTAATCTCAATCATGCCGAATTTCTGAAAGGTACTTAAAGCCAGTCGAACAATATTAAGAGGACGTCCGAAAATAGCAGCAAGCATTTCATCTGAGTATGGGATGTTTTCACTTAGATAAATGTATCCAGAAGCATTAGTTTTTCCGGCTTGAGCAAGCAGTTTGACCCAAATGATTAAAATCGTATCTGATTCAGGCATTTGCTCTATCAACTTAATTTTTTCGTCCTCAAACATCTGGGTGCTTAACTTGATCCACTTTACCTCAGACATTTTGTTCAGCCCTCTCTGATTTAGTTAAAGGCCAAACTGATCTCTTACCATTGACGATTACTGACCCCAATGTATTATCTATCCTTTCGGTTCTAACCACTTTGCCGCCCTGTGCCTCTAACTTACATAAAGCTTTTTGATGCAATGACTCTGATTCGCTTATAACCGTATGGAATTTTGCTTTCGACCATACTTGACTAATTAAATACATGCATTTTACCTCCTTACCGCGATTTAGCTCACTTTGAACAGATCATCTATAGACCGCTCGAAAAGTTGTGCCAAAACTCGCGCTTCCGCCAAAAGAAAATCACTTTTGCCGGATTCCTTTAAGTGATAGGTCTGCGGACTAATATTCAAAACTTCAGCAATTTCACGTTGGGATTTTCTTTTTTCCTTCCTAGCAACAAAAAGATTTAAGTACATAACTCCATTAAACGCCTCCTCGGTCTAATTATATTCCTGACAGGTATGAAACTAGTCAAAAAAAAGTTTCGCTTTGATATTTAATGTTTGCGAAATTTGTTCTAGGCTTTTTAAGGTAGGCGAAACCTTTCCGTTTTCTAACCGTGAAACATAAGAACCAGTACAGCCAATCTTTTCTGCAAAAACTGTTTGAGAAAGACCACTCTCTTTTCTTTTTTTCCTGATCATATGACCAAGTTCAGATAAGTCTATCAAAATTAACCCCTCCAAATTATTCTTATCAGGAATATATTCAAAATATACCACACAGGAATATTCGTGGCAAGTATTTTTTTCAATACAATATTCCCGTCCGGAAAGTTGCTATGATATAATATTTATATCATTATTTGTATCATTGACTTTAAATTTGAATTTAAAGTCAATTTATTTTTGACATTAAATTCAATTTGTTTATCCTTTATCCCTTAGATGAAAAGGTGGTTAAGCATGGAAAGTAAGAAAATTGGACATGCCGTTAAACGTCTGAGAACCGAAAAGAAAAAGACTGTGGATGAGGCAGCTAAGGAAATCGGAATTTCTCAGAGTTATTTATCAAGAATAGAAAACAATACTCAAGTGCCTTCGTTGAAGGTTATTGAGAAAATTGCTGATTACTTTAATGTTCATAAATCATATTTATTTTTTGATGAAGAAAGCTTGGATAGCTTTACTGACCCGGAGAAAAAGTTACTCGCACAAAAAAGCATTACAGTCGACGATCTAAAAAAACTCAATATAGTGCACGAGAACGGTAGCAAAATAACAGAAGAAGAGTTACAAATAGTGATTCAACACTTGAAAGAGTTAAGGAAATTAAAGGAAAGTTATATGAACGATAAGGACTAAACTGCCTCTTTTCGGTCATTTACCTTTTCCTTTTCTTTATTAATCTCCTTTCTCAAATTATCAATAAGATTTTCAAAAGTGATTTTCATGTTGCATCCCCCAATTTATATAGAACATATGTTCCATTATATTTTAAAATGTAATCAAAACAAATACTTTTAAAAGAATTTCCTGTTTTCGTTTTTTTTGAAAACAGGAAATTTCCCCAAAAAGCACGAAAGACGATGCCATTGCTGGCAACGTCTTTTTTGAAATTATATTTGCTTTTCGAGGGTGTTGATGAAATTATGCGCCTACAATAATCTCGGCTGTTTGGAATTCGCCTTCTGCATTAGAATGGTTTAATGCTCCATTTGTAACACCTAAGGACAGTATACCGAACGCCAAGACTAAGACTACTGTCATTTTTTTCATCTTCAACACCTCCTGCTACTAAATATTAAAATTAAATCCTAATTTTATCAAGTATATTTTTGGCAGGGTTGACCGAAATTGATCTTTTTGCTGAGAGAAAAAGTATAGAGACAGCAGTAACTTTTCTGCAGACTCTTCTTTAATTCCGTCAAAGAGTAGAGCATACCTTTTATAGAAATCATGCTCATAATAAGAGCTTAATGAGTCCTGTGTTGCTAATGCCTTAGCGAAAGCAGTCACCTGATATTCTTTAGAAATCTCTTTTCCCCAGTACCGTTGTAGGATTGCTATTTCTTCTTTATTTTGTGTCAGTTCTTTAATCCGGTCTGGAAATTGGTCGAGTAATTTAATGCATTTCTTATAGTATTCATAAGATACAAAATAAGACTCGTTCATATAGGACAACGCTAATATGTACAGTGCAGTCAAATTTAAATTCACACTAAGATTTTTCTCGTGAAGAGAATGAGCAGCTTCCCTCGCTTTATACACAGCGTTATCTTGCTTTAAATATATATTCACAGAAACCTCTTCTAAACGAGCAGAGAACGCTAATTTTAAAAACGGATCAGATATTCTACTGATGAGCTTTTTAATTTTTTTGATTTTGTCGAGAGTTAGTTCATACTTTCTGCTTTGAAAATTAGCGTACATTTCTAAAATAAGTAGTAAGGTTTTCGTATCATGGCAATCTGATTTAAGCTCACTAAGCCTTTGTGTATACTCCAAACTTCCAAGCGACAATCTATTTTCAAGTATAAATTTATAGATTTTAGACCAAGAATTCAGTTTTCCGTCTTTTTCGATTTGTCTATCAATCAAGGTTTCCACAACCGAAAATAGTCTCTTAGCATAACAATATTCTAATGCCGCAGGGTAATTCTTCTTTTTTACTCCGTCTAAACAATACCTTCTCATTAACTCAGTTTCATTTTCGCTATCCAAGTACAAAACAATATTTCTTACCATCCAAAAATTAATCTCTTTCCCATTAAAGAATTTGCTAAGGTATCCCTCGCTAATCCCTATATTAGCAGCGACAGTGATTTGTTTTTCTCCCGATGATTTTATCAGTTCTCTTAGATGTACCCTTATGTCTCTTGTTGCTACCGTGTTCACTATAATCACCTTTTCAACTTAAATTTAACATAAGCGCAAATAGAAAATTGTCGAATGCTGACGAAAATATTTAGAATTTTGCAATATTTTTAAAGAAAAATATTTCTATACTTAATTATACCATATTTGTAACAAAAAGTATTGAATATTCCGTCTACTTTCTCATGAATTATGTAAAAATTTCTTTTAAAGTTTTAAAACTAGTGCTATCTTAATATTGTGAATTAGTGATTAGAAAGGATGGAATCACTTTGCCGGTATACAAAGATAAGAAAACAAACACATACTTTTTTACCACCCGTGTACAGCGAGAGGACGGCAGTGTAAAGCAGGCTAGAAAACGTGGATTTAAAACAAAAAAAGCAGCGAAAGAAGCTGAAGCTAAATTTTTAATCGAGATAGATGATTCCTCTGATATAACTTTCAAAGAAGCAGCTGACAGTTATTTCGCTTGGTATAGAGCACGACGAAAAGAATCCTCTGTTAACGTTATAAAAAACATTCTTTTCAACCATCTAATCCATGAGTTTGGCAATACTCAGGTAGACTCAATTACACCTAAAAAAGTCATGCTGTATCAAAGCAAAATAATAGATAAATTTGCGCCAGATTTCTTAAAAAAAATTCATACAACGTTGTCAGCTGTATTTAACTTCTCCATAAAGTTTCATGGCACGAAAAATAACCCCGCAAAAATTGCAGGGAATTTTGAAGTGGAAGTAAATAAAAGATTGAATTATTGGGAGTTTGATGAATTCAAGAAGTTTATTTCAGTGGTTGACGATGAATTGTACAGAGCGTTTTTCACGACCCTGTATTTCAGCGGGGCAAGGAAAGGCGAAATGTTAGCATTGACTTGGGCTGATGTGGATTTCGAAAATAACCTGATTGACATAAATAAAACTGAATACAATCGGATTGTCACTACTCCTAAAACTAAATCGTCCATTCGAATTAATCCAATGCCTCAAAAAGTTATGGAATTATTAAAAGGCATAAAAAAAAGCGCCGAAAAAATAGCACCGGTCAAACCTGAGTATAGAGTTTTTGGTTCATTCTATGATAGCATTGCAACCAGCACAATAGATAGACGATACGAAAAATACTTAAAATTGTCTGGAGTCAAAAGGATTCTTATACATGAATTTAGACACTCTCACGCGTCATACTTAATCCATAAGAGATGTAATCCTCTCGTCATAGCCCAAAGATTGGGACACAAGAATGTGGCGGAAACATTGAACACATATAGCCACCTTTACCCCTCAGCCCAAAAAGAAATAGTTGAGCTTATGGACAAAGAAAATTTCTAAAATGTTGCCAAAATGTTGCCACGCTGTTATCAAGGGCGCTCAAACCCTTGATAACACTGTGGTTTCAACATATGTATGGAGACGGTGGGAGTCGAACCCACGTCCAGAAACATCGATTACTTAAGCGTCTACGAGCGTAGCCTGCATATTTATGGTTTCACTCATCTTCTTGCCTGCGGGCGGGCCTTCCGAGAGCTAGTCTGTTCATCTCTTCTTACGTTCTCAGACAGGAACGCAAGCGTAGCCTACTTGGATGTGCTCTTCACAGACACATAGGCAATGTCAGGAAGAGCTCGCTGCGCTTATTAGGCAGCTAATGCTACGTTTTGGTTAAAACTGTTAGTTTTGCCAGTTATATTTAAGTGCGTGTTTACGAGATCGCCTCTCGGCTCGCAGCTCAAGCTCGATCCATCCCTGTCGAATCCGTAACGTCCCCTTGGTATAAGGGAAATACGGGAGAAAATATCAAGCTCTCACTCAAACTGGCTATAGTCTTATTATAACATGATCACGGCTCTTTTCAATTGTCAAATCCTTCAAATGAATGGCGACGTGATCTGATCGTGACCACAGTATAGCACAGGCCTGATTTTCGAATCAAGCACTATGCCTTTAGAAGCCTTTTTGACTGTCTCTGAACGCTCTTTCGATTTCCCGCTTCGCGTCCTTGCGCTTCAGATCTTCCCGTTTGTCATAGTTCTTCTTCCCTTTTCCAAGGCCGAGAAGCACTTTGGCAAAGCCGTTTTTTAAATACAGCTTCAGCGGAACGAGAGAATAGCCTTTTTCCTTTGTTAACCCGATCAGCTTATTAATCTCCTTGCGGTGCATTAACAGCTTTCTTGTCCGAAGCGGATCGTGGTTATAGCGGTTTCCCTGCTCATATGGGCTGACGTGCATATTGTGGAGAAACACTTCTCCCCGTTCGATTTTGGCGAAGGAATCCTTAAGGTTTACGCGGCCGGCGCGAATCGATTTGATTTCGGTTCCTTGCAGAACGATGCCTGTTTCATAGGTTTCTTCTATAAAATAATCGTGATTGGCTTTCTTATTTTGAGATAATACTTTTCCTGACCCTTTTGGCATGCCAGAACCTCCTCTCTCTAAGGAAAAACTGTCCACCTTTTGCGATACGCTCTATTTTACCAAATGTCACGTACCGCTACAATGAAAAGCTGTTTCCGAAAGAAAGCAAATAGAGCGCTGCGGCCCTATTTGCTGGTTGAGCTGCTATTTCTTCTTTTTCCGTTTCTGTTTCGGAGCATTCTGGAAGCCGCGTTTTTTCTTTTTCTTCTTCGGCTTAGTGAACCACTCCCCTTTTTCCTCAGACGGAGCTGGAGAAACAGGTGTATTGGTGCTTTGAACACGTTTTCTGGCAGGCTTTCCGCGTTTTCTGCTCCGGCTGCTGTCCAATTCTCTCGGACGCCGCGGAGTGCCCTTCATGCCGACAATTTCAAAGTCGATATTGCGCTCATCTTTATTGACATCGACAACCTTGACTGTGATTTCATCCCCGATGCGGAAGACGTTGCCTGTCCGCTCGCCGATCATTGCGAAATGCTGTTCGTCAAAGCGGTAGTAGTCATCTGTCATAAAGCTGACGTGGACGAGTCCTTCAATTGTATTCGGCAGCTCGACGAACATTCCGAAGTTTGTCACAGAGCTGATCATGCCGTCAAACTCTTCACCGATTTTATCAAGCATGTATTCCGCTTTTTTCAGATCATCCGTCTCACGCTCGGCGTCAACTGCACGGCGCTCCATTGATGATGTATGTTCGGCGATATCCGGCAGGCGTTCAGCCCACTTTTCCTGAGTCGCTTCATCGACTTTGCCGTTGATCAAATACGTTCGGATCAGGCGGTGAACGATTAAGTCCGGATAACGGCGGATCGGCGATGTGAAATGCGTATAGAATTCCGTTGACAGACCGAAGTGCCCCAAGCTTTGCGGGTCGTATTTCGCCTGTTTCATCGAACGGAGCATAACAGTAGATATAACCGTTTCCTCTGGTCTGTCACGCACAGCGTCCAGAATGCTTTGCAGCGCGCGCGGATGAATATTCCCCGCCGTTCCTTTCACCACATAGCCAAATGTCGTCACAAACTCTAAAAACTTTTGCAGCTTTTCAGCATTCGGCTCTTCGTGAATCCGGTATATAAACGGGACGTTCATCCAATGGAAATGCTCCGCTACTGTTTCGTTTGCCACAAGCATAAATTCTTCAATCAGCTTCTCGGCGACAGAGCGTTCTCTGATCACAACGTCTTTAACCGCTCCTTCGTCATCAACAAGCACCTTTGCTTCTTTGAAATCAAAGTCAACGGCGCCGCGGTCCATCCGCTTATCGCGAAGAATTTGAGCCAGGCGCTCCATGTCTTTGAACATCGGAACAAGAGGCTCGTATTTTTGCTTCAGCTCTTCATCATCGTCAACAAGAATTTTATTCACATCTGAATATGTCATTCTTTCCGTTGTTTTGATGACACTTTGGAAGATCTCGTGCTCTGTCACCTGTCCCTGACTGTTAATTGTCATTTCACAAGAAAGCGTCAGGCGGTCAACCTTTGGATTTAAGGAGCAGATGCCGTTTGACAATCTGTGCGGAATCATCGGGATGACACGGTCAACCAGATACACACTTGTCCCTCTTTCAAGCGCTTCTTTGTCAATCGGCGAGTTTTCGGTTACGTAATGGCTGACATCAGCTATGTGAACGCCAAGCTTGTAGCTTCCATCATCAAGTTTCGTCACGGTAACTGCATCATCCAAATCCTTCGCATCCGCACCATCAATGGTGACAATCACCTGGTCACGGAGATCACGGCGGTCTTTCAGATCTTTTTCATCAATCGTGTCAGGCGTACTTGATGCCTGTTCCATCGCGTCAGCTGGAAATTCTCCCGGCAGGCCGTGCTTATGAATGACCGATAAAATATCAATGCCCGGGTCGTTTTTGTGGCCGAGAATGGTTTCAACCTCACCCTCTGCGTTCATGCGGCCTTCAGGATAGCTCGTCAGCTTGACAACAACCTTATGCCCTTCCGCAGCTCCATTTTTCCCATTTTTCGGAATGAAGATGTCACTCGTGATTTTTTTGTCGTCCGGAATGACAAAGCCGAAGTTTCTCGTTTCTGTATACGTGCCGACAACCCGCTGAATCGCTCTTTCTAAAATCCGTATGACGGTTCCTTCCTGCCTGGAGCCGCTTGACTGTGAATTCAGACGCACCATGACGATATCGCCGTTCATTGCCGTATTTAGCTCATTAGGCGGAATAAACACATCACTTAACGACGAATCCTCAGGCAGCAAAAAGGCGAATCCTTTCGCATGGGCTGAAATCTTTCCTTTTATTAAATTCATCTTCTCCGGAATGCCGTAGCGGTCGCTTCTCGTCCGTACGATAAGCCCTTTTTCTTCCAAGGCGACTAACGCTTTGACTAGCTCTTTAAACTCCTCGGCTTCCGTAATATTTAACATCTCCTCAAGTTCCTGAACGGTCAGAGGTTTGTACGCCTCTTCCTTCATAAACGAGAGAAGCTTTTCCATAAATGCTTCTTTTTCCATTATCCGACCTCCTGTTGATTACCAATCGAGCTTCTCTAAAAATTCATACACATCCTGATGGACGAGGTCACGTTCTTTGTCGAGTGTAATGACATGCCCTGATTCCTCGTACCATTTCAGCTGTTTATCATCAGTTTCCACTTCGTTGTAAATAATATTGGCGCTTTCGGTATTAATCATGTGGTCATGACGGGCCTGCACCACAAATGTCGGTGAATAAATCATATCGACATTATTCCGCACATCAGCAATTAAGTCTTGCAGCGCCTTGAGGGTATTCATCGGCGTTTTTTCGAATTCTTTCATTTCCTCTTCA
This sequence comes from Bacillus sp. LJBS17, assembly GCF_019334685.1. NCBI lineage: Bacteria > Bacillati > Bacillota > Bacilli > Caryophanales > Bacillaceae > Bacillus > Bacillus sp. LJBS17. The sequence continues at coordinate 3,404,364 of NZ_CP079759.1, forward strand.
ATTTGCTCCGGGCTTTTCCCCTCAAACTTTTTGTAATTGCGAGCGTATGAAAGAACGCCTTGATACATGACCTCTTCACTCTTAATATGCATCGGTGCGCACATTGGGACAATTCCCTTTATGGGTACAGTGTAACCCAATTTCAGCGAAAAAACCCCGCCAAGCGACAGTCCGCAGGCAGCAATGCTCTCATAGCCTTCAGATTTTAAGTATTCATAGCCATCCATTACGTTTTTCCACCAGTCTTCGGGCCCCGTATGTACAAGTTCTTCAGGCGGGACGCCATGTCCTTCATATTGAGGCGCGTGGCACGTATAGCCGCGTTCATTCAAATATCGTCCCAGCATCCTTACATCCGCTGTATTGCCTGTAAAGCCGTGCAGCAAAAGCACCGCTTTGTCTCCGCCTTTAAATGTAAATGGTTTTGGTGTCACAACTTTCATGCTCATGTCTCCCTTTCTATCTGCACGATCATTTTAGTTTTCCACAGTTTAATCAGAAAAAAACGTATTGAATATCATCCAGAAACGTGAAAAAGGCCTGACTTCACATCAGACCTTATACAAACATTGCCCTATAGGATATAAGCAAGCGCAATCGTTAACACGAAAAACAAGACTGCCAGCACTACCGTAATGCGGTGCAAAATTAAATCAAGACCTCTTGCTTTTTGTTTCCCGAAGAGCTGCTCCGCTCCGCCTGAAATCGCACCAGATAATCCGGCGCTTTTACTGGATTGAAGCAAAACGACAATAATAAGTGCAATGCTGACGATAACCAACAAGGTAATCAAAACTGCGTGCATCCCATACACCTCCAGACTCACTGGCTACATTACTTCTATTTTACATGAAAAGGGTTGGCATGTCACGCTGTATCAGACGCCAAAAGGCCGGATAAGACGTTTTATCTTGGTTACCCTATTCATATGAAAAGGTCAAAGGAGAAAAGCGATGCCGCTTATCAGCATAGACAGCAGGAAACATCTTTTTTATGAAGAATATGGACAGGGAATCCCTATCATTTTTATCCACCCGCCGGGCATGGGACGCAAGGTTTTTTATTATCAGCGCCTTCTATCCAAGCATTTCAGGGTGATTTTTCCCGATTTAAGCGGCCACGGTGATAGTGATCACATCGATCAGCCAGCGTCTATTTCCTATTACGCAAACGAGATCGCGCAATTCATGGACGCTTTGCACATTGATAAAGCTGTGTTATTCGGGTATTCTGCCGGAGGCTTAATCGCGCAGCATATCGGCTTTACCCGCCCGGACAAAGTGTCACACCTTATTCTGTCCGGCGCCTACCCAGCTGTTCATAACGTAATCGGCCAGAAGCTGCACAAACTGGGAATGTATCTGCTTGAAAAAAACCCCGGTTTGCTCATGAAAATCCTCGCTGGCAGCCACACAAAAGACAGACAGCTTCGCAGCATATTAACAGACCATATGAAAAAAGCAGACCAGGCCCATTGGCATCAGTATTATCTGGATTCGCTTGGCTACAATTGCATTGAACAACTGCCCCGCCTAGACATGCCAATGCTGTTTATGTATGGCGGCCTGCGGGACTGGACCTTTACAAACGCAGGCTATTACCGAAGATCGTGCAGACATGCCGAATTTTTCAGATTGGAATATCAGGGACATCAATTGCCGACAAAACAATGGAAAACGTGCAATGAGCTGGTGACAGGGTTTGTGCTGACACATCATTCATAGGAATAGAAAACGCTTGGCTTCCTTGCGTTTTTTGTTACTTTATTGACTTTTGTCAATAAAGTCATAGTAAAAAAGATCCTCAAATTTCAAATTAAAATAGTGAAGCATTTTACCGATCACAAGCTGCCCCGGCCGTCTTTCTCCATTCAGCACGCGGCTCAGTGTGGCGGGTGAGACTCCGATTTCCAGCGCAAGCTGATTAAGGGAATAATCGTTATTAACCATATACTGCAAGACATAATCACGTCTAATCTGTATCTTTTCTACTGGCACTTTCCTCACCTTCCATTCCTGAAAAACTTTTTTCTATACTTTTACATTACGGCTTATGTTAACTTTTGTCAATACATTTCCAGTCTACCTATTCCCTTTAGTCAATAAACATACTAAAATATGAGTAACAGTGAGGGACGGGGTGAGATATATGGAAAGCTTTGGCGAACAATTACGGGCATTGCGTGAAGAGAGAAAGTTAACAGTCAACCAGCTGGCGACTTATTCAGGCGTAAGCGCGGCCGGCATCTCCAGAATCGAAAACGGAAAACGGGGCGTTCCCAAACCTGCCACCATCAAAAAACTGGCAGAGGCCTTAAAAATTCCTTATGAGGGGCTTATGTACAAGGCTGGTTACATCGAAGAAGTGCATGAAGCCAAGGCTCCTTATGAAACGAAGTGCAAGCTGCTCGAAAAAGCGGAGGCCTATGACCTGAAAAACCTTGCGCTTCTTGAGAACGAAAAATGGCAATATCTCAATAAAGAAGATTTGCTCATGCTGGATCATTATTTTTCGTTTATTTCAGACGAAGCCAAAAAACGGTCTGCTGATGACTGACTCTATAGAAATGTGAGGGCGATAGACCATGTCACCATTCGGACAGCAATTACGGGAGCTGCGCCGCGCCCGCAAACTGACAGTGAATCAGCTTGCGGTGTACTCAGGCATCAGCTCGGCCACCATTTCAAAAATTGAAAACGGCAAACGCGGGACGCCAAAACCCGCCACGATTAAAAAACTGGCAGCCGTCCTGAAAGTGCCGTACGAAAACCTAATGGCCGCCGCAGGCCATATTCAGGCCTTTCCTGAAGAAATCCGCGAAGCATCTGAAAGCTATCAATCCGTTTATGAAATTTACCAGACGGCTGTCACTCGCGGAGCGGAGCACCTCCCGATTTTCAATAGTCAAAAATGGGAACATCTCTCAAAGCAGGATATTGAAAATCTCAGCAAATACTTCGATTTTTTGTCTTCAGAAGCAAAAAAACGCGCCTCTTCCTCATAATCCCCTGTTTCTCTTTCTGCATTTTATCAATCACGCTTGCATACCCTCCCTCGTTATTTGCGTTATAATAGTGACAGACGAGGTGAAAAGTATGAACCAATCAGAAATGTGTCCTAGATTTGAAAAAGCAGTCGACATCTTAAGTAAACGCTGGGTCGCTTTGATCGTATTTCAGCTCTTGAACGGATCGCAGCGATTTAGCGAAATTGAAGCAGCACTTCCAAATCTAAGCGGCAGAGTTCTGTCAGAACGGCTGAAAGAACTTGAGCTTGAAGGAGTAGTGAAGCGGGATGTCATCCCTGAAACTCCGGTTCGCATCGAATATTCATTGACTGATAAAGGAAAGGCACTGGCCCCCATTCTAGGTGAGATTTCTAAATGGGCGACTGAATGGATTGACCCTTCCTTTCTTGACTAATTGCTAAAACGGTTCTGATCTCAAAGACGAGAAAAGAGCCGTTTTTTATTTTTTTCCAGGTGAAAAAACGATTTCTCAGCCGATATATAGTACATCCACACATTACGTTTTTAAAGGAGACCACTATATGCGACTGACGATTTCCCGCAAATTCAGCCTGGTATTTTTGACACTGATCCTGATCAATTTACTTGTAGGCGGAATAGGCGTTCTTAATATGCAGCATATCATTCAAAAAACAGATGAAATCAACACAAAATGGATTGACGGCATCAAAGGAATCACTTCAATTAATTATGTAACCGAGCACCTGTCTTCTAAAGAAAAGGACTTTCTGATTTATACAGACAAAAGCAAAATGGATACACTTGATCAAGAAATGAATCAAATCATGGAAGACATTAACCAAAAGCTCGATAACTACGAAAAAACGATCTCCACTGATAAAGAGCAGAAACTGTTCGAGCAGCTTCAAACTGAAGTGAATACCTATATGGATATTCATGCGCAAATTATCGAAAGCGGCCGCACGAATGACATGGACAAAGCAAGAGGTTTATTGGTTCAGACTGAGGCCAGCTTTGAGGATATGAAAAAAACAATCACTCAGCTTGTTGACTTAAATCAAGAAGGCAGCAACACAGCGGTAAAAGAAACGAAGGCCGTCTATCATAAAGGGCTCATTTACACTGCTTTGCTTGTGGCAGCATCGATCCTCATCAGCATTTTCATCTGGCTTTATATCACGCGAAACATTGTAAAGCCTATCATTCGCATGAAGGAATCTGCCAATCATATTGCCGAAGGCGATCTGTCGAACGATATGGAGCCGCTCAACTCAAAAGACGAGCTGGGTGATCTGAATGAAGCGCTGCAAAAAATGGTAGGGAATCTGAGAGATATTGTCGGATATTCTAAAGACATATCAAGCCGGGTTCTTTCTTCTTCACAGGTGCTTGCAACCGCAACGAATGAAACAAGTTCCGGCAGCAAACATATTACCGAGACGATGAACGAAATGGCTGAGGGCTCTGAACAGCAGGCCCAAGACGCCGTGACGATTGCCGAATCGATGAATGAGTTCACTGAAAGCATTGATAAAGCCTATAATCACGGCATCACCATCAGCGATACGTCGCAAAACGTTCTCGAACTCGCGGTAAGCGGAAACGAAAATATGGCTACGTCATTACAGCAAATGAAAACCATCCATCATATTGTTGAAGAAGCCGTGCATAAAGTGAGATCACTTGAACAGCATTCTCAGGATATCAACAAGCTCGTTCAGGTCATCAACGGGATTGCCGAGCAGACGAATTTGCTGTCCCTTAACGCCGCGATTGAAGCTGCCCGCGCAGGAGAAAGCGGCAAAGGCTTCGCCGTTGTGGCAGAGGAGGTCAGAAAGCTGGCTGACGGCGTTTCTGATTCCGTGCAGGATATTACCCGGATTGTAGGCGGGACACAGCAGGAGATCCACACTGTCATTACGTACTTGGAAAGCAGCTTTACAGAAGTCGAAAAAGGAACGGAAAACCTGACAGACACCGGACAGGCTATGCAGCATATCAAACAATCCGTCACCCATGTTGCAGACAGCATTAAGGAAGTAACGGATGGCCTGAAGCAGTTAACAAACCAATCGATTACCATCAATCAATCGATTGAAAATATCGCTTCTGTATCCGAAGAGTCGGCCGCCGGCATTGAAGAAACATTTTCAATAACCGAGCAATCCGCCCATTCGATGGATCAAGTGCTTCAAAATACTGAAGAGCTTGAGCAGCTGGCGAAGGAGCTTAATGAGAAGATGGGTCAGTTTACGATTTAAAAATAACCCACGTCCAGATAGGGCGTGGGTTTAATGATTTCTATATAAGGGTATTTTCACTCGCACTTCTCCGCCACCCTCTATAGTGTTTCCAAGAGTAAGTTCTCCATTATGAAGATTCACAGCATTTTTTGCGAAGGTCAACCCCATTCCATAATGACCTTTAGACTGACGGGCCTTGTCATCCATGTAAAAAAGTTCTGTTGCTTTTTTTAGCCCGATTTCCGAAAATCCATTTCCTGTGTCTTTTACAAAAAAATAAAAAGTATCAGAATCGCATTCAGCATGCACCGAGACAGTCCCATCCTCCGGTGTATAATCAACTGCATTTGTTAAAATATTCAATAACGCCCTATGTAACAGTTGCCAGTCTATTTCCGCCTCTTTCTTGAGATTTTCTTTTTTAAATGAAATATTTATTTTTTTATTTCCTTTATAGGCGGATATATCTTTCTGTAGAGTTTCTGTCAGCTTATCTACAAAGGCTTTCTTCAAATGAATAGTTAAGGAATCCTCCGTTCTCGAGAGGTGAATCAGCTGAGAAATATATTGTTCAATTTGATTTCCTGCTCCAAGAATATATTTTGTATACTCAGCTTGTTCTTCGCTTTGAATAGACAAGCTGAGTAATTCAGCATTTCCCTTAATAATGGTAATCGGGATCTTGATATCATGTGCCAAAGCACCAATTTGCTCTTTCTTATTTTTTTCTAATCGCCACTGAGCTTCGAGTGATGACCGAAGAGCATCTCTCATTTCAATTAAGGAATCAATTACATCATCAAATTCCTTAATATGTGTAAATTCGGGAGTAAACTGCAAATTTTGCTCTTTTATATATCGAGTAATTACGTTCAGTGTCTCAAAATGTTTTCTTAATCTATTAGCAAAGTAAGTTGTTATAATAGAAATGACTACAATGAGTAAGACTATCAAAATACAAATACTCGTTAATTCATAATTAGGAAGGTATTTTCTTAATAAAGGTGAGCTAAAATCTGCACGTAATGAATATTGCAAAATACAATACTCTTCATTTCTATCTATAACCAAATATCCTTTTTGTTTATAATTGACATACGGTTTTTTTTCAATCTTCTTTTTAACCAGTTGCAGATCTTTTTCTTTAATGGTTCCGGCTGTTTTTTGTTTTGTTTCTTTATCAAGGATGGCATATGACATTGTATCTGGAATCATATCAGCAGTGACTTTAGCTGTATTTTCCAGCTTTGGCGCAAGTTTTTCTGCTTCTCGTTCATTATAATTCGCGGGATGTGAGAAACCCGTATTCATTGCGATTGTATTTATAAATAAATATAGCAGAGCCAGTACAACTAAACTTATACATAACGTGACCATATACTTTATCAGTTCTCTAAGAAGTGTTTTCTGGCCCTTAAAACCTATTCCCATTTGTACCCAACACCCCATACCGTTTTGATAGGGTCTGTATTATGCTCTTTACATTTTTTTCGAATCGTTCTGATAAATTCAGTAATTGTTGAATACAAAGCATTCCCCTCTAATCCATATATCTCCTCGTAAATTTGTTCTCTTGAAAAAGTTCTCCCTTTATGTTGAGCTAAAAATTCACAGATTTTATATTCATTTTTTGTTAGGTTAAGTTTGTGGTTATTGATAAATACTTCTTTACTATCAAAATGAAATAAAAAACCCGAGATGACTCTTTTCGATTGATGTTTATCTCTCCGTTCCCTTCTTAAGTGAGCATTAACTCTAGCACTAAGCTCTCTAACACCAAATGGCTTTGTAATATAATCATCTCCGCCGGTAATAAGACCTTTTACTATCGCTTCCTCTTCTGTTTTAGCCGTGAGGAATAAAATTGGACAATCAACCAAAGGACGTATCTGTTTACATAGCTCAAAACCATCAATATCTGGCATCATAACATCCAGCAAAATTAAATCATATCCTTGAAATACGTCAGGCGGCTGTCCTTTAACACGATCTAAAATGTCAACTTGATGCTGGTCACGGCGCAAAATATTTTGTATCAGTACAAGAATATCTTTTTCATCATCGACAGCAAGGATTTTGGCCATTTCCTGTCCCCCTCATACTATTCAAACGTTTTTCTGCCTTCCCATTTACTAAACCATATTAGACTGGCAATGATTATACATATTATACCAAAAATCATAACCAATACCCCTGAATTTATTTCATGCATTAATAAAGGATTATCCCCTTTTTCTTTAAAGTGGAGTACCCCATTTAAACCTGACAATCTAATACCCCAAGCCCAAGGGTTATATTTCCATATAGCATCTCCTAATCCAGTATTCATTAGAGCGGTCATAAGCAGGCCAGCTCCGCCTATCAGGACAGAAGCACCCATTCCAAACATACAGCTGATAAAAAAGTAAATACAATATAGGGCTACACTACCCGCAACTAGCCAGGCACCACCTGTTATAAAAATATCGTAAGACAAATCCGGCACATGTAAAATAAATTTTAATCCTATTATATAAATGAAAAGCGCTATACCAATAGAGCAAAGTTCCATGAAAAGCAGCATTAACATTTTGCTGGCATAAGCAATGACTTTTGGAGACGTACTCCCTAGTAACACTTGAAATTTCCCTGCCTGTTCTTCTAAGGATGCAGTCATTCCGCATAACACCCCTATAAGCAGCGGCAATGCAACTGCAATAGCTTCCATAAAAGACTTATACAAGTGAAATTGACTCTGATCTCTCTCATAAAAATACAGAATCAATACAGTTGAAAAAGCTATAGGAATAATTAAATGGAGCCACATAAAGGAGGTGTGTTTGCTTTTCTGGAAATCAGCTTTTAAACACCTCAAAAGTAATCTCACCTTATATCGCCCCCTGCTTTTTTGTTCTGTAATCGATTGAAGGGGCAAACGAACGGCTAGTCAAAAACGCTATTATTAAAAATAATAGAATAGAAATCAATATAGCAGGAGGGACGACCATCCAACTCAACAAAGGATCATTTTTTTCAAGCAACAGACCGTTAGGATGAATACCTATTGTGGGACACATCATTCGAATTGGCCAGCTCCAAGGAATAAACCACCAAAAGGAACGAGATGCCGGCATTATACCTAGAACAAGGGTTCCTATAAGATTTAACATTACCGCTATTGTAAGCCCCCACTTTTTTGCCACAAATAAACAAAGTGGAATTTGCCAAAGGCTTGTTACCCAAAGCAATAAACTTGCGGCAATTGTAGAAAGCGTAACAATAGCAAAATCAGCTATAACAAACCCCATTAGTAACATAAACACTAAAAATACAATTTGAGATAATAGCGAATAAATCATAATAATTACAATCTTAGAGTACCATAATCTTCCTAAATCAATAGGCAATGAATACGTACCATTATAATTAGAGGCCTTTTTTTCTTTTTGATGAGATAAAGAACAAAATAAAGCTATCATCACCGGCATAAATATAATAGACCACCAGTTAAAAGTACCGGGAACAAAAAATTGAATGTTCATCAAAAAAGAAAAACCTATATTAAGCAGCGGCACTAAGATAATCATTTTTCTAGAAAAGGTCCTTTTAAACTTCAGGTTTTCGGCCTTCATATAATTCATCATCTTTTTACACCCTCTTTTTCACGGCTTGCCTTTACAACTTCCATAAACAAATGCTCTAAATCATCAGTCTTGTTTATTTCCCCCTGGTACCCAAGATGACCGCCGATGATAATCCCAATATGATCTGCTATTTGCTCGACTTCTGAAAGTATATGACTAGATAAAATCACGGTTATTCCTTCCTGAGGAAAAGAGCGAATAAGATCTCTGAGCTCCTGAATGCCGATTGGATCTAGCCCATTCGTAGGCTCATCAAGAATTAATAATTTAGGGTGATTTAATAAAGCAATAGCAATTCCCAGCCGCTGCCTCATCCCCATCGAAAACTGCCCTGCTCTTTTCTTTCCAGCATGCTGCATATCTACTGTCTTTAGCACGCTGTTTATGCGATCCTCAGATAGGCCCAGCAACGTTGCATGTACTTTTACATTTTCAAATGCTGTTAAATTATCGTAAAGGGGTGGAGCTTCTATTAAAGATCCGATATTTTGCAAATCAGAACGTTTCCATTTATGTCCGTCGAAGAAAACCTCACCAGAAGTTTTCCGTAAAATTCCTGTTAAAATTTTAAGTGTCGTCGATTTTCCAGCTCCATTTGGTCCAAGCAGACCGTAAATGCTGTTTTTTTGAACAGTTAATGAAACATCTGAAACAGCTGTTTCTTTGCCAAACTTTTTTGTAAGACTTTTGGTTTCTAATAGGACTGTACTCATGTCACACTCTCCCTTATCCCTTTTCATTCTTAATCAAAACCGCTCGATAATACTCGCGATTAAACTCCACAATGATTTCATCTTTGGCATCAGTATCCTCGTTCGCACTGTAAACCTTCCCATAGCGTAGAGGTTTTTTCTCTCTGGTTTCATCCGGATCATTAGAGATATACGGTTCTTTCAGTTCTTCTTCAGACCATCTCTTTCCCTCACTATCTACAAAGAAGGTTTGACCTATTGCCCCTATTACTTTTCCTTTTTTGTCTTCATCAACTTTATCTTTCATCTGATAAAGTTTTTCGTTATAGACCACTTGATCGAGCTTTCCCTTATCAATCAAGCTCTCCATTGTTTCAGATGTTTCGTTGTTATCCTCAGTAAAATGCACTGTTTTTTTTGTTTCTTCAACAGTTTTATCTTTAAACTTCGTTAATGCTTGACAAGCAGATAACATAAATAAAACAATAAAACAGCCTGAAATGTTTACACATCTTTTCAAAAACACGTACATCACCTCAATCTTATGAATTTTCCCCAATAGATGTTAAAGATAAAATGAATTCTTCCTCTGCGCGGTATCTATGTGGGATGTTGATCATTCTAGAATACTTTTATCAAAATTTAATCAAAATACTTTTTCTAACTGGAAACTTAAAGCATTTGGGCTTCTGGCAACACAATCAACTTGTCTAAATAAAAAAGCGTGATCAGGTCACACTGTTTACTCCAGATAGATCTATCTCATATTGATCTATCCATTAAAATATGAATTTCTGAGGAATTTCCTTAAATTGTCTGTACATGATAAAAAGACTGACTTGGGTATGTATTAGAGTGTTGTTTAAATCGACTTATCCATCATCCCCCTTGTTACTTTTTTCCACATGAAAAACGGGTGTGAAATTTAAACTCATTCACACCCGTTACTTTTTACATCATTTTTAGGCCCTAACTCTATGAAAATAGTATGTATAACGCTCAGGAATGCAAGGAGTCAGAGCAAAGTGATTCAATGGTTTTACTTATTTAGAGATTTTGCAGTTACAAGTTATTGTTTGAAGGAAGCAAGTTTGCAATACACCAGTTACACACCCAGGTGTACAAAGTGATTCACTTTTCCATTGAGGAGTGATTTTAGAGTCTTGTTTAGAGACTTTTACTACATCCAAATCGAAATCATCGAACTTTGACATATTGGTCACCTCCTTTCAATACCTATATAGTAACAGAAGAATATCAAGATTTTATCATTTTTTCCTTTTTTTATTAAATAAGTAATGCTTTTGTCCAATCTGTTTTTGAGCCTAATTCCATGTTTAATAGCCCTAATCCTACACCTACAGCTCCATCCAATAGACCGACGTACTGCAAAGGTACTGCTTCATTCCCTTCAATTGATTCATAATTGTGGAACCCAAAGATATAATCCTTGTCATAGTAGCTCATAATTTTTTGTTTGATCTTTTGAAGCTCTTCGTTAAAAAATTCTTGTCCAGTGAGTTGATTCACTGCAAGCAAAATCTGGCTTATTCCACTATAGCCATGGCATATCGTAGGAGAAAAAATCCCCTGTATATCAGATGCTGTGCACCTTAAATTCTGTACACCTATATTTAAAAATCTAGTATTTTGAAGTGCTTTTCCCGCTTTAACAATCGCAAGACATACTCCAGGTCTCCCATAGCACCAAGCATCTCTACTAAAATTTAGAGCGTTAGGTGGAGATCCGTATTGATACTCCTCAAAGCTTATATTTCCTTTCCAAAACAAGTTGCCTTGATCTTTTTCAGAAAATCCCAGTAAGAAATCTACCATTTTTTCAATTGCACGTACTTGACCCTTTACTTTAATTCCCTGCATGAGTGCTGAAGATAGAATGCAAATAGGACCAGGTATCCCATGTGCTAATCCCATATTAAAGTTTCCATTTGGATAAGCTTTTTTTTCGATATCTGTAAACTGATGTTCAGATGGAATATGCCATCCAGGAACTTTTTCTCCATTCATGGTAATGTCTTCAGTTAATCTAACCAGATACTTTAAAATATCAATTAACAAATCCTTCATTGCCTTATCTTCTTGAAATAGCAGAAGATAACTTGCAATTCCACTGACACCTTCTATTACATCGTAGTCACTCATATACACTTCCCGCTGAGAAAATTCAGTTAACAATTGAGGTACTACTTCAGCCAAATATTCGTTAATACGGGAAATGAAACCTTTGTAATAGGTGAAATGTTGCGATAAACAGACAGCTGCAAGTCCAATGCCAGCTGCTCCGGAAAACATAGATGGAGTATGCAGCCCTTTTTCTTTTATTTCATTTACTAAAATCGATAAATATTTGTGTCCTAAATCGTCCCATCCTTCCTCAGGAAAATGAGCGTGCAATTCGCCATACAGCATACATATGCCTGGTATACCATGACTCAATGCGGTCGGCTTCCAAGGTATAAGAGGAACTTCCCCAATACTGAGGAAGTTATCTTTTTTATTCACTATTTCAAGTACTTTATCGTAATTAGAAACTTGTCGAGCGATTTCCTTCACCAGTTCAACTTCTATCCCTGATACAGCGCCTCTTCCCATTTAGTACCGTCCTCCTCTAGCGGATTCATATAGTTCTCGGATTCATCCATCTTTTTATACAGTGGACATGTTTTTAATAACTCTTCATGTGTTCCTATTCCTACTATTTCCCCTTTATCCATAACAATGATCCGATCTGCAAGTTTAGCAGCAACCAATCGATGGGAAATAAATATTCCTATTTTATCTTTTGACAAACTGAAAAAAGTATCGAAGGTTTCTTTTTCTGCAATTGGATCCAGCGCAGAACTTGGCTCATCCAAAATATACAAAGAAGCTTCCCTAAAATAAGCCCTAGCCAAAGCAATCTTTTGCCATTGTCCGCCGGATAATTGCCTTCCTTCATCAAACCATAATCCAAGCTGTGTATCGAATTGATAGGATGAATGACCTTTTAAAAAATCAGCTTTTACAATATCGAGGACCTCATGCATTTTATTTGTCTGATGTAGTTTATCAATTTGTCCAAATCCTATATTTTCCTTTAAGGTCATTTCATATTTCATGAAGTCTTGAAAGAGTGCCGCAATTTGTTCCATATAACTGTCCATATCCAATTCTTTAATATTTACTCCATTAACCAAAATGTCACCTTGCTGAACTTCATATAATCCGGTAAGGAGCTTAATGAATGTACTTTTCCCTGACCCGTTTGGCCCAACAATGGCTATTCGTTCTCCTTTATTCAATGAAACATTAATATGATTCAGTGTCTGTTCTCCTTGATTAGGATAGATAAAGCTGACATTCTGAAAGATAACAGAATGAATAGGCTCAACAATTTGCTTCTTATGACCTTGATTTTTCTCTTCTCTTAATTCCAGAAATTCATACAATTGATTCATATAGAGATTGCTGTTATAGATGGAATAAATGCTAGTCATGATAGACTGTGAGTGACTTTGCACCAGCGAAACAGATCTGATATAACTCATCACATTACCGACCATTATTTTTCCCGCAAAAGCAGACATAATAGCAATAAATATAATGACAGCTCCAACTAATTGCACTGCAATCTCATATATTAGGTTCAAATAAGTTTTCTTTCTCAATATTTTTGTATCTTGATCAATAAAGGATTTTTTAATATCCCAGTATTTGTTTAATAAATAATCTTTAAGGTTATACAATTTTAATTCTTTAAAAGAAAAATCGTGTGTGAGTATATAACTGATATACCACGATTTCCTTTCCTGTCCTGCTCGTTTCCAATGTATAAAAAATTCTTGCTGTCCAATCTTCAAAAAATAGAATAGAGAAATCACTGGAATAACCAACAAGAGCAGCGAAACTTTAGGGTTCCATGACATCAAAAATGCAATTGATGAGAGCAGAGTCACAAATGATGTGGTCATTGTAATGATGGCTTGAATGATTTGGTAAGGTTTATAGCTGATTTCCTTAGTTACCCTTTCTAATTTGTCGTATATTTCAGGATTTTCGAAATCCTTCAATGCTAGATTACTGCTCTTTTTCATGACTTTATAGTTCAGTTTATAACCAATATTTAATTGGAATTTGCCATTATAATATTCAGAAACCTGAGAGATCAGCTCCGAACAAAATGATACGCCAAGATATGTTAAGAAAATGGAGATAACAACTGAAACATCTTTGCGTATAGTCACAAGGGAATTAATCAATTCTTGGGAAATATAGAGTGAAACAATTGGCAGAATACCGGTAATAATACTGAATAAAATTAACTTTAAAAACAGTGATCTTTCTAAGGTGAAAATTAATTTGATAGTCTTAGGCATTTGTTTCATGATAAACAGCAGCTCTTTTAGCTTTAGTTGTTCCTTTACTTCCATGCTAAACTACCATTCTTCTTTTGATATCTCTGGGCATATAAAGAGTGTCTGCAAAGTGTAAGTATTTTAGTTTCCATTTCTCTATCAGTGCCGAATAAACGATTGCAATGTAGGTGAATTACACTACCTATGCGTGAATATACTGCTTCTTTGTTATCAAATGCCTTGTTTATTAAGCATGCATAATTAGCTGCAGCTATTTTTCTAGTTTTCAATATTTCATATAATATTCTGCCATCACTTGTTTTTCTGAGATTATCCCATTCTCTATCAGAGTTGCATATTTCAATATACATTTCTCTATCCTTCTTAAATTCAGTACGATACTCATTCTGCAGGCAATTTTTTTCTAAAAACGTTAACTGCTCTTCGAACGTAAGCTCGAACTGTTCTAAAAACTGTATGACAGAAACCATACCTGCGATTTCCTTGCTTATCGCAATATCCTTCATGCGATGCATTCTGATCATCGTTTCAACAACTTTGCTATCTTCACAGAAAACCTGTTCTGCAGCATCCATTAGGTCTAGCCCGCCATATCGTTCTATTTCCCGCTCATATTGGGTGATAACAAACTCAGTAACCAGTCCTTTTTCTCTTAAGCTTTTCAGCCAATTCAATAATTGTGGAAATAAACTGTACAGCACCTCTGCTTTTCCATTCAATCTAAGTCTTATATGAGGCTTCGGATCTCGATACCTCATAAAGAAATGTCTGACTGGATATTGATCAGAAATCTGGTTATAAATATCCGCTATTTCAAAAGCAATTAGCTCTTCTTCTCTAGTTTGTTTACAATAAAGTTTAATAAACAGCCAATCTTCAAATGGCATTTTAATTCTTTCGGATCCATTTTCCTCTACTGAGTTAAGGACCGGTAATTTCAATGGTTTTTCTGGTTTTTTCCTGATCAGCGGAACAACGATTTCCCCCGAATAGACATTTTGGTTTCTATCCTTTAAAGCATTTGCATCAAGCTCAGCAGCCACAAGTTGTAACGGATGGTTATGATTCGTTTTTTTAAGTTCCCAGAAAAAAACATCTAAAGTACGATCATCTTCTATATCAATTAATAATCGATTGTCTGCGTTAACGATATAAAATCTTTGCGGAAGATCATAAGTACGATGAAATTCAAAAAATGCAGATTTCACCTCGTCTATCGATGAATTCGAATGAATGCTTAAATCACTTTTGTGTATCAGCCATTGTTCACATGATAAGATTATTTCTTTATATTTGATTTCAGGAATATACTTAAAATCACTATAGATGCCCATCCACGGGAAATCATTCCATTTTCTTTTGCCGTCTCTTGAAATTTCCAATAAAAATCGTATGGCATTTGGCATTAATAAAGGATTAAACATATGATTTGATTCAAAAGACAGAATTTCGCCAGTACATTTATGTCTGGCATAAAAGATATGGTTTTTATCGATTCCAATTAGAACATCTTCAGCTTTAATAGAATCATTGTGATGCAAGACACTGTTTGTAAAAAGGTTCATTTCTTTTTCCCGATAACTTACATTTCTTGTTACATTTCCAGACCTGACCTGATTAGGCACAATACTCAGCTCACAAATTTTCTTATTTTTGCCCGTTAACTCTTTTTCCTTATTATGTATATTTTTTATAACGGCATTGATTGAATCAGATAAGTGAGTGAACCTTCCAAATGTTTTCCCTGCACGTGTAGATCCGACATTTGGTCCTAAATAAAGCATGACTGTGCCATTGCGCAATTTAACAAAGAAATTGAGTTCAAATGATACTGGAATTTCTTCATCTGCAATTTCGTAATTGCAGATTCTATGGAATGTTTCGTCGTGTAATTGAATGGGAGCTTTCTTTCTAACTGATTCAAAGTATTTTTTCATAAAAAATTGTTTCATTTCAGGTGAAAATTGATCCTCAAATGATATTTCTTCGAAGAATTCATTAACAGGATTCGTGTAAGTAGCAGGGGCACCAATGCCAGCGTTGGAACAAAGCATTTCTAAAAGAGGAACTTCTCTTTCATACCCATAACGCTCCAAAAACACATTTTTGTACTTTTCTAAGTGGTCTAGTCTTTCTGCGGAGGGAGCAGCCATATAAGTAAACATACTAGCCAATTCACTTATCGCAAGAGATGTTTCATTATCTAGTTGAATGGAGGAGTCACCTAAACCCGTGTCCACTTGCAGAGGAGATGAAGTCTTTACGAGTTCGTTCATTGTTTCAATCAGATTTAAATACTGGTCCTCTCCCTCTCCGATAGTGATCCGGTTATATGCATCTATCTGATATTGTATTTTCCTGCAAGCCTGAAGAAGCTCACTTGGAATTCGGCTGCTTTCCGCTTGAGTAATTAAATACTGAAATTGATCTGAAACAGTCATTGGCGGCCGTAAATTTGATATCAGGAACTCTTTGTCAATAAGATCTTCTACGTACTGATTAATTTTGCTTATTGGGGTATTTTCATAGTTCTCTGTCAAACTACGAATAATATCATGATAAGCAACACATTCACCACAAAGTTCATTTATTAGATGGAAAACCGATGTTGCACGAACACTAACCTCTTCAGATTTTCCATCTGTGCTATACAACAAGTAAGCCCGATCACCTTTGATGTAACAAGCGGGGTTTAATGTAAACGAAAGCCGGTCGATGTATTCGTTTTCTAGTTTTCTCATCAATTGATAGAGCCACTCAAAATCAACACGTGCTTTTTTGTAAAATGAATGCTGATTAAAAGATAATTGATTTTTATCGGAAAATGCCCCTATACCCACTGAAGAAAAAAGGCCAAAAGGCGTTGTTCTAGTTGCTCTTCTTGTTGCATACTTCAAAATAGCTTGCTGGAAGTTCCGCTTTTTTTTTCCTTTTAATTTATCGGGCGTTTGAAGGAAAATATTCATTGTGTCATATAGTGTCCTGCTAGATACCAGTATTTGTTCACGAAATAATGAATCATTACAAAGGTCATGCAATAACTGATCTGTATCCTCAGAGTTCTCATTTTTCAAGGCCTGATGTACCAAAGGAACCCGAATCATATAATAATCTGTAGGTGTATATAAGGATTTCATCTTAGTCTTCAACCTCCCATATTTATCCACTTCGATAACAACAACAATTCAACATCCCTTCGTAAAGTCCTCCATTTTATTCATTCCATTCTAAAATTTTCATAATATTCTATTTAAACTATACATTTGAAAAATCAAAAAAAAATCAAGATTCACCCAATAAATCCCATAAAAAAAGGACTCTTTTCCCTTTTAGAAAAGAATCCTTTTTGCTTAACTCGATACACGAATTAACTTTTTTCTGTTTTTTTGTTTAACTGGGTTCAACAATCTTTCAATCCAGGCCATGAGCAAATCCGCCCCTACCGCCATCACCGCAGTTGGTATCGCTCCGGCTAGAATAATCGCAGTTCCGTTTGTCGCGTTTGAGCCGCGGACGATCATGTCCCCAAGGCCTCCGGCACCGACAAATGTGCCGATCGCAGTAATTCCAATGGCAATGACGAGAGCTGTGCGAAGGCCCGCCATAATGACAGAAAGTGCGAGCGGGAGCTCAACCATTCTGAGCACTTGGAATTTCGTCATGCCCATTGCTTTTCCCGATTCTAAGTAGGCATGCTCAATACTGATAATGCCTGTGTACGTGTTTCGAATAATCGGCAGCAGGGAATACAGAAATAATGATAGAATCACGGTATTTGCGCCGAGCCCCATAACAAGCATTAAGACGGCCAGCATAGCGAGCGCCGGGATTGTTTGAATAACGTTTGTTACTGCAAACACCCAGGCTGACAAACGGCGAAAATGCGCGATGAGGATTCCGGCCGGAACCCCGACGACAGCGGCAAATAAAACGCCGTAAGCCGACATGAGAAAGTGGCGGCCGAATTCATCCATGACGTAACTGCCATTCTGCGCGTAATACGTCATTAACTGTTCAAGCACGTTCATTGACCTCTTCCCCCTTTCACGATTCGAAGTAGTGATGTTTTTCTAAATATTCCTTGGCAACGACAGACGGTTCTTTGAGATTGCCGTCGACTTCATAGTTAAGCTCCTGCATCGTGGCTGTGTCGATTTTTCCGAGCATTTTCTTGATGATGCCTTCAAGCTCAGGATGTTCTTTGAGCACCTTTTCCGGAACAACCGGAGAACAGTCGTACGGCGGGAAAAATTGTTTATCATCCTTTAGCATTTTGAGACCATAGGACTTGATTCTTCCATCGGTTGAATACGCAAGCACAATGTCCATTTTTCCGCTTTTCACCGCGTCGTACACAAGGCCGATCTGCATCGGATACGTGCCGCCGAATGTCATGCCGTAGGTTTTCGTAAAATCCTGATAGCCGTTTCCTTTGAGCTTCATCCAATAGTTATCAACGCCCAGCTTTAATTGCGGCGCCCATTTTTTAACGTCTGATACGGTCTCTAAATGGTATTGGTCGGCCAGCTCCTTGCTGACTGTAAAGGCATATGTATTATCAAACCCGTAGGAGTCATACCACTTTAAATCATATCTTTTTTTAAACTCCCGCTGAGTAAGCGCCAGCGCTTTGTCCGGATCTTTTTCAGGTTCCATTCTCAGCGTGCCTGTCAGCGCGTCTCCCGTATATCTTGTGGCGGCAATGTCGATTTCCCCGTTCATTAAAGCCTGCTGCTGCACCGCGTTGGAGCCAAGATTTTTAATCGTTGCTGTTTTGAGATCTGTATGGTGTTCGATCAACTGGCCAAGCATGCTGGCGATGATTTCTGATTCGCTCATGCTTTGCGCGCCGATTTTAATGGTCTGGTCTGCAGCAGCGCTGAGACCAGGAAGCGAACATCCGCTCAGCGTCAGCGTTGCCACAAGTGCTAAACCTATCATTAATTTGAGATATTTTCTTTTCATGAGCCGCCTCCTTATGACAATTCCTTCAATCTCTGCATGCCGGCAGGTGTCAGTTTTCGTTCAGCAACTGCCAGCACATAATCAATCACAATTGCCAATATCGTGACAGGTACCGCGCCCCCGATGATATATTCCGGCTGATATAAATTCAGTCCGATAAAAATGTAATCACCCAATCCGCCGCCTCCGATAAAGGAAGCAAGCGTGGCCCAGCCGATTAAGTAAATCGTCGATGTTCTGATTCCCGCCATGATCACTGGCGCGGCAAGCGGCAGCTCCACCAAGCGGACTTGTTCAGCCGGCGTCATTCCGATGCCTTTGCCAGACTCGAGCAGATTTTTGTTGACGCCGCGAATGCCGGTATACGTGTTGCGAAGAATCGGCAATACGGAATAGAAAAACAAAGCCACAATGGCCGGAACCTTTCCTACACCAAGGAGCGGGATAAAAAAAGCGAGGATGGCCAGACTCGGCAGCGTCTGAATGATATTGGCAATGCCGATAATGGTGCCGGCTCCTTTTTTCATTCTGGTAAGCACAACCCCGAGGGGGACGGCAACCAGCACGCCTAAGATCACAGCAATGAGCGATATCGTAATATGCTCGTATGTTTTATAAAGAAGCTCGTCCCCATTGGTTTGCAAAAATTGAACAATATGATGCATGACTTATCGCGCCTCCCTATGACAATGCTGCGAGCTGCTTTTCTTCTCCCCAGAGGGAGTCATACACGATGTCGACCAGACTTGCCCTCGTCACAATTCCGATCAGGCGTCGGTCTTCATCCACAACGGGAACATATTTGACACCCCGTTTTAAAATTTTGCGGACCGTGTCGCGCAGCAGTGTGCCGCCCAGTACTGTGTATATATCTTCATGTAAAACTTCACTGACGAGATTGGCCTTTTTCCGGCATTGATCAATGATTTCAACATCGACATAGCCTTGCAGAACGCGCTCGTCATCGACGACCAGCAATGAATCGACCCGTTCCTGCCTCATCAGCTGAATGGCCTCAGAAAGCGTTTTATCCGCGGTGATCGTTACAGGCTGTGTGTTCATAATCTGGTCAACCCGTTCAACATCCGGGCTGGATGACTGAATCAGCCGCTCCTTGCCGATAAATTCCTCAACAAATTCGTCTGCCGGATTTCTTAAAATGTCATCGGGCGTTCCAACTTGAACGATTTCTCCCGCTTTTAAAATCACAATCCGGTCTGCCAGCTTAATCGCTTCATCCATATCGTGGGTAACAAATACGATGGTTTTATGTAAGGTTTTTTGCAGTTTTTTAAATTCTTCCTGGAGGGAATCCCTCGTAATCGGGTCGAGTGCCCCAAACGGTTCATCCATTAAGATAAGCGGCGGCTCCGCGGCAAGTGCCCGTAATACACCAATTCGCTGCTGCTGTCCCCCGCTTAATTCATGAGGGTAACGGTCTACATATTCTGGCCCCATATCGACCAATTTTAAAAGCTCACGCGCCCGCTCTTTCCGCTGCTGCTCCGGCCATTTCAGCAGTTTTGGGACGAGTGAGATATTCTGCTGAATAGTCATATGGGGAAACAGGCCGATCTGCTGAATCACATAGCCAATTTTGCGCCTGAGCTCTACAGGATCCTGGTCCATGATGTTTTCGCCGTCAATGAAAATCTTTCCGGCGGAAGGCTCAATTAATCGGTTAATCATTTTCATTGTTGTTGTTTTTCCGCAGCCGCTCGGCCCGATAAAGCAGATAAATTCGCCTTTTGCAATCTTAAGATTTACGTTGTTCACGGCTTTTTTGCCGCCCTTGTATGTTTTCGAGACATTTTCTAATGTCAGCAAACATCGCACCTCCAAAATTAAGTTTATTCAATTTGTTCAGTTTAAATTTAATTTTTCAGACAATTGAATGCTTCCCATTATAGAATAAAGTTTATAAAATAAAAAGTTTACAATTTGTTCATATTATTTATAAAGTATGTGTAAACGCTGATTTACCCGCATTGACGTGTGTTGATCTCCTTATTGCTCCAATTTCCTGCCAAATTCTCTTTTGACAGCATTCTCGCCGTATCAAAAATGTGGTATATTGACATCGGAATTGTTAGCTGAAAGGATGAAACCGTTGGAGAAAGATCCGTTAACGATCATTGAACAGGCCGAGGACCATTTTATAGAAAGAATCGCGGAAAACATGCATGCATTTGGAATGCCCTCTACCGTCGGACGAGTGCTGGGCATTATTTATATGAATCGAAAACCGATGACGCTTACGGAATTATCTGAGGCCACCGGCATGAGCAAAACACGCATGAGCCAGGTAGTGCGGGAAATGCTTGATGCCAACATTGCCGAGAAGGTGTTCGAAAAAGGCGTCCGAAAAGATTTATATGAGGTTGAGCAGGACTACTATCAAACATTTATCACGCTGTTTTCAGCCACCTGGAGCAAAGTCATCAGCAAAAACAAAATGATGCATAAAAAACTCAATCGGGAGCTGCTTAGCGTGTTGGATGAAGAGCTTACTCCTGAAGCGGAAGAAAAAGTGAATGAACTGCTGAAAGAATTAAAGGAATGGCTTGATTATTATAATTGGCTCAGCCGTTTGATTGAGTTTTTTGAGAGCGAAGAAATTTTTAAATATGTGCCGAAGCCGTAAAAAACGCCCTGTCATTACAAGGCGTTTTTTCTTATGCGGCACCTGCCAGATTTTTCTTCTTTCTCTTTTTAATCGGGCTTAATGCTCGTTCAAGCCAGCCCATGACCAAATCGGCAATCACCGCCATCAGAGCTGTGGGGATCGCTCCCGCTAATATAATCGCGGTTCCGTTTGTGGCGTTTGATCCTCTGACGATGATGTCCCCGAGACCGCCAGCACCGACAAATGTCCCGATGGCCGTAATGCCGATGGCAATGACAAGCGCGGTGCGCAGGCCGGCCATTATGACAGAAAGCGCAAGCGGAAGCTCGACCATCCGCAGCACTTGAAATTTTGTCATCCCCATTGCTTTTCCGGATTCAAGATAGGCGTGCTCAATACTGATAATCCCAGTATACGTATTTCTGATAATCGGCAGAAGAGAATACAGAAATAATGACAATATCACCGTATTAGCGCCCAGCCCCATGACAAGCATCAGCACGGCGAGCATGGCGAGAGCCGGGATGGTCTGAATGACGTTCGTGACCGCAAAAACCCATCCGCTTAATCTTCTGTATCTGGCTATCAGGATGCCAAGCGGAATTCCAACAATGGCAGCAAATAAAACGCCGTACACCGACATCAGAAAATGGCGGTAAAATTCCTGCATCACGTAACCGCCGTTTTGCGAATAGTATGTGCCAAGCTGCTGTAGTACTTCCATATGATCCACCTCTTTTCTTAGTCAAAATAATGATGTTTCTCTAAAAATTCCTTTGCTACGACAGACGGCTCCTTCAGCTTGCCATCCACTTCATAATTAAGTTCCTGCATCGTTTCCGTGTCGATTTGCCCAATCAGCTTATTGATCACACCTTCAAGCTCCGGATGCGCCTTAAGCACCTTTTCCGGAATCACCGGTGAACAGTCATACGGCGGGAAGAAACGCTTATCATCTTTTAAGATTTTCAAGTCATAGGCTTTAATCCGTCCATCCGTTGAATAAGCCAGAACGGCGTCCATTTTCCCGTTTTTGACTGCGTCATAGACAAGCCCGATCTGCATTGGATAAGTTGTGCCGAATTCAAAGCCATATGTGCTGACAAAGCCTTTATACCCGTCGCCTTTTCGTTTCAGCCAAGCATTGTCGACGCCTAATTTATATTGGGAGGCATTTTTTTTCAGGTCGGACACGGTGTTAATATGCTCATTTTCCGCAAACTTTTTTGTTACGGTGAAGGCATACGTGTTATCAAAGCCGTAGGAATCAAACCATTTATAAGAAAAGCGCTTTTGAAACTCGTTCTGCACAATGTTCAGCGCTTTTTTTGGATCTTTCTCCGCTTCCTTGCCGAGGGTGCTTGTTAAATCTGTTCCGGAATAGCGCGTGGCTGAAATATCAATGTCACCGCCCAGCATCGCTTGGTGCTGAACATAGTTTGAGCCGAGGTTTTTCACTAAAGCGGTATTCAAATCTGTATCATGTTCAATAAGCTGCGCGATCATATTCGCTAAAATTTCTGATTCTGTCATGCTTTGCGCCCCGATTTTGATCGTGTCGTCAGAAGCGCCGCCGAGACCCGGCAGAGAGCAGCCGCCTAGCAGCATGACAAAGACGAGAGCAAACGCGCCAAGCCATTTGATTTTTGTCATTTTCAACAGAGCCAACTCCTTACGAAACTTCCTTCATCCCTTGCAAGCCTTTCGGCGTCACTTTTCGTTCTGTCACGGCCAGCACATAATCAATGATAATTGCCAGAATTGTGACAGGCACGGCACCGCCAATGATATATTCAGGCTGGTATAGGTTCAGGCCGATAAAAATATAGTCCCCGAGGCCGCCTCCCCCGATAAACGACGCAAGTGTCGCCCAGCCAATTAGGTAGATCGTTGATGTGCGGATCCCCGCCATGATGATGGGAATCGCCAGCGGGATTTCAACGAGCCGAATCTGCTCCCAGCCGGTCATGCCAATCCCTTTCCCCGATTCCAGGAGGTTTTTATTTACACCTTTAATGCCGGTATACGTATTGCGCAGGATCGGCAGCACCGAATAGAAAAATAAAGCGACAATCGCAGGCACTTTTCCTACGCCGAGAAGCGGAATAAAAAAGGCTAAAATCGCCAGACTCGGCAGGGTTTGCACAATGTTTACGAAACCGATTACCGCACCTGCGCCTTTTTTCATTCTGGTAAGAGCAACGCCGAGCGGCACTGCAACGATAATGCCCAATACAACGGCTATGAGTGAAATATATAAATGCTCTCCTGTTTTATACAACAGCTCTCCGCCGTTCGTTTGCAAAAAAGTCATCATTTGATTCATCTTAAAAGAGCTCCTCCCCTGGTCAGATCGTCATGAGCTGGTTTTCCTCGTCGCCCCAAATGGAATCGTATACGATATCAACGAGGCTCGCTCTTGTCACAATCCCTGCTAAATGGTTCTGTTCATCGACCACCGGAACATACTTGATCCCCTGCTTCAAAATTTTTCGGACTGTATCGCGAAGAAGCGCCCCTTTTTGAACGGTATATATATCTGAACGGTATACATCGCCAACGATGCTCGCTTTTTTGCGGTTTTGATCAATCATTTCCACATCAACATAGCCCTTCAGCACGTTTTGCCGGTCCACAACGAGCAGCGAGTCAACACGTTTTTCTCTCATCAGCTGAATCGCCTGAGAAAGCGTTTTGTCCGCAGATACCGTCACCGGCGTTCTGTTCATCATTTGCTCTACCCGCTCGATATCCGGTCTTGACTGAATCAGGCGCTCTTTCCCGATAAATTCTTCAACAAACTCATTTGCCGGGTTTCGAAGAATCTCATCAGGTGTGCCGACTTGAACGATTTCTCCCGCTTTTAATATCACAATCCTGTCAGCAAGCTTAATCGCTTCATCCATATCGTGGGTTACAAACACAATCGTTTTGTTTAAGGTTCTCTGCAGTTTTTTGAATTCTTCCTGAAGGGAATCACGCGTAATCGGATCAAGCGCTCCGAACGGTTCATCCATTAAAATGAGAGGGGGTTCCGCTGCCAGGGCGCGCAGCACGCCGATTCTCTGCTGCTGTCCGCCGCTGAGCTCATGCGGATAACGGTCTAAATACTCTGGGCCCATATCCACAAGCTTTAACAGCTCGCGCGCCCGTTCTTTCCGTTTTTCCTCAGGCCATTTCAGCAGCTTTGGTACGAGTGAGATGTTCTGCTGGATGGTCATATGGGGGAACAAACCAATCTGCTGAATCACATAGCCGATTTTTCTTCTCAGCTCAACCGGGTCCTGTTCCATAATATTTTCTCCGTCGATAAAGATCCTTCCAGACGATGGTTCTATCAGTCTGTTGATCATCTTCATCGTTGTCGTTTTTCCGCAGCCGCTCGGGCCGATAAAACAGATAAATTCACCTTTGGCAATATCTAAATCAATGCTGTTCACAGCTTTTTTGCCGCCTTTATATACTTTTGACACTTGTTCCAATTTCAGCAATCCGTGCACCTCCGCAGGTTTCCTTTAAATTTTCTGAAAAGTATAATCCTTATTATAGTTTGAACTTTGTAAAATAAAAAGTTTACAATGTGTTGAAATTATATGTTATTTATAGATTATTTATTGTTATGACCGAGACGGAAAGGGTGTTCTTACAATTACGCCGGATACCTCCCACTTCCTCTGCATTCAGCTATTTTCAACACCAGGAAGAAATATGATATATTGACACCATCAATTGCCATTTGAAGGGATGATCAGCTGTGAAAAAAACCGCTCTCGACATCATTGAACATGCTGAAGAGCATCTCATTGAGAAGATTGCCGAAAATATGCATACGTTTGGAATGCCTTCAACTGTCGGACGTGTGCTCGGAATTATTTATATGAATCGAAAACCAATGACCTTAAGCGAGCTCT
This sequence comes from Bacillus sp. LJBS17, assembly GCF_019334685.1. NCBI lineage: Bacteria > Bacillati > Bacillota > Bacilli > Caryophanales > Bacillaceae > Bacillus > Bacillus sp. LJBS17. The sequence continues at coordinate 3,429,789 of NZ_CP079759.1, forward strand.
CTGAGGCAACTGGCATGAGCAAAACACGGATGAGCCAGGTTGTCCGGGAAATGATCGATGCCAATATCGCCGAAAAGGTGTTTGAAAAAGGCGTACGAAAAGACCTTTATGACGTCGAGCAGGATTATTATCAAACCTTCATTTCTTTATTTGCGGCGAATTGGACAAAGGTCGTGAGCAAAAACAAAGTGCTGTATAAAAAATTAAACCGGGAGCTGAGTGATCTTTTACAAAGGGACGGGCTTACCCCGGAAGCGGAAGAGAAAGTCAATCAGCTGCTGAATGAATTAAAAGAATGGCTTCATTACTATGATTGGCTGAGCAGGTTGATTGAATTTTTTGAGAGTGAGGAAGTCTTTCGGTACGTGCCAAAAACAAAAGAAAGCAGCTCTCTAAAATAAGGAGCTGCTTTTTGCATCATGAGGTTAAGATCGGAAACATGCCTTTCAGCCCCGCACCAATCATCCCGACCGCAACCACGGCTAAGATTAATCCCATCAGTCTGGTGATCACATTCATCTCGGTTTTTCCGAGTTTGCTGCTGATAAAAGCAGAATAGTGGAAAAAGAGAAAGGTCAGGGCAATAACGGCGGCTATGCCGATCATGACAGCCGCATAATGACCAATGCCGCTATGACCGGCGGAAAGGCTCATCACTGTTGCAATCGTTCCGGGCCCAGCAATAATCGGAATGGATAAAGGTGTGACTGATATATCCGCTTTTTCCTTGCTTTCCTTATGTTCATCATGGTGAAGAGATTGCACGTGTGATTGTTTCGCATTCAATAGATTATAGGCAATGCCGAAAATGAATATGCCGCCCGCCACTCGGAGCGCGTGAATGTTGATATCAAACAGTTTAAAGATAAGATGGCCGAAAACCAAAAAAGCCGCGAGAATAAAAAAGGATAAAATAGCTGCCTTCCGGGCAATCGCTTTTCTTTCCGCTGCAGTATAGCCTTCTGTCAGCGTCAGAAATATCGGTACGTTTCCGATCGGATTCGATACTGCGAATAAAGAAATGAAGACGTGAACAATGAATGAGAACATCATATACCTCCTTGTTGATAGTCTCTGCACAGGAAATAGAATGATTCTCCACCCTTTTACCCGGAGGCGATTTCCCGGTAAACCTTTATAGCCTGTCAGAAACGCGCCATGCTACAATGAAGTGACAAATTGAATAGGAAGGACGTATACAGATGTTCAAAAAAATTGCGGCAGATGCCTTGGGCTTATCTGATATCGGAAAAATTATCGAACCTCAGGACTATGACAAAACAGACGCAGATGATTATGTCATGCATGAAGATAATGAGAAAATTTATTTCTTGATTAAAACAAAAGCAGACGAGTATTGCTTTACGAACCTGGCCCTGATCCATGTAGACGGCGAACGCGCCACTTCCTCGAAACGAACGTTGAAACGCTATCCTTATTCGCAATATAAAATCTCTGACGTTTTTCTTGAAACTGCCGGAAAAGTCGATTTGGATGTTGAAATAAAGTTTAAGCTGGGCGGAGAACAATTCGACATTGATGTCCACAAAGACCAGATTGAAAAGTTAAAAGACCTTTATAAAGCACTGCTTCGCATCGCTGAAACAACCTATGAAAATGACATTTTAATCAATCAAGCGGAGCAAAGCTTAGATAAAGCAGTGACGATTCTTCACCATACCCGCCCTGAGCACGTTAATATTGAAACGCAATACAAAGAGCTGACCGAATTCGGATTCACTTGGCTGACATCCGTTCGCTCACAGTATCATATCAAGGATTTTGGGGATGTATTTGAGAAATATATGAATAACTAGATATAAAAAGACACAGCTGCTATCGGGCACGTGTCTTTTTTTGTATGAATATTGATTACTTTACAACTTTTTTCTTTTATAATAAAACTATTAGTCTATTTTCCCTATATTACATGTAAAGGAGTTATTTTATGTATTGTCCTCAATGCGGCCATCAAACAGATGGCGGAAATTTTTGTGAGAAATGCGGATCACCGCTCCCCGGTCAATCAGGCCACCAGCATGCAGCTCAAACTGGAGCCGCTGCAAAGCAAGCAGCAAAACAGTTCGGTTCATTTGTCTTATCCGTCCTGAAACGCCCTTATCAGGAATGTAAAGCAACAGGCGGAGAGCAGTTGATCAGCGCGGTGATTACGCTGGTTCTTTTCAGTTTGCTGACCCCTTTGATGTTTTATATTCTTTTTTCAGACGGTCCCGGAAGCGTAAGCTTTACAGCAATCTTCTTAGAGCCAACCATTTATTTTATTTTATTTCTATTTGGCCTGCATGCATGCATCTTTTTCGCCCTGAAAATCGCGGGAAACCAAGTGTCTTTCAAGGATTCATTCTCAAGATTCGGAGCATTTCTTATTCCTTTTACGGCTATTTTGATTCTTGCCCTTTTCTTCTTTTTATTACATACAGACATTTGCTTTACCATATTAGCCGTTGGTTTAATCGGTGCATTCTTCGCCATTCCTCCTGCGATGCTGAGCAGTTACCAGCATTCATATAAAGGGAAAATTGATGTCATTTACTCAACGATTGTGATTTATCTGATCATCTGCGTTACATTTCAGCTTATTATCGAACACTATGTCAAAGAAATTTTCCGTTATATGCTCTTTTAAAAACAACCCCATCACCTGCTGGTGATGGGGTTGTTTTATTGAATAGACGTTAAGTAAATTCTTCCGTTCTTCACTACGCCGGTATAAGTCCAGTTATATGTTCTGAGCTTTGGACTGCCGCCTGATTTTGTGATATAGAATTCTTCATACGTCTTAATCGTGATAGCCGACCCATTTTGGCTCCAGCTTTTCACTTCATAGTTATTAAAGTCTTCTGTTGTCCCCTCTTTATTTAATTTCGACACGAGATGCTGCTGGTCGGAATAAAGGGAACTGCCTTTTTCAAGGCTGTCTTCCATCAGTGAGAAATTATTTTGATTCACGGCATCTGCCTGACTTTGCAGATAACTGCCCATAAATAATGTCACTTGTTCATCTGTAACATCGCCGCTTGCAGAGCTTTCACTGCCTTTGTTTTTCGAGCCAGCCCAGGTGGAAGTGTATGTCTCTGGTTTATCATTTTTGATTTTCTTTATATTTGTGCCTGCAGATTCGAATGTTGATTCTGCATCTTCGAAAATCCACTTTTTCTGTTTTTTATCATATGAAAGAAGATATTCATAACTCGGACTGTCGTCAGTCATTTCAGATTTTGTATAGTCGTTATACGAAGAAGACTGGTGAAGTTCTTTTCCTGTTACCGAAACCTGCCACGTTCCGTCGTTTTTCTGAGAGAGGGCAAATGTGTCCAGGTCAAAATCAGTTTCCAAGTATCTATCTTTTAAGTATGAATCCGCGCTTTTCATAGAATCGACGGTGTCCTTCGTCTCCGCCTTCCAATTGGCACTTGCCTCTGTCATCTGGGCTGTATTCCCATCAGATAGAGCTTTGGAGTATTGTTTTGTTGTTTTGACAATTGTGTTCATAATCTGTTCCTGTGTATCTTGATCAGGAATTAACGTTAACTCCATTTCTTTATCATCGATCGGAATGCCGGCAGTTTTTGTTTTTCCCCACGGAAATTCTGCCTCGACTGAAGCTGTCATTGATCCATCTGTCAGCAGCGGACCATATGTTACGGATTTGAACGGATCTTTATGAATTGATTTACCGTTAATCAGCAAATCTCCCTTCCCGCTCTTGATGTCATCCGCTAAGCTGAATGTCACATCGTCTGCTTCCAATGAGAGATCAACACGAAAGCTGCTATCGCCAACCGCCTGAATGTCTTCCTTTTTCACAAGATCGACGACATCGTTTTTCAGTTTGGCTGAGACTGTATATTCGCCGGGAATGTACGGACCGAGGGTTTGTGCTTGATCTGCTTTCTTTACAGATCCGGCTTCCTCTTTATTGACATATAGATCGGTATTTTTATAATTGCTGCTCACTTCAAAATAAACAGGTGCTACCTTTAAGTCATAATGGTCAAATACCAGCAGGCTTTTTCCGTCTTTTTCTGCATATACGATATCCTTCTGGGCTGTTTCATCACGCAGCGATGCAAAAAGTTCATCTTTTTTGTCTGGATGATCCTTCAAATATGTAAGAAACGGTTTTACATTATTTTTAGTGAGTTTAAGATTGTCATTTACCGGTGTAAGCAGAGTCGCGATTTGGTCCTGATCCCCATCATTTACGGCCTGTTCAAACTTGTCTACTAACCTATCCTTTGAAGTAAAATACGCTCCGGTTTTATATGCGGCGAATAATATAACGCACGCCGCGGCAATGCTGCTCCATAAAATGATGGTTTTCTTAGGGATCGGTTTTCGCGGAGCCTGCCTTGTTTCTGCAGTGCTAGCTGTTTCTTGATTTGCCTGTTTGCTGCCCCCTCCGATCGGGGTGCCGCATTGTTTACAAAACTTGGCTCCTTCATTATTCTGGGAGCCGCAATTCTTACAAAAAAACATGACTTTCCTCCTATTCTACTAATTTGATAACATTTACTGCTTTTCATATTTTATAATAAAACAGAATGAAATTGGGAACGAATGAAAAAATTAAATATCTATCAGACTAAAAAGGTGGTACGAATATGCAAAAGCTCAGGATTGAATTAGGAGAAGAAAAAAATGACGAATTATATGATCTATTGCTGCTCGCCGATCCATCGAAAGACATTGTAGATGAATATCTTGAGAGGGGAGAATGTTACACAGCTTGGGCCGGTGATGAGCTTGCAGGTGTTTATGTATTGCTAAAAACAAGGCCGCAAACAGTTGAAATTGTAAATATTGCGGTAAAAGAATCTCTTCAGAAGAAGGGCTTTGGCAAACAGCTTGTACTTGACGCCATCGAAAAAGCGAAGGAGCTGGGGGCGGACACGATTGAAATCGGCACGGGGAATTCGAGCATTCATCAGCTTTCCCTCTATCAAAAATGCGGATTCCGCATTCAGGCGATCGACCACGATTTCTTTCTCAGACATTATGATGAGGACATTTTTGAAAACGGGATTCAATGCCGCGATATGGTGAGGCTTTATTTGGATCTCTGAAAGCATAAAAAAGCCGCCGAGAAAATCCCGGCGGTCTTTTTATTACTTGTTTAAGTTGTAGAAAGAGTTGATACCGTGGTATTGAGCAGTTTCAGCCAACTGATCTTCGATGCGAAGAAGCTGGTTGTATTTCGCAACACGGTCCGTACGAGACGGAGCACCTGTTTTGATTTGTCCTGCGTTTGTTGCCACAGCGATGTCAGCGATTGTGCTGTCTTCAGTTTCACCAGAACGGTGAGAGATAACAGCTGTGTAGCCTGCGCGTTTCGCCATTTCGATCGCATCGAATGTTTCAGTCAATGTACCGATTTGGTTTACTTTGATCAGGATAGAGTTGCCTACGCCGTTTTTAATACCTTCAGAAAGTTTTTTCGTGTTTGTAACGAAGAGGTCGTCACCAACAAGCTGAACTTTTTTGCCAAGACGCTCAGTAAGAAGCTTGTGGCCTTCCCAGTCGTTTTCATCAAGTCCGTCTTCGATAGAGATGATTGGGTATTTAGAAACAAGCTCTTCATACCAGTCAACCATTTCAGCAGATGTTTTCACAACGCCTTCGCCAGACAGATGGTATTTGCCGTCTTCTTTGTTGTAGAACTCAGAAGATGCAGCATCCATAGCAAGTTTAACTTCTTCGCCAGGTTTGAAGCCGGCTTTTTCGATTGCTTCAACGATTGTTTGAAGCGCTTCTTCGTTAGAACCAAGGTTTGGAGCGAATCCGCCTTCGTCACCTACAGCAGTGTTTAAGCCTTTTGCGCTTAATACTGATTTCAGGCTGTGGAAGATTTGAGCGCCCATGCGAAGTGCTTCACGGAAGTTAGGAGCACCTACAGGCATGATCATGAATTCTTGAATATCCACGTTGTTATCAGCATGCTCTCCGCCGTTTACGATGTTCATCATCGGTACAGGAAGCGTTTTTGAGTTGAATCCTCCAAGGTATTGGTAAAGAGGAATCTGTAAGAAATCAGCAGCAGCACGCGCACAAGCCATAGATACGCCAAGGATTGCGTTCGCACCAAGTTTGCCTTTGTTTTCAGTACCGTCAAGCTCGATTAAAAGCTGATCGATTGCGTTTTGTTCAGTTACATCAAAGCCAAGAAGCTCTGGAGCAATGATTTCGTTTACGTTGTTAACAGCTGTTAACACGCCTTTTCCAAGGTAACGGTCTTTGTCGCCGTCACGAAGCTCAACCGCTTCGTATTCACCTGTAGAAGCTCCGCTTGGCACTAATGCGCGGCCGAAAGCTCCTGTTTCTGTATATACTTCAACTTCAACTGTTGGGTTGCCGCGGGAGTCTAATACTTCGCGTGCATAAACATCAACAATGTATGGCATGAGTTTTGTCTCTCCTTTTGATTTTCAAATTATTTTTGAATTAAAGATGTTCCTGTCATTTCTTTCGGTTTTTCAACACCAAGAAGGTCTAATAACGTTGGTGCAAGGTCGCCTAGGATTCCGCCTTCACGCAGCGTAATGCCTTCTTTCGTTACAATCACAGGGACTGGGTTTGTTGTATGCGCAGTGTGCGGTTCGCCTGATTCTGTAATCAGAATGTCAGCATTACCGTGATCAGCGGTAATGATGGCATGTCCGCCTTTAGCAAGAATCGCGTCAACGACTTCGCCCAAGCATTCGTCCACTGCTTCAATTGCTTTAATTGTTGGTTCAACCATTCCGGAGTGGCCGACCATATCAGGGTTTGCGAAGTTAAGAATGATCGCGTCATGCTTGTCAGCTTCAATTTCTTTGACAAGCGCGTCTTTCACTTCATAAGCACTCATCTCAGGCTTCAAGTCATACGTTGCAACTTTAGGCGAGTTGATGAGAATACGCTCTTCACCCGGGAATTCAGCTTCACGGCCGCCGCTCATAAAGAACGTGACGTGCGGATACTTTTCAGTTTCTGCAATTCGAAGCTGTTTTAATCCGTGCTGAGATAATACTTCTCCGACTGTGTTATCAAGATTTATCGGTTTAAACGCTACATAGCCGTCAACTGTTTCACTGAAGTGAGTCAGGCAGACGAAATACAGGTTCTTTGGATAATTCTCGCCGCGGTCGAAGTCACGGAAGTCTTTGTTTGTGAACGTGTTGGAAATCTGGATGGCGCGGTCCGGTCTGAAATTATAGAAAATCACAGAATCGCCGTCTTGGATTTTCGCAACAGGCTCACCGTTTTCTTTTGTGATAACAGATGGAATCACGAATTCATCGTAGATACCATTTGCATATGAATCATCAACAACATCCAGGGCGCTGCGGTAAGATGGGCCTTCGCCGTACGCCATTGCGCGGTACGCTTTTTCTACACGGTCCCAGCGTTTGTCGCGGTCCATAGAGTAGTAACGTCCGGAAATGCTGGCGATTTCACCTACACCGATTTCCTTGATTTGATCGTTCAACTGGTTGATGTACGTTTTCGCTGTCTGCGGACCTACATCACGGCCGTCAAGGAAGCCATGGATATAAACCTTTGTCAGCCCTTCTTTTTTCGCAAGCTTTAACAGTGCGAATAAATGGTTGATATGGCTGTGCACGCCTCCGTCAGATAAAAGACCGAACAGGTGCAAGGCTTTGTTGTTTTCTTTCGCGTTGCTGATCGCGTCAAGGAATGTTTGATTGCGTTCGAACTCTCCTTCGCGAATGGCAACATTTACGCGTGTTAAGCTTTGGTACACAATACGTCCCGCACCGATATTTAAGTGACCTACTTCGGAGTTCCCCATTTGCCCTTCAGGAAGACCTACAGCCTCGCCTGAAGCAGTCAATGTTTGATGAGGATACTGGTTCCAATAGCGGTCAAAATTCGGTTTTTTCGCTAAAGCGACTGCGTTCCCTACTGTTTCGTTACGTAATCCGAACCCATCAAGAATGATGAGTGCAGCTGGTTTTTTACTCATATTGACCTTCCTCCAATAATTGAACGAATGACTGTGGCTCAAGGCTCGCGCCGCCGACCAAAGCACCGTCAATATCGGACTCTGCCATATATTCTTTAATGTTTGCAGGCTTTACGCTTCCGCCATATTGGATGCGAAGCTTGTCTGCAGCTTCTTGGCTGAAGCTTTCAGCGACGGTTTTACGGATATGCGCACACACGTCATTCGCATCTTTCGCTGTAGAAGATTTGCCTGTTCCGATTGCCCAGATTGGCTCATACGCAATAACAGAAGCAGCAACTTGTTCTTCAGAAAGACCAGCAAGGCCTTTTTTCACTTGGTCAGCAACAAGATCATTTGTTTTGCCGGCTTCACGCTCTTCAAGCGTTTCACCTACACAGATGATCGGCACAATGCCGTGTTTGAAAGCTGCGTGTGCTTTTTTGTTAACTGTTTCATCAGTTTCAGCGAACATTTCACGGCGCTCAGAGTGGCCGATGACGCAGTAGTCAACGCCAAGGTCTTTCAGAGCAACCGGGCTGATTTCGCCTGTGAACGCGCCGCTTTCTTCGAAGTGCATGTTTTGAGCGCCGACTTTTAGGTCAGTGCCTTTCACAGCAGAAGCAAGCTTTTCTAAGAAAAGCGCTGGCGCGCAAACAACAGCTTCAGCTTTGTCTGCTGCTGGAATGGAAGATTTCACTTCTTCAACGAAGCTGACAGCTTCGCCGAGTGTTTTGTTCATTTTCCAGTTACCGGCGATAATTGGTTTTCTCATCTGTTCCACTTCCTTATAGCAGTTTTGAGATTATTTATCGTTCAGTGCAGCTACCCCTGGAAGCTCTTTGCCTTCCATAAACTCAAGGGATGCGCCGCCGCCTGTTGAGATGTGGCTCATTTTGTCAGCAAGGCCGAATTTTTCAACCGCTGCCGCAGAGTCTCCTCCGCCGATGACAGAGTATGTATCTTTCGCCTCTGCCAATGCTTCCGCAACCGCTTTTGTTCCTTGAGCGAACAAGTCGATTTCGAATACGCCCATTGGTCCGTTCCACACGACAAGTTTGCTGTTTTTGATGACGTCAGCATACGTTTCGCGTGTTTTCGTACCAATGTCGATTGCTTCTAAATCACTAGGGATTTCAGAGATCGGCACAATTTTCACGTTTGCATCGTTAGAGAAATCATCTGCAACGAGTACATCTTCAGGCATGTAGAAGTTAACGCCTTTTTCTTTAGCGCGGTCCATAAATGATTTCGCAAGCTCGATTTTATCCTCTTCAAGAAGAGATTTACCGACTTCATAGCCAAGCGCTTTTACGAAAGTATAAGCAAGACCTCCGCCGATGATCAGGTTGTCTACTTTATCAAGAAGACTTTCGATTACACCGATTTTGTCTTTTACTTTCGCTCCGCCGATGATCGCTGTGAATGGGCGGTCAGGATTGGAAACCGCTTTTCCAAGTACATCAAGCTCTTTTTCCATTAAGAAACCTGCAACTGCTGGCAGATGCTCGGCAATTCCAGCTGTAGATGCGTGAGCACGGTGGGCAGCACCGAATGCGTCATTTACATATACATCTGCAAGCTCAGCAAATGCTTTTGCAAGCTCAGGGTCATTTTTCTCTTCACCAGGATAGAAACGTACGTTTTCCAATACAAGAACGTCTCCGTCCTTCATCTCGGAAATTTGTGCTTTTACAGCATCGCCGTATGCTTCATCCGCTTTTTTCACTTCTTTGCCAAGCAGTTCGCCGAGACGTGCAGCGACAGGAGTTAAACGAAGCTCCTCAACCACTTCGCCTTTCGGGCGGCCTAAGTGGCTCGCAAGAAGGACTTTTGCGCCTTGGTCTGCAAGGTGTTTGATTGTTGGAAGCGCAGCACGGATACGTGTATCGTCTGTTACTTCCCCGTCTTTCATTGGAACGTTAAAGTCAACGCGGCAGAATACAACTTTGCCTTTTACGTCGATGTCTTTGAGAGTTTTTTTATTCATGCCTAGGAGATCCTCCTTCAAAATGGTTTGCATACAGCACGAAAAACGTGAAACCGTCTGTTCAAGCGATAACTCCGCTAGGGCAGATCGCAGTCTTTTTCGGCACAGGGCAGTTCGTCTAAAAGCCAGGGCAGCGGCCTTAGGCGAAAGCGCCGGCAAAGCTGCTTAAAATGCGGTCGTTTCTCTATCACAGAGCGTTTTCTGAAAGCCGGTCTTCATGGAAAAAGGGAAAGGGAGTCCGTCCCCTTCCCTTGTCCGCTTTCATTATAGCGCTTCTATTCGAAAGAACCAAGTCAGGTCCTTTTTCAGCTATAAATTAAAGACCTTTTTTTGCGATGTAAGCTGCAAGGTCAACAACGCGGTTAGAGTAGCCGCTTTCGTTATCGTACCAAGAGATTACTTTTACCATGCTGCCTTCCATAACCATTGTAGAAAGAGCATCGATTGTAGAAGAGTTTTTGTTTCCGTTGTAGTCGCCAGAAACTAATGGCTCTTCGCTGTAGCCAAGGATTCCTTTAAGGTCGCCTTCAGCCGCTTCTTTAAGAGCTGCGTTTACTTCTTCAGCTGTTACTTCTTGGTTCAGTTCAGCAACCAAGTCAACTAGAGAAACGTTTGGAGTTGGAACACGCATTGCTCCACCGTTCAGTTTGCCTTTTAGTTCAGGAAGAACTAGAGAAACTGCTTTAGCAGCACCAGTTGATGTTGGGATGATGTTTTCAGCTGCTGCACGCGCACGACGGTAGTCTTTGTGCGGAAGATCAAGGATTTGCTGATCGTTTGTGTAAGAGTGAACAGTTGTCATCATACCGCGTTTGATGCCGAATTTATCGTTAAGTACTTTTGCAAACGGCGCAAGGCAGTTTGTTGTGCAAGATGCGTTAGAGATAACATCGTGGTTAGCCGCATCGTATTTATCTTCGTTAACACCCATAACGATTGTGATATCTTCTTCGTTAGCAGGAGCAGAGATGATTACTTTTTTCGCGCCAGCTTCTAAGTGTTTCGCAGCGTCTGCGCGTTTTGTGAAGAAACCAGTAGATTCAACTACGATTTCAACGCCTTGTTTGCCCCAGCTAAGTTTAGCAGGATCGCGTTCTGCAGAAACTTCAATTGTTTTGCCGTTAACAACAAGGTTGTTACCGTCAACTGAAACTTCAGCGTCTAATTTTCCGTGTACAGAATCATATTGTAAAAGGTGAGCCAGCATGTTAGCATCTGTTAAATCGTTAACCGCTACTACCTCAACTTCAGGATTGTTTAATGCTGCGCGGAATACGTTACGTCCAATACGACCAAAACCGTTAATACCGACTTTTACTGCCATGATTGTTTCCTCCTTTAAATAAGTGAGAGATATTTATATTGAGGGATTATTCATCCCTTAATAACTTCTTTGCGGCTCCTTCGTCTGTGACGAGAACCGTGTTGCGTGGCTTTTTAAAGTAAGCCTCGATCGCCTCGGCTTTTGATGATCCGCCCGCTACCGCAATAATATCGGGGATGGCGTCTATGTCATCCAGCTGCATTCCGACAGAATGCACTTTGTGAACCACTTCGCCGTCCGCGTTAAAATAGTAGCCGAACGCTTCTGTCACCGCGTCGTTATCATCTATTTTCTTTAAGTCTTCTAAAGGCGTGTTTCTGCGCTGAGCCATAGTTTTAGCTTCGCCGATTCCGTGAACCAGCATACTCGCTGATTTAATGGTTTTCAGCACCTCTTTGACAGAAGGCTCTTCAATAATAGATGAATAGGCGCCTTGTGACAGCTGTCCCGGAACAAACAAAAGCCGGTAAGTGCCTGAAGCCTTCTCCGCCATATGCGCGCATATGGTGTTCGCCTGGTTTTTCACGTCTTCGCCTAAACCGCCTCTTGCAGGCACAAACAAAAGCTCGCGGTTTTTAGAATCCGGCGTCATCATTTCGGCGACAGCTTCAATTGTCGTACCGCCAGTTACAGCGACGATATTTTTGCCTGAAAATCTTTTTTTCATACATGCGACAGCCGCTCTTCCCATTTCTTTTTTGACCCATGGGGATTGATCGCTGTCTCCGGATACGATAATGGCATCCTTCAGATTTAAACGTTCTTTTAATGTCTTTTCCAAAAGAGTCAAACCTAAAACATCTTTCATCGTATCTTCCAAAACAGAAAGCAGTTCATAGCCCTCTTCTGTCAATGTCATGCCGTTTGTCTTAATATCGACCAGGTTCTGTTCCTTTAAAAACTGAACCTCGCCCCTCAGCACACGCTCGCTGATTTCGAGACTGGCAGACAGGCTTCTTCGCCCGATGGGTTCTGTCAGCCTGATATACTGCAAGATTTCAAACCTCTTTTGCATAACGAGCAGAAGATCAGGCAATAATTTTTTTTGAGCTTGTATTAACTGGTTCATGACTCAAACGTTCCTTCCTTTTTTGCTGGACATTATATGTCCCGCTATGACAAAAAACGTCCCGTCATAGCCAAAAAAAATCATTTCTGCTTTCTTTAATTATTTTAACAGGGTGGAATTGTTTATTCAACTGTTAAGAGCCAATTCATCGACAATATTCGCAGAGTTTTCATGCCGCGTCGTTTTATCCAGCAATATTTTATCCTATATATCTTTATCTTATACAGAAAGCGCCAAATGGTGCATCCCAATATAAACAGCCCTTCCCGTAGAAAGGGCTGTTTCATTAAAGCGTTTTCATTTTATCCAAAGCTTTTCAATTTCCTCGAGCGATTTGTTCTTCGTTTCCGGACAGATCGTAACGACAAACAGGAAACAAAAGATGTTAATCACCGCAAAGATCCAAAATGTATAGGCGAGCCCGAAAGAATCGATCATCATTGGCACAAACTGTCCGATCGCCCAGTTTGCTCCCCATAAAAAGATGGTCGCAATGCCCGCGGCCCGCGCACGCAGATGGTTCGGGAAGATTTCAGAAATCATAATCCATGTGATCGGTCCGACCGAGACACAGAAAGCAGCGACAAAACCTAATATAAGGACGATCATCATGATCCCGCTTGTTAACTCAAAATAAAACGACGTCCCGATTAAAATCATAAAAATAGCCATAAAAGCAGAACCGATGGACATCAGTTTTTTTCGTCCGACTTTATCAATCAGCAATACCGCAATAACGGTAAAGATGACTTCTACAACCCCGACGATACAAGTCGTCACAAATCCGGCGTTTTGCCCGAATCCCATCATTTTAAAGATTTCCGGCCCGTAGTAAGTAATCGCGTTCATGCCAATGACTTGGTTAAACAGCGCCAGCAGGATTCCAATGACAAGCGCCTTTCTGAGTCCCGGCTTAAACAGCTGGGAGAGCGACCCCATTTGTTCTATTTTTAAAGAGTTCTCAATGTTCTTTAATTCTTCTTTTGCAACAGTTTCTCCATTAATACGTGTCAGGATCTTTAAAGCTTCATTTGTTTTGCCCGCTTTCGCCAGCCATCTCGGACTTTCCGGGACGACGAGCAGGACAAGGAAAAAGATGACGGACGGCACCATTCCATAAGCAAGCATCCATCTCCAGCCGGTGTGCACGCCCCATTCGTATGTTCCGGACCGCTGCACAGCTAGATTAATAAAGTATGTTGCGGAAATACCCAGTATCGTAAAGAGCTGATATAAGGAAGATAAACTTCCGCGTATGGCGGGCGGTGCCGCTTCTGTAATATACGTAACAGAGAGCGATGAGCCCATCCCGATTCCCAGCCCCCCGATAATCCTTGCAATGATTAAGGTGGACACGTCTTGAGAAAGTGCTGAAACGATTGCTGATATCGCAAATAACAAAGCGGCTGTCATTAAAATTTTTCTCCGGCCGAATCTGTCACTTAAAAATCCGGATATCCCGACGCCCACAACTCCTCCAATCATAATGCTTGAAATGACAAGTCCCTCCATAAACGGACTCAGGCTGTATAAATCTTTCAGAAAACCGATAGCGCCAGAAATCACTGCCGTGTCATAGCCATACAATAAGCCGCCAAGCCCCGCCGCACATGAGATCAAAATGACAAATCCCATAGAATGGCTTCGTGTTACAGGAACATTTGGTTCTAATTGAGTTGGAGTATTCTTCATTTCCCTGCCCTCCCGAATGTTGAGTAAAGCGTTTACATTATGATTTTCAATTGTACGTACTTATATTAAAATTTAACGAAAATTACATTTAATTAGTACGTACAAATATAGAATAATCTTGTTTGCATTTTCTGTCAATGTTTTCTTACAAAGAACGCTGTGATATACTGAAATTTGTCCGTATACATTTTGGAGGAATGGATATGTTACCAAAATACGCGCAAGTAAAAGAAGAAATCAGTTCTTGGATTAATCAAGGCAAAATACTGCCCGATCAAAAAATCCCTACCGAAAACGAATTAATGCAGCAATTCGGCGTCAGCCGGCATACCATCCGCAAAGCGATCGGAGACCTCGTATCACAAGGTCTGCTGTACAGCGTGCAAGGCGGAGGCACCTTTGTCGCTTCACGCTCTGCTAAGTCAGCGCTGCATTCCAATAAAACGATCGGTGTTTTGACAACTTACATATCAGACTATATTTTCCCGAGCATCATCAGAGGAATCGAGTCCTATTTAAGCGAGCAGGGGTATTCTATGCTTTTGACAAGCACAAACAACAACCCGGACAATGAAAGAAGAGGCTTAGAAAACCTGCTGTCCCAGCATATTGACGGACTCATCGTAGAACCGACAAAAAGCGCCCTTCAAACCCCAAACATCGGCTATTATCTGAACTTGGAGAAAAACGGCATTCCTTTTGCGATGATTAACGCGTCATATGCCGAGCTTGCCGCGCCAAGTTTTACCTTGGATGATGTGAAAGGCGGGATGATGGCGGCGGAGCATTTGCTTTCTCTCGGCCACACGCATATGATGGGTATTTTTAAAGCTGATGACACACAAGGCGTGAAACGGATGAACGGATTTATACAGGCGCACCGGGAGCGTGAGTTGTTTCCTTCTCCGGATATGATCGTGACATTTACAACGGAAGAAAAAGAATCAAAACTTCTGGAGAAAGTAAAAGCCACACTGGAGAAAAACAGCAAGCACATGCCGACAGCCATTCTTTGTTATAACGATGAAATTGCGCTGAAGGTGATTGATATGCTGAGGGAGATGGATCTTAAAGTGCCGGAAGATATGTCTATCGTCGGGTATGATGATTCACATTTCGCCCAAATCTCAGAAGTGAAACTAACCTCTGTCAAACATCCGAAATCAGTGCTTGGAAAAGCAGCCGCCAAATATGTCATTGACTGCTTAGAGCATAAAAAGCCGAAGCAAGAGGATGTCATATTTGAGCCTGAGTTGATCATTCGCCAGTCCGCACGAAAACTGAATGAATAAAAAAAGCAATGTATGGGTCTCCCCGCTACATTGCTTTTTTTTATAGCTGTTATCTGTTTTTCCAAACGTCAGCGATGATTTCAAACGAACGCATTCTGTCTGCGTGTTCAAAGGTTTCTGAGTTAACCATAATTTCGTCAGCCTGTGTCGTTTTGACGAAATCTTCAAGCTTCGCCTTCACTTCTTCCGGACCTCCGACAATCGTGGAGCTCAGCTGCTCATTGACCATCGCTTTTTCATACGGGCTCCAGATTTGATCCATATCCTCAACAGGCGGTTTAAGCTGGTTCGGCGTACCGCGGACAAGATCAAGAAACCTTTGATAATGCGAAGTCGCAAGGTGCTGCGCTTTCTCGTTTGTATCTGCCGCGATAATGGTGACACCGACCATCGCATACGGTTCGTCGAGCACGTCTGACGGCGTGAAGGAATTGCGGTAAAGCTCCAATGCAGGAACCGTATTCGCCGGTGAGAAATGAGCGGCAAAGGCAAACGGAAGACCTAGTTCACCAGCCAGACGGGCGCTGAAGCCGCTTGAGCCCAGCAGCCAAATCGGCACATCTATGCCCTCTCCGGGAATGGCGCGAACTTGATTGCGCACATTTCCTGACGGTTTAAAATAATTGCGCAGTTCCTCTAATTGTTCTGGAAAATCCTCCCCGCTGTTGATGTTTCTGCGGAGCGCTCTGGCTGTCAATTGGTCTGTTCCCGGCGCACGTCCAAGCCCCAGATCAATCCGCCCGGGATACAGTGTTTCCAGTGTGCCGAATTGTTCAGCAATGACTAATGAAGAGTGATTCGGGAGCATAATGCCGCCGGAACCGACGCGGATTTTCTTCGTGCCTCCGGCAATATGGCCAATCAAAACTGCAGTGGCGGAGCTTGCAACACCTTCTATATTATGATGTTCAGCAAGCCAGTAACGGTGATAGCCCCATTCCTCTGCCCGGCGCGCCAAGTCCATGCTGTTTCGGAATGATTCTGCAATCGTTCCTCCCTGAACAACCGGAGATAAATTCAAGACAGAAAGCAAGGTATCTTTGCGTTGGTTGTTAGACATATTGTTCTCCTTTGCAAATGTGTTATCAGTAAACAGCCCAAAGCTGTCAGGTCATGATTGAAAGAACTTCTATCACACCATAACACAACTGCATTCAGGAATAAAAGAATTTGATTCGATGAAATTCGAACAATGTAAAACGAACGGTTTGGCCCGCTATTCTGCTCCAAACAGCTCCTTAGCCATCTCAATAAAGAGCTTAGCCGCCAGAGAAGCCTCCTTTAGCGACGGAACAGCAAGCTGCACATCACGGTATACCTGCGGGTCCAATTCCCGGGTCACCACATGCTCCGGAAGCGGCATCCCCGACATGGACATTTCTGATAAAATCGCGAGACCCAGGCCTTCTCTGATCATACTGATCGAGGTGTTGATGTTATAGACCGTGAAAGCTGGGTGCAGCGTAGCGCCCGCCTGCCTGAACATATCGACAAATGGTGATTCATAGCCTCCGTCACAGACGATCATCGGTTCATGGTCAAGATCTTTCAGCGTAATGGCCGAATGACTGGCAAGCGGGTGATCGTCCCTGAGCACGACAGCCATTTTGTCTTTTTTCAAATGGATGTACTCCATCTCCTCTGTTGGATACAGAAGAATGCCGACATCTATCATCCGCGTATGAAGCCACTCCTTGACTTCATTTACAGTTCCCTCGTGCAGCACGAGCTCAAGTTTTGGATATTTTTGTTTAAATTCACTGATCAGCTTCGGCATAAAATAAGCCGAGGCAGTTGAGAATGTGCCGATATGGATCGTTCCCAGTTCAAGCCCTTTTTCCGCTGCTGCTACCTGCTCAACTTTTTCAATGCCTTTTAAGACTTCTCTGATGTGTACTAAGATCTGTTTTCCCGTATCTGTCAGCATCAGGCCATTGCGGCGGTCACGAATGATCAGCTTTACATCAAGCTCAGCTTCGATCGCAGAAATCGCATGGCTGACAGCTGGCTGTGTCATGTTCAGCGCCTGACCCGCTTTTGTAAAGCTTCCCGTTTCAGCTATTTTCACAAAAACCTTTAATTGTGTAATGGTCATAACAATTTACTTATGCTCCTTATAAAAAAAGATTCATTTTATTTATCTTATGTTCTACCGTATCATATGATGGAAAAGTTCTACAAGGAGTGAATGAACAATGAAGCAGCTCTCAAAAACGCGGACAGCTCTCCTGCTCGCATTTCTCGTCATCATGTGGGGCGTCAATTGGCCGCTGTCCAAAGCCGCGCTCGCCTATTCTCCGCCATTATTGTTCGCGGGCATCCGAACGCTGATCGGCGGGCTTTTATTAGTCATTGTCGCACTGCCGCGTATTCATAAATTACGCTTAAAAGAAACGTGGCCGATTTATCTTGTTTCTGCTCTTTTAAATATTACGTTATTCTACGGCCTGCAAACGATCGGGCTGAATTATCTTCCGGCCGGCCTGTTTTCTGCAATCGTCTTCTTCCAGCCTGTTCTGATGGGTGTATTTTCTTGGCTGTGGCTCGGCGAATCCATGTTTGTAATGAAAGTGATCGGCCTCATCCTCGGTTTTGCGGGAGTAGCCGTCATTAGTGCTGCGGGCTTTGGCGGGCATATTTCTGTCATGGGGGTTCTGCTGGCTCTCGGCTCCGCAATCAGCTGGGCGCTCGGGACGGTATATATGAAAAAAACAGGCAGCCGCGTCGATTCCATCTGGATGGTCGCTCTGCAGCTGACGATCGGAAGCGTGTTTCTGCTTATATCCGGCTTTTGGACAGAAAGCTTTTCGGCGATCCAATGGACAGCTCCGTTTATCACGAGCCTGCTGTTCATCTCCGTATTCGTTATCGCGCTCGGCTGGCTTGTCTTTTTTACGCTTGTCGGTTCAGGCGAAGCAAGCAAGGTCGCATCTTATACTTTTTTGATTCCGCTCATATCAATCGTGGCCAGCTCCATTTTCCTGCATGAACCGCTCACCCTTAGCCTCTTGGCAGGGCTGCTGCTGATTGTCACGAGCATCTGTCTCGTGAATACAAAATCAAAAGCGCAGAAAGCTGCGGCGATTGGTATAAACGAGAAAGCTGCACAATAATAAAAACCCTCTTGCCGGATGCGGCAAGAGGGTTTCTTATTTACTGATGCTTGCGTCCTTTGACCAAATATGCAACTGTAATCAAAAGGTAGATCGCCGCAGTAATGCCGGTAATGACAATTGATGTTGTCATGATGACCCCGATCAGAATGGCGAGTAATGCCACAATCGCAAACCATGTCGTGTACGGGAACCATTTTACATAATAGGCCGGTGTTTCCGTTTGCTGTTTTCTCGATTTTAAATGAGCGAATCCGATGATCAGCCAAATGAATAAAACGGTATATCCCAATGATCCCATTAAATAATTAAATGTTTGGCTTCCTGCGAACAGAGAAATCAATACGCCAATATAGAGAGAAGAAGTGCACATCAGAATCGCAAACATCGGTACGTTTTTCGATGAAAGCTTCGAGAAGACCTTTGGAAGCCTTCCGTCACTTGCCTGTGTATACAAAATGCGTGATGATCCGTATAAACCTGAATTCATAGAAGAAATGATCGCCAGCAGGATGACTGCATTCATGATATGATCCGCGCCCGGAATGCCTACCATTTTAAAGACCATCACGAAAGGACTTTCCGGAACGGAATTGACTTGGTTCCATGGAATCAGGCTGACGATGATGAAAAACGGCAGCAGGTAAAACGCGACAATCCGTGTCAGTGTGCTGCGGACAGCTTTCGGGACAACCTTTTCCGGATTTTTTGTCTCTGCAAGCGTTACACCGATAATTTCTGTACCGCCGTAAGAGTAGATGACGACAAGCATCGCCGTGATCAGCCCTGTGCCGCCGTGCGGGAAAAATCCGCCGTGGTCTGTCAGGTTGGAAAATCCGGATGCTGTATGATCACCGAATGATACAAATAAGAGCAGCAATCCCAGAATAATAAAGATAATAATAACGGTAATCTTGATCATTGCCAGCCAATATTCAGTTTCGGCGAAGATTTTAACAGAAAGCAAGTTTACAATCGTGACGATAAGAGAAATTCCTAATGCCAACACCCAGATCGGGCAGCCCGGCAGCCAATATTGAATGAAAATCGCAGCTACAACAGCTTCAGCCGCAATGTTAAGCACCCACATTTTCCAGTAGATCCAGTCCAAAAAGTAAGCGGCGTAATTTCCCAATACCTGCTGGACAAGATCACGGAAGGTTCTGGCGTTACGGTTTCGAACAGCCATTTCCGCCAGCCCCTGCATAATAAACAGCAAAATAATCCCGCCGAGCAGATATGCGATAATGACAGATGGCCCTGCCACATCAATTGCTGAGCTGCTCCCCTTAAATAAACCTGCGCCGATTGCTCCGCCCAGCGCCATCATCATAATATGGCGGGACGTCATCGTGCGTTTTAACGTTTGATTGTCGTTTTTCATCCTCTTCTACCTCTCCTTCTCGTTTTCAAAAACAAAAAAGCCCGCCGTCTCCTACCTAATCTAATAGATAAAGAGACGACGAGCCTTCGGCTGACCGCGGTACCACTCTTGTTGATTCTTCATGAAGAATCCTGCTTTTGACCTGTAACGAAGGTTAGCCGTTAAAACATAGGGAATATTCAATCTATTCCGTTCCGTCTTACCACTCCCGGGCGAGTTCAAAGAAGAATCAGGCTGCGTCGCACCACCCCGCAGCTCTCTGTTCTGACCACTTTCTTTTACTGCTCCCAATCTATGTGTTTTAGTTTTCTGAAAAACTCAAATTTTATGATCTGAATATATTAACATAATATACGTGCTTCTCTTTTAACTGTCAATAACTTCAGAGAAAAAAGAAACTGTTATTTTGTCCCTTTTCGAATGGCTTTCCAAAAGGATTCTGACTCGTTTCCTAATGCGTAAACTGAAACACCTGCTATTTTATATTGCTTTGCCAGATGGCTTTTCGTTTGAACGGTTTTTTCGTTTTCATACCACACGACATGTTTATGCTTCTTTTTGTCAACATAAGAAAATGTCATCGAGCCTGATTTTTTGTTGAATGCCGGCTTTGCTTTTTGTTTTTTGATGAGGGATTTGAGCTCATTCCATTCCCTTATTGTGCTGGTACTTCCGTCTTTTACATCCCAGTCATAGCCGTACGCAGGGATTCCCATGATGACTTTATTGGCTTTGATCTTTTTGACTGAAAACTGCAGAGAGCTTTTGATCCAGTTTGTGCTTGCCACTGACCCCGGCTCACCCCAAATGCCGTGTTCATCGTAGGTCATGACTTGTACGAAGTCGGCATATTTGCCGATTTTCACATAATTATACGGCCAGCTCCAGTCATCATTTTTATCATCGGCGCTTTTGGCCGGAACGGATACCATTGTTTTAATATGTTTCTTATTCAAAGCCTGTGAGACATATTGAATGAAGTTCGAGTATGCAGCGCGGTCTTCTGGATTTACTGCTTCAAAATCGATATTGATTCCGTAATATGAGTGCTTTTTGGCCAGTGTAATTAACTGATCTGTGAATCGTTTTTTCGCTGTTTTATTACTCATGACTCGACTCGCTAAATCTCCGTCAAAGTCATAAATGGCATCATTATAGTTTGAAATGACAGCCCATGTCTTGATTTTTTTCTTTTTCGCATATGTCAGCTGCTTGCTTGGGGCATCGCCAATGATTTGTCCGTTTTTTTCAAACGCAAATGTATCGGTTGCGATGGCATTCATGTATGTATGATATTTCGTAAGAGAATTGTATGAAGCCGTATCCCCAGTCGTGTAGCCTAGTGTCATTCCGGCTGCCTTCGCTTCTGTTTTTGTATACATAAACAGAACAATCGCAATCGCCAGTGAAACCGCTATGATCAGCCATTTTTTCATCGCATTTCCTCCTATTTCAAGTCATACTCTTCTCATCGGCCAAAAAATTGGAAGTTGAAGTTTTTACAAGCAAAAAGCCCGGCATATGCCTGCCGGGCTTCCTGAGTTCAGCGGTCAGAGACGAGAATATATGCTGCCTTTACTGGTCCGTGCACCCCCACAACTAAATCCATTTCAATGTCGGCTGAGTTACTCGGTCCGGTAATGTAGTTGATACATGAAGGAACAGTGACACCGTTCGCAATGTTTTGGCGGATGATATCACTGGCTTGTGTCATTCTCGGTACAATGCTTGATTTCGGCACGATCGCAATATAAGTCGTCGGCAAAAGGCTGACAGAGCGGCCGATGTCTTTTGAGGAGAAGAGGACAACCGTCCCCGACTCAGCCAATGTAATTTCGCTGAATGTAATCCCTACATTGGCTTGCTCCGCTTTTTTGATATTTTCCTCGCCTTTGTCAGCATCCCACTCCCAGACCGGCGTTCCTTCACTCGGCCAGTCCTTGGTGAGCAGGCTTTTCAGTCCGTATTCTTCAAAGCGGGGGTCTTTCGGAATGATGACAGGGCCTCCGGAAAAGCGGCTGACTTGCTCGCGAAGGGCATCGTAAAGGCCGGTTGAATCCGTTTCAATCAGCTCTGTATGGATTTTGACACAATGGTTTTTGAGCACTTTGACTAAGTCATCCGCTGAATATCCTTCAAGTGTTTTATATTGCGGCTGATGCGCCCACTCAGGAACTGCCACGCCTCCTGTTCTTCTTTCACGGCTAAGGCTGGATGCGATTCGGTTTAAAAAGCTCTCTTGATTCTGAATGGTTCCCTTTGTCATCACTGCTCCTCCTTCGTGCGTTCACTTGTTTCTCTGTCCGCAAACCAGTCTCTGAATCTCGATTTATGCGGTGCCGGGAAGTCGCGGATCTGGGTCCAATTTTTAAGCGGGCCGGGCCCTTTCGAAATTTTTTCGTCCTCTGTAAAAGGCGTCATGGCGGCCGGCGCCCATTTTGAGCCCATTTTGTAAAGCGATAAGGAGGATGCGCCAAGTCCGAATGCTTTCATTGCAAGCTTTTCACTGATCGGCGCTCTGCCTTCTTTTTCGACGATATTCTGACGATGCTTGAGTAGCAGCTCATGAAGCGGGATTTTGACCGGGCAGGCTTCTGAACAAGCAGCGCACAGTGAAGATGCGTACGGCAGCTCCTTATAATCGTCATAACCGCCGAGCAACGGCGATAAAACCGCTCCGATCGGCCCCGAGTAGATTGAGCCGTATGAATGTCCGCCGACATGGCGGTACACAGGACAGACATTGATACAGGCGGCACAGCGGATACATTGCAGCACAGACTGGAATTCCGTTCCAAGGATATTGGATCGTCCATTGTCAACGATGACAAGATGGAATTCTTCCGGACCGTCCACTTCACCTTCCAGCTTCGGACCCGTCAAAGCTGTAATATAGCTTGTCAGCCGCTGTCCGACAGCACTTCTTGTCAGCATGCTGACAAGCACTTCAAATTCAGAAAATGACGGGACAATCCGCTCCATTCCCATGACGGTAATTTGTGTTTTCGGCAAGGTGCTCACAAGCCGTCCATTTCCTTCATTGGTCACAAGGCTGACAGAACCCGTGTCAGCGATGGCGAAGTTACAGCCGGTAATGCCGATATCCGCTTCCAGAAACTTTTTCCGGAGAATGGCGCGCGCATGCATCACCAGCTCTTCCGGTTTTTCTGTATGTTGATAGTCCAGTCTTTCTTTAAACACATCGCGTATCTGCTCTTTATTTTTATGAAGGGCGGGCGCTACGATATGTGACGGCGGATCGTGATCATCAATCTGCAAAATATACTCCCCGAGATCGGTTTCTACGACTTCACAGCCTTCCTTCTCCAGCACCTCATTCAGATTGATTTCCTCTGTGACCATTGATTTAGATTTCACAATTTTCTTCCCGTTCTTCTTTTGAATGACATCGCGAATATAAGAAGACGCCTCATCCGCTGTTTCCGCGAAATAGACATGTCCGCCTCTTTTCGCCACATTTTCGGCAAGCTGTCCAAG
The DNA here is from genome assembly GCF_019334685.1 of Bacillus sp. LJBS17. Lineage (NCBI taxonomy): Bacteria > Bacillati > Bacillota > Bacilli > Caryophanales > Bacillaceae > Bacillus > Bacillus sp. LJBS17. The sequence continues at coordinate 3,453,117 of NZ_CP079759.1, forward strand.
ATAGAAATCAAGGTTTTCAAGGACATGCTGCCTGATTTCCTCTGATAATGAGCGCCACTCCTCCCAGTTTCCCAGTTCTTCTGCTGCCTCTAGGCGCCGCGTCCGCAGACGCTCCTGTGCACCCGAAACAGCGCCTCTCATAAATTCATTATCAATCCCCTGTGATACCCGCTCTTTAAAAGCGTCAGTACCGATTTTCATCGCCATGATCCTTTCCCCCTCTGTATCCAGTTTTATCTGCTGTTGAGCACTTCGGCGATGTGCATCACTTTGACATTCTTATCTTTTCGGCCAAGCCGTCCCCCGATATTCATCAAACAGCCGCAGTCAGCACCGATCAGCACCTCTGCTCCCGTTTCCTCCACACATTCGACTTTTTCATCGACCATCTGCTCAGAAATCTGCGCCATCTTGACGGAGAACGTTCCTCCGAATCCGCAGCAGTTATGTTTGCCCGGAAGCTCTGTAAACTGCAGGCCCTTCACATGACTCAACAGCTTCATCGGCTCCTCCCGAACACCCAGCAGCCTTGTCATATGGCACGACGTATGTAAGGTCGCTTTTGTATGAAGGGTCGCGCCGACATCCTCTACTCCAAGTACGTTCACAATAAAATCTGTCAGTTCATACGTTTTATCCGCCAGCTTTTGCGCTTTATCGGCCCATTTCGGATCATCCTGAAACAGGTGCGGATACTCCCGGAACATCGTTGTGCAGGAACCGGAAGGACTGACAACATATTCGGAATCCTGAAACGTTTCGATCATCCGTTTCATTGCTTTTTTGGCGTCATTTACATAGCCGCTGTTGTAAGCCGGCTGCCCGCAGCAAATCTGCCCTTCCGGAAAATCAACCTCACACCCAAGCCGCTCCAGCAGCTCAACCGTTGCTTTTCCGACATTTGTTTGAAACATATCAACAAGACAAGTGACAAAAAGTGAGACTTTCATGATGAACCCCTCTCTCATCCCCAATATATGATCAGGTCATCTGATGACCTGAGTTAAAATAACTATATGAATATCGTACACTATTCTGATAATAGAAGGGAAGGGTTTTCTAGGGATATTTTCATTTGTGGCATATCAAAAACACTCCCGATCTCCCAGGAGTGCAGTATATGGTTAAATCCAGCCCTTTTCCTCAGCGATGCTGGCGGCTTCTGTCCGATTTTTCGCATGAAGCTTTTGGATGATTTCTGAGATATAGTTTCGAACTGTGCCTTGAGATAAATAGAGCTCCAGCGTAATGTCTTTTGTTGTCTTGCCTAAAGCCGCAAGCCTCAGAATTTCTTGCTCTCTAACGGTTAGCGGATTTTCGTCTCGCATCATATTAAACGTCAGCTCAGGGCTGAAGACACGTTTTCCCTTTACACATTTTCGAATGGCATCGGCCAGATCGTCAATTTCGCCGTCTTTCAGCAGATAGCCATGTGCACCGGCCTTTACGGCGCGTTCAAAATATCCGGGGCGAGCAAAGGTGGTTAAAATAATGACCTTGCTGACGCAGCCTTTTTTCATTAATTCCTCTGCCACATTCAGCCCGCTTCGAACCGGCATTTCAATGTCCATAATGCATACATCCGGCTCCAGCTTCAAAATAGCATGTAGCGCCTCTTCCCCGTTTAATGCTTGTCCGATGACTGTCATATCCTCTTCTAAATCAAGCAAAGATCCCAAAGCGCCTAAAAGCATTCGCTGGTCCTCAGCAATAAACAGACGAATCATTCTTTTCGTCCTCCAATCATTCTGCTTTTTTAATAAGCGGAATCGTCAGTGCCACAACCGTTCCGTTTTGATCTGAAACCGTTAATCCCCCTTCAATGAGCATGAGCCGTTCCTCCATTCCCCGCAGGCCATTCCCAAACATTTTCTCCTTCGGCGCTCCCTTTCCGTCATCCCGTATCACGATCCTCATTTTGTCAGCAAACTGGGAAATGGTGATGGCACAGTGGGTTGCTTTGCTGTGCTTGATAATGTTAGTCACGGCTTCTCGCATACACATACTGATAATATTTTGAGTGACGGGAGATATCACTGAAAAGTCATCGGCTCCTTCGTATTGAAAGGTAATGTTCCCCGCTCTTAATATGTGCTGAATGTTTACGAGCTCCTCTGTTATCGTGACCGTTCTCATATCAGAAACCAGCTCTCGAACTTGCTTGAGTGCGGAGCGTGAACTGTTTTCCATTTCTTTTGCCTCAAGCTTGGTCCGTTCTGGATCAGATGCAGCCAGCCGCTGAATGAGCTGGCTTTTTAATGTAAGCAGCGACAGGGTGTGGCCAAGAGTATCGTGAAGATCACGGGCGATTCGAACACGCTCCTCTCTTTTAGAGAGTTCTTTTATCTGTTCGTTGGCTTGTGCAAGCTTATTTTCAAGCTCAATCCTCCGAAACATAGAACGAATGCCGAATGGAGAAATGAGCATAATGACGAGAAACGGGAGAACAGAAAAAAGCTCCCGAAGCGAGACCGAATTCGCGCTAAATTGGTATAGGCATGGAAAAAGCAGTATAAAGATTAAAGCGCAGAACGCACGGTTAAAATTCGTTTTCTCTTTGTAATAACCAACAAAGTTTGCCGGGAAAAAACCTAAGTATATATAGGTGATATTGTAAAACACACTATATATCAAAATAACCGCCATTTGCACGATAAGCCAATATGTAAACGAAGCTTTGCCCACGCTGCAGAATAACTGGCGATATGCCGCTACAAAAAGGAGCAGCATGCCATATCCGATCCCCTGTTTGACACCTGATTCTTTTAATAAAGAAAGGAACGGCATAATCGTATACACCAGAAAGATATAAGGGAAAAACCCGAATTCCTTCGGGAAAATAGATATTGCCTTTTTCATGTATTACACCGCTTCTTGTTTTCTTCTTATATATTTAGATAGTAGCATGAAGAGCATCATATAAGCGATTAATATCAGAATATTTTTCCAAGTCGGACTCCCACCCCGGACAAGTTCCCACGCTCCGCTCCCGAAATGATAAGACGGAAGCCACTGGCCAATGCTCTGCATCATGTCAGGCATGACCTCAAACGGCATCCACATCCCTCCGCCTAAAGCCAGCAGCATATAAAGCACATTACTGATTCCGGCCGCTGTTTCTACTTTTCTCATGAGGCCGATTAGTGTGCCTAATGCTAAAAAAGGCAATGCGCCAAACAAAATCCACAGTCCGCTCATCATCCATTCAAACGGTGACAAGGCAATATCATTGATGATTGCGCCGAACAGAAATATGACGGTAATCGATAAAACGTGAATGACACTTTGGCCGATCATCTGAGCTGATAAATAGATATGATCCGGAAGAGGCGTAAGGCGGATAAAGGCGGTCCAGCCTTGTGACCGCTCTTGTACCATTCGGATGCCAAGCGTCATGATAGAGGAACCCATCACGCTGAAGACTGTCATCGACATCAGGTAATGGGCTTCCCATGCACGTTGATCAGGGACGTTGGTATTCACTACATTTGTAAAGAAATAATAAAAGGCAATCGGCATGATCAGAGACCAAAGCACAAAGTACTTGTTCCTAATCACCCTTTTCATTTCAGCGATGCTTTGCTTTTGCAGCATGTTCACTCACATCGCCTCCCTGTTGCCGTCAGCCAGCTGGCGAAATGCCTCATCGAGCGTCGCTTGCTCAATTCGAATATCTCGTGCTGGGATGTTTTCTTGAAAGATCAGCGCCAACACTTTATCTGTATTTGATGTCTGGATGATGGTTCTCTCATGCTCATGGATCACTCTCTCGACTTCCGGGTGACAAGACAGCCTTTCCAATGATTCACTTGAATGAAGCGTAAAGGAAACAGACTGTTTTTGAATTCTTGAGCGGATTTGCATTGGTGAGTCGTCTGCAACAAGCCGTCCTTCAGTAAAAAATAGGATTCGCTGTGCGGCATCGTCTGCTTCTTGTAAATAATGAGTTGAAAAAATAATTGTTTTTCCTTGGTCCGACAGTCCGTGAATGGTCTGCCAGAATCGATGTCTTGATGAAGTATCCATGCCGACTGTCGGTTCATCAAGTATAAGCAGCTCCGGGTTCCCGGCAAGAGCCAAAGCAAAGCTCAAACGGCGTTTTTGTCCGCCGGATAATTTTTCTGCTCTTGTTTTCAAATCTTCTTTGGTGAGTGCTGTTAACGAAACGAGTTCTTTCATGGACAATGGATTCGGATAATAGCTCCGGAAGAGTTCAAGGATTTCATCCACCTTAAGGCCCGGCATGACACTTACTTCCTGAAGCATTACACCTATTTTTTCACGAACCTGTTGATCATCGGGAACCCGGTTAAATAGTTTGATTTCTCCCTCATTCGGTTTCAGCAATCCTAATATCATAGAGATGACGGTCGTCTTCCCTGCCCCATTTGGCCCGAGAATGGCTGCAATTTCTCCTTTTTCAATACTGAAGCTGATGTGGTTTACAGCGGTTTTTCGATGGAAATGTTTTGTCACGTTGCTTACTGTTATTGCTTCTTTCATCACATGAGCACCTCCTGATCGTTTACATTGATTGTAAAATGACGGAGAAGACGATGTTAGTATGGGGTGTCATGATGATGAAGTGACAAATGTCATTTTCTTTCTCACCCCGGTGTCTAGGTAATCCTCCTCCTGCATCTTCCAATTCATCCATCTTTTCTATCTCCCATGTCCTCCTTCTTTTAAACTGCTGTGACATTCATAGAAAGATACACTCTTCAAACCATCCGAGTGTTATGATAGACATATTGAACTTTATATTACTTTCCGGCTGAAAGGAGCCAATCATGAACGAAGCGATTTTGTCTAGAAATCATGTGAAGGTGAAAGGCAGCGGCAAAGCACCTGTCATGTTCGCACCTGGTTTTGGATGCGATCAAAGTGTGTGGAATGCCGTGGCACCTGCCTTTGAAGAAGATCATCGGGTGATTTTATTTGATTACGTCGGTTCGGGACATTCAGATTTGCGCGCATATGACATGAATCGTTACCAGACACTTGACGGCTATGCCCAGGATGTTCTTGATGTTTGTGAAGCTTTAGATCTGAAGGAAACCGTGTTTGTGGGGCACTCCGTCGGGGCCTTGATTGGGATGCTTGCATCCATCCGCCGCCCGGAGCTTTTTTCCCATCTGGTGATGGTGGGGCCTTCTCCTTGCTATTTGAATGATCCGCCTGAGTATTACGGAGGATTTGAAGAGGAGCAGCTCCTTGGCTTGCTGGAGATGATGGAGAAAAATTATATCGGCTGGGCAACTGTATTTGCGGCAACCGTTCTGAATCAGCCAGATCGGCCTGAAATTAAGGAAGAGCTTGAAAGCCGTTTTTGTTCTACTGATCCTGTCATTGCCCGCCAATTCGCGAAAGCGGCGTTTTTTTCTGATCACCGAGAGGATCTTTCGAAGGTAACGGTTCCCTCTCTTATTCTCCAATGTGCAGATGATATCATCGCACCTGCAACAGTAGGTAAGTATATGCATCAGCATCTGCCTTATAGCAGTCTGAAACAAATGGAGGCTCGCGGACATTGCCCTCATATGAGCCATCCAGATGAGACGATACAGCTGATCGGCGATTATTTAAAAGCACACGTGTGATATAGGAACGAAAGGGATAGAGGTGACCCTCTTAGATGGACAAACAATTGAATGATGCACCATGCGGTTTCCTCGCTTTGTCAGAAGAGGGGTCGATCATAGCTGCCAACCGCACCCTTATCAAGATTCTGGATTATGAACCGGAGCAGGTTATCGGCCAGCACATGAATATGATGTTGACCATTCCCGCACAGCTTTTCTGCCAGCTTTATTTTTTTCCGCTTTTGAAATTGGAGCATCACATCGAAGAAATATACATTTCCTTGAAAGCAAGAGATGGAGAAGAAATTCCCGTCCTTATCAATGCTATTGCGAGACACGATAGCGAGGCTGCTTCTGTCTTTGATTGTGTTCTGATTCCAATGCGAAAGCGAAATGAATATGAAAATGAGCTGCTGATAGCCAGAAATGAGGCTCAGGAAGCTTTGCTTGCCAAACAGAAAGCCAATGCGGAGTTAGAAATTGCCTTGGAAACGCTGAAAGCAAAACAAGAAGAACTTCTTGAGATCAATAAACAAAATCAACAATTTAAATTAAACACCAAAAGAGAGCTTGAACTCGCCAGAAAGATCCAGAAAAACTCGTTGACTGAACCGATTGTAAACGATCAGGTTCAGATTGACTCTTATTACAACGCATCGAGTGAATTGTCAGGTGATCTTTACGGATATTATCAAATCGATGAACACCGTTACGGCATTATTATCCTTGATGTGATGGGGCACGGAATTTCATCTGCATTGATTACGATGTCTCTTCATCCTTTGTTCCAGCGCCAGATCACGCAAGGTCTCAGCCCCGTTAAAGTTATGAAGGAATTGGACCGGCACCTTCACAGCTTGTTTCAAAATGATGAGGAAGCAAGACATTATTGCACTGCTATTTATCTCGAGATTGATATAGCACGGCAAAGAATTGATTATGTCAACGCAGGGCATCCGCCGGCACTTTGGCAGGACGATAGCGGAACTCAACATCTGCTTCACGCGACTTCACCTCCGATCGGGATGTTTGAAGACTTAGAGTTTCAGTCAAGCAGCCTTTCATACACGGAGGATGGAAGATTGCTTCTGTATACGGATGGCGTGATGGATCCTACGGCTTCATGTTATTTATTTGATTTACTAAAGGATCATCCTGATTCGCCAATCGCTGACCTGAAGGAGAAAATCCTTACATCACTGCAGCATCAAAAGGAAGCTCATCATAAGAGTGATGACGAATGTTTTATATTAGTTGATGTAAAATAAAATGATCCATGAGACATAACAATGATTTGTTACATCTCATGGATTTTTTTGTTTCAGCGTTTCTTTGGAATATGTCCTGACTCCGCATATTGAAACACCTGCAAGGAAGGCAGCGGGTGTCCATTAAAATCAAATAAAGCTTGATTATCTACAGCACTTCCCCCATACCACTTCCCGGCGTCTTCAGGGTCGTATTCAGCAGCATAGCTGGACGCCCACCCTGACCCGTATGTTTCCCATAACACTTTGTTTTTCTCTATCTGTGTCTTCGGCCCGACTGGAATCCACGCCGGCTCCCAGTAGAAAACACCAAGTCCTGCTTTGCCCGTATTCGCCACTGCCTCCATTACATCTCTTACTGCAGTTGCCTGGCCTTGAACAGAAATTGGATATGGCAGCGTCTGCCCGCTTTTTGGTGCTGTATTTCCATGCCCATCGCCATCCTCAGCGGTATAGGTGTACGATGTCTCCGCCACCATGACTTTTTTGCCGTACGTATTGGCAACAGCCTTCAGCACGGAGGTCAAATTTTGTAATGTGCCATGCCAGAAAGGATAATAGGAGCTCGCAAACACATCATAATCCACTTTGTTTTTGCTGAGTGTTTCCGCAATAAATGAATACCTTCCAGCCGTTTCAGGATTGGTAAAATGCAGGGCGACCAAAATATTTGAATTTGTCTCCCTGACCGCTCGGCTTCCTTCATTAAATAATTGGCACATCTTCGTCCAATCAGTCTCACCGGCAAATCCTCCTGTTGTTTCATTTCCGACCTGAACCATGCCGATGTCAACGCCTTCCTTGATCATCTTTTGCAGGCTTTGTTTCGTATACTCATAGAGCTTTGCTTTTTTTGCTTCAAAGCTGAGATTCGCCCAGGCTTTGGGCACCTTTTGTTTCGCTGGATCGGCCCAGAAATCAGAGTAGTGAAAGTCGGCCAGCACCTTCATTCCGTTCGCTGTCGCTCTTTTTCCGATTTCGATGGCTTTTTGAACATCATTGTTTCCCCCGCCATACCCGTTGCCATTTGAATCATACGGGTGATTCCAGATGCGGACGCGAACATAGTTGACCCCAGCCTGTTTTAAAGTTGTAAAGATATCCTGGCGTTTTCCGCTTGTATTGTAAAAGGTGACACCGCTGTTTTCCAAAGCAATAACGCTGGATACATCTGCCCCTTTGATAAAGTCCTTGTTCATCCCCTCTACTTTTTTAACAAAAAGATCCTCTGCCCGAAGCTCTGACACGTGCTTCTCCTTCTCAATGGCAGCGGCATATCCTGTTGAACTACATGCACTCCACACGATGGCAGCCGCAAAGAACATTTTCACTTTGCTTTTCATGATTTCATCCCCCCAAGACTTAGTAAGCGTTTTCACTCTATAGAAAAAAGAATCCGCCCATATCGAGCGGAGCATCAGCCTAATATGTGTTTACGACAATTCTCACTTCATACTTTTCCATCGTCAGGTCGCCTGACAATATGTCTCCTGTCATTATGTCCTTCACACTCTGATCAAACGTGACCAGCTGTTTTTCTTCCGTGAAATTCATGATAAAAATATAATCATTGTCCTGATCCTGCCTCGCTTGTACGGAGACGCCTTTTCCGTGCCGAACCGGAAAAACTGGAGAAAGAGACAGGTCTGTGATCAGACCCTCATAGAAATCACGCTGAAATTGATCCTCCAAACGCGCGCCGATAAAATACGCCTTGCCCTGCTGATACTCATGGCTTGTGACCGCTGGCGTGCGCGCATAAAAATCTTCTTGATACACCGCTTCCACTGAAGCTGTCTTTACATCAATCACGGTTGCATAATCCTTCATTTTATATATTTGGCTGCGGTAGCTGACAGCGTTTCGATCCTTCGGATACAGGGTGTCCGTTTCAAGAGGCTCAACTCCAAATATAGCTTGAAGATCCGGATGCCATCCGCCTGTGTATGTTAAGTCATGCTCATTCACAACCCCGCTGATATACGTCATGACTAAGGTGCCGCCGTCAGCCGTAAACGCTTTTAAACGGGAAATGGTGTCCTCGCTGATTAAATACAGCATCGGGACGATCAGCAGTTTATATGGTGAAAAGTCTTGTTCTTTCGTGATGACGTCGACAGGGATATCGTGTTCCCAGAATGTGCGGTAATGCTGCTGAAGCGTTTGCGGATAACGTTTTGTCGCCTTCGCAAACCCCTGAGCATCCTCGAGCGCCCAATGATTTTCCCAGTCATATAAAATCGCGGTTTGAGCCGGCCTCTTCGTTCCGACAACTTCGGACAGCCGTTCCAATGTCTCGCCTACCTTGGCCACTTCTTGAAAGACGCGGTTCTTCGGGCTATTGTCATGATCCACAACCGCTCCGTGTAATTTTTCTGATGACCCCCGTGATTTGCGGTATTGAAAATAGAGAACGCTGTCCGAGCCGTGGGCAATCATTTGCATGGATGACAGCAGATTCATGCCCGGGCGCTTTGCCTTGTTGACGTTATGCCAATTGACCGCGCTTGGCGTACACTCCATTAATAAGAAGGGCTGCTGCTTCAAGCTTCGGTACAGATCATTGATAAAGCCGACCTTCATCGCCAAATCAGCTGTGCTTTCCCAGTCATTGTGCCAGACAGGATAAGCGTCCCAGCTGATGACATCGACATGCTTTGCAAATTTGCTGTAGTCGAGGCCCTGATACGGGATCAAATCCGGTGTGTCAGCCATAAAATTCGTTGTGATAGGGATATCAGGCGTCAATTCGTTCAGCGGAATGATTTCATTTTTATAAAACGAAATCGTTTGATCGGTGACGAACCGGCGCCAATCTAAATTCAGGCCATGCAAGCCATTTTCACCGATCGGCGAAGGGCTTTCAATTTGTGACCAGTCATTGAACGTATGGCTCCAAAAAGGAGTCCACCACGCATGGTTCAATGCCTTGAGGCTGTTGTCATATTTCGATTTCAGCCACTCTCGGAAAGCATGCTGGCATAGATCACAGTGGCAATCTCCCCCGTATTCGTTTGAAATGTGCCACATTAACAGCGCCGGGTGATGTCCGTATCGTTCTGCTAATAAGCGGTTGATGTGCCGTGTTTTTTCTCGGTAGACTTTAGATGTGAGGCAGTGGTTGTGCCTTCCGCCGTGCAGCTGTTTGACGCGGGAAGCATTGACGCGCAAAACTTCCGGATAGGTTTGCGACAGCCAGGCCGGACGGGCTCCGCTCGGCGTTGCTAATATGACCCGGCCGCCTATACTGTGAATCCGCTCAAAAATATCATCCAGCCATTCAAATTGATATACGCCCTCCTCCGGCTCAAGTGCGCTCCATGCAAAAATGCCGACAGAAAACGTATTCGTATGAGAAAGCTTCATCAGTTTGATATCGTCAGCTAAAATATCGGGCCGATCCAGCCACTGATCGGGGTTGTAGTCTCCCCCATGGAGCATAAATTTCGCTTCTGTTACGTGCGTTTTTTCAAGCTTTGACATCACATTCTCCTCCTTGTTCTCTTAGCCCTTCGTTCCGCCTGCGGTTAATCCGGATACAAAATTCTTTTGCAGCATGATAAAGATAACGGCAACCGGTATGCTGATAAGCAGGGCTCCGGCCGCAAATGTCGTATAGCTGGCCCCCATGACATCATTCACTAAATTGAATAGACCGACGGGCAATGTATATGATTCAGGCGTTCTCAATATGGTTGAGGACAGCACAAAATCTCCGAGCGGACCGGTAAAGCCGTTCATGGCCACGACTGCCGCCATCGGTTTTGATAATGGCAGAATGATCTGGAAGAAGATTCTGGTGCTGCTGGCTCCGTCAATCTTGGCGCTTTCGTCTAAATCCATCGGAATGGAATCCATGTACCCTTTCATCAAATACGTATTCATCGGGATCAGGCCGCCGATATAAAGCAAGATTAGCAGCCAGTGGCTATTGATCATTCCCAAGATTTGCGCCAGCACAAACAAGGCAATTAAAGCTGAAAACTGAGGAATCATCTGCAGCAATAAAAAGAGCGTTAAAGCGTATTTCCTGCCTTTGAAGCGAAAGCGCGAAAACGCATAGGCCGTAAACGTCACACAGAGCAAAGACCCTGCCATTGTAAACAGGCTGATCTTCATTGAGTTGACATACCACTGCACATATTGAAGGCTTTCTTTGCCCGCAAATAATTCCTTGTAATGGTCGAATGTCGGATGCTTCGGAATGATGGATGTACTGATTAAGCTGTTGCCGGGATTAAAGCTTGCGCCTGCCGTCCAAAGGAGAGGATAAACAATGATGACCGCCATAAAGGCTAGCAACAAGTAAGAGAAAAGGAGACGGATATATTTTCTGACCTTCATATCTGCCAGCATGCCTTATGCCTCCTCTTTAAAAGACTTTGTCTGTCTGAACTGCCACAATGCGATGGAGATAACAAATACAGATAATAAAATGGTTAAAGCCGCAGCAAGTGAATATTGGCTTGACTGCATTGTCAATTTATAAATCCATGAAACGAGGATATCTGTCCCGCCGGCTGTTGATCCGGTTACAGCCGGACCTCCGCCATTGAATAGATAGATAATATTAAAGTTATTAAAATTAAACGTAAACTGGGTAATGATAATCGGAGCCATTGCAATGAACACCATCGGAAGCGTGATGTATCTCAGCTTTGAAAAGACAGAAGCGCCATCAATCGTAGCTGCTTCATACAGATCGTCCGGGATGGATTGCAATACGCCTGTTGAGACGAGAAAGATGTACGGAAATCCGAGCCAGCCCTGCATGAGAATCAATGCAAGCCTCGACCAATTGGCATCTGTCATCCACGGAAGCGGATCTATCCCGAAGAAAGCCAAGATGTCGTGATTCATCGCACCGAAGCTATCATTAAACAGTCCCGCAAAAATTAAAATCGTCACAAAACCGGGAACGGCCCATGGCAAAATCAGAATCGTCCGAAAAAAACGTTTAAACCGAAGGTCTTTCTGGTTAACAATGATCGCGAGAAAAATCCCCAAGGTGACTTGCAGTGTGGATGCAGCAAGTGTCCAAACCACCGTCCAAGCCAGTACATCAAAAAAAGTCGACCTCCAAATATCAACTGTGAAAATATTTGCGAACGTTTGAAAACCGACCCAATCAATTAATTTTGCAGGAGGAGAATGATACAAATCATAGTTTGTAAACGCTAATGCAAAGCTGAATAAGATAGGAAAGATCACGGCGAAAATTAAAATAAACAAAGATGGGCCGCTGACGACATAAGGATAGCCCTCAGAAATGATATGCTGGTATTGTTCCTTTAAGGAACTTAATGGCTTATTTTCATCACGCTGTTTTCCGCTTTGGAACGCATCGCGAAGATTTACATAATACACCGCAAGGCCAAAGCAGGTCACGATGACAGCAATAATCCCTTCCGCCAGCAGAAAAACGGAATTATCCCGCGGCACTTCTGTTCCCAGTGTAAAGATTCCCCAAAACCCCATATTGAGCAGATCTCCAAAGACCGCAAAAAACGATGCGCCTAAGAAAAGAAAGACAATACCTTTTATCCATTGCTTGTTATAAAATTGCCCGAGTCCCGGAATGATAGAAAGCAACAAAGCGACTTGACGATGCTGCACCGTTTTCACCTCTCTTACAATACAAATCTAGCTTTCTCTTTATTTTCCGCTGTGCTTTGCCTTAATTTGTCCTTTGGCCGTTTCAGCTGCTTGATCCAATGCTTGTTTCGGATCTGCCTTCCCTGTTGCAACCGTCTGTAATGCTGAATCAGCCGGCGTCCATATTTCATTCATTTCCGGAATATTTGGTGTTGGCTCTGAGAAACGGGATTGTTCAGTAACAGCCCGTGCCGCCTCGCTTTTCATAATAGCCGGGTCATTGGCTAGGGATTTCACAGCAGGAACTTCTTTCGTTTCTTCATATCGTGTTTTGGAATTTTTTTCATTTGCCAGGAAAACGGCTAATTCTTGCGCCAGCTCTTCATTCTTTGAAAATGCACTGACGTTGTAGCTTTTGACGCCGATAAAGGAGCTCATGTTTTTCCCATTTTCCAGCTTCGGCAGTTTCGTAATGCCATAATTGATTCCTGCTTTCGAAAAGGCTTCTACATTCCATGGACCAGAAATAATTGCGGCGGCTTTTCCTTCTGTGAACAGCGATTCCAATACGTTAATCCCTTGTTCTCCAATAATGCCAGCCGGGAACAGGCCATCTTTGTAAAACTTCTGAATCAGCGCCGCACCTTTGACAGCTCCTTCATTATTAATTCCAATGTCTGACGGGTTATAGCTCCCATCTTTGGCCTTTCCAAAAATGTATCCGCCATATCCGCTCATCACACTTTCTGCATAATAAATTTGATCGAATAGGGCTAAAAAGCCAAATTTGCTGCCATTAGCAGTCTTTTTGGAATAGTCGTACCACTCTTCCAGCGTTTTGGGCAATCCCTTTCCGGAGATGAGATCTTTGTTGTAAAAAAGGACAGTCGTTTCGACCGCTTTTGGCAGTCCATAAAGCTTTTGATCTACCATTTGAGACTGAATGGAAGCGTCAGTATAAAGTGATTGAACGTCTTTTTTGACATGTAATTCCTTGAGTAATCCTTCCGTGACAGCGGTTCCGATTTGGTCCCCTGGCATTGTTAACACGTCAGGGCCTGTGCCGGCCGGTCCGTCCATTCGCAAATCTTCAATCTGCTTGGCATACGGTTTTTCAACGACTTTGACCTTCACATCATGCTCTTTTTCAAACGCAGCAACGGCGTCTTTAATGCCGATGCTCTTTTCTTTATCCTCCCATACAACAAGCTCTGACCCTTTTGAACTCGATTTGGCGCTGCTGCTTTCCTTTGGGCCGCAAGCCGCCAAGGATAAACTGACAGCTGCGCAGAGCATGAATACTGAACACTTTTTTGCCATTTTCATTGATTGTCACCCTTTCGGTAGGAATGAAAGCGCTTTAAAGATAATATAGCACGCCTAAGAAAATGTGTAAACAAACTATTTACCTCCTATAGTAAATTTTTTTACTCAAATAAAAAATGACTTAGTGTCCTAAGTCATCCTTCATTCATACTCTTCCTGACGATTAATTCTGCGCCCACATATAATGTTTTTACCGTTCTTCTCTTGTCCTGCACTTGTTCAAGCAGTAATTGAACAGCATTTTTACATAATTCATGTATATCAATATGAAACGTCGTCAGAGGAGGCGAGACATACTTCGCGAAGCTGATGTTGTTGATACTCACAATGCTTACCCTGTTTGGTATGGCAATTCCTTTTTCGTTCAGGGCTTGCAGGCAGCCCACTGCAATCGGGTCCGCTGCAATCATAAAAGCAGTCGGAAGCTGATCGCCTAATGTGTCGATCGCTGCTGACATCAGGCGGTAGCCGTTTTCTACAGAGAATCCGCGATGACAGAAAATATAGCGCTCGTCCAGCATGGCTTTTTCCCTCATATAGGATCTGAAGGTTTGTTCACGGATGTCCATTTCATCCTGATTGGTATTCGGATTTTTGTATGTGCCGCCGATAAAACCGATGCTCTTATGCCCCTTCTCAGTCAGGATGTTTACCGTCTTCTTTGTCATTTGTGCCAAATCGGGCCTTACCGAGTCAAAATGATCGGGATCAGGAGTTGAATCGATGAACACGCCATTTTCAGTGAGATTTCTGAGGAAAGCCAGCTCTTCATCTGAAAATGTGCCAACGGCAATAAACCCTTCCGTATGTTCAGGAATGCTCTCGATTCCATCCGCTATTTTATAAGTGGTCATATCGACATTGAATGCTTTCGCCAGTTTCTCTACTTCTAATCTCATCGTTTTAAAATAGACATCTTCTAATTCTTCTTTATCTGTCAGCCAATATAAAAACGCAATATGTTTCACCAGCGGCCTTACTGTTTTTTTTCGGTAATTGAGCTTTTCCGCCGCTTCATAGATTTTCTCCCGTGTCTCATCAGGAACAGAAAGGCTTTCATCGTTATTTAAAACGCGGGAAACGGTTGAGATTGAAAATCCCGCTTCCTGCGCGATATCTTTAATTGTCGCCATTGTATCTGCCTCCATTATTCAGCTCGGATTGTTTTAGTAAAATATTTTACTTTATTTTTCACAAATGTCAAGTGCACAAAGCCCTCTGGCTTCCATGTAAAAAGACTGAACCATTTGCGGCTCAGTCTCAGTTGTTCGTATCATTCGGAACCGGCGGAATTGCCCGGGAAATGAGTTGGTTATTGCACATTTTCCTCGAAATATCCCGAAAGCACATCTTCCACATTCGTCAAATGCGCCAGCATGGCGGCTTCCGCCTGTACACCGTTCCCGGCAGCCACAGCATTGTAAATCCGTTCGTGCTCCTCATACAGCCGCTGAACGGAGGTCTTCTTGGAAAACAGCCAGATTTTCCTCGTTTCCCTCATTGTTTCCAGCAGCAATGATGACACGTGATTCATCAAGTGTTTAAGAAGTTCATTTTGAGAAGCGTCCGCAAGCGCAAGATGAAATGCGAAGTCTGCTTTCTCTCCCAGCTCCCCGTCCGCTTCAATGCTGCCCATTTCCTTTAGTGCATCCTGAATTCTTTCGAGATCTGCTTCTGTCCTTTTTTCAGCCGCTAGTGAAGCCACTCCGATTTCAAGCAGTTTTCTGACCTCGAGCAGCTGCTTGACGTCCTCTTTTTTCATCAGAAGGGCGGCTGAGAGCGGCTGAGAAATTTGATTGAGCTCAAATTCCTTCAGATACGTGCCTTCTCCCTGTTTCATTTCGACAAGCCCCATCGCTTTTAGCGCAGAAAGTGCTTCGCGAACCGCTGAACGGCTGACTTGAAAGCTCTCAGCAAGCGCCTGAACAGAGTCCAGTTTATCCCCCGGCTTCAATTCGCCGTTTTTGATCATATCTAATAGGGCATCTGCTACTTCTTCATATATTTTTTTTGTTTTAATCTGTTTGTATTTCAATGCAATTCACCCCGTAACTTGTAGGTCTGGCTGTTTACGATCTATTATACTCTGTTTTGTGGGCCGCCAAAAGATTTTGACTATTTTGTCAAAAAGTCTTGTACTTTGATTTTTTTCAAAATATAATGCTAGGTAACTGGTCTTATTACCCAGTCATCAGATGATCATATCATCTATAGAAACCGCTTACATATGGCGCCAGTTTATGTTTCAAGGAGGGGTTTGGGATGCAATGGACACAGGCATATACGCCTATAGGGGGAAATTTGCTATTATCAGCGATTGCCGCACTTGTACCGATTATTTTCTTTTTTTGGGCACTCGCGATTAAACGGATGAAGGGGTATACAGCAGGCTTGGCCACATTGGGGATCGCCCTTATTATTGCTGTATTGGTTTATCGTATGCCGGCGGAAAAAGCGCTGATGTCCGCGACACAAGGAGCCGTATACGGATTGTTGCCGATCGGCTGGATCATTGTGACGTCTGTTTTTTTGTATAAAATCACTGTGAAAACGGGACAGTTTGATATCATTCGCAGCTCTGTTCTCTCGATTACTGATGACCGACGGCTTCAAGCTCTCTTGATCGCTTTTTCATTCGGGGCTTTTTTAGAAGGGGCAGCAGGCTTCGGAGCGCCGGTCGCCATTTCTGCCGCGCTGCTGGTCGGTCTCGGCTTTAATCCTCTTTATGCTGCGGGGATCTGTTTGATCGCCAATACGGCGCCGGTTGCCTTTGGGGCAATTGGGATTCCAATTACAGCCGTAGAAGGGCCGACAGGGATTCCGGCGATGGAGATTTCACAAATGGTTGGGCGGCAGCTGCCGTTTTTATCCGTATTTATCCCTCTTTATTTAATCATCATCATGAGCGGGTTCAGGAAAGCCTTGGAGATCTGGCCGGCGATTCTCGTATCCGGTGTTTCCTTTGCTGTTGTTCAATATCTCAGTTCCAATTTTTTAGGGCCTGAGCTGCCCGATGTTTTGTCAGCTCTTGTTTCAATGGCTGCGCTTGCTGTGTTTTTGAAATGGTGGAAGCCGAAAACAACATTCCGGTTTGCCGGTGAACAAGAGTCGGCCGCCTCAATTGAAACGGCGCGCACAAATCCGGCGGCGCCTGCGTACAGCGGCGGACAGATTTTTAAGGCTTGGTCGCCATTTCTGCTGCTGACGGCGATGATTTCCGTATGGGGCATTCCATCTGTCAAATCTGCACTGACCGGGCATTATGAAGGCTCTGCGGTGTTCTTGAAGTGGCTGAATGCTGTTGGAGAAAAACTGACTTTTGCCCCCGGTGTGCCTTTTTTGAACAATCAGATTGTCAATGCTGACGGTACGCCGATTGAGGCGGTTTACAAGCTTGAGGTGCTTGGTTCAGCCGGCACCGCGATATTGATTGCCGCAGTGCTGTCAAAGTTCATCACGGCGATTTCGTGGAAAGACTGGGGAACCGTTTTTAAAGAAACAGTCCAGGAATTGAAGCTTCCGATTTTGACCATCGCTTCTGTCGTTGGTTTTGCCTATGTCACCAACTCCTCGGGAATGAGCACGACACTCGGGATGACACTCGCGCTGACAGGTTCGATGTTTACCTTCTTTTCGCCCGTCCTCGGCTGGCTCGGCGTCTTCATTACCGGCTCGGATACTTCCGCCAACCTGCTGTTCGGCAACCTGCAGAAAGTCACCGCATTATCAGTCGGCATGGACCCCGTTCTGTCTGTGGCCGCCAACTCTTCAGGCGGTGTCACAGGAAAAATGATTTCACCGCAGTCGATAGCGGTGGCGTGCGCCGCGGTAGGACTCGCCGGAAAGGAGTCAGATCTTTTCCGCTTTACCATTAAACACAGTCTGTTTTTGCTGCTGCTCGTTTGTATCATCACCTTTTTGCAGCATCACGTATTCAGTTGGATGATTCCTTAAAAAAATCCTCCCGTCTAGGGAGGATTTTATTTATATCGCTTTCTCGCTGCCGATGACGGAATATTCATTTGATCGCGATATTTTGCCACGGTGCGTCTCGAGATTTGGATGCCGTGTTGTTCATACAGCAAATCGACAAGCTTTTGATCTGAAAGCGGTTTTGTTTTGTCCTCTTGATTGATCAGGTCTTCCAGATGCATTTTGACTGCATAATTCGACGCATCTCCCTCTCCTGAAGCCTCGGCTTTTGCTGAGAAAAAGAGCTTCATCTCAAACAACCCGTAAGGCGTTTGTATTGTTTTCCCTTTAATGGCCCGGCTCACAGTTGATTCATGAAGGCTTAGACAGTCCGCCACCTCTCTGAGAGTCAGCGGCTTCATTGCGCTTCGCCCTTTCAGAAAGAAATCCTTTTGGCGTGTGATCAGTTCATTGATAATTCTCGTGATTGTCTGTTTTCGCTGCCGCAGCGCGCGGCTCAGCCAGCGCCACTCCTGATATTTCGCAGATAAATAGGAGACAGTATCCTGACAAGAGCCGGATGATAAAAGCGTTCTGTACTGCGGATGCAAATCGATCTCGGGAAACGAGCGGGTATTCAGTTCCGCTGCGATGTGCCCGTTTTTTACGGTAATAAAAATGTCAGGCTCAATATACACATCTTGCTCTGGCCGGGCAAACAGAAGGCCAGGTCTAGGATGAAGAGCCGCGATATCATCTGAGATATCTTGAATGGTATGAAGCGGAATTCCTGTCTCTACTGAAAGCGCTTTCCATTTTTTTTGCGCAAAAGCATCAAAATGAGCTGAAACCAGCATTTCTGCTTGTTCATTTCTGTTCGGCAGCCGCTGTAATTGAAGAAGGATGCATTCCTGCAAAGATCTCGCGCCAATTCCAGCCGGTTCTAATGACTGGAGTTTTGCCAAAACAGCCTCCGTTTCCTTAGCCGATACAGATAGGCGCCGTGCTGCCTCCTCCACATCTTCTTCCAAGTACCCGTTTGAATCAAGCGAATGAATCAGATAATTAAAAATCTTTTTTTCAGTGTTGGTCAGATTCATATCGAGTGACTGCTGTTTTAACGCATCCTGCAATGTTTTTTGCGGATTACTTAATTGAAGGCCCGCTTCCTGTGCATTCATCCTGTTTTTGTTTGTTTTATGGTAAGATAGTGGCGGTGTGTCTGTTTCCTTTCGTTCAATAAGAGGGTTTTCCAGTGAGAGCTCATCAATGTACTCGGCGAGTTCTGCCGAATGATAGCCAAGCAGTGTGATGGCCTGCCTGAGCTCCTGTGTCAGTTGAGGCTTTAATACTTGTACTTGCTGAAGTTTCATATCCATCATGCTCACTCCCCTTTCTTCATTGTACATGATTGAGATCACACCGTATACATTTATGAAAAAGGAGCTGCCAAAGAAATGTCTGAACTTTTTTCCGTCCCTTATTTTATTGAGAATTTAAAACAGCATATTGAAATGAATCAGTCTGAGGATAAAATCCACGCGATGAACAGCTACTACCGTTCCGTCGTCTCAACGCTCGTGCAGGACCAGCTGACCAAAAACGCAGTTGTCCTGAAACGGATTCAGCATTTAGATGAAGCATACAACAAAGTCAAACGTGGAGAATCAAAATAAACCTTCCGCTCACATGTGAGCAGGAAGGTTTTCCTTCTTTGAGGCGTGCTGGATGAGCCGGGTGCCTGGCACTCCTTCCATCCAGGTATGAAAGTAATTGGCGTTTTTCCCATAGGAATTATCAATGACCGTGTTTTCTTTTTGAAGAAGAGCGGACAAGATGTGTCCGTGCAGCCTTGACGTTTCCACCGATTCGTAACGGCTGAAAAACCGAATGGCTTTTTGGACGATATAATCCGAGTATTTTCCCCATATATACGCAATGGGCAAAGGGTTGCCTGCTTTTTTGTTCAGGACGTTCAGCGTTTGGAGAAAAGCAATCGTCCGGCGGTCTGAAGCTGACAGCACCGTGCGCCAGTCGTAGCTTTCCGTTTCTGTGTGTTCCTGAAGCGCCTGGTTTGCTTCATGATCTGTTCGGATAAATCTCAGCTTTTGATTGGACGGCTGCTGCGTGGGAATGACGGGAAACAGCTGATGAGCCATATCAGGCAGAAGCTGAATGTGATTTTTTAAAAAATAAGCCTGTGCCGTAGCATAGGAGGCTTTTTCCCTTGTCATGATGTGAAGGTTCGCATGCTTAGAAAATATCTCTGCCGTCCGTTTGAGGTTGTCTTTGTTTTGAAAATAAATCGATTGCGGCAGGATGACAATTTTGTGGCTCGGATAGGTTTGGACGATTTTCTCTCTAAAGCCTTGATAATACGGATACAGATCCCCGAAGTTTCCGCCTCCCTGGCAGACGATGATGAGATTAGGATCCAGCTTTCGCCCGACTGGAAAATTGTCAGGATTCCAGCGTTTTCTGACCCGAATCCCGTGTTCTTTAAAGAAGGCTTCTGTTCCTTTCATAATAAATAAATCCCCTACATTCCCATATAGAGGATAGTCCGCATATATAATCTCTGATTGTTTCGGAATGACGTCGAGCAGCCCGGACAGTTTCTGTTTCAGGCTGATCATCGAATGCTTGCTGTCCATTTCTTCACCTCGGCAGTTTGGAATAAGTGCAGTAGCACTTCAATGACCCGGTCTTGCTCATCTTCTGTCATATTGGACCCCGATGGGAGACAGATTCCTCGCTTGAATAAATCTTCGCATACGCTTCCTGTTTCTTCATGAGAATAAAATAAAGCCGGATCGAACAGCGGCTGGGTATGGAGCGGCTTCCACAGCGGACGGGCTTCAATGTTTTCTTCAGCAAGACGTTGAACTACGTCATATGGGCTGAGCCCGTTATCAAGTGTGAGCGTGGTGAGCCAGCGATTGGATACGCCTGCTGCGTACTCCGGCATAAAGCGGACGCCGTCTATGTGACCGAGCGCATTTTTGTATCTCGTGAAAATGGTCCTTCTTTTCTCCACTCGCTCATCCAGCACATCAAGCTGGGCAATGCCGACGCCGGCTAAGATATTGCTCAGCCTGTAATTATGTCCAATTTGACTGTGTTGATAATGAACAGCCGGCTCTCGTGCCTGCGAAGCGAGAAATCTTGCTTTTTCCATTGCTGCTTCATCATTTGAAACGAGCATCCCTCCCCCTGATGTGGTAATGATTTTGTTCCCGTTAAATGAAAAAATGCCGAAGCGCCCGAAAGTTCCGCTTTGCTTCCCTTTATAGACTGTTCCGAGAGATTCGGCTGCGTCCTCAATGACAGGAACTCCGTATGCATCACACAGGCTTACGATTTCATCCATTTTCGCACTCTGCCCATATAGATTGACGGCAATCACCGCTTTTGGCAGTGTTCCGTTTCTTTTCGCTTCCTCCAATGCTCTTTCAAGGGCTGTCGGCGACATATTCCACGTATCAGGCTCAGAATCAATAAAGACGGGCACCGCTTTTTCATATAGAATCGGATTGGCGGTTGCTACAAATGTGAAGGACTGGCAAAACACGCTGTCACCTTCTTTTACCTCAAGCAAACGCAGCGCGAGATGAATCGCCGCCGTTCCTGAGCTGACCGCAGCAGCTGCTTTTACACCGACTCGTTCTGCCAGCTGTTCTTCAAATGAATTCACGAGCGGCCCAAGCGGCGCAATCCAGTTTGAGCGAAAGGCTTCTGAAATATAGTGCTGCTCCCTGCCGCTCATATGAGGGGGAGATAAGTAGATTTTTTTATGCATAGAATCATCCTTTGTTTGATGTTTGAATGGAAGAAATGATGCGTGCCGGAGCACCGGCCGCCGTTACCCTGTCCGGTATGGGACGGATCACCGCGGAGCCGGCTCCGACAATGCTCCAAGCCCCGATTGTGATCTGCGGTATGACGGATGCACCAGTTCCGACGTGAGCGCCTTCCTGAACGGAAACCGCTCCTGACAGCGTGACACGCGGGGACAGATGAACGTAATCGCTGATTTGATTATCGTGCTCTGCCACTGCACCCGTATTGATGATGCAATGAGCGCCGATGCGCGCATCCGCCTGAATGATCGCGCTCGCCATAATTACTGTCCCTTCCCCAATGACAGCCGACCTGCTGACGATGGCTGACGGGTGAATCAATGTAATAAAATCATCTTTCCTCAGTCCCAGTCGCTCCGCCAGCTGTTTTCTGACACTGTTATTCCCAACAGCAATCAGAAACAGCACATCAGGTATGAGCCTGCGTAGTTCAGTAACGGCTTCCGGCGGTCCTGTGTACCATTCTTTTCCGCCTTCGAACGTTTTGAATTTATCATCCAGCACCGCGGCTAAGCGCGTATCTGAGCGGGCGTTTATCAGCTCTCTGATCACCTTTCCGTGTCCGCCGTCACCCACAATGGCCACGTTTTTCATGAGGACACATCTCCGCTTCCGGTAAACCGTTCCGCGGTCACATGATTGGTTTGCTGAATCCCTTCTGAAACAAGGACCTTTCGCACCGTCAAACATAAAATTTTCAAATCGAGAAAAAATGACCGGTTGTCAACGTACCAAACATCTAATTCAAATTTCTTTTCCCAGGAAATCGCGTTTCTGCCATTGATTTGCGCCCAGCCTGTGATACCCGGCTTCATCTCATGGCGCCGTGCCTGTTTTTCTGTATAAAGAGGCAGATAGTCCATCAAAAGCGGCCGCGGCCCGACAAGGCTCAGATCGCCCTTCAGGACATTCAGGAGCTGCGGAAGCTCATCAATGCTCAGCTTTCTGATCAGCCTGCCCGTTTTCGTCAGCCGGACTTCATCGGGCAGCAGATTTCCCTCACCGTCCCGTTCATCCGTCATTGTCCGGAACTTATATAGGGTGAACGGTTTGCCGTGCAGGCCTGGCCTTACTTGCTTAAAGAAGACAGGTGATCCTATTTTCAGCCTGACAACGGCGATGGTGAACAGAATGATCACACTTGTACAGCACAACAAAAAAATGGCGGCCGTCAGATCAAAAAGTCGTTTCAGGATCAAAGATTCACAGCTCCTTTCGTTTTTCGAAACCGTTTTAATACCAGCTGTCTTTCCTCTTTTGTACAAACGAGCATAAAAGCGAAAACAGCGTAGAAAAAGCTGACTGTCACTCCCGTCGCTATCAATGACGGCCAGCTGTCAATCTTCACAATGAACTGAATTGCCTTACAGACCGTCCAGGCAAACACAGCGGCTGAAAGAGGCCCGATGATGCCTTTAAAGAACACGTGCTTTTTGCAGCCTGTAATGCGGGATACGTAAAGCGGCGTAAAGATGGCATTTTTTAAAATAAGAGAAATGGCCCCTGCCAATGTTATGCCGTACAGACCGAGATGAGCCGGCCCGCTCAGCGTGACCGCCAGCACCACATTCACCGCACCTAACAGCAGGGTAACAATCGCCGGTGTTTTTTGTTGATTAAAAGCGGTCCATATATAAAACAGCGGCATAAAGGCGAGGCTGACAACCAAGTATCCGGCATGAATAAATAAAAGCGGTGCTATCGACGAAAAGGACGGTCCGAGCCAGATTGTCAAAAAAGGCCCCGCCAATCCGCCCAATAAGGCAGCAGGAAGTGCAAGCAAAAGACCATTGAGCCTCACTGCCTTATTGGCGTAATTCATCAATCCGTCCATATCGCCTTTTGAATAATATGAAGTCATGATAGGCGCAAACAGGGATGCGACCGTTCCGGCCAAGCTGCGCAAAAGCAGCGGAAACTGGATAATTGCCGCGTATTTCCCAGATGCGGACGCCCCAAGCATCAAATTGGCGGTTAACAGATCAATCTGCAAAAAAAGCAGGACGCCGATTTGATTGACGGAGCTCCATGCGCCCGCTTGAAACAGCTCCTTGCTTGTGCGGAATGAAAGATCCTTCATACGAAACGAAAACCACGGAATCAGCTTTTTGAAGAAATAGAAAGACAGCACAGACGCAATGACAGCACCAGCTAAAGCTGCAAGCTGGATCTGCCAGATTTTCGGCGCAAAGCATGCAAACAGGAGCAGCACAGACAGCACCCGTATAAGCATTTGCACCGCCTGAATGGAACTGGTGATATAAAGGCGGTTGGCATAAAATGGTGCAGCGCCGAAACCAGCCATCAGAAACGTTAAAATAAACAGCAAACTGCCGATCAAAATCGACAAACGCACATCTGCCAAAAGCGCTTGCGGCACATTCATGACGCGGTCAATAAAAAAAGCCGAACCCGCAAGCGGCAGCAAGAGCAGCAATGAAATCAAAACAGAGGCCGCTAAATAATTGCTGATATACGCATTTGCTTTCTCCCGCTCTCCCCTGTGGGCAGCAACAGAAAAGAACCGAACGACAACCGAGCTGAGCGCCACGGTAATAACCGAAAAGTAATTAATCACATTTTGTGTCAAGTGAACAAAGCCAAACGCTTCGACACCGAGCGTTTTGACAATAAAAGGCGTCATCCAAACCGATAGGAAAACGGACAAGAGAAAAGCCGTGAGATTAGCGCTGAAGTTTATCGTAAATTTCATACCTGCTTCGCACTGCCTTTCATTGTCCCCCGATGCTCGAAAAACAGCTTGATGAGAAAAGTGAGCCGCCATTTACACAGTGCTAATACCAAGCGCTCTCCTCTTAATAATTTCTCATGCTGAAACGGTGTATGTCTGACAGCCTGCCGCACCATGTCATAGGATAAAATCTTCCTGATCTTCTTTTTGATGTCTTTCGGCGAATTCGGAGAAGCACAGGCATTTGCCAAAAGCATCGGAAGCTGATGCCTGCAAATGTACACATTCAAATCTTCTTTACATGCGCCTGCTAAGCCGTAGTGATTGTAGAATGCGATTTTAGCCTGATATTGTTTTTGAAGATGTTCATCCATCGCCGGCTTATAAGGAATTTCTGTCAGGCTGTTCGGGTTTTCACGATAAATGTACAATCCTTCATCAAGCATTTTCACCCGCTCCGCTTCGCAAAAAGCGGACAAATTGAAGGGAGAGTCTTCAGCAAAACGGATGTCTTCATCAAACAACAGATTCGCCCTTTCAAAAAGCTCACGACGGTAAAGATAACGCCATACATACCAGATAAATCTCGTTTCGTGAGCATGTTTAAGCTGTTCAGTCATTTCTGGTTTCGTCAGCACGCGGTTTGCCTCAAGCTGCGGCGCTACATATGTCCGCCTGTCCGATGACTGCTTGTAAAAACCGCAGCCGACGATGTCGAGCCGATTTTGCTCCGCTTCTTCAGCCAGCCTCTGGAACATGGCGGAAGATACATAATCGTCTCCGTCTACAAAGCCGATGTAAGCGCCCCGCGCGGCCTTTATTCCCGTATTTCGCGCTGAACTAAGCCCGCCGTTTGCCTGATGAATGACCTGGATTCTCGCATCCCGTTTTGCATAGTCCTCTGCAATCTCGCCTGAACGATCCGGTGTTCCGTCATTCACGAGGATGATTTCAATATCAGAAAGCGTTTGACGAAGCAAAGAATCAATGCACTCTTCTATAAATGGTTCAACATTATACATCGGGACAATAATGCTGACGAGCGGGATCATTGCGCTTCACCGCTGATTTTGTCACGCAGACCTTTAAAATACACATCTCTCGGAAAGCCTGCACGGGGTGTTTCTTTTGTTAAAAGCTCATTGACTGCGGCTGTTACGCGCTCTGGCTCCGGATGTTCTATCAGCTTCATGAACGGGATGTCTTTAAGCCATTGATAGCCCTCCATCACCTTATGGTCAAAGGAGCGAATGACAACACATGGCGTTCCTGTCAGCGCGCAAAAAATCATGCCATGAAGCCTGTCAGTGACGACGGCTTCTGCGCTTTGCAGCTTAGACCACAGTGCTTCAAGTTCTTGTTCGCGTGTATCCCGGCTGACCCGGCGGCCGATCGTTGTCGTAAAGGATTTGATCTCGCCGAATTCCTCAAATAGCGCAGCCTTGACCCGGTTCCTCTGGTCCTCCTGAAGCACGCTTTCCTGATCCTCGCGCAAACACATATAAACCCCTTCGCGTTCTGCGGGGGTCTTGCTTCTATCTAAATACAGCACCATGTCCGGCTGCTTCAAAATTGTTTTTTCTTGAAAATGCTGTTTCATAAATTGATACGTTGTTTCATCCCGTGCCATGAGCAATAGGCCGGGGTGCGCATTATAAATTTTCTGTGCCCGTTTCAGCTCTTTGCGCCCCTTTTTCGTGTCAGAAAAATGAGCCGTTGCCGGAAGCTGGATAACCCGATAGTCATGGAATGTTTTAATAATGAAGCGGCGCGTCCACTCCTCATAACGGTATAAATCCCCCATATTTCCGCCGCCGATGATAAAGACCATATCCTCCGGATGGCGCGAGCGGATCAGGTTTTTTGCTGATTTGTAAATGTCCTTCATATCGACCTCGACGATGTCAAAGTCCGGGTATTCTCGCTCAAGAAATGCCTTGCTGGCATAAGCAATTGCGTGATCTCCCAAATTGTCATGGGACGGCAGCAGGGTCAGTATGATTTTTTTCTGATGTGCTGCGGCCTTTACCGGTTGATCTGCCGCTCCCAGCCAATATTGGGACGGGTATTTGACCTTTAGCAGCAGCCATTCTGCAAAATTGATTTTCAACGATTGTAACGACATGTCCTCACCCTCTGTTTCTCATTTTGTACTCGATCACCCGCTGATACACAGCCGATACCATCGCGACGAACGGAATTATTCTGTATTTCGCCATCAGAAGCAGGCATGACCGTTTTGCGTCAAAAGGAGCGGTACCCGTTTTTGAAAGACTTTCTTGAAACACCGGGTCCGCGCATATCACGCCAACATTTCTAAGCTTTTCAAACAGCCGGCGGCTGCCGCTCGTTTTCCATTCATTCAGCATACAGATGCTGCTGTGAAGAACGATAAAGGTATCAAGCTCCTTGCGATACTCCTCCAGTTTGTTGTTCTCCTGTAAAAACGCCGCATTCGCCTCATACAGCGCAAGTCCTGATTCAAACAATTTTTTCTGATAGCGCTGCACAATGGAGGAAAGGTGAATTCGATAATGATAGAGCGGCGTTTTTACGTAGGATACTGAGCGGGCGAAAAAGTGAGCCCTGAAGCTGAAAAACTGATCCTCGACATGCTCCAGCTCGCCTCGGAGCGGAAACGACAGCCGATGGGCTTCAATCATGCTTCTTCTGTACAGTTTGTTCCATGAAAACCCTCTGACCTTCCCTTCGAATAACGCCTTGATATAGTGCTCCTTCGGCTGATCCTGATAGGTTTGGGCAATGTCTGAGTCCATGGTTTTGCCAGTGTCCTCAAACTCTGCGGCGTAATTGCAAATGACCAGATCAGTTTCATCGCCTGCTGCCCGGAGCATCTGCTCGCAATAATCAGGCTCAATCCAATCGTCTGAATCGATAAACGCGATAAATTCGCCGCGTGCAGCTTCAATGCCTTTATTCCGAACCGCACCGAGTCCCTGGTTTTCCTGATGAATCACCTTGAACCTGTTGTCCATTTTGGCGTATTCTTCTGCGATATCCGGGCTGGCGTCAGCTGAACCGTCATTGACAATGATGATTTCAATATTGTCCACTGTCTGGTTCCGCAGTGATTCGAGACACGTTCTGATATATGTTTCTGTGTTATAAACAGCGACTAACAGACTAACCGCAGGTGTTTCCATAATGACCGGCTCCTCGTGCATAAATTACCGGGAAAAAATCGTTCTGTAAGGCAGAACCGATGAATCGACCGGCATAAGCAAATAACTGTAAAGAAAATAACAAACAACGATAGCGATATAGATAAGAGCGTTCGATTTTTCATCAAATATCCTGACAAAATAAGGGACTAGGATCATTTGATACAGACCGAAATAAATATTGAATCTGGCAAAAATCACGTCCTTTGTGGCCAAAAGGCCGAACAAAAAACCTAGCAGGCACAAATTGACGACAATATCAATTTGCGGCCACAGACTCCGCAGTCGTTCTTTATAGCAAAATGCAAGGAACAGCGGCAGAACCAAAACAGCGATTTTGATCACATTCATTCCATTTGTGTTCGTCATGAGCCATTTTTCATAATGGCTGTATGAGCTGTTTTCAAGCACAACGACAAACACAGAAATAAACTTTTGATATAAAAATGTCATGCCGAGAAATAAAGCGGATAGGCCGAATATCGCCGGAGACCAGGCTTTTCTTCTGACAATAAAGTACACTGGAATCATAATCAGCGCCGACGAATGAAAGAGCGAGCTGACCAGCACAATCAGGAAATATCGCTTCCAGTTCCCGCTGATGATATAACGGATCGCCCAAAACAAAACAGCTGCGACCATGTATTGCCTGATGCCGTTAAAAGATGCGTAATAATGAAAGGTTCCCAAAAATAAAAAGACACTCAGCTCAAACGGCCTGCCATAGTCGGCGAGTGTCTTCATAATAAAGCTGTAGGTCACGACCGCCACCGTAAAATACATGATTTGAGGATCTTCCGTGATGAAATTCATCAGCCAAAGGAGTGCGGTAAACCCCGGATCTGTCGCTGTTTTTGCTGTGCCGAAACCGAATATCTGCCACACATTTTGATAATCGCCCGCCAATTCGTACAGCAGCGTATACGTCTGAAAATCCGTGCCGACTCGATAACGGAGACCTGACACGAGCACAAGTGAAGCGAGCGGAATCCAGATCAAAAGCTTATTCGGCCGATACCCCGTGGCAAGCGAATCGTCACGGCCGCCGCACATTTTAGCGAACCAAGACCAAATAAATACAATCCCCATATTGACGGCATATACAATCATCGGTTATGGTCCTTTTCCGTGCTGATGTTGTATACATTCAGCAGCGCTCCTACATTTTGCTGTGCATCGTAGCCAAGTTGAGCGAGTGTTTCTTTGATGAACTCACGCTTCGGCCTGCCTGCGGCGGCGGCCCTTGCAATGGTTTCAGCCCAGACGCTGATCGGCTCAGAAAGACTTAATCTTGTGACAAGCCCGAGACCGGCGTCGACTTTTTCTGTAATGCTGTCTGAAATGATGCATGGAAGCCCCGACGCCTGCGCTTCCACAAGCACAACCGGCAAGCCTTCGTACAGAGACGGCATGACAAATACATCGAATGTTCGCATCAGTTCATGGATCCGTTCTACCGTGCCTAAAAAGAGGACGTCTGATAGCAAATTCTGCTGCCGCGCCTCCTCCTCTATCTCCCCGCGCAACGGCCCGTCTCCCGCCAGAACGAGCTGAAAGCGAATGCCTCTTTCCTTGAGATGTGCGGCAAGCTTCAGCAGGAACGCGTGGTTTTTCACTTCATGAAACCGGGCCACATGGCCAATGATGAGCCGGTCGGCTGCAATGCCGCGTGCTGCTTTTTCTTCATCAGCCGCCTGCCCATTTGGGGCGAACAACTCAAGGTCAATCCCGTTAGGAAGAAGGTGAACACGCTCCCGCTCCATATTGGACTGTCCAAATAAAAACCTGCCCGCATCCTCTCCGCAGGCACACAGCGCTGTCGCATTTGCCAAAATGAGCCGCCTGAACACGAGCAGCTGCAATCGATCCTTCCAGTTGAAGCCGGTCTTCCAAGACGTATTGTGGGAGTGGCATACCCTGACCGGCACTCCGGCGAGCCTTGCCGCAAGGGCGATAAAACCCGTTTGGAAATCCGTGTGCGCATGAACGGCGCTGAACGGCCCATTTTCTTTTATCGCGTTTCTCACATTCCTCACAAATGTAAGGGGATTGCTTTGCCCAATGCTCGGGACATAAAAAAGCCGCCCGCCTAAAGATAAAATCTCTTCATCATAAGCGCACGGATCATTTCGATACGTTAAAAAATCAAATTGCACTTTGCTTTTGTCCATCTTCCGATATAAATTCATTACCATGGTTTCCGCGCCGCCCCTGTTCATGCCGCTGAGAACATGGAGCACGCGCTTTTGGCTGCTATTCATGCTTGACAAGCCCTTCCTTTTGGTTCATCACTCTTTTTTTATGGTAGCGATTCATCACGGCTGCAGGCATAAAGGCGCGAATTAACGGTTTTGCGATATATATGTAATCAGATAAAGGAAGCTTCAAGCGTCTGCACGCCTGATAGACAAGAATGGCATTGTCGATTGAATACGTAAATGACCGCCGTTTGAATGCATCGCTGTCTTCCCTCACTTTATACAAGGCTTCCTGAAGATTATAGCCCCTGAAGCCCTCTTCAAAAAAGCGAAGCCACAAATCAATATCTTCCATTCGTCTCGTCCGCCGCACCGACCGGTAGCCTTTCAGCGTGCGGTAGGCACTCGCTCTCATCATAATCGTGCCGTGGCAGAATGGAGTCCCTTTTGCCATGATGCCCGGCTCCGGAACAGAAGGCAGAATGCGGGTGCCTCTTACGCCAAATTCATCAAACACAAGCATGCCGGTGCCAACCACCTGATAGTGTCGGTGCTTTTCTAAAAACGCGACCTGCTTTTCCAGACGGCGCGGAAACGAAAGGTCATCTCCGTCCTGACGTGCGATATAATCGCCTGTCGCATGCGAAAGACAATGATTTAATGATGCGGCAAGCCGCTTATTTGTTTTGTTTTGAATCAGTTTGATGCGGTCGCTGTAATGAGCGGCATACTGCTTCGCGATACGGAGCGTGCCGTCTGTTGACGCATCATCGCACAAAATCAGCTCCCAATTTTTATAGGATTGGCTGAGAATGGATTCTATGCTTTCTGCCAAAGTGCGTTCGCAATTATAAATGCCCATAATGACAGAAACTTTCGGTCCTGAGTTCATACGCTTTTCTCCTTTGTATCCATATCCATGTACGCGGAATAAATATCTGCCATTTCTTCCACCGTTCGCGCCTCCGAGAAGCGCAAGGCTGTTTTTCGGCCTTCCTGTCCCAGCTTTCGGCAGATCTCCGGCTTATGGTAAAGCTGTTCAATCCGGCGGGCAAAAGCAGCACTGTCACCGATTTTGATCAGAAAACCGTTTTCTCCGTCGCGAATGATTTCCCGATGCCCGCGATTATCTGTGGCGATCGCCGGTTTTTCTGCCGCCATTCCCTCAAGCACATTCATGCCGAGGCCCTCTCTAATGCTGGATGCGACAGATACATCCGCAAGCTGAATCAGCTCATGTATGTCGCTGCAAAAGCCGTAAAAACAGACATTGGCGGAGGCACCAAGCTTTTCAGCTAACGTTTGATACGTTTGTTCCATTGCCCCTTCCCCGGCAAACACAAGGCGGAGCGAGGGAATTTTTTCTTTTAGCAAGGCTGCGGCTTCAATTAACTGCTTCTGGTTTTTGTTCAGATTGAGCTCAGCCGGATAAACCAATATAAAATCATCTTCACGGAACCCGTGCTTTTCTCTGAGTCTTTGCTGCTCTATCGGACTGACAGGCCGGAAACGCTCGGTGTTGACGCCAATGCCGTGAATTTTCTGCGTCCTTCCGCCCGGCCTTTGAAGTCCTTTCGCCCGTTTATAATCCTCTTCATTAATCGTAATCAGGCAGTCCGTATATGCTGAAAGCCATTTCTCGACCGGATAGTAAAGAAGCCAATTTTTCATTGGTGCTCCTTTGCAGAAGTGAAATCCGTGCGCTGTATACAGCACCTTTGTTCCGTGCCGCCGTGCCTGCCTCGCTGCTAGTCTGGCGAGAACGCCGCCGACCGGTGTATGGCAATGGACAATGTCGTATTCATAAGTGTCGATCACTTTCTTCAACTGCCTATAAACGGCCAGGTTCTGAGGGTCAAAAGGTGACCTGCGAATCGGGATGGAGAATTTCTCATCTACATACGGCAGCTTGGTTTGTCCGTTCGCGGCGACATGAACCTCCCAGCCCCTTTGTTTAAACCATTTAAAATAAGGGAGGTGAAAGGCCTTAAAATGATAATCAACAGTCGCGCAAAACAAGATCTTTTTCGTCATTTTCACTCCCCCTAATGAACACTGGCAGCCGTCATTTTGTCTGATGTATTGATTGCCGCAAACAGCCTCGCTCTCAGGTCGGCCTCCGACAGCTCATGAAAATCCTCGATAAAGCGCATCAACACCGGCCAATCACCGTCCACCGCTTTACCGATGTGAATTTTCGGAAAGATTTGTTCAGCATGGACTTCATTTTTGTTCAGTAATTCTTCATACATTTTTTCGCCCAGACGAATGCCTGTGAATTCGATTGGAACCTGCTCTGTCGTGTAGCCGGACAAATGAATGAGGTTTTTGGCAAGATCTACAATCTTTACGGGCTCTCCCATATCGAGAACAAAAATCTGACGCCCTTTCGCCAGTGCCCCAGCCTGAATCACAAGCCTTGATGCCTCGGGAATCGTCATGAAATAGCGGGTCATTGCCGGATGTGTTACTGTCACCGGGCCGCCTTTTTCAATCTGTTTTTTGAAAATCGGAATGACGCTGCCTCGGCTCCCGAGTACATTGCCGAAGCGAACAGCGACAAATTTGGTTCTGCTGACTTTCCCAAGATTCATAATAATCATCTCTGCGAATCGTTTTGTCGCCCCCATTACGTTGGCTGGGTTCACCGCTTTGTCCGATGAAATCAGCACGAATGTCTCTGTTCCCGACATATCGGCTGCTTCCGCGACATTTTTTGTTCCGATAATATTGTTTTTGACCGCCTCTTCAGGATTATGTTCCATTAAAGGCACATGCTTATGGGCAGCTGCATGATAGACAACATGCGGCTCGTATTTTTTCATCAATGTAAACATTTTATCGCGGTCCTGCACATCAGCGATTTCCGTATGGAACACAATGTGTTTGCCGAATCGTCCGTTCAGCTCTGTATAAATTGAATGAATGCTGTTTTCCCCATGGCCGAGCAGAATAATTTCCTTAGGCTGAAACGCGCTGATCTGCCGGCAGATTTCTGAGCCGATTGATCCGCCCGCTCCCGTGACGAGAACTGTTTTTCCTTTGATGCGATTCGAAATTTCGCTAGTGTCGAGGGTTACCGGCTTTCTGCCGAGCAAGTCCTCAGCTTTTACATCTCTAATTTGTCCGGCAGTTCGTGTGCCAAGCAGCATTTCATCAAAATGAGGCATAATTTTAATGCTTACTCCGGTTCGCACACATTCTTTATATAACACCTGAAGCTCATGGGTGCGGAGTGAAGGAATGGCAATAATAATAAAATTAATTTTGAGCTTTTGCACCGCAGGCATGATACTTTCTTTTCCGCCGATTACGGGCAGCCCCATAATTTCTAATTTATGCTTCGTTTGGTCGTCATCAATAAAAGCGACGGGTATGATATCTGGTTCATCTTTCGAAAGCAGCTGCCTGACCATCAGAGTCCCACCTGAGCCCGCCCCGATAATCAGCGCGCGGGACGAGGCGCAGCGTTTTTTCCTGATGCTTTCGTTTAATACTCTGGATAAAATACGGGTCCCTCCAATAGACAAAAGCTGAAGCACCCAGCACGCGGTTAACAGTCGGAAGAACATCGTGTGATACACAGCATACTGAATGACGCCGGTCACAGCGGCTGAAAGCGTAATGCCCTTAAGCAGGACAATCAGCTCGCCGAGTCCGGTGTATGTCCACACCTGTTTATACTGATTGAACAGGAAAGCACACACATGATAGCTGAGGAGCAAGCTGACAGCGGTAAGCAGTAATGCTCCGGAGTCATAAAATTGATAGGAATCTTTTAAAAATTGATATCCTGCAATAACTGAATTTAAAACGAGGTAAGTATCCAGCGCAATAATCATTGACAGTCTTCTCCGGTAACTCAACCTTTTCCCCCCTAATTCTTTTATCGGTTTAGCTGCGGCGGTTTTCGTCTCTCCAAAAAATCGGCAGCAGCTAAACCGACAATACGTCCTATGTATATATCAGATAAGTGGGCATTTAACCCATCCTCACGCCCCGCCAGCGACGACCAGCATCTAAGGCAGCAACTTCAGCTGCCCACAGCAGAGCCGAGTGCCTCCATTGATACAGGTCAGGAGACATCACCTTTACAAAAACTAGTAGGAATAGTGTTCCGATTTTTTCATTTTCTTTTTGTTTAAAAGAGCGCCTAACAGCTTCGCATTGGATTGTTCCAGTGCATCTTTTGCTTTCAGAACGGTATCGGTTTTTGTTTTTCCGCTTAAAACGACGAGCACGCTGCCGTCTGTTTGATTTGCTAGAATCTGAGCATCTGCAACAGCCAAAAGCGGAGGGGAATCAAAGATGACGAGGCTGAATTGTTCATAGATCTCAGATATTAAATCTCCCATTGCTTTTGAAGACAGCAGTTCTGCCGGGTTTGGCGGGGTCGGCCCGCTTGTCAGTACATATAAGTTATCGATCGGCGTCTTTTGCACCGTCTCACTGAGTGAAGCATTACCGACCAGCACATTTGTCAGCCCGGTTACATTATCAACCTGAAACGTCTGATTGATGGTCGGCTTTCTTAAATCGGCATCCACCAGCAGTACTTTCTTTTCCTGCTGCTGCGCAAAGACAGCCGCAAGATTCGCTGCACTGAACGATTTACCTTCACCAGGCACAGAGGAGGTGACGAGGATAGATCGCAAGCTGGTCTGGACAGATGAGAACTCAATGTTTGTCCGAATGGTGCGATATTGTTCCGCAACAACTGATTTATTGTGTAAAACAGATATTTGAGCCAAACCTCGCCTTGCTTTCTTTTTTCTAAAGATCACTCGCTTCACTCCCCGAAATGTTTTATCCCGCGATTCCGCCCTTTGTGGACATCAGGAACGGAGCCTAAGCATGGCAATCCGGTTCTCTCGCTGAGCTGCCGTGCGCTTTTGCACGTATCATCGAGAAAATGCAGAAAAAATGCCAGTGTAATGCCGCCCATGACAGCAGCGCCAAAAGCCATGACCATATTTCGCAGCCTGGCCGGCTTGATCATCGGGCTTTCAGAAGCCTTCGCCTCTGATAATATATGTACGCCTTGTACATTCATTCTTTCATCTACTTCTTTTTCAAACTTGTTCACTAACGTGTTCGCAATCTCAGCCGCTTTCGCCGGATCGTGATCCTGGACGGCAACGTTGATAATTTCTGATTCATTTTCACTGCTGGTGATTACTTTTCCTTTCAGCGAGGAAGCCGATTCAGATAGGTGCAATTCCGCCTTAACTTCTTCCATCAAGGCAGTGCTTTTCATAATCGATTGGAACGTGCTGCTATACTGAAGATTTCGCTGGATGTCACTGAGATTCGAGTTTTCTTCACCGTCTGATTCATGAACCAGCACCTGTGTCGACGCCTGGTAGGTCGGTGAAATGACCTTAAATTGCACAAAACCCATCATAAGGGTGACGCCGATTGTGATGAGCAGAATCAGCACGAATCTGTGTCTGACAATCGCATATAATTCTTTGAAACTCATATTCTCATTCATGTATTCATAGCCTTCAGCCTTCCCGCGGCTGGCTTCCCGCGCCCCTTTCTGTTAATGATTGGATTATAAAAGAAAACGTTATTATTTAAAAATTGCAAAATAAGCCAATAAGTTCTCTTTAGAGAACAAAATCATGATTTTCCTCTAATTTACTGCACTTCCCTTATTATTTTAAATTTTATAAAGAACGAAAAATTCCTTATAATGAACGAAATAACGACAGGAATAGAGGAGAATTTCACATTATGATTGGAAGAATTATCCGTTTGTACCGTAAAAGAAAAGGCTATTCTATTAATCAGCTGGCTGTTGAGTCAGGTGTATCCAAATCCTATTTAAGCAAGATTGAAAGAGGCGTTCACACGAATCCGTCCGTTCAATTTTTAAAAAAGGTTTCTGCCACACTGGAAGTTGAATTAACAGAATTATTTGACGCAGAAACAATGATGTATGAAAAAATCAGCGGCGGTGAAGAAGAATGGCGCGTACATTTAGTGCAAGCCGTACAAGCCGGGATGGAAAAGGAAGAATTGTTCACTTTTACGAACAGACTCAAGAAAGAACAGCCTGAAACTGCCTCTTACCGCAACCGCAAACTGACGGAATCCAATATAGAAGAATGGAAAGCGCTGATGGCTGAGGCAAGAGAAATCGGCTTGTCTGTCCATGAAGTCAAATCCTTTTTAAAAACAATGGGAAGATGATGATCGATTAAAGGGCTAACGTTCGCATCTATAGGGGAAATCTGTTTATAATGGGGGAAAAAGGGAGAGAACACAATGACTCATCAAATAGTAACGACTCAATACGGCAAAGTAAAAGGCACCACGGAAAACGGTGTACATAAGTGGAAAGGCATCCCCTATGCCAAGCCGCCTGTCGGACAATGGCGTTTTAAAGCACCTGAGCCGCATGAAGTGTGGGAAGATGTGCTTGATGCCACAGCGTACGGCCCTATTTGCCCGCAGCCGTCTGATTTGCTGTCACTGTCGTATACAGAGCTGCCCCGCCAGTCCGAGGATTGCTTGTATGTCAATGTATTTGCGCCTGACACTCCAAGTCAAAATCTTCCTGTCATGGTGTGGATTCACGGAGGCGCTTTTTATCTAGGAGCGGGCAGTGAGCCATTGTATGACGGATCAAAACTTGCGGCACAGGGAGAAGTCATTGTCGTTACATTGAACTATCGGCTGGGGCCGTTTGGCTTTTTGCACTTGTCTTCGTTTGATGAGGCGTATTCCGATAACCTTGGGCTTTTAGACCAAGCCGCCGCGCTGAAATGGGTGCGGGAGAATATTTCAGCGTTTGGCGGTGATCCCGATAACGTAACAGTATTTGGAGAATCCGCCGGCGGCATGAGCATTGCCGCGCTGCTTGCTATGCCTGCGGCAAAAGGCCTGTTCCAGAAAGCAATCATGGAAAGCGGCGCTTCTCGAACGATGACGAAAGAACAAGCGGCGAGCACCTCGGCAGCCTTTTTACAGGTCCTTGGGATTAACGAGGGCCAACTGGATAAATTGCATACGGTTTCTGCGGAAGATTTGCTAAAAGCGGCTGATCAGCTTCGGATTGCAGAAAAAGAAAATATCTTTCAGCTGTTCTTCCAGCCCGCCCTTGATCCGAAAACGCTGCCTGAAGAACCAGAAAAAGCGATCGCAGAAGGGGCTGCTTCCGGTATTCCGCTATTAATTGGAACAACCCGTGATGAAGGATATTTATTTTTCACCCCGGATTCAGACGTTCATTCTCAGGAAACGCTTGATGCAGCGCTCGAGTATTTACTAGGGAAGCCGCTGGCAGAGAAAGTTGCCGATTTGTATCCGCGTTCTCTGGAAAGCCAAATTCATATGATGACTGATTTATTATTTTGGCGCCCTGCCGTCGCCTATGCATCCGCACAGTCTCATTACGCCCCTGTCTGGATGTACAGGTTCGATTGGCACCCGAAGAAGCCGCCGTACAATAAAGCGTTTCACGCATTAGAGCTTCCTTTTGTCTTTGGAAATCTGGACGGATTGGAACGAATGGCAAAAGCGGAGATTACGGATGAGGTGAAACAGCTTTCTCACACGATACAATCAGCGTGGATCACGTTCGCTAAAACAGGAAACCCAAGCACCGAAGCTGTGAATTGGCCTGCGTATCATGAAGAAACGAGAGAGACGCTGATTTTAGACTCAGAGATTACGATCGAAAACGATCCCGAATCTGAAAAAAGGCAGAAGCTATTCCCTTCAAAAGGAGAATAAATATGGGGAAAACAGGATACATTGGTGCTGCCATTGTTGTGGCAGCTTGTATCATTATTTTGTCGGCCGTGGTATGTTTACGGGACACAGTCTATTACCAGCCTATGTTCTGGACTGGCATCATACTGTTTTTCGCGGGAATTGTGATGGTTCCCGCATACTCAGCAAAAAGAAAACCCGGAAAAGAGAAGTAATTCTCTTTTCCGGGTTTTTATGTTTATTATAATTTTCCCGCGCGAATATCGTCTGTCATTCCCTCATAAGGAGCCTTCGAAATCACTTCTTCGTTGTCGACTCCTTCATTTTTCAGAAATGTAATTTCCGCAAATTCAGGTACAACGTATTTTGGATACGTTTCATATTTTTCGCGGGATTCTTCCATCAAATCAATGTGGTCATTTTGGTAGCAAACCGTAATTTCAGGATGTTCATGCACCCATTTCGGGAAGAAAATAATGCCGTGCATGCGTTTTTCATTTGGCATAAAGTTTAATGAAACATCCGTGCCAGTCGGCTCTGTCCAAGACACTTTATATACGCCTTCTGTCAGTTTGACAATATTCACTTCCTGATCCCGAACCCAGCGTCCGGCAACCATTCCGCTATGAATTCTATAATCAATTGTATGGTCGTTTTTAATATAAATCTCGTATTCCCAGCCGTTTTCATACGTATAAATCATGTGGCTTCCGATAAAGTTTTCCATTTTTCACACTCTCCTTAGTCTTTTACTGCACTTCATAAATGTCTAGTCGAACGTAATCAGGGGTTCTTTCTGCGGAACCGATAAACAAGCGGTCATGGAGCCATTGATAGGCTTCACTGCCTGTTTCAAACGTCGGTACCGTACGGAAATAAACATGCTCCGGATCAATAATTTCCCCGGCTGCCGCTTGTTTTCGAAACGGCTCGCTGACTTGCCGTATTCCATTGTTTTCAATGTAAATCAGTTCATGATCTGCTGTTTCGATCACATACCTGGCAGATAAATCGGTTCTGCCGTCAGCGCGAATCATTTGCGAATCGGCACCGCTCGGCAAAATACGTCCCTTTACTTCCCCGGTTATTGTTCCCGAACGAATCGGAATGAATCGTCTCAGTCCCAGGCCTGTCTCACCAATCGTGATAGGCGGATCAACCTTGATTTCTAAAGAGGCGAATGGTTTTAAAACCGGCTTCTTCACGAGAACCACCTCACCTTCAGAAAAAATCATGTAACTATTTACATGTTTAATTTAACACTATTGCAGTTAACTGTCAAACAATAGGAACATAAAAAAACAAGGACTGTTTGAAGACAGTCCTTGTCTGAAGCTAGCTTTGATATGCAAGATATGTGCTGACAGTGCTTTTTGCAAGACAGGCAGAGGAATCTATAATCGGAATCTCACTTTGAATATGATCTAACACCGCATTTAAATCCGTGCAGGCTGAAATGATGATGTCTGCATGCTGACTGATTTCTTCATATAGCGTCTGCCACAATGCTTGTGTATGCTCCATATGATTAGGCTGTTTGATTGCGGCGATAAGCTGGTTCACAACCTGCTGCCAATGGTCCTTGTGAACAACTTCTTGTCCATTTGCCTTCAGAACTTTTTGGTAGATGGCGGATTGGATGGTTGGCTCTGTTCCTAAAACCACCGCTTTTTTTGCAGGATGCGGAATCTCTTTTATCGTTTCCTCAACGATATGCAACATAGGAACCGACAATGCCTGCTGAATCTCTTCATAGTAGATATGCGCCGTATTACAAGGCAGCGCAATGAAATCCACGCCTGTTTTCTCGAGCTTTACCGCTCCGTCGATAATCGCTTTTTTCATCTCGTCATGGTCAATTGGACGATCTGCATAGAAGGGCGTCGGGCATGAATAGATCATCATGTGCGGGTAGTCAATATCGTTTGAAGCCCCATACAGCTTCTGACAGTAATCAATCACCTTATCAATAAACGGCGAGGTCGATTTCGGCCCCATTCCGGCTAATATTCCGATCATCAAATTCATTCCTTTCTAATTTGTACGGACCGCTTCTTCTTCTGAGCCATCCTCATAGAGGATAAAGCTTTTCGCAGCATCCCCGCCTAACATAAACTCGACTTCAACAGACAATGCTCGCAGAAAGAAACGGGTTTCCGAGGAAGGGAATAACTCCAGTCTCAGCTGTCCGGTGATCTCCAAATAAAGCCGTTCATTCTCGGCTGTCACCTGTGCAGCCGTTCCATCCTGCAACAGGTAGCTGCCAACATAGCGGCTGTATATCGCCGTATCAATTGCTTTTTTCTTTTTATCAGCAGGACGTTCCGGGACCTCATATGGCTGGCCAAATAGAATATGTTCCGCCGCCTTCAGAATCGCTTGTTCATATTCAGTATCCTCTTCCTTATTACTCAAATAGATCAGTGTTTTACGATGATCGATATATCGGATCATCAACGTCGAATAGCCGGGCCATCCTCCGCTGTGGCTGACAATCCGCCCTTTTTCAGGACTATTTTGCAGTACCCAGCCAAAGCCATAATCAATTGTTTCTCCATTGTTGAGGCGCACTGGAGAAAACGCAGATTCCTTAGAAGCCTTGCTGATGAAATCGTCCTGATATAAAGCCTGATCAAATCGAAACAAATCGCTTGTGACAGAGTTCACCGTCCCATCTCCCTGTATGCCATCGAGATACACAACATAGTTCGTTTCCTCCAGCTCATCAGGGAGGACGTATGTTTCGGAATGTACATCATACACATATCCATATGCATAATGATCAATTCGCTCAGGCGAAAGCCTCCTGTTATACACTCTTGTTTCATTCATGCCGATCGGTGAAAAAATACTTGTTTTCTTAAAATCCGCATAGCTCATGCCAGATGCTTTTTCAATGATAAATGCCAGCAGCACATACCCCGTATTGCTGTACATCCAGCCTTCATTCGGTTCAAAATAACCAGATAGCCCCTCATTCATCAGCATATCGACAATATCCTGATTCACCGCAATCTTGTGTGAATCCCAATTGGCAAAAAACCATCCCATATAATCAGGAAGCCCTGACGTATGGTTCAATAAATGCCGAATCGTTACGCCCTGATACGGAAAACCGGGCAGCCAGCGATCCACTTTATCTTCATAGCCAAGAATCCCCTTCTCCTCCAGCAAGATGATTCCCAATGCTGTAAAAGGCTTTGACAAAGACGCTAACTCAAACAAAGAGTTGGTTTGCAACGGGCGTTTTTCCGTCATTTCCGCATAACCAAAAGAGTGATGATATAAAATATCGCCACCCTCCGCAGCCAGAACCGCCCCGTTAAACTGATGTTTTTCGCCTAATGTCTCAAATAACGTCTGAAGATGCTTTCTTTTATTCTGCTTCATTCCTCCACCTCCCATATCTCTGTACGTTACTAACCTACTAACGTTTCAAATATTTTGAAAAACCCTTCAGTTAGAGATCCTTTTTAACCCATCACATATACCTGCCGTTCACTACTATTTAGTGAAATGAGATATTATGATATTTTCTGAATTATGATTAAAAAGGCAACTTTATGCCCATGCAACAGAAGCTATAAAAAATACAGAGAATGAAAAGAAACAGATAGATTTTTTAGTTCTTTAGGCCCGTAGACCGTAAATACTTTTATGATTTTCTATCAAACAAAAGAGGAAAATAGACCAGTTGCAATCCAAACGAGAGTCTAATAGAATGAGGTCGAAAAGTAAATCGAGCGGGTTTGTTACTGATAAAGCAGGCAAGACCTAAAATGTGTAAAGGGCAAAGTGTATACTTTGGCGTCACCCCTTACATATTTTAGGTCTTTTTTTATTGTGCGTAACTAACTTGCCATCTTCAAACAGGAGGGCTGGAAGAAGCAGACCGCTAACACAGTACATAAAAAAGGAGACATGAACGATGAACATCAAAAAGTTTGCAAAACAAGCAACAGTATTAACCTTTACTACCGCACTGCTGGCAGGAGGCGCAACTCAAGCGTTTGCGAAAGAAACGAACCAAAAGCCATATAAGGAAACATACGGCATTTCCCATATTACACGCCATGATATGCTGCAAATCCCTGAACAGCAAAAAAATGAAAAATATCAAGTGCCTGAATTCGATTCGTCCACAATTAAAAATATCTCTTCTGCAAAAGGCCTGGACGTTTGGGACAGCTGGCCATTACAAAACGCTGACGGCACTGTCGCAAACTATCACGGCTACCACATCGTCTTTGCATTAGCCGGAGATCCTAAAAATGCGGATGACACATCGATTTACATGTTCTATCAAAAAGTCGGCGAAACTTCTATTGACAGCTGGAAAAACGCTGGCCGCGTCTTTAAAGACAGCGACAAATTCGATGCAAATGATTCTATCCTAAAAGACCAAACGCAAGAATGGTCAGGTTCAGCCACATTTACATCTGACGGAAAAATCCGTTTATTCTACACTGATTTCTCCGGTAAACATTACGGCAAACAAACACTGACAACTGCACAGGTTAACGTATCAGCATCAGACAGCTCTCTGAACATCAACGGTGTAGAGGATTATAAATCAATCTTTGACGGTGACGGCAAAACGTATCAAAATGTACAGCAGTTCATCGATGAAGGCAACTACAGCTCAGGCGACAACCATACGCTGAGAGATCCTCACTACGTAGAAGATAAAGGCCACAAATACTTAGTATTTGAAGCAAACACTGGAACTGAAGATGGCTACCAAGGCGAAGAATCTTTATTTAACAAAGCATACTATGGCAAAAGCACATCATTCTTCCGTCAAGAAAGTCAAAAGCTTCTGCAAAGTGATAAAAAGCGCACTGCTGAATTAGCAAACGGCGCACTCGGCATGATCGAGCTAAATGATGACTACACACTGAAAAAAGTGATGAAACCGCTGATTGCATCTAACACAGTAACAGATGAAATTGAACGCGCGAACGTCTTTAAAATGAACGGCAAATGGTACCTGTTCACTGACTCCCGCGGATCAAAAATGACGATTGACGGCATTACGTCTAACGATATTTACATGCTTGGCTATGTTTCTAATTCTTTAACTGGCCCATACAAGCCGCTGAACAAAACTGGCCTTGTGTTAAAAATGGATCTTGATCCTAACGATGTAACCTTTACTTACTCACACTTCGCTGTACCTCAAGCGAAAGGAAACAATGTCGTGATTACAAGCTATATGACAAACAGAGGATTCTACGCAGACAAACAATCAACGTTTGCGCCAAGCTTCCTGCTGAACATCAAAGGCAAGAAAACATCTGTTGTCAAAGACAGCATCCTTGAACAAGGACAATTAACAGTTAACAAATAAAAACGCAAAAGAAAATGCCGATATCCTATTGGCATTTTCTTTTATTTCTTATCAACATAAAGGTGAATCCCATATGAACTATATAAAAGCAGGCAAATGGCTAACCGTATTCCTAACCTTTTTAGGAATATTGCTGTTTATCGACTTATTTCCAAAAGAAGGACATGACCAAAAAACAAAATCAAAACAGAAGCCGGACTACCGGGCGGCATATCATTTTACGACGCCGGATAAATGGAAAAATGACCCTCAAAAACCGATCTATTTTGATGGCAAGTATCATTATTTCTATCTATATAACCGGGATTACCCAAAAGGCAACGGCACAGAATGGCGCCATGCCGTCTCAGAGGATTTGGTGCACTGGACCGATGAAGGCGTGGCGATTCCGAAATATACAAACCCGGACGGTGACATTTGGACCGGTTCCGTCGTGGTTGATAAAGAGAACACAGCCGGCTTTGGGAAAAATGCGCTTGTCGCGATTGTGACACAGCCCTCAGCCAAAGACAAAAAACAGGAACAATATTTGTGGTACAGCACAGATAAGGGAAAATCATTCAAATTCTACAGTGGCAACCCCGTT
Organism: Bacillus sp. LJBS17; assembly: GCF_019334685.1. Classification (NCBI taxonomy): domain Bacteria; kingdom Bacillati; phylum Bacillota; class Bacilli; order Caryophanales; family Bacillaceae; genus Bacillus; species Bacillus sp. LJBS17. The sequence continues at coordinate 3,496,390 of NZ_CP079759.1, forward strand.
ATGCCTAATCCGGGTACAGACGATTTCAGAGATCCGAAAGTCATATGGGATGACCAAGATAACAAATGGGTCATGGTCATGGCTGAAGGATCAAAAATCGGCTTTTATGAATCCGATAATCTTAAGGACTGGCATTACACAAGCGGATTCTTCCCAGAACAGGCGGGAATGGTGGAATGCCCCGACCTCTACATCATGCGGGCAAGCGACGGAACGAATAAGTGGGTTCTCGGTGCCAGCGCGAATGGCAAACCGTGGGGCAAACCAAATACGTACGCCTACTGGACCGGAAGCTTCGACGGAAAAGAATTCAAAGCGGATCAGACTGAAGCCCAATGGCTTGACTATGGCTTCGACTGGTATGGCGGTGTGACGTTCGAAGACAGCAAAAGCACAGATCCATTAGAAAAGCGGTATGCGCTTGCCTGGATGAACAATTGGGATTATGCCAACAACACCCCGACAATGAAGAACGGCTTTAACGGCACAGATTCTGTCATACGCGAACTCCGGCTGAAGGAGCAGGATGGAACATACAGCCTCGTCTCACAGCCGATTGAAGCTTTGGAGCAGCTGACTGTTTCAACTGACGAAATAGAGGATCAGGATGTGAACGGATCAAAAACATTGTCGATAACAGGTGATACGTACCAGCTTGATACGGATCTTTCTTGGTCAGAGCTAAAGAATGCAGGCGTCAGGCTCAGAGAATCAGAAGACCAAAAACGCCATATTGATGTCGGTATTTTCGCTGAAGGCGGCTATGCTTATGTCAATAGAGCAGCCACAAATCAACCTGACAAAAGCAATACCTATGTCGAAAGCAAAGCTCCTTATGATGTAAACAAACGTAAGGTGCATTTGAAAATACTTGTCGATAAAACAACGATAGAAGTATTTGTTGGCGACGGGAAAACCGTTTTTTCAAATGAAGTCTTCCCAAAACCTGAAGATAAAGGAATTACCCTTTATTCTGACGGCGGCACAGCCTCCTTCAAAAATATAACAGTGAAACACTTTGATTCGATTCATGAATAAAAACAGGGGCGGCGCAGGCTGCCCCTGTTTTTTTATTAGGAGCGGTATTCTCTGTTACATATTGGGCATTGTAAGAAATATAAGGCTGGTTTCAAAGGAGGAAGCGAATGTCTAAACAAGGAAATTTTCAAAAATCAATGTCGCTGTTTGATCTGATTTTGATTGGGATGGGAGCCATCTTTGGATCAGCGTGGCTGTTCGCTGTCAGTAATGTCGCTTCAAAAGCAGGGCCCTCCGGCGCTTTTTCCTGGATCCTCGGAGGAGCCATTATTTTGTTAATCGGGCTCGTATATGCAGAGCTCGGAGCCGCTCTGCCCCGTACCGGAGGCATCATTCGATACCCCGTTTATTCACATGGCCACCTTGTCGGCTACTTAATTTCGTTTGTCACGATTGTCGCTTATACAAGCTTGATTTCAATTGAAGTGACAGCTGTGCGCCAGTATGTGGCCTATTGGTTTCCCGGCCTGACCATTAAAGGGTCTGATTCGCCGACCATTTCCGGCTGGATCTTGCAATTTGCCCTATTATGCTTGTTTTTCCTGCTGAATTATTGGAGCGTCAAAACCTTCGCTAAGGCGAATTTCATCATATCGATTTTTAAATATATTGTGCCGATTACCATCATTATTGTGCTGATCTTTCATTTTCAGCCGGAGAATTTATCCGTTCAAGGATTTGCACCGTTTGGATTTACAGGTATTCAGGCTGCCATCTCGACAGGCGGCGTCATGTTTGCGTATCTCGGCCTGCATCCGATTGTATCTGTAGCAGGCGAAGTCCAAAATCCAAAACGCAATATCCCGATCGCTTTAATCATTTGCATCATCGTTTCAACCATCATTTATACAGTTTTGCAGGTCACCTTTATTGGTGCAATCCCGACAGAAACACTGAAACATGGCTGGCCGGCAATTGGCCGGGAGTTCTCATTGCCGTTTAAGGATATTGCGGTCATGCTCGGGTTAGGCTGGCTTGCAACGCTTGTCATTTTAGACGCCATTCTGTCTCCTGGTGGAAACGGGAATATCTTTATGAATACGACATCCCGCCTTGTTTACGCCTGGGCGCGTAACGGCACATTATTTGGCATATTCTCAAAGGTCAATAAAGATACGGGGACACCCCGCGCTTCGCTTTGGCTTTCGTTTGCCCTGTCCATTTTCTGGACACTTCCCTTTCCTTCGTGGAACGCGCTCGTCAATGTCTGTTCAGTCGCGCTCATTCTTTCATATGCGATTGCACCCATTTCTTCAGCTGCGCTGAGGGTCAACGCGAAGGACTTAAACAGGCCGTTTTATTTAAAGGGAATGAGCATTATCGGGCCGCTTTCCTTTATATTTACAGCGTTTATCGTGTACTGGTCAGGATGGAAAACAGTCTCCTGGCTGCTCGGTTCACAACTCGTGATGTTTTTGATCTATCTCTGTTTCAGCAAATATACGCCTAAAGAAGATGTCAGCCTCGCTCAGCAGCTGAAATCAGCCTGGTGGCTTATCGGGTTTTATATTATGATGCTGATCTTTTCCTACATCGGTTCTTTCGGACATGGTTTAGGGATTATCAGCAATCCCGTCGACCTCATTTTAGTCGCGATCGGCTCACTTGCGATTTATTACTGGGCAAAGTATACCGGGCTCCCAAAAGCCGCCATTGATTATGATAAATAAAGAAGCAAGAGGTTTTCTTGCTTCTTTATTCTTTACAAACATACATACACGCGATAAAATGAATGATAGTCAGTCATTATCGGAGGTGTTCCTCATGCCAAAACAATCATCGGGCAAATATGAAAAAATTCTGCAGGCTGCCATAGAAGTCATTTCTGAAAAAGGCCTCGACAAAGCATCTATTTCTGATATTGTCAAAAAGGCCGGCACTGCCCAAGGAACATTCTATTTGTATTTCTCATCTAAAAATGCCCTCATACCGGCCATTGCAGAAAATCTTCTCACCCATACACTTGATCAAATCAAAGGTAGGCTGCATGGGGACGAGGATTTTTGGACCGTTTTAGATATATTAATTGATGAGACATTTCTCATTACAGAACGCCATAAGGATATTATTGTCCTCTGTTATTCCGGGCTTGCGATCGACCACTCCATGGAAAAATGGGAGACGATCTATCAGCCTTATTATTCCTGGCTTGAAAAAATCATCAACAAGGCCATTGCAAACCATGAGGTAACGGAAGGAATCAATTCAAAATGGACGGCCAGAACGATTATCAACTTGGTCGAGAATACTGCAGAACGATTCTATATCGGATTTGAACAAGATGAAAATGTTGAAGTGTATAAAAAAGAAATCTTTACTTTCTTAAAACGGAGCTTAGGTACTGCTTAAAAAATGACTGGGTAACACCGCTCATTTTTTAATATTCTAAAAATGACTGACGTTCATTCATAAAAATAGAGAGGTGTTTCATTTGAATTGGGTTCTTGTTTTTATTGCAGGGCTTTTAGAAGTTGTTTGGGCCTCTTCCCTCAAACATGCCGATTCGCTTTTGGATTGGATCATCATTTTTATCTTAATCGCGGTCAGCTTTATCCTGTTGATCCGCTCTTATCAAAAAATCCCGATGGCCGCGGCGTACACTGTGTTTGTGGGAATCGGAACCGTCGGAACATATCTGACTGGAATTGTTCTGGGCGAATCCTTCTCAGCAGCCCAAATGTTCTTTTTAGCTTTATTGCTGGCTGGCATTTTAGGAATGAAATTATTTACGAAAGAAAGCGAATCTCAGCCGGGAGGTGAACAATAATGGCATGGTTTTTATTAGTGATTGCCGGCATAGAAGAAATTATAGCTGCCATTGCCATGAAATATATAGACGGAACAAGAAAAAAATGGCCAATCATTGTGATGACTGTTGGATTCGGCTTATCCTTTTACTGCCTTTCCCAAGCGATGATCGTCCTGCCTGCCGGAGTCGCATATGCCGTCTGGACTGGCATTGGAAGCATTGGTGTTTCGGCGGTCGGGCTCATCTGGTTTAAGGAGCGGTTTCAGCTTTCACAGGTGATTTCACTTTGCCTTATCCTAGCTGGCGTCATCGGCCTGCGTCTTACGTCATCTTCATAAAATCAAGGCATATACAGCTGTATATGCCTTTGCCATTAAGCTTCGTGATGTTTTTGAAGATGAAGCGGCGGTGGGATGAGCCAGCCTTTGTTTTTTAGCAGCCTTAAGTATTTTGCGCCGGTTGCCGCTTTCGACATATGAAATTGCCCAAACATCATGGCAATATCCTCACGAATCGATTGCCCCATCATTTTGCTGCATGTCACCAGACCTGCAGCATTTTCTGCTGCCGCGGAGGCCGCCACATCCGGATCGAGAAACCGTGCGCCAGGCGGAATGTCGTTAAGATCTGCTGTCGGCGGTTCAGGAGAAGCCGGCGGCAGCGCCACCCCGTTTTCTTTCAGGATCGTGCTGACCTGTTTGATTTCATCTTGGCATTTCTCAATAGACTCACGAAGCAGTTTCTTCAGGTCGTCATCACCGACATGATTCAATAGCATTTGGTAATTGCCGACCATTTTATTGCCCGCCATCACATAACTCCACAAGCCGAATACCTCACCGTAATGCATCGGTTCATCCTGCGGATTTCCGCTTAAAATACCCATGTTCATCCTCCTCGCAAATTCAATATCGCATACATTCCATAACGTGCCCGAGAGAAGGAAAATTTATGTTGCAGCAAGAAAAATTTATGAACCAAAACAAAAAAGACAAGAGTGGCAAATCGCCAAACCCTTGTCTTTCCTGTTGTTCTATTGGACGCGCTCGGAGGGATTCGAACCCCCGACAGACGTGGTACCGGAAACCACCGCTCTATCCAACTGAGCTACGAGCGCAGAATGACTGCGTTATGAGAACGTCAGCACAACTAATTATACGATAATTCCATTCAAATAACAACCCTCTATTTCGAGAGGCCGTTTTTTAAATAGACAAAGCATCTTAATTGGCAATCTGACATACGATGGTTTGAACCCCTGTATTTTTGGGGAAAATGGGAAAAAGAGACGACTTTGCATATTAGGCCAGCTTTTTGTTTGACCTTTATTGACCAAAAATGTATCATGTAACTACATACTTACCTAAAAGGTGAAGGAGGAGCATTATGAATTTAATACCTACAGTCATTGAACAAACGAACCGCGGAGAAAGAGCGTATGACATTTATTCTCGTCTATTAAAGGATCGTATCATCATGCTTGGATCTGCGATTGATGACAACGTTGCGAACTCCATCGTGTCACAGCTTTTATTCTTAGCAGCAGAAGACCCTGAAAAAGAAATTTCTCTTTACATCAACAGCCCGGGCGGCTCTATTACAGCCGGTATGGCGATCTATGATACCATGCAGTTTATTAAGCCGAAGGTATCTACAATTTGTATCGGTATGGCTGCGTCAATGGGCGCGTTCCTGCTTGCAGCCGGCGAAAAAGGCAAACGCTATGCACTTCCAAACAGTGAAGTCATGATTCACCAGCCTCTTGGCGGTGCGCAAGGTCAAGCGACAGAAATTGAAATTGCTGCGAAACGCATTCTCTTGCTTCGCGACAAATTAAACAAAGTCCTAGCTGAACGTACTGGCCAGCCGCTTGAAGTGATCGAACGTGACACAGACCGTGATAACTTCAAGTCTGCTGAAGAAGCGCTTGAATACGGCCTGATTGACAAAATTTTGACTCACACAGAAGACAAAAAGTAATAACACAACCTGCAAGAGCTGCGTCTCTTGCAGGTTTTTTTCATTTAAACACTTTTGATTCTAAACTGCTCCCATTCCTCGTGTAACAGCTCAAGTGTTAGATCACTCGTCTGCCTCACAACTAGATCAGCACCAAGCATCGGCTGTCCTTGACCGACACCAACCGCAAACATCCCCGCAGATTTGATTGCAGAAATGCCTGCTTCTGCGTCTTCTATTGCCGCGCAATCAGCAGGGGAAACATCGAGCATCGCTGCAGCTGTTAAAAAGATGTCAGGATCAGGCTTCCCCTTCGCAAGAGTCGTCGGATCAACAATGGCATCAAAATCATCGATAATTGCCAAACGTCTTAAAATCTTAGGAGCATTGCGACTTGAAGATGCTAACCCGATTTTTATATTTTCGTTTTTCAATTGACATAGGAGCCTGCCAATCCCCGGTAAAAGATCTTCCGGCGTCAATTTGCTGATCAGCGTTTGATAATTGTGATTTTTCCGATGCATAAGCTCTTGTTTCTCCGCATTTGTATACTTTGTTTCCGCACCGCCAAAGATCAATATGCTTTCAAGTGACTCTTCTCTGCTGATTCCTTTTAGCCTTTCATTCATGTCTCTGTCAAAGGGAATATTGATTTGTTCTGCGACGTGCTTCCAAGCGAGAAAATGATATTCAGCAGTATCTGTTATCACTCCGTCTAAATCAAAAATGACCGCTTTCATATACTAATGCCCATCACAGCTTCATAAGGTTTGAGGCTAATACTCTTTAAGTCAGCCCGCTCCTGCGGATAGTTTGAAATCAGCACTTTCCAACGCTCATGAATCAGTTCTGGAGGCGCTACGAACAGAGCCTTTTCTTCCGATAAATTCACAACGACAAGAAGCTTTTCCCCTTGATATTCTCGAAGGTAAGAAAAGACCTGCGGATCATTCTCCTGCAAAAGCTGATAATCGCCATATATCATAATCTTATATTGCTTTCGTAATTGAATGAGCTTCTGATAGTAAAAGAAAATCGAATCTTGATCTTTCAAGGACTCTTTCACATTGATATCTTGATAGCGGGAATTTACCGGTATCCACGGGTCTCCGGCTGTGAATCCCGCATGTTTTCCGGCATCCCACTGCATCGGTGTTCTCGCATGATCCCTTCCTTTTATCATCACGGCTTTGACAAACTCTTTTTCTGACATCGTTTTGTTTTCGACGACTAGTTCACGATATGCATTCTTTATTTCAAGATCATCATACATCTCCAGCGGCATATCGCTGTTGACCATGCCGATTTCTTCTCCCTGGTAAATAAACGGCGTTCCTTTCATGCCGTGCAAAACCGTTGCAAATGCCTTCGCACATTCCTTACGCAGCTTCCCGTCATTGCCCCAGCGGGAAATAACCCTCGGCTGGTCATGGTTCTCAAAATAAAGGGTATTCCAGCCGACATTCATTAACCCGGTCTGCCACCTTGTCATCGTCTTTTTTAAAGCAATCAAATCAAACGGCTTGATCTGCCATTTCCCATTTGGCGAGTTTTGTTCTGTATCAATATCCATATGTTCAAATGTAAAGATCATATTCAGCTCTTGCCTGCTTGCATCTGTGTACTTTTTCGCCTCTTCAATATCAGAGCCGTTTGCCTCTCCGACTGTCATGCAGTCGTAATGAGAAAGCACTTCCCTGTTCATCTCTTGAATAAACTCATGAAGACGTGGGCCGTTAGAGTGATAACGGCCAACAATATAGCTGCGGCTGTGATCCGTTTCGTAGTCCGGAAAATCGGTGTATTTAGAAATAGAGCCGATCACATCCATCCGCCAGCCGTCAACGCCTCTATCCATCCAGAATCTCATTACATCATAAACTTCCCGGCGAACGGCTTCGTTTTCCCAATTTAAATCAGGCTGTTTTTTCGAAAAGTAGTGCAAATAATACTGCCCTGTTCCTTCATCGTATGTCCACGCTGAGCCTGAAAAGATCGATCCCCAATTATTCGGCTCTGAGCCGTCCGATTTAGGATCTTTCCAAAAATAATAATCCCGGTAAGGATTGTCCTTCGACTTGCGGCTTTCAGCAAACCAAGCATGCTCATCTGATGTGTGGTTCACGACCAAATCCATGACGATTTTCATTCCGCGTTTATGGGCTTCATCAATCAGCTGAAACATATCTTCATTTGTCCCAAACTTTTCGTACATGTTTTTGTAATCGCTGATATCATATCCGTTGTCATCCTGCGGGGAATCAAATACCGGGGAGAGCCAGATGACATCCGCCCCGAGATTTTTGATGTAATCCAGCTTTTGAATCACACCTTGCAAATCTCCGAATCCATCTCCATTGGCATCATAAAAACTGCGCGGGTAAATTTGATAAACGACAGCTTCTTTCCACCATTCACTCATTAGGCGTTCTCCTTTCACATCGTCCCTGTAGGACAACTGGCTCCTCATAAACGTTCATGTGCAGCGGCTCGCCTTTTACAAGCTCAAAAATAACGCGCTTTTCGTTAACCGTCACATTGATTAATCGATTTCGATAATTGATGTTGAATGAATATTCGTCCCATTCTTTCGGCAAAAACGGAGCAAATGACAGCGTCTCATTCGCGGTGCGCATGCCTGCAAAGCCATGAACGATTGCCAGCCAGCTACCCGTCATTGAAGTAATATGCAAGCCTTCTTCCGTATCATGATTGTAATTATCAAGATCAAGCCTTGCTGTGCGCTTATATAATTCGAGCGCTTTCTTTTCCAGCTTGAGTTCGGCTGCAAGAATCGCATGGACAGAGGGCGATAGGCTTGATTCATGAACAGTCATTGGCTCATAAAATTCAAAGTTTCTCCGTTTTTCTTCCATTGTAAAACGGTCATTAAAAAGATAAATGCCTTGGAGAACATCTGCCTGCTTAATAAAATTGGAACGGAGAATCTTGTCCCATGACCAATTCTGGTAAAGAGGCCGTTCCGCTGGATCTAATTCGTCAACTGTTTGCAGGTCTTTGTCCAAGAACGTGTCATGCTGAACGAAAATTTGCAGTTCTTCACTAAATGGATAGTACATGTGCTGGATGATTTCTCTCCAGACTTTCAATTCTTCTTCCAGCACATCCAGAAGGCGGCGTTTCTCCGCTGAGATACTTTCGAGACTTTGTAGAGTATACTCCAACGTCCAAGCCGCAATGACATTCGTATACCAATTGTTGTTAACGTTGTTTTCGTATTCATTCGGCCCTGTAACGCCATGGATCATATACTTATTTTTTCGTTTCGAGAAGTGAACACGGTCGGCCCAAAATCTGCTGACTGCCACAAGAACATCTATCCCGTATTCTTCCATATAGTTACAGTCGCCTGTATAATTGATATAATTGTAGATCGCATAACAGATCGCGCCATTGCGGTGAATTTCTTCAAAGGTGATTTCCCATTCGTTGTGGCATTCATCACCGGTGAACGTCACCATCGGATAAAGTGCCCCCTTCATCCCCAATTTTGCAGCGTTTCGTTTGGCAGCCTCCAACTGATGATAGCGATACAAAAGCAGGTTTTTCGTCACCTCCGGCTCGGCTGTCGCCAAATACATCGGAACGGCGTACGCCTCAGTATCCCAATATGCGGCACCTCCATATTTCTCGCCAGTAAATCCTTTCGGCCCGATATTCAAACGGGCATCGCCCCCGTAATATGTCGAGAATAACTGAAAGATATTGTAGCGTATTCCTTGTTGAAGCTCCTTATCTCCTTTAATCTCAATGTCCGCTTTTGCCCATCTTTCCTTCCATCGATCAGTGTGCCTCCGTTTTGCTTTTTCATAGCCGTACTCAACCACATCCGCCAAAAGCTCCTTGGCTTTCGAAAAAAGCTCTTCCTCCCGAAAATCACGGGAAGTCGTGACAATCACAAACTTTTTCAAAGATGCCTTCGTTTGGTAGCTGTAGCGATTCTCGACATACATTTCATTCGTTTTAAAGCTTTTATTGACAAAACCCTCCGTCTCGTTTGCCATCGCGGCTAAAACCGTGAAGCGCGGTGTTCCAAATGGATTTTCGATCGTTTTTGCCGCTAAATGGCCGCTGTGAGAATCAGCACCTTTCGCTTCCTCCTGCCAAAACTGTTCTTGGTAGTTAGAATCTTCATTTGCCACATTTCCATCCAGGTAAGGAACAAGCGTAATGACAGCATCTCCCGTCAGGCACTCCGCTTCATAATGAATCGCACAGAGTTCTTTTACAGCAAGGCTAAGAAACCGCTCTGACCTGATTCTGACGGATTTATCCTGAATGCGGACAACAGCGCTTCGCCGCAGAATCCCCTCTTTCATATTGAGTTCTACCTCAAATGATTCGATTGGGTTTTGATGGAGATCGATTTTTTCACCGTCAACATATAAGCCTATGCCTATAAAGTTCATCGCATTGATCACTTTTCCGAAATATTCTGGATACCCGTTTTTCCACCAGCCTACTCGCGTTTTGTCGGGGAACCACACGCCTGCAATATATGTGCCTTGGTGACTGTCGCCTGAATAGCCTTCTTCAAAATTCCCTCTGACCCCCATATAGCCATTGGCAAGAGACGTCAGGCTTTCCAGCAGCCGTGTATGCTCCTTATTAAATGTATTTGTTTTGATTTTCCATTCATCAATCTCAAATAACCGCTGATTTATCATCATTTCCTCCCGAATGTAAGTTTCCATTATCACGGCGGGTTTTGGTCAAATATCTAAATGCAAAAGAAATCATCAAAGTAACGCCCCACGAATGGATCATCAATACAGTAATCAAATCAAAATGAACCATGCCGATAGCAGCTGCCGCAAATGCCGGCAATGCCGAGGCGCAAATCGCCGTAGATACTGCTTCCTTGAATGACGCAATAGAGATCATGTTTGATATTTTTGTGATCCAGAGGCCACCTGCAAGAACAAACGTTAACAAAAGCTGGATCATAGAAACCACCGTATATGCCAGCATCATGATCATCGGCTTATACTGTGCCAACCACAATGTATCGATCAAGACCTCTACATCATGGACGTTTGGTTTCTCGAGCTTAACGTCCATTTTCGCATAGCCAACAGAAAACCCCGTTTCGTTTTGATCGGTGATCACCAGTTGATCAGGTTGAAATATGATGGCGTTTTCAAATCCAGTTACTTTCAATCGCCCATTTTCACCGCTTGTCTCATATTCATGCTTCACATCGACTGCCATCACATTCTGCCCATCTTCAATTCTCTCAGAGCTCTTCCCGCCTGTTAGTTTTCCGTTCCTGATTTGAAAACCCTGCAATTGATCAGCAAATTGATCATTAACCCCTTGAATCGCTGACGGCATGAAAGATGCAACGCTGAAGTGATCCATTTTCACAAACGAAACCGCTAACGGCGCCATTAAGCAGGCCGTTAAAAACAGAAAGAGAAAAGAGAGCTGCAGCCAGCTGAAGGTATTCCCATAGCGGCAAACACCTGATGGGGATGCAGCCGCCTTCAGGCAGCGGATGATAAAGCTTTCATTCTCCAGATTCTTCATTGGAATTACCCCTTTGTTCCGCCGGCTGTCAATCCGGACACAAAGTTCTTTTGGAGAAAAAAGAATAGAACGCATATCGGCAGTGCGGCAAGGATGGCACCGGCTGCAAATAGAGCTACTTTTTGCTGCTGCGGATTAGAAATAAAGGATTGTAATCCTACAGCGATGGTCAGCCTTTCCGGTGAGCGAAGCAGAAATTTCGCCAGCAAATAGTCGCCAAATGGTGCCATAAACGCCCAAAGCGCTTGTACCGCGAGCATTGGCTTAACAAGCGGCAGAACAATTGAAGCGAAAATCCTCAGATGTCCCGCTCCGTCAATTCGCGCGGCTTCATCAATTTCTCTCGGCACAGTATCAAAATAACCTTTCATCAGCCACGTGTTCATCGGAATTCCGCCGCCGATATAGATCGCTGTTAAAAACCAGTATTGATCGAGTGCGCCTATTAGCATCGCCAAGACATAAAAAGCAGTCAGCGCCGCCATTGTCGGCACCATTTGAATGATTAAAAAGAATATCAGACTCTTTTTTCTGCCTGCAAACCGATAGCGGCTGTACGAGTACCCGGCAAGTGTCACGATTGTAACCTGCAAAACCATGACCGATAGCGCGATGACAAGTGTATTGCTGTACCAATTGAGATAAAGCGTTTCGTCAAATAGCCGCTTAAAATGATCCAATGTCCAAGAACCCGAAAAATCGAGCTGAAAAGCCGCCGAATTCCCCACACGGAAGGCTGATGATGCCGTAATCAGCAACGGATAGATAATGACAATACTTAAAAGCGTCAAAAATAAATACGTACAGATTCTATTAAGGAATCTGGCAGTTCTCGCGTTCACCTACATAACCTCCTCATTGCCAAAAGCATTCGATTTTTTGAAAGCAATCAGTGAAATCCCAATGACAATGAAAGAAATTAACAGTGTCACAGCCGCCGCAACGGAATATTGGGGTGATGTGCCTGTTGTCAGTTTATAAATCCACGAAATTAAGATATCGGTCGACCCGGCCCCGGCTCCCGCACTGCCTGGCCCTCCCTCATTAAATAAATAGATGATCGAGAAATTATTGAAATTAAACGTATACTGAGTAATCATCACGGGTGCTGTGGCAAATAAAATCATCGGGAATGTAATATGCCGAAAACGCTGAATAAAAGTGGCCCCGTCAATCTTTGCCGCTTCATACAGTTCACCTGGAATCGCCTGAAGCACTCCCGTTACCATGACATATATATATGGAAAGCCGAGCCACGTCTGAATCATAATGAGGGCTGTCTTTGTCCAGAAAGGATCAGTCTTCCACGCGATCGCAGGCAGCTCAACAAACGGCAGGTGATTGAATAGTGGAATCACCTGTGCATTCACCGCTCCTATGCTGTCGTTAAACATGTTGGAAAAACTCATGATTGTAATAAACGCCGGAACAGCCCATGGAAATAAGAAAATCATTCGAAATATCCGCTTGCCTTTTATAAAATCCTGATTGACGAAAAGTGCCGTCACAATACCTAAAATGATTTGCAGCGTTGTTGCACAGATTGTCCAGATAACCGTCCAGCCCAGTACATTCACAAATGTTTCACGATAGGAGCCAAGGAAAAAAATATTTAAGAAATTTTTAAACCCGACCCAGTCAATCAGACGATTAGGCGGAATATGATAAAAATCATAGTTTGTTAATGCAACAAACAGAGTCACCAAAACCGGAAAAATAATCACAAACACCATCATGATATATGCCGGAAGTGTAAATAGATATGGAAACCCTTTATCGCCCGCATGACAGATCATATCCTTGGCTGTTGTATTGACTTCCAAACCCGCCGCTTTCATAGCGGCGGTCTTACGCGAATCATGGATATTAAAGATATAGAACATGAGGAAAATCACCGTCACGATCAATTGCAGCGTGCCTTCAATCAGCATAAACAGCGAGTGATCTTCACCGGGAACACTTCCCAATGTCATCAATCCGGTTAGCGCCTGTATACCGAAAACGCATAATTCAAAAGCAAACAAGCCTGTGATGGCAAGAAATAAGAGCCCCTTTGACAATTGCTGATTCGCAATCTGCCCAAGTCCTGGAATGATCGATAAAAGCCCTGCCTTTCGTTTTTGCTTTGCAAGTGTGTGATGTTTATTCATTTTTTCCGCCCTCTATTCTTCCGGACGCTATCCCGCCGTTTTATTTCACATACTTTTCTTTAATATTTTCCTTTATGACGTTTACAGCATCATTCGCTGATGTTTGTGTCGATTTTTTTCCTGAAGCTGCATCAAAAATTAAACTTTCCGCTCCTGTCCATACTTCAGCCATTTCCGGAATATTTGGAGTCGGCGTTGCTGTTTCATATTGTTTAATTACAGCTGACGTCAGTTCATTCTTTTGCTCATCGGCTTTCTTCCTTGCAGCCGTGTTGGCCGGAACTTCGTTTGTATCCTCATAAAAAGCGTAAGCATTGGCATCATTTGCAGCATACTCAAGCCATTTTTCAGCCAGCTCGGGCTCTTTTGTATATTTCGAGGCAACCCAGCCCTTCCCGCCAGCAAAAGGGGCGTATTCTTCTCCATTTGGCAATGTCGGAATGGGAGCCGCTCCGTAGTTCAATTTAGCCTCTTTATAGTTGGCAGCTGACCAAGGACCGCCAATGATCGCAGCCGCTTTGCCTTCTAAAAACATCTGCTGAATAAAGTCGTCTGCGCTTGAATTGTCTTGCATTCCTTTCGGCCAATAGGTTTTAAACCATTTCTCCGCATATTTCACGGCTTCCACAGCACCTTTGTTATTCAGGCCAATGTCCCCGGAATCTGTGCCGTTTTTTCCAAACACATATCCGCCGTATCCAGCCAATAAGCCGTACGACATATAAAAGTCAGTCCATTTTGCTAAAAATCCGGTTGATTTTCCTTTTTCCGAAGCAAACGCGAATCGAGGATCTTCCGTTAACTTTTCAAGGTCTTTAAATGTTTTTGGCGCTGTTTTTAAAAGATCTTTGTTGTAATACAAAATAAGTGTCTCAATGACTAGCGGCATTCCGTACACTTTGCCGTCAACTGTCACCTGCTGCATTTCTTTATCACCAAAGCTTTTTGTATGAGATGGCTTAATGTCAAGCAAATGTCCTTGCTGTCCCAAACTGCCGATCCGGTCATATGCAGCCAGCATAACATCAGGCGCATTACCCGCCGGGCCATCAAGAGGAAGCGCCTCCAACTGTTCGAACATTTGCTTTTCAACAATTTTTACTGTGACGTCATTCTCTTTTTCAAACTTTGTTTTTATGCTTTCAATGTATTCTTTATACGTTTCTTCGACAGACACAGTCAGCACCTTTTTGCCATCAGCGCTTGCTGGATTTTTTGAACTTGAGCAGGCGGCAAGGCCGATTGCCAGAAATGATGCCGCCAATATGGCGAACCCCTTTTTTAAAAGAACCATCTCTTTTCCCCCTTCTATTTACGAAACTATAACAATTGTATCGTCCTATAGAAAGCGGTTACAACAACTTTCGATTTGTTACCGATAACAGAATGTTATACAGGGGCAGCAGCACTCAAAATCAAAAATTCTCCCGGCTGAACGGCAATGACATCGTGATGATGAAGTGGCTGCTCTGTCCATGCATCACAGATTTTCTTATTCCTATCAATATTCAACTCTCGTAAACTGACGTGTTGAACCACATTCCCTTGATTAAAGAAATAAATCAGTATTTTTTCATCAAGAGTCCGCGAAAAGCTAATAAAATCATTTTTGTCGTCCAGCAGATTCCACTCAAGATGTCCTTCAGTCAATAAAGTGTTTTCCTGCTTGCGTAAAGCAATTAACCGTTTCATAAATTGCAGCATGTCTTGGTTTTGCTTCTCCTTTTCCCAAACCATACATTTCCGGCATAATGGATCATTTTCGCCGTCCAGCCCGATTTCCGTCCCGTAATAAATGCAGGGGGAACCTGCCTGGGCAAACATAAAGGCCAGCAATGCGCGTGCTTTCTTCTCATCATTGCGGCATCTGGTCAAAAGGCGCTTTGTATCATGGCTATCCAGTAAATTAAACATCACCTCATTGGCCTGCTTCATCCCATTCATCAAATGTGCATTGACACGGTGAGCCATACGTGAAGCTGAGATCGTCTGGTCAGCAAAGTATTCAATCATAGGCTCTGTAAAAGGGTAATTCATCGCCGCATGAAATTCATCCCCTCTAAGCCAGGGTTCGGCAGAATGCCAGATCTCACCTAAAATATAAACGTCAGGCTTTTCAGTAGTTACAGCCTGCCTGAATGTCTTCCAAAAAGCGTGATCCACTTCATTTGCGACATCCAAACGCCAGCCGTCAATGTCAAATTCGCGAATCCAGTACAAAGCAATATCAAGCAAATATTTCTGCACCTCGGGATTAGCCGTGTTTAGCTTCGGCATATCAGCTGTAAAAGCAAACCTGTCATAATTGTCGTCTGTGACGGGAAAAGAGTGAATATGGAACCAGTCCTTATAGCGGGATTGATCTCCGTTTTTGACGACATCCTGCCATTGCGGAGACGCGCTTCCTATATGGTTAAAAACCGCATCAAGCATAATTCTCATCCCCCGCTGATGCAGCTGGCTGACCAATGTACGAAAAAGCTCAGGATCCCCGAAATGCGGATCAATAGAAAAGTAATCCAGCGTGTCGTATTTATGATTAGAAGGCGCGGAAAAGATCGGCGTCAGATAAATGCCGTTCACCCCTAAATCCTCTAAATAATCAAGCTTGTCAACAATTCCTTGTAAATCCCCTCCAAAAAAATCATTGACGCCCGGGTCCTTGCTCCCCCACGGCAATGCATTCTTCGGTGACAAGTCTTCTCTTCCATTTGCAAAACGCTCCGGAAAAATTTGATACCAAACCGTTGACTTGACCCATTCAGGCGCTTGAAATGTATCAGCCTCGTGAACAAACGGAAATTTAAAGTAATAATGAATCGTTTCCAGTGTTTTTTCGTTATAAGGGCATACACCCGAACTTCCGAAAAAGATGTCTTCATGATCGTCTGTTACAACAAACGCATATTGTAAACGCCTAAATGGCGGCACCACTTCAGCAAACCAATAGTCATGCATTTCTGTTGCAGCAATTTTTCTCATCGGCTGCTCGTTTGCCGACCATTTGCCGTCGTTGTACTCATAGGGATCACCCCAAATGAATCGAATGTGATCTGCATCACCTTTTTTCGTCCGAATCTTGATATGCACAGTCCGCCCATCATAAGAATAAGCATCTGTGCTGAATGGCTGGTGGTGAATCGCTGCATATTCCATCATGTTTCCCCCTTTGATTTCCGTTTTATTGAAGCCGGCTCATAGTTTGAAAGTATCATGATGAAATTGTGGGAACAATCCTTTTCACCCTGTTACCGATAACAGAATAAGGCGCTTACAGCGTTGATTCTCGTACAATTAACTCTGGTTCAAAAAATAGACTTCCTTGTGCAGCACCGTCTTCATTCATTTTTTTCAGCAACATTTTCGCACAGGCTTCCCCCATTTCAACAACAGGCTGTCTGACCGTAGTCAAGCGCGGCGAGGAGATGCGATCAAGAAACACACCGTCATTCCCGGTAACCGCAACGTCTTCTGGAATTCGCTTTCCAAGGGATTGCGCCGCACGAATGACGCCGAGCGCGATTCGATCAGATGCGCAGACAAATGCGGCCTGATTGTCCATGGATTTCAGCAGTTCTCTTGCAAGGTCTTCACTTTTCTTTGAACTGTTGTCGATCCGAAACATATTCGATTTTTTAAAGCTTTTATTCATCGCCCGTATATACCCCTGTTCTCTTGCACGTTCGAAAGGCTCATCTAAATCAATGCCAAAAAAGACAACTTCCCGCTCCCCCAGCCCCATAACATGGCGGGTTGCCATAAAAGTGCCTTTCTCGTTATTCACATCGATAAAGTCATAGCCCATTTCATTTTGTCCAAATACGACGAGCGGCTTCTCAAAAGCTTTTATTACACCTTCAAAATCGTTCTTTCTCAAGCCGGTGGCAATAATGCCGTCACATTGGCCAATATTAAGAGAATTTCTTGTCACAAGCTGGAGAGCATAGTGATTGCGATCCAGCTCCCTGCTGATTCCTGTCAGCAGGTTCATGTAATATGGTTCTGTCGTATCCATTTCCTCAAGTATCAATAGTTTCACAACCTGTGTTCTGTTTTGCACGAGCGCTCTCGCCGCATAATTAGGGATGTAATTCAGCTCTTTCATCGCAGAATGAACAAGCTTTTTCAATTCATCTGTCACCGTCTCAGGGTGATTGATCACTCGTGATACCGTCATTTTCGAAACATTTGCTTTTTTTGCCACATCTGACAATGTTGCCATTTTCATCCCCTCCTTATCTGTGCTTATTATCCAAACTAGTGATAAAGTCCTCTATTACTGTTAAATATACGATGCAGGCAAAAGAGAAATAAAAAAGAGATTTCCCTTAAGGAAACCTCACTTTGTTAAAAACACTCGATATTTCATGGATCATACGCTAGGTGGCAGACTCATTCTCTCCACTTCCATGAGAAAGTCTCTTTTTTAAATTTCTGTCCACTTTTTTTCTAAAATCGGATAAGAATAATTTTGCATTTGCTCAATTAACTCATCCGGCCGTGACGAGCTGTGAATCAGTTTTAGGTGCGATTCGTTAGAAAACCCTTCTTGAATGCTGTATTTCACCATTTTCATCATCGGTTCAAAATATCCGTTTACATTGTACAGTCCGATTGGCTTTTGGTGGATGCCGATCTGTGCCCAGCACAGCACTTCAAATAATTCTTCATATGTACCGAAGCCGCCCGGCATCGAGATAAAGCCGTCCGCCAGCTCGCTCATTTTAGCCTTTCGTTCATGCATCCCGTTTACTTCAATCAGCTCAGTCAGGTTTTGATGGACAACCTCCCCGCTGAACAAACCGCTCGGCATGACCCCGATTGCAGTTCCGCCGTTTTCCATAATCGCGTCAGCAATCGTGCCCATCAAGCCTACGCGGGAGCCCCCATAGACAAGGCCGATTCCCTGCTCAGCCATGTACGTGCCAAGCTCTGCCGCTTTTCTTTTATACGCTTCATTTCCCCCAGGGTTTGATCCCGCAAATACACAAATGGTTTTCATCTTGTCATCTCCGCATCTATATATCGTGTTAAATATTCAAAAACACACTATATATTGTCCCATCTTCATGTGATAATATCAATATGAAATACATAAAGAATGCAGGAGTGATGAGGTTGCAGCTGGCTGATGCAGAAAAATGGATGAAAGAGTTTTACGAAAAAAGAGGCTGGACAGAATACGGACCTTTTATTCGCGTCGGCTTTTTAATGGAGGAAGCCGGAGAACTGGCCCGGGCTGTCAGGGCGTATGAAATCGGCAGAGACCGGCCGGATGAGAAAGAATCGTCACGTGCTGAGCAAAAACAAGAATTGATTGAAGAAATGGGAGATGTCATCGGAAATATCGCCATTCTTGCTGATATGTATGGTGTCTCTTTAGAAGACGTCATGAAGGCCCACCAAGAAAAACTGACAAAACGATTTGAGCATGCATAAAAAAGCGGCCGCGATGGCCGCTTTTTTTAACCTGTGATTTCATCATGGTGATCAAAGAAATGCTGCTTTCCTATTTTGTGAAAAAGGCCTGTTTTATGCAGCAGCTCCTTCGGCTGCGATTGCAATCCTACAATCATCAGCTTTCCATTGTGGCGTTTAATTCGATTCATAATGTTCCCAAGCACCGCTTCAGCTGACGTATCCATATAGTGCACCTTATTCATGAGCAGAATGAGGGTTTTCGGTTTTTTCTGTACATGCTCCAGCAATGACGATTCAAGGGAATCAATTGACCCGAAAAACAGCGGCCCTTCTATGGCATACATGCTGACAGATGGATCTTCTCTCTTCGCCAGAACAGGATGCGATTCCTGATTGTGGATGCGGGTCGCTTCGCTCATTCTTCTGATAAAGAACACAAATGCGAGCAGCAATCCGGTTGCCACACCGATGATTAAGTCAAACAGAACCGTAAGGGCGAAGGTCGCCGCCAAAATAAAGGAATCAGCGTTTTTCAGTCTCAGCATGTTTGCGACTTCCTTGCGCTCACTCATATTCCATGCGACCACCATGAGAATCGGTGCCATACTGGCGAGCGGCACATGGGACGCATAAGGCGCAAATACAAGCAGGACAAGGAGAACGACTACGCCGTGAACGACGCCGGAAACTGGAGAAACCGCTCCGTTTTTTATATTGGTCGCCGTTCTCGCAATCGCTCCTGTAGCCGGGATTCCGCCAAACAGGGGCGCTGCCATATTCGCAATCCCCTGGCCGACAAGCTCCTTGTTGCTGTCATGCTTTGAGCCCTTCATGTTATCAGCGACCATTGCGGACAAAATCGACTCAAGTCCTCCAAGAAGCGCGATGACAAGCGCAGCCGGAAACAGCATAACCATTTTATCCAGAGTAAGCTCAGGAAACTGAAATTCAGGCAAATGGCGGGGGATTTCTCCATAAGTTGACCCGATCGTTGCCATGCGGTCAGGGAAAAAGACAACCGCGACCACTGTGGAAATAAGAAGCGCCAACAAAGCGCCCGGCACTTTAGGCATCACCTTGGCGGATACAAGCAAAATGACGAGCCCGATCACAGCTGTCAAAATGGCATACACGTTAAAGGTGCCGAGCTGCTGCACAATTTCAAACATGTTGTGATGAAAGTTCTCATGTTTTTCAACATTTCTCAATCCGAGAAAATTAGCGATTTGTTCCGTAAAGATCAGCACGGCAATTCCGGCTGTAAAACCAACGATAACGGGTTTGGGCACGAATTTCATTATTTTCCCGAGCTTAAACAGCCCAAAAAGTACCAGCATCACTCCTGCCATAAACCCCGCAATCAGCAGATTTTCCAAGCCGTACTGCATGATAATGCCGAATAAAATCGGGACAAAGGCGCCCGTCGGACCGCCAATCTGATATTTTGATCCTCCAAACAAAGAAATACAAATCCCTGCTATAACAACAGTGTATAGCCCATATTCAGGCTCGACTCCCGAGGCAATGGCAAACGCCATTCCTAAAGGAATTGCCACGACACCTACTACGATACCTGCAATCAAGTCTTTCTGAAATTTCTGTAAATTGTATCCCTTGAATCTCCCTGAGAATCGCATATTTTATTATAACCTCCCTTATGAGTGATTGTTTATAAGCTCAGTTTCATAACCGTTAATGACCACTTCAAGTTTTCCTGTTTCAGGATGAATGACAAGTCCGTGAACCGGCACTTTTTTCGGAAGCAGCGGATGATTCTTAATCATGTTCACACTGTGGGAAACGCTTTCTTCCACGCTGTGAAAACCAGTCAGCCACGTTTTCAAATCGAGTCCGGCACTCGTCAGCAAATTCAGGCAGCTATCCTCCACCCCGCGTTCCTTTGCTTTCTCAAGAATCGAGGACGCATTCAGCCCTGACATTCCGCATTCATGATGGCCGACAATGCATACCTCTTCAGCCTGCAATTCATAAATCGCGACCAGTATGCTTCGCATCACGCTTCCAAATGGGTGAGAAACGATGGCTCCCGCGTTTTTTACAATTTTAGCATCACCGTTTTTAAGCCCCATTGCTTGCGGAAGAAGTTCTGTAAGCCTTGTATCCATACAGGTGACAATGACGAGCTTTTTCGAAGGAAACTTTGTCGTTTTGTACGGTTCATACTTCTTCTCTCTGACAAACCGCTGATTGTGTTCCAAAATTGATGTTAAAGAAACCATTTGATTCATCTCCCATCCATATGATTTTGCAAGCCTTCTTACCCAGCTTACAGTAAGGAATTATAGCATAGGAATAAGCCAAGAAAAGGATTTCAAAAAAAGACACTATAATTGGACTGTAGAATCAAAACATAAACATTTATATCTTTCAAAGATAATAAAATTTATATTTAATGAATCCTATAATCCGGCTGCTGCTCGCATATTGATGATTTGTCTGACAAAAAATATGGGTGAATTCTGATAATTAAAAAACTTTTTTAAGCAGATTTAGCTGTTCGATCTCCATTTTAAGTTCAAAAGAACCAGAAAATAAAAAGAATGCAGCTATATTTTTAACATCTATTTATTTCCGATATAATGAAATAGACAATAGCCATAAAGGGGGAGCCTTGTTGAAACCATTTGTATTTATCACAAAACCGATTCCTGAAGAGATTGAAGCATTCATCGGTGAACATTGCCGTTATGAAGTATGGCAGGAGGATACGCTTCCGAGTGACGTGCTATTTGAAAAATTAAAAGATGCGGAAGGGCTTTTAACGTCAGGGACTTCCGGGCCGTCAATCAATCGTGAGTTGCTGGAACACGCGCCTAAGCTCAAAGTGGTCAGCAACCAATCAGTAGGCTACGATAACTTCGATATAGAAGCAATGAAAGAAAGAGGAGTCGTCGGGACTCATACACCTTATACACTGGATGACACAGTTGCAGATCTGGCTTTTTCACTGATTCTGTCTTCCGCCAGACGTGTTGCCGAACTGGACCGTTTTGTCAGAGCAGGAAAATGGGGAACCGTGGAAGAGGAAGCGCTTTTCGGAATTGATGTTCATCATCAAACGTTAGGCATTATCGGCATGGGCAGAATTGGAGAACAAGCAGCGAGACGCGCCAAATTTGGTTTTGATATGGAAGTGCTTTATCATAACCGACATCGCAAACAAGAAACAGAAGACAGCATCGGCGTTAAGTATGCAGAGCTTGATACATTGCTGGAGCAATCTGATTTTATTCTTCTCATTACGCCGCTGACTGATGAAACCTATCACATGATAGGAGAACGTGAATTTAAGTTAATGAAGGATTCAGCAATTTTCGTCAATATTTCCCGGGGAAAGACAGTCGATGAAAAAGCACTGGTTCGCGCTCTTCAGGAAGGCTGGATCAGGGGAGCCGGCTTAGATGTATACGAAAAAGAGCCTGTCACCCGAGATAATCCGCTTCTGCAGCTGGATAATGTCACGCTGCTTCCTCATATCGGTTCAGCAACAGCTAAAGTGCGCTTCAACATGTGCAAACAGGCCGCCGAAAATATGATTGCAGCCATTCAAGGACAAACACCGAAAAATCTCACAAGAGAATTTCAATAAATCAAAAATCCGGTCTGATAACAGACCGGATTTCTATTACATACGCTGAAGAACAGCACGCTTATAAATATGGCGGGTGACGATATAATAAACAGCCTGGAATACAAAATAAATGAAGATGACAATTACGGCCTCAAGAAATAAATTGGAATTCAGCATATTACTTAACGCTGCATACGCAAAGCCGGCGTGAATCGTACCTGCGATAAATGGGATGAAGAATAAAAATCCTATTTGCTTTCCAAGGATCGAGTGAATCTCTTTGTCCGTAACCCCTATCCTTTTTAACGCTAACACCTGCACTCTCGTATCTTCTATTTCCGTAAACATCCGCAAATACAGCATGCTTCCTTGCACGATAAAAAACAGCACGCTGACAAACAGACCAATAAACAGCATTAATGCAACTCCCTGCTTCACAATTTGATAACTAGGAGCACGTGTTTGAAAATCAGATGTATGTTCTTTCGGCACCATGTTTTCAAGCTTTTCAGAGACATCCACCGTCTCCTGCCAATGCTCAAGCTCATAACCTACCATTCTCATCTGTTCCTTCAGCGGCACATCCTGTGACAGACTGTCAAAGCTCTTTTCGCTGACAACCAATAAACGGCTGACTCCATCGACAGACATCAATATCCCTTTGTTTTGCTGCTTTTTCATGACGTAGGAAAGGGTTTTTCCTGACTTCATATGAAATGCTGCTGTTTCCCCTTCTCCAAATGTGTCTTTAACCATCATTTGAAAAGAAACATTAATAAATGCTTCATTTTCTTGTAAATGAATAACTGGGAACCCTTTTTCCTTTGCGACTTGATTATAGACCTTTTCTGAAATCAGCAAAGCTTCCGCTTCCATCTTCTTATTTCCATACGGCAAGTCTGACTGAAAAGTGACAGGAATCCCAGTGGCATCCACCTTATACTTGATAACAACATGAGCTTTTTTCAATGTATTCTCAGCCGTCTCAGGCTTCATGACCTGAAAGCGGGAAGCATCCTTTTCCACCCAGGAAACAGACTGAGGAATGCTTTGCTCCTCCTGCCTTTGTAAATCGGAATAAAACATATAGATGACACCTGTAGCTGTTAGTATGACCGCTGTAATGACAGAGGTTAAAAACAGCATGCGTGCATGATCCTTCAGCCTGAATATCATGTTGGAACGCACAATGATATTTGTGCCTTTGTAGAAGCTGTGTTTCTTTCGGTACAGCATGCGGAAAAACGCCACACTGCTTTGTGTAAAAAAGAAATACGTGCCAATTAACACTAAAATCAAAATTGGAAATACCCGAAACATCATGTCAATTGCATTGGCTGTTGCAGATAGATAATAACCGCTGCCAAGACATAGCAAAGACAATACAGTGAGCCATTTCGAATAAACCGGCAAGCTTTTCGGCTTTTTGGCCGATTTAATCAGTTCAATGATTTCCAGCTTCCGAATCCGTCCCAGTGATAAAATGAGCAGCGTCTGAAACAGGATGAGAAAGCCGGCAATTGTCATCACAAACGCTTTCGGCACAATGGCAAACGAAATCGGCACCTTCACGCTGAGCATCCATGTCATGATCATAAAAAACAGTTTTGAAAATAACAGGCCTGCTCCAATGCCGGCCGCAATCGCCGCAAGAGAAATAAGTGACTGCTCATAATAAATCATCTTGCGAAGCTGCTGCTTTGATGTGCCAAACAGTGTCAGCAGCCCAAACTCTTTCTTTCTTGCCTGCAAAAACGCTGAATTGGAATATGTGATGAAAAATATACAAAACACAATGATGACGACAAGAGCTGCGCTCAAGCATGTTTTGACAAGGCTTCCGCCATATATATTGTCTTCATTGACATCAGGATGAAAAATAAATGATGTGAAGACAAAAAACACCGAAACGGCAAACACACAGCTTAAAAAGTAGGCCACATACCGTTGCAGATTCCCAAGAATGTTTTTACGGGCGATAGTTCTCAAATTCATGAAAATCGCCTCCCAACACACTCAAGGTATCCAATATACTTTGATAAAACACCTGCCTGTTTGTTCCTCTGTGAATCTCTGAAAAGAAACGTCCGTCTTTAATAAAAACAATTCGTTTACAGAAACTTGCTGCTGTGGCATCATGCGTAACCAACAGAATCGTCGCTTCCTTTTCCTCATTCAACTGAGCTAGTGTGTTCATCACTTGCTTTGCCGATTTTGAGTCGAGGTTTCCTGTCGGTTCATCGGCAAGAATGAGCGCTGGATTGTGAATAATCGCTCTGGCACAGGCTGCCCGCTGCTGCTGTCCGCCCGACACCTCATATGTGCGGTGATCGAGAATATGCTTGATTTGCAGCGTATCCGCCAGTTCATCCAATCGGGCTTCCATTTCTCTCAGCTTTACCTTATCCAATGCGAGCGGCAAGAGAATATTTTCACGAATCGTCAGCGTATCAAGCAGATTAAAATCCTGAAAGACGAAGCCGAGTTCTCTTCTGCGAAACAAAGCCAGCTCTTGGTCCTTTAACGTTTTCGGCTGAATGCCGTTGATCATCATCTCGCCCTGGGTCGGCTTATCAATGGTAGCCAGCAAATTCAAAAGCGTGGTTTTTCCGCTTCCCGACGGCCCCATAATCCCGACAAATTCTCCTTTTGACACACTGAGATCAAAGGCGCTGAGCGCTTGGTATGATATTGTTCCTTTATTTGAATAGTACGTTTTCGATAGGTTCGTTGTTTGCAACACGTTCATGTTCTGCTCCTCCTTTTTCTTTATTATAAAAAGGAAGTCAGCATCCTCCCATCGAACTTTCTTGCAATTCCGCTCCCCAACCTTACAATGCTGTCACATTCACGAGGGTGTCACTTGAAAACACGATGGTCATCACAGTGCCAGCCCCTTCTTTTGATTCCGCATACAGCTTATGGCCGAGACGGCTGCACACCTGTTTTGCCAAATAAAGGCCCATTCCAGTTGCCTCTTTCATGGTTCGTCCGTTTTCTCCGGTAAAAAACGCGTCAAAAATCCGCGGCAGATCCTGCGGCGGTATGCCGATTCCTTCGTCGGCAACCGACAAGCGCGTCTCATGTCCCTGTGTTTCAATCCGGATTGTAATAGGGTCTCCCACACCTTGCTTTGAATATTTTAAGGCGTTGAAAAGGATTTGCTCAACAACAAAGGAAAGCCACTTTTGATCACTGGAAATCTGAACGGCATTTGGCGGCACATGTAATGTTGGAAAAAGGCGCCGTTTAATAAACTGACGTTTTTCCTGATTGATCAGTGAACGAACCATTTCTGCCAAATCAAAGGTTTGCGGCTTTACATCAAATGCAAATTCCTCCAGCCGGGCCGTTTGCAGCATCATATCAAGACCGTGGCGAAATCTCTCATTCTCATCCTCCAGCTCCTCTAAAAACGTCGAAAAAGAGGATGAGGTTCCGTTTTTTCCTTCCTGAATCATTAAGGATATGACGGATACCGGTGTTTTCATATGGTGGACCCATTGGTTGGTGAAGGTATAATGCTGTTTTTGCTGATTGATATATTGTGAGAGCCTGCTTTCGTATTGCTGCCCGAGTGCGTTGATCATTTTCGTCCAAAGCGCTTGCTCTCCTGTTCTTGGCTTTCTGGCTTTCAAAGACTGTCCGATGTCATTCGAAGAAGAGGCTTGTTCTGCAAGCTTTTTAACATATGTGAGAAAGGAAAATTGCCGAACATAATCAGCAGCAAAACCTGCGGCTAAAAGAGTACCGGGCAAAATCCATATGTACATCATATTTTCTTTGGAAGGTTCTGCGCCGCTCTCTACAATGCTTAAATACGCAATCAGCATGGCGGACCCTATCCCTAATAATGAAAATAGAATAATGGCTAAGCGGTCGATGAGATAAGTCTTTAACACTCCGCTTCATCCTTCCGATTGACTTGAAATTGATAGCCTTGTCCTCTGATTGTGGAAATGCAATCTGTCAGTCCTGCATTCTCCAGTTTTCTCCGCAGCCGGTTGACATTGACCGTTAACGTATTGTCATCGACAAAATCAACGTCATCCCATAACGCCTCCAATAGTTCATCACGAGAGACAATTTTTTTATGCTCCCTCACAAAAATAGAGAGAAGCTGAAATTCTTTTTGGGAAAACAGAATACGGACGCTGTTCCATTCGGCCTCATTTTGATCAGGATAAATCGTCAGCCCGCCAAGCTCCACTATTCTTGATTCCTGCGGCAAAGAGGGCGAGTATTCACCATATGTGCGGCGCAGGACGCTTTTGATTTTGGCCATCACTACCTCTAGATGGAACGGCTTTGTGATATAATCATCGCCGCCATTTTCAATCGCCATTACCTGATTCAGCTCATCGGTCCGTGCCGATATAAAGATAATCGGCGCATTGGAAATGGTACGGATTTGCCTACACCAATAAAACCCGTCAAAAAAAGGCAGGTTGATATCAAGCAGCACAAGATCAGGCTTCATTTCTGCAAATTCCAATTTTATATCATTCAGCTGTTCAGCAATTTTCACTTCATATCCGTATTTTTGAAGATGACCGCCCAGCAAAGAAGCAATCCGCTCATCATCTTCCACAAGCAAAATCCGATACACGTTGATCCCCCTTATATGTACATCACGATGATTTTTCTAGAAGATTCCAAAATTATTATAGCATGTGCGGAATAGTAAATCGGTCTTTTTCTTTTTGCTATGATAGAATGATAAAGGTAAAATTTTCATAATAGGCAGGTGTCGTGATGAAGAAAATCATGCTGTTTCTGGCAATGACGTCAATTCTTTCAGCATGTCAGCCCAACTATACCGGGAAATACATAGAAATTGGGGATACACTAACTGACTATACCAAAGAGTGTTTTAAAGAGAATGAAATTCCTTATAAATACGAAAAGGGAAAACTGTATATCCCAGAAGATGCATTTGATACAGCGATCTACACTTGTTCATAAGAAAAAGCTTGCAGATAACCTGCAAGCTTTTCACGTTACAAAAAATGAGTATTTAATTTCTCTTCAAATTCTGAAGGACCGATGTCGCTTTTTTGAATGTCACCGCCGTTTTCATAAATCGTAAAATGGCGCTCTGACATGACCATCCTTCCGCTCGGCGTCAGCTTTGAGGCAAGCGGGGATTTGTTAAAAGGAGATTTTTCATGAGAGTGAATGATGTCCTTCATGTTATCTAAATCACCGAGATCACTCTCTTCAAGAGTAAAGGCGTACCCGATTTGCCAGCCTTCTCCCTTGTCCATCAGCAGAACATGGCTGCCCTTTTCTGTCTCTTCTCTTTTGATTCGGAATGACCCGACTGGTGACTGTACCGTTTCTCCGGAAAGCGGTATCGGCTGGAGCGCCAGGTTGATGCCGAAGCCGATATCAACGAGGTAATCGCCGTTTTCCGCAGACAGCCATACAGCAGCATGCGTCCCTTCTAGTGCCCATCCCTCTTGATTGCCTGCATAAACCGTTCCTCGAATGAGCTTCACATGAAACCCGGCCTCATGCAAGACAAAATAAAGGAAACCATTTAGATCGTAGCATAGGCCGCCGTGCTGATCTTTGAGCAGACGTCGCCATAGCTCTTCTTTTGTGATCTTATAATTCTCTTTTGCAAGTACGGCACGGTTTTCGAATGGAAAACGGTATGCCATTGCTTTGAGAAAAAGGGGAAGATCGCCGAAGCTGACATGATCTTTCTCCCAGCCAATTTTCTGAAAGCAATCTTTTAGAAAGTCACTCATTTTTATCACCTAAACTTCTTCTTGAACGTAAGCAGCCAGCTTCTCCAGCGCCTCTTGTTCATCTTCTCCCTGGGCAATCAAGATAACCTCAGTGCCTGTGCTTACCGCAAGGCTCATCAGCCCCATGATGCTTTTGGCGTTTACTTTTTTCCCATCCTTCTCAAGAAACACATCTGACGTAAACCGGTTTGCTTCTTGTACAAACAAAGCAGCAGGACGTGCTTGCAGTCCTGTCTTTAATCGAACTTCCACTTTCTGTTGAACCATAAGATCTCCCCTTTTCTTTACGGTTATTTTAAAGTGACGGTTTGCCCTGTCCGCAGCTGTTCTGCGATTTCGTCAAGTTTTCTCAGCCTGTGATTGATCCCTGATTTGCTGATTTTCCCGCTTGCTACCATTTCCCCCAGCTCTTTCAGCGTCACTTCCTGATAATCAATTCGCAGCTGCGCAATTTCCCGAAGTTTTTCAGGCAGCGCCTCCAGGCCGATTCTTTCATCGATGTATTTAATATTTTCCACCTGTCTCAGCGATGCGCCGATTGTTTTGTTTAAGTTGGCTGTTTCACAATTGACGAGGCGGTTGACCGAATTTCTCATGTCCCGGACGATTCTGACATCCTCAAATCGCAGAAGCGAATTGTGAGCGCCAATTACGTTCAGAAACTCTGTAATCTTTTCAGCCTCTTTTAAATAGGTAATGTAGCCTTTTTTCCGTTCAAGCGTTTTGCTGTTTAACTGAAACTCATTTAACAGGTCACATAATGAATCGTTATGCTCCTTATAAAGAGAGAAGATTTCTAAATGATACGAGGAGGTTTCCGGGTTATTGACCGAACCTCCTGCCAAAAATGCTCCTCTCATATAAGAACGCTTGCAGCATCTCTTTTTGACCAGCTCTTTCGAAATACTTCGTTCAAACACAAAATTCTCCCCGAGTATTTTTAAATCCTCTAAGATCGCTTTTGCATTTTCTGAAAAACGCACAATATAGACGTTATTCTTTTTCAGCCGCATTTTCTTTCTGACCAGCAGCTCGACCGACACATCATATTGTTTTTTCAGCAATGTATAGATGCGGCGGGCAATCGCCGCGTTTTCGGTTTGAACATCGAGTACGAGATGGCGGTTTGTAAATGATAAAGCTCCATTCATCCGAATGAGTGCAGACAGCTCGGCATTAATGCAGCAGTCCTTCACTTCCAGATTCGTTAATTCTTTTTTTGTTTCTGATGCAAATGACATATAGCCACCTCATTTCAAGGCTTCATTCTTTCAGTAAATCAACAAGAAGAGAGGCCACTTTATGTGTATCGTGACGTATTACGTCATTTTTATACGTTACAATTTGATCTCTGATGACTTCAAGCCCCATCGCTTTCAGCTCTTCGATATCAAAATCAACAGGACGCGCCGATTCCATTTCGTACTTACGTTTTATTTCGTCGGGAATGTCTTCACTGTTCACTAATATCGTATCAATAAAACCGCAGCCCATATGCTGATTGAGGGCTTTCACATGATCAGCAGCGGTGTAATGGAGCGTTTCGCCGGGCTGAGTCATCACGTTGCAAATGTATACTTTTTTCGCCGGCGCCTTTATCACTTCTTCCCCGATTTTTGGGACGAGCAAATTGGGAAGAATGCTTGTATAGAGGCTTCCCGGGCCGATAATAATCAAATCCGCTTCCCTGATCACGTCTATTGTTTCCGGCAGCGGATCAATCTGTTCAGGCGTGAGAAAAACACGCTTAATGCGCTGTCCGTATTCTGGGATCGTTGACTCGCCTGAGACCACGCGGCCGTCTTCCATCTCAGCATGCAAAACAACACTGGCATTGGCAGCCGGCAAAACCTTTCCTCTTACATTCAGCACCTTGCTCATTTCAGTGACAGCGTGAAAAAAATCACCGGTTATATTTGTCATCGCTGCCAAAATCAAATTCCCGAGAGAATGGCCTGTTAAGTCATTCCCTTTATTGAAGCGGTGCTGAAAAAGATCTTCAACAAGCGGCTCCACATCGGATAAAGCGGCAAGCACATTTCTGATGTCTCCGGGAGGCGGAATTTTCAGTTCATTCCGCAGACGGCCAGAGCTTCCCCCATCATCGGCAACTGTTACAATGGCCGTGATGTCAACAGGTTTATGCTTTAAGCCCCGAAGCAATACAGAAAGACCTGTACCGCCGCCAAAGATTGCAATTTTCGGCTTATGTCCCATCTTATTTCCGGCTTCTCTTTTCAATGTCCCGGTGAGTAACATGAGTATAGTAATCCTTTTTGAAATAATCAGCTAAATTCTCGGCTAATGTCACAGAGCGGTGCTGGCCCCCTGTGCAGCCGATCGCAATGACAACCTGGCTTTTTCCTTCTCTTTTATAAGATGGAAGCATAAAGCTCAGCAGATCAATTAATTTCTCATTGAACTTTTGTGTTTCATTCCACTTCATGACGTAAGAGGAAACCTCTTTATCCTTGCCAGTCAGCGGCCGCATGCTTTCGATATAGTACGGATTCGGCAAAAATCTGACATCAAAGACGAGATCTGCATCAATTGGAATACCGTATTTAAAACCAAATGACATGACATTCACGGTAAATGTCTCTCCTTGGTTTGTCGCAAAGTGCTTCACGATTTTTTCACGCAAATCACGCGGCTTCATGTCAGACGTATCGTAAATGATTTGAGAGCGGCCTTTTAATTCCTCAAGCAGCTCTCGTTCCAGCGCGATGCCTTCAAGCGGCAGGCCAGTCGCTGCCAGCGGATGCGAGCGTCTCGTTTCTTTATATCTCGTGACGAGAATGGAATCCTTCGCGTCCAGGAATAAAATTCGCGGTGTGATCCACGGATTTTCGGCCATTTCATCCAGCGCTTCAATCAGCCGGTCAAAAAATTCGCGGCCGCGCAAATCCATCACGAGCGCAACTTTGCTCATTTTCGAATTTGATTCCTTCATCAGCTCTAAAAACTTCGGAAGCAATGAAGGCGGAAGATTATCGACGCAGAAATAGCCGAGATCTTCAAAGCTTTGGATCGCGACAGTTTTCCCCGCTCCCGACATTCCGGTTATAATGACAAGCTGAATATCATGTGATTCACTAGCACTCATCTTTCTCCCCCCTGACTTGTCTTTCTATTTGATGTGCTGCGGATCTAAACGATAACTGAGCAGCTCAAATTCCGGTGTATACGTAAATGTGCCGTGCAGCAGCCCTTGTCCCTTCATCATAAAATCAAGGATATGGCCGTCTCCAGGGGCCATAGGCAGGTTCTGAATGTCATTGACATCGTGCCACTGCAGTTTGCCTTCCTCTGATTCTGATACATTTTGTCCTGTATATGAATCAGCGACAAACGTAAACATCATCCACTCGGAGACAATGTGGTCACCGTCTTTAATAATAAAGGTAAAAACGCCTTTTAATTGAGGATTTATGATATAGATACCAGTCTCTTCTCTGTACTCTCTGATGACGGAGTCTCTAACTGATTCTCCGCTCTCCATCTTGCCTCCCGGCGCGACCCACCATCCGCGTCTCGGCTTTTGAAGCAGAAGAACTTTGTCATCCGTCTGAAGCACACAATTTGTCACTCTTTGCAAGTACGTCACCTAACCTTCGTCCTGTCATCGTCTCTTTATTATACCGCTTCAAGATGCCTCCCACAATGAAGAGACATTGACAATCTTTTCTTCTATTTTACAGCATATTCATTCCTTAATTCAGATGATTTTGCTGTAACTGGCATTCATCTTTTATTTATGGACAAAAAAAGGACACGGATAACTGGAGAATCCGTGCCAAAAAAGTGTATTCATTATAAAAAGGGGGTCAATTACTTTATTAATCATAACCGAAAAGCATTACACATGTGTTACAACGGAATTAAAACCCAGTAACGTAATGTGAAACTCGTATGACAGCCCTTTTTATTTTAAGGTTTTCAGCGTTTCGTGGAGCTCTTCGACATAATGCTGTACGCTTTGTGCCGCAATACTTCCGTCTCCTGTAGCCGTTACGATTTGGCGCAGTGATTTTTCGCGGATGTCTCCGGCAGCGAAAATCCCTTCAACCTTCGTCTCCATGCGGTCGTTTGTTTCGATATAGCCTTCTTCATTCGTAATGCCCAGGTTTTCAAACGGTTTAGACAGAGGAAGCATGCCGATGTAAATGAATACGCCGTCTGTTTTGAATTCACTTTCTTCACCGGTTACCGTATCGACAAGCGTTACGTTACCGACTTTGCCGTTTTCCTCATGAATTTCCTTCACGGTTTTGTTCCACAGGAAGTCAACTTTTTCATTGTCAAATGCTCTCGCTTGAAGAATACTTTGAGCACGGAGTTTATCTCGTCTGTGAACAATTGTTACTTTTGAAGCGAAACGAGTCAGATATACGCCTTCTTCAACCGCGGAATCTCCGCCGCCAACAACGACTAGTTCTTTGCCTTTAAAGAAAGCGCCGTCACATACTGCACAATAAGATACACCGCGGCCACCCAATTCTTTTTCGCCAGGCACACCGATTTTTTTATATTCCGCACCAGCAGCAATGATGACAGCACGGGCTTTATATTCTTTTGAACCAGCTTTGACTACTTTGTACTCTTTGCCGTCAACGACCTCTTTAATATCGCCATAAGCGTATTCAGCGCCGAATTTTTTCGCGTGTTCAAACATTTTGTTAGAAAGCTCAGGCCCAAGGATACTTTCGAATCCAGGATAGTTTTCTACATCTTCCGTATTGGCCATTTGTCCGCCAGGAATTCCTCTTTCAATCATTAATGTCGATAAATTCGCTCTTGATGTGTATACAGCGGCCGTCATCCCAGCAGGGCCTGCGCCGATTATAATCACGTCATAAATTTTTTCTTCTGACACACTATTCACTCCTTAAACCATCTTTTCAAGTTTGGGCTCTTTCTTATAAGATAAGAATCCCCATCAAACGTATTCCTTACCCATATCCTATAAAATCTCATGGTGATACGCTATTTTTTTGCTCAACACGATTAAATGTATTCGAAAAGGGTATATGCTAATAAAGAAAGAGCCTTCTGTTTATAGAAGGCCCTTGTCATATTTATTATTGAACAACACGTCTTACAACGCCTTTAAATGCTGCTTTCCAGTAAGGATTGCTCATAGAGTCAACAGATACGCCATGAGATGTATTGTCGTTTAGGAAAGTACCGTTTCCTAAGTAGATTCCTACGTGTCCATTTGTTTTGTAAGTGTCAAAGAACACAAGGTCTCCGCGTTTCATTTCAGACGCGCTGACAGCTTGTCCTCTGCCAACTAACGTATCAGTTGTTGTTCCGCCTACAGGTCCAAGGTTAACACCTGCAGAAGCGTATGCCCAGCGTACGAAAGATGAGCAGTCAAAAATACGGTTGTTGATATCAGACTGACTGCGTCCGCCGCCAAACTTGTACGGAGATTGTCCTACAATGCTTGAACCAACGCTGATCGCGCCTTCAATTCCGCCAGAGTTACTGATAACAGTGCCGCCTGAATTGCTGTTTGAGCCGCTGCTCTTCTTAGAAGATGAGCCGTTAGACGAGCTGTTTGATGAACCGTTAGAAGAATTGTCTGAAGAATCATCAGATGAGCTTGCTTTTGCTGATTCAGTTGTAGCCGTTTGGCTGTCATCTGTTTGTGTTTCATCAGATGCTTTTTGTGCTTCTTCCTGCTTTTTGATCAAAGCAGCCGCTGCTTCTTGTTCTTTTTTGATGCGTGCTTGTTCAGCTTCAGTATTTGCTTTTTGATTTGCAAGTTCAGACGCCTCTGATTTTAATTCAGAAATCGCTTTAGCCGTTTTCTTTTGGCTTGCTTTTGCTTCGTCGAAAAGCTTGTCTTTTTCATTAAGCTGTTTATCAAGGTCTTTTTGCATTGTTTCTAATTTAGCCAATGCAGCTTGAACTTCTTTCAGCTTATCATTCAAATCCGCTTCAGAATCTTCGAGCTTCGCTTTATCCTGCTCTTGCTGTTTGATTAAATCTTTGTCTGCATCCACAATAGATGAAACCGCAGTCGCACGAGAGATAAAGTCACCAAAGCTTGTTGATCCTAGAAGAACATCTATGTATCCTTGAGATCCGCCGCTTTCCTGTAAAGAACGAACGCGTTTTTTCAGGATTTCATTGCGTTTTTCGATACGTGCTTCTGTTTCTTTAATCTCTTTTTTCAGTTTTTTGATTTCTTCTTTTGTTTTATCATTTTCTTCTTTTTTATCTTCGATCTTGTTACTTGTATCAAGCGCCTTAGCGTTAATGTCTTTCAGTTCTTTTTCAATCTTTGATTGATTTTCCTGAAGCTCAGTTAATTCTTTTTCCTTCGCTTCAATGCTGGAAGCAACCTCAGATTGCTTGCTTTCGATTTTTTGTTTCTTTTCATCTAATGTTTCCGCCGATGCAGTTTTACTTGTAAATGGGATCAAAAAACTGCTTGTCCCGATGACGGAAGCCAAACCAAGTGTAATTAAACTCTTTCTCACTTTTTATATCCTCCCTTTTACTGTGAACCTGTCCTCATTTGGAATCGTATTTTGAACATCAAGTTTCGTTCCTCATACTCTACGAGGAATGATGGTTGTTTATGGTTAATTATTCTGTGCATCTCTTATTCTGGTTGTATAGCGTTTATTTCACATCATATGTAAAAAACACTAATTCCTTATGTACGAGAATCATTATACCATCAAGTTTCGACAAATTAGCGATAAATTTTATTACATTTATGTTTCAAACAGATGTCAAGTCACACATCATTTGTCATTTTTCTTAAGCGTGTAAAAAAACTGTCGATATTATTTTCTTAATATAATCTATCAAACAAAAAAAGAGTCGATTAAATAAATCGACTCTTTAAAATTTACTATTCTAAAATATCATCAATATATTTCATATATTTCGTCAAAGTTGCCGGAGAGATGCCGAATCGGGCCGCTGTGTCTTTTTTCGTGTCTTGCTTGCCATGGGCTTCTTTCCAAATATAACAGATGGCTGCTGCCCAGCCTTTCTCATTTTTCAACGGAGCATCTGCACGAATTTGCTGGATGACATGGAAAACCCAGCAGCTCATGACTTCTGTTTTCATCTCTTCTTTTTCAGCTTGCTCTAATAGTTTGACCGTTTGATAGGCGAAAAGTGCATCCTCTGAAACGTCAGCAGCAGCAGAATCTCCATTTAGAAGCAGCTTTACAAAATGATTTTCAAAAGGAGCGGTTATTCTCTTTGAGCGTATCACCGCTTCAAGATGCTCTGTTTCTCCCTTTGTGCTGCTGATATAATAGGCTGCGAGACGCTGTTCCACAGATGAAGGAAGAGCTTCCCTCCGCTCAATCCAAGGCGCCGGGCGGTCTTCGCCGGGATATTGCGACTCGACTTTTCTCCAGATCGTCTCGGCAAAGTCGGTATGTCCCGTAAAATAAGCAGAGCATGAAAGCCAGTAAAAGAAGGTGTCGTCACCTTCAAAGCCGATTTTATATAATGATTTGAGCCATTTATATCCGATCTCGTAGCGGCCGACAAGCGCCAAAGTAGCACCCAATTTATAACGCTGCTCCATTAGCATCGGATAGACATTGGAGAGCTGATCACTCAATTCCGCCACTTTTTCGTCTTCTCTTTCATAATAGTAGAAAACGAGAAGATTGCATAAGGCGTGAAGATTTCCTTCATTATGAGAAAGCACTTCATAAGCGGTTTGCTTCGCTTTTACAACGTTTCCTGAATAGAAATAGGCAAGCGCGAGATTGTTGTATGCTGACCAAAGCTCCGGATATTCAGCTGTGATTTCCTCAAGCGCCGCAACCGCTTCAGCAAGCTGGCCGCTTTCCAGCAATGACTTTGCCCGATCCTGTTTCACCAGCAGTTCATCCTGATCATACAACGAATCCTCAATGCCGTCGTCTCCTAAATCGAGCAAATCAAGCAGACTATCGTTTTCTTCGGCGAATTCACCATCCGGGTCCGCATCAGAATAAGCGGCCGCTTCTTTATAAGCTTCCTGGAAGAGCCCCAGATGGGCAAAGTTATTCGCTTTAAAATAATGGCACTCCGGCATTTCGGCCTCCAGATTTGCCATGATATAGTCAAGAAGATCGTTCGACTCTTGATATTGGCCCATTTCCGAATAAATGACCGCAAGCTGTGAAAGCATCTCTGAATCCTCCGGCTCCAAATGAACCGCGCGCTGAATCAGTTTGCTTGCCCGTTTTAGATTGCGCTCTTTATACGCTTTCAAGCCTTTATGAAAAAAATATTGTCCATCTTGAAGCAGCTGGACAATTTGTGCGTGATTTTTATGTTCAGAAGTGTGTTTTCCCACAACTACCCTCCGTTTTATACAATATTACCGTCAGTAGTATACCATAAATCGTAGGCCCCTCAATAGTTCAAAAGGAAGGATTGGGAAAATCCCTCCTCTTTTTTATTGGCTGATTCGACCAAAATTTACCCGGCTTTGTTTTCTAAGTCTGCATTCATTTTCAGCTGCTGTTCAGCAAAATCCCGATAAAGGCCATGGGAAGCCATTAACTCATGGTGTGTTCCACGACCGGTAATTTCCCCTTTTTCAACAAACAAAAGCTGGTCCGCATCTACAACGGTAGATAGGCGGTGAGCGATAACAATCGTTGTGCGGCCCTCCATCAGCACCTCCAGTGCCTGCTGAACTGATTTTTCAGATTGGCTGTCGAGACTTGAGGTAGCTTCATCGAGCATAAGAATGCTTGGGTTACGGAGAAGTGCTCTCGCAATCGCGATTCTTTGCCTTTGTCCGCCTGACAGCATAATGCCGCGTTCGCCTACTTCTGTATCAAACTGATTCGGCAGCTCCTTTATAAAATTGAGCGCATATGCCATCTCCGCGGCTTTTTCGATCTCAGCATCCGTCACATCTCGTTCTAACCCGTAGCAAATATTTTCTCTGATTGTCCCGGACATTAACGGGCTTTCCTGTGATACATACCCGATATGCTCCCTCCACGATTCAAGCGAGTAAGTATCGACCGGCTCGTCCCCCAGCCGAATGGTCCCTGCAGTCGGAGTATAAAAACGTTCAAGCAGCTTAAACAGCGTCGTTTTCCCCCCGCCGCTCGGACCGACAATCGCTGTGACTTTACCTGCTTCAATGACGGCGCTGACCTCTTTTAAGATCAGCTGATCAGGCTTATATCCAAAAGACACGCAATCAAGCTGGATAGGCAGATGTGCATTTTCAATTTGTTTTCCTGTCACTGTATCTTCCTCTTCCTCTGCCAAAATCTCAATCATTCGTTCTGTTGCACCGATTGATTTTTGCAGCTGTGTGAAAAACGTTGTAATCTGGCCCATCGGCATAATAATTTGAAATAAATATAAAATAAAAGCCACGAGCGCTCCGGCTGTGAGCTCGCCTGATGAGACCTGCATGCCGCCATATCCGATCACTGCGACAAGCGCTGCCATTAACACGAGTGAAATAAGCGGGCCGACAAGCGATTGAACCTTGGCTTCACGAACGCCAAGCTTAAATAATGAGGAAATCCCCATCTTCCCGCGCCCATATTCGACATCCTCCGCATTTGAAGCCTTAACAAGTCTAATTTCCGGGAGAATTTGAATCAGCAGTCCTGTAAAACGAGCCGTTTCATCTTGTGTTTCCCGTGAAATGGAGAACATTTTCCGTCCAATCGGCACCAAAATAAGAGCGGCCAGCGGAACGACCACTAACACAAGCAGTGTCAGCTTCCAGTTCATAATAAACAAGATTGTCAATGATCCAATGACAGAAATGATGCCTGTAATAAATCCGCTGATATGGGTTGTAATCAATTCTTTGACCACCATCGTATCGTTCGTTACACGGCTGACTGTTTCTCCGGAAGCATTTGTATCAAAATAAGAGACAGGAAGCTTAATTAATTTCTTCCATAATAAATCCCGCAGGCCGGAGATGATTTTTTGTCCATTATAGTTAAGGGCATAGGTGGCATAAGCGCTTAAACCCGCCTGAACGAAAAACACCAGCGCGATCAACCCGATTTGCGTGCCTGACAGATTTGACATAGAAAAACCATCGACAAGCTGCTTTGTTAATAATGGAATGAGCAGGCTGACCAGTGTGGTTACAACACTGAGGGCAAGCGCAAAGGCGAGCTTTCCATAAGAAGGATTGGTCCGTCTTACTAAGGCAAAAAAGGGTTTCAATTTACTTTTAGATTTTTGTTTCTTGGTTGGCATATATTTTCCTCCTGTTTCAGCGTTCAGAAAGGTGAAAAGTCATAGCAAAAGGATGATTTTTACTCTTTCTCAATCATATCAATGGAGAAAGACTTTTTCAGTATATTTTTGCCGTGATCAAAATAAAAATCTCCCACTCATTGTTTGAATAGGAGATTTTTATGTTAGACATCTTTCACAGGCTTCTTTTTTCTGTAAGTCAATGTTACATCCTGCTGTCGCAGGTCTTCTATTATCATTTTGTACCGATCAACTTTTGCGGTATGTTCTTCTTTTATCATCTCAAGGGCGGCTTTTCGTTTTTCGCTTTTAGACTCAAGCTCTTTTTTTATTTTTTTTACAATCAACCCTTTTTGCCCTTTGATTTCCTCTTTTAATGAAGACTCAAATTTCTTTGTCAGGCTGAGAAAGTCGTTGATCGGTTGATTGAGGCTGCCCGCTTTCCCCTTCATTTCATCTTGGGTAAGAAACATATAGGTCGTTGATACAATTTCTGTTTCACTTTCTGAAAATAAGGAAGTCACTCTTCATATTCCTCCTAAGGCTGAAAATCAAATAACTGAGAAATCATTTCCTCTTTTTCAAACAGCTTTTCAATACTCTCGCGGATGTTTTTGATAAAATCTCTTTTTTCTGTTGTCTGTTTTTTTAATTCAGCAACAATTCCATCATTAGCAGGAAGCGCACCTGTGTGGAATGATTCATGAACTGAGATTTTTTCCAATTTATCGAATGTGTGGCTGAAACCAGCTGCAAGCCGGAATTGAAGATCGAAGGCATAATGCGAAGGGTTTTCTTCCATATGATGAATAGCCGTGATGATCGCCTGCTTTTTGTCTATGAAGTCTTCATCGATTTCCTGACTGTAAACCTTCTGGTACTTAGAAATCGCATCTTCCATATCTTCAACGATTTTCATACCGTTTTGATAGATTCTGACAGCGGATGAGAGATTGACTTGAATCGTTTCTCCCGAGCCGCTCTTCCCTGTAAAATAAATATCGGAGCCTTTATAGCTGAAGCCTTTTTCCTTTGACAAGGCGTTGAGCATTTGAACGATACTGTGGCCGTCGACGATAAGTTTTAGTGCGTCTTTTGTTTCTGTGTCGAGTGTTTTCAATGAGGACAGAATTGATTTTACGTAGTCCACTATTTCACCAACGTCTTTTAAAGCTTGCATAAATTGGCCATGCTTTAGATGGTCAATGAAATGTTCGTACCGTGATTCTATGCCTCGCATACTCGCATTAATATTCGTTAATTCTTTTTTGATGACTTTCTTTTGCGTTTCATCAATATAACCATTTTCAGCTAACTGATCTACGACCGGTCCGCTGTTTCTCAACAAGGTATGAAGAAAACCTAAAAACGAAGGCAGTTCTTCTTTTATTCGGCCATACATTTGCTTAACATCATCAAAATGCTCATATAGGACACTTACTTTCTTTAAAGCGCCGTCTGTGTTTTTCACTTTTTCAATCAGGTCTATGTCTATCCCGCTGGCTGCCTTTATAAAACCGTTCAAGCCGTCTTTTTCATAGTCATCCTTATATTTTTGAAGGAATTTTTGAATTGACCTCACATCTTCGTCAGGAACCCCATCCATAATATTTCGGATGCCTTTTACACTTGTATTTGTATCTGCCATCTTCACATCACCGAATGTAATGAAATCGGCCTTGCCGCTGACTCCGTACAGCGGGTCGTCTTTTGAGATGCGTTGGGTGATGTTTGCTGTTACGCCTTTGTCTTCATAATATTTTTGGATTTCTTTTTTTAACTTTTCTGGCGGGATGGAATCTATATCTTCATATTTATAACTAAATTTCCTAATAACATATCTATATAAACTTTCATCAGTTTCAAGTAATTGATCAATATTGACTTGAGCTCCATTTACCCCATAAACTTCATCATATTCTCCATCAATCAATTGCACCATAACTTGGTTATTATTTGCAAGTGAATGTCCTAAGGCGAATGTTTTTAAATCCTCAGAGTTACCTGCTGCTTTCTTTGCTTTGTTAGTAAACTCCTTTGTAGCCTCATACTGACTATGATCAATTCCTAAAAAAAGACCAAAAAAGTTATATGACCAATCCTTATTATCGGCACTACCTTCTGAAATAATCTGAAGCTGATCAATATGTTTTTTCTCATCTATTATATGGATTGCCGTTCCATCGTAACCTGATTCTCTGGTCGAACTTTGTATACTTGTATTCTGATTTACAAGTTCATTGGAGGTGTAAATTTCAATTTTCATATTCTCAGGAAGATCGTGGTGGGTTTCCTCTTTATAAATTCTGCGTATATCTGCTTCGAAATCCTTCTTAGCTTTCTTAACTTCACTCGCAATAGTTGAGGCAAACTTTTGTTTATAGTCATATTCTAAATCAATTAGCCTTAACTTTACGTTCTCATTCTCAAATACATTTTTATTTCCCATCTTATTTCTCCTTTTTATCTATTAAAAAGGTGATAGAATTAATTAATTTCTCAACTTTATTTTTAGCCTTTTGTTCATCTAAGGAGCATGGTTGATTTTCATTTTTGCATCCAAGGGTAAAGGCGTATTCTACTCCTAGGTTATCTTCCTCTGTAGACTTAACATATCCAAAATAACTGTATGAATAATTATATTTTCTATCAATATCGTCAAAGATGTCTTTTTTCTTGGCAGTGTAAATATCCGTTTTCTTTTTGCTGCTTTTTTTGTATTCGCCTTTATAATCATTTTTTCCACTAACAATATCTAGCATTGTCTTAGGTTCATTCGCAAAACTTTCTTCTTTGTAATATGTTACATGGCCATCAAACATTACATTGGTGTCTTTATCATAACTATTAAACCCAATACTTTCTTTGTTTTTCCCAGTTAACGATGATCTTCTTGATAGATACTTCCCATCCTCCGGAAACAACATCCTAAACCCTTTCAGCTTAGATTCCAGCAAATAATATCCTGGTTCCTCTTCTTTTGTTGACACCATATACTCTCTCGTTTTCTCGTCCTGAAACGCAGGTACTTGAGGCAGATCCTTGGGATCCATGTCTTTTGGTTTTACCGCTTCTGTTTTATTGTCATTTGTGGTGTTTTTATCATTGTCATTCATACTGCATCCTCCTGTCAGGGCAAGTAATAAGCTGAAGCAAATATAGATGATCTTTTTCATTACGAACCTCCACGGGTTTTGTGAGAATAGTATTCTATTTTTATATCAAAAATAATTCTATTGACCTGGTTAAGAGATGATTATTTCATCCTTTTTCATGTTACATCATGGCGGAATTTGGATAAATAGGAAATCAGACTCGGTTTTGATCTCCTTTTATTAACTAATCATATATAACACCTCATATAAATCTAAATACCTATTACTTTTTTCACAAAACAAAAAGAGCCGTATCATACGGCTCTTTACTCTTCTTTCTCAGAATGGCGTTTTTTCAATACGTCAAGCACATCATCCAGCGGCAAGGCTTGTTCTCTGAGCAGGACAAGCAGGTGATACAGCAGGTCTGCCGCTTCCCATTTGAGTTCCTCGTGGTCCCGATTTTTCGCGGCGATGATGACTTCGGATGCTTCTTCACCGACTTTTTTCAAAATCTTATCGACGCCTTCACGGAAAAGGTAAGTAGTATAAGCTCCCTCAGGCATTTCCGCTTGGCGTTCCGCGATCACGCGTTCCAGTTCGTTCATGATGCCGAATCGGCCTGCGGCCTGTTCTTCTGTTTGTTCCTTCATAAAACAGCTGTAGCTGCCAGTGTGGCATGCCGGGCCGGATGGCTCTACAAGTACGATCAATGCGTCCTGGTCGCAGTCATACCGGATACCTTTGACGGCTTGCGTGTTCCCTGAGGTTTCTCCTTTATGCCATAGCGCTTGGCGTGAGCGGCTGTAAAACCATGTTTCCTTCGTTTCCAGCGTTTTTTCGTACGATTCCTTGTTCATATACGCAAGTGTCAGCACTTCTTTGCTTGCCGCATCCTGCACGATAGCAGGAATTAATCCGTCCTCGTTAAAACGCAGTTCATCTGCCTGTTTCATCTCACATTCACCCCGTACTCTTTCAAGTATGATTTCACTTCTTTAATCGATGTTTCTTTATAATGAAAAATTGAGGCAGCCAGCGCGGCGTCGGCTTCTCCTTTTGTAAAAGCCTCAAGCATATGCTGTGCGTTTCCCGCGCCTCCCGAGGCGATAACAGGGACGGGGACAGCTTCGGAAACAAGCTTTGTCAGCGTGTGGTCGAAGCCTTTTTTCTCACCGTCAGAGTCCATGCTTGTCAGCAATATTTCTCCTGCCCCGCGTTTGACGCCCTCTTTTGCCCACGCGGTGACCTCCCAATCTGTTTTCTTTCTGCCGCCGTGCGTGTAGACCTTATATGTGTCAGATTCTTTGTCATACTTGGCATCAATGGCAAGAACGATGCATTGAGAACCGAAAAACTCGGCTCCTTCTGCAATCAGCTCAGGGCGGAGAACAGCTGCCGTGTTCACCGACACTTTGTCCGCTCCGGCACGCAGTATCGTTTTCATATCGCTGAGCTGATTGATGCCGCCGCCGACTGTAAAGGGAATGGCAAGCTTCGCGGCAACCTGCTCCACAACGTCAACCATCGTCTTTCGTCCTTCGTGCGAGGCGGAGATATCAAGAAAAACAAGTTCATCCGCACCTTCCCGGTCGTACACTTCAGCGAGTTCAACTGGGTCACCTGCATCCTTCAATTCGAGAAATTGAATTCCTTTGACAACGCGTCCTTCTTTGACATCAAGGCATGGAATAATCCGTTTTGTGATCATTTGCGCTTCACCCTTTCAAGCGCCTCACACAGCGTAAACTGATTGGTATACAATGCTTTTCCGATGATTGCTCCAGAGACGCCGTCCGCCTCATAGCGGGCGAGGGCTTCGAGATCCGTGACGGAGCTGACTCCGCCTGAAGCGATCACCGATTTCCCCGTTTCCTTAGCAAGCTCGACCGTGCTTTTAACATTGGGGCCTGACAGCATTCCGTCTGTCGCGATGTCAGTAAAAATAAAGACTTCCGCACCTTCATTGGCCAGCTCTTTGCCCAGTTCAGTTGCCTTAAGGGTTGATGTTTCCAGCCATCCCTCTGTTGAAACAAAACCGTTTCTCGCATCCAGTCCGATTGCAATTTTCTCGCCATATTGTTTCAGCATTTTTTTGACAAACGGAGGGTCAGAAACTGCTGAGCTTCCTAGGATCACCCGATCGACTCCAGCTGATAAATATTCGTAGACGTCTTTTTCTGAACGGATCCCGCCGCCGATTTCGACTTTCAGGTTCAGCTTTTGCGCAATCTCAATCACATGGCGGTCATTCACTCTTTTCCCTTCTTTGGCCCCGTCGAGATCAACGAGATGGATCCATTCGGCACCCTCTTTCGCAAATAACTCAGCCATGTCGTACGGTGAATCGCCATATATCGTTTCCTTATTATAATCCCCTTGAACAAGGCGGACACATTTGCCGTTTCTCATATCAATTGCCGGATATAATGTAAAAGCACTCATTTTTTCACCTTCTGTTCTGCTGCCATTTTCGTAAATTGGGTTAAAATAGACATTCCGACCGTGCTGCTTTTTTCCGGATGAAATTGGGCGCCGAAGACGTTTCTTTTTCCGACTACAGCAGGCACTCGTACACCATAATCGGCGCTTGCCAGAAGCGCGTTCTCCTCCATCCCGTCTATGTAATAGGAATGAACGAAGTAAGCGTAGCCTTGTTCTGTTTTAGTCAGCAGCGGAGATTCATTATGAAAGGAAAGACGATTCCAGCCCATATGAGGAACCTTCAGCTTGTTTCCTTTTTCATCTTCTGCTTTCAGCCTGACTGCTTTTCCTTTTAACAGCCCGAGTCCTGAAGCGGTGCCGTTTTCTTCGCTTTCTTCAAATAAAAGCTGCATGCCGAGGCAGATCCCGAGAAGCAGCCTTCCCTCTGAGACCATATCGTGAATCAATTGATCAAGCTTCGTGTAGCGCAAATTGTCCATCGCGTCTCCAAATGAACCGACTCCCGGCAAAATGAAGGCATCAGCTTCTTTCAGCTCCTCCGGCTTTTCAGAAACAAAATACGGCACGCCGACACGTTCAAGCGCCTTTGAGACACTGTATAAATTCCCCATTCCGTAATCTATCACGCCGATCATTTACAGCATCCCTTTCGTTGACGGTATTCCTTTAACTCGCGGATCGATCGTTGTCGCTTCATCAAGCGCACGTCCGAGTGCTTTAAAAACGGCTTCAATCATGTGGTGGGTGTTTGTGCCATAATGAACGATGACGTGCAGGTTCATTCGAGCTTCGAGCGCCAGCTTCCACAAAAATTCATGTACAAGCTCCGTATCGAAAGTTCCGACTTTAGCAGCCGGGAAGTCAGCTCGCATTTCTAAGTGCGGCCGGTTGCTTAAATCAATCACAACTT
This sequence comes from Bacillus sp. LJBS17, assembly GCF_019334685.1. Classification (NCBI taxonomy): domain Bacteria; kingdom Bacillati; phylum Bacillota; class Bacilli; order Caryophanales; family Bacillaceae; genus Bacillus; species Bacillus sp. LJBS17. The sequence goes on from NZ_CP079759.1 coordinate 3,541,276, forward strand.
GAGCAAGTGCCTCATCCATCGGCACAAACGCCGATCCGTAGCGTTTGATTCCTTTTTTATCGCCCAACGCTTCGAGCAGCGCCTGCCCTAAGCAGATGCCGATATCTTCAGTCGTGTGGTGATCATCTATATCAACATCGCCTTTTGCGTTAATGGAAAGATCGAATTGGCCGTGTTTCGTGAATAAATTCAACATATGTGTCATAAACGGCACATCTGTTTTGATATCCGCTTGTCCCCCGCCGTCTATTGTAAATGCCATCTCAATATCTGTTTCGTTTGTTTTCCTGACGCGTTCCGCTTTTCTCATTTAGAAATCCTCCGTTCTCTCGCTTCAATTGATCTGGCATGGGCTTCTAACCCTTCCAGTCTGGCAAAAGCCGCGATGCTTTCGGCATGTTCTTCAAAGGCTGATTGACTGTAAGAAATAATACTCGATTTCTTTTGAAAATCAGTTACGTTTAATGGACTTGAAAATCTGGCTGTTCCGTTTGTCGGAAGCACATGGTTCGGTCCGGCAAAATAATCACCGACAGGCTCAGGGCTGTATCTGCCTAAGAAAATTGCACCCGCATGTTTGATACTGCCAAGCAAAGCTTCCGGAGACTGTGTTATGATTTCTAAATGCTCTGGCGCGAGTGTATTGACAGTATCAATCGCTTCCACCATTGTTTCCGCCACATATATACAACCGTAATCTCTCACTGAAGCTTCCGCTATTTCTCTACGCGGCAAGGTTTTCAGCTGCTTACTCACCTCGGCTGAAACCGCCTCGGCCAGCGCCATGGAATCTGTGACAAACACACATGAGCTGAGCTTATCGTGTTCCGCCTGTGACAGCAGATCGGCTGCAATTTCGCTCGGAATCGCTGTTTCATCAGCCAGCACGACGATTTCACTAGGTCCGGCAATCATATCGATATCGACATCGCCGAACACTTCCCGTTTGGCAAGCGCGACATAAATGTTGCCCGGACCCGTGATTTTATCCACCGGCTCAATGGTTTCTGTTCCGTATGCTAACGCCGCAATCGCCTGAGCGCCGCCCATTTTGTAAATGTCTTTTATGCCCAGCTCGGCTGCAGCAACCAAAACTCCAGGAGACAGCAGACCGTCTTTTCCCGGAGGCGTGACGAGAACGATTCTTTCAACGCCCGCTACAAGCGCCGGAATCACATTCATCAAAACAGATGAAGGATATGCGGCCGTTCCCCCCGGCACATATACACCGGCGGAATCCAGCGCCGTCACTTTCTGCCCCAGCATTGTGCCGTCCTTTCTGTGATAAAACCAGGAGGATTGCAGCTGTCTTTCGTGATATTCCCTAATATTTTCGATTGCCTGCCTAATCACCTGAAGAAGACGTGAATCCAGTGAGGTGTATGCCTCCTCAAATTCTTCTTTTGTGACCAGCGGGCTGTCTATTTCGATGCCGTCAAATTTCGCCGTGTAGCTGTGAACCGCCTGATCACCGTTTGCTTTAACATCTTCAATAATGGACCGGACCGTCTTTCTTTGCTCTTCCGTTCCGGCATCGATGGAACGCTTGAGAGAAAGCCGTTCCGCTCCGCTGATGGTTTTGATCTTCATTTTGCCGTCTCTCCTTCCACAACGAGAGATAGGCGGGATGCCATTTCGTCAATCACATCGTCTTTCATGCGATAGCTTACCGGGTTAACAATAAAGCGAGAGGTAATGTCACAAATGTGCTCCGTTTCAACAAGCCCATTTTCCTTCAGCGTCTGTCCTGTGGAAACAATGTCCACTATCCGATCTGCAAGCCCAATGAGCGGAGCCAGTTCAATTGAACCGTTGAGCTTAATGATCTCGACTTGTTCTCCCTGCTCTCTGAAATAACTGGAAGCCACATTCGGATACTTTGTCGCGATTCTTGGCGCTACGCCGCTCCAGTCTGTATTCGGAAGTCCGGCGACAGCTAAGTGGCATTTGCTGATTTTTAAATCCAGTACCTCATACACATCGCGTTCCTCCTCCAGCATGACATCCTTGCCCGCAATTCCGACGTCTGCCACGCCATGCTCCACATACGTGGTTACGTCCATCGGCTTCGCTAATATGAAACGAAGATTTTCCTCCGGCACATCGATGATCAGTTTTCTCGAATCTTCAAACTCCTCAGGGAGCCTGTAGCCTGCCTGCCTCAACAACCCTGCCGCTTCTTCAAATATCCGGCCCTTTGGCATCGCCATTGTGAGTAACTTACCCATTTTGCTCTTCCTTTCTGGCACCGATAAAATAAGTGACGTTTGCAAAAGATTTTGTCATCTGGTCGATATTTTCTATTCCCGATAAATCTTGAAGAACCACTTTGTTCCCTTTCATGCGTTCTTCATTCGCATAAGCGATGGCTTGCGCCCGCTGCTCTTTGCTGAAAATAACAGCGTCTATATCACAAGGTTCTTCTTTCATATGAAGGGCTTCAATCAGCCGGTCGATCCGAAGCCCGAAGCCTGTTGCCGGTGCAGGTGAATCAAAATGGCCCAGCAGCTTGTTGTAACGGCCGCCGCTTCCAATGACAAAACCGACATTCTCGGCGTACACTTCAAATAAAATCCCTGTGTAATAGCTCATGTGGCTGACCATATTCAGATCCAGGCGGACATTTTCCGTACATCCGTAATCCTCAAGAATGTCCCACAGCGCCTTCAGCTCATCAACCACGCTTTTTCCTTGCGCAGAATCGACGATTTCCTCGGCACGTCCGCATACTTCTATACCGCCCCGCAGTTCAAGGAGCTCAAGCAGCCTGCTTTTATCAATGGAGGAAAGCGGGAGAGACTTGACATGCTCTCTGTAGCCGACGTAGTTCTTTTCATATAAGAACCTCCGCAGCACATCAGCTCGTTCAACGTTCCCGAGCACCTCAACAAACAAAGCATCCGCAATGCCGGCATGGCCAATGGCAATTTTAAAGGATGCCAGCCCAGCGTTTTTCAATGCCCCGACGACTAAAGCAATGACCTCCGCATCCGCGCTCGTCGTGCCGTCACCGATTAACTCCACTCCGACCTGCTCAAACTCAGCCGGACGTCCGCCTTCACGCTCCTGAGCCCTGAATACATTTGCCGCATAGCCGACTCTTAGCGGATGACCGTGTTTCAGAAGCTTCGATGCCGCCACCCTTGCAATCGGCCCCGTCATATCCGGGCGAAGCACCAATGTCTTGCCGTCCTGATCAAGTAGCTTAAACAGCTGCTGCTCTTCAATTGCTGACTGGACGCCAACCGTATCGTAAAACTCCAGTGTCGGCGTTTCCATAAATTGATATCCCCATTTATTGATCAAATCGGTTAACGATCGTCTCACCTTTTTTTTCGTTTCGTATAAACCGGGCAGTGTATCTCTCATGCCGTGCGGTTTTTCAAACATAAACATCAACCCGAGCACCTCCGCTGTTATCTTATGAAGGAAAATTCCGAATCCTTTAGTTCGCTAATATGATAATATGTTAGCAGATGAAAGAGTGAAAATCAACGCTTAACTTCAGTAAGGATTTTTTTAGTTCAAATATCCTTCTCCTCATTATGAAAAAATCATGAACAATGTATTAAAGGTACGTAATATCTCAAATTCTTTATGTCTGGCATGCTATAATACAAATCAAATAGAGAACAAGGAGATAAAGATGAAAACACTGCGAACTCTATGTGTCCTGATGATTCTTTCAGGCGTTATTTTTTTCGGACTTAAAATAGATGCAAAAGATATAGATATTCCTTTTTTGAACAGCCTTAAAAAAGTGGTTTCTGATAGCGATACAGACTCAGCTGCGAATAGCAAAAAGGAGCTGAAGGGAAGCGCAAAACCGCTGGATGTCATCCTTTACAATCAAATGGACGCACCCCGGCTCTATAACGGCTGTGAAGTAACAAGCCTTGCGATGGTGCTGAATTACGCAGGATACGACGTGACAAAAAACACCCTGGCAAATCAGGTTGCCACAGTGCCTTTGACATACAGCAGCGGATTAAAGGGTGATCCGAATGACGGATTTGTCGGGGATATGGCGAATGGCCCTGGTCTCGGTGTCTACCATCGACCGATCTATCAGCTGGCGAAAACCTATGCGGGAGACAAAGTGTCTGATCTGACTGGAAAAAGCATTTCTGCTGTTTATGAACAGCTTGAAAAAGGCAATCCAGTTTGGGTTATTACGACAGCCAACTTTACGCCAGTTGACAACATGCAGACATGGAAAACGCCAAACGGAACGATAGAGATTACGTACAGCGAACACAGCGTCGCCGTTACGGGATATGATGATAAATATGTGTATCTCAATGATCCGTATGGCTATAAAAACAGAAAAACCGATAGAACAAGCTTTGAAAAAGCGTGGAAACAAATGGGCAGTCAGGCCGTAGTTATTCAAAAGTAAACACCTGAAGCCTCACTATGCTCTATCCTGAGCAAATACGACAATATTCATGCTTTTTGTTTCAATCGGTAAGATCGATTCATTTTCCATTTATCATCCAGAATTGTCTTTACTTTCAGGCTATCTGTTTTTATGATTAAAGCAGATTCAGCCTTGCCCCGATCTATGTGAGAGAAGCCGGTGCAAGTCGCTGACGCTTCTCTTGCAAAAAATGAAAGATATCCGGGGAGGATTTATCATTGAAAAAATTCGTGTCTATCCTATTTATGTTCGGATTGGTTATGGGGTTCAGCCAGTTTCAGTCATCAACCGCTTTTGCAGCAGACAAAGTGGTGCACGAAACAATTATCGTACCAAAAAATACAACATATGACGGGAAAGGACAGCGGTTTGTGGCAGGGAAAGAATTAGGCGACGGAAGCCAGTCAGAAAACCAAGACCCTGTTTTTCGTGTGGAGGATGGAGCAACCCTGAAAAATGTGATGCTTGGTGCACCTGCCGCTGATGGCGTGCACACTTATGGAAACGTTAACATTCAGAATGTGAAATGGGAAGATGTTGGTGAGGATGCGTTAACGGTGAAGAAGGAAGGAAAAGTGACGATCGACGGCGGTTCTGCTCAAAAAGCGTCAGATAAGATATTCCAAATCAATAGAGCCAGTACATTCACAGTGAAAAACTTCACGGCAGACAATGGCGGAAAGTTCATAAGACAGCTTGGCGGTTCAACCTTCCACGTTGATGTGATCATCGATAAGTGCACCATCACAAACATGAAGGAAGCGATATTCCGGACGGACAGCAAAACAAGCACGGTCAGAATGACAAATACACGCTACTCTAATGTCGGTCAAAAATGGATTGGTGTTCAGCATATTTACGAAAACAACAACACTCAATTTTAACCAAAAAAGTCCGCTGATGTTATTCAGCGGACTTTTTCAATCTTTCTTGCATTTCTTCCTTCGTATAGATGATCCTCATCGGATTTCCGCCGACAAATGCGCCGGCAGGCACGTCTTTATGGACAAGTGTTCCGGCGGACACAACTGCGCCATCTCCTATTCTCACCCCGGGCAGAATGGTCGTGTTGGCACCAATCATCACTTCGTCTCCGATCAGAACTGTGCCGATCCGGTATTCGTGAATCAAATACTCATGGGCCAGAATGGTCGTATTGTACCCGATGATTGTATTTGTTCCGACTGAGATCTTTTCCGGAAACATGATATCTGGCATCACCATGAGGGCAAAGGATGTCTGATTTCCAACCTTCATCCGCAGAAATGTACGGTACAGCCAGTTTTTCATCCCTATAAACGGCGTATATCTCGCAATTTGAATGACAATGAAATTTTTGACGACCTTTAGAAAAGGTACCGTTTGATAGACATGCCACAGTGAGTTGGCCCCCGAGACCGGATGACGATCTGTTTTTCTCACAGATTACTTCACTCCAACGATTTGTAATAGATCACTCATTTTCTCAAGCATAAAATCCGGCTCATGCTTCGCCAGCATTTCCGGCCCTTTAATCGTCCATGCGACTCCTGCCGTTTTTGTACCGGCGTTTTTGCCTGCCAGCACATCGTGGTAATTATCTCCGACCATAATGGCTTCCTCGGGCTTGCTTCCTAACTGTTTCAGCGCTAACAGCACAGGCTCGGGATCAGGCTTTGCATTCGTCACATCATCTAGGGTGACAACTGTTTCAAAGAATTCGCCGATTCCCGTGAGCTTGAGGCCCATATTGACAGTATCTCTTAATTTTGTTGTCACGATTCCTAATGTAAAGCCGGCTTTTTTTAATGCATCCAGGGTCTCATATACCGTTTCATATTCAGTCACGAGTGAATCATGCATGTCATGATTGTACGCTCTGTACATGGCGATCATATCCTCGCATTTATCAGGGTCCATCGAAGAGAACGTTTCAAAAAGAGACGGCCCGATAAATGCAAGGACATCTTCTCGTTTATACTTGCTCGGATAATAATGCTCCAGTGTATGCAAAAAGGACGCGATAATTAATTCATTCGTATTAATAAGCGTTCCGTCTAAATCAAACAGAATCGTCGTTACTTGTTTGTCACTCATATTGCTTCCTTTCCAACCGCTGAGGGTTTCCACTTTTTCCATGTATGCGCAATAGCCATTGTCAGCAGAACTGCTGTGGTGACACGAATCAAAAGAAGCGGCCAGACTGGTATGCCGAGCGGAATAAAGACAAGTGTATCTTCCACGACCGCGTGGCAGGCAACGAGAAATATAAATGCCAATGTCATATCCCGCCTGCTCACGCCGTCATCCTCGACAGCTTTGATCATGACACCCGCTCCGTAGGCCAGACCAATCGTCAGTCCCGCCACCATTGTCATAGACGTATTTTTATTCATGCCAAGCAGCTGCGTAAACGGAGACAGCCACCTGGAGAACCGATGCAGCCAGCCTAAATCTCTTAAAAACTGGATGATGATCATCAGAGGTATGACAATTGCCGCCAGCTGCAAAACACCAAGTCCGGCTTTCGTTAAGGCTTCTGTCAGCATTGCCAGCCAGCTGTCTGGCGCCACGCTCTTCGCAGCGATAAAACCGTACTGCGCCGTTTCCTGTCCGCCATGCCAAATAAGGTTGATGACGATGGCTGACACAGCGGCTAAACCGATGCGCACGGCCAATATGACGCCAATTCTGATGCCAACCTTTGCGGCAACTGTCGATTCGATAATCAAGTTATGACAGAATGAAAGCATAACAGCTAAAATAAAGACTTCTTTCACAGATAAATCCAATGTTAAAATCCCGGCAATTCCCGCATACAGATTCAGCATATTTCCCAGTACAAGCGGAATGGCCGCTTCACCAGAAAGACCGAAGAGACCCATTACCGGTGTGATCAGCCGTACAAGCCAATCCATGACAGGGGTATGCTGAAGCAAAGTGACCAATAGCGTTACCGGGAAAATCACTTTACCCAGCGTCCATGTTGTTTGAAAACCTGCTGCAAGACCGGCCAGAAAGATTTTCTTCATGCCTCATCCCCCTTTGTTGACGTCTACTCCGCGTACCGCTCCTTCGAGTATCCCTTGACGCGTCTGAAGATGATGGCTGCCACAGCCAAAACAATCAATACGATTGAAATCACCTGAGCGATGCGAAGTGAATCTGTCAGCATTAAGCTGTCAGTCCGCATTCCTTCAATAAAGTATCTTCCGATTGAATACCAAATGATATAGATCAAGAACATCTCGCCTCTACGCAAATTCGCTCTGCGAAGCAGCAGTAAAACAATGACGCCGACAAAACTCCATAGTGATTCATATAAAAAAGTAGGATGATAATATTGCCCATTGATATACATTTGATTGATAATAAATTCAGGCAGGTGCAGGTTTTCTAAAAAGGCTCTGCTGACAGCCTCGCCGTGCGCTTCCTGATTCATGAAGTTCCCCCAGCGGCCGATCGCCTGGCCGAGCAAAATGCTGGGCGCGGCAATGTCCGCAAGCTTCCAGAACGAAAGTTTTTTCACTCTCGAAAACACATAACCCGTTAAAATGGCGCCGATTAATCCGCCATGAATGGCAATGCCGCCCTTCCAAATCTTAATGATTTCTCCCGGATGTGCCGCATAATAGTCCCATTCAAAGGCAACGTAATAAATTCGCGCGCAAATAATCGCAATCGGAATGGCAAACAGGACAAGATCAATAAACGTATCTTTCTGCAGCCCCCGTTTTTCACTTTCCCTCATCGCAATCCACAGCCCGAGCAAAGCGCCGAGACCGATAATGATTCCGTACCAATGGACGGCTAACGGCCCCAGCTGAAATGCTATTGGATTGAGTGGTTCTATCGCTTCATTCATTTAACGCCAACTCCTATTCTTCTTGTTCACCGTCTTCAATGACGTCCGCCAGCTTGTTGGTGAATTGTTCAGCGGCATTCAGCCCCATCCGCTTCAATCTGAAGTTCATTGCTGCCACTTCGATGATGACTGCAAGATTTCGGCCTGGACGGACGGGAATCGTCAGTTTTGTGATTTCTGTATCAATGATTTTCATGGTCTCTTCCTCAAGTCCGAGCCGGTCGTATTGCTTGCCCTGCTCCCAAAGTTCAAGATTCATGACAATCGTGATTCGTTTATTGCTTCTGACCGCGCCAGCGCCAAATAGCGTCATCACGTTGATAATGCCAAGCCCCCTGATTTCAAGGAGATGCTCAATTAATTCCGGAGCGTTTCCGACAAGAGTATCCTGATCCTCCTGCCGAATTTCAACGCAATCATCGGCGACAAGGCGATGCCCTCTTTTCACAAGCTCCAGCGCTGTTTCGCTTTTTCCGACGCCGCTCTTTCCTGTGATCAGCACGCCGACACCATATATATCGACAAGAACGCCATGAATTGCTGTGGTAGGCGCCAGCCTGCTCTCAAGGAAGTTGGTTAAACGGCTTGACAGTCTTGTCGTTTTCAGCGGCGATCTGAGGACAGGCACCCCATTTTTCTCGGAGGCGTCAATCAGCTCCTGCGGGATGGGCATATCTCTAGAAAGAATAATAGCTGGTGTTACATCAGTGCACAGAGAATCCATTCGCTGTTTTTTCTCCTCTTCAGGAAGCTGTTCAAAGAAAGAAAGCTCTGTTTTTCCGAGAAGCTGCACGCGCTCTCTCGGGTAATATGTAAAATATCCGGCAATTTCAATGCCTGGTCTTGATAGGTCACTCATTGTAATCGGGCGGTTAATTCCTTCTTCTCCGCTGATTAATTCCAAATTGAACTGTTCCATTACGTCTTTTGTGCGAACCTTTGCCACGATATGTTCCTCCTGTTCCGGGCTGCCCCGAGCTTGCTCACAATACTTTCATTTTATCACTTTCAGGCTTGAACCTAAAACAGATTTTATAAAAGGCGGGAAAACACCTCAGCTGGTCTAGATCACTAGTCTGAAAAAGAGTAAAATAAAGGTATTCAAATTCCAGAAAGGCGGATCATCTATGGCAGAGAGTCTTCTTATCAAAGACATTGCGATCGTGACAGAAAATGAAGTAATCAAAAACGGCTATGTCGGAATCAATGACGGAAAAATCAGCACAGTCTCAACAGAACGGCCCAAGGAGTCATATTCAAAAGAGATTCAAGCACCTGCGGATTCCGTTTTGCTTCCCGGCATGATTGACATTCATATCCACGGCGGCTATGGCGCAGATACAATGGATGCTAGCTTTTCCACGCTCGACATCATGTCGTCAAGACTGCCCGAAGAAGGCACGACGAGCTTTTTAGCCACAACGATTACCCAAGAGCATGGGAACATTTCTCAAGCTTTGGTGAACGCAAGAGAGTGGAAAGCGGCTGAAGAGTCCTCTTTATTAGGTGCAGAACTGCTCGGCATTCATTTAGAGGGCCCCTTTGTTTCGCCTAAAAGAGCCGGAGCGCAGCCAAAGGAGTGGATTAGGCCTTCGGATGTTGCGCTTTTCAAAAAGTGGCAGCAGGAGGCGGGCGGACTGATCAAAATTGTTACACTTGCGCCGGAGGAGGATCAGCATTTTGAACTGATCCGCCATTTGAAAGAAGAATCGATTATCGCGTCCATGGGGCACACGGATGCCGATTCCGCAATGCTGTCGGATGCCGCAAAAGCAGGGGCGAGCCATATGACCCATCTGTACAACGCGATGAGCCCGTTTCATCACCGAGAACCCGGAGTGATCGGAACGGCGCTGGCCCATGATGGGTTTGTGACAGAGCTAATAGCCGATGGCATCCACTCCCATCCTTTAGCGGCTAAGCTTGCTTTTTTGGCGAAAGGCAGCAGCAAGCTCATTTTAATTACCGATTCCATGAGGGCAAAAGGACTGAAAGACGGCGTTTATGAGTTCGGCGGCCAAAGTGTGACGGTAAGAGGACGAACAGCTCTTCTTTCAGACGGAACCCTTGCCGGTTCGATCCTCAAAATGAACGAAGGTGCACGGCATATGCGTGAGTTTACAAATTGCTCTTGGACGGATATAGCTAATATAACTTCTGCAAACGCGGCCAAACAGCTGGGCATCTTTGACCGAAAAGGCAGTGTGACTGTGGGAAAAGATGCAGATTTAGTGATTGTCAGCAGTGATTGCGAGGTGATTCTCACCATTTGCCGCGGAAACATTGCATTTATATCCAAGGAGGCTGACCAGATATGAAAGTAATGGAATGTCAAACGTATGAAGAGCTAAGCCAAAAAGCAGCCAGAATAACGGCAGATACAATCAAGGAAAAACCTGATGCCGTTCTCGGGTTAGCGACAGGCGGCACACCGGAAGGCACTTATCGCGAGCTGATCCGCCTGCACCAAACTGAGAATCTCTCATTTCAAAACGTCACTACAGTTAATTTGGATGAGTACGCCGGACTTTCAAGCGATGACCCGAACAGCTATCACTTCTATATGAACGACCGTTTTTTTCAGCATATCGACAGCAAGCCTAGCCGGCATTTTATTCCGAATGGAAATGCAGACGATTTGGAAGCTGAATGCAGACGGTATGAACAGCTAGTCGAGTCCCTCGGCGGCACTGACATTCAGCTTCTCGGCATCGGCCGAAACGGACACATCGGCTTTAACGAACCGGGAACGTCTTTCAAGTCGCGAACTCATGTTGTGACATTAAATGAGCAAACCCGCCAAGCGAATGCCAGATATTTTCCCTCCATAGACAGCGTGCCGAAAAAAGCACTGACAATGGGAATTCAAACGATACTCTCAAGCAAGCGCATTCTGCTGCTTATTTCTGGAAAAAGCAAAGCGGAAGCTGTTCGTAAGCTGTTAGAAGGAAACATAAGCGAAGATTTTCCCGCATCTGCTTTGCACCTGCATTCCGATGTTACGGTTTTGATTGATCGTGAAGCCGCGTCATTAAGACCTTGAAAGGAACATGCTGACTTATGAATATCAATAAACAATCGCCTATTCCGATTTACTATCAGATTATGGAGCAATTAAAAACCCAAATTAAGAACGGAGAGCTGCAGCCGGATATGCCTCTTCCTTCTGAGCGCGAATATGCCGAACAATTCGGGATCAGCCGGATGACAGTTCGCCAGGCGCTTTCTAATTTAGTTAATGAAGGCTTGCTCTATCGCCTGAAAGGGCGGGGCACCTTTGTCAGCAAGCCAAAAATGGAACAAGCACTTCAAGGGCTGACAAGCTTTACCGAGGATATGAAAAGCCGCGGGATGACACCGGGCAGCAGGCTCATTGATTATCAGCTTATTGATTCAACTGAGGAGCTCGCGGCTATATTAGGCTGCGGGCACCCCTCCTCTATCCATAAAATCACTCGGGTGCGGCTGGCAAATGATATTCCAATGGCGATTGAGTCCTCACATATTCCCTTTGAGCTTGCGGGTGAATTGAACGAATCGCATTTTCAGTCGTCGATCTATGATCATATTGAAAGGTATAACAGCATACCGATTTCCCGTGCAAAACAGGAGCTTGAGCCAAGCGCTGCCACCACGGAAGAAGCGAACATTCTTGGTATTCAAAAGGGAGCGCCAGTCCTATTAATTAAACGAACAACATATCTGCAGAACGGAACTGCTTTTGAGCATGCAAAATCCGTATACAGAGGCGACCGTTATACATTTGTCCACTATATGGATCGTCTTTCATAAAAAAGCCTCCAACCCTTTTTAAGGATTGGAGACATGGCGAAAATCAAACTGGTCTGGTGCCGGACGATATGTTTCTTTTTTCGTCTTGAACTTCCAGATCGGTGATTTCGTTTTGCCGTTAAAACTGTCTTCCACTATAATGTACCAATAATAAACAGACTGCGGTTCAAGATGATCCCAGCGGAATTCAGCTGTATCCCCGCTCTTCACTTGCTCCCGTTTTCCGAGCTCTTCATTGGTATATACGTTACATTCAAAATAATCGGTTTCCACCTTTTTGATTCTTGGCTTCAAATCAAGCGAAAGGGAAAATTCATCCTTGTTGCCATAGGTATCCGTATCATAGTAATTCTTATCCTTTACATACGGAGAATACGTCGATACGTGCACCATGTCATTGGCCTGGTCAAATTGAAGCAAACGCAAATACCCTTGACCGCCTTCTGGCCCGCCCTGATAATCGGCCAGCATTTGATGCACAAGACGATCCGGTTTCCCATCACCATCATCATCCAGCTCATCTGTTTTTCTCATCGCACTATGATAATGCCCGCTCAATACCATCACGACATTCGGGTTCGGCTTTACGATTTCTTTGAATATTTTCTCTCCGATCGGGCTTCTGTTTCCGCTGACCAGCAAATACTCATGAAAAGCTAAAATTGCCATCCGGTCAGGGTGTTTCTTCAGCACCTGATTCATCCACGCGATGTCTTCATCCGTAATGCCCCACCCCATGTACAGCATGATATAATCATTGCCGTTGCTAGAAATCAGATCATAATGTCCGCGGTTATTTTTATAGGAACCGCCATAATGCAATTTTTTATCAAAACGATCGCTGCCAAAATATTTGCCAAACGCCCTGTAGGAGCCGTCCTTATGCCCGACATCGTGATTGCCGGCCAGCACGCCGTAAGGAATTCCGTTCTTATCCAGAACGGACATTGACCGATCAGCGTTTTTCCACTGTCTGATATCGGCGGAATCATCTACAATATCACCCGTGTGGAACACATATTTGATATTGAGCTGCTTTTGATTATCCTTTATCCATTCGGTCTGTTTATCAAAAATATGCGGATAGCTTTCGGCGTAATACTGTGTATCAGACATCCAGACAAATGTGTACATATCCTTCGCAGGAGGAATTTCATCCTGTACAATCACATTCATTTTCGACTCCCGTACAAAATCGGCGGCAATCACAGACGCTTTCAGCGTAAACGGTTTGTCATCCTTCGCGACGAAGCTGTCAACAGGCTGCCATTCGTTTGTCCGATAATTCCAAGCATACATCGTCACCTTTCTCCCCGGCAAAGAACTGCCCTTCCAAACCGCTTCTGCCAGATCATTCTCATCAATTGATGGATCAACCGTCACTTCAAAGCGATGATAAGGGAAAAGCTCTTTGTTTTCTGTCGATACTGTTTTTCCATCAGCAGCTGATACCCGCTCCAATTCTTTATTCGTAAATGGGGTCTCCCTTTCCGGCACAAAGCTTTTCGGCGGTTCAGTCAGTGACGCGTGCTTAAATATTTTCACATGATTTCGCGCTGTATATTGAAATCCCCTATAAAAACCAACATCCATGGCATCATTCGTCGGATCTTTCACCCGGACAGAAAGCTTGGCCTTATGCGTGTCGGCATCGCTGTCTATAACCTCCGGCTGGTCCGGATGCTCTCGTTCGGTTTTAAACGTCCTCTCAATCACTGCTTTATTGCCCGCGAGATCCGTTGCTGTCACTTTTAGAGAATGTTTTCCCGGCAAAAGGTCAGAAGATGACGTATGATATGGGAGTGTAATGCTTTCTCCATCTAAAGACGCCTCCGCTTCCTCAATTTTGCTCCATTTATCATACATATCGGCCTGCAGGATAAGGTTTCCCTTATACGTTTGCCCCTCGGTGATATTCGGCTCAATGTGAGGTCCTGAATTATCTACCCGTACAACCAGGCTGACATTTTCCTTGCCGTCGCTTGCTTGAATATGGTGAGCGCCTTCAGAAAGCTTTGATGTGTCCCACTCCAGCAGCTGTGATGTAAATAGTCCGTCAGGCAGATTGAACTGAAATTGCCAGCTTTTATTCGAGCGCTGATTATCGCCAATAAAGAGTTCCTTCTCAGGAGACACCCTCTGATCCCTGATCACCGTTCCATCCGATAACACCAATCGGGCGTTTTTGACTAAGAAGTCATCACGGTTTTCAGCCGTATCAAACGGAGACACCTTCGAACCCGATCGTATTGTAATACGCTGCAGCTGCTTCCCTTTCCGAAGCAGTGTCTCTGGCAATGGAACAGAATAGGTGCGGTATTTATTTGTTGTATCATCGAACACCTTCAGCACTTTTCCTTCCATCGTTACCGCGTTTTTAAAATAAAGGTTCGTTTTCCTCGTATCGAACGCAAAATATACTTCTTTTTCCATCGCGGGCTCTGTCACTTGTTTTTTCCCGTCAATCCATAGCTTAATGCGGTCAGCTCGCCCTTCTGTCGTGGCTTTGAGAAATTGAGTTCCCGACAGCGTGTCTCTGTTTTCAATATTCATCCGCAGACCGTGCGACTTGCTTGTTTGTTTAATATCAATCATTTTGACCGGCGTTCTCGCTTCATTGATCCCGTCCCCGGCCGCCACATAATACTCTAGCTGATCCTTCCCGATCAATTCAGGCGAATACACAATATAATGGTAGAGATTATCGTTGCGGTCTTTTTCAGCAAGAATTCGCTTAAACGGTTTGTTCTCATCCGTCCGGTAGTAAAAGGCCGCTGTTTTCACTAGACTTCGGTCCCGTATGTCAGCCCGCAGCTCAATGCTTTCAGCAGGGCGGACAGGCTTGCGGTCAGTCAAATCCTCAATGACCGGCTTTTCTTTATCGAGCTTGATTTTCCGTTTCTGCTCGGGCACCTGTGCCTGTAATACCGTTCCGGGAGACGGATTCTTTTCCCCGATTGAAATGTTCAGAAGTTCTGCGGTTCCGTTCAACGGATACTTATAAAGCACTGATGACAGCCGGCGCAGCGCATGTTTCCGATAATGCGCAACCGAAATGTCCTTTCCTGTATTCGTTGATATCACAACAGCCCGCGGCCTCGTATTGGCCATACCCTCTGTCTCGTCTATCACCGCGAGATTTTTTCCTTCTTTTAGTTGTGTCTGATAATAACGATTGAAATCCTCTGACGTCAATTCTGGATGCCCGGCAGGCTTCAGCCAGACGACAAACGTTTCGCCGGATGGTATCAAGATCCTTTCATCAGGTCTCCAAATCAGATCGGAGTCAGGCCCTTCTTTTGGGTAGCGGTAACGGAAATGGTAGTCTTTAAAATCAATCGTTCTGTCAGTCGTATTAAAAATCTCAATAAATTCATAACCGTCTGCACGTCCTATATTCTTCGTATCAACCGCCAGCTCTGTGATCAGAAGCTCCGGAATATGGGCAAGGTCAGCCTGGTATCCTTCAAGCTTCAGTTTCTTCGTCTCCGACTCCACCCGCTGCTTCCCATTCGACATCACAATGTAATACTCAAGCTCGCTGTTCCAAATCAAACGTTTCGGAATTTGTGCCAAAAACTTGCGGACCGCTCCGGGGGTCGGGTCCATCGGCACCATTTTGTAGCCCAGCTCATTACTTTGTTTATAAAAAAGAAAGGCGGAAAATGCTTGATACGAATTATCGCGAACTTGAGCCTCAATCATTAGATTGTTTCTCATTTCAGCTTTCACATCAATTTGAGGAGGATTTTCAAGCAAGGGTATGTAATGAGGCGTTTGAAATAGTTCCTGCTGTACAACAGGAAAAGCTTTTGATTCATGATGGCCGCCAGACAAAACGGAAAGAAAAGACAGTAATATAGAAGCAATAACCGTGTATTTCCTCATCAAATCACCTCCCTTTTCATGTATTTTGCGTCTGAACAGGGAAGCTTATGAGTTCATTTTTGTGCATAAAGAACAAAAAAACGTCTGCCTCTTGAAAATTCCACTATTCCCCAGTAAACTAAGGATAGTTAACCAGTTAACAATTAAATCAGAGAGGCAAATTGATGAACAACAGCATTCATGATGAATTATTTCAAGCTATACAACAATTCGCATTAAAAAGAGATAAACGCGTCTGGCAAAAGGTGCAGATTCCGTCCTCACAACATCTCGACCACCTCAAAAAAGACTGGACATTGACCCAGCTTCACATTGTTTCCTGTTTACATACCAGCAAAAATGTGAATAACAGCTTCTTAGCATCCCGCTTACATATCTCAAAAGCAGCTGTTTCAAAAGCAATTCAAGCTTTGTTGAAACATAACATCATTACAGTGACAAAAAAGCCGGGCAACAAAAAAGAAATTTTTTATACGTTAACTGAAAGCGGCAAAGAACTGGCGGGGTTACATGAACGGCTTCATCAAAAAGCAAAGGAGCAATACAAACAGCTCTTCAATGAATTTTCAATTGATGAGTTGAAAACAGTGACTGCGTTTATTAACTTGTGGATCAAGCATATGTAAAAAAGCCTCACCCGCACGGGAGAGACCTTTCCATATTATTAAGCCCTGTCAAATACAATATGAAGTGAGACGGGTCCGCGTGTATACAGACCGGACTCAGCATAACAAAAATCTTCCTCTAATCTGATATTCCGCATCTTATCCAGCACAATATTAGCTACAATTTCGATTTCGGTTTTGGCAAAAGCTGCTCCTACACAGTTATGAATGCCGGATCCGAAAGCGAGATGCCGGGCGGCGCCGCTAAAAGCGCTCTTGATGCCAAGATCTTCCCGATGAATATTAAACACGTCAGGCTGTTCAAATGCTTCAGGGTCCCGGTTAGCCGCACCGATCATACAAAAAACAATCGTATCTTTTTTGATTTCCATACCGCCGACCACTGTATCTTGGGACAGCTGCCGCGGAATCAGCTGAACCGGCGGTTTATAACGCAATGTCTCCGCAATGGCTCTCGGAACTAACGAACGGTCAGCCAAAACATCATTCATCTGCTCAGGATTGTTGAGCAAATGGTAGATCATCAGTGCCAGCGTCTTATCAGCCGGTTCCGTTGCGGCTAACAGCACATTAAGAATCAGTGCGAGTATATCCTTGTCCGACATCGCCATGCCTTCATATTCAGAAGTACATAGGATGGAAATTAAATCTGATCCCGGATTGACGCGACGTTCTTCAATGACCGGCATCAAGTATTGGGAAAGCTGTTCGCTGCACCATAACGAATGTGCCCGCGCTTCAGGAGATTGAGAGATACTCGTGATAAAATCGGCAACTCCGCTGTGCCACTCAGAGATTTTTTCATGGTCTCTTTTATCCAGCCCGAGCATGTCCATCGTGACGCACACCGCAAACGTCTTTCCAAAATCATTGACGAGATCAATTTTCCCTCTTTCAAGATAGGGCGCTAACAAGTTTTCTGCATTTTGTTTAATCAATGGAGACAGATGATCCAGTGCGTCACCGATGAAGCTTCTCACTACAATTCTTCTTTTGGCAGAGTGTTCTTTTCCATGCATTTGGGCCAGTACAGGCCTCGCATTACTGGTTCGGCACGCTCAACAAGTGATTTCGTCGTGAAAATATCCGGATGCTGAAGGATATAGCGGACATCATGATAGCGGCTGATAAAATAACTGTCTATCGACTCTTCATAATGAACCGGATCTTCCTCCCGCAGTTGTGAAAAATAAGCATATGGATTGTTTTGAAATTGATCAGAAAGCACACTAAACAATTTAATCGATTGGCTCATGTTTTACTCCCCCTATCATCCTTCACATGTGATCCGTTTCTCAGAAAGCATCTGCGCCATTTCCTGTACAATGAGATACCCTTGATTCGGCCGCATACAAATAGAAAATTCATGGTTACTGATCTTCTCACCGAGCTTCCACGGACGATGATAAGCAAGGAGCGTCTCTTCCACCTCTAAAATATCCGGAGCTCCGATAAAAAACGGCAGCTCAGCTATGACATATTCCACAGCCAAATTCAGCATATCCTCACTGACTTCTTCCATCATCAAACTGACGCCCCGTGCACGCCCGATTATCGCTTCACGAGACATGTCCAAACAAGCATGTCGAAAATGAGGCTGCTCAAAAAAAGCATGTTCAACTTCTTGTCTCAACAGCTGGTAGGCTTTGTTATCCATAAAATCAGAAAATGTATGAATCGCCTTCGGATCCCCGCCATGAGCCACAAGAGCTCTTTCTGCAAATCTCCTGTTTCGTGATACCTCTTTCCTTACTTTTCGTTCAGCCTTTCCTCTCGGAGTTCCAAGCGCTTCTAGAAGATTAGCGGCCTCATGCCCCGCAAGTAAAACAGAAACGCTTTTAAATTGAGCTTTCGCCCATCCAATTAATCTGTAAATATAATCCTCTGAAAACCTGCTGTTAAATGGGCTGATCCCCACCAAAACATGCCTGCGCCGTTCAAATATTTCTCTGCAGTTTTCCGTTAATGGCTCAGCAATAAAATGCACAGACCTTCTTTCCGTTACCATTCCGGTCATCTCATTCACCCCTAAAACTTATCCCGCTTTAAGTCATCACCCTCAAATACAAGATGGAATAGCTAGAACAACTGAACAAGACGAATGGCAGGCATCACTTAAAGTTTCCAAATGTTTTTTAAGATTTTAATAATCATTTTCAATACCCATATCATGATAAATGTTTACTAGTAAACATTAGTCATTTTATCCCTTTTCCTTCCAAACGTCAATATGATCTGTGCCCAAATATTTGAAAATAAATGTAAACATCACATTTTCCACACACTTTTTACACGCATATTCAGCATGACATATCAACAAATAGTCTAAACACCAACAATTGACAACGAAAACAAGAAAAGATAAAATAAAATTGTTCACCAGTAAACGATTTGTTTTATTGTTTCATCGTAAACTATTATTCCTAAGAAAGAAGGTAGCCTATGTCTGATTTGACAAAACAGATGATATACGACATATACGTGAGACTGCTGCACCTTAATGAACAAAAAGCGAACACTTTACTTCAGCAATTTTTTAAGGAGGCCGCAGAAGAAGATGTAGCTGAAATTCCCAAAAATATGACAAGCATTCACGTCATTGACTGCATCGGCCAGCATGAACCCATTAACAATGCGGGGATTGCCAGAAAAATGAACTTATCGAAAGCGAATGTAACGAAAATCAGCACAAAACTGATCAAGGAAGAATTCATTAACAGCTATCAGCTGACAGATAACAAAAAAGAAGTTTATTTTAAATTAACCCGTAAAGGCAGACGGATTTTCGACTTACATGAGAAACTGCATAAAAAAAAGGAGCTGGCTTTTTACCAATTCCTCGATTCATTTTCACAAGAAGAACAAAAGGCTGTATTGAAGTTTCTAGAGCAGTTGACGTCAACACTTGAAGCAGAACAAACCGATGGGACTCCGGACAAACCTGTAAAGTAAACAAAAAGGCGGTGTACACTTTGGCTCATACAAAATCAAAGGCAGTATTGATCTTATACACTGTTTGCTTCAGTGCATTTTTTGCATCTTTAAGCCAGAACATTTATTCACCTATTCTTCCGATCATTAAAGAATCATTCCATGTTTCCACAGCTATGGTGAACCTGTCAGTCTCAGTTTTTATGATTGTGACAGCAATAATGCAAATTATATTAGGAGCGATCATTGATTTTAAAGGCGCTCGGATCGTCTTGATTACCGGTATTCTGGCAACGGCAGCAGCCAGCATCGGCTGTGCGGTGACTACTGACTTTACTTTGTTTCTGATATTCAGAATGATACAGGCAGCCGGTTCCGCAGCACTGCCTCTTATTGCTGCCACAACGATCGGACAGCTGTTTACAGGCAATGAACGCGGGAGTGCAATGGGAACGTATCAAATGCTCCTGTCTGTCGCACCGGCTATTGCCCCAGTTCTAGGAGGATTCATAGGCGGAGCAGCCGGATACGAAGGGATTTTTTGGATACTTGCGGCCATCTCGATCGTTTTGCTGGTGACAAACAGCATCACCTTTCCTAAAGATTCTCCAACTGAATCTATGCAGCAAGCCAAAGGCAATGTGTTCGCTCATTATAAATCAATATTTACAAATCGAACAGGGAACGTCATTTTGACTTTAAGTTTTGTTCTCTTTTTCATTTATTTTGCAGTAATTGTCTACCTCCCAATATTGCTGACAGAGCATTACCATATAGATGTGGGTATAGCAGGACTGTTATATTTGCCGCTGGCGCTGAGCACGATTGCAGGTACGTTTCTGTTTAAAAGAATACAGGCAAAAATCGGGCTGCACACCTTGTTTATCGGAAGCAATGTGATTGCCGCCTGCAGCATCATTTTATTTGCTGTTACACATTCCGTTTCTCTCGTTCTCATGGCTCTGACGCTGGCACTGTTTGGCATCTCGATGGGGGTTATTCCTCCCTTGTACTCTACAATGATTACTAATGAATTTGAGCACAACAGAGGGAGTGCAATCGGAATGTTTAACTTTATCCGATATACAGGCATGGCAGCAGGTCCGATGGTATCTGCCTACTTGCTCACAATGATGCCGTCTGCCATGTCCTTTAGCCTCCTAGGCCTTGGATTTGCCGCATTGAGCTTTTGCCTTCTTCCGCCAATGTTTTCGCCGCAGAAGCGCACGAAACAAAAAAAGCACCACATGTAAAAAAGCTGCCTTTGCGGGCAGCTTTTTTTATTTTTTTCTAAGCGGCTCTAAAATGCCTTTTTGAATCAGCAAATGGAAGACCGACAGGATAACGGATGCCCATATCGCTGTGCCGAAGCCGTCGATTTGAAAGCTGTCACCCATAATGGACGCGGTCATCATAAGCGTGATGGCGTTAATCACAAACAAGAAGAGTCCAAGCGTCACCATGGTGACCGGCAGTGTAAAGATAATTAAAAGCGGTTTAATCAGCACGTTTAAGATCGATAAAATGAGGCTGGCGATAATCGCTGCCCCAATGCTGCTGATATGGATGGAGTCAATATATCCATCAATGACGATTAATAACAATGCATTGACTAAAATGCTGACTGCCCATTTTACCATGTCATTTCATATCCCTTTCTGACGGGACGATAAAAATCCAAATGATATAAATGAGCAAAACCGGCAAGACACTTGTCATAATGGCTAAGATGACAGTTATGACTCTGAGGAGTGATGCGTCCCAATTGAAATATTCCGCGAGACCTCCGATAACACCGGCGATTTTCTTATTTTTTTCTGAGCGATAAAGCTTATTCATTCGATCACCTCTGTGAGTACTTTAGTTTGATGGCGCCTGTTAGTGATTCTGAGAAGACGGTGATGTTTTGATCATGTGCCTGATTTGAAGTGAACATCATTTCTTTTTGAATGGTATCATTTTTTTCCTTCAGCATCTCAACATCCATTAATTCATGGGACAGCGAACCAAGATTGCTTTTCAGCTCTGCCTTCACTGCGAGATCGTCCGGAATCGCAAGCTCCACACTTCCAGTCGTTGTTTTTGCATAAATGGAGCGGCAGTCTGATTCTGTTACGTTAATCGCAATATTTCCGTTAAAGCTTTGAACGTCAATGGATTCGCTTTTCCCTCTGAGATCGATCAATCCGTTAATGGTTTCCGCTTCTATCGTTCCGCAGCTGTGGCTGGCGAGCTTAATTTGCCCGTTGGCCGTTTCAGCTATGGCTTTTTCGGCTGTTAAGTGCGAGAACGACAGCACGCCGTTTGTCGTTTTCGCTGAGAACTCTTTTACATGTAAATGTTCCCCTCTGACCGGACCGTTAAACAGCTTCACTCGAATCTTATCATACTCCTTCTGAGGAATATACAAAGTGACATTCGTTTTCATCGTCTTTTTCTCAGTACGGATAAAAAACTTATTTCCTTTGATTTCACATTCAATATGCTGAAGAAATGCGTGTCTCGCCGCATCCTGGCTATCAGCGCGATATACCTTCGCCTGGCATTCCGCTCTGATATCGTCATCTTCCCAAGGAACGATATTCACGCTGCCATTGGCAATTTGTAGCTCAACACTGGAAAAGTCAGTATCTTTAAATTGAAAAATGTGCTGAACATCATACGCATGGCCAAAGTTTAAATCAAGGTCAACTTCCTTGACCTTTTTTACAGCAGAATCAATCCAGTCAAACAGCTTGGCTCCTAAAGACGGCTTGCCGCTTTCTTTTTTTGCCGTTGTAAATGGCTCTTCCTCGTCATGAACGTGAACTGAGAGCGCTGTGATTTTCTCTTCTTTTTCCTTGTAGTCGCTGTCAAGCTTTTCAATCAGTGTCAAAGCTTCTTGTGCTGTAAGCTTTCCTTCCTCAACAAGCTTAAGGATTCGTTCCTTTTCTTGCTTCATTACGATCTCCTCCCCATTGTCTACTTATGCTTCACGCAGGACCTTAATGCCCTGAATCACATTCCAAATGATAATGCCAATGACAACTAAGAAATAAATAACCGCTCCCCCGATGATTACAAATACAGGAAGCAAGCTGTCTCCATCAATCGCAACGGCTCCGCCAAGTAAAGCAATAAAAAGGAACAGCCAGCCGACAAACGGAACTATGTGAGAAATAAGAGAGCGTATCGCATGGCGTTTTGTTTCTTTCTCATTTACAACAAAATAAGCGACAATCGGCACAATGATTGGCGCAATAAACACACTGAAATAACAAAGTGATGCAATAATAGCTTGATTACGGTTCAATTCATTCCACACTCCTATTGTGAATTGTCCATGACAAAAGATCAGGGACGTTTTACTTATTTATACGTTTAAAATCTCTTCAGGTTTCAAATTCATTCTTTAGACATGCTCCGATTTACGGAAATTGGATTTTAAAAAGTTTTAGAAGTAGAATCTTCCGGCTATACCGATTACAATATGTAAAAAGCTTACGGCAACCAAGGAGGCTGGACAAGCAATGGAGAAAGATCCCAGTGACTATACAGTAACACAAGAATCAGTGTTAAAGCTGATTCATGAACAAAAAAGAATGAATCGTGAAATGATCGCCGAGCTTGAGCAGATTCACGGACCCTTCCCGATCTCTCACGATATCCAATATATAAAAGTGCTGCTCGACAGCAGCAACACGCATATTGTTCAAGATTTAATGAGTGTAAGTAAGCAGCTGTATAAGAAGACTTTGTAATTGCGGAAAACATATCATTCATTATAACTGAAACAAAGTTAAAGGTTAGATGACAATATCTTGCCTTTTTTGTTTTGAAAAAACAAGTGATTCCCTGGCTGTCACAAAATGATTGTAACAAAAAAAGCCTGCCGGCACATCCAGTTAATGGACTCTGTCGGCAAGCTGTAACTATCAGAAAGAGATAGCCGTTCAAAATTAACGTAACAATTGAAGCACGTTTTGCGGCTGTTGGTTTGCTTGAGCAAGCATCGCTTGAGAAGCTTGAGAAAGAATGTTGTTCTTTGTGAAATCGCTCATTTCTTTCGCCATGTCAACGTCACGGATGCGAGACTCAGCAGCTGTTAAGTTTTCAGAAGAAGCACCAAGGTTGTTGATTGTGTGCTCTAGACGGTTTTGTACCGCACCAAGTTTAGCACGTTGGTTTGAGACATTGTTGATTGCAGTATCAATACTTTCAAGTTGAGTATCAAAAGGAGTATTAGCAAAATCTGTTACATTAAGTGCGTTTACTCCTAAAGCAGTTGATGACATGCTGTCAATGTTAACTGTAAGCTGCTGGCCAGCATTTGCTCCAATTTGGAAAGTGAAACCATCAGTTTCAGTACCATCTAATAACTTTTTGCCGTTGAATTCAGTACGATTTGAAATGCCATCAACTTCCTCAATAAGCGCATCCATTTCATCTTTAATTGCACCAAGATCTTCTGCTTGTTGTGTACCTGTGTTTCCTGCTTGAACAGTAAGTTCACTTCTAAACCTATTATGCCGTAAAGAAAAAGCTTGCCTGCTAAGCCCAAGGATGGACTTGCTGACAAGCTGTCCCCTCTTAACAGAGGGTTTTAAGATGTAGCTGTTTCTTTCGCTTTCAAGAGCGATTTCATGCGTGTTTTGTCACGTTCGATAACAGGCTTCAAATAACGGCCTGTATATGATTCTTCCACTTCAGTGATTTCCTCAGGCGTTCCTGACGCGACAATGGTTCCGCCCCCGGCTCCGCCTTCCGGGCCCAAATCCACAATGTAATCGGCTGTCTTAATGATATCAAGGTTGTGCTCAATAACAAGTACAGTGTCTCCGTTGTCTACCAACCGTTGCAGCACGACAAGAAGCCTGGCGATATCGTCGACATGCAAACCTGTCGTTGGCTCATCTAAAATGTAGAGCGTGCGTCCGGTCGAGCGTTTGTGCAGCTCTGACGCGAGCTTCACGCGCTGCGCTTCTCCGCCTGACAAGGTCGTCGCCGGCTGGCCGAGCGTAATATAACCTAAACCAACATCATAAAGGGTTTGGAGCTTGCGTTTGATTTTCGGGATATTTTCAAAGAAAGAAAGAGCATCTTCAACCGTCATATCAAGCACATCAGAGATGCTTTTTCCTTTGTACGTCACTTCAAGCGTTTCACGGTTATAGCGTTTGCCGTGACACACCTCGCATGGAACGTATACGTCAGGAAGGAAGTGCATTTCAATTTTAATAATCCCGTCTCCGCGGCAGGCTTCACATCGTCCGCCCTTCACGTTGAAGCTGAAACGGCCTTTTTTATAGCCGCGGACCTTCGCTTCATTTGTCTGCGCGAATACATCACGAATGTCATCAAATACACCGGTGTATGTCGCAGGGTTGGATCTCGGCGTTCTTCCGATTGGCGCCTGGTCAATGTCAATGACTTTGTCTAAATGATCCAAACCTTTAATCTCTTTATGGCTGCCGGGTTTCGCTTTCGCTTTATGAAGCTTTTGCGCCAGCGCCTTATGCAAAATTTCATTAACGAGTGTACTCTTTCCTGAACCGGAAACACCTGTAACTGCTGTAAACGTCCCAAGCGGGAACTTGGCATTCACTTTTTTCAGGTTGTTTTCTGAAGCACCTTTAATTTCAATGTAACGTCCGTCCGGCTTTCTTCTTTCAGGAGGCAATGGGATAAACTTTTTCCCTGATAAATAGCTGCCCGTTAATGAGTTTGGATCTTCCATCACTTCTTCCGGCGTACCCGCAGATATCACCTGTCCGCCGTGAATGCCGGCTCCCGGTCCAATATCTATTAAATAATCTGCTGCCATCATCGTGTCCTCATCATGTTCGACAACAATCAGCGTGTTCCCGAGGTCTCTCATATTTTTCAGAGCGCTGATCAAGCGGTCGTTATCACGCTGATGCAGACCGATAGACGGCTCATCTAAAATATAAAGCACACCGGATAAACGCGAGCCAATTTGAGTCGCCAGCCTGATGCGCTGTGCCTCTCCCCCGGACAATGTACCCGCTGCCCTGCTCAATGTCAGGTAATCGAGGCCGACTTTGTCCAGAAAGCTTAAGCGCTCCACAATTTCGCGCAAAATCAAATTGGCGATCTGCATATCCTTCTCAGAAAGGGTAAGGTCTTTAAAGAAGGCAAGTGCGTCGGCGACAGACAGCTCGGTAATTTTTCCAATGTGGCGGCCGTCAATCAGTACGGCAAGCGCCTCTTTCTTTAACCGATAGCCTTTGCACGTCGGACAAGACTTCTGAGACATATACTGCTCCATTTGCTCACGTATGAAATCGGAGCCTGTCTCCTTATAGCGTCTTTCAATGTTGCGCAATACGCCTTCAAATTGAATTTCACCTTCGCGGATTTGTCCAAAATCATTTTCATATCGGAAATAAATCAGGTCATCTCCGCTGCCGTACAGCACTTTATCCAGTTGATGCTTCGGCAAATCTTTGACCGGCACATCCATATCAATCCCGTAGTGGGTGCAGACTGCCTCAAGCAGCTGAGGATAATATTGTGAGCTGATCGGTGTCCAAGGGGCGACCGCATTCTCCTTCAATGACAAATCTTGATTGGGAATGACAAGATCGGCATCCACTTCAAGCTTCATTCCGAGACCGTCACACGTCGGACACGCCCCGAACGGACTGTTAAACGAAAACAGACGCGGCTCAAGCTCACCAATTGAAAATCCGCAGTGCGGACAGGCATGATGCTCGCTGAACATCATCTCTTCCTCACCGATGACATCGATCATAACCCGTCCTTCACCTAAACGGAGCGCCGTTTCCAATGAATCAGACAGCCGGGCTGCCACGCCTTCTTTCACGACAATCCGGTCAATGACTACCTCAATGGAATGCTTCTTGTTCTTTTCTAATTCGATATCGTCGGAAAGCTCAGCCATCTCGCCGTCAATTCTGACTCTGACATAGCCTTGTTTTCTAATCTGTTCAAGCACTTTGACATGAGCGCCTTTTCGGCCCGAGACAATCGGCGCCAGCACCTGAAGCTTCGTCCGTTCCGGGTATTCCAGAATTCTGTCCACCATTTGCTCGATGGTCTGGGATGTAATCTCAATTCCGTGCTCCGGACAATGAGGCTTCCCTACTCTCGCATATAAAAGACGCAGATAATCATAAATCTCAGTTACCGTACCGACAGTAGACCTCGGATTACGGCTTGTTGTTTTCTGATCAATGCTGATGGCGGGAGAGAGCCCCTCAATTGCATCCACATCAGGCTTATCCATTTGCCCTAAAAACTGGCGGGCATAAGCAGACAGCGACTCGACATACCGTCTCTGTCCTTCAGCATATATCGTGTCAAAGGCAAGGGAGGATTTACCTGATCCGGACAAACCCGTGACAACGACAAGCTGATCTCTCGGAATCGTTACATCTATATTTTTCAGGTTATGCGCCCTGGCTCCCTTCACCTCTATCCGATCCATAGCCATTTGTTCATCATCCTTCCGCTTTTAGCTCTAAAAGTAAATCGCGAAGCTCCGCGGCTCTCTCAAAGTCAAGCGCCTTGGCGGCTTCCTTCATTTCATGCTCCATCTGTTCAACGACTTTCTGGCGTTCTTTCTTCGTCATTTTCGACAGCTTCGGCGCGGCTTTTGTTTTGTATTCCGCTTTATCCTCAGCTGCTACTGTGGCACGAATGACATCGCGAATTTCTTTATTTATCGTTTTCGGCGTAATGCCGTGCTCTTCATTAAACCGCTCCTGCTGCTCGCGGCGGCGTTTTGTTTCATTAATCGCAATTTCCATAGACTTCGTTATTTTATCGGCGTACATAATGACGCGGCCTTCCGCATTTCTCGCTGCCCGTCCGATGGTCTGGATCAGCGACCGCTCCGAACGAAGGAAACCTTCCTTATCCGCATCCAAAATCGCAACAAGGGATACTTCGGGAATGTCCAAACCTTCCCTCAGCAGGTTGATGCCGACAAGCACATCGTACTTGCCAAGGCGCAGGTCGCGGATAATTTCAATCCGTTCAAGCGTCTTGATTTCAGAATGCAGATAGTTTACTTTAATGCCGATTTCCTTTAAATAATCGGTCAGATCCTCTGACATCTTCTTCGTCAAAGTTGTCACAAGCACCCGTTCATTTCGCTCGATTCTTGCTTGAATTTCGCCGATCAAGTCGTCAATCTGACCTTCGATTGGACGGACGTCAATAAGCGGGTCAAGAAGCCCCGTCGGACGAATGATCTGTTCGACCATTTCATCTGTATGTTCAATCTCGTACGGCCCTGGT
Organism: Bacillus sp. LJBS17; assembly: GCF_019334685.1. Taxonomy (NCBI): domain Bacteria; kingdom Bacillati; phylum Bacillota; class Bacilli; order Caryophanales; family Bacillaceae; genus Bacillus; species Bacillus sp. LJBS17. Next base: position 3,569,042 of record NZ_CP079759.1, read on the forward strand.
GTTGCTGATACATACACGATATTGTGCATATGCTTTTCAAATTCCTCAAAACGAAGCGGACGGTTATCAAGCGCTGATGGAAGCCGGAAGCCGTGATCCACGAGCACCTGTTTCCGCGCCTGGTCTCCGTTAAACATGCCGCGCACCTGGGGAATTGTCACATGCGACTCATCCACCACGATCATAAAATCGTCTGGGAAATAATCAAGAAGCGTATACGGCGTTGAACCTGGAGGCCGCAGAGTCAAATGTCTTGAATAGTTCTCGATGCCGGAGCAGAAACCCATTTCACGCATCATTTCAAGATCATATCTTGTCCGCTGCTCTAAACGCTGCGCTTCAAGGAGCTTTCCGTTTTCGTGCATGACCTTCAGCTGCTCCTCAAGCTCCTTCTCGATATTTTGAATCGCCTTCTCCATTTTCTCGGCCCGCGTTACGAAGTGGGATGCCGGGAAAATCGCAACATGATCTCGGTCGCCGAGAATTTCTCCTGTCAGCGCATCCACTTCCCGAATCCGTTCGATTTCGTCACCGAAAAATTCAACTCTGATACAATGCTCATCACGGGATGCCGGAAAGATTTCCACTACATCCCCGCGCACACGAAATGTACCGCGCTGAAAGTCGATATCGTTGCGGGCATATTGGATGTCTACAAGTTTTCTGAGCAGCTCGTTACGCTCAATTTCCATTTCAGTCCGCAGTGACACGACCATTTCCCGGTATTCCTCAGGCGAACCGAGGCCGTATATACAAGATACACTCGCAATAATAATGACATCTCTGCGCTCAAACAAAGCTGATGTGGCGGAGTGTCTCAGTTTATCAATTTCATCATTAATACTAGCGTCTTTCTCTATAAATGTATCCGTTTGAGGCACATACGCCTCCGGCTGATAATAATCATAGTAGCTGACAAAATACTCGACAGCATTGTTCGGAAAAAATTCCTTGAACTCACTGTAAAGCTGTCCAGCAAGGGTTTTGTTATGGGCAATCACGAGAGTCGGCTTATTGACTTCTTTAATCAAATTAGACACCGTAAATGTTTTCCCAGTTCCTGTCGCACCCAGCAGAGTCTGATGCTTCTTGCCCTCCTGAATTCCTTTCACAAGCTTTTCAATGGCTTTCGGCTGATCTCCCTGGGGCTGATATTTCGAGACTAACTCAAAGCGATCTTTCACAAAAATAAGCCTCCGTTTCTTTAACGAAATCTTCCTATAGATATAGTAACACAATGGAAAGCAAAATCACTAAAAATACGAACTAAAGTTCGGTGGTTTTTTATTTCCAGCTGTTTTTGTGTATAAAAAACCTGCTTTTAAATCGTAAAAGCAGGTATTCAGTCTTTATATTCATTATGTCCGATTTATTCTTCTTTTTTCTCTGCAGCTTTTTTGGCCATGTACAGTCCGCCAGCCACAAGAGACACAACATCCAATCCTACAATAAAATACGTTTCTGTATAGCCTTTTAAATAAGAGGCAAACAGCAATGCAGCTGTTAAAGCGATCGCCACATAATGATTAAAGGTGACTCTAGTAAATAGAACAACAAGCATAAAAGGGAAAAACAATGCAAAAACGGCTTTTGTAATCAACAAAAACCCTCCTCAGGGATTCTTCATCTGATCTGATTATAGTAAAAAATGAAGAATCGGACAATCGTGCATTCGCTCCCTCTCCTACACCATACCCCTTTTCAGCCAAAATCAATCACCATATTTGCATTTTGGTGCCGGTCAAAACTTATTCCATGGTGCCGCTGTTCTAATCAGCGGCACTTTTTTTATTACATCATCAAGTCCGCCGCCAGATTCCGAGAATAAAAGAAAATAGGCATACAGTACCAGTACGGCCGCATTTTTCAGGATAATATAACCAACTTAACTATTCATTTTATTTAGGACTTTCTGCGTTTGACAGCATTTTCCTGAAAACCTACAATTGAATGATAGTGTTTACTATCATTTTTTAAACACAGGCTCCGCAATAAAAAGACTAGAGAGAAAAACAAAATGAATGAAGAAAAGAGGGGTTTCAAATATGTATTCTGTTTTATTTCGCCAGGCAGAAGAGTCCAGCCAGCTGGCTGGAGCAAAAGGAATGAATTTGATTAAATTGACCAAACACGGTCTTCCTGTTCCGGACGGGTTTATTATTCAAACGAATGCGCTCGCACGTTTTATGGAGGACAACCAGCTTCAAGAGACTAGTGAAAACGTCGAAAGCGGGATCATTTCTGGAACATTTTCGGATGAGCTGAAAGATGAGCTGACTAGTTCCTTTTATAAGCTTAGAGAATCATATCGATCCGTAGCCGTGCGTTCTTCGTCTGCTTCGGAAGATTTAGAAGGCGCCTCATTCGCGGGTCAATATGAAACCTACTTAAATATCAAAACAGAGGAAGAGTTTCTGGCTAAAGTGAAAGAATGCTGGGCCTCATTTTTTTCTGGGCGGGTCAGCAGCTATAAGAAAAAAATGAACAATCAAATCGCAGAGCCGTTAATGGGAATAGTCGTTCAGGGGCTGATCGATTCAGAAATGTCAGGTGTTATCTTCAGCCGCAACCCTGTTACCCATGATGATAGAGAGCTTTTAATCAGCGCCAGCTACGGGTTGGGTGAAGCTGTTGTTTCAGGAAGTGTTACCCCAGACACGTTCATTGTTAATAAATCTTCGTTTGAGATTCAGAAAGAAATAGGTGCAAAGGAAATCTACATGGAGTCTGCGGCAGAAGGAATTGCTGAAAAAGAAACCAGTGAAGACATGCGCAGCCGTTTTTGCCTTACAGATGAACAAGTGATTGAATTGGCTGAAATCACAAAAAAAACCGAAGACCTGTACGGATATCCTGTCGATATAGAATTTGGAATTGCTGATCATCAAATATACCTTCTGCAAGCTCGCCCGATTACAACCATTGATCAGGACAAAAAGGCGGCAGAAGAAAAACGCAGCTTCATGATTACCGACACTGATATGAATGATTTCTGGCTTAACATGGAGTCTAATATTGAAGGTCCGGTGAGTCCGTTATTTTCATCCTTCATCGTGCCGGCATTGGAATATGGCTTGAAGAAGAGCATGCAAAAGTTTCCGATTGGTGTAGTTGTTGATGAAGTAAAACTTTATCGCGGACATATTTATTCCAAAAACCAAGGTGGACAGCAGCCTCCTTCTGAAGACTGCGGCAAAGAGCTTTTCCCGATTTTATCGGAGCATATGTATGACATCATCAATCACACATACCTCCCTTTTTACCGGACACTGGACCAGCTCGCACAAACTGAGCATACCGCAGAAAGCGCACTGGATGCTTTTCAAAAACTAAAGGCCTTTTATCTCACGGCTTATGAAGAGCACTTCAATATCGTTTTCCCGCAAATCCTTTTAACAAACAAACTGCAAGCGATGTATCAGGACATTCAAGGAGAGTCCGAAAACGCTCATTTTTACGAGATGCTGACAGGAAAAATGAACAAATCACTGGAAACGGACCGTTGCTTATGGCTATTTTCTGTGGAAGTTCAGGAGAACCCGAACCTTCTGACCATTTTTGAAAACAACAAGCCTGAACAGCTCCAGGAGAAATTAGAACAAACAGATGAGGGGAGACACTTCCTGAAGAACGTCCATGAATTCTTGCAAGAATACGGATGGAGATCTGTTAAAAGTCATGATCTGATTGAACAAATCTGGGTGGAAAATCCGTATTTCGCTCTGGCTAATATTCAAAATTATGTCCGTAATGGCTATCATTTTGACAATGAATTTCAGAAAACGAAAGAAAAACGAGAGAAATTATACAATGAATTCTTGGAAAACATAGAAGATCCCGGTTTGCGCACCAAATTTGACCGCTATTATCAATGGACACTGAACTCTGCAAATATAAAAGATGATCACCACTTTTATATTGACGCCATGCTGGATGCCAAGGCGAGAATCTTTCTGCTGAAGATAGGTGAATTGCTGGCGGAAAACGGTGTCATTCAAGATCGTGAGGACCTTTGGTTTTTATATGACGACGAAGTGGAACAAGCGCTTCTTCACCCTGTATCCCTGCAAGAAAAGGCTGAAAAACGCAGACAGATTTTTCATGAGTATGAGCTGGCCCAAGCCCCTGCCTACCTCGGCACCCCGACAAAAGAACAGCTCAAAGCAGCTGAAGAAATTGTCGGCGCTGTGATAGAGGATGAAAAAAACACAGAGAATCATATTTTTGGCATTGCGGCATCAAGCGGCATTGCGACAGGTCCGGTGAAAATCATTCGGGACGCCAATGAATTTTCTCAATTCGCGCCTGGGGACGTACTCGTTTGCAAGATGACCACACCGCTATGGACCAGCCTGTTTCAAGACGCCAAAGCGATTATTACAGACACAGGCGGCATTTTGTCTCACGCTGCGATTATTGCCCGTGAATACGGCATTCCAGCCGTTCTCGGCACACGCACGGCAACCGAAAGACTGCGAGACGGTGACATCATCACTGTTGACGGAAGCAGCGGCAAAATCACAGTTGTCAGCCGGTCCTGATGCGTCCCCCTCTTTCTTATACAAGCGGGGCGGGTGTATACTTGTCCTGCCAGTATACTCGTGAGGTGAAACGTATTGAGACCGACAAACAAGAGAATCCTTGACGCTGCCATGCAGCTGCTCGTCAAAAAAGGATATCGCGCAACAACTACAAAAGAAATTGCAGAAAAAGCAAATGTAAGTGAAGCGACGATTTTCAGGAACTTTAAAAACAAACAAGGACTGGTTGAGGCTTTGCTTTCTCAGCATTCTTCAAACAGAGGCAGCATTTTGGAACAAACAGAAGGGGATTTGTACAAAGACCTGCTTCATATCGGAATCTGTCTCTTGGAGGAGCTCGAACATAGAAAAGATATCATTAAAATCAGCTTTCGTGAACCGGCCATGTTTCAGGATGTCATTAACCACGTCACTGAATATCCCCAATCTATGAAACAGCTATTGGTTGATTATCTCAAAACGATGGGTGAGAAAGGGGTTATTCAGACAGGAAATGAAGCGGAGAATGCCGACGTGTTCATGTCGATTATCTTCGGTTATTTCATTCACCGTCTCCACTTAGGAGACCGGGTCATATCAATGCCCCAGGAAAAAATGCTGGAGCACAGCACAGCTCTATTTGTCAAAGGAATTTCTGCTGATTAACTCCTTGGCATAATAAAAAGGAGGATCCCAATGAGCTCAAGAAAAGAATGGGCGCTGATCGTCTCGCTATTATTGGGGGCCATTCTGGCTCCCATTAATTCAACGATGATCGCGGTCGCGCTCTCATCTATTTCCCATACGTATAACGAGTCCATCGCAAGCATCACTTGGGTGGTTACCGTTTATTTAATCGTGATGGCAGTCACACAGCCGATTGCAGGAAAGCTCGGTGACATGTACGGCAATAAAACAATGTACTTATGGGGAGTCGGCCTTTTTCTAATCGCATCTCTAGGCTGCGCCCTTTCACCGAGTCTGCTCCTGTTAATTGTCTTTCGGGCATTGCAGGCTGTCGGCGGGGCATTGCTTACGCCAAACAGCATTGCCATTATCCGGCATGTTGTTTCCGAAAAACGCCTACCGAAAGTGTTTGGATTTTTCGGACTGGGTGCGGGACTTGGTGCAGCACTCGGGCCTTTTATCGGCTCTATACTGATTGACAGCTTCAGCTGGCATTCGATTTTTTGGGTCAACATCCCGTTCCTCGCTATTGCTTTATTTACGGCATTAACGATGTTTCCTCAATATAAAGAAAATAAATCTGACGCGCCGCTGGATATCATCGGCTCTCTCTTGCTTGCAGGCAGCATCGTTTCCATTATCCTGCTGACGAAAAATGAGGCTCCATGGGGATATGCGGTATACAGTGTATTGATACTTCTTTTTGTTCCGCTTTTTTTCAGAAGAGAAAAACGTACCAAGCACCCTATCATTGACTTTGCACTGTTTAAAAGCTCAACCTTTACAAATGCGAATCTATCAGTCTTGTTAAGCAATTTGATGATGTATGCCGTCTTATTGATTATGCCGTTATTTATGACGAACCAATTTGGGCTTAATACGTCTAACAGCGGGATGGCGCTTTCTGTATTTTCGATCTTCATGTCAGCCAGCAACTGGGTGGGCGCGCAGCTCCATCACAAATGGGGAGCAAAAAAAATTATTTTTCTTTCATTTGCCATGATGGCTGGTGCGAATCTATTATTTCTGCTGTTAAGCAGCTCGCATTCTGTCTTGTTCCTCATGCTCTCTCTTATCCTTGGCGGGCTCGCTTCCGGAGTCGGTCTGACCAGCATGCAGGTTTCATCCCTTGCCACAGTAGACCCCGGTATGTCAGGAGTGGCATCCGGGATTTTCTCGACCTTCCGTTATTTCGGAAGCATCATTTCATCAGCCTTAATTGGCCTGATTTCGGGATATCACACCCTATTTATGATTCTCTTTGCTGTAGCCATCATCGGCGTTTTTGTTTCATTGGGCATCAAATCTGATGAAACGGCACGGATAGAAAAAAACTCAGCGTAACGCAAAACAGCCCGGCATCGCATCTTCCTGCGGTGCCGGGCTGCCTTTTATGATCCAGAAGCGGCTGCTTCGTCTTCACGGTCATCCTTTACGAAGAGGATGCCCAATTCATGATGTTCTCCTTCATAAGAAGCTCGCTGGTCAAAACGGATTTCTCCATTCAAACCGATAATTTCAAGCTTTACATATGCACGGTTATGCTGAAGCGCTTCATAGAAATCAGAAACATTCTTAACCGGTATGCCATTGACTTTCGTTATGATTTCCCCGATTTTCAATTCCAGGTCCTCAGCCGGCGTATTGGGGATAATCCCAAGCACCATTAAGCCCTGATCCCTTTTCGAGAAATAAAACGGAGCCGCGTTATCATTCACTCTTTGCTTTATGGACAGAAAAATGCGCCCTAACAAAGCAGTACAGACCGCTGCCCCCGCAAGCGGCGTCCACAGTAAGCTCGCTGCACCGAGAACTGCGACGGCAAGACCGAGAATACAAACGCGTTTCGCTGTGATCCTTATACTCGTTTCAGGCAGCGATCCCTGTACCCTTTGTCCAAATCCGACAAAGTAAGGAATCCATAGAAAATGGAATGAGCCGCCGGGAACAGTAAACACGGGCCACCAGCTAAGGTGCGATTCTAAACCATTACCGGGCACGAGAAGGAACAGCGGCAAAAGCCAAACCCGGTTTGCCAGCTGCTGTCCGATCGGCAAACCGCGGCTGCTTACGACAAGTGCCGGTGATGTTCTCACATGCGCAGAACGATAAGCAACCGCTCCTTCAGTGATAATCAGCAAACCTAGAAACACAGCTACAGCCGGCCAAACAACTGCAAATCCTTGCGGAAATCTCTCCAGAAAGGGCTCCGCCTGATATATTTGCAGTCCAAAACCTATCAGCATACTCACACTGACGATATATGCAGCAGACATCCAGTTTGCGCGAAGAGTGAACGCTGCCGCTGCAGTGATAACGGCAATAATCGCAAGTAAACCGAGAGGAATCGATATTCCGAGTCCACCTAAAATAACTGACAAAAGAAGACCTGGAATCAGTCCCTTTGTATATGTAAATTTCAGATCATCATAAATATCTGCTATTCTTGTATGAAAGGTTTTTCGTTCCCGTTTGATTCTTACATAGCCGAAAGCCAGGGTTATGATGATAAAAAACCAGAAAAGCGGGTGTAAGAAGAACAGGCCCGCGCTTTTTAACAGTTCAATTCCCCATTGAACAGACACTATCTCTCACCGCCTCAAGCCAAACATGTTACTTATATTCTATCAAATATTAAATGGCTTGGATATCCTCAGGAGAGTTTATCTCTCTTGCGTCATCCACAGCGTGACATTCGATAGTGAAAAATCCTTTAAATAGTGGTTTACATCCACATCCAATAACCCGCTGATTAGATGCATCGACCTTTTTATATCTGTCAGATTAATTCCTAATCGCTTATGATTTTTCATTAAGTAGTTAAAATAATGTTTGGCGCATTCCTCATTAATGTCATTTACTGATTCGACATTGGTGTAATTGACCAAATATCTGCTGAACAGCATAAGAAGACTTAGTGCTTTTGTAGCTGAAAATGTTACGTCTTGTGTTCTGTCTTTTAATTGTTCCACTAATTCATAATATTTTTTTTCACGCACAATACTTGCCCTCTTCAATTGTGAACCCCCATTTTCTTTATACAGATAAGCACGGGCCAGTATAAGCAGCAGTACTGGAGTGCTAACAAGCATTCTCGCTAACGTTACTCTTTAAATACCTGTCGTTCAGCTGCCATTAACCTGATTACTGTTCTTTTTAGAACCTTCTTATATTGTATGAAGTAAACAAAGACTAGGCAACTTGCAAAAGTTTCATTTTAAATGCATATTAACTCGTTAGAAAGTCTCTCTCATATATTGATATCGGGTAATAACAGTCCTTTATAAATGTTTATTTGTGAAAATTTTTTTAATTTCTTGTCAAAAACTCATTTTTTATGTGACTTATGATCCATAATCTCTTTAAGCACAAAGAAACAGGAGATGGAATACCATCTCCTTTAATTGACAAATAATGATTTCAATGCTGTTTGAAGCTGCAAATCATTTTTTTCATCTGATTTTTTCTTTTCTATCTGCCGGTTTAATGTCTCTGCAGTGCGAGTGTCGATCACACCGGTTTTATTCAGCTTGTTTTGATCCTGAAAAGCCATAACCGCTTTTTTCATGTCTTTGCTGAAATAGCCATCCTCACGTCCCGGATCAAAGCTGAGACCTTTTAACAATACCTGCGCATGCTTGACGTCTTCATTGTTCATGTCCACTTTAAGCGGCTCTTTCAGCTGTAAAGGCCCGGCGGAAAAATAATCGGGCTGCTTAATCGCAATGGTCGGTTCAATTCCTTTCTTATGAATCCAGTTTCCATTTGGCGTCAGCCACTTGTAAAGCGTTAATTTGATGTTGCTGCCGTCCCCCATTGGCACAGCCTGTTGAACCGTTCCCTTTCCAAAAGACGTATCGCCTACAACATCATAATGGCCAGCTTCCTTTAATGCGCCGGCAAGAATTTCTGATGCAGAGGCACTTCCTTTATCCGTAATCACATTGACAGGGTACGCTTTTTTATGGGTCAATGTTGAAAAATAACGTTTTTTATCCCCATTGCGTTCAGCAATCTGAATATACGGCTGATCCTTTGTAACGAAATGCTTAAGAATTTCTTCCACACTTTGAAGATATCCGCCCGGGTTGCCGCGTACATCAATGACAAGTCCTTCTATTTCTTTTTTCTCAAGCTCCCTCAGCGCTTTTGCAAAATCCTCTGCGGTGTGCTCAGAAAAAGTAGAGATGGCAATATATCCGACAGAATGCCCCTGTACTTTTTTCTCTGATGCAAAAACCGTTTCGAGTGGAATCTCAGCTCTCTTGATCCGGAATGACAGCTGCTTCTTCGTTCCAGGCCGCTGAATCTTCATTGAAACGCTGGACCCTTTTTTTCCTCTTATTTTTAACACAGCGTGGTTTAAATCCTTGCCGGCCATCGATTCTCCATTGATGCTGATAATTTCATCATTAGGCTTCAACCCGGCTTTTTCCGCTGGCGATTTCTTGAATGGGGAAACAATAATAATTTTGCCGTCTTCCATGCCAACCTCAGCCCCGATGCCTTCAAATGAGGAATCAAGAGAATCAGAAAATTGCTTAGCTGTCTGCTTATCCATGTAAACAGAATAAGGATCATTTAGCGTAGACAGCATTCCCTGGATGGCTCCCTCGAGCAGCTTTTCTCTATCTACTTTTTCTACGTACTCATTCGAAATTAACTCATACGCTTTTTCGATTTTGTCCATAGCTTTATCCCGTTCAGAGTCAGCTTGTGCCGTCGCGGGAACTGCTGCAGTCTGGGGCTTATCCATCTCAAGCAGGTTGATTCCCGCATATACACCGGCGCCTCCGAACAGCATGCTCCCTGCTGCTATCACAGCCATTATTTTTTGATTCATCCTTTACTCCTCCTGTATGCCAGACTGTCTTTACCAAAACCTAGAGATAGTATATGTAAAGGATGGAGATTTCATGTAATCATAGAAGAAAAAGAAGGCAAATGAAAAGCCGTCCCGAAAGCGGAACGGCTTTTTCACTTTATACTCGCAAAAACTTGCGGATGGAAGTCAGACTTCCCCATACTCCAATTACTGCGCCGATTGCAATCAGCACTAGCGAAACTTGGAATACAAATGGATTATAAGGAAGAAGAGAGACAAATGATCCTTGAACCTTTGGAACGACCCATCCGATGACGTATTGGTAAGTGCTCAGCACCAGTGCAATCGGAATCACAGAACCGAATACGCCTAGCAGCAATCCTTCAAGGAAAAACGGCCAGCGGATAAACCAGTTTGTCGCGCCGACAAGCTTCATGATTTCAATTTCTTTTCTTCTTGCGAAAATTGTAATTTTAATGGTGTTGGAAATTAAGAACATCGCCGTAAATACCAGGCCGATAATTAACGCGATTCCAATGTTGCGGGAAACGCCGACCACTTTAAACAAACGGCTGACCTCTTCTTTTCCATAAGTGACTTTATAAACATGATCCATTTTTTCGATCTTTTTCGCCACGTTCGGCGTATCATGCGGATCTGTCGTTTTGACGACAAACGCATCATTAAGCGGGTTTTCCTGATCCTTCATTGTCAGGGATTTTCCGCTGTCACCAAAACTGTCAACCAGCTGGTCAAGCTCTTTTTCTTTAGATGAAAAAGTGACACTCTGAATGCCCTTCAGTTCCTTAATATCGTTCTGAAGCTTGTCCTGTGCCTTCTGATCTGCAGTCAGATCAATCAGCACTTTGATTTCAACTTGTTTTTCAGCATTCGTGGCCATGTTATTCAAATTCAGCATAATCACTAAAAACACGCCGACTAAAATCAGCGTAACGGTTACAGCACTAATGGATGCAAATGTCATCCATGTGTTTCTCCCGAGAGATTTAAAACTCTCACGCAAGTGGCGCCCGAGAATTTTAATCATATGAACCATACTCCCCTCTTGACTCATCACGCACAATGATACCATCTTCGATTGCAATGACACGTTTCTTCATGGTGTTTACGATTTCTTTATTATGTGTCGCCATCACGACTGTTGTCCCGCGGTTGTTAATTTCCTCCAGCGTCTTCATGACTTCCCAAGACGTATCCGGATCAAGGTTTCCTGTCGGTTCATCAGCAATGACAACATCAGGATTGTTCACAATTGATCTTGCAATAGATACACGCTGCTGCTCCCCGCCTGAAAGCTGGTCAGGAAATTGTCGCGCTTTATGCTTCAGCTGCACGAGATCAAGCACTTCAAGCACCCGTTTCTTAATGACAGACGGCTGTTCTCCAATCACTTCAAGGGCAAATGCCACATTTTCAAAAACAGTAAGTTTCGGAAGAAGCTTGAAATCCTGAAAGACAACGCCTATTTTGCGGCGCACGAAAGGAATCTCTTTTTCTTTAATTGTCGCGAGATCTTTATGATTGATTAAAATTTGTCCTTTTGTCGGTTTTTCTTCTCTGTAAATCATTTTAATAAAAGTAGATTTACCCGCTCCGCTCGGACCAACAACATACACAAACTCGCCGGGATGAATGGTAACAGAAATCCCATTGAGCGCTTTTACGCCGTTCGGATAGGCTTTATATACTTCCTTCATCTCTATCATGAAATCACCTAATCTTTTATATCATTTTATCTATCACACGGTCATACTCTTCGAATGCATTCGACAATTTATGACCCATTCATTTGTAAAAAGATGAAAAATCTGAAAGTTCCCTTTTTCAATACACTTCATTATACGTCAAATTTAGACATAATACTATTACAGTTTCTTTTCATTCATATTGTCAAGGCATAAAAACATCCTTGCCGGCACTCGGCAAGGATGTTTTTATCTTACTTTTTTTCTGACAGCCATTTGGCAATAACAGCGGCTTCGTTATCCTCTACAAGCCCCTTTGGCATATTGCCGCGGCCGTTTTTAATAATGCTTTCAATTTTGTGTTCATCGTATTTGCCTCCGACCTCTTGGAGATTAGGCCCTGACACACCTTCTAAATCCTTGCCGTGGCAGCCTACGCAGCTTTGCTGATATAATTCTTCCCCTTCAGATGCAGTGGCTTCCGTCTTGCTGCCGGTGTCTGCCTTCTCTTCTTTTGCATCGTTTGATCCGCAGGCAGCCAACAGAACAGAAAGCGCAAATCCAATCATTAGTATCGATAACTTTGATTTCATGTTGAGAAGCACAACTCCTTTACGATCTCTTCCATATTATAACCTCGTTTAAGCGCGTTTGAAACCCTCGCCCAGCACCTCGCTCGCGTCTGCTACAATCACAAAAGCTGACTCATCAATCTGTTTGACGATTTGTTTCAATTTGGTGAATTCAGTTTGCCCAACCACGCACATTAAAATCGGACGGTCATCGTCAGTATATCCGCCGACTGCAGAAATTTTTGTCACGCCTCTGTCAATCTTCTGTAAGACAGCCTCCTTGACAGCCTGCTCCTGCTTTGTAATGATGAGTGCCATTTTTGAACGATTAAAGCCGACTTGCACAACATCAATGGTTTTGCTGGACACATAGACGCCAAGCATGGCATATAAGCCTTGCTCAATATTAAATACGATCATAGCCGTAACAACAATCATTCCGTCAATGATGGCGAGGCACTTCCCCAATGACAGACCGGAGTACTTATGAATGATCTGTGCAGCCAAGGCTGTACCTCCCGTCGAACCTTTCCCTAAGTACACAATACCAATTCCGATACCTATCCCGACACCGCCAAAAATCGCCGCCAAGAGTTCATGATGAGTGGCGGGCTGAATATCCCTTGTCAGAAACACTACTAGCGGCAAAAACACAGAACCTGCAAGCGTCTTTAGTCCAAATTTCCCGCCGAGCAAAATGACGCCAGCAATAAATAAAGGGATATTAATAATCCACTGTACATACGCTGCTTCAAAACCATATGATTGTAGAATCGTACTGATCCCGCTGACACCGCCGGCGGCAATCTTATTCGGAAGCAAAAATACATTAAAGGACACGGCCGTGATCGCTGCTCCTATCAATATGTATACATAATCCCGCAAAATCCACAATGCTTTATTCCGTACGTCCATCATATATCCTCCGTTTCTTCCAATGCTCTCCGATAGCATTTTAATCCTTCCCTGATTAGATGTAAATAACACCCAAATACAGTGGTAATATGCTAAAGCAGCAGTGAAATCAAGGATATAAGGAATAAAAAAAACACACCCGTATGCATCAGGTGTGTTTTTCAGCTTATGAAAGCTTAGAACGCAGGTAGGCATCAATGAACGTATCAATGTCACCATCCATTACAGCTTGAACGTTCCCCATTTCTGTATTGGTCCGATGGTCTTTTACCATGGAATACGGATGGAATACATAAGAACGGATTTGGCTGCCCCAGCCGATTTCTTTTTGTTCACCGCGAATTTCATCCAGCTCTGCCTGCTGCTCTTCAATTCTGCGCTGATACAGCTTGGCCTTCAGCATTTTCATGGCTCTTTCACGGTTTTTAATTTGTGAGCGCTCCGTTTGGCATGTCACAACTACGTTCGTCGGCAAGTGAGTAATCCGAACGGCTGAATCCGTCGTATTGACGTGCTGTCCGCCCGCGCCGCTTGCACGGTACGTGTCAACTTTAATATCCTCCGTACGAATATCAATATCAATTTCATCGTTAAATTCAGGCATGACTTCACATGAAACGAAAGATGTGTGGCGGCGGCCTGATGAATCAAATGGTGAGATCCGCACAAGACGATGGACACCTTTTTCTGCTTTGAGATACCCGTAAGCGTTATGTCCTTTGATGAGCAATGTCACTGACTTGATTCCAGCCTCGTCACCTGGAAGGTAATCGAGTGTTTCTACTTTAAAGCCGCGGCGCTCTCCCCATCTTGTATACATTCTAAGAAGCATAGAGCCCCAGTCCTGTGACTCTGTACCGCCAGCACCAGGGTGCAGTTCTAAAATCGCGTTATTTTTATCATACGGCTCGCTGAGAAGAAGCTGAAGCTCAAACTCATTGAAGTCTTTTGTTAATGATTTTAGTTCTTTTTCAAGCTCAAGCTGGAGATCAGTGTCCGGCTCTTCTTTCAAAAGATCATGAGTCATTTGTAATTCTTCGTGGGATTCATTCAATTTTTTATACGAATTGACATAATCCTTTAAACCGTTTGCTTCATTTATAACCGTTTGAGCTTTTTGCTGATCATTCCAGAATTCCGGATCAGCCATTTGTTCATCTAGCTCAGCAATGCGGGCCTCCTTTGATTCGAGGTCAAAGAGACCCCCTAAAGTCCGCTAAACGAGAAGCCATATTTTCGAGCTCTGCTCTGATTTCTGATAATTCCATTTCATTCACCTCATTAAAAGATCCGCAGGCGCCTGCAGGCGCCGCGGTCAGTAAACTTGCCGGGGCGAACTATTCAGTACGGCCGCAGCAATTTTTATATTTTTTCCCGCTTCCGCAGTGGCATGGGGCATTTCGGCCGATATCAACCACTTTGCGAACCGGTGCTTTCTTCGCTTTTTTGTTATCGTCGCCTTCTTGCGGCTGATGAGCTGTTGTTTGGCCTTGTACAACCTCTTCACGCTCCAGATTATTTTCAATCTCAGCTTTCATCACAAATTTTGCGACTTCGTCCTCAATTGATTCAATCATATGCTCAAACATCGCAAAGCCTTCCATTTGATACTCACGAAGCGGGTTCGTCTGCGCGTAAGCACGAAGGTGAATCCCTTGGCGGAGCTGATCCATCGCATCAATATGATCCATCCATTTAGAATCAACGGCACGAAGAACGATAACTTTTTCGAATTCGCGCATTTGCTCTTTTCCGAATTGCTCTTCCTTCTCATTATATTTTGTGATGATGCGATCCATAATGAGCTCAAGCATTTCATCCGGTTCTTTCCCGAAGATATCGCTCTTCTCAAGCGCACCTTCATCAAGATAAGTTGTGTTGATAAGATCAACTAGACCGTCAAGCTTCCACTCCTCAGGAAGCTCTTCTCTTGGCGTATAGGCTGCAATTGCGCGTTCGAGAGAAGACTTGATCATATTTTCAACGATTTCACGCAGGTTTTCAGAGTCAATGACTTCAAAGCGCTGCTTATAAATGACCTCACGCTGCTGGCGGAGAACATCATCATATTGCAGAAGCTGTTTACGCGAATCGAAGTTATTGCCTTCGACACGTTTTTGAGACGATTCAACCGCGCGAGAGACCATTTTGCTTTGGATTGGAGTAGAGTCGTCCATGCCGAAGCGGTCCAGCATCGCCATTGTCCGCTCAGCTCCGAATCTGCGCATCAATTCATCTTCCATAGAAAGATAAAATTGAGTAATCCCCGGGTCTCCCTGACGTCCGGAACGACCTCGAAGCTGATTGTCAATCCGGCGTGATTCATGTCGTTCTGTTCCGACTACAGCGAGTCCGCCAAGCTCTTTTACACCTTCGCCAAGCTTAATGTCCGTTCCGCGCCCCGCCATGTTAGTCGCAATCGTAACTGCGCCTTTTTGGCCGGCCTCTTCAATGATCTGCGCTTCACGTTCATGGTTTTTGGCATTTAACACTTGATGCGGAATTCCTTTGTTTTTAAGCAGCTTAGAAATCAATTCAGATGTTTCAACGGCAACCGTACCGACTAGAACAGGCTGTCCCGTCATGTAACGCTGTGCGACATCCTCCGCAACTGCCTTAAACTTTCCTTCCATCGTGCGGTAAATTAAATCCGGGCGGTCATCACGGACAACAGGCCTGTTGGTAGGGATCGTGACAACCTGCATGTTGTAAATGTTGCGGAATTCTTCTTCCTCTGTCTTAGCTGTACCCGTCATACCGGCAAGTTTTTCGTACATCCGGAAGTAGTTTTGGAACGTAATCGTCGCCAAGGTCATGCTTTCGTTTTGAATCTCAAGCCCTTCCTTCGCTTCAATCGCCTGGTGAAGCCCCTCACTGTAGCGACGGCCTTTCATCAGACGTCCCGTGAAGGAATCAACAATAACAACCTGTCCGTCTTCCACTACATAGTCAACGTCCTTTTGCATCGCAACGTGAGCTTTTAAGGCCTGGTTGATATGGTGGTTGAGCGCGACATGCTTCACATCAAAGAGGTTATCGATGCCGAACGCTTTTTCCGCCTTCGTCATTCCTTCTTCAGTAAGCTGTACAGCTTTTGTTTTGATATCGTACGTGTAATCCTTCTCCGCTTTTAACGTGCGGACAAAAGCATTTGCCTGTACGTACAGCTTAGTGGATTTTGCAGCTTGTCCAGAAATGATAAGCGGTGTTCTCGCTTCATCAATTAAAATAGAGTCAACTTCATCTATTACCGCAAAATGAAGCGGGCGCTGAACCATCTGCTCTTTATAAAGAACCATATTGTCACGCAAATAGTCGAAGCCAAGCTCATTGTTTGTAGAGTAAGTAATGTCAGCTGCATAAGCTTCCCGTTTTTCGTCTTTTGACATTGAGTTTAAATTCAAGCCGACAGTCAGACCGAGAAACTCGAAAATTTTCCCCATTTGTTCAGCGTCACGGCTTGCCAAGTATTCGTTGACAGTCACGACGTGTACGCCTTTACCTGTTAACGCATTTAAATAAACAGGCAGAGTAGACGTTAATGTTTTCCCTTCCCCTGTTTTCATTTCCGCGATATTTCCGTCATGAAGCGCTACGCCCCCCATGAGCTGGACTTTAAACGGAAACATACCTGTTACGCGGCGTGAAGCTTCTCGAACAACAGCGAAAGCTTCAACAAGAAGATCATCTGTTGTCGCCCCTTTTTCAAGACGCTCTTTAAATTCAATTGTTTTATGTTTCAACGCGTCGTCAGAGAGATTTTCATAGTCTCCGCGAATCGCATCAATATCGTTAGCAATTTTTTCGTATCTATTCAGCGTACGTTTTGTTGGATCAAACATTTTATTTAAAATTCCAAGCATTTATAACGCTCCTCTATCATCACATGCCTATTTTAAAGGCATGTATAAATAATTTACTAGTCCATGTATACCTCTCATTATCATATCATACCTTTTGTTATTTCCAAAGAATTTGCAAATAAGAAAAACAAAAACCTTCCGCGGACATCACGGAAGGCTTCTCTTCATTATTCAGTCGGTTCAATTAAGCCATATTTCCCGTCATTTCTGCGGTACACGACATTTGTAAGGTTTGTTTCCGCATTTGTGAAAACAAAGAAATTATGGCCGAGCATATTCATTTGCAGGATCGCTTCTTCACTATCCATCGGCTTTAAATTAAAGCGTTTCTGACGGACGATATCCAAGCTCTCCTCCTCTTCTATGTCATCCTGAACCGCAATATCTGTATCAGAGCCAAGACCGTTTGCCAATAAATATTTTGGAGAGCCCTGCTCACGGAATTTACGGTTTACTTTCGTTTTATGCTTACGGATTTGACGTTCCAGTTTGTTTGTTGCGAGATCAATTGCGTTGTACATATCCTCGTTATGCACCTCGGACCGAAGCGCCAGATCTGTCATCGGAATCGTAACCTCAACCTTAGACTCCTTGTCATTGTAAAACTTCAAGTTGACGTTCACATCAGCATCCACGCTATGGTCAAAATAGCGCTCCAGCTTGCCGATCTTCCTCTCGACATGATCCTTTAACGCGGGTGTCACTTC
Organism: Bacillus sp. LJBS17; assembly: GCF_019334685.1. Lineage (NCBI taxonomy): Bacteria > Bacillati > Bacillota > Bacilli > Caryophanales > Bacillaceae > Bacillus > Bacillus sp. LJBS17. The sequence goes on from NZ_CP079759.1 coordinate 3,586,837, forward strand.
AATATTTTCTCCTCTGATGTTATAGTTCATCAAAGAACGCCTCCCTTTTATTAAGGATATGTATCTATTTCTCTTTTACCCTTTACAATTCCTGCTGAAACATAAATCTTTTGTGAAAATTCAGTGAACTTTGTCGAATTTTGTTTGTATTTGCTCTGTTATTGGCGGTTCGGAGGTATATGTATATGCTGATTGAACGAAACAAATACCTCACACACGCCTAATTGATTAAAAAGGGTTCCATACATTGATGAATAGACAGCATCCATTTTCTATACTGAATCAGAAAATGTTCCTTTAAATACTCACAGAACTCATGAGAGGGAAAAGAGAAAGAGACCAATTGATCAAACTCCGCAAAAATTTGGTCAAATGCTTTCACACAAATTTCAGCACACCGCGAATCCATAATGAAGAGAAGTGTTGAATGTGTTGAATCCAAATAAAAAAAGGCTTGGATCAGATCTTGGTAGATCCGATCCCCTTCTGTTTTTGATAAATTCTCTTCAGCCTCTATCAAATAACACAACCCCTCTTCGATGGTAAAAAGAAGATGATAATAAGCTGATAAAAGCGTATAATCTTCAATGCTCTTCAAGGCACTCACCTATTTACGCTTGTCATAATATGTGCCGTCAATCGTAATGTTGTTATAAGGGTTTAAATACGTCGTATGCATCACACGTTTTCTTTTCATCTGCTGAAGTTCTGTTGCGATTGACTGCTTCAGTCTTTCCATTTCCTTCACAATCAGCTGATCCCATGTCAAAATAAGTTTCATCTGCTTTCGCTCTTCTTCTGAAAGCGGCAGAGATATCTCCTGAATCAGTTCAGACCGTGTAGCCACAAAGTCTTCAATTTGCTTTAAAAGTTCATCGCTTTCCGGCGTATTTTGTATGTGTGACAGCATACTCTTCGTCTCAGTGTATAGTTGATCTATATTATTCATGCGATCCCGCCTGATCCGTGCCGGTCCTTCCGTTCACTTTGAATGGCTTGTTTCCAAGCATCGCGAAAATCTGTTACATAACCTTCAACCTCAGCCAGCATGCCCGTATCATTTTTGATATTTGCCTGTACCAATCTGCGATACATATAATCGTACATCGCACCCATAGAAGCGGAAAGCTCTATGTTACGGTTAAGTGTAAAATTTAATTCCTGAATAATATTTTGCGCTTTAATCAGATTTTCATTTTTACGTTCCATATCATCATTCTCAATGGCCTGAGCGGCAAGTCTTATAAATTTCAAACAGCCATTATACAGCATAAGCGTCAGTTCACCGGGTGTAGCCGTATTCACTGAATTTTGCTGATAGGCTGTATAAGGATTTTGGATCGCCATGTGTCATCCTCCAAATTACATTTATTGTACAAGAAGCTGTGATAAATAGGACGCTTGTTCGTTCATTTTTTGAATCGCAGAATCCATTGCACTGAATTTTGAATAATAGCGGTTTTCTATGGTATTCAATCTGTCCTGCATATCAGTTATTTCAGTACTTATCGAGTTTAAATTTTTTCCAATGGAATAGCTACTAGCTCCCATTGTCGAGTTCCCAGCTTTTGCTTCAATGCTTTTCACCGTACTTCTAAGTGTATTAGTAATCCGCTTCATAATACCTTTATCGCTATAGTTACTATCATTTGTTCCACTTGTAAAAAGATTAGCAACTCCTTGAGGATCTTCTGCTATTTTTGCTTTCAATTTCTCTTCGTTAATCTCTAAGTGCCCTCGCAGTTGGTAAGCACTTGAAGTTGTGATGCCAAATTCAGTTAATTGATAGGTTTTCCCATCAGCATTAACTTGAGTATAAAAGTCAGTCCGCATTTGGTTCGTGCCGGTGCTGATGCTGGAATCATTTCTAAGCAAACCGCTTTTCGCCTTCTCCTCCCATAGCTCTACCTCTTTATCGGACATGGCTTCTTTTTGTTCACTCGTGAGCGGCGTATAGTCTCGGTATTTTTCTTCTTTCAGCTTTTCATTCAGGCTGTCAACCAGTTCATTGTATTTATCTACAAACTCTTTGATTTGGTTATAAATTCCGTCAACATCAGTAGAAACAGATGTGGTAACAGGGCCTGTGGCTGCAGTTGTATTTTTAATCGAGTAGGTAACACCATTCACCGTGAAATTGTTTGTCAGCTTCTCCATTTCAAAGCCGTTGATTGTGACTTTGGCATTTGTGCCTTCTTTGTAAGCAGTGAGCTTATTATCAGCATCCAAAGAAAAACCAAGCTGACCGGACATAAAGTCCGCTGTAGCAGAGTCTGCCGCCTGTATACTGCCTCCTGCACCCGTTGCTTTAGAAGAAAACGCAATCGTTTCTACGTACTCTGTACCATTCCAAATTTTATCTTTAAATGCTGATACTCCTAGATCTGAGCTGTTAAGTTTAGAAATCACATTATCAATCGTATCGGCACTCGTCACACTAATGTTCACTGTTTTTGCCGTTGTTTCGCCAGGCGCAACAACGTTAAATGCCAAATTGTGATCGCCTTGTGTGTATCCCGTATAATTGTTTGCCTTATACGTTGCTGCGGTTGCCAAGCTCGCCACTTCAACAGTAGACGAAGAATTCGGCGCACTTACGCTTCCTGTAGCAGTTAACACAGACTCATTAGAGCTTGTCACAGTTTTGCTCTGATACGTGCTCGGATATGTCAACGTATTTTTAGACATATAATCTTGCAATTCTTTTATTTTTGAGTTTACTTCACGATAGCTGTCACGCTGCCATTCAAGAGTCTGCTTTTTTTGTGTTAGCTTATCAAGCGGCGCTCTTTCTGTCTGCATCAGCTTTGATACGATATCATCTATATCCATTCCTGACGCCAGACCTGTTATTCTCGTGACCATTTCAAACCACTCCTATTCTACTTTTTTTCATCTACAAATAACCCAAGAAATTCAGTCATAGCCGCATAAAAATCAAGCCACCGTTTTGGTGGAATTTCGCGGATCACTTCATTTGTAGAGTCTTCTATTACCTTTACATAGTATTCATTTAACTTGTCATGAAGCTCGAACTTCAGATGAACTTGCGAAGGTTCCAAAAGCTTGTTCATTTCCCCCACCATTTCAGCAAGATTGGTATATGAAACTTGATGAACAGGAACCTCGTTATCATTATCTTTCTGATTATGTATTTGAGTATCATAACGATCCCAAACAGGTTGTAACGTAGTGAGCCTTTCAATGTTCAATTGATCATCCCCTATGCCCCAATCTATCGTTTATATCGACTAAGTCGAGATAAGATTACACATATTTTTGGAAAAAAACTGATCTGTTTTAGATTTCTTGTTCGGAAATATACTTAATAAATTTGCGGAGAATCCGATTATTATACCACGAGTTAGAGACAGCAAGGGGGAAGTATTCGGAGCTAGAAATATTAAATAAAAGACCTTGGCGTTGCCAAGGTCTTTTTTACAATTAACGTAATAATTGAAGTACGTTTTGCGGCTGTTGGTTTGCTTGAGCAAGCATAGCTTGAGAAGCCTGAGAAAGAATGTTGTTCTTTGTGAATTCGCTCATCTCTTTAGCCATGTCAACGTCACGGATACGAGACTCAGCAGCTGTCAAGTTTTCACCAGAAGCGCTTAAGTTGTTAATTGTGTGCTCTAGACGATTTTGTACCGCACCAAGCTTAGCGCGTTGAGAAGAAACTTGGTTGATAGCTTCATCAACAACTTTCAATTGAGCATCGAAACCGATATCAGCTGTATCTGCTGCATTATCTGCGAATTTTGTTACGTCAAGATCATTAACTGAATGAAGAGCTGCAATTGAACCATCAGCTTCTTTAATTCCAAGAGCGTCAGCACCCATATCCTCAATATTTACAGAGATTTGCTGTGTAGCATTTGCTCCGATTTGGAATACCAAGTTCTTTTGATTTGCAGGAGTAGCTGTGTCAACTTTGTAAGTGCCATCGAGCAATTTCTTACCATTGAATTCTGTACGATTTGAAATACCATCGATTTCATCTGTTAAAGCTGAAATTTCATCTTGAATAGATTGCAAATCAGTTGCTTTGTCCTGAGTTCCAGTGTTTCCAGCTTGAACAACTAGCTCACGAACACGTTGAAGGATCGCATGAGTTTCAGTTAATGCACCCTCAGCTGTTTGGATAAGAGAGATTCCGTCTTGAGAGTTTTTAGAAGCCATTTCAAGACCTCTGATTTGTCCTCTCATTTTTTCAGAGATCGCAAGACCAGCTGCGTCATCTCCCGCACGGTTGATACGAAGACCTGAAGAAAGTTTCTCCATGTTCTTTTGGCTCGCACTGTTGTTTGAAGACAAACGGTTTAGTGTGTTAAGTGCTGCGATATTGTGGTTAATTCTCATTGTTTTGTTCCTCCTTGAATATGTTGTTAAGGCACGTCCTTGTGCCCTTATTTTGTAACTGGCGGAGTCTTTTGCGCCTCCTCCCGGCTACATCATTAATATCGGATTGTCTCTGATTTTGTTAATACAAAAATAAAAAAATCCTCACTTTTTTTGTGAGGATAATGCCGAGATCACATCGCTGGATAACGCTGCTGCACGGTTATTTTCTTCCTGAATGGTCAAGTAAATTTCTTTCCTGTGAATATCAATATGCTTTGGGGCGTCAATTCCAAGCTTCACTTGATCCCCCTCAACCGCAATCACTTTTACTTCAATATCAGCACCTATTTGAATCGCTTCGCTTATTTTCCGCGATAAAACTAGCATGATTCTCCTCCAATCGGATGCTTTGTCGTATATGAGGAGTCGTGTAAAACGACTTGCTTAGCCATCATGTTCTTGCGATTCACAATAATGGGAGCCAATAAATTAGCAGTAGATTTTTCGAATGGCTCTGCCATGGTCAATATTGTCATGACTTCTACGTCTTGAATATTATCGATATCCAAAAGTTCAGCAGTTGATTCATCAAGGTCAAATTCATAATTCTTAAAAAAGATAAACGGACTTACAACGATGAACGCAAGATTTTCTGAAGTGACGGACTGCAGTGCCACGAATGGAGAGTCTTCTGAAAGCGGAAGTATGACAAATTGTTTTTCTTCTAAAAAGCCTGGAATCCCGCTTTCAAAAAGAATGATTTGTTCTTCTTTTATGTTCATTTGGCCATGGTACTTCGTATGAATGATCATTGTTCACGATCCTTTTCTTTTTACTTTTCGGGTGATTCTTTCGGGTATTCTACATCTATATTTAAATCAGGGTATTGGAGCATGTCAACCTTAACATTTCCTGGCGTATATTCAACAATTGGCTTATGCGGCTCAGCCTGAATAACAGGCTTTCGCGGCGTAATCTGAACGTCAAGCTGTGACGGAGTATATTGTATTTTCACCCTAGATAGAGAAGGAGCATAATTTTCACCTAATTGAATTTGGTGCATTTCAGAGTTCCTCCTTGCTTGTGAAGCGATTGGGTTCCCTTTAGTTTCAATTCTCATAAGCTCGTCGCCTTCTTCTGCAGTGCGCGCTATTCCCTCCATTACATCCTCATGCCCTTGTTGGGCGGCTTCTTCAATTCTCTTGAAAACATGCTTTCTGTCTAATTCTTCCCATGCTTGTGTCTGGTCAATCGTGAGTTTTCCAGGTGTCACCGATATTTCCATTTCCGCACTCGGCTGTTCGATCTCTAGATCAGCTTGAGGCTGCTCCATTTTTAAGCTGGCAGGCGTCGTTGTTAAACCAATTTTTCCTTGAACACTATGCATAATCAATCTGGGAATCTGCATCACTCTACCTCCTGAACTATAAAAAAAGCGAACTCCTAAGAGCCGCTTACTTTAAAAAGTCAATCAATGTAGGCTGAACAATTTGCGCATTAACGGCCAGAGTAGCCCTGTGCACACTTTGCTGCGCAATAAATTCAGTTATTACTTCTTCCAGTTCTACATCTTCATTGTCTGATAACACTTTGGTAGCTGTTTCTTCTTGCGCTGACAGTCTTGTATTAACCAGTTCAAGACGATTATATCTCGCTCCAAGATCAGATCGTTCAGCACTCATGCCGTCAGAAAAATGATCAATATCATCTAAAACACTGTCCATGCCATCTAGCGAACCAGAATTTAGTGCTTTCTCAAAAGAATCAAGCATTTCAAATACATTCTGCCCGCTTTCAGAAGTGCCTCCAAAAGCTGACTTTGGATCTGAATTCACTTTCAATGACATATTATTTGATATATTGACTACGACATCAGCTGTATCAGAAATTGTATAAGTTCCGTCTCCGTTATCTGTAACCGGAGGCTTATCTGAATTTGTGCCATTAAAGATATATCTGCCGTTCACTTGTGTATTCGCAATATTTAAAAGCTGTTCCTTTAACTGCTTTACCTCTACGCCAATCGCTTGCCGCTCCGACTCGCCGTTTGTATCATTTTGAGCTTCAACCGCTAATTCTCTGACCTTTGACAGGATGTCAATTCCTTCTGTAATGTTTGTTTCTGTGTTTTCGAGCCAGGTAAAGGCTTGAGAAGCATTGCTTTTGTACTGCTGCACTTGAGACAGTTGCGTATTATACTTTAAGCTTTTCATTGCTACTACAGGATCGTCGGAAGCTTTTGAGATTTTTTTCCCTGAAGAAATCTGCGACTGGAGTTTATCCAGCTTCGAGTAGCTCGAACCGATATATCTCAGTGAGTTTTGCTGTATCATGCCTTGTGTTACTCTCATGTGACTCTACCTACCTTCCTCCAACACCCATGCCGTTGATCACTTTATCAAGTAATTCGTCTTGTAAAGTCACCATTCTTGCAGCTGCATTGTATGCGTGTTGGAATTGAATCATATTCGTCATTTCTTCGTCTAAAGAAACTGCGCTCATTTGCTGACGGTTTATGTCAGCATCATTTAGCTGTGTTTCTGTATTAGACGCCAGTCGATTAGCCTCTTGAGCTTCGATCCCTAGCTCGCCAATCAGACCCGCATAATAATCTAAAACACTAGTTTCTTTACCGTTAATGGTTATTTTACCTGTTAAAACATTTGCTAATTTTGTAGCATTTGCGTTATCGTTGGCTGCACCAGTAAGTGAGAAAGCAATGTTTGCGCCTTTTGAATCTATTATGCTGTCAGCCACTTTGATCTTGCCCGCCGCGCCCTTGGCAGGTTCAGTTTCACCGCCAGTAAAATCAAAAAAGTCTCCGCCTTGTTCACCGCTCTTTGTCACACCATTTCTGTGCACTTCATTGAAAGCTTTCGCGAATTCAAGCGCCATATTGTCAAGATCAGAAAGCATTTCCGGGTATACGCCCTTTTCTTGGCCATCTGCTGTTATATACCCATAAGACTCTATAAATCCTAAAAGGGATCCCTTGCTGCTAAAGGACTCCGCCTGCACAGCTGTATCCCCGATTGAAATACTTGATACTAACCCAGTTTCATTATCATAGTTGGCTGCAAGTTCTGAAACCTCGTAATTTTTACCGTCCAAAACAGTTCCTAGCGACTGTTTATTTTTATCAAGGATTTCAATTGATACAGTTCCTTCAGCAGATGCAAGTGCATTCCCGCCTGATTTGTTGTAGCTGACTTTGATATCAACCATTGAGGATAATTTATCGATCAGCAAATCTCGCTGGTCATATAAGCCATTCGGAAGAAGCCCGACCGGCTCTACCTGTGCAATTTGCTTATTTAAACTGTTTAATTGAGAAAGCAGAGAATTGACATCCAACACAGTTGTATTTAGCTCTGCTTTTAAATTCGATTGGACATTTGTAAGTGATTCAGAAATATAATTAAACGTTTCAGCTACAGCTTGTCCTTTTCGAGCAACAACAGAACGTGCACTTTCTTCATTTGTATTATTCGATAATTCCTGCAGGGAATTCCAAAACGAATTGAGCACACTGTTCAAGCCGCTGTCATCCGTTTCATTTAAAACGCCTTCCATTTGGGACAGCGCTTTTGCCTTCGTGTCATAGTATCCGGCACTGTTGTTTTGAAGACGGTATTGGTAGTCAAGAAAGATATCTCTTATTCTCTCAACTGATTTTCCTTGAACGCCCGTACCCATTTGTCCCGCTGTTTTTTCTGCATTTTTAGATACAGCAGGGAAATAGTCAGTTGCCTCCAATGAGACCCGCTGTCTTGTATAACCATCAGTATTGGCATTTGCCACGTTATTTGCAGTAGTGCTTAACGCTGCCTGCTGAGCGCTTAACGCCCGCCTTGCAGTTTCAAGCCCCATAAAGGTAGATGTCATTTTCTGAATTCCTTTCTGCTAAGCTTTTGAATCAAACAGTTTCATTTGGCTGCTTTTCGGCAGCTCAGCTTTAATTGATTTGCTGTAATTGAAGTTATTTTCCTTAGGAACCAGCATATCGTACGAAATAGAGATGAATTGCAGCGCGTCTCTTGTCAGCTGCCTATTCATCTCATTTACTTTTTTCAGACGTCCGAGAACTTGAGAAAGAGATTCGTATAATTGTTCCAGCTCTTCCTTTTCACTGCCTGAGGTTTTGGCGATACATGCGGAAATAGTATTATTTTCGCTATATCCGAGAAAGGCCGAAGTTGTTTTGATCCGGTCATCTTCTGTCTGCGTGATTGCTTGAATATATTTTTGCTCTTTTGTCAAAATGTTAGAAAGCTCTTTTGTTTTGCCGGCTTTGAGCGCTTCCGTCTTTTCTTCAGACAGCGTGAGCAGGTGCTCATGCAGAACGCAAAGTCGCTTCAATTGTTCAATAATTGCCTTCGCTGACATGGGCTTTCTCCTTTTTTACTGCTTTTTATAAAAATTAATTATATTTTTCGCGATATGATTTGCGTCTACTTTGTATGACCCGTTTTCAATTTGCGCTTTAAGCTGCGCAATTTTTTCCTGTCGTGAACCAGTGACTGCGTCGGATGCATGTTGCATTTCTTTAGCCTGTGATGAAATTTCAATTTTATCTTGAGGCTGTGCAGCAGTTTTTTGCACCGCTTGCTTATCATAATTTTTTTGATATGGATTAACGGATTGTGTTCCAAATTGATTGATTTTCATAGGATTCCTCTCGCTTTCCGTTGCAGTCTTTAAACAATCTTAACCCTTTTATCGACTGCGTTTTCAGTTAGTTTAGGGAATCAGCTGTTTTTGGTATTATAGGCATAGTATGTGTCTTTTTTACTATTTTCTTTCTCGATTTTCAGAGCATCCTCGTGGTTCAAATGATCCATTTGATCCTTAATATCGGACTGGCAAGCCTTGCAGAACTTGCCTTCTCTAATCGATGTCCCGCACCTTTCACAAGGGTATGCCAAATTAGGAAGATGAGTGATCTGAATTCGCTTCTGCCTGATGAATTTCAATATCAGCTCTTCTTCCACACCTGTTTCCTCAGTTATCCGGCTCAAAGTTGATTGCCGGTTTTCCTGTTTTCTTAAAAATTTATAGACAGTCTCAAATGATTTTTCTTCTTCCTTAATACACGCCTGACATACGGTTTGCAGCTTTGTTTTTAAAAATAAAGCATTGCATTTCGGACAATTAGCCAGTTCTCCCATCTTTTTTTCTCCTTATTAGATAATATGCCTGTGTCAATTTCTAGTGATTATATCGGCATAAAAACAGAATCATTTAGCTTCTGATCAAGGTAAAAGATGACACTGAAGCGGCTTTTCCTTTTTCTAATAAGCAGCGGGCTGCGAAGTGCAAGGTGGCGCCTGTTGTATAAAGATCGTCTATTAAAATGATATTCATACCTTCTGCTGAATTATTTTTTGTATCAAAAATGCGCTCTGACAGCAGGCGTTCTGTTTTCTTTTTCTTTGACTGTTTCTCATTATTCAGGCGAATGAGGGGATGGTGGGAAGGCCGGTCTAAACATTCTGCCAAGAGCTGTGCCTGGTTAAATCCGCGCTCTTCTTCCCGTTCCTTGCTCAGCGGAATAGGTACAAGAACAAAATGCTTATCGGGGTAAACCTTAGAAAAGGTTGAAGAAAAATCACTTTTAAATGCATTTATGATTTCTGCATCTCCTCTAAATTTAAAACGGGAGAGCGTTTCTTTCATCATATCATTATATGTGTAAACTGAACGGTTTTGACGCAATAGCAAACTGTCTCTGATCCTTGTTCTCCACACCTCGCAATCCCTGCATACGGCATGAACAGATTGAGGTCTGCCGCACAGGGGGCAGATATGTCCTGTGATTTTCTTTAATTTGCTTCTGCAAGAATAACAAACCTTTTCATCAGGCTTTAATAAAAAAAGGGCTCTCCATGTAACATCTTGAGAAAATTGCGAATCACATAATAAACAGATCAGTTTATGAATGCCTCCTCCTGCTTCGTGTGACATAAATCGCTTGGACTCTCTGAAACTACTGCAGCAGATTCAGCCAAAATGACAAGCATTGCTGTGTTTTTTTGTTTATCTACCAGCTCAGCTTTCGTATATGCGATCTTTTTAAGATCAGTAACGTAGGATGGACTCACTTTGTTTAAAGAAAGTGCCAATACATCGTTCTGGCATACTTGACAAGTACAGGCCATATGAAGCTGGTCCATATATCGGTCGAGCAGTTCTTTCATTACAATTTCTTTTGAATTGACAAGCATTTTTACAGCTCCTCATCATCGGTTATATGAGTATACTGTACCACGTTTTCAAATAATGGCTAGTCTGTACATTCAACTTTTGCTGCCAATTCATTCATTTCTTTTATATGCTTTCTTGCATCGAGCATACTCTTTGTTTTGCCGAAGTGAAAGAAAATGACATCGCCGTCCGCATATTCTTTATGCCGGCCGGTTCTTCCTGCAATTTGAACAAGTGCGCTTTCCGTAAAGATAGGTGATTCCGCTCCTAGTACACCCGTTTGCACCTTGGGGACTGTGACGCCTCTTTCCAGTATTGTTGTTGTGATTAATAGATCGAGCTGACCATCTCTGAATTGCTGCACTTTCTCCTTTCTATGCTTGTCTTCCGCGTGCACAGATGCGGTTCGGCAATGAACCCCTCTAAAGCACGCAGCAGCCTTTTCCAGAATAGAAACGGAAGGAACGAATAAAAAAACAGGCCTCCCTTCTTTTACATGAAACTCTATCCATCTTTTCACCGCTGGCGGAATTTTATTTCGGTTTAATTTCTTCTTCCAGTTTCCACACCATACAAAGCGCGGTTCGGGTAAAGGTTTCCGGTGGTGTCTTGCGGGGATGCGAACTGAATGTAACTGTCCGTTCAGTGCTTTTCTTTTTAATTCTTTAGGAGGTGTTGCACTTAAATAAACGAGGGTGCTGTTTTTCTTTCTTGCTTTTTGAACAGCGAATTGAAGGGTTTGATCAGCAGAATATGGAAAAGCGTCAACTTCATCAATGATCATAACATCGATTGCATCTTTATATCGCAAAAGCTGATGCGTAGTGGAAATCATAAGCGGAGATAGCCGCCCTTTGTCATCGCTTCCTCCGTAAAGCGCTGAAATGTCAGCACCCTGAAAGGCAGCCTTGAGCCTTGGAGCAAGCTCTAATACAACATCGGTGCGAGGTGTTGCAATACATACACGCAGTCCTTGATTTAACGCTGATTCTATACCAGGAAACAGCATTTCTGTTTTGCCAGCGCCGCAAACCGCCCAGATGAGGAGCTCTTCTTTTTTTGATATTGCTTCAATTAAAACATTGGCGGCTTTTTGCTGTCCGCTTGAAAGCTTGCCGTCCCATGTCAGTTTAATTGACTGCCAGTTTGGTTCATTTTCCTCTTCCCATGAATATAAAGGAACCTCCTCACTCACTCTTCCCATCATGACACAGGAACGGCAATACAGCTTATTCTTTCCAGATGAGTGATAAAAAGAATAATACCGCTGATCAGTTTGGCCGCACCTATTACATCTATATCCCCGTTTATTTATGGATATAGAATTTTCAGCAGTGATATATCCATTCTTGATATGCCATTCAATCATCTCATCGGAAAATGAGAGCTCAGTCCTGAGCAAATGACGGCTTCGAAGCGTCTGCTGCAATTCTCTAGAAAAGGAACTGTTTTTTTCAACTGGCACATTCACATAGCACGCCTCCTTTCGAGACAGTATGCCTGAATGAATATTTTCTGTCCAACAATTAAAATAAGAATATAAAAAAATCTCCGCTCTAAAAACGGAGATTTGGCCTTATTTAAAACACCAGCAAATTCCTAACGCACCTTCACCCAAATGAGTGCCAATTACCGCGCCAAAATAGCTGTTATAAAATTCAACATGAGGATATTTTGCAGAAAGCTCTTCAATGATTTTCGCTGCTTCTTCCTCTCGATTAGCGTGGATAACAGCAGCTCGCATAGGCAACCCTTTACTCGCATCTTCGTCTAAAAGCTCATAAATTCGCGAAATTGCTTTTTTACGTGTGCGAATCTTCTCAAAAGGCACAATTACCTTATTGTCAAAATGAAGGATAGGCTTTACCTTTAGAAGACTACCAATGAAGGCTTGGGCGCTGCTTAATCGCCCGCCGCGCTGAAGATGAGCTAAGTCATCTACCATAAAATAAGCTCGAACTGTTTTTTTCATTTCTTCCAGTTCTTTTATAATATCTTCCGGCGATGATGCTCCGTTTTTGATTAATTCAGCAGCTTTAAGGGCATAAAAGCCTTGAGCCAAGCAGCTGATCTCTGAGTCAAATGGATACACATCAATATTGTCGACCATCGAATCAGCCGCTGCTGCACTGCTGAATGTTCCGCTGATCCCGCTGGAAAGATGGATACTGATAACCGCATCATAAGACTTGCCAAGCTCTTCATACAACGCAACCAGCTCGCCGATTGGCGGCTGAGAAGTCGTCGGGAGCTCATTATGTTTTTTCACTTCTTCGTAAAAGCTTTTCCAGTCCAACTCAATTTCTTCACGGTAAGTCTCCTCCCTAAAAACAACCTGGAGAGGGATCATATGTATCTGATGTTGTTCACGCATTTCTTTCGGAATATATGCCGTGCTGTCTGTTACGACTGCAATATTCATAGCTTCGATACCTGCCTTATTGCTTTATAACTCTATTGTAAGGGAAACGGCAGCCTAAAAAAAGACCTGCCTAGAAAAAGGCAAGTCTCCTATTATACTATCTCATTTCTACCCAACCATTTTTAATGGCGACCACAACGGCTTGCGTCCGGTCGTTTACATTCATTTTTTGTAAAATATTGCTGACATGGTTTTTAACGGTTTTCTCACTGATAAACAATGATTCACCAATTCCGCGGTTGCTTTTTCCGTCTGCAAGCATCTGCAGCACTTCACATTCCCGCCTAGTTAAAATATGTAATGGTCTGCGGATTTCAGGGTAAACCTCATGTTGAGGGTGTGCAGAAACTCCGCTTGTTGCAAGGCGGCGGAATTCGTTAACGAGGTTGTGAGTAACCTTCGGATGAAGGTAAGATCCGCCCTCAGCCACTACTTTAACCGCTTCAATTAATGTATCAGCATCCATCTCTTTCAGCAGATAACCTCTTGCACCTGTTTTCAGGGCATGTGTTACATAATTTTCGTCATCGTGAATTGATAGAATAATTACTTTAGATTCAGGATACAGCTCTACAAGCTGTTTTGTAGCTTCCACACCATTTACGTTTGGCATATTGATATCCATGATCACAACATCAGGATGATAGTGCTCAACAATACGAGCCGCTTCGTCTCCGTCATCACCTTCGGCTACCACTTCAAAGGTAGGTTCAAAATCCAATATCCGTTTAACACCTTCACGAAATAACTGATGGTCGTCGATAATAACAATGTTTACTTTAGTCACAAGCCACGCCTCCTTGTATTATTGTTCTATATACTCTAGCATTCGGTCAATATGCCTTTTGGCTCTATTTTACAAATCATAGTCAAAGAGATAACGGAACCTTAATCATAATAAATGTCCCAAGACCTATTTTCGAATCTATTGTCATCGTTCCTTCCAATAAATCTACTCTTTCTTTCATGCCCAGCAAGCCGAATGATTTGTTTTTCTTCTCTTTCGCTTCCTTCAGGTCGAACCCTTTACCGTTATCTTTTATCATTAAAATCACAAAATCCTTTGTGATCTCAACTTTGACTGTAATTTCTTCAGATTCAGAATGCTTTAGCGCATTAGACACAGCTTCCTGTGCGAGCCTGAAGAGCGCAACCTCAAACTGAGGCGCTAGCCTCTGATCCTCTGTTTCTCCAATGCACTGAAAATGTATTTTGACCTTCCCGTTATATTCCTCGGTTGTATATAGATATTTTCTTAAAGTTGGAATCAGGCCTAGGTCATCAAGGGCCATCGGTCTTAAATCATATATAATCCTTCTCACTTCGTAAAGGGCATTCCGAACATTTTGGCGTAGATTTTTAATTTCTTGGAATCCGTCCTCTGCGCCCCGGTCACGGAAAATCCGCTCGATTAATTCCGATCTCATCATAACATTCGCCAGCATTTGAGCGGGTCCGTCATGGATTTCTCTTGAGACTCTTTTTCGCTCTTCTTCCTGCGCTTCAATAATTCTTAAGCCGAAATCCTGTTTTGCCTGAGCATCAGCAAGAAGCAGTCCAACTTCGCGCAAATCCTGATTCAAGTAGTTGAGCACAACTGTAATTTGGCTTACTAATGATTCTGACCGCTCAATGATTTCCTGAAGCCCTAGCAATCTGCGCTCCAAATCGTCCCGCCGTTCGCGCAATTGCTTCTCACGCTGCTGGATCATCGTCAATTCTACCTGCAGCTTATGGGCTTTTTCATAAGCATTGCGGATTTCCTCTTCACTGAATCTATGAAAATTACGGCTGACCTCGGATAAACGGTTTCTCGCATGGCGGGTTTGCACTTCAAGTTTATCGCCAAGCTCGATCACTTCATACACCTGCTGTTTAATTTGTTTCAGTTCTTCGACCAGCTGTTCATACTGCTGGCGTGACTGCTCCCCGATTTGAAAAACTTCGTCCTTGCTCCCGTCAACGGTTTTCAGCATCTTCATCAAAATAGAATCCAGCACTTTGGAATCCATCTTTGTTTTATTCATAATTTCCCTCCGTCACGGCGTTGTCATATATTTTTATTATAAATGTAATTGATCTGCAAATTATGTCGAATTATAATGAAAGAATGCGTATATTCTAGAAAAAAACATTTTTATATACTATCTACTCTTTATGATACCAAAATACGCACAAAAATTCTAAAGACTGTACGAATTTGTATAGGCAGTCTTTTATGCTTAGCAGGAGGGTCAGCTAGCATGCTGCACAGCTATTTTACTGTGAAAGAAGCAGGGGAACACGAGATTGTTATAGAAAAATCGCGTTTTATCTGTCATTTAAGCCGTGTTTCTACCGAACAAGAGGCACAGGAATTTATACAGAAAATAAAGAAACAGCACTGGAATGCGACTCATAATTGCTCGGCTTATGTTATTGGCGAGAATGATCATATCCAAAAAGCCAATGATGACGGGGAACCAAGCGGTACAGCGGGAGTGCCGATGCTCGAGGTTTTAAAAAAACGCAGGCTGAAGGATACTTGCGCCGTCGTTACACGCTACTTCGGAGGCATTAAGCTTGGTGCTGGCGGATTAATTCGCGCTTATGGGAAATCAGTGTCTGAAGGATTAAATCATATAGGTGTTGTAGAACGGAAGCTTATGCGAATCATGCATACTTCTGCAGATTACACATGGCTTGGCAAGATTGAAAATGAATTAAGGGAGTCACAATTTCTGTTAAAGGAAATCCATTATTCAGAAAATGTTGAATTCGAAACATACGTCGAAGAAAAAGAAACAAACGCTTTTTCTGAATGGATGACAGAACTGACAAATGGAAAGAGTGATATTAAAGAGGGAGAGTTGACGTATCTTGAAAAAGCCGTCAATCACATAAAGGAGACTGAATAATGGCTGAACGCGTTAGAGTGCGTGTGCGAAAAAAGAAAAAGAGCAAACGCAGGAAAATTTTAAAAAGAATTATGTTATTGTTCGCCCTTGCACTATTGGTAGTTGTAGGGCTTGGCGGGTATAAACTTTATAAAACAATTAACGCTGCGGATGAATCGTACGATGCCCTATCCCGCGGGAATAAATCAAATCTTCGCAACGAAGTTGTAGACATGAAGAAAAAACCGTTTTCTATTTTATTTATGGGAATAGAGGATTACGCGACTAAAGGACAAAAAGGGAGATCAGACTCTCTTATTGTTGTTACCCTGGATCCCAAAAATAAAACCATGAAAATGCTGAGCATTCCGCGTGACACACGTGTGCAATTAGCTGGTGACACAACGGGAAGCAAGACGAAGATCAATGCCGCTTACAGCAAAGGCGGTAAAGATGAGACAGTTGAAACTGTTGAAAACTTCTTGCAAATCCCGATTGATAAATATGTCACAGTTGATTTTGACGGATTTAAAGATGTGATTAATGAAGTCGGCGGTATTGATGTTGACGTGCCTTTCGATTTCGATGAAAAAAGTGATGTAGACGAAAGCAAACGGATTTACTTCAAAAAAGGCGAGATGCATTTGAACGGCGAAGAAGCCTTAGCATATGCCCGGATGAGAAAACAGGATAAACGCGGAGACTTTGGCCGTAATGACAGACAAAAACAAATCTTAAACGCGCTGATTGACCGCATGTCAAGTGCAAGCAACATTGCTAAAATTGATAAAATCGCAGAAAAAGCCAGCGAAAACGTTGAAACCAATATTCGCATTACTGAAGGTTTAGCGCTTCAGCAGATTTACAGCGGCTTTACCAGCAAAAAAATCGACACATTGAGCATTACAGGTTCTGATTTGTATTTAGGGCCTAACAACACATATTACTTTGAACCTGATGCTACAAATCTCGAGAAAGTCAGAAAAACGCTTCAAGAGCATTTAGATTATACTCCTGATACAAGCACTGGCATTTCCGGTACCGGAAATGCAACAGACGGGACTGACAGCTCAAGCAGTTCTGGCAGCACTGGCACAACAACTGACGGGACGACGAGCGGAAACAGCTATTCGAATGACAGCAGCACAAGCTCAAACAACAGTACAACGAATTCAACAACTGATTCATCCTATTAAAAAATGCCCGGTCCTTTTAGAGGATCGGGCATTTTTGCGCAGAAAAAAACTCCGGCACATAAGCCGGAATTTTTAATTCCTTTTCACCAGCCGTTTATAAAACTTTGTAAACGGCTTAAATTTTTCATTCACGAGTCCTGTCACTTCTGCTATGATTTGCATAAAAATAATTAAAATGAAGATAATAAACAAAGAAAGCCAAATTGTGGCACTTTTAAGTACTATCGCACTGATACTGAAAATAAATCCAATTAAATAAATAACTAAGACCGACATCCGATGTGAAAGGCCAAAGGCCATCAGTCTATGGTGAATATGCGACTTATCAGGCGCTGAAATCGGCTGTTTGTTTAATATTCTCCTGATGATAGCAAATGTTGTATCAAAAATCGGTACGCCTAATATAATAATCGGGATAACGATACTGAACAATGTGACACTTTTATACAGGCCTAATAATGAAAGAATCGAAATACTATACCCTAAAAACAGTGATCCCGTATCTCCCATAAAGATTTTTGCCGGATGGAAGTTGTAAAACAAAAACCCCAGCGTGCTGGCAATAACGACTAATGAGAGTGACAGAATGAGCACTTTTCCGCCGGATAGCGCCATGACAGCGATCGTTGACAGGCCGATAACAGAAAGACCGGCAGCAAGGCCATCCAATCCATCAATCAGGTTAATTGCGTTCGTGATGCCGACAATCCATAATACCGTCAGCGGATAAGCCATCCATCCTAACTCAAACCGTTCTGTTAAAAAAGGTACTGAGAAAAAGTCCATTTTTAAGCCAGTGCTTACAATCATTATGGCTACACCTAATTGAATCAAAAACTTAACTTTTGCACTTAATTGATATTTATCGTCAAGAATACCTAACACAATAATGATGAATGCTCCGACTGTAATTGCCGTCATCCTTGTTTCTGTGTAAATACCGGATGCAAGCACGCCTGCAACCACCCCGATAAATATGGCCAGCCCGCCCATACGGGGCATGATTTTGTCATGTACTTTTCGATTGCTGGGCTGGTCAACTGCACCTATTTTAATCGCAATCCTTTTTACGATTGGGGTTATGATTAAAACTGTCAGCAGCGAGACAATAAACGCAACAACAATGCGAATCATGCGTTCGTCAAGCATAAAGAAGTCTCCTTTGGAATTAAATGAAGTCTTTATTTATATAGAGAACCGTTCCTTCCATTATACCTTCTCCTTAGTTATTATAACAAGCTTCATCAAAAAGAAACACGTATAATCAAAAAACGCGCATCCCAATTTATAGGACTACGCATGTTTTTGAATCCCTGTATATTTCATAATTTGTCTAAATAAGCAATTCCAATCTTGTGTCCGGGCGATGTTTCGGCGCATTTCTTTATAGGTTTCGTCTCCGTTTTGTCCGAGAACTTTTTCACAAGCTGCTATAAAATCAATTGGATGATCACCTTCTACATATTCGTATACATACGGCTTTTGCATTTTTGAGGTTGACGGGAGATTAGAGCCGACGACAGGTTTTCCTGCCGCTAAAAATTCAAATAGTTTCAGCGGAAACACAGCTTGATTATACGGTGATTGTTTATATGGCATGATGCCAATGTCGATAAGCTCCATAAAATGCGGAACTTCTTTCGGATCTGCCGGGCCGGTCCATATGACATTTGGAAGCCTCAGCAGCTCTTGAAACGAAACATCACCATTGGTGGCATCCGGGCCAACCCATAAAAATATCCAATCAGGCTTTTGCAGTGCCGCTTCTTTAATCATTTTAAAATCGAGCTTCGGTTTAATCCCGCCAATAAAGCCTAACACCGTTCCTTCTCTCCCCTGCAGTATACTGCGATCGGTAGCTTGTTTATGTGCAGAAAACAGCTCATACTCCACACCGTTTTCCACAGTATGAACCTTTTCTCGTCCTGCAGTCAGTTTTTTGTCTACTTCCTTGTGAAGATAATCTGATGAACAGGTTATTGAATCTGCTCGTTGTATAATTCTCAGCTCTGCCGATTTAATGACTTTTCGCCGGAATTCAGACAGCAGATTTGATCGGCCGCTGATCGGCGCCGCCCATAAGTCACTGCAGTCATAAATGACCTGATCCCAAGGATACAGCGAAGACAGCAGCGGGAATCCCGGAAACGTGTACCATAAACAGCAGCGTTCACCGTTTGCAGAAGCAGATGTAAGCTCATCGAGTAATGGGGAGAGCTTATGTCTGTAAAAGACATCTGTATATCGTCCGAAACGAAACATTTTTTTCTGCAGCAGGTCTTTGACAGCGAATTGCCTGATGCCAGAATGGACTTCCTGAAACTCTTTCCCTTGGGCACGCTGAGCCGGACATACCCAAATAACTTCCTTCGTTTCCTCCTGAGCAGCTAAAAATTCTGCCAGCCGGTGCCTTCTGTATCTCAATTGGTCTTTTCCCCATTCAGCAGTGGCAACGATGACATGAATGATTGCTTCTTTTGTTTCCACCTTCATCACCTTTTCTCTCTGTTTGCGGCTATAATCTTTTTTTCACCGCGTTTTTTGCATATTGAACAAAACACCATGTTGCTTTCATAAAATGAAGCCGTTCGATCTCCCTGTAGACAAACCACGTTTTTCTCGCAGCCTTCCATTTGTTGCTGGAAATTGAGTTATTGACAAGCCGATATTCAGCCAGGCATTCATTCATTCCATAGGCAGTAAATCCTTTTTTTAAAAGAGACAGCCATGTGGCTAAGTCCTGTCTCGTTCTGATATTCGGCATTTGGATCTGTCCCGTTTGCTCCCTGTCAATCATCACCGTCAAGCAGCCGATAATTGTATTTTTCAGGGCGTCATCGTACGTCAGGCTTTCCGGCGCATGAATAAATTTATCGAGTGGGGTCCCGTCCTGCGCCATTAAGCTGTAGCCCGTGAAAGAAAACGCACAGGAGCGCTCCATCATAAACTCAAGCTGCTTTTCCAGTTTGTCTTTTTTCCATTTGTCATCACTGTCCAAAAATGCTACGTAGCGCCCTTGAGCGCGTTCCAACGCTTTGTTGCGAGCAACCGCAGCTCCGGAGTTCTCTTCCAAATACACCACATGAATTCTTTCGTCTATTTTTTCATACTGCTGTAAAATGTCGCGGGTCCCATCCGTTGAGCAATCATCCACGATAATCATTTCCCAATGAGGATGGCTCTGATCTAATACCGAATGAACCGTGTCTTCAATATAGTCACGCGCATTATAGGAAGGTGTAATGACAGATACGAGAGGTTTCCAATTGGTCATGATCACATCTCCATCGTATGATTTTAAAAGGATTCTCTGAAAAATTCAGGAATGACAACGAACATAAAGGCAATCGTAAGGCCAATCATAACGCCGAGAACTGCTTTCTTTTTCGGAGACATTCCCCCGCCTGCTGTCTCACTTACGGTTTCGGAATCAGTAATACTGGCCGCTTTCAGGTTAAGCTGTGTGTTTTTGAGCTCATATAAAAATCTCTCTTTATCCACTTTGGAATCCTCGCTCACCGACTCGCCTTCAAGCGCGTCTATGCTGCTGCGGATAACGGCTTCTCTTTCTGCATACAGCTTTTGATCATTTTTGAGGAAGGTGGAGGATATGGCGTTTAAGACAGATTCCGTTCTATCCTTATCCTCGTCGCTATAGCTTAAAGTCAGTAACGATTTGGATTCCGTTTTGATGGTAAGCTTCTCTTTGATCTCTGCTACATCTTCATCCTTTTCATCAGGAAGCGCCTCCTTCAAAAAAGAGTCGCTCTTAAGCAGAAGCGGAATCTCTTCTGTGCTGTTATAAACCGGATGATCATAGCTCCCCACAGCCAAAGTATCTTCAGCTGTATAGCTCTTTTGATCAGCGATCTGTGACGGCAGGATATACCCCGCCGCACCTAATATAATTGGCACCGCTATGATCCAAATGATATTTTTTTTTATGCGACGGGCTATTCTTATCAATATATCGTTCATATAAGTCTCCCTGCTTTTTGTAGTCTGTTTATCTGTACATCGGCTCAGGCATTTGTCTGGATCGCCTTAACACATTCACGGCGGCGATGACGAGCGCCATAAACACCCAATGGAAAAATAAATTTGAAACAGAGCTTGGGCTGATACTTGATACCAGGAAACTGACCATAGCGGTAATAAGTCCTTCTGTGATCAGTTTTGACTGATTTTCTAATTTTCTTTCATAAAACTTGTAAAGCACCCATATGAGGTAGGCATAAACGGACAGATATCCCAGCATGATGAACAAGCCAAAATTAGCAAGAATTTCAACAAGCCAGTTATGCACCTCTGCCACATTGTCAGTATCATATACAGCATAATGCTCAAGATAATAGGATACATTTCCTGCCCCGACTCCGAATCCGTATGAATCAAGGAAAAAATGCCAAGCGTTTTTCAGCAGATTTGCCCGAGCCACATTTGATGGAAGCCTGTCATGAAATGAATGCAGCGTCTGCGGAGCCAGAAACAGCTCCCAAAACTTTGAATAGATTTTGCTGGCGAAAAAAACTGCGAAAAGAGCAATTCCCGCCGCCGACAGCCATATAGCCATTTTCTTTAAAACAGGCGGCAATACAATGAAGATGTAGACAGCAATACCTGCAAAAATACCCAGAAGGCTGGCTCTTGAACCAGTGGCAAAAATTAAATACAACGCACAGAGCGAGAGCACAAGGCCAATTGCCTTGATGTATCCATTCTTAATGTTTTTCATCATCGTGATGTAAAAAAAGAAGCTGATGGATAAAAAGGTCGCAAAGTCATTTTGATTAAAAAAGACCGATGTCGGATAATGCTGCTTATACTCCGGTCCGCTGTACAATGTGGAACTCGCAAGATGATGGTGGGTGATATGATTGTAAAAGCCAATGATCATCAGAAATACCGTCATCACCAGCCAAATGGCATAAACAATCATCAGCCGCTCCATTTTTTGCACGTACATGACAATAAGATAAATGAAGAAAATTCCCATTGCCAATAAGGCTAAATACTTGAGGCCAACTGTTACCGACTTGGCCCACAGCAGAGAAACAAGGCCATATATAAACCAAAAGGCGAAAAAGAGTAAAATCCCTTTTACTTGCAGCCCATGCCATCTTTCAATATGGGTTCGATTCCGAACCATGCCGAAAATATGAAGGCAACCCGCTGCGATGAGCAGAAGCCGGTAAAGGAACAAACTGAAAAATCCAAGATGAATAGCGAAAAATGCATTATTTAAAAAAGTGCAGGCGATCAAAATATAGATTACAGCCATAAAGAGCCGTTCTTTTGTTGTAAATGCGGTTGCAAGCGTCAGTAAAAACAGGCCAATTGCCAACACCGCAAGCACAGCAGCCATCTGCATGAAACCTATATCTTTATGGATGGCTCCCAGCAATAGGACGACTCCAAATATAGCAGCGGCCAGTAACGCTAGCGTATGGACCGCTGATCGTTTGATACTCACATGTTTAACCCCTTTCCTGATGTTTCAGGAGCCGGCGGCCGAGCCTAGCAGCCGGCAGCTTCAACCAAGTAACACTTTTTCTTTTTATAAATTGACGCTTCCCAAGTCTTTAGCCAATTCTTCAAGCGGCAAGCCCGGAAAATACTTGTCAGAAGGTTCCGTTCCCCGAACAACGGGACGGCCGATAGAGTGATAAATGTATCCGGCTGCCTGCATCTCTTCAAGTGAAAATAAATTTCTGCCGTCGATGATGACTGGCTGTTTTAAGAGGGTTTTCACTTTTACAAGCTCCATTTCTTTCACTTCCGGCCAATCCGTTAAAATCAGGCATGCATCAGTGTCTTCCATCGCAGCATACACATCTGTGTAATACTCGACCTGTTCGCCAAGGATCGCTGAAGCTTCAGGAATAGCAATCGGATCGTATGCTTTTACATGGGCGCCCAGCTGCTGCAGCATTGGGATAATATCAAGCGCTGGAGCGGATCTCACATCGTTCGTATTCGGTTTGAAGGCTAATCCCAGGACTGAAATGGTTCTCCCTTTGACGCTTCCCATAACAGTCAAAAGTTTATCTACAATATGAACACGCTGCTTTTCGTTCGTTTCAATGACAGCTTCGATGAGCTTGAATGGATAGCCTGCCGATTTTGCGATTTGAAGCAACGCGGTTGTATCCTTTGGAAAACATGAACCGCCGAATCCAATACCCGCTTTAAGGAACTTTCTGCCGATACGGCTGTCAAGACCAACACCATCAGCAACTTTTGAAACGTCTGCGCCGACTCGCTCACAAATGTTTGCGATATCGTTGATAAAGGAAATCTTTGTCGCCAGAAATGCATTCGCGGCGTATTTAATCATTTCTGCACTTTCTAGGTTTGTTTTAATGACAGGAGCATGGAATGGCTGATGAAGTTCCTCAATGATGGCAGCGGCTTTATGACTTGTTGAACCAATCACGGCACGCTCCATATTCATCGTGTCATGAATCGCTGACCCTTCCCGAAGGAATTCAGGGTTAGATACAACATCAAATGAGTATCTCCCCTTTGAGGCTTTTTGAACGATAGATTGCACCAGTTTCCCTGTTCCAACCGGGACTGTGCTTTTATTTACGATCACTTTGTAGCCGTTAAGATGCTCACCGATTGTTTTCGCCGCCGCTTTGACGTACGTTAAATCAGCTTCACCTGTTTTGGACATAGGCGTTCCGACTGCAATATAAATAATATCTGAGGCCCGAATGGCAGACGGGATATCGTTCGTAAAGGTCAGGCGCTGATCCAGCACATTTTTTTCAACTAAGTCTGCAAGCCCTGGTTCATAGATTGGGATTACCCCATTTTTCAGACTTCTGATTTTTGATTCATCGATATCACAGCAAACAACTTTATTGCCGATCTCCGCAAAGCAAGTGCCTGATACGAGTCCTACATAACCTGTTCCAATGACAGCTATTTTTTTCACAGCGCTCATCCCTCTCCTGTAAAATGAACTTCCTATTTATATTGGTCGCAGTTTCTTACGATTAAACGGACGTTTTCGTGACCGTCTGATACTGATGATGCAAAGCCTTGGCGTTTTTTCCTGCGTCAAATTGAGCTTGCACGGTTTCATACAAGTCATCTGCTACTTCCGGCTTCCATATTTGCTCATGTTCGTACCGAGTGATCGCTTCTGCCAAGGCTTGAGCGGATTTCGGTTTAATCAGCAGATGTTGGTGCTTTCCGAATAAAGACGACACTCCGCCAACATCCGTACAAATAACAGGAACCCTTAGCGCCAGCGCCTCAATCACAACAGTCGGCATCCCCTCACTGTAAGAAGGAAGTACAAATAGATCTGCCGCAAGTAAATAGTCTCTTACCTGATGATTCGGCACTTGGCCGGTGACGATATGCCCCTTCTGCGTCAGCGTCGATTTTGCGGGACCATCCCCGACAAAGACTGCCTTAGGAGAGTCCTGCAGCGATTCGATCGCTTCAGACAGTTCAAAAATGCCTTTCTCTCTGACCAGCCGGCCGACATAGACAGCCAGACGCTGATCGAGCGGGAGTCCGAGTCTTTTTCTGATTTCCTCTTTCGTCTCCTCATTCTCCTGAAAGCGGCTGAGCTGTATGCCGATTGGCAAAACCGAGCTGTCAAAGCCCGAAAGCTTTTTGGCTTCTTCCTGAAGCTTGTGGCTGACTGCTAAAACAACTGACGCAGAACCTACGGCACGCTTGAAGGCTTTAAACGCTCCTTTGCTGTAATGCGGATAGACATTCACATCACTGCCATGCAAGGTCAGGACATAAGGAATTTGCGCTGACTCTGACACGACTGCCGCAGCCCCGCCCGATGGCATGGCAAAATGCGCATGGATCAGATCCGGATATAGGTCGCGCTGTTTCATGGTTTTTAAAACGGCTGATGCGATTCTCCGATGAGGCTGCGCCCACTTCAGCTGGCCGGGAACTGCCCGATAGAAAGGCCGGTAAACCGGTATTCCCTTTCTAATCTCATACTCCGGTCTGGCATCCTTTTTTCGATATGTCTTTTTCAGCATGCGGACAGGTGCTGAATGAAAAGGCCGTGGGCATATCACAGTGATATCAAGCCCGAGTTTTTGCAGCTCTTGCACCTGTGTCTCATGAAACACACCCTCTCCGGGTTTCATACTGCTCGGATATACGCTTGTGATCCACAAAATCTTCATGACAAACGTCCTTTTCTTAGTAGTTTGCTTTTCGTTTGAGGGTACGCTTTTACCAAAAGAAAGAGATAGCACAGCGCCCCGGCCGCAACTGAAATGGCCAACCGCATTTCTGCCTGCATACTGAAGTGTTCGGTACTGAGGCTTACACCAAACGCGATGATGCCCATCGCCGCAGTAATCAGAAATGGCTTCATAATCGACTGGAAATAAGCTGAAAGGTTAAGCTTGATGACATATGCCAAAAGCCAGCGCCCAATCAGGAAATTAACAACGCTGATAATGGCATACACCCATGCGACTGTCAGCAGGCTTCCCGTCTGTACAGCTGCAAACAGTGATAATCCGTACAGCAGCAGCACGCCGGAATCCCAATAAAACGCTAAGTCAGCTCTTCCTTTAGCCAGCAACACAGATCCATTTGGATTCATGAGCACTCTTAGTATTCCGACAATCGCCAGAACATTTAGGATCGGAACAGCAGCAAGCCATTTTTCTCCGAAAACCGCTGTGATAAAGGCGTCTGACACAGACACGAGCCCGATTAACAGCGGAAACGAAACAAGCGCCAGCATTTTTGTCATATTCAGAAAGCCTTCTCTGATCACGCTGTTTTCATATTTGTTTTTTGCGAAAACAGGGAATGCCACCCGTGTGACAATCGGATTGATCTTCAAAACCGGAATGGTGACAATCTGATAAGCGAGGTTATAAATCCCCAATGCTTCAGCACCAATAAACCGGCCGATCAAAATCATGTCGATATTTGCTCCGAGCCTGTTCACAAGACGGGATGAAAGCTGAAAGGCTCCAAAAGTAAAGAAATCCTTCATGCCTCTCAAATCAAAAACAAAAGCAGGATGCCACTTTTTTCGGTATACAGCCCAATATAAAATCCCTTTACTGGACTGCAGCAGGACTTGAGAAATCACGTACGCCAAAATCGCATCCATCATAAAAACTGCTATCGCTAAATATCCGAATGACAATACATTTGAAAAAATCTCTATTTTGCTTAACGTATTAAAATGCAGCTGCTTTTGCAGCATATACTGATATTGCTGTCCAATTGGCGCGATCAAAAACATAATCGCCAGAATCCGAACCAGAAACACCAGCTCTTCTCTTTGATAAAATCCCGCAATGACAGGACTGCTCACATATAAAAGAACAAACAGCAAAACGCCCGTCATAATGTTAAGCCAATACAATGTTGACAGCTGGCGCTCCGTCGCGTCGTCTCTCTGAATTAATGCTGCGCCAAAACCCATATCGAGCACAATCTGGGCGAAAACTGTAACCGTTGTGATCATGCCGACAAGCCCAAATTCTGTTAAGGTCATCATATTTCCAAGCAGGGCAAACTGAACAATTTGTATGATTGTAATACACATGGTTGAAATACTTGTCCACTTTGCACCGCTCATGATTTGTTTTGTAATACTTGGCATCATATTCCCTACTTCTTTTTAAGCTCAGATTGATGGTGAATAATGGAATACCGTTTTATCTTGCACCATCACCCGTCCAAACTACTTTACAAGTTTTTAACATAATTTTTAATTCTAAAGTGAAAGTCAGATTGCGAATGTAATATAAATCAAATATCAGCTTTTCCTTCGGCGTCATATCGTAACCGCCGTTCACCTGAGCCCAGCCGCTCAATCCCGGTTTAACAGCCAGACGCTGTGTAAAGCCTGGAATCTCATTCTGGAATTTTTCCGTAAATACGGGCCGTTCCGGACGAGGGCCAATCATACTCATATCGCCTTTCAGCACATTAAACAGCTGAGGAAGCTCGTCAATTCTCGTTCTTCTGATAAAAGCTCCGATCCTTGTCACCCGCGGATCTTGCTTCTGTGCCCAAACCGCCCCAGACTTCTCGGCATCTATTTTCATGGAACGAAGCTTATAAAGCTTAAATGGTTTCCCGCCTTTCCCTACGCGTTCCTGCGTATAAATGGCAGGCCCCGGCGTCTCCAAACAAATCAATATTGAAAATACCGCAATCATTGGCAGCGCAATCGCCAACCCAATGAGCGCAAACCAAATATCCATTACGCGCTTTATTGCCAAATAACGAGCCGTCTTTTCAGATAATGTAAAAGAATGTATTTGCTGAACTGAGAATTCACGACTCACATTCATGCTTTTCTCTGCACTCACTGACACACACCTCACGATTTGTTTGGGATGTTATGATGACCTATGCCAGTCAGTTTAGCAGACGGATGTTAATTGGATGTAAATGGTATGTTAAGAAGTGTGAATTTGTTATTTTTTCTGACATTTATCCGTAAACTTTTTATTGTTTTAGACACTTTTTTTAAAAATTAAGCATATTGTTTAAAAAAAGAGACAAATCATTTTACTGATTTGTCTCTTTTCGTTGTGAAGCATTTAATATTGAAAATAAAACTTTGATTTAGAGGTTAACAGCTTGTATTGAACCTCAACCATTTTACTAAAGAATAACATGGATTTTCGTTCAACATTCCTTGTGTCCAAGACAATTGCTTGGTTATCCACTTTTGCACTGATTTTATTTTGAGAAGTGTTTATCGCAAATTCAATTAATCGCTCTTTCTTTACATGAGCTAGCTGTTCAAGCAAACCCTGCACGTTTACCGTCAATTTTGTGCAATTAGGCTCTAAGTCTATACGTTTTACCGGTAATGAGATTTCAGACTGTCCGGTATTCACAATCATTTTTGAATGATTTGGCAAACAGATTTGCTTATCTTTAAAAATAAATGATAAATCTTTTGATTCAGTTTCATATGAAAGTTCTGCTTCTGTATAGGCATGTTTCTTTATATCAATCGAAAGATTATCGTAGTTCATTGTGAAATATGGTCTTGCACTGAAGACAAACAACGCATTATGCCCTAAATACATCGTGTTTGTTGAATACTTATACGCAGCACGCTTGTTTCCGATTCTCGCCCTTAATTTATAGCCATCTATTGACGATTCAATAAAGAAATCCCAAACGCCTAAATCTTCTTCTGCAGATGCCAGTTCATCAAACTTGCACTCAAATGTAAATGTTGAATTTTCATACTTAGCCGGCGCGATATATTTTTCCGCCTTTGTATCGCGATGAACAAATATTCCTGTCAGAGATTGATTTTGATTCGTTTCATCATCCAACAATTTGTGTTTAATGGTTCCTTGAATGCTGAGGCTGTGATCGCTAAATTCAATATTCTGCAGATAATGTTCAAGCTTATTTTTATAATTTACTTTTAATAACTCTTCAGAAATTGGATAGCGTTCTAAGCTCGGATAACGTGCAATTAAATCCCCATTATTTACAACACAGAACTTTTTAATGTCTTGTTCTTCACGCTCATACTGGGTTAACCCCTGCAAATCATTATTTCGAATAAACAGCAGCCGCAATTTGATATGCGGAAGCACAAATTGGTCAGCCTCTTCAGGTACTGCATGAATAAATGAGGACAAATATTTAAACCATTCAGCTCTTTCTTCATCTGTCTTCATTTTTATTGTGACATTTTTTGTCCGCGAAAAATCGAAATGCCTGTTTAAAAATACTGCCATCAGTTTCGTTTTTCTTGCTTCTTCTAGATCACTAGCCTTGATAGCAGAGATAATATCTTCCATTGCTCCATAAAAGTTCTCTGGGGGAACATAAGCGACACTCATATGCTCACCGTCTCTTTTGACCAGATAGTAATAATCATAGTCAGCTGAAACAGAAATCTTCTTTGCTTTTAAATAAGCGTTCATTGTGAAGACTTGATCTTCCGCTGCTTTTATGTGAGTAGGGAAGATGATTTGATTTTCTTTTAAAAGTGAGGCTTTAAACAGTTTTTGGGGTCCCAATGTGAAAACAATTTTGGAATCAACCAAATCAACATCTGGGTTTGTTTCCTTAAACATTGATTTGGGAACACCTCGGCCGTTTATCCCTTTTAACTTACCTAAAGTAATATCTGAATCATTCTCTTTTGAGAAATTGTACCATCTTAACAATGCTTCATTGCCTAGATAGTCATCGGAATCAACAAACAGGATGTATTCACCTTTGGCAATTTTTATTGCATCATTCCGCGGCGCACCTGGACCGCCTGAATTTACGGTTCTTTCAACAACAACAATATTGTCATATTTCTTTTTATATCGATTCAAAATGTCTAAAGATGAATCCGTAGATTTATCATCGACACATATAATCTCATAATCCTCTTTTGGCATCGTTTGGTTAACTAAGCTATCAAGACATTCGGAAATAAGATCTTCTGAATTATATACAGGGATAACAATGCTTATTTTCATCGATTACCTCACTACCCTAATGGATCGGTTATATTTTTGCCTGATAATTATATCAAAAACATCTGTCAATAAGAATAGGCCTAACCTTAAATTTTGTTAAACTTTTACATAGCATATGTGGTTTAAAATTTTTCTCATTTTATCGTATAAAAAAGCTTGCCGGCAATTCCTGATGGGTTCTGCCGGCAAGCCGCTATTGATGTCTACTAATTTAATCCCCTAATAATATCCAATGATTCCTTCATATATTGCTTGAGCTGCTTTTTCTTGATACAAAGCACTCTTTAACTTACTTGCGTCGTTCGCATTTGAAATGAACGCCAGCTCCGCTAAACTGCTCGGCATCGTTGATTCTCTGATGACATGGAAATTCCCGATTTTCACGCCGCGGTTTTGAGTATTGAGTGCTTTATAGAGTCTGTTTTGTATTTCTGTCGCAAGCCGTTTGCTGTTTTCTGACTCATATTTTGTATAATAGTAGGTTTCAGTACCGGTTGCTGCTGGGCTCGCTGAATTGGCATGAATACTCACAAACAGGTTTGCATTATTGCTTTTTGCTTTTGCAACCCGCTCTGAAAGCTCTAAGAAAACATCTGTAGATCTGGCCATAATCGGAATGGCTCCACCATTAGAAAGTTTGCTGTTTACAAGCTTAGCAACGGCAAGGTTAACATCTTTCTCTTTTAAACCATTACCTACCGCGCCGCTGTCATAACCACCGTGTCCTGCATCCACAAATACCTTTTTGCCTACAATTACATTTTTAAGCTGGTTCACGACATTTGTTGTCACTGAAATAGTTCCCCCAAGAACTGTGAAGGTATTCTTGCTATTTGATCCGATGACTGTTCTTGTCGCAGTCGGCAATGAACCGGCGTCAGTAAATAGCATTGGGCGATTTTGCTTCGCCGCCAGCACAGAACCCGCTAAAGCATCTGCATATTGATAGCCATTGCTGACAAATGCAGCTTTTGATGAAGAATAATATTTTTTCGCTATGTTTGCAGCCACTTCAAAACGGCTGTTTCCGCCGATTCTTGTTGGTGAAGGAAGCTGGCTGTAAACATTTTTAGAGACACTGATTTCTCCTCCGACCACAATAGTCGATGATGTCCCTTTGCTGTTCATCGCACTTTTCGTTGGTGCAGGAATGGAGCTTGCAGTAGTCAGTAAAATTGGAATACCATTACGGGCAGCATAAGAACCGATCGCCAGACTGTCAGCATATGCCGTGCCATTTGCGATTACCGCTTTTGAATTTGAAGATAACTTTTTAGAAATATTTTGGGCAACTTCATAGCGGCTTCTTCCGCCGATCCGTTCCACATTGGAAATACCCAATTTTTTAATGTCGCTTACAACGTTGTTAGAAACACTGATCGTTCCGCCAATGACGATGACCTTGCTCGGTTTAAGCTGGCTGATTCTGTCTTTAGTCGGCGCAGTCAGTTTAGATGATTCCGTCAATAAAATCGGGGCATTGTATTTGTAAGCCAAAGGTGCAGCAGTTAATACATCGGCATATGCTGTTCCGTTTGCTATAACAACCGTGCCCGCACTGCTCCAGCCTTGTTTTGATACATTTACTGCAACCTCATATCTGCTTGCTCCATCCAGCCTTGTAACAGAGTTGGCCGCAAACGCATTTGGTACAAATAACACGACTCCTAGTATCAGCATAGGTATGCTTTTAAGAAAGATCCGCAAAGATAGTCCCTCCAAAGATTCATAATGATTCATAAATCAAATAACGAACAAAGGAGGCATCTCGCCTCCTTGGACTCTAACAATCTTTTAATAGCTTGATAGAGTTGTTCCCGGATAGTAAAAACTTAAAATCGTTGTATAAGATTGTCCGGCAGCTGCTCTGGCATTGGCTCCGTACTGACTCATGCCTATGCCGTGTCCGTATCCTTTACCGCTAATGAGAAAGGCGTTTGTATTGCTTGAGACAGAAGCGTATGTACTCTTCATATTCGAAGCGCCAAGCATTGTTCTCAGCTCTGTTGCCGGTACTGAAATTGTTGCCGTTTTTTCACTCAGGCTTCCATTTGAAAGAACGTAGCCATTTGATTTTTCTTTCACGAAATATGAGAATGTGACACTTGCTGTTTCCGGCCGCTGACCGGCAGTTTTCTCCGTGCTGAATTTCACACTGGATATTTTTGTGATTTTGATAGACTCAGCATTGCTGTATTTATTTTTAATAAACCAGCTTTTCAAACCGCTCAAATATGCTGAATTTGTTTCATTTTTAGAGCTCCACCAAGATCCAGGGCTTTTCAGATTCAGAGCGCTTTTATCAATCTGGGTTTTATTTAAAGACAGAGACCAGCTGATTTGCGGGTCGTATGTATCTTTTTTGGCGATTAAATAAGGAAGCTGGCTGCTCCACACCTCGCCGCTCGCTTCTGTATAGCCGCCGTTGCTTGAGGAATACGTAGCTGAAATCAAATTTCCATTGTATTTCAAAACTTTTCCTTTTGTAGCTTCAACAACTTCTGAAGTTTTCGAATTCCAGTCATATCCGCCATATACCTGAAAAGCAGTGGTGTCTTTTACTTCTTTTCCGGCCGAATTGATGGAATAAGTTCTCGCTGCGACAGCTTGGGCTTTAAGCGCTTCTTTCTGCCAGCTGGCCGGCATTTCATGAGGCACAACACCCTTTAAATAATCTTCAAAGGGGATATTCACATTGATCGGACGAATATATTTGCCTGACTCTATTGTAAATTTCATGTTTCCGAGATATGGCGTTCCATTTAGACTGATAGAATTTGTAGTTGCATACTTTTTAGGCTGTGCTGTAAAAGACGTTCCAAGCGTCTTGATTGCAGTACTGTTTTTATAAAGCACCAGGTTTCCGCCGGTTAACTTGACTGTATATCCAGTTCCTGCAAAAGTATCTGCCAGTTTGTTCTTTAGCGTATCACTGATGGAGATGCTTCCTCCAAGCAGCGCAAATGACTGAGTCCCTTTTGACGCTACCACATCAGCGACTGGTGACGGCAGGCTTCCTGATTCAACCAGCAGTAAAGGGCTTCCCTGCTTTGCTGCAAGCACAGATCCCGTTAATGCATCCGCGAATGTTTGGCCGTTTGACATAAATACCTTTGTTGCTTTCATATTTAATTCTTTAACGATATTGGCAGATACCTCATATCGTGAAACGCCACCAATCCGTTTCACAGTTGCCTTCTTTTTTAATGCAGCTTCCACACCAGTGCTGACACTCAACGGACCGCCGACAATTGTAACCTTGCTTGGAATTTTGTAATCACTGCGGATGTTATTGTCTCCCGCAAGTAAAATCGGATAACCGTTCATTGCAGCATATGGCGCGATTGACAGGGCGTCCGTAAAGACCATGCCTGTGGCCACTACTGCCTGGCTGTAATTCCCCATCCGATCGGCTATGTTTTTAGAAACCTCGTAACGGGTTGCTCCGCCAATCCGATCGATAGAACCATATTTTTTTAATGTATTTTCTACATTTTTAGAAACACTGATTGTCCCGCCAATGATGAGAATATTGTCAGGATTTAATTTTGCAATTTCGCTTTCTGTTTTTGGTGTTAGCGAATCTGCGTCTGTTAATAAAATCGGTGCATCGTACTTTTTGGCAAGCGGGGTTGCTGAGAGCGCATCGGCAAAAGCGTCCCGATTTACAATGACCACAGTCGTTGGATTTGTCCATCCGGCAGAGGCGACATTATTGGCAACATCAAAACGGGTTGCTCCTCCATATCGCTCCGTATCCGCAATTCTTGAGCCGGAAATTTCATATCCGCCTGTGATATCGACATCCAAACTTGATTTGCTGCCTACATAATTACTCAGCTTAACCGAAATGGTTTTATCAGCAGCTTTCGCAGTCTGCATAAACGCCGGACATGCTACAGCCGCCGCAGTGACTGACGATAGAAGCAAGAGCTTCATTTTTTTCAAAACATGGAACCCCCTAAGAGTTTTTTATTACTTTGTCTCAAGATCCTTAAGCATTAAAGCGCCATTTGAATCTTTTGTATATTTGACAACAACTTTTTGCCCTTCTGAAATGCTGTTCATTTTGTCCTGAAGGTCTGAACCAACCTGAATCGACGTCTCTTTATCATCAATAGTGACTGCAATTGTATGGCTGTCCGCCAAACCGGCAAAAGTGCCTTCCTTCGTTACTGTCTCTTCTGCAGCTGCATCCTGGCTGTCTGATTTTGTTTCTGCTCCTGATGTGTTCTGAGCTGTGCCGCACGCAGACAAAAGAAGCAGCATTGAGAACATTAAAATAGCAATTTTTTTCATTCCTATATCACCTCTCCACTTTTTATCGACAATTTTAAGCTTATTTTAAGATTTCTTTCAAAACAACGAAAAATTTTTGCGGATTTTCTTAAAATACCGAAACATTTGTTACAAGGAGCCGTCTATTGTAAAGAATCAGACAAATTTTAGTTGTTTTCAAATATTAAGAAACTTATAATCGTACTAGATTACAAAAAAGCGAGGACTTTATTATGAGAGCTGAAAAAAGAAAGAAAAAAAGAAAGGCGTTACTTGTCATTTTAGCCATTGTGGCCGTATTTGTACTCGGAACTGGAGGCTATGCATACTACTTATGGCATAAAGCATCATCAACCGTGGCAAGTATTCATGAAAGCATTGATAAATCGAAAAAGAGGGATAAAGAGGTCAGTATCAATAAAAAAGATCCTTTTTCCGTCTTAATCATGGGTGTGGATGAACGCGACGGCGACAAGGGCCGTGCCGATACGCTTATTTATATGACCGTTAACCCAAAAACGAATACAACCGACATGGTCAGCATTCCGCGTGACACGTATACAAAAATTATCGGAAAAGGCACAATGGATAAAATCAACCATTCATACGCTTTCGGCGGCACGCAGATGACGGTAGACACTGTTGAGAACTTCCTCGATGTTCCGGTTGATTATTTTGTGAAAGTGAACATGGAAAGCTTTAGAGACGTTGTTGATACACTTGGCGGCATTACAGTTAACAGCACATTCGCATTCAATTATGACGGTTATTCGTTCGGCAAAGGAGAAATCACACTGAACGGAAAAGAAGCGCTCGCTTATACCCGGATGAGAAAAGAAGATCCGAGAGGCGACTTCGGACGCCAGGACCGCCAGCGTCAAGTCATCCAAGGTATTATTAATAAAGGCGCTAATATTTCTTCCATCACGAAATTCGGAGATATGTTTAAAGTTGTTGAAGATAATGTGAAAACGAATTTGACCTTCGATAACATGTGGGATATCCAGTCGGATTACAAAGGTGCGCGGAAACATATTAAACAGCACGAACTAAAAGGTACAGGCACGAAAATCAATGGAATTTACTACTACCAAGCTGATGAAAGCGCCCTTTCCGATATTACAAAAGAGCTGAAGGAAAGCCTCGAAAAGTAAAACAAAAAGAAGCTTCGCACAATGTGCAAAGCTTCTTTTTTATTTGCCTGTAAATGAATCCGGTTGTTCTTTCCGGTACCCGTAATGAAACAGCAATTCTTCCACAATCCGGCGGGAAGCCTCTCCATCTCCATACGGATTAGAAGCCTGGGACATTTTCTCGTACTCATCATGATCAGTTAACAGCTGTTTTGCCAGCTGATAAATGTTTTCCTCATCCGTCCCTGCAAGTTTCAGCGTTCCCGCTTCCACTCC
Organism: Bacillus sp. LJBS17; assembly: GCF_019334685.1. Lineage (NCBI taxonomy): Bacteria > Bacillati > Bacillota > Bacilli > Caryophanales > Bacillaceae > Bacillus > Bacillus sp. LJBS17. The sequence continues at coordinate 3,622,039 of NZ_CP079759.1, forward strand.
TTCAGGCCGTTCCGTCGTATCACGCAGAACAAGCACCGGTTTCCCGAGAGATGGGGCTTCCTCCTGCACGCCGCCCGAATCTGTCAATATAAAATACGATTTCGCTGCAAAGTTATGGAAATCGATCACCTCTAAAGGTTCAATCAGATGCACTCTGTCAGAATCACCAAAATGCTTATGAGCCGCTTCCCGGACAACAGGATTCAGGTGCACAGGGTAAACGACTTGTACATCTTCAAATTCCCCTACAATTCTGCGGATGGCCTTGAACATTTTTTCCATTGGCTCACCCAAATTTTCCCGGCGGTGAGCGGTCAAGAGAATCATTTTATCCTCACCCACCTGATCGAGAACAGGATGTGAGTAAGCATCCCTAACCGTTGTGTTGAGTGCGTCAATCGCTGTATTGCCCGTTACAAAAATAGAGTCGGCCTTTTTGTTTTCTTTTAATAAATTGTCTTTCGCCTGGCCTGTCGGAGCAAAATGCAAATCAGCAATCGCCCCTGTCATCTGTCGATTGAGCTCTTCCGGAAACGGGGAATACTTATTCCCTGTACGGAGCCCCGCCTCCACATGACCGACAGCAATTTGATGGTAAAAAGCGGCTAGGCTTCCGGCAAACGTCGTCGTTGTATCACCATGGACAAGCACAATATCGGGTTTAATATCTTTAAACAACTCATCCAATTTTACAAGTGCGTTAGACGTAATCTCTGCCAGTGTCTGCCGCTCCTTCATAATGTTCAAATCGAAGTCAGGCTTGATGTGAAACGCATCTAACACCTGATCGAGCATCTGTCTGTGCTGTGCAGTTACCGTTACATAGGAATCTATTTCAGGATATTTTTTCAATTCAAGCACAAGCGGTGCCATCTTGATCGCTTCAGGCCTGGTCCCGAAAACGGTCATCACTTTTAGTTTTTTCATATTTGTCACCTGGTTTCTTTGTTTAACGGGCTGTTAGATAGAATTTCGATTGGTCCGATTGTATAAATAGATCTACTTTCTTCTTTATTTTAAAGCACCATAGCTTTTTTTCAATATTTTTACTGCAAAAGTACACACTGACATCCTTTTTCGGAACCAATGTGGTTTTATAAGAATTAATGGATAAAACAATATTGGTGTTTTGTAAATAAGCCGGAGCAAACTTTTGCTGAACGAGATTCCGATCAACCTGTATCACTGTCCCATCAGCTGAACTGATTTGATTTTTTATTGGGATTAAAAACTCTTGGTTATTGCATTCGAGCAATAATAAAGATTGCTTCGGAAAAAACAATTGGCTTCCAGGAAATACGAACGTTAAATGCTGGTCCGAATCATTATCTCTGAATTCGACTTTCAGAACTTCCTGCTTTCTGATATCCACCGACAAATTATCATAGGTTTTAGTAAAGTACGGCCGTGCGCTGAAAGCATATTCCCCGTTATTCCCAATATATTTAGCATGTTTTGAATAAGGATACGGTTCTCTGCTGCTGCCAATTCGGACGCGTTTTTTATAGCCGTCTATCCCCGATTCAATAAAGAAATCCCAAACACCAATATCTTCTTCATGAATAGCCAAATCAGTAAACTTCGTGAGAAATTCAAATTCTCCGTCCTTGGAATACACTGGAGAAATGATTTTTTCAGTTTTTCTATCACGGTGCACCCAAATGCCGTATAAAGTTTGCATAGCTTGATGCTCTGGTTGTAAAGCCGTGTGGGTAACCGAGCCTCTTAATGTGAAAGTGTTGTCCTTCATTTGAAATTCGCTCACGTAATGACTGATTTTGTTTCTGTCATCAACAATCCGTTCATTCTCTGCCAAATGATATGAGATAAGGCTGGGATAGTTTGCTATGATATGACCATTTTTAACTGACGTATATTGGGCCATATTTTCTTTATCAGCTTCAAACTGCTTCAAGCCCTTTAGGTCATTATGGCGTACAAAGTGTAATTTTAACCGCGTATGAGAATGAACAAGCTTATCAATTTCCCGTGGTATATTTTGTTCAACAAAATGATGCAGCTCTGTCATCCATGTTTGCTGCTCCCGTTCGTCCTCGATTGTTACGGTAAAGTCCGTTGTTCTGGAAAAATCAAAATGACGATTTAAAAACTTCGCCATAAACTTCATTTTGCGATTATGTGAAAGACGGCTATTACGAATCATATCTATGATTACCTTCATTGCGCCATAGTAGCTTTGAGGCGCAACGTATGCAAACGTCATATGCTCGCCGTCATGCTGTACAGCATAGTAATAATCATAATCGGCCAAGACAGAAATTTTGTCCGCTTCTAAATAAGCCTGCATGACAAATACCTGATCCTCTGTAGCCTGTATATTAGAGGGGAAATATATGTCATGCATTCTAAGCAGTGAAACTTTAAAAAGTTTTGTCGGTCCTATTGAGTAAACAAGCGGAGATTTTACAAGATCCGCCTCAGGTTTCGTTTCCTTAAAAATAGCTTGCGGGACTGATCTGCCGTTTACACCGACCATTTTCCCAAGCACAATATCTGAATCATGCTGTTTTGCAAATTGATACATTCTCTCAAACGCTTCGATTCCTACATAATCATCGGAATCAATAAAAAAAATGTATTCACCGTTCGCAGCACGTATCGCCTGGTTTCGCGGCTCTCCCGGCCCTCCCGAGTTTTTTTCTCGTTCTATAACCGTTATATTAGAATACTGTTCACTGTACTTTTTTAATATTGAAACCGTGCCATCCTGAGAACAATCATCTACACAAATAATTTCGTACTCATTATTCGGCATGGTTTGTTGAACCAGACTATCCAGGCAGCGGGAGATAAAATGTTCTGAGTTGTATGTGGGTACTGCTGCAGTAATTTTCACCATGACACCTCTATCCTTATCCGCTTCTATTTCATTCACAAAAGCTCATATAATGAACAAAAACAGTATAAAAAAGCACTATTTCGTCATTTCAAATACTTCTTCCCATCTTTCAAATAATCGGGCTTCACTATATTCAGTATCCATTAAGTTCTTTGCGTTTTTTCCGTATTGAATGGCTCTCTCAGGGTTGTCGTACAAATAAATAATACTTTCAGCAAGCATGTCAATATTATCAGGTTCTACAAGCATTCCCGTTTCGTGTTCTTTTATGAGCTCCCTCGGGCTGTATTTCACATCAAAACTGACAACAGGGGTTGCGCACGAAAACGATTCACAAATCGCGAGACTAAACCCCTCAAATTTTGATGTTAATAATGTGGCAAGCGCCTGCTGATAAAATGGAGCAGGATTTGCGACATACCCTTTTAAATGTACATTATCTAACTTAAGATCATCGATCAATTGCTGGTATTCCTCATGGCCGGGACCGCTGCCATATATATTCAGGACAATATCCGGCCGGGATTTTTTTACGATTCCCATTGCTTTTATGACCTTATCGATCCCTTTTTCCTCATGATATCTGGCCACCATGACAAACTCGTTTTTCTTTTTTTCATACGTTTGTAATTTTTCAAGCCTTCTTGGTGCATGAGGAATAACAAAAATATTATTGTTCGACTCAAAATCCTTCATGATATCTTCTTTTTGTTCATTCGTTAATACGATCAGCCCGTCATAATCCTTAATATGCTCCATCGCATATTGATGATTGTTTCGAACTTTGCTGCCTAACGTATAAGGATAATCTAAATGATTTGAGTGAACACAGTAAAATCGTTTTGCCAATCCTGCACGCATTTCATTTACTTTTGAAGCACTTCCGACTCCATCACAGATGATAATAGGGTCCTTTTCTTTCTCACATAACGTTTCAAGCCAATGTGTATGAAACTGGTGCTTGTTTTTGAAAAATACAGCTTCCTTTTCATCACGGCCAAACAGCATAACTCCTTGACTGGCTCCTGTTTTAAAATGGTACCATTCTGTTAAATAACAGAAACCGTCGGGTGCTGTGTAGTGAATTTGATTGATTTTTCCGCTTCTTGTATCGAATATCACAGTTTTATTTACATAACCGCCATGAAAGAATTCTCGCTTTGTCATTTGCATATTTTCATTGAAATGATCTACATATAAAAGATTATCCGACTCATCCCATTTTTTCTTTTTTATATATAAGCCATTCTTGAAGTATTCCGTTTCTAATTTTTCCTCATTATGATGCGCAGCATATGGTTCTTCAAAGCGATTACAATTTTGATCATAGTAACTTTGTTGCACTTCCCCAATTTTTATATGCTTATGCTGATTTTTATAGTCATCATAAATATTGAGGATATTTACATCAGCATGCAGCCTTCCAGCGCTCTTCAGCACTTGCTCAATCTGATCATAATTGTCTTTATAATCAAGTGTAACCAAATCGATTTTATGGCCGCGCTCCGCAAATGTAAAAGATCTTGACATCATAGAGCTTGTAATGCCGCCTTTTTCAATGTCTATTTCATATATTAGTGAAAAGATCCTTCTCATCTTCAAGCTCCTTCTTCTGGTAAAACCTTGTCTGCTATTTTTTCACAAACAGCCGTTTCATTAATTTTCTCCGAAATCCCTCGGCAGTCTGAACACGCAAATAATTATTTTCTTTTTCTAAAGTAACTTGCCAGCCTGAAATACTTTGTTCTGATAATGGAATTTCCTTTGAACCGGTTATTCGCACACCTGATGCAAAGAAGCTATTATCCCACTCGCAACAGAGATGCAATTCAATGGTGGACAACTGATCTAATACAGAGTGAACACGAAGTGTACCGCTTACGGTAAATATTAGTTCTTCCTCGCTGTTTACTTTTGCGTTAAACGTGCTTTCAGTGCCGCTCTTTTTATTTTTTAACTTCCAATACATTTTATGGCGGCCAATAGCATGGGGAGGAATGCAGCCTTTAAATTCAACCTTGGCTGACAAATATAAATCGGATTTTGATTGCCATTCTGCCATTAACAGCTCAACATTCATATCCTTCAATTGATTATTAAATGGCACCTGATCTATTAGTTTGTCCACAAAACGCTTGCGGGTAAACGGCTCTTCAGAAACGTAATAAATATTTGTGCGAGGCCCCGTATTTTTAATTATGTCATGATATCTCTTCAAGGAAGGAACCACGAAAGCATCAAGGTGGCCTATTTCCTTTTCAGGTTTTTCCAACATCTCATTCGTCTCTATAAAACCTAGATACATGGAAGAATATTCAACTGAAAGAGATTTTAATGTAGTATATAACTCAACTTCAGAAGTCATAAATAAATAATCCGCTTCCTTTATCAAGCGGCTCAGAAAATAACGGGAAAGTTCATTTTCTGAATACAATACACTGACTATATTCTCTTTTTCGTCAAAAATGACAATTTTTTCAGTTGTTCCATCATTCTTATACCATTTTGTCATATAACAAGTGCCATCTGCCCTTAAATAAAGATGCTGCTTCGGTTTGTTAGTGTCCAGATCCATGTACATTAAGCTGTGTACATATCCAGACAAATCATATTCTTCCCTTTTAAATCTTTGCCTGCTTTCATTAAAGTAATCAATGACAGCAAGTTCTCCTGAGGCTGTAAACCTTTGATATTTGATATAACGTCCATTATTGTAATAACGATAAATTGGCTTATTTGGTTCTTGAATATATGTTAAACCTTCTTGTTCAATCGGATGCTTGATTTTATCTTTCTGAGGTTCAGAACCTTTAAAGTAGCTGTACATATTAATAACAGCAGTATCTTTAAAAGAAGAAGGCCCATTGGGCTCATGATGTAAAGTGACAATTTCCATTGGATAATTCCAATCGATCGTATTGATACTAAACTTTTTTGCAGCATTCAGCTCTTGACAAACAAATGCTAATTTTGGAGTAGAAACCTTAATTGTCATCATCTATTTATTACCTTTCAAATAAATTCGTACAGTCACATTTTCAGAACTACATTATATCACTTTTGCTGAGCAGGCTCTAGAGATGAAGAAGCTGTTATATTTCTTGAAATACCGGATCAGGTGAAACTGTTATATCTATCAATTAATGATATTTTTTTGTATTTCCTCGACCCCAAAGTCACTGAATTGACTCTTGTTTAATATTGGTTTTTCTTATATGATTAAATGTGTTTAACAGAATGAAAATAGGGTATTGATGAGAAAAGAAACTCAAACATTTTAAATACTCAGCATTCAAAAGAGTGACCCTAAATCTGTTCTTAAGGAAGGTGCTTTGAAATTGAAAAAAGTACGTAAAGCCATAATCCCTGCCGCAGGTCTCGGAACGAGATTCTTGCCGGCTACGAAAGCAATGCCGAAAGAAATGCTTCCTATCGTTGATAAACCTACCATTCAATACATAATTGAAGAAGCTGTTGAAGCCGGTATTGAAGATATTATTATCGTAACAGGAAAAAGCAAGCGTGCGATTGAGGATCATTTTGATTACTCTCCTGAGCTTGAAAGAAACCTAGAAGAAAAAGGAAAAACTGAGCTGCTTGAAAAAGTGAAAAAGGCTTCTAATCTGGCTGACATTCACTATATCCGCCAAAAAGAACCTAAAGGTCTCGGACATGCTGTCTGGTGCGCGCGCAACTTTATCGGCGATGAGCCGTTTGCGGTACTGCTTGGAGACGATATTGTTCAGGCTGAAACACCAGGGTTGCGCCAATTAATGGATGAATATGAAAAAACACTTTCTTCTATTATCGGTGTTCAGCAGGTGCCTGAAGAAGAAACCCACCGCTACGGCATTATTGACCCGCTGACAAGTGAAGGCCGCCGTTATCAGGTGAAAAACTTCGTTGAAAAACCGCCTAAAGGCACAGCACCTTCTAATCTTGCCATCTTAGGCCGTTACGTATTCACGCCTGAGATCTTCATGTATTTAGAAGAGCAGCAGGTTGGCGCCGGCGGAGAAATTCAGCTCACAGACGCCATTCAAAAACTGAATGAAATTCAAAGAGTGTTTGCTTACGACTTTGAAGGCAAGCGTTATGATGTTGGTGAAAAGCTCGGCTTTATCACAACAACTCTAGAATTTGCGATGCAGGATAAAGAGCTTCGCGATCAGCTCGTTCCATTTATGGAAGGTTTACTAAACAAAGAAGAAATCTAAACAAAAAGGCTATTGGACATTCATCCAATAGCCTTTTTTTATTTCAACATCAAAGTCAGTGTATGCTCTTCATTATCAACTGCAAAAACCTGATCAGCTGTATTCACAAGAAAACGCTTCTTGCTGCTGTCATACAATACATCGCTATCACTTAAGGATAGTGACGTCGGGGTGATAGGAGAAATGTTATGAAAAATAAGCTCTGTTGCTTTATCATTCTCCAACACATAGCTGATTTTTTCATAATCAAAATCTAATGTTTTTCTGCCGTCAGCCGTATCCCCTTCAGTATATCCATTCAACTTGGATTGAATGCTGGTTCTGCTGTCTCCCAGGAATTTCAGAAAGTATTCATAGGAAGAAGCTGCGTTTTGCGAGACATAAGACGTAAATGCAGCGGCATGCAATTCAGCATGTTTCATGTTAGCTGCAACAGCGCTCTTTTTCACATAATAAGAGTGCCCGTCAAATTTTATTTTCGCTGCTTGTTTGCCTTTTGCAGCTACCGTCACCTCTGTACCGAATGGCAGTGTAACGTCAGCCTTCTGTTTCAAACCCTGATCTTTATAAGCAGCCGCTTTTTCATTTGCTATAAACCCTTGCTTATTGACTGCGGTTAAGCGTTCCTCTGACTTGCCCTTTGCATTGCCATGATGATTCTTCACTTCATTTTGCGGGATAGCGCCAAACGAAGCAATTGTACGAAGCGGAGCATTAAAGAACATCGTTCCTGCCATGAATACAGTCAGGATAGACAAAATAGCAATTTGAACCGCATTAGCCAATGATTTCGGCTTTTTCTTCTTTTGGCGGAAACGGGCAAACGCTTCAGGATCTTCTTTCTTCCTCTCTTCCGTCTGCTCTTTTTTATATGTCTCTTTTTCTTTTTTAGACAGCTTATTAAACCAGTCAATAAACGCTTTATACTCTTTGACAACCGTTTTTGTTTCATCAAACATACGAAGCTCGCCATAGTGCATCCAAGCAACACGGTCACACATCTTTTCAATCTGACCGATTGAGTGGCTGACAAAGAAAATCGTTTTTCCTTGCTTTTTAAACTCATTTATTCTGTCTACACACTTCTGATAAAACGTTTGGTCCCCTACAGAAAGCGCTTCGTCAATTATTAAAATGTCAGGGTCAATATGCACGGAAATCGCAAAACCGAGACGAGATTTCATCCCGCTAGAATAGTTTTTAACCGGCTGATTAATAAAATCGCCAATCTCGGCAAATTCAACGATGCTGTCATACATATCATCAATTTCTTTATTGGTTAACCCCATCATCAAACACTTGAGCCGGACATTGTCCCGGCCCGTTAATTGGTTATTTAAACCGGCAGCAATCGCAATCAGCGACGGCTGGCCGTTCATTTCAATTTCACCGCTGGTCGGCGGAATAATTTTAGCCAGCAGGTTAGACATGGTTGATTTCCCTGATCCATTTATCCCTACAAAGCCGATTGTCTCTCCCTCATACACGTCAAAGGAGACATTCCGCACAGCAAAAAAACCATTATCCTTAGCCGGAAAAAACAATCCTTTTATCTTGTCCGATTGTTTTTTATACAAATGATATTGCTTTGAAACATTTCGAAACGAAACTTTTAGTTTCATCGTACAATCTCCTTACGTATTAAAGAAAGTCAACAAACTTGTCTCTGAATTTCATATGCAGAATAGAACCCACTAACAATAAAAGGAATGTGAACAGCCAGAAATACAGCGTGTACTTCATGTCTTGGAAAAACCATTTTCCGTCTAAGAAGCTGTTCCTAAATCCTTCTATCAGATAAAAAATCGGATTCAGCTTAAGCACAGGCAGAAGATTCGGGTGATTTTTCCCGAGCTGCTCTGAGATATTCCAAAAAATCGGAAGTAAAAAGAACAATAATCTGGTTACGGCCTGCAGCAGAAATTGATAATCTCTGACAAGCACACTGATTGTAGAGTTAAACAAGCTAAATGAAAACATAAACACAATCATGCAGATTAAATAGTAAATATATTGTATCCAATGCAAGCTAGGATAAATACCGCTTGCTAAAAGCACAATGACATAAACACCCATCATTACAAAATAACTAAATAAATTTGAAGCAATCACAACAGAAGGCAGTGAACTGATCGGAAAATTCATTTTCGCCACCATATTGATCCGTTTAAATACACTGTTTGATCCATCCAGAATCGTCGGGCTAATAAAAAACCACGGGATCAAACCAGCCAGCATCCAAACAATAAAAGGCACTTCTCCAATACCTGTTATGACTGGCTTGCTGTTACGAATCCCCATACCAAATACAAACCAATACGCCAGCATTTGAATGAGAGGATTGAGAAACTGCCATAATACGCCAAGATAATTCATCTGATACTGAGACTTTGTCTCATACGAAGCTAAGCGCAAAATTAAAGGAAACGATGTCACTTGCTCTTTTACGATTCTTACTAATGCATTCATTGTTTATCTTCCTTAGACTTAAATGATTTTTTGGATCTTTCGGTTAAAGAAATTTGAAAGCACCGGTGAATATTGTAACAGATAATAGAGTTTTTTTCACATCATAGCAGGTTTAAGGTCAGTGAAAAAACTTACATTTCATTTTTAACTAAAATATAGATATAGTAAACAAAAAAGTATTTCGAGATATTTGTCTCGAAATACTAATTACAGCATTATTGGACCTTAATTTGAGAATAAACCTTTTTTAAGGGAGTTTTGTTTTTTTTGAATTCTTGCTCATTTAAAAGATTTTCCCACTTCTTTCCTACAACTTCAAATGAGTATCTTTTTACATTTTCCTTCGCATTCCTGCCCATTGTTTTCCTCAAATCATCTTCTTTTATTATAGTGGTTAAAGATTCTGCTAGCTTATCTACATCATTTCTTTCAACTAATACCCCATCTTCACCATCTTTGATAATTTCAGCAGGACCAATACAAGAATAACTAACACAAGGAACCCCTACGGACATAGCTTCAATGATAACCATTCCGAATGATTCATTTCTTGAGCTCAATGCGTATATCGAGGAATTGGCCATCTCATTAATAATGTTATCTGTTTTTGGCATTAAGAAAACATTATTATACAACTTCTTATCGAATATCATTTGACGCAATGAATCTTTCTCCACACCATCACCAAAAATCTTCAATTTCCATTCTGGATATTGTTGAGCCACTTTTTCAAATGCTTCAATCAATAGGTCAAAACCTTTTTCATGAACAAATCTCCCAGCAGCAATTACTGTTTTTTCTTCTAGATTTGAGCTCTCCTTTGGCATGTGTGTTGCATTCTCTATTTTATATAAATCTGTAGAATGCTTAATTAGAAGCTTCTGATAATCATTAATTTCTGCATCAGTTAAGCATGTCAGAGCATCCAGCTTTTTATAATACTTTCTGATTTTCGTTTGAATTGACTTTTCATATCCGCCAAAATACTTATGCTCTTGGCCAATTTTAATGACATTACGATTAACAAATTTAGCAGATAAGAAATTAAAAGATGGAATGGTCGTTATAAGTACACCCTGATTAATTTCTGAAAGTTTTTTTAGAATTTTAAGGTCTACAAATAAATTAAACATATGATATAGATCTTCATTCTTATCAATAAACACACTTGGTATCTTCATTAAAATTCTTTTAATAATTTTCTTATATAAAGGTGTATTCTTACCAAAGAGCTTTCCTCTTCTTGCATCAAATATTGGTTTCAGTTTAACTCTCTTGTCTATATCAAACATAGGTTTACCCCTTGTTCTTCTAACACTTATAATTTCAACGTCATAGTTTTGGGCAGCCAAATAATTAGCTGTGTTAGCAACAGTTCTCACTGTTCCGCCCATACCATAGATATTGTAAACCAAAAAAGTAATTTTCACTAAATTGTCCTCCTTTCTATTTAAGCATTTTTATTTGGTTATAAATACGTTCTGAATTTTGTTTATCCTGATATTTATAAAATTTCTTTGATTTCACTGTGTATTTTTTCTCATACTTGAAATCATTTTCAATTTGTTTTTGAACGATTTCCAATAAGCTCTCATCGGTATAAGCTGTTTGACCAAATAAATCTGTTTTTAAATTGACATAAGACCCTCTGTAATGTAAATAGTCTGGTAAATCAAATTGATAAAAGACTACAGGCTTTTCCAGATAATTAAAATCAAAAGCTACGCTTGAGTAATCAGTTATCATTAAAGAACTTTCACTGACGAGACTTTTAACGCTCTCTTCTCCGACCTTTACTAATTTTATGTTTTTATGCAGATCTTTAAAATAGTTACTATATTTTTTTTGCAGTTCTATATGCATGAAGAACTTCAATATAATATTGTTGTCTTCTAAAAGTTTATGCAGTTTCTTATTATTTAAAAACCCACTGTATTTAAGATAGAATTTCGAACTTGCAAAGTCGTCAATCCACTCTCTCCAAGTCGGAATAAGGAGTATTTGTTTGGGTTGCACCTTTGTACTGTTGTCAATCAATGTATCAAATCTCGATAATCCTGTAACCATCACTTGATCTTTTTTAAAATTCATTTCCTTCACTAAAATGTGCTTTTCGTAATCAGATGAAACGACAAACTTTTTAATCTTACTGTTATATGACTTTCTATTAAAACTCAATTTTTTCATTGCAATGATGCCATGCTGCAAATAGATAATTTCTTTTGGATTTTCACTCATTTTATTATGAATGACACTAGGGATAACATCTCTAATACCATGGCTTACAATTAAATATTCACTTAAGTGATAAAATACGAGATGTTTAAAACTGTCATAAGTTATAATGTTTTTCGGATATTTTGAAATGTTATCAGGGTTTTTGTTATCTTCCTTACTTACATAGTAGTATTTTTCGTGTCTTTTATTTCGAACACAGTATTCAAAAAATGCAAACCCATTATCCTGTGCTACTTCTCCTAAATTCTCTCCAACAAACCACACTGGTTTATTAACAAACGGCTTTAAAATTTTTGCAACCAGTCCCGCAAATATAAACCTTATTTTTTCCGATTTCTTCTCAGTGGCCTTTATGTCCCTCAATTCTAACTTTAAATGAGAGTTTCTTTTATCAATAAAAGCAGATAAAAAGAGGGAATTATTCATTTTAATTGCACCAGATTTAAATGTTGACTTACTATTTATTAGTTTCAAATCTTTTATTTTTATTGATGACTCAACATACTTATCATTAATTAATAAACATAGACCAACATCGTATTGCATTTGTTTTTCCAAGCCATAACTCTTAGCTTCACTTACATTTATTAAAAACACAATTTCTTTATAGTCTTCCTGTTCCTGTTTTAGTGCGGGTTCTAGCAAGATCGAACTGCTATTCTTGTCTCTTAACTTCAAATAAATTTTATCGTATATCAAATTATTTTTTTCAATAGCTAAGCGAATTTCTATTTCTTTATTTTTGCTGATTATACCTGTGCATTCAGCATTAATATAAGAAGAAAAAACAAAAGATAATTCATTTAACTTATTAAACTTAGGCTGTATTGAGAACGGTTTAATATCTTTAATTATAAACTCCGGATAAACATGAGATTGTGATTTATCTAAAATATTGTCCAAGTTCGACTTCAGTTTTACTACATATTCTTGATCCTTTATAAGAATTGAGATATAAAAATCAAATATGAAATGATTCATTACATCTATATCTGCTTTATTTATTTTAAGCCTGCTCTCAAATCGCCAAGAAGAATTTTTTCTCTTTTCAAGGTTATTATTAAAATAAATTTTTTGCTCATTCTCATTTGCTAAAAAAATACTATCAATTTCAAAATCTGTATCTAATATCTCTATAGAACCTTTAACTATTACATCATCACCATCATGATGTATATAAGATATATCTCCATAAATCGCTGAATCTTTTATTAAAACTGCTAAATTGTTATCTAGAGTAGCATACATACGTGCTCTTTTAATGCTTCCTTTAGAATTGTAAATGGTTTTAGGCAGACTAATAAATTTACCTGCGGATTTATCATTTGCAGAATCAAAAGATAATCTTTGGCTAACTGTTAAACCGTTTGTATCAAAATCTAGATAAACATCCCATATTCCATCAGTCTCAAAGAAGCTTTGTCTTAAAAAAGGAACACTTACCTGTAAAAATCCATTATCATGATCATTTTCCTGCAAATGAACCATGTGCTTATCTTCAGTTTTTCTATTGATAAAAACTAATTTTTTTATAAAAATTTGCTCATTCTCATTTGGAATGACCTCACATTTTATATGAAAATTATTATTATCGATGCTTAAATGATGAACTTTAGTTTGAATTAACTGTTCATTAAATTTTGAAATGTTAATTAGCAATTCTTCATTTTGATTTTGAGCAACATTATGAACAAAGAGTTCGCCATTTTCAGTAAAAAACTCCTTGGTTTGTAAAGCAGCATTAATATCAGTTTTCATTTTAACTGTAAACTGCTCTTCACCTACCTTAACTTCAGTATAAAAGTACCAATTACCTTGATATAAAGGATAATCTTTCATTGCTAAGGATATTTCAAAAGTTGAGTCTTCTAATAGTACAAAAGATTTCTTTGGTATTAATAATTGTTCCTTAGTTACTTCGTTTTCTAAGTAACAATTTATGAATTTGACTGAGTTATTTAAAAAGAAAAATGAATGAGATCCAAAAAAGGTAGTGCAATTTAATGACATTTGGACATTTTCAACAACAAAAGCCAATTCGGAAAGGCTTGTTTTATTTATGATTAAATTATCATTCTCTTGTGGAACCAACTCTAGCACAGATCCGTCAATAACCAGTTTAAATGTATCATTTAAATGGTTTAGGATATCAATAAAAACTTCATCATTATCTAAAATAAGCTTCAGTTTAAAAACTGTTCGATCCGAACAAGACTTAAGCTCATTTAACGGGATAACAACTTTCATGATGCCTTCATCGCTAAGTAAAGAGATATTAGATAAGATATCTATGTGCCCATTAAAAGTTGTAAGAACAACATTCTTTATTCTACTAAAAAAGTGATCATAAAAATCCTTTTTTTCACACATCAGATCCAATATGATATTTTCGTTTTCAACTTTTATGTTTATTAAATATATGCCGTAGTCCATTAAGCCTCGCCTTTCTCTGCTTGCTTTTAAATGACTTCCTATTATCCAAAAATCCTTTTTACAACTCTCTTTGTTGACTCGCCTGCTTCTAAATAACAAAACTTACTATGAAATTTCTGATAATTATCGTTAGTAATATAATCAAAACTTTCGACATCATGAATAGTTTTAATTACTTCCTCTGTGGTCATCAATAACGGTCCAGGAGCTTCACTTTCAAAGTCATAATAAAACCCTCTTAATTTATCCCTGTATGTTTCAATATCGGGAACAAAAAAGATAATAGGTTTTTTAAGTGACCCAAAATCAAAGAATACAGAAGAGTAATCAGTAATTAAGATATCTGAAATAAAATATAGTTCACGAATATCCTTATACATAGACAGGTCATATGCAAATTCTTCTAAGCCTTCTAACTCAATAACATCAGCTACTAAATAATGCATTCGAAGTATAACAACATATTCATCGCCTAGATGTTCTTTTAATTTTTTTAAATTCAAATGAATATCGAATTTATAGGCGCCTTTTTTATGATATAGGTTGTCACGCCATGTAGGTGCGTATAAAATAACTTTTTTACTTATATCTATACCGAGCTTCTGCTTTATATTATTTTTCTCGTTATGTGTTTTTGGCGAAAATAAATAATCATTTCTCGGATAACCTGTTTCTAAAATTTGTTTTTTAAATTGAAATGCCCGTTTAAAAATTTCAGTCGAATAAGCATTAGGAGAAATCAAATAATCCCATTTGCTTGCTTCCTGCAGAAAATTCTGTTTATATTTTTCAGTTGTGGTTCCGGGCATATGCACTTCATCCATATCATTAGCAAGTTTTTTTAGCGGAGTGCCGTGCCACGTCTGTACATACAATGTGTTTTTTGGTTTTGGAATCCATAAAGGGAGCCGGCTGTTTGTAATCCAATATTTCGCTGTAGCCATGTACCAAATCCACTTAAAAGAAAACCTTTTTATATATGCTGCATCTACGCCGTCTAATGCCGACAAATATCGTTTATCAATGCTCCATATCATTTTATAATCATATTGATCTTTATTTTCCTGTAAATATTCATAGATTGCTCGGGGATTGCAGCTAAACTGTTTTCCTGAGTAGCTTTCAAATAAAATTAATTTATTGTTTCTTGGCAGAAGAGCAAAAGTCTTAAAAAGAACTGAATACACCCTGACTAATAAACTTCTGCATTTTTGTAAAATAAAAGATTTCATAATGAACTCCTTAAAGAGTAAAAAATTTATATTTGCGCAAACAAGAAAAAAAGAAGCAACTGAATTACTTCAAGCCTCTTTAAATTAGTGCTTCTATAAACTAGCCATGTCTTTTTTTATTTTGGTAGTTGAAATGCCTTCTGTTCTTGGAAGGTAAATGACCTCACAATATTCCTTTAAGAAGTCAAATTTCCCTTTCCAATCATCGCCGATCACAAATGTATCTATATCGTACTTTTGAATATCTGAAATTTTTTGTTCCCAGTTTTTTTCGGGAATCACTTCATCCACAAAATCAATTGTTTCTAAAATGAATTTTCGATGTTCATAGGAATGATGCGATTTTTTTTGTTTTTGAAGATTAAATTCATCTGTAGATAATCCCACGATTAAGTAATCACCCAGATTTTTTGCTCTTTGTAGCAGCTTCATGTGTCCATAATGAAATAAATCAAATGTTCCGTACGTTATCACTTTCTTCATCAGATAACATCACCTTCCAACTGTTTTCAACTGAGAGTACCAGAAAAAAACCACAAACCTTAACAGATTGTTTATAATTTCGACACATTTTTTACGTACCATTAATATTGAACAATAATAGCATAAGTTCCTATAAAAGTTAAGGCTCTTTAAAAATGTCAATCACCAGCATTTTTTGGTATCATCGTTGTATTGATGTATATTTTTTACAGGTCTAATGTCTTATCCATACCCATTATAACAAGTTTTCTTTTTCGAAAAAATCGAATCTTTTGTCGCGTTTTTAAGTGAAACGATTTTCTTTCTGCTGCGTCATTTATTTTGTACGCCCTCCTCATATTAATTCATCGTCAAAACGTGAAGGAATTGTAATGTGAATGTTAAAAGTTCCTAAAGATTTTTGTGGTAAGATAGAGTAAAATGTTTTCAGACAAAGAGTCTTTAATCAAACTATACGAATGACACGTGTTTTTTATAGACATATAGATGAAAAGGAGGGTTGATACGATGCAAACGAAACCCATTAATCAATTAGATTTTGTAGACGGTGAACTGACTTCATTTGTATCACATTTAGAAACGTCATTTTTGGACCAGAATAAAGGTGCGTTCATCGTAACAGCGAATCCTGAAATCGGATTTGAAGCGATGCAAAATCCGCGTTATGAAGCGGTTCTTTCATCTGCTGATTTTATTTTGCCGGATGGCATTGGTGTTGTGTTGGTTTCCAAGCTAATTGGTAAGCCGCTTCAATCCAGAATCGCCGGTTATGATTTGTTTACATCTTTGCTTGAGAAGGCTGATCAAAAGAAAAAACGGGTTTTCTTTTACGGTGCAGCTAAGCATGTGATTGCTCAGACAATCGAGCGAGTCGAACGTGATTATCCTGGGATTGAAATTGCCGGATATTCTGACGGTTATGTGAAGAATCAACATGAGGTGGCAGACAAGATCGCAGCCTCAAATCCTGACATGGTATTTGTTGCTTTAGGTTATCCTAATCAGGAGTTCTTTATCCATAAATACCGACATCTATTCCCTCAGGCTGTTTCTGTAGGGCTGGGCGGAAGCTTTGATGTGTTCAGCGGCAATGTCAAAAGAGCGCCCTCATTTTTTATCCGTTTTCACCTTGAATGGATGTACAGGCTGATCACAAACCCTGCGCGCTGGAGAAGAATGCTTAGCATTCCTAAGTATGTTACAGCCGTGCTGAAACATGAACGAACTTCAGCAAAGCCGCAATATACGGGACAGGTCAAAGATCAATCACGCCATCTGTAATGGGCCTTAAAGGAGCTATGGTATGTAATGAAATGCATGAATCTTTCGCTGTGCCTGCCGACAATCCGCGGCAGCCGTTTTGAGCTGATGACAGATTGAAATCCTGGTTTGCGTTTTTTTACTATTTGTTCATCAAAGTCATCGGCGCATTGCTGTTTTGGGTCAAACCGGGAAGTCAAGTGACCCTTCTTGTTTCCTTTCCTGATAATGCCCGGGCAATATTAAAGGAATATCAGATGGGACACTACTCATTTCCCATTCATGTACTTCTGACCCAGCATGCCAAATCGCTGGAAACAGAATTTCCTGAGCTTACTGTTTCAGTTATTAACGAAAAACACCCGCTTCATATATATAAAGCGGTCTTTTCTATGCTGAGCAGTAAAGCTGTGATTGTTGATAACTATTTTGTTTTGACAACCGTTTTGACCTGCAGACCTGATATCGAGTGTATCCAAGTTTGGCATGCGAATGGAGCGTTTAAACGATTTGGGTTAAAGGATATCAACACACAGAATCGTTCGCGGGCTGACGTGAGACGCTTTCGCAAAGTGTATGCTTCATTTGACCGGATTGTCGTCGGTTCTGAACATATGGCTGACATATTCAAGGAATTCTTCGATATAAAAGGTGATAAATTTCTTCGGTTTGGCGTGCCTTTAACCGATGCTTACTATGAGGTGAAAGAAAACAGCAATGACCTTAAAAGCAAATATCACCTGCCAGCAGAGAAAAAAATCATCCTGTATGCGCCAACCTTTAGGGATCATCAGTTTGAAAGCTTTTCGCTGCCGTTTTCAGAAAAACAGCTGCAGCATGATTTAAAAGGAGAATATTTACTTGCAGTAAAACTTCATCCTGTTATGAAGCAATCTGCTCAATTGCATGGGGATAGTGCGTGGATAAAAGACGTATCAGATCTCCCTCTTGCAGACCTTTTAAAAATGAGTGATCTGTTAATATCAGATTATTCTTCTGTCCCTTTTGAATTTGCTTTGCTGGACAAACCCATTTTGTTTTATACGTATGATATGGAGGCTTACAACAGAACCCGCGGTTTAATCCGCCATTATACAGAGGTAATCCCTGGGGTTCCTTGCCGTGATTCAGGAATGCTCTTGGACCAGCTGAAAGATATGAACAGGCTTCAATCTGAAGTGGAGCGCTTTTCACGTGAATGGAATCTGTACTCGAGAGGGAATGCCAGCAAGCTGCTTTTAAGCTATGTAAATGAGAAATTAAACTGATCTTTATATATAATAGAGATCGGTATTGCAAATAATATGAAAACCTTTTATAAAACATTATGAGTTGTAGTAAGGAAGGAGTCATTTTATGATTTATGCTGAGATTCTAGCCGGTGGAAAAGGTTCCCGCATGGGGAACGTTAATATGCCAAAACAGTTTTTGCCGTTAAATAAACGCCCAATTATCATTCATACGGTTGAAAAGTTTTTATTAAATGACCGTTTCGATAAGATTTTAATCGTCTCCCCTAAAGAGTGGATTAACCATACAAAAGACATTTTAAAGAAATTCATCGGGCAGGATGATCGCCTGATTGTCGTTGAAGGCGGCAGCGACCGTAATGAATCTATTATGAGCGGCATCCGCTATATTGAAAAAGAATTCGGTATTCAGGATGATGACGTGATCATCACTCACGATTCTGTGCGTCCGTTTCTCACTCATCGCATTATCGATGAAAACATTGATGCTGTTCTTCAATACGGCGCGGTTGATACTGTTATCTCAGCCATTGATACAATTATTGCTTCAGAAGACCAGGAATTTATTTCTGATATCCCTGTCCGCGATAACATGTATCAGGGGCAAACACCGCAAAGCTTCCGGATCAGCAAATTGGTCGAGCTTTATAATAAACTGTCCGATGAGCAAAAAGCTGTCCTTACTGACGCTTGCAAGATCTGCTCGTTAGCGGGTGAAAAAGTGAAGCTGGTCCGCGGTGAAGTCTTTAACATTAAAGTAACGACACCATATGACTTAAAAGTGGCTAATGCCATTTTACAGGAGCGAATTTCACAATGATTAATCAAACATATCGTTTAGTTTCTGCCCGACAATTTGAAGTGACATATAAAGATAAAGTTGTCCATTCAGATAAGGTCGTCGTCCGTCCTACCCATTTATCCATCTGTGCTGCAGACCAGCGTTATTATACTGGCTCACGCGGCAAAGAAGCGATGGACAAAAAACTGCCGATGGCTCTGATCCATGAAGGGATCGGAAAAGTCATGTTTGATCCAACAGGCACATTTAAAGTCGGAACCCGGGTTGTTATGGTGCCAAATACACCGGTTGAAGAGCATGAAGTCATCGCAGAGAATTACCTGCGTTCCAGCAGATTCCGTTCAAGCGGTTATGATGGATTTATGCAGGATTATATGTTCATGGCGCCTGATCGGCTTGTTGAGCTTCCAGACAGCATTAATCCGCATGTCGCAGCCTTCACTGAGCTTATTACAATTGCAGTTCACGCGCTTTCCCGCTTTGAGCGCATGGCGCATAAGAAGCGTGACACATTCGGTGTCTGGGGGGACGGAAATCTCGGATTTATCATGACGCTTCTACTGAAGAAAAAATATCCAGACAGCAAGGTGTTTATTTTCGGAAAAACACCTTACAAGCTTGATCATTTTTCTTTTGTTGATGCAGCTTATCAAATTAACGACATTCCTGAAGATGTCAGAATTGATCATGCCTTTGAATGCGTGGGCGGACGCGGCAGCGAAAGCGCAATTGAGCAAATCATTGCCCATGTCCATCCTGAAGCGTGTGTAGCGCTCCTAGGCGTGTCTGAATACCCTGTTGAAATTGAAACAAGAATGGTGCTTGAAAAAGGGATTACGCTGATCGGCAGCAGCCGCAGCGGACGCGAGGATTTTGCCCGTACTGTAGACTTTTTAGCTCAATACCCTGAAGTCGTTGATTATTTAGAAACATTAGTTGGCGGACGCTTCCCGGTACGCAGTATTGAGGAAATTACAAACGCGTTTGAAGCAGATTTGACTTCATCTTGGGGAAAAACTGTTATTGAATGGGAAATTTAAACAGTGAAAACATTCCTTACACGAATTGTAAAAGGAGTATTCGGCACTGCTTATAAACTATTGAGCGCTTTATTACCAGTACAGCACAACAAAATTGTCATAGCTTCCTATCGTGAGGATCATTTAAGTGATAATTTTAAAGGTGTCTATGAAAAGCTGAAGCAAGATCCGTCTCTTCGCATCACCCTGCTGTTCCGCAAGATGGATAAGGGGCTGATTGGACGAGCTGCATATTTGCTTCACCTTTTCAGCTCGTTATATCACCTTGCAACATGCCGCGTGCTTTTGTTGGATGATTATTATTTTCCTTTGTATGTTGTGCCAAAACGAAAGGAAACTGTTGCCATCCAGCTTTGGCATGCTTGCGGCGCGTTTAAAAAATTTGGCTACAGCATTGTGAACAAGCCGTTCGGCCCTTCTTCTGATTATTTGAAGATTGTTCCCGTGCATTCAAACTATGATTATGCCATTGTCAGTGCACCCGCTGCCGTTCCGCATTTCGCCGAAGCCTTTCAAATGGAGCAAAAGCAGATTTTGCCGCTCGGCATTCCAAGAACGGATTATTTTTATCATAAGGAACATATTCGCACTGTACTGGATGAGTTTCATCGGGTTTATCCTGAACTGAAGCATAAAAAAAAGCTTTTGTATGCTCCTACTTTTCGAGGCAGCGGACATCATCAAGAGGGTGACGCTATACCGCTTGATCTGCTACAATTAAAATCGGCGCTAAACCATAAAGATTATGTCGTGATCCTCCATCTTCATCCGTATATGCGCAAACATGCGCACACGGAAGAGGATGATTTTGTGCTGGATTTAACTGATTCGTACTCTTTGTACGATTTGATGGCAATCTCTGATGGGCTGATAACCGATTATTCTTCAGTTATTTTCGAGTACAGCCTGCTGAAACGTCCGATGTATTTTTACTGTCCGGATTTAGAAGACTACTTGGAAGAACGTGATTTCTACTACCCGTTTGAATCGTTTGTACCCGGGCCGATTTCGAAAGACGTTCCATCGCTTGTACACGATATCGAGAGTGATCACGAGGCTGATACGAAACGTATTGAAGATTTTTCACAGGCATTTATCACCCATCAGGACGGCAAATCTTCAGAGCGGGTGGCCGATTTTATTTCATCATTTTTAACATCTGGTGCCGATTAGGAGAAAGTGAGGTACAAAGTGAAGCTGGCAAGAAAGATTAAGAACAGACTTTTCAGATCAAAAAAGAAAACGCAAAAAGAAAATGCAGCTGTCATTGTCCATCCAGCTGATAACAGGGTTTTTTCTCTATTTGATAAAACGAAGCGAATTGAAGAAAATCAGCAAGTCCCTGTCAGAAAGATTTCTGAGTTTTCTTGGAATGGGTCAATCCTAAAAATTGCGGGTTATATGTATATCAAGGGCCTGCCGCTTCAAAAAGAGGATCAGGTTCGAAAACGTTTATTATTGGTGAACAACGGTGTTTTATTTACAGCTGTTTCACTGCGGGATGTTCCGGTAGATAAGCTGTCAATTGATACTTCAAATGTGCCTGGAGCCTATAAGTGGGCAGGATTTTCACAGCAGATTAACTTTTCTAAGCTGATGAATGACAAGCCTCTTCCGCAGGGCGAGTATAAGCTGTTTCTCGAGATTGAAGCTGTAGATGACCAAAATGTAAAACATCAGGAAGTGCACACAGTTGGAAATGTCAGTAGTTTCCTATCTAATGATGTGTATGCCACAAAAATGGAATTTCATTCTGCTAAAAAGCTGATGAAGTTCAATTTGATCGTTAATTATGATGAGGGCGAAAAGACGATTAATTTGTCTTGCAACAAACTGCAGGAAATTGATCCGAGCCTTTTGGAGCTGGATACTGGAAAAGAGGCAAACCGCTTTTTGCGCAAGCTGAATACAAGCTTATTCCATTTTGCTTATGATGTATTCCGCCTGCTTCCAATTAAGTCTAATAAAATTGTCTTTGCTTCTGACAGCCGGCTTGATATGACAGGAAACTTCGAATTTGTTTATGAAGAGCTGCTGAAACGTGAAGAAAATTTTGATTTCAAATTTTTCTTAAAGAGCAGCATTCGAGATAGAAAAAGCCTGTCTGAACTGATGTCTATGGCTTATCATTTTGCGACAAGCAAAATCATTTTTATAGATGATTTTTATCCGATTATTTATCCGTTAAAAATCCGTAAAAATGCGGACCTTGTCCAGCTGTGGCATGCTGTCGGCGCCTTTAAGACATTCGGCTACAGCCGAATAGGTCTGCCGGGAGGACCGTCACCGCATTCAAAAAACCATAGAAACTACACGAAGGTTATTGTCAGCTCTGAAAATATACGGAAGCACTACGCAGAGGGCTTTGGGGTAGACATTGAGAACGTCATTGCTACGGGCGTACCGCGAACAGACTTTTTCTTTGATGAAGCGAAGAAGGCATTTGTAAAAGAACGCCTTTATACGGAATATCCGTTTCTAAAGGACAAAAAGGTCATTCTTTTTGCTCCAACCTTCCGCGGAAACGGTCAGCAATCAGCTCATTATCCTTTTGAAGTGCTTGATTTTGACCGTCTGTATCGTGAGTTAAAGGATGAATATATCTTCTTATTCAAAATTCATCCATTCGTACGAAACGATGCCAATATTCCTTATCAGTACAGCGATTTCTTTTATGATTTCTCTTCGTTCAGGGAAATTAACGAGCTATTGCTCGTAACAGATATTCTGATAACGGATTACTCTTCTGTTTGCTTTGAGTATGCTTTATTAAATAAACCAATGATCTTCTTCAGCTATGATGTAGATGATTATATTCGCAAACGTGATTTCTATTACGATTACTTTGACTTTATTCCTGGCCCTCTTGCGAAAACGTCTGAGCAAATGATTTCGATCATTAAAGAAGAGAAGTATAACTTTGAGCAAATTGATTCATTTGTTCATTATTTCTTCGATGATCTTGATGGAAAAGCAAGTGAGCGAGTCGTCGATCAAATTGTTTTCCCTCAGGAAGAAGAGCCATCAGAGGATAAAGTTCTTAAAAGATAAATCAAAAACACCTTTTGCAGCCGCAAAAGGTGTTTTTTTTATTGATATTCCGGAACATCAAAGTAAAGTGTATAACCGTCCAGCAATGAATACAGGCTGTACATGCGGTTTACTTGTTTGTACGCCCAGCCGATGTCTGTTGCGTATTGATGTGTCGCTGTAGCTGACCATCTCATTTTGTACAGTGTGTCCTGATTGTAAGCTGTGTTGTGGATATACGATGAGCCTATGAATTTAGCTCCGCCGATAATGGCCGCTTCTGGTGTGAACCAGCCCTGTTCGTACGCATATTTGGCTCCGTAGTAATTCGGATTGCTGTCGTATGCTCCAATTCCATACATGTTGTATACGGTCTTTCCGTTATAGGTTAATCCATTGGCTAAGGCGGATGTCCCGTTTCCTGTTTCCAGAAGAGCGTGTGAGATTAAATACAGTTCGTTGATGCTATATTGATTGGCGGCATCGATAAATGCCTTTGCTCTCCCTGTCAGGATGCCTTTACCCGCAAGCACTTTCTGATTGACCTCAGTAACGCTGAGGCCCGCTGTCTGTGACAGCTTGAGAAATTGGAAGTAGTATTTGCTGTCTCTGGTAAAGTTATTTGGATCCACGTATTGAACTACTTCATCACTGCTTGCGTTTCGCCAGCCCAAATTGATCTTAGCCCAGCCGTTTATCTGTCCGATGATTTTCACTTTATCGCCTTTTTTAAATTGGCCGATCACGTTTGTCGGGCTGACTTCCGGCGTTGACCGGATATTTAGTACATCAGCCGTAACGGTTGATGTTGCTGTATTAATGTACGTGAGCGATACGTAAGCCGCTCCGTCTGTTTGCGGACTTACTGTCATTTGTTTTTGGACCATATCACGAAGCGAGAGATTGTAATTTGTTTTCATGATTTGCGGGCCGTTTTTGATCTTCACGATAGATGATGTCCATCCGTATAATTGTTTTAGCTTCGTTGATGCCGCAGCAGCTGTATCATTGCCTGTGAACTGCTCATTTACGCTGATTTTAAAAAGCGTATTGCTTTTCGTTGTATAGCTCGGGGTTACACTTTTCGATTTAAGATAGGTTAACCCATTGTTCAATGCTGTTTTGCTGCTGAGCTGTGTTGTCACGATTTTGTATTGTGTATATGCAGTCTGGCCTGTTTTTGATGTTGTGACTGCGATTTTATTTTGTTTGAAAAATGTTAAAACGCGGTCAATCTCTTCTTGGCTGATGATAGCTTCAGTTGTGATTTGGTAGCTGCTCGCAGCTGTCTGACCGGTTTTCTGGCTTGCTGCTGATATATGATTCGATTTGAAAAACGTGAGTGCCTGATTGACTTTCGTTTGATCAAGCAGAGATTCGGTTGTGATTTTAAACGTGTCAGCTATTTGTTTTTTGACGGATTTCGCAGAAGCACTCAGCTGATTTTTCTTTAATATGTTCAAACCCTTTGTGACCTTTGCTTGATCTGATGTTTCTTCTGAAATGAGCTGATATTGATTTTCTGCTGTTGATCCAGCTGCTGTTTTTGCAGCTTTTACTTTTTTCTGAGCAAAGAAGGCTGCTGCTTTGTTTGCTTGCTGCTCGCCTAAAATCTTTGCCGTCGTGATTTGATAAGCTGCAGACGTTGTCGTTTTTTTGACGCTGGATGACGTGTAATGCCATTTTTTCTTTTTAAAGAAAGTGTCTATTTTTTGGAGCTGCTGTTTTGTTATACCCTTCATATTCACGGTATATGATGTGCTTTTTCCAACCTGTTGATAACTGCCGGATACGCCGGTGTTTTTCTTGATTTGGCTGATGGCATCCTTTACTGTATTCAGTCCTTTGAAATAAGCTGATTGGACATTGTATGACTCAACGGTTGTTTTTTGATTGATGGACTTGTAGCTGCCTGTGATGCCAGTGCTCTGTTTCAGCTGCTGCAATAGAGTCTTGGCATTCGCTTCACCTGAAATGGCAGCAGTTGCGAACGTATAATAGGCTTGCCCTTTCACTGTTTCCTTTAATGATGCCTGCAGCCCAGATTCCTTTTGGAAGGCGTTTTTGATCTGCGCTGCTCTGCTGTCTCCCACGATTGTGCCAGACTGAATGGTTGTGACAGACACCGTGTGTGTGATGGGCTGATACGAGCTTTTAATCCCCGTTTGCTTGGCCAGGCTCTGGATAAGCGCCTTGACTTTTGTCTCATCAGCAATGTCTGATGTCATGACGTTCATATAGGGCCGAGCTGCTCCGTAAGCTTTTACAGCGCCAGCCACTCCCGTCTCCTGTTTCAGCTTTGCTAGGATAGTGTTGGCCTGTTTTTCTCCGGAGATGGCACCTGACGAGATGGTGACATATGGCTGTTTGCGTCCAACAGGACTTGACGTTCCTGTAATCGATGTCTGTTTGGCGAGTCCGCTCAGTATTGCTTTCGCTTCTGATTCGCTATGAATGCCTGAGGCGGAAATTTGGTAGGTCGTTGTTGTGCCTGAAGCCTGATAGGATGCATCCCAGCCAGTATCTTTTTCCAGTTTGGCGACAGCTTGTGAGGCTTGGCTTTCTGTACTGAATGTATTCGACGGCTCTACTTTATATAGTGAGTAGTCGGTATACGCGGCTGCCTGGGCAGAACCAGACATGGCAAAAAAGGCAAGGGACGCGGCGGATAGAAGCATAGGTGCGATTAGTCTCTTTTTCATTCCTTCTCCTCTTTCTTATTCTATGAGTATATAAAACTAGTTTATTTATCGGCACGCGCATGCTTCATTTATAGGTGAATCACTTCCATTTTCTAATAAAAAAACTTAATCTCGAAGTGAGATTAAGTTTAAATATGAGACACGATAAGGGTACAAGTTCCTTTTATCGTAAAATCGGGCATTTGAGCCGGCAAAATAAAGTGATCGCCTTTTTTGAGCAGACATGTTTTGTCCTCATACATGAGCAAACCGCTTCCTTCTATCACGCTGCAAATCAGAAAGGATTCATCCTGAGCCATTTCAGCTTCGCCATTGATGTCCCATTTATACACCGAAAAATATTCCCCTTGGACAAACGTTTTAATGGTTATTCCTTTTCTTGATTCGGTCGATTCATCAATATACCCGTCCACATGGGGAACCGTGGCCGCATTGACCGCTTTGGCAAAATGAAGCTCTCTCGGACTTCCGTTGCTATCAACCCGGTCATAATCGTACACCCGGTATGTGGCATCTGAATTTTGCTGAGTCTCTAAAACAAGGGCCCCCTTGCACAATGCATGCAGCGTTCCGCTCGGCACATAATAAAAATCACCCGGTTTAATTTTGATTCTTCGCAGCAGGCCCTCCCAGTCACCGCTGTTGATCATTGTGACAAGTTCGGTTTTTGAGCGGGCCGTATGCCCGTAAATGATTTCTGCGTTTTCCTTACAGTCGATAATGTACCAGCATTCCGTCTTGCCGAGTTCTCCCTCTTCGTTTTCTCCGGCATAGTAATCATCAGGGTGAACTTTAATTGACGTATCTTCCCGCACATCCAGCAGCTTTGTCAGAAGCGGAAACCGATCCCCTTCTACGCCGCCGAATACTTCACGGTGCTCTTCCCAAAGCTCGATTAATGTCTTTCCTTTATACGGGCCATTTGCAACAGTGCTCGGTCCTTTTGGATGAGCGGAAATGGCCCAGCATTCCCCCGTTGATTCTGAAGGAATACTGTATCCAAATCTATCTCGTAAAGCGGTTCCGCCCCAGATTTTTTCTTTAAACACAGGCGTTAGAAAAATCGGTGATTGCGTCATGATCCGTACCCCTCCCCTGTAAATAACTGATCATCATTTTCCCGGTGCGCCCCTCTTACAAACGCCCGTATAAGCTATCTTTTTTCCGATGACAACATATGTACAAAGCATCATCTTTTCACTACCCCTTCAAAGAAAACGCTTCCTATCTATTATATCACGTCGAAAAGAAGCTTTGTTTCAGCCTTTTCCTCGATAAGAATAATTCTCCTTTTTTGATACAAATTAATAAAAACCGTCAATCTGTTTACGAAGGAGAGAAACTATGCAAATCGACTCTGATCTCCAACGCAATATAGAGACATTGAAAAAAAAGTTGGGACAAAACGACGATATCATGTTTTATACGTTTTCATTTGGAGGCAACAGACAGAAAGCGTGCCTACTGTATATTGACGGTTTGACAGAAAATAAACTTCTGGCGCAATACGTCATTTCTCCTTTACAAAAAGAAGCGTTAGACAAAAAAGAGGGCTTGATTGAAGATTTATCCGCTTTCTTTTTCGGCTATCATCACAATGTAATCTCTACTATAAAGGAAATACAGCAGCTTATTTTTTCCGGACATGCCATCTTGCTGGCCGATGGATACAGCGGAGGGCTGGCTTTTGATACGAAAACATTCATGACGCGCGCCTTTGAAGAACCTTCCTCTGAAATCGTAGAACGCGGTCCGAAGATTGGCTTTATTGAAAATCTCCGGACAAACACGGCGCTTTTACGAGAGCGGACGAGTGACCCTAATCTCATCATAAAAGAAATGACGATAGGCAAAAGGACAAAAAAAAAGATAGCTGTCGCATATATTCAGGATATTGCCCCTGATTATGTCGTAAAAGAAGTGTTTAAACGCCTAAAATCCATCATAACAGATGATTTGCCGGAATCAGGCACACTTGAGCAGCTCATTGAAGATGAACCTTTTTCGATCTTTCCGACGATCTTAAGTACAGAGCGTCCAGATCGTGTAGAAAGCTCATTGTTGGAAGGCCGGGTTTCCATTTTGGTGGATGGCACGCCGTTTGCACTCGTTGTCCCCGCAACGCTTGATGAATTTATTCATTCACCGGATGATTACAGCCAGCGCTGGATTACAATGTCACTTATTCGTTTGCTTCGTTATTCCAGCATCCTGATTACCATTTATTTGCCGGGCTTATATATTTCTCTCGTTTCCTTCCATACGGGGCTTTTGCCGACGAGAATGGCTATTTCAATTGCAGGCAGCAGGCTGAATGTGCCCTTTCCGCCTTTTGTTGAAGCCTTTATTATGATATTTACGATAGAACTGATCCGGGAAGCCGGTTTACGGCTGCCAAAGCCGATCGGACAGACGATTGGGCTTATTGGAGGCGTTGTCATCGGACAGGCAGCTGTGCAGGCGCAAATTGTCAGCGCACTGATGGTCATTGTCGTTTCCGTTACGGCATTGGCGTCCTTTACCGTTCCTTCATACGCCTTTAACTTTCCGCTGCGGATTATTCGTATCGCAGCAATGATAAGTGCAGCTGTATTGGGCATGTATGGCGTCATCATGGTCTTTCTGTTAGTAATTGGCCATTTAATGCGTTTGAAAAGCTTTGGCCAGGATTACATTATTCCGATAATGGCACAGCCCGGACAAGATTTGAAAGACACGATTATTCGCGTTCCCACCCTATTTTTAAAAAGAAGACCTACCCGCAAAGGCACAAAAGATAAAATCAGACAAAGGTGATGGCTATGAGGCAATCAGAGGACAAGCTTACATTTATGCAGACGCTTATTATGGTAAGCAGTACAATGATCGGTGCTGGCGTCTTAACCCTTCCCCGCTCAGCCGCTGAAACCGACAGTCCGATTGGATGGATCATGATCCTGCTGCAGGGCGTTATTTTTATTATTTTTTCTCTGCTTTTTTTGCCTTTTCTTCAACGAAACAGCGGGAAAACGATTTTTGAGCTCAACAGCATTGCAGCGGGAAAAGTGGTTGGTTTCTTTTTGAATGTATTTATTTCCCTGTATTTTATCGGTATCGTATGTTTTCAGACACGGATTTTAGGCGAGGTTGTCGGATTCTTTCTTTTAAAAAACACACCGATGGCGGTTGTTGTGATCATTTTTCTGGCAGTTGCCATTTATCATGTGGCTGGGGGCGTATACCCCATTGCGAAGGTATATGCATATATCTTCCCTATTACAATTATTATTTTTCTCATGCTTTTGATGTTTAGCTTTCGTTTGTTTCAGTTAGATTTTATACGGCCCGTTTTTGAAGGCGGCTTTCAAAGTTTTTTTTCTTTATTTCCTAAAACCCTTTTATATTTTTCTGGATTTGAAATTATTTTTTATCTCGTTCCCTTTATGAAAGATCCAAAGCAGGTAAAAAAAGCTGTCGCCTTTGGTATTGTAACCTCAACTGTTTTCTACAGCATTACTTTGTTTATTGTCATTGGCTGTATGAGTGTGGCTGAGGCAAAAACAGTGACGTGGCCGACGATTTCACTCATTCATGCATTAGAAATCCCGGGCATTTTTATTGAACGGTTTGACCTGTTTTTACAGTTAACTTGGACAGCACAGCAATTTGCATGTATGCTCGGCTCCTTTAAAGGGGCGCATATCGGATTAACAGATATCTTCCACCTGAAAAATAAAAACAATCCTTGGCTGCTTACTGCATTGCTGGCTGTTACATTTTTTCTATCAATGTTTCCTGAAGATCTTAATGCCGTGTTTTATTACGGTACACTTCTCGGATATATATTTCTAGGCATCATTGTAATACCATTTTTCATCTGGTTTTTAAGCTGGATACAGAAAAAACTGGGGAGGGGGCAGCTGCAATGAAGACAATGCTGAAACTTTTTGTAATGGTTCTGATGCTGCAGATGCTCTGCGGATGCTGGGATGTAAAAAATATTGAAAAATTGTCTTTCGCGAGAGGACTTGCGCTCGATGAAACGGATAACCACCAGTATAAATTAACATACCAAAACCTTCTTCCCCAAAGTGAAGACAGCCAAGCATCCGGAAAACCCGAATTTGTCAATGTGACATCCCATGGGAAAACCATTCTAGAAGCAGTCAGTGATGTATCCATCAAGGACCCTCCTATTTATAGCGATCATTTAAAAGTCATTCTTCTTGGAGAAAAGCTAATGAGGAATCAAAACATAGATCAGGTCTTCAATCATTTTATCCGGGATGATGAGCTGCGGCGCAGCAGCTATTTGATGGCAGCAAGAGGGACAGCCGGAGATATTTTCACAAAAGGAAGTCCGAAGCAGCAGCTGCCGATGCCTTCCGAAAAGCTAATTGATCTGACCAATAACAGCGGGTATAACGGGAAGATTATGATGCCGCTTCGTATCGGCAGAGCTTCTATCTATTGCCAAAATGGCTACAGTTTTCTTATTCAAGCCGTAAAAAACCAAAAGGGAAAAGCAAAGTATGACGGGGCAGGCATTATCAAAAGCGGCAGCAATAAACTCGTCGGATTTCTTTCTGCTGATGAAACCCAGACACTGACCTGGGTCATGGGGACGATCCAAGGCGGCGTTATGCCGACAACAGTTAAAGGTCATCCGATTACGTTTGAGGTTAAAAAGTCGAAATCTAAAATCAAGCCGTCCATTGAAAATGGGAAGCCTGTCTTTCAGGTCTCTGTCAAAACAAAGGGTTTCCTGACAGAAGACCAAAACCCGAATGAAAACTCCTTTAGCAAAAGATATTTGCACAGGCTGGAGAACATTTTTGAGAAAAAGCTTGAACGAGACGTAAAGCAGGTAATGGATAAACTGCAGCACGAGTATAAAACCGATCCGGTCTTTTTATCAGACCACATAAGGATTCAACACCCTGACTACTGGAATAAAGTAAAAGGGCATTGGGATGAAATATTTTCTGAGGCTGATTTTAAGTACGATATTTCTTTTAAAATCATTAACTTTGGCACGGTGGGAAAGTAAGCAATCAAAAGGGTGCGCATGATCGCGCACCCTTTTTTATGTTCCGACAGTCTGCTGTTTTCCAGCTGATCCTCCCTGCCCGTTTTTGTTTCTTAAGTCCTGCTCAATTTCTTCAAGGCTTTTTCCCTTTGTCTCTGTCACTTTAAAACGGACAAATAAGAACGCCATGATACCGATCGCCGCATAAATCAGGAATAAATAACTGATGCCGATCGCTTCCATTAATATTGGATAGGTTAATGAAACAATCAATGTCCCAACGTGCAGCATCAAGGTAGATACCCCGGTTCCGATCCCTCTGACGTGAAGGGGGAACAATTCAGGAAGCATCACCCACACAACCGGTCCCCAGCTGACTGCAAAGACAACAATAAAGACACCTAAACAAATGACTGTCGTCCATGAGGCAGCAGGAGTGTTATCGAAAAAGAGATTTACTAAAGCGAGAACGATCAAGCTGATCACCATTCCCGCATTCCCGAATAGCAGTAACGGCTTTCTTCCAATCTTGTCGATGATTTTAATCGCTACTAATGTCATGAGAACATTGACTGTGCCGATTCCGACTGTGCCTAAAATCGAAGCGGAATTTCCGAATCCGACGTTTGTAAAGGTCTTTGGCGCATAGTAGATGATCGTATTCGTTCCGATAAATTGCTGCAAAAAAGCGAGTCCCAAACCTGCAATAAGCGCTGGGCGCACCCATGGATCGAACAGCTCCTTCAGGCCGCCTTCATCCTGCTTTTCCGCTTCTTTTATATCATGTATTTCCTGATCAATATCTTTTGTGCCACGCAATTTTTCAAGAATTTTCTTCGCTTTGCTTTCTTCGCCATTCGTGAACAGCCAGCGCGGGCTCTCCGGCATAAACAAAATGCCAATGAGCAAGAGCAATGACGGCACAGCAGCCAATCCAAGCATCCAGCGCCACGCTTCGGCATCGGCAAATATGTAATTGACAATGTAAGAAAGAAGGATGCCGACCGTGATCATCAGCTGATTCAGCGATGACAGCGCCCCGCGTTTATGTTTTGGCGCCAGTTCAGATAAATAAAGGGGCACGATTGTCGTCGATGTTCCGACTGCAAGTCCCAAAATGATGCGAAACAGCACCATGACTCCCTTATTTGGGGCCAGTGCCACACCAAGACCGCCTATACAAAACAGCAGCGCGGCTGCCATAATTGCTTTTTTTCTTCCGAAACGGTCAGTCAGCTTGCCGGCCGCTCCTGAGCCTAATATCGCCCCAACCAGCAAGGAGCTGACAACAAGACCTTCTGTAAACGCGTTTAAGCCTAACTCCTTTTTCATAAATAAAATAGCTCCGGAAATCACTCCGGTATCATAGCCATATAACGCGCCTCCAAGAGCTCCGAAAAAATAAAGCCATATATTTGACTGCTTTTTCATAAAAATGACTCCCTTTCTCCATCAGCTGAAATGACATTGTCTGTGGGATTTTTTTAGAAATCTTTTAGCCTCTTTTTCCGGCTATTAAACCTTTTTATTTTGCTGATCATAAGTTTTCCAATCATTTACTTGTATTTTTTTCAATGTCACTGAAACATTTTACCTGCTGCGGCGTCCAATATAAGGTGATTCAGCACATCATCATTATCAATTTTCAAAAACAAGAACTTATAAATATAGGAATATTTATCGAAAAATGTCTTTCGAGGAGTTGCCCCATGGCAAAATGAATGGTACGCTTCAAATAATAAAGAAACGTGAGGTATTGATATATGGAAGAACGATCACAGCGCAGAAAGAAAAAGAGAAAACTGAGAAAATGGGTAAAAGTCGTTGCCGGTTTAATGGCTTTCTTAGTCATTGCGGCAGGCTCTGTCGGCGCCTATGCTTTTGTAAAGCTGAACAATGCTTCTAAAGAAGCTCATATTGATCTGAATGAGAATGGTCAATCCGTAAAACGTATTAAAGAATTTGATCCGAAAAAAGATTCTTTTACTGTACTGCTTCTCGGTATCGATGCAAGAGACGCAAGTGGTGAGACAGTTGATGATGCTAGAAGTGATGCCAATGTATTGGTTACTTTTAACCGGAAGAACAAAACAGCTACAATGTTAAGCATTCCTAGGGACTCTTATGTAAATATTCCAGGCCATGGCTATGATAAATTCACTCATGCTCATGCATATGGCGGCGTAAAACTCACGGCAAAAACAGTAGAAAATCTATTGGATATTCCAGTAGATTATGTAGTAGAAAGTAATTTTGCTGCCTTTAAAGATGTTGTTAATGAGTTAAATGGTGTGAGTGTAAATGTAAAAAGTGAAAAAGTTGTTAATCAAATTAAAAAGGATACAAAAGGAAAAGTTGTATTAAAAACCGGCGTTCAAACACTCGACGGGGAAGAGGCACTTGCGTATGTAAGAACGCGTAAAGCCGATACAGATTTTCAACGCGGCCAAAGACAGATGGAAGTCTTAAATGCAATTATTAAAGAATCTAAATCTTTAAGCTCTATTCCAGCCTATGATGATATTGTTGATAGTCTAGGGAAAAATTTAAAGATGAATTTATCGTTAAATGACGCAATCGGTTTGTTTCCTTTTATAGCGTCTTTAAAATCAGTTGATTCTGAGCAGCTTACGGGATCAGACATGTATCTCTATAGCTCTCGTGAGGGCAAAAAACTGTATTACTTGCAGCTTGATAATAAAAAACTTGAAAAAGTAAAAACTGAACTAAAAGATGCCCTAAATAACTGATTTAAACGGAATGGCAAAAGCCATTTCGTTTTTTTTTACTTATTTTGTTGAAAATTATCAAAGTAACGATTAGCCTTAATTTATATGGATTATGTTTCACAGGCAAGCTGAACATACTACACGAAGCAGCTTCATTTTTAAGGAGGTTCCCCTACATATGAAATGTATTGCGATTGATCTAGACGGAACATTACTGAATAAAGAAAGCGTCATTTCTGCGGAAAACAGAGAGGCGATCAAGCGGGCCGTTGATGCCGGCATCCTCGTCACCATTTGCACGGGAAGAGCGACATTTGATGTAAAAGCGCTGCTGAATGACTTGGACATCCCTATCATTGCAGCTAATGGCGGCACGATCCATGACACGGGTTACCGTTTGATCAGCCGGACATTAATGGATCAGGAAGCCGGTAAAGCGATTGCTGATTACTTACTTTCAAAAAACATTTATTTTGAGGTATATACAGATGACCATCTGCTTTCTCCTTTTGACGGCGAAGCTAAGCTGCACGCGGAGCTTGACATTCTAAAGAGCGCAAACCCAAACGAGCAGACGGATGAATTGTGGCAAGGAGCCATGACTCAATTCAAACAGTTTGGCATTAAACCAATCCCTCATATCGAATCGGTTTTTGACGGGAGTGAAAACATTTATAAGCTTCTTTGCTTCTCCTTTGATATGGACAAGCTGAAACAAGCGAAGGAAGAACTGAAGCATCATAAAAAACTGGCTCAAACCTCTTCAGGAAAACATATTATCGAAATCCTGCCGGCCTCGTCAGGAAAAGGACGCGCGTTAACAAAGCTCGCTGACCTATACGGAATTGAACCACAGGATATCTATGCGATCGGCGATAGTCCAAACGATTTATCCATGTTTGAAGTCGCCGGACACCGTATCGCCATGGAAAATGCGATTGATGAATTAAAAGAAAAAAGCACCTTTGTCACAAAAAGCAATGACGAAAATGGTGTGGCCTACTTTATAGACCAGCTTCTTTCAGGACAATATGCATAAAGAAAAGACTCCAGAGATTGGAGTCTTTTTCTTTTATTGCACCCGTATACTTCCTGCGTATTTATCCTTCCAATATGTGCTAGTGTTCATATTGGTGATGGTCACGCCGTTTGATAATGTGACATGAACAACTTGTCCGTTTCCGATATAGGTGGAGGGATTTAAGCTTGTTGATTGAAAGAACACAATGTCTCCCGGCTTCAGGTCCGCCTTCTCAATCTTAGTTCCGGCATTGTACTGGCTTGTTGCGTATCGAGGCAGGGAAATACCAGCTGCTTTCTGGTATACATATTGGACAAATCCAGCTGTATCAAATCCTGTCTCAGGTGTTACTCCGCCCTGTTTATAAGGTACTTCTCCGACATAAAGCGTCGCTTCGGAAACAATCGGATTTTCTTTCGGGATTGTCAGGTTGTCAAATCGGCGAATACCCGTCATCTTCGATTTCCAGTAATCCTCTGACAAATAGGAAATGGTTACTTTTTCTGACCGGCTTGCCTGAATGAACCTGCCTGCGCCCGCATAAATGCCTGCATGTGAAATTCCCGTTTTATACGTATTGCTGAAATAGACGACATCACCAGGCTTTATGTTCTGAGGGGCTACCTTCTCGCCCACTGCCCACTGCTGTTCGGCTGATCGTGGCAGATAAATGCCGAGTGCCTGTTGAAACACATATTGCACAAGCCCCGAGCAATCAAAGCCCTCTGACGGCGTGCTTCCGCCAAACACATATGGGACACCGATATATTTTTCAGCCTCCTGTACGACAGGAACATCAGCCGTTGCCGGATCGGCAGCGATTCGTCTCGCCCCGATATAAGTTCCGCTCCAATAGCTGCTTTTTTTGTAATTGGTGATGATAACCCCTTTTGACTGTGTACTGTGAACCATTTGGCCGTCTCCGATATAAAGGGCGTCATGTGTCGGAACAGTGCCGGTGCTTCCCTCTTTCTTGAAAAACAAAATATCACCCGGCTTCAGGTTTTCCGGCTTTACAGCTGTTCCGATTTTATACTGGTCGTTTACAGATCTCGGCAGATGAATATCAGCCTTACTGAACACATATTGTATCAATCCTGATGGATCGAAACCCTCTTTCGGCGTTTCCCCGCCATATTTATACTGATATCCAAGCAGGTTTTTTGCTTCGCTGACAATCAATTCTGATGATGTATCAGCTTCCGCAATCTCCGCTTTTGTCATAATTGGAACCAAAAAACAAATGATAACCGCCACAAGCAAAAACTTCTTCCAGTTTGCCAGTGTGTTCACTTTTATTATCTCCTCCTCTTTTTGCAGTTTTAACATCGGTATTTTTTTGAATATGTTAAGAGACTTTTTGATATTTTTACAGAATGAATATGCTGGGCAAATAAAAAGAGAGTGTCTCATCAGACACTCTCTTTTTTGAATTATTTATTGGCGTTTACCGGTTCTTCCTGCTGTTGGATTTTATTCATTTCCATATCAATCTTCTGTTTTTCCTGATCTGTCAGCTGATCATTGAATTTAAAAGCTGACATAAACATGAACACGATGGCTACGGCAACAAATGGCCAGATGGCTTTGACAAATTTCATCTTTATCACTCCGTTTATTTAGATTTTAGTTTGTCACTATGATCAATATCAAACGTCAGTTTTCCGTCTTCTACTTTCCAAGCGAAATTAGAGTCTTTCGTCAGTTCGCGAATAATGGTTTTCTGTTTAAGGCTGTCTTTTTTCACAGGTGCAGGTGTCGCTTCATGGATGTCGATCGGTGTCACTTCAAAGCGTCCTGTTCCATTTTTCTTCAGGTGATACTGAACCAGTGCACTGTCTCTTGTTCTCGTCCAGCCTTGGTCAAAGACAAAGTTGCCGAGGCTGTAGAAAATGACGGTTCCGTTATATACTTCAATCGGTTCTAAGACGTGCGGATGATGGCCGACGATGATGTCAGCTCCCGCATCAGACATGGCTCTTGCAAGCTGGCGCTGGCGGTCATTTGGATCATTGTCATACTCTTGTCCCCAGTGTGACTGCACAACAACAATGTCCGCATGTTTTTTCGCTTCTGAAATCATAGGGATGAAGATTTCAGGATCTGCGGGCAGCACGCCCGGCGTATTCTTTTTAGCCGCAAAACCTTTCCCGGACACATCGGTAAAGCCAAGCGTCGCAATCGTTACCCCGTTGACTTTCTGGTACGAAATTTTCTTTTTCGCATCACTTAAGCTGTATCCCGCTCCAACGATATCAAGGTTTTGCTTCGCAAATTCTCCAAGTGTATCTTTCATGCCCTGAACGCCGTAATCCATTGCGTGGTTGTTGGCGCTGTTGAGAACTGTGAAATTCATGTCCTTCAAGACTTTTACTGATTCCTTATTCGTCTGCAGATGAATCTTTTTATCTGCTTGTTTATAATTCTTTTGATAGGTTACCGGGTTTTCAAAGTTTCCTGCTACATAATCCGAAGCTCTAAAGATCGGTTCAACATATTGAAAAATACTGTCTGCCCCTTTTTGCTCCGTTACTTTTTCAACATAGCGTCCCATCATAATATCGCCTACAAATGAGGCTGAGAGTACGTCGTCAGAATACGTTTTGACCTTCGGCGTTTCCGCTTTTCCTGCCCACATGAAAGCGAACATAAGGACAAAAACGATCGGAATGGCAATAAATACGTGCTTATTGGTTTTCTTTTTTTGCTGTTTTGTCAGCTTTAGCAGCTTTTCATGAAAGCTCAGTTCTTTTTTCATCGTTTGACACACCTTACATTAAATTAAGTAGTAAACAAACATGATTGCAAAGGTCGCTCCGCTCAATAGCAGCGTGCTTCCGAACGTAATAGTTAAACCTTGTTTCTGAATGGTATTGGCAATTAAACCTGGCACGATGATGCCGATTCCTCTAAATTCTGCGATTTCAAATGGTACAATCGGGTATAGAAAATCAAATGCGATTTTCAGTACGATCCCTGTTATCAGCATGGCAGCGAATTTTCTGCGTCCGTACAAAATCATAAATTTGGATAAACCGTATTTCACAATGACATACGTGAGCAAGCTCACTAGCAAAACAAGTAAAATAAAGACCGGCTGATTAAACACAAGTCCTAAATATCCCGGTACAACAAGTCCTGCCGGCACGATCCCTGTTTTTTCCGCAAAAATTAAACTGAGTAGTACACCTAAAATTAGTGCGATGTATAAATCTGATCCGAACATGTCTGCATTTCCCCCTAGCTTACGAGCTGCTTTACCTTGTATTCGTGGATTTTTTCAATTAAAGGCTCTGCGGCACCATGAATATTGCCGACGCCATATATGACACGGTTGTGCATTCTTTTCTTTAACAATTCCATAATTTCATCTGTTGACTTATACTCTAGATCATGCAGTTTGTCTGCAGGAATTTTGCCTTCTTCGTAGGCTTTTACGATCGGTTCTGTTGTTTCACCGATTAAGATTAGTTCACTTGCTTCAATATAAGGCAATACGTCATTTGCGAATTGCTGTGTCCGATCGACACGGTCTGCGCGGCAGTTCATGATGATGATCGGATCATCGGTCGGGTAACCGATTTCTTTTACACGTTTCCATATATTCAAAGTAGAAGAAGCGTCGTTTGCGGCAAACCCATTAACAAAGTGCCCAGGCTCGCTCGGACTGATCAGCGGAAGAATTCTCATTGCTCCCGGATCTGGCGGCGCATTCAGCATTCCCTTAAATGCTGTTTCTTCGTCAATGCCGAGTGCTTGAGCCACACCCAGCGCCAGAGAAGCGTTATCAGGGAATACCATGTATTCAAATTTACGTAAATATTCATCTGTAATTTTTGAGTTATCAGCAATGATGACTTTTGTGTTTCGTTCTTTTGCTTTTTGTTTAAAGAACTCGGTATATTCACTATCTGTAATGACAAGATGGCCATTATAAGGAATTGTAGCGGTAAACGCTTCTGCAATTTCATCAAGCGTCGGCCCCATGACATCCATATGGTCTTCTAAAACATTCACAATGACGCCGATATTGGCCTGCAGAAGTTCTTCCTGAAAGATGATTTGATAATCTGGGTTAACAGCCATGCATTCACTGACAATCGCGTTAGCCCCTCTTTCTACTGTTTCTCTCATGACTTCTTTTTGCTCTCCGATATTCGGCCCCTGAGGTTTCCGTTTAATCGGCTTTTCCTCCGGTGTGTCCCAGTAAATCATTCTTGCATCTGTTCCTGTTGTTTTTCCAACAGTTTTGTAACCGGCTTCTATTAATATTCCGGTTGTCAGCCTTGTCACAGTCGATTTTCCGCGGATGCCGTTAATATTCACCCGAACAGGGAGGGCATCAATGTTTTTCTGATGTCGTCGTTTTTCTAATATTCCGATGACCAGTATGACAGCACAGGCTATAATGAGTAACCACATTGCTTTTCGACATCTCCTTCTATATTGTTGTAAATTCATTCATCAGTATATAGAATCACTATGAATTCTCAATCGGCATTATGTAACATAATCTTCCCTAATCGACTAAGCCAAACTTCTCTTTTGAAAGAGATTTTATACCTACAAACTGTTTTCTATTTTTGGAAAACAGCAGGACTTACACCTTATCACTTTTTTTAAAAACCAAAGAGAATGCGCTTTCATTTTTCTCCTGATATCCTTCTGGACGTATAGTCACACCCCGCTGTTTGTATTTAATATGCATTTCAAATCAATCTTTTTTCAGCCTGTGTTATCAAGCATCTCCTGCTATCATGCGTGTTTCCGGTTCTTATGAACACAAAATAGTTTTATCCTGTTTCTTAAGGACAAGGTCATAATGTCATCCTTTCTGCATGGAAGCGGCAATATTAGGCCCATTCCAAAATGACTAATGGGACCAGCCATGAAAACGCTAAACATACGAGTCCGAATTCTCTAACATAATTAAACATTTTCTGGGATGATAGTCTTTTCTGTTTCTCACCATTTACAGGTCTAAACGCATGACTTTGAAACAATTTTAATAAAACTTAATATTTGTTCAAGAAATCTTCATCCATATTTGTGAAGACTTTGTCAAAAAAAGAGTGAAAACCTTAAATTTTTCAATTATATATACAATTTACAAGTAGATTTCTTTTGATATTTTTATTGCTAACTTCGGATTGTTCATGATAATCTATCTATGTAAACGGTTACATAAACAAGGAGGAGCTGTTTTGGCTACAATTAAAGATGTCGCCGGAGCGGCGGGCGTTTCAGTTGCGACGGTTTCCCGCGTCCTGAATGATAACGGCTATGTACACGAAGAAACGCGAACGCGTGTCATAGCTGCGATGGCGAAGCTGAACTATTACCCGAATGAAGTCGCCAGATCTCTATATAAAAGAGAATCCCGACTGATCGGACTTTTGCTCCCGGATATCACAAACCCTTTCTTCCCCCAGCTTGCCCGCGGTGCGGAGGATGAATTGAACCGGGAAGGCTATCGCCTTATTTTCGGCAACAGTGACGAGGAATTGAAAAAAGAACTTGAATACCTTCAAACCTTTAAGCAAAATCATGTCGCAGGCATTATTGCCGCAACAAATTACCCGGATCTCGAGGAATACAGCGGCATGAATTATCCAGTTGTTTTTCTGGACAGAACACTTGAAGGGGCTCCTTCTGTGTCCAGTGACGGCTATACAGGAGGAAAGTTAGCCGCTCAGGCTATCATTCACGGAAAAAGCCAGCGCATTACGCTCTTGAGAGGACCCGCTCACCTGCCGACCGCTCAAGACCGATTTAACGGTGCTTTGGAAATCTTAAAGCAGGCTGAAGTTGATTTTCAGGTCATTGAGACGGCTTCATTTTCAATTAAAGATGCACAATCGATGGCGAAGGAGCTGTTTGCCGCTTATCCAGCGACAGATGGTGTGATCGCGAGTAATGATATTCAAGCCGCTGCCGTTTTACATGAAGCATTGCGGCGCGGAAAAAACGTGCCGGAGGACATTCAAATTATCGGCTATGATGACATTCCGCAAAGCGGACTTCTGTTCCCGCCACTTTCTACAATTAAACAGCCCGCATATGATATGGGGAGAGAAGCTGCCAAACTGCTTTTGGGTATCATCAAAAAACAGCCGCTGGCAGAAACGGCAATTCAAATGCCTGTCACCTATATAGGAAGAAAGACGACAAGAAAGGAAGATTAAGATGCGTAATATTTGTGTGATTGGTAGCTGTTCTATGGATTTAGTGGTCACCTCGGACAAACGCCCAAAAGCCGGTGAAACGGTTCTTGGCACGTCATTTCAGACTGTGCCGGGCGGCAAAGGAGCAAATCAGGCCGTTGCCGCAGCCAGACTTGGGGCGCAAGTGTTTATGGTCGGCAAGGTCGGAGACGATCATTATGGAACAGCTATTTTGAATAATCTCAAAGCTAACGGCGTTTGCACTGACTATATGGAACCGGTTACACATACGGAAAGCGGAACCGCTCATATTGTGCTTGCTGAAGGCGACAACAGCATTGTCGTTGTCAAAGGCGCGAACGATGACATCACCCCAGCGTATGCGTTAAACGCGCTCGAACAGATTGAAAAGGTCGATATGGTGCTGATTCAGCAGGAGATCCCAGAAGAAACGGTTGATGAGGTGTGCAAATACTGCCATTCTCATGATATCCCGATCATGCTAAACCCAGCACCGGCCCGCCCGCTCAAGCAGGAAACAATTGATCACGCCACCTATCTGACGCCAAATGAACACGAGGCTTCGATTTTATTCCCTGAGCTTACCATTTCTGAAGCTCTGGCGCTTTATCCGGCAAAGCTCTTTATTACGGAAGGAAAACAAGGCGTCCGCTATTCGGCTGGCAGCAAAGAGGTGCTCATCCCGTCCTTCCCTGTAGAGCCCGTTGATACAACCGGAGCCGGTGATACGTTTAACGCAGCATTTGCCGTGGCCCTGGCTGAGGGAAAAGACATTGAAGCCGCATTGCGGTTTGCCAATCGTGCCGCTTCCCTTTCTGTCTGTTCCTTCGGTGCCCAAGGCGGAATGCCGACAAGAAATAAAGTAGAGGAGCTGCTGTCATGAAAAAACACGGTATACTGAACAGCCATCTTGCCAAGATTTTAGCCGACCTTGGCCACACTGATAAAATTGTCATCGCGGATGCCGGACTGCCGGTTCCTGACGGCGTTTTGAAAATTGATCTTTCACTGAAGCCGGGCCTTCCGGCTTTCCAAGATACAGCGGCAGTGCTCGCTGACGAGATGGTCATCGAAAAAGTCATTGCTGCAGCTGACATAAAAGCATCCAATCAGGAGAATGCGAAATTTCTAGAAAATCTTTTCTCTGAACAAGAGATTGAATACCTTTCTCACGAGGAGTTTAAGCTGCTGACAAAAGAAGCAAAGGCAGTCATAAGAACAGGAGAATTCACACCATATGCCAACTGCATCCTGCAGGCGGGTGTGCTTTTCTAGAAAGGAGGATGAAACATGCAGATTGAAATGAAAGACATTCATAAAGCATTCGGAAAAAACCAGGTGCTGTCAGGTGTTTCCTTTCAGCTCATGCCTGGCGAGGTTCACGCATTAATGGGAGAAAACGGCGCCGGCAAGTCCACGCTTATGAACATTTTGACAGGCCTGCACAAATCGGATCATGGTCAAATCAGCATAAACGGAAACGAAACGTATTTTTCCAATCCAAAAGAAGCGGAACAGCATGGAATAGCCTTTATCCATCAGGAATTGAATATCTGGCCGGAAATGACCGTTCTTGAGAATCTATTTATCGGTAAAGAGATATCCTCCAAGCTGGGCGTCTTACAAACAAGAAAAATGAAAGCGCTAGCAAAG
Organism: Bacillus sp. LJBS17; assembly: GCF_019334685.1. NCBI lineage: Bacteria > Bacillati > Bacillota > Bacilli > Caryophanales > Bacillaceae > Bacillus > Bacillus sp. LJBS17. The sequence continues at coordinate 3,664,651 of NZ_CP079759.1, forward strand.
GAGCAGTTTGACAAACTCTCCGTCTCTCTTTCTCTTGATCAAGAAGCCGGCGAATGTTCCGTCGGACAGCAGCAAATGATCGAAATCGCAAAAGCGCTTATGACAAATGCCGAGGTCATCATTATGGATGAACCGACCGCAGCGTTGACTGAACGTGAAATCAGCAAGCTCTTTGAGGTCATTACAGCGTTAAAAAAGAACGGCGTCTCCATTGTCTATATTTCGCATCGCATGGAAGAAATTTTTGCGATTTGCGACAGAATTACCATCATGCGTGACGGAAAAACGGTAGATACAACAAACATCTCAGAAACTGATTTTGATGAAGTCGTCAAAAAAATGGTCGGACGGGAGCTGACTGAACGATATCCAAAACGCACTCCTTCTCTCGGTGACAAAGTATTCGAGGTGAAAAATGCCTCCGTAAAAGGGAGTTTTGAGGATGTCAGCTTCTATGTGCGTTCCGGTGAGATCGTCGGTGTTTCAGGATTAATGGGAGCCGGCCGGACAGAAATGATGAGAGCGCTGTTCGGCGTTGACAGGCTGGACACGGGTGAGATATGGATCGCTGGGAAAAAAACGGCTATTAAGAACCCGCAGGAAGCCGTGAAAAAAGGTCTCGGCTTTATTACAGAGAATCGCAAGGATGAAGGGCTCCTGCTCGACACCTCGATCCGCGAAAATATTGCCCTGCCCAATCTGTCCAGCTTCTCACCAAAGGGTCTCATTGATCATAAGCGGGAGGCTGAATTTGTCGATCTGTTAATCAAACGCCTCACTATCAAAACAGCATCACCGGAAACGCACGCACGCCATTTATCAGGAGGAAACCAGCAAAAAGTGGTGATAGCCAAGTGGATCGGCATCGGACCGAAAGTGCTTATCTTGGATGAGCCAACCAGAGGTGTGGATGTTGGCGCCAAACGAGAGATTTATACGCTGATGAATGAGCTGACCGAACGCGGCGTCGCTATCATCATGGTGTCATCAGAGCTGCCTGAAATTCTGGGAATGAGCGATCGGATTATCGTTGTCCATGAAGGCAAAATCAGCGGAGAAATCCATGCGCGAGAAGCAACACAAGAACGAATTATGACACTTGCCACGGGAGGGCGGTAATATGAAAACGGAACAACTGCAAACAGAACAAAAACGGATTCACTTCGACGGAGTCATGCAAAAACTCGGCCCGTTTCTTGGTTTATTTATTCTCGTTATCATTGTATCTATTTTAAATCCCAGCTTTCTTGAACCGCTGAATATTTTAAACCTGCTTCGCCAGGTCGCCATTAACGGATTAATTGCGTTCGGGATGACCTTTGTCATTTTGACAGGCGGCATTGATCTTTCTGTCGGCGCTATTCTTGCCCTGTCCAGTGCTTTAGTTGCGGGGATGATTGTGTCCGGTGTCGATCCGGTTCTCGCGATCATCCTTGGCTGTATCATTGGTGCCGTACTAGGCATGATCAACGGATTATTGATTACTAAAGGAAAAATGGCGCCCTTTATCGCCACGCTTGCGACCATGACTGTGTTTCGCGGACTGACGCTAGTGTATACAGATGGAAATCCGATTACCGGACTTGGCACAAACTACGCTTTTCAGATGTTCGGACGCGGTTACTTTTTAGGCATTCCTGTACCGGCGATTACGATGGTTCTTGCCTTTGTCATCCTTTGGGTGCTTCTTCATAAAACACCATTCGGACGCCGGACGTACGCAATCGGCGGCAACGAGAAAGCCGCGCTCATTTCAGGCATCAAAGTGACGCGCGTGAAAGTGATGATCTATTCTTTAGCCGGGCTTTTATCCGCTCTTGCAGGTGCCATATTGACTTCCCGCCTGCATTCGGCCCAGCCGACTGCGGGGGAATCGTACGAACTTGATGCTATCGCGGCAGTCGTCTTAGGCGGAACAAGTCTTTCTGGCGGCCGAGGACGCATTGTCGGCACGTTAATCGGGGTACTGATCATCGGCACACTTAATAACGGACTTAATCTGCTTGGCGTCTCATCATTTTATCAGCTGGTTGTCAAAGGGATTGTTATCTTGATTGCGGTATTATTAGACCGCAAGAAGTCAGCTTAGGAGGGTTTTCACATGAAAAAGGCTGTATCCGTCATTTTAACGTTATCATTATTTTTGTTAACCGCCTGTTCGCTTGAGCCTCCCCAATGGGCAAAGCCGTCAAACTCGGGGAACAAAAAGGAATTCACCATTGGCTTGTCCGTCTCAACACTTAATAATCCTTTTTTTGTCTCATTAAAAAAGGGTATCGAAAAAGAAGCTAAAAAACGGGGAATGAAAGTCATCATTGTTGATGCACAAAATGATTCATCGAAACAGACGAGTGACGTGGAAGATTTAATTCAGCAAGGTGTTGATGCATTATTAATCAACCCGACTGATTCTTCGGCGATCTCAACGGCAGTAGAATCTGCAAACGCAGTCGGTGTGCCCGTCGTAACAATCGATCGATCTGCCGAACAAGGAAAAGTTGAAACCCTCGTTGCTTCCGATAATGTAAAAGGCGGTGAAATGGCCGCGGCGTTTATTGCCGACAAACTTGGAAAAAGAGCAAAGGTGGCAGAGCTTGAAGGCGTCCCCGGCGCATCTGCCACACGGGAACGCGGCTCAGGATTCCATAACATCGCAGACCAAAAGCTCCATGTTGTCACAAAACAATCAGCTGACTTTGACCGCACGAAAGGCCTGACTGTCATGGAAAACCTGCTGCAGGGACATCCTGATATCCAAGCTGTTTTTGCTCACAACGATGAAATGGCGCTCGGTGCTCTAGAGGCAATTAACAGCTCGGGGAAAGACATATTGGTGATCGGTTTTGACGGCAATAAAGATGCGCTCGCTTCCATTAAAGACGGAAAGCTGTCAGCCACCGTAGCTCAGCAGCCTGAATTAATCGGTAAATTGGCTACAGAAGCAGCAGATGATATTTTGCACGGAAAAAAAGTGCAAAAAACAATATCCGCGCCTCTCAAACTAGAAACACAAAAATAATTGTCTGATGTTTAGGAACCTGCGATAACGTGAATAGAGATATAGAATGAATTATTTCTCTTACGTGAGGAGAGGAACGGCATGAACAAACCAACAAAAATATTTTCAACATTAGCACTTGCGGCTGGAATGACTGCGGCGGCTGCTGGCGGCGCTGGAACGATCCATGCTCAACAGCCAGAAACAACGGTAAGCATTGATGATTTATACAGTTATCCGATTGATTCTTATTTGGTATCAGCAGAGGCTCTAAATGTCAGAACGAAGCCTTCCGCATCAAGCCAGAAAGCCGATACGCTGCACCTAGGAGATAGCTTAAAGCTGATTTCCTTCTCAAATGCTGACTGGGCAAAGGTTCAGTATAAAAATGGAAAAATAGGATTTGTCTCCACTCATTACATTGTAAAAGCAGCGACAACGGTAAAAACCAAAACCAAAACAAAAGTATATACTTCCGCTGATGGAAAGAGCATTAAGACTCTTCCAGCAGACACAAGCGTTTCTTTTTTAGGCTGGAGTAAAACGAATAAAGGCGGTTTTGATTTTGATTGGGTATTCGTTGATTACGGCGGTGCGACAGGTTATATGAAAACAAAGGATTTACACATGACAAAATAACTGAGAGGGATTCCGCATTTATGCGGAATCCCTTTTATTATGAATTGATTTGTCACATTCCCAAGATATTTCTCAGGAAATATTGTCGTATGCTGTGTCTAAACCTTACATGATCATCGACATTTTTGTTCACGCTAAAAAGCGGAGGTGTAAATATGGATCAATTTGAAGCAGCATATGAATCGTATAAAGCCCGGCAAACAACTGTCGATCAAGAAAATGTTCCATCTGGAAAAGAAGAAATTATTGCGGTTAGAAGAAATGAGGAAGACAATATTATCGCAGTGAAAACCAATACAGGAAGAGAGCTCGACTACCCTACTGCGCTGTCAGAAGCAAAATCAGGAAAACTCGCTCATGTTGATGTCTTCCATAAATACGGGCGTGACATTTTGCGAAGTGAACCGGACGGCATCAAGGAAAATAACCTGTCTGAGCTGCCGGATTTTTAAACAAAAGGCTGCTGGATGTATTCGGCTAACCGTTTTGCACTGTGAGAAATATCCTCTGCAGCTGCATAATTCACGCCATAGAACACATATGGAGGCAGATACTTCATGCCGATCAGATTACTCGTGGCCTGAAATGGTTTCAATAGCTCACTGATCGAGTAATGATTTGCTCCGCCCGCTTGATATTTTTCCGCTTCGCTCCCTGTTGATACAGCCAGCATCAGCTCCTTGCCATGCAAGGCATTTCCTTCTGAACCAAAAGCCCAGCCGTAAGTCAGCACAAGATCCTGCCATTTTTTCAAGAGCGGCGGAGAGCTGTACCAATATAGCGGGAATTGAAAGACAATCCGATCGTATTCCTCGCACAGCTGCTGTTCCTTCGCAACATCTATTTCTTCATCCGGGTATTCCTTATAAAGATCCCGTACTGTGATATTGTCATGTTTACTCAATTCCTCAGCCCACGCCTTATTGACAACTGAGGTCTCCATATGAGGATGAACTGCCAAAACCAATATTTTCATCAGACCACACCTTTACTGTTTTGATGTTATTTTATCTAAAATCAGGAAAAGAGCCAAATAAAAAGAAAGCCCTGTAAAAGGGGCTTTCTTTTTTTCTTTTATTCAGGGCTTCCTTCAGTTGTTTCGATATCTTTCGCAAAATCAGGGTTATCCAGATTCGCATTAAAGAAATCCGCTGTGTTCGGAAGTCTGAGATTCATGTTCATTTTTTGAGAAATCGTAACCGTGCAATCCTCAAGCACATAGTCAAAAACGTGTCCGCCTGAATTGCGTCCTTCGTCAATGAAGTGCAGGTGATAGCCTGAAACGGCGATTCCGTTTGCATAAGCTGGTGTCAAGAAACCTACGATCGTCCCTCTCACGTTGTCGAAGTTGAAAATCGGCTGTGTTTTGACCGCTTCAACCATTGGCACGTAAGGTTTTTCTTGAAGTTCTACCGTTCTTGTCTGCACCTTTTTAAACAATCCGTCAATACGAATTGCATAAAATAAGTTTCTGCTTGGCAGCATGCTGTTGATCTCTTTTTCAAAGTCTTCGCGTGTCATTTTCGCATCAATTTTGTGCGTCATGTCCGGTGTAAAGAACGTAAATGAACAGAACGGAGAACGATCCCCGTTTTGGACCGGTGTCGCGGTTCCGTCTGAACGGAGACGGTAAAATTCGCCGTCAAACCCAATCAGCTCTCCGTCAAGCTTGTTAAAGGTTCCGATACCGAAGTCTCCATATTTCGGAATCTCTGACAGTTCAAAATCTCCGTCATATACTCCGTCTAATAGAGAAGTCATTGTTGATACTTGATAAATCTGGCTCACAGGCTGGTCTTTTTGACCGCGGCTGAGCACTTGAATGTTGCTTTCTCGTTTCATATTTCCCTTCACTCCTATTATTTAGTGCTGTTCATAAAACAGTGTCGTGATGATGCGCAGAGTGCTAGAGAGCTTTCGTTTTCATGAGTTCCCCGAATTCTTTCGGAAGCTTGTCACTTGCTAAATTAATGTTATCACTGTAGTCAACCGGGACATCGATGATGACAGGACCTTCAGCGTTCATGCCTTGACGCAGAACATCTGCCAGCTGGTCTGGTGATTCCACGCGCAAGCCAGTTGCTCCGAAGCTTTCCGCATATTTTACGATATCGATATTTCCGAAATCGACCGCAGATGTACGGTTATATTTTTTCAATTGCTGGAATGCAACCATGTCATATGTGCTGTCGTTCCATACAATGTGTACAATTGGTGCTTTTAGTCGAACTGCTGTCTCTAATTCCATTGCTGAGAATAAGAAACCGCCGTCACCAGAGACAGAAACCACTTTTTCTCCCGGTTTCACCAATGAAGCGCCGATTGCCCAAGGAAGCGCAACGCCGAGTGTTTGCATACCGTTACTGATCATTAATGTTAACGGCTCGTAGCTGCGGAAATAACGTGACATCCAAATGGCGTGCGAACCGATATCGCAAGTTACTGTAACATGATCATCGACTGCATTACGCAACTCTTTAACGATTTCAAGAGGGTGCGCTCTGTCTGATTTCCAATCTGCAGGCACCTGCTCACCTTCATGCATATATTGTTTTAAATCAGAAAGGATTTTCTGCTCACGCTCTGCAAATTCCACTTTCACAGCATCGTGTTCGATATGATTAATCGTGGACGGAATGTCACCGATCAATTCAAGATCAGGCTGGTAAGCATGATCAATGTCAGCGATAATCTCGTCTAAATGGATAATTGTCCGGTCTCCATTGACATTCCAGAATTTTGGATCATATTCAATTGGGTCATAGCCGATCGTCAGAACAACATCTGCCTGCTCTAGCAGTAAATCGCCAGGCTGGTTGCGGAACAAACCGATACGGCCAAAATACTGATCCTCTAAATCTCTAGAAAGGGTACCGGCAGCTTGATATGTTTCAACAAATGGAAGCTGAACCTTTTTCAAAAGCTTGCGAACCGCTTTAATTGCTTCCGGTCTTCCGCCTTTCATGCCGACCAAAACGACAGGAAGTTTTGCTGTTTGGATTTTTGCTATGGCCGCACTGATTGCATCATCTGCTGCAGGACCGAGTTTTGGTGCTGCAACAGCACGCACGTTTTTCGTATTTGTGACTTCATTCACAACATCTTGCGGAAAGCTCACAAAAGCGGCCCCAGCCTGCCCTGCTGACGCTATCCTAAACGCATTTGTAACAGCTTCCGGTATATTTTTTACATCTTGAACTTCTACACTGTATTTTGTAATCGGCTGGAATAGCGCCGCATTATCCAAAGATTGATGTGTCCGTTTTAAACGATCTGCACGGATCACGTTTCCAGCAAGCGCAACGACAGGGTCTCCTTCAGTGTTCGCTGTCAGCAGGCCTGTTGCCAAGTTAGAGGCACCCGGTCCTGATGTGACTAACACGACTCCCGGTTTTCCAGTTAAACGGCCGACTGCTTGGGCCATGAATGCTGCGTTTTGTTCGTGCCGAGCAACGATAATTTCAGGTCCTTTATCTTGTAAAGCGTCAAATACCGCATCAATTTTTGCACCTGGAATGCCAAATACATGTGTGACACCTTGCTCCACCAAGCAATCAACAACAAGCTCCGTCCCTCTGTTTTTCACAAGGGATTTTTGTTCTTTTGTTGCTTTTGTCAACACCCTCACTCCTTATTATGCATTTTAAACGTAAAATTTTAAATATCTTGTGATAAGTTTCACTATACACTCTTTGGAAATTGACCTCCAATATCGATTCGCCTTATGATTAATATGTAATACGAATTATTAACCTATGGAAAGGAATGCATATTGAATGGAGCTTCGCCATCTTCAATACTTTATCGCAGTAGCCGAAGAGCTTCATTTCGGAAAGGCTGCCCGGCGGCTGAACATGACGCAGCCTCCTCTCAGCCAGCAGATCAAACAGCTGGAGGAAGAAGTCGGAGTTACGCTTCTGAAAAGGACAAAACGATTTGTCGAGCTTACCGCAGCAGGAGAAATCTTTTTAAATCATTGCCGCATGGCATTGATGCAAATCGGACAAGGAATTGAACTGGCACAGCGGACGGCCCGCGGCGAGCAAGGCCTTCTCGTAATCGGTTTTGTCGGATCAGCTACATATGAATTTCTGCCGCCGATTGTCCGGGAATATCGTAAAAAATTCCCATCTGTGAAAATAGAACTGCGTGAAATATCCTCGTCTAGGCAGCAAGAGGAGCTACTAAAGGGCAACATTGATATTGGTATACTTCATCCTCCCTTACAGCATACAGCTTTACATATCGAAACCGCCCAAAGCAGCCCTTGTGTTTTAGCTTTGCCTAAGCAACACCCATTGACTTCTAAGGAATCAATTACGATTGAGGATTTAAGAGATGAACCAATTATTACTGTTGCTAAAGAAGCATGGCCTACTCTATACATGGATTTTATTCAGTTCTGTGAACAAGCGGGCTTCAGACCCAACATTGTCCAGGAAGCCACAGAATATCAAATGGTGATTGGTTTAGTCAGCGCCGGAATTGGTATGACATTTGTTCCTTCCTCAGCCAAAAAATTATTTAATTTGGATGTTACTTATCGAAAAATGGACCAAATACAGCTTAATGCCGAATGGGTTATCGCTTACCGTAAAGACAATCATAATCCGCTTATAAAGCATTTTATTCATATTTCAAATTGTCAGCAGACAAGAACTAAAGAGAGTGATGCAGGTACATGAACGATACTTGCAATCTCTTTTTTCTTTTGGGATTCTTATGGAAATTTTATTAATTTAATATAATCGCTTAGTACAACTTCATATCAGTATACGTATACATACAGTACAAATAGTTGGCAAGGACATTAGTAAGCGCAGGACATTAGTTTGATTTTAAAAATGAAAGATAGAGAGGTGAAGTAAATTATTGAGTTCACCGGCATATTCACATTGCTCGCTTTTTTCGTAACAATGATTTTTATTTTCTGGAGACCAAAAGGACTAAATGAAGCTATCCCCGCCACATTTGGCGCTTTAATGGTTTTATTGTGCGGAAGTGTGTCATTGGCAGACTTAGGGGAAATCGGAACAAAAGTCACGGGTGCATCGGTTACAATCCTTGCCACTATGATTATGGCCATTGCACTAGAAAGCTTTGGTTTCTTTTATTGGGTGGCTGCAAAACTGCTCCAACAATCCAAGGGTTCAGGCATCAAGCTTTTTTGGCTAACCAATTTGCTCTGCTTTCTCATGACCATTTTCCTGAATAATGATGGGAGCATTTTGATCACAACTCCAATCCTTTTGCTTGTACTAAAATATTTAGGTTTAAAAAAACATCAAAAAGCCCCATATTTATTAAGCGGTGTTTTAATAGCCACAGCCTCTAGCGCACCGATTGGCGTAAGTAATATTGTTAATTTAATTTCTCTCAAAATCATTGGAATGGATCTATATCTTCACACTGCCATGATGTTTGTCCCTAGTATGATGGGACTCATTTTTATGACCTGTCTACTGTTTATGTTCTTTTATAAACGTCTTCCCAAGAACCTGCCAGATATACCGAGCCATTTTCAGTCTCTGCGGCATAGAAGGTACCATCCTCTTCATTCGCCATCAGCTCCTTTACCAGAACGAAATCAAACAAAAATCATGTTGTTTGTGCTTGCATTTGTTTTTCTCGTCAGAATGAGTCTATTTGCAGCATCATATACCGGTATTTCTGTTCCTCTAGTCGCTGTCATCGGATCTTTTATCCTGTTGAGCTGGAGATGGATTTATTTCAAAACCTCCCCAAGAGACTTGTTATATAAATCGCCTTGGCACATTTTTATATTCGCTTTTACTATGTATGTCTTAATTTATGGTCTGCATAATATTGGATTCACTGAGTTACTTGTGAATTATTTTGAACCTGTGGTTTCTGGAAGCCTCGCCCACGCAACTTTCGCATCAGGTATCTCTACTTCAGTTTTTTCTAATCTATTTAACAACCATCCAGCGTTAATGATCAGTACTTTTACCTTAACTGAAATGACCCTGAATCCTTCAACAACAAAAATCATCTACTTGGCAAATATTATCGGCAGTGATATCGGTTCATTATTATTACCTATGGGAACTTTAGCAACGCTTATTTGGATGCATATATTAAAACAGCATGATGAAAGTATTTCATGGGGCGAATATATAAAAACGACCATTATCATCATTCCGCTGACTGTTCTTTTTACGTTAACATGTTTATATTTTTGGATCAGTTGGTTATTTCTTTAGCACTGTATGAAACGAAAAACTGCCTTCTGCTTTTCAAGAGGGCAGTTTTGTATACACTAGGGAAGATGCATTGTCTTTAGATGATTTAACTTCCAAATGACTGGCTCTCCACTTGCGTTAATAAGCTCAATGATATTATTAGAGACATCCTTTAATAGACCAACTTTTTCTGGCACCTCTCCCATATCAAATATGACCAATTCACCAATATTTTTTTTGATCTGCTCCTCAAAATTACGCACAAGAGGAACTTTGGAAGGCACGACAGGCAATTGTGAGTTGTCAAGAGTATACGGTGTTTGTTCAGTTGAATAAGGGGTAAACCATTTTAAATGATGCATAGATATAAAAAGTATTTTAAATACAGGTGAGAAAAATACAATATAATCGTTTAAAACATTTGTAACATACCCATGGATCGATCGACCCCCAGTTACATAAACTTCAATAAACTGGCCTTTGACCTTGTTTAATGTATTTCTATATGAAAAAGCTTGAGTTTCTGCCTCTATCATTGGATCTTCCGGATTGATCAAAAATGGCTTCTCAGTACTGGTCATTATTTTCGCCTTGTTTATTTGATGAAGATGCAACAAGGGAATATAAAGATAATTGCAGCCATCAAAAATAACAAAAATATCCTGCCCGATATCTATGAGGGTGCCGACAAACCTTGTATCTCCTGAAATGACAACCTCAACATCTGTGTTAAGGAATTGATTCAAACCTTTCACGATTCTCCTCCTTTAACTGAAAAAGGGCATCACTTAATCTGATGCTCCTCCATTATCTATTAAAATTTACGTTTCCAGTGATAGTCTATCGTTCTGACAATCGTTTCATAGCTATAATCTTCCTTTTGTTTTCCTGAACTTTTTATTGAACTTGAATAACCTGGTGATCTTGATGATTGATAATCTGAAGATCTTGGTGATCGTTTAGATGATTTTGATGAACTCTTTGAACCTGATGAGCTGTATGATTTTGATGATTGATAATCTGATGATCTTGGCGATCGTTTAGATGATTTTGATGAACTTTTTGAACGTGACGAACAGCCAGATTTGGATGATTGATAATCCGAAGATTTTAGTGATCGTTTAGATGATTTTGATGAACTTTTTGAACGTGACGAACGACCAGATTTGGATGATTGATAATCTGAAGATTTTAGTGATCGTTTAGATGATTTTGATGAGCTATATGATTTTGATGAGCTATATGATTTTGATGAAATGAACGAATTGCTGTCCTTATCATTATTGTCTTCCTGGCTTTGTTCATTCTTTTGATCCTCTTTTTTGTACGACCCTTTTGGGCCTAAGCTGATGCTTTTTATGTGATAAGAATAGATGCGAAGCACCTCTTGATTTTTCACTATAGTATAATGGCCGTCGGCATTATCTACAAGGATACCCTCAATGGCTTCCGGACCTCCACGATTAATTGAAACCCATTTATGAGTCAGACTCTTAAAAACCTCGCTTAAATCATCAGCTTCCAAGACACCTGATGGCGTCTGTCCTTCTATTTTCAAATCGGGCTCATGTTTACTTATACTCTTTATGTGATGGATATTAAAATACACTACCCCATCCTCATTTGTGTTTAACGCAGCGTAATCATCTCCCAGCCAGACCAATCTTCCTTTTTTAGATTCCGGACCCCCTTGATTAAATTGAACTGATTGGTTCATGAATTGTCCGATTAAGCTATGAAAATCGTCAGCGTCGGGCATTTCCCCAGTCTCAATTGCTGTGGTGCTATTATTGGTATCCTCAGTAATACTTTTCACATGCTCCAACTGATAATAAATTATTTTTTTTTCAGCTTGTAAAGCAATATAATCTGATTTTACAGCAGTTAATTTCCCTTTTTTAGATTCCGGACCTCCACGATATACAGTAACAATTTTATCTTTCATTGAATGCAAAAAGTTATAATAAGATATTTCATCATTTGAATGATACTTCATTCTCCTCTTGCTCATTCAAGTTCCTCCTAGTCACTTATACATAGATGATAAACATATTGCATATATACGTGTCACGTTTATTTGTTGAACTAATTCAATAGCCTAATTGTCGCTTTTTCAGCAGAATACCTATTTTCACACATTCATAAAATACTTAAATTATTTTTGAGGTATTGTGAACGGTTTTTAATATACTCACAAATCACATCCGGCTCCCGGTCAAAACGCTCAACATCATTCTTTTTGTATGGGTCCATCAAGATAAAAGGCCTAATCCGCTCATACATCGCCATGATTTTCGGTTCCATATATTCTATCGTAAAAAGAGATTGGAGCGTTTTTTCTAACAGGCGCTTGTAGGACTTGCGAAACTCGGATTCATCCAATATCCGGGCGGTTAGTGTATTAAATCCTTGAATTCTTACATAATCGGCAGCCATCCGCTCTCCATGGATATCCCTGCCCCAGGTCGCATCATAATCCCAAGGAATCACCTCAAATAATCCGGTTTCCCCGCTTCTGTATAATGCGTAGTTGTGGACAAACCCGTCATAGTTCGAGGTGAATACAATACCGGCAAGCCAGCGCAAATACTTATCGACATCCACGTGTTTTGTCACTTCTGACTTAAACTGAGCTTTAGGGACAGTATTAATTTTAAAAATCATATCCTGTAAATAAAAATCATCTTCCACAGTCCCTGTCTTCTTTTCATATCCAAGCTCCAGCGACGTCTTCGTTTCCTTTTCCAAATCGCTCATCAGAGAAAAGTTAGCATCATCATCCACCGCGTAAAAAATCGCGCCATCAGCCAGCTTCCTTTTCGCCAAATAATATTCATCTACGGATTCAAGTTCAAGATAAACCCCTTCATTCTTCCCATTCACCTTTACAAACACAAACTCTGCCTTTGGAGACAGTGTCCCTAGCTCCGAGAAAAAATCCAGAGACAATTTGTTTCTCATCAAGGAAGGGTCTTTATACTCCGCATTTAAGTGAATCTCTCGCGCGCCGCGGAATGTTTTCGGCTGATAAAAGGAAATATGGTATGACTTCTTTTTGAAGTCTCTGATATGTGATCCCCGATAAGCGATATCAATATCCAGCCTTTTTTGATTTACCTTCATCACAGCTGGCACCGGATCATCGTCCCATATATCCTTTTTTAATTCACGCAAATCTTTTGGATGAACAAACAGCTGATAAAGCGGTAAATTGGATTGATTCTTCATCCATAATCCTCCTTACAAATATTAGGCTTTTATTTTTATAAGATCTCAGCGGAACACTTATACACTTTTTAAAACCGCGCGTACTATGAGGGTAGTAAGGATCTTCATCCTTAACATCATTTTTAAAAGGAGGATTTCAAATTGGGCCACTATTCCCATTCTGACATCAAAGAAGCGGTGAAATCCGCAAAAAAAGAAGGTTTAAAGGATTATTTATACCAAGAGCCTCATGGAAAAAAACGCAGTCATAAAAAGTCGCACCGCACTCACAAAAAATCTCGCAGCCATAAAAAATCATACTGCTCTCACAAAAAATCTCGCAGTCACAAAAAATCATTCTGTTCTCACAAAAAATCTCGCAGCCATAAAAAATCATACTGCTCTCACAAGAAATCACGCAGCCACAAAAAATCGTACCGTTCTCACAAAAAATCTCGCAGCTATAAAAAATCTTGCCGTTCTTACAAAAAATCTCGCAGCTATAAAAAATCTTGCCGTTCTTACAAAAAATCTCGCAGCTACAAAAAGTCATACTGTTCTCACAAGAAAAAATCTCGCAGCTATAAGAAATCATGCCGTACACACAAAAAATCTTATCGTTCCCATAAGAAATACTACAAAAAACCGCACCACCACTGCGACGACTACAAAAGACACGATGATTATGACAGCAAAAAAGAATACTGGAAAGACGGCAATTGCTGGGTAGTCAAAAAGAAATACAAATAATCTAAGTTTTCATTGTTTCAATAGGCTGCCGGCGGAGGTACGGAAGCCTATTTTTTTATTTGCCCTGTATTAGATATATGTCATGACATAACATATGCAACCCGCATCATTTGGTTTCCTTTAAACCATTTCGTTATAATCAAGGTATCCTAACGATAAAGGCGGTTGTTGCTATGTACATATTTCAAGCTGATCATCTTAGTGCCAAAGACACATACAAGCTATTGTCAGGTACCGTTATTCCCCGCCCCATTGCATTTGTGACAACACTTTCTTCAGAAGGAGCGGTCAATGCCGCGCCTTTCAGTTTTTATAACGTCGTCAGCTCAGATCCTCCGCTTCTCAGTATTTCTGTTAACAGGACGGAAGGACGCCAAAAAGATACAGCGCGAAACGCAGTGGAGAACGGAGAATTTGTCGTTCATGTCAGTGATGAAGCCATCATTGAAGATATCAATGAAACAGCTGCAAGCTTAAGGCCGGATGAAAGCGAGCTTACACGCACCTCGCTTCATCCTGTTGAAAGCAAAGCTGTTTCAGTTCCCGGCATTAAGGAAGCCCGCATTCGCTTTGAGTGCAAATTAGAGCGGCATATTACCTTTGACAATGATCAAGGCATCACTACAGCAGATCTGCTCATCGGAAGAGTTGTCTGCTTCCACCTAGATGAAAAGGTGTATGATGCAGAAAAGGGATATATTTTAACGGATGAATTAAAGCCTGCCTCACGATTGGCGGGAAATCACTATGCCAAGCTGGGGGAAGAATTCACACTGATTCGTCCCAGCTGAAGAGAAGGACTATTTAAATAGAAGAAACTAGTCAAAAAGACCTTATGATTACAAAATATCGCCTGTAAATAACTGAAAAAATATCAAAAAAAAGAACATCCAGAGTAAGCTCGGGGTGTTCTTTTATGAAACGTTTTTCCTTTTTCTTCGTATAAAGGTAGATTAGGAGGAATTGGAATGACAAACTTTTGGATTTTAATGCTGATCGCTATTACCATCAGTCTCGCCTCTCAATTTTTTATAAAGAAAAAATACGGTATTGATAAATCCGGCTGGCGATATAAGCATGTCAGCAATACACACAAATGGATCGAAATCACTTTACTTATTTTGTTTGTGGTTTCACTCTCCTTTTTTCCAGTTGAATATTTGCTTCTTTTATTTTTTATTGTGATTGACTCAATACGAATTTTTATGGAGGGGCATTATAGACCTGAAGATAAACAGTATATGTACCACATTGTAGAGGTCTCCCTTATGTTTATGCTTTTGATTTATATTTGTACCCTATAGTTATTTAAATCCCCACAGCCGCTCCGTCTCCCCGAGGATCGGCTCCGCCTTGGAGAAAGCCTTCTTCATCAACTTTGATTGCAGCCGCGTGTCCCATCAGCGGATCATAGTCACCGACAACCTCCACGAGATGCCCGCTGTCTTTCAGTTTTTGGATTGTTTTGTCTGTGAATCTGCCCTCGACTCTGAGACCTTCGTATTCCTCTCCCCACGTTCTGCCCCATACCCAGCGCGGTTCGCTGATTGCCTTTGTGGATGCATTTCGTAGTCCAGCATTCGGGTAATGATGGCCGTCTGGGTCTGCGGCTGGCCTTCGCCGCCTTGTGTGCCGTACAGAATTTTTGGCTTTCCGCCTTTACAGACCATAGCCGGCATCAACGTATGGAAGGTGCGCTTTCTCGGTTCAAGCGTGTTGACATGATTTTCATCCAGTGAGAAAAATGATCCGCGGTTTTGCAGTAATATGCCTGTATCACCGGCAGTGACTGCCGAGCCAAATTCAAAGTACAGGCTTTGAATGAATGACACTGCGTTGCCATCCGCATCGATTACGGCCGCATATGCCGTATCACTTCCCACCGGCCTGCTTTCTGCCGGTTCTGCCAGATAGCCGATTTCTCCCGCCAATCGTTTCGCATAATTTTTATCTAAAAGCCTTTCAAGCGGAATGTCAGCAAACGCAGGGTCAGTCAAAAAGGCATTCCGATCTACAAAACTCTTTTTCAACGCCTCCACAAGCACATGATAATACTCAAATGAACCGTGCTCGATTTGGGTAAAATCATAGTTTTCCAAAATGTTCAGTGTTAATAAACCGGTAAATCCCTGAGAATTCGGCGGCGCCTGATACACACTGTATCCTCGATAATCACTTGATACAGGCACTGCCCACTCACCCCGATGCGCTTTAAAATCATCGATTGTCATGTAACTGCCGTTATTCTGTAAATGTGAGACAATCCGCTGAGCGAGATCTCCTTCATAAAATGCGCTTCTTCCTTTTTCAGCAATCAAGTTCAGACTGTCTGCAAGCTCTTTTTGCACAAACCGCTCTCCCGGGACAGGTGCTTTGCCCCTTCTCGTGAAGATGTCAGCCGTGTAAGGCGTGGAAGCCAGCAATTCAATATTCTTTTCTGTGTGACGACACTGATCAGCTGATACAGGAAACCCATTTTGGGCATAATCGCGTGCGGGCTCCAATACATCTGCAAGAGACAGATGCCCGTACTCCTTCAGGACCGCATCCCAGCTATCAACCATTCCCGGCACGGTAATGGCACTGTCAATCCCCCGCAGCGGAATCGCGCTTTTTCCCTTATATACATCTCTCGTTACGTTTTTTCCTGAACGGCCGCTGCCATTGTAGACTTTTACTGCCTTTGTTTCCTGGTGAAAGGTCAGCCAAAAGGAATCCCCGCCAAGTCCGGTCATATGCGGGTACACAACCGCAAGACAAGCACTCACCGCAACAGCGGCGTCAAACGCGTTGCCTCCCTTATCCAGTATGCGGTTTCCGGCTTGAGAAGCGAGGTAATGCGGACTGACGACCATTTGCTTTGTACCGATGACAGATTTGTTCATCACAAGTCCCCCTTTTTAAGAAATTTTCTTCAGTATAGGGAGCCTGATTTTTCACATCTACTGATCCGGCAGAAAAACTGACGAACTTTCTTCTTTTCGCAAATAATAAGATATTTTCGCATTCATTTCGAAAACAAATGAAAAATTATTATTTCGATACGTAACTTTTATGATAAAATGATTGCTAAAAGGCTACGAAAGCAGGTGGAGCAATTGAGTCATGAATATCAAATCCCCAACCTTGTACTTGATGAGACTGATAAACAAATTCTCACGATTTTGCATGAAGAAGGCAGAATTTCTTATACGGATCTTGGCAAAAGAGTCGATTTATCACGGGTCGCCGTCCAGGCCCGTATCAACCAATTAATTGAAGCCGGTGTTATTGAAAAATTCACCGCTGTCATCAATCCCGCTAAAATCGGCATTCATGTTTCCGTGTTTTTCAATGTCGAGGTAGAACCGCAATTTTTAGAAGAGGTCGCTCTTAAGCTTGAGGAAGAGCCTGCGGTCACCAGCCTTTATCACATGACAGGCCCGAGCAAGCTGCATATGCATGGGATCTTTGCCAACGATCAAGAAATGGAAGAATTTTTAACAAAACGGCTGTATCCATTGCGAGGCGTCGTCAGTGTTGATTGCCAGATGCTGATCAAACGATACAAAAGCCGTATGGGAATGAAGCTGTAAAGGAGAGAAACGAATGAAAAACCATCCTTATCGGGATATGACGGCCGCAATGGTTCGCACCGGCATATTAGGGTTCGGCGGCGGACCTTCCGTGATTCCGCTGATCCGCCATGAAGCGGTCAATAAATATAAATGGATTGACGATGATGAATTCGGAGAAATATTAGCAATCGCTAATGCGCTTCCCGGACCGATTGCCACCAAAATGGCTGCTTATCTGGGCTTTAAGCTAAAAGGCACATTAGGTGCAGTTGTGGCGACCCTCGCCCACATTCTGCCTACATGTCTTGCGATGGTGGGCTTGTTTGCGGCTGTAAATGTGTTAAGCCATTCAGCAATTGTTGCAGGTATGATCGGTGCCGTCACGCCGGTAATTGCGGTAATGCTCGGAATCATGGCGTACGAGTTTGGCCAAAAAGCGCTTAAAGGTTTCGGCTGGGTTACCGGCATCCTGTTTTTTATCATCGCTTTTATCGGCCTGCAAACTTTACAGATTAATCCCGGCCTGGTCATTATCATTTTCTTAGCGTACGGGGCGTTTCATTTTAAACTGAAAGACAAAATCACAAATAAACATTCAAAAGATAAAGGAATGTCAGCCTCATGATATCGATCTATTTATTTATGGCGTTTTTTATCGCAAACCTACTGGGATATGGCGGCGGACCAGCGTCTATCCCGCTAATGTTTGAAGAAGTCGTAAACAGATACAGCTGGCTCTCAAACGATCAATTCTCAAATATGCTCGCACTTGCGAACGCTTTGCCGGGCCCGATCGCCACGAAAATCGCTGCGTATGTCGGCTACAGCGCAGGCGGGTGGCTCGGCTTCCTAATTGCCCTGATCGCAACCGTCGTACCGTCGGCGCTCGCATTGATCGTCCTGCTGCGCATCATCCAGCGCTTCCGCCAATCACCTGTCATCAAAGGCATGACGCTGTCCGTCCAGCCTGTCATCGCGGTCATGATGCTCATTCTTACCTGGCAAATCGGCGCAGACGGCATCAAAGCGATCGGCTGGATCCAATCTATTGTGATTGCGGGGATCTCCCTCCTTGCCATGACAAAGTTCAAAATGCATCCGGCATTTTTGATTATTGCGGCGTTTTTATATGGGGGCCTGGTGATTCCTCATTTATAGAAAAAAGCACCTGGACAGGTGCTTTTTTATTTGGGCCCAGAAATGTCGTTTGATATGACAGCTGTTTCTTCTCCTGCGTCACTCTTGATCATGTGCTTGACTTGCAGCGTGGTTCCTGCCATTCTCACAGATTGCTTCAACTGGGACGAATTGGTTTCAACTTGTATCCAAACAGGAGGCTGGACCTTCCAAAATAAATAGAGTGCAAGAATCAGCAAGCCAGCAATGACCGACAGCAAAAACTTCATATCGCATCGCTTCTTTTCAGTAAGCGGCTCGCAGCGGACAGCGCCTGATGATCACGAAGAATATCGCCTGGACGATTGCCTTCTCCCAGCACATAGCCTTTAAAGGACATTCCCATAAAATGAAAAATATGTTCGAATTGCTGAATCAGCGGCAGCCCTTTTATTTTTGGATTGTCTCCGCCCACTGCTATTACATATGCCTGTTTCACTGACATTTGCTGTTTAAAATCAGGAAATCTCGGATCTCTCAACGTCTGTGACCAGCGATCAATAAACAGCTTTAATGTCCCTGACATGCCAAACCAATAAATTGGGGTGGCGAATATAAGAATATGGCACTGCAATATCCGTTCAATGATAGAATCGTAGTCATCTTGAACAGGACGAAAGCCGCCTTGGGCGTGACGCAGATCTTCAATTGGATGAATTGGATATTTCTGCAAATAAATGTGCTCCGCATCGAATCCTTGAACAGCCTTCTCCGCAAGAACATCCGTATTTCCGCCAGACCGAGTTCCGCCGTTAATAACCGCAATTTTCATGATGCATCTGCTCCTTTGTTTACGAATGATTTTCTTCATCATATAATGGATTCATCAATCAATACAGATGATTATTTCGATTAATCCAATCGCTAAAACCGATTTAGAAAGGAAGAGAACAAGTGGAATTGAAGCAGCTGATCACCTTTATTACGGCGGCTGAACATGTAAACTTCACCCTAACCGCCAAAATGCTTAATTATGCACAATCAAGCGTTACCTCTCAGATCAAATCACTTGAAGAAGAAATCGGAACGCCTTTATTTGAACGGCTCGGCAAGCGGCTTATCTTGACAGAAGCAGGAAAAACGTTCAAATCTTATGCACAGAAGATCATTGCGTTAACAGAAGAAGCGAAAATGGCCACAAATCAAGTAAGAGAAACAACCGGAACCTTAAAAATCGGGGCGACGGAAAGCCAGTGCACATACCGCCTGCCCCCTATCATAAAAGAATTTAAACAGGCTTTTCCCCAAGTAAAGCTCATATTCAAACCATATATCTCCAATGAACAAGCGAAAGAACAGCTCTTACAGGGCCAGCTTGATATCACCTTCATCTTGGATGTAAACCGGATGGAAGACGCACTGCACGTTGAATCTTTGATTCAGGATGAGATCAAAATGGTGGCTGCTAATGACCATCCTTTTCCTGCGGATTTACCAGTAACATTGAAGGATCTTCAAAACGAAACTCTTCTGCTGACAGAGGACGGCTGCTCGTACCGCACGCTCTTTGAGAACAATTTGCATGACTCCGGTATCTATCCTAACAAATTGGAATTCGTCAGCATAGAAGCCATCAAACAATGCGTGATGGCCGGACTTGGGATTGGAATCTTGCCTGAAATGACAGTAAAAGATGATATTGCAGCAGGCCGGATGAAAGAACTCAATTGGCAGAGCGATTGCCCCGTTTTCACTCAATTAGCATGGCATAAGGACAAGTGGATGTCTGCGCCATTAAAGGCTTTTATCGATTTGACACGGAAAACATTCAAATAAAACCTCTCCACAAGGACGACAAGGTTTTTGAGACCAGGGCACACACATACAAAAAAAACACTTGATGACTTAGAGCCCCAAGTGTTACACGTGATTTTTCTGATAAAACGTTCGCAAAACATGCGTCTCAAGGTCAGCCAGGCGGACAGGGATCGGCAGCCTGCTTTCTTGATTGATCAAGCTCATCGTGATCTGATAGCTGCTGTCTAAATCAATATAATTACCGCAAGACAAGAAAATAGGCTTCACGTCCCGCCGCGTTCGCAGCGCCCGTCCATATACCTCGCCGTCAATGATAATATCGGTGTATGCGCCTACTTCAATTTCAGGCGTCACGAAATCGCAGCCTTTGATTTTGAGATAGGTTTTCGCTATCCCAATCGTCGGCTTGCCCAGAAAAAAAGCCGCATGGGTGGCAACGCCCATATGATTGTAATGCAGATATCCGTTGCCATCAAACAAGAAGACATCCGGCTCCGTCTCCAGCTTTTTCGCCGCCTCGATGATCAAGGGCAGCTCGCGAAACGCAAGAAAACCGGAAACATACGGCACGCTGATTCTCCCCATGCTGTGCACTTTTTCAATGACTTCTTTTGTATCAGCGTCAATTACGATAATACAGCACACTCCGTATGGTTCTCCGTTCTGCTCCCAATAGGCGAGATCGACGCCTGCGCAGGTGTTGATGGAGTTGGGATGGATCGTGTTGGATAGGTTGATACGAATTCTAAGGGATTGTTGTGTTTGAACAAAATCCGATTCATCTTTTAGATGAAAATCGTGTATTTGATGTATTTCCATTTTACTTGTTTCCCTCTCTTCGCGCTCAATTGTCCTGCATTTCGATAGACTGATTCTTTATTGCTTATAACCTTTTTTCAAGGGCGATATAATTCCCATTAGGATAATCTCCATCCCAACCACATGGAAAATAACCCGCTTTATAAATTTTAAAAAGCTTTTCAAAAAAATTGTCTGTTATCCCGTTTACTGCTCTATTTATGGCACAATTATTTAGGTCTGCTACGATCTCTTCAAAAAAAGTATTTAGTTCAGTCGTAGCACTTCTGACATTTACAGAAAAAACATCTAGTAATATGTCTAAATTTTGTGGTTTTTGGTCATCGATTAGTTGGTAATATTTGTCCCACACTTTACTCATTTCATATTCTCTTAGATCATTCCACGTATATTCGTCTTCACCAAATTCAGCTTCATAAGCATAGTATTTAGCTTTTTCTTTATCATTAATAATTTTAGTAAAATAAGAAATATCATCTGATGTAACTACTTTAAAGGTTTTGGAAAAGTCAATAACTTCTTTTACCCGATTATGATAATGTCCGTATTTCATTACTTATTATACCACCTTACCTAAAGAACAACTGTAGCGTTACCACTTCTCTCCAGTATCTTTTTCCGTTCTTTCTATTACGTTAAATCGAAAGCAGATAGTGCTACCTGCTTTTTTATTAATATTCATTTTTCATTTCTTTCATAAAAATATAATCCAATTGTTTAATTAATTCTTTAAGTTCAGTACCCATAATATCCTCTAAAGGATTTTCCCAATCTTCGTTTTTTATCAGTTCAATCCCATAGCTTCCGGCTGGATCACCTTCTGGGTACCACCCTACGTCAAGCAGCAAATTTTTTGTCTTATGAGAAATCTGCAGGAGATCTTGATTAAAGTCAAATAACCAAGCATCATCATTTGCCTCTAACGTCTTAGGATCAGTATCTTTTAATGTAATATAATCAACAGTCCAACCAGCCGGTATCTTTAGCCTTAAAAAATTGGGAATCTGTTGGCCTAGTGGCTGCAAACCCTCTAAAACCCCGCTTCCCACACTCCAGATTTGATATTCTAACTCTTCTAATAATTGTTCTATCTCATTAAAAGACTCATCTTCATAAATCTTATCTGTTTTTAAGCCAGCTACGTTGATATGGTATTGATTATTTTCATAACTTACCTTAATAAAGGCCTTACGTTCTTCATTTTGCAGTATTAGTAATTCACATTTTTCTTGCATTCTTTTTTCTGAACATAAATTGTTCAGTACTACAGACCAGCCATTGCAGATTTTTAATGGCTGCAATTGAGAAATATGGTCTCTTTCCATCCCGCTTCTCCTTGTCCTTCATTGGCCTATCTCTAAAAAGCCTCATTACTGTAAAAAAACTTGCCGATGACAGCACGGCAAGTTTAAACTACAGCAATTCTAATACATCAGTAAACAAGGCATCTCCTAATGTTAATCTCCTGTTGAAAGGCTGTATATGCGGCAATTCACTCCACTCATACACAGTATCGTAGTAATCATATAAATAACTGAGTTCAATAAACCCTTTCTCTTGCATTATTTTATTAATATAGTTCGTTCCCTGAATGAATTCTAAAGATTCAGCGGTACCTACAATGTCATAAGCGCCATCGATTAAATCGTGTCTTAGGGAATAACTATAATCTAATACATAAACAGGAACCAATTTAGATACTTTCATATTGATTTGCTGTTCTAAATGAAAACCATTTTCCCCAGAAAGATCTTGCAAATGGATATCAATTTCTCCTGAAGGATTGTTTAAATCTCTAACTTCAATTTTTTTCAAACCTTTTATTTGATTAAATTCATCAGGTACTTTTATTTTCTCTGCGCATTTGTTCTTGTACCATTCGTCTAATTCCCTATTCACAAATAGACGATGAAGCAACTCACCAATTTCAGGATATTCATTAATAAACCTGATTCCATGTTCCATAAATAGTAACCATTCCATCCATAATTAAGAATCATTAAACTTAATTCCACCAAGTAGTTGTTACTTGTTTTAAATGATATTCAATATATAAAATCACTTTTTTATAGTCATCTGATGAAAATTCTTTAATAGGATCTTCCCAATCATTATCTTTGACTAGTAAAACCAGATAATTACCTTCAGGAGAAATGTCAGGAACCCAGCCTAAATCAAGCGTTATTGAGGATTGTTCATGATAAAGCTGCAACAAACTGTCTGTGAACAAAAACCAGGAATCATCATTCGGTTCTAATGTTCTTGGATCTATTTCAACAAAATGATTATAATTTACTTTCCAACCTTGTGTTATTCTTAAGGGATGTATATTAGCTTTTGGAACATCTAATTTAACATGTTTTCTCATTTATATAACCTCTTTAGAGAGCCGTTATTCTTAAAGTCTGTTTTTAGATAACTTGTCAACCAACTATTTGAGTGGGAGACCTGAAAGGTGAAAATGTAGATTATGAATAATATTTACTTAGCTGTACGAACTTCATTTTACAAGGCTGCCCCTTGCATCTATATTCATCTTACTAATTATCTTATAGATCAGTTTCAATGCAAAAATTTTAAGTTTAAAAAACCTCGAGAGGCAAGCGCCAATCGAGGGAAGGTTAGTTTTTTTCTACTTACTTGTAAAAGGATTAAAACTGATATTCTTCCAGAAAAACGTTATGAGAACATTAGCTGCATCTCATATTATCTTTCCTCTCTGCACAAGTGATTATATTCACCAAATTTAGGGAAATCATCCCAGTTGCTCTTAAGGTTGTCGCTAGTCTCACGCTCTTCGACCGAACCGGTCTTGAAATCTGTCTTCTCCATTGCTATATGACCATCTTCGCGAAAGCCTATAATCAAACTGCTAACTTCATTATCAGTTGCATCATCATATTCCCAATACATTGCTGTTCTTAAGAAGATTTTACCATCACTTATAACTTCAAAATCATAATTCAGATACTTACGAGTCAAGTCATCATAAAAACCCACTGAAACCCATTCATTTGTTACATTTACAACATATTTAGGTTTTTCGCCTTCGGTTAATACCGCAGTATATGGTTCATGTTTTTGGTGATGTAAGTATGCGGTACAATCATCAAGAATATTCCAAGGCTGTTTTTTTATGTCCGACCATTCATCACAATAATAAACTTTCATAGTCAATTATACACCTTCCCATTTATATCCCTAATAATAATCCTATTTTTTGTTGCTTCATCAAGAATTTTTTGTGGAATAGCTTTATTTTGAACAGGTACTTCTAATATCAATTCACCTTTCAGTCGTCCGCCTTTAAGAGCTTTTGGATTAAAAGGACCATTTGATATTTTAGACCCTGAAGAATATTTTTTAGTAATCTCGTTCAAGTAACTCAGTGCTGTCTTTTCTTGAACGTCACTAAGTTGAGTATACTTCCTGGAAACTATCTCCTTATTTGGAGAATATGAATCAACTACGTACTTTTTACCACCTGCTTCTTTTGCTTCTAGCTCTACTTCATTATAAGGGTAACGGGGGCGATTTTCTTTATTGAAATTATTTCCTGCTTCCCACCGTTCTTTAAGCCAAGACGGTAATGGATTCTTATTAGATGACTTACCCGTACCCTTAATACCTTTACCACTACTAACCATCTTCACAATCCCAAGATCCTTAACAGCCGTCTTTTCCACATCGACACGTACTGTCGGGATTCCGAATGTGAAGCCCTCCGGAGTTACTGGGCGTTCTGCGTACACGCGGACGTTTGTTGGGACTTTGAATTGTTTTACTTTCTCTAGTGTTTTGTTTGCTTTTTGGACTTTTGAATGGGTTGCAAGCGGGATGCCTTTATCAATGTGTTTCGCCAATGCACCGGCTCCAACCAAGCTCAATGCCGCTTCGAGCGCCCCTTGCTTCCGCTTCTCCTCAGACACTTTGTTTCCAAACATATCCCGTCCTGTGACGGCTTCTGAGAATCCGTTTGACGCAACAAGGCCGTATGCACCCATTTCTGTCATTTTGAGAATGTCTAAGGATTTGCCTGTTTTGTAGGCGTCTAAAGCGTGTTCAGCCGCGATAGCTGCTTTTCCGGTTTTGTAGATGGCTTTTCCGCCTTTGAAGGCCCGGCCTGCCCAGCCGACGACTGGTATGAATCCGGCAGCGGC
Source organism: Bacillus sp. LJBS17 (assembly GCF_019334685.1). Classification (NCBI taxonomy): domain Bacteria; kingdom Bacillati; phylum Bacillota; class Bacilli; order Caryophanales; family Bacillaceae; genus Bacillus; species Bacillus sp. LJBS17. The sequence continues at coordinate 3,689,918 of NZ_CP079759.1, forward strand.
CATAGCTCCTGCTGTCACACGCTCTGCGGTGGAGAGTTTTTCTCCGGTAACCGGATCAACGCCTTCAGTTGCTCTTTTATAATCATAATAGCCAGTGACTTCTCCAGTAAAGTTGCAAACTCCATCCCATGTTTTTTCGTACCATGGTTTGTTTGCTTCTTCCTCGGCTTTTTCCTGGAGCCGTCTTGCTTCTGCTTGCTGGGCTTTTGCATCGATATATGTTGTTCCTTGATTTTCTACTTCAATGACGCTTTTGTAGACTTCATTGCTGTGGAAGGCTTTTTTGTCATAGTACATAGGGGATGCGCTCTTCCCATTGCTGGTGGCCTGCATGAGAACAGAATATTTGGTGAGCACTGCGTTGTCCAGAGATTCTAAATTTTGATATTCAGTGGTCAGGGATTCATCAAGCTTATCGACAGCTGTGATCGTGTCACGTCTGACTTTTTGGGCATCGCCCATCTTATCTGCATACTCGTCAAGCGTGTACATGTCGAGATCAATAATATCGCTGATGCCTGACAAAATAGAATCGATTTCTTCTTTATGAGCGGAGACAATCTCTGAAGCTTTCAGGTCTCCATTGGGCAGCTCATGATCCAAAAATGAAGTTTCCACATATGAATCATTGAGTTCTTGATCTTTAATATCTCCTGAAATGCCGTTTAAAAACGCAATTTGAGCAGAGACAAGCGTCAGCCAGCTGTCGACGATTTCAGCCTGCCCCTGAAAAAAATCTTTAATATTGTCCGCGCCTTTTCCTTTAAAATTGTCGCCTAAATCTGCAACTCCCTGAAACGCTTTTTTCAGCGTATTCAGCTGCTCCTCAAGCGTCTCATATTGCTTTTTTCTGCTCTTCGCTTCTTCGATTAAAGATTTAGATTCAAATACTTTGCTCATCGCACTGCCCTTTCTTTTCTATTTTACCGCTATCGCCTCGTCCTGCTCTTTGAGTGAATCTACATTATCCTTTGTATCCTCGATATTTTTCTGTACCGCTTTTTTGTAATCTCCGAGCATGGTTTTGATGTTCTCCTCACGCTCATGGTATTTTTTCGTATAATCGAGGCTGTTTTTTCCGTTGGATCCTGCGGCGCCGATTGATACGTCAGCAAGCGCATCTTTGACAGAATCTAATGTTTTGATGACTGTGTCGTACTTCAGCTTAATTTCTGACATAAAAAAAGATCACCACCATTTTAGTTTACTAATTTGTCTTCCTGCTTCTTCTACGAAATCTTCTCCTTTAGCAAGAAGGTCGCCTGCGGCATTCGCTGCACTTTTTGTCAAATTCAGCTCAAATTTCTCTGTCTCAAGCCAGAATATTTTGCTTTGAATCGAAGCCATATACTCGTTATATTTATCATTCACAATCTTAGATGCTTCCGATTTCGCCTCTTCTCTTCCCTTGTCGAAATCATCGGCTTTTGTTCCCGTCCAATGCTTGCCCAATTCCGGTTTCACAATTTCTTTGATTTCAGTGATTGCCTCTTCTTGCAGTGTGTCTATGTCCTTTTTTGCTTTTTTCAGCTTTTCGATCTTGTCTTCCACGTCGGAAATTTTTCCGTTGAGCGAACTTTTGATATCCGCCAGCATACTTTCATAACCCATCTGAATCACCTCTTAATACTCAAAAAGTCGTATGGAGGGGCTGATGAAGATAGACTTTTCCATACTTTATTTCCATATATTATATTTTAAAATAGCCAGAAGGCGGCTTAAATAGGGTAAATGGCTTAATTTAGGCATATAATGCTCTTGAAATGTAGGTATTTGATCTTGTTTTTGTTCGTTATACTGCTAATGAAAACGTTTTTTAAAATGAAATCACCTAAAGTCATAGTTATAAAGGCACTTGAAAGAGGCAGATGTTGTTGATCTGCCTCTGTTCATGTTTATGTTCTTCATCGGTTCGGCCATGTCTGATTTTGTCATTTGGCTTCTATTATTCCCCGCTTCTGACCCTTTGGATCAAAAGCTTGTATTAGCTGCAGTCCCAGTTGTACAGAACGTTTGAAAAGTCTTTTTTCCTTAGATCGTCAGGTGTGATGAAAAAATTGGCGATGCCGACGTCTCCCCACATTGAATCGATATCATCGTCTGAATCAATTTGTAAAAGCATGATGGTGTGTTCTTTATATGCGTATTCCCGTGGATCATGCTGGGTAAAAGAAGCGTATCCGCCGATTTTATGGCCAAATCCGTTTTCAGCCAGTTCATTATAAATGTCTTCTTCATCCTCGCCGAACTGACCAAAGAACTCCATTGTTTCCATGCCCGTATACTGCTCAAATTGAAAATCTGTAGGCAGCACCCATTCCGAAGATTTCACAGGCTCGACTGCCGCTTCTGATAAAATCGGAAAATCACATTCGCCTGTGCCAATAAATGAAAAATCAGAAACAAGCTCGTCATCGTTTTCTACGATATTTTCAAAATAGATCACTCTGAAATTCTTTTGTTCACATCGATCGTCAAAATTCAATCCATAGACGTCATCATGAACAGAAATGTAGAACTGCAGGATACCTGAAGAAGGGTAGCCGTCAAGCTGGGGAATGTGCGAGAAATTAATCTGCGCCAGAAGCTTCATCGGCTGTCCATTTTCGTCAGTCGGATATGTTTCATGCTTGGGGAAATAGGGATCACCGGCAATTTTGCTGTCATATCGTCCTGTTTTCCCTTTTCTCACATTCAGTTTCACGTATTCTTTCGCTGATTTCTCCAGCAAGTCGCGGTACGGTCTCATTTTTTCGGGCAGATGATTCATCAGATTCTCTCCTTTTCCGGCATCTCCAAGGTTTTATTTTCTGGTTTTCTTCGTTTCTTCTAATGTTTTTCAAACGATTGTTTAAAGAAGCCCTACTTCTGTATAATTTTCCAAACAATAGTTAAATAGTAGCAAATGTATTCAGCACCCCGCAATAGATGAAAAAAAGACTGGTGCGCAACCAGCCTTTCTTTTACAACTATTGAATTCCACCTGACGGAACAACCGCCTTCCGACCGACAGAATAATACTCCACTTCTGAAGCCGCAGCTTCATCCAATGTGTAGCAGTTTCTGCCGTCAAATATGAGCGGCGTTTCCATCAAATCCTGATAAGCCGCTAACGGGAATTGTTTAATGTCAGCCCAGTCGGTTAAAATCATGACGGCGTCAGACCCTTTGACAGCTTCCTCGATCGTCTCTTTATATTCAACAGCTTGCGGGAGAACATGCTTTGCATGGCTAACTGCAATGGGATCGTAGGCTCTAATACGGGCGTCGAGCGCAGCGAGACGGTCTGCAATAACAATTGACGGCGCTTCTCTCATATCGTCGGTATTCGGTTTAAATGACAGGCCTAAAAGGGCAATCGTTTTTCCCGTCACCCCGCCGAGCCTGTTCAGCGCTTTATCAACCAGCATCGCCTGCTGATTGTTGTTGACTTTGATAACCGATTTCAGCAGTTCAAAATCATGCTCGACATTGCCGGCAATTTGCACGAGGGCGTTTGTGTCCTTTGGAAAACAAGAGCCGCCGTAGCCTATGCCCGCTTTCAAAAACTGGCTCCCGATCCGCTTATCCTGTCCCATCCCGTACGCGACTGCTTCAATATCGGCGCCGACCTTTTCACATATATTCGAAATTTCGTTTATAAAACTGATCTTAGTGGCCAGAAAAGCATTTGAGGCATATTTGATCATCTCGGCGCTTCTGATATCCGTTTGGTATATCGGGATTTGAAACGGACGGAAAAGCTCCTCCAGCGTATTTGCTGTTTTCTCATCGGCCGTCCCGATCACGATCCTGTCACCATGAAAGGTATCATAGATCGCCGACCCCTCACGCAAAAATTCCGGATTGGATGCGACCGAAATACTGACAGGCTCCGCTAGATGTTCAGTGATCAGTCCATTAATCAAATCGTTTGTCCCAACGGGCACTGTGCTTTTCGTTACCACGACTGTATCTCGTTTGACATGCTTTGCGATGCGTTTGGCCGCATCTGTAATTTGCTCCAGATTGGCGTGCCCGTCGCTTTTCTGCGGTGTGCCGACCGCTATAAAAATGATGTCTGCCTGTGCCAAGCCTTTCTCATAGCTCGTTTCAAAGTTCAGCCGTCCATCAGCTGTATTTTTTCTCATCAGCTCTTCAAGACCTGGTTCAAATATGGGGGAAATGCCCTTTCTCATTTCATCAATCTTGTGAGCGTCAATATCAATGCAGGTTACATGATGTCCAATCTCAGAAAGAGAAACACCTGTCACAAGACCGACATAGCCTGTTCCGATGACTGTTATATTCATTGTTTCCCTCCAACAGTTAAATTGCTGCTTTGCAGCTTCCGTAATATCGTATGAGAACATCCTATCATGAATGCGAATGATCTCCCGCATAGCCTGTCGGGTACAGCCTGTACAGATTTCTGAAATGTGATTCAACCATACAATACACTATTATATCGCTCTCAAAAAGAAAGTGGTGAAATGAGAATCGGCTGTTAAAAAAGACCAAACAATTTTCTTCTTTTGACCGGTTGCGGAGGCTGTCTGAAGATGGTCTGATTCCGCAGGAGAAGCTCTGCATTTTCCGTCAGCATATAAGGAAGTTCCGAGCCGAATTCTTTCTCTAGAACATAAAGAGCCTCTTGGGTGTGAAAATTTCTCGTTTTCACATTATGGGCATCTGAGGCTACGAAGTGGATCAAATTGGCTTCAACCAGCCGGAGAGAAAATGCTTTCAGCTGCTTGCCGAAGGTCCCCGCAAGACTTCCTGAAGTAATCTGAGATGCTGCTCCTTTTTCCACAAGATGATACAGCAAAGACGGGTTTTCGCGAATTTCCCTGTTGCGTTCAGGATGGGCGATAACCGGAATATATCCTTTCAGCTGCAAATCATAAAAAAGCTGCTCCGCATATCGGGGAACGTGATCAAACGGAAACTCAATCAAGATGTGTTTTGTATCATTCAGCGAAAGCAGCTGCTGTTTGGCAAGGTCTTGTTCCACCTCGCCGTAGATTCTGATTTCCTGTCCCGGAAGCACATGTAAAGGAATGTCTTCTTTGATTAAACGTTTGTTTAACTGATTTGCTGCTTCTCTGACTGCGGCTGGCTCGTTTTTATACACACCGTTGTTATGATGAGGTGTCGCAATGATCGTCCGGATTCCCTGACGAACAGCGGCTCTTGCCATTTCTATGCTGTCGGCCGAATCACCTGCCCCGTCATCCAATGCGGGAAGAATGTGACAGTGAATATCGATCATGTCCTAGCCCCCTTTTTTCGCAAAAATAAATAACGGGCACGATGCACGTTATTTATTTTGCATGAAATTGTCCTTGTTTCCGTAATATCCGTATTCAGAGTGCTTCGAAAGCTTTTTGCCGTTCATAATCGCCCCAAGGAGCTTGCTTTTGCACGTTTCAAGCGCCTCTTTCGCTTTTGCGGCTTGTTCTTTTTCTGTTTTCCCACTTGAAATAACCAGAACAGAACCGTCTGCCACGTTGCCTAAAATCTGTGCATCTGCTACGGCAAGAATAGGCGGCGTATCAAAAATGACCATATCATATGCCGCACACGCTTCGTATGCAAGCTCCTTCATCCACTTCGAGGAGAGAAGCTCGGCCGGGTTTGGCGGGATCGGGCCGCTCGTCAGCACGTCAAGATGTTTTTCATTCGATGCTTGTACAGCCTGCTCCATAGAGCTTTTCTTTAATAAAACAGATGTTAAGCCAACCGTATTTTCAAGAAAAAAGGCCGTATGTACTGTTGGTTTTCGCAAATCAGCATCAATCAGGAGCACTTTTTTTCCCTGTTGGGCGAATACGACAGCCAGATTGGCGGCCGTTGTTGATTTTCCTTCCCCCGGACAAGCCGATGTAATCATGACTGATTTCATTTGCCGGTCCACTGAAGCAAATTCTATATTCGTGCGAATCGTCCGATATTGTTCAGAGTTCAAGGATTTCGGCTCTGTCATTGCAATGACATTTCTCCGCATCCGCGAGTCTCTGCTTTTTTTAAGCGCCAAAATGTCCACTCCCCGTTTTTTCAGATTGGAAACCCTGTAAGGTCTTTGCTGTTTTCTGCTCATTCGCAATGGTGGAAACTGTCCCTAAAACAGGTATGTCCAGCAAGGATTCGAGCTGCTCTTCCGATTTGATCGTATTATCCAAATGCTCAAGCAGGAAGGCCAGTCCGATGCTTCCCGCCAATCCGGCCGCAAACGCGATGGCAATGTTTAGAAGCGGCTTTGGCGATACAGGGGACGGATGTTCTGAGACCTCGGCTTTTGACAGAATGCTGACATTGTCAACATTCATAATAGATGTGATTTTGTCTTGAAAAACAGATGCTATAGTATTGGCAATATGAGCCGCTGTTTCCGCGTTTTCATCCCTGACTGATATGTTGACCACTTGGGAGTCCTGTTCGCTGGATACGGTAATTTTGTCATTCAGTTCTTGGGATGTCATCGACAGGCCCATTTCTTTAATGACTTCATCTAAAATGGCAGGGCTCTTAATGATGACATTGTACGTATTGATTAACTGAAGATTGGTTTGGACATCGTTAAATTGGACTTCTTTTCGTTCATTTTTCGATTGGTTGACCAGAATCTGAGTTGAATTTTCATAGATGGGTGTAAGTGCGAAGAAACTAATGAGTCCGCCGGCAGCAGTGGCAGCCGCGGTTACAATCATAATCAAAAGTATGCGTTTTGTTAACGTTGATAATATCTCTTTTAAGCTTGTAGATTCTCCCATGATACCTCCAAATCTCTTATAACATCCTTTTCCATCTACGATTATACAACGTTGAAACCGCATTTCTCCAGCTTTTCACGTGACATAATTCGACATTTTTTTACAATGCGTTATGTTAGCACTTTTTATGTAAGCGCTGTATTTACTGTGTTGACAGTGCTGTCTCATTTTCTCTTATTCGTGCAGTCACGTCCTCTCGCATAAAAAAATCCCGCTAAAGGCGTGCGGGATTTTTATGTTGCATATCCATTTTTAATATGAGAAATCAAATTTTCAAGCATTTCCTTCGTCGTCATCTCAGATGACTGCTCACCAATTTCATGTGCATGCATCAAAATTTTCAGAAATTCTTCTTGATTCAATTTCTTTTCACTCATCTTTTTATTCCTTTCAGCTTCCATTAAGTTGAAAACACGATTATTATATGATGCTGGTTATCAATTTGCAATCTCTAATACATCATTCGACACATCCCATTTTTTATGTCCTTTTTTAGGAAAAACTTTTTAAGGCCGATGTGTTGCGATATAATAGAGAAATTGGATCTTTTTATTACGTGACTCGGTTAGGAGCGATAATCATGCTTCAGAATATGATTTCCAAAGACGATGTGCTGGCATCTGCTGAACAGTTAAAAGAACTTCTTCCTTACAATGAAGAAAATGTTCAGCTGATTAAAAAAGCCCTTATTTTATATCGGCAGGATTCAGTCTATCGTTTACAAGCAGTGAGTCCGACGGAAGTTACGGCTTACGTGCAGGATGTTGTGCCTGTGCGGGTCACATTGAACTTGTTTGTCATAGTCAAAAGCGGCTGTTCATGTCCGTCCGGAAGAATCTGCCGCCATATGCTGGCTGTGTTTTTATATGTATATGCAATGTTCGAGCGAGTGGGTACTTTTACAGAGTATTGGCTCGAGAGGGAAAAGCTTGAGGAAAGCAAAGAGCTCGTCCGCCGCCAGTTTCAGGAAAAGGTGCTGCCTAATGAAGAATCGCTTTCAAGCTGGCTTGCTTTTTTTGATTCAGAGTTTTCTCTCTGGCAGGCACGTACGCCAGAAGGCAGCCAAAACATGCAGGGCCTCTATTACGGCTACCTGTCCGCATTAAAAAAACATGCGCCGAACAAGCCGGAGCTGAAAAGCCTGTACCAGATTCATTCCGCGATTGCGGTTTGGCTTCGCATGTTCACATTGATTGAAGCGGGCAAGCTGAACCCCGAACAAGATTTTTATTCCCTCAATCCGTACGTTGAACAGCTGATGGATACAATCTACAGCTCTATTGATAAATTAAAAACGTACGCGCTGTCTTTTGCGCTTGATCCGTTTTTGGATAAAACACCGGATGTTATCCGACCTTTGCTGTTGAAAGAAGAAATTTTCCAATATGAACGCATCCGCGTCTTCGGTGAAATTTGGAGTGCGCTGCTGTCGCGGCCAAAATGGGTGGCACGCGAACAGGAGATATTGAAAAAAGAAGCTGGACGGCGTTTTTCTCCCGAATTGCAATTCGGGCGCCTGCATTTGGAATTCCTGCAAAAGAATGATGACGTTATTTTTGCGGAAGCGGATCAATTCCCGCCGGAAGCGCTCCCTTATACGTTCCAATGGCTGAGTGAAATGACTGCCAAGAAGGACTGGAAACGGCTTAAAATATGGTACCAGCAAATTGAACCAATTGCGATGGGTTATACGAAGCTGGATAAGCCGTTTAAAGAGATTCGCGATGTGATCGGCGAGCTGTTCCTTCTGTTGAATGCCTATGTGAAGCAAACCAATGATCAAGCGCTGTTTGAACGCTTTGCCGCGGGCTGTCTGCCGTATACGTTCACAGAATACAGCCATCATTTATATGAAAAAAAACGCTATGCCGAGTGGATTGAAATTCATAGCCTTGTCGGCTTTTCCATCAATGAAATGGATAAAATGATGCTCAAGGAAATTGCAGCGAGCGACCCTGAGGCGCTTATACCGGCTTACCATAGAGAAGTGGCTTTTTTCATTGATCAGAAGAACCGCAGCTCGTACAAGGAAGCCGCCCGGTATTTGAAAAAATTGCGCACCCTGTACAAAAAAGCGAAAAAGCAGAAGGTGTGGGAGCGGTATATTCAGCTGCTGAGCTCGCATTACAAGCGCCTGCGTGCGCTTCAAGAAGAACTGCAGAAAGGAAAGTTGATTGATGGCGAGTCTTAAAGAAATTCTCATCCACGTCGAACAAATGGAAGATGGGTCATTTACGCTCTCAGCCTTTGATGAGAATGAGCAGCCTCTTCCCTACAACCATATGAAAAAGCATTTGTTCCAATGGCATGAATCCTCATTTTACGGAACCTTTCTAGAGGATGTCAGCTTCATCGGGACGACTGCTGTCCTGCTATCTCCATGGATGACTGTAGAGCTTCTCGGCAAAAACTCGTTCAACTCATTCAGCTCCGTGCAGCTTACAGAAGAAACGGAGCCGCTGATCGAGGCGGCATCGACCATCTATGAATTTATCGCGGACGGCGATTTTATGCCTGACTATGACGCATGGACAAACGGTGTTTTTCGCTGGAAGGACCGCGATAATATACTGGAGGGCTTTACTGCGGAATGGTTTTCCGCTGCCGTACAGGATTACATCCAGTACGACGATGACCTGCGGGAGAAATGGGAACATATCAAGGAGAAATCGCCTGCGGTTACGACATTCCGCGGCCATTTTCTTGATGAAGAGGATTTTCTGGAAGGCATTGGCTGGATTGACGACCAATCTCCATTTACTGTCGGCTTGCGCTTAAATGAACCGGACTTTGACGGAGACGAATGGAAGATCGAGATGTTTTTACGCGATAAAAAGAGCGGTGCTGTAGAATTCTTTGACGGACTGAAGAGCCTCAAAAAATCGTGGCAGGCGTACAGCGATAAAATCGCGCGTGAGCAGGACCGCTTTCACAGAACGGTTCCGTGGCTGTCGTTTGATTCCGGGACAACGCTGATCTCGGAGGAAGAAGCCTGGATCTTCCTGTCAGAAGCAAGTGAGGCGCTTGTCGATATGGGGGTAGAAATCCTCCTGCCGTCCTGGTGGCAGATTGTCAGAGACAGCAACATGATGCTGAAAGCAAAGGTGTCGTCCTCCCCGCGCGGCGAGTCATTTGTCGGCATGAATGCACTGCTTGATTTTAACTGGCGGTTTGCGACAAATGGAATTGAACTGACTGAGGCTGAATTTAATGAGCTTGTCGCCAGCAACAGGCGCCTTGTTAATATCCGCGGGCAATGGGTTAAAATCGATCCGCAGTTTATCAAACAGATGAAACGCCTGATGGAAAAAGCAGAATCAGAGGGACTCCACATGTCTGATATTCTGGCGCGTGAGCTAATGGATCAGCAGGATGGCGGACTTGAGGATTCGGATCTGATTGATACATCCGCTTTCGCCGGCATTCAGTTTGATCTGTCTAAACAGCTCAGGTCACTGATTCGAAAGCTCACTGCCGCGGAAAACCTGCCGGAGCACGAAGTCAGTCCTTCTTTCAAAGGAACGCTCCGCCCTTATCAGAAATACGGCATGAACTGGCTGCTGTTTCTGCGGGAAAGCGGTTTTGGCGCCTGTCTGGCTGACGATATGGGGCTTGGGAAAACGATTCAAATGATCGCCTATTTCCTTCACGTGAAGGAAATAGGCCGGCAAAAAACGCCTCATTTGATTATTGCGCCGACATCCGTACTTGGCAACTGGCAGCGGGAGCTTCAAACCTTTGCCCCTGATCTGTCTGTCGCGCTCCATTATGGGCCGCGCCGGCCAAAGGGTGATGATTTCGCAGCGCATTATGAAAACGCAGACGTGGTGCTCACTTCATATGGACTGTCACATGCCGATACTGAAGAGCTTTCTTCTGTGACATGGAACACGATCTGCCTTGATGAAGCGCAAAATATTAAAAACGCGCATACGAAGCAGTCACGCGCAATCAGGAAGCTGAAGGGTCTTCACCATATCGCGCTGAGCGGCACGCCGATGGAAAACCGACTGACTGAGCTGTGGTCTATTTTTGACTTCATGAATAAAGGCTACCTCGGCAGTTTGACCGGCTTCCATAAACGCTATGTGCTGCCGATCGAAAAAGACCGGGACGAAAAGAGAATCGGACAGCTTCAGCAATTAATCCGGCCATTCCTTCTCCGCCGGACGAAACGGGATGAAGAGGTCGCGCTTAATCTTCCTGAGAAGCTGGAAGAAAAAGAATTTATCCCGCTGTCAGCCGAGCAGGCATCCCTTTATGAGCAGCTCGTCAAAGACACTTTTGACCATATGACATCCCTGACCGGCATGCAGCGAAAAGCACTGATCCTCAGCATGCTTGGACGGCTTAAGCAAATATGCGATCATCCCGCGCTTTATTTAAAGGAAGAGCAAACCGAGCTGCTGGCCGGCAGATCAGTCAAGCTCGAAAAATTGCTGGAACTGATGACAGCGATCCGCGCCCAAAACGAAAGCTGCCTGATTTTCACGCAATACATTCAGATGGGGAACATGATGAAGCGGCTGCTTGAAAAAACGTTCGGGGAACCTGTGCAATTTTTAAATGGGAGTCTCTCCAAGCAAGAGCGGGATACACTCGTTGAGAAATTTCAAAGGAAAGAATATCCGACACTGATTCTTTCACTCAAAGCTGGAGGCACCGGACTTAATTTGACCGCCGCCAATCACGTCATCCATTATGACAGATGGTGGAACCCGGCGGTTGAAAATCAAGCGACTGACCGTGCATACCGCATAGGCCAGGAGCGCTTTGTCCACGTTCATAAAATGATTACGACAGGAACAATCGAAGAAAAAATTGATGTCATGCTTGAATCCAAGCAAACCCTGAACGATCAAATTATCCAAAGTGAAAACTGGATTACCGAGCTTTCCACACAGGAGCTCGAAGAACTGTTTACATTAAGCGCAACAGCGCAATAATCATGACTAAAAAAGCTGGCTCTGAAAGAGCCAGCTTTTTTCCGTTCATAGCCGTCACGCCGAATTTCCAAAAAATCCGTTACGCCGGTTATATCAACAGGATGCGCTTTTGGAGCAGCACATATACCTACAGCAAATGTTTCATCATATGTGCGACACCGTGTTCGTCATTGGTTAAGGTGACAGCATCGGCTATCGATTTGATGTCTTCCCGGGCATTGCCCATCGCTACACCTTTTCCCGCAGCCTCCAGCATCGATTTGTCATTTAAACTGTCACCTACAGCCGCGGTTTCCTCGAGCGGAATATTTAGCTGTTCCGCAAGCCTCTTCAGCGCCTGCCCCTTGGAAGCTTTTCGGGAAGAAAGCTCAAAGTTGTGCTCAGCCGAACTGACAAGCGTCAAATCTTCGGCATGCTCATATCTTTTCCAGCCTGCCTCAAGCTTTTCTTTGAAGAAAGAAAAGCCGAGAATATTATAAAAATCGATTGGCTCATCGGCTTCAAACAGCTCTTGAAAGGAGTTAATGTAAGCAAAGCCCGATTGGCTGTATTGCACCTCGGCCGCCTGCTTAAGGACAGAAAGATCCGCTTCCGGATTTGCGCTTCTGAATCTGTCCAGCTCAACATCAAGAAGTTCTCTGCCGCTTTGCGGCGTATAAATCGCTGAACCTGTGAATACCTCATAATAATAGTTTTCCGACTCAAGCCATGAGAGAATGTCATACGCCCGTTTCGTATCAATCGTTTCGTGATGATAAAGCCTGCCGTCGGGATCGTGAATGACGGCGCCGTTTGCACTGATGACCCATGTTTTGATCCCCAGCGGTTCAAAGATTGACATGACGTCAAAATGAGCGCGCCCAGTTGACACCACCACTTCAATGCCGTCCAGCTGCGCCTGCCGCAGTGCGTTTTCATTTTCCAAGCTTACCTGATGCTTGCTGTTGAGTAAGGTTCCATCTAAGTCAATCGCAATTAATTTCACGTTTGTCAGTCCTTTCCTTCATCCTGCTCTGTCACGAGAAGCTCAACGCCGTTTCGGTCAAGCAAGTCACAAAATGCCTGATTCGGCAGCCTGTCTGTAATCAAAAGGTCGATTTCATTCAGCTCCGCATACTGATAAAAACTGGTGCTGCCCAGCTTCGAATGATCTGCAAGCGCGATGACCTGCTTTGCCTGCTGTATCATTTTCCGCTTCACCATGCCATCCTCTTCATGCGCAATTGTAATGCCATGTTCGGAAATACCGACCACACCAATCAGCGCTTTATCAACATGGTAGCTTGAGAGCTTTTCAATCACAGAGGACCCGTACAGAAAGCGGTGCTCCTTTTCCAGCTTGCCTCCCAGCAGATAAATTTCAATTCCCTCTTTATCGGACAGCACATCCGCAAGATTAATCGAATTGGTGATTACCGTACAATCAACCGCATTCAAATGCTTTGCACATGCCTGAACAGTTGTAGAGGCGTCTAAAATCACCCGGTCACCATCATGAATAAGCGATGCTGCAAGCCTGCCGATCTTATTTTTTTCCTCAGACACTGTTTTCAGGCGGCCGGAATAGCTTTGAATTTTCTGATGCACAGTCGGCAAAATGGCGCCGCCTCTTGTGCGGATGATGGCATTCTGTTCCTCAAGTTTCACAAGATCTCGTCGCGCTGTATCCCTTGACACTTGCAGGAGCGTACAGATCTGCTCCGTTGTAATTCGGTTATGCTGTTTTAAAAAATCCAAAATCGCTACTAATCTTTCTTCTTGGTACACGCCCTCATTCCTTTTCTCAGCAATCATTTATAAGTAATTATAAGTTTTTATTTAATCTTATTCAATATTAATAAGTGATTTTAAGTAAAAATGCGTCGAGAGAACCAATTTTTCCTAAGTGGACAAAAAGAAAGAACCAGTCTGGTCGACTGGTCAATTTTGAGGGGATGATGCGGAGATCCGGATAATAGTGAATGGATAGATAACGGGAGGAGCAGGGGGTGTCAATCAGCAGCTTTTTCCCGGGGTTTAGGGTCCATAAAACGAACAGTGTCAGCCAACACTTCTGTTACATACACGTTAACGCCTTCCGCGTTTTCATAGCTTCTTGTCTGAATCCGTCCGCTTACGCCGACGAGAGAACCTTTTTGGCAATACAACGCCGTGTTTTCAGCTGTTTTTCTCCAAAGTGTGCAATTGACGTAATCAGCTTCGATTTCACCTGAAGCATTCTTGAAGCTGCGGTTCACCGCGAGCGTAACATGTGCAACTGCCGCACCGGCGGAAGTGTAGCGAAGATCAGGATCTTTTGTAAGACGTCCGACAAGCATGACCTGATTGAACATGCGATTCCTCCTCTCCTTGCGGTTGTATGTATTGTAAATGATGCAACAAGAAAAGAAAAACGCTTAAAAATGGCTTTCAGCCTCTGTTTTTATCTTTCGTTTTCATTTTTCCTTCAGCTAAAAACATCTTTTGCTTTTTTCCTTTGAAGAAATATGTACTTTTTAAAAAACGGAAAAAGATTTGCTTTGTCAGCCAGTTTTGCGTATTCATGCGCACATAGGAAGAGCCATCCCACGCAAACCACTGAAAGCTCAATTTTTTTTCCGGCATTGACAGCTTGATTTTATACTGCTCCATGCCATCTTGTGTTTCGTATAAAAAACTTATTCTTCCTTTTTTGTTCAGATGAACCTCAAACACTTCTTTACGGCTTAACATATATGTTACTTCCTTTTGAATCAAATGACTTTCAGAAGGAACGCCGTCAATATAAATTTCTTTTAAACGAAATTGATTCATACCACATCTCTCCGTAATCCATAGTCAGTTACAGTATAATGAAAAAATAGAAATTATTAAATGTTTCGCTCATACAAAATTCTTTAGCCCCAACATTGCAGGATTTTTTCCTCGAAAACGTTTATGTTATAATGGAAGGCAAGAAAACTTTGGAAGTAATCGGGGTGAGAAGAAATGAAAACCTTTAAACTGGTTGACCTGAATGTGGAACGAGTGGACAAGGAAGAACAATCAATTGAACAGTTTCCCCTTATTGACGGACTGATTATAAATAAAGAAGACGGTGAAAATCACTGGCTGATTGAGGCGCTTGTACAGAAAGAACATCTGTCTTTTTTTGAACAGCTTCAAAACAGCCAATCTGAAGCCAAAGTATTTGTAACGATCACGAAAAAAAGCAATCGCCCCGCCCAGCTGACAGCAGCAGTGAAAAATATCGTCAAGCTGGAAGAAAGCATTCAGGTTTTACTCTACGGACAAATGGTCACAAGAAAACAGCAGGGCACTGAAACCATTCTCGAGTCCCTTGTAAAAGAGGGCTATACAGGAACAAAACTCATTGAGGCATTTAAACAAAAGTTATAAATACGAGGGGGCATGTTCCCCAAAACAGACACAGAACCGAAGAGCATCACAATAAACATTTAGAATAGATATGTTCTGCATGAAAAAAGCTGCCGTTTTAAACGGCAGCTTTTCTTTTCCATATTTAATTTGTATGGCCAAAAGAATCAACCAATTCCCCTTTCACAACAAGGCGCCCTTCAGTTTTGACAGCCTTGTCACATGTGATTAACGTAATCTCCTTTTTGTTTGTCTCCTCAACTACATCTGCATCCATTTCCGATATGATGTCTTTAGATGTTACAGAATAGATATAATCCTTTTTAAAATCCGTGATGACAATTTGTGCACCTGTTTTTATGTTTTCCAGAGGTCCGAACAGGAGATTCTTTTGCTTCAAATGATGGCCCGCCAACGGATAATTTCCCTCGCCCATTTTTTGATCCGGGCGCATTGTTGCCGCCCCTATCAAAAGATTTTCATTGGTTGTGCCTTTTACGATCGGAAGCTCCAGATCAACACTTTTAATTGTTATCCGCCCGATAACCGCTTTTTGATCGTGATCAAAGCCGGCCTTTACAGCATCCATCAACTCAGGCGGCTCGATTGAATCAAATTCATATTCCGCTTCTCTCTCATTATTTTTTTTCAGCTGCTCCACAGTTAAGGCCGATTCACTCTGGCTTTTGCTAAGATAAGCTATAATTCCACCTTTGATATAAGGAGAAGAGATCAGCAGCAGTCCGAAAAGGATGAACACCGTAATGATCATTTTCTTGTACATGCAAAAAACCCTTTCTTATGCATCCTTCTAAAAACGCTCCGTGTCACTTTCACTTTTCAAAAAAGCACCTGATCGATTCTTCGATGATCAGGTGCCTTCAACTTTATCCTTTTCTTTGTTTCTTTCTTGAGGCAACAGCTAAGCCTCCGCCTGCCATAAGCAGCAGGATACCGATCATTGCTGTCAGCATGCTGTCTGTATCTCCGGTTTTTGGAAGGGTTTTGTCTGTGTTCGACTGACCATCCGAGCTGCCATCTGTACCATTGGTATTCGGATGATCTCCATCATCTTTTCCATTTCCACCCGGTGCAGGTTTATCAGGATGATCATGTTTATCAGGCGCTGGTGTTTTCACTTTTTGATTAGAAACTACGATCTCAACAGCTTTTGACTGTCCTTTTTCAATTGTGAATTCAATCGGTGTTTCGTCAAGTTTATAACCTTCGGGAGCCTTCGTTTCAATCAATTGGTAGCTTCCCGGCGCAAGGCCTTTTACAGTGAACTGCCCATTTTGATCTGTTTTCCAGAGTTCAGAAAGCTCTTTTCCATACCCGTCAGTTTTTACAGGCTTGCCGCTTTCGTCCAATAACTTGAATTCAGCGCCCTCCAAAACGGTATTTTTATCGTCTTGATCCACTTTTTTCACATTTACGTCACCTGGTGCCAATATGTTTTCCGCGGTGATTTCGACTGTTTTCGTGTCTGTGTTTGTGATCTTGAACGATATAGGAGTTTGGTCCAACTCATAATCTTTAGGCGCTTTTGTTTCAACAAACTGATATTCGCCAGCTTTAAGGCCGTGCACCGTGATTTGTCCTTTGTCATCGGTAACCAAACCGGACTTCAGCACTTTGCCGTTGGCATCTGTCAAATTGAACTCCGCACCTTGCAGAACTTTATGCTGATCATGCTGATCCACTTTGGTGAGGACAACAAGGTTCTTCGTATTAACCGCTGTTGCTTTCACTTGCTCAGGTTTGCCGCCATATTCTGCTTTAATGGTGAATGACACTGGCTTTTCGGATAAAAGATATCCATCTGGCGCCTGTTTTTCGATAAATTGATAGCTTCCCGGCGCTAACCCGTCAACTTCAATTTTGCCGCCTTCTTTTGAGACTAGATCGTCTCTCACTGTTTTCCCATTGCTGTCCGTGATTTTGAATACCGCGCCTGCCAAGCCATTTCCATCTTGATCTTCCTTCATCAGCTGAACCGATCCTTGATAGTTCACGGCGATCCCGGCATCTGCGGCTTCAGGCTTTCCTGCTGCAGATTCTGAGATGGTAAACTCTATTTTCTCCGTGTTCAGCACATAACCGGCTGGCGCTTTCGTTTCAACAAAGGCGTAACGTCCCGGCGCAAGGCCCGAAGCCTTTACTTTTCCATCTTTATCGGAAGTCAGCTCTTCTTGAACCGTATTTCCTTCCTCGTCGACAATGTTGAAAACTGCACCTTCAAGCTTCTTGCCTTCAGCATTTTCCTTCGTCAACTCAACGGAGCCTTTATGGTTAGTAGCGATCCCGGCATCTGTAGCTTCAGGCTTTCCTTCAGAGGAATCAGAGATCTCAAACTCAATTTTCTCTGTATTCAGCACATAGCCCGCTGGCGCTTTTGTTTCAACAAAAGCGTAGTGTCCCGGTGCAAGTGCTGAAGCTGCGACTTTCCCATTTTTATCTGAGGTCAGTCCTTCTTGAACCGTATTACCTTCCTTGTCGATAATCTTAAAGACGGCTCCTTCAAGCTTCTGGCCATCGGCATCTTCCTTCGTCAGCTCAACAGAGCCTTTATCGTTAACGGCGATTCCGGCATCTGCGGCTTCAGGCTTTCCTGCTGCAGATTCTGAGATGGTAAATTCTTTTTTCTTTGTATTCAGCACATAGCCGGCTGGCGCTTTTATTTCCACAAAGGCGTAGCGTCCCGGCGCAAGACCCGAAGCCTCGATTTTACCGTCTTTATCTGAAGTCAGCTTCTCTTGAACGACCTTTCCATCTTGATCGACAATGTTGAATACTGCGCCTTCAAGTTTCTGGCCTTCAGCATTCTCCTTCGTCAGTGAGACTTTTCCTTGATAGTTGGTCATTTTCCCTAAATTAACGTCAGACACTTGATTCTTTTCATTCTTTGCGACTGAGAAGTGAATCGCTTTTGTATTTACGATAAAGCCTTCAGGAGCTTGTGTTTCTGTCAAGCGATAGTAGCCCGCCGGCAAACCGTTCATTTCTACTTTTCCGTTTTTATCAGATTTTATATCTGTTCGTATGAGAGTATAGGTGCCGTCATTTGATTTTTTCTCCAGCTTGAAAACAGCACCCGCCAAAGGATTGTTTTGTTCGTCTTGTTTGATAAGCGTCACCTTGTTCTGTTGATTTATGACTTTGTGCAGCGCTCCTGTCTTGGAGGAGTTGCTGTCTATCTTAACAGAGACTCCTTTTGCATAAGCATCACTGATGGTATATCCGTCAGGCGCTTTGACTTCTTTTAATACATAGGAACCGTAGCGAATATTTCCGAATGTAAGCTTCCCGCCGGCATCCGTCGTACCAGTGCGGAGGAGCTGTTTGGAGTCCTCAGACCATAACTGGAATTCTGCTCCTTCAAGAGCTTTATCGTCCTCTCCAGTCTTAAAAATCGTCAGGCTTCCTTTTTCTCCGGATCCGGAACCGTCGCCGCTTGAAATGGCAACAAAGATCGAGCTGCTGTTTTCTTGAGTCTGCTCCTTCACATTTGTTCCTGAAATGGACACCTTATTTTTAACGTGGCCGTTCGTGCCGGCTATGTTAATCAGTGACCGGTATTTGATCACATAGGCGCGGTCAATTTGTTTATAGCTGCCTATGAATTTCAGGACAAACGATTGTTCACCTGTTGTATTGTCCGTTTTGATGTCTAACGTGTAGTCTTTGTCTTTTTGAAGCTCGACATCTCCCGCAGTCAGATTTCCACTGCTGTCTTTGACCACTCCGTTTTCATCATATTTTGCTTGATACACTTTAAAAGAATCCGCATCTAATATTTGATTTTCATCCGGCGTATCAGTAACTTTGACGTCATCCAGCGTTGATTGGCTGGAGTTGACATTGATGTTCCAATCGATATAGCTTCCATTTTGTTTACCGCCTTTGAAAACCAGACTTCCTCCGTTCGTAACTGAAACAGAGCCCGTCAGTGTGCGGTCTGCATAACCGTCATTATAGTAGGTTGCCTTGTTTGTGTACTGATTCTGATCAATGACCTGTCCTTTGAGTGATGTCTTAAACTCAATCAGATATGGTACAGAATCGCCTGTTTTAAGGTGTACCGTCAGCGTGCGTTCATTTTTTGCAGAAGGCTCTTCGACATCATACTTGGAAGGATCAAGCGCGTCTCCTTCTGTGATCGAGCCGTTTTTATTGATCGTATAACTCTTAACGACAACGGAACCCGGCACAAATTGCTGAGGATCTGTTATGGCATCTTTGATATAAGGGTTTTTCGTCGGCTCGCCGTTATAGTTGACGCCGATTTTCCACGTGATTTCCTTTGAAACCGCGTTATATGATCCGTTTTTGAAACCATTATTTGAAGTCTGATGATTCGGCGTAAAACCGCTTGATACCTTATTCGTGCGCTCATTGCCGTTTTGATCAGTCCATGTCGACTGAGCTGTATTCTTAACGCTTTCGTTAGAATAATCGGCATTGAACGTTGTCGTATAAGTGATCTTAAATTGACTGTCTGTTTTTGCATAATCCCCGATCAATGCCAAAGTAAAGCCTTTATGATCCGGTTTTTTTATTAACGTGTAGTCTTTGTCTTTCTGCAATGTTTTGTTGTTCGTTGTGTCTTGAAGCTTGAACGATTCATCAAGCAGAACCATTCCGCCGCTTTCAAATTGATCATTCAAAGTCCAATTGTTCATCAAGTATTTATTTTTATTAACTGTAATCGTCCAATCAGCCGTCTTCTTCTCATAATCTACGTTTGAATATCCTTTGATGAGGTTTTGCTGAATGGCTATTCCGGAAGCCTCTTTTGAATCCCCTGTTCCGGTCACAACGCTGTTGGTGTATGTTGTCGATTTATCAATGATCACTCCGCTGTTGACCTTTGTTTGATATGTGATTTTGTACGCGCTGGTAATGGTTTTATTAAATTTGACTTCAAATCCGCTTCCATTATCGATCAGCGTATAGTCCTCGCCTTCCTTTAAAGGCGTTCCCGCTTGCTCACTGCCGTTCTGTCCAAAGGTAATAGGAATAACCTTCAAAGAATCTTTCACAAGATGCAAATCGCCAGTTCCAAAAGCATCTTTAATGCTGGCCTTGGATTGGTCGATCTGTTTCTCACCGTAATTGTATGAAAGAGCCCAGCTGAATGTTTGAGATTCTCCATCATAGCCGGTCGATGATTTCGCGATCATTTTTCCATATTTGGCTGCAACAGTGGCTTCGGCAGAAATGGGTTCCAGGTTGTCTCCGCTGAATGCCGCCTTGTTCGTCAGCGTTACATTTCCGCCTTCACTCGGCTTCGCACTATTGTCAATGTCGGTTTCGTATACAAGGCGGTATGCTGAATCAATTGTCCCGTCAAATGTGACATTTCCTTTTGAATCAACACTGTAGCCGGAAGAAACTTCATTTCCTCTGCTGACAGAACCATCAATGTTCACATTGAGTTCATACACTTTAACTGAACGGTAGATTACGCCATCTGGAAGGCTTTCCGTGAGTTTGGCATTTTTGACTTGATCCAACTTTTTATTGACATCGACCGTCCATGTTACTTTACCAGGGTTGATGCCTTTATCCAGCACACCTGATTTATCAATGGTTTTACTCACATTGGGTTTAAAATAAACTGTTGTTTCAGGAGTATCGGCATTCACAGGAAATGGAATCTTTTGTGTTGTCGAACCCGTTATTTTTTTCTCGTTGAACTGCGTATTGATAACCAATGTGCCTTTGACATTAGAACTGTCTTTTACCTCGCCGTTAAATGTCATTACCACATGTCCGTTCGTATCAATAGAAAATGTCCCGTATGTGGTGTCTCCGGCGCTTAAAGGCAGGTTCACAATGTCATTATGCATAATAAATTCTTTAGGCAAATCAAATTCATATTTATCGCCGGAATTGATTGTTTTTCCTAAATTGTCGGGAATGGCCCAATCAATTGAAATTTTCACCGGAGAATTCGTATTGGCGCGATTGCCCTTGTCATATGGCTTTCCGTTTTCGTCCGTCAACGTCACGCCAGTTAAAATATTTTGCGTGATTTGTTTTTCTTCAGTTTGCAAGCTTTTGAAAGCTGATTGACTTGAGGATGACACTTTTTTTGAATCATCACTCTTAGAGGCTTCGCCGCTCTTATCGTCATCTGACGGCTGCTGTTCTTCCTCTTTTTGATCCTTGCTGACTGAAGGTGCAGGTTTGTCATCTTTCCCTTCCTGATCACCCGCAGTATCAGAAGAGTCGTTTTTTGGCTCTTCCGCCTCGGCATCTGGTGTCTCCTCTTTCTTAACAGGAATGATCACCTGCTGGGTTTTGCCTCCCCCTAGCTGAAAAAGGGCTGCTGCTGTATGTTCATCGCCTTTTACATCTGCAGTAAACTTAGCTGGTAGTGTAATGGTCCCCTTGGCATCAGGAGAATCCGCGGATGCAGTTGTTAATTTTACTGTCATGGTGCTGCCGCCCGCCGGCACTTGATAGCTGCCGATGACCTGATCAGCAGATTTGATCTCACCTTCTGCACCTTTATCAAATGTAAAGCTTTTAGGTATCTCCACATTGATATCCTGTTCGCTATCTGCTTTTTTGTCTTTTTTCAATGACCATTCATATGTCAGTTTCACTTCGTCCCCCGGTGTTAGTGCCGGTTTGTTTCCTTTTGATCCGTCAACAATCTGGCCCTTGGCGTCCTTAACTGTTACCGAATCGAAGAATTGGCTGTCACTTGACGTTACGTCCACAGCCTGTGCTGTAAGAGTATAGCTGGCGATCTGGCTGAAGAAGAAAAAGATGGCAAGGCTTATGATCATAACGATCCGCCCGCTTTTTTTCAGCCCTAAGGGAAAACTCCTCGTTCTCAACTTTTCATTCCTCCCTTTCTTATCTATCTTTCACTTGCCGATTGATCCGCGAGACCATAACATCATGTCTCATCCCCCAAAAAGAACTGCTAATGCCGAATGAGTTTCAAAACTAAGATTTGCCATCCGAACCAAACTACATTGTATGAAATGGAACTATACAATTTCTGTACAACTCAGAAATCATGTAAGATTGAAGTGAATTGGAGAGAGTTGAAGTTTCACCCAGGAGACATATGGCGAGGGCCTTCCCTTTAAGTGCACAAAAAAACCAGTGTGCATCGAAAGGCAATCGACACATACTGGTTTGGAGTTCTTTAATTAATTTGATCCTTCATTTGTTTGTAACGCTGATATTCTTTTATCGCCTCTTCTACCTTCCCGTTTTTGTTGAATAGCTGCAGCTTGTATTGCATAATTTTATGATCGCATGGCTCAATTTTCTCGGCTTGCAGGCAAATGTCCATCGCTTGATGATCGTTCATTTCATGAATATGATAATCGATCAGTTCATAGGCCTTTCCGAGCCAAAGCTGGGAAAGACGCGTCTTTTCCGGTTCTGCCCAAAGATAACCGTGCTCCATTAGGTAATGATTTTGATAGGACATGAAAATATCCATGTGCAGATGTAATGTAGCCGTATTGAGCGGCGGCGCCCCTTTTAGTGATTTTTCCCATTCGACAACATCGATTTTTGCGCCTGAAAGCCGAAGAATATACCCAGTATCAGTCTTCTCGATAGTTTGGCTGAAAGGGATCTGGCTGAATAATTTTCGTATTTGGTAAATGGTGGAGTAAAGTTGGGTGCTTGCTTTTGAAACATCGTAATGAGGCCAAAAAAGATCGATTAGCATGTCTTTACTGACCACATGGCCTTGATTGTGAAGCAAAAATAAGTATATTTCACGTGCTTTCGACGTTCTCCACTTGACTGGAATGCTTGTTTTGACATCCTTTAAGGTTTGATGAAACTGCAAGCTCCCAAAGCATTGGATGGAAAAATGCGCCTCGGTATTTTCTGCATTTTGTCTGAGCTTATTATTCGTTTTGATTCGTTCAACAGTTGTCTCAAGCCGCTTGTATATGACAGGCTTCAGCAAATAATCAATGGCATTCAGCTCAAACGCTTTGATAGCAAACTCATTATAAGCCGTGATGAAAACGACTTGGATGTTTTCATTCATCGATTGAATCGCCTCAGCAAGCTCAATGCCGTTTACCCCCGGCATTTCAATATCAAGAAACACCGCATCTACAGCAGGAGTCTCAGGATGCTCTAAGGCTTCAACTGGATCTTGATACGCCATAATAGATTGAAAGGCGTTTGTTCGTTCAAGCATTTTCTTAAAATGAAGCAATGCCAAGTGCTCATCATCAACAATTAACGCTTTCACAAAACATCCCACCCTATATGTAAAATCGAGATATCAGTAAATAACTTCTATTATATCATGACAAATAACCCCTTTATCTGGATTCTTTTTCTTTCTATTGTAGTTTTTGAAATTTTGCACTTACAATATTTATAAAAAGGTAGGAATTTAGAATGAGCCTGCTTGAATAAAGGAGCTATAATATGAAAGAAAAATTCATCTTTACTTCAATTATTTTCGGTTACGCTGCATTTTTTATGGTTTTCATTGCCATTGACCATTTTTCCGGAACAACGCTTCCTGCGGCAAGGCATGGGGTCATGAACCTGGAGAAGTGGGATTTTCAGAAGGATGGGAATGTACAGCTGAACGGAGAATGGACATTGTATCCAAATCAGATTCTGTCACCAAAAGAGATCGCCTCAGCAAAAGGAAAAGATCCTCTCTTCGTTGATGTCCCCAGCAATGTGAAGCTAGCCAAGCAGGGTATCAATGTGGATTACGGAACGTATAAGCTGACCATCAGATCAAAGCAAGACAATCAGGTTTTTGGGATCAGCACGTCGTTTATTTACAGTGCCAATCGCATCTATTTTAATGGACAATTCATTGGCCAAAGCGGCAACCCTTCAAATAAACCTGATTTTGCGGCACAAAACCGCCCATATACGAGCTTTTTTACGCTTCATAAGGGTGACAATGAACTTGTCGTACAATTTTCGAACTTCGGAAAAACGCCGGGATGGGGAATCGCAAAGCCAATTACTTTTGGCACCCAGGAGCAAATAGTGCGGGAAAATAAAATTTCCTTTCTTAATGATACAATCATGATTACAGCTTTTTTCATTACCGGATTATATTTTCTGGGCTTTTTCCTGCAAAGAAAAAAAGATAAACATTTGTTGTTTTTTTCTGTTATGTGTCTTCTGTTTTCGTTCATTATTCTGATGATCGGAAAAGAGCGGATTATATTTCTCCTCTTTCCGTCAATTTCATTTTCACTGCTAAATTCATTGAGGGCAATCTCTACAGTGCTCGTCAGCATTGCGGTTTTTCTCTATCTCTTTTTTGCTTACAGAGAGATTGTTTCAAAGCGTTTTATTCGCATTGCCACTGTTTCTTCCGGGCTGGTCTTAGTCACAGATTTTTTAACCGTGGGTTTTATCGGCCATACCTCGTACATCTTACATTCTGTGCTAGCCGTCTCGACTCTGGTTTATATTACATATATTTTTACGATTGCTGCGATCCGCAAAATGGAAGGAAGTCTGTATCTTACTATTGCATCTATATCAATGAGTGCTTTTGTCATTTTAACCACCATTTCAGCTTATAGCGGCAAAACGGCTTTTTCCTTTAATTCGATTTATTCACTGCCAACAGTTATCGCTTTACTGGCGATCGTTCTGCTGATGGCGCAGCAATTTGCCGGAGCATTCCGTGAAAATGAAGTGCTGTCGTGGAAATTGCTCAGAATTGACCGGCTAAAGGATGAATTTATCGCCAAAACATCACATGAATTCAAAACACCGCTGAACAGCATCATTAATATATGCCAGACCCTGCTGGCCGGCAAAGGAAAAAGAACGATAGAAGAAGAGAAAGAAAATATGCAGCTCGTCATCCGCATGGGCTACAGGCTGTCCAATCTGGTAAATGACATTCTAGATTTAGAAAAAATAAAGCAGGGCATGCTTCAAATCCACCCGGTTCCTGTTGATATTTATACTTTAGTTTGTTCGGAAATGAATTTCTACAATCTTTTATCGAGACATAAAAACTTGAATATGATGAACCATATCCCTGACGATCTTCCTTTAGTGCTCGCAGATGAAAACCGCTTCCGCCAAATATTAACCAATTTAGTAGACAATGCAATCAAATATACAAAAGAGGGCCAAATCACACTTTCTGCTTCAAGACTGAACGACAACATGATCAAAGTGACAGTAGCGGATACAGGAAGCGGCATTTCAGAAGCCGATCGCCAAACCATCTTTGAGTCTTTTCAGCAAGCCGAAAAGAATAAAGACGATGGTGCCGGTCTTGGCCTCAGCATTGTCAAACAGCTGGTTCAGCTCCATAACGGAGACATTTGGGTCGAATCGGAAGAAGGAAAAGGTTCGACATTCCATTTCACCTTGCCGATCGCCCAAAATGAACCTGTATCTGAAACAAAAAAACGCCTTCCTGAATTACAATCCGAGAGAGATCTATCAGATATCTCATTTAGCACGCCTTATTACTCTGAGCATATTGACGCTCCAACCATCCTGATTGTCGATGATAACATTGACAGTTTAAAAATACTGAGCGATATGCTTGAAGGTGTGCCCTACAATGTGATTGCTGTGAAGAACGGAAAGGAAGCATTAGAAATCATCTCTTGCACGAAGCTTGATTTGGTTATTTTGGACTTGATGATGCCGGATATGACTGGTTTCGAAGTCTGTATGAAAATTCGCGAACGATTCAGCATGGTTGATCTTCCGGTTCTGATCATTACAGCTGCCATTATCGGCCATGACAAATACAAGGCTTTTCATGCCGGAGCGAATGACATTTTGCAAAAACCTTATCATTACTCTGAATTTATGGCGCGTATTCAAAACCTGATCATGATGAAACATACAGCAAATCAAGCCACTAGAATGGAAATGGCATTTCTCCAATCGCAAATCAAGCCTCATTTTCTTTATAATGTATTAAACACGATTATTTCTCTCACTCATTTGGATATTGAAAAGGCCCGAGAGGTAACAGAGGAATTTACTAACTATTTAAGAATGAGTTTTGACTTTCAAAATACATCAGCCATCAGTTCCTTCAGACATGAGCTTTCGATTATCAATTCCTATCTTTCTATAGAAAAAACGCGATTCGGTAATCGGCTTGAGGTTCTTTTCGATATAGATGAAGACATTGACTTTATCCTTCCGCCTTTAATGATTCAGCCCTTGGTGGAAAATGCCGTTCTTCATGGTGTCAGCAAGAAAAGAGGCGGAGGATGGATCAAACTGACAGCTAAAAAACAAAGCAAAAATGAGTATCACATCAAAGTAGAGGATAACGGTCCCGGGATAACTCCGGAAAAACAAATAGATCTCTTATCAACGGATTTTGATCGCAGCGTCGGATTGAAAAATATCAATCAGCGGCTGAAACATTTTTGCGGAAGCGAGTTGATGATCAGCAGCACTCCGGATGCAGGCACCTCTGTCTCAATGCTCATTCATCTCGCTGAAACAACAGGAAGCCCTGCAGAACTGAAGGACACAGAACGAACCTAAACGAAAATTGAGATAAAAAAAGACGCCGTTTCTAACGGCATCTTTTTTATTCCGGCGACTTTGCTTGCTGCTTCAGCAGGTCTCTGATTTCTTTCAGCAGCTCCTCCTGCGCATCCACCGCTTCCTCCGCAGCCTCTTCTTCTGCTGCTTCTTTTTTGCGCCTTAACCCATTCAAAGTCCGAATGACGATAAAAATGGAGAACGATATAATTAAGAAGTTCACAATCGTCTGTATAAAACTTCCATATTTCACTACAGCATCGCCAAACGTAAACGACAGGCCTGAAAAGTCAAGCCCTCCCAGCAGCAAACCGACCAAAGGCATAATGATATCATTTACTAGAGATGTGACGATCTTTCCGAAAGCGCCGCCTATCACAACACCAATCGCAAGGTCTACGATATTCCCCCGCATGGCAAAGGCTTTAAATTCATTCCACATACAATCACCTGCTTTTCTATATTTGTAAAGAAAAAAAGACAAATGTGCCGCTGGCCATCTGCCTTTTTTTAATTATTCTCCGAGGGCAAAAGTCAGTTCTACTTCGCAAACGACTTCGCCATCAACTGTGGCAACGCCTTTTCCGCGCCCGATTGTGCCGCGGGCACGAATGATTTCAACCTCAAGGTGAAGCTGGTCACCAGGCTTGACTTGTTTTTTAAAGCGGCAGTTATCAATGCCTGCAAAAAAAGCCAGTCTGCCGCGGTTTTCTTCTTTAATCAACATCGCAACAGCTCCGACTTGAGCGAGTGCTTCTACGATTAATACGCCGGGCATAACTGGGTACTGAGGAAAATGTCCGTTAAAGAACTCTTCATTAGCGGTTACATTTTTATAGCCTTTTGCCCGTTTGCCCTCTTCAACTTCCGTAATCCGATCCACAAGCAAAAACGGATAACGGTGAGGAATAATTTCTTTAATTTGCTGAGTATCAAGCATTGTCTTGACATCTCCTTCATCTGCATTAGTATGTATAGCAATCATCAAAGATCCAATCTGTACATTTGAAAAGTATATTATGAATTAATCTCTTTTTCAACCGCGCTAAAATGTAACCAACTGTCAATGAGAGCCGTCAAAAGTTATGATATGATAATTATAGATTTTACCAATAGCAAAGAGGTAGGAAAATGATTTCGAAGTTTATTGAAAAAAGAATGCTAAACATGTTAGACGAGTGGTATTCCGCAATGAGCAAACGCAAAATGAATCACGTTTGCACACTGAAAGAGAAAATTGACCAGCACCTTCCGAAGATCAAAAAAAACACAAAACTTTGGATGCGTTATCAATTGTTTCAGGCCCGCCATCAGCTGCTTTTTGAAAACCAGAACGGACTCGATTCATTGTTCGATGACCTATATGGCCTGGAAGACAAAATGGATGATGAATTGAAATATTATCTGTATTTTTTCTCTGGGTTATACGAGATGGTAAAAACAGCTCCGAAACATGCAGTACATCATTTTAAAAAAGCTGAACAGTACCTGGCCGCCATTCAAAATACGTTTGAAGCCGCTGATTTATATTATCAAACCGCCGGCGCCTATTACTTGATGAAATCACCGCCGCTTTCCATCCAATACGTCAAAAAAGCATTACACATCTATTTGCACCAATTCGGCTATATCAAAAAGGTAATCACCTGTAAACTTTTGCTCGCCGTGAATTATATTGATCAAGAACGCTATGAAAAAGCTGAACAGCTTTTCAAAGAAATCATTAAGAAAACCCAGCAACTACATGACGAAAACCTGCTATGCCACGCTTATTATAACCTTGGCTTTTTAAAAGCGACCGAGAAAAAAGACCAGGAAGCGCTTCTTTACTTTAGAAAAGTATTAAAGAATCAAGAATTTGAAATGAATTCACCAGTCTCATATCTTCATTGTGTGTACGAGTCTGTCAGAGCGCTTTTTAAAACAGGGAACATCACAGAAGCTAAAGCCGTCCTTCATAAAGGAAAAGAATTATCTGAAAAGGTAGACATTCAAACCATTTATTTAAAATTAAAAACGCTTGAAGCCCTCTACACCTCAGTGGAAGATCCCTATGAGCAGCTGCTCGAATATGTGCTTGAATTAGAAAAAATCGAGGCGTGGGTGGATTTAGAAGTGCTGTTAGAAGATATTACGGAATACTACAAAAAAAAGGACGATTTCGAAAAAGCCGCTTTTTTTATCATGCGCGGCTGATTGAAAAACGCCCATTTTCTTATTATCTGACTGAATTGATTAAACCGAGCATTTGATCTCCCATTGTGATCGTTCTGCTGTTCAGCTGATATGAACGCTGGGACGTGATCAAATCTGTCATTTGTTCTGAAATATCGACATTGGACATCTCAAGTGAGCCCTGCTGCATGCCGATGTTTTGTCTATTAGCGCCGTTCAGCTCTTCAAAAGCTGCCGCATTATCAATAGAGAAAAGGTTATTCCCTTCTGATTTCAGCTCTTGAGGGTTATTCACTTGGACAACGCCAAGATTAAACCGCTGAACCGCGTTTCCGTCAGATGCGGTTAAGGTGCCGTTCTTATTGATGGTGATATTCTTCATTGAGCTGTCGATGTTCACTGTATTGCCGTTCTCATCAAGTACGGGATACCCATTTCCAGTGACGAGCTGCAGCTGGTTGGCATTCGCAGCGGACGGCGTTACATACAGCGCCCCGTCCCTCGTATACTGGCGGTTTCCATTTACATTTACCTGAAGATACTGGTATGGAGACGTAAATGCGATATCCAGATCGCGATCGGTCTTCTGAATGCTTCCTTGATCAGAGACCAGGCGTGAATTCATCATCGCTCCGACGCCAAGGCGCAAGCCGGGCGGCGTTTTTCGGGCTTTTGCCACTTCCTCGTTTTTTTCATCAACCTGATCGAATTGCTGTCTGACAAGCTCAGAAAAATTCGTATCTTTTGCCTTATAGCCGGTTGTGTTGCTGTTTGAAAGGTTGCTGCTGATTGTGTCAATCTGCTGCTGCAGCTGGTTTAAGGTTGTTGATGCCGTTAGCATTGACCTGAGCATAGTTGATGTCCCCCGTTTTTTCTTCCGTTATCTTAAATTTTTCCAATTTCATTTGCTGCTTTATCCATACTTTTATCGTAAGCCTGAATAACCTTCTGATTCGCCTCAAACGATCTGTACGCTTCAGTCATTTCTGTATAGGCGCTTGTCACATCCACGTTTGAAAGCTCTGAGACGCCTTGTTTTAATGAATAGGCTACCTGATTATTTCCGGCTGCGCTTGGCAGATCATTACCGCCCGCCGTGCTGTACAAATCATTTCCGTCCCGTTTGAGATTGCGGACATCTTCCGCCATTCTGACATCAATCTGGCCGGCTGTGCGTCCGTTCGTTGTCACAGTACCGTTTTCAGACACAGTGAAATTCTCATTATCAACAGTGATTGGCTGGCGATCCGTCGATAAAATAGGGCGTCCGTTGATCGTCAGCTGATTGTTTTCATTTAGTGAAAATGTGCTGCTTTTTGAATAACGGATTCCATCCGCTGTTTGAACCGGATAAAAAAGAGCAGCTTTTTCATTGGTTTCCGCATTCATCGGAACTTGATTTTCGATCAATGCAATGTCTGTAGGCTGGTCTGTGGACTTCAGGCTTCCCTGTGTAAAGAGAGGCTTGAGCTCCTGCATATATACTCCGGTATTCACGGAACCGATTTCCGTCCTTGATGTCCCGGCCGGAGATTTTGATTCTATTCTGCTGAGCAGCATCTCAGGGAACGCGCGCATAGAGCCTTGATCAGCTTTATATCCTGATGTATTTGCGTTAGCAATATTATTTGAAAGCATTTCCGTTCTTCGCTGCTGGGCAATCATTGCGGATGTTGCTGTATATAATCCTTTTAACAAATTTCCCACCTCTAAAAATGGCATTTTTTCCAGTTGTCATATAGGAACGTTCGTTCTATAATAAAAACTCAGTATTTTATCCTATTATCGTCATTTAACATCTTTTCGTGAAGGCTTTTTCATAAAAAAACCTCATTCTTTTTCAGAATGAGGTTTGTGAAATCAGCTTAGTTTGCGTTTAGGAAGCTTGTCCATATTATCAAGCATGACACCTGTGCCGATGGCTACGCAATCCATAGGATTTTCAGCAACGAGGACCGGTACCTTCAGCTCTTCAGCAAGCAGCTGGTCAAGGCCATTTAAGAGCGCGCCTCCGCCGGTAATAATAACGCCGCGGTCAATAATATCAGCAGAAAGTTCAGGCGGTGTTCTTTCGAGCACTTGTTTCGCAGCCTGAACAATAACAGCGACAGATTCACGAAGGGCTTCTTCAACTTCTTTACTGTTTACTGTAATTGTTCTTGGAAGACCGGAAACCATGTCCCGTCCGCGAATGGAAATTTCCTCGTGACGTGCGTCTGGGAAAACAGTTGCGACTTTAATCTTAATATCCTCCGCAGTACGTTCGCCGATCAGCAGCTTGTACTCGCGTTTGATATAATTTAAGATTTCCATGTCAAACTTGTCCCCAGCCATTTTAATAGAAGAGGAGGTGACAATATCGCCCATTGAAATAACCGCGATATCCGTCGTCCCGCCTCCGATGTCTACAACCATGTTACCGCTTGGCTGGAATATTTCCATACCCGCGCCGATAGCGGCAACTTTAGGTTCTTCTTCAAGGTACACATGTTTCCCGCCGCTTTTTTCTGCAGCTTCTTTAATTGCTTTTTGCTCAACGGATGTAATATTCGTCGGGCAGCAAATGAGCATGCGCGGCTTTGAGAACAGGCCTTTTACATTCAGCTTGTTAATAAAATGTTTCAGCATTGCTTCTGTTACTTCAAAGTCAGCAATAACTCCGTCTTTCAGCGGGCGAATCGCAACAATATTCCCAGGTGTACGTCCAACCATTCGTCTTGCCTCTTCTCCAACCGCCAGCACTTTGCCGCTGTTTTTATCAAGTGCAACAACGGAAGGTTCATTCAGAACAATTCCTTTACCTTTAACATGGATCAGTACATTTGCAGTACCGAGGTCAATACCAATATCCCTTGCAAACATCTATTTATATCCTCCTTGAAAATCTGTTTCACAGTAAATATCCACATTGTGCCCTAATTATATATATTATCATAAAATATAGAAAAAAAGTTGGAAGCACAATAAGTTCTTTACAAATTTTTGCGGATGTTTTATGAACGATTTCAAGAAGGCAATGCCAGGTGATTACGATTGCTGAACAGGCTCTCCTTCGAGAATTTCATCTTTTTTATATTTGAGCTTTGTCGCTTCTCCTCCTCTTAAATGCCTGATGGATTTATGATAATCGAGTATTTCTTTCACTTCGTTTGCCAAGTCGGGGTTAATTTCAGGCAGACGCTCTGTTAAATCCTTGTGTACTGTACTTTTGGAAACACCAAATTCCTTCGCAATGACACGAACGGTTTTCTTTGTCTCCACGATGTACTTCCCTATCTTGATTGTTCGCTCTTTGATGTAATCGTGCACACCACTCGACCTCCCTAAAATGGATGTGAGAAGTGTGAAATGAGATCCGTATTCTGTAAAGAGTCGTTCATTATGCCGCTTCTTCGTTGTATGGTTTTAAAAGTAAGTTTGTGAAATATGCCCACGATCCCTCACCTCAAACACTCTCTTTGTTAGGTTTGTAACAGTGTATTAGCATTCTTTTGGGAATATGCTAAAAACTCAATAAGGACAAGGGGTGAAACAAACTTTTTCAGATTCAGCAAACTATTTCGCGTCACTAAATTTTCATCTTTACAACTATTGATCGCTCCTGTAAAATGAAATAAGCAATTAGTTACTTAGGTAAGTTTTTTAGAAGGAGACCGACATGTCCTACGTCAACAGACACCTCATTCATCAAATCAACCAAAGCGCCCGCCTGATTGCCAAGAAAGCCAATGAACAGCTAGAGCCATTCGGCCTTTATTCATCTCAATGGTCAGTTTTATATTGTTTGCGTACGATCGGACCAATGACTCAAAAAGAGATTTGGTCCTATTTAAATGTGGAAGCGCCGACTGTGACTCGGACGATCAAACGCCTGGAGGAGAACGGCTGGGTTCAGAGACGGCAAGGTGAAGACAAACGGGAAAAACTTGTTGTC
The DNA here is from genome assembly GCF_019334685.1 of Bacillus sp. LJBS17. NCBI lineage: Bacteria > Bacillati > Bacillota > Bacilli > Caryophanales > Bacillaceae > Bacillus > Bacillus sp. LJBS17. The sequence goes on from NZ_CP079759.1 coordinate 3,722,596, forward strand.
CTCACAAAAGAAGCCGAGAAAAAATACGAAGAAATCAATGTGAAAATGCTGAAATTCGAGGAAGAGCTGCTTGCAGATTTCCGGGATGAAGATAAAGAAGCTTTTTCTCATTTTTTCCGCATGTTTTTACAACAATGAAAATAAGGAAGTGACATACATTTGAAAAAAGCGGATGCGATATGGACCAAGGATTTTATTATGGTCCTGCTTGTCAATTTATTTGTGTTTGTGTTCTTTTATACATTTTTAACTGTATTGCCGATCTATACGCTGCAAGAGCTTGGCGGCACAGAATCACAAGGCGGGCTTTTAATCAGCCTGTTCCTTCTGTCTGCGATCATTACACGGCCTTTCTCCGGAGCCATCGTTGAGCGTTTCGGGAAGAAAAGAATGGCGATTGTATCAATGGCGCTCTTCGCCCTATCATCTTTTCTGTATATGCCGATTCATAACTTTTCCCTGCTGCTCGGATTGCGGTTCTTCCAAGGAATTTGGTTCAGCATTTTAACGACTGTTACAGGTGCAATTGCCGCTGATATTATTCCAGCCAAACGGCGCGGTGAAGGGCTTGGATACTTTGCCATGTCTATGAACCTCGCTATGGCGATCGGGCCTTTCCTTGGTCTGAATTTGATGAGAGTGGTAAGCTTTCCTGTATTCTTTACAGCCTTTGCGCTGTTTATGGTTGCGGGCTTACTTGTTTCGTTCTTGATAAAAGTGCCGCAAAGTAAGGACAGCGGTACGACTGTATTCCGTTTTGCGTTCTCGGATATGTTTGAAAAGGGCGCACTCAAAATTGCGACGGTCGGTTTGTTTATTTCTTTCTGTTATTCAACAGTCACATCATATCTGTCTGTATTCGCCAAATCAGTTGACCTTTCGGATATCAGCGGATATTTCTTTGTTTGTTTTGCGGTGACAATGATGATTGCACGCCCGTTCACAGGGAAATTGTTCGACAAAGTCGGACCGGGCATTGTCATTTATCCATCAATCCTGATTTTCTCTGTTGGACTCTGCATGCTGTCCTTCACACATAGCGGCTTAATGCTTCTGCTTTCAGGGGCGGTTATCGGTCTTGGCTACGGATCAATCGTTCCTTGCATGCAAACATTGGCGATTCAGAAATCTCCGGCTCACCGCTCCGGTTTTGCAACGGCAACGTTCTTTACCTTCTTTGACAGCGGAATTGCTGTAGGATCTTATGTATTCGGATTGTTTGTAGCATCTGCCGGCTTCTCTGCCATTTATTTAACAGCGGGGCTGTTCGTTTTAATTGCCCTGCTTCTCTACACGTGGAGCCAGAAAAAACCTGCTGAGACTGAAGGAAAAGTGTCTATTGCAGAATAAATTTCAGGCTGCCGGGAAATCCCGGCAGTCTTTTTTACATATAAAAAACGGCGCTCTCTAAGAGAACGCCGCTTATAGCAATTATTCAATGACAGGCCGCGCAGGTGAATCAGGATCTAACGAAAAATCATAGGACGCTTCATCACGAAACATCGGATCGGCATATATGGATTGCTGATCGTTTTTTGTTGCTTTTCGATACGACGAAAATGAATCATATTCTTTCTTTTTCCACATCCATATGCCGTCTTGATCCGCTTCCTTGTGGTACACGTTATGATTGACCGTATTTCCTTCATTTTCTGTAAAATCGTTTCCGATAAATAATCTGGAATCACCAGCCGTCAATATATTCTTTTCAATTGTGTTGTTTTTCGTATCGTACTGCAGCAGCAGCTGTCCGCCGTACAGTCCCTTTGTGTCATTCCGGTACATAATATTGCGGGCAATCAGAGAATTGCTGGTGCCGCCCCGCTTTTTGTCATATCCTCCGATTGAAATACCGGTGTACGCATTGTTGTACACTTTGTTGTCTGTGATCTGAATGGCATTTGCATACTTTCCTTTGTGTTCAGACGTTGCTTCAATCCCAATATCGTTATCGTAAACTGTGTTGTTCTTAATTTCGATATCGTGTCCTCCATCGACATAAATCCCGCCCGCTGAGTATTCATCTCCATAAGCAGGATTGCCGTAAGTCGAGTTTTGATAAACTGTATTGTTTTCTACGACTCCGTTTCGCACGTAATCGTTTTTATCCGCGGTTCCCTCATAACCAATTAGATCAATCCCGATGTTATTATTGTTGCGGACCACATTGCCTGCAACTGTGAAGCCGTCGATATTACCGTTCAGCACAACTGCTTCACTCGCTCCAAGCGTCAGTTTCTCAACTGTATTGTCCTCGATTCGGATGTCTTTCATGCTGCCAGTCCCATAAACTGCGATTCCGTGAGCATTTCCTTCATCCGCTGTTGTCTTAATCCCCCGGATGTGATTATCCTTAATGGCGATATGACTGCTGGACCCTGATACATAAATCCCTATAGCAGTTGCTTCCTCAGATGAAACAGAAAGATCTTGAATTGTTAAACCGCTGATGGCAATGTCATGTTTATCGTGAATACGAATAAGCGGTGTTTCATATTCAGCGTCCGCAACGGATTCACCGCTAATCACGACGTTTTCATTTTCATAGTTTCGGAATGTGATAGGCTTTCCGTCCGTACCGCTGTGCTTTACTTCAAGGGTCTCATGATACGTGCCCTCCCGAATCATGACAGTTGTGCCGGCAGCAGCCTTCTCAGATGCGTGTGCCAATGTACGAAACGGCTTTTCTTTTGTTCCTTCATTTTGATCACTGCCATTTGGCGAAACATACAGATAATCCCCAGATCCTTCCTCATTCGCTTTTGTCTTATCATAAACGAAAGCGAGGATGACAGACGTTAAAACACCCGCCAAAAGAATAAAATACCATTTTCTCATTTTCGATTCCCATTTCGTTTTAGAATAGATTTCTAAAACCATTATAAATGTTCTATTTATGGAAAACCATTCAAAAATATGAAAATATACCGTCTAAATAGATCTTATTCAGCCTGGCTGACCTGCGCATGTTCAACCGTTTCAATTGCCAATGATGCAGGCGGGTGAACACGCATCAGAACAATGTAGAAAAGAAAGGAGATTAGCACACCTACAAACCAAGATATATCGTATAAGCTCTTCAATGCAGGAACATACATGCCAATCAGCGAAATCAGCGCCCCTAACATTGTGGCTGCAAACGCACGGTAATTGTAGCCCTTCCAATACACATACCGTCCTGTTTCGGAATACAGGTCATCTACCGAGAGCTCACGTTTGCGAATGATAAAATAGTCGGCCATCATCACGCCTGCCACCGGTCCAAGCATGCCGCCTATTAAGCCAAGAAACGCATACACGCTTGTCGCGCTCTCCATCAGCTTCCATGGAACCGTAAATAAAGCGAGCAACGCTGTGATAAAGCTGCCACGTTTGAAATTGATATATTTCGGCAGGGCATTCGCTATATCATAAGCGGGCGATACGATGTTCGCCGCGACATTTACAGAGATCGTGGCGATGCAGAGCGTGATCACGGACAAAACGATGACATAAGGGTTATCAAATCGCGCCAAAATATCGACAACATCCCAAATCGGCTCTCCGAACGCGACCTGCGAGCCGGAGGTCACCGTAATACTTGCGAATGCGAACAGCGCAAACGTTCCCGGTAAACCGTAAAATTGTCCTTTGATTTGCTCTTTTTGTGTTTCAGCAAAGCGTGTAAAATCAGGTATATTTAAGATCAACGTCGCCCAGATGCCGATGATGCCAGTAACTCCGGCAGCAAACGGCCAGAATGTTTCTGAAAACGTATGAAACTTTCCTGGTTGAGAGTATATCGGGCCCAATCCTCCGGCAATATCAACGGCCCACCATACCATGCCGCCAAATACCAGATATACTAAAGGCCCTGCCCACACCTCAAAACGTTTAATCGACTCCATGCCGTGATGCAATACGAGTAAATGAATGGCCCAAAAGAATACAAAGGAAAGCAAACCGGACAAGTGAATGCCGAGAATGTTCCACTCGCCGCCAATTTCTCCCCAGCCTGGCCACATATTCAAAAGCAAAATGTTCAGTGCCGTGCTACCCGCAAAGGTTTGGATGCCAAGCCACATGATAGCTGTAAACGCCCTTAGAAGCGCGGGGATATTCGCGCCGTATATCCCGTAAGAAGCCCGAATGATCACGGGAAACGGCAGCCCGTATTTTGTCCCCGCATGGCCGTTTAAGGCAAGAGCGCCAAATAGGATAAGTGATGCCGTAATAATGATCGCCAGCACCTGCCAAGGCGAAAGGCCGATCGCAATTAATCCTCCCACGGTCGCGTAGGTCGGTATGTTATGTATACATCCCATCCAAATGGAGGCAAAGTTCATTGCTTTCCACGTCCGTTTTTCCTGTCCCAAAGGCACCAGATCTTCATTGCTCAGCCTGTTGGATTGCTGCTGACTCTCTTTTAATTTCATAGCCGGCTCCCCTTTCCATATTGTCTATATGTCGTCACACGTTATGTTTTTTGACATTAGATGTCACTTAATATAACTGAAGAGTCAGACAATAACACTGGCTATGATATACAATTTTCCCGTTTGTATTTGAACAGCTTAAACAAGAAAAAGAGACAGACCTCAGAGCCCGTCTCTTTCTTAAGATGCAGTTTTCATTAATGCAGCAAATCTCACAGCCATTAACAGGCTTGCTCCGCCCGCTATAATCATAATGATTCCCATCATATCAAAATGGGCTGCCGTGATTTCTTTACCAAAAAGAATGCCAAGGATCACCGAAGACAAAATCGATCCTAGGTAACGGCAGGTTTGAAACAGGCCTGAAGTCGTTCCTACCATGTTGGAAGGACTCGTTTCCAGCATCGCTGCCTGAAGCGCGACATTGCCCAGTCCGTAGCCTATACCCAGGAGCGACAGAATGAGCCCTTTACCGATGGTCTGGACATTGATAAAAAAGATGGTTAAGAGCACGGCTCCAGCCGTCATCAAAAGTGCTCCCGCAAAGATCGGCTTGACGACACCAGATCGGTCGATCCATTTGCCGGTTAGAGGTGACACAACGATGCTCATTCCAGACATAAACAGCATAAACAGGCCGCTCGTTTGAACAGAAAGATGCATTTCATCCTGAAAGTAACTTGGCAAACCAAAAAATAAACAATAGAAGAAAACATTCAATAATATAAACTGAACATACACGGCTGACAGGTTTCGCTGTGTTTTAAACAGACGGACATCAATAAACGGCTTATCCGTTTTCAGCTCGCGCCAGACAAACGCACAGAGCAGAAGTAAGCCAAGCACACCTTCAACCGCATGCGGCGACGTGCTGAACGACAGCAAAAAGGATAGAAGGAAAATGATTCCCCCGGCAAATAAAACAATTCCAAGAATGTCGAGCTGCCGAATAATGGTTTTGATTCCTGCCCCTTTTTTCTGATCTTTCGGGAACATATACAGGCCCAATAAGAAGCTGAGGATAATAAACGGCAAATTAACGATAAAGATCGCCGGCCAGCCTCCCCATACAATCAAAAACCCGCCGACTGTCGGCCCCAGCGCCGTCATGGCGGACGCAAAAATAGAGAGTACAGCCAAGGCTGAAGCTTGGCGCTCATGAATATGATTCCGAATCAAGCCGACACCTGACGGATAAATCGCACTGCTCCCCACCGATTGAAACAGCCGCATGACCAATAATGTCATAAACGTCGGCGCAAACGGCGCTCCGATGGCAGAAACCGCAACAAGAATAAGCCCGAATAAAAACAAGCGTTTCCGCCCAATCAAATCACCGAGCTTTCCCGTTACGGGCTGCGCTACGGCACTCGCCAAGTAAAACGAGGAAATCAGCCAGGAAACCGTTGTAAACGAGAGGTGAAACTCATGCTGGATGCTATGGAGCGCAAGAGAGATCATAGACGAGTTCAGCGGATTCAGCATTGTTCCCGAAGCCACAGCTGTTAAAAAAACAGCTCGGCTTTTTTTCGATAACATCATTTCACTTGTTCCAGAAACTCTTCCGTTGTCCGCGATTTACCGATTCTCGGGAAAATAAAGCGCAGTGTGGCTTCATGCTCTTCATCGCTAAATGTGGACATGGCATCTGTAATAAAAATCTGCTGATAGCCAAGCTGAAATGCCTCCCGTGCTGTGCTTTCCACCCCGATATTCGTTGCGATGCCGCACAATACAATCGTATCAATGCCGCGACGTCTCAGCTGCAAGTCTAAATCTGTGCCAAAAAAAGCACCCCATTGCCGTTTTGTCACAGTATAATCGCCATCCTGCACACCGATTTCCGGAACAAATTCGGCCCAGTCCGCCGGCATTTCCCCTGAACCTCCCTGCGCAGGCTCATCCGTTTGCGGCTTCAGGGCGTCCGCTCCATCATGAAAGGCTACATTTACAAAGCTGATGAACCCGTTATGTTTCCGAAATTCATCTACGAGCTTTTTCGCGTTCGGGACAACCTGGCCGCTTTGATCAATCGGCACAATCCCCTTTTGTAAATCAATGATAACCAATGCTGTTTTTTGAAAATCAATGTTGAGTGTATTCATCATACGTCTCCTCCTGATACTGTTAGTGTTTCTCACATTGCATATTTTACTCTTCACACTGCCTAAGTTCTTTTATGATGCTTGTGAAATTCTCAGAAGGAGCGTTTTCTCATGATTTTTCTTTTATGTAGTAGTAACAGGTTGTGCATACGAACAAACCGGCAAGCACAGTAATCATAAGGGGCGTCATCACTTCATCACCTGCCTGCTGTCTATCGGTTCCTGCCTGAAAATGCCCATGAATTTGCGGCGGTCCATCCAAAGCAGGATAAGACACATAACCATTAATATCGTGCTAAGATCCTGCACGCCAATGTCAAAACAATAGTTAATCAAGACGATGTTCACAATAATGGGCATAAAAATAACCGCCCCTAATGCAGCCGTTCGCGGAATCAGTAATAAAACAGCTGCCAGGATTTCACCAAAACCTATAAACAGTTCATAGACATGAGAATAACCGAAAAATGTCCACGCGATCGTAAACCCCTTCCCGGCAGCCGCCTCGATTTCAGGCGTCACCTCGCCAAACTGGCCAATTACCACTTTCGCCAGACCGTACACGAAAAAATTAAAGGCTAAAAACAATCGGAACGTCGCGGGAATCGACTTGCGTACCGCTTTCCTCAGCCTGCCGCCTTTCTTCATCATACATCCCCCTCAGTGTATTATTTGATATAGTACACTTAATACAGTATATAGTATTCTAATTAATGTCAATTCCCTTTTCAGCTCATATGAATAGCTTCTTTTATAGATACAAAGTCTTATATCGTAAAAAATGCCATTCTCCTTTCTTTCCGTCCCTCGATAACATTCCTTAAAAACCATGTCAGGAAATCTTACATGAAAATGTTTTATCATTCTTTTTTCTCTATAATGAAGAAATATAATAATTGCTTTTTATTCTGAAAGATACGGAGGAATGAGACATGCAAATGGGCGATACAGTTTTTATGTTCTTTTGCGCTTTACTCGTGTGGCTGATGACCCCGGGATTAGCGTTATTTTATGGAGGAATGGTAAAGAGCAAAAATGTGCTGAGCACTGCCATGCACAGTTTCTCTTCCATTGCCATCGTTTCCATCGTTTGGGTGCTGTTCGGATATACACTTGCCTTCGCACCAGGCAATTCAATCATCGGCGGGCTGGAGTGGGCCGGCCTCAAAGGGGTCGGATTTGATCCGGGAGATTACAGCGATACCATCCCCCACTCGTTATTTATGATGTTCCAAATGACGTTTGCCGTTCTGACTACAGCGATTATTTCCGGGGCCTTCGCAGAGCGGATGCGATTCGGCGCTTTTCTTTTATTCTCGGTTTTATGGGCCTCTTTGGTTTACACACCCGTAGCGCACTGGGTATGGGGCGGCGGCTGGATCGGCCAGCTTGGAGCGCTCGATTTTGCTGGCGGCAATGTTGTTCATATTTCCTCCGGTGTGGCAGGACTTGTTCTTGCCATTGTGCTCGGCAAACGGAAAGACGGTACAGCGTCTTCTCCGCATAACCTCATTTACACCTTCTTAGGAGGAGCTTTGATTTGGTTCGGCTGGTTCGGCTTTAACGTCGGCAGCGCTTTGACTTTAGATGGTGTAGCCATGTACGCGTTCATCAACACAAACACCGCGGCTGCAGCCGGGATCGCCGGCTGGATCTTAGTAGAATGGATCATTAACAAAAAACCGACAATGCTCGGAGCGGTATCTGGGGCAATCGCCGGGCTTGTCGCCATTACGCCGGCTGCCGGATTTGTCACACCGTTCGCTTCCATTATTATCGGCATCATCGGCGGAGCTGTTTGTTTCTGGGGAGTATTCTCGCTTAAAAAGAAATTCGGATACGACGACGCGCTTGACGCCTTTGGCCTGCACGGGATCGGCGGCACATGGGGCGGAATCGCAACAGGATTATTCGCAACAACCTCTGTTAACTCAGCGGGCGCAGATGGGTTATTTTACGGTGATGCAAGCTTAATCTGGAAACAAATCGTCGCCATCGCCGCCACTTATGTTTTTGTATTTATTGTCACTTTCGTTATTATTAAATTTGTAAGCCTCTTCCTTCCCCTTCGCGCAACTGAAGAAGAAGAGTCACTTGGGCTTGACTTAACGATGCACGGGGAAAAAGCATATCAAGATTCTATGTGAGGAGTGACGCTATGAGCGGTCAAATGTTCAAGGTAGAAATTGTAACGCGTCCGGCAAATTTTGAAAAGCTGAAGCAGGAACTCGGAAAAATCGGAGTGACCTCTCTGACTTTCTCCAATGTACACGGCTGCGGCCTTCAAAAAGCACATACGGAGCTCTATCGAGGGGTAAAAATAGAAAGCAATGTATACGAGCGTTTAAAAATAGAAATCGTGGTCAGCAAGGTTCCTGTTGATCAAGTGACAGAGACCGCTAAAAGGGTGCTGAAAACGGGATCACCGGGTGACGGTAAAATATTTGTCTATGAAATCAGCAATACGATCAACATCCGCACAGGCGAAGAAGGACCTGAAGCACTTTAATATCGGTACGAGATTCGGACACTCCGGATCTCTTTTTTTGTGCACAGAATCCCCCCAGAAACCGCGATTCCTCTTCGAATTCTCTTCAAGCGCCGTTATTTCAGACAATCTCTATTTTTATTTGAAACTTTTCATGAGTAAGATTAGTCTACTAAATATAAAAATGTAAAAGGTGATTATTTGAACTACGAAATTTTTAAAGCAATCCATGGACTATCTCATCACAATTCAGTTCTCGATTCCATTATGGTCTTCATCACGGAATATGCCATTGTCGCCTATGCCCTTATCCTATTGGCAATCTGGCTGTTTGGGAACACACAAAGCAGAAAACATGTGCTATACGCAGGCATCACAGGAATTGCAGGCCTTGTGATCAACTATTTGATTACGCTTGTTTATTTCGAACCGCGCCCGTTCGTTGCGCATACAGTGCATACACTGATTCCGCATGCTGCGGATGCTTCATTTCCAAGTGACCATACGACAGGTGCATTAGCGATTTCTATTGCGATGCTTTTCAGAAACCGCAAAATCGGCTGGCCGCTTGTCATTTTTGGGCTATTGACAGGCTTTTCGAGAATTTGGGTGGGACATCACTATCCGGTAGATGTATTGGGCAGCCTCGTTGTCGCCATCATTATCGGGTTCCTTTTCTTTAGATTTTCAGATCTGCTTCGCCCGTTCGTCGATTTGATCGTGAGGATCTATGAAGCCATCATCAATAAACTGACAAAAAAACCAACCGATCAAAATTTCTAAGAAAGACAAAAGCCGGCGTCTGAAATCAAGACAGCCGGCTTTAATATTTCTCATACATCTCTTGTTTTCTTCGCTTCGCCAACACATATAAACCATAAAACAACCCAATTCCAACAGCATCGATGAGCACATCCCGAATACAACCATTCCTGCTGAAGAAGAGCTGAAGAACTTCTGTGAAAAAAGCAAACGCAAATGAGCCGGCTGCAGCTGATCTTATGCTGCCCCGCTGTATCCACAGCAAATATGTCAGCACAAAGAAGGAAAACGCGTGTCCGATTTTTTGAATAAACGCTTCAGGTACAGTAAGCTCAGTAAAATCCATAACTAAAAATTGAGACAGATCAGGGTGCGGCTGAAAATGAAAAGCCACCGTTTGCGATACGACCATGCCGCTGAAGCTTTCCGTACAGACAGAAAGCAGGATAAAAAAGATCCAGCCTGCGAGCAATAGGCGGTTCATGACATAACCTCCTTTATAACGTACGTATTTACATGTAACTACATAGACGGTAAAACAAAGCAAAAAGTAACAGAAAAAAACGCCCATCACAAGGATAGACGTTTTCTTCATTAAGACTGTTCAGTGTCTTCTGTTGTGCTGCTTTCTTTGGAACCAGATTTGTCAGTTGAATCATCCTTTTTCTCACCGGATTTTTCTTCTGTTCCTTTTTCAGTTGATCCGTCCTTTTTCTCGGAAGATTGCTGAATGGATTCTTCTGTTTCTTGGGTGGCAGCTTTTTCTTCAGCAGCTGCTGCTTTTTCAATAGAAGAAACTGGTTTGTCCATAAAGTTTAACGGATTCATTGCGACCCCATCTTTACGGATTTCAAAGTGCACGTGGTTTCCGCTGTCTTCACTGTAAAGGTTCTTGCCAGATTTTCCGATCACTTGATTTTGTTTTATTTTGTCACCTTGCTCAACGCTTACTTCGGAAAGAGATTGATACACAGTCGATAAACCGTCGGCATGTTCTACTTCCACAACATATCCCAGCACTGGATCTTTTTCAGCTTTAACAACCGTACCGCTCAGAGAAGCAGAGACATCGAAATCTTTTCCGTCTTTCTCAGCTAAGTCAATTCCTTTGCTTAGGCTGTACGTGTTATTATAGGTAACGAGTGCTGCTTCTTTCTCTTCTTTTGCGGCATCGGTTTCATAGAACTTTTTCACAACAGAAACGTTTTCAGAATCAACAACCGGCATTGCGACATTTTCCATTGACTTTCCTACTTCAACTGCATCGTCGTTGTTGTCATATGCGGAGTTTCCGCCGTTATCAGCCAACTGATCCTTTACCTCATCATTTGATACTGATTGATACCAAAGGACAGCTGTTAAAATGACGGCCGCACTGACTAAGTAAATTGCAGGGAACACCCAGCGTTTACGAAAAAACTGCTGAAGTTTTTTGACTTGAGAAGTTTTCTTTTCTTCCTCTCTCATTGTTTCATCACCTCAGCAACATTCTGAACACTTTTCTGAAAATATATACAACCTATCCAAAAAAACTTTTTTAGATGTAGTTTGCACAGACTGAACGAAAATATGTATTTTTTTGAGAGGAGTGCCAATAACGTATGAACATGACATTGCGCCTTGCTGAAAATAAAGATCTGGAGGCTGTTGTGGCGATTTATAATTCAACGATTGCTTCTCGAATGGTAACAGCCGATACCGAACCGGTAACTCCTGAAGACCGGATGGAATGGTTTTCGGGACATACAGAGTCACGTCCGCTCTATGTGGCCGAGGATGAAAACGGAAACGTCGCTGCCTGGATCAGCTTTGAAACATTTTATGGAAGGCCAGCCTATAATAAAACAGCGGAAGTCAGCATATACATTGACGAAGCATGCCGCGGCAAAGGTGTTGGATCATATTTGCTTCAAGAAGCGCTCCGCATTGCCCCGAATCTTGGCATCCGCTCACTTATGGCCTTCATTTTCGGGCATAATAAACCAAGCCTGAAGCTGTTTGAAAAGCACGGGTTTGCAGAATGGGGACTATTCCCCGGCATCGCCGAAATGGACGGGAAAAGATACGATTTAAAAATTTTAGGGAGAGAGCTTTCATGATTAGTCTGGATAAAGATGAAAACGAAATTGAAAATCATAATGAAGAAAATAGCCTTGTTGAACAGGAGACTGCACCTGTTGAACAGGAGACCCGCCAGCTGAGCGCCTCCGCTGTCAAGTCGCTATCCGACATTGCCAAGTGGGGCAAAATTTCTGGCATCTTGTTAATCATTATGGGATCGCTGGTCACTCTGACCGCCTTGATGACAGTGATTGGCGCCATCCCGGGCGTACTGCTCATTATTTCAGGCGTATTTTTGATGCGCTCAGCAAAAGCAGCCGCGGAAGCCGACGGAACTCTTACCGGCGCCGCGGGTGAAAGCATGCTTGAGAACTATGGAACGTTTATTAAAATGCAGCTGTTTTACGCAGCATCCAGTATCGCCATGGGACTGATTGGCATCATTTTGGCCATTTTCTTGCTGGTGATTATCGGCATAGCCGCTTATGAAAACACCGATACGTATGAAGATCCGGATTCCTATTATTATGAGGATGATCCGGTGTTTGAATAATGATGAGTCAGGACAGGGCATGAGTTCCATATAAACGGAACCATGCCTATTTTATTTGACTATTCAAAGCAGGCCGGCGTAAACACCAAATCCTGAAGCAAGCATACAATAGACATCTCTAGTAGAGGAAATCAACAAAGCAACGCTGTTACCCTGAAATGAATATCAAAAAAACGGATGAAGTCGGAATCAATCCGAAACCGCACTTTTTATTTCGGGTATCTGCATGCAAAAAAACACACCCGGATCGTCTGGAAAATCTCAACAATCCGGGTGCAGCTCTTCTTTAATACATTTTTTTGCGTCTGTCTTCCTCAGTCAAAAATTCAACAAAACTCCGCATCGCAAAAGGCTCTTCCTTTATTTGTCGTGCGTAGGAGCTTTTCCGCTCTTCTGAAAGGATTTCGCTCTTTTTGATCCTGTTCAGCATATAGATGTGAACCGTTTTTTGGATTTGTTTATGCTGATAGCCTGCCTCTTTAAAAAATGCGAGCCCGAGCGCCGCCAAAAGGGCGAATATGCCTGCGCTGATCAGGGACTCCCTGTCAGCTGAAGCATGAAATAGAAAAGCAGCTAAATTAAAGAGAGAGAATGCAGCAAGCGGAATAGCAAGAAAACGGTAAATGACGGTTTTTTTCATGAAAGGCTGTACGGCCTTTTGAATTTTTTGCATTTCTGTTTTGATGAACCCCGGCATTTGTTCGACTCTGTAAAAGTTCATGTAATCCTCCCCCTTTATTTGATGTTTCAAGCTTCACGAACGTTATCATATGTGTTTATTTTAACGCAGGTGCAAGCTGGTTTTAAAGAAATCTGCCCGTATTTTTCACGAAGAATCTGGATCGCCGCTCTTTATTCTTTTAAAATGTGAGTGTTATAATTTGTAATGGGAATCAGATCACTGTTATTCATGGAATACTAATGGCAATCTTCTTGATAAATATGAATGAGCGGGGTTACAAAGTGAGTATTTCTTCCATCCTTTTATCACTTTTTTTCATTTTAAATATTCTTTTGGCCATCATTGTCATCTTCAAAGAACGGCGCGATGCCAGTGCATCTTGGGCGTGGCTGCTTGTTCTTTTCTTTATTCCCGTTTTAGGCTTTATTTTATACTTATTATTCGGCCATAATCTCAGACGCAAGCATTTGTTTCAATGGGAAGACCGGAAAAAGATTGGAATTGAAAGGCTGCTGAAGCATCAGCTTGAAGATTTAGAAACCAAGCAATTCCAGTTTAACAACCGGGCAACCTTTGATAACAAAGATTTAATTTATATGCTGATTATGAATAACCATGCTGTGTTTACAGAGGATAATTCAGTTGACGTCATTACAGATGGACGGGATAAATTTCAGCGGCTGCTGAGTGACATTTCAAAGGCAAAGGATCATATCCATTTACAGTATTATATTTATAAAGGCGATGAATTAGGCAAAAAATTGCGGGACGCTCTCATCCAAAAGGCGAAAGAAGGTGTTCAGGTCAGAGTGCTTTATGATGAACTCGGGTCCAGAACGCTGAGAAAAAAGTTTTTTAAAGAGCTTCGCGAGGCTGGCGGGCATGTGGAGGTCTTTTTCCCGTCAAAGCTCAGGCCGATTAACCTGCGGCTGAATTACCGGAACCATCGAAAGCTTGTGATCATAGACGGTATGACCGGTTATGTCGGAGGCTTTAACGTCGGAGATGAGTATCTAGGGCTTAATCCAAAATTCGGTTATTGGCGGGATACGCATATCCGGCTGCAAGGAACGGCCGTGCACGCCATCCAAACACGGTTCATCCTTGACTGGAACCAAGCTTCTCATCACCATACGCTGACATATATTCCAAATCACTTTCCTGATTACGGCCCAAAAGGCAACGTCGGGATGCAGATTGTCACAAGCGGCCCTGATTCGGAATGGGAACAAATTAAAAATGGCTACATCAAAATGATTTCAAACGCCAAGCGTTCCATTTTGATACAAACACCTTATTTTATCCCAGATGCAAGCCTGCTGGATGCTTTAAGGATCGCTTGCCTTTCGGGCATTGACGTTAACATTATGATTCCGAACAAGCCCGATCACGCCTTTGTATACTGGGCGACACTTTCGTATATCGGCGATCTGCTGAAAGCCGGAGCCACTGTCTATATTTACGATAACGGCTTTATTCACGCGAAAACCATTGTGGTGGATGACGAAATCGCGTCAGTCGGCACAGCCAACATTGATGTCCGAAGCTTCAGGCTGAATTTTGAGGTTAATGCATTTATATACGATATCACCATTGCTAAAAAATTGGTTTCAACTTTTAAAGAAGATTTGCTAGTATCCAGAAAATTCACCTATGAGGAGTATCTGCAGCGCCCGTTGTGGATTCGAATAAAAGAATCCGTCTCGCGGCTGTTGTCGCCGATCTTATAAGATGCGCCAAAAACCCCCGGCCTTTACGGCCGGGGGTTTTCCTGATGGTCACAGTAAATGATGATTGCCTCCCGCAAAAAAGCGGCAAGACCTTCTCCATATTGATTGATTGAATCGGTAAATCGCTCGTCAGTGATATACACTTCCCCGAGTCCTCTGAAAATGTCGAGTGTGCAATCGTAATGATATTGGCAAATATGATCGCGAAATGCCCCCACAGCGGCCTGAACCTCTGCATCATCGGGCCCATGTTTCATTCGCGCCGCAATTCGTCTGTAAATCGAATCAAATTCAGCCATGATCGTGCGCCAATCATCTGCCGAGTATGCAGATGTCCTTTTCTCTGTTTCTTCTGCGATTTCCTTTCCATACAGCTTTCTGACTTCATCAGCGTATGTCTGCTGGTGCTCTTCAATGTCTTTCATGCTTAATCCGGCAAATAAATCCCTCTTATTCATCGTTTCCCCTCCATCAACGGACAAAAGCGTCCTGTCAATTGTTTGAATCATCACATCCATTCTTTGTTTTTTCTTCATCAATATCTCCTTTTGCGACTGAAGTGCCGCTTTCCGGTCAAAATTCGGATGATCCAGCATCTCTTTAATCTCATCCAGACGAAACCCGATTTCCTTGAAAAATAAAATCTGCTGCAGTCTTTCCAGGTCTGCGTCACTGTACAAACGATACCCAGCATCAGTAAGCGCTGAAGGATTCAGAAGCTCAATATTGTCATAGTGATGAAGCGTCCGAATGCTAACGCCTGATATCTCCGCCACTTGTTTAACTTGATATTTCATACATAACACCTCCTCTTTTTTATCGTAAACAATCACGCAACGTTAGGGTCAATCCCCAAAATGTTATTTTCTATATACAAAACTTCTCACAAATAGTGTATAAAAGAAAAGTGAGTATTTTTTTGTAAAGGGGAGCCAGTATACATGAATCCTGAAACAATGAACAAAACCCTCATCAGCATTTCGAAATGGGGAAAAGCTACAGGCATTTTATTTATTATTATGGGCGCAATTACCGCGCTTTCAGGCGCGTTCTTTTTTCTAATCGGTGCCGTGCCAGGCGTACTGCAAATTATTTCCGGTATCTTTTTGATGAGGTCAGCTAGGGAAGCAGGCCAAATGGCTGAACACAATAGCGGACAGTCTGAAGACTTAATGCTGGAGAATTACGCGAAATTCGTAAAGATGCAAGGGATTTATTTGATCGTAAGCATTGCTGTATCCATTCTTGCGATTATCGCCTTCTTCATCTTTTTAATGCTTGGGATTGCTGATGGCCTTTTCAGCGATACGTACAGCACTTATTAATGAGAAAAACCCGGAGCTGGCTCCGGGTTTTTTATTATTCCGCTTCGCTTACCACTGTGAAGCGTTCATTTTTGTGTTCGGGATGTTCAAGCTCGTCCAACACGGCAATGGCATAATCTGCATAGCTGATATAGCTGCCGCCTTTTGCATTTACGATGACATTGTCTTTTCCTTTTTGGTAAGAGCCAGTCCGTTTTCCTGCTGGATCAAAAAATGCCGCAGGACTGAGGAACGTCCAGGAAATGGAGTCTGTCTGCTGCAAATCTTTCAGGTTCTCGCCTTGATTTGATGCAGTTGGCAAATATTCTTTCGGAAATTCCGGCGTATCCATTAAACGGGTTGTTTTGGCTTCATCAACAAACAGGCTTCCCGCT
This sequence comes from Bacillus sp. LJBS17, assembly GCF_019334685.1. Lineage (NCBI taxonomy): Bacteria > Bacillati > Bacillota > Bacilli > Caryophanales > Bacillaceae > Bacillus > Bacillus sp. LJBS17. Next base: position 3,739,091 of record NZ_CP079759.1, read on the forward strand.
CCGCCAACAACAAGCAATCTTGTGTGCTTCGCGTCCTTTAAAATGCTGATGAGTGCTCTTCCTGCTTCAACATGAAGATGTTCTTGGCCGGGTGCTGCTCCAAAAGCGTTTACGACCGCGTCGAAAGGCTTGATGTCTTCCGCAGTCAGTTCAAACACATCTTTTTCCAAAATCGCTACGTCCTGCTCCTGCACTTTTGAAGCGTTTCTGACGATGGCTGTCACTTCATGGCCTCTTTTTTTCGCTTCTTTCAAAATCTCGTTTCCCGCTTTCCCGCTTGCGCCTATAATACCAATTTTCATTTTTCATTTCCTCCTTATTTGTAACAATTTTAGTTACATGTTAGCGGTGAGAAGTCATCCCTTTTGATTAAAAGAGATGATTCATAACATCTTTTAATGACTTGCTCGCCAGTTCATTTTCCATCGCTCTTTGCACACTTTCAAACGTTTCATCCAGAGCGTTCTGAATTTTTTTCCCTACCGGACATTTCGGATTCGGGTTTTCATGAACCGCAAAGAGTTCTTCTTGCTTTTGGACAGCCCGGTACACTTCTAAAAGAGAAATATCAGCAGGATCTTTTTTAAGGCTTGCACCCGGCACCCCTGCGCGTGATGTGAGAATATCAGCTTTTTTCAGCAGGCTGATCATTCTTCGCACGACTACTGGATTCGTGTTGACACTGTCTGCAATGATTTCTGAAGATGTTTTTTCATCCATCGAGATGAGGGATAAAATATGAATGGCAACAGCAAGACGGCTGTTAATCATGTTTTTTCACCACCGTTGTAACTATAATAGTTACATTTGATTCGTTTGTCAACATCTAATATACACTAAATACACGGGTTTTGTGCACCGTTTTTAGTCAATAGAACGGCCGGATGCACTCCGGCCGCGTCTTATCAGAATAAGAAATATCTTTGTCCAAGTGGGACATAATCGACAGGCTGGCAAGACAATTCCTCCCCGTCAGCAAAGACCTGATAGGTTTTTGGATCAATCTCAATCTTCGGCAAAGCCGAATTCAGCTTCATATCCAGCTTGCTCAGCTTTCTGATATTTTTGACTGGAGAAATCCTTTTTTCCAGCCCTAAGCTTTCCGCCACACCACGCTCTATGCTTGCCTGAGACATAAATGTAATCGAGGTTGAGCGATTGGCTTTTCCGTAAGACGCATACATTTGGCGCATGAAAACCGGTTCAGGAGTCGGGATGGACGCGTTCGGATCTCCCATTTGCGCACGTGCAATCATGCCGCCCTTTAAGACCAGTTCCGGTTTTACGCCGAAAAATACCGGGTCCCACAGAACGAGATCAGCAAGCTTCCCTTTTTCCACCGAGCCGACTTCATGGCTGAGCCCGTGCGTAATTGCCGGATTAATCGTGTATTTTGCAATGTACCGTTTTGCGCGCACATTGTCATTTCCATTTTCGCCGGCAAGAGCGCCGCGCTGCTTTTTCATTTTATCGGCTACCTGCCATGTTCGGATGATCACTTCACCGACCCGCCCCATCGCTTGGGAATCCGATGATGTCATGCTGATCGCACCGATATCATGGAGAATATCCTCCGCGGCAATCGTCGCCGCCCTGATTCTGGAATGGCTGAACGCCACATCTTCAGGCACTTTCGCATCTAAATGGTGGCAGACCATCATCATGTCAAGATGCTCATCCATCGTATTAACGGTATAAGGAATGGTTGGCGTTGTAGATGACGGCAGAATGTTCGCGTAAGAGGCGAGCTTCATAATATCCGGGGCATGGCCGCCGCCTGCACCTTCAATGTGATAAGTATGAATGACCCGGTCCCCGATTGCGTCGAGCGTGTTTTCCAAAAAGCCCGCTTCGTTAATCGTATCGGTATGGATGGCAACTTGAATATCAGCCTCGTCCACGACTTCCATACACGTTTTAATGGCGCTTGGCGTCGTGCCCCAGTCTTCATGAAGCTTAAGGCCGATGGCGCCTGCTTCCACCTGCTCGATCAGCGGCGCTTTATCGGATGCATTCCCTTTCCCTAAGAAGCCGACATTGATCGGAAACTCCTCGGCCGCTTCCAGCATCCTTGCCATATACCACGCGCCGGATGTACATGTTGTCGCTTTGCTTCCTGTAGCGGGTCCTGTTCCGCCTCCCAAAAGGGTCGTCACACCTGAAGAAAGCGCAACTTCCATCTGCTGAGGACAAATAAAATGAATGTGCGTGTCCACTCCCCCGGCTGTTAAAATTTTGCCTTCACCGGAAATCACCTCTGTCCCCGCTCCGATGACCATGTGCGGATCGACTCCATCCATGATATCAGGATTTCCGCTTTTTCCGACACCGACAATCCGGCCGTCTTTCACACCGACATCCCCTTTGACAATGCCTGTGTAATCCAATAGCACGACGTTGGTGATAACTAAATCCAAAGCGCCGTCCTTCCCTGTGATTCTGCCATTTTGGCCCATGCCGTCGCGGATTGTTTTTCCGCCGCCAAAGATCATTTCTTCACCATATACTGTGAAATCCCTTTCGACTTCGATCCATAAATCCGTGTCGCCCAATCTGATTTTATCGCCCGTTGTCGGGCCAAACAGTTCCGCATATTCCTCCCGTGACATTTTCATCGGATTACACCCTCCATCCAGCCGGCTTGTTTTAAGTTGGCCAACGTTTTTTCTTTGCCGCGTTCATCGATAAACGTGTCGGCCATTCCGTTCAGCCCTCTAATTGTCTTGCGTCCTCTGATTTCCACTAGTGAGACCGTTTTCTGCTCTCCCGGCTCAAAACGGACCGACGTGCCTGATGGAACATCAAGACGCATGCCGATCGCCAGCTCACGGTCAAATAATAAAGCCCCGTTGGCCTCCGCAAAATGAAAATGCGAACCGACTTGAATGGAGCGTGATCCGGTGTTTTTTACCGTTACCTCCCGTATCTCACGGCCTTCATTAATCGTAATGGTTCCCTCAGCAATTTGAAATGCTCCCGGCTTCATGACTTCACCTCCGCAGAAATTGGCTGATGTACCGTAACAAGCTTTACTCCATCCGGAAATGTGGCCTCCACCTGAATGCTGTCAAGCATCTCAGGGACACCCTCCATCACATCTTTTTCCGTTAATACATGGCGGCCGGCTTCCATCAGCTCTGCTACTCCCTTCCCATCACGTGCGCCTTCCATAATAAAGCAGGTGATATAAGCAGCAGCCTCAGGATAGTTCAGCAGAACGCCCCGCGCCTTTCGCTGTTTGGCTAATTCCCCCGCTGCAAAAATGAGCAATTTCTCTTGTTCAACCGGTGTCAGTTTCATCTGTAGTCCTCCTTCTTTTGTCATATAAAGCAGATGCGGCTACTACGAATTTGCGGAACAGTCAGGCGGGACATCACCTCCCTTTCTTCGAGAATGGGGGTCATACGGTAAGATGCCTTTCAAAGCGGCATGCCGTTTCTTCATCAGTCTTGCCATGGTCAACAACCGTTCCCCTGTCGATCACGGAAAGATAGTCAGCACAGATTAACACGTTTTCCAGACTGCGCTCGACCAAGATAACAGAAATGTCTTTTTTTCTGGAAATTTCTATAATAACTTGTCTGACTAGTTCGACAATTAAAATCTGAATTCCTCCCAATTGTTCATTAAGTAAAATATTTTTCAGATTTACCATCAGCGCTCTGGCAATTGCAAGCTGCTGCTGTTGGCCGCCTTTTCGTTTTGAACAAACGTTTGATTAAAACAAATAGCCCCCCTGTTTAGCCGGAGTCGGCCTAATACAGCAACAATCTGCCCCGGGTGAATCTCTATGCTAAGGCTGTGCTAAACCATCGATTGATCATAACCAGACGTTACATTCCTGATGGCAGCCCGTTGTTTCGCTCCGCAACCGGAAGCATGGCATGGAAGCCAGTCTGAGGCGCCGCCCTCCACGATACCGAGAACCCGACTATTGCCATTAACTCCGTATCATGGACGGTCACTTCGCTGATCGCCACCGTTCCTCTTAACGAGTGAAGAATTCCAGCCTTCACTGAATCCCCGCTTGTGTCGATATCAACTGTTTTTTCGCACTCCCGTGGCTTCCGACACTTTCTTCGGTGCAGTACATTCCGTCATCAAAACCCCTTTGTTTGATTTCTTCAAATGATGTTATAAAAGTTTACAACTTATGTCATTATTATATAGAAGAGGCCTATTAATTCAAAGAATATTTAAAAAATTTAGTTACCTTGACCAAATCAGCTTCTATTTTTGTTATATTTATTCACATCAGAAAAAGCGAACAAAAAAAGACAAGAAACATTTCGTTTCCTGCCTCTTCCGTACGATTAATCTTTATCTGAAAATTTATCCTTGGCTTTCCCGATATCCTTTTGGATTTCGCCTTTCGCCTTATCTTTTTTGCCTTCAGCCTGCATGTCCGTTCTGTCAGCCATATCTCCGACTTTATCCTTCACTTCTCCTTTGGCTTTATTGAAGCCGCCCTTCATTTTGTCTTTTACACTATCGTTACCCATGTTAATTCTCCCCTCTCAATTATGTGTGTACTTGTTACCTTCCCGATCTGAGAGGCAATAAACATTCTAATGTTATTTATCGATTTCGTAGCGCTCTCCGTAACGGAGCACCTTGTATATCGCCAGCCCGTCTGATGACTTTTTCTCCGAATATCGGACCGGCAGCAGGGCAAAAAACACATAATACGTAGAAAAATAGACAAACTGATAGAAAAACACATTCGGCTTTAATACACTGTGTATAATCAGCAGATTGATTGCAAAAATCGTGATGAGGTTAAACAAGCAGCCCCCTGCATACACGAGTGCATTTGAGAATCGATTGTCAATTTTCAACTCCCCGTACCGGCAAAAAGAATCGATAAAATAAATCGTTCTGAACCGTATGGGTCCAATTTTAAGCAGCGTTTTTCCCATGCCTATATCCAACGATCCTTTTCCGCCAAAAATAAAAGCCATAAAGCTGTGCCCTGAAACATGTATAATCTGTACAAGCGGCAGAACAATGAGGAAAGACCACAGAAACTTCACCATATCATTAAAACCAAACATTGAATTCCCCCTCACGTGCAGATGCATCCCAAAACGGCTTTTGTTCAAAAAACAGTGCTGTAGCGATTTTTCCTGTTCTCCCCGGAAATAAACGTTCCGATGCTCCCCTTTTTTTGCATAAAAAAAAACCATCTGCCAGCAGATGGTTTTGCCTCATACTTCATATAAGCAATCGTTCCTTTGAATCATCTCTCTCATGCTGACCGCTTTTTCATAAAAATACACCGCTTCTTTATATTGTTCGCGATGACTGAAATAGGAGGCAGCATCTAAAGCAAATTCTTCAATATATACGTACAGGCCCTTTTCTTCCATATAATCAAATACTTCTTGAATCATATCCAAATTGACAGATTCCACATATAATGCCTGCAGAAATTTATATTTTGCCAGACTGAAGAAGTCGTTTCGATTTTGGGCAATGGCAATCCCTTTTTCATAGTACCGCATCGCGGCTTGGCTATCTTGTTTTTTGAAAAGAACGCGAGTCAGGCTGAAGAGCGCTTTTGGAAGCTGTTCCAGCTGATAATCCTCGAAGACAGGAAGCGCTTTTTCAAAGTATTCGGCGGCCTGATCCAGCTCCCCCTTGTCATCATAGCAATTCCCAATGTTATAAAGGGCTGATCCGATTAAACGGGGCTGTCCTTCCAATAAAGCAAGGCGATACGCGTCATCTAAATGTTCAAGCGCTTTTTCATAATTTCTGTAGTCAATGTAGTTTCCTGATATGACGAAATGGCATTGAATTCTTCTGACTCTGTAAAAATCGTGAGCCTTATACGTCTCCAGCGCCTGTACGGCGTGGTTCATGGAAAAGTGCGTCTGCTTCATAATATAAAAGACTTCCGCCACTTTAAAATGAAATTCCGCTCTTTCAATTTCATCTTCTACAAACGCAAGCATCTTCTCAGCTTTCCGATAAAAGGATATAGCCGAGATGTAATTGTTCTGTTCAAATTCGTACATTCCTCTAAACAAGTGAAAATAATACTCAGATAATCCGGAGATGCTGTCCTGATTGCTTTCCAGCGTTTTGATCAATTCACGATATTGAAGCTGAGATTCCTCGTGCAGGTCAGGCTTTACATAATCCAGCATAATTTGGTGCCGGTAGCTGATCAGCTGATAATACAGGAGAAGCAGCTGATCCTCTTCCATCTGTTCGATATCTAGATCAATTTCTTCTTTCAGCTTTACGGCATCAGCCACTTGAAATGCTAAAATGTGCTTATACCACTTATTGATTTTCACTCCTACTTGAGATGACGGGATCTCGTACGCGGCCATGCCCCTCCAACCCTTTCTAATTTTCTAATTGGTTATATTTTATCATAATGTATGGCTTTGGAATTAAATTTTCTTACAATGATTCCTTCTTTATGCCTATCCTTATATATTTCGGTTTTTATACGTATTTTTTGCACTCGGATTCTAATAAAAAAGCTTACCGGACAGTGCCGATAAGCTTTTGACTTCATATTACCCGCCAATATAAGACATTTCCACTTTCTTTTTGCCAGATGCTTTTGATAGCGTACGATCGACTGAATACTGATCGATCCGATTTTTCCATACTGTCCCGATCATTTCTGATAGTTCGTCATCACTTAATTCCTGGCGAACCGGAGCTCTGAGGTCAAATCCGCTTGAAGCGAATAAGCAGGTAAACAGCTCTCCTCTTGCAGAAAGACGGGCTCTGTTGCAAGATCCGCAGAACGCATCAGATACAGATGATATGACGCCGATTTCTCCGGAGCCGTCCAAGTAGCGGAATCTGGAAGCCACTTCGCCTATATAATTAGGCGCTATCGGCTCAACAGGCATGTGTTCATTGATCAAATCTATGATTTCCGCCTTTGTCATGACGTCTTTTTTTTCCCATTGGTTGGTGTTGCCTACGTCCATAAATTCAATGAATCTCAGGATATGCCCTTTTTCTTTAAAATAACGGGCCATAGGCAGTATATCTTTTTCATTGACGCCCTTTTGAACGACCATATTGATTTTAACACCGAGCCCCGCTTGCTTCGCCGCTTCAATGCCTTCCAGCACCTTGCTGACAGAAACACCGCGCCCGTTTATCTTCTTAAAACGCTCGTCTTCTAAAGAATCAAGGCTGATCGTAACCCTTTTCAGCCCAGCCTCCTTGAGCCTCTTAGCATAAACAGGCAGCAGTGATCCGTTTGTCGTCATCGCGATGTCACGAATACCCGGTATGCGGGCCAGTTTTTTGATTAACTCCGGCATATCCTTTCTCATGAGGGGCTCTCCGCCGGTCAAGCGGATTTTTTCAACGCCAAATCTTGTGACAAACAATGTCGCAAGCCGTTCCAGCTCCTCAAATGAAAGCAGCTCCTCTTTCTTTAAAAAAGGATAATCAGGGCCGAATAATTCGGCGGGCATACAGTACGTGCATCGGAAGTTGCAGCGGTCTGTAACAGAAATGCGAAGGTCTCTCAGCGGTCTGTTTCTTTTATCCAACATCTGACGCGACTCTGTAATCATAGCTACAGCCCCTTCCTACTCCCTGATTCTCTCAGGGTGTGTATATACATTAAATGATCCGTTTCTGACAAATCCAATCGCTGTGATATTCAATTCTTCAGCCATTTGAATCGCAAGCTCCGTCGGGGCCGATTTGGAAATGACAATCGACACGCCGATTTTGGCCGCTTTTAACAGGACCTCTGATGAGATTCTGCCGCTGAACACAATCAGTTTGTCGCGTACGGACATCCCGTTTAAAAGGCAGTGTCCGTATAGTTTATCAAGTGCGTTATGCCGACCGATATCTGTGCGCATCAACAGAAGCTTCTCTGTGTCGCAAAGCGCCGCATTATGGACGCCTCCCGTATCCTGAAACGTCCCGCTCCCTTGCTGCATGTCTTTCATAAGCGCCAGACATGCCTCAGGCGATATCTTGATTTGGCTGACAGCCGTCTTGGCTGTTTTGACATCCTGCTGAAAATAAAAATGACGGCCCTTTCCGCAGCATGAGCCGATCACCCGTTTCGTATAATCCTTTTGATCCAATGTCTCAGGGTGAACGAGGTCGACATATACAAAACCGAGACTTTCATCTATTGTAAACCTTTTAATTTCTTTTTTAAATCGTATAACACCCTCTGATGCGAGAAATCCGATGACAAGCTCTTCGATATGCTCAGGCGTACAAACGAGCGTCACAAATTCACTGCCATTCAGTATCACTGTCAAAGGGAATTCCGTCACCATCCGGTCTTCTACTTTGCTTATTTCCCCTTGTTCATAGCGCCATACATCCCTGACCGCAGTTACTTTATCGTTCAATGTCTCTTCCCCTCCGCAATGTTCCTGCCTTTATATTTTTTCACACTCCTCGGATTTTGTCGAATTCTGAGACACAAAAAGAGCCCTCTATATAAAGGGCTTTCACAGGATGTGATGACGGCGGTGTTTAGGCAGGGCGCCTAAGCATTTAGCCGCCATTCCTTTTACCAATGTGCATTGACAACGAACGCTGGGCTTGTCGACACGCTGAGAGCCCTCTATAGAAAGGACTCTATGGTTGATTATACTGATTCTTTTTCAGAACCGTAAACAGCACAATAGCTGCGATCAAGGTGAGAATGCTGACAAAAAAGAAGGCTGCCAGTTTTAGAAGAACACCAAGCAATATGAATGCAACGGTTGCTATAAGAAAAATCATTCCGAATAATTTCATATGTTCAACCCCTTTTTAGGGTATCATTCCCGCCCAAACTGTTTTTAAACCAATAAAAAAAGGCGCCTGGGGGAGCGCCTGATCTTTAGGTTCCTTACTCAGTAAATTTTTGTGCTTCTTTTTCCCAAGCCTGTTCGAACTCATCCGCACTGTTCGCTGAAATATATTCTCCGCCGCCAGCGACAGCTGCTTGTTTCATCTCTTCATTACCCTTGACATCAAAGTTGAAGCCAATGATGTTTACAATCGTATCCACATTTGATGCACGGAGCTTTTCGATTTCCGCCGCAGGGTCTCCGCCGCACGTTTCTTCACCGTCAGTGATTAAATACACCACGTTTTTCCCGTCTGCATCAAATGCTTCAAATTCTTTTCTTGTGTCTGCAAGTGCTTTGGCAATCGGTGTCCATCCAGTCGGCTTGAGCTCACTCAATGAATTGTCAAACAGAGACCCTTCATATGGATGAAGGCCGTAAATGGTTTCCGTCGTACTGCACGAAAGGGCTTTACCGGACAGTTTATTGTTCCCTGCATGCCCGAAAACGCGAAGCATAAGATTTGTATCCTTTGGAAGAAGTTCGGCAAAAGATTTTACTGATTTTTTGGCAATGTCTATTTTGCGCTCTCCTCCTGTTTTTTGAACCATGCTTCCGCTTCCGTCAAACAAAACAGCTACATTTGTATCAGCCTGTTTCTCAGCGGCAAAAGACGGGGAGGCAATGGAAACAGTCAACAATCCAATGATACCGGCAGCCAGCAATTTTTTCATATGATTACTTCCTTTCTTTTTCATATTTTCCAACTATATGTTGGATTCTTCTTTATGCTAGAATACGAAAATGCAAAAAGATATAGGACATGCTGCCTTTTGTGCTGCTTTCACGATCTGTCCAAAATCGCTTGAAATGCCGTTCATTTTTAGCCATTTCCGCCCAGAAAGCATAAACAGATTGTGTGATCATTCATTCTTTTTTCGCCTTAATTATGACAGAAAAACGGAAATCTGCTACTATGCTACAGGCAGACAGCTAATTAGTTTTGAAGTTTTTGTTACATACAAAAAGAGGCTGACCATCACCAGCCTCTTTTTTCTTATTTAGATAACATTAGTGATTGCTGAGTGAAAATTTTCTCAACATCTTTTTGGGTATAAGCCGGGAAGTATTCACCGCCGCCTACTTTCGCAATTGCGTTCAGCTGGCCTTTGTATCCCTCTTTATAATCAAAGCCGATCACATTAACAGTGATATTGTCTTTTTGCAGTTCCTTTGCTGTTTTAATCGGGTTTCCTCCGCACGTTTCCTCACCGTCTGTCAACAGATACACCACTTTTTCCCCTTTTGCATCAAGCTGGTCAAAAGAAGATTTCGCCTCGTTCAGCGCTTTGCCAATTGGCGTCCAGCCAGTCGGCCCAATTGTATTGAGAGAATTGAGGAAGCTTTGCTCGTTAAAGCTTTGGAAGCCGTATACGTTGCGAATGGCTTCACATGACTGAACTTTTCCGGAATTTTTATTGTTTCCTTCAGAGCCAAACACGCTCATTTTCACCTGAGTTCCTTCTGGCAATGAGCTCGCAAACTTTGAAATTTCTTTTTTGGCTGAATTAAATTTAGATACACCATCTATTCTTTTCGCCATACTTCCGCTGGCATCAAGCAAGACCGCCACGTTCGCCGGCGCTTTAGCCTCCGTTTCTGTCTTTTCAGCTGCAAAAGCAGGTGAAGTTAATCCAAAAAGCAATCCTGTCATCATGATCAGTGAAAATCTTTTCTTCATGTTCGTACCCCTTTACCAATTTGTTTCTGCGTGCAGATGTTCAACGCTGAACATAATCTATCGTAATCAACAAAAACCGAGAAATAAATAGGGCGGGCTTCCCCATTGCTGTTGTTTACTTTTGCATAGAAACCTATGTTTTTATTAGTGATTTCCACCTAACGCCCCTATGAAAAGAGAAGATTGTCCGCCTTTCGGCTTTCGTTATATGAGTCTGTCGAAGTCTGTCGACAAATGTGGATGACTTTACCACAATCTCAAAGCCTGAAATCAGGAAAAAAGGACTGATCCTTAAAGATGGTCAGAAGCTCCTCTAAACCGTTTCAGCTGCTCTTAGATAAAAGATATTCAGGAACAGAAAAAGACGCCCAATGAGCGTCTTTTTCTACTTTTTCGCCATATATTTATTCAAAAACGCATCTGCCTCAGAAATTTGTGTGCCTTGGTAATAGTACTTTACAATGTCATCAACCGTTTTGCCTTCTTTGGCCATAAAATTCGCTCCGTATTGGCTCATCCCAACACCGTGGCCAAATCCTCTCGTCGTGACTGTAATTGTGTCTCCATTTCGCTTCCATTCAAAATCGGCGGAGTTGAGACCCAGCTTTTCACGTATGTCTCTTCCTTTCAGCGTCTTGCCGTTAATGACGGCAGTTGCGACCTGGTGGCCCGGTGTCTCGCCGGTAATCTTCCCTACTGCGCTAGATCCATCCAGCTTGACGCCAAGCTTTTGCTGAAATTCTGCCACTGTAAAGGTTTTCGTTGCCTTATATTTCGGAGACTTTTTATCCCATGGGCTTTTGACGCTTTTTAAATATGGGATAGCACTTGTCCAATAAGCTTCTGCATTCTCTGTGTAGCCGTTGCTTGTGGAGAAAAAGGAGGCTTCAATCGGCTGGTTGTTGTACGTTAAGATTTTGCCTTGCGTACTGGCTACCGCAGCTGTGATTTTCTTCAGTTTTGTCTCATAGCTTGTGCCCCACTGTTTTTTCAGCTCCGCTTTGTTTTTATACACCTGGAACATCTGTGTATCATCCACCAGTGAGCCTTTAGGAGCCTCAACCGCTGAATTTGACACCATCAGTCTGACAATAAATGTTCTGGCGGCGAGGGCCTGGGCTTTCAGTGCTTCAGATTCAAAGGTTGCCGGCATTTCGGAGGCGACGACTCCAATCACATACTCTTCAAGCGGAATGTTTTCTACGGATTGATTTGCGGTTCGATAGACGGGAATAGAAACAGGTGATGCTTTCAATGTCTCTGCTCCTTTCGATGCTGGTTTCGTGCTGACTGCTGTCTTTTCTGATTCTACGCTGGCCCCCGCTTCCTTATTATGCTGGAATGGTATAACCAAGAGTGTGGGAACCAAGAGAATCAATGCACATAGTACGGATAGTGTGATTGCGAATTGTTTCATATTCAGCTGCCTCCTGCTCGGGATTCGACTCTAGTCTAGTCTATGGGCAGGGACAAGCTAATATGACTCTCGTTTTGGACAGAAACTTTATTTGTCATTTACGTATTCTTTTTTGCTATTTTGCGCATAATGATGATAATACACAAAAAATAAAAAACCAGTATGCCAGAGTGACATACTGATTTTCAAGTAAGTTTATGCATTTAAGTCAGAAACGACTTCTTTATTCTCTTGCTCAGAAGCAGACTCATCATTTACACGTTCGATGTCTGCGCCCAGAGCGGCAAGCTTCTGATGGAAATCAACGTAACCGCGGTCTAAGTGCTTCAATTCAGTAACACGTGTGTGACCTTCAGCCACTAACCCCGCAAGAATCAGCGCTGCACCTGCACGCAAATCAGTCGCTGCAACTTCAGCTCCCTGAAGCTGTACAGGACCGTTAATGATGACAGAACGTCCTTCAATCTTGATATCACCATTCATACGGCGGAATTCTTCCGCATGCATAAAACGGTTTTCAAAAACGGTTTCTGTAATCATGCTTGTGCCGCTTGCACGAAGCAGAAGCGCCATCATTTGTGACTGCATATCAGTCGGGAAGCCCGGGTGAGGCATTGTTTTGATGTCAATCGGTTTAAGTTCTTTCGGGCCGATGACACGCAGACCTTCACCTTCATCCTTAATTGTTACACCCATCTCTTCCATTTTTGCAATTAAAGAGGTGAGGTGCTCAGGAACCGCTCCTTTTACTAATACGTTTCCTTCAGTGATTGCAGCAGCAACCATAAATGTGCCCGCTTCAATACGGTCAGGAATAATATGGTGTTTTACGCCGTGAAGCTTTTCGACTCCTTCAATTTTGATGGTGCCGGTGCCAGCTCCGCGGATTTTTCCGCCCATGCCGTTGATATAGTTTGCTAAATCAACGATTTCGGGTTCTTTTGCCACGTTTTCCAGCGTTGTTGTTCCTTCAGCTAGAGCGGCTGCCATAATCAGGTTCTCTGTAGCTCCTACACTTGGGAAGTCCAGATAAATTTTTGCGCCTTGCAGTCTGCCTTTTACTTCAGCTTCAATGAAGCCATTACCGACTTTGATTTCTGCGCCCATTGCTTCAAAACCTTTTAAATGCTGATCAATCGGTCTGGAACCAATTGCGCATCCGCCCGGAAGTGCAACTCTTGCATGACCTGTACGCGCAAGAAGCGGCCCCATGACAAGCACAGACGCACGCATTTTACGAACATATTCAAAAGGTGCTTCAGTTTGCAAAGCGTATGAAGCATTTACAGTCACTTCATTATTTTCAAAATGCACATCTGCTCCTAAATGACGCAACACTTCGTTAATTGTATATACATCGGAGAGCGTAGGTACATCACAAATTACGCTTTTTTCTTCACTTGCTAATAAAGATGCAGCGATAACAGGTAAAACGGCATTTTTAGCGCCTTCAACTTTGACTGTGCCGTTTAACTTCTGACCGCCGCGGACGATGATTTTTTCCAAGGTATTCCCCTCCGCGTCCCTAAATTCTCTATATTAATATTCAGTCGTAACGATTGGTGTGCCAACCGTAACGGTATGTTTTCCGCCCATTCCTGCACTTCTAAGTGCAATTTGCAAATTCATTTTATGTTTCGAGGTCATAATGTACTCTTCCCACTCATCTGTAAACGCAGAAATAGAAACGAAATTTGGCTCAACTACATGTTCTACTGATCTTGCTTGAAATTCATTTAATAACTGATTTGCTTTTTTTTGCAAAACAATATTCATATTATCATCTAAGTGACCATTTAGACAAGTAAAAATAACTACTTTTTCTTGGAATATCCCAAGTGTCTCCCGTTCAAACTGTTCATATGTATCATTCCAGCTATCCGGTGTCTCTAGACTCATTTGCTCATATAATAAATACGAAGTTGGATTGTGTTTTTTGAGGGTTGTGACAAGCTGCAGTCTAAAAGAAGTACGATTTTTTTTGTCAGTATATGTGCCAATTGCCTTTATCATTTTATCTTCCCGTGCAATCACCCAATCATATTGACGATACTCTGATTTTAAACGTTGCACTTTTTGATAAAATTCTTTTTCGGTCAGTGACATGTTTTGTTTTGCATGCAATGTCCACTTATCTATTGACACATCTTGGCGTTCCATCCCCTCTGCCATTTGTGCTAACGGCGTTAATTCACTCGCATGGATGGTATGGAAAACAGCAATGACGAAGCTTAACATGACGGAAATGATAATAGCGTGGCTTACTTGTTTTTTCTTCATGTTCATCTCTCCCCCTTATCCCCAGTTTTACCGGAGGCAAGAGGCGCCATACGTAAAAATCTTCGTCAAAACTCGAGCTATTCGCCTCAACCCGCTTCTCCCAACCATTTAATAATGTTCAAAACCTATTAAAATAGATAGGGAAGCTGCTGTGAATAATTGAGGTAATCTAAAAAGAAATTGGCAACGGCCGTTCCAATGGCGATTGTCAGCAAAATCATCAGGAGTCTAGCCTGCACGACTTTGCCTTTTTTGATTAACGGATCTATATTGACGGCTTGCAACGCCCACCAAGTCACTGCTATAAAAATCAGGTGAACGACAATGCCGATTGCAGCCTGCTGTCCCAATACACTCATCTATTACACTCCTTTCTCTGCGTTCATACCCTTTCTTATTATATAAGAAGCACAGATAAAGATGATACATTTTATACAGAACGGAATAATCAGCCAAATCTAGGGCTAATCCCCGCTTAAAGTGCGATTCTTTTACATGGTATACTTTATTGGAAAGGAGCTGGCAAATGTGAATCATTCTTTTTTTCAGCCTGAAAAGCAATATGGTGAGGACCTGCCAATTTTTGATCAGGAATGGGAAGCAATTGCATTCTATTATGATTATAGACAGTCACAGATTGAAGAACTGAATGAATTGTGTCAGTTTTTTAACATTTCTCTTACCTATACGAGAGAAAGCCTTGAAGAGCTTGAAAACCTCTATTTTCAAAGTATACAAGAGCTTTTGCTTGCTGATTGGAATCTTCCTATTGAAGAATTCGAGAAAATGATCAGTGTTTATCTTATAGATTGCGTGATTGCCCGCCATGAAGATGCTGAATGGGTTGTAAAACCTTATCCCTATAAAGACGGCGCTTATACACTTGGCTTTAGAAGACATCGCAAATCGTGGCATACAATGAATGCCTGTGATGGTTTATACCTGCGTCCAAAAGAGGATCGCCCGCTGTTATCGCTGTTTGATTCTCTTGTGCGTTCATAAAAAAATCCTTCTCATAAAGAGAAGGATTTTTCTTATTTCCCTGCTACATCCAATCTGTTCAAAGCCCGCTGTAACGCAAGCTCAGCCCGACGAATGTCAGTATCATCTGATTGAGTATTCAAACGCTCCTGCGCCCGCTGGCGTGCAGCTTCAGCGCGCTCTTTATCGATGCCTTCTGCTGTCTCGGCAGCCTGGGCAAGGATGGTGACCTGATCAGGACGGACTTCTACAAAACCGCCGCTGACGGCAACCATTTCAGTCTGCCCGTCTTTTTTCAGACGGACAGCGCCGATTTTAAGAGGAGCCACGGTAGGAATATGGCCTGGCAAAATACCGAGATCGCCGCTTTCGGCTCTCACACTCACCATTTCGATATCCGCATCGTATACTGGGCCGTCGGGAGTAACGATATTGACTTTAACGGTCTTCATGCTTTTACCCTCCTAGGACCAGATTAAACTTCTACACCCATTTCTTTTGCTTTCTCAACAACTTCTTCAATACGGCCTACAAGACGGAACGCATCTTCTGGAAGATGGTCATATTTACCGGCTAAGATTTCTTTGAAGCCTTGTACCGTCTCTTTTACAGGCACGTAAGAACCTTTTTGTCCAGTGAACTGTTCAGCCACGTGGAAGTTCTGAGAAAGGAAGAACTGGATACGGCGTGCGCGGTGAACGACAAGTTTGTCTTCCTCGCCTAATTCATCCATACCGAGAATCGCAATGATATCCTGAAGCTCTTTGTAACGCTGAAGCGTTGACTGTACTTCACGCGCAACCGCATAATGCTCTTCTCCAACAATTTCAGGAGCAAGGGCGCGTGATGTAGATGCCAACGGATCAACCGCAGGGTAAATACCCATTTCAGTTAATTTACGCTCAAGGTTTGTTGTCGCATCCAAGTGAGCGAACGTTGTCGCCGGCGCCGGGTCAGTGTAGTCATCGGCAGGCACGTAGATCGCCTGGATAGATGTAACTGATCCAACGTTCGTAGACGTGATACGCTCTTGGAGCTGACCCATCTCAGTTGCAAGCGTCGGCTGATAACCAACCGCTGAAGGCATACGGCCAAGAAGGGCTGAAACCTCTGATCCCGCTTGTGTGAAACGGAAAATGTTATCGATGAAGAACAGTACATCCTGTCCTTGTACATCACGGAAGTGCTCAGCCATTGTAAGGCCTGTCAAAGCAACACGCATACGTGCGCCCGGCGGCTCGTTCATTTGTCCGAATACCATGGCTGTTTTGTTGATTACGCCAGAGTCACTCATTTCGTAGAAAAGGTCGTTCCCTTCACGAGTACGCTCTCCTACGCCGGCGAATACAGAGATACCGCCGTGCTCTTGCGCGATGTTGTTGATTAATTCCTGGATTAATACGGTTTTACCTACACCGGCACCACCGAACAATCCGATTTTACCGCCCTTAATGTAAGGAGCAAGCAAATCAACAACCTTAATACCTGTTTCAAGAATTTCAACTTCTGTTGAAAGCTGATCGAATGAAGGCGCCTGTCTGTGAATCGGATCCTTTTTCGCATCCGCAGGAACCGGCTCATTCAAATCAATATTTTCTCCGAGAACGTTAAATACACGTCCAAGTGTTACATCACCAACCGGTACTGAGATTGGCGCTCCTGTATCTACAGCTTCCATACCGCGCTGAACACCATCTGTAGATGCCATTGCGATTGTACGGACTGTATCATCACCTAAATGAAGAGCGACCTCAAGCGTTAAATCAATACCTACTTCGTTTTCACTTGCAGCTGGCTGTGAAATTTTAATCGCATTATAAATTTCAGGCAAGTGACCGTCTTCAAAACGCACGTCGACGACCGGTCCTAATACCTGGCTAACGCGTCCTTTCTTCATCGCTATCCCTCCTGACAAAATCTTTCTATTCTAAAGCGGCTGCTCCGCCGACAATTTCTGTTATTTCTTGTGTGATGGCTGCTTGGCGAGCGCGGTTGTAAGATAGCGAAAGTGAATCGATAAGTTCCTTCGCGTTGTCTGTCGCATTTTTCATCGCCGTCATTCTTGCAGCGTGCTCACTTGCTTTACTGTCAAGAAGCGCACCGAAGATTAAGCTTTCTGCATATTGAGGAAGCAAAACCTCCAGAACCTCCTCTTCAGATGGTTCAAATTCATAAGACGCCGTTCTTTTTCCGCCGCCGTTGCCCAAATCAGATAACGGCAGAAGTTTTTTCTCCGTTACTTCTTGCGTAATGGCGCTGACAAAATGGTTATAAACAAGGTGCAATTCATCAAACGCACCGTCTATAAACATTTGGATCGTTTGACGGGCAAGATCTTTAATTTCTGTAAACGTCACTTCATCCCCAAGTCCTGTTAACTCGGAAATGATCGGAATCTCACGTTTCTTAAAGAAATCACGGCCCACTCTTCCGATGGCAATCACCGCATACTCATCCTTAGACTGATGACGTTCTTGCATGGCCTGATAAGCACTCCGTAAAACCGAACTGTTAAAAGCGCCGGCAAGACCGCGGTCAGACGTAATGACAAGGTATGCCGTTTTTTTCACTTCTCTGCTGAGAAGCATCGGGTGCTTCACGTTGCCGGAAACTCTTCCGACGTTTGACACAACCTCTTGGATTTTATCCATATATGGCACAAATGATTTTGCATTGTTTTCAGCACGATTCAGCTTAGCCGCAGATACCATCTGCATGGCTTTTGTAATCTGACTTGTTTTTTTCGTTGACGTGATCCTTGACTTAATATCGCGTAATGAGGCCAAAGATTTCACCACCTTTTCTCTTCATCTGCGTAAAAAGAGAGAAAAAGAGAACCTTTTTCTCTCATCAGCATTCGAGTTAGTTGCTTGGTGCAAATGTGCGTTTGAAGCCTTCGATTGCAGCATTGAAGTCTTCATCAGCAGGAAGGTTTCCTGTTTTCGCAATTCCGTCAAGCAGGTCTTTATGGTTTTGGTCAAGGTACATGTAGTACTCTTCTTCAAAACGTCTGATATCCGCCACAGGAATATCATCGAGATATCCTTTTGTCAGCGCATAAAGAATGGCTACTTGCTTTTCAACCGGAAGCGGCTTGTTCAGATCCTGCTTCAGCACTTCAACTGTACGCGCACCGCGGTTCAGTTTTGCCTGAGTCGCTTGGTCGAGGTCAGAACCGAATTGAGCGAATGCTTCCAGCTCACGGTATGACGCAAGGTCAAGACGCAAAGTACCTGATACTTTTTTCATCGCTTTGATTTGCGCTGAGCCGCCGACACGGGATACAGACAATCCGGCATTGATCGCTGGACGTACGCCTGAGAAGAACAAATCAGATTGCAGGAAGATCTGTCCGTCGGTGATGGAAATGACGTTCGTCGGAATATAAGCAGAGATATCTCCGGCTTGTGTTTCTACGAACGGCAGAGCTGTAATTGATCCTGCGCCTTTCGCGTCGCTAAGCTTTGCTGCACGCTCAAGCAGACGGGAATGAAGATAGAATACATCCCCAGGGAACGCTTCACGGCCTGGCGGACGGCGAAGAAGCAAGGACAGCTCACGGTAAGCAGCCGCTTGTTTAGAAAGATCATCGTATACAACAAGAACGTGCTTGCCGCTGTACATAAATTCTTCTGCCATTGTAACCCCAGCATACGGTGCCAGGTACAGAAGCGGTGCCGGCTGTGACGCAGACGCCGTTACAACAATTGTATAATCAAGCGCGCCGTGTTTACGCAATGTTTCTACTACGCCGCGGACTGTTGATTCTTTTTGACCGATCGCAACATATACGCAGATCATGTCTTGGTCTTTTTGGTTCAGGATCGCATCGATCGCAACAGATGTTTTACCTGTTTGACGGTCACCGATGATCAGCTCACGCTGGCCGCGGCCGATTGGAATCAGTGCATCGATCGCTTTGATACCGGTTTGAAGCGGTTCATGAACGGATTTACGGTCCATAACGCCTGGTGCAGGGCTCTCAATCGGACGAGTTTTGCTTGTAAGGATCGGGCCAAGTCCGTCTACCGGCTGGCCTAACGGATTTACAATACGGCCGATTAACTCTTCACCAACAGGAACCTCCATGATGCGACCTGTTCTTTTTACTTCGTCTCCCTCACGGATCTCACTGAAAGGTCCTAAGATGACGATACCTACGTTTGATTCTTCAAGGTTTTGAGCCATACCCAAAACACCGTTTGAAAATTCGACAAGTTCACCGGCCATACAGTTGTCAAGGCCGTGCACACGTGCAATACCGTCACCGACTTGGATGACTGTACCTACGTCTTGAACTTCAATATCAGATTGATAATTTTGTATTTGCTGTTTTATCAGCGTGCTAATCTCTTCAGCTTTGATGCTCACTTAGGTTTCACCCCTTCTATCGATTTTCCCCGGCTAATTGACGTTCAATGCGCTGAAGCTTCCCGCTTACGCTGCCGTCATAAATCCGGTTTCCAATGCGGACTTTAATGCCGCCTATTAAATCCGTCTGCACTTCATTTCTGATTCTCAGTGAAGCGACTCCGGCTTTTTTTGCAAACACTTGTGATAATGGTAAAATTTCAGCATCCGTCAGCGGTTTCACTGAATATACGATTGCGTCTTCTGTTTGACGGGCCTCATTTGCGAGTTTGATAAACTCATCTGTGAGCTCAGGCACAATCGCGGCACGATGGCGGTCAATCAAAAGAAAAATCGTATTAAGCACGGACTGTGACAAAGAGCCAAATGCATTTTGGATCAGCTCTTTTTTCTTCGCAGCCGGCACCTTCGGATGGTTCAACACATCATTAAGCGCTTTTTCATTTTGAAATACTTGTTTTACAACAGTTAGCTCTTCTTCTACTTGATTCAGCTGAGCGGACTCATTGGCTATATCAAAAAGAGCTGATGCATATCGTTTAGAGACAGCTGATCCACTCATCGGCTTTCTCCTACCTCTTTAAGATAGTCCTGGATCAATTTCTCTTGAGCTTGTTCATCCAGTTCTTTTTCGATCACTTTCGACGCAATCATGACAGAAAGAGACGCTACTTGCTCACGGAGAGCAGAAACCGCCTGTTCTTTTTCCTTCACGATTTCAGTTCTTGCTGCTTCTTTCAGACGTTCAGATTCTGCACGTGCAGCCTGAATAATCTCTTCTTTTTGCTTCTCTCCCAGTTTCTTTGCGTTTTCGATAAGAGTTTGGGATTCCTGTCTTGCTTCTTTTAAAAGAACGCGCTGCTCTTCAATCAGCTGCTGCGCTTCTTTATTTTTTTCTTCAGCAGACGTAATTTCTCCAGCGATGTGGTCTTCACGCTGTTTCATTATGTTTAATAGCGGCCCTAAAGCGTATTTCTTCAGAAGCGCTAATAAGATTAACATAGCTAACAGTTGGAACAGGATATCTCCGCCGTTAAACGACAATCCTAGTTCAAGTGGTAATTGAGACATCTACTACGGCAACTCCCTTCTGCAGGTTTTTCTTTGCTGATCCAGCAGCCGCACTTGTCTCTTTTCAGCCGGCAAGGCGGGATGCTTATCAGACATAAAGCAATGGCGAAGGTTCTCTTGGAATGATCTTCGCCATTTTTAGTTCATATAAGGCTTTTATGCTTAGCCAAAGAACGCTAAGAATGCGATAACGACAGCGATAATAGGAAGGGCTTCAACTAATGCGATACCCATGAACATAAGAGTTCTCAGTTCTTTACCTGCTTCCGGCTGACGGGCAATCCCCTCTACCGTACGTGAAACAATCAAACCGTTACCAATACCTGCACCAAGTGCGCCTAAACCAATTGCAATCGCAGCTGCTATTAAATTCATGAAAAAGTTCCTCCTTTAAAATGTTATCCGTTTGGATATAATGTTTTAATGATCATGACTGATTTTATGAGACATGTACACCATCGTCAGCATTGTAAAGATAAATGCCTGGATAGCACCAATAAATAAACTGAATGCTTGCCATGCCAGCATCGGCAGAATGGCACCGATTGTACCGACAAGACCGAGAGCCACGCTTTGCGAATAATGGCTTGTTGCTAATCCCGCAAGCAGGCCGAGAAGAATCTCACCGGCGAAGATGTTACCATACAGTCGCAAACCTAGAGTCAGCGTATTCGCAAACTCTTCGATGATTTTCATCGGGAGCATGAATGGAACAGGTCTTAAATAGTCTTTGGAATATTCCTTGAGCCCTTTCATCTTCACACCATAGTAGTGGGTTAAAGCAACAACCATCACGGCTAGCGTTAATGTAATGGCAGGATCGGCTGTCGGAGACTTCCACCAGAGCTCATGTCCGATTGTAATAGAGAACGGCAGCCCCAGCATATTCGACACAAATATGTACATCAGCAATGTGACACCAAGTGCCAAGAAGTTAGCCCCTGTTTTTAAATCCATTGTACTGCCAATAATATTGCGGACGAAATCAACAATCCATTCCATAAAGTTCTGGGCTTTTCCGGGACGGATCGAAAGCGTTCTTGTCGTCAATATAGCAATCAATAAAACAATCACACTCGCCACAGTAATCATCAGAATGTTTGTCAGATTAAAAGTAAGACCTAGAAATTCTATAGTTCTGTAACCATGATTCAAAGGGTTTTCACCTCTCTTCCATTGATGAACGTTTAAGCTGGATAAAGGAATCTATCATAATGACAGGGTATATTGTCATTAATCCAATAACTGTACTTGCCATATGAAAGTATTCGGGATTTTTATAGGCAACAGCCACAGCAAGAATCGCATTGCACCACCGCGCTGCGCTCCCGAGAGATCGTATGGACTTTCCTTTCTCAACAGCTCTGTCAAAAGCATTCATTCTTCTGACGAGCAGTAAAAAATTAAACAAACTGAAAACAGTTCCCAGAATAAGGCCTAAAAAAACGGTTTTATACGCTGTTAAACCATAACCCAGTACATACACTGCCAAAATGAACAATAAATATTTGCGTTGTCTGCTAAATGTAAGCTTGGGATCGTCCATCAATTATCTGTCTCCTGATGAAAAAATAATGTATAGCTTGGATACGGCAAAAATCAGCGGTTAACCCTTAGTAGAAGACCTTTTTTGACCGGCAAAACGGGCCTGTTCGAAAAAATCATTCATCCGCAAGCCTTGCAGGGATGCTGTTTCATTCGCTTAAATAAATCCTCATAATACGGGTTTGCTGAGAGGATTTACATTGAGGATGAGGACTATAATGAAAGCTATGAAAACCTTCTCATAATACCCTCGTTTAGCATACAATAGCCCCTAACATGTGTCAATCTGTTTAAAGTTAAAAAACTTTTTATACTTTACGTCTCCACAGAATGTTCACATTTTCACCTATAATTGTATACAGATTCACCGAATAGCAAAAAACTGGATAAAAAAATGAAACCCCCTTTTGGGGATTTCATTTTTTATTTTGTTCCAAACATGCGGTCACCCGCATCTCCGAGACCTGGAACAATATATCCTTTTTCATTTAATTTTTCATCTAGCGCCGCAATGTAAATATCAACGTCCGAATGATGCTTCTGCAATTCTTCCACACCCTCCGGCGCTGCTACAAGACACATGAAACGGATATTTTTCGCACCGCGTTTTTTAAGGCTGTGAATGGCTTCAACTGCGGAACCGCCCGTAGCGAGCATCGGATCAACCACGATGAATTCACGCTCTTCCACATCAGAAGGAAGCTTGACATAGTATTCCACGGGTTTTAAGGTTTCTGGATCACGGTAAAGGCCGACATGTCCCACTTTTGCCGCAGGAATCAGCTTTAAAATGCCGTCAACCATTCCCAATCCTGCTCTGAGGATAGGAACCACTCCGAGTTTTTTCCCTGAGATGACTTTCGATTTCGCAGCCTGAACCGGTGTATTGATATCCACTTCTTCCAGAGGAAGATCGCGGGTAATTTCAAATGCCATGAGTGTAGCCACTTCATCTACTAGCTCTCTAAAATCCTTCGTACCTGTATTTTCATTCCGTATATATGTCAGCTTGTGCTGAATTAAAGGATGATCAAATACATAAACCTTTCCCATACTGTGTTTCAGCTCCTTTTTTATTGTCCCATCAACAATTACACACTTCTATTGATTCTACAAAAAAAGACATTGAGTTTCAAGAACATCGTCAAAAAACCCGCCGGGCATAAGCCCCAGCGGGTTTTAGGATCTTAATAATCTAATTCTTTATATAAAGGAAATTTATCAGTCAGAGCAGCTACACGCTGTCTTGCTTCTTCAAGTTTTCCTTCATCTTCGTGGTTTTTCAATGCAAGCGCAATGATAGCACCGACTTCTTCTAAAGCGTCTCCGTCAAAACCGCGGCTGGTTACAGCAGCTGTACCAAGACGGATGCCGCTTGTTACGAAAGGTTTTTCAGGATCATATGGAATCGCGTTTTTGTTAGACGTAATACCGATTTCATCAAGTACATGCTCCGCAACCTTACCAGTCAGTCCGAGCGAACGAAGATCAACAAGGATAAGGTGGTTGTCTGTTCCGCCTGAAACGAGCTGGATGCCCTCTTTCGTTAAGGCTTCAGCCAGACGTTTCGCGTTTGAAATGACGTTTTGTGCATATGTTTTGAAATCGTCCTGCAATACTTCACCGAATGAAACAGCTTTTGCGGCAATAACGTGCATCAGCGGGCCGCCTTGAATTCCAGGGAAAATCGATTTATCAATTTTCTTGCCAAACTCTTCACGGCAAAGGATCATACCGCCTCGAGGACCGCGAAGTGTTTTATGTGTTGTTGTTGTAACGAAATCAGCGTAAGGAACCGGGTTTGGATGAAGGCCTGCCGCAACAAGTCCTGCGATATGTGCCATATCCACCATGAAGTAAGCGCCGACTTCATCAGCAATTTCACGGAATTTCTTAAAGTCGATTGTACGAGGATACGCACTTGCTCCTGCTACGATAAGCTTCGGTTTATGAGCGAGGGCTTTTTCACGCACGTCATCGTAATCAATATATTGAGTTTCTTTATCTACGCCGTACTCAACAAAGTTATATTGAACACCGCTGAAGTTGACTGGGCTTCCGTGTGTTAAATGGCCGCCGTGGGAGAGGTTCATCCCAAGTACAGTATCGCCTTGCTCCAAAATCGTGAAGTACACTGCCATGTTTGCTTGTGCGCCTGAATGAGGCTGAACGTTTACATGCTCCGCTCCAAAGATTTCCTTCGCGCGGTCACGAGCGATATCTTCAACGACATCGACGTGCTCGCATCCGCCGTAGTAGCGTTTGCCCGGATATCCTTCTGCGTATTTATTTGTCAAAACAGATCCTTGTGCTTCCATAACAGCTTCACTTACAAAGTTCTCAGAAGCAATCAATTCGATCTTAGTCTGTTGGCGTTCACGCTCATTTTTAATGGCGTTAAACACTTGTTCGTCTTGCGCAGGTAAATGTTTCATCAGCGAGATCCTCTCCTATCCGTATCCTGTTCTTTGTTTTTACCATCACTATTGTACATGGTTTTTAAGGCCGATGTAAAAGATTATTTTTAAAAAATCTAAATTTTTATTGGTAAAAACGAATATTAATAACTTAAATTTAATTTAAAGTTCGGAATTTATTTCACTGTCTTAAAATAAAAGAAAAGACTGGCTATGCAGTCCTTTCATTCGCACTCATAAACCGCCCGCACTCCGCCAATTAGTTTCGGCCGTGTACGCGCCAATGTCACATGAGCTGAACCGAGGCTGTTTTGAGAGACACGCACAGGGACAGCCACCGGCTTCAGATGCATGCCGATAAACGTATCGCCTATATCAATTCCGGCGTCAGCCTGAATGGTTTCAACAAGAACAGGAGACTTCATCTGCTTAAACGCATAAGACGCCATCGCTCCGCCCGCTTTTGGAACGGGCACGGCAGAAACGGTTGGAAACCTGAACAGCTTGGCTGTTTCTGCTTCGACGACAAGCGCTCTGTTTAAATGCTCGCAGCATTGAAACGCCAGATGGATTCCCGTTTTTTCCCGGAGCTCAGCAAGTCCGCTGTAGATGCTTTCAGCGATATCTACACTGCCCGATGTGCCGATCCGGCTGCCGGCCACTTCGCTCGTGCTGCATCCAAGGACGAAGAGCTGATCTTGTTTCAATTCCGCTTGGTCCTGAAACTCAGACAGCATCGTCTTCCACGTTTGTTTCAACTCATTCATTAAACAGCACCCCTACAGGTTTTTCTCTTCATAATCTGAGATTTTTCCAATACGCGTTTGGTGTCTTCCCCCGGTAAACTCAGTAGTCAGCCAGATTTTTGCGATTTCCCGAGCCAAACCAGGTCCGATCACCCGTTCACCCATCGCAAGGATGTTTGTGTCATTATGCTCCCTCGTCGCCTTCGCGCTGAAGGTATCGTGCGCCAGCGCGCAGCGAATCCCTTTTACTTTATTAGCGGAAATGCTCATGCCGATGCCTGTCCCGCAAATTAAAATGCCTCTATCAACTTCGCCGCTAACCACTTTTTCGGCCACCGGAAAAGCATAATCCGGATAATCGACAGAGCCGCTGCCGCAGTCACAGCCCATATCAATATATTCAATTTGCAATTCGTCCATTAACTCTTTGATTTCATTTCGAATGTGAACGCCGCCATGATCCGATGCAATGGCTACTTTCATCTGCTTTTCCTCCCAGCGTGTGTGATGCGGCCCGCCCGCTTTATTGACCGCGCAGCCTGTCCGCTCTTTGATTCACACCATATGATGTGCTTTTCACTATATTCTACTCCTTCACGCAGGATTTGCAAATGACCTGTTTACAGATTTTCTGACAACTTATCTGCGGTCTTTTTTCAGCTGTTTTGCCAGCTGCCGAAGAAGCTCTTCAAGCTCATCTCGCGTTTGTTTATAGATGTCAATTGAGCCGCCGAACGGATCGATGACATCACCATGGCTGCCTGTGACATATTCTTTTAACGTAAACACTTTATCACGATAACGTCCAAATTGGCTGGCAATGATCTGCTTGTGCTGATGGGTCATAGCCAGAACCAAATCAGCCGACTCCATATGTTCTTCAGTTAATGGAGAAGACACATGATTAAGGGCAATGTGTTTTTCAAACAGCGCTTCGACTGCATGAGGCGTCGCTTTCCCATTAGGTGAAGCAAACACGCCTGCCGAGCGGACATTGACATTCAGCCCTTCCATTTCTGCAATTGATTTAAAAAGCGCCTCAGCCATTGGGCTGCGGCACGTATTTCCAGTACAGACAAAAATAATATCCATGTCAGTCACCCCTTATTTTTCTCTATTATATATGAAGAAAAAAGAAACGGCGACTTCGTTTCTTTTATTGGTATATTAAATTGGCAAAAGCAGCTTTAATCCAAACACGATTAATATGATGCCCCCGAGCGCTTCGCTGTATGTGCCAAGCCATGACTGCACTTGTTTTCCGACCAGCAGGCCCAGCCATGTCAACATCATGCTGAACAGCCCGAACAGGGTAATTGTGAGGAGCGGATGCGAGCCGTATATCCCCAAGCTCAAGCCGACGGAAAAGCTGTCAAGGCTGACGCCGATGGCAAACAGCAATAAGCCCGGCCCTGCCGGTGACATGAATCGTTCTTCTGACTGTTTAAAAGAGGCCATAAGCATTTGAACCCCAAGAACAAAAAGCAGCGCCCCACCGATATAAACCGCTAACACGCCGAGGAGCCCTGACAACATGTTACCGGCCGCCATCCCTGCAAGAGGCATGATGACGTGAAAGAGGCCGATGATGAAACCAATATAGAATATCTGCTTCTTTCTAAGTTTGACCATGCCCATTCCAAGGCCGACAGAAAAAGCATCCATCCCTAAAGCAAACGCCATGATGCTTAATGTAATCAGTTCGCCTATAAACAAATCCGACATACATAAATAACCCCCTTGGACACGCCCCGCTTTTTTAGCCTATGCGTGTCCAAAAAGGGTTAGAACATCTGACTGCTTTCAGCGAATCACTCTTCCTCCGGCGGCTTTCATCAGCCTGTTCATAATAGCAAGACCGACACCTGTATCCGGAAAGGATTCCGCTATAATGAAATCCACCTTATTCTCATCAAAGCTGCGCAAAGCATCATACAGCCCTGCCGCAACAGTCTCAAGCTGAGCCCGTCTTCCGCAGCTCTTCACATAATCAGCGGAATAAACGCCCGCGTTTTCTTCTGTCGTCAGGACACCGACCCGTCTTCCGCCCTGTTGATATTCTTGAATGAGGTGCTGAATGCGCTCTGGGCTGCCTTCGCAAATGGCAAGAGGCGCTGTCGGCGCATAATGTGTATATTTCATCCCTGGAGAAATCGGCTTCTCGTTTTGGTCGCTGAGCCCTTTATCCACATGGATCGGCCCGATCACCGCTTCAATTTGTTCCTTCGTAATGCCGCCAGGACGCAAGAGAACAGGGATGTCGTCCGCACATGAAAGCACGGTTGATTCGACCCCGATTCCGGTAGGGCCTCCATCCATAATACCGGCTATGCGGCCATCCAAGTCGTGAGCCACATGCTCTGCTTTTGTGGGACTTGGTTTGCCTGATAGATTGGCGCTCGGTGCTGCAATCGGCAGTCCCGATTCGCGAATCAATGCAAGGGCAAGCGGATGATCCGGCATTCTAATGGCAACCGTTTCAAGACCTGCCGTTACACGAGGTGAAAGCGCATCAGGTTTGCAAGGCAGAATGAGCGTAAGTGCTCCCGGCCAAAACCGTTTCATCAATGTTTTCGCCTTTTCCGGCGCCGGGCCCGTTAAATCCTCAAGCTGGCTGATATCCGCAATGTGGACAATCAGGGGATTATCGCTCGGCCGCCCTTTCGCCTCATATATTTTTTTGACGGCATCCGTATTTTGTGCGTTTGCGCCTAGGCCATATACTGTTTCTGTCGGAAAGGCAACGACCTCATTTTCTCGGAGCAAAGCGGCTGCTTGTGCAATTTGTGGATCATTTGTGGATAACTCGTCAGTTACATCCACAAACCATCTTTTCGTTTTCATTTCTGACCAAACTCCTTATTCACAACAATAAAACGATTGTTTTACGCGTGTAATCCTTTTGAAAGTATAAAAGATGTCCTGTAATAAAACAAGCGTTATCCACAAATTGTGGACAACGCTAATAAAGAAGTGGATAAGTATGTGTATAAACTGCACTTATCCAGACGCTTTTTTCATCAAAACGGCTCCTTCTGTTTGCCGCGATTCACAGAAGTGATCAGAAGAAAACAGCTCCTCCGGTACACTCTCAGCTCTTTCAAAACCCATAGCCGTCAGAAAGTCCGCAGAGGAATGCTGATTTGCTACTAGGTACACGGTTTTGATCTGATGCTTTTCGCACAGCACCTCCATGCTTTGAAAAAGCGTGACAATGTGGCCTTGGTGAAGCTTGTCCGATATGACAAGTGATCGCAGCAGCCCCTGGTCACAGCTTATTTTTTCAATACCGAGGCATCCGGCAATGTTTTTCTCACTGTCCTCCAGCATAAGAAATTGAGTGAAGCCTTCTTTCACGCCTTCATAGCTGGTTTTTGCCTGTTTTAAAAATGCCTCGAGCACATCTCCGTCTTTTTCCCTTGCCACCCGCAGTTGATAAAACATCCGTTCACCCCGTTTTTGCGTTCTTTCTTCCAATCTATGAGGCAAATCTATTTTTAGACCAGAGAATTAGGAAAAAAGGTCGGAAATCCATTCGACTAAAAAGAATTTCACTTCTGTGCCGTCTTCTTTTTCTTCGTTCTCTTCTTTTTTGGCTTTTTCCGCTTTAGCGGTTACGTCCTCAAGCACTTTTTCAGTCTGCTTTTTTGAGGCTTCTTTATCTTCTTGTTCTTTGACGGCTTCCCCGTTAGAAAAATCGAGAAAGCAGAGGGGCGGGAACAGCACACACCACCAGTTGGCGCCGTCTCCTTTTCCAAGCGTAATCAAAATCGCTTCATACTCACCAGCGGGATATACCATGTTGCCGTAAAGCTTTGTCGGAAACGAGATTTTGTCAAAATCAACGGATATCGACTGATTCGCTCCTTCTTTCTCCATTGTTTCCTTTGCAATTGCTTTGATTTCAGGCAGCTTTGAACGAATCACGCGACGCGCTTCTTCAATAGAAGTAATATCCTTTACCCAAGTTGTGATTTCTTTATTCACCGCGTCTCTTATATGACGTTTTAATTGCTGATCTTGGTCACTATCGCTGTTTGCCAATATTCTCAGACGAATCGCCTGATCCGGTATGACCACCGGCTGATTTTCCGATTTCTGTGCCGTCTCTTCTTTTGCCAGCCCTACGAGCGCTCCAGATAGTAAAAGAAAGATATATATACAAATGATTACTGTTTTTTTCATCGGTCCCCACCGTTCCTCTCCGTGCTTTGTTTCTAGCCCTATTATGGACAAGTAGAGCCAGGGGTAAACGTGCAGGGTGAAAAAAATCTAGCAAGCTGTTAATCTTATTTATGGTACGATAGTGTTTTAGGAGGTTTAAGATGAAATACAATTATACAGTGCTGTTATCAGCATTCACGATGTCCGTTCTTTATTCAGTAATTTATATTCATTCATTTATCATTGCCGCTCTCATCACAATGGCATTTTATTTTCTGTTTCCTTATTTGATCTTCGCACTGCCGCTTCAAATCATGATGAATAAAAAGCCGAAACGGTTCAGCCCTTTGTATCTGCTGTATTACCTTGTCGCTGCTTTTATTGCCAACGCGATCATTTTCGGCGTGCTTCAGCCTTCGGGACAATCTTTGTTTCAAAATACAGCCTTCTATCTTTTCGCTGTATTAACAGCTCTTATCTATTGGATATGGGACTCTGTTTTACTGCAAAAAAAGGAAGCCTAAGAGGCTTCCTTTTTTATTAAAACAAAATCGTCAGCAAATAACATAGAATGGAAGGTATCGCCGCAACAAAGAAAGCGGCCGCCATTTTCATGCGAGATGTACGGCCTTCTTTGGTTTCTGAATGGTAGTTTGCCCGCTGATCGCTTCCGCTTACAGCCAAACCCGATGTAATGATCGCGAGCCCCACTAAAACGAGAGACGCAACGCCAAAAATCGCTTCATATGAAAGAGCCTGCGGAAAAATGGTGCCAATCATGCTCTCAATCGCAATGAGCAGGATTCCTGCTGTCAGGGCCTTTTTCATGTTTACATCCCCTTTGCTGGTGTTAAACAGCTTGATCCATTCACTCGCCAGCAAGCTGCTTATTTATTTTTATGAATCAGAGCGCATATGGTTCTGTCTTTTCCATTAATATCTTTCAGCACTTCCACTTCCGCTCCCTTAAACGCCTTGAGGATCAGGTCTTTGACCGCCGCTCCCTGTTTCCACCCGATTTCAAAAACAACAAATACTTTATCCTTCATGACAAGCGGAATGTCTTCCATAAACCGCTTATAAAATTTCAGCCCGTCTCCGCCATCGGTGAGCGCGTGCAGCGGCTCATGAAAACGGACAATTTCCGATAGATCAGCCATTTCTTCCTCTGAAATATATGGCGGGTTTGAGACAATGATATCCGCTTTTTTTCCCGCCTTAATAAAAGGCTCAAGCAGATCGCCCTGATAAAAGCGCACATTTGCTCCGAGTTTTTCTGCATTGGCAGAGGCGACTTGCAGCGCCTCTTTCGAAATATCGACCGCCGACACAGAAAAGTTTTGGTTTTCAAGCGCAAGCGTGACGGCTATTGCGCCGCTCCCTGTACCAACGTCAACAACTTCGAGCTTGCCGTCTTCAGAAAAGACACTCCGATATTTTTCAAGCAAATGAAAGACAACTTCTTCAGTTTCCGGCCGCGGGATCAGCACATCATCATTCACCATAAATTCCCGTCCATAAAAAAACTCTTTTCCTATAATGTATTGAACCGGCACGCCCTCTTTATGCATCTCAACGTGACGCTTAAAGCGATACAGCTCGTCTTCACCAATCGGTTCCTGTAAGCTTGCGAGCAGTTTGCTTCTCTCCATTCCGGTATCATAAAGCAATAGGAGCTCGGCAGCATTTTCTTCTCTTCCCGCTTCGGTTAAATAAGAAGAAGCCCATTTCAGGGCTTCGAATATCGTCTTCATCTTAACCTTCCGACTGCTGAAGCTTGCTTGCCTGATCTTCAACAATCAGCGCTTCAACCACTTCGTCAAGTTTTCCTTCAAGAATCTGATCAAGCTTTTGAATCGTCAAACCGATTCTGTGATCCGTCACACGGTTTTGCGGGAAGTTGTATGTGCGGATACGTTCAGAGCGGTCACCAGATCCGACTGCTGATTTCCGTGTTTGATCATATTCAGCCTGGGCTTCCTGCTGAAATTTATCATAGATTCTGGCACGGAGAACCTTCATTGCTTTTTCTTTGTTCTTAATTTGAGATTTTTCATCCTGGCATGATACAACTACACCTGTCGGCAAGTGAGTCAGACGAACCGCAGACATTGTTGTGTTAACGCTTTGTCCGCCCGGTCCGCTTGAAGCAAACGTATCGACACGGATATCCTTCTCATGGATGTCAACCTCTACCTCTTCTGCCTCAGGAAGACATGCTACTGTTGCAGTGGATGTATGGATGCGTCCGCCTGATTCTGTTTCCGGAACACGCTGTACGCGGTGGGCTCCGTTTTCATATTTGAGTTTAGAATACGCGCCGCTTCCCGTAATCATAAAGATGATCTCTTTGTAGCCGCCTGTTCCGGTTACATTCGCTTCCATGACCTCTGTTTTCCAGCCCTGAAGCTCGGCATAACGGGAATACATTCTGTACAGGTTGCCCGCGAATAAAGCGGCTTCCTCGCCTCCCGCGGCTCCGCGGATCTCCATAATAACGTTTTTGTCATCATTAGGATCTTTCGGGATCAAGAGCACTTTCAGCCGTTCTGACAGTGTTTCCGTTTCCTTCTGAAGTTCAGAAATCTCTTCCTTCACCATGTCGCGCATCTCAGCGTCCAGCTTCTCTTCAAGCATCGCTTTTGCATCAGCCAGCTGTTCTGACGCATCTCTGTATTGTCTATATACGTCAACTGTTTCTTGTATATCAGATTGCTCTTTTGAATATTCTCTCAGCTTTTTCGGATCGTTGACTACTTCTGGATCGCTCAAAAGCTCATTTAATTTCTCGTATCGTTCTTCAATTGATTTTAAACGGTCTAACACGGTCTTCACCTCTGTTTTCCTGTGCGTAACATCCTCATTATAGTATAGTGATTAACCCCAGTCAAAAGCATTTCAATCCCAGCTGGAAAAGCCCCCTCTGCTATACTGGAATTCGAGGAGGGATGATGTTGCTGAAATCCATACATCATATTGCAATCATATGTTCAGATTACGAAAAGTCGAAAGCTTTCTACGTACATAAGCTTGGTTTTCAGGTGATTCAAGAAACGTACCGCGAAGAGCGCGGCTCCTATAAGCTTGATTTGTCGCTTAACGGCTCGTATGTCATTGAGCTGTTCTCGTTTCCCGATCCGCCCGAACGACAAACCCGGCCTGAAGCCGCAGGCCTGCGCCACCTCGCCTTTACAGTCAGCAGCTTGGATAAGGCGGTTCAGGAGCTTCATGAAAAAGGAATCGAAACAGAGCCAATCAGAACAGACCCGCTGACCGGCAAACGTTTCACCTTCTTTTTTGATCCTGACCAGCTTCCATTAGAACTGTATGAACAATAACAGTTTTTGAAGAAAAAAAGGAGATACCCACTTTCTTTGCCGAATCTTTTCTTGTTTTGTCTAACGGGAAGGGAACCTCATTCTATGGTCGAATACCTAGCTTAAAAGGAGGTATGGGATCATGAATACAAATATGGTAGCAAGTGAACTCGGCGTCTCCGCAAAAACGGTGCAGCGGTGGGTGAAGCAGCTGAATCTTCCGGCCGAACGCAATGAGCTCGGACACTATTCGTTCACGGCAGAAGACGTGAAGGTTCTAAAATCCGTTCAAAAACAAATCTCTGAAGGCACGGCGATTCAGGATATTCATCTGCCGAAAAGCGCTAAAAAGCGCACAGGCTTCCTTGTCCAAAAAACAAATAGCGACACAGAACGAAGAATCGAGCAGCTTGAACAAAAGCTGGACACCCTTTTACAGCAAAGGCAGGACGAAAGCGAATTGATGGCAAGGTTGTCGGAACTGGAACGCCAGCTGAAACAAAAAGCCGATGAAGGTGTATCTTACCAGCTGCTTCAGCACCGCAGAGAAATCGACGATATTCTTGCAGATCTGCAATCACTGACCTCACAAATGAAAGAATTCACCGCTCAGCCGATCCCCGAGACCGTTGCTGCTTCTGAAAAAAACAAAACAAGAAAAAAACCGCTGCTGTCACTGTTCAAATTTCAAACCTAAAGCAAAAAGCTCCCCGTAAAGGGAGCTTTTTTTGTTACGCAGTAAGCGCGATAATGATTGGAAGTGAAATCAATGACAGAATCGCACTGACCACAAACGCAGTTGCAGTTTCTTCTTCTTGTTTCTCGAAACGAGTCGCAATCATGGCTGCAACGGCAGAACCAGGGAATGCAACAAGAAGGATTGCTTTTGTTGTTTGGTCAGCCGGAAGTCCGATAGCAAGAGCAATCAAGAACATTAATGCAGGCTGAACCGCAACTTTTAGTAACGCAATACCGATAGCCGGCATACTGAGTTTAATTTTACGAATACCAACGGTAACACCGACAGCAAAGAGAGCAACACCAGATGTTGTGCTTCCAAGCTGATCAAGCATTTTAACACCCAGCTCAGGAAGAGTGAAATTGAAAACCAGCACTAAGATCATACTGATTAACGGAGCAGCTGCAAGCGGCTCACAAAGACCATGCAGGATTGATTTTCCTGTCATCTTCCAGAAGCTGTCGCCACTCTCTTCGTTTTTCTTAGAAGACTCACCAACAGTAGCGATAATGATCGCGAGCGGATCAAGAATCGCGTTAACCACGATACCTGTGACCGCGATCGGAATCGCAACTTCATTCGCTCCGAATAAGCTTCCCAATACCGGGATACCCATAAATGCGAATGTCGGCTGTGCAGAGTTCAAAGAAAATACAGATGAGTTCGTTAAATCATACTTGAAAATAAATCTGCAAACCAAAAGAATGATGATATAGAAACCAACAATCCCAATAATTAAAGAAATCATTAAAGGTACTTGTGATAAAAATTCACTTCTGGAAGTTGTCAAAATACCAGCGATAAAGTGAGCTGGAAGTGCGTATTTCGTTACTAACGTACTTACCCCTTTTGCCGACTTGGCATCATAACTTCCAAAATGTCCTGCAAACCAACCCAGCACGATAACAAAGAAGATCGGCGCCAGGAGGATTAAGATATCTAAGATGCTCAAAATATTCTCCTCCAAATCCTATGTCCGTATACTTTAGCTTTACAAAAAGCTTTCCCTCGGACAGAAAAATTTACTCGCTAATTATTTCGCGATGACTTTTTTGTATTCAGGTGTCCACATTGCATCAAGTACCGCTTGTTTCACATCTTCAGGCTGACGATTTGCCACGCCATCTTTAATTGCTGCTTCAGCAACGGCAATCGCAACTTGGATAGAAACCTCTTGAAGCTTATCAATGCTTGGAAGCAATCCTGCTCCAGGTGTTTCAAGATCAACCATTTCAGCAATCGCATCAGCAGTTGCAGCAAACATAGCAGGTGTAATGATACGCGCTTCAGCTACAATTGAACCAAGTCCAAGGCCAGGGAACGCGAATGCGTTGTTAGATTGTCCGATTTCATAAGAAACACCGTTGTATTCTACATTGTCAAATGGGCTTCCTGTTGCAATAAGCACTTTTCCGTCAGTCCATTTGAACAGATCTTCAGGAACAGCTTCAGCAAGGTGAGTCGGGTTAGACATCGGCATGATAACCGGACGGTCTACGTGAGATGCCATTTCTTTTACAATTTCCTCTGTGAATGCACCTGAAACCCCTGAAGTACCAATCAAGATCGTTGGTTTCGCTTGACGAACAACTTCATCGAATGGAATTTGACCTTTTTCATCGCGCTTCCAGTCTTTCACTTCATCCGCATTGCGAAGGTAAGGTTTTTGGAAATCAAGGATGCCTTCGATGTCTTCAGTCAGCAAGCCTCTGTAATCAAGTGTGTAGAAACGTTTGTTAGCTTCTTCTTCAGATAATCCGGCTAGCACCATTGTGTCACGGATTTGGTCAGCAATACCGATACCAGCAGAACCAGCACCGAAGATAACAACACGCTGATCTTTAATAGAAGCGCCGGTTTTCTTCATAGCGGCAAGCACACCTGCAAGTGTAATCGCGCCAGTACCTTGAATATCATCATTAAATGTCAGGATTTCATGATTGTATTTTTTCATGATGTTGCGTGCATTTTTGTTGCCAAGGTCTTCCCAGTGAAGAAGCGCTTTAGGGAAGAATTTCAATGCAGCTTTTACATAAGCGTCAATGAAAGCTTCGTAGCGTTCACCTTGAACACGTTCATGCTTGTTACCAATATATAAAGGATCGTTTAGAAGTTTTTCGTTGTTCGTACCGACATCAAGCACAACCGGGATAACACGGCTAGGGTCAATACCAGCTGCAGCAGTGTAAACAGCCAATTTACCGATTGCGATATTAATACCGCCTACACCCCAGTCACCGATACCGAGAATGCTTTCGGAGTCAGTAGCAACGATAAGATCAATATCGCCTGCTGTAGCATGAAGGTTTTCAAACGCTTTTTCAATACCGTCAATGTTATCGATTGACAAGTAGATTCCTTGAGGTCTTCTATATTCATGGCTGTATTCCTGAATCGCTTCACCAACTGTTGGCGTGTACACAACAGGAAGCATTTCGCGAAGATGGTTTTTCAGCAATTTATAGAAAAGAACTTCGTTACGGTTTGCAAGATCACTTAAGTAAACATTTTGACGAAGGCGGTCAGGCTGCGCTTGGAATTGCTCGTACGCGCGTTGTGCTTGTTGATCAAGAGAAAGTACAGTTGGCGGCAGAAGCCCTTCTAAGCCGAGTTCTTGTCTTTCTTCTAGTGAAAAAGCAACGCCTTTATTTAAAGTAGGAATAGATAAAACTTCTTTTCCTCTAAGAGTTGTTTCTAAGTGGCCTTCTTTCGTTTTTTTTATGTTATTCAAGCAAATCTCCTTCTTTCTTGAAATAGTTAACCAAGTTAAGTAATAACCCATCTAAAATATGACCGATCATGATCTTTATGCGACTTTGTGACAATTATTCGAACAATGTCTCAAAACTATTTACATTACGTAAGCTATTGTATGCCTGTCAAAATCAAAATTCAAGGGAAGAAAATTACTTAATTTTTTAATATACTTATTTAAATTTTTTAATTGCATATTATCAGAATATAAAAAAAACACCGGTGTTTTTAGCCGGTGCATTCTATCTTTATACCCATGTTTTGGACTATTTTTTAGATTTACCTGGGACTTCGTGATGATGTCTGCATCTTGCTTCATATGATTCAGATGCACCAACCAAAATGACCGGATCATCGTAAGAAGCAGGTTTGCCGTCAATGAGGCGCTGTGTTCTGCTCGCCGGTGATCCGCAAACAGAACAGACGGCTTGCAGCTTTGTCACACTTTCCGCAATCGCCATGATATTCGGGACGACACCGAACGGCTCTCCCCTAAAATCCATATCAAGGCCTGCTGCTATCACACGGTAGCCTTTATCGGCAAGAGATGATAAAACCTCAACAATTTCCTGATCAAAAAACTGCACTTCATCAACCGCAATCACATCTGTACTTTCACTGATGTGATCCCAAATGTCCGCAGCAGACGAAATGGCATAGCTCGTCATCGATGTTCCATTATGGGAGACAACAGCAGCTTCGCTGTATCGGTTATCAATTACAGGCTTAAATACCCTGACTTCCTGCTTGGCATAAGTTGCTCTCTTCACTCTTCTGATCAGCTCTTCAGATTTCCCCGAGAACATGCTGCCGCAAATCAGCTCAAGCCACCCGCTTTGTTTCATTATGTACATAGGCTTCGCTCCCCTCTCTCTGCCAGCTGTGTTTTAGACAATATAAAAAACAGGCAAGACTGCTGCTTGCCTGTTGAGAAATCTATTATTACTTAAGACCGTATTTTTTGTTAAAGCGATCAACACGACCATCAGCAGAAGCGAATTTTTGACGGCCAGTGTAGAATGGGTGGCATTCAGAGCAAATCTCAACGCGTACCTCTTCTTTTACTGAGCCTGTTTCAAATTCATTTCCGCAAGCGCATTTAACTGTTGCTTTTTTGAAATTAGGATGAATTCCTGCTTTCATTGTATCCATCT
Organism: Bacillus sp. LJBS17; assembly: GCF_019334685.1. Lineage (NCBI taxonomy): Bacteria > Bacillati > Bacillota > Bacilli > Caryophanales > Bacillaceae > Bacillus > Bacillus sp. LJBS17. Next base: position 3,776,580 of record NZ_CP079759.1, read on the forward strand.
CCTTCCGCCCTGAATCCCGTGTGGAAACAGAGTTATTATTTCGGAGCATTGTCCGAAACGCATATGAGAAAATTATATCAGTGATTTACTTCTTTTGCAAATACAATTTACCTTCTTGCAGATGATAGATTTGCCTGTTTCCATTCTTGATTGAGAATATCGAAAAATTCCTGGTTTGTTTTGGTTTTTTTCATTTTTCTCATGAACTTTTCTGCGAAATCAGGTGAATCAGACATCGTTTTGCGGATAGACCATAAACGATCAAGATGCTCTTTAGGCACAAGCAGCTCTTCTTTGCGCGTTCCTGAACGGCGGATATCGATGGCAGGGAAGATGCGGCGCTCGGCAAGAGAGCGGTCAAGATGGAGCTCCATGTTGCCTGTTCCCTTGAATTCTTCATAAATGACATCATCCATACGTGAACCTGTATCAACCAGAGCCGTAGCAAGGATGGTTAAGCTGCCGCCCTCTTCGATATTTCTCGCAGCCCCAAAGAAGCGTTTCGGACGGTGGAACGCCGCTGGGTCAATCCCCCCGGAAAGCGTTCTTCCACTTGGCGGAATCACTAAGTTGTAGGCGCGGGCAAGCCGTGTGATGCTGTCCATCAGGATAATGACGTCTTTTTTGTGTTCCACGAGACGCATCGCACGTTCAAGCACAAGCTCGGCCACTTTGATATGGTTTTCCGGCACTTCATCAAACGTTGAGCTGACGACATCCCCAGCTACAGAGCGCTCGATATCGGTTACTTCCTCAGGTCTCTCGTCAATTAAAAGCACGATCAGCTCTGCTTCAGGCTGGTTCGCTGTAATGCTGTTGGCAATTTCCTTCAGCAGCATCGTTTTTCCGGCTTTCGGCGGCGCAACAATCAATCCGCGCTGTCCAAATCCAACCGGCGCCATCATGTCCATAATTCTTGTAGACAAGAAGTTCGGCTTTGTTTCAAGCACCATTTGACGATCCGGATAAAGTGGCGTAAGAGCCGGGAAATGCACACGCTCTTTTGCAGATTCGGGATCATCCCCATTTACTGCTTCAACGTGCAAAAGTCCATAGTAGCGCTCATTTTCTTTTGGCGGGCGAACCTTGCCTGATACTTTGTCTCCGTTCCGCAAATCAAAACGGCGGATTTGTGAAGCTGAGATGTAAATGTCTTCTGAGCTTGGAGAGTAGTTGATCGGTCTCAGGAAGCCGAAACCTTCAGACTGGATGATCTCAAGAACGCCTTCCATAAACAGCAGATCTTCTTGTTCTGCATTCGCTTTCAGAATGGCGAAAATGAGTTCTTTTTTTGTCAGTTTGCTGTAATAGGAGATTTTATAATGTCTTGCAAGTTCATAAAGCTCTTTCAATTTCATATTTTCCAAAGAGGAAATAGATACGTCTTTCATAAAAACACCACGCTTTTCATAGTCAATATCTTACTCTGAACATGTCATCTGCTGCTTTTGCACAACATCCGCCAAAGCACATTCTTTTTTTAACATAAAGGAACTTCTATCGGTAACACTTCCACCCATGATCGGCGCTTTTGTTAAAAGGATTGTCTTAATGAGTTTTGAAGGAAGCGAGGACAAAAACATGAGAAGATCAATACTTATATCGTCTGTATGCGGTAGAAATTGAAACTTTCCTAGTGCTTAAAAGAAGGTATTACGCAGTAAAATTCGCAGCACTCTTTATTTTTACCTTATTTCAAAAAATTATTCAACTGAAATAAGGTTTTGACACGGAATTGATAGAGTTGACGCTTTTCTGCAAAAGTTAAAGCGGGCTCACACCCGCTTTTTCTGTTTGTTATGGACGGATTACAAGATTTGGTTTCTTTTTCAAGCTGTGTCTGCCGTCAACGAAACGAACAGTGCCTGATTTTGCACGGATAACTAAGCTTTCAGTTGTACCGACAGAGCCTTTGAATTGAACTCCTTTTAACAGCTCGCCGTCAGTAACCCCTGTAGCTGCAAAAATCGCGTCATCACCCTTCACAAGGTCTTCCATGCGAAGCACTTTGCTTAAATCAAGGCCCATTTTGTGACAGCGAGTGATTTCTTCTTCGCTTTGCGGAAGAAGTTTACCAATGATTTCTCCGCCGAGTGCTTTTAGCGCAACAGCGGAAAGCACACCCTCGGGAGCGCCGCCTGATCCGAACAGGATATCAACGCCCGTGTGGTCGAAAGCCGTGTTGATGGCACCTGCGACATCTCCGTCATTGATCAATTTGATTCTGGCGCCGGCCTCACGAAGCTCGGAAATGATTTTTGCGTGTCTTTCACGGTTTAAAATTGTGGCAACGACGTCCTCAACGTCCTTGTTTTTCGCTTTTGCCACCGCTTTAAGGTTGTCAATGACAGGTGCTTCGATGTCAATGCAGCCCACCGCTTCCGGACCGACTGCGATTTTTTGCATATACATGTCAGGAGCATTCAGAAGCGTGCCGTGGTCTGCGACCGCGATCACCGTCAGCGCGTTCCAGCCGCCGCTTGCTAAGATGTTTGTGCCTTCAAGAGGGTCAACTGCGACATCCACGCGAGGGCCGTACCCGTTTCCGAGCTTTTCCCCGATATACAGCATTGGCGCTTCGTCCATTTCCCCTTCACCGATTACAACGGTCCCTTTCATCGGCACTGTATCAAAAACGTCTCTCATTGCACTTGTTGCCGCTTCATCAGCCTCATCTTTTTTTCCCCGGCCCATCCATCTTGCTGATGCCAATGCCGCAGCCTCGGTTACACGTACCAATTCCATTGATAAACTTCTTTCCATTTCAACACGATCTCCTCTCACAAGAAACCATTATGAATTTTGAAGCTGTTCTATTTCTTCGTCAGTCATTCTTTCACGCCAAATTGTCGCTCCAAGCCCCTCAAGCTTCTTCTCAAGGCTGCTGTATCCGCGGTCAATATGCTCCAGTCCCGTAATTTCCGTGACGCCATCAGCCATTAGTCCGGCTACCACCAAGCAGGCTCCGGCACGCAGATCACTCGCCTTCACTTTTGCGCCTTGAAGCTCGACAGGACCTGTGATGATGGCAGATCTGCCTTCTACTTTCATATTGGCACCCATTCGTCTCAGCTCATCAATGTGCTTGAATCTTGCCGAATAGATGGTGTCTGTGACGACACTCGTCCCTTTCGCCCTTGTCAGGAGCGCCGTCATCGGCTGCTGTAAATCAGTCGGAAACCCCGGGTATACGAGGGTTTTGACGTCAACCGGCTTTAAGTTCTTCTGCCCGCCGACAATGAGGAGCTGGTCGTCGCTTGTTTCGATATGATAGCCCATTTCTCTCAGCTTTGCCGTTAACGACTCAAGATGAGTGGGGATGACGTTATCGATAATGACTTCCTTGCCCATTGCAGCCCCTGCAATCATAAATGTCCCGGCTTCAATTCTGTCCGGAATGATCGTATGCTTGCAGCCGTGCAGTTCCTTCACGCCGTCGATTCGAATCACATTGGTACCCGCACCTTTGATTTTGGCGCCCATGCTGGTAAGCAATGTCGCGACGTCAATGATCTCAGGCTCCTTGGCAGCGTTTTCGATGATCGTTTTCCCTTCTGCCAAAACAGCGGCGAGCATAATGTTAATCGTTGCCCCAACGCTTACGACATCTAAATAAATCCTTGCGCCTCTCAGCCTTTCAGCTCGCAAATAAATGGCGCCTTGTTCATTGGTTACTTCAGCTCCGAGTGCTTCAAAGCCTTTGATATGCTGATCAATCGGACGGGGCCCTAAGTGACAGCCGCCAGGCAATCCAATGACCGCCTGCTTGAAGCGGCCGAGCATCGCCCCCATTAAATAATATGACGCGCGAAGCTTTTTTACTTTCCCGTTAGGAAGCGGCATGCTGATCATCGACGTAGGGTCAACAACCATTTCCCCATTCTCAAAATGCACGTTGCCGCCGATTTCCTTTAACAGGTCACGCAGCGTTTCAATATCTGAAATCTCTGGAAGCCCTTCAATTGTCACCTCGGAATTTGCCAAAATGGTTGCAGGTATTAACGCAACAGCGCTGTTTTTAGCGCCGCTGATATGTACTGTACCGTTTAACGAGTCACCGCCGGCAATATTCAACTTTTCCATGATAGTCTCCTTCCATAAGAAGATAGCTGCGGAGCTAAATAAAATGTCATTTTATTCTGTCTCTGCAAATAAAGCTCATGTCCAAAATCTAGCCAATTCGAAGAGAAAGAATACAACACATTGTAAAATATCAGGAAGAAAATAGCGAAGCTTTGGGGGGTACAGGTTTCAAAAGATGCACAGAGACCCGCCGGCTCGAGAGACATCGTCGTCATCCGGCAAAAGCAGTACGCATACCCTTCATTCCGATATCAGCTTCTGCAGCCCAATGATTCCTTCTCTGTAAAGCGGCGTCAGCATCTGAAGATCCGCTGTATCAGGTCGGTGAAATACAAAGGCCGCGGCAAACAGGCATAAAGCTGTTTGCCGCCCCTTTCATTATTTGTTCCAGTCTGCCAGGAATTGTTCGATTCCTTTGTCTGTTAATGGGTGCTTCGTGAGCGCATGAATGACTTTCAGCGGCATTGTGCCGATATGAGCCCCTCTAAGAGCAGCTTCTGTCACGTGCTGCGGATGGCGGATTGACGCTGCAATGATTTGCGTGTCAAGGCCGTGAATGTCAAAAATCTGTTTAACTTCTGAAATCAAGTCAAGCCCGTTGTGGCCGATGTCATCTAAACGTCCCAGGAATGGAGATACATATGTTGCCCCCGCTCTGGCAGCAAGAAGCGCCTGGTTGGCATTGAAGATCAATGTAACGTTTGTTTTGATGCCTAAGTCAGTAAGTGCTCTTACCGCTTTTAAACCGTCAGACGTCATTGGGATTTTCACCGTAATGTTCGGAGCGATCTTCGCCAGTTCTTTTCCTTCCTCGATCATTTCCTCAGCTTTCAAAGAAATAACCTCTGCGCTTACAGACCCTTTCACGACGTCTGTGATCTCGCGAAGACGGTCGTGGAATGATACGTTAGCTTCCTTTGCTACTAAACTAGGATTCGTCGTTACACCGGCGAGAATTCCTAATTCATTCGCTTCTCTAATTTCATCGATATTGGCTGTATCAACAAAGAATAACATTTTCAAAAAGCCTCCCTGATTAAGAAATTTTCTGAACTGTGAATATGATTGCGCTTTCTAAAGATAGACGGAAAACCGCCTGTCAAGCTGTCAGGCGGCTATAAAAAGTTCCAATTGAATTAAGCTTGGTTTGAAGAACCAAATTCACGCATTTTACCGATAACTGTTTCTTTGATCGCTTCACGAGCTGGTCCAAGGTATTTACGTGGATCGTACTCGTCAGGCTTAGCTGCCAATGTTTCGCGAACAGCTTTTGCAGAAGAAATTTGGTTTTCAGTATTCACGTTGATTTTAGCTGTACCAAGTGAAATTGATTTTTTGATGTCAGCAGTCGGAATTCCAGTACCGCCGTGAAGAACTAGCGGAAGACCAGTTGATTTTCCGATCTCTTCCATTTCTTTGAAACCAAGGTTTGGCTCACCTTTGTAAGGGCCGTGAACAGAACCTAATGCAGGTGCAAGGCAGTCGATGCCAGTGCGCTCAACAAGCTCTTGGCACTCTTTAGGATCAGCGTAGATTACGCCTTCAGCGATAACGTCATCTTCTTGTCCGCCTACTGTTCCAAGCTCAGCTTCTACAGATACTCCGTGGAAATGAGCAAGCTCAACAACTTTAGCAGTTGTTGCTACGTTTTCTTCAAATGGATGGTGAGAAGCGTCGATCATTACAGATGTGAAACCTGCATGAATCGCTTTCGCACAAGATTCAAAGCTTGAACCATGGTCTAAGTGAATCGCAACAGGAACTGTCACTTTGTACTCTTCCATAAGTGCTTTTACCATAGCAACGACTGTTTTGAAGCCGCCCATGTAGCGTCCCGCACCTTCGGAAACACCAAGGATCACTGGAGATTTTTCTTCTTCAGCTGCTTGTAAAATCGCTTGAGTAAACTCAAGGTTGTTTAAGTTAAATTGTCCTACAGCGTACCCTTTTTCTTTAGCTGTATTCAACATTTCCGTCATAGAAACTAAAGGCATGTCGAATGTCCTCCTTATGTAGCCTGATTGTCTTCTAGCGAAAAAAGCTTTCCACCCTAGCATGACCCATATATTGCTGTCATATGTAAATACTCAGATCGCTTTTTCTCCATAACTAGGATACCAACTTTTCGACAAATCGGCAACATAATGACATGATTCATTTGTTTCTTCTTTTTGTCAGTTAGACTTCAGGGGCAGATATTTTTTGACGGCGTCTCTGATTTCGTCGATGTCAAACGGCTTGGCAAAGTGCGTCAGAGCGCCCAATTCCTTCGATTCCTGGATCATGTCGAGCTCTCCGTATGCCGTCATGATAATGACCCGGATGTTTTCGTCAATGACCTTCATCCGTTTTAAGATTTCGATTCCGTCCATGCCGGGAATTTTCATGTCCAAAAGCACAAGGTCGGGCCGTTCTTTTGTCACAATGTCAAGCGCCTGCAGGCCGTTCGCAGCCTGAAACGTCTGGTAGCCTTCTTTATTGAACACTTCATTTAGCAAAATACGAATGCCGTATTGATCATCAACGATTAAAATTTTTTCATTCATCATTTTACACCCCAATATTATGATTTTCGTCAAAAGTAAGCAGTATTGTATGTATTCTGTTTGATTTTCCTATTTCCTTTAATTATAATAGTCTACTTTACGACATTTTCTGAGCATTTTCTCTTTTGTTGTATACTGATATTGTACGTTATAAAGGAGGATTCACTTATGTTGAAAATATTCACGACGCAGTTAACAGGTATTTTTTCCCGCATTCAGGATAAGGAATCTGACGCGATTGAAGATGGGGCGCGGCTGCTTGCTCAAGCGGTGATCAGCGGGCATTCCATTTATTTATACGGAGCAAATGAGCTGCAGGGCGTCTTTTTTGAGGCCACTGAAAGCAAAGAACCCTTCCCATCTGTCAAAGCCTTTCCAGAAAGCGCTGAGGAAGTGACAGAAAGCGACAGGGTGCTGATGTTTTGCTCAGGGACGGGCACAGCCGAAGAACAGGCGCTCGCAAAAGAGCTTTATGAAAAAGGTGCGGGAGTCGTATGCGTATCGCCCGCAGCCAAAGACAGTGCGGGAATAGAACAGTATTGTGATGTGCATATTGATTCTAAATTAAAAATGCCGCTTGTTCCGGATGAAGACGGCACCCGTTACGGGTTTCCCTCTTTAATGACAGCACTGTATGTCTATCACGCTTTATCGTTTACACTAAAAGAAATTCTGCAAGAGTATGCATAATATCTTATTGTACATGCTGGAACTTGCCGGAAACAAATAAAAAAGACTTGCCCGCTTTTGACAAACGGCAAGTCTTTTTTATTACTTCTGATTTGCAGCTTCGACAGACGCTCCGATAAAGCCTTTGAATAGAGGCTGAGGTCTTGTCGGTCTTGACTTGAACTCTGGGTGGAACTGAGAAGCCACGAACCAAGGGTGGTCTTTCAGCTCGATGATTTCAACAAGGCGTCCATCAGGGCTTGTGCCTGAGAATACGAAGCCTTGCTCTTCCATTTGCTGTCTGAATTCATTGTTAAACTCATAGCGGTGGCGGTGGCGCTCGTACACCACTTCATCCTGATACACTTCAAAGGCTTTCGTGCCTTCTTCAAGCTTACAAGGGTAAAGGCCGAGACGAAGCGTTCCCCCGAGATCCTCCACATCCTTTTGTTCAGGAAGAAGATCAATGATCGGGTATTGAGTTGACGGATCAATTTCCGCTGAGTGGGCGCCTTTTAAGCCCAATACGTTTCGTGCGTATTCAATAGACGCCACCTGCATGCCCAAGCAAATGCCCAAGAACGGAATGTTGTTTTCGCGCGCGTATTTTGTCGCGACGATTTTACCTTCAACACCGCGGTCTCCGAATCCGCCCGGCACAATGATGCCGTCTGTTCCGCTTGTGAGTTCTGCGATATTGTTTTCTGTCACTTCTTCCGCGTTGATCCATTTCACTTTTACATCTGCGTCAAACGCATAGCCCGCATGGCGGAGAGACTCGACAACAGAAATGTAAGCGTCAGGAAGCTCAACGTATTTGCCGACAAGGCCGATTGTAATCGTTTGAGACAGGTTGCTGACTTTGTTAACAAGCTCTTTCCATTCGGACATTTCCGCTTCTTTGCATGCCAATTTCATGTGCTCGCAAACAAGCTTATCAAGCCCTTGTTTTTGAAGCTCCAGCGGAATGGAGTAAAGGTTGTCCGCATCTTCACATTCAATAACCGCTTTTGTATCGATGTCGCAGAAAAGCGCGATTTTATCTTTCATATCTTGAGAAATCGGCATTTCTGTACGAACGACGATGATGTTTGGCTGAATGCCCAAGCTGCGTAATTCTTTTACGCTGTGCTGTGTCGGTTTTGTTTTTAATTCACCAGCAGCTTTAATGTAAGGTACGAGCGTACAGTGGATGTACATTACGTTTTCACGGCCGATGTCGCTCTTCATTTGGCGGATCGCTTCAAGGAATGGCAGTGATTCGATGTCTCCGACAGTACCGCCGATTTCTGTAATGACAACATCTGCGTTTGTCTCTTTCCCTGCGCGGTAAACACGGTCTTTCAATTCGTTTGTGATGTGCGGAATGACCTGTACGGTTCCGCCAAGGTAATCTCCGCGGCGTTCTTTTTTAAGAACTGTTGAATAGATTTTACCTGTTGTCACGTTGCTGAATTTATTCAGGTTAATGTCGATAAAACGCTCATAGTGGCCAAGGTCCAAGTCTGTTTCAGCGCCGTCATCCGTTACGAATACTTCACCGTGCTGGTACGGGCTCATTGTTCCCGGGTCAACGTTGATGTATGGATCGAATTTCTGAATCGTCACGTTCAGTCCGCGGTTTTTCAGCAAACGCCCTAATGAAGCTGCTACAATACCCTTTCCAAGTGAGGATACAACTCCCCCGGTTACAAAAATATATTTCGTCATTTCGTTTGCTCCTCTCTTCGCTCTTAGCTACATTTTTAAAATGTACTATTTTATAAAAAATCATTTAGCCTTTTAAATGATTTATAAGAAAAATGAGGGGTGAAAATAAGAAAGCTCCCTTTCAATTTCTTGAAAGGGAGCATAACGTACTATGTTCTCTCTTCGTTTTTGAAGAGCCCAAAATACATACTACATAGTTCGACTATGAAAGTCAAGATCGTTTTGAAGATGAAATCTGATACTATTTAATTTCCTCTTCTTCATCATCATAGTCTTCATCATCTTCATCAATAATATCTTCTTCGATCTCAAGATCATCGTCGTCTTCATCAAGATCTTCATCGTCAAAATCGTCGGCTTCAAGATCGAGTTCTTCCTCAACTTCATCCAAATCAAGGTCGTCTTCGTCGATCTCTTCAAACTCGTCAAGATCAAGATCTTCTTCGACTGCTTTCTTCGCTTTTTTCTTTTTCGCCTTGACTGTCGGCTGAGTTTCTTCATCAAGCTGATCATACGGATACCAGCTGCGAAGCCCCCACGTCTGGTCAGAAAGCGCCAGGAAGCGGCCGTCAATGTTTAAATCTGTATAAAATTGAGCGATGCGGTCTCCAAGCTCTTCTTTTTTCACGCCGAGCAAAGATGCGATTTCATTTAAAAGCTCCTGAAAAGGAACTGGTTTTTTATGTTCTTCAAATAATTCGTGAGCGATTTCAACTAAAGCCATTTCCTTTAGCTCTTCCTGTGAATATTGTTTGATACCCAAGGTCGGACACTCCCTTTCTATTACTTATATGTATCTGTTTTATCAATAATGAAAGCGATTTTGTATCGTTCTTATACAAACCATACCTCTCATTATAAACAAAATAAAACAGAATATGCTACCCTTAACAGCGTTAATTTAAATAATTTTACAAGAGTGATCCGACTGAGAGATGTTTTCCGTTAATCCGCGAGCATTCTGGAGATGACCAGTCTTTGAATTTCTTGAGTGCCTTCATAGATTTGCGTGATTTTTGCATCACGCATATAGCGTTCTACCGGATAATCTTTTGTATAGCCGTAGCCGCCGAAAATCTGCACGGCTTCGGTCGTTACCTTCATCGCCGTATCCCCAGCCATCAGTTTGGACATGGCGGAAGCTTTTCCATATGGAAGGCCCGATGATTCTAACCATGCAGCCTGATAGGTCAGTAGCCTTGAAGCTTCTATCATTGTCGCCATATCCGCGAGTTTAAAAGCGATGCCCTGCTGCTCGGCGATCGATTTTCCGAATTGCTTTCGCTCTTTTGCATATTGAAGCGCCGCATCAAGCGCTCCTTGGGCGATGCCTACAGCTTGTGCAGCTATGCCGTTTCTGCCTCCGTCAAGCGTCTTCATCGCGATTTTGAAGCCTTCTCCTTCTTCTCCGAGACGCTTTGATGCGGGCACTACACAATCTTCGAACATGATTTCCGTTGTCGGTGAAGAACGGATGCCCAGCTTCTTTTCTTTCTTGCCTGTAAAAAATCCTTCAAAATCCTTTTCTACTATAAAAGCGGTAATGCCTTTTTTCTTTTTCTCGGGATCGGTGACGGCAAAAACAATGTAAATATCAGCAACGCCGCCGTTTGTGATAAACACTTTGGAACCATTTAACACATAGTCATCGCCGATTCGTTCAGCAGTTGTTTTCATGCTGCCGGCGTCAGAGCCAGACCCTGCTTCGGTCAAAGCGAATGCGCCGATTTTCTCTCCGAGGGCCAGCTGTGTTAAGTACTCTGTCTTCTGTTCCTCTGTCCCAAAGGCAAACAGCGGCCAGCTGCAAAGAGAGATATGGGCGGAAAGCGTCACACCGGTGGAGGCGCACACTTTTGACAGCTCCTCCACCGCGATGATGTAGGCCAAATAGTCACTTCCGATTCCGCCGTAATCTTCAGGCCACGGAATTCCCGTCAGCCCCAGATTTGCCATTTCCCGAAACAGCTCGCGATCGAAGCGTTCTTGTTCGTCCCGTTCTGCTGCTGTCGGGGCCACCTCATGCTTCGCAAAATCGCGCACCAATTTTCGTATCATCTCATGTTCTTCTGATAATGAAAAATTCATTGCTTCTCCCCCATTTTCAGATCAGCGCCTAAAACGGATTGAGCCAGAAGCTCGACGACGTCGTACGTTTTGACTTGGTCTTCGGCTTCCTTCGCCTTTGTGCCGTCCCCAAGCATTGTGAGACAATACGGACAGCCAGAACTGATCACCGATGGGTTGACTGCGAGCGCTTGCTCTGTCCTGGCGACGTTAATCCTGTTGCCTGTTTCTTCCTCCATCCACATTAATCCCCCGCCGGCTCCGCAACACATGCCGGTTTCCCGGTTTCTCTCCATTTCAACAAGCTGCACGCCCGGAATGGCTTTCAAAATCTCTCTCGGCGGATCATAGACTTCATTGTACCGGCCCAAATAGCACGAATCATGGAAGGTAATCGTCTCATGAAGCGGGTGCTGCGGTCTTAATTTTCCGTTTTTCACAAGCTCGGCCAGCACTTCTGTATGATGATAAACCTCGCCTTCAAATCCGAAATCCGGATATTCGTTTTTAAATAAATTGTATGCATGGGGATCGATCGTAACGATTTTTTTGACATCATTTTTTTCAAATTCAGAAATATTCTTCTCAGCCAGCTCTTGGAACAAAAATTCATTTCCGAGGCGGCGCGGCGTGTCTCCTGAATTTTTTTCTTTATTGCCGAGGATCGCGAAGGACACGCCCGCGTGATTGAGCAGCTTGGCAAAGGAAATTGCGATTTTCTGGCTTCTGTTGTCGTAAGACCCCATGGCGCCTACCCAGAAAAGGTACTCAAATTCTTTTCCTTCTTTTTTCATTTCTTTTACAGTCGGAATCTCAGCATCCGGCGCCTCGTCACGCCAATTTTCACGTTCCTTGCGGTTGAGTCCCCACGGATTCCCCTGCCGCTCAATACTTGTCATTGCGCGCTGGGCGTCACTGTCCATTTTTCCTTCTGTCAGTACGAGGTAGCGGCGGAGATCGATGATTTTATCCACGTGCTCATTCATGACCGGGCATTGATCCTCACAGTTCCGGCAAGTGGTGCATGCCCAAATTTCTTCCTCTGTGATGACGTCGCCGATCAAGCTTGGATTGTAATCAAGCGCCGCTGCGGCTTCCTGCGATCCGCTGCCCGCTGACGCCGCAGCCAGCTGATTGCCTCTCGTATGCCGAAACGCTGCTGCGGGCACCCATGGGGAGCGCGAGGTGACGGCAGCGCCTTTTTCCGTGAGATGGTCTCTGAGACGCAAAATCAAGTCCATCGGAGAAAGCATTTTTCCGGTGCCTGTTGCAGGACACATATTGGTACAGCGGCCGCACTCGACACACGCATATAGATCAAGCAGCTGAGACTGTCTGAAATCCTCAATTTTTCCCGCTCCGTAGCTTTCTTTCGTTTCGTCGGTAAAATCAATTTTTTCAAGTTTTCCGGCAGATTCCATTCGATTGAAAAAGACGTTTGCCGGGCCGGCGATTAAATGGGCATGCTTCGACTGAGGCACGTACACTAAAAAGCTAAGCAAGAACAGAAGATGGATCCACCAAGCGATATAGAAAATCACCGCCGCGCCTGTTTTCCCGACACCGCTAAGCATAAACGCAATACCTGAGGCAATTGGCTCGCTCCAAGAAAGCCCATGCTCATGCCAAATCAGATTCATCCCGTTCCCAAGCAGAACGGTCAGCATTAATCCTCCGATAAAAATGAGAACGAGTCCGGCTTTGAAACCGCGTTTCAGCCTCACGAGCTTTTCGATATAACGTCTGTAGAATGCCCACCCAACAGCAATTAAAATGAGAAACGTAACAATTTCCTGAAAAAAGGTGAAGGCGGGATAGACAGGGCCAAGCGGCAGATTTCGGCCGGGAGCCAGTCCTTTGATGATAAAGTCAATTGCTCCGAACTGAACCAATATAAATCCGTAGAAAAACATGACGTGAATGATTCCGCTTTTCTTGTCCTTGAGCAGTTTTTTCTGTCCGAATACATTCGCCCATATGGCGTGAAGCCGTTCCTTGAACCGTTGATCAAATTGTTCTTTCTGGCCGAGCTTGATGTAGGCCAGTCTTGTTTTGACCAAGTACACAAACAAATAGACAGCGTAAGCGGTTACAATCAGAAATAATAATGCATTTGCGATGAGAAAGCCGCTCATTCCAATTCCCCCTTTTTACTGATAAAGACCGCGATCCCCTACCCCCGAATCTGTATAAGATTATCTTTATGATAAATAATGAATGAGTGTTCAGTCAATAATTAAATTCCTGCTGTTCGGGCACACTACCTTTACTACGGAAAGGAGTGCCGGTATGAAGGTATTTATCGTGATTATGATCATTGTCGTTATTTTCTTTGCCTTGATTCTGCTTGATATCTTCATGGGCCGTGCCGGATACAGAAAAAAGGCGTACGAGCCTGTTTTTTCAAAAAAGAAGAGTGACATCGAATTGATCCACTGCGGCGCTGATCTCGTTGAGCGGATGATGAATGATATTCGCCAGGCCGCCTCTTCTGTTCACATGATGTTTTTTATTATGAAAAATGATGAGGTCAGCCACAATATGTATACCTTGCTGAAAACAAAAGCCCAAGCTGGCGTCTCCGTTTATTTGCTTCTGGATTGGGCTGGCTGCCGGGCAATTAAAAAAACGGCGCTGCAGACGATGAAAAATGCCGGCGTCCATGTCCATGTGATGAATCGTCCCCGTTTTCCTTTTTTCTTTTTTCACATGCAAAAACGGAATCACCGGAAGATTACGGTGATAGACGGAAAAATCGGTTATATCGGCGGGTTTAACATCGCCGAAGAATATCTTGGAAAGAAGGCGAAGTTCGGCAATTGGGAGGATTATCATCTGCGCATGATGGGAGAAGGCGTACATGATCTTCAAACGCTTTTTGCTTCTGATCTAAAACGAAATACCGGAATCCAACTGGGTTCGGATGTTTGGCCAAAGCTTCAGCAAGGGACTATTTCTCACAAGATATATGCGACCGACGGTTATTCCCTTGAAAACAAATACTTGGCCAATATTGCCCAAGCGAAGAATCGCCTTACGGTTTGCACGCCTTATTACATTCCATCAAAACCGCTTCAAGAGGCCCTTATTAACGCAAGAAAAAACGGCGTATCCGTGAGAATCATTGTACCGATGAAATCAGACCATCCGCTGGTACGAGAAGCTGCTTTTACGTATTATTCGGAGCTCTTGGATGCCGGCTGTCTTATTTATCGTTATTATCAAGGGTTTTATCATGTAAAAGCCCTCATCATAGACGACGATCTCAGCATTATCGGAACAGCCAACTTCGATAAACGAAGCCTGTTTTTAAATGAAGAGGTGAATGTCGAAATTGATGACGAAGCGTTTACAAGTGAAGTCTATGCCACGATTGAGGAGGATATGAAAAAGTCGGAGCGGCTGACGATGGAGGATTTCAGCAAGCGCACATTCAGGCAGCGCCCGGCGGAATGGCTCGGCAGGGCATTATCTTATTTCTTATAAAGGAGAGTTCCTATGATTTTCAGATTCGGGTTCGTTTCAAATGCGATGAGCCTTTGGGATGCGTCTCCCGCTAAAACATTGACATTCGCGCGTTATTCAAAGCTTTCAAAGACTGAAAGAAAAGAAGCGCTTCTGACTGTGACAAAAGCCAATTTGCGCAATACGATGAGAACCCTTCACTATATCATCGGACACGGCATCCCTTTGTACCGTTTTTCCAGTTCGATTGTGCCGCTGGCTACGCATCCCGACGTGATGTGGGATTTTGTAACACCGTTTCAAAAAGAGTTTCGGGAGATTGGAGAGCTTGTTAAAACCCATCAACTGCGAACAAGCTTTCATCCAAATCAATTCACTCTGTTTACGAGCCCGAAGGAATCCCTCACAAAAAATGCGGTAACCGATATGGCGTATCACTACCGCATGCTTGAAGCCATGGGCATTGCTGATCGCTCCGTTATCAACATTCATATTGGCGGCGCTTACGGAAATAAAGACACCGCCACTGCGCAATTTCATCAAAATATAAAACAGCTGCCGCAGGAGATCAAAAAGCGGATGACACTTGAAAATGATGATAAAACATATACAACGGAAGAAACGCTTCAGGTCTGTGAGCAGGAGGATGTTCCGTTTGTCTTTGACTTTCATCATTTTTACGCCAATCCAGACGATCACGCCGACCTGAATGTAGCACTGCCCCGCATGATCAAAACGTGGGAGCGGATCGGCCTTCAGCCAAAGGTTCACTTGTCTTCCCCAAAATCGGAGCAAGCGATACGCAGCCATGCCGATTATGTTGACGCCAACTTTTTGCTGCCGCTGTTGGAACGCTTTAGGCAATGGGGAACGAATATTGATTTCATGATTGAAGCAAAGCAGAAAGACAAGGCGCTTCTCCGCTTGATGGATGAATTAAGCTCCATCCGCGGTGTCAAACGCATCGGGGGCGGTGCGCTGCAATGGAAGTCATAAATGTGCAAAAATAGGTTTACGACTTGTCAGCTTTGGGAACTTAGGCTATATAAGACAACAATCGATGGAGGAGAAAGATCATGAAAAATATCAAGTCTCTGAAAGTAGCCGCACAGGCCTTTACTTTAAGAAATTTGATTCATCTTTATAAAATGTGCCATTCCGGAAGCCACGAGGTTTATATTTATTCAAAGAAAACGATGTGCAAAATCAAAAGCTTAATTGAGCTTGAAACATTCCGCATGGCTCATAATGAAAAGGAATATTTGATCGTAGTTGAAGGAACAAAAGCATCGCAGCTCATTGAAAAATTTCAAAATCTCATCGAGCCTGCTGAGAGAGAAGCGCTCTAACTTACATACAAAAAAGGATAGACATCTGTCTATCCTTTTTCTTATGCTCTTACATAATGGAGCTGAACCGCTTGTCCAAATTGTTTTGTCCCTTTTAACCGCAGTTTTGTTTCATTTGTTAGTTCGTGAAACAGCGGAATGCCGCTTCCTAAAACGACGGGAATAACAGTGATGTTGAATTCGTCGATGGCATCTTCTTTCATAAAGGCATTCACCAGCTCTGCCCCGCCAGCTATCCAGATGTTTGAGCCTTTTTCCTGTTTCAAACGGGCAGTGAAGGCTCTGGCTCCCTCATTGATAAACGTCACATGTTCATCTTGATAACTGTCGGGCGATCCTGTAAAAACATAGCAGGTTTTATCCTGATACGGGAAAACCGGTGTTAGCACTTTAACGTGCTCATATGTGCTCCGCCCTAAAATGACTGTATCAACAGTCTGATAAAAATCACTGTAGCCGTTGTCACCTTCACCTTCAAATTCATCCAGCCAATCGATGCTTCCATCTTCTTTTGCGATCATCCCATCCAATGAAACAGCAATGTACAGCACAGTTTTTCTTTCCATGTTCTCCTCCTATCGCTGCACCATTTGCCCGAATTGCGCTTGATGCAGCCTGCTGTATAGGCCTCCGGCTTCGATCAGGTCTTGATGACGGCCTTGTTCTTCAATACCGTTGTTTGTGACGACTACAATTCTGTCCGCGTCTTTGATCGTCGCCAGCCTGTGGGCGATGACAAGCGTCGTGCGCCCCTCAGACAACTCTTGAAGCGCCTTTTGGATCGCCGCTTCCGTCTCTGTATCAAGGGCTGAGGTGGCTTCGTCGAGAATCAAGATCGACGGATTTTTCAAGAACATCCTTGCAATTGACAGACGCTGTTTTTGCCCGCCGGAAAGCTTCACGCCGCGTTCGCCAATCATAGTATCCAACCCATCGGGCATGTTATGGACGAGCTCTTCCAGATGCGCCTGCTTCACAGCTTGCCAAATGTCTTCTTCTGATGCGCCTAGTCGGCCGTAGGCGATATTTTCTCTAAGCGTGCCCGAGAATAAGAAAACGTCCTGCTGCACGACGCCAATCTGCCCGCGCAACGAAGAAAGCGTCATGTCTTTTATACTGATGCCGTCAATCGTAATGTCGCCCTCCGATGCTTCATAAAAACGCGGAAGCAGACTGCAAAGCGTTGATTTCCCCGCACCAGACGGACCGACGAACGCCACCGTTTCCCCCGCTTGAATGGATAGGTTGATGTCATTGAGGACATTGTGATGGCCATCATAGCCAAACGAAACATGTTTATAGCGGATATTGCCCTTCAGGCCGGAAACATCTCTCGCATCAGGTGAATCCTGAATGTCCGGCTCTGTCTCCATGAGCTCCATATAGCTTTTGAAACCCGCGATCCCCCTCGGATACATTTCGATAATGGCATTAATTTTGTCAATAGGCCTGAACAGCACATTTGTCAGGAGCACAAACGCCACGAATTCCCCGTACGATAAGGAGCCGCGAATGACAAACCACGTCCCGCACAAAAGGACAAACAGCGTGACAAACCGGGTCAGCATATAGCTGATTGAACCGTTTTTCGCCATGATTTTGTAGGAAGAAAGCTTTGTGACACGAAAACGCTGGTTATTGACGGCGAAACGTTCTTTTTCAAACGCTTCATTTCCGAACGCCTGCACAAGCCGGATGCCGCCGATGTTATTTTCTACACGCGCGCTGAAGTCTCCGATATCCTTGTTCAGCGTGGTAAATGCTTTGGTCATTTTTTTGTTGAAATAAAGCGCTAGCCAAATGACGATCGGCATAATGATAAACGTTAATAAAGCAAGCTGCCAGTTAATAAACAGCATCACTCCGAACGCCCCAAGAATGGTCATGACCGCAATGAATAAGTCTTCCGGTCCGTGATGGGCGACTTCACCGATATACATTAAATCGTTCGTGAGCTTCGACATCAGCGTTCCCGTCTTGTTGTTGTCGTAAAATTTGAACGAGAGCTTTTGCAAATGGTCAAAAAGTGACTTTCTCATATCAGTCTCAATATTGATACCAAGCATGTGTCCCCAGTAGGTCACGATATACTGAAGAGCCGAGCTGAGCGCGTACACCGCAAATAACCCGATTGAGGTCGCGATGATCAGCCCCCAGTCCCTGCCCGGCAGCAAGGTATCAATAAAATAATTGACGATCAAAGGAAAACTCAGCTCCATTAAACCTCCCGCGATTGCTGAGAAAAAGTCGAGAAAGAACAACGTTTTATATGGTTTATAATATGAAAAAAATTGCCGCAGCACCCTATCTTCCTCCAATGTATAAATAACTGATAATATTTCTCAATTATACTATACACGGGCTGTTTTGAAAGATCAGATTTCTTTTTTCTTACAGAACACCTGAAAACAGGCGGGCAAATGACTCTTTTGTCCGGTCAGCCACGCCTCTTTTATAAAAGCCGACAGGGCTGAGCTTTTCACTTTCCTGCATATCCTCTTCAAAATGGATCTCAAGGGTTCGGATCGCTTCGGCATCCGTGAAGAACACATTCACTTCAAAGTTGAGCTGAAAGCTGCGCATGTCCATATTCGCGGTGCCGACGGAGGCGAGATCACCATCAATGATCATGACTTTTTGATGCATGAAGCCTTTTTGGTAGGAGTACACTTCAATGCCCTCAAGAAGCAGCTCCGGGAAATAGGACCTCGACGCGTATTGGGTCAAAAAGCTGTCGTTCTTCTCCGGCACCATAACCCTTACCTCTACCCCCTTTGTCGCCGCTGCTTTTAGCGCCGTGCGAATGGATTCATTGGGGACAAAATAGGGCGTGGCGATCCATATTGATTTCTGCGCTGAAGAAATCATTTCATAATAAAGGTCGCTCATGCTTTCCTTCATGTCAGGGCCTGTCGCGACAATTTGATAAATGCCTCCTCCTTCCACAGGAACCGGGGTATTGTACTCCTCTTGATCAATTAGCACTTCATTGGAGACGTATTCCCAATCCAGCATAAAGATAGCGTGGAGCGTTTGCACAATTTCCCCCTCAAGCCGCAGGTGTGTATCTCTCCAAAATCCGATGTACGGATCTCTGCTGATATATTCCTTCCCAACATTTAATCCGCCCACAAAACCGGTTTTCCCATCGATGATCACGATTTTCCGGTGATTTCTGAAATTCAGCTTCTGGTTGAAAAACCCGTATTTCAGCGGAGAAAACGGGACGATGTCCACCCCCGCTTGTTTCATTCTCATAATATCTCTTCTTGCCAGCTTCATGCTTCCTGCCGCATCGTATAAAAACCTCACCTCGACACCCTGGCGCGCTTTCTCCATCATAATATCCATCATGCCGCGTCCGAGCATGTCTGATTTAAACATGTAGTATTCAATATGTATGTAAGATTCCGCTTTTCTCATTGCTTTGAAAATGTCCGGGAAGGTTTCTTCGCCGTTTTTCAGCACTTTGATGTTGCTTTTCGTATTGATATTCATATGGGCAGCCCTGATGGAATAGGTAAAGAACCTCTCTTGATTGTCCTTCAGCCCTGTCACTTCGGGCGTTTCCTCCTTGTCAAACAGCTTCCTGAGCTTTTCCCTGTTGTACATTCGTTTTGTCTTAAACAGCTTTCCCTTTACATAAAGCTGTCCCGAAAACAGATAAAACACGTAGCCGGCGATTGGAAAAAAGACAAGAATATGGATCCATAGCAGCGTGTGCTGCGAGGTGCGGTTTTCAAGAATTAATGAATAGATGCTGAACAAAATAATGCTTATATAGCAAAGCAATCCTCCGTAAAACTCAAGTCTGGAAACCGGAAAAAACCAAATGACATATGCCCCGATGAGCATCATATATAAAAAGAAAAATTCCAGTCTCCTTTTCAGCATCCTGATTCTCTCCAATCTGATTCAATTACCTCTGTATTACCTCTTTTTTCTAATCGATAAACCTTGTAAGTAAAAAACCTCTCTGCCAAAAGAGGAGAGGTTTAGTGAAAACTAACTGTCAAGGAATTCATCCGCATCGTTTCTGCAGAAATAAAGCAAGACTATTGGCAACGCCGAGTGAAGCCTGATGCTACAACATGGGTGGCAGGCCGAACCCGCTGAGCACTCCGGCAAGCGCCGAAAAAGAGGCGGCGCTGTGACTGCAAATACGGTGGATAGAGTGAGTTTGATGCCCACTCTGATGAGAGAAAATATATAAAACGGGATATTGATCAGAAAGATATAAGGAGCTAGTCAGGCTGAGTCATAATCTGCTGTTCCGCCGGTTTAAAATGAGTAAAATCCGTTTTATTCTTGATGTTATTTCCAAATACAAACACAACAGGATTCCCGGCCGCCCAGCCATTACCTTGGCAGAAGATATCTTATGTTTTCATCAAGATAAAAAAATCCCCCTCTTTCAAGGGGGATTTTCACGAGCGTTTCCGATATACAACGTAGCTGCGGGTCAGATACTTGAGCGGCAGACTGAACACATGAACCAATCTCGTAAACGGCCACAGGATAAAAACGACGTATCCTATCACAATATGAAACTTAAACCATAGCGGGACACTCTCCATCAACGAGGGGTCAGGCCGGAACAAAGCGATTTCCCTGAACCACGGTCCGACTGTTGTCCGGTAATCGAAGCCTTTCGAATCAATGTTGAGAAACGTGGCCGCAACGCCTGACAGCATCATGAACAGCAGCAGGAGGAGCGTAAGGATATCTGATGGCGAGCTGGTTTTGCGGATCCTTTTGTCAAACAGCCTTCTGTACGTCAGGATGACAAGTCCGGTACATGCCGCAATGCCCGCCGGCAAGCCAGCGCCAATCGCCATTTTGTGATACATATGCTCTGAAATGCCAAGGGAAGCATACACGCCTTCCGGGATCAGAATCCCCATGACATGCCCGCCGACAACGCACAGCAGTCCCCAGTGAAAAAGTGTGCTGCCCGCGGCGAGTTTTTTCTTTTCTAACAGCTCGCTTGATTTCGCCGTCCAGCCAAATTGGTCATGCTGGTAGCGGTAAATATGGCCGCCGATAAAGATCGTCAATACAATGTATGGCATAATACCCCAGAGGATCTGCCCGCTCATGCCTGAACAGCCCCTTCAACGCTTTCACGTACGCCAATGTTTTCAAGCGCTGCCAGCAGCACGTGCAGCAGTTCAGCGTATATACTGTCATTTTTTTCGAGACGGGATGCCAGCTCCCTCACATTGGACAGATATTTCTCAAACACGCTTCTCGCTGCTTCAATTTCTGCAGCCGCAGCAAATTCCAGCATCAGCGGCAGATAATCAGGCAGCTCTTTCTCTGTCGGCAGGAAACCGGATTGCTCGTATGCGTTTTTTAAATGCAGCAATTCAATGCCGCGTTCCCTTTGCTCGCCCGAGTTAAAGTAGGTGACATACATATTTGTTTTTTTCCCAAAGTCGAACGTATAGACATAGTGTTCAATCAGCTCTTCCGGTGAAAAGCTGGCTGACGCCTCGAAAAAGTGCAGCAGCTTCTCTCGGATTTGCCGGTTGCCGATTTCATGGATTAGAGCCTTCCATTCGGGAATCTCGGCTCTCCACTCTTCATCTGGATAAGAGAGAAGAGAGGAAAGAGCGGAGAACGTAATTTGCCGGTCTGTGGTGTTCATCTTGTTACACCTCATTTATCAAAAGTTAGAAACAGGAGCCGGGGCCGCCTGAAAATGATAAGCCGCAGCTCCCTTGTTCAGCATATAAATCTGAAACTTCTTCTCGATGACTGCTCGGTATCACAAAGCGGTCATCATATTTGGCAATCGCAAGCAGCCGATACATATCTTCAATTTGCTGTTCTGTTAAGCCGACACTGGAGATCAGTTCCGGGTCGATTGATTTATTCGTCTGGATCGCTCTCATATACTGGCGCATGACAGACATTTTCTTTAACGTTGACCGAATATGATCCGTATCACCGGCTGTTAACAGCTGCGCCAAATAATCTATCGGGATTCTCATTTGGTCGATAGCCGGAAAAATATCTTCTGCGGATTGCCGGCTGCCTTTTCCTTCAAAGAGATTCATAATCGGACTGAGCGGCGGAATGTACCACACCATTGGCAGCGTGCGGTACTCTGGATGAAGCGGCAGCGCAATCTTCCAGTCAATGATCATTTTATAGATCGGCGATTGCTGCGCAGCCTCTATCCAATCAGACGGAATGCCTTGTTCTTTTGCCAGCTTGGCAACCTCAGGATCATTTGGGTCAAGAAAAACGTCCAATTGTGAATGGTAGAGATCCTTTTCATTTTCAACAGATGCCGCTTCCTCCACTTTGTCCGCGTCATACAGCATGACGCCGAGGTAGCGGATTCTGCCAACACACGTCTCAGAGCAGATGGTCGGCAGTCCCGCCTCCAAACGCGGAAAGCAGAGTGTGCATTTTTCCGCTTTGTTCGTTTGCCAGTTAAAATAGACTTTTTTATAAGGACAGGATGATACGCAATATCTCCATGAACGGCATGCGTTTTGATCCACAAGCACAATGCCGTCCTCCTCGCGTTTGTACATGGCGCCGGATGGACAGGATGAGACGCACGCCGGGTTGATGCAGTGCTCGCAAATACGGGGCAAATACATCATAAAGACCTCATCGAATTCTGTTTTGATCGATTCCTCCATCTTTTGTACGTTGGGATCTTCAAGTCCCGTTATGTGGCCGCCCGCGAGATCATCCTCCCAGTTCGGTCCCCATTCGATATTCATGAAATCCCCCGTCAAGGACGATTTCGGGCGTGCAACCGGCTGGTGTTTTTTCTGCGGGCTGTTCGTTAATGTTTCATAATCATAGTTCCAGGGTTCATAGTAATCATCAATCGACGGCTGATTCGGATTATAGAAAAGGCCTGCAAGCCGATTGGTTTTCGAGCCCGATTTCAGCTCGAGCTTTCCTTTTTTCAATGTCCAGCCGCCTTTATATTTGTCCTGGTCCTCCCATTGCTTCGGGTAGCCGATGCCCGGCTTTGTTTCTACATTATTGAAGTACATATATTCCGCACCGGAACGGTTTGTCCACGTGTTTTTGCAGGTGACGCTGCACGTGTGGCAGCCGATGCATTTATCCAAGTTCATGACCATACCGATTTGCGCTTTAATCTTCAAGCCAATCGACCTCCTTCAGCTTGCGGATGACGACGTTCAGGTCGCGCTGATTCCCCGTTGGACCGTAATAATTAAAGCCGTAGCTGAGCTGGGCATAGCCCCCGATCATCTGGGTCGGCTTGACGTGAATCCTTGTCGGGCTGTTATGGGTGCCTCCGCGGTTATTCGTCAGCTTTGTGCCGGGCACGTTGATGTGGCGGTCCTGGGCATGATGCATAAACGCCATTCCTTTAGGAATCCGATGAGACAAAACCGCTCTCGCGACGACAACACCGTTTCGGTTAAAGCATTCAATCCAATCGTTGTCTTTGATATCCGTGTCCTCTGCATCATCTTTATTCATCCACACGGTCGGCCCGCCGCGGAACAGCGTCAGCATCGGCAGAGAATCAAAATACATGCTGTGGACAGACCATTTATTATGCGGCGTCAAATAATTGAGGACGATTTCTTTTCCCTCTTGATCAGGCCGCTTGCTCAGAAACGGGCGATGCTGGAGGATCGGTTTGAATGTCGCCATCGTTTCACCGAATTCCATCATCAGTTCATGATCGACATAATAGGATTGTCTGCCTGTCAGCGTCCGCCACGGGATTAATTTTTCAACATTCGTCGTAAACGGCGAATACCTGCGCCCTCCTTTTTCAGAGCCGGAAAACGCTGGAGACGTGATCACCGTTTTCGGCTGGGCTGTAATTTGTTCGAACGTAAAGCATTCTTCCTCGCGTTCTTCCGCCAGGTCTTTCAGCTTCAGGTTCGTGATGTTTTCAAGTGATTCCCATGCTTTGACGGCGACCTTTCCATTCGAAGTGGATGATAGGGTTAAAATCGCTTCTGCTGCCTGCTTTGCTTCACTTATATTTGGACATCCCTTTGCGACACTGTCCGAGGTGATTTCTCCCAATCTCTGTTTGAGTGATTCATATTCATCGGCTATTGACCAGCTCATCCCTTTTGTTCCGCTCGGCTTTAAAGCAACGTTCGGACCAAGTGCAGTCATTTTATGAAAAATGTGTTTGTAATCCCGTTCAACGACTTGGATGTTCGGCATCGTTTTTCCCGGAATGGCTTCACATTCGCCTTTGCTCCAGTCATTGATTTTGCCGAATGGCTGGGCCAATTCCTGCATGGTGTCATGGAGGAGCGGCGTCGCAACCACTTCTTTCACCGGCTCCATATCGACTTCTTCTGCCAGATCGGAAACGGCTTTTGACAGCGCCTTGAAAATATCCCAGTCTGACTTCGATTCCCACGGAGCCGAGATCGCAGGAGCAAATGGATGAATGAACGGATGCATATCTGTGCTGCTGAGATCGTGTTTTTCATACCATGTCGCCGCCGGCAGCACGATATCGGAATACAGCGCCGTACCGGCCATTCGGAAGTCAAGATTGATTAACAAGTCGAGCTTTCCTTCCGGCGCCTGCTCCCGCCATTTGATTTCTTCAGGGCGGATGCTGTCGCTATCGTCATTCATCAAGCCGTTTGTCGTCCCCAACAAATGCTTGAGAAAATATTCATGCCCTTTTCCTGAGCTTGAGATCAGATTTGCCCGCCATACGAAGAGATTTCTTGGAAAATTCACTTCATTATCAGGATCTTCAATCGCGAATTTCAGTTTTTTCTCTTGGAGCTGTGAGGCCACGTACGCACCAACGTCTTCAGGTGTTTCTGCCCCTGCTTTTTCAGCTTCTTTATACAGATCGATGCCATTTTGATTGAAAGTCGGGTAAGACGGAAGCCACCCCAGCCGCGCGGCCAGCACATTGTAATCAGCGTGGTGCTTGTAGCGGGATGACGCAGCAATCGGTGATGCCAAATCACTGATCGGCTGGTCCTCATAACGCCACTGATCTGTCGCAAAGTAGAAAAATGAGGTGCCGTTTTGCAGCTTGGGCACGCCCTCCCAGTCCTTTGCAGTTGCAATCGTCTGCCACCCTTCAGCAGGTCGGAGCTTTTCCTGCCCCACGTAATGGGCCCAGCCTCCGCCGTTTACGCCTTGGGCGCCTACAAGTAAAACAAGATTTAACACCGCTCGGTAGATCGTGTCGGAGTTGAACCAGTGGTTAATGCCGGCCCCTACGATAATCATGGATCGGCCGTCTGTATCGATCGCATTTTGGGCAAACTCTCTGGCAATCTTAACGACAGCTTCTTTTTTGATTCCTGTCATTTGTTCCTGCCAGGCAGGCGTAAACGGCTCAGGATCATCATAGGAGACAGCCGATCGTTCGCCGATGCCCCGGTTCACGCCGTAGTTAGCCAGTATCAAGTCAAACACGGTCGTGATGTACGTTTCTTCACCGTTCAGGTTCATTTTTTTAATAGGAAGATCCCGCTCGAGCACTTTGTTTCCGTCATTTGAAAAATACGGGATGCGCACCGTGCCGATTTCGTCCTCTATTCCCAGCACAGAGAGACGGGGTTCAATCGGTTCCCCGGTTTCTTCATCAATCATGTGCAGGTTCCATTTCTGCTGCCCGTCCCAGCGCGATCCCATTGTCCCTTGGGGTATGGCAAATGAACTTGTTTGTTCATCCCAAACCGCAGGCTTCCACTGATCATGCTTTGTCTGCCGCCCGATGTCCTTCGCATGCAGAAACCGTCCCGCTGTGTATACGCCATTTTCTTTTGACAGGGTGACGAGAAATGGAAAATCAGTGTATTGCTTCGCGTACTCAATAAAACGTTCAGTTTCTTGGTTCACGTAAAATTCCTGCAGAATGACATGACCCATCGCCATCGCAAGTGCCCCGTCAGTCCCTTGGCGAATACTCAGCCAGTCATCCGCGAACTTTGAGGATTCCGCAAAATCCGGACTGATCGAAATGACCTTAGCGCCTTTATAGCGGGCCTCCGCCAAAAAATGCGCGTCAGGCGTTCTCGTTAACGGAACGTTGGAGCCCCATGTGATGATATAGCCGGAATTGTACCAATCACTGCTTTCCGGAACGTCCGTCTGGTCACCCCAAATTTGCGGGGATGCTGGTGGAAGATCCGCATACCAGTCATAAAAACTGAGCATAGGGCCTCCGATTAACGACATAAACCGGGAGCCTGATGCATGGCTGATCATGGACATGGCCGGAATCGGAGAAAAACCGACGTTTCGGTCAGGCCCATATTTCATCACTGTATACAGCAGAGAGGCTGAAATCAGCTTCAGCACCTCCGGCCATTCAGCGCGCACAAAACCGCCTTTCCCTCTCGCCTGTTTATAGGACTTCGCTTTTTCAGGGTTTTCGACGATCGATTTCCAGGCGTCCAATGGATTTTGATGTTCTTGCAGTGCCTCCCGCCATAAATTAATCAGTACACCGCGCACGTATGGATATTTCACACGCAGCGGGCTGTAGATATACCATGAAAAACTGGCCCCCCGCGGGCAGCCTCTCGGTTCAAAATCAGGCATATCCGGGCCTGTTGATGGATAATTCAAATTTTGCCCTTCCCACGTGACAATTCCGTTTTTGACATAAATATTCCAACTGCAAGACCCTGTACAGTTAACGCCATGGGTGGAGCGAACGACTTTGTCGTACTGCCATCTGTTTCTGTATACATTCTCCCAATCGCGATCTTCGCGGGTGGTTTGGCTATGTTTATTTGAATGGTGTTCGATAGGAGAGAAATAATTCAATCTCCTAAACAACGGACTCCTTTTCTTTTTCTTCATGAGAGTTCACTCCTTCCGAGTCAGGTGATGCTAAGTTCACTATAAACAGAGACAGCGTGTTTCCTTGTGAACTATGTCACACACTCTG
The DNA here is from genome assembly GCF_019334685.1 of Bacillus sp. LJBS17. Lineage (NCBI taxonomy): Bacteria > Bacillati > Bacillota > Bacilli > Caryophanales > Bacillaceae > Bacillus > Bacillus sp. LJBS17. The sequence goes on from NZ_CP079759.1 coordinate 3,803,369, forward strand.
CTTTTTTCACAAAATGTTCACACAAAGGAGAAGGAAGGATTTTCACAGGATGTGAGGAAGGCTGCGTTCAGGCAGGACGCTTGGGTCATTAGCCGCCTTTCATTCAAAGATCAAAAAAAACCGGCTCTATTTAAGAACCGGGCTCAGCGTTCTCATCCTGTGATGTATGCAGATACCGCAAAAATAATTGATAGGAACAAAAAACATTTTGCTGAAGCATAGCCAAAAAGTTCATTTGCAGCTGCGGATGGTAAGACATCATTTTCTTAAATATGTAATATGGGATATTGAGAATCAGAATGTCTGAAGTGGCATTGACTGAGATAAAGGGCGATAAATAAAGCCCGCCTTTTTCATCAATCGGAAACACATCGCCTTTTTCCCACAGCGCAACGGTTTTCGACCCTTCAGGGAGCCTGCTGTCCATGAAACGGACACTGCCTTTTAATACAATATAGACAGATTGAGAATGAAGAAAAGATGGAGACTGATCACATGAGCCGCGGATAAACGTGCCGTTTTTCAGCAAGGTTTCGACAATGGATAGAGGCACTTCATTAAACATAGGAAGTTGTTTCAGAAATAATAAATAGTCACACTGATTCATAGGAAAACCTCCTGTGCTAAGGATAGCTTTAGTGTAGCTCGACTGAGCCTGTACAGCAGTGATGTATTTCACAGCCTGTATGATGAATGTCACTTATCAGGAGGGTGACTGCATTTATAATGAAAGAAAAAAGGAGGATTTCGATGAAGGCGCTGATTCCGAAGCAGCACGGCGCGTGGGCGATGCTGCTGATCCCATTTTTACTCGGCATGGTCAAGGGAGGCCCCGTTATTTGGCATATTCCGCTCTTCCTAGGCTGGCTTTTCCTATACTTAGCGGTTTATCCCGTTACGCTTGCCTTAAAAAAGAAACAAAGCAAACCATATCAAAAGTGGATGTGTTATTACGGTTTTCCCGCCTGCTGCTTTTTGATGATCTCGGTCTTTCATAAGCCGCCTCTCATCTGGGTGGGCGTTTCTTTACTGCCGCTGTTTCTCATACATATGTATTTTGCCCGCCGAAAAAACGAACGAGCCCTATTGAATGATGTTGCAGGTGTCTTGTTCTTTTGTTCGGGCGGGTTTGCGAGCTGCTGGCTGGGGATGGGAACCCTCGACGGCTGGGCTTGGTTTACTTTCTTGCAGTCTGCTTTATTTTTTATCGGGAGTTCCTTTTATGTGAAATCGGTGATTCGTGAAAGAAAAAACAGGACATTTGCATACTGGTCATGGGGATATCACCTGCTGCTCCCCTTTTTATCCGCTCTTTTCGGAGCAGGATGGGCGTTTCTCGCTTTTATCCCGAGCAGCTTGCGGGCATGGTTTTTTCATGGAAGGGATTGGCCCGTAAAAACGATTGGCATTCTGGAAATCGTGAATGCCTGCTTCTTTTTTGCCGTCATGTGCCTCTTTATGACAAGGTAAAAAAACAAGGACACCGCTGTCCTTGTTTTTTTCAGTCAATATTGCAAATCTCCAGCGGGCAATTTTCACACTCAATCTCACATCGTAAATAGTCCCGCTTGTGCAAAATAATTTTTCCGGATTCGTCTATCGAAATAACCCCTTTTTTGCGGAGATCTCCCAGCATACGGTTGATGCTTTCCCGTGCAGCCGCACAAAACTTTGCCAAATCCTGATTTGTCAGGACAATGTTAATCAGAATGCCGTCGCTTCGCTCCACTCCGTAGCTGTTTGATAAGCGGATAAGGGTAGAATAGAGCGCCCCCTTTTTGCCATGAAGAAGCAGATCCCTGATTTTGGACTGAATCTTCCGGAGGTGCGTGCTCATCCATTTCATGAACTCAAATGTCAAAGCGCCGTTTTGGATTAATTCTTTTTCCAGCTTATTTTTATTAATGACGAGCACCTCGCCATCCTCTAGCACTTTTGCACTGAGCATATACCTTGGTTCTTCAGTGAAAAGTGTTAATTCTCCGACGATATCATGCTTTTGGCAGATTCTAAGCGTCAGGTCTTTTCCATCAGATGTCAGCTTGCCGATTTCAATGAGTCCTGATTGAATCAGATAAAGCTCTTCTGCATCCATTCCTTCTCGAAACAAATACGTGTGTTTTTCCATTTTTCTTTTCGTGCTGATCGATTCCAGCAATTCATGCAGATCGCTGGAAATAAGATCACTATCAGATGGTCGAACAGAGAGAAAATTCATGAGCTCACCTCGAAGAAAGTCACGTTGTGTGTTTATTGTAACGTGAATTGATTTGTACCCATCGAGAAAAAACTAACAATCTTGTGAATGCCCCAGTGTTAGTTGATGCTCTGGCTGTTTCTCTCCGTGTGTGTTTTCATTCTTTCCTGCCAATACATCCATATGACAAGGACAAAACTGGCTAACGCCACCTCTGAAAGCGCCATAAACCCGATCGCGTACTGGCCTGTTGCCTGAAACACACTCGCCAATATGAGCGGAGGAAAAAAGCCGCCTAATCCGCCCATGGCAGACACAATCCCATTGGCAATCCCCGCTTGCTTGGAAAAATAGAAAGGCACCAGTTTAAAAACAGTCCCGTTTCCTATGCCTGAGCAGACGGCCACGGTTAATGATCCAAACGTATAAAGGCCAATTGTCGGCGAGAACGATAGGATAATACCTGATAATGTAAGCCCGGCAAAAACAAACATTAAGATGCGGAGCGGGCTCATTTTATCAGCCAGGAATCCGCCCGCAGGCCTGAGCAGCGTAGAAACCGCAATAAAGCCAGCCGTCCGCAAGCCGGCATCTGCAGGATTCAGCCCAAAATGCTCGACCAGAAAGTTCGGCAGATAGATAGTGAAGGCGACAAAGGCACCGAACGTAATAAAATAAAACAGGCTCAGAAACCATAGCACATGATTTCGGTAAACGGCTTTGATTTGAGTCTTAACAGAAACTTTGACCTTCTTCTCATGCCTGTCGCCGAACAAAACGTGCAGTAAGGCAAAGACAGCCAGCAAAACCAGATACATCTGCACGGTTGATTTCCACCCGACGGCTTGAGCGATAACCGGCGCTGCAAATGTCGTAACGGCTGTCCCGATATTTCCTGCACCGTAAATCCCATTGACGACACCGTGCTTTTCTTTCGGATAATATTTCGGGAGGGAGGTCACTCCAATGGAAAACACCGCTCCCCCGATCCCTAAGAAAAAGCCGCCTGCGATTAAATCAAACAGAGAGTCCGCGATACTGATCCAAAATACAGGAAATAAAAGCAGGATGAAGCTGACCATAAACATGAGCCGCGCGCCAAACCTGTTCGTTAAATACCCTAAAGGAATGCGGAGAAGCGACCCGAGGATCACAGGAATCGCCGTCACCAAAGAAATCTCACCCTTGCTTAAATGAATATCTAATGTGATTTGGGAAATGAGTGATGAAATTAGCACCCAAACCATAAACCCTGCCACCAAGCTTAATGACTGTAACGATAATTGAATGTGTTGACGGTTGATCATTTGGCTTGCCCCTTTCAATGATTCAATAATCAGTCTTATCATACAAAAACTCGCCAAACAGGATTGTGAATTACATCACACGTTTTTCTCATAAAAAAAGGACAAAGCCCGAAGACTTTGTCCTTTTGATCGTGATTACATTTTTTCCGGAGCCGATACGCCGATCAGCTGAAGCGCATTGTTCAGCGTAATTTGCGTTGCCTTCATTAAAGCCAGGCGCGCGCGGCTTTTCTCTTCATTTTCAGGGTCGATGACTTTCTCTGCGTTGTAGAAGCTGTGCAGAGCAGAAGCCAGATCATAAATATAGTTTGTGACACGGTGCGGAATTCGTTTTTCTGCTGCTTCCGCCACTGCCTCTGGGAAGCCGCCGATCGTTTTCAGCAGATCGTATTCTTTTTCTGATTGAATATGGCTGAAATCAAGATCTGCCGCCGGTTTAAGTCCCTGCTCTTCCCCTTGGCGAAGCATGCTGCAAATACGAGCATGCGCGTATTGTGCATAATACACAGGGTTTTCGTTAGATGTTGATACAGCAAGATCTAAGTCAAAATCCATATGGGTGTCCGCACTTCGCATTGCAAAGAAGTAACGAACAGCATCCAAGCCGACTTCTTCAATCAGGTCACGCATCGTTACGGCTTTACCGGTCCGTTTGCTCATTTTCATTTTCTCGCCGTTTTTGTAAAGGTGAACGAGCTGAATGATTTCTACTTCAAGCGTTCCTTTTTCATAGCCCAGTGCTTCGATTGCCGCTTTCATACGCGGGATGTAGCCGTGGTGATCGGCGCCCCAAACATTGATCAGCTTATCAAAGCCGCGGTCAAGCTTGTCCTTATGATACGCGATATCAGGAAGCAGGTACGTGTACGTGCCGTCCTTCTTGATCAATACGCGGTCTTTATCATCGCCGAACGTCGTGGAACGGAACCAAGTCGCGCCGTCTTCTTCATAGACATGGCCTTTTTCGCGGAGCGCTTCAAGCGCCGTGTCGATTTTTCCATTTTGGTACAGTGAAGTTTCGGAATACCACACATCAAACGGCACACGGAAGTTTTCCAAGTCCTTGCGAAGCTTGTCCAGCTCGTATTTCAGGCCGTATTCACGGAAAAACGCGAGGCGTTCACTTTCCTCTTCGTTAACGAAACGGTCACCGTATTCCTCAGCGAGACGCTTTCCGATCGCAATGATATCCTCGCCGCGGTAGCCATCCTCCGGCATCGGTTTTTCCAATCCGAGCGCTTCAAAGTAACGGACTTCAACAGAAAGCGCCAGATTGTTGATTTGGTTTCCCGCATCGTTAATGTAGTATTCGCGGCTTACATCGTAACCCGCTTTTGAAAGCACGTTGCACAAGGAATCGCCGACAGCCGCCCCGCGCGCATGCCCGAGGTGAAGGTCTCCCGTCGGATTCGCTGATACGAATTCTACCTGAACTCGTTCACCGTTTCCGATGTTTGTTTCCCCGTATGCTTCCCCTGCTTCCAGTACAGACGGAATCAGCTTTGTTAAATATTGATTGTTCATATAGAAATTGATAAAACCCGGGCCGGCGATATCCAGTTTTTCAATCGAAGCCTTTCCTTTATCAAAATGAGCGACAATCTCTTCAGCGATTTGACGCGGCGCTTTTTTTGCCACTCTTGCCAGCTGCATCGCCATATTCGTTGAGTAGTCGCCGTGTGTTTTATCTTTCGGTGTTTCTAAAACAACATTGGGAATCTGGCTTTCTTCAGCCAGTCCCGCTTTCAGAACGGCCGCTTTGATTTCTTCTTTCAGCACGTCCTTCATTTGTTCCGCAATGTTCATGCGTGAGTTCCTCCCTCATACGTGATCGTCATATTATGTAAATGCTCCTGCTCGTCTCCGACATGCATGTCATATGCGATGCTGATACGGCCTTTTTCTTCATCGAGATCAGATTGAATCGATTTTGTGCTTGTTTTCAGCTCAAGCTCACCAAATGACATTTTATATTTAGCAATTGTGGAAGCTCCCGTTACGAAACGCTGATTCATTTTGACAGCGCCTGACCTCATGACCAGGACTTCGCCTTCGCTTACTTTCACAATCGTTTTGACTTTGCCTAAGTCGTGTTCTTCATAATAAGATAGATACACTTTATTTTGTTTTACATAGTAAAATCCGGTGGTGCGGAATTCGATGACTTCTTGGTTTCCGTCATCCTCGATCACAGACTTCACATGGAGTGTTATCGGTGTCTCTTGCTTCATTCTGACACGTCCTTTTCATCATTCCACTTTGACTTGAATAGTATAATCATTCGGTTTGTAAACTTCAACTGCTTCTATCTTACCATCATTGCTCATCAGATTTGAAGATAAACCTCATAAAAAGCATTTCCTTATATAGAAGAGAAAATCATATCACTAATTACCTTTAGGAAATGTTACATTTTTCCGAAATCTATCATTTCCTTTTCACATTTTTTTCAAATTATATGTATTGAATTAGTAATTTGATAGTTTTAAGATAAAAGTACAACATAGATCTGCTAGAAAAACAAAAAAAGGGAGGATTCAATTATGAAAAAAGCTGTCATTGTAGAAAACAAAGGTTGTGCAACATGCTCGATCGGAGCCGCTTGTCTAGTGGACGGTCCTATCCCTGATTTTGAAATTGCCGGTGCAACAGGTCTATTCGGTCTATGGGGGTAAGGATCTCCCAAAAGGGCATAGTCATTCTACTATGCCCTTTTTAAGTAAATTACAATTTTTAACTAAAATCTACCTCTTGGATATACATACACAACCGTTTTTCATTTGAATCATATGTATAGGGGATGGTATTTTGTTTAGAGAGCAGATGTTTCCATTTATTAATGAAAGTGTAAGAGTTCACCAGCTTCCTGAGGGCGGCGTGTTAGAAATCGACTACTTGCGCGATAATGTCTCCATTTCCGACTTTGAGTATTTGGATCTCAACAAAACGGCTTACGAGCTCTGCATGCGCATGGATGGCCAAAAAACAGCTGAGCAGATTTTAGCTGAGCAATGTGCAGTGTATGATGAATCACCGGAAGACCATAAAGATTGGTATTACGACATGCTCAACATGCTCCAGAACAAGCAGGTTATTCAGCTTGGAAACCGGGCCAGCCGCCATACAATCACCACGAGCGGAAGCAATGAATTTCCGATGCCGCTCCACGCCACCTTTGAACTGACGCACCGCTGTAATTTGAAATGCGCCCACTGTTATTTGGAAAGCTCACCTGAAGCGCTCGGCACCGTGTCGATTGAGCAATTCAAAAAAACAGCTGATATGCTGTTTGATAACGGTGTATTGACATGCGAAATCACAGGCGGAGAAATTTTTGTCCATCCAAACGCCAATGAGATTCTTGACTATGTGTGTAAAAAGTTCAAAAAAGTCGCTGTCTTAACAAACGGAACACTCATGCGAAAAGAGAGTTTGGAGCTTTTGAAGGCTTACAAGCAAAAAATCATTGTCGGCATTTCTCTTGATAGTGTCAATTCCGAGGTCCATGACTCCTTTAGAGGGAGAAAAGGCTCTTTTGCCCAAACTTGTAAAACGATAAAATTGTTGAGTGACCACGGTATATTTGTCAGAGTCGCCATGTCTGTCTTCGAAAAAAACATGTGGGAAATCCACGATATGGCCCAAAAGGTTCGGGATCTCGGGGCGAAGGCGTTCTCTTACAATTGGGTTGACGATTTCGGAAGAGGCAGGGATATTGTCCATCCAACGAAAGACGCCGAGCAGCACCGCAAGTTTATGGAATACGAGCAAAATGTGATTGATGAGTTTAAAGATCTGATTCCGATTATTCCTTATGAACGAAAACGCGCGGCAAATTGCGGCGCTGGCTGGAAGTCCATTGTGATCAGCCCGTTCGGCGAAGTACGTCCTTGCGCCCTCTTTCCAAAGGAATTTTCATTGGGAAATATTTTTCATGATTCCTATGAAAGCATCTTTAACTCCCCTCTCGTCCATAAACTGTGGCAAGCGCAAGCGCCGCGGTTCAGCGAACATTGCATGAAAGACAAATGCCCGTTCAGCGGCTATTGCGGAGGCTGTTACTTAAAAGGGCTGAACTCTAACAAATATCACCGGAAAAACATTTGCTCTTGGGCGAAAAATGAACAATTAGAAGACGTGGTCCAGCTTATTTAGGAGGGAAACGATTTGTCACCAGCACAAAGAAGAATTTTACTGTATATCCTTTCATTTATCTTTGTCATCGGCGCAGTCGTCTATTTTGTCAAAAGCGATTATCTGTTTACGCTGATTTTCATTGCCATTGCCATTCTGTTCGGGATGCGCGCGCGGAAGGCTGACTCGCGATGAGCATTTTGGATATACACGATGTATCCGTTTGGTATGAACGGGACAACGTCATCTTAGAACAAGTGGATTTACATTTAGAAAAAGGTGCCGTTTACGGGTTGCTTGGGGTAAACGGCGCCGGAAAAACGACACTGATTAATACGCTGACAGGCGTGAACCGCAATTTCAGCGGGCGCTTTACACTGTGCGGAATTGAAGCGGAGGCCGGCATGCCGCAGAAAACATCAGATCAGCTGAAGACTCACCGTTACTTCGCCGCCGATTATCCGCTGCTATTTACAGAAATTACGGCGAAGGACTATGTGTCTTTCGTCCATTCGCTTTATCAAAAGGATTTTTCAGAGCAGCAGTTTGCCAGTTTGGCCGAGGCCTTTCATTTTTCGAAATACATCAACAGGAGAATTTCGGAGCTGTCCTTGGGGAACAGGCAAAAGGTTGTATTGATGACAGGCTTATTGCTGCGCGCTCCCCTGTTTATTTTGGATGAGCCGCTCGTCGGTTTGGATGTGGAATCGATAGAGGTTTTTTATCAGAAAATGCGCGAGTACTGTGAAGCAGGCGGGACCATTTTGTTTTCTTCTCATCTGCTCGATGTCGTGCAAAGATTTTGTGATTATGCGGCTATTCTTCACAACAAACAGATTCAAAAGGTCATTCCGATTGGAGAGGAGACCGATCTGCGGCGGGAATTTTTTGAGGTGATCGGCCATGAATAACATAATCCCTATCATGTCTTTGCTGTTCAAACAGCTTTACAGCCGGCAAGGGAAAAAGGACGCCATCCGCATTGCCGCAGGCCTTGTCATTCTGGCCGTGTTTGAAATCGGGCTGATCCGCCAGGCCGGCATTGATGAATCGGTGTTGCGCAAAACGTATATCATACTCGCGCTTCTTTTGATGAACACATATATGGTGTTTCTTTCCGTGACATCTCAATGGAAGGAATCTTATATGAAACTGAGCTGCCTCCTGCCGATTTCTTCACGGAGCTTTTGGCTCGCCCAGAGTGTCGTTTTGTTTGTCGATACCTGTTTGAGAAGAACTTTATTCTTTTTTATTTTACCGCTGTTCTTATTTGGAAACGGAACGCTGTCAGGGGCGCAAACATTGTTTTGGCTCGGCAGGTTTTCGTTTTTTACCGTTTACTCCATTATTTTCGGAGTTGTGCTAAGCAACCACTTCGTCAAAAAGAAGAACTTGATGTTTCTGCTGCATGCGGCGATATTCGCCTGTGTATGTCTCTGCGCCGCTTTGATGCCGGCCGCCACGCTTCCGCTTTGCGCGGTGCATATGCTGTGGGCGGTGATCATTGACTTTCCTGTCTTTCTGCAGGCGCCTCCGCAGCAGGGCAAGATGCATTCATTTATGCGGCGATCTGAATTTTCGTTTTACAAAAGAGAGTGGAACCGATTTATCTCTTCTAAAGCGATGCTGTTAAATTACGCGGTAATGGCGGTATTCAGCGGCTTCTTTTCGTTCCAGATGATGAATACCGGCATCTTCAATCAGCAAGTGATTTATATCGTGATTTCCGCGCTTTTGCTCATCTGCTCGCCGATCGCCCTTTTGTACTCGATTGAAAAAAATGACCGGATGCTGCTCATCACGCTTCCGATCAAGCGGAAAATGATGTTTTGGGCGAAATATCGCTTTTATTCAGGCCTATTGGCAGGCGGATTTCTCCTTGTCGTGATGATTGTGGGTTTCATCAGCGGCCGTCCGATTTCAGTTCTCACTTTTTTGCAGTGTATTGAGTTGCTGCTGGCGGGAGCTTTTATCAGGTTAACTGCGGATGAAAAAAGGCCCTCCTTCAGCTGGCAGACGGAGCAGCAGCTATGGAGCGGTTTCTCAAAATATCGGTCTTATTTGTTTTGTCTTCCCCTATTCTTAGCCACATTAGCCGGCACCGCTGTATCCTTGGCGGTCATTCCGATAGCCGGTCTGGTCATAGTCTATTACCTGCAAAAACAGGATGGTGGTTTCTTTGATACAAGCAAAAGAGAACGGCTTGGAAGTTAACCTGCTGAAGACTCATCAATTTTCAACTATTTCAATCGCCGCGAGCTTTCTGAAACCGATCGAAAGCGCGGCGGAACCTGAGGAAGAAACAATTTATTTTTACGGCGCCGCCGCATACCTGAAGGAGCAAATCATTGACGCTTTTGGTTGTGCTGCCGGCAGCCGTTTCATGTACTCAGCGAATCTCTTTTTTGATCAGCAGCTGAAAACCTGCGGGACCCGTTTGATTCACCCATTATATAACGGGAATCTTCATGTTGACGCCCTGCTGAAAACTTTTGCAGACTTGTCTTTCCCTTCTTCTCTTTCATTCGAAGCAGTTGAAAAGGCCAGGAATGAGCTGCTGCTGAGAATCGAAAAGAAATTCACTGATCCTTTCTCCTACTCGGCGGCGCGCTTGGCTGAGGAGGTCTTCGGAAACCCGATGTACGGCACAGGCATGTTTGGCCGGAAAGACAGGATAAAGGCGATTCATCCTAAACGGTTTCTCGACGCAACGGACTTTATCGTTGATTTAGTGTCCCAACAAAAACAGCTGAACATATTGGGACAAGTACAAGCATGTGATGTTCGGGGACATGCCCCGCAAACGTCCGCTGTAACGTCCGGAAGAATACCCGTAAACCGGCATGTTTTTGAAACAGAGACACGCAGCGCTGCAGGTCCTTCCGTCTTGACACTCGGATTTGACTGCGGAGAGATGAAAGATGCCAGCGATTATATCAAAATACAGCTAATAGACGGATTACTGGGAAAGTACGGCCATTCCGCTTTATTCAAGCACTTCAGAGAGAAGGATCTGGCAGTCTATCACGTTATCACCCGTTACGATGTCATGAACAATTTGCTGCTTGTTTCAATATGCACAGATCAGCTTCATGAGATAGACATTCCCCCGCGCGTTTTGGAAGCTGTCTCAGCTTTTCATACAGATGAGCGGGAACTAGAACAGGCAAAGCAGTTTTTACGCAATGAATTGCTGCTGCAATTCGATTCTCCCGAAGGTCTATTGGCCTATATGGGGATCCTGCGCCGCTTCTCCTGCACGAAAGAAGCCTTGCTGGATGGCATCTCAGCGGTTACATGCCGTGATGTATTGCAATTCATAGCGACCATCAATTATATCGGAGCTCATGTAGTAAGGGGATGAAGAGATGGAAAAGAAAGCCTTTTTTCAACAACTGGATGAACGAACCGATATCAGATACACAGACAGCGGACTAAAAATATTCAGATTGAAATTCCCCCGCGCCCACCTGCGGCTGTGCAATGTAAAAATCGATTTTGGAAGCCGGGATGTATGTATACGGGCAGAATCCGGTGATACACTGCTTCCGTATGGCACAGCGCATTTTTTAGAGCATCTTCTCTTCTGGCATAACGGCCGCAATCTGTACAGTGATTTTTTTGCGCATGGCGCGCTTTTAAACGCATTCACTACCTACACCGATACCAATTTCATGTTTACCTCATTACCGGATCGGCTCAGACAAACGATCCCCATCCTGCTTGATGCTTTATGGAACCACTCATTTGACAAGAAGATTGTCGCTCAGGAAAAAGCTGTGATTACAAGCGAAATTCAAACAGCACACCTTAACCATCAGCTCTCATATCATTATCAGCTGATCAGCATGCTTTCTCCCTCCTCACCAGCTGCCGTTTTCCCCGCAGGCAGAATCGAAGATATTGAGGCGCTGGACATCAATGATTTACAAAAAGCCTATAAGGCTGCCTACCAAGCCCATCGGATGACACTGTTTTTGATTGGGGGCTCAGAAAATACAGAAACGCTTTTGCCTCCTCACCTCCAGCTGGAAAAGCGTCCGGATTATCATGCTGAAAGAAAAATCATCCCGGCATGCCCTCCAGCCCTCTCACAAAAAATGGTGCTGGGTGATGAGGAGCGGATGGAAGATACCTGGACCGGATTACAGATCGGCGCACTTCCCGGGCAAAACGATCTGTTGTCGATAAAGCTTTATTGGGATATCGCGGCTCGTATTCTATTTCAATTAGATTCACCATTTTTTCAAGAGATTCAGCAAACGTACCGTCTGGAAATCGATCGCTTGTCAGCCGAGACTTATATATATGAGGATGGCGGTTTCTTGATCCTTCACAGTCAAGGGACCCATTCTTCAGCTTATATCGATGTGGCTTCATACTATGTCACACAGAAGAAAGAACAGGTTGCCGCCTGGCTTCAATACGGCAAGGACTCTTTGACAGACGCGATCATTTATGACAGCGATTATGTGCGTAAATGCTTCGAGTGGGCAGCCGAGTGTGACAGGTGCGATTGCTCGTTTCTTGACATGTACCACATCATTCAAGATATGGATGCGCAGGTTTTCTTGTCTCTCATTGATGCAATTGCATCTTCTAACAAAGCGATCATTCACGTTTCTCAGAAAGAGGCGATCAGACAATGAAAAAAAACACTGTCTTTACCCTTTTATTGCTGCTTATAGGTATGGCGGCTTATTCCTTCGGCTGGGTTCAGGCCGTTGCCGAAGCCGCCGCCCAATATGTACAGATGATCAACAATGATGCTGTGCGGCTCGGACTGCTGGCTTGTACCGCTGCCCTCCTGATGCTGCCTGCTTTTCTCTATCTTCATTATGTCACCCAATCCGTGAAAAACATGACAGCAGCTTTTCAGAAACTCACACAGTCTCATCAAAGCTGCTGTGACTTTCAGCAACACAACTTGTGCAGCCGATATGCAGAAGACGTCAAATCGCTGCGTGACAGCTATAAAAACGTCCGCCAAACATACGTGATGGCTGCCGTGTTGTGCCAAGTCTTCATATTCGGCTGCATGTTCGAAATCGTTAAAGCCGTCCCTTTCCGCCTTCATACGCCCCCTGCCCTTTCAATGGGACTTGCGATGCTACTGATCCTGTATTTATTGTTTTGCATGCGAACGTATTTGCGGCAGCTTTTCCGGCACGGCAGCCTGTTCAGAAAAGTGTTTGCGGGAGTGCTGGCAGCAGCCGGGATTTGGTGGATGCTCAGTTTCTCTATAAGTGAACTGCTGTTTCTGATTATCCTGGCTGCCATTCAGCAAATCGGATCATTTATTTATAAACGATTCTCTTATCGCAGCACCGCTTCTCTTGATCTATAAAATAGCTACATCGCAATCGCAGACGGACCCGCGCCAACCGGAATCACCGTCACGGCTGTATAATCACTTGTGCGGTACACGGTCACAGCATTGTCGTTGGGCTGTGCCGCATAAATATACTGTTTGTCCGGCGTTACGGCGAGGTCAAAGGCGCTGGGGAGAGACACGTTTGCAATGATCCTCTGTCTGGCCGTATTAACTACATATAAGTTATTAATGAGAAACGGTTCACTATATGGCTCTAGAAAATAAGCTCTAGTACTATCGAGAGAAAATACAATCGTCATCAGCGTTTCAAATAAACGGCTGAAGCCCCCTCCCCTGCTTAATGGAGACAAACTAATCTCCGTTACACCTTTCGGCCACAACTCACCATTCAACACGTACGCAAAATTTCCAGCGTAAGGAGTTGCAATTAAACTGGGAAATTCAAATGTATCTATGATACTTTCTACCAACTGCCCAGTATTTACATCATATTTATCAACCGACCAACTGCTTCCATTAGCGGTATAGACATACTGTCCATTCGGATCAAGAGCAAAGTCTAAAGCGCCGGGTATCGGAATGACATCAATGACCGATTGAGAGGCCGTGTTAATCACATATATAGATCCGGCGGCCATCACGTATGCGAACTCATCTGTTGGATCAAATTCGATTTTTCTCGGCCCTCCTCCAACAGTAATGGTATTTATGATAGTTAATGTTTTATTATCAATCACTGAGACAAGGTTGGTATTTCCATGGAGGATATACGTGAATGCTTTATCGAAAGTAACGCCTAGATTAGTTGGCACAGCAGAAAACGGGATTGTTTTTACAACAGTGTTTAAATCTGCATCAATGACCGAAACCGTGCTGTCTCCAGTATTGGCAGTAAACACATATGATTGAGGGTCTGGCGATGGCGGTAAAACAAGTGTCCCGGCCACCGTAAGCGGACTGCCGTAGAAAGGCGGTACAATGAGAAGATCTTCCACTTTCATTTGACTAAAATCAGGACAGCGGTCAGACTGTGCTGCATAATAAACAACTTGATCAATCTCTTCGGTATGAATCACCGAAACAGCCCCGTCTCCTTGTCCATATTGATTTCGTACAGGCGACACACTGACAAGAAGCGTAATGGTCCCTTGTACTCTCACGGCATATCGAACACCGATATCTTCTGGTTCCGGCCCAGTCTGGATTAAGCAAGGCTCACTGATACAGGACAAATTGTCTGTACTCCATGTAACAGCCGCTGACGCTTCTGCCGAATCAACCTTGAAGCCCTCAGGGATATCTATCGGCACTTGAAACGGCGCTTCCCGGCTAATTTCCTCATCACAAAAACAGAAACAATTTTCCTGTAAAGCAGAAAGATCATTCTTTTTCATGATTTCACGTCCTTTTAGAAATGCACAACATGCAGCGGTTAAATCGTAATGGCACCCGGTGAAACCCCAAGAGATATCACAGTTTCCTCAGAATAATCATCTGTGTTGTAAACAATGATGCTCTGCTCTATAAAACGAGTTGCATACAGAAAATCGCCATTCGGGGTAAACGCATAGTCTGTTGCTGATTGCGGAAGATTTCCAATTACACCTGCTCCATTCGGACTGACAGAATATAAATTGCCAGTGAAGCTGTCATGTAAATACACCTCTGATCCACTCGTAAACATTACATATAGCCCGTCAGGCTCCAGCTCTTGGGTATCCCTGATCGTAAACGTATTTAAATCAATAACCGTCAAATAATTGAATAAGAATTCTTGTTCTAATACATACGCATACCGCTCCGTAGAATCTGTTTCTATGGATGATACGATAAGCTCTCGTTCAATCGTTCCTAAGACTTCACCGGTAGATAAGTCCACTTTTTGCACTAACCCAAAATTAAGAACATAGGCGAACAACCCATTGGGGTCAATTGCAATATCAAAACCTTCTACAGGAATAGACCTCTCAACAGTCAACGTATCAATTCCAATCACATAAATGGCAGTACCGGCGAAAACATAAGCAAACTCATGATTAGGGATAAATCTAATCAATCGAGGCGGCTGATCCAGCAATATAGTTGCTGTCACTGTTAATGTGTCATAATCGATGACAGAAATCACATTATTGTTGGGATGTAAGACAAACACAGCGCTTTTATCTGGCGTAATTTCAATACCTGCCGGATTGTACGGAAGAGCAATCGTTGTCACAACAGTATGGGTGTTTGTATCAATCACAGAAACTGATTGATCATTTGGATTCGCTGTAAACGCGTAGACGGGTTCCGGCTCCGGTACAAGCACAATCGTCCCCGTCACCGATAAAGGACTGCCGTAAAACGGCGGAACAACAACAAGGTTCTCAATCGTGATGTCACTGATATCCGGGCAATCATCCGGTTCATCGGAATAATAGACGACTTGATCGATTTCTGCATTGTGAATGACGGAAACAGCCCCGTCCCCTTGTCCATATTGATTTCGCACAGGTGAGACACTGACGAGTAGCGTAACGGTTCCCTGCAGGCGCACTGCAAATTGAACACCGACCTCATCAGGCTCTGGCCCCGTTTGAATTAAGCAACGGTCACTGACACAAGAAAGGCTGTCTGCATTCCACGTCACGTTTGCAACAGCTTCAGCCGGATCAACGACAAATCCTTCAGGTAATTCAATCGGCGCTTGAAACATGGCTTCTCGGCTTGCTTCTCCCTCACAAAAACATAAGCACTCTTCTTGTTCTGCTCCTGCTTTTTCTTTAAAGGAAAGCTTATTTTTTCTCATTCCTTCACTTCCTTTTCAGACATACACTGCTCACGCAGATATAACAGAATATGGAAGATCAACGTGTTTGCTTGTACAAATTACTGAGGGTAAACGCTTCTTTTTGAAAATATATCTCCAAACATGCGGTGTAACGAAAGAAAAAATTGCGGTTTTTTTGCGCTTCTCACAAGAATGTTGATGATAAAATATGACATATATAGAATTATGAAGGGAGGGATTTGCAAACGTGACAGGTGTCATATCTTCTTCTTCCATCGGAGAAAAGATTAACGAATGGTATATGTACATACGCCGATTCAGCATACCCGATGCAGAATATTTGCGACGAGAAATCAAGCAAGAGCTGGATCAAATGGAAGAAGATCAAGACCTTCATTTGTACTATTCACTGATGGAGTTTCGGCACAACCTAATGCTTGAGTACCTTGAACCGTTAGAAAAAATGAGGATTGAGGAACAGCCGAGACTGTCTGATCTGCTGCTTGAGATTGATAAAAAACAGGCTCGTTTAACTGGTCTGCTTGAGTACTATTTTAATTTCTTCAGAGGCATGTATGAGCTGGACCAGCGGGAATATCTGTCGGCTATTAAATTTTTCAAAAAGGCTGAAAGCAAGCTGATATTCGTTAAGGATCGGATAGAGAAAGCTGAGTTTTTCTTTAAGATGTCTGAATCTTATTACTATATGAAACAAACGTATTTTTCAATGGACTATGCACGGCAAGCATATGAAATATACAAAGAAAATGAAGCTTATAATATAAGATTGCTGCAGTGTCATTCTTTATTTGCCACCAATTTTTTAGATTTAAAACAGTATGAGGATGCCATCTCACATTTTCAAAAAGCTTATTCTATGGCAGAAGCTGAAAAGCAGCCCCAATTAATGGGAAGAACTTTGTACAATATCGGGCTTTGTAAAAACAGCCAAAGCCAATATGAGGATGCCATACCTTATTTCAAAAGAGCAATAGCTGTTTTTGAAGAATCAAATATTCTTCCTTCCTTACCTCAAGCGTATTTTTTAATTACACAGATCCATTATAAATTAGGAAAAATGGATAAAGCTCATGAATATCATAGTAAGGGAATGGCTTATTCACAAAAGGCCGGAGATGTAATATATTTATCAGAGTTTGAATTTTTGAAATCTTTATACTTATCAGGCCCGGATGAAGAAGCAATTCAAGGATTTTTTAATTTTCTCGAAAGTAAAATGTTGTATGCTGATCTTGAAGATTTCGCTATTGATGTGGCAAAATATTATCATGAACGTAAAAATTTTCAAAAAGCTTCTGCTTATTTTTTGAAGGTGGAACAAGTAAGGCAACTTATTCAAGGAGGAGTGAGTTTGTATGAAATTGAAGTCTAAACTATTACTCTTTTGTCTGGCTCTAAGCACTGTGTTCGTGGCAACAACTATTGCAAATGCACCTACACACCAAATTGAAGTTGCACAACGAGGAATGATTTAAACACTTAAAATATAAAAAGGGAAATGTTATTTCGTTAACATTTCCCTTTTTATATTTATTCACTTAGAAATTTATCAGCCTTTTCACTTCCTTTAAATTAAATATTAATAAACAAATGAATTTTTCCTTAAATTTCATTTACTTTTCCTGTATTATACATTATTATATATAGGACTTAAGTTATCTATAATCTTCAATTGAAGAATACTCGGAGGAATAATAACAAATGAAATTTACAGTTAAAAAACATATAAGTAAAATGTTTATAATATTTGGGCTTGCTGTTTCATCTTTTGGAGTCACAAGTGCTGTGCATGCCGCTGCCAATACTTCTGATTCAACTGTCCATTTTACTTTTAGAGTATGGTCTCCTTATGATTATACAACTGCACGCAGAAAACAGAACAAAAGCTCTATGTATATGAAAGTGATAAGCTCTGACAAGAACAGCAGTTTTAATGTTTGGACTGAAGCAGATGCAAACGTTCACTCTAAAGGACGAGACTGGAAAAACGTATCTGGAAAAAAACATGAAGGAGAGGTAAAGCCAGGAAACACTTATTTATTTGTGAACACAGCAGTTGAAAGTTATGGTAAAAATGTTCCCGTACGATTTGGTGGTTACAGCTGGGAAAATAATGCGTACAAAACAAATTGGAGTCCTGACAGTGTTAAACCTAAAGGCAAATACATAGAATATTAATGGAATTTTGCTTCTAAATAGGGTTTGAGCGGTTTTACGATATGTAAAACCGCTTTTTAAAGTTTATTTTTCCCTTAAATTAATCATGATGATTTATAAATGTGGTAATATATGAAAATGATTACCTTAATTCATTTTAATAACAGGAGGTATAAATATGACCTATTTTTTCATTTACAGGCTTCTAAAAAGCAAGACACTATATTTTTCACTTATATTTAGTACTCTCATAGTACTATACCAGTACTTGGATATTGTAGTGTTTAATAATCATACAAATCTGCCTTACGAAGTTCACAAATCACCTTTTTTATCGAACATATTACAGGGTAATTCTGTTATTCCTTCAACAGTATGGTTGATGATACTTCCTATTTTGGCTACCTTGCCAATTACAAGTCTATATAGATTTGATGTGAATTCTGGATATTTTATGAACACTATAATAAAAACAACTAAAAGCAAATACTTTAATACACTTATCGTGTTTAATTTCTTGTGCTCTTTTTTGATTATTATAATTCCTTTAAGTATTAATTTATATTTATTTTTGATGACTTATCCATCCATTAAACCTGATGGAATCATAAATTACATGCAAAATGTGGTTTCTAATGGTAGTGACCTTGCTAACATTTATTATGAACATCCACTGCTCTATACGTTAATCCTAATACTTATAAATGGACTATACGGTGCTATCTTATCAACAGTCGGGCTATCTTTTTCTTTTTTCATTAAAAAAACTTATTTTGTATATATTATACCTTTTGTTGTGAATTTACTTGGCATTACTATCTTGAATCCAGATTATAATCCTCAAAGATATATTATTAATAAAAATGGTTTTTTTAATTTGCAAATTTTTTCTTTATTAAACTTAGTATTAATTATATTAGGTCTTTTAATATTTTTATGGGGTAAAAAGCGCCGTGTTTTATTATAATCTTTTAAAACAAAAATTCATAAGCAAATATTTTGGTTTTTCTATACTCTTTTCTATCAATGCTATAATTATATTTATATTTTTTAAGAGATCAATACAGACGCAAAATGACCATATTATCGATCAAATCTTTACATATCAGCATCTTGTATTATTGATAGCTCCATTAATTGTAGTATTTACTCTATTAGTGTCTTCCGATTATTTCATGGATCATGCCGTGATTCGGCTGAATAGTTCATTTAAGATAGTAGGGTACTATTTCCTTAAAAGCATTTCTTTTTCAGCTATACTAGGCATTATCGTTATGGGAGAAATCTATATATTGTGCTTTACATATAATATTGATAATAATCTGTTAACTGTTAGTAATTTTTTAACTCATGTATTCGCCTATATATTCATTGCTTACTTGACATCGTTTTTAATCCTTTTAACAAATCAAATATTAGTTGTAATAATAGAAATAATTTTATTTTTGTTTGATTATCTAGAATGTAACGGCATTCTCTTCTTAAACGGATTTTTATTAAATTTTGATGTTTTAAAGGATCTATTGGTATTCAGAGTAGGGCTGATGTTTATTTTGTTCGGAGTGTGTATTCAAATAGTTAAAAAACAAGACTATTTGAGGCCTAACGACCAGAAAGGAACGTACTGATGCATTCTATTTTTCATTTGTTAAAAAGGGATATTATGATGAGGCTGTATGATTGTAAAGCAACTTTTCTTTTTATAAGTTTAGCAGCTTTGCTAGTCTATTTTGTTTCTTTTTGGAATAGTTATAAATCTGGCCAACTAGACCAGCACAATCTTTTAAATAATTATATGAATGTCTTTCATTCACTAAACTTTTTTGAATTACATGAGCTTTATTCACAACATAAATTTTCAATCCCCTTTACGTGGATTTGCCTTCAGCTATTCCCTTTACTTATTATTGGGCATTTTTCATATAATGACTTTCAAAAATCAGGAACTTTATTAATACCTAAATTAAACAATAAATTAGCTTTTTGGTTAAGCAAAGTGTTTTCCTTATGGTTTTTTTGCTTGATAATCTGGATTGTCTGGTTTTCATTCTATTTCATTTTCTTTCTAATATTCAAAGGCACAATAACAATTGGAGAGATCAAACCTGTTCTTTCTTTAATGTTAATTCAATATTCAGTGACAGCTGTTTATACTCTAGTTTTTGAAACATTAACGTATTTCTTTTCGTTTATTATTTCATTAGTTATTTCAATTGTGTATCTCATCATATCCATATTTGTTCATTCAAAATTCTTTTTTACCTCGTTAGCCATACCAGGCAGATGGTATTTCGCCGATCATTCATCAATAAATATGAGTTATTCTAATGGCTCTGCTATTCATTTGCCAATATTTATTGGTGTAATTGCTTTATTTTGCATCTTATGCTGCTTTGTAGGAATGATTCGCATAAAAAAAATAGACATTTTAGGAGATTAATTATGACTGCATTTATAGAATGTACAAATGTATATAAGAAGTTAAAAGGAAATCTTGTACTTAATGATATTAATTTAACTATCAAAAAAAATGAGTTTGTAGTATTAAAAGGACATAATGGCTCTGGAAAAACAATGATTTTAAGAGCAATCGCAGGGCTTTTAAAATTAACCAAAGGGCAAATTATTGTCAATAATCTCGTTATAGGAAAAGATACAGATTTTTCCATAAATACTGGGGTATTAATTGAATATCCCAGTTTTATACCTGTCTATACCGGTTATCAAAATTTGAAATTCTTAGCTTCAATTAATAAGAAAGTTTCAGACCAAGAGATCCGAAAAATGATAGAGCAAGTAGGATTAGACCCTGAAGACAAACGTAAGGTAAAACGTTATTCCTTAGGAATGAAGCAACGTTTAGGCCTAGCACAAGCACTAATGGAGTCTCCATCACTGCTGGTTTTAGATGAACCGACTAACGCACTCGACAAAAAAGGAATTCAGCTAATCACTGATTTATTGAAAAAAGAAAAAGAAAAGGGAACTACAATAGTCGTTGCAAGTCATGATGAAACCCTGACTGAAAATAATATTGTAGACAGAGTTATACATATTAGCAATGGTAGACTGGGTGAGGATAATGAATAAACGAGCAATATTGTTAATAACCATTTTTTTAATTATTGTTGCTGGTAGTAGTTTTCGTTATTATAAACTGAATAATCATAATGATAATTACTCTCCTCATATCACAAACCTTCCGAAAAATCGTATGATCGATACGGGCGCCGGGATTACTTATCATGTTCTCAAACCATTAAAACCAATTGAATTTATGGATGAGGATCTTAATATGAAAAGATTATTATACATTTTACCGCTGGATATAACAAATACATCCAAGCACGAAATAACGCTGGAACAGCTCTCACCTGATGGAATGAAATATCTTTTTTTTGGTGGCTTTGATCACTATTACAATTTAATGGCGTATAATTTAGATCTTCCAGAAAAGTATCAATTCAATACTTCTATTCCTGCTGGGAAAACTATACGAGGCTATGTCGGTTTGAAAATGACAAAAGGCAAAGACGTAAACTTTAACTATAAAAATTTTGATCCCACAACCTCTAAATTATTTGTTTATTATTCCTTGATAAACAAATCAAATAAAAGGATAACATATAAATTCCCACTTAATTAATCTGGTATTACAATTCAGGAAATCAATTCATATTTCCTGAATTGTATTTTTATATTCTCTTCCTTCTCTCCTGAAAAGTTAAATTATAGAATTCAATATCTTTCAATTTAATTTTCATCTATATTGATATGATGATTGCCAACACCGCTTCAATAATTTTCATTGAAAATCATAATAATTCAAAACCTCTTATCTCCTTAATTCATTCCACTTCAAGCACCTATTAAGATTAAAAAAAATAAAACAAGCCCGTACTGAATGGCTTATACCAGTCAACACGGGCCTACCTTCTTATTTCACAAACCCAAGCAGCATTTCACGGATGATTTTGCTGGCTGTGTTTGCCGTTTGCTCTGAGTGGTCATACACCGGTGCGACTTCCACTAAATCAGCGCCCTTTACGTTTACCTCTGAACGCGCAATTTCATGGACGGATGCAAGCAGTTCTTTAGACGTGATGCCGCCGGCGTCAACCGTTCCTGTACCCGGTGCGTGTGCAGGGTCTAATACGTCAATGTCAATTGTGACATAAACCGGACGGCCCGCCAGCTTCGGAAGCACCTCTTTCAGCGGTTCAAGCACTTCAAATTTTGAGATGTGCATGCCGTTTTCCTTCGCCCATTCAAACTCTTCTTTCATGCCGGAACGGATTCCGAATGAATACACATTGTGCGGTCCGATCAATTCTGCCGCCTTACGGATCGGCGTGGAGTGAGAAAGCGGTTCTCCCTCATAATCAACACGAAGATCTGTATGTGCGTCAAAATGGATAATCGCAAGGTCTGGGTATTTCTTGTACATCGCTTTAATGACAGGCCATGACACGAGGTGCTCCCCGCCCATACCCATTGGGAACTTCCCTTTTTCTAAAATGCTGTCCACGTACTCTTCAATCATATCCAGGCTTCGCTGCGGATTTCCGAACGGCAGCGGAATGTCGCCGGCGTCAAAGAAGTTCAAGTCAGCCAGATCGCGGTCTAAATATGGGCTGTATTCCTCAAGGCCGATTGACACCTCACGGATTCTGCTTGGACCAAAGCGTGAGCCCGGGCGATAGCTGACTGTCCAGTCCATCGGCATGCCGTAAAGAATGGCGTCCGCCTCTTCCCACTCGGGACGGCTCGCGATAAATACTTTTCCTGAATAAGCTTCATCAAATCTCATCTATAATACCCTCGCTTTCCTGTAAAAAAGCGCAAGATTCGCTCCTGCGCCATACCTTCATTATTTAATCAGGTCACTCACAAATTTCGGCAGAACAAACGCCGCTTTATGAATATCTTTTGTGTAATATTTCGTCTCAATATCGAAGAAACGGCTGTCTTCCACTGCAAGCGGATCATATTTTTTCGAGCCAATTGTAAATGTCCACAAACCGCTCGGATATGTCGGAATGTTCGCCGTATACAGCTTCGTAATCGGGAAGATTTCCTTCACGTCGCGCTGTACATTTGTGATTAATTCCGGTGTAAACCATGGGTTGTCCGTCTGCGCAACAAAAATGCCGTCTTCTTTCAGCGCTTTTGCGATTCCTGCGTAGAATCCTTTTGTAAACAGGTTTACAGCCGGTCCGACTGGTTCAGTCGAATCTACCATGATGACGTCATATTGATTTTCAGATTTTGCAATGTGCATAAATCCGTCATCTACCTGCACGTCAACGCGCGGATCATCCAGTTTGCCTGCGATAGAAGGAAGGAACTTTTTAGAGTATTCGATAACCTTGCCGTCAATATCTACAAGTGTCGCTTTTTTCACGCTTGGGTGCTTCAGGATTTCTCTGATAACGCCGCCGTCACCACCGCCGACTACGAGAACGTGCTCCGGATTTGGGTGCGTGAATAATGGGACATGCGCCACCATTTCGTGATAAACGAATTCGTCTTTTTCAGATGTCATCACCATGCCGTCCAAAAAAAGCATGTTGCCGAACTCTTCTGTTTCCACCATTTCTAAATGCTGAAACTCCGTTTGTTCTGTATGTAACGTCTTGTTAACCTTCATCGTAATGCCAAAGTTTTTCGTCTGCTTCTCTGTGTACCAAAGTTCGCTCAATTGTCATCTCCCTTTCGAGGCTGTATTCATTTATTGTAAGCGTCTTATCAGCTTTTATTCTCGGTTGAAATCTCATTTTCACCTAAGGAAAAAGTATAGAGGATGGCGGGGAAAAAGTAAAGATGCGTCCTGTTCTGCGATGTTTAAAAACGATCTTTTTTTCTCATAATAGTAGAAACATAAAAAAAGGGGGAACCCGTTGTGGATGCAATGACAAATAAACGGCTGAGACTGACGCTGAAAACCGTTCGCGCCTTTATCTTTTTAGGGGCTTTTGCGGCCTTGGCGGCAGCTGCCGTGTTTATGACTGTCATTTTGATAGCCAAATACCAGGGCGCTCCCTCGGTGCAAGTGCCGCAATCCACGATTTTGTATGCGAGTGACGGCTCAAAGCTCGGGGAAACGAACTACGGCGAAAAGCGCTATTGGGTCCCCTTAAAGGACATGAATCCGACGATCGTAAAAGCGACAGTGGCGATTGAAGACCAGAATTTCTACGATCATCACGGCTTTGATTATAAACGCATGGCCGGCGCGGCGCTTGCTGACCTCAAAGCATTTGCCAAGGTTCAGGGTGCAAGCACCATCACCCAGCAATATGCGAGAAACTTATACCTTGAACACGACAAAACGTGGAAACGGAAATGGAATGAGGCGTTCTACACGATCCGTCTGGAACAAAACTATTCTAAGGACGAGATATTAGAAGGCTATTTAAATACGATTTACTACGGACACGGCGCCTACGGCATTGAAGCAGCTTCCCGCCTGTATTTCGGCAAGCATGCCAAAAACCTGACGGATGCGGAGGCGGCGCTTTTGGCAGGTATCCCGAAAGGCCCTTCCGGCTATTCACCGTATGTCAATGAGACGAAGGCCAAGGAACGCCAGAAAACGATTGTGCGGATGATGGAAAAGCAGCAGATGATCAGCCAAAAGAAAGCGGATGAATTGATCAAGGAACCTCTTTCCTATCAGCCTTTGAATAAGCAAGTTTCCAAGAGAAAGGCTCCTTATTTCTACGACAATGCGATGAGAGAGCTGGAGAAAAAGCTCGGCATGACACGGGAGCAAATTGAAACGAGCGGGTTAAACGTCTATACAACGGTAGATAAACGGATGCAGCGCATCGCCGAGGAGACCATTACCGAAACGGTTAACGCGGGATCTGACATTCAAGTCGGGTTTTCAGCCATTGATCCCCGCACCGGAAACGTTCTCGCCCTTGTCGGCGGCAGGGATTATCAAAAAAGCCCGTTTGACCGGACGACACAGGCGAAGCGCCAGCCTGCTTCGACGATCAAGCCGTTGCTGTACTATAAAGCGATTCAGAGCGGATTTACGCCAGTCACTTTGATGAAAAGCGAAGAAACCGAGTTTCAAATTGATGCAAAGGGAGAAACCTATTCTCCAAGCAACTATAACGGATACTATGCCAACAAGCCGATTACGCTTCTGCAGGCGCTGGCGCTTTCCGACAATATTTACGCTGTGAAAACGCATCTTTTTCTCGGCACGAACAAACTTGTAAAGACGGCAAAGGAATTCGGCATTACCGCCCATCTTCAAGCACTGCCGTCCCTGGCACTCGGCACCGAACCCGTACGTCCGATTGAGATGGTCAACGCCTATGCCATGCTCGCAAATGGCGGAAAGAAAATCGAACCGACTTTTATTTTAAGAGTAACGGACGCAGCCGGCCACGTGCTGTACGAAAACCCGAATCAGCATAAACAGGTGCTTGATGAAAAAGCCGCTTTTGTCACAGCGAGTATGATGACAGGCATGTTTGATACCGATTTAAATGGATATACGTCGGTTACGGGGCGAACGATAGCCAACCGCCTGACAAGAACGTATGCCGGAAAATCAGGAACCACCAGCGCAGACAGCTGGATGATCGGCTTCAATCCGAAGCTGGCCGCCGGTGTTTGGACCGGCTATGACAAAAACAGCACCATCGACTCGGTCGAAGAAAAAAGCTATGCTAAAACCATTTGGGCGGACTTCATGGAGGACGCGCTCAAAGGCGAACCGGAAACCGCGTTCAAGCCGCCAAAAGGCGTAACCGGTGTGTACATTGATCCGGAAACAGGCTACTCATCAGGTCCCGGCTGTGCCGCTAAGCATTACACATATTTTGTGAAAGGGACAGAACCCGCAAACGTGTGCTACGGGGCAGAACCCGCAAAACAAACAAAAGACCGGCTTCCATCCAAAGAAAAGCCCGCTTCCGAGAAAAAGTGGTGGGACAAATGGCTGGGGCGACATCATTGAAAATAACCCGGCTCCTCGGAGGCCGGGTTATTCGTATGGTTGGTCAATGACCCATGGAAGAAGCGTAACACAATCGAGCTGAATAATTGGTTTTGGAAAACCCTTAGGAATGTAAATTTGGTGTTGCGGCACTGAAAATGAAATATGCCACGAGAAATCAATCTTTTTCGGATTCCATTCTTGTTTTCCTTCAACAATACGGCCTACTATAAAATAACTCGCTATATAAAAGTGCAGATGATCTTTTACCCCATGATAATTTATATCTGTGCATTTGGACGGAATGAGGCCGAAACTTTCTAATACTTGTGCTTTTTGGACTGGCAGTTCATTCACTGCCTCGTAATAGTTAAGACAGTTACCGTTCACACATATCCTCTATATCTTTCTCATATTGCTTTCTCGTTTCTTCCACGTCGGCTTTTATCAACCAATCGCCGACTCGAATGGTTTCGTACATCATATCCCCCTAAAAATGAAAAACCCCGAGTCTTGTTTCGGCTCGGGATTTTCCATGTCCTATTTCTGTATCACCAGTTTACTCAATGTTTACGAAAAATATCTCAAATACTTTAAAAGTTCACAGAAAATTCATAAATTAATTGTTTTCCGGAAGCAGGCTCGTTTTTAACTCATCTGAGGAACGGTCCCATAGGCCCTGATCATGCTTTTTCAGAAATTCGCCTAGTACACGCTTCGAGCTGTCGTCCATTTTATCAACGATGATTTTCCGTTTCATGGATTTATCCATCAAATTCACATGCTCAGGCAGCGACTTGTAGCCTCTTCTGATACTTCTGTCGACCGTCATTTCACAGGCTGTCACACCAGCGTAATAAGGCCCCTCTTCTTTTCTGTCAATCGTTACCCACACAAGCCAGTATGGTTTTCCGTTCGGCACTTCTTCTTTATTCGGGAGAAATTTTATTCCTTTTTCAACGGTGCTGCGGGCATGCATGGCGCCGATGTCTACGAACGCTTCTTTTTCCTCTACATCAACGAATACGGGAGAAATGTTGTCAAGGCTGAGTGCCCCTACGCCAAAACCGCCGTGTCCGTCTGTCGGATCACTTTTGATAATATTAAACCCGATTGATTTTTTCTTTTTTTCTTCCATGAAGTTCTACCTCCTACAAAAGCGGTTGAAATATCGCTGAAAACAGCTTTAAAATCGAATCTCTTCCTGCATTGAGCATCGGCCACAGCACGTAAGATCCTAGCGGCGTCACAAACAGCACCAAAAATACGATAAAGCCGTAGCTCTCCGCCTGCGTCATTTTGGCACGCACGCCCGGCGGAACGAGATCTTCTATAATTCGATAGCCATCGAGCGGAGGAAGCGGCAGCAGATTAAATAAAAACAAGACAAGATTCAGCTGTATCCAAATAGAAAAAAACTGATCCAGCCCCGTGCTGAACGCCGCAAGCATTTCCATTCCGTACGCATGCATCAACACTAACAAAAAGAAACCAATAAACGCAAGAATCAGGTTACTGACGGGCCCGGCTATAGATACGAGCACACCGGCAAGCCGAGGCTTCTTAAAGAAGCGGCGATTCACGGGAATGGGGCGCGCCCACCCGAAGCCGGCCACCAAAATCAAAATGGTTCCGAACGGATCAAGGTGTTTAATGGGATTCAGCGTCAGTCTTCCTTGTTTTTTCGCCGTATCGTCACCGAATTTGTATGCGACATAAGCGTGGGCAAGCTCGTGCATCGTAAACGACACAATTAGCGTGATGACGAGGTATGGCATTAAAGATAACGGATAATATAAAAAACGGTCCAAGTGAGATATCCCTCTTTCTCAAAATGCAAGAATTTACTTTATTCAGTATACTATAAGAAGCCTCTTTTTCTAAAGAGAGGAAACGAGATAAAGGAGGATTCAGCACCTATGCCATACGTAACTGTCAAAATGCTCGAAGGCCGTACAGACGAGCAAAAACGCAATCTTGTCGAGAAAGTAACAGAAGCCGTAAAGGAAACAACCGGTGCTTCTGAAGAAAAAATTGTTGTCTTTATAGAAGAAATGAGAAAAGACCATTATGCCGTCGCAGGCAAACGCCTGAGCGATATGGAATAATCTCTATAAAGCCGGCGCTTCGCGCACCGGCTTTTATTATCCCTATTGAGCCAGCTTCGCAATAATCGCCAAGAACGTCTCTTTCTCTTCGGCTGTTAAACGTTCAAACATGCCGTCAATCAGCTGCTGGCGGTTTTCGATCATTTGTTCAGCCGCTCCCCGGCCCGATTCAGAAAGCGTAATCCATACAGTGCGGCGGTCATTATTATTTCTGGATCTCTCAATAAACCCTTCCTGCTCTAAATGATTCAGAGCTGTGGTCGTGGCAGAGGGAGACAGTGTGACCTCCTTCAAAATATCCTTTATGGTGCAGCTCCCATGTCTGTATATGATCCGCAGAATAAACCCTCTTACATTATTCACGTGTTTCGGAACGGTGGCTTCATCTAATTGCTTCGTGCTTTTCAAATATTTTGTAAGTGCGTGATCCAGCAAATTTGCTTCCAGTTTGTCATGGTCCATGTAAATTTCCCCATTTCGAGATGCATTCATAACATACGAACGATATGATTTACTTATTATTTTACTGATTCCGAATAGGGAAAGTCAAAAATGCAAAATATGAATTCACAGCTTTTATCCTACATGCCTCGATTTTCCACCTGTTTCACAAGCTCATCTTTAAATGTCTGAAAAGGAACGTGTTCATTCTGCTGATATCCGAATTGGCGGACGTTTACCGCATCCTCCTGCTCCTCATGATCTCCAAGCACCAGCACGTACGGGATTTTCTGCACCTGCGATTCTCTGATTTTATAGCCCAGCTTCTCATTGCGCTCATCAATGCCGGCTCTTATCCCCACCTGCTTCAGCTCCGCCTGCACCTTTCTGCAATAGTCTAAGTGAACGTGCGAAACCGGTATGATTTGAACCTGGAGCGGTGCGAGCCAGACTGGAAAAGCCCCGCCGTAATGCTCGATCAAAATGCCGAAAAAACGGTCGATTGAGCCGAAAACCGCTCTGTGGATGACAACGGGACGAACCTTCTCATTGAGTTCGTTGATATATGTTAAATCAAATTTTTCCGGCATTTGAAAATCAAGCTGAATTGTCGCGCATTGGTGGCTGCGTTTCAAGGCATCTTTTATGTGGAAATCAATTTTCGGCCCGTAAAACGCTCCATCACCTTGATTGATCTCATAAGAGAGGCCAAGCTCCTCAAGGACGCGTGCTAAGGCACGTTCCGATGCTTCCCAAAGGCTGTCATCGCCCAATGAATCCTCCGGGCGAGTCGAAAGCTCAACTGAATACTCGAAACCAAATGTCCGATATACCTCATCAATCAGCCGAATCGCTTCTTTGATCTCACTCTCAATCTGATCCTCCCGAACGAAAATATGGGCGTCATCCTGACAGAACGTCCGAACGCGAAGCATTCCGTTTAAAGCGCCGCTGTATTCATGGCGGTGCACCTGTCCGAATTCCGCCATGCGAATCGGCAGATCCCGATAAGAATACAGGCTGTTTTTAAAGATGAGCATGTGGCCGGGGCAATTCATCGGCTTCATTGCGAATCTTGTATCATCCACTTCTGAAAAGTACATATTGTCGCGATAATGGTCCCAATGGCCTGACTGCTCCCATAACCGCTGATTCATCATAAACGGCGTACGCACCTCATCGTAGCCGGCATTTGTTTGCAGCTCACGCGAGAAGCGCTCCAGCTCATTGCGGACAATCTGCCCTTTCGGCAAATAAAACGGCATCCCCGGCGCTTCTTCAGAAAACATAAACAGTCCTAACTGTTTGCCGAGCTTGCGATGGTCTCGTTTTGCCGCTTCTTCCAGCATATGCAGGTGCGCATCCAAATCTTTTTTCTTTTGAAACGCAACCCCGTACACCCGCTGCAGGACTTCATTTTTGCTGTCTCCGCGCCAATAAGCGCCTGATACTCTTGTCAGTTTGAACGCCTTGATCATCCCTGTAGAAGGAAGATGCGGCCCTCGGCACAGGTCAACGAATTCCCCTTGCTGGTACAGTGTGATATCCTCCCCGCGCGGAATATCCTTTAAAATCTCAAGCTTGAGCCGCTCGTCTTTTTGTGCAAACAGCTCTTCAGCTTCTTCGTAAGAAACCTCTATACGTTTGATTTCAAGGTTCTCATTTATTATGTTTTTCATTTCTTTTTCGATGGCCTCTAAGTCTCCTGATGCCAAGCTTTTCCCCAGCTTCATGTCATAGTAGAAGCCGTCTAGAATCACAGGCCCTACCCCCAATGACACTTCGCCGTACAGCCGTTTTACTGCTTGGGCCAGCACGTGAGCTGTTGTGTGGCGAAGCACCTGCAAGCCTTCTTGTGAATCGAGTGTGACAATCGAAAGCTCAGCATCCTCCTCCAGCTTGAAACTGAGATCAACAAGCTTGCCGTTGACCTGACCTGCGGCCGCCTTCTTTTGCAGACTGGAACTGATAGAACCAGCCGCTTCTTTGATTGTGATGCCTTTCGGATATTCCTGGATCTGTCCGTCCGGAAGCTGAATGTGTACATGTTTGCTCATTTTAGAACACTCCTTATTCATTGTTGTATATAAAAAAACACACCCGTCCCGCAGATAGGGACGAGTGTGTGATTAACCCGTGGTTCCACCCAAGTTCCCGACAAATACTATATTGTCGGCTCGGTGCTGTAACGCAGCATAGACGGCATTGGATACTTCAGTTCCCCAATGCTGCTCCAAGGCGGTAAATGATATTCCTAAGCTGGGAAGCTCTCACCTTTCCTTCCCTCTCTGAAAACCGTAACTATCATTCATGTCCTTTTCATCGCATGTATTCAATTCATAAAAAAACACACCCGTCCCACAGATAGGGACGAGTGTGTGATTAACCCGTGGTTCCACCCAAGTTCCCGACAAATACTATATTGTCGGCTCGGTGCTGTAACGCAGCATAGACGGCATTGGATACTTCAGTTCCCCAATGCTGCTCCAAGGCGGTAAATGATATTCCTAAGCTGGGAAGCTCTCACCTTACCTTCCCTCTCTGAAAACCGTAACTATCATTCGTGTCCTTTTCAACGCATTTATGTAGTTCATATAAAAAAACACACCCATCCCTCTAAAAGGGACGAATGTGTTGATCATCCGTGGTTCCACCCAAATTCCCGATCAATTACACATGGTGATCGGCTTAAAGATGCTGTAACGCAGCATGACGGTATCAGATACTTGTTTTCCCCGATACGGCTCAAAGGCGGTAAGCTGCTTTCCCTGCGTTAGGAAGATCTCAGCTGTCCTTCCCTCTCTGGAAACCGTAAAAAGCATCTCGTGTCCTTATCAGTGCCTGTTGTTTCAATAATTTTTTATATCTTACTATATATTCCCACAAAGCGCAATCAGTGATTTACATTTTTTTCTGACGCGGCAGTCCCGTTATGGGCAGCCAGAAACAGCCATACAAGTAATGCAGCGAGGCTGTATGCCGCTCCCATCATCAAAAACGTAAACCCGGCACCAGCATACCAAGTGGCGGACAGATGAATGATCACCCCGGTTATCGCTACGCCGACCAAGGCTCCGATTTGCCGGTTTGCATTTAACGCCGCACCGGCGATATTCGCATGTCTTTGCCCGGCAGCCTGCATGATCACAGTTGTCATGGCAGGAACTGTAATACCGGTACAGAGGTTCATAACAGACATCAACACCGCCAGCTGCCAATAAGGAAAATCCGGAGAAATCAGCACAAACAACAGCAATGCAATGATACAGCTGACCGACATTGATACAAACATAAGCTGACCGGCTTCAAACCGATTCGCCAGACGGGCAAACAGCAGATTGCCGATCACGAAGACCGCCATCATCGGGAGCAGCTCCACTCCAGCCATAAAGGAACTTGCCCCTCCTGCTTCCTGCAAAAAAAGGCTGAGCATAAACATGCCGCCAAAAAGGGCGAAATTCAGCAAAAACCCGATAAATTGGGCAGCTGAGAAGCGGCCGTTTTTGTATAAGGACGCCGGCAGGATGGGTGCTTTTGCAGAAATTTCCCGCAGCAAAAACAGCACAAATGCCAAAATCGCTGCAGTAAATGCTGCAAGAATCACTGGCGAGCGCCAGTCCGCTGAAGGCCCCTGTATCAAAGCATAGGAAAGAAACCCGAGAGCCATCATGCCAAGCAGATGCCCGATGATGTTCACGCGGCTGCTTTTTCCCGGAACGCGGCTGAGGATTCGGTAAGCTGAAATGAGCGCAGCAGCCCCTATTGGCACATTGATTAGAAAAATACTCTGCCAGCCCGCCAACTCTACCAGCACGCCCCCGATAAAGGGCCCAAGGCCTGAAGCGGCGGAAACAAGCGCGGCCCACAGCCCAAACATTCTCGCCCGCACCCGCTCATCAGGGTAAGAGGCAGCCAAAAGGCTGAGTGAGCTTGGCATAAACAAAGCTGCTCCAATTCCCTGTATGAGACGTCCGGCAATCAGCATCTGCCCATTTATAGATGCAGCGCATAAACAGGAGGCCAGAACAAAAACGGCTAGACCCAAGATATAGATCGTCTTCGAGCCGAAACGGTCAGCCAAGGCTCCGCCCGCCAGCAGAAGCGACGCAAAAGTAAGAATGTACCCGTCCACAACCCACGTTACACCTGAAAGTGACATTGAAAGAGTGTTTTTCATATCAGCCATCGCCACATTCACAACGGTCACATCAAGAGTTGCCATGAGGAAACCAAGTGCGAGCACGATCAGCACGGATATGCCTGTTGATGATGTTGATTCTTGTATAGACCCGCTATTTTTCATTACAATTGCCCTTTCACTTGCTTGATTACCCACTCATCTATTTTTTCAAGATCATACAATTCCGCGACTCTGTCCATGACATGCTGCAAGGATTCTTCTTTCATGAGATTGGACCATTTATCCTCGATTTCCCCCATGACTGTCTCCAGCACACAGTGACTTTCACCCTCAAATACAGATTGCAGCAGGCCTTTCCCCTGATACATCGAACCTCTGCCTTCGACCGCTTGATAAACATCATAAAGCGTAATGTCAGCCAAAGGCTTCGTCAGGGTAAAACCGCCCTTCGTCCCTGGTAAGGATTCTGCCAAACCGGCTTGAACCAATGTTCTCATCAGCTTCTTCAAGTAAGACGGAGACACGCGCAATCGCTGGCTTATAGCCTCTGACGTCAAAGAAGCCTGTACAGGCAGCCGTGACAGTAACAGCAGCACAGAAACCGCCTGCTCCATTCCTGATTTCATTTTCATCCTATTCACTCCTGATTCATTATGGATAACTATTATCCATAATGAATCTCTTAGCAGCTTTTGTCAATATAAAAAGCAAAAGAAACGATTCATTTCTTTTGCTTGGTATGGTTAACAAATCTGCTTCAGTTCCTCTATGTATTGAAGCGCTTCGTCATATTCTTCATTTGTATATTTTTGCTTACTTTTGATGGTAAAGACTTTTTCTTTCTTTTCCTCATCCTCAAGCCCGTCAAAGTAAAGGATCGTGGAAACCAGCTCTAAAAACCGTGATGAACGGCTGTTTACACTGTCGATATAGCCTTTCATATCCGGCATGTCCAGATCAGCATGGTCTAAAAATGCGGAGCCTGTCTCAGTCAGCGAATACCGGTATTGAAAGTAGCCGCCCTTTTTTTCCTTCACCTCATGCAGAAATCCAAGGTTGCACAGCTCTTCAATCTGGAGCGTCAGTTCCTCTGAATATGGTCCGTAAAAGTGAAAATCATATTTCTCATAGAAAGGTAACTGCATTTTCTTGGCGATATAAATCATTTTCTGCAGCTTCTTTCGCCCGATGATTTCTCCAGAATCCGAGAACACCTTCATCAGTTTTGCATGTTCTTTCAACAAATTCCCGACATCTCCTTTTTCCTTCTTTCCAATTTCTATGTCAGTCCCAGCAGCTGCCGGATTTTCATTTTCGCTTCCGGATGTTTAGAGCCGTCACAAATCAAGTCCTTTGGATAGTACAGCTTGTGGTCCGTCCGCCGTTTACCTGAGATGGATTCCACAATAGCCGACTGCCTGGACAGCTCTTTAATTTGGCCGTTTTGCGTCAAGAGATGGATCGGCAGACGCTCCTCTTCCT
Source organism: Bacillus sp. LJBS17 (assembly GCF_019334685.1). Taxonomy (NCBI): domain Bacteria; kingdom Bacillati; phylum Bacillota; class Bacilli; order Caryophanales; family Bacillaceae; genus Bacillus; species Bacillus sp. LJBS17. Next base: position 3,837,419 of record NZ_CP079759.1, read on the forward strand.
CTCCCGGTCGGTAAAAATCGTATGGCAGATCTGATGAAGAATCAACGACCAAATAATAGCTCGGATCGATCCCCGCCTCTTTGAACAATGAAGTCAGCTCAAAATAAGCCGACATTTCTTCATTAGGATTGAATTCAACGTATTGGAAAAGCTGGCGGTTAATGAATCTGCGGCACAAGTCGGATAAAATCACGTCTTCTTCATCCTCCCAGGCCTGGAAGTAATACAAAATAATAGATTCATCCAGCTTTACATAATCCTCCAGTGTCAATTTCCCTTCAAAAATAGAATAGAAATGAACCGGAGCGTGAGTGAAGACATAGCCTTCATCGTGCAGCTGCTTCGCCCTGTGAAGAATCTTCGTTAAAATGACCTCTGCACTTCTGGTCACAGGATGGAAGTAGACCTGCCAGTACATTTGGTAACGGCTCATGATATAGTCTTCGACAGCGTGCATTCCGCTTTCTTTAATGACGATCTGATCCTCGCGCGGCCGCATCACCCGAAGAATCCGCTCCATATCAAAATGGCCGTAGCTGACGCCCGTATAATATGCGTCGCGCTGGAGGTAATCCATGCGGTCTGCGTCAATCTGACTCGAAATCAGGCTGACCACTTGCTTGTTTTTATATGTTTTGGCAATGACTTCAGCAACATCCTGAGGGAAACCCGGGCTCACCTTTCTGAGCACCTGATTAACCTCCGTGTCTCCCAAAATGATACCTCTTGTAAAATCCTCGTGGTCAAGGTGAAAGACCTTTTCAAATGAATGCGAGAACGGCCCGTGCCCGAGGTCATGAAGCAGCGCCGCAGCCAAACAGAGTTCGCGCTCACTGTCATCCCATTCAGGGCGGCCTTTAAAGACGTCATCAACCATTCTTCTGACAATTTCATAGACACCGAGAGAATGGTTGAACCGGCTGTGCTCAGCCCCATGGAACGTCAAATAGGTCGTTCCGAGCTGCTTAATTCTGCGGAGACGCTGAAATTCACGGGTTCCGATTAAATCCCATATCAGCTTGTCCCGAACATGAACATAGCGGTGCACCGGATCTTTAAACACTTTTTCTTCTGATAATTTTCCATTTGGATACGCCATCGTCATTCCCTCTTTTTTTTAGCCGTGTTTCTATTATATCGACTCTATTCTTTGAAAACATCCTTGAATTTGCCCGGCGATTTGTTCCATCTTCATGAAAAACACATCTTGTGAAGCAAAAAAGCCTGACCTGAGGGCCGAGGCTAAGAAAAAATATGTTTTTACTTTTTTATTTTCTTTTTTACTTTGTCAATCAGCTCATCCTCTGTCGGAGCTGACAGCGGGCGATTGTTCACAAAAGCAAATGATTTTTTCCGTCCGGGCCCGCAATAAGATTGGCATCCTACCTCAACCTTTGCGTCCGGGTCCACTTCTTTCAAACGCGGCAGCAATGTTTTGATATTAGTGGCTTGGCAATCATCACACACTCGAAATTCATTAGCCATGACGTACGCTTCCCTTCATTTCTATGTTCATCTATGTGAATAACCTAAAATCACGTTTCAAAAAAAAATCACATCACTCTTCATTTTACAAGGATTCGACTGTTCCTGCAAGCCGCTCCATCCTTCGTATCTCCTATTCTTTCAGCCAATTTGTATAAATATTTTCCAACCTGGACATTCTAATACCATGAATAGAAAAATGGGAGTTGAGATAAATGACAAAACAGCGACAAGACGCTTGGTCAGAGGAAAACGATCTGCTTTTAGCCGAAACAGTGCTTCGGCATGTGAGGGAGGGCAGCACTCAGCTGAACGCCTTTGAAGAAGTCGGCGATAAATTAAACCGGACATCCGCAGCCTGCGGATTCAGATGGAATGCAGTGGTCCGCCATCAATATGAAAAAGCGCTCCAGCTTGCGAAGAAACAACGAAAACAGCGGATGAGAGCGCTCGGAAACGGGCAGCCCGCGAAAAAAAGATTATTATATCAGCCTCCTGCCGTTGATCCTGAAATCATTCAAGAAACCGCTGCAGAAGAGCCGGTTAAAATGGAAACACCATCTGTCGAAAATGAGCAACCTTTAATGTCTGGCGAACATATGCCTTTTGTTGATGAAAGCTTTAAGGAAGAGTTAGCTAGTCTATCACACTTATTGTCTCCTCAAACGCCTGCAGCTGCGCCTGAGATGACGATGAATGATGTGATCCGCTTCCTGCAGAATTACGAAGGCAATAACGAGCAATCATCAGCATTAAAAATGGAAAACGAGCGTTTAAAGAAAGAAAATCAGGAATTGCAAAACAAAACAGAGCAGCTAGAGGCAGAAGTTCAAAAGCTTGAAAAAGACCAAAAAACGATCCAAGAAGATTATGAAACCTTGGTGAAAATTATGAACAGAGCCAGAAAGCTAGTTTTATTTGAAGAAGATGAACATGCCTCTCCGTCCTTCAAAATGGACCGGAACGGCAATTTAGAAAAATTAGCGGAATGACATAGAAAAATCCCAAAACGGGCAGCTGTTTTGGGATTTTCGCCATGTACAAAATCCTCTTTTCTATTGAGAAAAGAGAATTTCCTCATTTTGCAGCCGGATCAGCTATTCTTGTAAAATGAGGCCAAGCTTATGTGAATCTATTAAGACATGTGAGCTGCCTCGGCCGTTTTTTGTTTCCGAGGCGCAGCAGAAATGACCAAAAGCCCCAGCATCATAAGCGCAATGCCCAGCCACGAGGAAGGCGAAAGCATTTCCCCTATGAAAAACACACCAAGCAATGAAGCCGTCAGCGGTTCAGCTAAAGACAGCGTGACCGCCGCCGAGGCCGGAACCCCGGTAAGCCCTTTCGCAAACAAAAAGTATGCGGCACATGTTGCAATTAACCCGATGTAAAGGCTTGTTCCCAGTCCTCTAGGGGTCCATATCCACGAGATATCTGACTGCCATAATAGCGGCGTCAGCAAGATGGCGCTGATCATAAATACAACGGCGGAGGTCGCTCGCGGAGGCTGGGTTTTCATCATCGCTTTACTGATGAGCGTATAGCCTGCAAAAGAAGCACCCGCTCCAAGCGCCATAAGAACACCAGCCACATCAATCCGAACATTGGAACTGTCGGAAAACAGAAGCCAGCAACCCGCTAAAGCCAGCACAGTCGCAATCCACCAGGAGTTTCGCGGGCGTTTCTTCAATACAGCCCATTCGAGGGTCCCGGCAATGATAGGCGCACTGCCGATGGCAATCACAGTTCCCACTGCAATTCCCGTTTCTTTAACCGCTGTGAAAAACAGCGGCTGGTAACACGCCATACAAACAGCGGCTAAAAATACGAGCGGCCATGACCAATTTTTCACGTGAAGCTCCCGGCTGATCCAAACCGCAAGCAGCATGGCGCTTCCTCCTATTAATAACCTGAACGCTCCAAATGCCAGCGGTGTGGCGCTTTCTGGAGCCAATGCCTGAACGGTTCCCGTGGTCCCCCAGAAAAAAGCCGCAATCAATACAAAAAGGCTGTAAATATTCCCTTTCATCTGCCTCTCCCCTTTAATATGGATGCTGATGTCATTTTATCGTTTTTCTTTTTGCTGTGGTTATCTGTATGTAAGAAGGATTTATCTGAAAATAAGATTATTGGGGTAAAATGCCGCTTGTGATAAAAAATGCATGCCGGCATATACAGCCGGCATGCGAAGAACGTTCACCCAAATACCTTTGCATTCCGCTCAGCCATCCGGACGAGGTTTTTCTCAAATTCCATTTCCTCATCAGTGGACAGTCCGGCAGAGTAAAGATGAGTGCTTAACGCTTTTAATTCCGTCAATAAAGCGAACATTAAGTCTTGTACGGAGATGTCTTTTTGCAGAAGCTCACTTAAGGACGCCATCGTTTCCGGACGTATTTCCGGATAGACGCCTTTTTTATCGTTTTGTTTGTCTTTCAGCGCCGCTTGATAGAATCGTCTGATCAAGTCGGCCCTTTCACTGCCGCTTTTATCCGCACAGAGATAAATTTGAACAGCGACTCCGCCGCGAACGCGTCTCTGAGAGATGCCGGCGAACTTTTTGCCATTTATACTGAGGTCATAGCTGCCGGGACAATAAGACCCTTCAATTTCATAGGCTTCGATCTTTGCGTTGTACGGTCTCAGCATTCGTCTCATCAGCTCGACCATCGCTTCATATCCTTTGTCTATATCGATGCCTTTCTTTTCGTCCTCGAATATGAGAGAGATATTTAAAACACCGTCATCCAATACGACGGCAAGACCGCCGGAATTGCGTACGATCACACGGTATCCTTCGCTCTCCAGCAAGGAGATGCCATCCTGCAAAAACGGGAGGCGTGTATCCTGTATTCCAAGGACAATTGTATCGTGGTGCACCCATGAGCGCGCTGTCGCCGGCGACACGCCTTTTCCGACGGACATGCACAGCGTATCATCCATTGCGAAGGATTGCTTCGCATCAAATAAAGGGCCGAGACTGGATTGGTCAATGACTCTCCATTTCGGCTGCATCAGTAAATCAATCGGTTGGTTTGCCATCTATGTAAAACCCTTTCATGTTAGGCTTATTGAACGAAAACTATTATATCATTTCAGCAGCTGTGATTGATAATTGCTTTTCAGCATCGTAATAAAAATTTCTTTATTTTTTGTATTCTCCATGAGAGGAGAATGAATGTAAGACAGCTTGCGCTTTAACGAGAAATCTTTAATATGCAGAATTGAAATTTCGCGGTGGATCAAATCCTTATGCAGTACGCTTCTGGATAGAACCGAAAGTCCCATGCCGTTAATCACCGCTTCCTTTACACCTTGATTGCTGCTGATGGTGAACATTGATTTCGGCCGAAGTCCATTTGAACTGAGTACATGATCGAGATATTCTCTCGTCCCGGAGCCTTTCTCTCTTGTCACCCACGCTTCGTTCTGCAAATCGCTGATCGAAATCTCTTTCCGCCCGGCGAGCGGATGCTGATTTGGAGCGGCAATGCACATTTCATCCTCCATGAACGGTTCAATTTCCAGCTCATTCTCGTTTGTATGTCCTTCAATCAGCCCGATATCAGCCTGAAGCATCCGCACACGCTCGCTGACCTCCTCTGTATTGCCAATCATGACATCGAGGTTCAGCTCTGGATACAGCTTTTGCAGCTGGGCCAATAGCGGCGGAAGAATATACTCACCGATTGTAAAGCTTGCAGCTATTTTCAATTCACCCTTCACATAGTGATGATGCGCATAGATTTCAGCCTTGGCTTGTTCGTAGAGAAACACCATTTGCTTTGCTCTTTGATATAAAATGTCTCCTGTCGGTGTTGTCGTAAAGTGTTTTGGCGACCTGTTCAGAAGAGCCGTTTGAAATTCTTTCTCAAGATTTTTGATATGCAGACTGACGCTGGGCTGGGAGATCATCAGCTTTTCCGCCGCTTTTGTGAAGTTTTTTTCTTCTACCACCGCTATAAACGTTTTCAGCACGTCGTAATACAAAAACCCCACCCCTGTCATTAATGAAATATATGGTTATGATTAGTTTTCTTTATTGTACTCATATCATCCGTCTTGGTAAAGAAGGCTATACGGAAGCGCAAAAAGGCAGCCCTCGGTCGAGAGCTGCCATCGTCTTCATTTTTATTACAGTGCTTGCGCCGCTGTAATTAATGCGAGATTGTAAACATCTTCAGCGTTACATCCTCTTGAAAGGTCGTTTACAGGCATATTTAAACCTTGCAGGATTGGTCCTACCGCTTCAAAGTTGCCCAAACGCTGAGCGATTTTATAGCCGATGTTTCCTGCTTCAAGGCTTGGGAATACGAATACGTTAGCGTCCCCTTTGATCTCAGAATCCGGCGCTTTTTTCTCAGCTACAGATGGAACAAATGCAGCATCAAATTGGAATTCGCCATCAAGAGTCAGTTCAGGCGCTTTTTCTTTCGCGATTTTCACTGCATCCGCTACTTTTTCTGTTTCATCAGATTTTGCTGAGCCTTTTGTAGAGAAGCTGAGCATTGCCACGCGAGGCTCAATGTCGAACATTTTTGCCGTATTGGCACTTTCGATCGCAATCTCGGCAAGATCTTGGCTGTCAGGCGCAATGTTGATCGCACAATCTGCGAATACGTATTGCTCTTCTCCGCGAGCCATGATGAACACGCCGGAAGTCTTTTTCACGCCTTCTTTTGTTTTGATGATTTGAAGAGCCGGGCGGACAGTGTCAGCAGTTGAGTGAGCAGCTCCGCTTACAAGTCCGTCTGCAAGTCCTTTATACACCAGCATTGTACCGAAGTAGTTCTCGTCTAATAATGCTTTACGAGCCTGTTCTTCAGTCGCTTTGCCTTTGCGGCGTTCTACGAATGCTTGTACAAGGTCTTCCATGCCTTCATATGTATGAGGATCATAAATCTTAACGCCGTCCAGCGTAAGGTTCAATTCTTTTGCTTTTGCTTGGATCTCATTTTCATTGCCGATCACAATCGGATTCAGCACTTTGTTTCCTGCAAGCTTGCTGACCGCTTCTAAAATACGCTCGTCTAAGCCTTCAGGAAATACAATTTTAACGTCTTTTCCAGCTACTTTTTCTTGCACTGTTGAAAATAAATCTGCCACAATAAAACCTCCTCAAAAAGTTACAAAAACGCTTTCTTTTACTAGCATACTCTTCTTCCAATCAAATTCAAACAGCCAACTTTCATTATAGCGCTTTCATAAAAAAATCTTATTTTTCTAACTAATTTAAGTGACTCAATCTTCCTTTATAGGTTCTTCTATTTTGTTGGAGTTATACGGAAGGGATGTTCAAGGTTTCTCCACAGTAGAATCGGATAAACTATGGTATAGTGAAGGCAATCATGAAAAGATAATGGGAGTGAAGATAAATGAGTGAACAGCAAATGACGAATGAAGCGGCAAAAACGCTTGACGGCTGGTATGCGCTTCATGATTTCCGCACAATGGATTGGGCTTCCTGGAAGCTTCTGTCCAGTGATGAGCGCCAATCTATCATACATGAATTCACCGGGTTGCTTGAAAAATGGGGCGTAGCCCAAAAAGAAGGAAAAGGATCCCAAACTCTTTACAGCATCGTCGGCCAAAAAGCTGATTTTATGCTGATGATCCTTCGTCCTACAATGGAAGAATTAAATCAAATTGAGCTTGAATTCAACAAATCAAGACTTGCTGAGTTCACCATTCCGGCATACTCCTACGTATCAGTGGTAGAGCTGAGCAACTACTTGGCAAGCGGTGACGGCGATCCTTACGAAAATCCGCATGTGCGCGCGCGCCTTTACCCTGAACTGCCGGAATCAAAATATGTATGCTTCTATCCAATGGATAAAAGAAGATCCGGCAACGACAACTGGTATATGCTTTCAATGGAGGAACGCAGAAACTTGATGAGAAGCCACGGTTTAATCGGCCGCAGCTATGCGGGCAAAGTCAAACAGATCATCACCGGCTCTGTCGGCTTTGACGATTACGAGTGGGGCGTTACATTATTCAGCGATGATGTCCTTCAATTCAAGAAGCTAGTGTACGAAATGCGTTTTGACGAAGTCAGCGCTCGCTATGGCGAATTTGGTTCATTCTTTGTCGGCAATCACCTTTCGCTTGATACACTTCCTCAATTCTTATATGTATAATATCCCCTCCCGCCCTATCCGGCGGGAGTTTTTCAATTCTCCTTTATCAGAATTTAAATAAAATTTGCTATTTTCTTCGTTTTTTCTTACGATGTAGATAATAATCCATTTTTTTCAAAGGGGTGCAGTTATTTGTCAAAACGAAACGCATTTGTTATGGGAGCCAGTCAAGGGATTGGGAAAGCAATCGCTCTGAAATTAGCAGACCAGCACTTTTCCCTCGTCATTAATTCGCGAAATTTGGATAATATTGAATCTGTCAAAGAAGACATTTTGGCCAAGCATCCTGAGGCGAGCGTCATTGTCCTTGCGGGCGATATGTCTGACCAGCATACGAGAGCGGCCATTTTTCAGGCAATCGAATCTCAATGCGGACGGCTTGATGTTCTGATTAATAATATCCCGGGCGGCGCGCCTGACACATTTGATAACTGCAATATAGAGGATATGACGGCCACGTTCACTCAAAAGACCGTTGCCTATATTGACGCAATCAAGCGTGCTTCCTCACTGATGAAACAAAACGAGTTTGGCAGAATCATCAACATTGTCGGAAATCTGTGGAAGGAACCCAGCGCCAACATGTTCACAAACAGTATGATGAATGCCGCTTTAATTAACGCCAGTAAAAATATTTCCATCCAGCTTGCTCCTCACAACATTACTGTCAACTGTCTGAATCCTGGTTTTATCGCTACAGACCGTTATCATCAATTTGTGGAAAATGTGATGAAAAAGAACAGCATATCCAAACAGAAAGCAGAAGAACAGATTGCTTCCGGGATTCCGATGAAACGGGTCGGATCAGCCGAAGAAACCGCAGCGCTCGCCGCATTTCTTGCCTCTGAGGAAGCCTCCTACATCACGGGGCAACAAATTTCCGCTGACGGCGGCAGCATGAAAAGCATATAAAAACATCCCGCTTTTTAGCGGGATGTTTCTTGTAATGACCCGAACGGCAGGTTCAGCTTTTGAATCCGCGTGACAAATTCCCGCAGATCCTCCTGCTTCGACACCATTGAGATTCTGACATGCCTTTTTCCGTTGCTTCCAAAAATTTCGCCCGGTGTGACTACGACATGGGCATGCTCCAGCAAGTAATCGGAAAATTGGTGAGATGTCTCAAACGTATTCGGAATTTCAGCCCATACGTAAAAGGTTCCTTTTGGCTTTTCCATCTTCCAGCCCAGTTCCTTTTCGCAAAGCGCCGTAAAAAAGTCAATTCGTTCCTTATAAATTCGTTTCAACGATTCCGTATGCTCCGGATCTCCAGAAAGCGCCGCACTCGCTGCCTGCTGCAGCCCGCCGAACATGCCGACAAATACATGATCCTGAAATTCATTGACGGCCTGAATGATCTTTTCGTTCCCAACCGCAAACGCCATTCTCCAGCCGGCCATGTTAAATGTTTTTGAAAATGAATAAAGCTCTGCTCCGACAATTTTGGCATCCTCTGCCTCAAGAAAGCTGGCCGGTTTTTGATCGAATTCAAACGCTCCGTATGCAAAATCATGAATCAAATGGATATGATGCTCTTTTGCAAAAGCAGCAGCTCTTGCATAAAAAGCCGCATCAGCCACAGCTCCAGTGGGGTTGTTCGGATAGTTTAAAAACATAAGCTTCGCTTTTTCCAGCACGGCTGGATCAATCTTTTCAAAATCCGGCAGATAGCCATTTTCTTCATACAGCGGCATTTCGTAAAGCTCAGCTCGCGCCATCGTAATCCCTGATAAATATTCAGGGTAGCCTGGATTCGGGACTAAAGCGATGTCTCCGGGATTGAGCAGGCATTGTGTCAGCACATACAAACCGGCTTTCCCGCCTCCGAAAAGCGCGACCTCCGTTTCAGGATTGATTGTCACGCCGTATTCTCTTTTATAGAAAGCAGCGATTGCTTCTTTCAAAAAAGGATAGCCCCTGAAAGGGCCGTATCCATGAAACGAAGGATTCAAAGACGCCTCCCGCAAAGCCTCCACAATATGCGGCGGAGTGGGAAGGTCAGGGTTCCCCTGTCCGAGATTAATGATATGGGCCCCCGTTTTTTCCAATTCCTTTACCTTTTGAAAAACGAGAGAAAACTCCTGCCTTGGAAGTGTCTTGATGACATCGGACGGTGTTATTTCCATCTAAAAGACTCCTTTTTGCTCCGTTTTGTTATCCCGTTCCAAAAACGATTTGTTGACGAGCTTCGTATGCAGAAACAAACCGCATACGATCACGACAATCAGCCCCATAATGACCGGAGCGCTGAGGATGTTAATGAACATTGAACCAATAGAAATGCATAATCCGATAGACGCTTCAGCCACTGAAAAAATGCGCCCTTGAATCTGGTTTGCCGCATTTTCCTGAACCTTCACTTTTGCAAGCACTTCCCCGTATTCCATCGCGATGAAAAAGAGGATCGCCGCGATGACAGAAACAGCGAAAATCGGCGTGAATAAAAACAGCGCCAGCGAGACAATGGATAAAACGGTAAAGTACGTCAGGCCTCTATTATTGTTAAAGCCCCATTTGCCGACAAGCGCCGCTCCGATAAAGCCGCCGAAACCGATGCAGAATGTGAGAATAAAGTTGCCGATTTCCCCGTCACCCAAAAAGCGGCTGACAATCGGAAAATAGCTGTACACAACTCCCCACAGCAAAGCCATTGTAATCATCGTAAACATGGCGTTTAATACGAATGCATTGGTTTTGATTTCCTTGAGTCCTTCCTTAAAAGACTGAAAGGCCTCTTTAATGTTTTCAGATTGAATCGGCACAAATTGCAGCTTGATACGGCTGATAAAAAATGCCGAAACCAGGTATGTCACACCGTTAAAGGCAACAGCCAGCTCTACAGATCCCCCTAACAGAAAGAGCCCTCCGGCAGCCGCCCCGACGATAATGGAGATGGTTGTCGCTTTTGCAAATAACGTGTTGATGCTTTTAATATCTGATTCCAAGGACGACATGACAGCGAGACGGGCGGGATTAAAAAACACGCCGCTTCCATAAGAAATAAACAGCAGGGCCAGAAAAATCAGCGGATACTCGCCTTTTGGAAGAAATGTGAGCCCCAAAAAGATGATGCCTCTGATGATATCCGTCCACAGCATGATCTTAATTCTGTCTAACCGGTCGACCAGAACCCCCAAAAACGGCTGAAACACCATCGGAATGCTTCTGACCACGATGACCCCGGACGTCACCCAATAATCGTGATAATATGTAGACAAAATGAGCAGGGCAGGGAGAACACAATAGTCTCCCATGAACGATAGCGCCTGCCCGTAAAGCAAGTATTTAGAGTTGGGTTTCAGCTGTTTCATACTGGCAGCACATACTTTGCCGTCAGCTTTGCATGCTGCTGAATTTGTCTGATTGATTCAGCCACATCCTGTGAATTACTGCCTTTCAGTTCAAATGCAGCAATGGAATTGAAAGCTTCAAACAATGTCAAATCAACTGAAGTGCCTGGTGCTGCGGCCGAAAAAGAAACGATTTCAGTATCCCCTTTTAAAAGCCCGTCCGGAATATCGATCGCTTCAATGACCAAATCCTCAGCAGTTTCAGGAATTTGGCCATTTTGTTTGAAATGCTGCGGGTACAAATGGCAGTCGGCAACATAATAAGGCTCTTGATCCAATAATCCGTCCGGCAGATCGGCGTCTTTTCCGAAACAGAGGACATCTAATAATAATTGCGCCATATCAAGGCCGAAAACCTTTTTAATGTTAGGGATCATATTCCAACCGGCAAATCTGGCTGCCGATTCAATTAAACCCGGTTCTCTGTTTTTCATTAGCTTGATCTCTGTATGTGTTGCGCAATTTTGCAGGCCAAGCCCTTCATTTGCCTTTTTGGCAGCTTCGACAATTTTCTTTTTTGCCTCTTCATCCAGAATGGACGGCGTAATGTGGGATGTCTCTGTAAACCCGATTTGCGGCGTTTTATCATGAATGGCGATCGGGAAATACTCACCGTCAGCCATAATGCCTTCTATACTGATATAGTCGGAGTACCCTTCTATTTGATACCAGTCTCCGTACTCACCCTGTAAAAATTCTTCAGCGATAAACGGCGCTTCAAACGTAACCGCCTTTGGCACGTTAATTGATTTCAGATAGTCATTGACTCTGTTAAATTCATCTTCTGCCGTCTCATTGTCCGTAATCAGCGTTACACCGATTGAACTCGCTAAGTATGTAGGCTTTAAGATAAGAGGTGTGCCGATCTCTTCAAGAGCAGTACGGAAATCCTCAAGAGTTGTGACTCGTTTGTTTTTGATCGATTTGACTCCGGCCTTATTAAAAGCGTCCCTCATTTTATTTTTATCTCTGGCATTTTCGGCTGCCTGCACGCCGGCACCTCTCAGGCCCAGACGTTCACAGGCTTTCGCCATCGGGGCAATGAATAATTCATTGTTTGTTGTGATGGCATCCGCCTCAAACATTTTGGCAACCTTGACGATTTGCTCGACGACCTCTTCCTCAGGCTTGTCATGATCCTCATGCGCCCAATAAATGGAGTCAGGATGCTCAAAATCAGCTAAACTCTTAAAATAGTCTTTATCTTTTATGACCGCGACCGAGTATTTTTCAATCAATGCTGCATGGGAGGCTGTAATTGCAAAAGGTCTTGGAATAAAGCTGACCAGGTTATATTTTTCAGCAGCGCTTTTATAAAACATGTGCGGCGGGCAGCCTCCAAGATCAGCGATGACCAATACTGTTTTTCTCTCCATATGTAAAACACTCCTTCTCTATTGTGCGGTGTATCCTCCGTCTGCGGTGATGGCGCTTCCGGTCATATAGCTTGATAAATCCGAGGCTAAAAACAGCATCACGTTTGCGATTTCTTCAGGTTTCCCAAGCCTCAGCAGCGGATTTACCTTCGCCTTTTCTTTTTTGATCTCTTCAAGTGTGCCTTCGTTATTTTCAAGGAATGATTTTTCATTCAGCGGTGTGTCGATGATCCCCGGGCATACGCAGTTCACGCGAATTTGATGCTTCGCATAATCAACGGCCATTGATTTAGTCAGCTGCAAAACCCCGCCTTTGCTGGCGTTATAGGCAGGAATATCAGGCCATGCCACGAGTCCGCCGACAGAGCACGTATTAATGATGTTGCCCTTGCCGGCGGCCAGCATATGCTTGAGTGCATGTTTGCTCATTAAAAACATGCCGGTCAAATTGACTTGCAGCACCTTGTTCCAATCGCTGAGCTCCATCTCGTGAATAGGCGCCACGATTTCGATGCCTGCATTATTAATCAAGACATCGAGTCCGCCAAATGTATGAACCGCCGATTCAACTGCGTGCTGGCAGGCAGCTTCGTCTGTAATGTCCGTTTGCACAAAGTGCAGCCTGTCATTATTTTCTTTTCGTACCATTGCTTCTCCCTGCGCTTCATCAATATCCGCCACAACCACATTGGCCTGCTGGCCCAAAAAAGCCTGAACCGCAGCATAACCAATGCCTGATGCGCCTCCTGTTATGAGGACGGTTTTATCGGTGAGGTTCATGATCATTCATCCGCCTTCATTTTTTTTGCTTTTGCTCTGTTGTAGCGCGGCGGGAAGAAGATATTAATCGATTTTGATTCTTTTTCCGAACGGTTGATGGCACCGTGATCTTCACGAGGCTCACAGAAATAGGCTGTGCCGAATTTCATCTCGACTGTGCAGCCTTCGACCGTCATGTCATAGCCGCCGCCGATGCAGATGCCGATTTGTTCATTCCGATGTTTATGGAAAGGCATTTCTCCGCCATTTCCAGGGATTTTGGCAAGCATAATTTCTACCCAATCCTCAACAAAGAACGTGACTTCCATGCCCGGCAGCAGGTCTCTTGTTTTGAAAATATCCAAAAAGTAGTCCTCAGGACTTGTATATGTTTCATCAGCTTTCAGCCGCTTGATATCAATAGCAATCACTTCTTGGTCTGTGTCGTTTCTTGCCCCGTGAGGCACATGCGGCGGCGCGATATAGGCAGATTCCAAGGCTGTCATTTTTCTTGTCACATCTCCGACAGTCATCATCAGCTCGCCAGAAACGACCATGCCGATTTGGACCTCCTTATGCTGATGGGGTTCAACATTGGTATGCGGCGGGACGTAAGACATTAATACTTCAGTATCCCCTCGTACGGTTGAATACTGCCTCACTCCGTTTTCCCATTCAATTAATTTCGGTGTCGGGAAATAAAGCTCCTGCATATCTTCTTTAGTTTTCATCATCAACGTCTCCTTTTCCAAATAATGACCAGCTCATTGGAATGCTTTTGAATGTTTTTACAAAGGTTAGCCCGTACTTTTGCCGTGCAAGCTCATTGGTTAAGGCAATGTCATACAAACCTTCTTTTACTTTTCTTGCAGCTTGACTGGTTGAATTGACTAGTTTGAAACGAACATCTTTGCGGGTAAAATATTTGATTAAATTAATAGGTGAAGGATGTGAAACAATAACAGATGTATCAAGCATATCGTCTCTGAATTCAAAATCAGGACGAACAGCCAGGCCGTACATCGGTGTATCGCACCTGAAGATCTGCAATAGCTGCAAATCCGGCCTCATGTAGAAATGCTTAATGCCATCGTAAGCATGTGGGACGATGGTATATTCCAGCGGGCTTTGGAGCGTCCTTTCGATGCATGATTCAAAAGTATCATGCAAGGACAATTTACTGTTCAGCCCTTGTAGAAGAGTAAAATTGGAAATGAAATGCTTTGCTGCGTACTCACTGCTTGTCCCCTCAGGGCCGAGCGTGTTGACTGTAATGAGTTTGGATAGTGAATCAGTTCTTTTTTTTGTCTGAATGCTATTATCCAATATAATCATGAGCACCAACCAATCTTTTAAAATTTTAAGTAAATTTTATCCAGCGGCAATTGAACTGTCAATGTTTTTTGAAAATATTGATAATTATTCCCATACAAACAAAAAAACCCTTTATAAAGGGTTTTTAATTATAGGAATTTAGAAACTTTGTTTATTGAGATAAGGACTGATCGGCCTTCTGCTCAAGTTTGCCGTACTTTTTATATGCGAATATACTGAGCATAAATCCGAGGACTGTGATGGCTGCGCAAATCAATCCGACAGCTGCATAGCCGTATGCCACATAAACGGGTCCCATTAAAGCAGAACCTAATGTCACGGCCAGATTCGAGGCGAGGCTGTAAAACACCATGACTTTTCCGCGATGACGCTCTGAGCAGTCACTCAAAATGGTGCTGAGCAGCGTCACCGTCAAACTTTGCATTAATCCCCAAATAAATAGGCTGACGATTAACAGAAACATTGACGCCGGCGCATATGGTAAACACGCCAGCAGTACGCTGATGACCCCCAACGCAATCAAAAGGGAGCGCATTTTTCCGATGCGGTCGGCTATCCTTCCTGTAATCACACTCATGGAAAACCCGATTCCATAAATCATGATAAATAAGCCCGCAGCCGTGTTTCCTCCGGTAAAAACGTCCTGAAGATAGGTGCCTAAAAAGGAATACATACCGTAAAAACCAATCATATTACAAAAGGTTATCGTGATATAAACAGGTACACGAGGAACTTTCAGCGCATCCCGGAATGTTCCTGCCGGCTCTTCTATTTCTTCCTTGCCGCTGTTTTTATGTTGGGCATGGCGGCGCATTTCAAGGAGAATCAGCAGGACAACTAAAACGCCCATCAAGGCGAAAATCCAAAACGTCCATCTCCAATGCAGGACGCCGCCGATAAATGATCCGAGCGGCACTCCGAAAATCAGCGCCAGCGACCAGCTTGAAACGATCAGTCCCATCACCTTGCCCCGGTATGTATAAGGAACACGATCACCGACAACTGCGTATGCGGTCGGAACAAACGCTCCCGCAGCCAATCCCGAGAGCGCCCGGCCTAAAAAGAAGAAAAAAATATTTTGAGCCAAAGCGCATATCACCGTTCCTATGATAAAGATCATAAGCCCGGCCAATAAGCTCAGTTCTCTGGAGTATTTATCGCCTAATGGAACCAAAAGCGGCGCACCGATAAAAATCATAATGCCGTAAATACTGATAGATAATGCAAGGACACTGACATCTGAGCTGAAGGCTTTTGCTAAATCCGGCAGCAGCGGTGAGATCACAAGCTCTTCAGATCCGGCTGCAAATACCCCCATCGTTAAAGCCAGTGCCAACAATAACGGAAAATGATGTTTTGTTTTGATGTCATTGTTTTGATTGCTGTTCATTCTTTCTCAAACACCTCTTCCATAATCTTCTTATCATAAAGTTGTATTATAGTTTAGCATTGTTTTTTCATTATTTACAATTCGAACGAAATCTTTATAACATTTATTATTTTCATTTAAACCCCATTATATATTTCTATATTTCATTCTAAAAATACATGAGGATGTAACACGTAGAAAAAGCTCTCCGGCCTCCCGGAGAGCTTTTTCTATTGCGCCTCTGTCTGCTTTTTTTCAATCGGTTCATGATTTATACGCTTTTTGATGCTTAGATGATAGTATGCATAGCAGAAAATAATGATCGGCACACCGCAGTATAAGCCGATTCTTTGATCCGGAATGAAAATAAGGCTGATCAACACGCAGCCATATAAACAAAATCCGAGCATCGGGACTAGCGGATAAAGCGGCGTTCTGAACTCCAGATCATTCACATTTCCGCCTTCAGCAAGGAAACGTCTGCGAAAGAAAAATTGCGACGCACAAATGGACATCCACGCGACAACTGTCACCATGCCCGAGATTGAGATACACCATAAATACACTGTTTCTGCGGCCATGACACTTGTCAGCAGCGAACAGCCTGAAATGCCCAACGTAATCAGCAGGGCATTCATCGGCACGCCTTTTTTTGTCAGTCTGGTGAGAAAGGATGGACCCATTTGATTTGATGAAAGTGACCACATCATACGCGACGCCGCATACAACCCCGAATTAGCAACAGATAAAATGGCTGTTAAGATGACAAAGTTCATGATATCTGCCGAAAATGGGATGCCGATTTGATCGAGTACCGCTACAAATGGGCTTTCAATCACCCCCGCCGTTTTGTACGGAAGGATGGCAACCAAGACGAACATAGCGAGCACAAAGAAAAACAGCGTGCGCCAAATGACATTTCGAATGGACTTTGGCAGTGTTTTTTCCGGGCTTTCACTTTCCCCTGCCGCAATGCCGACAAGCTCCGTTCCCTGAAAGGAGAAGTTCACCATGACCAGCGTAAACATAACGGCCAGCACCCCATTAGGGAAAAGTCCTCTATCAGTCATAAAGTTAGACAAAAAGGGTGTCTCCTGTCCGCCTTTAAAGTCAATCAAGCCAAACACAGCGGCTCCGCCAATCACAATAAATAATATGATCGCCGCCACTTTGATGCTTGAAAACCAAAATTCCATTTCTGCAAAGCTTCTGACAGAGAGCGCATTAATCAAAAAGATGACGATGCCGAACACGAGGCACCATATCCAGATCGGAACGGAGGGCAGCCACCTTTGCATCAAAATGCCTGCTGACGTCAGCTCTAACCCCACTGTATTCGCCCAGCTGAACCAATACAGCCAGCCAATCATAAAGCCTGTCGACGGTCCCAGAAATTTAGTGGCGTAGGCCTGAAACGATCCGGCCACCGGCATGGCAACAGCCAATTCTCCTAAACAAAGCATGACGAGATACATTAAAAATCCGCCGATGATATAAGCGGCAATGGCGCCGAGCGGTCCCGCCTGGCTAATGGTAAAGCCAGAGCCTAGAAACAGCCCAGTGCCAATCACCCCTCCCAAAGCAATCATAAACAAATGCCTGCTTTTCATGCTGCGCTGCAATTCATTTTTATGATTCTGCATCATCCTTCCCCCTTTGATTCTTTTGCCGTGATGGTCATCCGGTAGCTCTGCAAAAGGTGAACGGTGGTTTGCTGTATGAGGAGAGGCAATACATGAAATGTGTACGGTTTATAGACTCGTTCTGTCCATTTATGGCCGTCTTTTCCGTACACACCCATATTAATGGATGGAATATTCAGCTTGCGTATGTCTTTGAACGGAATGGTCCCAATCCTATTCCACCCAGGAAAGTTCCTGATAAAAGAATCAATTTCGCCATCGGTTTCGTGCAGTGATAAAAAACTGCCGTCTGCCAAGTAGGGGAAAAACTTTTTGAAGACAAATGTTTCGCCTGTCGATTCAGCTGTTTTGTCAGCCGCTTCTTTAATCACATGCTGCAAAAGCTGATCTCTTGTGCTATCTTCTTTCAAATAGTTATGCGGCAGGTAAGGAGGTGCGTAAAATAGAATGACTTTTGCGCCTTGATCGGGGTCAAGCTTTTGAAGCTCTTCGATTGCCTGAAAGCATCTCATGCGAAGTTCAAGGTGCTCGTTGGCTTTGAATGTCTGCTCGATACACTGCTCGGGATCAATCCCCCGGTTTCTCAGCTTTTCTAAGTATTGCTCCAGGCTATACACTTGAATGTCCCATGATAAATGTTTCTTTGGCAGGTTGGCTCTTTTTGCATATTCTTCATAATAATCTGATAATTTTTGTTGTGTCTCTCGGCATGCTTCCTCAGTGACTTCAATAAGCAAATCCATCATTTCTTTTGCTGTTCTTTCATAAATAAAACAATTGAAATACAAGCTGGTGCTGACAGCCGTTTGCACATTATAGGATTCCTTGTTATCACGCTGATACAAACAGGATGGTGGCAGAACCAACTCCCCTTCAACCTTTTCTGCCAGATGGATGTTATTGTGGAGACGGCTTGTGATTTCAGATGAAATGAAATTCGGGTCAATCCCTGCCAGTGTATCGCCAACATGGACTTCCCGCCCGTGGATGTAAAAGCACGGCAGCAGTTTTCCCGCGGCTCCGGTATAGATATATCTTGTCTGATCACCATCGTAAAGCGGGGTAATAAAATCCGTATTAATAGCAGCCAAATAGTGAAGCTGTTTTTCTTTTTTTAGCCGGTTCAGCTCTGAAATGCTGGCGAGAATGCCCGAATGCTGGCTCTCCTCATCGGGATTGGCCATAAACAATACATTTCCCGGCAACGTCTCAAGGTTCTCCGAAAAATGCAGGAGATTGGCTAAATGCACGGCGATGCCGCTTTGCATATCGACAGATCCTCTTCCGAACATCCAATCGCCTGATTTGGCATCCCGCTGAACATCCTGATCGAACTCATAGCGGCTGAAATACTCGGCCAATTTCTCACAATCAAAAGCGATATCCTTTAAAGGGCCGAAATCTTCAA
Source organism: Bacillus sp. LJBS17 (assembly GCF_019334685.1). Lineage (NCBI taxonomy): Bacteria > Bacillati > Bacillota > Bacilli > Caryophanales > Bacillaceae > Bacillus > Bacillus sp. LJBS17. The sequence continues at coordinate 3,856,281 of NZ_CP079759.1, forward strand.
TTCCAACTGTATCCAGATGGGCATGGTAAATGACTGTATTTCGGCTTTCTCCATGTCCTTTAATAAACGCAAAAATATTTTTGCGATTGTATGGGTCATTGGGAATGGCCTGTTCCCACACATGACTGGGGTTTTCCTGAAAATATGGATAGCTCGTGATCACTTCTTTGATGAAATCTGCTTTTGTCCCTTCTCCAACGGTGCCGTTCACGCTGCTGAGGCTGACCAGAGATGCTGTCAGCGCCTCCACTCTTTCAGCCGGATTCATGTGACTGATTTTTGTATACTGCATAAATTGTCCTCCTGATCAAAAAGTTGAAATCGTGCGATCCTCTAAAGAATCGCACGATTTTATTTCTCTCAAATCAAAAAGCTTCGGACGTTGTTTTGGCTTGCATATGAAGAATTAAGTAATCGGGACCCCCTGCTTTTGAGTCTGTTCCTGACATATTAAAACCGCCGAACGGCTGATAGCCGACAATTGCTCCGGTACATCCTCTGTTAAAATATAGGTTTCCGACATGGAAATCCTCGCGCGCCCGTTCAATGTGCGCACGGTTTTTCGTCAGAAGCGCGCCTGTTAATCCGTATTCCGTGTTATTGGCAATCTCCAGCATATGATCGAAATCACGCGCTTTGCAAATCGCAACAACCGGACCGAAAATTTCTTCCTGCATCAAGCGGGCGTTTTCATCAACATCTGCAAAGATCGTCGGCTGAATAAAGTAGCCTTTTGAATCATCGCCTTCTCCGCCGGCCAATAGCTTGCCTTCAGATTTGCCGATTTCAATGTATTTCATCACTTTGTTGTAGGATGCTTCATGAATCACGGGACCCATATACGTATCAGGATCTTCTGGATTGCCGACAGTCAGCGTTTTGGTCAGCGCCACAGCTTTTTCCACCACATCATCATAAACATCCTGATGGATGACCGCGCGGGAGCCCGCAGAACACTTCTGTCCTGAATATCCAAATGCTGAATACACGATAGAGGATGCAGCAAGGTCAAGATCAGCGTCCTTGTCGACAAGCACTGTGTCTTTTCCGCCCATTTCTGCAATTACCCGTTTGAGCCATTTTTGGCCCGGCTGCACTTTGGCGGCTCGCTCATAAATCCGGCAGCCGACTGCACGGGAACCTGTAAATGAGACAAACCGTGTCTTCGGATGCTCAACTAAGAAATCACCGATCTCCGCTCCATCTCCCGGAATGTAATTCAGAACGCCGTTTGGCAGGCCCGCTTCCTCCATGACCTCGACAAATTTTGCTGCCACTACCGGGGCTGCGTCAGCCGGTTTTAAGAGAATCGTATTTCCTGTCACAATCGCTGCCGCCGCTGTTCCCGCCATAATTGCGAGCGGGAAGTTAAATGGAGAAATGACGATGCCGACGCCAAGCGCTTCGTAATGATATTGATTGAACTCGCCAGCACGGCTCTTCACCGGAGCCCCTTCCTTGAGCTTTAACATTTGGCGCGCATAGAACTCTAAAAAGTCTATCGCTTCAGCCGTGTCCGCATCTGCTTCCTTCCACGGTTTTCCCGCTTCCTTCACAAGATAGCTTGAAAATTCATGCTTTCTTCTGCGCAAAATAGCCGCTGCCTTAAAGAGAATATTCGCGCGGTGCTCCGGTCTTTGTTTTTTCCAGGAATCAAATGCCTGTAATGCGGCTTGCATTGCTTTTTCAGCAAGCTCTTGATCTGCTGTAGACGCGTACCCAATGATCTCTTCTTTATTTGCCGGGTTAATGGAAATGATTTTGCGGTCCGTTTCAATTTTTTCTCCATTTATGACAAGCGGATAATGTTTGCCGAGCTGAGTGTTTACAAAGGCCAATGACTCCCCAAATGCAGTTTTATTCTTTGCTTCCGTAAAATCGGTAAATGGTTCGTGCGCGTATGTGACTGTCATATGTAGTCCCCCTCGTGTTATGAAATATATCTTCGCATATGAATAAAAATGCAAGAATCATGCCATTTTCTTGTCTTTTGCTGAAAAAACTTGTTGAATCGAACAGAAATTTGTCTAACAGGTGATCATCTTTCTCTATTTCCGATCTTGAACGCAAATTTATTTTGCGATTTTTGCTCTTTAGGCAAAAAACAAACGCAAAATTATTTTGCGGAGGCTTCTCAAATTAGACCCATCCGCGGAATCGCGATGCTTCTGCCGATTTTCTGATGCCCGTCATGTAAGCCGCCAAACGCATATCCACTTTATGTGTTGCCGCTGTCTGATAAATTGTTTCGAACGAGCTGACCATGACGTTTCTCAGTTTTTCTGCAACCTCTTCTTCTGACCAATAATATCCTTGGTTGTTTTGCACCCATTCAAAATAAGAAACCGTGACGCCGCCAGCACTCGCCAGGATATCCGGCACAAGCAGCACGCCTCTTTCATTCAGGATCTTAGTGGCATCAATGGTTGTCGGGCCGTTCGCCGCTTCGACAACAATTGACGCCTGAATGTTATGTGCGTTTTTGGCTGTGATTTGATTGGAAATCGCGGCAGGCACTAAAATATCGCAATCCTTTTCAAGCAGCTCCTCATTTGTGATGATGTCAGTAAATAAGTTGGTGACCATACCGAAGCTGTCCCGTTTATCGAGCAAATAAGGAATATCAAGGCCGTCCGGGTTGTAGAGCCCGCCATTGGCATCAGAAATCCCGATCACCTTCGCGCCCGCATCGTGCATGAATTTGGCCAGGAAGCTACCCGCGTTTCCAAAGCCCTGTATGATGATGCGCGCGTTTTGCAGCTTGATCCCTTTTTTCTTCACCGCCTCTTCAATACAAATCGTGACGCCCTGTGCCGTCGCCGTTTCCCGTCCTTGCGATCCTCCCAAAACAAGCGGTTTACCTGTAATAAAGCCCGGAGAATCGAATTCCCGCAGCCGGCTGTACTCATCCATCATCCACGCCATAATCTGCGAATTTGTGTATACATCTGGAGCTGGAATATCCTTTGTCGGACCGACGATCTGGCTGATGGCACGGACATACCCCCTGCTCAGCCTTTCCAGTTCTCCAAATGACATTGTCCGCGGATCACAAATAATACCGCCCTTCCCGCCGCCGTAAGGAAGATTGGCAATCCCGCATTTGAGCGTCATCCAAATGGATAACGCCTTTACTTCCTCTTCATTGACTTCTGGATGGAAACGTACGCCCCCCTTTGTCGGACCGACAGCATCATTGTGCTGTGACCGGTAGCCTGTGAACACTTTGACGCTCCCATTGTCCATTTTGACCGGAATGCGGACAGTGAGCATTCTCTGCGGCTCTTTCATGAGTTCATACATATCGCCCGGATAACCCAGCTTCCGAAGGGCTTCCTTAATGATTGTTTGGGTAGACAGAAATAAATTTAGAGCTTCTTTTTCCTCATCTTTCGAGACTTGCTTTGCTGACATCTTTTTCACCTCATTGTTTTTTTGGCCGGCTGTAATGTAAGCGCTTTAAAAAATCAGCCCGCCAATTCCTTTCTGCATTGGATTCACCCTTATCATCATGCAAGATCCGTACCAGCTTTTTTTATCAACAAAAAAGAGACTGAAAACATCTCAGTCTCTGATTAAAAATCTATTTATTAACGAGGGTCAATCACAAGCTGCGTTTCAGCATTTAAACTGCCGATTCCCAAACCGTTTACTACATCGCCTTTAATCGTGTAAGTGCCTGCGCGCGGAAGGGTTTTGCGCACCATGACGAGGTCAAATTCGGATGCGCCTAACAAATCAAGCGTAAGCGGGAGTCTGACTGTTTTTCCATCGTTTAAAATCTGTGTTTCTTTCAGTGTTCTTCCATTCACTGAATCTCTTGTCGTAGCATGAAACCCGTCAGGAAATTGAAATTCTACCGCTCCGAGAGAAAGCACCGCATTTGGTTTATATGTCACTTCAATATCAGAAGTGGTCCACTCTTTCGTGCTGTTAATTGTTTTTGCCTCGATTGATGCAGACTGTGCATGAGCTTGGCCCGAAGGAAGTAAGATTGATAGTAAAACAGCTGAACTGATGAATAATGAAGATACGAATGAAGTTCTTTTTAACATGACATTTCCCCCTATTTGATTGTTGAAATTTGGCCAGAGCGTCCTCTGCAGAAAAAGCGCCTTTTCGTAATTCGCGAATTACCAGTTTCTTTTTCTTAAAAATTAATCTATCATCATTTTCCATGGAAGTAAATGCTTTTTAAGGAATATTAACACTTGGAATTCATTGAGAATTCCTTCCTGTTTATACAAGGTTCAAATGGACGATTTCTCTCTCTTTTTCTAGTAACATCCGCCTGACATTTCCTATCTTTTATCCTATTTTAAAAAAGGACAAAAAAAGTCGAAGATGCCTCTGCTCTTCGATTGATCACGTTCCTATTTTTATCTGAATTCAGTGTTCCAGTTAAAACCGATCGTCTCATCATTCCACGGAATTCTTTTTTCATCAGGCTGATCCGGGTTATACGACATGGTGGTAAAATAGATAATTGTCAGCGGCGTCTCTCCCAGCACTCTGTATCCGTGAGCCACCCCTTTTGGGATTAATAACAGCATCGGGTTGTCTTCGCCCATATAATAGACGTCCGTTTCTCCTTTTGTCTTTGAATCCTCTCGAAGATCGTATAGGACAACCTGAGCGTGGCCGGTTGGGAAGAACCAGAGATCATCCTGCTTCTCATGATAATGAAATGCCTTAATCACACCCGGATAGCTTTTCGACCAAGAGGCCTGCCCAAAATGCTCAAGGAGATTCTCATCGTCCCGGACCAGCTCAGCAAAAAAGCCTCTGTCATCGCTATGCTTCGTCAATTTTTTTACCTTGACTCCATCAATCACACGCACTGCTCCTTTCCTGCAAATACTCCCGTAACGCTTCCCGCCAGTGGCGGGGACGGATGCCGGCTTCTTCAATGGCCCGATGGCTCAGCACAGAGTAAGCCGGACGGGGCGTTTTGTTCCCGTATTCCTCTGTCGTTACAGGCAAAATGGCTGTTTCCAGCCCGCTTTCTTCCATAATTGCCGTCGCAAACTCATACCAGCTGCATATGCCTGAATTGCTGACATGATAGATGCCCGGCGGATGGCTGAACAGTTTGATGACCGCTTCTGCTAAATCCTTCGTATAAGTCGGCGAACCAATTTGATCGCTGACAACCCGAAGCTCTTGTTTCGTTTCAGCAAGCTTCAGCATGGTTTCAACGAAATTACTGCCGCCATGTCCGTACACCCACGATGTTCTGATGATCGTGCTGTCTTTTGTCGTTAATCGTATCAGTTCTTCTCCGAGCCTTTTGCTTTTGCCATAAATGGTTTTCGGATCGAGGGGATCGTCTTCCCTATATGGCTGGGTTCCTTTCCCATTGAATACATAGTCCGTGCTGATATGAACATATTGAGCTCCGATGCGGGTTGACTCAAGCGCTGTATAATAAGCGCCGATTCCGTTAATCAAGTACGCTTTATCAAGCTCTTTCTCGCATTGATCAACCGACGTAAACGCGGCGCTATTGACCACGATATCCGGCTGATAATGGCCAAACGAATGCCGTACTGAGCGCTGGTCAGCAATGTTCATCATCTTCTTTGTTAACGCAATGACCTCATATCCGGCTTGCTTCAGCTGGCGGCATAGTTCCAAGCCAAGCTGTCCTCCCGCCCCAGTCACCAATACCTTTGTCAATCAGATCACCTTCTCATCGGTCATTGTCTGTATACCACTGAATCGTACGCGCAATGCCTTCTTCAAACGTCACTTCCTGCCGCCAGCCCAGTTCGTTTTTCAGCTTTGATGCATTGATCGCATAGCGCCGGTCATGCCCTTTTCGGTCTTCCACGTGGGCGAACAATTCCTCACAGCCCAGATGCTTCAAAATGGCACTCGCCAGCTCTTTATTCGTGCGTTCATTTCCGCCTCCGATGTTATACACCTCGCCGTCGGTCCCTTTTTCTAAAATCAGCTTGATCGCGCGGCAATGATCCTCCGCAAACAGCCAGTCTCGGATCTGGAGTCCATCGCCATACAGCGGAACAGGCAGGCCCTGCTTCGCATGACGGATAATCGTCGGAATCATTTTTTCGCTGTGCTGATAAGGTCCGTAATTGTTGCTGCATCGTGTAATGATGGCCGGAAGCTTGTGGGTTTTCACATAAGACAACACGAGCAAATCAGAGCTTGCTTTGCTGGCTGAGTATGGGTTATTAGGAGAAAGCGGCGTCGTTTCTGTAAACGCGGGATCATCCGCTTTTAAATCCCCGTATACCTCATCTGTTGAAATATGAATCAGCTTCTTGGCTTTTCCTTTCAAGACCGCTTCCGCCAATCGGTATGTCCCCATGACATTTGTGGTGATAAACGGCTCCGCTTGGGAAATGCTTCTGTCCACATGCGATTCTGCTGCGAAGTGAATGACGCCATCGTAGGTCTCTTCAAAAGCGCGGTCGATATCCTCCTGAACGCTGATGTCCCCTTTTACAAAGCGAAAACGGCTGTTTTGCTTTAATTTTTCCATTTCCTCCGGGTGGCTGGCGTACGTCAGTTTATCTAAAACGGTAATGCGCGCATCCGTTTCCCTCAGCATGAGCTTTGTAAACGTGAGCCCGATGAAGCCGGCCCCGCCTGTAATTAAATATGATTTTGCCATCACTTTTCGTCCTGTCCTTTCCGTAAATCCTGGTGTACAAGCTGGGAAGCGAGAAAAAGCGATTCGTGAGTTCCGGCATCTACCCACCAGCCTGATAACACATCATACGTAAGCTGGCTGTTTTCGATGTATAGATTATTCACATCGGTGATTTCCAGCTCGCCGCGCTTTGATGGTGATATTTGTTCAATATACGAAAACACCTCTGCATCATACATATAAATGCCGGTAACACAAAGGTTGGTCGGTGGCTGTTCGGGCTTTTCGATGATGGAACGAATCCGCTTGTTTTTCTCATCAATCTCAGCAATCCCGAAGCGTTCCGGGTCGTCAACTTCTTTCAGAAGCACTTTTGCTCCTTTCCCCTGCTGTTCAAAGCGTTCTGTATAAGGCTTTAATGAATCTTCAAAAATATTATCACCTAATAATAAAATGAAAGACTCTTTTTTCGTAAAGCGCTTTGCATAAGACAGCCCATCCGAAATGCCCGATGCTGCCGGCTGTACTTGATAAGTGATAGTAACGCCAAGCTCTTCTCCGTTTCCAAGCAGTTTATAAAATTGCGGCATATGCTCTTTTTGGCTGATGAGTAAAATGTCTTTTATTCCGGCTTCCTCCAGCTTCATAATCGACCAGTATATCATCGGATACGGGCCTACAGGAAGCAAATGCTTGTTGACGGCTTTCGTTAAGGGCATAAGGCGTGAGCCGTTTCCTCCGGCTAAAATAACACCTTTCACATTAACACTTCCTTACATGCATTTTTATATCTTTTGTTCATATAAATCTTGAAGAATAGCTGTTACCCGCATAATGCCTTTGCCATCCACGAGCGGCCTTCCTCCCTTATGCAAAGAAAGGCGAAGAGGATAGCTGCTCATAATGCGCGACATCTGATAGATGAGTGTTTCATCCGGTACAAGCTCACCCAAACCAAGATCAAGAGCGGCGCCTTGGCCAGCAAATGTTTTTGCTGTTGCCGTTTGATGCTCAACCTGAGAAAGAACAAGGCACGGCACGCCGATGCAAATGGCTTCATATAGAGAGATGCCGCCGGCGACAATGGCTGCGTCCGCTTGTTTCATCAAACCTGCCATATCATTTGTCTGTTCGATCATCTTGTACTGCGGCTTCTTTTCGATCCGCCTTCGGACTGCCTCTTGATGCGGTGAAGCGCTCCCCATCACAAACATTATGTTTTTGTCTTTTATGTCGGGGACTTGATCAGCGGCAGCCAGCACTTTAAAAATAAGCTGCTTCGGATCACTTCCTCCTAATGCAACAAGGATATTGCGGCAGTCTTTCTTAAGTGTGTAATCCTCCCTTGCGGCCTGAAAGGCGGGGTGAAGAATAAGATAGTCCGGACCTTCATAGATGCGTGTGTTTCCCTGAACGTACACCCTGCTTCTGATGTCACCGTAAATTCCGTTAATGACTGAGTCACTATATTGAATCGATTTACCGTTTTTCTCTTCAAAAAGAACAATTTTCGCATCTGTCTCCGTCTTTATTTTCTTTAACAGCTCTGCAGGCGCGCCTAGAATATCAAACAAAAGCAAATCAAGCTTCTTGCTTTTTATTTCCCGGAGAATAAACTCGTGCTGCTGCAGCTCCGGCTTTACGATGACCTGCCAATGCTCTTCATGAAGAAACGCTTCAGAATCCTGATTCGTATAAAACGTAATCAAGCATCGCTGTTTGAGCCCCTCCGCAAGTCTCTTCATCCGGACAACATGGCCCATTCCCTTTTCATAGCCGCCGTCTGCGAAGATCCCAACATGCATGGCTATTCAGCCTCTCGTTCGATTGCCGCATCGGGATTCCGGTTCAGAAGGGTGATAAGCTCTGAGGCGGATACATCGGGGCGCTCGCCTGCTTTTTGATAGAGAGCCTTTATCGATTCATAGTCTTCCTTTGTATCAATGGTCAGCCGATATTGAGGGGCGCGAAATCGTTCCGGCGCCTCTAAAAACTGCACACGATAAAGAGCTGGATGATTCCTTATATATAACGTGACATGCTCCTGATATTGATCCTCCATATTCTGAATACGGCTGATGTCAATTAACAGGTTGGCGTTGACCACTTCGCCGCAAATCCCTAATGGGGCATTCAGGATATACGTATAATCCGACCCTTGATCAAAATGCGCCTTAATCATTACATCGAGCAGCTCCGGATCGACAAACGGATTATCACCCGTTAACCGGATGATGACTGACGGTTTAACAGCTTCTATGACCTTCACAAACCTATCGAGGACACGTTCTTCGCTCCCGCGGAAAACACGAAAGCCTTGTTTGATACAGTGCGCCTCTAATATGTCGTCAGTTTCTTTGTCAGACGTGGCGATGACAAGATTATCCCGATCCTTTTGGTAAAACGCGCTTTGCCGGACACGGTGAACGAGAATATCAAGTAAACGATTCGATCCGAGCGGCCGAAGCACTTTTCCCGGAAGCCTTGTTGAACCCATTCTTGCTTGAATGATAAAGAGAATATCATTCATGAAACGGGCTGTCCTTCAGTAAAATGTCATCCCAGACAATGCCTGTGTCGGCCGGAATGTCTCTTACAGCCCGAACACCGCTGGTCAGCAGTTCAAAAAATCTCGGGTGCAGCCCCTGCGGCTTTTGTCCGGGCCGAAGCACTGCGATATTGTCTTCACTAAAGGCTTCACCTTTTTGAATCGGAGCTGTTGTAAAAATGCCTCTGTATGCAAAGTTTCTGATTTCTCCTTCGATGGCGGTCGTTGTTTTGTATGAACTGCCAAGCAGTTTTTCTGAGACCGGCTTTGTGATCCCCTGTTTCAGCTCAGCTTCCGTTTTCCTGATGCCATTGACCATTTCTTTCAATTCATCCGGATTTAATGCAAACGAGTGGTCGGCACCCGGCAGATTTTTATCGATCGTAAAATGCTTTTCTATCAGTTTTGCTCCGAGCCGAACCGCGGCACACGGCGCTTCTGTCGGATGCTCGCTATGATCGGAGAAGCCGATTACCGCCTCAGGAAAAGCGGCGGCAAGCATCGGAATGACGCTGAGGTTGCTGTACTCCGGCGGTGCTGGGTATTTCGCCACACAATGCATTATGGCAATTTGATTGTTTCCCTCTGCCCTGATGGTGCGCCAAGCTTCGTGAACATCAGAGATTTCAGCTCCGGCTGTCGAGAAAATCATCGGCCTGTTCAGCCGGGCGACATATTTAAGCAGCGGGAGATGGTTAATTTCATAGGATGCGATTTTAAAAGCGCTCGGCGAGGTAGACTGAAGCAGATCAGCTGACCCCTCGTCACATACCGTACTTAAAAAGATCACCTGCTTTTCGCGGCAGTAATCCAATAGCGGTAAAATCCACTCAGCAGGCATTTCCATAGATTGAACCAAAGAAAAAATAGAGACGTCCTTGCCCGCTGCCGTCTTGTACAAACCAGGATCTTTCTGGTACATCCTATCAGCTTGGAACATTTGAAATTTCACGGCATCCGCTCCCGCTTCCACCGCGGCGTCTATCAGCGCAAAAGCCTGATCAAGCTTCCCGTCATGATTAATCCCCGCCTCAGCAATAATAAAAACAGGAGCGTCTTTGCCTACAGTTTTATTCGCGATCTGAAACGCTGCCATTATTTCGCCTCCTTGCCCGGCCAAATATGATAATAGTAATACGATTGTTCAGCGGTGAAACCCATTCGTTCATAAAGGCGGATCGCCCTTACATTGTGAAGCTGCGTCCCCGCTGTTACCGTTCTATGCTTCTGGGTCTCCGGTTGTTCTATGAGATTCGCCAATAAATGAAACGCAATACGTTTCCCTTCAAATCCCGGCTTTACAGCCATCAAATCGAGAATGCACTCATCATCTCTTGATAAGCCCTGAAGATAGCCGATGACCTCGCCATTGTGTTTAGCGACAATATTGACCGCCGCCCTTCCATTCAAATTGTTTCGTGTCCACTCCTGAAATATTTTGTTTGCTGCATCGCGGCTGAGATGAGGATCCTGAAAATATCTGCTTTTTGTAAACGAGTCTCGGGCCAGCTCACATATCGCTTCTGTGTCTCCGGGCTCAGGCGGGCCCAGTTCAAAAAATGGCGGTGTTTTGTCATAAAAAGACGGAGGCATCGCCAGCTTCAGCAAACTCCCGACAAAGTAAGAGGATGGCTGCTGCTGTATCACATGCGCGGCTCCGATATCTTCAGCCGGAACACGGACAAAGATAAAATCCGTTTCATCCATTTGGCGTACAGTATAAAAAGCTTCAAACAGCCTCTTTAGCTGCCCGGTACTATTTGCCGCAAGAAGTTTGACGTTCATGACTTTCTTCTGAAGCACCTTGCTTTCCCACAAAGAATCTTCGTAAAGCAATACGCCTTGGAGCTTGCTGTTTTCAAAAAGGCCGAGGGAAAATTGATACGGAACATCCAGTGTAAGCTTTCTGCTTTGGAGAAATTCCTCAATTGCCTCTTTGGAAACATTTTCTTTTACCGTATACACTTAATCAGCCCCTTTTACGATATCCCGCACAGCTTCAATGACATCATCTACATCGTCGTCAGACATTGATGGATAGAGCGGGAGAGAAAGGGTTCGTTTATAGTAATTCATGGCATTCGGAAAGTCCGCTTCCTTATATCCAAATTGCTTTTGATAATACGGATGAATGTGTACTGGAATAAAATGAACGCTAGTGCCGATATTGTATTCATCCTTTAAAGCCGTAATCATTTCGCTGCGCGTAACCCCGGCCTTTTTTTCATCAACTTGCAGAACATATAGATGCCAGGCGTGCCTGCCGTCATCATGGACAAACGGCGTGATCAGCCCAGGAATCTGCTGAAAAGCGGTTTGATAGCGGCCGGCAATCTCTTCTCTCCGTTTCTGCATATCATCCAGCCGTTTCAGCTGATGAAGTCCGAGGGCCGCCTGCAAATCAAACATATTCATCTTATAGCCGGGCGATTCGACTTCATAGTACCAGCTGCCATTTGAAGAATAACGGTTCCATGCGGCTTTACTCATGCCGTGAAGGCTTAGCACCCGTATCTTATCGGCAAGCTCCTCATCATCAGTCGTCAGCATGCCGCCTTCCCCTGTCGCGAGGTTTTTGGTGGCGTAAAAGCTGAATGCCGTTGCATCCCCGATAGAACCGATCATTCTTTGCTTATAAGTCGTATATACCGCATGTGCCGCATCCTCCAGCACGAATAAACCATGATTTTGGGCAATAGCCAATATTGCATCCATATCGCAGGACTGCCCGCCAAAGTGGACGGGCACAACTGCTTTCGTTCGCGGTGTGACGGCCGCCTCAAGCTTTACCGGGTCAATATTGAGCGTGTTTTCGTCAATATCCGCAAACACAGGCGTCGCTCCCGTATGAATAATCGTATTGGCAGTCGAGCTGAACGTAAGCGGAGAGGTAATGACCTCGTCCCCGGGTCCGATCCCTTTTGCTTTCAAAGCCAAAAATAAAGCTGCGGTACATGAATTCACCGCCACGGCGTGCTTCGCCCCGACAAACGCGGCAAACTCTTTTTCAAACTGCTGAACCTTCGGGCCTTTAGAGAGCCATCCCGATTCAAGCGTTTCTGTAACCTCCTGAATTTCTTCCTTACCGATTAACGGCAATGAGTAAGGGAGAAAATGATTTCTCTTTTGCACCATTTCTTTGCGCTCCTATCATTTTATTCAGTATCTTCCCGCCTGTAATCAACTCCTGTTTTGGCTTTCAGTTCCGCAAATAAAGCATTTGTTGATTCTGCCACCGGATAATTAGCCGCTATGAATGCCAGGCGCGCCTCTTCTGCTTTTTGATGCACGTCGGGACTTCGAAGAACTTCAACCAAGGTGTGCGCCAGTTCATCCGGCTGGTCAAACATAAAATCGCCAAGAGACTCATAATACGGATACGAGCGATTTCCGGACGATTTTCCGATCAGCACAGGCTTTTGAAACAGCATTGCTTCAAGACCGACTGTCGAGGTTTGTGTCACTGCGGCATCAACATACGGCAGCAAATCATAAAGCTCCAGCTCCTTTTTGATGACTCTGCATGCCTTATGTTTTTTCGCCGCCTCGTGATACAGATCAAGCTTGTTTTTTCCGATTTCCCACGGGTGAGGTTTGATAATAATCTGCAGCTGCTTCTGATCAGAAAGCCCCTGCAGCACACCGGAATAAAAATCTTCTGAAAAGGGCTGAGTGGCAATGAGCACAATTTTTTTAGTCGGCTGAAAAGCAAGTTTTCGATAGAATATGGACATATCCATAGGCGTTCTGTTAAAAATCTGATCGAAGCGGGGATGTCCCGTTACGAGAATCTGCTCGGGTTTACAGCCTTTTCGTATGAACCACTCTGCTTCATACGCACCAAAAACAGCTTGATAGGTTGTAAAAACAGGAATGAAGGCTTCATCTCCCATCAATGCGCCATGCTGAAGACAAATGCTGACGGCCCCTTTTCTTTGACACATGAGAGCGAGCACCCTGCTGTAAATGTCTTCTGCCGTTCCGACAATAACAGCTGAAATCTTTTCCTGTTCAAACAGCGCATCAACTGTATCAATGGCCTCTATAAATAAAGGAATATCTTTGAAAAGCCGGTCGCGAAACGCTTGATCACCAAATGCCGGGTGATCATCATAAGGGGCGAGAAGCGAACAGGCTGTTTCGAGATACTGCTTCGAATCGCCTTTTTGGCATGAATCCGCAATCTCCCGCTTGCTAATTACAGGCAGATCACAATAATGCGGCAAACTCCATCTGGCCAAAACAGCCGTTTTTTCAGGATCAAATTGATAGTAATTTTCGTTTGAAAAACGCAGGTAATCAAAGTGCAAAATGACTTTCCCTTTAACAGGTTTGACATTTGTTTTAACGATTTTTCGGATTCTTTCTTCAAAAAACGGCTGAATCTGTCCCTCATCGATATGCTGATCCACCGATCCGAATAATTCCGGTTCTTCTTCCATCATCACCCTCAGCTCAGGGCTGATGTATTGATAAAAATTACTGATAAGCCCAAGCGGAATCCCTTTGTAGCGAAGTTTGTCAAAAAGCTCCACGTACTTCCGGTACAGCACCCAATAATTGCTTAAATAGGCCGACAAGCTCTCACCCCATTCCAAGCTTTTTTAATGATTCACGCAGCTCTCGGCAATTTCGCTGCGGAGGAAGGTTCCTGACAAATTCATTTTTTTCTGATTCAAACAGCTGAAAGTGAATCGATTGGTCGGTAATATAATTCAGGTCCAGCTCCTCATCCAGTGGGTAAAACGGATAAAAATGATTGACTCTCCAAAAGAACCGGGCATCTCCAATACGGTAAAACGCCGGGCTTTCATCCCAATAGGAGCCAAACTTCTCCTTTACCTTCTCAAGCACCGAATACCTGTGCATCACCGAGCAATGATCAATTGCGCACGGCGCGTTCCATGTCACTTGAGCGGCAGGCCTGACAGTTTCTTTTACAATGTCGCGATTCTCGTTTAAATGATAGGTTTTGGAGGCTGAGTAAATCACAGCTTTTTCAGGATGGGTATCGAGCTCCCGCACCATTTTCAGGAGGCGGTCCGGCATATAGATGTTGTCATCCGTCGCATAGGTGATATATTCACCCTCCGCCATCTCAATCGCCTGATTGATCAGTGCCGCGTATCTCGTTTTTTCTGTTCTTTCCTTCACTCCAGATACATCGCTTTGATAAAAACGCACTCGGTTATCATTCAAAAAAGGACGGATTACATTCAGCGTCTCTTCATTGGAGTTGTCATCCATAATAAACAATTCAAAATCTGAAAACGTTTGTGAGAGTATGCTAGAAATGGACTTTGCCACATAATCGCTTTTGTTATAGCTCGTCATAATGACTGATACTTTCGGCAAATCCTACACCTCCTTCTTGGAACTTCACACCTGAAACTATCGTTATCTTATGTTGCTTATGCTCAAGTTGCGCTAGGGATACAAACCAATATGCGAAAAGTTTGTGTATGTCTCTGAAAAACAGCGGATGCCCAGAGCGAAATCTGATCGGTCCGCTGTTCTTTTTCAGCATAATCCAAGCATCAGCCTCATAAGGTGAAAGAGATAAAAATCGCACCAGCGACTAAGATCGTTTTCCATCGGAGGTGAGTCATCGCGGAGCGTTCACCTATACATCCAGAACATGTTTTGAATGGTTTTCATAAAAAGGAGGAACGATATGAAACCGAAAAAAAATCAATATCAGCAAATGCAGGCATTTGATAATATGCAGGGGTATCAGCCTCAGTTTGGCGCCAACCCGTACCCGCAGCAAGGCCAAGGCTCACAAATGCAGCCAATGGGGATGCAGCCAATGATGCCAATGCAGCAGGGACAGCAAGGACAGCAAGGACAGCAGGGATTTGGATTCCCGGGCCAGCAGCAGGGCGGCGGTTTTCAAATTCCATCGGGGCCTACACCGTCAGGACCGGGCCAAAGCGTTCCCGGCATGCTGCCTGTTGAGGAATCTTACATCGAGAATATTTTGCGCCTGAATCGGGGAAAAACGGCCACCATTTATATGACATTTGAAAACAGCAAGGAATGGGGCTCGAAGATTTTTCGCGGCGTCATCGAAGCTGCGGGCCGGGATCACATTATTATCAGCGACCCGAAATCAGGAACACGCTACCTGCTCCTGACAATCTACCTCGATTACATTACATTTGATGAAGAAATTGCTTATACGTATCCATATTCCATGGCGTCCTATTCGCCAAGATAAGAAAAAAGCCAATCACTCATATGATGAGGATTGGCTTTTTTGTTTATAGATATTTGACGGCTGCGACAACGATCATAATCCAAGAAATAATAAACGCCACACCGCCGAGCGGGGTGATCGCTCCAAGAATGGAGATTTGCGTCACACTTAGAATATATAAGCTTCCGGAAAACAGCACAATTCCCGCAAACATCAGCCATCCGGCTGTTGTGACACTGCCTATGCCGGATAATTTATCAGCCAGAAACGCTACAACGAATAACCCAAGGGCGTGATACATATGATACTGCACGCCTGTGTGCCAAACCTGAAGATATTTATCAGGTATTTTCCCTTCTAATCCGTGAGCGCCGAATGCTCCGAGTCCCACGGCAAGCAGGGCGTTAATGGCCCCTAATATGATAAAAACTTTCATCTATCTCTCCCGCCTTTTCGTTAAACTCATATCATTTATCTTATCGCACCTGCACCAAAATTCAATGTTTGTTCTCCGTTGACACGAGATTGTCGGATTTTCTCCTGCGCCAAAGCTGGAACTGGTCAGCCGCTATTGCAGCAAGCGTCCCTAATACGAGGCCGTTGCTTAATAGAGAAATAAATACCGGATGCAATCCCTTTAACGCAGTTTCAGGAACAAACATGATACCGACCCCTGTCAGCAGCGAGATGCCGATGATAGACCTCACCCTTTTTGATTCTTCTTTCTCATATGAATCAAATTCGGCAAAGGCCAGACCGCCCATTGCGGAGAACACAACAAAATTCACCGCAAATCCAACGGGTGACGGCAGGCTCGCAAACGTATTCATAAAAAACGGGATTACGCTGATCACGATAACCAGAATACTGCCGAGCATAAACGGTTTTTTAGAAGGCATTTTGGTCGTTTCAATAAAACCTGCGGCTCCCGAAATCGGAACAGGCGCAATGGCTCCCGTCAAACCGCTAAGCAGATGGCTGAATGAAGCTGCAAAACCGGCATGGCGTTCATGATGCTTTCCATCAGGCTGTTTGCTGAATTTTTTCACGGCGATGTCCACGACCTTCATGCTCGCCAGCATATTCACGATCAGCAAGATGGTAATAAAAATAGAAGTGATGATCAGGCCGCTGTTAAATAATGGTGTCCCAAAAGGAAACAGGGAAGGCAGCTGAAACAGCCGGTCCGGCATTTCAATCGGCTTTGCCGCTCCGGCAGCCGCAAACAGCACCCATCCGCCGAACAAGGCTAATAAAATAGAATATTGCTTAAAAAACATGATGTTCGAATTTGTCATTATAAAGGCGGCAGCGATCACAACAAGCGCCAGGCCAAATACAAGACCGTCCACCCCGTCCTGTCGATAACCGATTCCGAGAATTCCTTTTATAATGGGCTGACTCAGCTGCATGACAAGAAGCAATAAATAGACGCCCGTTACAACCGGAGTAAACAATTTTGCAAGTCTGTCAATGACCTTGAAAACACTTAACAAAAAGAAACATACAGCGCTTACAAGAAGAGCTCCCTGCAAACCCCGCAGTGTGTCTCCATATGTCGCAAACACAGTTCCCGTCAGCCCTGCGTAGATCGTATACACTCCCCACCACAAGCCGGCTGGGCTTTCATTAATCGGCAGTCTGTGGCCTTTCAAACACTGAATGACGGCGGCAATTCCCAGTACAAAAAAAGTGCTTTGAATCAATCTTGCAGAATCTGAGTGATCCAGATGAAACGACTGGGCAACCGCCACCGGAACAACTATCGCCGCAGCAATAATTAACGCTGTCCATTGCAGCGCGCCAAGAACCAATTTCACGTAAGCTCAACCTCTCTCTTTAAAAATCAAATAAAGACTCTCCGTTTCCATCCTCTTCCTGCTTCTCTTTTTCTTGCTTTCGATATTTGTTTAATCCCGCGCTCCCCATCATTTTTTCCATCATCAGCTGGTCTGTCGATGGCGGCGCGGCAGGACTTGGCGTAACGCTCGGCTGTATGCGGGGCGCGCTCACGTTCTCCGGCTGATCAAGCACGACATCACACAGAGAACGGACAACCGCTACATAACGCTTCAGCTCCTCATCCCGTTCAGCTGTTTTTGCTTTTTTCAGCTCCTCTTCCATCTTTTGAATTAATGCAGATATATGAATGTTCATGAAGCACCCTCCAAAAAAATAAATGTTGTCTTCCTGCATTTTATCAAATTCCTGCTGTAAACGCAGATATGAGTTTGTTATTTTTTCTGACAAACCTTGCGCGATTGACAAGCAGAAGAGATTTTTCACATAATAAATCACCATACCTTACAAAAAGGAGAAAAGGAATGAACAGCATCCCCTCTATCATCAGCAAGCATAAAGCCTATTTTGCGGCGGGACATACGAGACCGCTTGAATCGAGACTGAACATTTTGCGAAAGCTGAAACAAGCCGTCAGAACTCATGAAGCCGATCTCATAGCCGCTCTCTACCAGGATCTCCATAAATCCGAGCAAGAAGCATACTCAACAGAAATCGGAATCGTCTTGGAGGAAATCAGCTTTGTCATGAAACGGCTGAGAAAATGGTCCAAGCCGAAACGAGTCAAAACGCCGTTGACTCATCTAGGCTCCAAAAGCATCATCATCCCTGAGCCGTATGGAACCGTTTTGGTGATTGCGCCTTGGAACTATCCCTTGCAGCTGGCGCTTTCTCCGTTGATTGGAGCCATTGCGGCGGGGAACACGGTCGTTCTCAAGCCATCGGAATATACGCCGGCTGTTTCTGCTATTCTTTCCAAACTCATCAGCAGCGTTTTTCCAACCGATTATGTCGCTATGGCAGAAGGCGGGCCCGACGTCAGCACGGCATTATTACAGCAGCCCTTTGACTACATTTTCTTTACCGGCAGCGTAGCCGTGGGAAAAGTCGTCATGGAGGCCGCCGCCAAACAATTAATTCCCGTAACCTTGGAGCTCGGCGGCAAAAGTCCCTGCATCGTCCATAAAGATGCTGACATTCAGCTTGCCGCCAAACGCATCGTCTTCGGGAAATTTACAAATGCGGGACAAACCTGCATCGCACCGGATTATTTATTTGTACACGAGGACATCAAAACGAAGCTCACAGAAGAAATGAAGCGTGCGATCAGAGAATTTTACGGTCCTAAGCCGGAACGGAATCCGCAGTACGGCAAAATCGTCAGTGAACGGCACTATCAGCGGCTGCTCAGCTTTCTGAATGACGGCATCCCACTCACAGGCGGACAATCTGATCCCAATCATCACAAAATTGCGCCGACCATTCTCGAACAAGTGAGGGATGACTCTCCAGTGATGCAGGAGGAGATTTTCGGGCCGATTCTTCCGCTCTTTACATACCGCAATATCGGGGAAGTCATTGAAAAAATCCAATCGCGCCCTAAGCCGCTCGCCCTGTATCTCTTCACCACAAACAAAGAAATTGAGCGCGCTGTTTTAGGAAATCTGTCGTTTGGCGGGGGCTGTGTCAATGATACGTTAATGCATGTGGCGACGCCGTATTTGCCATTCGGCGGCGTCGGGGAAAGCGGCATCGGCAGCTATCACGGGTTTGACAGTTTTAACACATTCACGCACAAAAAAAGCGTCGTCAAACAAACGAACCGCTTCGACTTCGCATTTCGTTATCCTTCCTCCAAAAACGGGCTGCGAATGATTCGAAAAATACTCAAATAAAAAGCGCAGATCACCTGCGCTTTTTACAAATCCTTAATACACCAATCAATCGGTGCCTCTCCCATTTTCTCCAAATAGGCATTCGCCCGGGAAAACGGTCTGCTCCCGAAAAATCCGTTTCTCGCCGAAAACGGGCTGGGATGCGTCGATTCAATGATAAAATGCTTGGACGTGTCGATCCGTTCTTTTTTCATTTGGGCATGCCGGCCCCACAAAATAAAGATAACCGGCTGCTCCCTTTCATTCAGCACGTCAATAATTCGGTCCGTCAGTCGCTCCCAGCCTTTTCCCTTATGGGAATTCGCCTGTCCGCGCCTTACTGTCAGCACAGTATTCAGCAAAAGAACGCCTTGCTTTGCCCAGCTCACAAGCGACCCGTGATTCGGGATGCTGCACCCGATGTCCTGCTGCAGTTCAAGAAAAATATTTTTTAACGAAGGCGGCTGCTTTACACCGGGCTTGACAGAGAAGCTTAAACCTTGAGCCTGTCCCGGCCCGTGATACGGATCTTGTCCGAGAATGACGACCTTGACATCATCATATGATGTATAATGCAGCGCATTGAAAATATCCCGGCTGTCCGGATAAATCGTTTGCTCCGCGTATTCCCGCTTCAGCATTTCTCTGAGCTCTTGATAATACGGTTTCTCAAACTCTTCCTTTAGCTGATTCCACCAGCTGTCTTGTAAAAGCTGTTTCAAGATTCAGGCCCCCTTACGAACGATGAAGTCTGGAATAGACAGGCTCGCCATCCCAAACCATTTCACTTTTTGCTTCCCGCCTCTTCATCTCAGGCTCTTCAAGCAGGACGGCAAAGTTTTTCGTCGGCAGCTCCCCGAGTCCGTGCTTTTCACTTAAACGATCCAAATATTGCTTCCGCTTGGCGCCAAGGTCCGCAGACTGATTGTCTCCCGCGTCACTGAAGGCATAAATCACACTGGCGCAAGGGACACGCTTCACCCGGTAATCCTTGGCCGCGCGCAGATAAAAATCCCAATCCCAGTAATTGTGCACATCAGCATCGAAATACCCGATTTCATCATGCAGAAAACGTCTGTACATGCTGCCCGACGGCACGTATGTAGAAAACACTCTCATATCCTCATAGTCAGCGGTGTAAGCAAACAATTTCCGTGACACTGGATATCTTGTTCCGTTTTTCTCTTCAAACGAAACTATTTCCGCATCAGAATGAACGAAGTCTGCCGTTTCTATTTCCTTTGCCATTTTCTCGATATGCCCTGGCGTAAAGAAATCATCGTCATCACACAGCATAATGCAATCGCCAGACGCCTCTTTTACACCGGCATTTCTCGCAGCCACATGCCCCGAGTTCTTTTCTAAATTGATGACAGCAATCGGCAGCTCCGGATACAGTGCTTTGACCGGCACGACCGATTCCCCGGCATCATTCACAATAATAATTTCATACGGCTTCAAGGTCTGGCGGGAAATCGACTCCAAAAGCTCACACAAAGCCGGAATCCGATTATAGGTCACAATTACGATAGAAATCTTCATGATGCTCTCCTTCTCATTTTCATAGTCATGTACTATTAAAACATATATTGGACGGGAGATCAGTGGGAATATCCTACTGAAACGGCATACTACAATGATAGAAACAGCAAAGTGGCTCCGATCAGAAGCACCATGATCAGCATCAGATCTCCAAAGACATGAAAGATATCTTTCATGCGGACGCCATTCGGAAGGATAAGACGCCACAGCTTAGATTGATAGACCGGCAGCAGCACCAGTGCATAAGAAAGACACAAAAATGTAAAAGCCGGCGGCACAAAAGCACAGCCTGCATCGTCCCAATTCATCATGATGTCTTTCATACTAGATCCATCCAATAAAAACAAAGATATCATGAGGGCTAGCAACACAAAGGACCCCAATTGAACCTCAAACAGGCGCATTTTCTGGTTATATGCAAATCGGACCGCCCAAAACCAGACATAAGCATATGAACATAGCAGCGTAAGAATGGCACCTGCTGTAAAGACGACATCAGGCAGCCGATCAAGCAGAAAAACAAAAGGCAAGCTGGCTGCCATAGCCAAGAGCATGCAGCCACCAGTAAACAAAAATACTGCCCCATGAGCTACAAAACCATATAAACAAGAGCTAATCCTCACGACATACACCTCCTTTACATAGAAATTCTATGTATACACCTAAAAAATCAGACAAGCTGACGCCTGCCAATATAACAGCCCATTCGGCCAAATAACGGAAATAACAGCGTTGCAAAAGCACAAGTTCCAACAAACCAAGGTGTCAACAAGGATTGAAACAGCGCAGCAGGAATTACATTGAATAGAAAAACAAGCATAAAAATGACGTTTGGCACCATTGAGATCAGAATCGTATGTAGAACAAGCTTTTCTCCACGTTTTCCAAACTCCTTCACGCCTTGATACCCAATCAGCACCCAGTAGATCATATATGCAGCTAAGATCAGCCAAACAGAAACAGAAATGCCTTTCCATACTGCTTGAACAAACGGTGATTCAAGCCATACATGCATTATTGTAATCGCAATGCCGACAGCGAATAGGGCACTGTTACAGAAAAGATGGAACATCAAAAACGCACGGAACGTTACTGGCTGTATTTTCTTAAACGAAGAAACAATGTCAGTTGGTGTTCCAAACGCCTGCAATAAAGTCTGCATAGCTTCCTCCTCACTCTTTCCTTCCTGAAAAGAGCGAAACAGATGATGTTCAATATGGCTCTCAATCTCTTCTATCATCGCCTCACCCTCAGGAAGCCCTTTAAGCCCGCTTTTGATTTCGGATACATATGTTTCTTTATCCATTTTGTCCGCTCCACTTCAGTATTCGGTCCATCATGGCTGAAAATACGCTCCATTCCTTCGTGCGTTCCGCCAGCACTTCTTTGCCCTCGTCTGTAATCCGGTAATATTTGCGGTCCGGTCCTTTCTCCTGCTTCTCCCAGTAGGAAGAAATATACCCTTGGCGTTCAAGCTTGTGAAGAGAAGGATACAAGGTCCCTTCTTTCATCTGCAGTTCATTTCCGCTGCGGCTTCCCATTTCTTTTACAAGCTCATAGCCGTACATCGGCCGCTCGTTCAGAAGCGTCAATACCAATATAACCGTGCTTCCCTTAACCAGCTCACGATTTAACATCTCAAAACCCCTACCTAGTTTTCTTATGTAGCATTTTACGAAAGCCCGTTGAGATTGTCAAATGATTCCTATAGATCTTCTATATTGTGATACAGAGAAAATCTAACTATAATGAAAGACAAAACATGATGGAGGTTCAAGACATGTCTATGCATAAAGCACTCACCATTGCCGGCTCAGATTCAAGCGGCGGTGCTGGGATTCAAGCTGATTTAAAAACATTTCAAGAAAAAAACGTATACGGGATGACCGCCTTAACGGTGATCGTTGCGATGGACCCAAAAAACAGCTGGGACCATCAAGTATTCCCGATCGATACTGATACAATCCGCGCCCAGCTTGCAACAATTACGGACGGCATCGGTGTGGACGCCATGAAAACAGGAATGCTGCCAACCGTTGACATTATCGAGCTTGCGGCAAAAACGATCAAAGAAAAACAATTAAAAAATGTGGTAATTGACCCGGTTATGGTTTGCAAAGGTGCTAATGAAGTCCTTTATCCGGAGCACGCCCAAGCCCTGCGTGAGCAATTGGCTCCGCTAGCCACTGTCATTACGCCAAACTTGTTTGAAGCCAGCCAGCTCAGCGGCATGGATGAACTAAAAACAGTTGACGATATGATCGAAGCCGCGAAAAAAATTCACGCACTCGGCGCTCAATATGTCGTTATTACAGGCGGAGGCAAACTCAAACACGAGAAAGCCGTTGATGTTCTCTATGACGGAGAAACAGCGGAAGTCCTTGAAAGCGAAATGATCGATACGCCTTATACACATGGCGCAGGCTGTACATTCTCAGCAGCCGTGACAGCGGAGCTTGCCAAAGGTGCGGAAGTCAAAGAAGCCATTTACGCAGCGAAAGAATTCATCACAGCGGCCATTAAAGAATCCTTCCCGCTAAACCAGTATGTTGGTCCTACGAAGCATTCTGCACTGCGCCTGAATCAACAATCATAAAAAAAGGGGCTGCCTTACAGAGAGGCAGCCCTTTTTAAATCACCGAAGACTTTTCACAGAAAAAACTGCCGATCCCATCGGCAGCCTGTTTATTTGATTTTTAAATTGTTTGCAGATTTCCTCAAAAATGTTTCTATCGACTGAACAAAAAGTGCATATTCCTTCATTTGTTCATATGCCCGCGTGAGAATTTCCGCCGTTTCACTGTGCGGCGTTGTTCCGCCAAGCATTTTTTTCAGCTGAAGCAGCACATCCTTATATTCTTCTCGCTTATCTTCAACTTGGTTAGCAGCCTTTTCCAAACATTCCGGTGTTATCTTCTGTTCATGTATATTCAAGAAAACAACTCCTTTTACAGAAAAAAATAGTAGGTTATCGTTGAAGAATAGCACAGATGGCTCAGATTTCACATAAGAAAATAGAAGGATTTTCTACATAAGTGTCCAAATTCCGACATTCATTTCAGATTTCCCGGTCGCACTGGCTGTTACTTCATGATTTCCCGGGAAAGGAAAATATCTTGCACTAAAGACCTCTTCTCCGTTATTTATAAAGATTTCCATAGATGACGCGTCGAGAAACATGTGTACGGTATGCAAATCCTTGATGCGGCAATGTCTCGCTTCTGTTCTTTTTCCGTCAAAGCTCTTTCGTTCCAGCGTAACAATCCCCTCGTCTTTATGGAAGGAAAACGTAGCCGTTCCGCGGATACTGATTGAAAAGCCAGACTCCGTATGAATGTCTTCCAGTAGAATCTCAGTTCTTTCAGGTTTTTCCACCGGAAGCGCACCAGATGATCCATGCATGTTGATGTGTATTTTTTTCTCATTTCTGCGCATGGCTTTTAGCTCAGGCAGCGGCTGCTGAATCAGCTTCTGGCCTGAAAGCGTCAGCTGTCTCGGCAGCGTCATGCAGTGAATCCAGTGGTAGTCAATGGTCGGATGGGACCCTTCATCCTGATCAGGCACCGCCATCCATGCAAACAAAATCCGCCTTCCCTGATCGTCTTCAAGTGTTTGCGGCGCGTAAAAATCAAAACCTTGATCAAGCTCCGTAAATTCACCATGCTTCAGTTCAGGCTTGTTATAATCGAGACGGCCGACAAAATAACCTGATTGATATACGTTCTGATAACGAAAACCGTCAGCCTCAAGCCCTTGAGGCGAAACAATCAGCACATCCGATCCTTGAAGGGAAAACAAATCAGGGCATTCCCACATGTATCCAAATTCGTCCAGCCCGTTGAAGCCCGCGCCGGTTATCGGGCCAAGAAATCTCCACTCACTCAGGTTATCAGAAGCAAACAATACAGCCTGCCCTTTCAAATTCTCTGTTTGCGCACCAATCACCATATACCATGTGCCTTCATGCTCCCATACCTTCGGATCGCGAAAATGCACCGTGTATCCTTCAGGGAGGCGGGCGACGACACCCTTTTTCTCAAAGGACAGTCCGTCGTCAGATACAGCAAGGCATTGATACGTTTCCCGGTTTCCATCCTGATCCCTGACATTTCCTGTGTAAAACAGATAGAGCCGATCGTCTTTCGTGACAGCGCTGCCCGAGTAGCAGCCGTTTTTATCAAACCAATCACTCGGAGCCAGCGCAATCTCTTCCCGCTTCCAATTCACAACATCCTGTGTCGTATAATGCCCCCAAAATTTTGCGCCGTGCCCCGTCTGAAACGGCTGCCACTGAAAGAATACATGATAGCTGCCCTTCCAATAAATCACGCCATTCGGGTCATTCAGCAGCCCAACCGGCGGCATGATATGAAAATGCTGGCGGTGCGGATCGCTGTTAGCGATGGGCTCTTTTTTCTCCACTTCTTCATAAGCCCGGCGACGAAGCTCCTGGTCATGTGCTGTCATTTTTTCCTCTCCTCATCCTCATTAATCTTCATGACAAATGCTGCAATGAACGCTGACACTGCCGCAATCGCCATGCCAATCAGATAGTGAATCAAGTTGCTGAAGCCAAACGGAGCCGCAATGGCGATCATCGGAATTCCCGTTAACCCGTAAGCGTTTGCAGCTACATGTGTAAAGACGACATATGCCCCACCCAATGCGCCTCCGATCATCGCGGCGATAAACGGTTTTCGGTAGCGCAGATTGACTCCGAATATGACGGGCTCAGTAATGCCGAGAAAAGCGGAAAATGCTGCCGGAAGCGCGATTTCTTTTGTCTTTGCCTTTTTCGCCATAAAGAAGACGGCAAGACCTGCCCCGCCCTGTGCGACATTCGCCATTGACCAGATCGGCAGCAAGTAGTTTTTGCCTATATCTGCAATTAGCCCTGCCTCAATCGCATGGAAGCTGTGATGAACGCCTGTCAGCACGATGAGTGAATACGTGCCCCCGAAAATCAGACCTGCGACAAAACCGGCATGGTCATATACATAAGTTAAAGCAACCGTAATGCCGGAGCCAAGCGCTCTGCCTAGAGGGCCAATCGCGATAAAAGCAACAAACCCGGTGACAATCACAGTAACAAATGGTGTAACAAGCAAATCCACCGCATGTGGAACCACTTTTCTCGTCCATTTCTCTACCTTGCTCATCACATAAACCGCTAGCAGAACAGGGATGACAGTTCCCTGATAGCCTAGAAGCGCGATATCAAATCCGAAAAGATGCATATAATCAGGTGTCGCTTCAGCCAAACCCCATGGATTCAAAAGGTTTGGATGAATCATGATTCCCCCAATGACCGCTCCCAAGTACGGGTTGCTGCCAAATTCTTTTGAAGCGCTTACTCCGATTAGAATCGGCAAGAAAATGAATGCTGCACTTGAAAACATATCAAGCAGCTGAAAAACTGCAGAATCCTTGCTCATCCAATGAAACGCATTGATCATACCCAGCAATCCCATTAACAGGCCGCTGGCCACAATAGCCGGGATAATTGGGACAAAAATATTAGAAAGCGTTTTCGCAAATCTCGCAGCGGGATTCAGCTTTTCTTTTGCCGCATCCTGATGATTGACGTGTTCTTCACGCTCGATATCAGCTTCTTTAGAAAAGGCATCGAATACTTTATTCACAAGGCCTGTTCCGAAAATGATCTGGTACTGGCCAGAGCTGCTGAAAGCCCCTTTAACGCCATCAAGCTCTTCTACTTGTGCTTGATCTATCTTTGATTCATCTTTCATCACTAAACGCAGTCTTGTTGCACAATGAGCCGCGCTGATAATATTTTCTTTCCCTCCGAGAAGCTCAATGAGGCGTTTTGCAGTCTCTTTGTAATCCATCTATTTCTCCCCCTTTTATTTAAACAAAAAAGACCTAAAATTCGCCAACGAATAAAGGACACAGCGATCCTTTTTCATTTACGCAAATTTTAGGTCTTGCCTGCTTTACCAGTCACAATCCCGCTTATTCAGATTAAGAATACGCTTTCATCATAAATCATGATAGCGTTTTCGTCAACTATTTTTTTAGTTAAATAGTTTGATATAACATGTAGACAAAAATTCGTAAAAATTAATTGTGAAATACTTCACAATATCGTGCTATACTATGCTCAATCATGAAAGAAAGCAGGAAAAGACAATGGAAACTCAAGCATTACAAAAGGTTGAACAGTATGCTTTGAAAAAACAAAACATATTCGCTTCAAGCAAAATCCGTTATGTGCTTCGGTCCATTTTGGCCAGTATGTTTATTGGTTTTGGCATTACAGCCGCAAGCAAAACAGGCAGCTATTTCTTTATGGCTGATTCTCCGTTTGCCTTTCCGGCAGCCGCTGTCACTTTCGGGGCCGCTATTCTGATGATTGCTTACGGAGGCGGAGATTTATTTACCGGCAACACCTTTTATTTCACCTATACCGCGCTCCGGAAAAAAATCAGCTGGCGCGACACCCTATACTTGTGGATGTCAAGCTATGCCGGCAATTTAATCGGCGCCATTCTGTTTGCCATCCTGATCAGCGCGACGGGACTTTTTGAGGAGCCTTCTGTTCATTCCTTTTTGATTCATTTGGCAGAGCACAAAATGGAGCCGCCGGCTTCCGAATTGTTTTTCAGAGGAATGCTGTGCAATTGGCTTGTGTGCCTCGCCTTTTTCATTCCAATGTCTCTCAAAGGGGAAGGAGCAAAGCTTTTTACCATGATGCTTTTCGTTTTCTGCTTCTTTATTTCCGGCTTTGAACACAGCATTGCCAATATGTGCACATTCGCCATCTCGCTTTTGATCGAGCACCCTGATACAGTGACACTGATGGGAGCAGTCAGAAACTTAATCCCCGTTACGCTCGGCAATCTGACCGCGGGAATAGTTATGATGGGCTGGATGTACTACACACTGAATCCTGATCAATAAAAAAACTTCCAGAGATCACTCCCTGCAAGTCAAAGCGGTTATTCCGAGAGATCTTGAAGACGCTGGACATGCAGCGTGATATAGCCGGCCTCGGATTCCGGCAAATGTAATTGATATTCATTTTTCAAAAACTCCGCCAGCTCCAGCGCACATTGATAGGCGAATGAATACTTTTTTTGGATGAAATAAAGCATCTCCTCGTCCATACGATGGAGCGCTTCATTTGATTCCAACCGGCTGACCGCGTATCGCAAATGCGTGACAAGGCGTTGATAGGAAATGCTGTTTTCATCCACCTTTCGATTAAAGTATTGTTCTATTTTCTCTATCATTTCTTTGATCATGGTCGTATGCTTCAGCGCTGAATACATGCTCTCCGCATCCATCTTCGCCGTATGGATGTGAAGGGCAATATAACCCGCTTCATCTTCAGGCAGAGACACGCCCAATGTCTCTTTTACATGTCCGATCGCCCACAGGCCGATCTCATATTCTTTTTTATAGAGCGCCTTTATCTCATGCAGCAATTTATTCTGCACAAGCAGCCCATTTTGAATCCTTTCGATCGCAAAGGACAAATGGTCGGAAAGCGCGATATGAATGTGATCGCTCAGCGGCGCCGCGAGCTCTCCTTCCGCATAGCT
The DNA here is from genome assembly GCF_019334685.1 of Bacillus sp. LJBS17. Classification (NCBI taxonomy): domain Bacteria; kingdom Bacillati; phylum Bacillota; class Bacilli; order Caryophanales; family Bacillaceae; genus Bacillus; species Bacillus sp. LJBS17. Next base: position 3,884,428 of record NZ_CP079759.1, read on the forward strand.
GATGATATCCTCAGCTATTTCTATATGCTCCTCCGGCAGTGTTTGCAGGATTTGTTTGAACTTTTCATTCTCGTCGCGCACGACAAAGATTTTTTCCACTTTATTCATAGGGATGAGATCATTTTTCTTTTTTTGAAAAGCGATTCCCGGCCCCATCACGATTTTTTCCTGATCATCCTCTTTTATTAAAGCCGCATTGTTGTTTAATACTTTATAGATTTTCAAGAGGTTATCTCTCCCGCCAATTTGCTTTTGACTGGGATTTTACCTCCTTTTGACCGCCATGTAAAGATGCGGGCCCGCTCTCTCCTGCTTTGGCGATTCCTTGAAGGCTTGCAAACATCTTCTTTTATAAAGCGCGGCGGCTTTCGCTTTCTGCTTTTCTTCCTCATTCACAGCCATCCGCCATTCATAAAACGAAACGAGTCCTGCGGCCTGCACAGCCGCCTTTCTTTGGTATGTACGCTGAGCCGAATAAACCGCGGCAGCCGCAGTTTTTCTGTCCGGCGTCACCCAGTTCATCAAAAAGACCATCCACACCCGTAAAGATACAAGCAAACGTTTCATAGAAAAACATCCCTCCGCTTCTTTTTGGCAGGCAGCCTTTTTAGCAGCCCGTTTTCTCAGCCGCAGCCCGCAAGAAAAGACGGCCGATTTCTTTTCTCGCAAACTAGCGGCTCTAGCAAAACTCATGACTCTATGATAGACCGTGGAAAGAGAATTCTTTGTCACAATATGAGTGAAAAAACCAACTAGTTTTTAGAAGTTTTGTTGAAAGCTGAAAGAATTGAAATGAAAATTGGAGAACCGCTTTGAAAACTTTATACACAAGTTATCCCAAAGATAAGAACAACTTAATCACAAGAGATATCCACATGTCCACAAACTCTATCTATATTTTGTATACGAACGTATATTCCTAACTATATATATACACAGGTTTATTCACTTATACACAGGGTTCTGTGTATAACTCCTTCGTTATACACAAACAAAATCCAATAAATGGTCCAAATGACACAAGGATTTTTTTGAATTTTCAAGAAATATATACTAGATCTTTCACATTTTTTCTAAATACAAAGGGGGAAACACATTGAAAAAGGGGATCATTCGCTTTCTGCTTGTAAGTTTCGTCTTATTTTTTGCGTTATCCACAGGCATTACGGGCGTTCAGGCAGCTCCGGCTTCTTCAAAAACGTCGGCTGATCTGGAAAAAGCCGAGGTATTCGGTGATATCGATATGACGACAAGCAAAAAAACAACCGTTATAGTGGAATTAAAAGAAAAATCCTTGGCAGAAGCGAAGGAAGCGGGAGAAAGCCAATCGAAAAGCAAGCTGAAAACCGCTCGCACCAAAGCAAAAAACAAAGCAATCAAAGCGGTGAAAAACGGAAAAGTAAACCGGGAATATGAGCAGGTATTCTCAGGCTTCTCTATGAAGCTTCCAGCTAATGAGATTCCAAAACTTCTAGCGGTAAAAGACGTTAAGGCAGTGTACCCGAACGTCACATATAAAACAGACAATATGAAGGATAAAGACGTCACAATCTCCGAAGACGCCGTATCTCCGCAAATGGATGACAGTGCGCCTTATATCGGAGCAAACGATGCATGGGATTTAGGCTACACAGGAAAAGGCATCAAGGTGGCGATTATTGACACTGGGGTTGAATACAATCACCCAGATCTGAAGAAAAACTTTGGACAATATAAAGGATACGATTTTGTGGACAATGATTACGATCCAAAAGAAACACCAACCGGCGATCCGAGGGGCGAGGCAACTGACCATGGCACACACGTAGCCGGAACTGTGGCTGCAAACGGAACGATTAAAGGCGTAGCGCCTGATGCCACACTTCTTGCTTATCGTGTGTTAGGGCCTGGCGGAAGCGGCACAACGGAAAACGTCATCGCGGGCGTGGAACGTGCAGTGCAGGACGGGGCAGATGTGATGAACCTGTCTCTCGGAAACTCTTTAAACAACCCGGACTGGGCGACAAGCACAGCGCTTGACTGGGCCATGTCAGAAGGCGTTGTCGCTGTTACCTCAAACGGCAACAGCGGACCGAACGGCTGGACAGTCGGATCGCCGGGCACATCAAGAGAAGCGATTTCTGTCGGTGCGACTCAGCTGCCGCTCAATGAATACGCCGTCACTTTCGGCTCCTACTCTTCAGCAAAAGTGATGGGCTACAACAAAGAGGACGACGTCAAAGCGCTCAATAACAAAGAAGTTGAGCTTGTCGAAGCGGGAATCGGCGAAGCAAAGGATTTTGAAGGGAAAGACCTGACAGGCAAAGTCGCCGTTGTCAAACGAGGCAGCATTGCATTTGTGGATAAAGCGGATAACGCTAAAAAAGCCGGTGCAATCGGCATGGTTGTGTATAACAACCTCTCTGGAGAAATTGAAGCCAATGTGCCAGGCATGTCTGTCCCAACGATTAAGCTTTCATTAGAAGACGGCGAAAAACTCGTCAGCGCCCTGAAAGCTGGTGAGACAAAAACAACATTCAAGTTGACGGTCTCAAAAGCGCTCGGTGAACAAGTCGCTGATTTCTCATCACGCGGCCCTGTTATGGATACGTGGATGATTAAGCCTGATATTTCCGCGCCAGGGGTCAATATCGTGAGCACGATCCCAACACACGATCCTGACCATCCATACGGCTACGGATCAAAACAAGGAACAAGCATGGCATCGCCTCATATTGCCGGAGCGGTTGCCGTTATTAAACAAGCCAAACCAAAGTGGAGCGTTGAACAGATTAAAGCCGCCATCATGAATACCGCTGTCACTTTAAAGGATAGCGATGGGGAAGTATATCCGCATAACGCTCAAGGCGCAGGCAGCGCAAGAATCATGAACGCAATCAAAGCCGATTCGCTCGTCTCACCTGGAAGCTATTCATACGGCACGTTCTTGAAGGAAAACGGAAACGAAACAAAAAATGAAACGTTTACGATTGAAAATCAATCTTCCATTAGAAAGTCATACACACTTGAATACTCATTTAATGGCAGCGGCATTTCCACATCCGGCACAAGCCGTGTTGTGATTCCGGCACATCAAACCGGGAAAGCCACTGCAAAAGTAAAGGTCAATACGAAGAAAACAAAAGCTGGCACCTATGAAGGAACGGTTATCGTCAGAGAAGGCGGAAAAACGGTCGCTAAGGTACCTACATTGCTGATTGTGAAAGAGCCCGATTATCCGAGAGTCACATCTGTCTCTGTCAGCGAAGGGTCTGTACAAGGTACCTATCAAATTGAAACCTACCTTCCTGCGGGAGCGGAAGAGCTGGCGTTCCTCGTCTATGACAGCAACCTTGATTTCGCAGGCCAAGCCGGCATTTATAAAAACCAAGATAAAGGTTACCAGTACTTTGACTGGGACGGCACGATTAATGGCGGAACCAAACTTCCGGCCGGAGAGTATTACTTGCTCGCATATGCCGCGAACAAAGGCAAGTCAAGCCAGGTTTTGACCGAAGAACCTTTCACTGTTGAATAAGAAAAAGCCCTGCCGATTCGGCAGGGCTTTTTAAAGATCAGTCAGCAAACGCCTCCTGCAATAAGCGATACGATCGGAGCTTATCTTCAAAATGATGCATGATGGTCACCACCATGATTTCCTCTGTTTCATACGCGTTACTCAAAGCTAACAGCCGCTCCTTAACCTGTTCTTTCGTACCAACAATCATTCGATTTCGATTATCAGCAATTCGTCTCTGTTCATAAGGAGAATACGTATTTTTCCGAACAGCTTCATACGAAGGAACTCCCTCTAAAGGAATACCCTGCTCTCCCGCCAAAAGTGTAAAATCAAGCACAGCCCCAAGCTCCTCTGCCTTCTCCTCCGTGTCAGCACAAAGAACAAAAACAGCAACTGCCGCTCGAGGCGTATCTCCTAACACAGACGGTTTGAATCGCCTCTTATACTGTCTGACAGTACCCTCTCCGCCCTCTCCATTGATAAAATGGGCAAACATATAGCCAGCGCCAGATTCAGCTGCGAGCAGCGCGCTTTCTCCAGATGAGCCGAGCAGCCACACATCCGGAGCCGTTGAAATATGCGGCGCAGCGGTCAGATTCGGAAAACGGTGTTTGTCATCCGCCAAATCATGCAAATACATGGTCAGCTCCTTAATTTGCTGCGGATACTGATCAGCATTGCGCTTACCACCGTCATTCAGCGCCCATGATGCAATCGGCATTCCCCCCGGTGCTCTGCCAAGCCCCAGGTCAATTCTTCCTGGTGTCAGCCCCTCCAGAACACGAAAGTTTTCAGCTACTTTATAAGCACTGTAATGCGGCAGCATGACTCCTCCTGATCCAACACGAATTCGCTTTGTTTTCGCTGCTATATGACTGATTAGCACCTCAGGACTGGACCCTGCCAGCCGTTTTGAAAAGTGATGCTCAGAAACCCAAAATCTCTTATATCCAAGGTCCTCAGCAGCTTGGGCAAGCGCAACGGTTTGCTGTAAGGCCGTTTCTGCATTGCTGCCCTCTGATACTGGAGATTGATCTAATATACTTAATGAAACCATCCCTACCACCTCATCCTCATCGTATCACTGATCCCCTATTTTTTCTCCAAAGCCGCTCACACTGCTTATCAGTGTCCCCTATCATTCGCCATTTATTTGTGAAAGCATGTCCCTATTTGTCGGAATATGTTACACGTGAAACATAAAAACCCCTCCAGACGGAGAGGTTTGCTTTAGTTTTTATTAAAGCCCTTTTCTTTCACGTAGTCATTTAAATACGTACGCGGCTTTTGCTTCATAAAGTTCAGTATTTGATCGGACCACGTTTCTTCCCGCTGCCCGTTTGTTCTTTCTCTATAGTAATCAGAAATGGTTTTGTCATACGTATTCATAGTATGACGGAAATCGTCTGTGTTCACATTATACGTATTTTCATGATAAACGGCCTGCTTTGGCAATCTCGGTTTTTTGCCGGAAAGGTTCGCAGGATGGCCTACTGCCAGTCCGAAAAGCGGGAGCACATGGTCAGGCGTTTGCAGCACCTCTGTCACCTTGTCCAATTCATTCCGAATGCCGCCGATATAGCAAATGCCAAGCCCCATGGATTCAGCGGCAATGCTCATATTTTGCGCTGCCAGCGCCGCATCAATCAAGCTAACCATAAACATTTCTGTATTCTCGAGCAGCTCAGAAATATGTTCACCTTTTTCCTCAGCCAGTTGTTGATGGCGGTACAAATCCGCACAAAATACAAAAAAGTGTCCGTTCTTCTCAACGTAAGGCTGATTCCCAGCAAGCACGGACAGCTCACGTTTTTTCTCAGGATCAGAAACCCCGATAATCGAATATGCCTGCACATAGCTGGATGTAGACGCAGCCTGCGCACTTTTCACTAATGTATCAATTTCTTCAGCTGTCAAAAGCTGATCAGTAAAAGACCGGATTGACCGATGATTCAAAATGGTTTCGATTGTGTTATTCATCACAAAAACCTCCTTATCACTTTTTATCATATCCGAAAAAAAGTGATCTCAAAAGTGAAATGCTCTGCACAAAAAAAGACAGCCTCTGTAAAGGCTGTCTGCATATCAAGAATTAAAAAGATAACTTCTGTATTTCGTCAGCTGCACACTTGCATTATATACAATCCCAAATCCGATTAACGTGGAAAGTGTCGAGCTTCCCCCATAGCTGACAAACAGCAGCGGAATCCCGGTAACAGGCATAATGCCAATGTTCATTCCGATATTCTGGAATGTGTGGATCACAATTAACGCCGTATAGCCAACGCAAAAGAAAGAAGCGAAACGGTTAAACGGATGTATTTTGTCTATCAGAACAACAAGCCTGTAGATTAAAAAGAAGAACATGATGACAACAATTGCACAGCCTATAAAGCCAAATGACTCACCTATTATAGAAAAGATAAAGTCAGTCGTACTCTCTGGAACATAAACCTTCAAATTAGAAATACCATTACCTAAAATACCACCAGATCCTATTGCCATGATGGCCTGGTCAACTTGCCAGCTGTCATTTGAATCTTCCTGTGTCTCATTTGAAGCAGACACCCAAGAAGTGACCCGCTTAATTTGATAATCCTGTATTCCAACTGATTTAGCAACGTCAGGAAAGTTTATCATTACTAATAAAATTAATGAAATGAGTAAGATACCTGAACCAGCTATGATCGCAATCAATTTCCAATTTATCCCTGACATAAAAACCATTACAAGAACGATAAACATACATATTCCCGCAGTCCCAGCATCCTGCATCAGGATAAGACCTACAGGAATAACTGCGACACCCGCAATCTTTAATAACAAGTGGATATCATCCCTAAGCGTCCGAACTCCTTTAGGATTTGCTTTTCCAATAACTGAAGCAAGCATCATAATCAAACCAACCTTCATAAACTCTGACGGCTGTATTGTTATTCTACCGATCCTAAACCAACTTTTTGCCCCTTTAATAACAGGTGCAATAGACTCGGGACTGATTTTAAGAATAATCAAAGATAAAATACCAATGATAAAAATATATAAACTTAACTTTTCAAGCTGTTCTAAATCAAAGTACAAAAGAACTGTAATGGCAACAGCCCCCAAAAGATAAAACACAATTTGCTGAATCCAATCCGTGTTCCCATACTGCCCAAACTGACCGGCAGCATAAATTGATACTACGCTTATAATAAAAAACACACCAAATATAAAAATCAAATCCCCCTGGTAAAAGGGGCTTTGCTGTTTCTTATATCGACTCATTCTATCCCGCCTTACATTTTCATCGGAAAATCACTAATGTTTATTATACATGAACCACGTTCAAGATGACACGTGAAGCTCGCTTCCTTTTATGTTTTTTCAGCATTTGCGGCGCTTTTTCAGCTACACGAAATATGACGTATCATAAACCGAAATGTTTCGATTGACACAAAACTTTTCAAATGAAAAAACGCCATACCAATAGAATTTGTTAAAAAACGAATGCGATAATGTGTTATGTTCCCAAATAATGTGATACCTCATATAGAAATAGCTAAAAATTCAGAGCCCCATGCCCATACATTCTCCTAGCACATTAAACAAAAAAAATAAGACGATAGATCCAGTCCATTTCTGCAAAAACACGTATCAATTTCTGGAAAACATGGTATAATAATTGTAACAGAATGTTCAAAAAACAATCACAAAACAGACACAACTCAGTTCCTCTATTTCATTTTTGTAAACGTTATCACAAAGTGAAAGGAGACGGGTATGATGGACATGTTTTTTGCTTACTTACTGGTTGCCAGCGCAACGCCTCTCTTTATTTGGCTTGATAACAAAAAAGTCGCACTCTCAGCTATTCCGCCAATCATTTTAATGTGGGTATTCTTCTTCTTTTACGCAACAGAAAGCCTTTCTCCACTTGGACACACTCTCATGATTATCTTGTTTGCCGTTAACGTCATTGTCGCTCATATCGCCGCATTTATCATTTACGGCCTTCCGTATCTTCGCAGAAAGCGAAGCAGCTGAAGACAGCAAAAAACCCTCTTCCAATGAAGAGGGTTTTTGTATTATTCGTTATGGCCTGAATGCTCTGAGTGTTCAGCGCCTCCAGGAGGATTTCCGTCCATATGGTCACCATGGTGATAGTGAGCCGCGAAAATCCAGATGGATCCAAGTACGATAACGATCGCGCCAAAGAATCCGAACAGCGTGTTTCCGACTTGGATCGTGCCGTTTTCGCTCTCTGTCATATGCATGAACATGAGAAGCTGCAGCGCCGCCTGAATGAAGGCGAAGCCGAAGATAATCCAAAGTTTTGCTGATGAGCTCAGGTCAGTATACACTGCAACCCATAGAGCCAGCAGGGTCAAAACGATAGACAGGATAAAACCTACAATGTGTTTCCATGGAAAGTGACTGTGTTCAGCAGATTTGTTTGCCATTTTACAGACCCCCCAATCCCATGAGATAGACACCTGTAAAGATGAAAATCCATACAACATCTAAGAAGTGCCAGTACAAGCTTGAGATAAAGATTTTAGATGAAGTTTGCGGAGTTAAGCCGCGTTTCTTCAACTGAATCAGAATTCCTGTGATCCAGAAAATCCCGATTGTTACGTGAGTTCCGTGAGTTCCAAGTAAAACAAAGAATCCAGACCAGAACGCACTTGTACTGAGAGCCGCTCCTTCATGTACATAGTGAACAAACTCGTTGATCTCGCATCCGACGAAGCCGGCACCGAGAAGAAGAGTGATAATTGTCCAAATGACTACGCCTTTTAAACTTCCGCGGCGCATTTCATGAACAGCGATCCCGCAGGTAAAGCTGCTGATCAGCAGCAAGAACGTCATAATCATTACCAGATTGACTTCAAATAGTTCGTCTGGCAAGACACCTCCAGCTGTTCTGTTTTTAAGAACGAAGAAGGTTGCAAATAGTGTTGAGAACAACACAATTTCTGCCCCTAAAAAGATCCAAAACCCGAGAATATTAAGTCTGCCGGTTTCAGATTGATATTCCATAGGCGCGTTAGAATTGCCGTGTTCTGCATGTTCCATAACTCACGCCTCCTTATTCGGAAATCTTTCTTTCCGTCTCTTTTATTTCATCAACACTAATGTAGTAGCCGTTGTCGTATTCGAATGAACGCAGAACCATGCAGAGCAGGACTCCGATCAATCCGACTACGCCCATCCAGTACCATTCAAAGACAAGTCCAAAGCCTGCAAGACCGAAGGCAACAGACATAAAGAACGGTCTGCCTGAGTTGCTTGGCATATGGATTTTCTTGAATTTGCTTTCAGGGTATAATTCAGTTTTTTCTTCTTTCATATGCAGGAATGCATCTTGAGATTTGACTTCAGGAAGCACCGCAAAGTTGTAATGCGGCGGAATCGCAGAAGAAGTCGCCCAATCAAGCGTACGTCCCACACCCCATGAATCTCCGCTGATTTCACGAGTAGAGTAACGGAAGCTGTAGTAGATGTTATAGCAAAGGATTAAGAATCCTACACCCATCATGAAAGCTCCGACTGTTGAGATAAAGTTCAATGTTGTCCAGCCGTCATTCGGTCCGTATGTGTAAATACGGCGAGGCATGCCTTGAAGCCCCAAGAAATATTGCGGGAAGAAACAAATATTGAACCCGATCATAAAGATCCAGAAGAACCATTTTCCAATTCTTTCGTTCAGCTTGTGGCCGAACATTTTTGGATACCAGAAAATAAATCCGGCGAAACAAGCAAATACAGTACCCGCAATCAGCACATAGTGGAAGTGAGATACAAGGAAGTACGTATTATGGTATTGATAATCCGCTGCTGCCATCGCAAGCATAACCCCTGTAACCCCGCCGATAACGAAGTTAGGAATGAACGCAAGCGCCCACAGCATAGGTGTTGTAAAGCTGATTCGGCCTTTATACATTGTAAAGAGCCAGTTAAAGATTTTAACCCCGGTTGGGATTGAGATTGCCATTGTCGTAATTGAGAAGAATGAGTTAACGGACGCACTGTTCCCCATTGTGAAGAAGTGGTGAGTCCAAACTAAGAAACTCAATACAGAGATGGCGATAATAGAACCAACCATCGCTTTGTAACCAAACAATTGTTTTCTTGCAAAGCTTGAGATGATTTCTGAGAAAATACCAAACGCCGGAAGAATAACGATATATACTTCAGGATGTCCCCAAATCCAGAACAAGTTAGCCCAAAGCATCGGCATACCGCCTGCTTCCAATGTGAAAAAGTGAGCGCCGAACAAACGATCAAATGATAAAAGTGCTAATGCTACTGTAAGTACAGGGAACGCAAACACGATAATAACCATTGTGATCAGTGTTGTCCATGTGAACATCGGCATACGCATTAATGTCATGCCTTTTGTTCTCATTTTTAAGATTGTTACCATAAAGTTGATCCCTGTCATCAGGGTACCGATACCGGCAATCTGAAGTCCGAGGAGGTAGTAGTTCTCACCCGGCCCAGGGCTCATGTCGTTACTTGCAAGCGGCATATAACTCGTCCAGCCTGCGTTCGGAGAACCTCCGATAACGAAAGAAATATTGAAAAGCATCGCCCCTACAAAGAACGTCCAGAAGCTCAGGTTGTTCAAGTAAGGGAACGCAACGTCGCGGGCACCGATTTGAAGAGGCACAACAACGTTGATAAGACCGATTAAGAACGGCATCGCCATGAAGATGATCATGATTGTACCGTGAGTTGTAAAAATTTCATTATAGTGGTTTGAGTCTAAAAAACTGTTATTCGGAAGCGCTAGCTGGGCACGCATCATCAGACCGTCGACACCGCCGCGGAATAACATAATTACAGCAGATATAATATACATGATTCCGAGTTTTTTATGGTCAACAGTAGTTATCCATTCAGACCACAGCCATTTCCACTTTTTGAAGTAAGTCAGAACAAAAATAATGGCAATGGTTGAAAGCGCAATGGAAACTTGTGCGCCCAGAATTAATGGGTCACCAGTTACGAAAAATTCGTCCCATTTGAATTTCATGCAGGCTTCCTCCTTTCCTGATCAATATCATTCTTCTGTATCATCAGACTTCTTAAATTCGTTTTTCTTTACGTTTTCAAACGGATCTGTTTTAGAGTGCGGTGAAACGGCTTGATAGCCAAGGCGTTTGCGCGCCTCCATCGCGTACTCAGCGTCTTGTCCGTGATCAACGTATTTCAAGTGAGTAGAAGAGAACGTTAATTCGTCCACATTTTCAGGAAGCATCAATTCATCATACTTCTCTTTTGTCAGCTTAGGAGCCTCGTTCTGAGTCTTTTTCACCCAGCTGTTAAAGTCTTTTTCTGTGACTGCATTCACATCAAACTCTTGGTCTGCAAAATGTTCACCTGTGAAGTTCGCGTTGCGGCCTTCGTAAGTACCCACTTTGTCAGCCTGTAAGTATTGATCCATCAGCATTCCTGCCATCGCATATTTTTGCCCTCCAAGCTGAGGAATCCATAGCGAAGCCATTGAATCTGCAGATGAGATTTTGAACAAGATCGGGCGGTCGACAGGAATGTTTAAGTAGTTGACCGTTTCAATATCCTGTTCAGGGTAGCTAAATACCCATTTCCAGTCTACCGAAGTAGCATAAACAACAAGAGGCTCTTTGTCTTTTGTTGCTTCAGGAGCTTTTTCTAACGAATATATCGTCTGTACTGTTGGCACAGAAAGTGCAATGACGATTAAAATTGGGATCACTGTCCAGACTACTTCTAAAAACGTGTTACCGTGAATTTCTGGGTTATAAGATCCATTATCTTTGCCTTTACGGTCGCGGTATTTTACTAAAATAATGGTAAATAGAACAAAGACGACCCCGACGATAAACAGCATAAATCCGATAGATAACAGGATTAAATCACTTTGCTGTTCAGCTACAGGTCCTTTCGGATCTAGTACTGAAGCATTGCTGCATCCCCCAAGGACGAAAACCACAGTTAACAGCGCTAATACAAGCAACGGTTTTAATGCTCTGAACAAGAAGATCACCATCCTTCCTATTGATGTAATAAATCTGAAGTGCATACTTCCTCAAAATCTTTTCTCTACTTTGTTATGCTATCAAAAACTTCACTTATTAGCTTTATTTTTTTATAAACTTCATCCCATTTTCGCTTAAATGTCATAAAATCGACAAAAATTGCTCCAACTTTATTCACATCTATCGCTTAAGATGAAAAGTTTCTAGTTATTTCCGCATATAAAGTAAAGAAAGATGATGAAGAACTAATTCTGACAAATTAAGGTTTACCACAATAAAAAACTTAGGTCAATCAAAAATTTCATTTTGTTAAACTTTCTAGATAGGAATTATTTTTTCCTCGTCTAGCATCTTTTCACACGGTTACCATTTTAACGCATCAAATATTGAAAGAAAAGGCGCAATGAAGAGCCAATATGCTCTGAATTGTCCGTATTTTTTTATGAGAGCATCCAGTTGTTTATCTTATACAAAAAAGAGGAATGATATAAGCAAATAAATAAAAAATAGGATGTGTTGCATGATGAGTTTTCTTATTTCACTTATCGTCGCTATTATTATCGGATGGCTTGGAAGCCTGTTTGTAAAAGGAGATATGCCCGGAGGAATTATCGGGTCTATGATCGCAGGTCTTATAGGCGCCTGGATCGGACACGGGCTGCTTGGAACATGGGGGCCGCACCTAGCCGGATTTGCCATTATTCCAGCGGTAATCGGCGCAGCCATTGTTGTCTTTCTAGTAAGCCTGTTAACCAGAAAAAGAGGATAAAAGCAGCAGCACCCGAAGCGTCAGCGCTTTGGGTGTTTGTTTTGCCATAAAAATCGAAAAAGCCTCAACCCTAGCGGTTGAGGCTTTTGACTGGTTTGGCGCCCAACTGATCGATGAACCTTCTGAAGGCCTGTTTTCCCACTGCTGTCTGCTTAAATACACCGGCGTGTTCAAGAATGCGAGCGAATACATGTCCCAGCTCTTCTTTTATGACTAGATCTGCATTCTCTTTTGTTATGGTTCTTTTTTCCATCATCCGAAGAGCCCATTCACTATGCTTTGCCGTGAGCGGATTTTGTTCTAAGGCTGTTTTTGGATCAGCAGAGCATAGCGCCGCTGCCGTTTCTTTCATTTCCTCCTGTAAGCGGCCAGGCAATATCGCCAATCCCATGACCTCAATCAGGCCGATATTTTCTTTTTTAATATGGTGGACTTCTTGATGAGGATGAAATATTCCTAATGGATGCTCCTCATCCGTCCGGTTGTTCCTCAGTACGATATCGAGTTCGTACAAGTCTCCCCTGCGCCGCGCAATCGGTGTGACCGTATTATGGGGCGTATCGCCTGTATAGGCGGCAATGCCGGCTTTTTCATCGGAATACGTCTGCCACGTGCGGAAGATATGGTCAGCAGCTTCGGCGACATGACCCGGTTCGTCTCCTTGGAGCCTGAGCACAGACATCGGCCACTTCACTAAGCCCAGCGACACGCCGGGATAATCATTTAATTCATAAACGTCTTCCGCTTCTGCACGTGCCATTGGAAAATCATGCGCGCCGCCTTGGAAATGATCATGGCTTAGGATGCTGCCGCCGACAATCGGCAGATCCGCGTTTGAACCGATAAAATAATGCGGATATTGGCCAAGAAATGCCAGCAGCCTTCCAAATGTTTTTTTGCTGATCTCCATCGGTTCATGTTCACCTTTTAAGACAATGCAGTGCTCCGGATAATAGACATATGGCGAGAATTGCAGGAACCATTGTTCGTCCTCAAGGATGACCGGAATGATTCTGTGATTTTGCCGGGCTGGATGATTCACGCTTCCCTCGAAGCCGACATTTTCTTTACACAGCAAACACATCGGATAATTTGTCTGTTCCTGCTCTTTTGCAGCCGCAATCGCTTTCGGGTCCTTTTCAGGCTTTGATAGGTTAATGGTCATTTCCAGCTCGCCATATTCGGTCGGCACCGTCCAATGAACATTTTTGGCAATTCTGTCAGTCCGTATATAATAGACATCCTCTGAATATTGATAGAATTCCTTTGTCGCCTGTTTTGGGCCGTATAATGCTTTTGTCTCTTCAAATTTGCGAATGACCTCGGACGGGGCAGGCACAAAACAGCCCATCAGCTTTGCGCTGAGCAGGTCACGGTACGTATCTGTATCCGCTTCCATTCGGCCGGTTTCCGCAGCCCATTTATAGATGGGAGCGAGCAAGTCCGGCAGGCTTTGTGACTGCTTGATGTTGGTGCTGGAGATCGGCTCGGGATGTGTGATGCCCAGCGCTTCATAAAGACGGTTTCTCGTATATTCCCGATCCCAGATCGAAATCAATTTTCGTTCCAGGCCATACTCAAGCAGCTGTTCCAGATGTTCAATAATACTCATATGTCACTCCCCCTTTAGTTCTCTCGCTCCCTCTCCGATATCCGCGACATAAAAGTCCGCTCGGAGCCCTGTTTTTTCTTGATATCTGTCTCCAACCTTCTGAATAAAATCATCAACGAACTCATCTTTTACAATGCTGATGGTGCAGCCGCCAAAGCCTGCTCCCGTCATTCTTGATCCAATTACACCTTCGTGATCCCATGCCGCAAACACAAGCTCATCAAGTTCAGGGCATGTTACTTCATAGTCATCCTTCAATGAAAGGTGGGATTCCTTCATTAACTGCCCGATTTCATCTATATTGTTCTCTTTGAACATATGGGCCGTCTTAATAGCACGATGATTTTCGTATACAGCGTGCTTTGCCCGGCGTCTGTTCGTTTCATTTTGGATCAGGCTGGAATGCGCATCGAAATCAGAAGGCTTGATGTCGCCCAGTGCGGCAATATCGAGGCCTTTTTTCAAATCAAGCAATGCATCATTGCATTCTTGGCGTCTCGTATTATAGCTGGAGTCAGCCAATGTCCTTTTTTTGTTCGTGTTCGCGATGACCAGCGCGAGGCCTGAGACATTGAGTTTGCTATATTCATAGTCAAGCGTGTCGCAGTTCAGCAGCATCGCATGATGTTTTTTCCCCATTCCAATTGCAAATTGGTCCATAATTCCGCAATTGACGCCGATAAAATGGTTTTCCGCATGCTGCGCCATTTTCACAAGCTCAAGCGCATCTACTTCAGGATGAAAATAGCTTTGGAGCACGACCCCCATCAGCAATTCAATAGAAGCGGAAGACGACAGCCCCGCCCCGTTTGGAATATTCCCTGAAAATACAATGTCAAAGCCATGGGGAACTGCATATCCCCTCTGTTGAAATTCATAAATCACGCCTTTTGGGTAGTTCGCCCAGTCGTCTTCTTTTTGATAGCGAATGTCGTCAAGGCTGCATTCCTTGATGCCTGCGTTTCTAAAGTTATCTGAATACATCCGGACAAGCCCGTCGTTTCTTTCTGCAACAGCAGCATATGTACCCATTGTCAGCGCGCACGGAAAGACATGCCCGCCGTTATAGTCTGTATGTTCTCCAATCAGATTCACTCTTCCAGGTGCGAAAAAAAACCGTAACCCCTCTTTTTCTCCGAATACACTTGCAAATATCCCCTTTAGCTCTTCCCGCATGTGCAATCACCTTTCTGGTTTTTATTTTTTATTCCCCTTATTTCTTCATAGAAAACGGCAGATCATATGCTGCAGTCCTCTCATACCCCTTCTTCTTTTGTTTTTTTAAAGACGAGCCATTTGCTCGCAACATAGTTGACGACAACAATGACCGCGTTGTCGAGTATTTTGGCCAAGGTTTCATTTGTATTAAACTGGCCGACAAGAATGATCATCATGCCTAAATCTATGCCGAGAGACAGGACCCGAACGCTGAAAAAAGCAGTGAGCTCTTTCAGCAGGCTCTGCAGATCATGTGTTTTTTGCTGAAACACATATAATTTATTTGTTATGTAAGCAAACAGCACGGACAAAATCCAAGCGGCAACAGTGGCGGCTTTGTAATCCACATTCATGATCTCTACCAATATATAAAAGCTGGCGATATTCACAATGGTTGTGAAAACCCCCATAATGATATACATAATTATTTCTCTATACTTCACTGATGTTCCTCGCTTTCTGAAAAACTTTTCAAAATTCTTGGCGTCTCGTGCTCTCTGTCTAAAGTAAAAAATACTGAGAGTGCGTCTAAAAAGCTGCGGAAGGTGGCTGGCTGGCCCAATACATATGATTGTTTGATGATTCCGTCGAGGACTGCACATATTATTTTAGCCGTATATTCAGGATCAATACAGGCGTCAATCAGCTTTCTCTCCTTCAGCCACTTAATATATAACACATTTTCTTCCACCCACAATTCGTACAGCCGGACATAGGCCTTGCAATTCTTTAAGACTTTATATGTCGGCATGTTCATGGCAAACGAGGTGATGTCCCACGACGGCTTATTTATGTAATAGGAATAAAGCAGTTCTGCAGCGTGTTTTGCAGCCTCGTCCAATGTCAGCGATTTCACTGACTCCCGCTCCATTTGATCAAGATACCCTATAATGATCTTTTTTTTCATCTGACGTTTTTCGAGAAGGTACAGCAGAAAATCGTCCTTGCTGACAAAATGAACATAAAATGCTCCTTTGCTGTACCCGGCGGCTCTGCTGATATCTTCTACAGAAACCGGATCATACGCTCGGTCAATCAACAAATTCACGCCAGCGTCTATAAAACTTTCAAATGTTGCTTCTCTTTTAATTTGAAATTTGTTTTTTTTCATATTTTTCTCCTGGCGGTAATGATTACCCTTATCTTACACCGGATCAATCTTTAGCGGTATTTATTTCTTTGAACGGTTATGCTATTCGGTTTCCCAGGGGTCATTTTTAATAGGCTAAATGATTTATTTTCATTTACATACTATCCAGTCAGTATTTAATTGTTTATTATTATAAATAAGGTCCATTGGTTATATTAGTCATTTTTTTAGGGAATAGGTAGGTGGTTTTTCCTTCAGTTTGTGAACACCGAGCAACTATGTGTGAAATTTGTTGTACTCGCCTCATCATCGCGCTGGCTTGTCTTTTATTGCCCGCATGTTGCAGGAAAACATTTTATACAATTGGAGGTTACTATGAAAACTCATGTTAAAAAAGATTTGGACAAAGGTTGGCATATGTTAATTCAAGAAGCTAGATCCATTGGATTAGGCATTCATGATGTGAGGCAGTTTTTAGAATCTGAGACAGCATCGAGAAAGAAAAACCACAAAAAAACCGTCCGGCAAGACTAGTCCGAACAGGCGGATCTATTTACCTCTGGCTTTTCTATCACCTGATCTGAGTTTTCACCATATCCTCTATTCAAAAGCAAATCGCTGCGCTGAGCTTGAGGACAAACGGTGTGTCAGCTAACTACGACAGACAGCCGGTGATGCGATCACCTCTTGGCACATGCATTGTCATAAAGAGGTGATGCGAACATGATAACCGTGCTCTGGTAAACAGCAGCTTTGCTGAGAACAAGCTGCATTCGGTGAGGTTTTGAAAGCAAACTCGTTTATACACGGCCGAGCTTGAAAACCTTCGCCTGTCTTTAGACCACTGTGTTCACCTCTTCACGACCTCCTTCTTTTTTCATCCTCCAGATATTGTTCAACGCATAAATCGGACTTTCAGTACATACCTATTGGTGTACCTTTTTGCTTACGTTTAGCGAATAAAAGGAGGAAAGCCATGTACAAAGCTGATTATAAACAGATTGCTGCAACGCCGTCTTTTCAAGCTTTTTTAAAGCAGAAACGCGCTTTTATTGTTCCTTCTGCGATTTTCTTTTTTGTCTTTTATTTTTCACTCCCTGTTTTGACATCTTATTTCACCTTTTTGAATGCACCGGCCATTGGAGCTGTTTCATGGGCTTGGCTGTTCGCCATCGCCCAATTCGCTATGACCTGGATACTGAGTACTGTGTATTCCCGGAGAGCCGCTCATTTCGATCGGTATGTAAGCGCTTTAAAAGAGGATCTGAAGGGTGAACAGACATGAATATGACTGCTTTTTTATTGTTTTTGGCGATTGTTGGCCTGACGCTTATTATCACGTATTTTGCCGCGAAGCGGACGAAAACGACGAGTGAGTTTTATACGGCGGGCGGCGGGCTCACCGGCGTTCAGAATGGACTGGCAATTGCCGGTGACTACATGTCTGCCGCCTCGTTTCTCGGGATTGCCGGAATGATTGCGTTATATGGATTTGATGGCTTCTTTTACAGCATCGGTTTTCTGGTGGCTTATCTCGTTGTCTTGTACATCGTGGCGGAGCCGCTTCGGAATCTTGGAAAGTACACGATGGCAGACATGATTGCCGCTCGCTTTAAAGAAAAGAAAATCCGCGGTGTCGCGGCTCTCAATACCATTGCCATCTCTACTTTTTATATGATCGCCCAGCTCGTGGGGGCGGGAGCGCTGATCAAACTGCTTCTAGGGCTGGATTATACCGCGGCTGTCCTCATCGTCGGAGTGCTGATGACCATTTATGTCGTGTTTGGCGGCATGATCGCGACAAGCTGGGTTCAAATTATTAAAGCCGTTTTGCTGATGGCCGGTACACTCGTGATTTCGATTATCGTGTTTTCGAAATTCGGCTTTAGCCTTAATACCATGTTTGAACAGATGAAAACGGCTACTCCGCTTGGCGCTGATTTTTTGAATCCCGGAAATAAATACAAGGTGCCGCTTGAGACCTTGTCGTTAAACTTGGCACTCGTGCTGGGAACCGCCGGGCTTCCGCATATATTGATCCGGTTTTATACCGTTAAGGATGCCAAGACGGCCCGTACATCCGTTGTGTCAGCGACATGGATTATCGGTGTGTTTTACATTATGACGGTGTTTCTCGGCTTTGGTGCCGCGGCATTTGTCGGTTTTGACGCGATTACGGCGGCTGATCAAGCGGGAAATATGGCGGCTCCGCTTTTAGCAAAAGCGCTCGGAGGAGACTTTCTGTTCGCGTTTGTATCAGCCATCGCCTTTGCCACCATTTTGGCTGTCGTGACAGGGTTGGTGCTGTCTGCCGCCTCAGCATTTGCCCATGATATTTACAGCCAGATTATCAGAAAGGGAGAAGCAACTGAAAAAGAACAAATGAAAGCGGCCAGATGGGCTTCTGTCGCCGTGTCAGTACTCTCGATTCTCCTTGCGATTTTTGCACAATCCTTAAATGTGGCGTTCCTTGTTGCACTCGCGTTTGCGGTAGCCGCCAGCGCAAACCTTCCGCTGATTGTGTTTACAGTCTTCTGGAAACGATTCAATGCCTCAGGCGCTTTATGGGGCAGCCTGACAGGCCTGATCAGCGCGCTTGTGCTGGTATCGATGAGCCCTAGTGTGTGGGACCCGGCCGGAGGTGCTATTTTTACCGGTGATCCGCTCATTCCGCTGTCTAATCCAGGAATTATTTCCATCCCGCTCGGCTTTCTCGGCGCGTGGCTCGGAACGGTGCTGTCATCTGATAAAACAATTGATGAAGATACGTTTGCAGAAATTCAGGTGAAGGCGCATACTGGCGTCCATATGGAACAGGAGTAAAAAAAGCTCTCTTTATAGAGAGCTTCTTCCTTGTCTTTTCTTTTGTTCGTCAGAAATCGCTTTTTCAAATACATCCTTGCCGGCAGCACCTGGAATTACAGTGTCGCCAATAATAAAGGTTGGAACGGCTGTGATGTCAGCCTCTTCATAAGCGTGCTTCAAGGCTTGGCGCTGCACGTCCTGATATGTTCTTGTTTCCAGTGCTGATTTGAATGATGCACCGTCTAATCCCACTTCCTCGGCGAGCTTCGTCAAGATGTCAATATCGCCAATATTTTGGCCCTCCTGGAAAAACGCCTGAAAGACACGGGTGTTGTATTCATGTCCTTTATTGTATTCCTTCGCAAAATGGAAGCCTTCAAACGCGAGGTCTGTATACGGATGAGGCGAGACGTTTGGAAAATTGATCTCGACTCCTAATTTCTCCGCCATTGGCTGAATTGATGTCTGCCACATGTACTGTTTGGAAAGATCATTGACCGGATCAAGCTGAGGAGATGGACTTGGGCGCAGTTCAAACGGCATCCACTCGACTTCAACATCCTTTCCTTTTATCGCTTCTTCAAAAGCGGCTTTTCCAACAAAACAAAATGGACAGACGTAATCTGAATAAACTTTAATGTGTACTGTCATGATAATCTCCTTTCATACTAAATTGATTTTAAACTGTAACAATTAAAGTTACAACTGTTTTTTAAATAAAGAAGCCGATTTAGGCTTCTTTCAGATTGATGACAAAATCCTAAAAAGTTTTAGGATTTTGTCATCCTTTCAGCGTGATTGAAAACCCTTGAAGTCTAGGAAAGCCGAGCATTGGAGCGGAGCGAATGCTCTAATTCGTGAGCACCAACGCACAGGCTTGACAACGAATGCGAGGGTTTGTCGACACGCTGAAAGAAGCCTGTAAAGGCTTCTTTTATGATTCCAGCAAACGCTGGGCAATATATTCTCCTTTTTTGCAGCCGCCTGGGCATGCATATAAAGCAGAACCGATTGTTTGTGTATATTCGTTTAACGCATCCTTTGCTGAAAGAGCCTTCAGCATCGGGATAAACTGATTGTCGGGATTTTTTTGAAAACTGATAAACAGGAGACCTGCATCCATATAGCCGGTTTTCGGATCAAGTCCTTCTGTGTAAGAGAAAGCTCTTCTCAAAATTTGTTTTCCCGTAGATTTCGCTAGACTGACGTGTGAATTAGACGGAATTTGATTCAGCTTCACGGGATCTGTTTCCTTTTTCTGCCCAAAAGGCGCCCCCGAGCTTTTTCTGCGGCCGAAGGTATCCTCTTGGTCCTTGAGGGAAGAGCGGTCCCATATCTCAAGGAACATTTTGATTTTCCGAAAAGCCATATAGGTGCCGCCCGTCATCCAGTCAGGCTCACCAGACTGAATCCACACGATCGAGTTCATCAACGTGTCATCCTTCGTGCTCTGGTTGCCTGTTCCATCTTTAAACCCGAAGAGGTTGCGCGGTGTTTCACCATTTTTTCCACCGCTTAAAAAGCCTTTGTTCACAAAACGGACCTCACAAGTGCCGACCGCTTGATTTAGCAGGTTACGCAGCGCGTGAAACGCCACTTGCTCGTCGTCTGCACACACTTGAATGCAGATGTCCCCGCCTCCCTGCTTTTCATCCAGGTTGTCATTGGGCATCGCTGGAAGAGCGGCTAGGTGCTTCGGTTTTTTGCTTTTCAGTCCGAAGCGGTCCTTTCCGTCTTTTTCAAAAAAGCCAGGCCCGAATCCGAATGTGACCGTTAAGTTGGAAGGGGATAAATCAGCAGACTCACCTGTATCCTGCGGCGGCAGATACTGATTTCTCTGCTCCGCTGACATTTTCTTGCCAGACGTCAGCATCTGTGTGAGACTTGTCCAGTTTCTAAATAACATAATGATGTCGCTTTTGTCTTTTGCTGTTACATCCAGTGCAGCAAAATAGACATACGTCTGATGGGCAGTTGTGATTCCGGCCTGATGCTTTCCGTAAAACGGAACAATCTGCTCCTCCTCTTTTTCATCCTTTTTTGATGGCTTAGCCGCAGTCTGAACAAGCGGAGCGAGACCGCCGAGACCGCTGGCACCGATCGCAACGGCTGCCCCCGCCATCGCTCCCCATTTTAAAATGTCCCGTCTGTGAATTTGTTCTGGCTTTTTCTGTTCATCGCTCATGATGTTACAAAACTCCTTTTATAGCACATTCGCAATCTTCGACATGGTTTCAGAAAGAGTCGTCAGCTTAGTGCTCAGCTCTCTGATTTGCTTTTCACTTAATTTATCATAAGACGTATAGGACTGATCATTTGTTTTGTATTTTGCCATTAAAACTTCAAATTCGCTGAACTCCGTATCCAGTTTTTCCGTCAAGTCGGAGTGATCTTTTACAAGCGCGCTTTTCACTGTTTGATAAACGGCTTCGGAGCCTTCCACATTTGCCATAAGGTCAACTAAATCAATTCGTGAGTAGCGCTCTTCTTCTCCCGTGATTTTCGAAATTCCGGCTTCGTTCAGAAGCTCCATCGCGCCTGCAACAATTTGTTCAGGTGTTAATTTCAGTGATTGAATTGAACCGTCAAGCTCTTTTACATCCTTGAGAAGCTGGTCAGCTGTTGCCTTTTCCCCGGAAATATCTTGATCCTTCCAAATGGCCTTCTCAAGCTTATGGAAGCCTGTCCATTTGTCTCCTTCTTCAACATCGTTTTCTCGTGCGTCAATTTTCGGATCAAGATCTCCGAGGCTTTCAGCGATCGGTTCGATTCGCTCGTAATAAACACGCGCTTTCGCATATAACGTTTTGGACTTTTCGATATCGCCGGATTTCACAGCACCCGTAAATGCTTCAGTCGCTTTGACAAGCTGGTCACTCTGCTCTTTGACATAGCCTTTATACTCATCCGCTGCTTTTGCCAGCTGATCGCTAGCCTTTTTGCCGCTCTTCTTCGCTTCTGTCAGGTCTTCTAAGGATGCTTTCAATGACTCGGATTCTGTCTTGATTTTTCCTGCATCCGGTTTGTCTTTTTGCGCTTCTGTGTAGATTGGCTGAAGATGCTTTTCGATTTCTGTATATTCGAATGGATAGTCGCTGCGAATATCGTTTTCAAAGGAAAGCCAGTAGCTGTTTAACTCTTTCCCCTTCTTTTCAATCTCTTTTTGGTCTCCTTTTTCCACTGAGTCATTCAGCTTAGAAATGATGGTTTCCATTTTATTTACGGATGCGGTGATTTCTTTAGTGACCCCGCTTTTTTCAGATGAAGCTTTTTCTTTGGTTGAAGATGTGTCATTGGCTCCGCAGCCTGCGCACAGCGCAAGGATGCATCCGGCTGATACAGCGATTTTTGTGAAATTCATTTTGTCAGTTCCTTTCCGTTTGTAAAATGTTTTGCCGCTTCTGAAACAAGCGCAATCAGTAAAAAGAGTAAAATCAACATTTGCGGAATCGTGCTGTACACAGACGGATAAATTCCTAGCACCGATACAGACGGCAGCCAGCTTTCTGCATCAGACGGAAGAATGCCCGCCAGTTGAAGGCTGTGAACGCCGGTTCCGAGAAATTTCACGCACATATACAGGACAACCGCCATTGATAGAAGAAAAAACGGCTTCAATGGAATGCGCATTCCGAGCTTGATCATCAGAACACCGACGATGACGAGAACGATAAGCCCTGCGGCAGTTCCGCCGATCAGTTCAGTGAGCGGGAGCTTCCCGACAAGCCCGATGAAAAAGATGACCGTTTCGAGACCTTCTCTTACAACTGCCAGAAATGCAATGAGCGCAAAGGAAAGCAGGCTTCGTTTTTTTAGTGCCTGTGACTTCTGGATATTGATTTTTTCTCTCCATTTATCCATTGAGGCGTTTCTGTGCAGCCACACCCCGACATACAAAAGCATGACAGCGGACAGTACGCCGGTAACGCCGCCAAGCAAGAAATTGTTTTCTCCGAATACACTGGAGGAGAACAGAACCGTGACACCGATGCCGGCTGCTAAGGAAACAGCCATGCCGGCGGACGCCCCGCCCCAGATCCATGTCGAGGAACGCGTAACCCGCGCTTTTTTTGTCATGGTTAATAGCGCTCCGATGACAAGGAGGGCCTCCATTCCTTCACGAACCGGGATCAGCGCCGCATCCCACCAGCTGTAGCTGCTTGAAGCGATCGGCTCGAGCAATTGAATCATTTCGTCAATTTGCTTTGATACCTTTTCAGGATGGCTGCCGATCTCCGCCTTCATCAGCGCCAGATTTTCCTCCGATGTCGTATAGGCTTCTTTCGATTGGGACACGACATCTCCCTCAACAGCGAGCCAGGATGTAACTAAATTGTCGATTGCGGATGACGCTTCATCCAATTGTTTTTTTTCTATGAACTGTTTTGTGTCTTTCAAGCTTTGTATATAGGCTGTTAAGGACGCCCTTGATTGACCTGAGGATGTCTTTTTCAGCACGACAGCCTGCTGATAGGTTTCTAAATGAGACGCAAGCTCTTCAAGCTGTGTTTTGAGCTTACGTGCGTCTTGATTGATAAAAGAAAGAGAAATCATCGCGATATTCGCGTCCATTTCACTGTGAGAAGAAAGGTTTTCTTTCTTAATAGAAGGTTCTTCTTTTTTCCACTTCGCCTTGAAGGTGTCAAACGTTTGTTGTGCCGAATCCATATCCCCGTCTTTTACGGATTTGATCATTTGCTTGTTTAATTGAATTAATGCGGCGATCGGATCATCTTCCGCATGTGCCGCAGAACCGAAAACCATCAACAAGCTGAATAGAATAAGTGCCAGCCCCCGAGCCATCATGTTCCTCCTATAATTGAAAATGATTATCATTGTATAACATAATCATAGCCAGTTCCTGTCCTTTGTCAATTAAAATTTGAAGGTCTGAAAACCTTGATGGACAGCAAAAAAGCTGTCCTTTTACAGAACAGCCCTTTGAAGGAAAATGAACGATTATCTTCCTGTTTTATACGTTTGAATTTCCTCACGAAACTTGCGTGCAGCACTCTCAGGATCCTCCGCCTGACTGATGGCGCTGATCATACTGACGCCATCGGCCCCCGCTTGGATAACAGGTGCGGCATTATCTATTGTGATTCCGCCGATGCCGACAATTGGAATGCTGATGCCTTGGCGGCGCACTGCTTCGATAAGAGATACACCCTGTACCGCTCTCGTATCTTTTTTCGTTTCAGTCGGATAGATCGGCCCAAGCCCGACATAATCCGCTCCGTCTTCTTCGGCTTGCTTCACCTCAGACATCGTATGGGCAGAAACGCCGAGAATCATATCACCTATGGCAGCTCTTACCTCTTTCGCATTTGCGTCTTCCTGGCCGATGTGGATACCATCAGCTTTCAGATTCAGAGCCAATTCCACATCATCATTGACAATGAACGGAACACCAGCTTCACGGCAAGCTGCCTGCGCTTTTTCAGCAAATTTAATCCGAGCCTCTCCTGTCAGCGCATCCCCGCCTTTTTCACGGAACTGGTACAGGGTGGCACCGCCTTTTAACGCTTTTTGTACAACTGTAACAGGATCGGCTTTCGTATTGTTTGACCCCATAATGAAGTATACAGATAATAACTCTTTCATCATTTCCCGAGAAATACGAGTCATGAGACAGTCACCCTTTCTATAGTCGCCCATTCTTGGACGTCTTGTTCAGTAACAGTTGAAAGCTTGTTCAGCAATTCAATCTGAAAGCTTCCAGGGCCTTTGTCAGCCGTCTGCTGTGCGGCAAGCTGAGCGGCGACCCCATACGAAGAAATGGCCGCAATAGCAGCAAACAATGGATTTTCTTCCACAGCGCAAAACGCACCGACGACGGAAGTCAGCAGGCAACCGGCGCCTGTCACTTTTGTCAGCAGCTTGTGGCCGTTATGAAGGGTGTATACATGTGACGTGTCGGCTATGACATCAACTTCACCAGTTATCGCAATGACCGTGTTTAGCTTTTGTGCCGCCTGCTGAGCCAGCCGGATGATGTCGCCTCCACCTTCACCCGCATCAACACCTTTGATCAGCCAATCGGTCACGCCGACGGTATGGGCAATTTCCGCCGCATTTCCTCTGATTGCAGCAAGGCGCACCTCACGAATGATGTCACGTGCCGATTCAGTGCGGAACGGTGTTGCTCCGGCACCGACAGGATCAAGAATGACGGGAACGCCATGTTCATTAGCTGATTTTCCCGCGATGATCATCGCTTCGACTGACTCCTTGCTCAGTGTTCCGATATTTAAAACGAGTGCACCCGCAATTTTCGCCATATCGGCGACCTCTTCTTTTGCGTACGCCATAACGGGCGATGCGCCGAGCGCGAGCAGGCCGTTTGCTGTGAAATTCGTTACGACATTGTTGGTTATGCTATGCACCAGTGGGCTATGCCGGCGGACAGCCGTAAGACATTTTGCTGCTGATTGTGCATCCATATTTGCATCATCCTTTACTATCTTTTTTCGGGTCCCATAAATACGATTTCGTATGTTCGAGCCAAGCTCTGGCGGCAAACGACAAGTACCTGTCCTTTCTCCAAATAATGGCGAGGTGCCAAGGGATGACCGGATCGACAAGCGGAATGACTTTCACTTTTTCCGGGTCAAGGCCGCGGCAGATCCGTTCCGGCAAAAGCCCGATCCCAAGGTTGGCGGATACCATCTCACTAATAAAATCCCATTGTGATGTTTCATAAATGATATGGGGCCGGAACCCAGCCTTGATACATTCCGTCATAATTCGGTTGTGCAGGACAAAATCCTCTCTGAAGAAAATAAAAGGCTCGTCCTTCAACTCACGCAGCTGACATTCTTTCTCATCAGCCAGCCGGTGGGAAGGGTGAACGACAAGCATTAAGGTTTCTTTTACGATTGTAAACGAATGAAAGATATCTTCGTTTGCGGGAAGGACCACAACGCCGATATCAAGAGAGCCGTCCCCGACACCTTCTTGGACTTTTATAGAACCGTCTTCGACTAGCTGAAAGGTGACATTCGGATAGTTTTCACGGAAATCGCCGAGCACTCTGGGGAAAAACCCCGATCCGATCATCGGCGGCAGTCCAATCCGTACGTGCCCTTTCTTGACTTCCATAATATCATTTAATTCTGACGTCAGGTTTTGAAATGATTTAATGATTTCCTGCGCCTGCACATACATGCTATGACCGGCATCAGTCAGTTCCACCTGCCTGCCGTTTCGGTAAAACAGTTCAATTCCGAGCTCTTCTTCTAAATTTTTGATCATTTTTGATATCGTCGGCTGAGAAACATAAAGGGATTGGGAAGCCTTCGTAAAACTTTTTAAACGGGCGACTTCCAAGAAATATGTTAAATGGCGGATATCCATGCGCTTCACCCTTTCTATAGACAAAAGGAATACTTCTTATTCTTAATATATATTTTACCTATAGAGAGACCTTATGTACAATAAGTATATAAGGGAGGCATCAATATGAAAAAACTGTTGCTAACCGTTATTCAAATCGCTCTGTTATTTATATTTGCTCGGCTGATTAATTGGGTGACAGCCCTTCTTCATATAAATATTCCCGGCAGTATAATAGGGATTGTGATTCTTTTCACATTATTGCACTTTAACATTATCAAGCTTGAATGGATCGAGCTTGGTGCAGCGTGGCTTCTCGGGGAGCTGCTTTTATTTTTTATCCCGTCTGCCGTCGGAGTGATTGAATACGGAGACATTATGTCGAAATTTGGTGTCAGCATTCTGCTTGTTGTCATCATCAGCACGTTTGTCGTGATGGTGTCTACAGGAACGCTTACACAACTCATCGCAAAGAGAAAGGAGAAAAAGCATACGTGTTCATCGGAATTGTAAGTTTGTTTTTAACGGTTTTGGTGTATTTAGGAGCAAAAAAGGTATATCAACGCTTTCCGCGTGTTTATACTTCGCCGCTATTGGTGACGCCCGCTGTATTAGTCGGTCTGCTGCTGCTGGTGAATGTCCCGTACGAGTCCTATAATCTCGGCGGCGGATTGCTGACCGATATGCTACAGCCGGCCACCGTGGCATTCGCGATCCCGTTATATAAATATTTCCCTGTTTTAAAGAAATACGCAGTGGAAATTATTTTGAATGTGGCCGTCGGTTCATGCATCGCGATTATTTCTACCGCTCTTATTGCGAAATGGCTTCACCTCGGCACCGGCTTAATTGACAGCCTCGTCC
This sequence comes from Bacillus sp. LJBS17, assembly GCF_019334685.1. Lineage (NCBI taxonomy): Bacteria > Bacillati > Bacillota > Bacilli > Caryophanales > Bacillaceae > Bacillus > Bacillus sp. LJBS17. The sequence goes on from NZ_CP079759.1 coordinate 3,911,626, forward strand.
CAAGATCAGTGACAACGCCGATCGCGATGAACGTATCTGAAATGATCGGCGGTATGCCTGCCGTCACAGCCGTGTTTGTGATTTTAACCGCTTTGCTCGGCACAGTGATCGGCCCGATGGTCATCCGTTATTTCCGCATTGATAACGAAATTGCGCGGGGCGTGCTGCTTGGCACAAGCGCGCACGGAGCGGGAACGTCAAAGGCATTTGAGCTCAGCTCTGTGTCCGGCACGATTTCCAGCGTGTCGATGATCTTAGCTGCGATTATGACGCTTTGCGCGGCGCCGTTTTTGCTTTCATTTATGTAAAAAACTGTCCTCTCGAGGGCAGTTTTTTTTATGTGCTTCCCCTTATTGAAAAGCTGGCGAATTCCAATATAATGTATTTGTGGATACCAAAGGAGGCACCCTGATGCACAACTTGCAGGTGAGGCGGCATTATGCCGCGTTAAAAGGATTTTATTTGTTTGCTTTTCTCGGTACGGGCAGCATAATTCCCTTACTCAGTATGTATTTAACGAAGGAACAGCATTTAAGCGGATCACAGGTCGGCTTGATCATGTCACTGGGCCCGATTGTGATGATTTTCTTTCAGCCGTTTTGGGGCATGCTGAGCGACTATACGCAAAAAACGAAAGGCCTGCTGGCGGTTTGCACATCAATCACAGGCATCATTGGATTAGCCTATATTGCATTTGACAGTTTCCCTCTGTTTATTTTGATTGCGGCCTGTTTTGCAGCCTTTCAAAGCACGATTATTCCACTTTCGGACAGCATTTCACTAAGGTACACACAAGAAACAAACGGCAACTACGGCGGAATCCGCCTGTTTGGTTCTCTCGGCTTCGGTGTCGCGGTGTTTGCCATGGGACAGGTGACGAACCAGCTGTACCCCATTCACGTGATCTTTATCTTTGGCTGTGCCTTTCTGTGCATTGCTGCCATATTGGCTTCACAAATGCCCGGCCAGCAGAAAACAACAAAGGTCAATATCCGCAAAGGATTCCGGGAGCTTATCAGCAACAAAACTTTCCTCATCTTTATGATCATCACCTTTACGACATTTGCTCCAAACTTAGCGAACAATACGTATTTCAGTCTTTTTCTGGACAAAAGCGGCGCGTCACTTTCCGCTATCGGCATTTTATTTTTCATCGGTGTCATTTCAGAAATTCCATTTATGAGATTCGCCCAAACATTTATAGATAAAATGGGGCTGCTCAACGTCATTATGCTGTCAGGCGGAGTCTCATTATTCAGGTGGGCGCTCTATTTCACGGCGCCTTCACTATGGATCATTTATGCGACGGTCTTTCTTCAGGGAGTGGCCATCGGTTTATTTATCCCGGCGGCGCTTCAATATGTGAAAAAGATTACCCCAAGACACGTTGAAGCGACGGCGCTGACCATGTACGCCGCCATTGGCAACGGGTTCGGCAACTGGTTCTGCACATTTGCAGGCGGGTACATTTTTGACTACGTGTCGATCTTCGCAGTCTACTTGCTTTTTGGCATTCTGAGCATAGCAGGCTTTGGCCTGACATTATATTTAATGAAGGCTGAAAAAAACAAACATACACTTCATCAGCCGGCTGTTACTTTTAAACCATAATGACTATAATGAACAAAAGAAAGGATGTGCGTTATGAACGGGCAAGAGCGAAACAGCATTTCGAAAGGGTTGCAGGTTGATATTGTATTGAAAGCAGATCAAAAAACAGGAAAACTGACGAGAGGGACAGTGAAGGATATTTTGACGAAATCAAACTTTCATCCGCATGGCATTAAAGTCCGTCTTGAAGATGGCCGCATCGGCCGCGTCCAGCAGATCGTTTCTACATAAAAAAAAGCTGCCCCTGAACAGGGCAGCTTTTTCATTATTTTTTCTGCAGAAGGACCACTTTCAGGTAGTTGCCTTCCGGAAATGCCGAAATCGTTTTGAAATCCTCCGGCAGCGTAAATTCCTCAATGATGGTGTAGCGTTCGTTTGTCTCTTTAAATGCGGCATCGATAAAGCCTTTGAATTTCTTCATGCCAAAGGCGCTGCTGTTTGTAGAGGCAACAATGACACCCTTGTCAGCAGTGATAGCGATCGTTTCCTTTAGCAGGTTTTTATAATCCTTGGCCGCGCTGAAGGTGCGTTTTTTTGTGCGCGCAAAGGAAGGCGGATCGAGAATAATCAGATCAAAGCGCAAATCCTTTTTTGCAGCATATGAAAAATAGTTAAAAACGTCCATCACTTTAATGTCGTGCGCTTCGTAATCCAGCTTGTTCACGCTGAATTGCTCGATCGTTTTGGCCAGACTTCGATTTGCCACGTCGACGCTTGTTGTTTTCTCCGCTCCGCCAAGCGCCGCCGCCACGGAGAATGCACCCGTATAAGAAAACGTATTTAAAACGGTTTTCCCTTTTGCATAGCGGTCTCTGATCGCCTTGCGCACATGTCTCTGATCCAAAAAGATGCCCGTCATGGCGCCTTCATTCAGATCCACCGCGTATTGAATGCCATTCTCTTGGATGATGATCGGGAACTCGCCCCTTCTCCCTTTCACGAAGTCATCATCTTCAACGTATTGTCCAGCCGTGTCGAAGCGTTTCTTCTCGTAAATCGCTTTATAATCAAGATCCATCTCATCCAATGCGGAAATCAGCATGTCTTTAAAGGTGTAAATTCCCTTGCTGTACCATTGAATCAGCAGGTAGCCGTCATAATAGTCGATGGTGACGCCGCCGACACCGTCACCCTCACCGTTGAACAGGCGGAAAGCTGTTGTATCTTGAGCCTCAAATAGTTTGGCGCGCGCTTGGGCCGCTTTTGTTAATTTGGTGAGAAAAAATGCCTGGTCAACCTGTTCATGTTTATTTCGGGTAAGCGTCCAGCCGACCCCTTTGTTTTGCAGGCCATAATAGCCCCGCGCGAGAAACTCGCCGCCGCTCTCAGACACGATATCAACGAGGTCTCCTTCTTTCATGTGCCCCGCACTCCCTGCGAGAGCTTCTTTTTCAATAAGGGGATAGCCTTTTTTTATTTTGGCAGCGTGTGCTTTTTTTAGGGTGAGTAGCTTCATATATGTCGTCCTCTTTCCGTTTGCTTTCTCTTATGGTACCACAAAACGCCAAGATGTCTGCATTGACAGAAAGGAAAGGTTTTTCTACGATAGACAAAAAGAGTTACGAGGAGGAGCAGCATGGCAAAACGAATTGACCATACAGGCATCATGGTAAGAGATATTAACGCGTCCATCACATTTTATGAAGAGGTACTCGGCATGAAATTGAAGGATCGCATCACACACACGAACGGTGTAATCGAGCTTGCATTTCTTGGCTTTGAAGACGGCCCGGAAACAGAAATTGAACTGATTCAAGGCTACAGTAGCGAGCTTCCCGCTGAAGGAAAAGTGCACCACATTGCCCTGCTGACTGATGACATCGCGGCTGAATATACAAAAGCGGAAAAAATGAACGCAAAATTTATCGACGAGGAGATCACAACACTTCCAAACGGATACCGTTATTTCTATATCGAAGGCCCTGACGGTGAGTGGATTGAGTTCTTTCAGCGATAAAAAAAAGAACGTACATTTTGTGATGTACGTTCTTTTTTTATCTATACCAACTGATATACGTTGACTCATCGCAAATCATAGCTTCCCAGCCCATACGCTGAACCAGGTCATTGATGTTTTTATCTTTTGCTAAGAAGACATTAATGAATGAGTCATATACACTCATAAACACAAAGTCCATTTTCTCATCAGTCAAAACGAGCTCTGCTGCGGCTTCATCAAGAACCGTCCGCAAGTTGGCCTCAGTTATGTCCAAAACGCCACGGTTTTCCACAATCGGTTCTGCGTAATAAAACCGATTGGGTCCGTTCGCACCTAACACCTTTACCAAACTCGGAATATGAAAATTTGAAATATGATCCTCACTGGGATAATAGAGGTCTCCATTTATGTTTTCATGTAACACCTCAGCCAAATCCTCTCTCGCGAACTCGTCCCTTAAAGCGCCTATCGACGTCATTAAAGCCAGCGCCAGCTCAGCATGTGTTTGAAAGCCGCAAGAAGACATAACCTTCTTCCAGGAAACAGCCCTGCCTTTTTCTCTGATTTCATCATCGTTTGGATAAATATGCTCGTAATCATGTTTTCTCTTTGCTTTCTCCCATCCTTCAGGCATTTGGATAAAAGGAGAAAAAATAAGAGCAGCAGATGAGTATTCAACAGGTATTTGTTGTAAGATCGGTGATTCGTCATCGAACCATATATACTCTAGCATGCGCACCTCCTTTACATATTCTAACATTCCCTTTCATTTGAAAGAAGATGATCAGCCTATGACAGGCTGATCATCTATCACATCACATTTTTATCCCCAGATTCAACCGCACTCTCTTCCCGCCATTTTTGATGATCCCATATTCTGAAAAACGGATAGTAGATGGCACAGGTAATCAGCAGATTCACCAGCTGCATAACGGCGCCCGACACCTTTCCGCCTGTCGCCAGGTAACCTGATATGAGCGGCGGCATCGTCCATGGCACCGCGATTCCGGCCGGTCTTGCCACCAGCCCGGTGCTCATGCCGATATAAGTCGCGGTAATCGTGAGGAGCGGTGCAATGATAAATGGGACAATAAGGAGCGGATTCATGACAATCGGCATGCCGAAAATGATCGGCTCGTTGATATTAAAAAGCGCGGGCCCAATCCCTAATCGGCCAAGCTGCTTCATTTGTTTGCTCCGGGAGCGCACAAGCATCGCCAGGACAAGCGCCAGCGTCGCCCCGCTTCCGCCGACATTGATCCAAATTTGAAAAAACTGAGTCGTAAAAATACTCGGCAGCGCCTCGCCTGCTTGGAAGGCGAGACGGTTGGCATCCATCGCGCCGTACCAAATCGGCGCCATGATTCCGCCAATGATGGAAGCCCCGTGAATCCCGCACGACCAAAGCAGCATCTGCACAAATTCAGCGATCAGGCTTCCGCCGAGACTGCCGCCAAGGATGGAAAGCGGTGTGCCAAGCAGGTCTCCTACGACATTGTGCAGACTCTGAAAAGGTGTCATTTCAATCAGAAGGCGCGCCAGCCACACGAGAAACACAATGATAAAGCCGGGAATCAGCGCGACAAACGATTTGCTTACCGCAGGCGGCACACCGTCTGGCATTTTGAAGACGATATTTTTTTGAATAATGTACCGATAGATTTCGGTTGAAAACAAGGCGATCAGCATGGCGACAAATAAGCCCTTGCTGCCGAGCAGCGTGATCGGGATTCCGCCCCCTACCATGATGGACTCCGTTGAGCCATGCGGTGTAAACGGCACCTCAAACGGTGTTGCCAGCAGAAATGCGGCAATTGAAATCGCTCCGGCAGAAAGGGCATCGACACCATAGCTTTCTGCCAGCCGATAGGCGATCCCAAAAGCGGCAATCATCGCCATAATATCAAACGAAGCGTTAACAGGATATCCGAGCTTATCGGCCCACTCGTTCCCAAACACACTCGCCATGAAATCAGCATACCACGGAATCGGCAAGCTCGTTAAAATCAAGAAGACAGACCCGATAATAATCAGCGGCATGGTCAGGATAATTCCGTCACGCAAAGCGCTGAGATGCCGCTGCCCGGCAATTTTCCCGGCGACAGGCATTATTTTTTCCTCCATCACCCGAGTGAATGTGCTCATCTTAAAAACCCCCTTTTCTCATTGCTTTGTGAACAACCTCCGCAATGTTTTCTTTATCTTATTTTGAAAACGCTTACAAATTCATTTGGAAAATTTCCTCTTCATGCGGAAAAAATCTGCATTTTGCTAAACAACCCTGCCCATGAAAAATTTTTTCCTTCTTACTATTAATCTCTCTTTTTTTCTCCGATATATATATCAAACATCATAGAAAAAGGAGATGAATCATGAAAAACATGTCTTGCAAACTTGTTGTATCAGTCACTCTGTTTTTCAGTTTTCTCACCATAGGCCCTCTCGCTCATGCGCAAAACAGCAGCGAGAAAGAGGTTATTGTGGTTTATAAAAACAAGGCCGGAAAGGAAACCATCCTGGACAGTGATGCTGATGTTGAACAGCAGTATAAGCATCTTCCCGCGGTAGCGGTCACAGCAGACCAGGAGACAGTAAAAGAATTAAAGCAGGATCCTGATATTTTGTATGTAGAAAACAACGTATCATTTACCGCAGCAGACAGCACGGATTTCAAAGTGCTGTCAGACGGCACTGACACCTCTGACAACTTTGAGCAATGGAACCTTGAGCCCATTCAGGTGAAACAGGCTTGGAAGGCAGGACTGACAGGAAAAAATATCAAAATTGCCGTCATTGACAGCGGGATCTCCCCCCACGATGACCTGTCGATTGCCGGCGGGTATTCAGCTGTCAGTTATACCTCTTCTTACAAAGATGATAACGGCCACGGAACACATGTCGCAGGGATTATCGGAGCCAAGCATAACGGCTACGGAATTGACGGCATCGCACCGGAAGCACAAATATACGCGGTTAAAGCGCTTGATCAGAACGGCTCGGGGGATCTTCAAAGCCTTCTCCAAGGAATTGACTGGTCGATCGCAAACGGGATGGACATCGTCAATATGAGCCTTGGCACGACGTCAGACAGCAAAATCCTTCATGACGCCGTGAACAAAGCATATGAACAAGGCGTTCTGCTTGTTGCCGCAAGCGGTAACGACGGAAACGGCAAGCCAGTGAATTATCCGGCGGCATACAGCAGTGTCGTTGCGGTTTCAGCAACAAACGAAAAGAATCAGCTTGCCTCCTTTTCAACAACTGGAGATGAAGTTGAATTTTCAGCACCGGGGGCAAACATCACAAGCACTTACTTAAACCAGTATTATGCAACGGGAAGCGGAACATCCCAAGCGACACCGCACGCAGCTGCCATGTTTGCTTTGTTAAAACAGCGTGATCCTGCCGAGACAAACGTCCAGCTTCGCGAGGAAATGCGGAAAAACATCGTTGATCTTGGTACCGCAGGCCGCGATCAGCAATTTGGCTACGGCTTAATCCAGTATAAAGCACAGGCAACAAATTCAGCGTACGCGGCAGCAGAGCAAGCGGTGAAAAAAGCGGAACAAACAAAAGCACAAACCGATATCAACAAAGCGCGAGAACTCGTCAGCCAGCTGCCGGGCTCCGACGCCAAAACTGCCCTGCAAAAAAGACTGGATAAAGTACAGTCATACAGAAATGTAAAAGATGCGAAAGACAAAGTCGCAAAGGCAGAAAAATATAAAACACAGCAAACCGTTGATACAGCACAAACTGCCATCAACAAGCTGCCAAACGGAACAGACAAAAAGAACCTTCAAAAACGCTTAGACCAAGTAAAACGCTACATCGCGTCAAAGCAAGCGAAAGACAAAGTTGCGAAAGCGGAAAAAAGCAAAAAGAAAACAGATGTGGACAGCGCACAATCAGCAATTGGCAAGCTGCCTGCAAGTTCAGAAAAAACGTCCCTGCAAAAACGCCTTAACAAAGTGAAGAGCACCAATTTGAAGACGGCACAGCAATCCGTATCTGCGGCTGAAAAGAAATCAACTGATGCAAATGCGGCAAAAGCACAATCAGCCGTCAATCAGCTTCAAGCAGGCAAGGACAAAACGGCATTGCAAAAACGGTTAGACAAGGTGAAGAAAAAGGTGGCGGCGGCTGAAGCAAAAAAAGTGGAAACTGCCAAGGCAAAAGTGAAGAAAGCGGAAAAAGACAAAACAAAGAAATCAAAGACATCCGCTCAGTCTGCAGTGAATCAATTAAAAGCATCCCATGAAAAAACAAAGCTGCAAAAACGGCTGAACGCCGTCAAACCGAAAAAGTAACCAAAAACCTTTAAGACTTGCATTCCAGGTCTTAAAGGTTTTTTACATTCTAAGAACATCACACACAACCTTTTTCCCATCCATTGTACAGGCTTTTCATACTATTGCTATACAGCCATGAACAGCATAAAATGAACGTTATTACAGTTATCACCACATATGGCGGGATTGTGACTGGGCAGGCAGGCAAGACCCAATGATGCAAAGGGAGTATTAGTGCCTAAAAAGCAGGGCATTTTAACTCTTCTTTTCGTGTTGGGCTCATAACGGCGCCTTGGACAACCCCTATTCTCATGCTCCGTCGTCGACGCGGGCATTTTTGTCATTTTCAGCCGGTATTTCTCACTTTTTTCATTTTGATTGTCAACTTTTCATTTGATACGATGAACAAGCCGACTTTTCTTCAGCAAAGGAGGTTTTGATTGCTTGCAGAAAGAGATTGCAAAAGAATTATTGCTGCTCGCAGGAGGAAAAAACAATATTATTAGCATCAGCCATTGTACGACCCGTCTTCGTTTTGATGTAAAGGACGAGACGAAAATTGATATACATGCCATTGAGAACCTGCAAGGTGTGCAGGGCACCTTTTTCCGCTATGGGCTTTTCCAGATTATCTTCGGAGCAGGCGTCGTCAACAAAATATATAAAGAAGTCGTTCATGAATGGGAGACCGCGCCTTCTGAAGAGCCTGTCCACCAGAAAAAAGCCAGCCGGAAGCTGAACCCTGCCGCAGCTTTTGCGAAAACACTATCTGATATTTTTGTGCCGATTATTCCGGCAATAACAGCAAGCGGCCTGCTCATGGGGCTGATCGGCATGATAAAAGTGTTTCACTGGTTCGCTGCCGGCAGCCCATGGATTAAAATGCTCGACCTCGTGTCCAGCACAGCCTTTATTTTACTGCCGATTTTAGTTGGCTTCAGTGCTGCACGGCAATTTGGCAGCAACCCATACCTAGGGGCAGTGATTGCAGGGCTTTTGACGCATCCTGATCTGCTGGACCCGTCAATGCTCGGCAGCAAAACCCCGTCTTCCTTAGACATATGGGGGCTTCATATCCCAATGATGGGCTATCAGGGTTCCATGATACCGATTCTTCTTTCCGTTTTTGTCATGAGCAAAATTGAGAAGCTATTAAAATCGATTGTGCCGAAGTCGCTTGATGTCGTGATCATTCCCTTTATTACGGTCATGGTGACAGGATGCCTCGCGCTGATTGTGATGAATCCCGCCGCGTCCATCATCGGCCAGATCATGACACAATCGATCGTCTATATTTATGATCACGCCGGCATTGCCGCCGGAGCTCTTTTCGGCGGCATCTACTCCACCATCGTCCTATCTGGATTGCATCATAGCTTTTATGCAATTGAGGCAACGCTGCTTGCTAATCCGCATGTCGGTGTCAACTTTTTAGTGCCGATATGGTCGATGGCGAATGTGGCCCAAGGCGGAGCGGGGCTTGCGGTATTCCTCAAAACGAAACAATCAAGCCTGAAGAAAATTGCGCTCCCCGCTTCTCTGACCGCGTTTTTAGGCATTGTTGAGCCGATTGTATTCGGGGTAAATCTCAAATTGATCCGTCCCTTTATCGGAGCAGCCATCGGCGGTGCTATTGGCGGAGCATACGTGGTTGCGGTACAAGTTGTGGCAAATTCATACGGACTGACAGGCATTCCGATGATTTCAATCGTGCTGCCGTTTGGCGCCGCTAATTTTGTTCATTATATGATCGGTTTCTTGATCGCAGCCGTCTCTGCTTTTATAGCTACATTGTTTCTCGGGTTTAAAGAAGAGACAGAATAACTGGATTTATTCGTTTTCATTCATAAAACGGGGGATGAAAGGACAAAAAAGCTATGAAAATTAAAAGAATCTTAAATCATAATGCTATCGTCGTAAAGGATCAAAATGAAGAGAAGATTCTCTTAGGTGCAGGAATTGCGTTTAACAAAAAGAAGAATGATATTGTCGATCCGTCAAAAATAGAAAAAACCTTTATCAGAAAAGATACACCTGACTATAAGCAGTTCGAAGAGATTTTAGAAACATTGCCTGAAGACCACATTCAGATTTCTGAGCAAATTATCTCTCATGCCGAAAAAGAGCTGAATATCAAAATCAACGAGCGCATTCATGTCGCTTTTTCAGACCATCTTTCCTTTGCGATTGAACGCCTGAGCAATGGGATGGTTATCAAAAATCCGCTGCTGAATGAAATCAAAGTCCTTTATCCAAAGGAGTTCCAGATCGGCTTATGGGCCAGAACACTGATTAAAGATAAACTGGGGATTCACATTCCTGATGATGAAATCGGCAATATCGCCATGCATATCCACACAGCAAGAAACAATGCCGGCGATATGACACAAACGCTTGATATTACAACAATGATCCGTGATATTATCGAGATTATCGAAATTCAATTGTCTATTAATATCGTTGAAGATACCATCTCTTATGAACGGCTTGTGACCCATCTCCGCTTTGCCATTCAGCATATCAAAGCAGGCGAATCCATTTACGAGCTGGACGCAGAAATGATCGACATCATTAAAGAGAAGTTTAAGGATGCCTTCCTGTGTGCCCTAAGCATCGGCACCTTTGTGAAGAAGGAGTACGGCTTTGAGTTTCCTGAAAAAGAATTATGCTACATCGCCATGCATATTCAGCGGTTCTACCAACGGTCAGTCGCACGCTGAGACAAAAAAAACGCTTTTGATCATCTCAAAAGCGTTTTTTTATCTGATTTATTGGTTGATCGCCGGATTCCCAATCGTATTCCACTTCGTATAGGACATGTAATGGAAATACTCATCGCGATACGGATGTTTTGTGTTGGAGTTCCAAGGCTTTTCTCCGCCGCAGAAGTGCACGATTGCCGGGTTTTCTCTCGTTTCATTATATTGCTTCCGCCCTAACAGAGTCGGTGGGGTTTTCAGCTTTAACATGATATAGGTTTGAGCGTTCCAGCGCGGATGAAGTTCATACCACTGATCATACAAGATCGCATTCAGTGCATCTTGGTCATGCAGCACAAGAAAGTCTTCGTCTGGGTGTTCATTGATAAAGTTGATGACTTTTTCTGTGATGTTTTGCTTTCTCCAAGACTCAAAATCAATAATCATGATACCTGAGTTAAAATACTTCCCTGTATCAGTGACGTTCATTTCTTTCAGGCGTTCATGCTGCCCCGCATCCTCAACAGCGGCTACGGTGTATGGCGCAATGTCTAAGTCCCATAGCTTAGAAATATCCTCTAGGACAAGCGCATCGCAATCGATGTAAATCATTCGTTTGATGCTTTCATCCTTAATTAAGTCGGGAATCGAAATGCGGTAATACGCGGCTTTTGTAATATGGCTGCTCTCTACCGCATGTTCATACATGTTGGTATCCACTTCTAAAAACTCAATCGGCACTCCGAATTTCAAAGTGGTTTCTTCCAGTCTTTTTTTGTTATCAGGCTTAATTCCGCCATCAATGACGTATAATTTTACCTCTCTCTCCTGATCCATGTTAGTCAATAAAGAAACGAACATCCCACCTAAATGACGAGCATAATTATCATCTGCGCATGATACGATATGCATGATTTCATCTTTCCTCAATGGTATTCATCTCCCTTTTTGTTGTACAAGTTACATACCCTTTTTCAAAAAAATAAACACGTTCTCCGACATTTTTTTAAACAGAATGTGTGATACAACAAAAAAGGTGTCATTTTTTGAAGATGCGATAAAGCAAATAAAGAATGAAAAAGCTGGCGATCGTGATGGCTTCAGCCGAGACGATATACCAAGGCCATGGCCCGAGAACATCTAAGAGAGAGGAACCGCCCGGTTTTTTCGTCAAATACATATAATTCGCGCCAAGCCAGCGATCAATCAGAAAAATACAGACGCCGTACACATTAACAAGCAGGACTGTCACCCATAACGAGCGCTGGCCCATTCTGTAGGTGCCAATCACAGCCATCAGCAGACAGGATAAAAACACAGACCCGTGAGAAATAAAAAAGAGGATATATCGGATATGCGGAAATGAAAACATTCCGAGGTCAGGAGTGGCAAGAGCCTGAATCGAACTGCCGATGCCGACAAAAAACAAAAACACAAACAGCTTTCTGCTTTTTGTCACTAACATAATAGCTGACAAATACACCGACAGGTCACTAAGCTGGAGAGGCAATGAAGTGCGCACCGACCACCTGCCCGTGGCGATCATCCATATTTGATAGCCGATTTGCGAACCAAGCAAAAGAAACACAAACAGAGAACGTAAAAACCGGCTGGCCCTCGGCTGCTTGACCCCCTCTTGGAACAAAAACAACAGAATGGCCAAAAGGGCGATAATCGCTAACGTCACTACATGCTCTGTCGAAAACAGATGAAACGGATCATGCTTATAGACGGATTGAACATATTTTTGCAAAACTGCACCCCCGTTTGCGGGTTTTTGTTTATTTTGGCGTTGTTTGGGCTTTTTTTATTCACCGATATATGGGCTTGAAGTTCACATCAGAGTCTGTTACAATTCGTTTCATAGCTAATGATTCTGATAATTTAAGGCAGGCCTAAAAAATGGAACGTTCACATCAACATCAGCAGCTTCGGAAGGAAGAACACGATACACTTTCTAAGCTCAAACAAATGCCCGTCGAGTCACTCAACCTAGAAGCCATTTCGATCGCTACGAATCTGTATCGGTCTGCACAAAGGCTCCGTGTCAAAATGGAGACTGAGGTTCTTTCTTCCTATAACCTTTCTTGGACCGCTTTCTCCATTCTTTATGATCTATGGGTATGGGGAGCGCTCGAAACGAGAAAAATCGCTGAGCTGTCAGGGATATCTACAGCTACAGCAAGCAACGTGATCAAAACGCTCGAAAAAAAGAGTTTTTGCAGTAAAAGCATCGACACAAGAGATCGGCGACTCGTGTTTGTCTCAATCACCGATTCCGGCAAACAAGCGATCGAAGAACTCTACCCGGAGTTTCACAAAGGGGAAACAGAGCTCATTGCGGGAATGACGAAGGACGAACAGAAAATATTGACAGGGCTGCTTAGAAAGGTAGCTGACAATCTTCATACAACATAAGCTTTGACGGGAATCCAGTAGCGGTTTGTCTCCCTGTTTCAGAGAGCCGGCGGAAGGTGCGAGCCGGCACACAGCAAACGTGAATTACCTCCCCGAGCTTTCTTTGTGAACCTTAAAAGTAGCAAAGAACGGGAAACCGTTATTCGAATGAGCGGAAGACAATGTCTTCAACCAGGGTGGTACCGCGTGCATTGAGCCACGTCCCTTATTGGGATGGGCTCTTTTTTGTGTTTGTAAAAAAGGAGGAAAAATGATGAGAACATTTGAGCAGCTCACAGCGTCACAGCAAAAAGAGGTAGAAAGACAGCTTCAGCTATACATGACAGGCGCCCACGAAGTCATACCGCCGGAGGAATTAAAGGCAAAGCTCGTGAAATCAATTTCCACGGGCACGCCGCTTAAAATTAAGCTCGGATTAGATCCGTCTGCACCGGATGTACATTTGGGCCATACGGTTGTGTTAAATAAGCTTCGCCAATTTCAAGAAAACGGCCACATTGTCCAGCTGTTAATTGGGGATTTCACAGGAAAAATTGGTGATCCGACCGGAAAATCGGCAGCCAGAAAGCAACTGACTGATGAAGAAGTTCAGCACAATGCCAAAACCTACTTTGAGCAATTCGGAAAAGTGCTTGATCCAGAAAAAGTCGAGCTTCACTATAACTCAAAATGGCTGAAAACATTGAATCTAGAAGATGTCATTGAATTAGCAGGGAAAATAACGGTAGCCCGCCTGATGGAGCGCGACGACTTTGAAGAACGCATCGCCATGCAAAAACCAATCTCACTGCATGAATTCTTTTACCCATTGATGCAGGGCTATGATTCTGTCGTTCTCGAAAGTGATATTGAATTAGGCGGAACGGATCAGCATTTCAATGTCCTCATGGGACGGCATTTCCAAGAACGATACAACAAAGAAAAACAAGTCGTCATCCTTATGCCGCTCTTGGAAGGCTTGGATGGCGTCGAGAAAATGTCGAAGTCGAAACACAACTACATTGGCATTAACGAACATCCAAACGACATGTACAGAAAAACGATGTCACTGCCCGACAGCCTGATGAAAAAGTACATCCACTTGGCGACAGACTTAGAGCTTGAAGAGAAAAAACAGCTCGTAAAAGACTTAGAAACCGGCGCCGTTCATCCGCGTGATGCCAAAATGCTTTTAGCCAGAACAATCGTCCGAATGTATCACGGAGAGAAAGCAGCAGAAGCTGCCGAACACTCGTTTAAAACAGTCTTTCAGGAAAACAGCCTGCCGGAAGATATACCAGCCGTAAACTGGAAAGGCGAAAAAACGATAGCGATGATTGATCTGCTCGTCAAGCTAAAACTCCTCTCTTCGAAGAGCGAGGCGCGCCGCATGATTCAAAACGGCGGTGTACGCATCGACGGAGAGAAAATAACAGATATTCACGCCAAAGCAGAGATAAGAGAGAATATGATCATCCAAGTCGGCAAACGCAAGTTTTTAAAGCTCCAATAGTTTGATATTCCGAAACGCTTATGACCCTTCATTCATAAGCGTTTTTTTGCAGGTATAAAGCACTGTCTTTTCAAAAACGCTCTCCATCTTGCAGGAAACTCCTTTAGCATCCCGAAATATTCCCCAACCATACATTTAGGGGAGGTTTATTTTTGATGAAAAAGCTTTTGACTGTCATGACGATGGCTGTTTTAACTGCCGGCACACTGCTCTTGCCGGCACAGAGTGTCACCCCTGCCGCGCACGCTTTACAAATATCAAATAGCGAGCGCGAGCTTCCATTCAAAGCAAAGCATGCGTACTCTACCATTTCTCAGCTAAGTGAAGCAATCGGCCCCAGAATAGCCGGAACTGCAGCTGAAAAAAAGAGTGCCCTATTGATCGCCTCATCCTTGAGAAAATTAAAGCTTGATGTGAAGGTTCAACGATTCAACATTCCTGACCGGCTTGAGGGTACACTGTCTTCAGCAGGACGCGATATTCTTCTCCAAGCGGCGTCGGGCTCAGCTTCGACTGAGGAACAAGGGCTGACGGCCCCGCTTTACAATGCGGGATTGGGCTATCAAAAGGACTTTACCGCTGACGCCAAGGGCAAAATCGCCTTAATTTCCAGAGGAGACCTGACTTATTACGAGAAAGCCAAAAATGCCGAAGCCGCCGGAGCGAAAGCTGTCATCATTTATAACAACAAAGAAAGCCTCGTGCCTATGACGCCAAACCTGTCGGGAAATAAAGTCGGCATTCCGGTCGTCGGCATTAAGAAAGAAGACGGCGAAGCACTTACCCAGCAAAAAGAAGCCACCTTAAAACTAAAAGCATTCACAAACCAAACCTCTCAGAACATCATCGGAATTAAAAAACCAAAGAACATCAAACATCCAGACATTGTGTACGTGACGGCCCATTACGACAGTGTTCCTTTTTCGCCCGGAGCAAATGACAACGGCTCAGGAACCTCTGTTATGCTGGAGATGGCGCGTGTCTTAAAAAGCGTTCCATCTGATAAAGAAATCCGCTTTATCGCTTTCGGCGCCGAAGAGCTCGGCCTGCTCGGCTCCTCTCACTATGTAGATCATCTATCGGAAAAAGAGCTGAAACGAAGCGAAGTGAACTTCAACTTAGATATGGTAGGCACAAGCTGGGAAAAAGCGTCTGAGTTGTATGTCAACACATTGGACGGCCAATCTAACTATGTTTGGGAATCCAGCCATACGGCTGCTGAAAAAATTGGGTTTGACAGCCTGTCTCTGACACAGGGAGGATCATCTGATCATGTGCCATTCCACGAAGCCGGCATTGATTCCGCCAACTTTATTTGGGGAGACCCGGAAACAGAAGAAGTTGAGCCGTGGTATCATACCCCTGAAGACTCGATCGATCATATCAGCAAAGAACGCCTCCAGCAAGCAGGCGATCTTGTGACAGCCGCAGTCTATGAGGCTGTGAAAAAAGAGAAGAAACCGAAAACCATTAAGAAACAAATGAAGGCCAAAGCATCTGACATTTTTGAAGATATCAAATAAAAAAAGACGGCACTTGGGTGCCGTCTTTTTTAATCCACTTCTTTCTTAATCCCCAGCATTTTCTCATCTAGGTAATGGGCAATCTCCGCGGCTTCCTTCAGCTCATCTGTTAATTGCTTAGGAACGTCATTGTTCAATTTATAGTAAATTTTATGTTCAAGGCTCGCCCAGAAATCCATCGCGATTGTCCGGATTTGAATTTCTGCTTTGACGTATTCCACACGGTTCGTTAAATTCACAGGCATCTCAATGATTAAATGCAGGCTTCGATAGCCATTCGGTTTGGGTGTCTGGATATAATCTTTTACCTTTACGATTCTCAAATCTTCATGCTGCTTCAACACATTCACGACATTATAAATGTCAGAAATAAAGGAACAGATGATGCGCACGCCGGCAATGTCGTGAATATGCTCCTTCATTTCCTTCGTCGTAATCTCACAGCCCTTTCTCATTAACTTATTCACGATGCTTTCAAAGCTTTTTACACGGGATTTTGTATGTTCAATCGGGTTGTGTCCGTGAATGAGGTTATATTCCTGGCTGATAATTGAGAACTTTGTATCGAGCGCATCTAGCGCAAATTTATAAACTAATAACTCATTTTTCCAATCTTCCATTACTGTTTTTAAATCGTCCATATGTGTTACAGATAAATCCATGTTCGTCATCTCCTTTAACGGAACTTTATCCGCTGTCCATGTACTAGACGTCCCTGTCTGCTGCAAGGTTCTATGAATTTTTTTACAAAATGCGGTCGATTGTAACAAAAAAAGACCGCATGAAACGAGCGGTCTTTTTTATTATCGGAAATAGCTGATCAATAATCCGATCGAGAGCAGGAATCCGAAAAATGTATTTGTTTGGGCTGTTGATTTCATTGCGACAATCATATTCATCGGCATTTCGTTCTGGACGAAGCCCTTCACTGCCTGAACCGGCTTAGGCACGCTCAAAAAGACGACAAACAGCCATGGGCTTGCGGCACCGGTAATAACCAAGCCGACAACCCAGATATAAGCGACGGCAAACGACGCAGCTAACAGAGTAACAGCTCCCTTATGCCCCATCAAAATCGCCAATGTTTTGCGTCCGCCTTTTTTGTCCTCTTCAATATCACGAATGTTGTTCGACAGGTTAATCGCGCCGACAAGAATCGCAATCGGGATGGAAATCAAAATGCTCTGCATATTGATCTTATCTGTCTGAATGAAAAACGAAATCAGCACAAACACCGAACCCATGCAAATGCCTGAGAATAATTCACCGAACGGCGTGTACGCAATCGGGAGCGGCCCGCCTGTATACAGGTAGCCGATCGCCATGCCGACAAGGCCGATCAGCGCAAGCCACCAGCTGCTGCTCGCACAAATATAGACACCGAGCAAAATGGCAATCCCGTATGAGGCCAGAGCTAATTGCAAAATCGTTTTAGGCTTCATTCCGTGGCGTACAATTGCCCCTCCGATTCCGACTGATTCTGCTGTATCTAATCCGCGTTTAAAATCATAGTATTCATTAAATAAGTTCGTCGCGATCTGGATCCATAGGCAAGAAAACAGCATAGCCAAAAACAGCAGCAGATCAACCTTCACATAAAACATCGCCAAAACGGTTCCGAGCAGCACAGGCACAAACGATGCGGTTAACGTATGAGGACGGGTTAACTGCCAAAGGATCTGCCCCATGCTTTCTTTTTGCGGCGCTGTCTGACCCTCACCCTTATTTGTTTGGTTCATCTTCCTCTTCCTTTCTATTAAAAGGCTTACTTTTTTTCAGCCGGCAGCTTAATAAAAAACTCCTTTTGCTTCCTTATCTATCATAATGACTTCTCCCTTATTTCACAAGATACCGCAAGAAGGCGTTTTCTTTCTTATTATACGCTTCTCGCCCTGATTTCATTAGGTTTCTGCTTTCACTTGAACGAACAGGTACAGAAAAATTTTTTTAAGTACATTACACTTTTTAAAAGTTAAAAAGATCTTTTGACTCCAGCTATCTTTTCCTTTATTATGAATCAGCTCGAAACATTCCATTCTTGCCCTTGCAGGTATAAAGATTCATTTTCAAAAACATACGCCGATATATTAATTTGAGGGAGATTAGGGAAAAAATGAAACTTTTTGAGCATCTGATCGTCAAATAATCATGTGATTGTCGAAAAAACGGGAAGGGAATTTTTGATATGCTGCAATTAATGAAACAGCTGTATGAAAAACCCGCTGTCAAGTGGACATGTCATACAGGCTTTTATTTGATGATACTGCTTGTTTTGTTTTTTATGTATGGTTTTCACACCGCGAATACCGGTTCATATATTTATAACGATTTCTAATTGGAGAGAGAATAACTATGAAACTTTTACATGCTATTCAAACACATGCGGAAACTTATCCGCAAACCGATGCCTTCCGCTCTCAAGGCCAGTCGCTCACGTATCAGGAATTATGGGAGCAGTCTGACCGCGCGGCTGCCGCGATCCAAAAACGCATTTCTGGGGAAAAGAAATCTCCTATCCTTGTGTACGGCCACATGGAGCCGCACATGATCGTTTCCTTCTTGGGAAGTGTCAAAGCGGGACATCCTTATATTCCGGTTGACCTTTCTATTCCGTCCGAACGGATTGCGAAAATTATCGAAAGCTCTGGAGCAGAATTGCTGATCCATGCAGCAGGACTCTCAATTGATGCAGTCGGCCAGCAGATTCAGACAGTTTCTGCGGAAGAACTGCTGGAAAACGAAGGCGGCTCTGTCAGCCAAGATCAATGGGTCAAAGAACACGAAACGTTTTATATCATTTACACTTCCGGAAGCACAGGAAATCCGAAAGGCGTGCAGATTTCCGCTGCGAATCTTCAAAGCTTCACAGACTGGATTTGTGCAGACTTTCCAGTCAGCGGAGGAAAAATATTTTTAAACCAAGCGCCGTTCTCATTTGATTTGTCTGTCATGGACCTATATCCGTGCCTTCAATCAGGCGGGACTTTACATTGCGTGACAAAGGATGCTGTGAACAAGCCGAAAGTCTTATTTGAAGAGCTGAAGAAGTCCGGACTGAATGTGTGGACATCAACACCTTCCTTTGTGCAAATGTGCCTGATGGATCCGGGTTTTTCACAGGATCTGCTGCCTCATGCGGACACATTTATGTTTTGCGGAGAGGTTCTTCCGGTTTCTGTGGCAAAAGCGCTGCTTGAGCGTTTTCCGAAAGCAAAGATTTTTAATACGTACGGCCCGACTGAAGCGACAGTGGCTGTCACATCGGTTGAAATTACGGCTGACGTCATCAGCCGCAGCGAATCGCTTCCAGTGGGCTTCGCCAAACCAGATATGAACATTTTCATTATGGATGAAGAGGGACAACCGCTTCCTGATGGAGAAAAAGGAGAAATCGTCATTGCAGGGCCGAGTGTAAGCCGAGGCTACCTTGGTGAGCCAGAGCTGACGGAAAAAGCGTTTTTCTCTCATGAAGGCCAGTGGGCATACCGAACTGGCGATGCCGGCTTTATTCAAGACGGTCAGATTTTCTGCCAAGGACGTTTGGATTTTCAGATTAAACTTCACGGCTATCGAATGGAGCTGGAGGAAATCGAGTTCCATGTCAGACAGTCACAGTACGTTCGCTCTGCTGTCGTGATTCCTTATCAGCCAAACGGAACAGTTGAGTACTTGATCGCTGCTATTGTGCCTGAGGAGCATGAGTTCGAGAAGGAATTCCAGCTGACAAGCGCTATTAAAAAAGAGCTTGCCGCTTCCCTTCCGGCATATATGATCCCGAGAAAATTTATCTATCAGGATCACATTCAAATGACGGCTAACGGCAAAATTGACCGAAAACGCATTGGCGAAGAGGTTCTTGTATGACGCCTTACAGCTCGTTTTTATTCTTTATACTGCTTGGCATTCTTCTTCTGCCGACGATCATTCTCGGCTTAAACGGAAAAAGATTTCAAGCATACAACATGTTCATATCTATCATTATATTGGCTTTAATTTTTTCGCACGACTTACACGGGGTCATCGCGCTGTGCCTGTTTACAATATGGCAGGTGCTCCTGATCAGCGGCTATCTGGCATACCGGCAGAAAGCGAACAGCGGCTTTGTCTTTTGCGGGGCTGTTATCGCGTCGATTCTGCCTTTATTTCTGTCAAAAATATGGCCGTTTCTGTCGCACCCGCAGCCGCATCATGCGCCGCATAACCTGATCAGCTTTTTAGGGATTTCATATTTAACCTTTAAAGGCGTTCAGCTGATTATGGAAGCAAGAGACGGACTGCTGAAAGAACAGCTGCCATTGCACCGCCTGCTGTATTTCATCCTGTTTTTCCCGACGATTTCCTCCGGCCCGATCGACAGATACCGCCGGTTCGTCAAGGATGAACAGAAGGCTTGGACGAAAGAAGAATACGCCGACCTGCTGTATACGGGAATCCATAAAATCTTCATCGGTTTCCTGTATAAATTTATTATCGGCTACGCGATCAATACGTACTTCATCATGAATCTTCCCGCAATCACGCACAATAAGATTCTTGGGAACCTGCTGTACATGTACGGCTACAGCATGTATTTATTCTTTGATTTCGCCGGCTACACGATGTTTGCCGTCGGGGTCAGCTACATTATGGGCATTAAATCACCAGAAAACTTTAATAAACCGTTTATCAGTAAAAATATTAAAGATTTCTGGAATCGCTGGCATATGTCTCTGTCATTTTGGTTCAGAGATTATGTGTTTATGAGATTCGTATTTTGGATGACTAAGAAAAAGTGGATCAAAAACCGTATGGCCGTCTCAAACATCGGATATTTCCTGCTGTTTATGCTGATGGGGGTTTGGCACGGGCTCGCGCCGCAATATATCATTTACGGCCTCTATCACGCCGTTCTGATGACGTGTTACAACTTTTTCGAGAAGTGGAATAAGAAATATAAATGGCTGCCGTCCAACCGCTGGACAACCATTCTCGCGATTGTGATCACATTCCATTTCGTTTGCTTCGGGTTTTATATTTTCTCAGGAAAACCATTTCATCACCACCATTAAAGGAGATTAGAAAGCTATGGATTTTAAACAAGAGGTATTAGACGTTTTAGCAGAGGTTTGCCAGGATGACATCGTAAAGGAAAATCCTGATATTGAAATTTTTGAAGAAGGTTTGCTTGATTCTTTTGGAACAGTAGAATTGCTGCTTGCGATTGAAAACCGTTTTGATATTTTAGTGCCGATCACTGAATTTGACCGGGACGTTTGGAATACACCTAACAACATTGTAAATCAGCTGTCTGAGTTGAAATAATGAAAAAGCGTTTTTTCGGTCCAATTATTTTGGCGTTTATTCTATTCGCAGGCGCCATCGCAATTCCATCTTCATGGCTGACAGGCTTCATCACCGATAAGCGTGTGAAAGAGTCAGCAACAGCCTTGAATCCGAGTATGTTTCAAGGGCTATATTTACAAGATCAGATGCTCAAAGATCCGACATATCTTCCGATTTACGGGTCTTCTGAGCTTTCTCGGCTGGACGAGTTCCACCCATCTAATTATTTTCAGGTAAACAATGAGGGATTCACGCCATACCTTGTCGGCAAAGGCGGATCCCAGTCATTGATTCATTCTTTAAACTTCGCTGCCCATATGGATCAGCTGAAGGGCAAAAAAATCGTATTCATCGTGTCTCCGCAATGGTTTATTAAGCGCGGGTCTGATGAACAGCATTTCGCGCCGAACTATTCTGCGCTGCAAGGGCTTGATTTGGCATTTAACGATCAGATCGATCCTGAAATTAAAAAGAAAATGATGAAACGCATGCTGCGCTTTAAGGCTGTGCAAAACG
Organism: Bacillus sp. LJBS17; assembly: GCF_019334685.1. NCBI lineage: Bacteria > Bacillati > Bacillota > Bacilli > Caryophanales > Bacillaceae > Bacillus > Bacillus sp. LJBS17. The sequence goes on from NZ_CP079759.1 coordinate 3,933,438, forward strand.
ATGCCATTCTTTCTGAGCTGTACAAAGCAATGGTAAACGGCCAGACGTGGAAAGTGAACGCGCTGAAGCCGGCGGCCAAAGTGTATTACAGCATGCTGGAAAAGAAAGATCTGTATTATTCAACGACAGAATCATCCGGGCCAAAGCGCTATATCTCGCAGTCAGTAAAGGATAAGTCATGGTCTGAATTGAATAAACTAGCGGATCAATCAGGCAAACGCCACTCCGGTTCTAACGATTTTCACATCGACAACCCTGTCTATAAAAAGCTGAAGCCGAAAGTGCCTAAGCTGAAAGGGAAAAACAAAGGAAGATCGTATGCGGTGTCACCGGAATATGGCGACTTTGAAATGATGCTCGATATCCTGAAGGATGCGGGCGCAGAGCCTATGTTTGTCACCATTCCTGTTAACGGGAAATGGTACGATTACACGGGCTTCCCGAAAAAAGGACGCACTGACTATTACAAAAAGGTAAATAAACAAATCAGAGCGAAGGGCTTCCAGGTTGCTGATTTCTCAGGGCATGAATATGACCCGTATTTCATGAAAGACACCATTCACATCGGCTGGAAAGGCTGGGTGTATGTCGATAAAGCAATTGACGAATTTTATAAAACCGGAAAAGTCACTTCATCCTGAGCATCTCATAGGACGCGGCTGCATATTTCCTGCTAAGATTTGAAATAGTAAAGAAATCACAGCCAACTTAATTAAGAGGTGTTACATCCAATGAAGATGACAAATAATACGGTTTTAATCACAGGGGGTTCTGCTGGCATCGGGCTTGAACTGGCCAAGCGCCTGCTGGAACTCGGCAATGAAGTTATCATTTGCGGACGCAGCGAAGCACGTCTTGCAGAAGCGAAGCAGCAGCTCCCAAACATCCATACAAAGCAATGTGATGTTGCAGACCGTTCGCAGCGGGAAGCATTGTATGAATGGGCTTTAAAGGAATATCCGAACTTGAATGTTCTCGTCAACAACGCCGGCATTCAAAAGGAAATTGACTTGAAAAAAGGGACAGAGGAGCTTTTTGTGGACGGTGATGAAATTGAACTTAATTTCCAAGCGCCTGTCCATTTATCCGCCCTTTTCACACCTCATTTGATGAAGCAGCCCGAGGCGGCAATCGTCCAGGTCACATCCGGGCTTGCGTTTAACCCGTTAGCTGTTTATCCGGTGTACTGCGCAACAAAAGCGGCACTTCACTCGTTCTCGCTTACGCTCAGACACCAGCTCCGCGACACGAGCGTGGAAGTGATTGAAATGGCACCGCCTATGGTGGACACGGGCTTAAACCAAAAATCACGCGATAAACAAGGCCTGACGTACCGGGGCATTTCATCTGAAGAATATGTTCAATATTTCTTGGACGGCTTGAAGGAAGGCAAACAGGAGATTACAAATGAACGTGTTGAAGGTCTTCGGGATGCCACTCGCGCCGATTATGACAGGTTATTCGAGCAAATGAACACGCAGGAGAATTAATTTCTCCTGCTTTTTTCATATGAATTTCTTACAAATTTGAGCAAACCTATTGCGATTATTTGTTGAAGGTATACAATAGAATATAAATTATTTTCAAATAAGTTTGATAATATAAACAATTTAACAGCAGGGAGATTGACCATGACTAAACAAACAATTCGCGTTGAATTGACATCAACAAAAAAACCGAAACCAGACCCAAATCAGCTTTCGTTCGGAAGAGTGTTTACAGACCACATGTTTGTAATGGACTATGCCGCAGATAAAGGTTGGTACGATCCAAGAATCATTCCTTATCAGCCCTTATCAATGGATCCGGCCGCAATGGTCTATCACTACGGCCAAACCGTGTTTGAAGGGTTAAAGGCTTACGTGTCAGAGGATGACCATGTTCTGCTTTTCAGACCGGAAAAAAATATGGAACGCCTGAATCAATCAAACGACCGCCTCTGCATCCCGCAAATTGATGAAGAACAGGTTCTTGAAGGCTTAAAGCAGCTTGTCGCAATTGATAAAGACTGGATTCCAAATGCGGAGGGCACGTCCCTATACATCCGTCCGTTCATCATCGCAACCGAGCCTTTCCTTGGTGTTGCGGCATCTCATACGTATAAGCTCTTGATCATTCTTTCTCCGGTCGGCTCTTATTACAAAGAAGGCATTAAGCCGGTCAAAATCGCTGTTGAAAGTGAATTTGTCCGTGCGGTAAAAGGCGGAACAGGAAATGCCAAAACCGCAGGAAACTATGCTTCAAGCTTAAAAGCGCAGCAGGTCGCCGAAGAGAAAGGATTTTCCCAAGTGCTTTGGCTGGACGGCATTGAGAAGAAATACATCGAAGAAGTTGGAAGCATGAACATCTTCTTCAAAATCAACGGTGAAATCGTAACGCCGATGCTGAACGGGAGCATCCTGGAAGGTATTACGCGCAATTCAGTCATCGCCTTGCTTAAGCATTGGGGCCTTCAAGTTTCAGAACGGAAAATTGCGATCGATGAGGTCATCCAAGCCCATAAAGACGGCATCCTGGAAGAAGCCTTCGGAACTGGTACAGCAGCTGTTATTTCCCCAGTCGGCGAGCTGATCTGGCAGGATGAAACACTTTCGATCAACAACGGTGAAACAGGAGAAATCGCAAAAAAACTATATGACACGATTACAGGCATTCAAAAAGGCGCTGTCGCAGACGAATTCGGATGGACGACCGAAGTCGCAGCGCTGACTGAAAGCAAGTAAGAAAAAAGCCGGCCCAGTACAGGCCGGCTTTTTTTACGCTTCAATTTTGTTGAAAAACTGCGGCAGATACGCTTTGTGCGCCTCCAGCATTTCGTCTAAAATCTGTTTGGCCACAGTATCGGACGGGACAAGCGGGTTAATCGTCATGGCAAGGAGTGCAGTTTGGTAGTCACCTGTAACTGCCGCTTCTGCCGCGACACGTTCAAAGGATTTGATTTGCTGGACGAGGCCGCGGACAGACACCGGCAAGTCGCCGACAGCAATTGGCTTAGGGCCGGTTTTCGTCATCACACAGTTCACTTCAACTGCGGAATCGTCTGGAATGCTCGCTATTGCACCATTATTGATTGTGTTCACCGGCTGAATGTCATGTTTATCATTATAAATGGAGCTGATTAAGTTACATGCTGCATCACTGTAGTAAGCTCCGCCCCGTTTTTCCAGCTGCGGCGGTTTAATCGCAAGGTTTGGATCTTTATAAAGTTCGAACAGCTCTTTTTCGACCTTCTGCACGACTTCAGCGCGGGTGCCCTCCGTTTGTGATGCTTCCAGTTCGTGCTCCAGCATCTCTTTTGTTTTGAAATAGTAACGGTGATAGCCGCAAGGGATTACATTGAGCGCTTTTAAGAAATCCGGTTCCCATTCGGCGCCTGAGATATTTTTCATTGTCATCGCGTTTTTCGGGTCGCCCATCGCCTCGATGACTTGCTCCTTCACACTTACGCCGTCCAAGAAAACATCCAGCCCAAATACCATATGGTTCAGTCCGGCGAATTGGACTTCTATGCGGTCCACATCTACATCAAGCGCTTTGGCTACGCCCATTTTGATGCCGATTGGAACATTACAGAGACCGACGACTTTCTTCAGGTTGGAGTAGCGAAGCAAGGCTTCTGTTACCATGCCGGCAGGGTTTGTGAAGTTAACAAGCCAAGCGTTCGGGCAAAGCTCTTCTATGTCCTTTGCGATCTCAAGGATGACCGGAATTGTGCGCAATCCTTTAAACAGGCCTCCCGGGCCGTTTGTTTCCTGGCCTATTACACCGTATTTTAGCGGAATTCGCTCATCCTTTGCTCTTGCCTGCAAAAGTCCGACGCGGAATTGAGTCGTGACAAAGTCTGCGTCTTTCAGCGCTTTTCTCCGGTCGAGCGTAAGATGAATGTCAATCGGGACGCCAGCTTTTTCAACCATCCGTTTGGCGAGTGTGCCGACAATATTCAGCTTTTCTTCGCCCTCAGGGATATCGACGAGCCATAATTCGCGCACAGGCAGCTCATCATACCGTTTAATAAACCCTTCCACTAGCTCGGGCGTATAGCTTGAACCTCCGCCAATCGTTACAATCTTCAATCCTTTTGTCATATGCTTGCTCCCCTTTGCTCGGTGATTTTTTCATATAACTCAATGATCTCTGCAGCCATATCCTTCACTGTCATTGCATTCATTAAATGATCCTGTGCATGAACCATCAGAAGCGTCATTTCCGTCTTTTCTCCGCCCGCTTCATTTTGGATCAGCTCTGTCTGATAATGATGGGCTTTTGACAATTCTTCAGCAGCGTCTTGAAGCTTTTTCCGCGCTTCTTCTGCGTCACCGCTTTTCGCAGCGGCAATGGCCTCCATTGCGGAGCTCCTACCGTTTCCTCCGTGAAGGATGATTTGAAAAATGATTTGTTCCATTTCCTCATTCACGCGATTCACTTCCTTTCTCTACAGAGCCGCTTCTTTGTCATCTGATGCTGCAGGCGTTTGAACCAGCTCCAGATCGTTTTCTTCTTTCAGCTTCTGCTTATCCCACATTCTGAAGAACGGGTAGTAGACAACAAAGGATACGACAATATTAATGGCTTGCATGACCGCGCCTGAGACTTTTCCTCCTGTCGCCAAGTAGCCTGAAAAGATCGGCGGCATGGTCCACGGCACTGCGATACCCGCCGGTTTTGCGACAAGGCCGGTGCTCATTCCGATGTACGTAAGTGTCACTGTGACAAGCGGTGTGATGATAAACGGAAGTAAGAGCATTGGGTTCATGACGATCGGCATTCCGAATATAATCGGTTCGTTAATATTGAAGATGGCCGGGCCGACCGCAAGCTTCCCGAGCTGCTTCATTTGTTTGCTTCGGGCGCGCAGAAACATCGTGACAACCAGTGCCAATGTGGCGCCGCTTCCGCCGATATTGACCCAGATATCGAAAAATTGCTGGGTGAAAATCTTAGGAAGCTCCTCACCGGCTTGGAATGCGATCCGGTTGGCATCCATTGCGCCGTACCAAATTGGTGCCATGACGCCTCCGACAATGTTTGCACCGTGAAGGCCGCAGGCCCATAAAAGCATTTTGACGGCTTCGGCGACAAGGCTTCCTCCAAGGCTTCCTCCCAGAATGGAAAGCGGAGTCCCTAATAAAACGCTTACAATATTATGAAGGCTTTCAAACGGTGTCGCTTCAACAATCAGCCGGGCTGCCCAAATCAGGAAGATGACGGCAAAGCCGGGGATTAACGCGACAAATGACTTGCTTACCGCCGGCGGGACACCGTCCGGCATTTTGAAGACTAAATTGCGCTGGATAATAAGGCGGTAAATCTCTGTGGACACCATTGCGATAATCATGGCGACAAATAAGCCTTTGCTTCCCATGAGCGAAAGCGGAATCCCGCCGCCAACCATGATTTCTTTCGTCGCGCCATCCGGCATAAACGGCACTTGATAAGGTGTTGCTAATAAAAATGCCGCAAGGGAAATGGCTCCGGCCGACAAGGCATCAACACCGTATTTCTCGGCGAGCCGGTAGGCGATGCCGAACGCGGCGACAAGACCCATAATTTCAAAGGTCGCGTCGACTGGGTAGGCCAGTTTTTCAGACCAGGAGCTGCCAAACGTTTTTGCCATAAACTCAGCGTATCCCGGGATCGGGAGGTTGCCAATGATGAGGAAAAAGGAACCGATGATAATCAGGGGCATCGTGAGGATGATACCATCACGCAGCGCCTGCAAATGACGCTGTCCCGCAATTCTTCCCGCTATAGGCATGACCTTTTCTTCTAAGATCTGATTGACTTTATTCACATAGCCCGCCCCTCTCTATGACACATGTCCAAGCTGTTCAGCTGATTTCAGCACTTCCGCCCCGTTGCACGTGCCATAATGGACGGTATTAATGACGTCTACCGGAACCCCCTTTGACTCTCCTAATTTTTTGAGCTGCGGAAGCATGTAACGGACTTGCGGACCGAGAAGCAATACATCCGCTTTATCGATATGATTTTGTACAGAATCGCCTGAAACTGCCCAAATGGTATAGTCTTTTCCCTGTTCCTGCGCACTTTTTTCCATCTTGCTCACCAGTAAGCTAGTAGACATGCCTGCTGCACAAACGAGTAATATATTCATGTAAAAGACCCCCTAGAGTTTGATCAATTTTGTAATGTCCTGCTGTTGCTATCATCATATTATGAAATCGCTTTCATAAACACTCAGGGTTTTTCCGCATGCAACGGAAAAAAGGTATATACAGGCTGTCAGCTCAGCATTTTTTGGTCAAACACATCCGAAAGCTCTTGATATGAACGACATTTGATCAGCTGGTTCACCGCCGCCGGGTCATCCAAAATGCTGCCAAGCAGTTTATACATGCTTTGCAAATCCGCTTTGTTCTCCTTTTCGACACAAAGCAGACAGACAAATTGAACTCGCTGACTCTCCCAATCGATCGGTTTTTTGAGCGTACAAACGGCCCAAAACGTTGTTTTCGTCTGCGGAACAAGCGGGTGCGGGATGGCAACAAGATTGCCAAAACACGTTGGCGACATGTCTTCTCTTTCAAAAATGGAATCTATGATTTCTTCATCGGCAAAGCCGCATTCGACCGCTTTCTGCCCTAAAAATTGAATCACTTCTTCTTTTGAGCGCAGATCCTCCTGAAAAAAAACGAGTTCTTTTTTTAGGTAGCGATTGGCTTTTTCCTTTTCATCACTCAGAATAGATTCTATTTTTGTAAAGTCAGTTCCGCCTAAGATGGTGTTAACCTTCAGTACTGGTACAGGGAGCTCTTTTTTAATCGGAATGGTGCTGATGACAAAATCAATTGATTCGTAGGACATTTGTTCAAGACTATAATACTCAGCCGTTCCAAGAATATCGAGCCGCTTGCCGAAATGGGAACGCAGTTTTTCGCGCAGAAGCTGGGCGCTTCCGGCACCCGATGCGCATACAATGATACAGCGTTTCGGCGGGCTTTCTGTTTTTTTTCGTTCAATCGCGGCGCCAAAGTGGAGAGCCAAATATCCAACTTCGTTTTCATGAATCTCAATACCCGTTTGTTCCTTTATCACGATTCCGGCAATGATCCCGGCTTCAAAAGCGAGTGGATAATGTTCCTTGATCGCTGCCAGCATCGGATTTCGAAGATTCATGCCGTATCGGTTGCGGCTGATCGCCGGCTTCATATGCAGTGCCAATCCGATTTTCAGCTCTTTGTCATGCAGGATGCCAAGCTTCAGTTCACGATCAACAGCTTTGATCATGGCAAGTGTCAGCTGATCGGTTTCCTCTTCTATTGAAAATGTGTCCTCTCCGCATTGTGATTGTGTCATTCGTTTTGTGCCAAGGAGATGCATGGTGATGTAGGCCGTCTCGTCTTTCGGAAACGTAACGGCAAGCGCTGATTCCAGCTCTTTTACGATGGCTTCTGCAGCCTGGTACTCCTTTTGATGCAGGATATGATCCATATCTTTCGGGAAAAGAGATACATAGTTTTCCGTTCTGATCCGTTTACAGGCGATAGCGATATGGATAATGAGGTTATTCAGTCCCATGTTGGACAGAGGGATGCGGTCGTTTTTCATTTTTTTCAAGATGGCGGAACGGATGATCTCAATTTCTTCTTTTGGCAAAATATCAGCCTTTTCATTTAAAACATCTATCTCCGTTTCTCTTTCATCGACAATGTACTCCGCCATGCAGTACCTCATCTGCACCTCGTCTCCGCGCAGCTTGAAGCCGTAATTCGGACGTGTTTCCATGACAATGCGGTAAGGCAGCAGACGTTTCTTTACTTCCTTTAAATCCGTTTGGAGTGTAGATTTTGAGATAAATAGTTCTTCAGCAAGTTCATCGAGCTTGAGATAATGGTCCGCCAGCAGCAGACGTTTCATAAGATAGGCCATTCTCTCCTCCGGCAATACCGGCAGGCCCTTTTTTTGCTGAAATACATCTTGCAGCAGTGTTTTGAATACTTGCTCGTCATCAATGCGGAGCTTGTAGCCGGAGCCTCTTACAGATTGTACAAAGGCACCGTGACCGCTTAGCACACCTTGCAGTTCCTTTATATCATTGCGGACTGTCCGCGTCGTTACGTTTAATTGCGCGGCAAAAAACGAACTTGTCACCGGGGCTTCAGCCGCCATCAGCAAGCGCAGAATATCACGAAGTCGCCCATGAAGCATGAGAAAAACCTCCTATCTAGTAGATGCAGGGATTCAGTGAATAGGCAGAAAGGATGATGAAGGGATGCGAAATGTATATAAATTCTATAATGGAGAGAATGGCAAGTCAATGAGCATCCGGAGGACTAGAGGGAAAACTGACCTATAAAAAAACAGCCGGGGTCAGCCGGCTGTTCTAGATGCGGACATATTCTTTTGTTTAGACGCCTTGCGGTCCTTCATGATTTTTCGAACAATCGGGTAAATGACCGGCGCCCATTTGATAACGGTTTTGATCATCTTTTTCAAAGCTCCGATTCTCCCTTCTTTTTTCTCAACCATTCCCCTGATTGCCTCTTCCTTAAACATGCTAACGCGACACGTACCTGTTTCCCGTCACCCAGAAACGCCATGGATAATCGCGTGCCTCCCCGCTGTTGTCAATGCCGATGCGCGGGCCGGTTGAAATTGCTTCCGGTGTGTACCCGCTTTCGATGTAAAGCGGCTGTTCCGTGATCCAGCGTCCGTAGTCATTCATCGTGACGCCAAGCGCTTTCGTCAGCTTTCCTGGTCCGTTTGTCCATTCCCTCGGACTCCTGCCCGGCCTTCTCTCCTCCATTAACAGCTGGCCTTCATGCGGCTCAATCGCCCTGATTAATACCGCTTGCGGGACATCCTCTTCCGCGGCAACGACATTCAGCAATGTATGGGTGTGCATCACGTATGTATATACCCGCCCAGCTTCTGCAAACATGATCTCAGTCCGCTTCGTCCGGCGGTTGTTAAAGCTGTGTGCCGCTCTGTCTCCAGCACCCATATAGGCCTCTGTTTCCACAATATAGCCTGACGCTGTGCCTTCGTCTGTTTCTTTTACAAGAAGGCAGCCCAGAAGCGATGGGGCAAGCTCAAGAGCGGTTTTTTGATAAAACGTGATGGGCAGCGGATTTTTTTCTCTCGTCACGAATCGACCTCTCCTTTTACCGATTTTTGTACATTGTACCATTCCCGAAGCAGATCAAAAAAAACGGCTGTTTTAAAATCTTTCCATTCAGGGAATATTGTTACCGTTCAAAAAAGGAGGGCCAACCATTGAAAGATGATCATCAAAACAAGCAGCACCAATCAAATGCCCAAGGGAGCGAGGAAGCGCTTTCCCACAAGACATCCGGGAAAAACGAGTCAGAGGATACCTTAACGAATAGGCAGGGGCATCCTGTTACTGACAACCAGAATGTGAGAACCGTCGGGAATAGAGGGCCTACAACACTTGAGAACTATGATTTTCTCGAAAAGATCAGCCACTTCGACCGGGAACGCATCCCAGAGCGGGTTGTTCATGCCAGGGGAGCAGGTGCACACGGGTATTTTGAAGCATACGGAAGCTTCGGAGACGAACCGATTTCAACATACACACGGGCCAAGCTCTTTCAGGAAAAAGGCAAGAAAACACCGGCATTTGTCCGTTTTTCAACTGTGAATCATGGAAAACACTCGCCTGAAACATTGAGAGACCCGCGCGGTTTTGCTGTAAAGCTATATACAGAAGACGGAAACTGGGATTTGGTCGGGAACAACCTAAAAATCTTTTTTATCCGCGACCCGCTGAAATTTCCGGATCTTGTACATGCATTTCAGCCTGATCCAGTGACCAACATCCAGGATGGTGAACGTATTTTCGATTTCATTTCTCAATCTCCTGAAGCGACACACATGATCACCTTCTTGTTTTCGCCTTGGGGCATTCCGGCCAACTACCGGCAAATGCAGGGTTCAGGCGTACATGCCTATAAATGGGTGAATGAGGAGGGCAAGGCCGTTCTCGTGAAATACCATTTTGAACCGAAGCAGGGCATCCGCAACCTGACACAGAAGGAAGCAGAAGAGATTCAAGGGAAAAACTTTAACCATGCCACACAGGATTTATATGACGCGATTGAAAATGGCGATTATCCAGAGTGGGAAGTGTATGCACAAATTATGAGCGATGATGAGCATCCTGAACTGGACTTTGATCCTCTTGATCCAACAAAACTGTGGTATAAAGACGATTTCCCATGGAAACCGATCGGCAAATTGGTGCTGAACAAAAATCCGGAAAACTACCATGCGGAAGTGGAGCAAGCTTCATTTGGAACGGGAGTGCTTGTCGACGGGCTTGATTTTTCAGACGACAAATTGCTCCAGGGGCGTACGTTTGCCTACTCTGATACGCAGCGCTACCGTGTAGGCGCAAATTACCTGCAGCTTCCGATCAACTCGCCGAAAAAGCATGTCGCCACCAACCAGGAAGGCGGGCAAATGCAATATCGGGTCGATAGAGCAGAAGGACAAAATCCGCACGTCAACTATGAGCCATCCATTATGGGCGGGCTGAAGGAAGCGAAGCAGGACGGAAAAGACCATACGCCGCATATCGAAGGTGATGTAAAGCGTGAAGCGATTGACAGAACAAACAACTTCGGACAGGCTGGAGAAACGTACCGGAGATTTACTGAATTTGAGCGGAACGAATTGATTACGAATTTGGTGAATACGCTTTCTACGTGCCGAAAAGAAATTCAGGATCAAATGATTGAGAATTTCACAAAAGCTGATCCTGACTACGGAAAACGCGTAGCAGAAGGGCTAAAAAAGGTTTCCGAAAACAACAGCAACGGGCCGATCGGCACAACTGAAACGGAACAGGCTGCAAAGCAGGCTGAACAGGAGAGTCATCCGTCTGATCCGTATTAACAACAGCGAACAGGGCTTTTTTAGAAGCCCTGTTTTTTTATTTTTCTATTGAAACGCTTTCAATAATTGTGTTGTACTTGGAAGGAAAGGGGTGGAGAGATACGATGGAATTACAGCAGGACTTGATTCCTCAGAAAAAAACAATCGGCGCTTTAGATCACGCCGTTTTTTTATGCATGGTATTTTGTTTCTGGTTTTCAGGCTATATTTACGTTCCTGTATTCAGTCTGTATTTGGAGGATCTGCACTTTTCATATGGCGCAATCGGCATCATTCTCGGCAGCTACGGGGTCACGCAAATCCTTCTGCGATTCCCGCTCGGCCTTGTGTCAGACATCCTGTTTTCCTTGCGCAAGCAATTGTTAATTGCCGGGTTCGGCTTTTCCGTCCTCAGCAGCCTGCTTTTTCTGATGTTTGATTCTTTCTTCTTCGTGCTGGCCGCCCGGCTTTTCGCGGGAATCACTGCTTCTATGTGGGTGATGGCGACCATTTTATACGCACATTATTTCAACAATGGCAATGCATCAAAAGCAATGGGCATCATGCAGTTTTTTACCGTCATGCCTCAGTTTGCCAGCATTGTGTTCTGCGGGCTTGCGGCAGCCCATTTAGGCAGGCAGGTCCCGTTTTGGATGGCGCTGGCAGCCTCTGCCGCAGGTCTGGTGATCTGCTGCTTTATTAAGGATCCGTCTGCTCCTCCCGCAAACCGTGACACCATTCGTGTCAATCAGTACATCAAAGATACATTGCGGCTGCCAAAGCTGAAGCTTTTCACCATCCTGTCTATGACGGCCCATGCCGTATTATTTATCACAGTGTTTGGTTTTACGCCGCTTTACATGAATCAGCTCGGAATGGGCGACGCGGAGCTGCTTTGGGTGATGAGCGCCTTTTTCCTCCCACACGCAGCCGCCACATTAAGCTTTGTGTTTCTGCGATTTACAAGCCGTATCGCTTACTCCGTGATGCTCATTAGTTTCGCAGTCACCGGGGTCTGTCTGCTATACGTTCCTTTTTCAGCTGCATTGTTCACGGTTTGCATCACACACGCCTGTATCGGACTGGCGCTCGGCTTCGTTTTTCCTCTGCTGCTAAGCCATGTCGTCGAAATCAGTTCTGCCCGTTTAAAAATGTCAGTGATGGGGTTTTATCAATCATTTTATGCGCTAGGCATCTTCCTCGGGCCCCTTCTTGCCGGAAAAATCGCACAGCTTATCGGGCTTGCGGGAGTTTTTTATGGAGCCGGGTCTCTGGCATTTGCCGCCTTTTTTGTGATGCTCGCGCAAAAACGTAACATGATCAATTAATAGCTTTCATACCGCCGGAAGCGCCACACAGAAAACACGGCCAGAAGCATGATGCACAGAATGGAGAAAGTGAGTGACCATCCGAAAAAATCTGCCCGCTCTCCATGAAGAAGGATATGCTCCGCCTGCTTGCAAATCTCAGCCGGAAGCCACTTCGCACCATCTGGAAATAGTGAAACAGCAAAGGAAACGGCTGCTGTGAGCCCGATCCCGCAAGCCGCAGCTGCTCCGACAGACCGGAATATCGTACTTCCGGCAAGGCCGGCGGTCACAATAAATATCACCCAAAGCGCGTAAAGGCCAAGGCTTGCAGCAAAGCGGCTGAATGATGCGTCCTCAAACAGTAGCCGAACGTAATAATAAGCAAGCCCGTATCCAGCTGCAAACGACATAATGCCGATCACGCTTTGGATGAGCCATTTACTCACGATATAATGGGCTGCCGTCACAGGCCGCGACATAATCAGCGCTGTTACCCCTTGATTTCTTTCATTGGCTACACTGCCCATCACGCTAAAGATGACCAGAGCCATGCCAAGCGTGTTGAATTGAGAAAGCGTGCTGACCATCACTTCAGACCCGGAGGGCGTCGTAAAACTAATTTTCATGCCGTCAGGAAGGTTCCCTCCATGTGCGATGATTTCCGGCATATAATAAATGGTCAGCGGCTGTGTCAGCCCGACGATCATCATCGCAATCGGCAGCCAAATCAGCTTGCCGCTTTTCCATCCTTCCAGCCACTCCTTCTGCAATAGCGCCATCATCACCTTCATGCGTGCACCACCTTTAGATAGACGTCTTCTAGAGACTCCGTTTTCTGTTCAAATCGGGTGACGGTCAATCCCTTTCGGATACAGTCACTTAATAATGACCGGCCAGCGTGTATATCAGGCAGCTCGAAAACAGCTTGGGACGGATTCTTATAGACAATAGCTGAGACGTAAGGCTTCTCTTCAAGCCAGCCTTCCAGCTTCTCTTTCACTGAAAGGGTAAAAACGTTCGTTTGCTGCTGTTGTTTCAGCTCCTGTAACTCGCCTTTCCATGAAATTTCACCGTTTTTCATAATCACCACTTGATCACACACCTGCTCTGCATCGTGCAAAACATGTGTAGAAAACAGAACGGCCATATGCTTTTTCAGCTCCCGCATCATGTCCAGCACCTCGAACCGCCCTGTCGGATCAAGAGAAGACACCGGTTCATCCAATATCAAAAACTTCGGTTTATGGAGCAGTGCCTGTGCCAGACCGAGTCTTTGTTTCATGCCTCCTGAATAGCCCCCGATCCTTTTGTGCGCCGCTTCGTGCAAACCGACAAATTCCAGCATCTCACCGATTTCCTCTTGGCATTTTCTCTTCGAAAGGCCGGACAGTCTCCCCGCAAATGTCAAAAATTCATTTGCGGTCATCCACGAATAAAAAGCAGGATACTGAGGGAGGTACCCAATCAAACGCCGATCCAGCTTTTTTTCTCCTAACAGCTTAATGTTTCCGGAGGTTGGCGAAAGCAGTCCGGCAAGCATTTGCAGAGTCGTGGTTTTACCGGCTCCATTAGGTCCTAATAGTGCGACACACTCATTTTCATTCACGTGAAAACTGACATTCTTTACAGCTTCATGATGCCTGTACGATTTGCATAATGATTCAATAGACAGCATATCGGCTTACCTTTGCTTTCTGCCGACGGTAAAAAACAAAATCGGCCCGATAATATTGATACATACAATGATCGCAGCCCACATCCACTTTGGCCCGTTTGTCCGCTCTTCTTTTATACAGCTGATAAGGGCAAACACCGCCAAAGCCAGCTGTAATACAACCAGCGGCAAAATCATTTCCCAAGAAATATTCATTGCTTGATCCCCCTTTTCTTCTGATCCGGCCTAATGACAAAAAAGTAATAACAAATCAGAGGCATCGGTGCTGTAATCAGTCCGACAATCCCCCAAATCCATGCCATGCGATTTCGTTTTTTCGCATCAATAAATAAAAAGATTCCCTGCGCCAATACGATGAGATAAGCCGCAACCGTTATGACAATTTCTGTTTGTGTCATCTGCGTTTCACCTCGCATTCGCCGAGATGCCTTTTTTTCTCAGCCGCAATCAAAATCGGCAGCACCGCAAGCACACAAACCTGAAGCACAATAAACACAGCAGGAGCTTGAGTGAAAGCAAAGATTGCAGCACTCACAACCATCAGCGCACAAAATACAAATAAAATGATCTCTTGAAGAAGTTTTTTTCTGTATTCAGCTTTCATTTGTGACAGCTGGTGAAGCAGTTCTTTTTGAGTCGGTATAGAGGGATTGGCTGTTTGATCAATTTTTTTCCATTCTGACTTTAAATGATCAGGAAGCTTTTCTTTATTCATCGTCCCACTCCTTTCTGATTTGCTGGAGCCCTTTATGAACTCTGGACTTTACAGTGCCTTCTTTGATTTGAAGCATCACCCCGATTTCGGCGTAGGTATAGCCGTAGTAATGCCTTAATAAAACTGGTGTGCGCAGTTTAGGGTCCAGCTTTGAAAACAGATCGAGCGTTTCGCTCCACTCTGCCCCTTTCGCCGACACGTCCCACTTGATCTTGCGGATTGTTTCCTCCGTAACTGTCTGATTCCGTTTCCATTCTCTCTTTCTCTTTTTCTGGTGATCGAGATAGAGCCGCGATGCAATGGAGATCAGCCACGTGGAGAATTTTGAACGGCCCTGAAAGCTTCTTAAATGGATGTACCCTTTCAGAAAGGTTTCCTGAACAAGTTCCTCGCTGAGATCGGGGTGAAGGGAAAGCTTTAACAAGTATTTATATAAGAAAGAATAGTGATAGTGGAAAAGGGCTGTAAACGCCTCGTCGTTTCCCTCTTTCGCCTGCTGTATCAGCCGCTGTTCTTCTTGTGTATCCAATGACCATCATCCCCCCTTTTTTGTTTTTCTGCCTTATGAGACGACACCGGATTCAAAAGCGTTCACCTTTTTTACAATTCTTTTCAGCCATTGACAGATCAAGCTTCCCGGCCGTTTGGCTGCATATCCTTATTTGTAAACCCCCTCATAGTCTGTTAAGCTATGACTTTATGTCGATTTCAAAAAAACATCCAATATGGAGGACGATGCATTGAAAGTAGAAAGGCGAACGATTGAATATATTCCGAATGAAGAAAGACATGGTAAAGCGAAAGATTTATTTCCCGTATGGTTCGGGGCTAATATGCATATCACCACGTTAGTGACCGGCACGATTCCCGTTGCAATGGGACTTAATCTGTTTTGGAGTGTTGCCGCTATTATTTGCGGAACCTTAATCGGTGCCATATTTATGGCGTCTCATTCCGCGCAAGGCCCTCAGCTAGGCATCCCGCAAATGATTCAAAGCCGTGCCCAATTCGGCGTAATCGGAGCGATTCTTCCCCTCTTCTTAGTCATGTTTATCTACCTTGGTTTCTTCGCAAGCAGCACGATTCTGGCGGCCGGAACCTTAAGCAGCTTTGTTCCCATCCCGGGAACATGGAGCATTATAGGCTTAAGCGCCGTATGTTTTTTACTCACCATTTTCGGCCATGATTTGATTCACAAAATGCAAAAAATCCTTTCTTGGACCTCTTTTGCTGTATTTTTTGCTGCAACGATTCTCATTTTTCAATTGCCGATTCCGGCAGGCAGCTGGATTCCCGGAGCGATTGATCTGCCAATTTTCTTGGTGGCAGTCAGCGCAGTTGCGACGTGGCAGCTTGCCTACGCGCCGTATGTTGCCGATTATTCAAGATATCTGCCAGTTAAAACACCGGCTTCAAAAACATTTTGGTACAGCTATGCAGGTACATCTGTCAGCTCCATCTGGATGATGCTGCTCGGCGCATTGCTGACAACCTCACTTCCTGACTTTACGGCAAACTCAGGCAGCCAGATTGTCCAATTGTTCGGTCCCTTCTCGTTTATTATGCTGATCATTGTGCTATTTGGGCAAATGGCAATCAATGTTTTTAACCTGTATGGGGCTTTCATGTCCACGACAACAACGCTGGAGCCGTTTCTGAAATTAAAAGTCACGCCCAAAGTCAGAATCATCATGATCCTGGGTGTCACGCTTGTCGGCACAGTCTTAAGCCTACTGGGACAGAGCAATTTTATGGAACTGTTTTTGAATTTTATCTTTTTCATCAGTTATTTCTTAATTCCGTGGACGGCAATCAATTTAGTCGATTACTACTTCGTCCGCCACGGAAAGTATCAAGTCAAAGCCATGTTCGACGTAAACGGGCCTT
This sequence comes from Bacillus sp. LJBS17, assembly GCF_019334685.1. Lineage (NCBI taxonomy): Bacteria > Bacillati > Bacillota > Bacilli > Caryophanales > Bacillaceae > Bacillus > Bacillus sp. LJBS17. The sequence goes on from NZ_CP079759.1 coordinate 3,949,885, forward strand.
ATGGAAAGGTCAATTGGATCACCACAATTGCGTTCGTTCTGTCTATCTTGCTGGAAATCCCGTTTATCAACACAAGCTTTTACATCGGACCGCTTGCCAAAATGTTTGGCGGCGGAGACATCGCATGGATTATCGGCTTGGCCGTGCCTTCTGTGCTTTACTATGCATTAATGAAACCGCGTCTGAAAAAACGGGCGGGGTATCAAGAAAAGCTGTCTTCTCTCTGAAGACAGCTTTTTTATCATTCAAATCGTTTCCACACGCGGGGCAGGATGTCAGATAGCTCATGAGCGAGCAACGTATGAGCGGAGTGCTCGTCCGTCCAGAGCTCGGCGCACGCACCATGCAAATAGACCGCGTTTAATATGGCGTGCTTTGGATCTTCATGCCAGCAGAGCATCCCCAATATCATGCCCGTCAGTGTGTCACCGGTTCCGCCCTTGGCGAGCGCCCCGTTTCCGGTTGGATTGAGCCAGCAGTCTCCATCAGGAAACGCGATGACGGTTTGGTTTCCTTTTAACACAATGACAGTCTGCAGCTGAGCCGCCCACTCCTTTGCATATTCCGCTCTTTTTTTCTGCAATTCGTTCACGGGCACCCCTGTCATTCGGGAAAACTCGCCCGGGTGCGGCGTGAGGATGACGGGGGCCTCCCGTTTCGGATATGTGCGCTTCGCCAGCGCTCCGGCATCCAAAATAACAGGACAATCAGCCGTAAGCACATGATCGACTGCCTGCTGTACGCTTTCCGTTTGCGGAAGGCCCGATCCGATGGCAATGGCTCGGTACGTCTCTTCAAGCTGAGCATCCGCCGCCTTTTTCCAGCCGTCACGCCAATAGGTCGCCTCGGGCAAAACAGGAACAATTAGCGGGATTACGCTTTCTGATGTACCGATGACAAGCTTGCCGAGACCGCTCCGCATGGCCCCAAGCCCTGCAAGCAGCGCTGCCCCCGGCATGTCGTCACTTCCAGCCAGCAGCAAAGCCGTACCGTACGTGCCTTTATGGCTCTCCGCATCTCTTTCAGGAAGCGTGGCCCTTACATGCTCTTCCGTCCAAAATGGAACATTCATCTCTATCCCTCCTCTGCTTTCTTTTCCTATTTTTCCTGTCCCTTTTCTTTTTCAAACAAAAAAGACAGCCTTTTAGGGCTGTCTTCTATTTTACAGGAACATCAAGGTGATATAGACGGCGATATCGTTCGTTTGCCGCCAGCAGCTCCTCATGGGTTCCTTCCATTTCTGTTTTGCCGTTTTCGAGAAATACGATTTTATCAGCCGCTTCCACTCCCGCGAGATGGTGGGTAATCCATAAAATCGTTTTTCCTTTCAGCACCTCAAACACCGTTTCCATCAATTCACGTTCGGTAATAGGATCGAGGCCGACTGTTGGCTCATCGAGGATGATGATCGGTGTATCCTGCAGTAAAATCCTCGCAAGCGCGATCCGCTGGCGCTCTCCACCGGAAAAACGGATGCCCGTTTCCTGTACAGAGGTATGATATCCGTCAGGCAATGACTCAATGTAGTCATGCAGCTTGACCTGCTTTGCGGCGCGGCGCACATCCTCGTCGCTTGCTTCTCCGTTTCCGAGCCTGATGTTGTTCAAAATACTTGTATCAAACAGGTGCGGTTTTTGATTTAACACGGCCACCGCATCCGCAATCTGATCCTTTAACAGCGCTGTCTCCACTCCGTTTAACGTAACAGAACCGGAGTCCGGTTTCAAGGCGCCCTCGATTAATGCAAGCGATGTTGATTTCCCAGAGCCGCTTCGGCCGAGCAGCGCCATTTTTTCTCCTTGGCGCAGCGTAAAGGAAAAGTTGTCAAGCACTTGGCTGCTGTAATCATAAGAAAACGTCACATCACGAAAGGCCAAGGTGACATCTTGAAGATCGAGCATTTGAGCCCCTGATTCTGTTTGTGACGCCTCCGGCTGAGGAGCCACCTTGTTCATGCGTCTGATAGAATCCTGATAGCCCGGCACTTCGCCTAAGGCATCCGAAAGCGGCAAAAAGGCTTCCGTCAACGGAAACACCACTAGCACAAAAGCGGCAATCATTGTTTTAGCAAGCTCGCCGTCTGCTTGCTGTCCCGCCGTCCAAAACAGCATCAGCAAAATAAGGCCGGCGACAAGGCATTGCGCAGCAAAATCCCGCCATCTTGTAAAGCGTTGTTTTTTCCGTTCAAGCTCAAACCAATCATGTTCCTCTTTTTCATAAGCATCAATAAAAGCATGCCGGCGTCCGCTGAACATCCAGTCGCTGACACCCATCACAGCATCTGTCAGACGGCTGTACAGCACATTCCGCCCGCTTTTCAGCTTCGCATTCTTCGCTCTCGTCACGAGCAAAGACACAACCGGAAACAATACAACAAGAACAAACAAATAAAGCGCAAGCAATATGGCAAACGGCCAAGAGAAGAAGCCAAGCGCTATCACTGACACAGCATACAGGAACAAGGCTGAGATCGCAGGAAAAATCGTTTTTAAGAAAGCATCCTGCAAATGCTCAATATCCTCAGACAAAATGCCGAGCATATCCCCCGTGCGAAAACGGGAACGCAGCATCAAAGCACCCGGCTCAAGCATATTGTAAAGGCGGACGCGCATGTCGGATACGATTTTCAAAATGATGTGATGCCCGACGAGCCGTTCCACATATCGCGAAACAGAGCGCGCAATCCCAAAGGTGCGCACAGCGACAATCGGCACATAAATAAGCAGAATATTTTCCGGCCTTGTCGCCGCTTTAGAAATCAAAAACCCTGAGGTGAACATGAGAAAAGCAGCAGAAAAAATCGTCACCCCGCCCAAAAAGATAACCAGAACGAACAGGCGAGCATTTTGCTTGATATACGGCAAAATCCATTCTTCTTTCTTCATGCTCTTTCCCCCAGTTGTGCCTTCACGAGTTTGGTATACACACCGTTTTTCTCCAGCAGTTCATTGTGAGTCCCGATTTCCGCAACCCTGCCCCCGTCCAGCACGATAATTTCGTCCATATCGAGCATCCAGTGAAGGCGGTGAGTCGCGAGAAAGACAAGCTTATCCTCAAATAAATCCAGCATCGTTTTTTTTATTTCATATTCTGTTTCGATATCAAGATGGGCGGTCGGCTCATCCAGCAGCAGAATCGGACGGTTTCCCAAAAAGGCGCGGGCCAGCGCGACACGCTGTGCCTGGCCGCCGCTGAGCGCCCGGCCGCCTTCCCCGATCCGCCCCTCTAATCCTTCAGGAAGGCTATCCACCAGCTCCGCCAGTCCCGCCGCAGCAGCAGCACGGGCTGTATCCTCTGCCGAAGCGCTTGGATGGTAGAAGCGAATGTTGTTCCCCAACGTATCATCAAAAATGTACGGATGCTGGGGAATGTAAAGAAGGTTCTTCTGCCAGCTGCCGTCCTGCAAATGGGACCGGCTTGTACCATTAACCTCAATCATCCCGCCATCCGGCTCTAAAAATCCGCCGAGAATATCAATTAATGTTGATTTTCCGGCGCCGCTTGCACCGATAATGCCGATTTTTTTCTTGCCCTTAAATGAGAGATGAATATCAGACACCGAACGGCCGACTGACACGCCTGACAGCTTCAGCTCATCCTGATCGGACCAATCCTCGAGCTGAAGCGGCGTCTCTTCTTTAAAACCTGGCTGCGACAAAATCTCTTGAATGGTTTTTCCTGCTTCCTGGCCGTTCAGCGTTGCATGATAATCATTCCCCACTTCCCGCACCGGCAAAAAATACTCAGGCGCCAGAATAAGCGCCGTTAAAGCGGGGCCAAGCAAAATATCGCCGTCAATAAGGCGCAGGCCCAGAAATACTGCGACTGTCGCCACCGACAGCATCGTGAAAAAATCGAGGGCGAATGATGACAAAAACGCCACCCGGAGTGTGCTCATCGTTGCCTTGCGATACCGCTCACTCACATAGAAAATATTTTTGCTGTGTGACTTGCTCAAACCTAGGAAACGCAATGTCTCCAGCCCGCGAAGAGAATCAACAAAATGATTGGAAAGTCTCTGATAGGATTTCCACTGACGATCCGCTTTTCTCTGCGCGACAAGGCCGAGGAGAATCATAAAGATGATCAGAATCGGCATAGCCGCCACTAAAATGATGGCTGATGTGCGATCCTGAAAAAACACATAAATGACAACCGCCGCAGGCACAATCGCCATGCTGACCATTTTCGGCAGAAACAGCTCCAGGTAGCGGCGGAACTGGCTGATGCCTTCCATCGCCAGCGTCACCATTTGCCCCGTCCCCTCTTTCTTTGCAAAGCGGGGGCCTAATCGGAACAGCTGATCAAGAAAACTTTTTCTCAAATCTGCTCCTGTCCGGGCGGCGTATTGATAGACGATTTTCTGTCGCGCCACCGTCACCCCGTGCCGGGCGATAAAAGCGATGAGGAAAAAGCCGATCACCGGAAAAAGGGAGGTAATGCCCTTCCCGTTGAACAGCCCGGTTACGGCCTCACTCAACCACTCTGCCTGCATAATAATGGCAGCTGTCTGAATCAGCGTTAAACAAGTAATCACGGTGAGAATCCGCTTCATTCCTTTATATCGAAACAGGTCTTTTCCCATTAATAAGTCATAGGCTCCTTATGGCTGACGCGCTTCCGGAAGACATAATAGCTCCAGATCTGGCTGCCGATGACGAACGGCAGTAGCGTTAATGCTGCAATTGACATGACTTTAAGCGAATAATCTCCGGAAGAAGCGTTAGCTACTGTTAAATCGTATGCGCTATGAAGCGAGCTGACCATTACGCGGGGGAATAGGGAAATAAAGATCATTCCCACGGTCAGCGCCAGACCAGCGCCTGTCATCCCAAATGTCCAGCCGTCTTTTTTCTTGCGAATAAATACAGCCGCGAGCATAAAGCAGATGACAATCAAAACAGCGAGCGGAATGGTAATCTCGCCGCGGCGTGTAAACATGTCTGTCTGATACGCAGAAAGGGCCGCGAAGGCAAGAACCGCTACAAAAACAACACCCATTATCTTTTGCGCCATTTTCCGGGCGCGGTTTTGCAAATCACCAATCGTACGCAGCGTGATAAACATTAATCCATGCTGGAAGCAAAGAAGTGTTACCGTCACACCGCCAAGTATAGAATATACATTGATATAATCAGATACATGTGCGTGAATGTTCATGTCGGCATCAATCGGCATCCCGCGGAATAATGTCGTGAACAGCACACCAAGCACAAACGGAGGAATCAGACTGCCGAAGAAAACGACCCAGTCCCAAACCTTTACCCATTTTAAATGATCCACCTTGCCGCGGAACTCAAACGCGACCCCGCGGCCCATTAACGCAAGCAGCACTATGACAAACGGAATGTAATAACCGCTCAGCATCGTTGCATACCAGTTTGGGAATGCCGCGAAAATGGCGCCTGCGCCAGTCAAAAGCCAGACTTCATTCGCGTCCCAGAACGGCCCGATCGTGTTGATCAGCACTCTGCGTTCTAATTCATTATGGCCAAGAAAACGGGTCGCCATGCCGACCCCGAAATCAAAGCCTTCCAAAAAGAAGAATCCTACAAACAATACAGCAACGAGTATAAACCAAAGATCATGAAGAGATGCCATGGTATACCTCCTGACTAAATGGATCTGTTGATACAGGCACATCATGATGATTATCATGCTCCGCACCTTTTTTAATCTCACGGATAAACAAGAAGACAAGCAGCGCGCCCAGAATCATGTACATCACACCGAATGCGATGATTGAGAATAACAAGGAACCCGCTGTTACGTTAGGCGACACGGATTGAGCCGTTGTCATTAAACCCATAACCGTCCAAGGCTGACGTCCGATTTCTGTCATAATCCAGCCCGCGGAGTTCGCAAGAAACGGGAAGGAAATCAAAGCAATCATGATGCGCAAATACCATTTGCTGTTTTCTAGCTTTTTGCGGCGGTTTAACCAGAGGCCGCCTAATGCAGCAAGGATCATGACAACGCCTGCGCCAACCATGATACGGAAGCTCCAGAATGTCGTTTTCACTGGCGGAATGTAGTCGCCTTTTCCGTATATTTTTTCGTACTCAGCCTGAAGGGTTTTCATCCCTTTGACACTTCCGCTGAATTTCTGATAAGCCAAGTAGCTCAAGGCATAAGGAACTTTGATTTCATTTGAGCTTTTTTCATTTTTTGTATCGATCGTCGCAAAAGCGGTCCAAGCAGCAGGGTCACCGCTGTCTTCCCATAGGCCTTCACTGGCAGCCATTTTCATCGGCTGTGATTCCATCAAGTGCTCAGCCTGCATGTGTCCGCTAAGGCCGACGCCAAGACCGGCACAAAGGCCGACGATCATTGCGAGTTTAAAAGATTGCTTAAAGAACGGCACTTCTTTTTTCTTCAGCAGTTTAAAAGCACTCACTCCGGCAATAAAGAAAGCTCCAGTGGCAAGCGCACCGAAAATGACGTGCGGGAATTCAACCCAAAGCTGAGGGTTTGTAATCAACGCGCCAAAATCATTCATTTCCGCACGGCCGTTTTTGATCGTAAAGCCGACCGGCTCCTGCATAAAGGAGTTTGCTGTTAAAATCCAGAAAGATGACATGATCGTTCCGAATGATACGAGCCATATGCAGAGAGCGTGAATTTTCTTCGGCAGGCGGTCCCAGCCAAAAATCCATAATCCGATAAAAATAGACTCCATGAAAAACGCCAATAATGCTTCAATCGCAAGCGGCGCGCCAAATACATCTCCGACAAAACGGGAGTAATCAGACCAGTTCAGTCCAAACTGGAATTCTTGTAAAATCCCTGTTACAACACCGACTGCGAAATTTATTAAGAATAAGTGTCCCCAAAACTTTGCCATTTTGAGATACAGCTCATTTTTCTTTACAAGATAAAGAGTCTCCATCAACGCAACCATAAACACAAGCCCGATAGACATCGGCACAAACAAGAAGTGAAACAACGTTGTTGATGCAAATTGTATGCGGGCTAATACCAATTCACTCATGCTTTCTCCTCCATTTCCGGTTAAAACTGTAATTTGCTCACTACTTCACAAATAGAACCGAGACTTTGATCAGTAATTCACAAAATAGACGAAAAAAATATTGCTCAATATTTCACAAATGTGTCAAAAAGTCATCCAATATGATGCAAGATTGCCAGACTGACCAAATGACACAATCTCTGACTGGTTCATATTAAGTACTTTACAACGATTCATTTCAAAAATAAAGCCTAAAATACCTAAAAAGTCCCGCCCTATGTGACGGATTTTTGTCTATTTTGTTGCTTATTTATGTCGGCTGCTAGGATAAATGACCCTTTATTATCGTACATCAACACATCGTTCCTTGCGAACAAAATGCTTGCCCTGCACCAGCACTCGTTTCTCAGCACTCCGTCATAAACAGATTTTAGGCAGGATGCCTCTTTTCATTTGAACCGGCAAGTGGAGAAAAGTTGAATAGTAAATTTTTAATATATTAATAATTTCAATTTTTTAGTATACTTAACATAGTGAACAATTTCACTGCATCAAGAATAGGGGAGGTTTTTCAATGGGAGAGCTTCAAACACAAATGCAATTGCAAACGGATACAATTCACGAAGGGGTTCGAAAAGAGAATTGGTTTGCGAAAGCCATGAATATAAAAGTAGGCATCATACCGCTTCCTGTGTATGCCTTGCTGTTTATATTAATCACTGTTTTTGTTATGCATCACGATGTAAAAAGTGACATTTTGACATCCATTGCCGTCATGGCGTTTTTCGGTTTTACCTTTGCCCAAATCGGCAAATCGATACCGATTGTGCGTTCTATCGGCGGCCCGGCCATCCTAGCTACTTTTATTCCGTCCGCTGTCGTGTACTATCACCTGCTGCCTAATGATATCGTCAAATCCACCACAGAATTTACAGAAAACTCAAACTTTCTATATTTGTTTATCGCCGGTATTGTCGTCGGAAGCATTCTCGGCATGAAAAGAGAAACACTCGTAAAAGCATTCATGAAAATTTTTATTCCGCTTATTGTCGGTTCTGTCACAGCCGCTATTGTCGGACTGGCTGTCGGGACATTGCTCGGACTCGGATTTCAGCATACCCTGCTGTACATTGTCATTCCGATTATGGCTGGAGGAGTCGGAGAAGGCGCTATCCCGCTGTCCATCGGATATTCTGACATCATGCCCATTTCTCAAGGGGAAGCGTTTGCACTTGTTCTGCCATCGATTATGCTGGGCAGCTTGTGCGCGATTATTCTAGCGGGATTGCTGAACCGCATCGGAAAGAAAAAACCGGAATGGACAGGCAACGGCAAAGTGGACCGCTCCGAAGAAGAGTCCCCTGCGCTGGAGGAATCTCAAAGCGGACAGCAAATGTTCAACCTTTCTTTATTTGCGTCAGGCGGTATCCTTGCTGTTTCTTTATACTTAGTCGGCATGCTCGCTCACGATTTTTTCGGTTTTCCGGCACCCGTTGCCATGCTGTTACTGGCTGTTCTCATAAAGCTGTTCAGATTGGTGCCTGCCTCAATTGAAAATGGTGCGTTTGGAGTGTCCCGCTTCTTTTCAACAGCTGTGACCTACCCGCTTCTCTTTGCGATTGGGGTATCCATGACGCCGTGGGACAAGCTTGTCGCCGCTTTTAACCTCAGCAATATTATCACGATTCTGTCTGTCGTTGTGACCATGATGGCAGTTGGCTTCTTCACTGGAAAATGGCTGAACATGTATCCGATTGAAACCGCCATAATCAATGCGTGTCATTCTGGGCAAGGCGGCACGGGTGACGTTGCCATTTTAAGCGCCGCTGAAAGGCTTGAGCTAATGCCTTTCGCCCAAGTGTCTACCCGCATCGGGGGCGCGATTACAGTATCCTTAACCTTATTGCTGCTGCACCAGTTTTATTGATCCCCGCAAGCAAGTTCTTCGTCAAACGAAAGAGCTTGCTTTTTTGCATGTCCATATTTTTGCAAGTTCCCGCCTCATGCTATAGTAATAGTTGGAAATACTAGATAGAAAGGAATATGGCATGCCTATGGGAACTCATCTATTTCTCTTTATGCTTCTCGGGCTGGGATTTTATTTGATATCAGCCCTGGCAGCAAAATTCATTCCGGCCGTAGACTTCTGGATTGATATTGTTCTTTGGGTCGGCGCTGCGGTTTACATCTTCTCTCATCTCTCATTCATGGACGGCATAGTCTCGATGGCGACAATGTTCTTCTGCTATTGGACCGCAATGGATCTCATTGTTTCAGAGCGTGCGGAAAAACCTTCGGGAGACTGGCAGGAAATCGAGCTGGCCAGAAACAAAACACGTCTCCTGTCAGACATTACGCTGACCGCCATTGTGTTTGCAGGGGCTGTTATTTTTTTCATCTATGGACCTGACACAAGCCCTCTCAAATATGTGATCCTTCTCGGCATGATCTCCGGCGGAGGGGCACTGGTGAAGCGTATACTGAATGTTTTCAGCGTAAAGGTTTTTTATTCAGCAGCCTTAGAAAAATTGCATATCAGCTCACACTATGAAACCCGTACATACCCGCTTTCCGATTTGAAGGCCATTCAGCTTGAATCAACGGCTGATCTCTTAAAGCTCCATCCGCTTCTGACGATGTATTCATCACGTCTAGATTTAACAACAAGCTTTCAGCAAGTCATTAAACTGTCTCTTCCCGGCGAAACACTGTTTTTGACGGTGAAGGAACCGCAAAAATGGAAAACAATTCTCCAGGAGTACACAGATGCAGAAAACGATGTGGACAATGTAATTTCTGTTTTGCCGTTTTATCATAGAAAAAATGTGAAGCGGCTGCTCGGTAAGCTTTATTTTGCCGCCAGCGTAAAAGGGGTATCCGCTTACGCCTTATTGGTGCTCGCGTTATACGCATTACACGCCTCTCCATGGGTCATGGCTGTTGCCGTAATCCTGTATTGGGTATTCAACATGTATATGTCAGACCGTGTGTTGCGGGCGGCGATGGACGCCAAGCCTTGTCATCATCCGCATGTACAGGCAGCGGCCGATAAGATTTTCCGATCGGCCGGCATTTCCCATGTCCGCATATACGAAACGGAGAGTGATGATTACAACGGAATGGCAGTAGGCATGAATGTCGGGAGGTCAATGGTCATCCTGACAAGCGCCACACTAACACTTCCACAGCGTGTCATTGAAGGCATTCTGGCCCATGAGGCGATTCATATCAAAAAACGTGACGTTCTGTCATCACAGCTTTTGCGTTTTCTATATCTTGGAGCTGTCGTTGGGATTTTCCTCTTGTTTGAGCAGCATATCACCCATCCCGAGGCCCACAAAATTGCGCTTTGGGCTTTCATTATGGCAATCATTATCCTGTTCCAGCTCTATCAATCCTTTTGTTCACAATGGATGGAGGTGCGTGCTGACAATCTTGGCGCATCATTGCTGGAGGGCGGTTACAAACAAATGGCTGAAGCCTTGAAAATCTTGGCGGTTCGGCAGGATGAGGACATACAGAAACAAAGTGCCTACAGCTCTGAAGCAGGTGAAGACGAGCTTCAAATTGACTCTCTCACCCGTGATAAAAGCTGGTTTTTCAGATTGATTGATTTTCAGTTCGCTCCTCATCCCCCTATGTATTGGCGTGTCGGCACTTTATTGTCAAACAAAGGACGTGGGGTGCTAAAGCGCTGGCTCAGAGACCGCCTGAAAGAATCAATCACTTTGAAATGAAACCGGTCAGCGTTTCATCCGTATAACAGATATGGTGAAAAAAGGGAGTGACCAGAAGTGATAGTGATCTTATTGATAATAGCTATTATTGTTTTTCTTTCAGTCATTCAGCCGCAGTCATCGGATAATAAAAGCCGCCAGCAGGCGGACAGCGGGTATTTCGGTTATTCAGACAACGGCTCATACCATGATGGATGCAGCAGTGACGGAGGTTTCAGCGATTCCGGCTGTGGCGGCGGAGGGGGCGGCGATTAAACGCCGCCTTTTTATTTCATTGATTCGATGTACGCACCAAAAGCCGAGCCCGACATGCCTGGGGACACGCGCACACGATGGAGGGCATACATTCCCTGGTCTCTCGAAGCCGCGCCCGGTTCTGTCGTCACGCCCATTTGATAGCCTGTTTTTTCAGCGGCCTTCAGCGTCTCCTCATTGTAGCGCCCTACCGGATAGCTGATGATGGTGGTTTGCTGATGAAACATGTTGTCAAACAGCTTTTTCGAATCAGCCATCTCACTTTGCTGCTGTTGAGGCGTTAATCCGTTCAGCTCAAGGTGGTCAATCGTATGGCTTTCAATCGATATGCCGTGCTGTGCCATTTCCTTCATTTGTTCCTCTGTCAGATGGTGCTTATGTCCGATCGATTTGCCGATCATAAAAATCGTTGCCTTCATCCCGTACTTTTTCAGCACCGGATACGCATCTTGATAATTGTCGGTGTACCCGTCATCAAATGTGATTAGCACGCACTTCTCACTCGGTTTTTTATCCTGCGTCAGCATGAGATACGCCTCTTTCGGCGTTAATGTCTGATAGCCGTTATCATGAAGCCACTTCATATGCGCCTCGAATTCTTTTTTTGGCACACGGAGGCTGTTTCCTGAAGAAATGCTGTGGTACATCAAAATCGGCAGCTTTGCCGGTTTCTCTGTTTTGATCCATGCGGATGTATCGTCTTCTTTTTTCTGAACTTGTACTGCCTTTTTTTCCGGTTTCTTTTGTTCCGCTTTTGGCATCGGCTGCTCTGCATTCGCCTCTTGATCAGCGCAAGCCGCAAGAGCCAAACAGCTGCCCAAAAGAAAGATGCTTAAAAACAATCGTTTCATCGTTCTCCTGCTTTCTGTCTATTTCTTCCTCCTTTTTCATCGGTTTGATTCTGAGATTTTCAATAGCAAAAAAACCGGACATGTCTCCATGTCCGGTTTTTTTGATCTTATCGAATTCTCACTTCTGTCTCACTGTCAAAGAAATGGCCTTTGTTCATATCAAATGCGACCGTCAGCTCATCGCCCGATTGAATATCGAGGCGGGCGTCGATCCGCGCAATAAAGTCTTGGTTGTCGATCTGCGAATAAATCATGATTTCAGAACCGAGCAGCTCTGCAACATTGATTTTCGCCTTAATCGAAGAGTTCTTATATGATTCCACGACAATCAATTCATCATGTATATCCTCAGGACGGATGCCGAAGATGACCTCTTTGCCGATGTAGCCTTTTTCACGCAGCACTTTCATTTTTCCTTCCGGGACGGTTAATGCCGCAGAACCGATTTTGATTAAACCATCCGTGAGCTTTCCTTTGAAAAAGTTCATCGCCGGTGATCCGATAAACCCGCCGACAAAGACGTTTTCAGGGAATTCATAAACATCCTTCGGCGTCCCGATCTGCTGAATTTTCCCATCTTTCATGACTACGATCCGTGTCGCCATCGTCAGCGCTTCTGTCTGGTCATGCGTCACATAAATCGTAGTAGTCTGCAGTCTCTGGTGGAGCTTAATGATTTCCGCCCGCATTTGCACCCTCAGCTTCGCATCCAGGTTTGACAAAGGCTCATCCATCAGGAACACCTTTGCATCCCGCACGATTGCCCGGCCCAGCGCAACCCGCTGTCTCTGTCCACCTGACAGCGCTTTCGGTTTACGGTGCAAATATTCCTCCAGCCCGAGAATTTTAGCAGCTTCCTCTACTCTTTTTTTGATTTCAGGCTTCGGCATTTTCCGAAGCTTGAGCCCGAACGCGATATTATCGTAGACCGTCATATGCGGATAGAGCGCGTAGTTCTGAAATACCATCGCGATATCCCTGTCCTTTGGCGCTACATCATTGACCCGTTTTCCTTCAATATAAAAATCGCCTTTCGAAATTTCTTCAAGTCCTGCGACCATTCGCAGCGTCGTTGATTTCCCGCAGCCGGACGGGCCGACGAATACGATAAATTCCTTATCGGCAATATGAAGGTTAAAGTCATCAACCGCCGGTTCCTTTTGATCATAAAATTTATAAATGTGCTCCATCCGCAATTCAGCCATCTAACATCCCCCTTTGTTATTGTAAACGCTTTCTTATATTGAGTGTAACAGCAATTCTCTCTCGCTAAAATGGGCAGCGTTCATAAAATCACCCAGCCATTTTTCGTGCATATTTCCAATTTATTCTGAACTTTCATTTTGCAGACAGATAAAATAGGCAAGAAGTGCGCCTTTGTACGATTTGATATCTATCCCTGACCGCTCAATAAATTTATCAATCCGATATTGCAGGCTGTTGCGATGCAGATGCAGCTTTTTCGCTGTTAATGTGACGTTTGAGTTGTTTTCAATAAACAGCTTAATGGTCTTCCTTAGCTCAGCTTCACTTCCAAATAAAAGCTCAGCTTCTTCAGAGAGCAGCGTTTCCAGTTTTTCTTTTTCTGTTTCTAATAATAGAAAAGGAAAGATCATCTCAAAGGTCACACTCTGCACCTGAGGCAGCCGTTTTTCAGCAAACAGGAAATACGCCTGTTCACGAGCGTAATGTTTTCGCAGACACTCATCCGGCTCGTAAAATCTTCCGGCGTAAAAACGGACACTGAAGTAGAAATCACTTTCAAGAACCTTAGCGAGCGATTCCAGTTCGTCCTTCTCCGCCGTCGCTTCACTTTCCTGCTCGACAATCACGCCTCTGTCCTCATGGATCCACACAATCACAAAAGACACCGGCCAAAAATGGCGAACCGCTTCCGTAAAGGACGTCCTTTCTATTTTGCCGAATAAATGAAAGTGAACAAATCTCGTCCGTTTCTTTATATACGCCGGCAATTCCCCTCTGGAAAAAAGGAATGAAAACCACTTGTTTTCCTCAGGTGATTTCATAGACAGTTGATTGCCCTCATCCGCAGGCGTCAAAAATGACTGCAGCACCAATACTTCTTTTTCACTGATCTCTGTTTTCGGAATGGAGATATATCTCTGACTGCTTTCATCAAAAAAACATAGACAGCCTTCCCTTATGCAAAGCTCCTCAGACACAATCGAACCGGGATAAATAGCCAGCAGCGATTTCATAGAGTCTCCTCTCTTATGTAAGGATCTGTATATTCAGTATAAGGCGAAACACACATGTTCTCCACTAAAAAAGAGTATATCCAGTATAGATAGACGAGAAACTGAAAGGGAAACCTCATTCGTTTACATATTGGCTTCAGCGGAAATAGAAGAGGACATGCAGGACCAAAGGAGGGTCATCTTATGAGTTTCGAAACGTTAAACAAAAGTTTTATCAACGGAAAATGGACTGAGGGAGAAAGCGGACGTACGGAGGACATTTTGAATCCGTATGACCAGTCTGTGATCACAACAGCATCTTTGGCAACGGGCAAACAGCTGGAGGATGCGTTTGACATTGCACAGAAAGCCCAAAAAGAGTGGGCCAAGAGCACAACGGAAGACCGAAAAGCCGTCCTGCAAAAAGCGCGCGGCTATTTACAGGAAAACCGTGATGACATCATCATGATGATCGCCCGCGAAACTGGCGGAACGATTATTAAATCAACGATCGAGCTGGAACAAACGATTGCGATTTTAGATGAAGCCATGACGTATACTGGTGAATTAGGCGGCGTCAAAGAGGTGCCATCCGACATTGAAGGGAAAACCAATAAGATTTACCGCCTTCCGCTAGGTGTCATTTCATCGATTTCTCCATTTAATTTTCCAATGAATTTATCTATGAGATCCATTGCGCCCGCAATTGCGCTGGGTAACAGTGTTGTTCACAAGCCTGATATCCAAACTGCTATTTCGGGCGGGACCATCATTGCGAAAGCGTTTGAACACGCCGGTCTTCCTGCCGGTGTCCTTAACGTCATGCTGACGGATGTAAAGGAAATCGGGGACGGCATGCTCACCAATCCAATCCCGAGATTAATCAGCTTTACGGGATCAACCGCAGTCGGGCGCCACATCGGTGAAATCGCCGGTCGCGCCTTCAAACGAATGGCCCTTGAACTCGGCGGCAACAATCCATTTGCCGTTCTTTCAGATGCGGATGTCGATCGTGCTGTGGATGCCGCGATTTTCGGAAAATTTATTCACCAGGGACAAATCTGTATGATTATCAACAGGATCATCGTTCATCAAGATGTGTACGATGAGTTTGTAGAAAAGTTCACCGCCCGTGTCAAACAGCTTCCGTACGGCGATCAAACCGATCCGAAAACCGTTGTCGGCCCGCTGATCAACGAGCGCCAAATCGAGAAAGCGCTAGAGATCATTGAGCAGGCAAAGGCAGACGGCATTGAGCTTGCGGTTGAAGGAAAACGCGTCGGAAACGTGCTGACGCCGTACGTCTTTGTCGGTGCGGACAACAACAGCAAAATTGCCCAAACGGAGCTGTTTGCCCCAATCGCAACCATTATTAAAGCTGGCAGCGACCAGGAAGCGATTGACATGGCAAATGATACTGAATACGGCCTCAGCTCTGCGGTTTTCACTTCTGATTTAGAAAAAGGCGAAAAGTTCGCCCTGCAAATTGACAGCGGCATGACCCATGTCAACGACCAGTCCGTCAATGATTCGCCGAATATTGCCTTTGGCGGCAACAAAGCAAGCGGTGTCGGCCGTTTCGGCAATCCGTGGGTCGTCGAGGAATTTACCGTGACGAAATGGATTTCGATACAGAAGCAATACCGCAAATATCCGTTCTAAATGAAAAAATCCCTCTGTTTCAAGTACAGAGGGATTTTTCTTTATTTAGATATATCCACAAACCCTTCGCCAAACACATCGCGTACGTCATGTACGATCACAAACGCTTTTTTGTCGCAGCTTCTAATGATTTTTTTCAGCATAGACAGCTCCTGTTTGTTAATGACGATATACAAAATCTCTTTTGACTGGCCCGTATAATTTCCCTTCCCTGATAAAATCGTCACGCCCCGATCCATCAAGGTATTTACCTGCTCTGCAATCTCACTCTTATTTTCTGAAATGACCGTAATGGCTTTTTTCGTATTCAAACCTTCAATAATGAAATCCATCACTTTGGTACCGATATACAGCATCACGATCGTAAACATCATTTTTTCTGCACCAATAATAAAATAAGAGCTGAATACTACGATTAAATCAAAAAACAAGAGTGCATAGCTGATATTCCAGTCTAAATATTTATTAGCAATTCTGGCCAGAATCGCGGAACCAGCCGTCGTCCCGCCGACCCGGATAATCATGCCGATCCCGACTCCGGCAAATACACCTGCGAAAATCGTATTAATGATCAATTCATCAGACGGAATGCTCCACCCATGTGTCAGATGAAGAAAGAGCGAATTTGCCGCAACCGCAATGATCGTATAAACCGTTGTTTTTCCATCAAGAAACTTGTAGCCGATTAAAAGCAAAAACGCATTTAAGATAAAGTTCGTGACACCAGGAGACCATTGAAACAGATAATACAAAATCAGCGTAATCCCAGTGACTCCGCCTTCCCCAAGATCATTGGGAATCGCAAATAAATTAACCGCAAGCGCGAAGAAAAAAGCGCCAATCACAAGCATAAGTACATCCAGCATTCTCTTTTTCATCACGAAAACACTCCTTCTCATTGTTCTGTTCTAGCAAATAAAAAAACCCAGGAGAACGCTCTCGAAAAAGAGCAGAAACTCCTGGGCTTTTATCCCACCGTGTCATAACAGCCAAGCTGCTATGTGTTTTCTCTCGGTCACAGTCCAATTTGCATTGCGGAACCCTAGAAAACCACTGTTTTTATCATATCCTTTTCACTTTCCAATATTAGCATTATAAGGGACGGTTCGAATTGGTTCAAGGGGTATTTGCGGAGATTTCATCAGATAAGCTGGAAGAAAAAACGATTTATCTATTAAAAAAGAACAGATATAACCGATAAGAAAAAAAGCATATATTTTACAAGTGAATTTAACTATAAATGATAATAATTATAAGAAATTCATAATTTTATATTGACTAAGCGAAATAATATAGGCATTATAGTACATATGTTTCGTACATTTTATTACATAGGAGGAAATATAATGGCAGGAAAACTAGTACCCTGTAAAGCTTGCGGTCAAGAAATTGCAAAGGGTGTAAAAAAATGTCCTAACTGCGGTAAGGATCAACGTAACTTTTTTATGCGACATAAAATCATTACGTTTATTCTCGCAGTTGTTGTCATCATTATTATCGGTAATATGATTGGCGGCGGAGGCGGCTCAGAAGCCACTTCCAAAACATCAAGCAGCAGCAAAGCAGAAACTGAAAAAACATACAATATTGGTGATACCGTAAAAACTGAAAAAACTGAAGTAACAGTTACGAAGGTAGAGGACAGAGATACTGTCGGTACTCAATATGTTGAAAAGAAAGCATCTGATGGTGGTACAATTGTAGCAGTTCAATATACAATTAAAAACGTATCTAAAAAGCCGATTAGCTCTTTTTCAATTCCAACTGTTAAATTAGTTGATGCTGATGGCACTTCTTATGATGCTGATATCGATGCTTCTTCAACCTATGCAACTGAGACAAAAGTTGACAACTCTAAAATATTAAGTGATCTAAATCCTAATATTAAAGTAACAGATGTGAAAGCATTTGAGGTGGACAAGGAAGCTTATGCAAAAGGCACTTGGAAACTAAAATTCAGTAATGATGTTATTGTGAAAATCAAATAACAGCTAACAAGGGTGCCTGTTCAGGCACCCTTGTTCTTTAAAAAAGGCCTTCTCTATTGAGAAGGCCTCCATTCTTATTCCGCACTCTTATACCCATTCACATTAGAAGACTGCCATCTCCAGGAATCAGCACACATTTCCTCAAGGCCGCGTTTCGCTTCCCAGCCCAGTTCCCGCTTGGCTTTCGCAGGATCTGCAAAGCATGTGGCGATGTCTCCCGGACGGCGGTCCGCAAAACGGTACGGAACCTCTTTCCCTGACACTTTTTCAAAGGCTTTGACCATTTCAAGCACGCTGTAGCCTGTGCCTGTTCCAAGGTTGTATGCATCGGCTCCTGTAGAGTTCAATACTTTTTCCAGCGCCTTGACGTGGCCTTCTGCGAGATCAACGACGTGAATATAATCGCGTACGCCTGTCCCGTCTTTTGTCGGATAGTCATTTCCGAATACGCTTAATTGCTCGAGCTTCCCGACTGCCACCTGTGCCACATACGGCATAAGGTTATTTGGGATTCCGTTCGGGTCTTCACCGATCAACCCGCTTGGATGCGCGCCGAACGGGTTAAAGTAACGAAGCAGTGCAACGCTCCACTCATTGTCGGCTGTATGCAAATCACGCAATATTTGTTCAAGCATGAGCTTCGTCTGCCCATAAGGATTTGTCGCGCCTAATGGAAAGTCCTCGGTAATCGGCGATGTTTCCGGAATGCCGTACACTGTCGCAGATGAACTGAATACGATTTTCTTGACGCCGTATTTCTCCATGGCCTCGCATAAAATAAACGTTCCTGTCAAATTGTTATGATAATATTTGAGGGGAATCGCAACAGATTCGCCGACTGCTTTTAACCCTGCAAAATGAATCACAGCTTCGATTTCATTTTCAGCAAAAACGGAATCTACCGCTTCCCGGTCCAATAAATCCGCTTCGTAGAACGTTAAATCTTTTCCTGTAATCTCCTTGACACGGTTCAGCGCTTCAGCTGAACTGTTGGACAGATTATCAAGAACAACAATCTCGTAGCCGCTGTTCAATAGTTCAACACATGTGTGGCTGCCAATGTACCCGGCACCGCCAGTAACAAGTATTGCCATGATGTAAACCCTCCTAAAAAATGACCTGTTTTCATTATATAGTGTTTAGAACCGGTCCACATCCATTTTTAAGAAGTTTAATCGTTTATTAATAGTTTTTTCATATATTATCAGCATTTTCATACCTTTATGCAGCGCGAACAAGTATAGCTGCTGAAAAATCAATCTGCCGGTTGACGTTTTCCTTTCCCTTTTTCGCTATGCTTAATGCAGAAAGGATTTGATGACATGGCGATGAGCCCATATATTTTTATTGTATTAATTCTTATTATTTTATCGATGTACCGAGAGAGAGCTGTCAGACCCGGGAAGTTGCTGATCATTCCGCTGCTGCTCTTATGGGGCGTATCAGCATCGTTTCAGCCGGCGTATTTTCATTCCGTATTACATGTGGCGATCAGCGGCATTTTATTATTGATCGGGCTGGCCTGCGGGTTTGGCATTGGGAAGATGGTAAATGTACGGATTCACCCGGAAACCGGAAAGGTCACTTCACGCGGCTCACTTGGGAGTGTTATCCTCATTCTAGTGATACTTTCTTTGCGCATGGCCGCGAGAACATGGCTGCCTGAGAGCAACGAGATGTTTATTGCCATTATTCATTCTATGTTCTTCGTTCCCCTCGGCACCATCACAGCCCGCAACATCATGCTTTACAAAGCATACAGACGGCTGACCGCCGGCAAAGTATCCATTCAATAACCGAAAGAAGGACCAGCATGAACGGACAAACTCCGGCTCGGCACTACTACAAGAAGCTTGTGCCGAGCCTTATTCTCATTTTGAATTGCATACAATTTTTATCTCATCCAACTAAGGCTGATCCCATTTTGTTAGCATTTGTATTTGCGGTATACTTAGCATTCATTTGGATCATTCCCTATGTGGCATCCACCGCTGTTAGTTTGAGCATATTCGTCGGGCTTTGGATCCTGACCGTTTTTCTTTGGGCTGTTTCCGGCCAAGAGCAGGGAGCCGCCTTTTTTTTACTCGTATTTTTAATGGTTTATGCAGCCATAAAGCTTCCTGCACGGCTGTCTTTGATTCTTACAGTGTGCCTAATTGGGGGCAATGCTTTCTTTTTGTATTCTGTTTTTGACAGCAGCTGGGACGATATCATCAGCAACATCTCGATCATGATCGGACTCTACGTCTTCTTCTCCTCCATGCGTTTCAGACGAGAAGCGAGAAAGGAGGCTGAACGGAATCATGCTGAATTGGCAAAAATGCATGTGCAGCTGGAGCATGCTCATAAAGAACTCCAGAAAGCCCATGCAGAGCTGCAGGAGGCTTCTGTTCTTTCATTAAGGTACGCGGTCCTTGAGGAACGTACAAGAATCGCCCGCGACATTCATGACAGTATCGGTCACGAGCTGACTTCTGTGATTGTTCAGCTTCAATCTCTTCCCTATATCCTCAAAAGCAGCAAGGAGGATTCAGAAAAAGTCATTCATAATGTACTGAGTGTCGCCAGGGAATGTCTTCAAGAAGTACGGTCTGTCGTTCACCAAATGGGCCGTAGTGAATCGATGGTGGGGCTTACCGCTTTGCGGGGGCTCATTCATCAAGTGGAGGAACGGAGCGGCTTGCACGTTTCTTTAGATACTGCCGGACTGTCAGAAGAGTCTTGGCCTCCAAACGTGAGCGAAACGATCTACCGCATCTTGCAGGAAGCGCTGACCAATATCATTCGTCACGCTGACGCTTCTCATGCGGCGGCCGTCATTTCTAACGACAAGTCCCATCTCTATGTCACAATCACCGACGACGGACAATTCACCGGCAGCCTTACTTATGGATTTGGCCTGACAGGAATGAAAGAGCGCGCAGAAAAAGCAGGCGGTTCCCTTACTTTCAGTGCCGTACAGCCGAGCGGCCTGAAAATTGAGCTGTCATTGCCGCTCATGACAACGAATAAGGAGCAAAAAGATGAACAAAGATAACATACGCGTCGCGCTTGCCGATGATCAGCCGCTTGTGCGTGAAGGCTTCCGCTACGTCATCAACGCACAGACGGATATGACGGTTTCTGGTGAGGCCGGCGACGGTCACGATATTATAGCACTCGCAAAACAAACAAAACCCGATGTCATCCTCATGGATGTCCAGATGCCGCATTGCTCAGGCATCGAAGCGGCGAAAGACATTATGTCCGCACTTCCAGATACAAAGATAGTCATTTTAACCACCTTTGACACGGAGGAATACGTATTTGAAGGCATCCGTGCGGGCGCAGTCGGCTATCTGCTGAAGGATACACTTCCTGAAGAGTTGATAGATGCGATTCGCGCTGCGGCCAGAGGCGAGGCGATTTTCCGTACAGTCACAGCTGCTAAAATTATCAGTGAGACATTTCGGGCGAAGCAACAGCCCCATCCAGAAGAACTGGCAGAGCCGTTCACCAAAAGAGAGCTTGAGGTTCTTCAGCAAATGGCCTTCGGACTGAGAAATGAGGATATTGCTGAAAAGCTTTTCGTCAGTGAAAGCACTGTGAAAACCCACGTGCACCGCATCCTGCAAAAATGCAATGCCCAAGACCGGACACAGGCAGTCGTATTTGCCATTCGAAACGGTATTGTGCAATAGAAATCTCTCATCCCGCCATGCTAAAATAAGACAAAGGAGATGATTGGAAATGAAAGAAGAAATCATTGAACGGTTTACTACATATGTAAAAGTCGACACACAGTCCGATGAATCCGTTGACACTTGTCCTTCCACACCCGGCCAATTGACATTAGGAAACATGCTCGTTGATGAATTGAAGTCCATCGGCATGCAGGATGCAGCCATTGATGAAAACGGCTATGTCATGGCAACTCTTCCCTCCAATACTGAAAAAGACGTGCCGACAATCGGCTTTCTCGCTCACGTCGACACCGCTACAGACTTTACCGGCAAAAACGTGAATCCGCAAATCATCGAAAGCTATGATGGAAAAGACATCGTTCTCAACAAACAGCTGCAGGTCACCCTGTCACCTGATCAATTCCCTGAGCTGTCCGGCTATAAGGGCCATACACTCATCACCACAGACGGCACCACCCTTCTCGGCGCAGACAATAAGGCCGGTATCGCTGAAATCATGACAGCCATGGATTACCTCATCAAACACCCTGAAATCAAGCACGGCACAATCAGAGTCGCCTTTACGCCTGATGAAGAAATCGGAAGAGGGCCGCACAAATTTGATGTGAAACGGTTCAATGCATCCTTTGCCTACACGGTTGACGGCGGGCCGCTCGGCGAGCTTGAATACGAAAGCTTCAATGCCGCTGCCGCAAAAATTACGATTAAAGGCAACAACGTACATCCCGGAACAGCTAAAGGGAAAATGATCAACTCTGCGAAAATCGCGATGAAGCTGAACAGCCTGCTGCCGGCAGACGAAGCGCCTGAATATACGGAAGGCTATGAAGGCTTCTATCACCTGCTGTCGATTCAAGGAGACGTAGAGGAAACAAAGCTCCACTACATTATTAGAGACTTTGACAAAGAGAATTTCCAAAACAGAAAAGAAACAATGAAGCGTGCCGTTGAAGAACTTCAAAACGAATACGGGCAAGACCGGATTCTGCTGGATATGAACGACCAATACTACAACATGAGAGAGAAAATTGAACCTGTCATCGAAATCGTCAACATTGCCAAGCAAGCAATGGAAAACCTCGGCATTGAACCGAAGATTTCCCCCATCCGCGGCGGCACCGACGGATCGCAGCTGTCCTACATGGGGCTTCCGACGCCAAACATCTTTACAGGCGGGGAAAACTTCCACGGCAAATTTGAATACATCTCAGTTGATAATATGGTCAAAGCCGTAAATGTCATCGTGGAGATTGCAAAGCAGTTTGAAGCGCAAGCCTAATGCCAAAAGCCAGTCCAAAAAAGGACTGGCTTTTTTGTGTGAAAATGAAACATTTTAAACACGTCCTCCGTAAAACAAGTATCAACAAATGAGGAGGAAAAACAATGACAAAACATGCAATCGCTGCAAAGAGTCTCTTGAAAAAATGGATCATTTCCAGGCCGCTTAACATGCAAAAGAAATCCAGCCCATTTCAAAAAATCAGAAAAATGTTCAAACGCTTCTTCAAATAAAACATTCAAATCCCCAAGATACAATCCGTATTCACCCGTACCGCCCAAATGCTCCGAAATTTGGGTTTTTTGTGTTCAATTCCGCAAAATAGGGTATAAACCAAACAAGCAAGAAAACAGCACCCAAAAACAGGTAATTTGAATTACGGAAACTTAGGTTAAAAGTTATATAAAGGAATTTATTTTATCGTCGATAGTAACTATAGAACCAATCATCAACAAGAGCAAACAGCGTAATTCAAGACTATTTTCAGGTCATCAGGTTATACTGTTTTAGAGGGACAGTTTCTTGTTATTTATTGATTTAGAATTTTTTGAATACTTTTTGGCATTTTATCCGTACAATAGAGAGTACCAAAACTTTTTTTGGGAGGTATGTAATATGATCCTATTTATTATCATCGCATTATGTGGCTATCTTCTTTTTTCTTTCAGCAAGGATAATCGCCGCAAACCGCAAAAGACAAGCCCTCTGCCAGCAGCCGCACCTCATCACAACAACCTAATCGACCTTGACGCCATCCGCCAAAAACGCCGGATGCATCTTTCCTAATTCTATATTTCAAACGAAAAGGCTGCTGAATCACGCAGCCTTTTAAAATTGTTTTGATTTAGAGCCTGAAACCTTTTCGCCACCTATCCGTAATTTCATACAAGGCAAACCCAAAGGAGACTTCAGCAATGATCGAGTTATTTATGAAACAAAAAATGTTCTCATTTAAAGATGCATTTCACATTTATGACCGGGATGAACAAGAAACATTCAAGGTGGAGGGGCGTTTTTTCTCGTTAGGAGACTCATTACAAATGACAGACTCATCTGGGAAAACGCTCGTTTCCATAGAACAAAAACTAATGTCTTTATTGCCGCGCTATGAGATTTCAATTGGCGGGAAAACAGTTTGTGAGGTAACGAAGAAAGTAACTTTTTTCAAACCGAAATTTGTGATTTCCGGGCTTAACTGGGAAATCGATGGTGATTTATGGAGGGATGAATTCCAGCTGACGGACGGGGAAAATGTCCGGATGTCAGTGAGCAAAAAGTGGCTCAGTTGGGGTGATTCCTATCACTTGGAGATTGCAAACGAGGAAGATGTTCTGATTTGCACTGCCATCGCTATCGTGCTTGATATGGTTTTATATAACGATGAAGATGAAAGTATTCTCTAAAAAACATTGACAATTGATCCAAAAGTAATAATATTAAGATAATTGAAATCTGAATATGAAGTTGTACCTTATCAAGAGAGGTGGAGGGACTGGCCCTATGATACCCGGCAACCGCTGTTTCAAACAGAATGGTGCTAAATCCTTAAGAACATTGCGTTCTTGCAGATGAGGCGGAGATTTGATCGTTCAAGCTCTTCCTTACACAAAGGAAGAGCTTTTTACATGCTCAATATTTCAGAAAAGAGGCGAATAACATGGCTCAACAAACGAATGTTGCAGGACAAAAAACAGAAAAACAACGCAAAGCACCTTTCCGCGCCGATCATGTCGGCAGTTTGCTTCGTTCCGTTCCGGTGAAGGAATCCCGGCAAAAAAAAGCGGCTGGTGAGATGACAGCAGAACAGCTTCGTGATATCGAAAATCAAGAGATCATCCGCATCGTGGAAAAACAAAAAGAAATCGGTCTCGATGTGGTAACAGACGGGGAATTCCGGCGTTCTTGGTGGCATTATGACTTCCTGGAAGGGCTTGACGGTGTGGAACCGTTCATCCCTGCTGAGGGGATTCAGTTCCATAACACAAAAACGAAAGCGCGCAGCATCAAAGTGACGGGAAAACTCGATTTTACGAGCCACCCAGCGCTTGCTGATTATCAATTTTTACATGAGATTGCCGGTAACGCGACGCCAAAATTGACCATTCCCAGCCCAAATATGCTGTTTTTTGGCGAAAAGGCGGATAAAGGGATTTATGACGATCAAGAGGAATACTTTCATGATCTGGCCCAAGCGTACAAAAAAGCAATCAAAGCCTTCTATGATGCTGGCTGCCGTTATCTCCAGCTCGATGATACGTCATGGTCTCTCTTCTTTGAGGAAAAAGGAAGAGAGGTTGTCCGGGCGCTCGGCGGTGATCCAGAAACATTGCCAGCCATATTTGCCAAAACAATTAACGATGCCGTGGCAGACCGGCCTGGCGATTTAACGATCACAATGCACATTTGCCGCGGCAACTTCCGCTCAACCTGGGCGGCATCAGGAGGGTACGACGCTGTAGCGGAAACGATTTTGGACGGCTTAAACCTTGACGGCCTTTTCTTGGAATACGATGATGACCGCTCCGGAAACTTTGATCCGCTCCGTTTTGTGAAGCGCAAGGATCTGCAAATTGTGCTCGGCTTGATCACATCGAAATACGGCGAGCTTGAAAATCCTGAGGATGTGAAACGCCGTATCAATGAAGCCGCGCGTTTTGTCAGCTTGGACCAGCTATGCCTGAGCCCGCAGTGCGGTTTCGCCTCTACAGAAGAAGGCAACCTTCTGACAGAGGAGCAGCAATGGGCAAAGCTTCGCCATGTCATCGACATTGCCAACGATGTGTGGAGATAATCTATCATTGACAGAAATAGAAAATGTGTGAATAATAGATACTATCAGAAAATTTCATAAAAAGGTTTTCCTTATCAAGAGAGGTGGAGGGACTGGCCCTGCGATACCCGGCAACCGCTGTTTAACAGAATGGTGCTAAATCCTTTAGAGCAATGATTGCTCTTGAAGATAAGGTTGAGATTGTCACGCAAGCTCTTCCTTATCCAAAGGAAGAGCTTTTTTATATTTGAATGGAAAGAAGGAATGGACAACATGTCACAACAAACAACACCCGCAGAACAAAAATCACTTCAAAGAAAAAAACCGCCGTTTCGCGCGGATCAAGTCGGAAGCCTGTTGAGATCTGAGCCCGTTAAAAAAGCGCGGCTGCAAAAAGCGGCCGGCGAAATTACGGCTGAGCAGCTTCGCCAAATTGAAAACGATGAAATCATCCGCATTGTGGAAAAACAGAAGGAAACCGGCCTGAACGTCGTGACAGACGGTGAATTCCGCAGAGCGTGGTGGCACTTTGATTTCCTGGAAAACTTAGATGGCGTTGAGCCGTTTACTCCTGAGCAAGGCATTCAATTCCATAACGTACAGACAAAAGCACGCGGCATTAAAGTCACAGGCGATATCGACTTTTCAACTCACCCAATGCTTGAAGATTATTCATTTCTCCATAGCATTGCCGGTGACGCAACGCCAAAGATGACGATTCCAAGCCCGAATATGCTGTTTTTCCGCGGAAAACTGGAAAAGGATGCGTATAAAAAAGATTATCACCTTTTCCAGCATGATGTATCCAAAGCATATAAAAAAGCGATTCAAGCGTTTTATGACAGAGGCTGCCGCTACCTCCAGCTTGATGATACAGCGTGGGCCGTTTTCTTATCAGAAAAAGGCTTAAAACAAATCGAAGCGTTCGGAACAACGCCTGATGAGCTTCGCCAGCTGTTTGCGAAATCCATTAACGACGCGATTGCAGACCGCCCGGATGACTTGACGGTAACCATGCATATTTGCCGCGGCAACTTCCAGTCCACTTGGACAGCGGAAGGCGGCTATGACGCAGCAGCCGAAACCATTTTTGACGGCTTGAATCTTGACGGACTTTTCTTAGAGTATGATGATTCACGCTCAGGCGGATTTGAGCCGCTCCGTTACGTAAAACGGTCTGATCTTCAGCTTGTTCTTGGCTTAGTGACATCTAAATTCGGTGAGCTTGAAAATCCGGATGACGTGAAACGCCGTATCGAAGAAGCATCCCGTTATGTAAGCTTAGACCAGCTTTGCCTCAGCCCTCAATGCGGATTCGCTTCAACTGAGGAAGGCAATAAGCTGACTGAAGAACAGCAATGGGCGAAGCTCCGCCATGTGGTTGAGATCGCTAATGATGTTTGGAAATAAGCAAAGAAAAAACACACTTGATTCCCTAGCGGAGCAAGTGTGTTTTTTATGTCATTGTGCGGTGTAGCCCCCATCAAGGACGACAGCCTGCCCAGTGACGCCCTTCGCCTTCTCGCTTGCCAAAAACACGGCATAATCCGCAATTTCCTTGACGGAAAGCAGTCGCTTTTGCGGCACAAGCGGAAAAATGACTTGTTCAAGTACAGAGTCGTAAGGGACATTTCTAGTTTTCGATAGATCGCTAAGCTGATTGCGTACAAGCTGGGTATCGACATAACCCGGACAGAGCGCATTGACTGTTATGCCGTGGGGCGCGCCTTCCAGCGCCCCTACTTTTGTGAGTCCAATGACGCCGTGCTTGGCGCTATTATAAGCGGATTTCCCTGCAAAGCCGACTAATCCATTAACAGACGCGATATTAATGATTCTGCCAAACTGCTGTTTTTTCATGATCGGAAAAACATGCTTCATTGCAATAAAGGGGGCCGTCAGCATGACCTTGATCAGCTGTTCAAAGGTGTCTGTCGGAAACTCTTCAATCGGAGCGACGTGCTGAATACCGGCATTGTTCACCAGAATATCCAAGCGGCCGTATTGTTTTTGGATGACGTTCACCGTATCAGCAACTTGCGCTTCCTTTGTCACATCATACGGAATGGCCGCCGCGTCAAAGCCTTCTTCTGCAAGTTTGGAGGCTGCTTTTTCACATGCTTCCGGACGGAGGTCTGAAACGATGACGCTGGCACCTTCCCGGGCGAATTCTCTTGCCATTTCGAATCCGATTCCGCCGGCAGCCCCTGTCACCAAGGCGACTTGTTTTCTCATGTCAAACACCTTCCCATTAAGAATTGAGTACAGACTGGCTTACAGCGAAATCAGCTTCTGTTTTTTCATAAACCTCTTCAATTGTGACACCATCCTGAAGCTCCGTCAGTGTCATGCGGCCGTTCACAAAATCAAATACAGCCAAATCCGTAATCAGCCTGTGCACGACTTTCTGGCCTGTCAGCGGAAGGGAGCATGTTTTTTTCACCTTTGATTCACCATGCTTATTGACGTGCTCCATGATGACAACGATCCGTTTCGCCCCGTTGACGAGATCCATAGCGCCGCCCATCCCTTTTACCATTTTGCCCGGGATCATCCAATTGGCCAAATCACCCTGCTCCGAAACCTCCATTCCACCAAGAATAGCCAAATCGATATGCCCGCCTCTTATCATCGCGAATGACTCAGCGCTGTCAAAATAAGAGGCGCCCGTCACTTCAGTGATCGTTTCCTTTCCCGCATTGATCAAATCCGCGTCTTCCGTTCCTTCCAGAGGATAGGGGCCAATTCCGAGCAAGCCGTTTTCCGACTGAAGCATGACGTGAACGCCGTCGGGTATCTCATTTGCGACAAGCGTCGGCATTCCAATCCCGAGATTCACATTCATGCCGTCCTTGATTTCTTGTACAGCCCGTTTGACCATTCGTTTTCTCGCTTCCTTCACTTGGCCTCACCCTTTCCCGATGCTTGCTGAACTGTTCGTTTTTCAATCCGTTTTTCTTGGCTCGCGCCAAGCACGACATGCTGTACGTAAATTCCCGGCGTATGGATGTGATCTGGATCGAGCTCTCCTGCTTCCACGATTTCTTCCGCCTCGGCAATCGTGATCTTGCCTGCCATGGCGGCAATGGGATTGAAATTTCTCGCCGTTTTCCTAAAAACCAAATTGCCCATGGTGTCCGCTTTCCACGCTTTGACGATCGCCACATCGCCGGTAATGCCTCGCTCCAGCACATAAGTCCGGCCGCCGAATGTTTTATGTTCTTTTCCCTCGGCTATGGAGGTGCCGACGCCTGTCGCCGTATAAAATCCCGGTATGCCTGCACCGCCTGCACGAATTCTCTCAGCGAGCGTTCCTTGGGGAACAAGCTCGACCTCAAGCTCTCCGCTTAAAAACTGCCGCTCAAAAATTTTATTTTCACCGACATAGGAAGCAATCATTTTCTTGATTTGCTTGTTAGCCAGAAGCAAACCAAGCCCCCAGTCATCGACTCCGCAGTTATTGCTGACAACGGTTAAATCCTTTACTCCCTGATCTCTTATAGACAAAATGAGCTGTTCAGGGATGCCGCACAGCCCAAACCCTCCCGCGATCAGCATATCCCCATCATGAATCAGTTTCGCAGCTTCCTTGCTTGATGACAGCACTTTTCCCATATTGATGCTCCTTTCGTTTTCTTCTACACTAGACCAGTCAGGCTGTAAATCGCGATTACAGCAAATACGGCAGCCGTTTTAATGAGCGTGATCGCAAAAATATCGCGATAGGATTGCCGGTGTGTCAAACCCGTCACGGCCAGAAGCGTGATAACAGCGCCATTATGCGGCAGTGTGTCCATCCCGCCTGATGCCATTGAAATGACCCGATGCATCACCTCTGGCGGAATATTGTAAGCCTGAATCGCCTGTAAGTATTGTTCTGACATCGCGCTTAACGCAATGCCCATTCCTCCTGAAGCCGAGCCGGTGATTCCCGCCAGCGCAGTTGTCGTAACGGCGCCATTTACAAGCGGATCGGTAAAAGTATGTGAAATTCCGCTGCTCAGCTTATGAAACCCCGGCAGCGCGGCGATAATGCCGCCGAACCCGTACTCGGCACCCGTATTCATAGATGCCAGCAAGGCGCCGCCAATTCCTTCATTCAGCCCTTCCTTCAATTGGGCAAACACACTTCTCCAATCAAATAAAATCGTTGTGATGATGCCAATCACTAAAGCAATCTCCACCGACCAAATAGCAGCTGCTGAAGAAATATCAAGCCTGCCGAACTCCTTTAATCCTATGGAAGAAAAATCAAATCCATTCGGATACCACTTTGGCAGGTAAATGGTGAAATATTTATTCACTGCACCGACGAGAATAAGCGGGACAAAGGCAAGCGCGTGCCGAATCGGGCTTTTGTCCGGTTCAGCCGCGGACTCAATCGATTCAGGAGCAGGAGCATTCTGCGAATCAAAACCGCCATAGCCTTCGCCAGATGCCTGCGCTTTTTTCCGCCTTGATTCCAAATAGAGCATCCCAGCTGCCAGCACAATCACTGCGCCCATCAAGCCCAGCCAAGGGGCGGCATAAATGTCTGTTTTGAAAAACGACGTCGGAATGACATTTTGGATTTGCGGCGTTCCCGGAAGTGCGTCCATCGTAAATGTAAAAGCCCCTAAAGCAATCGTTCCCGGGATGAGGCGTTTTGGTATGTTTGCTTCTTGGAACATGTTTTTCGCAAAAGGATATACGGCAAATACGACAACAAACAGGCTGACACCGCTGTACGTCAAGACAGCACCCATCAGCACAATGGCAAGTATCGCTCTTTTTGCCCCGACAAGCCGGACAATTGTTTTCGCGATTGATGCCGCAAGCCCTGCCATTTCAACGACCTTTCCAAAAATGGCACCGAGCAAAAACACTGGGAAATACAGCTTAATAAAACCCGCCATCTTCTCCATAAAAATTGATGAAAAAAAAGGAAGCACATGGCTTGGATCTGTCAGCAGCACCGCGAATAACGCGCAAATCGGCGCAAACAATATGACAGAAAATCCCCGATACGCCGTAAACATCAGCAAACCTAACGCCAATAGAATGATGATCAGTTCCACACACACATCCCCCGTTTCCGCGAACTAGAAAGCGTTTACATAAACCTGTCCGCATCGGCTGTTTCCGTCCCCTTTCCATATGTACGAGAAGCGTGGGCCAACTATTCCGATTAAAAAAGGAAAGCTCCTTTTTTCGGAGCTTTCCTCTGCTATTCATTTCATTCCTATTAGGATATCAACATCAACCGTAATATCGGCTGATTTCATCTCTTTCAGGAGGCTGACTCGATCTTTCGGCGCCGACCAGGCAAGCGGCGTCATCTTGAGAAGCCAGTGGATCGCCTGCCTGTCAAGCGTTTTAACATAGCGCAGCCTGACAGGACGGCTGTGTGCTGCATTTGCTGCAAAACGCTCAACAGCTGCCGCATTGGAATACGTGCGCCTTGGTGAATCAGCATATAAAAATTGCCTTAATTCTATTAAATAATCGCTTCGCGGCACTACTTTTACGAGCATGCCATCATTCTTCAGCAGTCTATGAAACTCTGCATAATTGGACGGCGAAAAAATAGACAGAACAACATCAAATTGGCGATCATGAAAAGGAGCACGCGCCACATCGGCAACCGCCCACATCTGATCTTTGAATGCCTTAGAAGCTTTTAAGATCCCATCCTTCGAAAGATCTATGCCGGTTCCTATCGCTGCTTTCCCTGCATAATCAAACCCGCAAAGCGCATTCAAATGAGAACCCTCGCCGCAACCGCTGTCCAGGATGGTAAATGCCTCATGACCAGATGTGGGATGACTGATGAGTTCTGCAATCGCATCATGGAGCGGGTCAAAAAAACCACATTCTCCAATCAGCCTGCTCCTCGCTTCAAAAAGCTCAGCACCGTAACTGGTTTTGACCGGCTTCGTCAGAAAGTTCACGTAGCCGTGCCGAGATAGATCAAATGTATGTCCTCGTTCTGTACAAATCAAGCTTTTCCCTGATGCCGCATCCATAGAAGAAACGCAGAGCGGGCATCGAAACATGCTGAAATCAACTGTACGCTTCATGATAAAAAACACCCCATTCATTCATTTTTAGATAAATGAAAAAGGCATAGACAAATAAACCTAGGCCTATCTCAAAAATTGGCCAGGTCTGGCAGTTTGTCTACACCTGTCATTATCTATAACGAATGAATTGGATAATCATGAAAAAAACTCCCTTTCTGCTGTATGGGTTTCCCCGTTTCCATCATACAACAAATATCCAGGAGCTGGAACCTTATAGTGAAGAAAAATCAGTACTGACATGCTGGTATCCCGCCAACATCATATCAGCATAGCAATCCAGCAAGTTTTTCCTTTATTTTCTCATTTTAGAATATAAATTTTATTATTGTGAAAATAGTTAAAAAGGTTGATTTTCAAAAAGTGAAAGGATAAAATACTGCTATCATCTTAGAAAAAGACATTCTTGTATATGATCAGTAATATGGTCTGATTGTTTCTACCTAGTAACCGTAAAAAACTAGACTACAAGAAAGTTTGAATAAATTTGAACGAGTTGAAAAGGACAAGTTCTTTTCTGTTTGCTCTTATTTTTCACACTTTCTGCACTTCCAGAATTTGTGAAGGATAAGAGCTTTTTTTGTTTCCATAATAACCCTCATAGGAGTTGCTATCATGTACTTTTTACTAAACCTTGTCGGTCTCATTGTGATTATGGCAGTTGTATTCCTATGTTCTCCGCAGAAAAAGAAAATCAAGTGGCGCCCGATCATTACGTTAATTGTTCTGGAATTGCTGATTACTTGGTTTATGCTGGGAACAAAAGTCGGAAGCTGGGCTATCGGTAAAATCGGTGATTTCTTCACTTGGCTGATTGCTTGCGCCAGTGACGGTATCGCGTTTGCCTTTCCGTCAGTGATGGCGAATGAAACAGTAGACTTTTTCTTTAGTGCGCTTCTTCCAATTATCTTTATCGTCACATTCTTTGATATTTTAACGTATTTCGGCATTTTGCCTTGGCTGATTGATAAAATCGGATGGGTGATTTCAAAGGCTTCCCGCTTGCCGAAATTAGAAAGCTTTTTCTCTATTCAAATGATGTTTCTTGGAAATACCGAAGCACTTGCGGTTATCCGCCAGCAGCTAACGGTTTTAAGCAACAACCGCCTGCTCACATTCGGCTTAATGAGCATGAGCAGCATCAGCGGCTCCATTATCGGATCTTATCTTTCAATGGTGCCTGCGACATACGTGTTTACCGCCATTCCTTTGAACTGCTTAAACGCGCTGATTATCGCAAACCTGCTGAATCCTGTTCACGTGCCGGAGGATGAAGATATCATCTATACACCGCCTAAAGAAGAGAAGAAAGACTTTTTCTCTACGATTTCTAACAGTATGCTTGTCGGCATGAACATGGTTATCGTTATTTTGGCAATGGTGATCGGATATGTCGCATTAACGTCAGCAGTTAATGGCATTCTTGGCGTTTTCGTACACGGCCTGACCATCCAGACGATTTTTGCTTATCTGTTCAGTCCGTTCGCATTCCTGCTTGGACTGCCAGTGCACGATGCGATGTATGTTGCTCAGCTGATGGGCATGAAATTAGCAACAAACGAGTTTGTTGCGATGCTTGACTTGAAAAACAATCTCAAATCCCTTCCGCCTCACACCGTTGCGGTGGCGACGACATTCCTGACGTCCTTTGCAAACTTCAGTACTGTCGGCATGATTTACGGCACGTACAATTCGATCCTTGACGGAGAAAAGTCAACGGTCATCGGGAGAAACGTGTGGAAGCTCCTCGTCAGCGGAATTGCGGTATCTTTATTAAGTGCTGCGATTGTCGGCCTGTTTGTGTGGTAGAAACATTGAGCCATATCCCTTTTCGGATATGGCTCTTTGATTATTGATAAATAGAGGCTGGCACCTGCACATCCCGGATTCCCACTGCATAAGGCCCCAAGTCATACTGGCCGAAGACGATGGCGATCCCGTTTGCCGTAAAGTAAAACATTGTGTCTTTGTTTAGGGTTATATCCTCTTTCTTAACATCAGGGAAAAACAGCTCATCGTGTTTTTTGATATAGCTATATAGGTAATCTCTCGTTTTGCTGACTTTTGTTTTGGTGTTCAGAATCTGATCCAGCGTCACCCGCTTTTGTGTTTTCAAGTCATAGTTGAAGGACTGGACAGACGTTAAACCGTGGGCGCCGCCTGAATAGATATAATTGAGTGTTTGAATGCTGAGCTTGCCTGCCGCATTGTATTTGACGCTGAAGGATGCTTGATATTCCGTTTTAAAGCCCTGCTGTTCGCCTGCTTTTTTGTTTTTCAGGTATTCCTGATACGATTGTTCAATGTAGGCTTTCAGCTCTTGATTGATTTTCTTTTCAAACGCGGCATTCCCGATGTGATGCACTTGTGGATACGTTAACTCCTTGATCTTTTTGTACGTATGGGTGCTGACAGTCGGTGTTTTCGCTTGAACTGCTTTTAAAGATGGGGCCGCATATGCAAATACGGAAAAAAGCAAGACTGCAATCCCCGCGGCTTTCAGCATTTTATTCCATTTCATACAATCTCCTCCTTTGATGTCGTTGTTTATCATTCCCTTATTTAAGCAATACACACTTTTATAGACTGATTAAATCGAAAGAAGTTTCTAGGTCTAACAGCATGATTTTTCCAATAAAAAAAGAGACACAGGATGTCTCTTTTTTTACTGTTTGCGCCCAGAAATCGCTTCATGAACGGCCTGTGCCAAATCTGTATTTCCGAACATCTCTAATACCGCAATGACAGTCTGGTCCGGAATGTGCTCTGCTTCGTGTTTTGGCACGACCAGATCGTCCATGGTTTTTTTCAAGCTTTCATTCAGCTTTTGCTGCGGATACGCTTTGGCGTACAGCTCCATCGGATCAAGATCATGGTTCACGCACCACTGGGCAAACACCAAAATCATCATATTTTCATCGCGTTCGTAAGCTTCAGCGAGCTGTTTTTCGTTCATTTGTCATGCTCCTTATGAAAAGTATCTTCCTTAAAGATACAGGAGCCGATCAAATTCGTCTATCCCAATGGCGATGAGCAGAAACCGCATCGATAAATGCCTTGCTGAAAGCGGTGTAGTCAGGTTCATCTTTAGCCGTTACGATGCCTGGCCCCTCTGTTGTCCCGACAGAGGATTGAAGAAGGTCAATTCCTTCATTTGCCGCACCGATCGCCTTGTAGTGATTGTAAGCTTCTCTGATAAACGCCATCGCTTGTTTGTTGTCTTTTAACTCCAGCCCTCCTGCAGCATAGACGGCATCATACAGAACAGAATCAACCGTCAGGAACGTGCCGCTGGCCTCAAGCTGCTGTCCGCTGCCGCTTGTCATATACCCCAGATTTTGACTGATGATATCCACTGTGATTCCTTCTTGCTTTAAGGCTTCCAGTACTGTTTGCAGCTCTTTTTCATGAAATCCGTTTCCGGCGAGTACAGCGACTTTTCTTGTTGACGCGGTTTTCACTGTACGGGCTTGGCTTAACGCAGGCGAAGTAAGAATTTCTTTAGATGCTTTACGCTTCGCGGGCGCCGCCACGCCTACTCCTTTGGCGATTTCTTCTGCTAAATCTGCATCGACATTGCTGAAGACATCAACGACCTGCCGCTGTACGTCTTTGCTTTTGACCTTCCCGACCTCGAAGCAGAAAGCAGAAATGATGTGCTGTTTCTCCACAGGAGACATGCTGTTCCAGAAAAGCTTCGCCTGTGAGTAATAATCGTTGAAGCTGTCGCTTCGCTGGCGGATTTTTTTGCCCTCGACTTTTTCCTGATAGTGGACGTAGCCGCCTTCTTCAGCTGTCGCTGGCGACGGATCATTGTTTTGCAGAGAGTTTTTATGATAAGCGACAGGTCCCTTATTGATCGTCATCCGGTGATAGCCGTCATATTGATTGTTATGGAATGGACATACCGGCCGGTTAATCGGAAGCTCATGGAAGTTCGGACCGCCAAGACGAATCAGCTGTGTATCCGTATAAGAGAAAAGTCGCCCCTGCAATAGCGGGTCATTTGTAAAATCGATGCCCGGCACGACATTTCCCGGGTGGAATGCGA
The DNA here is from genome assembly GCF_019334685.1 of Bacillus sp. LJBS17. Lineage (NCBI taxonomy): Bacteria > Bacillati > Bacillota > Bacilli > Caryophanales > Bacillaceae > Bacillus > Bacillus sp. LJBS17. The sequence goes on from NZ_CP079759.1 coordinate 3,985,388, forward strand.
CTTGTTCTGTTTCCGCAAACACATTATCCTGGTTGCGGTTCAGCGTCATTTTCCCAATGATCTTCACCGGCACAAGCTCTTCCGGCCACAGCTTAGTCGGATCAAGAATATCAAAATCAAACTTGAATTCATCTTCCTCATCAATCATCTGCACGCCGAGCTCGTATTCAACCTTGCCGCCGTTTTCAATTGTTTCCCACAGGTCACGGCGATGGAAATCCGGATCTTTCCCGGCAATTTTCTGCGCTTCATCCCATACGAGAGAATGCACGCCGAGCACCGGCTTCCAGTGAAATTTCACGAAACGTGCCTTTCCTTGTTCATTGACAAAACGGAACGTGTGAACGCCGAAGCCTTCCATCATTCTGTAGCTGCGCGGGATGCCTCTGTCTGACATCGTCCACATCACCATGTGAGCCGACTCAGGGTTATTGGCGACAAAATCCCAAAACGTATCGTGAGCAGTCGCGGCCTGAGGCATTTCATTGTGTGGCTCAGGCTTAAACGCATGAACCAAATCCGGAAATTTGATCGCATCCTGAATGAAAAACACCGGAATGTTATTTCCCACAAGGTCATAGTTTCCTTCTTCAGTATAAAATTTAGTCGCAAAGCCTCTGGCATCCCGCACCGTGTCTGCGGAGCCTTTAGAACCCGCAACCGTAGAGAAACGGACAAATACCGGTGTCTTCACCGAAGGGTCCTGAAGAAATTTGGCCCGTGTATATTCCGTCATTGGTTCGTAAACCTGAAAAAAGCCATGCACGCCATACCCGCGTGCATGCACAACGCGCTCCGGAATCCTCTCATGGTCAAAGTGCGTCATTTTCTCCCGAAAGTGAAAATCCTCCATCAGCGTCGGGCCGCGAACCCCGGCTTTTAACGAGTGCTCATCCTCTGACACCCGCAAGCCTTGGTTTGTCGTCATCTTCTTCCCGCTGTTATCGGCCCTGTACTGCTCAAGCTGCTCGTCCTTTGAGTGTTCATTTACACGTTTGTTTTGGTCATCACTCATGTCTGCTCCCCCTTTTTAAAACGAAACATTCTACAGCACATTTACCCGTGGCGTTCTTCATATAAACTGCTAATCCGCTCATTAGGATTTTTGGTCTACATATAAATATGCGGTCATACACATTTGAAATAAGCCTTCTTCACAGAAAGAAAGGATGGAAGCGCTTACTAAAAAAGCTGTTGAATAGGGGAGGTCATATCATGCTTGCCATACTCGGTTTTGTGATGATGATTGTCTTTATGTACCTTATTATGTCTAACCGGCTTTCCGCTCTTATTGCTTTGATTGTCGTTCCTATTGTGTTTGCCCTGATCAGCGGATTTGGCAAAGATCTCGGCGAGATGATGATTCAGGGCGTTACAGACCTCGCCCCTACCGGTATCATGCTGTTATTCGCCATCCTGTATTTCGGCATTATGATTGACTCAGGTCTGTTTGATCCTCTCATTGCCAAAATCTTATCGTTTGTCAAAGGAGATCCGTTAAAAATCGCCGTAGGCACAGCGGTTCTGACCATGACCATTTCGCTGGACGGAGATGGGACAACAACCTATATGATTACCATTGCAGCGATGCTGCCTCTTTACAAACGGCTCGGCATGAACCGTTTGGTGTTAGCGGGAATAGCGATGCTCGGTTCGGGGGTTATGAATATTATCCCGTGGGGCGGGCCGACTGCGAGGGTTTTGGCCTCCTTAAAATTGGACACGTCAGAGGTTTTCACGCCGCTGATTCCCGCTATGATCGCCGGCATTCTCTGGGTGATCGCCGTTGCTTATATCCTCGGAAAGAAAGAGCGGAAGCGGCTCGGCGTCATTTCGATTGATCACGCACCGTCTTCCGATCCGGAGGCCGCACCGCTCAAGCGTCCCGCTCTTCAATGGTTTAACCTGCTGCTGACTGTCGCTCTGATGGCCGCACTGATCACCAGCCTGCTGCCGCTTCCTGTTCTTTTTATGACTGCGTTCGCCGTTGCCTTGATGGTTAACTATCCAAATGTCAAAGAGCAGCAGAAACGAATCTCGGCGCATGCGGGTAATGCGTTAAACGTTGTCTCAATGGTGTTTGCTGCGGGCATATTCACAGGCATTCTCTCCGGCACAAAAATGGTGGATGCCATGGCGCATTCTCTCGTTTCACTCATCCCTGATGCCATGGGCCCGCACCTGCCGTTGATCACTGCGATCGTCAGCATGCCCTTCACCTTTTTCATGTCGAATGACGCCTTTTACTTCGGTGTCCTTCCCATCATCGCCGAAGCCGCTTCCGCTTACGGAATAGACGCCGCTGAAATCGGGAGGGCCTCCTTGCTGGGGCAGCCTGTGCATCTGCTCAGCCCGCTTGTGCCTTCCACCTATCTATTGGTAGGAATGGCAGGCGTCAGCTTTGGCGACCATCAAAAATTCACTATTAAATGGGCCGTGGGAACAACGATTGTGATGACCATTGCGGCGCTTTTGATTGGGATTATTTCTTTCTAAATGTATGAGCTTGATCGTAGCATTGAGTACAGAGGGGAGAAGATCAAATAGGATATTATGAGTGAATAGAAGATTCATGCCAACAACTCCTCATTACAATCATAAGAGCCTGCTATATTGCAGCAGGCTCTTTCACATTTGGCATTATTTTTTTGTATAGCGCACCCAGTCATAATGAGCGTATAGCGGATTTACACCATTGTAGGAGCCAAGCCATTCATCGACACCCGTGCCATTCCACAAGTTCATCATGATCTTTCCAGGTGTTGTCGGAATTTGGTTTGTTGCAGTATGTTTTAATTGCCCGTCGACATACCATTTAATAGAGTTTGGCTGCCAATCGAATGCATACGTATGATAGGCATTGGCTGCATCAAACCCGAGATCAACAATCTTCTCATGGTTTCCTGCACCATTTGTATAATAGTTAAATTGAACCTTCGTTGTGTCTTTTCCTAAAAATTCGATATCAATCTCATCCCAAGGAGTTCCATCTGTTGGACCTGTGTAAGTGAAGAACGATGAAACGATCCCTGTGTTTTTAGCTGGTTTCATTCTGACTTCATAAAGTCCATAGCCATATGTTTGAACAGAACGGTTTTCCCCGCAGTCAAACTTGTTATAAGCTGGGCTTGTTAGCGCTAAACGCATTTCACCCAATGACGTCATTGATACGTTATTAGCCCGCCACGTGCAGTTGAACATATTTCCATTCGAATAACCATCTGCTTTTTGCCAAAAACCGGAGTTATAGCCGTTAAAAGGGTCAAAAAACGATCCACCTGTTTGAGCCGAGACAGTAGAAGTGACTGCAAACAAACTCATAAACAATCCAGTGACAAGAAGCAGCAACACTCGTTTCAGATAAGGCATATTGGCATTCCCCTTTCATTGAAAGCGTTTTCTATGTTGATCTTACATGATTCTTTTAAAAGGGAACATCGGTCAAAATAATGATAATACCGAATCTTACTTACTTGAATCCTGTAACTATCTTCATCTTCCCCCTGAAAAAAATAAAAACCTAAATTACCATCAGCACAGACAGAGATGATCCGCACTCATTGTAATTTAGGTTTTGCCTGCTTTATCAGTAACAATCCTAACATTATCATATGGAAATGTAAGAAAAAAACGAACACACGAAAATAAAAATGTCAGCGCTCTCATTATGCTTGTTTAACTACCCTTTCTATGTGAATGGTTAAATACAGCAGCTCGTCACTTGTGAGCTTGTGCTCATACTCCCGCTCAATGTAGGTTTGGATTTTCTTCGTGCATTCATACGCGCGATGATACTTTTCTTTCACTGTATCCAGCAAAAAATCTTCCTGGCTTTCCATGTGAGTGCCGTTAAAAAGACGCTGCGCGAAAAATTTTAAGTGGGTGACGAACCGATAATAGTGAAGCGATTCTTCGTTGAATTCAATCTTAAAATGGTATTTTACAATACTCAAAATCTCTTGCATGACTTTTGTAATGTTGATAATATTGGGCATCTCTTCATTCAGCTCGGCATTTACAATATGCAGAGCAATAAAGCCTGCTTCATCCTCTGGCAGAGAAACACCAGTCTTGTTTTTCACCATGACCAACGCTTCTTTGCCGATCGCAAATTCGTCTTTGTACAGCCGTTTTGTTTCCCACAGCAAGGCGTTTTTGATATCAAGCCCTTTCTGGTTGCGCTGGATGGCAAAGTTAATATGGTCGGTCAGCGACACATAGATGCTGTCGTTGAGCTTTTTGCCGAGCTGTAATTTTGCGTAGCTGATAATCTCTTCGGATACTTCCATACACTCGATCGGTATATCATACAAAAGGGTTTTGAACTTTTCTGATACATCCTTGTTATCGAGCGTGAACACTTTCTCAATGCGGGCTTCATCGACATCATCGCCGGACTTTTTCTGAAACGCGAGCCCCCTGCCCATGACGACCAATTCTTTCCCTTGTTCATTGACCACGCTGATCACATTATTGTTGATCACCTTCGCAATTTTCATGACATGTCCCTCCAATCAACTAAGAACAGACTATATCTTGATTGTACATTCTTTTTGTACTAGGTCAATATCATCAGGGAAAGACGGAAGCTGGTCAGTACAATTCACTCCGTACCTGCTGCCCGGGCTGTTTTTGAAGCAGCGCCTCCAGATGGCGTTCAAATGATGCCTTGTCAGCTTTCTGCTTTTTGACAATGCTGTTCATGATTTTGACACTTTCGGCGCTGTATTGTGTATATTGTTTTTTCAGCTGATCCAGCTGCTGTCTTGTCTTCTTCGCGTTTTTCGGTGTGACTTGGCCGATGAGTTTGATCATATTGTCTGCGTTCTCAAAAAAAGCGGCTCTATTTTCTGTCAGCTGCTGAATTTCGATGCGGCTCATGTCTTGATTACGCGTTTTTTGAAGCAAGGCGACCGCCTCGCTGTTTTGTTTTTTGAGCGATTTGTTCTCAAGCTTAATCGATTCGAGATTCTCCTTCGCAATGTCTGCTTCTTCTTCAGTCATGCTGCTTCGCACGAAGTATTCTGGATTGCCGATTCCATAATCAAATGCTTCGCTCACTTGTATCATGGAACTGAACACAATGGCCAGCTGCCTGTCGCTTGCGAAGGCTTGGAAATCCTGCTTTTTCTTGCTGCTCATCGGTTTGGCTGCGGTTTGTTTTACTGTCTTTTGATCACAGTCTGCGAATATCTGAGCCTCACCTTCACTTTCGCATGCGCTCATCACAAGAACTGTGACCAGCAGGCTTATACACAAGCCTATTCGCCTCATGCTCTGTCTCCTCTCTGCTGAATCCCTTCTGGAAAATACCATAAAATATAGTTAAATGGTACCAGATGCACCTAACCCCAGCAATAAATCAAAAGTATGATTTAAAGCGAAAAAACATAAATATTTTGTAAAAATTGACGTGCATTCCATTCTTTTCAGGCCCATTTTTCGTACAATAGAAGTATCGTTACCGGAGAGGGGCTCTGATGATGAAACGTTTTACGAAACAAGAAAACAGCTGGGTATTATATGACTGGGCAAATTCTGCTTACTCAATTGTCGTGACCACCGCGGTATTTCCGTTATTTTATAAATCAGCAGCTGCGGAAAGCGGTGTCAGCGCCGCTCAATCGACTGCCTATCTGGGCTATACCATTGCGATTTCAACGTTTATTCTTGCGATGCTCGGCCCTATTTTAGGCACAATCGCCGACTATGAAGGGTGCAAGAAAAAGTTCTTCGGTTTCTTTGTGTCAGCCGGTGTCGCCAGCACCGCGATGCTCGCCTTTATCCCTAGTGAACATTGGCTGCTATTGTTGCTGTTTTATACGATATCGGCTATCGGTTTTTCCGGCGCCAATGTGTTTTATGATGCCTTTCTCGTTGACGTCACGCCTGAGAAGCGGATGAATCTCGTCTCAGCACGGGGTTTTGGCTTAGGATACATTGGAAGCACGATTCCATTTATCATCAGTATTGCTGTCATCCTGCTCGCACAAGCAGAGACTATTCCAGTGTCTGTACCGGCCGCAAGCCAGCTGTCCTTTTTCATAACAGCTGCCTGGTGGGGGCTGTTCACCATCCCAATGATTAAACATGTCCATCAACGCTATTACATCAAAAAAGAACCTCATATTGTCATCAACAGCTTTAAGCGGCTCGGCCAAACGATGAAACGGATCAGGCAATACCGGGCACTTTTCCTCTTCTTGCTCGCTTATTTCTTTTATATCGACGGAGTCGGCACGATTATTACGATGTCGACATCCTATGGATCAGATTTAGGGATCGGCTCCTCAAGCCTTCTGATCATCCTATTTGTCACCCAGGTAGTCGCCGCGCCGTTTTCGATTATATACGGAAAACTGGCAGAACGCTTCACGGGGAAGACAATGCTGTACGTCGGGATCGTCATTTATATGATCGTCTGCGTGTATGCCTATTTTATGGAGACAACGCTTGATTTCTGGATACTGGCTATGCTTGTCGCCACCTCGCAAGGCGGTATTCAAGCCCTAAGCCGTTCCTATTTCGCCAAGCTTGTGCCAAAGCGCCACGCCAATGAATTCTTCGGTTTTTACAACATTTTCGGAAAATTCGCCTCAATTATGGGGCCGCTGCTCATTGCCGTGACAGCCCAGCTGACCGGGAAATCCTCGACTGCGGTGTTCAGCCTGATCATTTTGTTTGTAATTGGTATTGTGATTCTTGCCTTTGTTCCGGAGGAGACCAGCGCCAATGTCAGCCAGCAGCAAAATGACCTGCCCCTTTAACTGGGAGCAGGTCATTCATCATTTATTCGCTTTATTCACCTTCAGCTTTTTCCCTTTGACGGTTGTGTTCTTCATCACTTTGAGAACATGAGGGCCTTTACCATTTAAAATCTCAACGTATGAGGCGTTATCCATGATCGTAATGATGCCGATGTCGTCAGCTGACACACCGTCAATTTTGGCAATCGTTCCTACAAAATCAACGGCTCTGATTTTCTTTTTCTTTCCGCCGTTAAAATACAGCTTCATAATGTCTTTATTCAGCTCTTCGCTTTTGTCCTTTTTGCTTTCCGGACGGTCATTCAGTTTAGCTAGAAATTCTGGTTTCTTCCTTGCCACTTCCTCTTGAGAAGGGGCATCTATTTTTTGAATTTCAAATCCGATATATTCTTCAATGTCGGCTAAAAACCGTTTTTCGAAGACCGTGACAAACGAAATGGCCTTTCCTTTGTTCCCTGCGCGTCCCGTTCGGCCCGTGCGGTGGACATAGCTTTCCTTTTCAAGCGGCAGATCATAGTTGATGACAAGGGAGATATTTTCAATATCAATCCCGCGCGCGGCGACATCCGTCGCCACTAAGTAACGGTACTCGCCACGTTTAAATTCATTCATGACGTCGAATCGGTCTTCCTGAATCATTCCGCCGTGAATTTTATCGCATGGATATCCTAAGTCATCCAATTCATCGGTCAGCTGATTGAGGTGCTCTTTCGTTCGGCAGAAAATGATGCAGCTGTCGGGATTCTCCGTCATCAGCACATCTTTCAGCAATGAAAATTTATTCTCTTCTCTTACTTGAATCACCGCATGTTCAATATTTCTTGTGGTAAGCCCGGCCGCTTTGATTTCGATATGCTCCGGGTTTTGCATATATTGACGGCTTAATTTCTCAATGTCCTCTGGCAGCGTCGCCGAAAACAGCATCGTTGTGCGCTCAGTCGGCAGATGCTTGATAATCGCCTCCACCTGCTCGATAAAGCCCATATTCAGCATCTCATCCGCTTCATCAATGACCAAATAAGAGAGACGATCCAACGGCAGCGTGCCTTTTTCGATATGATCCAGAACACGGCCCGGCGTGCCGACAACAATGTGGCTTTTTTGCTTAAGCTCAGCTTTTTGTTTATCAAAGGAGGATTTTCCAAATACGGCTGTCGCTTTGATCCGTTTAAATCGTCCGATGTTCGTGATATCTTCCTTTACTTGCACCGCAAGCTCACGGGTTGGAGTTAAAATAAGCGCCTGCGGCTTGTTTTCATCCCAATCCGCCAGCTCACAGAGAGGAATCCCGAACGAAGCCGTTTTCCCGCTTCCCGTCTGTGATTTGACGACAAGATCCTTTCGTTCAAGGGCAGCGGGGATCACGCTCTGCTGCACCTTGGTCGGTTCTGTATATCCCAGTCCTTCCAATGCTCGTAAAATGTCATGACTGATTTGATAGTTTTTAAAATGACTCATGTATAAACTCCTGTCTCTTGCAGATGTTCTCATTATACTCTAATTGACGAAGGCATATGTGTTTTGACGAAAAATGATGTATTAAAAGCCATCGATTCCCTGGCGTTTTAGCTCCTGAACAGCCAATCGCGCCAGTGCGTCGGCCCCAGCGCGGTTCGGATGAAGCGTATCTCCGTCCATATAAAGCGCGAGTGTTTTTTCCGGACCGATCGATGTAAAGTATGCCGAGCTGAGGACATTTAAGTCAATGAGATGTGTTTTTTCCTCTTCGGCCAAAGCTAAAATAGAGGCCCTGTACCATCTGTTTACAGACGAATGGATGCCTTCAGAAGTAAAATCGGTCGCCCGGCCCTGGGGCGTTGATAGGATGACGTCCGCTCCTTTCGCTTTCACCTGACGAATCATATCACGCATCACCTCTTTAAACTCTGCTTCAGATTCATTATGCTTCGGATTTGTGTCATTAATGCCAAGCTGCAACATAAAATAATCTCCCGGTTTAATATACTTCAGGATCGCCTCAAGCTGTCCATCATTTCTGAATCCTCTCGCGATCTGCCCGCCAGACGCCATGTTTCTCACTTGAAAGGTGTGTTTAACGATATAGTGAGGCAGCATCTGCCCCCAGCCCGCCTGCTTGCTGCTGTTGAGCGGATAATAATTGCACACCGTCGAGTCGCCGCCGACATAAATGGTTCGATTCGTCACCGGCTGATCAGACAATTTCTTTATTTTCAAGGCGCTGAGCGTAAAAGCGGTGCCAGCTTTCCCCTCTGTCACCAGCAGATTCAGCTGCCCGTCGGTGACAGGAATTTGGAACGTATCCTCCGCGCCATCCCCTGTCATATTAATGACCTGAAACACGCCCTCCGCCGCAACACTGGCCCTTGCCGTATTGCCAAGCGTCACCTTCACCTCATAAAGGCCGTTCGGGAGATCCACATTAAACGTGTTATTGCTTTTCGTCCCATACGCTAAAAACTGAACCGCATCACTCTTCACGCCAGTCCCGGATGCCGCCACATCCTCCATATTCTCCGGTGTCTGAAAACCGTAGCCCTTTGACCGGTCATACCGGTCAGACGCCCTGACACCAATGTAATCAGGCTCTACCGAACCGCTTCCAAAATCAAACTGATACACCTTTGGCTCCGCCGCCTTCACACTCTAATTCCCGTCAAAACTCAACATCAACATCATCACAAAAACCGCTGCCATCCATTTTTTCATCAAGACTCCCCTCTCTATGAAAACGCATACATTAATGCATACTCGGTGATTGTTTCTTTATGATGACTGGATGCAGAAAAAAATTGCATTGACAAACAAAAAGGAAGATTTTATTATATCAATAGATGATATATCATTTGTTGATATAGGAAATGAGGTGAACACTTGCCAAAGCAGCGTCCGCAGGAAATGGATCAGCTTACCGATCCAGCCTATTATATTGTCTTAACATTGCTTGAACCAAAACACGGATATTCGATCATGCAAGAGATTGAAGACATGACCGATAACTCCTTCACGATCGGCCCGGCTACCTTATATACATTGTTAAAGAAATTACTGCAAGAAGAGATCATTGAGCTTGTCAACAATGACAACCCGCGCCGCAAAGTGTACCAAACCACCTTGCACGGCCAAGAACTACTCAAAAAAGAAATTCAGCGCAGAAAAGTGATGGCTGAACACGGTCAACGTGCTTTTCAACAATTGAAAGGGGATTAGTCATGAAACAGAAAAAATTTATGATGTCTGAAGGATTGGCCTTTTCAGAAGAAAAGGATATGAAGAGACTAAATGATATGGCCAGCAAAGGCTGGGTACTCGATTCTTTTGCGTTTATGGGGTATAAGCTTAGAAAAGCTGAGCCGCGGAAATTGATCTACAGTATTGATTATCATGATGTTGAGGAAGAAAGCTTGGCGGAATACACCGTGATGTTTGAAGCGGCCGGATGGGAACATGTTTGCTCTTCACAAGGTATGCATATCTTTTCGGCTGAGCCCGGGACTTCGCCGATATACAGTGATCAATCCACCATGAGAGAGAAATATAAAAGAAGCGAAAAAGACGTTCGAAACGTCACCTGCACCTTGAGCTTCCTGACTCTCTTGTCAATTGCACTCCATTATGTAACAGGATTATCAAATTGGGTGCCTTTGGCTTTCCTGGTTGTGACTTTTCCGTTTCTCGTGACATATGCGGCAACAAAAGCAAGAACGCTTGGAAAGTGGGGAAAATCAGTGTGACTTCTTGTCACACTTGATCACATCCCACCCTCCGCAATAGAAACTCATCTGATCTTCTTGATCATACACATAATAACGGAGTCTTTCCCATTGATCGTCAGTCGGTTCAATCTCCAACTCAACCACATCGATGGATTTAAGATCATCCAGCTTTGATGCACTAATGTTTTTAAACCGCAATTGAATGTCACAGGTTTGAGCAGATAGTTTTAATTCAAACACAGGAATATGAATATAATGATCATCTTCTTTCATATAGAAAGAAAACTCGTTTAATGTAAATGGACCTGTATCCTCATCAGAAAGATGCTTTTTCAATTTCTCGTATTGTGTGATATTCAAATGAATTCCTCCTATTTTTAGTTACCTCCAACCATATAGATCTCCGCAGCATCATATTCAAACCACATGATCAGTTCGCCTGAGTCTGTTAGGCATTGGAGCTTCCCATCGGAAAAATAGCTTTTATCCGGTTGAGGATCAGTGATCAGAAAAACATCGTCATTGATAGAAGCTAACAGAAAGAGAAAGCCTGCAATGTCCCGGTCTGCTTTCTGTAATACAGATTGAAAATGAAATTCTCGTTTCGCCAGCTTCGTCACCTTGTAAGCATAACCTTCAAAGTACTTGGATAGGTCTTCTATAAATGAACCAGTCGTTATCACCTGTATCATAATTCGCTCATAGGCAAGCCCTTGCCATACACGATAAAACGACTCTGCATCTTCAAGTTCACACGACATAACAATTTGGTCAGGCTTTAGATCGACCATATCTAAATTTCCGATACTGCTTATAGAGGTTATTTCCATAAAATCTTCCCCTTATCAGTTGGATAGCGCAACGCAAATCTCTTGTCTGACTTGTTCATACAAGAGAATGTGCTGATACAGATCTTTATCGTTTTTGATCATACCCGGAAGTATGTCAGGATAAAGCTCAAAAAAGCTTTTCTCCAACGAACGCCGCTGATGCCGGGGCATCCTTTTATTCGCCAGCACATAATCCAAACTGCCATCAACAAGCATAAAAAACTCATAGATTTCCGCTTCAAAGCCGTACAATTCACTAGGATACGGCGTTTCTTCAAGCTCTCGCTGTCTTTTTCTCAGTTTTTGAAGCACGTTGATCCTCTCCTCACCCTATTCAACTTCCATCACCTCATATTGCCGGCAATAAAAGCGGAATGTCTGCTCTTCCCATTCTTCCACAAGGTACGTGCCTTGTGGTTGCATTTCAATATGGAGAAGTCCATCTGATAGATTCGATAGGGTTTCGATTTCTCGTATCGTAACGACTGAAACGTCTTTGAATATGACAACAATCGTACGTGAATGATAAACAGCTGCTAACTCAATCGTATAAATGGCACCAAGCACGTGATCTGTTTCTCGATAAAAACGCCATTTTTTGATATGCTGAAACAAAATAGGAGTAGCTCCTGAAATACTCAATTTTGATTCCTCCGTTGATAGCGTCTCTATACTTCCATACTCACAGTAAGGCTTCAAATCAGGAAAAGCATCCTGCAACATTCTTTCTATATTTTCATCGGTCACTGTAAATACAATATCTGTTGAATCAAAGAAACCGACTTCGAAAATACATTCTTTCACAGGGGAGATATAATCATCTTCATAAAAGTCAGCATTCCCTTCAACAAACGGAATTTGTGTTATGTCATACAGTATCGTCTCTTTAGGCTCAGCAGTTAAAATACAAAATATCACATAAATCTCAAATTCATTTAATATACGATGAAATTCCTCACCTGTGATAAAAAGATAGTCTTCACACTCGCCAATGATATCGTTCCAATGATCCTTATCCTCGGATACATCCATCATATTCAAAATATCGCCAATAACCCAATTATACTCAGTGATATGGAGGGGGAATTGGGTAAAAAAATCACTTAAATGAAAAAGAGTAGAATCAGCATATTCCAGACAAAATCTGCTCATATGATCTCCACCATAACTTCTTACAACTCATACTTAATCAATTCCTCCATCGAGGTTCCCTTGAAATATTGATAAAGAATATCCTCAATACTAAGGTGACCAAATAGCCCAATCGGGTTGCTAAAGGTCTTCCCCCGTTTTTCATCAACCTCTATTAAATCACTCTCTGCCGCTAATGAATCGTCTTGGCTAATGAGGTATTTTCCATCTTCATACATGACAAATGTTATAGTAGAATGATCAAATTTTTTCATCAAATCTATCGGCACCTTGGAAACAACCTTCCAATTCCCCTGAAGAAAGCCTGTATATCCTGTATTCGCAATAAAAAGGGTTCTTTGCTTTTCTGCCATCATGAGAGAAATGTCTTTTTTACTCAAGCGTTGATCTGTAAAAATATCAAAATACTGAATGAGAAGATCATCATTTTTATCTGTTGCTAAATCTCCTTTTACCACTAATGCATATGTGAACTGATTGATTTTCCGTAAAGGGATTTCAATGACAACACCAGGCCTAACTTCACTTAAAGTAGTTCTTTTTTTCATCTTTAGGTTGATGTCAGTGACTTGTTTTCCTTCTAATTCTTTAAAAAGCGAATCGCCGTCTGAGTTTAATACCTGAAAGAGGGTATAAACAAATTCATTTAGAGTAGGCTTACGATCCAATTGTTCAAGGAACACAGCGTGAAAATCTTCGATGGCGTCGTGACAAATATCCATACCATCATCACTTACGAATATCTTTTTATTTTTATATTTCTCTTCCCAAAAGCCCATGTTTCACCTCCGTATTTCAGAACACTCATCTATTTTGAAACAGGATAGGCGGATCATTATCTATCGCCTCCAACAGCTCTTCACCAAACACAGTGATTGCCAATTTCCACGGGTCTCCCAAAAGTCCCCAAGAGAAGTCCTGATGAAAAAAGAAATAATAGTCTCCATTTGGAAATACGGGAACAGGCCATTCGCCAAATTCATCCTGAGGCATTGCCTGATGAGGACTAAAGGTATATCCGTCATGCTGCCAATCTAATGCGTACATCACATCGCTCTTTCCAGTACATGATTGAAATGCTTTCAAAATCGAAGTCTCTAAATCATTCAGCACTCTGACCACATCATCATTACTGGCTTTACTGCTCATCCCGCTTGAGATATCAAACACTCGATATGGATCAGGCGGAATGATGTGATGACATCTGCTTCCGGGTTTCCATTTTATGATCTTGTTCACTTCTGACCAGATGCGGTCTTGTTTTGTCTGACTTAAAGCGCGCCAATTCATCATAATCTCATCCCTACACCTTATTGGATATCCTGCTTATAAACACCAGAAGAGGCCACTGCGTAAACAGCGTAACTTGTCAGTTTCAGCTGTTGAACATCTAGGCCTTCACCGTTCGAATCACAGCATGTTATCTCTTCCATCTCTTGACTCACATCGGCAGAAATCAAATAAAGAGACGACTTAAGGTCTGCACTGTAACAATTGAACGTCCCAACCAAAAAACCTTCTTCGGAAATCGCGAGCTGATCAAATGCTTCTGAGTCCGGCTCTTTATCCGACAGAATCCACACCCGTCTCACGACCGTTTCATCAAATGCGGCAATGACTGCATCTCCGTAATACAGCATATAAATCAAGCCGTTTTTTTCTGCAAGTCCATAACAATCATCTACAGCAGGCGCATCCATTTCTTCAAGCTTTCTATCAATGTGTATTTCCTTCTGCTGACCATCTAACGTAAAACACCACACACTATGGCCGTTGGGATTCTCATCATGATAAATCCCTTCATCACATAAACCGACCCAAAGCTGTTGTTTCTCATCCAAAAGACAGCAGGAAACCCCTGAAGGCAAGTGAAAAACACTTTTCACCCTTCCCTCTTCTGAAAAAACCTTTACCTTCGGCTCGTACGATTCGTAATAAACGAAGACATAGCCATCTGCACATTGTTGAAAGAGCAGAATATCACTGTATGAAATCTGCTCTTTCACTTTAAAAACCCGAATATCACCGGAAGGATCATAGATTGAGATGGTCACATCACCTTTCACACCTTTTCCAATGTAGACACGCCCCAGTGGATCAGCATGGAAAAAACAATCTTGGGTGTCCATGTTGATAATTTTATTCATTTTTAATTTTTTCATTTGTTATGCTCCTAGGTTTGAAATGGTGAGATAAGTCCTCTTACTCGTTTATTTACTTCATTATTACGATCACCTCTATGTTGAGGCATATATTTCAGTTGAATCAAAGAAAACCCTTTCAGTTTCAACTGCATAGACAGCTTGATTAATTCCAATCAAAACGTTTGCATTCGATTCATAATCTTCAATTAAAGGGTGATATAATGTTCCAATACCCTTCGGATAGTAAGAGAATGAATTCAAAATCCATTTTTCCCCATAAGCAACATCTTTTAAAGACGATTCCTTGCCGGCATAAAAAAATAATGATGATACATTCTTGAATAAAATACGATGCTGCTGCTTCTTTCCCTTCGTATCCATTTCTAAATAAAGAATAAATTCTTTTTTAAAGAACTGAAAATCTGTTTTTAATATGGTGAATTCCGAATCAATCAGATGCTTTTGTATTGGATTATTCACTTAAATCCTGCCTCCTTGAAAAAATTTCTTGATCCCAGCCACTATATTATTTTTTTGTTTTTTTTCAGTTTTTTCATAATCATTAAACGCTTGATATTCTTTAGAATCAAAGGATACACATTTAGATTCTATAGCAAGTAAAGTCCCGTTAATTTCTATAAGAAAATTAGCATTTAAGACTTGATTACCTAATATACCATTTTGTAGTTTTCCAATTCCTTCTTTGAAATAACTGATTTCTTCAAGGTACCAATTAGTATCAATGGGTATAGTTTTATCAAACTTGTTATGAACACTAAAATCACAATAAATTCCACTTATATCCTTAAATGAAATTTCTTTTAAAGTGGCTTTTTCTTCTTCTTCATATAACTTAAGATAAAGAGTTAATCTATTCTCTAGGTATTCAAAATTAATATCGTACATAAAGCAATTAACATCGTGATTTATATAATCTATCCATTGCTCAATACTGTTCATGTTATAACATTCTCCTCACTTTAATTAAGTAAAATGTTTGTAAATGCAGATGGAAACTTAGACAAGATTCTTAAATAGAATCCACCTGAATAACCATCTGCATCTCTAACTATGTTAATTGCTATTATTAATCCCTAAATGATCTTTACATTTGATTTATAGATTTAATTATATTAATACTATTATCTTCTGTGTGACTTATTGCGCAAGCGTTTATTTATATTTCTATATGATGACCATCTTAACTTTATATGAGTCTCAGCAGGATTATTTGAGAAATGCCCTTTTGCATTTAAAGGACCTTTATTTCTAACTGACATTCTATAGTATGGTTTCTTTCGTTGACCAGAATTTTTCCCCATTAACCTTACTGTATGTTTTTTAGTAGTAACTACCCAACCTTTATTAGTTTTAGCCCTTTTAATCACACCTTTGTTTGCCTTTGCGACTTTTCTAGCATTCCAATACGTTTTAGATAATTTTCCAGCTTTAAATAGAGTACGCCCTACTCTTAGATAGTTTCCTCCGATTGCTCCGCCAGCAGCACCTAAGGCTACAGATCCAACTAATCTCCAACCTCTTGCTCCCTTTGCCTTGGCAGCTTTGTAAGAAGAGACTCCTCCAATTAAAGCACCTGCTACCATCCAAACCCAATGCCCATCCGGATCAACATTCATCACCGGGTTATTATTTCCATAAGCATACCCATTCTGATCCAATGAGTCGCCGTCGCTGCCCGGGTCTGGGTCGAGCGATAGGAACACGCCGTTTCTTGGCTCGTAGTAGCGGGCCATGAGGTAGTACAGGCCGGTTTCTTCGTCGTATTGGTAGCCTGCGTAGCGGTAACGGTTATCTTTCACTTCATCGCTTGCTTCGGTTTTTGTTGGATTTCCCCACGCATCGTATTGATATTTTGCAACCGTTTTTCCGGTGCTGTCTGAGATCGCGATGATGTCGCCGTGAGCGTTGTAGTGATAGAAATATTTCTTGCCATTTTCTGTGTAGGATAACAGCTGGCCGCTGTCTCCGTACGTGTATGATTTTGTGACGTTGTTGTCTGCGTCTGTTTCATACAAGACGTTCAAGCTGTCTCCGTCGTAGAAGTAATTCGTGACTTTTCCGTTGACCGTTTTTTGGATTCTGTTTCCTTTTTCGTCATACTTATATGTTGCGAATGGCTTGTCTTCGCCTTTTTTTGTAACGGCGGTCAGGTTATCTTCTGCATCCCACGTATATGTGAATCTGCCGTCAGATGTGCGGTTGCCGTTTTTATCGTAAGAGATGCTTTCCTCATTGACTTTTGTCAGCTGGTTCATGATGTTGAAGGAAGCGTTCACTGTTTTGCTTGAGCCGTCTTTTATAGTTGTAACGGTTTTCCGGTTCCCGAATCCATCATATGTGTATTCAATGACAGTACCGTCTTCATGGGTTTCTTTGACAAGCTGATTCAGCTTCCCATACTCATATTGCACCTTGCCGCTTGCTGAGCTGTTTATCGTTGTGCGATTGCCGTTGGCATCATATTCATAGCTTTCCGTCAGAATGTTTCCGCCGTTTTTGTCACCGATATGCAGCGAGCTTACAAGGTTTCTTTCGTCATAAGAAAAACTTGTTCCGCCGCCGTTGCCCGTAATAAAGGTTTGGACGTTGCCATTTTCATCATAATCAAATGAATATGAAGATGTACTGTCTTTCATCTCAATCATTTGATCCAGCTTGTTATACGTAAATTGATTCGTTCCTTTTTGGTCCCCATGGCTCCACGAGAAGGTTTTCAGCTTATCGGAGTCACTAGGATATGTCCAAGTTTGGCTGCCGCCGCGGTCTGTCAATTCGGTTAAACGGTTTTTGTTGTCAAATGTCCGTTTCTTTGTGGTGTTCTGCTCTTTATTGACGACCGACGTTTCATTTCCATTTTTGTCATACGTGAAATTGTACTTTTCTGTACCGTTATACGACTTTGATTTCACCCGGTCTGTTCCATCATAAGAAAGAGACACTTCGTTGCCATTCGGTGAAATGGTTTTGGTCAGGTTGCTGTTGGCATCATATTCGCTTGCTAACACATTGCCCAGAGGATCAGTTGTTTTGACAAGCTTGCCCATCACATCATATTCGTATTTATAGGTTTGATCTGCTCCCGCCCGGATGGTTTTGCTTACCTCATTGCCTTCCTTATCATAGCTGTGAAGGATAGACGTGCCGTTAGAGAGCGTCATGTTTGTCAATTGGTCTGCCTGATCATACGTATAGGTTGTTTTTTCACCTTTTGCATCTGTTTCAGACGTTTTCTTACCAGTTTCATCGTAATCAGTTGAAGTAGAGTATCCTAGTTCATCTTCTTCCTTAGTCACATAGTTACCATTACTGTCATACGTGCTTTTTGTTAGAAGGCTTCCTTCAATCAAACGGATATCATCAAACCAGACTGTGCCTGTCGCACTCTTTTGGAACAGAATACTGATATCGACTTTATTGATCGGCTTTGTTTTAGGGATGACGACAGCTGCTCGGTTCCATTCCTGTGTTCCAGAAGGGAATTTCGCATTGTAGACGCCTGTGCTGCCGTCCGCGTAAGTGACATTCGCCTGCAGAGAATAGTCTTTTTCATCTGTAAATTTGACGCTGCTTGCTTTCGACATTCCTGTCAGTGTGAGATAAACCGGTTTGTCATTTGCGCTTTGCCCTAAGACAACGGTTTGTTTTGTTACTGATCCGGCTTGGGACGCACTGGTCCGGGCAGCTTTTAATGATACATCATCATTAAAGCCTTCTTCAGAATCAACGGATGCCCCGCTTACATTCCAGTTTTCCGTTGCTGATGTGAAGCTGCTGTTTTGAACTGGGTTATAGCTTGATGATACTTCGCCTTTTTCCAGCTGGACTTCATCAAACCATGCTTTTCCTTTGCCATCTTTATCTTTATGATCGACTTCCATATACACAACGGCTTTTCCTGCATTCGCTGGAGTCGTAAAAGTGATTTGCCGTTTTGTCCAGTCATTTTTTCCGGCTAATGCACTGTATTCATTGTGAATCCATTGAATTCGTTTTTGATCTTTGTCTCGCAGATCAATGTTAAAGTAGGCTCTTGATTTCGCTAGATCCGTTTTGATTTTCCCGCTTAATGTATAGGTTGTATTCGGCTCCAGTTCAACTGTTTGAGTCGCTGAGGAATACCCGTGATCGGTTCCTGCAGACGTTGATTGGCTCAAGACTTCCAATGCCTTTGATCCGGAAAGAACTCCGCTTTTATCGGCGATGACTGAAATTTTGCCGCTGTCTTTAGAGGCAGTCAGATTCCAGCCGGATTTTTGCGCTTCAAAGCTTCCATCTTTCAAAATATTAGTTGAAGCTGATAAATCTTTGCTGGATTGAATCTGATTTCCGTATTTATCATAAACGGCTGCTGACGATGATTTTCCGCTCTGATCGGTTTCGGATACAGCATCCAGTCCGTCATAAGCAATATCCGTGACATTGCCCTCGGTATCCTTCATTTTTGTGACATCGTTGTTTTTGTTATATTCGTATGTCTCAGTTCCATATGCGTCTTTAACCGACGTAACGTTGCCATCTTTGTCATATTGATAGCTTTCCGTTGCTTTTCCGGTGCCCACGTCGTTTGGATCGACATCTTCTACGACATTGTTGCCTTCATATTTTGTATTCGTTGTAATTTTTAGCCCTTCAGCATCATCAATGACCTGAATCGGATTTCCCGCTTCATTATAGCCATACTGTACCTTCCGGCCATTTGGCTGTGTCATGAGAAGTGTCTTTTTATCAGCATCATAGCTGTAGACATATGTTTCTTTTTTAGCGTTGATCGCTTTTTCGAGACGGTGTCCGCTATACTGATATTCGGTAAAGACAGGCTTTGCTTCGGTACTGTTGGCTGAATACTGTTTGACAAGGCGTCCTTCGCCATCATAGTCATAGCTTGTAACAGTCCCGTCTGTATCTGTAACCTTCTTCAGCAAATCATTCTCATATGAGTAGGTGACTTTCTTATTCTTAGGTCCTGTGATGGAAGTCACATGGCCGTTTTCATCATAGGTAAATGTAAGCTTGCGGCCTGATGCATCTGTAATGGCGGTCAGTTGATTTTTGTCATTGTAAGTATAGACAGTTGCATTGTTGTGGCCATCCACTACTTTTTGGAGTTTGCCGCCTTTTTTATTGAAATAAGCATTGGTTTGATCCTTTGTTTTTAATATGAACTGATCAGCTGTTTCTGTTAATTCAAGATATACACCGGTCGGCGGCTGATACGTGCCATCGGCTTTTTTCGTGAATCGATGTGTCGTAGCGTCTTCATCGATATACATTGCCCCGCCATCCGTTGAGATGACAGATGTTTCTGCATCAGCATACCAGCCTTGTCCAAATAAGTGATCAGAGCTGTCAAGACTGTTGTAGGTTCTCGATAAGCCAAGTCCCGGACCGCGTCCGTCAATTGACAAATCTTCTTCATTCACAATGACATTGCCTGTCGCACCATTTAACTGGCCGCTTGGGATATCAATGATAGACCAGTATTCTTCTGTCCCAAGGAATTCTGCGCCTTCATGGAACGTTGGGTTAAAGGGCGCCGTTGGAATCGTTTCACCATTCGCATCATAGGCGACAAGCGTGAAAGAATAATTCTTCTTCCCTTTGTAATTCCCATTTGCATTGTTATAGACAGGTGATGGATCGAGGGCTAATTCCCCGCCTTTTCCATCTGTATGAAGCTTATAGCTTCCGGCTTTGATTTCCTCAGAAGTCGGCCAAATGTTTTTATTTTGGGTTGTCCAATGATCCGCGTCACCCACATCAAAGGACTGATATTCCTTACCGTTGTAAATGTTAACTTTATAGCCTTTCGCATTTTGAACCTTTTCCCATATCAAATTCACATAACCCGTTTGACTCGATTTTGTATTTGTATACAAATAGCCAGTTAAATTCTTTGGCCTAGCGATATCAGGAAGTGCCGGGTTAGCAGCCGGGGATGCAATGGCTTCGCCATCTTTGTTGTATGCGATAATTTTAAACGAGTAATTTTTTTTGGCTCCATCTCCCCCGGCGTTTTTATAGGTTGGTCCGGGATTGATCGGCAGCTCTGCTCCGCTTCCGTCCTTTAGGTGAAGAGCATATTTTCCCGCCTTGATTTCTGCACTTGTCGGCCAGATCTTTTTCCCTTTTGTGGTCCAAGACGTCTGATTTCCGAGATCAAGTGTCTCAAAGCCTTTCCCATTGAACACCTGAACCTTATAGCCGGTTGCACCGGATACAGCTTTCCAAGAAAGGTCGAAGTATCCTGTGGCATTCCCATTATTGTAGCCCTTTGCAGACGGTGCTTGTGCTTTTCCTACATTAGGGATAACGGGCTTTGCCGGTGCGGACATCGCTCCTTCACCTTGGTCAAATATCGCACTGACGCCAATCCAATAGTTTTTGCTTGTAGCATAGCTTCCGCCGGAATTCTTATAGACCGGGGATGGATCTAATGCCAATTCAGCTCCATCCTTGCCGTCCAGATGCAGTTTATATCTCTTGGAGGCAATTTCTGCGCTCGCAGGCCAGATTTTTTTACCTTTTGTGCTCCACGACGTGACGTTGCCTGCAGAAATCGCTTGATATTCCTTACCATTGTAAATCCATACCTTATATCCTTTTGCGCCTTCAACCTTTTTCCAGCTGATATCGAAATAACCAGTGGAATCGCCGTTGTGATAGGCTTTGATTGTAGGTGTGTTTCCCTTTGGAATGGTATACGTCACTTCAATATATGGTTTATTGGCGGAGTTCGCTGAAGAAATTAGTTTTTTCCAATATTCCTTGCCGTTTCCGTTTGTATGAAGCTTAAATCCATAGTTGGCCCCGCCGGAGTTCCATGACTTTACAGCAGCGGTCACATCATAACTCGCCCACTGTCCTTTATGGACGTCGGCTTTTCCGATATTTTTAGATGCCGGTTTGGTGTTCCATGTCACTTTTGCATTATCATAATTGCTGTTGACCGTATCCAGCCAAAGACCGGTTGCCTTTGTTCCATAATAGGAATGGGCTACGTATGTTTTTAATGTAGCTTTAGTGACAGTCATATTTTGAATTGGCTTTAGGTTGTTAAATTTCATGAACGCATAGTTTGTGCCTGTTGTTTTGTCATAATAGCCCGTTTTCAGTACATAGGCCTTTAAATTAGCATCCCATTTTTGTGAGGAGGCCGAATAGTTCGTCGTCGGGTAGGCACTCATGACAAACGTATCCGATGAAACAGATAAAGAAGTTGACGGGTCGATAGATACTGGATATACGCGTTCTGGGTCTTTCAGCCAGTTCTCGTCTGCCGTAAGATGAAGCAAATACCCTTCTTCATTCTTTTCCAGCTTATAGCTGACTTTGTCTGACCGTTCAACCTCGCCGGAAAGCTCATCTAGTTTTGAATCCGTCATAAAAGGCTTAGGCACAGAAAAAACAACTTTTCCTTTTTCATCAGAAAAATCAATGGATCCATCCTCTTGTTCTTTAGCCTGCAAATCGGTTTTTAACTGAAATGTAAATGTGTTGTATCCATTATACTGATGAAGGACTAAATCTTCTTTTATGTTTTCATTGAATGTGAAAGTCTGGAGATCAATATTCGGAAACACATCCGGATACACAATCTCATTACTGTCAGTCTTATAATCTGCTGAGGTATCTTTCGGAGTAAGTGAAGTTTTATTCGGGCCTTTCGCTTCTACAAGTGAATATGTAACCTTATGGTCATTATGCTCAAAAGTCGCGTAAAGCCCGTTCTTCATTTGCTTTTGAAAATCTGAATTCAAAATGGCGTTCTCTGTCTCGACTTGTTTGCTTGTCGACTCTTTTAACTCAGGAGAAATGTCTTCCCAGTCGGCATCAGGTGTTTCCTTTGTATGAATAGGATCAAGATATACTTCCTGTTTATAGACACCGTCACCTTCATAATAGAGTTTTGTATTTTCTGTTCTTTCAGAGGTGATCTCACCCTCTTTGTTTATATCTTTTGGATCAAAAGGTACAGCTTCCTCAGTTTGTTCTTTCTGAAGAGTTTCTTCTGGATCATCGGCAGCAATACGATTTCCATTCTCTTCTTCTGTGGTTTTTGCCAGTACATCTGCTGGCACTAATGAAATGATTAAAGCCAACACTAAAAATGCTGCTATGAACCTTTTAAAGTTTCGCCTCTTTCTTTTTTTCATTTTCTCTCTCCTTTTGTAATAAAAGTAATATTCACTCAATAATCTTAACTAGAATGAAATATTATTACAATATTTTTCTAGAAAATTTATCTTATTTTAAGGATTAACGAGAGTCTATTGACCTAAAATAAAAAAAGGCCGCATAGGCCTTTTTACTTTTTCCATTATTGCATTTGTTCAATATCCGTACCCTCAGCTGCCACATTCGCCTTCCCCTGCCTCCTGACAAGCGTCAAGGCCATGCCCGCAAAGATCAGCACGATGCCAAGCGTTTGATAGAGGTCAGGGCGGAAGCCTGTGAAGACGGTATCGAGCACGATCGCGACAGCGGGGTCGAGAAATACAATGATTGAAATAAATTTCGTTGATAAAAATCGTAAACTGTCAAAAAACAACAAATATACAATACCCGTATGGATGATGCCGGTAGATACCACCATAATCCAGTTTCCCTGAGATAGGTCAGCAAAAGCGCCAAAGCGAATAAACGGAATCAGGATGATAACCCCTAAACCCGTCTGCAAGAAGGTGGTCGTGTAAGGACTGAGATTGTGAATGCCTTTTCCCAATAAAGTGGTGAACGCATAAAACAGTGCGGCGAGAACTGCCCATATGATCCCTGATCCCATCAGCTGTGTCAATGAAGTGCTGCCGTTAATCCCGGAAATCAGCGCAGTTCCCAGAAAGCAGATGATAATGGAGCTGACGGAGATCACATTTAATTTCTCTCTGTAGAAGAAGCTCCCCAGAAGAAGAACAAGCACCGGCGCTAGATGATAAACGGAGATGGCAATTGTAACGGACGTTTCTTCAAAAGACTTAAATAAAAACACCCAGTTGAATACAAGAAAGAAACCGCACGCCAATGTTTGCAGCACGTCTCTCTTGCTCCATTTTTCAGTTTTATACTGGCCGGACGCCAGCCAGCAAAGACCTAAAAACAGCGTCGCGCAAAGGCAGCGGACAAAGACCAATTCAAATGACGGCAGATTGGTATGCTCTGAGAAAAAGCCGATGGAGCCGAAAATCACCATAGAGATGACCATTTTGATTACGGCTGTTGATTTTTGTTTTGACGATATGGAAAGATCCTGTTGCATCAAACGTATTCTACCTCCAATACTGCATAGCATAAACTGTTTTTTGTGAATTCAGAAATCTACACATAAAATTCCTCTTTTTTACATGTAGATATTATAACACTTCTATTCTAAATAAAAAAAAGCGCCCAAGGGCGCTTTTTTTACAAATCTATCGAACAATCAAAACCGGGCATGTTGATAATTGAGACACTTTATGGCTGACGCTTCCAAGCATCATTTCTTTCAGGCCGCTGATCCCCCGGCTGCCAACTACAATCAGGCTGACGCCTTTCTCTTTTGCGTGATTTAGTATCTCATGCGCCGGCTCGCCATTCGCGTAAATGGTTTCAGCTTGAACGCCTTTTTCGGCTGCTTTTTCTTTTGCATTTTCAAGGATTTTCAGGCCCTCTTTTTTAACCTCGTTCCTGATTTCATCAATAAAGTGTTCAGGCACATAGACAATTCCCGTCAGAGAAGAAGTCGTGACGACGGCTTCTCTCCCCACATGAAGAATGCTTAGTTCCGCTTGCTGCTCTTTTGCCAAATGCACTGCGGCATCAAGCGCTTTTGCACTCATGTCTGATCCGTCAATCGCAACTAACATTTTGTTAAACATGCTCTTCCCGCCTTTCGGACTGTGGGTGGTTCATCTTTCTCTTTTATTGTCCGCCTGCATTTCGTTATTGTCAATTGAAGCGCATGAGTTTTCAAAAAATTGTCAGAGACTCTCTCCGTTTGTGGCGATAACCTGCTGATACCAGTTGAAGCTTTTTTTCTTGATGCGGTTAAATGTTCCATTTCCTTCATTGTCCCGGTCTACATAAATGAAGCCGTAGCGCTTTTTCATTTCCGCAGTAGATGCGCTGACAAGGTCAATTGGCCCCCATGATGTGTATCCGATTAATTCAACGCCGTCCGCAATGGCTTCGCGCGCTTCAATTAAATGATCACGCAGATAGTTGATTCTGTAATCGTCCTGAATTGAGCCGTCATCCTCAACCTTGTCTACAGCGCCAAGGCCGTTTTCAACGATGAACAGCGGCTTCTGGTAACGGTCGTATAAGGTGTTGAGCGTGATGCGCAAGCCTTTCGGATCAATCTGCCAGCCCCATTCTGATGATTTGAGGTAAGGGTTTTTGACTCCGCCCAGCAGGTTGCCCCCTGATTTTGCAAGCTCTTCCGGATCTGTGCTCGCCGCCATCGACATGTAGTAGCTAAATCCAATATAATCCACCGTATGTTCTTTCAAGAGCTCTTCATCGCCTTCAGCCATTTCAATTTCAATATTGTTTTCTGCCAGATAGCGTTTCATATATCCCGGGTATGCGCCTCTTGCCTGAACATCTGAGAAGAAAAGTGTTTTGCGCTCATTCTCCATTGCCGCGAAGACATCCTCCGGCTTAGAAGTCATCGGATAGGTTGTCGTTGCCGCTATCATACAGCCGATTTTCGAATCAGGAATGATGTCGTGACCCGCTTTGACAGCAAGAGCACTGGCCACAAATTGGTGGTGTGCCGCCTGGTACATCGCGTTTAATTTGTTTTCTCCTTCTTCAAAAACAAGACCGCCTCCGGTAAATGGCGCATGGAGCACCACGTTAATTTCATTAAACGTCATCCAATACTTCACTTTGTGTTGATAGCGTTTGAAAACCGTTTTGGCATAGCGTTCATAAAACTCTATGACTTTGCGATTCTTCCAGCCGCCATACTTTTTCACTAAACCGAGCGGCATTTCATAATGAGAGATGGTTACGACAGGCTCAATATGATGCTTTAACAGCTCATCAAACAGATCATCATAAAAGTTGAGGCCTTCTTCATTGGGCTCCTCTTCATCGCCATTCGGAAAAATTCTCGTCCACGCAATCGATGTGCGGAACGCCTTAAATCCCATTTCTGCAAATAAGGCGATATCCTCTTTATAACGATGATAAAAGTCAATCCCGTTGTGATACAGATTCAAGGAAGTCATTGATTCATCAAATGGAGACATGATCCCGTTCGGCGATACGTCAGCTGTCGAAAGCCCCTTACCACCCTCGTTATAAGCACCCTCCACTTGGTTGGCAGCAACTGCGCCGCCCCATAAAAATCCTTCTGGAAATCGTTTTGCATTTGAACTCATATTGATCACCCCATCAGTTTTTTAAGATAAAGCAAGCAGCGCTTCTTTTGGCTGCACTTTACCGATCTCTTTCACCGGCGAAAACGAATATTGGTCTGTGTTGGTCACAATCACCGGGGTAATGACGTCATATCCCGCGGCTTTGATTTGCTCCAGATCAAAGGACACGAGCGGATCTCCCGGTGCGACCTTGTCGCCTTCTTTGACGTGAGCCGTGAACCATTGTCCCTCCAGCTTTACCGTGTCCAATCCAATGTGTATGAGTATTTCAGCTCCCTGATCACTCGTAATGCCAATTGCGTGTTTTGTTTTAAAAACGGTGGTAACGCTTCCACAAACAGGCGACACAACTTCTCCTTCTTCAGGCTCAATGGCAAATCCTTTTCCCATGATCCCGGCAGAAAATACTCCATCTTTGACTTCACTTAAGGCTTTCACTTCTCCCTTAATCGGGCTGTGAATGATCTCTCTGCTGCCCTCATGCACTGCCGGCTGCTGGCTGCCGTCAGAAGGCACATCCTCGAATCCAAGCAAATACGCAGCTGCTGTTCCCGCCGCAAACGCAATCACAAGGCCGATCATCGCGTAAATAAACGTTGGGCCGATAAAGACAGGGATGCTCGGGAGACCTGCATTCCCCCCGACGATATAGGAAGCAACACCCGTCATGCCGTAAAACGCGCCACCGGCTGCACCGCCAATCAAAGCGGCCGCAAACGGCTTTTTCAATCGCATATTCACGCCGTACATCGCAGGTTCTGTAATCCCCATCAGCGCCGTGATGCTTGTGGTAAGCGCAAGTGATTTAAATTTTTTGTTTCTGGAGCGAAGGAAGACGGCAAATGATGCTCCCGCCTGCCCCATATTCGCCAAAAACATAGCCGGCAGTAAATAATCGTGGCCGTTTTGAGCGATGTTGTTGATCATGATCGGCACAAAGGCATAGTGCATGCCCGTCATAATGATTAAAGAGAATGTACCCGCCAGCAAAATCATCGCCACAAGCCCTGCATGATCAAACAAATAATTGACCCCAGAAGACAAGTATTCTCCTAAAATAGCGCCAAGCGGACCGACTGTAATCAATGTCAGCGGCACGACAATCAATAGCGTGAATGTCGGAACCACAATCAATTTGAGAGATGCGTGTGTAAAACGGTCAATCCATTTTTCTACGTACGAAGCAATCCAAATCGCCAGCAAAATCGGGATGACCGTTGACGAATAAGTGGCAGCGGTTACAGGAAGCCCGATAAAGGAAATCGGTTTCCCCGCACCGAGCAGGGCTGTCAAATCCGGATGCAGAATCGCCGCCGCAATGGCTGCCGCTACGTACGGATTGCTTCCGAATTTTCTCGCCGCACTCATCGCTAGCAGGAGCGGCAGGAAGTAGAACGCGCCGTCACCGACAGCCGTTAAAATGACATGAACCTGGCTCTTCTCCGCCATCCAGCCAAACGTAACTGCCAGCGCAACAAGCCCTTTGATCATCCCCGCTCCCGCAATCGCAGGCAAAATCGGGGTAAACACACCAGAAATCACATCAAAGACCGCACTCAGCACATTCTTTTTCTGAGAGGATGAACCAGCGCTCTTTTCATCACTGAGATTGCTGTGCCGCACAATCGCCTGATACACCTTCGGCACATCGTTTCCGATAATGATTTGAAACTGCTCGCCGCTGATATTGGTGCCCATCACTCCAGGCAGCTGCTCCAGCTGACTGCGATCCGCCTTCGCGTTGTCATGAAGATTAAAACGCAGCCTCGTCATGCAGTGGATCACGCGCTGAACGTTTTCTTCACCGCCTACGAGTTGTAATATGTCCTTCGATAATTTATCATAATCCATGTGTATACCTCCTTTTTATGGGGGGACTGCTGGATGAAAGGTGGCCGCCTTTCACCAGCTTTTTTTGTATCAAATGCCGCATCACCTCCTAAAAGAGAATAAAAAAAACCTAAATGACACAGATTGCGAGAGTCTCCTCCTGCACCTGCACCATTTAGGTTTTGCCTGCTTTCACAGTAACAATCCTGACGGGTCGTTTTATTTGTTTGTAGGTATACTTTAGCACTAGATTTGCGGGATGTCAACGCTTTCATTTTTGGTGTTGACTAAGGTGATTGCTCAATAAGGACTATTTTTTATAACGGTAAGCCATTTTGTATATTTTGTTTTATTTTTCCGAAAATACTATCAAATATATCAGCTGACTTAATATAAAAGTAAAAAACCTTGAAAGGCATTAGCCCATCAAGGTATATGTTTTATTTTTGACTATCCCTTTTCCATATACTTTCTCCGTCAGTTAAAAAAACTGCACTTGGCGGATCATCATAAAGTGAAATTTCAACTAATGAACCTTTCTTTTGTATTAACCAATTATATAAACTACTTTCTTCACTAGTAGGATGAGCTAAAATATCATTTACTTGAAATGTAACTGCATAATATTCGATAAAATTCACATCATCGTCATCCAACCCATTGTCTGTTTCAAAGAGTGTGTCTGGTTCACCAATAATCTTTAATCCACTATCCCACTCTATTATCAAGTCACTATCTTTATACTCTTTTAACGCTTTTATTAAAGGATCATATTCCATGTATATCCTCCTCTTATTACTTCTTTAATGGTTCTGAAGGCACTATATGCGCTCCGTCTTTTCCGTAATGAATCATTCCTCTAGTAGTTTCAATGTATTCACCAGTATCACGATCATAGTATTTTCCAATTGGTTTACCAAAGTCTACTCTTTCTTTTTTACCGTTTGGTAGTAGTTGACCTTTTCCTGCAAACTTATCAAGCAATTCCTGTGCTGTTTTATTATCACCATAGAAAATACTCTTGTTTTTACCATTTGCTATTTCTTGTTTGTAATTTGGCGTATTAGGAATATGTTTCTCTTGAGCACCTGGCTTTACTTTAACTGGGAATCCATGTACTTCTCTGTAAGGTCCTTTAGGTACTGACTTCTTTCCATAAGAAGGTACACCATTACCCGTATCCTTAGCAACGTTTTTAACTTCCGCAGCCTTCTTAGCCTTTTTCCCATCATTAATAAGTTTATTAATATCTATTAACTTTTCTAACTTAGCTATTTTGGCAAATGGTACTGAGTTTATGGAGGCAACAACACGGTCTTTTCCTGTGACTTTTTCGCCTGATACCGGATCTCTGCCCGTGGCTGCCTTAAAAAGATCATACACGCCGGTAAGTTCTACAGCTGTCTCTAAAATTTTCACATATCCATTCTCATCCACTTTAATGTCCGAAAGCGAGACGACAGGTTCAAGCTTCATGTCATTACCAGATATGTATACATTGTAAAGTGTATCATTATAAACGACTTGCTTAACCTCTGCATTTGAGAAATCAGTTTTTATATGTTCTCTATGTTCACTCGTATTATACACTTTACCATTGATAACGATGATATTTTTACTTACCTTTTTAGAATCACCCGTTTTGACAACTGAATCCACTTTAGACTTTTCATTCTCGGCTATTTTCTTCAACATCATCTCCATCGGAGAATCATCCGCCTGCTTCATTTGCGGGTTAATGGCGCCGAAGGTTTGGTTGATGTTTTCTTCCTCCTGCGATTTCAAGATGGAGCCGCTTTTGTAGCCTGTGATTTCAATTTTCGGACCGGTGTACATGGTTTCAAGCTGGTCTATATATTTTTTCATCGTTTGAAAATCTGATTTTGCGGTTTCTAGTGCTTGGGTTTGCTGGCCGTCAAATTGAAAGAGCTTATTCAGGGTGTCCGAAATCAGTCGCTCAGCCTGTTCTGTTTCCATCCGAAAAAAGGAATCATTGACTGTCGGCAGGCTGACGATGTGATCAATGGCTGATGTCTGGCGATTCACTGCGTCTGTGAGCTGTTCTGTCACTTCTCGTGCATGCTTGACCCCGTGTCTTGCATCGTGTGAGAGAAAAGCCTCTGCAATCATGCCATGGGAGTCAGATTCTACAGAGGAAATCGCATGCTGTGTTTGTTTCAGCACTTTTTTGTATTCGTCGATAAACATGCCAAAGAAAAGGAGAAAAGGCTTGTGGCACTCCTCGTAAAAGGTCCGGATGGCATCTCCGCCTTTTCCTTTCAGCGCATCCTTCATGCCTGCCAGATGCTCAACGCTTTTTTCCAGCTTCTCCAGCTGTTGCTTTTGCTTGTCCAGTTTCTCAATTGTATGCTGAATGCCCTCGTGAAGAGCGTGGACATCTAATGTTTTCAATCCCTTGTCCTCCCGCGCTTTATTTCATGGAAGATGATATGTTTTCGTCCGTTTCCTTCATGGCGTTTACCGCGCTTTCCGTTTGTGCGATATGCTTGGCCAGAACAGACGCATATGCTTCAGTGAGCTCTTTGATGTCCTTATTTAATTGCTCGATGGACTTCACAACATTCAAATGGTTTCTGCCTGAGAGATGGCCGGGCAAGGAGGACTTGAGTTCAGCTGAATTCTTGAGCTGAGAAAGCCCTTTCTTCACTGTGCCATACACCATTTTAATTTCCTGTGCCATTTGTGCTCACCTCACTTTTTATGTTTTTCCTTCTCTATTTCATGCTCTATCCTCGTAATTTGGCGTCTTATGGAATAGACATCGCCCTCTAATGAGTGGATTTTTCCTTCTATGCTTTCGATGATTCCGCTGACTTGATCGCTTTTGATTTGCTGATATGCTTTGTTCATTCCTTCACGAATATCTTCAAACCGCTGAGCATGTGTTCCTCTCCATGCCTCCCGGTTAAGATGAGGCCGGTGAATGAGATGCTGGGCGTCGGAGAATTCGTGTTTGATTTGCCTGATTTCGTGCAGCACTTGTTTTAATTGATGGATCTGTTCCTGCTTTTCATGTAAGTCGGCTTTTACCGAATGTAACAACATTTCACTATGCATGCCGCAACACCTCGTGTTTCTATCAAACTGTGTAAATTCTTTACAATACAGACTATTTTCATGTTACATGATGGGTCATATTGGATAAATAGGTAAAAAGGTTTGTCTTGAGAGATGTTTAACTGGTTCTAAAATGCTAAAAATAGATCTCATCACCTTATGAGAGGGAGAAAATAATCATAGGAGGGACTTTTTATTTAAGTCTTTAATCTCTCTTTCATTTTTATTTTTTCTCCCACTTAACCATTTCTTATAGTCAATAAAGCTCATAAAAAAACGCCTTCCTACGAAGGCGCTTCTCCATCTTATTTAGATCCCCAAACAGCCTCACCGCTGCCATTCAACACACTAAACGTCATCACGTTCTTCTCTCTCACCGAATCCCACTGGCGTAAAAATACGCCATTATACTTCTTGCCAGCTAACATAAGTTCAGCTGTATTTTTTCCGGTTTTCTTCCATGTTCCAGTCATTTCCCCGGAAATGGTGTGGTTTTTGTTGAGCTGGATGTTGATGGTTTTTTTGATGTCGGCTGAGATGTCTTTTCCGTGCTGGATGAGTTTGTATGTTCCTGTGATATCTTTTTGTTTTACTTCTTTCAGTGTTTCGCCCGCATAACGATATGGCGCTGCTACCGGCCAGCCGTCTTTGTTCATGAACAATTGGTGGACTCTGACTTCGTGTTCTTCACCTCTGCCCGGGAAGCGGGTGTGGAAGATTAAATAGGAACGCCCGGTTTTTTCGTCATAATATGCGGAGTTGTGGCCTGGTGAGACGTACCCGGTTCCTTTTTCATTTTCTGTTTCAAAAGTGTAACTGCCCATGAGTTTGACGCCGTATGGTTCGATGGAACGGTCGTCGAAGAATGTGCCTTCTTTGCCGCGGACGTCGAGCATTGGATTGCCTTCTGCATCATAGTAAGGACCGTCTGGTTTCTTGGAGCGGGCCACACGTATGTTATAGCCGCCTGTTGCATCAAGACCGCCATATGATAGGTATAAGTAGTAGTATTGGGTGTCTGGATTGTAGAGAACATACGGGCCTTCGATTCTGCTATGGTTGCCGCCAAGCAGTTTTTTCCCGTATCCCTGTCCAGGAAGCGGGAAGCCCGTTTTCGGATTCATTTCAAGTATGAAAATGCCGCCTGAGTATGATCCATACACCATCCACAGCTTGCCGTCTTTATCAAAGAAGGTATGCGGGTCGACGACATTCGGATGTTTTGTTGCGTCATACGGTGTTCCATCGTTGCTTGTGCCTTCCATTCCTGATTTCAAAAAGATGCCTTTGTTTTTGTATGGCCCTTCGATGTTGTCAGCGACGGCAACCCCCATGGCGGATCTTGGTGAGTCGCCGCGGCAGGCGTTGTAGTACATGTAGTATTTGCCGTCCGCCAGCTGCGTGACGTCAGCCGCCCAAAGAGTATCCGATTGGGCCCATTCGAAGGTTTCTTTTAATTCTTCATAGACATTCGGAATAAGTGGGTTGTCATTGCTTACGCTGTTGGTCAGCTGCTGCCATTGCATAAGGTCATTTGTTTTTGCTGAAGCGAGATGAGATCCAAAAACATAAAAGGTGCCGTTTGTTTCAATGATGGAAGGGTCATGGACGCTGACTTCTTTAAATACAGGTTTTTGTGCATAGACGGAGTTTGGGAGGGTGAAGGCCATGATAAGAGCTGCAAGAAAACATACACGGAACAATCGGTTGAACATCTAAACAATTCGCCTCTCTTTTTTATCAAATTTTAAACGCTTACATTTCCCTATGAAGATACCCCGGCCTATTAAAACAGCCGAATGTTTTCATATTCAAACAGATAGGTGATTTCTCACTGTTCTCTTACATAGTCAGACTGATGTCTGTCTGTTTTGCGCAGAACTGCTACTTGCATATCCTCTCCTTCATAGTTCAACTCTTTTGCTGTTTCTCCTTCTTTCATCACTCTGTTTTTCATTCGCGTACATGTAATAACTGCTTTGTCAGGTTTTGCATCGACTGTGATACAGCCATTTCGTTGTCGGCGTTTTTTAAGATGATGCCTGATTGCCCGTCAACACCGGAGTCAGTTGGCTTGGCTGTACTGAGGATGTCATTCGGCTGGACATCGGCCGGTTACCTTCTGGATATCGTGTGCAATCGCTGAAAAAGCCCGTCCTGCTTTCTGCGTCGCGCTATTACAATAGCAATCTAACTTGTTAAAGACTGTAAAAAATCTTTTGACTTCTGCTGCTGAACCAATTAATATAATACTCAGTTAATAGTTATCAGAATTTTTAGGAATTGAGTGATTCATATGACACTGCATAAAGAGCGTCGGATCGGCCGGCTGTCTGTTCTCCTGCTGCTGAATGAGGCGGAAGAAAGTACGCAGGTTGAGGAGCTGGAGCGAGACGGATGGAGGGTCTGTCTTGGCAAGGTAGGATCAATGGACGCGCATAAAGTAGTAGCCGCAATTGAAACCGCTTCCAAAAAGAGCGGTGTCATTCAATCTGAGGGTTATCGGGAGTCACATGCGCTTTATCATGCGACGATGGAGGCTTTGCATGGCGTGACCAGAGGTGAAATGCTGCTGGGATCGCTGCTTCGGACGGTGGGCTTGAGGTTTGCCGTTTTGAGGGGAAATCCTTATGAAAGTGAAGCGGAAGGCGATTGGATTGCTGTCTCGCTTTACGGAACAATCGGGGCGCCGATTAAAGGTCTTGAGCACGAGACATTCGGTGTTGGAATTAATCACATATGAAACAGCCCATAGATCTTAGACGATAGGGGGCTATGCGTGGAAACAGAAGTTCACAGCATAGCTCCTTTTTGTATGGGTGCTTTACCAAAGTAAAGAAAAAGGAGTTGGGCTTATGGTGACTTTAGACGGTTCTACATTGACAACAGCCGACGTCGCTCGTGTGCTGTTTGATTTTGAGGAGGCAGCGGCTTCCGAGGAAAGTATGGAGCGCGTGAAAAAAAGCAGAGCGGCAGTGGAACGGATTGTACGCGACGAAAAGACAATCTACGGCATCAACACCGGATTTGGCAAATTCAGCGATGTCCTGATTCAGAAAGAAGACTCGGTGGCGCTGCAGCTGAATTTAATCCTTTCTCATGCCTGCGGAGTCGGCGACCCTTTTCCTGAGTGTGTGTCCAGGGCAATGCTGCTTTTGCGCGCCAATGCGCTGTTAAAAGGCTTTTCCGGTGTACGCGCTGAGCTGATCGAACAGTTGCTTGCTTTTTTAAATAAACGCGTCCATCCTGTCATCCCCCAGCAGGGATCACTTGGCGCAAGCGGAGATCTGGCGCCGCTTTCCCACCTGGCGCTTGCGCTGATCGGGCAAGGAGAAGTCTTTTTTGAGGGGGAAAGAATGCCGGCAATGACAGGCTTGAAAAAAGCAGGTATTCAACCGGTAACGCTGACATCCAAGGAAGGGCTTGCCTTGATTAACGGGACTCAGGCCATGACTGCAATGGGAGTGGTCGCCTACATTGAAGCTGAGAAACTAGCCTATCAAACAGAACGCATTGCCAGCTTAACGATTGAAGGTTTGCGGGGAATTATCGATGCATTTGACGAGGATATTCACTCAGCCCGCGGCTATCAGGAGCAGATCGATGTCGCAGAACGAATTCGCTTTTATCTATCTGACAGCGGCCTGACAACCTCCCAGGGAGAACTGCGGGTTCAGGATGCCTATTCATTGCGCTGTATTCCGCAAGTACACGGTGCGACTTGGCAGACACTAGGCTATGTCAAAGAAAAATTAGAGATTGAAATGAACGCAGCTACAGACAATCCACTCATTTTCAATGACGGTGACAAAGTGATTTCCGGCGGAAACTTTCACGGACAGCCGATCGCCTTTGCCATGGATTTTCTGAAAATCGCAATATCAGAGCTTGCGAATATCGCAGAGCGCAGGATCGAACGACTTGTGAATCCGCAGCTGAATGACCTGCCGCCGTTCCTGAGCCCTCATCCCGGTCTGCAATCCGGTGCAATGATCATGCAGTACGCCGCGGCCTCACTCGTTTCTGAAAATAAAACACTGGCCCATCCTGCAAGTGTGGATTCCATTCCGTCATCCGCCAACCAAGAGGACCATGTCAGCATGGGAACCATCGCCGCTCGGCATGCTTATCAGGTGATCGCAAATACAAGGAGAGTCATTGCGATCGAAGCCATTTGCGCATTGCAGGCTGTTGAATACAGAGGCATAGAACATGCTGCGTCCTATACGAAACAGCTTTTTCAAGAAATGAGAAAAGTCGTGCCGTCCATTCAGCAGGACCGTGTTTTTTCCTATGACATTGAACGCTTGACTGACTGGCTGAAGAAAGAATCTTTAATACCTGACCATCAGAATAAAGAACTAAGGGGGATGAACATATGACTAATGTAAAAAAATCAATCCGTGCCAACAGAGGAACAGAGCTTGAATGCTTAGGATGGGAGCAAGAGGCAGTGCTTCGGATGCTTCGAAACAACCTTGATCCGGAAGTCGCTGAGAAGCCGGAGGACCTCATCGTATATGGCGGGATTGGCAAAGCCGCACGAGATTGGGACGCTTTTCACGCCATTGAGCATTCCTTGAAAACACTAAAAAATGATGAAACATTGCTCGTGCAATCCGGAAAGCCCGTTGGCATGTTCCGTACACACCCGCAGGCCCCGCGCGTGCTCTTAGCAAATTCTGTCCTTGTTCCGAAGTGGGCAGACTGGGAGCATTTCCACGAACTTGAGAAAAAAGGGTTAATGATGTACGGACAGATGACGGCTGGCAGCTGGATTTACATTGGCTCACAAGGCATATTGCAAGGAACCTATGAAACCTTCGCTGAGCTGGCGCGACAGCACTTCGGGGGCAGCTTAAAAGGAACGTTGACGCTGACAGCGGGTCTCGGCGGAATGGGAGGCGCCCAGCCGCTGTCAGTCACGATGAATGAAGGCGTCGTGATTGCCGTCGAGGTTGACGAGAAACGCATCGACAAGCGGATCGAAACAAAATACTGCGATCGAAAAACAGCATCGATTGAGGAAGCCTTAGCTTGGGCTGAAGAGGCAAAGCGGGCAGGAAAACCTTTGTCCATTGCACTTCTCGGAAACGCAGCTGAGGTGCATCACACACTTTTGAACCGAGGCGTCAAAATTGATATTGTGACAGATCAGACATCTGCCCATGACCCTTTAATCGGTTATGTTCCCGAGGGCTATTCCCTTGATGAAGCTGACCGTTTGCGTCAAGACACTCCAGAGCTTTACGTGCGCCTTGCGAAGCAAAGCATGAAAAAACATGTCGAAGCCATGCTGGCCTTTCAGCAAAAGGGCTCTATTGTATTTGACTACGGCAACAATATCCGGCAAGTCGCAAAGGATGAAGGGCTGGAGAATGCCTTCGATTTTCCGGGGTTTGTCCCTGCCTACATCCGCCCCTTATTCTGTGAAGGAAAAGGGCCGTTCCGTTGGGCGGCGCTTTCCGGAGATCCGGCAGATATTTACCGTACGGATGCGTTATTAAAAGAGCTGTTCCCGACAAATAAAGCCCTTCACCGCTGGATTGATATGGCACAGGAAAAAGTCACCTTCCAAGGCTTGCCGTCCCGTATCTGCTGGCTTGGATATGGAGAACGAAAAAAGATGGGCCTCGCCATTAACGAGCTGGTTAGAACCGGGGAGCTAAAAGCGCCTGTCGTTATTGGGAGAGATCATTTGGACTGCGGGTCTGTCGCCTCTCCAAACCGGGAAACAGAAGCGATGAAGGACGGAAGTGACGCTGTCGGTGACTGGGCTGTGCTAAATGCGCTTGTCAACACGGCGGCGGGTGCAAGCTGGGTTTCCTTCCACCATGGCGGCGGCGTCGGAATGGGCTATTCCCTTCATGCCGGCATGGTTGCAGTGGCCGATGGAAGTGAGCTGGCCGACGAGCGGCTCGCGCGGGTCTTAACGAGCGACCCAGGAATGGGCATTATCCGTCATGCGGATGCGGGTTATGAACGTGCCGTTGAAGTAGCGAAGGAACAGGACATTATCGTGCCGATGCAAAAATAAAGGAGTGATGACATGCCAAAGCAAATTGATACGATTCTCATCAACATCGGTCAGCTTTTGACGATGGAAAGCAGCGGCCCGCGGGCAGGCAAAAGCATGCAGGATCTTCATGTGATCGAAGACGCTGTTGTCGGCATCCATGAACAGAAAATTGTGTTCGCCGGACAAAAAGGGGCTGAAGCCGGTTACGAGGCAGACGAAATCATTGACTGTTCGGGACGCCTTGTAACGCCTGGCCTCGTTGATCCGCACACCCATCTTGTATTTGGCGGATCTCGTGAAAAGGAGATGAACCTTAAGCTTCAGGGCATTTCATATTTGGATATTCTGGCGCAGGGCGGCGGGATTCTGTCTACAGTCAAGGATACCAGGGCGGCTTCAGAAGAAGAGCTGCTGCAAAAAGCCCATTTTCATCTGCAAAGAATGCTGTCCTACGGCACAACCACAGCAGAAGTGAAAAGCGGCTACGGCTTGGAAAAAGAGACAGAGCTCAAACAATTGCGTGTCGCAAAAAAACTGCATGAAAGCCAGCCTGTTGACCTTGTTTCCACATTTATGGGAGCCCATGCGATTCCTCCCGAATATCAAAACGATCCAGATCAATTTCTGGATCAAATGCTTTCCCTTTTGCCGGAAATCAAAGAGCAGGAGCTCGCCAGCTTTGCTGATATTTTTACAGAAACAGGCGTTTTTACAGTCAGCCAATCCCGCCGTTATTTACAAAAAGCAGCTGAGGCAGGCTTCGGATTAAAAATACACGCAGATGAAATCGATCCGCTTGGAGGAGCTGAATTAGCAGGTGAACTAAAGGCCGTCTCAGCCGACCATTTGGTAGGTGCATCGGACGAAGGCATAAAGAAATTGGCTGAGGCAGGAACGATCGCCGTCCTCTTGCCGGGCACGACATTTTATCTTGGCAAAAGCACATACGCCAGGGCTAGAGCTATGATTGATGAAGGTGTATGTGTCAGCTTGGCAACGGATTTTAATCCTGGCAGCTCGCCGACTGAAAATATCCAGCTGATTATGTCCATTGCCGCGCTTCATCTGAAAATGACTGCAGAAGAAATATGGCATGCGGTCACAGTCAATGCCGCATATGCCATAGGGAAAGGTGAAGAAGCCGGTCAGCTCAAAGCTGGCCGCTCAGCTGATCTAGTCATTTGGCAAGCCTCGAACTATATGTATATTCCGTATCACTACGGGGTCAATCATGTACATCAAGTCATGAAAAACGGAACAATTGTTGTCAACAGGGAGGGAGCCATTCTTGGATAAGTACCCTTTTCTCAGAGAAGCCGGGTCTTCGTTTAAAGACCGGGATGTCACAAAAATGAGCGACCTGATCGCAACATGGGACGGCCAAGACATTAAGGGACCGGCGTTGATAGGTGTCCCCCTATCAAAATCATCCATCAGTCATTCAGGCGCTTGCTTTGCACCCGGAACAATACGCCAGTCTCTGAAACATTCATCAGCCTATTCTGCTGAGCTTGGAGAGCACGTCGTATCAGAGCTTCTATATGATCTGGGGGATATCGATATTCATGTCACTGATATTGCAAAGTCACATCATCACATTTTCCAAACCATGCACGCTTTGCTTTCGGACCATCCGGATTGGGTGCCGCTCATTCTCGGGGGAGATAACTCGATCAGCTACTCCACTATAAAAGCGATAGCACAAACGAAAGGAACAGCAGCAGTGATTCAATTTGATGCCCATCACGATGTTCGCAATACGGAGGACGGGGGGCTGACAAACGGCACCCCCTTCCGCCGCCTTTTGGATGAAGAGATCATTGAAGGTCAACATTTGATCCAGCTGGGTATCAGAGAATTCAGCAACAGCCAGGCCTATGAAGCATATGCAAAAAAACATAGCGTGAACATTCACACGATGGACATGATCCGGGAAAAAGGACTAATCCCAACGATAAAAGAGATTTTGCCTGTTGTTCAAGATAAAACAGATTTCATTTTTATATCTGTTGACATGGATGTCTTAGACCAGTCCCATGCACCCGGCTGTCCAGCGATTGGCCCGGGCGGCCTCTATACAGACGAATTGCTTGAAGCAGTTAAGTACATCGCACAACAGCCCAATGTTGCCGGGATTGAAATTGTTGAAGTCGACCCTACCCTCGATTTTCGAGATATGACAAGCAGAGCTGCAGCTCATGTTCTGTTACACGCATTAAAAGGAATGAAACTCTCCACATTCAAGTGATCTTCTGGCAGGTTGTATTTTAGGTATAAGAAACTCATCTGCCTTAGGAATGGCAGCTAAAAGGAGGGCGAGACAGTGAATCTTCAGGAGAACAGCAGCCAACAGCTAAAACGCACAATGAAAAGCAGGCACCTATTTATGATCTCATTGGGAGGCGTCATAGGCACAGGACTTTTCCTCAGTACGGGCTATACGCTACATCAAGCCGGACCCGGCGGTACGATACTCGCTTATGTAATCGGCGGGTTGATGATGTACCTCGTCATGCAATGTCTCGGCGAATTGTCGGTTGCCATGCCGGTAACCGGCTCTTTTCAAAAATATGCTACAACATTTATCGGTCCATCTACCGGTTTTATGGTCGGCATCATGTACTGGATCAATTGGGTGGTGACGGTAGGCTCTGAGTTTACCGCATCCGGTATTCTCATGCAGCGCTGGTTCCCTGACAGCAGTGTATGGATGTGGAGTGCGATTTTTGCAGCCCTTCTTTTTATATGCAACGCATTTTCAGTTAAGTTATTTGCGGAAACTGAATTTTGGTTTTCCAGCGTAAAGATTGTCACCATTATTTTATTTATCATTTTAGGAGGAGCCGCCATGTTTGGCCTGATCTCTTTAAACGGAACGGCGGATGCTCCTATGTTGTCAAACTTCACGGACCATGGCGGATTGTTTCCGAATGGCTTTCTCGCCGTTTTTATCGCAATGATATCTGTGAGTTTTGCCTTTTCTGGTACAGAGTTAATCGGCGTTACAGCAGGAGAATCAGCAAATCCTCAAAAGGATATTCCGCGATCCATCCGTAATGTCGCATGGAGAACCGTGATTTTTTTCATTGGCGCTGTCTTCATATTATCCGGGTTGATTTCGTGGAAGGACGCAGGCGTGATTGAAAGCCCGTTTGTAGCCGTATTTGCGGAGATCGGAATCCCTTACGCTGCTGATATTATGAATTTCGTGATATTAACAGCCTTGCTGTCTGTCGCCAACTCAGGCTTATATGCTTCGACCCGTATGATGTGGTCGTTAGCAAATGAAAACATGATCAGCTCCCGTTTTAAGAAAGTCACATCTAAAGGCATTCCTTTAAATGCCTTAATGATCAGTATGGCTGTATCTTGTTTATCTCTCGTTTCCAGTATCGTGGCCCCTGGAACTGTCTATGTGGTGATGGTCGCAATTGCTGGATTTGCAGGAGTCGTGGTCTGGATGAGCATTGCCTTGTCCCAACTCTTGTTTCGAAAGAGATTTCTGAAAAAAGGGGGGAATGTAAAAGATCTGACATTTCGCACGCCGCTTTATCCTCTTATGCCTATAGCCGCTCTCTTATTATGTTCTGCTTCTTGTATCGGTCTTGCTTTTGATCCCAATCAAAGAATCGCACTTTTCTGCGGAGTTCCTTGTATCATCCTTTGCTATCTCATCTACCATTTCAAAAGAAATGTTACAAAAGCGAAAAAAATCAGCCAAGAGGAATATCCAGCCGATCACATCCTATAATTAAAAAAGCACACCCCGCTCAGCATGGGATGTGCTTTATTTTTTATTCTGTAATTAACGTATGAATCAGCTTCGGCGCCTTCGCTTCCGCTGCGATGCGGATGTTGTCATAGACTTTTGCGATGACTTCATCGACGTTTTCTCGGTTGGCGTAAAGCGTTACGAGCGGTTCCCCTTTTTCTACTTTGTCGCCGACCTTTTTGCGGAGCATGATGCCGACGGCTAAATCGATTTCGTCTTCTTTTGTGGCGCGGCCGGCACCTAACAGCATCGCCGCGACGCCGATTTCGTCCGCGACGATTTCAGAGACGACACCCGCTTCTTTGGCAGGCACATCAATTTGATATGCGGCTTGCGGAAGCTTAGACGGATCGTCAACAATTGAGCTGTCGCCGCCTTGGTTTTTCAGGAAATCCTTGAATTTCTCAAGCGCTTTGCCGTTTTTCATGACTTCTTCCAGCTTCGCTCTTGCTTCGTCCAATGTATCGGCTTTTTTCGCAAGCACAACCATCTGGCTGCCGAGCGTTAAGACAAGCTCATGAAGATCCTCAGGTCCCTCGCCTTTGAGTGTGTCGATCGCTTCTTTGACTTCAAGCGCATTTCCGATCGCAAAGCCGAGCGGCTGGGACATGTCTGAAATGACAGCCATTGTTTGACGGCCGACGTTATTTCCGATCCGTACCATCGCTTTGGCAAGTTCAGCAGCGTCTTCTTCTGTTTTCATGAAGGCGCCCGCTCCCGTTTTTACGTCAAGCACGATGGCGTCCGCCCCGGCAGCGATTTTTTTGCTCATAATCGAGCTTGCAATGAGCGGAATGGAATTGACCGTTCCCGTTACATCACGAAGCGCGTACAGTTTTTTATCAGCCGGCGTTAAATTGCCGCTTT
Source organism: Bacillus sp. LJBS17 (assembly GCF_019334685.1). Taxonomy (NCBI): domain Bacteria; kingdom Bacillati; phylum Bacillota; class Bacilli; order Caryophanales; family Bacillaceae; genus Bacillus; species Bacillus sp. LJBS17. The sequence goes on from NZ_CP079759.1 coordinate 4,026,926, forward strand.
GGCCGATGACCGCAACCTTGTCGCGGTTCACAAGTTTAATAAATTCATCCTTCGTCAGTTCCACGTGGAAGCCGTCGATTGCCTCTAACTTATCAATCGTGCCGCCCGTATGGCCGAGGCCGCGGCCGGACATCTTAGCAACCGGCACATCAAGAGCCGCAACAAGCGGAGCGAGAACGAGCGTTGTCGTGTCGCCGACGCCGCCGGTGGAGTGTTTATCCACTTTAATTCCTTCAATGGCAGAAAGATCAATCGTTTCACCGGAGTTCACCATAGCCATCGTCAAGTCCGCGCGTTCACGGTCACTCATATCCTGGAAGAAAATCGCCATAGCAAGCGCGCTTGCCTGATAATCAGGAATGCTTCCGTCTGTATAGCCGTTCACGAAAAATTGAATTTCTTCAGTGGTGAGTTCTTTTCCGTTTTGTTTTTTGATGATGATATCTACCATTCTCATGTTTGGTCACCGATCCTTTTCGATTAAGTTCAGTAAATCAAGCCCACAATTGCTGCTGATAAAAAGCTGACAAGCGTAGCACCGTATAATAATTTCAAGCCGAAACGAGCGACGACATTTCCTTGCTTTTCATTCAGTCCTTTTACGGCACCGGCAATGATTCCGATTGAGGAGAAGTTCGCAAATGACACAAGGAATACCGATACGATCGCTGTTGTACGGCCGCTGAAATGGATACCGTTTTGCGTGAGCGACGTCATGGCGACAAATTCATTCGATACCATTTTTGTTGCCATAATGCTTCCCGCATTAACAGCTTCATTCCATGGGATACCCACAAGAAAAGCGAATGGAGCAAACACATATCCAAGAATGCCTTGGAACGAAATACCGAATACTGCATTAAAAATGCCATTTATCAAGGCGATAATCGCGACAAATCCAATCAGCATCGCAGCGACGACAACCGCTACTTTGAAACCGTCAAGGATGTATTCTCCGAGCACTTCGAAGAAGGATTGTTTTTCCTCTTCCTCAACACGAAGCATATCCTCTTCTTTTGCAACCTCGTACGGATTAATAATAGAAGCAATTATGAAACCGCCAAATAAGTTCAAGACCAGTGCTGTTACAACATATTCCGGTTTCAGCATTGTCATATACGCGCCGACAATCGACATTGATACAGTTGACATCGCAGATGCACAAAGCGTGTACAAGCGCTGCTGATTTAAAAGACCGAGTTCTTTCTTCAAGGAGATAAATACTTCTGACTGCCCTAAAATCGCAGAAGCCACTGCGTTATACGATTCCAATCTTCCCATACCGTTTACCTTGCTGAGGGCAAGGCCGATATATCTAATAATAAACGGGAGGACTTTCCACTTTTGCAGAATCCCGATCAGAGCGGAAATAAACACGATTGGCAAGAGAACATTCATAAAGAATGTCGTTTGGTCCGCATTCACCAAGCCGCCAAACACAAAGTTAATTCCCTCTGCCGCGTATTCAAGCAGGTAACCGAATCCTTTTGCAAATCCTCCCACGAGGAAATTCCCTATTCCGGTATTGAGGAGAATGTAGCCAAGAATAAATTGCAAAATGAGCATAACAACAATTGGGCGGATCTTAATTCTTTTTTTGCCGCTGCTCGCGATCCACGCGAGGCCTAAAAACACGATTAAACCGATAATCCCAATCAAATACTTCATATGTGTTTCTCCTTTATTTGTATTCGCTTACAATTACTGTTTCCTCAGAAAACGGAAAGCAGTCTGCCTTCCGTCAGCTCTTAATAGTTGTCTCCGCCTGATGCATTTTCTCCTTTTACGATAGAAACGCCTGCGCTGGCGCCAATTCGGCTTGCTCCGGCCTCTACCATTGTGTCTACATCTTCTTTCGTTCTGATTCCGCCAGATGCTTTCACGCCGATATCAGGTCCTACTGTTTTGCGCATTAAGGCGATATCTTCCTTCGTTGCGCCGCCTGTAGAAAAGCCTGTTGATGTTTTTACGAAATCCGCTCCCGCAGACACCGCTAAACGGCATGCACGTTCTTTTTCTTCATCAGTCAGAAGGCACGTTTCGATAATGACTTTGACAAGCGCTTTTCCGGCTGCAGCTTCCACTACACCGCGGATATCAGCTTCCACCACATCGTCTTCCTTGTCTTTTAAAGCGGCAATATTAATGACCATATCCACTTCAGTGGCGCCTTTTGAAATGGCGTCTTTTGTCTCGAACGCTTTTGTTTCAGTTGTATTGGCACCGAGCGGGAAGCCGATGACCGTACAAACGTCGACTCCAGTTCCCTTAAGCTCTTTTGCAGCAAGCTCCACCCATGTCGGATTGACACATACTGAAGCAAATTTGTATGTTTTCGCTTCTTCAATTAGTTTTAGAATGTCCGCTTTTTGTGTATGCGGTTTCAAAGCTGTATGATCAATTATGTTGGCTAATGACATCCTTCGCACACTTCCTTTTTTGTTAAGATATTTTTTAGCATAACCGACTTTTGAACATATGTAAATTGGTAATTGAAATTTTGTTCAATGAAAGGTTTGAACGTGTCACAAATCATTAACAAGCGCCCTCGCGGTATGCTGGTCAATGATTAAAACGTTGGCATATTTTCCGGTTAATGCTCCGTGAATGGAAGATACTTTTCTGCTTCCGCCGGCAACTAAAATGGAGCGTTCCTTCAGTCTAAGGTCTTGAAGCTCAACACCGATGGTCCGGTCATTGATGGCGCTGCTGCAAATATTCCCTTTCGCATCAAAAAAGCGTGAACAAATATCCCCCACGGCTTGTTTTTTCAGCAGGGCTTTCTCTTCTTCGTTAAAATATCCGAGTCGGAACAACAGCGCTTCATCACGGACAGTCCCCACCGTGAAGAGAGCGATATTCGCCTGCTTTCCCATCTCGATGATCCGCTCAATATGACGGTCTTTCTCCACCATTCGCTTCACATCCGCATTATCAAACACGACGGGAAGCGGGAGATAGCGCGGCATCGTTTGAAAAGCCTCTGCAAACAGCTGAATCGTTTCAGCCGAATACGTGTTTACCCGGGAATGGCTGATGCCGCCTTTCAGCTGGACGACCTCGACGCCTTTTACCTGCTTCGGCTGCATGTTTTGCGCGATTTGATACATGGTGGTTCCCCAGCTGACGCCGACAATGTCGCCGTCTTTTACCGTTTCATGCATATATTCTGCACCATAGCGGCTTAGGTCATGTGTAATTCCTGCATAATCGGGTGTCGGGGAAAACACAACATGCGCCTCAAGGAGCCCGTATTTCTCTTCAAGTATGGAACCGAGCGCATCCAAATCCTCAAATGGGTCCATGACGCGAATCTGGACATACCCTTTTTCTTTCGCATATTGCAGCAGCCGGGAAACGGTTGGCCTTGAAATGTTGAGCTGCTCAGCAATTTGCTGCTGACTGTAGTCAGACTGATAGTAAAGCCTTGCCGCTTCTATGCTTAATTGTTGTTTTTCCCGATCCATTCTGCACCTCCCTGTGGATCAGTCCTGATAAAACTGCTTTTGATTTGCTTTTATTATACAGGCTGGCGCCGGCTTTCATCCACCTGATTTCTAAGAAACTGAAAAACGCTCTGGGCACAACCTGCCCAGAGCTTATTTCTCCCAGGTCATATGCTGATAAATGCCTTTCATAATGGCGTACATTCCATATAGGATCAGGCCTAATGCCAATATAGACAGAATCAATTTGCCATGCGGCTGCTGCGCGAGTTCGGCGAGCGCACCGTCAAAGCCTCTTGTGTCGTCGGGATCAGCGGTCATGGCTGTCTTGATGAGAAAATAGCCGATAGCAGAGAAAATAATGGCCCGGGCGATATTGCCTGCGCGTCCGGTGTTTTTCGTGATGCATATCATTTGTTTGTTCATTTTTGACGTATCAAATTCTTTCATAAAAGCAGCCCGAACACCTTTCATAAATTGAACAATCGCAAATACGATAAAACCCGCACCCGTAAGCCCTGTGAGCCATTGGCCGAATGGCTGCGCCAATACATAAGCGGACCACGTCTGTTCTGAAGTGCCGTCGTCCCCTTGGCCAAACACAAATTGCAAGGCATTCCAAGCGATGGATGTGTAAACGGCGGCACTGAAAAAGTTTCCTATTCTCCGTGACAGGCCTCGCCTGCTATTTCCGTGCCCCTCCGTGTCCTTGATCGCGCTTAACACCATCCAGATCACATAGCCGATAAGGCCAATACCTATTAAAAAAAGCAATAGTGACCCATACGGCATGCGTGATAGCGTTTGGAGAGCTCCGCTCGAATCTTTCGCGCGGCCTGCCCCGGCAGCCGTCATAAAGGCCAAAACCCCAAGCAGAATAAAAACGCCGCCGAATGCAAAATAACCAAGCCTCCCGAATCGTTTGATCCAAGGCTTGGTTTCCTGTTTTATTTTTGACATGTACCGGTCTTTCACCGCCATGTGTCCAACCCTCTTTCACAGAAATCTTTACTGTAACATTCCCGATTGGACAAAGTTGAAACAGCTTCTGCCTCAGCTATGGCTGGCTGAGATACGTTTTTGCTGTTTAGCTGATTGTGCAGGTGTCATCCAAGCAGCCGCTGCGGCAGCTGTGACTCCGCCTGCTAATTTCCCAATGATCATGGCCGCCGCCATTTCTTTTTTCATTCCAGCTACAAAACCGAGATGGCTGCCGAGTACAAAGGCGCCGCTGACCGCAAACGCGACATTGATAACCTTTCCTCTCGGCGTCATATTCTTTAATGAAGCCAGCATCGGGATATGATGCGCCAAAGAGGTCACTAATCCTGCTGTTGCTGTCTCATCTAAATGAAGGTGTTTCCCCAGGGCCTGAAGCGGTTTTTTAAAGGTTTTTGTAATAAAAGCCGTCATTGGAAACGCCCCTGCCAAGGCAATGGCGATGGTCCCTGTCGTTTGTATCCCTGTCTCGACATTCTCCATTCCCGGAATCAGCACAATGCCGGTCATCGTTTCAACAGAAACAGCTGCAAGCCCGATAATCGCAACCACACTGACCGCTTTCCCGAAGAGATGAAACAACTGAATCATTCTGTCGGTGTATCGCCATAACCCAAAAGCGATCACAGCAGATAACAGACTCGGGATCAGAAGATTTTTACCTATCATGCCGATGTCAAAGCCTGCGCATAATCCGCCGATTAAGCAACCGATCGGCACTGTGCACAGCCCGATTAATATGCCTTTCGCAAAATACAGATGATCCTCTTTTTCGATGATGCCAAGAGCGACGGGCATCGTGAAGACGATTGCCGGTCCCATCATTGTTCCTAAAAACACCCATGAAAACAGCCCGGCCTGCGGATCTTTCGCCATTTCTCCAGCCAGCGCATATCCTCCCATATCAATCGCCAAAATGGTGTTGGCAAAGGAAGAAGGGTCCGCGCCAATCGCCGTGTAAAACGGAGCAACAATGGGAATCAGGATTGCTGCCAGCACGGGCGCCAGCGACACAATTCCGATCATGGACAGCGCCAGCGGCCCCATAGCCTTAAAGCCGTCCGCAAACCGCTCGCCTAGCCCCCATCTGTTTCCCAAACAATAATCCGCCGCTCCCCATAGTAAAAAGGCAGCCAAAATGAATACAACCGCGTCATTCACCGTCATGGTTTTCTCCTTTTTCAAACGTATGATTGGTTTTATCATATCATCTGAAATCACCGAATAGAGTTGATCTTATTCAATATGAGCTAAAAATTCTTTTATATCGGCTTTTTCAACGGCTGTTATGATTCTCCGCGCTTTTTCTTGCGGGACCGTTAATGTCAATTTTTCTTTTATGTCTTCTTCAGACAGCTCATTTCCTGGCGCCCCTTTTGGGCAGTCCACACGCGCTTCGCAAATCCGGCCGTCTGATAAATAGGCCCGGACAATCGTGAAACGGCCTTTTGGAACGGCATGAGGAGCCGGCTGAATAGCATTGTCATATACGCGCTGAATTCGCCCCATTGTCGTTTGAACCCCGTTTGGGATCGGCTGGCTGCTGAAATGTTCAACGGTCAGGCCGTGTCCATGCAAAGCAAGAGCAATCACATATTCAACGCTGAAACGGCCTTCCTCTCCAGTTTTTGGAGATCTTTCCGTCAATGCAGCATCTCCGCCTGGCGGAAATATCACTTCAATACGTTCGGTATTGGCAGCAGAAATGGTTTCTTCGGAGATAAGCTGTCGTACCGCATCTGCAGCATGGTGTGCCGCGGAACAAAATGGATAGATTTTAAACCATAGACCCGGCTGCACAATTCTCCACGGTGCCCCCCAATCGTTTAGCAAAGTGTGTTGTGCTTTTTCAACGTCACCGTACAGACTGAAGAAACCAGTTTCTCCATCAAATGCCGTGCGGGACCCGCCAAATTCTGATTGGGCCAGCTTAACGGCCAGCAAGCCAGCCTGAGCCGCCAAACCGGCGTGCAGCGGTTTCATTTCTGTTCCAAATTGCACCCTCATCCCAGCAGATTGCGTAGCCGCAAAACCAATTGCTTTTTCCAGCTCTTCCTGAGTCAGCTCCTCAGCATAACCTACGGCGCAGGCAGCAGCGATGGCACCAAGCGTTCCTGTATTATGCCAGCCCTTTTCATAGTGGCGGCTGCCAATTGATTCTCCCAGCCGTGCCATCACTTCAACACCAACAATATAAGCGCCAAGAAGCCGCTCGTCATGTCCGCGAGCGGCAGATGCAATAAGGGCCGGTACGATGACTGCACTGGGGTGTCCTCTTACATCGGAGTGGACATCATCAAAATCCAATGCATGGGCGATAAATCCATTCAGCATCGCGGATTGTAATGGCGCGGCCTTTTTGCCCTGTCCGATAATAGGAACAAGGGGCCGGCCTCCTTCATCCTCTATCAGACGGAGGAGCTTTTGAATTCCTTTATCTTCTCTTCCTGCGAATGAAGCGGCAGTAAAATCAAGTAATCCTTTTTTTGCTTCGCGAATCGCGTCAACTGAATGCTCAGGTTGTGATGTTCTCACAGCCGCTGCAAGACCTGCTGTCAGCCCTTGTTTGCTCATTTGATGGTCTCCAATACAATAACCGCCAGCTCCGCAAAGTATTGTGAGGCAACCGTAAGGGCATCTTCATCCAGTGTAAAGGCCGGATGATGCCACTCCTCCGTCCCGTTCGTTCCCATCCAGACAAAAAATCCCGGAATCTTCTCTTGATACAGAGCGAAGTCTTCTCCGCCCGGAGACTGCTCAGCGTGAACGGTTTGATAGCCAAGCCGTGCCGCAACTTCGGATGCCGCATTCAAAAATGTGCCGTCATTCTGAACGGAAGGCAAATAAGGAAACCACTTGAATTCTGCTTGTGCCCCATAGCCCGCTGCAATTCCTTCAGCCACTCGTCTCATATGCTCCGGAACAGCCTGCCGCGCTTCTTTTTGAAAGGTTCGAACCGTCCCCTCCATTTCAGCTTGGTCTGGAATCACGTTCCACGACGTGCCCGCCTGTACTCTTGTGATACTGACGACTGCGTTTTGCAGTGAGCTGATATTGCGGCTGACCACAGATTGCAGCCCGCTGATGATTTGTCCGGCTGCAGCGATTGGATCAATACAGTTATTCGGGATGCCGGCGTGTCCGCCTTTCCCTTTGATGACGATTTCAAACCGGTCAACACTTGCCATGAGCGGACCTTCCTTTACACCAATGGTCCCGACAGGCAGATCCGGCTTATTGTGCATGCCGAAAATCGCGGAAACGCCATCAAGTACGCCAGCTTCTATGACCTTTCTTGCTCCTGCGGCAATTTCTTCTGCCGGCTGAAAGATAAAGCGGACTGTACCTTTCAGCTCGGCCTTTCTTTGATTCAGCAAAATCGCTGTGCCAATAATAGAAGCAGTATGAAAATCGTGTCCACATGCATGCATTGTGCCATCAACCTTAGATGCAAATGGGAGATTCGTCTGTTCTTGGATCGGGAGCGCATCAATGTCCGCTCGTATTGCTATCACGGGGCCGTCTTCCCGTCCTTTGATTTCTGCAATCACACCAGTCTCCAATTGAGGAACATCAAGTATTTCGATTTGCTCCTCCTCAAGCCAGCGGCGGATTTTTTTCGTCGTTTCAATCTCTTGAAATGACAGTTCAGGATGTTCATGAAGATCACGCCGCATATTGATTAAACGGGTATGAAACGTTTTGTCGGCCATTGTTCTTCTCTCCTTCTTATATAAGCTCTGCAGGCTCTCCCACCTGCTTGATAAATCGTTTCGTCCGTTCGTTTTTCGGATGGTCAAACAATTCCTCTGGCGTTCCCTGCTCGATAATATGGCCGTCTGCCATAAAAATCACTTGATCAGCAACCTCTTTTGCAAACGCCATTTCGTGTGTAACAATGATCATCGTTGTTTGTTTTTCCGCAATGGACTTGATGACCTGAAGCACCCCTGTGACGAGCTCAGGGTCAAGCGCTGACGTTGGTTCATCCAGCAAAATCGCATGCGGATTGACCGCAAGCGCCCGCGCGATGCCGATTCGCTGCTGCTGGCCGCCGGACATTGTGATCGGATAGCTGTCAGCCTTATGCTCCAGACCGACTTGTTTCAGAATCTCCATTCCAATACGTTTCGCTTCGTCGCGTGGTTTATGTTGAGCCACGATTAAAGCTTCTGTAATGTTTTGCAGAGCCGTTTTATTTTTAAACAGATTGTAGTTTTGAAAGACCATGGCCGTTTGTTGGCGAAGCCGATGTGCTTCCTTGCGTGTAAACTTTTCCGCGTTCAGTTTGGCTTCTCCGATTTCAATAAGGCCTTGATCCGGACGCTCTAATAAATTTAAGCACCGGAGAAGCGTTGATTTTCCGGAACCGGACGGACCGATGATTGCCACCACTTCTCCGCGTTTCACTTCTAGATCGATTCCGTCGAGCACGACGAGATCTTTAAACGCTTTGCGAATATTTTTTACTGTTATCAACTGATTTCACCTCTAAGTCCGGTATGGCTTGCTCATGGCACGTTCAAACAAGTCCTGCAACATGCTGTAGATCATGGTAAGAACCCAATAGACGATCGCAACCGCCAAGTACGTCTCAAAATATTTGAGGTTTCCTGAAGCGTACATCTTCCCTTGGGCGAACATCTCCATGACCCCTAATGTAAAGGCCAGTGACGTTTCTTTCAGGAGCCCGATAAATGTATTGCCCGTTGCCGGGATCGCATTTCGGATCGCTTGCGGCAAAATAATCCGTCTGTATGCCTGAAATTTTGTCATACCGACAGACAGGCACGCCTCCAGCTGCCCGTCATCAACAGAATTGAGGGCAGCCCGGAAGATTTCTGCCAAATATGCTGCATTTTTTAAGCTTAACCCGATGATAGCGGCTGTGAGAGCTGTCATTTTGCTCATCTCTGGAAACAGCTGCGGCAGCCCGTAATAGATTAAGAACAGCTGCACCAGTGTCGGCACGCCTCGGAAAAAGGATATATACAGCTTTGACAGCTGATGAAGCACTGGAATTTTGTTCTTTGTAATGAGTGCGAGAATAAGTCCTCCGATAATGGCAAAAATCATAGCCGCTATGGCCATAAACAACGTGATCGGAAGGGCCTGAATTAAAGTCGGGAACGCTGATATCATGAATTCCCAATCAATCGTGTTCATTCTGGTGATTCACCGCCGTTTCTTAATGCTTCTGTTCTACTGTGATATCTTCATTAAAGTATTTTTCAGAGAGTTTTTTCAGTGTTCCGTCTTTACGCAATTCATCTAGCGCCTTATTGACTTTTTTGCGGAGCTTGTCGTGCGCATCGTCCTTGGCAAATGGGAATGCAACCTGTTCGTAAACAATCGGATCTCCTGCAAGCTTTAATGGCAAACCGGTCTTCTTGATTTGCGCGATCAATACAGTTCGGCTGTTGACATAAGCGTCTACACGGCCGTACGCAACATCCTTCAGCGTACCCTCTTGTGTTTCGTACGTTTTGATATTGATTTTTTTATCAGGATCTTTGCTTTCAAGGTTTTTCGCGTGGTTTGAACCGAGAACGGCTGCGACTGTCTTGCCTTTTAAATCGTCTACTGATTTGATGTCTGTATTGTCTTTTTTGACGACAATCTGTGTTCCCGCATAAGCGTATGGTTTCGTAAAGTTATACGTTTCCTTACGTTCGTCTGTCACAGCTACCTGGTTGGAAATGGTGTCAAGCTTGCCTGTTTGAAGCTCTCCCATCAGCCCGCTGAATTCAAGCAGCTTCCAGTCCAGTTTCATGTCAATTTTCTTAGCGACTGCTTCCATCACTTCCACGTCAAAGCCTGTCAGCTTTCCGTTTTCTTTATAAGCAAATGGGTAACTTTGTCCTGTCGCACCGACATGAAGCACATTGTCATCCTCTTTACTGCTGCTGTTTCCATTGCCGCAAGCTGAGAGCACCGCTAATAATGCAGCAACGACCAGCACTGTCCATTTTTTCATCTTCATTTGATTTTCCCGCCTTTTCTATTTTTATAGATCATGTCGCAATTGTTTTTTCATATAGACTGTGATATGCCCTTTTCCAAGGTCTTGTTCACCTGAGCGGACATATCCTTTTCGTTCGTACATCTCAATCAGCCACGGATGCTTATCCGCTGTTCCGAGTGAGACAAACGGAACCTTTAACGTATCGCGAAGGATTGTTTCCTCCAGCCATTGAAGCAGCTTTGTTCCGATTCCTTTTTTACCGGTGTCGGGGTCCACAGCGAACCACCAGATATGCGGAACACCATACGGTCCCGGCTGTTTTCCCCAAGGCATTCTCAAGGTGATGGTCGCGATGATCCGCCCGTCTTCTTCCATGACGTAGCAAGCATTTTCCCGAATATTTTTCAGCACCAAATCCAAATCCGCATGAGCGGCAGCAAAACGAATGCCGAGCTTTCGAATCGGTTCATAAGCCCGCAATGTCAGCTCGAGAAGCTGTTCGGCATCACGTTCAACTGCAAGGCGGTATCGTGGCTTCATCTAGCGTTCCTCCTTACTTTGCATAGCGGTTTACCGGCTTTTCCAAACCGAAATGCTCTCGTAATGTTGTGCCTTCATATTCTTTTCTGAACACGCCGCGCTCCTGTAAAATCGGAACCACTTGATCAACAAACACTTCAATTCCTTCTGGAAGAAGCGGAGGCATGATGTTAAACCCGTCACACGCTTTCGTATCCACCCATTCCTGCATCTTGTCGGCGAGCTGCTCCGGCGTGCCGACGAAGATATGGTGGCCTCTGGAGCCTGCAACGTATTTGTAAAGCTCTCGTATCGTCATATTGTCACGTTCAGCCATTTCCTGAACAAGCTTGAAGCGGCTCTTCACCGCATTGGAAGCACCTGCGTCAAGCTTCGGCAGCGGCCCATCAAGCGGATATGCCGACAAATCAATTCCGCCTAAGTAATTTTGGAGAATTTGCAGACCGACAGATGGGATAATCAGATCTTGAAGCTCCTTGTATTTGGCTTGCGCTGCTTCTTCTGTATCGGCAATGATTGGGAAAATACCCGGCATGATGGCAATTTTTTCTGGATCACGTCCGAATTCCGCTGCCTGTTCTTTAATGGATTGATAAAATTCCTGAGCTGATTCCAGGTGGTTTTGTGCTGTGAAGATTACTTCTGCTGTTCTGGCAGCCAGCGCTTTTCCGTCTCCTGATGATCCTGCCTGGATAATGACCGGCTGGCCCTGCGGGGTTCTTGAAACGTTCAGAGGTCCGCGAACCGAGAAATATTCTCCTTTGTGGTTCAGCTCATGCATTTTTTCTTTGTCAAAGAATTCACCCGTTTCTTTATTACGGATAAAGGCGTCCTCTTCCCATGAATCCCAAAGCCCCTTTACAATCTCGACAAATTCCTCTGCCCGCTGATAGCGCAAATGGTGTTCAAGGTGCTTTTCACCGCTGAAATTCAGCGCTGTGGATTCAATAGATGAAGTGACGACGTTCCATCCGGCACGGCCATTGGACAGATGATCCAATGAAGCAAACTGTCTGGCAATATGGAATGGCTCGCTGTATGTAGTGGAGGCTGTTGCTGTCAGTCCGATTTTTGATGTGACCTGCGCCAAAGCAGAGAGCAGGGTGAATGGCTCAAACCTTGTTAATACATTTGGATGTGATTTGCTGTCAATTGAAAGGCTGTCCGCTAAAAACAGCATATCCAGCTTGCCTCGCTCCGCTGTTTTCGCAAGCTCTTTAAAATAATCCAAATTCATGCTCGCATCTGACGGCGCGTCCGGGTGCCGCCAAGACGCAACATGATGGCCTGTACCTGCTAAAAATACCCCTAATTTGATTTGTTTCTTTTTGCTTGTCATGGCGATACTCCTTTTATCATGTTTTTAGGCTGAATAATCCGAAAAATAAACTCCTATATTCCTAGTCGTTTAATATGAATAAATCAAAATGTACCTTTGTCTTGGACGTTTGTCAATGAGTTAAGATAATTTTTTCTATTCAAGCGAAGAGACCCTTGCGTGACCAAGATGGTGGAAAGGCATTGATTCATTCAACTAGTGCAACCTCTATATCGGCAAGAAAACTGAGTCTAATGAAGCAAAGACTCAGTTTTCATCCAAGAATTTTATATAAGATTTCGCCATTTCCTTTGCCTTTTCTTCGCTTTTGCAAACCGCCTATCCATTCAGACGCCGTAACGATTGTATAAAAAAACAGCTGACTCCAGATATTCAAACCGGAATCAGCTGATTGATGTGAATTAATTAAGCTCATGAATACTCTCTTCTGCTTTAGCGGAAAACACTTTAGGCTCCAAACAGTCAAGGTCTTCATGAAATAAACTCACTTTTTGGATTTGCCGATTGTCATAGTGGTGGAAATAGTAGTTTCCAGTTTCGTTGCACATCACGGAAGTATATTGCGTATAATGAATTTCGTCTTCTTCCGTTATCACTGCGCCCTTTGGTATCGTCATATTTGCCAAAATGTGAAAAGCGGCTGTTACACCTTTCGTTTCATCGGCCGCCGGCTCTAGATGTTCTTTCAAATAAACAGCTCTGACAAACCGGGAAGGCGGTGTATAATCCCCCGGCAGACCAACAGTTCCTAAGCCTTGGCCAAAAGCAGAAAGGGCTAATCCGCCCATCTCTTTGCTCTCTAATTGCTTCGGTCTGATTCCTGTATATTGCTGCAGATTGGTTACATGCCATATAAAGTCGGGGCTGTTCGTCATGACACCAGGTTGATTGTCATAGACTTTGAGGCCGTCTGCTCTCGGTTCTATCGTCAGGCTTCGGCCCGTCCGGTCTGACAATATCCAGTGAAGCGGTAAAACTGTATCCAATAGATCTAATTTTTTCTCTACAATCGTTAAAGATCGAATCTTTTCTTTTACGTCTTCCAAAGACTGACAGACTGACAGTACCCATGTCACAAACTCATGCGGGGCAATGTGAACGGTATCTTCCCGTATCGTTTTTTCGTACTCCGCATAGCCAGGAAAATAAAGTGCAGCACATGATAAACCGCTTTCATTAACACCGTCGGCAAATAATATATTTCCAAGTTTTCTCCCCATACCGATAAACGCGTACTGTGTCTGATGGGCCTTTCCGTCAGCTTCACTCTTCCAGCTGTAACGGCGCGGATAGAGAATGACCTCCGTCCCCAGCTGAAATGCAAAATCCATTGTTCTCGCTAATACATGTTTACGGTCAGCAGTTTCCAATGTAAGACTTGTGCACATTTGATCAGTCCCCTTTTCAATTCAGATTAATATCATACATATTGTGAACGAATTGGTTTTATCAGCATAACGAAAGTCAAATCGGTTCGTCAAAGAATTGACATTACATCAAATAAAACGAAAAAATCCAGCCTTTAGAAGGCTGGATTTTTTATTATTTAGCCAAAACAAGCTCGTGAATCGCATGCGCAACACCATGTTCATTATTGGAGCGTGTTTGAAAGTTTGCGGCTTCCAATACTTCTGGGATGGCGTTTGCCATGGCAACCCCGCAGCCCGCCCATTCGATCATTGTCAGGTCGTTCCCGTTGTCGCCTATGCACATGACTTCCGCCTGTTCAATTCCAAGCAGCTGAGCCAGCTGGCGTACAGCATTTCCTTTGCTGGCTTCCGGGTGCAGAATCTCATAAAAGAAAGGCGCGCTTTTGACCATTGAATATTTTTCTCTCACGTCTTTTGGAATCGATGTAATGACGCGGTTTAAGTTCTCCGGTTTATCAATAAACATCACTTTCGGGATGAGGATATCTTTTGGCACCTCGTCAATCTTGCGGAAATGAAGCGGCACCTGTGTCACATAGGATTCGTATACGGTAAATTCGCTAATATCCCGGTTAGGCGTATACAAATTAGATGAGTCAAAGAAATGCATCGGCGTCTTCAGCTCTAAGCTCAGGTCATATAATGAAGTCAAATCATCATAACCGAGAGACAGCTCCGAGACCACTTCATTTGTATGCGTATTTTGAACAAGCGCTCCATTATACGCAATGACATAGTCGCCTTCTTCAATTAAATTCAGTTCATCTAAATATCTCTGCACACCCCCGATAGGCCGGCCGGTGCAAAGCACAATTTTGACACCTTCCGCTTTTGCCGCGTGAAGGGCGTCGCGGACCTCCTCTGTTACTTCATGATGATCATTTAAAAGTGTTCCATCCATATCAATTGCAATTAGTTTGTACATCCTGCATCTCCTTCATGTCGTTTTCAGGCTATAGTCCCATCATATCGTTTTTTCTTTTTGATATTCAACCGGAAGAGATGGTTTTCTCCGGATTCTGTTTAGACGCCGCCCTTGTCTTCGGATACGCAAGCGCGGTTTCCGCTTTCTTTCTGCCTTGACGCCGTTTTCTGCTTTTTTCTGTTTCATCAGCAGAAAGCCGGCAGCTAGAAAAGGAATGCCGGTTATATTCAAGATGGCAAGCTTCACACCCGCCGCGATGAAAAAGAACCCCCATGAAGATGATGGATTCCGTCTGATCATGACGTAAGCCGCCATTTCCAGAACGATCAGGATGGCATGAAGCACTATGCCATAAATCAGCAATACAAGGGCAAAAAACAACACATAATTCACGATTGCCCCTGAGTACATCATAGCGCGCATCATTTGTATAAACGATAAGGACTGCATGGAGCCGCTGATGACATTAGGGTTATAGATCGTATAGTCACTAAATAAATGTTTGACTTTGAGAAAAGCCCATAATATAAATATCCATTGAATGATATGTAAAACAAGCCCCGCTGCCACCAGTCTTTCAGCTTTTTGATTTCTCATCTTTCTCCTCCCTGCCGGTCTTTGATTCGATTCTTGTCATCGTTTTTGTCTGGCCATTTTGCTCCCATATCAATGTCCCGTTTTCTCCTCTTTTCAGCGTGCTTTTGAGCGGATAATAGGGGCCGAGGTACTGAATCTCGATAGACCCGTCAGTGCTTTGGGAAATCACCTTGTATGCCATAAAAGGCAGCTGTACCTCTCCTCTTCCTTCCATCACTTCCGTTTCCACAACCTCGTCTTCGGTAAATGTGACTGTTGCTGATTTCACGCCGTCCGTTGGCCCGGGGGCAAGCCCCTCATCCCACGTTCCGTAATAAAACGGCATCTCTTCTTTTTGCTGCTGGCAGCCCGATACCATGATGCATACAGCAATTAAAAACAAAATGCCATATTTGTTTCTCAAGGGGATCACCATCCTTTCCTCCTCTTTTTGGGCGAATGCCGTGCCACTGTGCCAATGACTACATAAGTTATAAGGAATTCACCCACAAGGAGATTGATCATAATGAACCCTTATCAATATTACAGCCCTCAGCTGCCTCAGCAGGAACCTTACTATAGCCACTATGAGTACAATCCTTATCCGCAGCAGGATGTATACGATCCATACCAAATGGACAGACAGCCGGCATTGGAAAGAAGAATCGCAGCACTTGAACGGCAAAATGAACAGCAGTCAAGAGAATTAACCCGTCTGACAAACGAAGACCGCCGTCAAAATCGGGAAATTGCACGGATTGCCGAACAGGTCAATCAGCTAAGCCAGGCTGTTGAACGTCATACACGCCGCTTAAACCGGCTCAATCAGCGCCTCCGTACAGTAGAAAACCGGCTGAATATCCCATTTACTGCAGGGGAAGGCGGTTTCTGAGCGAAACAAAGAAAAAAAGCGGAATACGATTCTCCCATCTCAGGGTTTCGTTTTCCGCCATTCTTATATGTTAAAACGGAACATTTACATAAAAAGGGTTTGTACCCAGTATACAATCTTTACCGTTTTCATTCAAAGACAGAGGGGCTGAGGAAAATAATTGTAGTTCCTCATTTGCAGAATTTCTTTTCATTCAGGTTGCATGATAATACCGACTCACGTCAATCGATACATGGAGGGATCATTCATGCATAATACACAACACGGCTTGCAGCAGCTGAATCAATGCCGCCAGACTGCTCAGCAGCTCATTCAGCAAACACAGCAAAGCAGCCAGCAATATCGCCACATGCTTCATCAGGAACAGCAAAACATCCAAATGCTGCAGCAGATTCTAAACCACGAACAACAAGCTGCACATACCATTCAGCAAGCACTGCACGGGCATGACATGGCGATTCAAAAGTGCCAGCAGGTTGTCAACATGTGCAACCAAATGCAACAGGAACTTACTGGACAATCCAGCGTCATGAATACGAATGTGTCTACACTTCCATTCGGCCAAAACACGCCATTTCAGCAGCAATCCTATCAGCAGTAACATATAAAAAGCTCAACACAATGCGAGTGTTGAGCTTTTTTTCTTACTGTTCTTTGCGAATATGTATATCCTGAATAGACTGTTTCGGTGCATGAAATCTGCTCTCGGCTTCACTTCTTGCCTCGGCAAAAGCCCGCGCCTCCACATGATCTTTGTAGACATCCAGCTGAATCAAATACAGCGGGCGCACTTTAAATCCATGAATAATGGTCACCGCCCATAACGGGACCACAATAAAAACACCGGGCAGATCGGGCAATACAAAACCAAACGCAAAAATGAAAAAATAAATGATGCCGTACATGATCCACTTTCTATTTCTAACCTTGATGCCAATAAATAAAAAGGCAAAAAAACTGGTAATGGCAAAAGGCATGAAAATAAACAGCATCCACCAGCTATGCAGCCATTCCCAAGCGGAACCTCTTTTTGTAATTCCCATATTTTTCTCCTCCTATTTACCTATAATAATCGATTAGGCATACCGCGTCACCCATAAACGGGAAAAACTTTCTCCCTTAAAAATAGTGATAGACGGGGAACAGGTTTCTTGCTATATTATTAATTGATAATGATAATCATTACTAATCTATTGAGATACATAGTGGGAGGGTTCTTGATGAAAAAGAACATATTGCTCGTGGGCATGCTTGTGCTGCTTCTCATGTTTGTCAGCGCTTGCAGCGGCACCGCTTCTAAAGGGAGCTCAAGCGATTCTGCTTCCGAAAAAACAGAAATGAGAACATACAAATCACCAAAAGGGAACGTCAACATTCCTGCACATCCGAAACGCATCGTCACTGATTTTTATGCCGGTGAATTGCTGTCTGTCGGGGCCAATGTGGTCGGCTCAGGCTCATGGTCATTTGATAATCCGTTTTTAAAATCAAAGCTGAAAAATGTGAAGGATGTTGGTGATCCAATCAGCGTTGAAAAAGTGATGGAGCTTCAGCCTGACTTAATTGTTGTCATGAATGAAGAGAATGTTGATAAATTAAAGAAAATCGCTCCGACTGTTGTCATACCTTATAACACAGCGAAAAACGTAGAAGACACAGTCAGCATGTTCGGAGAAATCGCCGGAGCGAAAGACAAAGCAAAATCCTTTATGGCTGACTTTAACAAAAATGCGGAAGCAGCTAAGAAGAAAATTGCCGGCGTCATCGACAAAGATGCGACCTTCGGCATTTATGAAAACACAGACAAGGGCGAATTCTGGGTGTTCAATGACAATGGCGGACGCGGCGGCCAAGCTGTATACAATGCACTTGGGTTAAAAGCGCCTGAAAAAATTGAGCAAGATGTCATCAAAAAAGGAGAGATGAAACAGCTCTCTCAAGAGGTTATTCCTGAGTATGCCGCAGATTATATGTTCATTACGGATTACAACCCGAAAGGCGAAAGCAAAACACTCGACAAGCTGGAGAATTCCTCTATTTGGAAAAATCTTGACGCTGTTAAACATAATCGCGTGTTTATCAATGACTTTGACACGTTCTACCCGTACGACCCGATTTCTGTCAGCAAACAGGTGGATATCATCACCGACATGCTGATCAAACGGGCCGAAGAAAATAAAAAATAAAAAAACGGCACAGTCATGACGCTGTGCCGTTTTTTATGATTCACTTTAATTTTGACTGTACGGAGTCCGGCATATCTTCAAACTTGACTTCTTCCCAAGTCTCGACATACTTTCCTTTCGCCTTTACCTTCAAATACGCGTTCTTCCGAAGCTCTTTGCCGGCGAAAAAGGTCACTTCTTCTTTTTTCCCGGATGCATTATATCCGTCTAATGTATATTCAGTACCGCCCGGACTAAGATGTCTGCCATCTCGATCAATCTGAACATAGACATCTTGCTGGTGAATAAACGGATTAAATCTGTCTGTAACATCGTTATGAAAAAAGAGAAGCCCGCATATTACGGCAGCAGCCGCCAAGACGGCCAGGATTGCCATTGCTTTTTTCATCTTTGCACTCCCCTTACTTGTTCATTTTTTTCAAATAGCTTGACCGCACCGCGAGGAAGAATAGAAGCTGAAAAATGAAAAACCCTCCGATGGTGAGACTGAGCGGCCCCGCGACATCAGAATAGCCTTCCACAGCCAATGTTCTCAAGGCAAACAGTGTATGCATGACGGCAATGACAAATGGAAAGAAGAAAAGAATCGCCAATTGTATTGTCACGCTTTGTGCCATTTCACGCTCACTCAGGCCGATTTTGGCCAGTGAACGGTAGCGCTCCCGGTCTTCATCTAAATCAGTGAACAGCCTGAAATATAAGAAACTTGCTGCCGCGACAAAGAATACAATTGCGATAAACAGGCCGATAAATAAACTCAGGCTCGGCAGCTGCACCGTATCATAGTAAGTCCCGGCTTTTGAAGCAAAATCAGAATGCACGTCGATATAATTGCCGTAAATCTCATTTTGCAAGGATTGGCTGATCTCAAGACTGTCTTTCCAATGATCATAGCTGTAACCGTATAATGACGCTTTATCACCGAGTGATTTCAGCTGATCAAAGGTTTGATCATTCACCGCGATGATGGCATTCAATGAGATCAACGGTTTTTTGACTTCTTTTACCGACAGTTTTTGATCAGACAGCTCCCCTTTTTGGTTCAGCAGCTTCAGCTGATCCGGCGCTTCGTTTTTGAAATTGCGGTCATACGTGCCCGGGAAATAGACAGCCTCATCATTTTTCAGGCCGCTCAGCTTAACATGGAAGTATTTTGATACATCCGATTTGCTGATCATGTAAACAGGGGGAACAGTTTCTCCTTCCTGATAGCGAACATAGGAAACATCTATTTTGTCTTTCTTATACGTAAAGCCGTGTGTTTTCAGTTCATGGTCAATATCTTTCAAATGAGTCTGTTCTTTTGGATTGTTGCTGTAAGATAAATACTCCATTTCATAAGCGGACTCTTCCGCTCCGACGGTCGATTTGTACATTGCGAGCACGCCTGTCGCAGTAAACGCAACCGCGGAAATAATGCTGACAATAAAGAACAGGCGGGCGTTGTCTTTTAGACGATAGACAAGGTCAGAAACCCAAATGATGTTTTTCCCGCGCAGATAAAAGGTTTTCCACTTCTTCAGCGCGCGCAGAATCCATATGCTGCTTTGGCTGAAAAAGAAATATGTTCCGATGACGGTGAGCAGTAAAATGATAAACGGTTCGGCCCCGTGGACATTGCCTTTCAGAACCATGCCGTACCCGCCGCACAGACAGGCGATGCCGAATAAGGACAGAAGCACAGACGGCTTAGGCTCCGGTTTAACCTTGCCAGTGCCCTTTATTAATTTGATAACCGTATTTGATCTGACAAAAAGGATCGTAAACTGCGATAAAAAGAAAAATAAGAGCAGAAATCCGCAGGCCGTAATACCGAGCGCTTTCCAAGGCATATACAAAGGCAGCGCGTCCATTTCTAAAATATAAGCGCCGACCGTAAAGAACGTCTTTGAAAAAATGAATCCTCCGATAATGCCGGCTGCAATTGACATGACGCCGATGATCATATTTTCCGCCGTAATGAGCTTTCTCAGCTGACCCGGCGTGATGCCCTGCATGAGCAGAATGCCGAATTCTTTATTTCTCGATTTCAAAAATGCGTTAACCGAATACAGAACAAATAAGAAAGAAAAAACAAAGATCATCCATTCCGCAGCGGTTAAGCCTTTTTTGGCGATGTTATTCAGGTAGCCTTCCTTTAATGCCGGATGAAACAAGAACATCGCAAAGGTAAAGAAAATCAAAACGGAAAAGGCGCTGCTTAAAAAGAATGCAAGATAGGCCCTTTTGTTTCTCGTGACGTTTTTATAAGCGAACTGAAGAAAGGTCATTTGCGTTTCCCCCCAGCATAGACAGCACATCGAGAATTTGTTCATAAAATACTTGGCGGTTTTCCCCGCGGTAAATCTCATTAAACAGTTCGCCGTCTTTTATAAAGATGACGCGGCGGCAGTAGCTTGCCGCAACAGGATCGTGGGTCACCATCAAAGCCGTGACATGATCATCCTGATTCAGGCTCTGCATCGTTTCCATGACGTCTTTTGACGCTTTGGAATCAAGGTTGCCCGTCGGTTCATCGGCCAGGATGAGTGACGGCTTATGAATGACCGCTCTTGCGATGGCGGCACGCTGGCGCTGTCCTCCGGATACTTCAAACGTCCGTTTGTTGAGCAGGTTTTCGATTCCGAGCTTTGCCGCGATGCCTTGCAGTTTTTCTTCCATGACAGACGGCGCTTCTTTTTCAAGCGTTAACGGCAGCATGATATTTTCACCGATCGTCAGCGTGTCCAGAAGGTTGAAATCCTGAAACACAAATCCGAGCTGCTTGCGGCGGAAATGAGCGAGCTTTGTCCGCTTCAGACGATGCGGGTTTTCTCCGTGAATCAGGATATCGCCTGAATCTGGACGGTCAATCGTTGAAATGATATTCAAAAGCGTTGTTTTTCCGGACCCGGACGGCCCCATCACCGCCGTGAACTCGCCTTCTTCTATTGAAAATGAAATTTGCTTTAAGGCTTGATAGGATACTTGTCCTTTATAGGTTTTATTTATATGTTTGACTTCAAGCATATTCGCCATGAAAATCCTCCTTATGGTTTTATTCTTGTTGATCTGGGCTGCTTTCATGTAGTGCCGGGACGTTCAACATAAAAATCCCCTTGACATAAATCCATGTTATCAAGGGGAAACAAAGCGGGCTATGTTGTTTTCTTAACGCAGCCTTACATTTTTGTAAGAAATGAAAATCGAACTGACGTCCCTTCACCGGGAGACGAGCTGATGTCCACCGTATGATTGAGCTTACCTGTAATTTCTTTGACGAGATGGAGGCCGATTCCCGTAGATTCTTGGAAACGCCGCCCGTTTTCACCGGTGTAATAAGGGTCAAACACCCGCTTGATGTCTTGTGAGGGAATCCCGACACCGTAATCTTTAACTTCAAGCACCGTCCTGTCTTCATCGCGGAAGACATTCAGCTCAAGTCTGTCACTCTTGCCTGCTGAATACTTGACCGCATTTGTGACCACTTGGCCGATCGCAAATTTGAGCCATTTGGCATCGGTGTAAATCTGATGATCATCGCAAACGTTCATTTTCGGATAAACGCGATATTGAATAAAAAATCGTTTATAGCTTTGAATAACTGATTGGAGAAGCTCGGACAGGGAAACCGCTTCAATTTTAAAATCCCTTTCAAACAGGTCGAGCCTTGAAGAATAAAGAAGCGTCTCCAGCCCGAATTCAATCTGCCGGACTTCTTTTTTGATTTGTTCAAAAACGGGCTCATCCTCTTCTTGAATGATTAAATTAATGACCGACAGCGGCGTCTTTACTTGGTGCACCCATTGATTCATATACGTCACCCGCGCGTCCAGCTTGGCTTCGGTCTCATGGAGCTTCTGGTGCTGCAGCCGGATCAGCTCCATCTGCTTTTCATACAGCTCTGAACAGAACACTGAAGAACCGAGATACGGGATATCCGTCCCTTCCTGCCCCGAGCTGAGCCAATGATACACGCCGCGGTCTTTGTACCAGCGATAGGCAAGATAGCCCGCCAAAATAAGAAGCTGCACGCCCAATATGTAAAACAAGTGAGAAAAAGAATGAAGACCCGCAAACCAGTAATAAAAGAAGACAAACAGCCCTTGAAGGAGAAAAAGCAGAATCAGCACTGCATGAGACCGGAGAAACAGCTTCATGGCTGCGCCCTCAGCTGGTAGCCTTCGCCCCGCACCGCTTCAATAGAAACAGGCGCATTCAGCTCCCGCAGTTTTTTTCTGAGCCGCGTGATATACACGTTAAGTGTATTATCATCGATGAATATGTCGGTGTCCCACGTCTTTTCCATGAGACGGTCCCGACTCGTCACCTTTTCTCCCCGCTCAAGCAGCACTTCCAAAAGCTTGCTTTCTTTTTTAGAAAGCAAGCTTTTTTCATCCTGAAAACGCAGTTCAAACCGTTCCACAAAGAGCTGAACGCCAGCATATTCAACCACTTTCTCTCCCTGCTTTGCGGCGTACTCCCCGTACGCCCTCCGGATCTGGCTTTTGATTTTCGCAAGCACAATATCATAAGAAAACGGTTTTTCGATATAATCGTCTCCCCCATTTTCAATCGCCATCACCTGATCCATTTCCCCGCTTCTGGCAGAAATAAAGATGATCGGGCTTGTGGAGTGCTGGCGGATCTGCCGGCACCAATAATATCCGTCATATGCCGGCAAATTGATATCAAGCAGCACCACATCGGGCTTTTCCCGCAAAAAGACATCAAGAACAGCTGTAAAATCCGCGGCGACCACTGTTTGATATCCGTATTTTTCAAGGTAATTCTGCAATAGTCCGCGAATGTCTTCACTGTCTTCCACAATCATGATTTTATTCAAACTGAACCACTCCCGTTTCTTACACTGCTGCCATCATCATAATCGTTTTGGGCGTATGGACGCAACACCGCACAAAAAAACCGCCATCAAGGCGGTTTCTGGTCTCTTTAGCCGACCTGCTGCTTAGCTGCTTTACCGGCTGATCCGAACTCTCTCATTTTGCTTCGCACTGTCTCTTCCACGGCTTCAATGCCGGGTGTCAAATAGCCGCGCGGTTCGTACAGATCGCTGTTTTCCTGGAACATGCGGCGTGTTTCGTCTGTCCACGCTACCATACATTCCGTATTGATATTGATCTTCGCGTGGCCGAGCGTGATGGCTTTTTTGATCTGATCCTGCGGAATCCCGGATGCCCCGTGAAGAACGAGGGGAATATCAGTCATGCGGGAGATAGCCTCCATTTCCTTAAATCCGAGATTCGGCTCACCCTGATATTTGCCGTGTACAGAGCCGAGGGCGGCGGCCAGCGCGTCGATATTGGTTTCTTTGACGATCCGCTCACATTCCGTGATATCGGCATAGCAGACCCCGCCGACCAGTCCGTCTTCCATTCCGCCGACCGTGCCGACTTCGGCTTCTACTGATACGCCGTGTTTTGCGGCATAATCGGTGACTTCTTTTGTCATTGCGATATTCTCGTCAATCGGCTGATGGGAGCCGTCAATCATCACTGAGCTGAATCCGGCATCAATGGCCTGTCTGCAGCGTTCCGCACTACTGCCGTGATCGAGATGAAGCACGACCGGAACGGTAATTGCCATGTCCTCTATTAACGCCCCTACCATGGCGGCAATCGTTTTAAATCCGCCTAAATAGTCGACCAGGCGATCGGAAGCCGCGGCGATGACCGGTGATTGCTCCTTTTGCGCCGCCTGCAAAATCGCCTTCGTCCATTGCAGGCCGTTGATATTAAACTGGCCAATTGCATATTGCTCCCGCTTTGCATCTTCAAGAAGCTCTTTCATCGATACAAAAGCCATGTCCACCCCTCCTTTATCCATTACATGCTGAAGTATTTTGATACGACGTCCACTGTTGTTTTTTTCGCTGTTTGAATGGCTTCCTCAGCAGTCAGCTTATAGTATTCAGGCCGGAAGAGCTCAACCGATACAACATCAGAGAAGCCAATTTCCTTCAGTGCTGATAAGTGGGCATCTAAGTCAATTGCCCCTTGTCCCGGCCATACACGATCCTCATCTGTTAAAAAGCCGATTGGGAAATCTTCTGTATCATCAATATGATAGATGAAGATTTTCTTTCCGTCCGCCTGCTTTAAGCTCTCAATATTTGAACCCATTGCATGGAAGTGAAAACTGTCAAGGACAAGCCCGACATTGTCACGGTTAACTGTGTTTACGATCTCATACGCCTGTTCAAACGTATTGACCGTACATTGCGGATGGCCGACAAATTCAAGCGCGATTTTTACGCCGTACGGCTCCGCGATATCTGACAGCTCAGTCAGCACGTCTACACTGCTCTTTTTGATCTCTTCTTTTACAATCTTCTGCTCTGTCACAAGCGGAACGGCCACCACATATTTCACACCGAGGGTTTTGCATGTTTCCATCATGCCTTTAAATTCAGTGATGATCTCGTTGTGGCCCTTTTCATCACGGTTGTTGAAGAAAACAAGCGCGTTTAAAGCAAGCGGTTTGATGTGATGGGTTTGAAAATATTCCGCAAGATCTGCCAATGAATGATCTTTTAAGTACTCGGGCAGCTTATCCATTGTGCGGATTTCAATATAATCATAGCCGTGCTTTTCGCATAGTTCTAAATCCTGTTTAAGGTTTGAGTTTTCCAATGTTGTCGCTTCATTAAAACAAAGTTTCATGCCAGACTCCCCCATCTGCGTTTTAGATATGAAGGGAGTTCGGCAGGAAGGCTGTCGCCATATCCCGCCGAACTCCATGCTCAGCTTATGCCAGACCTAATTCTTCTTTCATTTTCTTAAGCATAAATCGGCTTGATTCATCCGCTCTTTCATCGACCCAAGCAAATACGGCATTCGTCGCAATTCCGTCGAACTTCATCTCTCTCAGTTTTCTGAAAATCGTATCAAAATCAACCTCGCCTTGGCCAATGTCCAAATGCTGGTGAACCGTTACTTTCGCGTCAGGCGGATTGACGATGTAGCGAAGGCCATGAGCCGCTTTATGATTATAGGTATCTGCAAATAAAACATGTGTGAGGCGGTCGCCGGCTTCGTCAAACATGGTCTCGATGTCGCCTTTGCCGTCATCATAGAAGAACGTGTGCGCAGTCGAGTAGACAAGATTGATCCAATCCTTGTCAAGCGCGCGGATCATATCCATCGCACCTTTGTGCGTTTCGATAAAATCGTATGGGTGGGCTTGAAGATTGAGTTTCACGCCTTCTTTTTCAAAGACTGGCAGAAGCTCATCCATGGATTTGATAAATTTTTCTTCACTTGTTAAAGGATCATATTTCGAACCGCTGAATTCGCTGTTCATCAAATCCACTTCAAGTTCAACCGCAATTTCGATTGCCCGTTTCCAATTGCGCACTGCTGCCTGCCGGCGGTCTTCATCGGGTCCCGCCCAGTGGTAAAGAGGAAGAAGCGATGAAAGCTTAACACCTGTATCTCTTAAAAGACGCTTTAATTGTTTGATCTTTGCTGAATCGACTTTCGGATATTTATAAAACGGGCAAAAATCCTCGCGCGGCGATAATTCGATATATTCATAGCCGAGCTCTGCCGTTTTATAGACCATTTCCTCTAAAGTTAAATCATCACGATACATGGATGGATCCAATGCTAATTTCATATTTTCACTCCTCTGTTTTTTAGTTTTGAACTGTTGTAAAAGATTGATAGAATTCCGGTTTTTCCTTCAATTCAACCTTTTCTTTTTGTCCAGATTCCTGGGCTTTTACACACGCGTCAGTCGTGACAGCAGCAATATAGCCGTCCCATGCCGTCGGTCCGCTGACCTCGCCTTTCTTTTGAATCGAATCAATAAAGTCTTGGATTTCCACATCATACGCAGCGACAAAGCGTCTCTGCCAATCCATCAAAATATCAGTGCTGAATCTGCCTTCTTTTCTCAAGCTGATGCTTGATGGTTCAGGAAGCTTGATGATGCCGTCTTCTCCGACGATTTCACATTGAATGTCATAGCCGTATTTACAGTTCACATAGATTTCAGCATTGATGACGATACCGCCTTTTGTTTCAATCACAACGATTTGCGGATCTTTTAAATGCGGCAGCGCGTTTTTCGATTTTTTCGGGTAGATGACTTGAACGGACTCGTAGTCATCGTTGACGAGCCAGTGCAGTACATCAATTTCATGAACAAGTGTGTCGACTACGGCCATATCGGTTGTGTAGTTATCTCCTACAGTCGGGTTGCGGTGCGCGCAGTGAATCATAAGCGGTTCGCCAATCACATGGTTATCGAGTGCTTCCTTCAGCTGTACGTAACCGCTGTCATAACGGCGCATGAAGCCGACTTGAACAAGGCGTTTGCCCACTTTGATTTCTTCTTCGACAATGCGCATGCATCCTTCAGCCGTTGTCGCGAGCGGTTTTTCACAGAACACATATTTCTGGGCTTTAATGGCTTTCAGCACGCTTGACTCATGCGCAGGCCCCCAGCTTGTCACTAAAACAGCGTCTACATTTTCGTCTGCAAGCAAGCTGTCATCATTCGGATAAACCGTCGCGTTTAATTGGTATTGCTCAACGACCTTTTGTGCAGCTTCTTGATTAACATCCGTTACAGCTACGATTTCCGCGCCTGACAGCTTGTTCGTGATGCGGTTAATATGTTCTTTTCCGATTGCTCCAGTTCCAATTACGCCAATACGTAAACTCATTGACAGCCACTCCTTCTGTTGGTTACATGATTTTGCTTTCTGTTCCTTGCTTTACTTGGCTCTGAGGAGACCCGTAGAGTTCCTCTTGAATTTGTTCAAGCGACTTGCCAGACGTATTCGGCGCAAAGAGCAGCCCGATGATCATACTGGCCGTCACACATCCGAGAAGAATTGCAGCCATCGTTCCAATGCCGAAATTGGTGATAATCATTGGGACAAACAGACTCCAAATCCCTATTGAAATACGGACAAGAAAAAACATCAGCCCTTGTGCGGAAGCACGATATTGCGTAGGAAAGATTTCACTGGCCCATAACTGATAGTTCGCTTGCTGCCCTGCTCCGTTATTGATGCCGATCACGACAATAAACAGGAGCAGAATCGGCAGGCCTTCAACTGGCAGCAGAAACAGTGTCCACCCAATCACCGCCATGAAAGCGGCGATTCCAAATACGGTTTTTCTATATTTGTCGGCAAAGGGCATGAAGATCAAGGCGACCCCCAATCCTGTGAAGATAAACAGCCCCATTTGCAAAAGGTTGGCCATGTTGGCAGATACACCGCCGACCTGCTGATAAATGTATGGCATAAAGAAGCCCATGACCCCGGCAGCTAAGTTCCAAACCAAGTACACACCCATCAAAAACAATATGCTTTTTAGATACATAGGCTTGAGCAAATCAAAATACGATGTCTTATTCAGTACAGCCGGCTTCTCTGCCTGAGCATCCTCCGGCTGATTTTTTGTCTGCCAGGCGTCTGATTCCGGAAGCCTGATTCTCAGGATGTACGTAATCAGCGCAATCACAAGCAGATGGGCAAATACGATTTTATTCCCCAAGAGTCCCAAGTCACCGGCCAGTACGGAGAGGAGCAGTACAACGACAGCGCCCGCGGCCCAAGCGACTTGTGCTACGCCGCAATGCCTGGCCCGATTCTTCTTTGGCGCATTTTCCGCAATAATGGTCCATGACGCGGTTATATCAGCTCCTACTGATAAACCGATAATGATGTAACCGCTTAACAACATGGGGAAATTAACCCCGAACAAAACCAAACAAATCCCTAGTGCATAAACCAGCATACTATTGGTATAAACAGCCTTCCGTCCGACTTTATCAGCCAGAAACCCGCCAAGCAGTGCGCCGACAGCGGCAGAAATCGCATTTGCGCTCAGCGCGCCGAGCAGCCCGATTTGTGTATCGGATAGCTTAAGGTAACTGACCCATAATGATAAACCGGCGGAGCCTGCCACAATTGAACCGGCATCAATATAGTTGGCCAATGCTGCCGCGATTGTCCGTTTATTGAAGGCTGAATCTCCATTGGTATTGCCCATATGTTTATTCCCCATTAAGCCAGATCCAACAACTGCTGATCAATATAGTTTCTCGCAATCAATGCATACTCCAGCGGGTTTGCAACATCGGGGTCTTGTTCAGCTTCAATGACAATCCATCCGGAATAACTGTGCTTCAACAGCAGCTGATATACTTCTCTAAAGTCAATGCAGCCGTCACCGGGAACCGTAAACATGCCTTTTAAAAATGATTGCCGGAACGATTGTCCTTCGAGCCTGCATTGTTCCATGACATTCAGGCGGGCATCCTTAAAGTGCACATGCTTAATGCGGCCGATATGCTTCTCAAGCATCCCCATGTAATCGCCGTCAGAAATATACGCATGGCCTGTATCATAGAGGAGGTGTACATGCGCAGGGTCTGTTCCTGCCATCAGGCGGTCCACTTCTTCCGCTGTTTGGACACCAGTGCCGAGATGATGATGATAGACAAGCTTCAAGCCATGCTGAGCGGCAATTTCGCCAAGGTGATTCAGCCCTTCGCAAAGCCGCTCCCATTCATCATCCGTAAAGTGCGGCTTCTCTGTGAACACGTTTTTCTCCAAGCTTTGCACGCTGTACGTTTGTTCAGAGACAACTGCGACATCCGCGTTTACTTGCTGCAAATACTCACAATGCAGGGTAAATGTCTTTGCCGCTTCACCAAGTCCGTCACGCAAAATAAAACTGCTGAACCATTTTCCTGCAATGCGTAAATTCCGAAGCTTCAGCTCTTTGTTCAGGATGGCAGGTTCGGGGAAAAAGCCCCCGACCTCCGTGCCTTGAAAACGTGCGACAACGATATCACTTAACAAATGCTGAAGTGTATTTCCCGCTCCAATTTCAGGCATGTCATCATTCCGCCACCCAATGGGAGCGATTCCCCACAGGATTTCATTTTTGCCCATCTTGGTGCCTCCCCTCTAATACTGCTTCGCAGATTCCAGCTTTTTCTCTTTTGCTTCGTATGCCTTCTGAACGCTTTCTTGTTCAGATACCTCTGCCACCCCGACATGCCACCAGCTGTCATAGCCGTCCGTCATTGTTTTAGGCAGCACCTTCATTTCAATTAATGTTGATACATCCTGTTTCTTCGCATCCTCTAACGCCGCTTTTAATTCTTCTACTGTGTTTGCGCGGTAGGTTTTCGCGCCGTATCCCTCAGCGACTTTCGCGTAATCGACATTCAGGATTTGGTTGTCATCTGTGCGGAACTCGCAATAGTAGCTGCCGCTGCCGTGATCCATTTGCAGGTTGTTGATGCATCCGAATCCTGAGTTGTCAAAGAGCAGCACATTGATTTTCTTGTTGTACTGAATCGCCGTGATCAATTCAGAATGAAGCATCAGGAAGCTGCCGTCTCCGACGATTGAATACACTTCTCTGTCAGGGTGGGCCAGTTTAAGACCGAGTGTCCCGGACACTTCATAGCCCATGCAAGAATATCCATACTCCAGGTGATACGTATTCGGAACATTAGAATGCCACAGACGCTGCAAATCTCCTGGGAGTGAGCCTGCTGAACAGATGATGACGCTGTCTTCAGGAATCGTCTCGTTGATTGTCAGCAATGCCGTTGTTTGCGGAAGCTCCGTATTCAACGCGTCAGCATATTCATTCAGGACCTCTTGAGAAAAGTGATTTTTGATTTCCGGATCAAATGCTTCCCGCTTAAACGTCACTTTGCTGAGACGCTCGCGTTCAGCTAGCCATTCGTCCTTCAGCTCCCGGATCGTTGTGCCGAACTCGCTCTCATAGCCTTCAAGCAAGCCGTGCAGTTTGCCAAGCGTCACTTTCGCATCCGCCACCACTTGGAATGCATCAAGTTTATACGCCTGCATTCGGCTGACGTTAATGTTCAAAAACTTCGCTTTATCAAAATCAAAAGCGGTCTTAGAGGATGTCGCAAAATCTGTATACCTTGTGCCGATGCCGATAATCAAATCAGCTTGGCGGGCCGCTTTGTTTGCCGCAAGTGTACCTGTGATGCCCATTCCGCCAAGGTTGTTCGCAAAATCTGCCTCAACGGTAGACTTTCCTGCCTGCGTTTCAACTAACGGAATGTTATAGGCTTCAGAAATGGCAACCAATTCATCGCGCGCACCGGAATATTTTGCGCCTCCGCCGACGAGAATCACAGGTTTTTTGCTGGATTTAATCAGCTCCGCCGCACCTTGAAGCTCGCGCTCGCTCGGCTGCATGCGATCAATATAGTGAACCCGTTTGACGAAGAAACTTTCATCAAAATCGTATGCTTCCCCTTCAACATCCTGAGAAATACAAATCGTTGCCGGACCTGCTTTTGCCGGATCAGTCATGACTTCAAACGCGCGCAGCAAACTGCTCATCAGCTGCTCAGGGCGCGTAATGCGGTCCCAGTATCTCGATACAGGTTTCAATGCATCGTTTGTCGTAATCGCCGCGCTGTATTCTTGCTCCATTTGCTGCAGTACAGGGTCTGGCTGTCTTGTCGCAAATGTGTCTGCCGGAATCAAGAGAACTGGGATATTGTTTGCCAATGCAGTGCCGGCTGCCGCCACCAAGTTAGCCGCTCCTGGTCCGACGGATGTAGACACTGCATATATTTTTCTTCTCAGCATTTGCTTGCTGTACGCCATGGCCGCATGCGCCATTCCTTGTTCATTTTTCCCTTGATAGACTTTCAAATGGCCTGCATCCTGCTCAAGCGCTTGCCCGATCCCTAATACGTTTCCATGACCGAAAATTGTGAAAATCCCTTCGACAAAAGGCTCTTCCTTTCCATCAACATGGATGTACTGCTGGTTTAAGAATTTAATCAGCGCCTGTGCTGTTGTTAAGCGAATTTTCTTACCCACAAACGATCCCACCTTTACTCGATCTTTTTCAATTATGACTGTGCTTCAATAAGCTGTACGATTTCTTCCGCAGTCGGCATCGCTTCTGACGAACTGTGCTTGCTCACCACAATGGAAGCTGAAGCACTGCCGTATTTCAATGCCGTTTCAATGTCTTTTCCGCTGACAAGGCCATAGATAAAGGCTGACGCATAGGAGTCACCAGCTCCAAAGGTTTTCAGCACTTTTGTCTTGTACGCTTGGGCGCGGAATACCTCGCCGGATTTGCTGTATGCGTAAGAGCCTTCGACGCCGTGTTTGATGACAACGAGGTCGGCTGAATGGCCAAATAAATGATTGACGGATTCTTCATTGCTTCCGCCTGTGCGGTTTTCCATCACATCAAATTCATCGCGTGTGCCGATGACGATATCAGACTGCTCGGCAACCAAAGAATAATAAACGGCTGTTTCATCTGATGACTGCCACGTATACGGGCGGTAATCCAGTTCGAACACCACTTTAACCTGATGCATCTTCGCGTATTGAACAGCTTTTAATACCGCTTCCCGTGACGGGCTTTTGGCGAGCGCTGTCCCGGAAACAAGCAGCATTTTCGCATTTGCGATATAGTCCTCGCTTACCTCTGAAGGCTCAAGATAAAGATCCGCCACATCATCGCGATACATTAAAATGCTGCATTCTTCAGGGCTGAGGATTTCTGTAAATGCAAGGCCTGCTTTGTGTCCATCTTGATCAACAACCATCTGTGTTGTATCAACGCCGGTCTTTCTCATATAGGACTCTATGAATCTTCCATGCTGGTCATCCGGAATTTTGCCGATGAAGCCCGCTTTTAAGCCAAGCTTCGCGCTGCCGATCGCGATATTCGCAGGTGAACCGCCGACGTATTTGGAAAATGTCATCGTCTCTTCCATTGGGCGGTTGTATTCGACTGCGTTCAGGTCAATACATGCCCGGCCGATGGCAATAATGTCAAAAGCCTTCTCTTCATTGAATGTATACTTCATCGTAAACAGCCACTCCTCACTTGTTAGCGTTCTAAAATCCACTCATGCGCCGGGTCGTTATGAAACTTCCATTTTCGCGTCGGCCCTGCCATGACATTTAAATAGTAGGATGTGTATCCGTCCGGAACGCCTACCGGGTGGTATCCCGCAGGAACGATGACAACGTTTTCATTTTCCACAGTCATTGTCTCGTCAATAGAACGGTCATCTGTGTATACGCGCTGAAATACAAAGCCCTGTCCCGGGTCTAACTCATGGTAGTACGTTTCTTCTAAGAAAGATTCTTCCGGCAAGTTGTCTTGGTCATGTTTGTGAGGCGGGTAGCTGGACCAGTTGCCGCTGTCTGTATAGACTTCAACTACTAATAGACTGTTAGCTGAAGGGTCTGAATCCGGAAGAATGTTATGAACAGTACGTTTGTTTGAAAATTGCCCGCGATGCTCAATTCCGTTGTCTTCCGCTTTGATCAGCTTTGTCGGAAGCTGCTTTTCCGATGGAGAATAGCAAAGCGCCACTCTTGCGTCGCTGACCGCTGTGATCTCAAATGCACGGTCATTTGACATATAGACGCTGTCTGTCGGTTTTCGTTCAAATACGCTTTCACGCGTGCCGATATTCTCAAAAGTCGACTCATGATCTGTCACTGTAATTTTTCCCGTTACCGCCACAATACAGATTTCTTGTTTTTTCAATTCTTCTGTATAGCTTGAACCTGATGCAAGATCTAACACTTTAAACTCTACATAAGTGAGATCAGAGTTGGATGTCGTTACTTCGTGCACGAGTTTGACCCCATTAGACACTTCATGCGACTGCGGCTTACGCAACAAATAACTCATAGTGAAGCCCTCCTCTTTCTATTGGCAGAATGAGTCCGAACAGCGCACATGGACGCCGTTCGGCTGTTCATCGTTTAGTTGAAATCAGGTGCCGGATATCTTGCCGTTACCACTTTTTTACGTGTATAGAAGTCGACGCTGTCTTTTCCGTTCGCATGCAGCGTTCCAAAGAATGAAGATTTCCAGCCTGAGAATGGGAAGAACGCCATTGGAGCCGGCACCCCAAGGTTGATTCCTAGCATTCCCGCATCAATGTTTTCACGGAAGTAGCGGATTGCGTTTGAGTTGGATGTGAACAAGCAGGCGCCGTTCGCAAACTCAGACTTATTGGCGATTTCAATCGCTTCTTTCAGGTTTTTCACACGAATGACAGATAAGACCGGAGCGAAAATTTCATCTTTCCAGATCGTCATCTCTGTTGTGACATTGTCAAAGATCGTCGGGCCGACAAAGTAGCCGTCGTCTGACACATTTTCACGTCCGTCACATACGAGTCTGGCACCTTCTTCAAGACCTTTTTCGATATAGCTGAGCGTGCGCTTCTTGTTGTCTTCGCGAATCACCGGTCCTAAGAACACGCCGTCATCAAGGCCATTACCGATTTTAATGTCCGCCACTTTTTCCTGCAGCTTCGCCATAAATTCATCGGCGATTCCTTCTTCAACTGTCACAACCGCACAAGCCATGCAGCGTTCACCGGCAGAACCGAAGGCAGCTCCAACGATGTTTGTGACCGTGTCTTCAAGATTCGCATCGTTCAAGACAATCGTATGGTTTTTCGCGCCAGTCAGAGATTGAACGCGTTTTAAGTTTTCGCTTCCTTTTTTGTAGACGTATTCGCCTACTGGCTTGGAGCCTACAAATGAAATTGCTTTAATTTCGGGATGCTCAAGGATGCCGTTCACAACGTCATGCGCACCGTATACGACGTTGAACACCCCTTTCGGAAGGCCCGCTTTTTCAAAAAGCTCAACCAATTTCTCTGTTAACAGCGGAGTCCGCTCAGATGGCTTTAAAATAAATGTGTTGCCGAGCGCGATCGCCATCGGGAACATCCAGCAAGGAACCATCATCGGGAAGTTGAATGGCGCGATTCCGCCGACAACTCCGATTGGGTAACGGTAGTTCGCCGCTTCAACGTCCGTTGCGATGGAAGCAAGTGAGTCACCCATCATCAGGGAAGGTGCTCCAGCGGCGAACTCTACGTTTTCAATCCCGCGTCCCACTTCACCTAAAGCTTCTTTCGTGTTTTTTCCGTTTTCAATGGTAATTAGATGAGCCAGTTCTTCTTTATGCTGAGACAACAGCTGCTGAAAGTTAAATAGAATTCTGGCACGGCGCGGAACCGCCACCTTTGACCATGTTTTAAATGCTTCAGCCGCCGTTTGCGCTGCGTAATCAATATCCTCTTGTGTAGAAATCGGCACTTGGCATAGTACTTCTTTCGTCGCCGGATTGACGACATCTTCATATTGATCTGTTTTGCTTTCAACCCATTCACCGTTGATGTAGTTTTTTAATTTTCTGATTTCTGCCATTCTTATTGCCTCCTTCATTAGTAAACACATACACTTGTATGGATGGTTCCGGATAGATTCATATCAATATCCACTTTTCAGCAAGCCAAGAATTAAACGCTTTCAAAAAAACCAAAAAAATAAATGGCGGATGCATATTTACATACAAGCAACCATTTCATGCACAACAGGTTACTTTTTGGTCATTTCTTGGTTATATTCTAATCGCATAATACCCATAAGTCAATCATAAACACTAAATTTTTTCATTATTTTTATTATATTAATCTTTTAATCAAGTAAGAGAGGTAAGAGAAGCCCGTCGAACCTTGCAAAAGATATACACCGATGTTATCATTTTTTAAGCAACTATTGATTAACTTTTGGTTTTCATTATATATTTATGTTACGTAAAGATTCAAGAAGGAGTTTTTAATATGAAACTGATGCGGATTCAGGAAATGGAGGAGTACATTTTATCGCATGGCACTGTTTCCTTAGATGAGCTGTGCCAGGTGTTCAATGTCTCCAAAAACACAGTCAGACGTGATATCAACAAGCTTACAGAAAAGGGTGCGATTGAAAAAGTATACGGCGGCGTAACATCTATTGAAAAAACCGCATTAGTTCCTTTTGAAAATCGCACCATTCAGCACCAGGATGAAAAAACAAAAATCGCCCATTATGCTTCCCGATTTATTGAAGATCACG
Organism: Bacillus sp. LJBS17; assembly: GCF_019334685.1. Lineage (NCBI taxonomy): Bacteria > Bacillati > Bacillota > Bacilli > Caryophanales > Bacillaceae > Bacillus > Bacillus sp. LJBS17. Next base: position 4,062,148 of record NZ_CP079759.1, read on the forward strand.
ATTTGGTCTTCATTGATTCAGGAACGACGACAAAGTCTATTCTTGATACGCTTGATCCAGCCAAAAATGTCACCATCTTAACCAACAGTTTAGACATTATCAATGCGGCGTCAGCTTTGAAGAATATCAACTTAATCATTATCGGAAACAACTATAAGAGAAAAACCCGCTCCTTTGTCGGCATGGACGACCCGGCTATGCTTGATAAGTACAATATCAACAAAGCCTTTATGTCTGCTACCGGAACGACGCTGACACACGGATTGACCAATTCGGACCTGCTGGAGTATGAAATTAAAAAGAGGATTTCGGAAAAAGCAAAAGAAGTGTATCTATTGGCTGACCATTCTAAATTCGGAAAATCAACGCTTCTGACGTATGCACCGTTTGACAGGCTGCATTGCATTGTGACCTCTCAGCCATTAGACGACGAGTACACGCAGTACTGCAATGAGCATCAAATCGGCATTCATCTGGCCTAACGTTTACAATAGTGTTGAGAGTCTATCATCCATTTTATTCTAGGAGGCAGATCATGAAAAAAGCGAAGCTCGGAAAATCAGACTTGCAGGTATTCCCTATCGGATTAGGAACAAATGCTGTCGGAGGACATAACCTCTACCCGAACCTAAATGAAGAAACCGGAAAAGAATTGGTGCGCGAGGCGATCCGTAATGGCGTGACAATGTTAGACACCGCTTACATTTACGGGATCGGCCGTTCCGAAGAATTAATTGGTGAAGTGCTGCGTGAATTCAACCGTGAAGATGTTGTCATCGCGACAAAAGCCGCTCACAGAAAACAAGGCAATGACTTTGTCTTTGATAATTCACCAGATTTTCTTAAAAAATCAGTTGATGAAAGCCTGAAGCGCTTGAATACCGATTATATCGATTTGTTCTACATTCACTTCCCTGACGAACATACGCCTAAGGATGAAGCCGTTAACGCGCTGAATGAGATGAAGAAAGCCGGAAAAATCCGTTCCATCGGTGTATCCAACTTCTCTTTAGAGCAATTGAAAGAAGCAAACAAAGACGGTTTGGTAGATGTATTGCAAGGCGAATACAACCTGTTAAACCGTGAAGCGGAAAAAACATTCTTCCCGTATACGAAGGAGCATAATATTTCATTTATCCCTTACTTCCCGCTCGTATCAGGTTTATTGGCAGGAAAGTATACAGAAGATACAACGTTCCCAGAAGGCGACCTGCGAAACGAACAGGAACACTTCAAGGGTGAGCGTTTCAAAGAAAATATCAGAAAGGTCAACAAGCTTGCGCCGATTGCCGAAAAACACAACGTGGATATCCCTCACATCGTATTGGCCTGGTATTTAGCAAGACCGGAAATTGATATTTTAATCCCGGGAGCAAAACGTGCCGATCAGCTGATTGATAACATCAAAACAGCCGACGTGACGCTTTCTCAAGAGGATATTTCATTTATTGATAAGCTGTTCGCATAAGAAGAAAGCAGCCTTCTCCAATGGAGAAGGCTGTTTTTTTGTGCGATAAATTCCTAAATAACTGATTTTGAAGCAAAACCTTACAAAATGAGCCATAAATCCGATAAAATAAAGGTAGTTTATCTCAGAAAGAAAGTGATTGAGAAAGCAAAAGTATGAAACGTTCATATCATCTAGCTCATATGAAATAAAGCTGACCCAGCTTCTTTTATTTGCTGGTCAGAATAGCGGACCGTTTCGATGGTCTATGGAGGAAACAGAATGAAACTTAAATATGTAAAAGCCTTAGTTGCAGTAACCGTTGCTTTAGGTGTACTGCTGCCATCAACGATTTCTCATGCAAAGAGCTTTAGCGGCCGCTCATCATCTAGTTACAGCAGCCGAAGTTCAAGCTCGTCATACAGCGGAAGCTATAAATCAAGCCCGAAATCAAGCTACAGCTCAGGATCAAGCTCTTCTAGCAAAAAATCCAAGACGTCTGACGATTCATCATCATCGATTTCGCTTAAAAAGAAGCCTTCGGAAAAGGCAAGCTCATCAAGCTCTAAAAAATCGTCAGGGACCTTTTCCGGCGCTACATCAAAAGTAAGCGGAAAGACATACAGCGGAAAAACGTCTAAAGCTTATGTTGGCGGACGTTATGTTTCAGTCAATCATTACTATCACGCAGGTTTCGCGCCATCAGGATGGTTTGGATATTATAGCGGATTTACAATGGGTATGTTCATGATCAGCATGATGCACCCATGGGGTTACACCTATCATCCAGTCGGAGGCCCAGGCTATGTTTCGTATGGCGCTTCACCCATTGCCTGGATCGTTGATATCATTGCTTTGATCATTATTTTAATCATTGTCATCGCATTGATTCGCGCATTTAAAGCACCGAAGACGTATAGAAGGAGATTTTAGGCAATGAGATTAATATTAAATGAGCAAGAAATTGTAGACGGAATTTGCGTGTATATTTCTAATGAAGAAGATATCTACCCTGAAGACGTTGAAGTAAAAGAACTATCGTACAACAAGCGTACAGGGTTCTTCGCTGAAGCTACATTTGGCCTGCACCACAAGCAGCTTATGTCAGATGACATTTCAGAAGGCATTATTCAGTTCTTAGAGGAATACCACAACTTCAATCCGGACGTTACCGTCGTTGAATTGCAATTTGATAAGAAAAAAGGCTTCTCCGCCTTGGTTCTCGTCAACGAAGCAGAAGAATAAAAATGTCTTAATCAAACCTTACTCCGCGCGGGTAAGGTTTTTTATAATGGTTTCTCTGAGCATAAAGTTATTTCGTTTTTCCTAAACTCAGCGGATCTGTGATCATCTCTTTTGGCTTTAATGTTTCCGTTTTTTCAAAACAAATGTTTCAAATGAGATAGGAAATGGGTACTAATCTATTAACTTTGTTACATATTTTTAGATACTCATTGGCTCAACAACTGAGGAGGAGACATTTGTGAAGAAAGACACAAGGAAATATATGATCTACTTTTTCGGCGCTTTAGGGGGACTGCTATATGGTTACGATACAGGTGTTATCTCCGGAGCACTCCTGTTTATCAATAACGATATTCCTTTAACGACATTGACAGAAGGATTGGTTGTCAGCATGCTGCTCCTTGGCGCGATTTTCGGTTCTGCCTTGAGCGGCACATGCTCAGACCGCTGGGGCAGGAGAAAGGTTGTATTTGTCCTTTCCATCATTTTTATTATCGGTGCGCTCGCTTGCGCGTTTTCTCAAACAATCGGCATGCTGATTGCATCTAGGGTGATACTCGGATTGGCCGTCGGCGGTTCAACGGCGCTTGTGCCCGTGTATCTTTCCGAAATGGCACCGACAAAAATTCGCGGTACACTCGGCACAATGAACAACTTAATGATTGTCACAGGAATTTTGCTCGCCTATATTGTGAACTACCTGTTCACACCGTTTGAAGCGTGGCGCTGGATGGTCGGTCTGGCCGCAGTGCCTGCCGTGCTTCTATTAATCGGCATCGCGTTCATGCCGGAATCGCCAAGATGGCTCGTGAAGCGCGGCCGTGAAGAAGAAGCGAGACGCATCATGAACATCACTCATGACCCCAAAGACATCGAAATGGAATTGGCAGAGATGAAGCAAGGGGAAGCGGAGAAAAAAGAAACGACACTTGGCGTGCTGAAAGCCAAATGGATTCGCCCCATGCTTCTGATTGGCGTCGGCCTTGCCATTTTCCAGCAGGCGGTCGGCATTAACACGGTCATCTACTACGCGCCAACCATTTTTACGAAGGCCGGTCTTGGCACATCAGCTTCGGCGCTCGGCACAATGGGGATCGGCATCCTCAACGTCATCATGTGTATCACTGCCATGATCTTAATTGACCGTGTCGGACGCAAAAAACTTCTGATCTGGGGAAGTGTCGGCATCACACTGAGCCTTGCTGCTTTATCAGGCGTGCTCCTGACACTGGGGCTTTCCGCATCAACAGCGTGGATGACAGTAGTCTTTCTCGGCGTCTATATCGTCTTTTACCAGGCGACATGGGGTCCGGTAGTGTGGGTGCTCATGCCTGAGCTCTTCCCGTCCAAAGCGCGCGGAGCCGCGACAGGGTTCACGACTTTGGTGTTATCGGCAGCTAACCTGATCGTGTCGCTCGTCTTCCCGCTGATGCTAAGCGCAATGGGCATCGCATGGGTCTTTATGGTTTTCTCAGTCATTTGTCTTCTCTCATTTTTCTTCGCTTTCTACATGGTGCCGGAAACCAAAGGGAAAAGCTTGGAGGAAATTGAAGCAAGCCTGAAAAACCGGTTTAAAAAGAAGAAAAGCACCCAAAACCAAATGCTGAATGAGCGTACATTATAAAAAAAAGGAATCGTCTCCTTATGGGACGATTCCTTTTTCTGTTTACACCATGACCTTGCAAATATTGTTCGTAAATTCCACAGGGTCCTGAATCGGCAGGCCTTCGATGAGAAGCGCCTGATTGTACAGAAGGTTTGTGTACAGGCTCAGCTTCTCTTTATCTTGTTCAAACGCGTCCTGCAGCGTTTGGAATACCTCGTGATTTGGGTTGATCTCCAGCACTTTTTCTGCCTTCACATTTTGGCTGTCAGGCATCGCGTTTAAGATTTTTTCCATCTCAATTGTCACTTCGCCGTCAGCAGCAAGGCAGACTGGATGTGATTTAAGCCGTTTTGAGATTCTGACGTTTTTCACTTTGTCTGACAGAATGTTTTTCATTTCCTCAAACAGATCCTTATACTTGCTTTCCTCTTCCTCGGACTGCTTTTGATCCTCATCCGTGTCTATGCCAAGGTCTCCGCTTGATACGGACTTGAATTCTTTTTCCTGATAAGAAGCCAGCATTTTAATTGCAAACTCATCGATGTCCTCAGTAAAGTAGAGGATTTCATAGCCTTTGTCTGCCACCATTTCCGTTTGCGGCAGTTTCTCAATGCGGTCGTAAGAATCACCGGTCGCGTAATAAATGAATTTCTGCTCCTCTGGCATTCTGGAAACATACTCGTCTAAGCTGACCAGTTTTTTCTCTTTTGAAGAGTAGAATAATAGGAGATCCTTCAATTGATCCTTATTCGCGCCAAAATCATTGTACACGCCGAATTTCAGCTGTCTGCCGAACGACTTGTAGAACGTCTCGTATTTCTCGCGGTCTTTTTTCAACAGGCTTTGCAGCTCGCTTTTGATTTTCTTGCTGATGTTTTTCGCGATCAGCTTCAGCTGGCGGTCATGCTGCAGCATTTCTCTGGAAATATTCAGCGACAGATCCTCAGAATCGACCATGCCCTTCACAAAGCTGAAGTGGTCCGGTAGCAGGTCTGCGCACTTATTCATGATCAGCACGCCATTGGAATACAGCTCCAAGCCTTTCTCATATTCCTTGGAATAGTAGTCAAACGGCATGTTTTCAGGGACGAATAGAATCGCGTTGTAGCGAACGGCTCCATCCACACTGATATGAACGTGTGTGAGCGGTTTATCAAACCCGTAATGCTTTTCAGCATAGAATTTTTCATAATCCTCATCTGTCAGCTCGCTTTTGTTTTTTCTCCAGATCGGCACCATGCTGTTGACCGTCTGCTCTTCCTGCACCTCTTCAAATTCATTTTCGCTGCCTTCCTTCGGCTTATTAATGGTTGTATCCATTTTGATCGGGTAGCGAATGAAGTCGGAGTACTTCTTGATGATCGCTTTTAAACGATATTCCTCTAAAAACTCGTCATAGCTGTCATCTTCTGTGTTCTCTTTGATTTTCAGGATAATGTCTGTACCGACAGAATCCTTTTCACACGGCTCAATCGTATAGCCGTCTGCACCCGCAGACTCCCATTTATAAGCCTCTTCGCTGCCAAGCGCTTTACTGATGACTGTCACGACATCGGCAACCATAAATGCCGCGTAAAAACCGACACCGAACTGCCCGATAATGTCATGTCCGTCTTTCAGCTCGTTTTCCTTTTTAAACGCGAGGGAACCGCTTTTTGCAATTGTTCCAAGATGCTGTTCAAGCTCATCCTTTGTCATTCCGATCCCCGTATCAGAGATGGTTAATGTTCTCGCATCTTTGTCAGCTGCGACCTTTATGTAGTAACTGTCTTTATCAAACGTAAGCGCATCGTCCGTAAGCGCTTTGTAATAGATTTTGTCAATCGCATCACTCGAATTGGAGATTAACTCGCGCAGGAAAATTTCTTTTTGGGTATAAATGGAGTTAATCATCATATCCAGCAAGCGTTTAGACTCTGCTTTAAACTCTTTTTTTGCCACTCTTGATCGCTCCTTTACCATTATGTAAACCCTTTTCAGCATCTATTTATCACATAAGATGACAATTGTCAATTAGATTGATAGATGCATATATATGTAAATTTAACATTAGTTGGATTTGTTTTCACTCTTTTTCTCACTCATTCTCATAAAAAAGAGAGGCTTCATCATCCTCTCTTTTTTTCTGTGTCATTCCAGCGGCCAAACTCCCGCTTCATCCATATATGCACCGGGTAGAAAAACAAACCGAACGGTATCAAAAACAATAGATTATGCCATGAAGCATTCAGAAATGCGCTTGCAGTCACCGGAAACGTAATCTCTCGCAAAACAAAAGAGATGACAGTCAGCACAACAAATGCAGCTGGAATGGTCACGAAGCAATAAAATGTGAGCTCCTTCTTATGCTGTACCTTCAAACTTGCAAACCTCCCAACAATTTCTAATCCATCTTAACATATGCTGGCATTCCTTTTCTCGCATGTTTATGACTGCACATAGCGGGAAGACAAATAGTAAAAGGAGGTCTCGTATCATGGGAAGACTTGAAAACAAAACAGCAGTGATCACAGGCGCCGCGACCGGCATTGGTCAAGCGACGGCAGAGGTTTTTGCCAATGAAGGCGCGCGCGTGATCATCGGAGATATCAATACAGATCAAATGGAAGAAACAGTGGATGCAATCAGAAAAAACGGAGGACAGGCCGAATCCTTTTACCTCGATGTGTCAGATGAAAACAGTGTGAAAGCATTTGCTGATCAAATCAAGGATGCATGCGGAACGATTGATATTCTGTTTAATAATGCCGGCGTTGATCAGGAGGGCGGAAAGGTGCATGAATATCCGGTTGACCTGTTTGACCGCATTATCGCTGTTGACCTGCGCGGCACGTTCCTTTGCAGCAAATATCTGATTCCGCTCATGCTCGAAAAAGGAGGCTCTATCATCAACACCTCCTCCATGTCAGGCCGTGCCGCGGATCTTGACCGCTCCGGCTATAACGCCGCAAAAGGCGGTATCACCAACCTGACAAAGGCGATGGCCATCGACTACGCACGAGACGGCATCCGCGTCAATTCCATTTCGCCGGGTACGATCGAAACCCCGCTGATTGACAAATTAGCAGGCACCAAAGAACAGGAAATGGGTGAAACATTCCGCGAAGCCAACAAATGGGTCACGCCGCTCGGACGCCTCGGTAAGCCGAAGGAAATGGCAACAGTAGCGCTGTTCCTCGCGTCAGACGACAGCTCATACGTTACAGGAGAAGACATCACCGCAGACGGCGGCATCATGGCATATACATGGCCTGGGAAGATGCTGATTGATGAGAAGTGGAAATAAAATTCAGATGATTCATTAAGAGAGGGTGGATAGAAATCTGCCCTCTTTTATTGAATTTAGGATTAGCATTTCAAAAATCTTATACAGTAGATTATTAGAACATTATAGTAATAATCCAATTTATCCTCTTGAATATACATTTAAAGTCAAGTCGTTTGTCCAAAAGAAATTAAATAAACTCCAACATCTTCATCATCTAAAAGTAAGTTAATTACCAAAGAAAAATATAGTAAATGATATTGATTTTACCAATAATTTATACTAGAATAACTAGGAAACCAGTACAAAAGGAGGGTTATTTATGAAAGAATTATCTAATTTAGAATTAGAAAAAGTGGAAGGCGGAAACTGGCAAAATGTTACGAAGAATACTCTATTTGCTGCTGCTGATGGAGCTGCAATCGGAGGAATGTTTGGTGGTCCAGCGGGCGCTTTTGTTGGGGCTCATTATGGAGCTGCTGCATACGCTATTGGTTACGCTTTGGATCACAGAAAATAATACAATGTTAGGGGAATATACATATGAATAATTTAGAAAATAAAAGTTTTGAAGTCTTATCTGATAATCAGCTTGAGTTAGTAGAAGGGGGTTCAGGCTATGGTGATGGTGTAGCTGGAGGACTCACAGGAGGAGCTATACTAGGCGGTGTAGTAAAAGGGGCCCAAAATGGCGCGAAATATGGAAGACTAGGTGGAGCATGGGGAGTTGCCGCTGGTGTTGTAGTTGGAGGAGCCATCGGTGGTTACTTAGGATATAAAGGGGCTTAAAAATCCCTTAACTTAAGACGATCTGTTTGATTAACAGATTGTCTTTCTTTTTTAAAATAATTAGAATCATGGAGTATTTAGATGTTCTTTAAAAAGTACCAATATGTAAAACAAATTGATGAAAAAGACTGTGGAGCAGCTTGTCTAGCCACTATATTGAAGCATTACGGCTCCAAATTATCAATAAATAAAATTCGAGATATTGCGGGAACAGATAAACAAGGCACAAGCGCACTTGGACTAGTCAGAGCAGCTGAACAATTAGGCTTTTCAGCAAAAGGAGTAAAAGCTGACAAAACAGCTTTAGAAGAACCCTTTACACTGCCGGCTATTGCACATATCATTCTTAATGGACAATTATTACATTATGTTGTTATTCATAAAATTACAAAAGACCAGATTATCATTGCAGATCCTGGCCGCGGAATCATTAAGTACACAAAAAAAGAATTTTTAGAGGTTTGGACAGGAATCTTAATTTTACTGACTCCTTCTGAAACATATAAGATCCATGTAGAGACCAGTACTATACGAAGTGATATATTCAAATTAATACTTCATCAAAAATCATTGATCATCCACACAATTTTAGCATCCTTTATCATTACAGTTTTCGGTATTATGGGGACTTTTTATTTTCAAACGGTCATTGATGAGATTTTACCAAATAGATTGAATAGCACGTTACATATACTTTCATTCGGCCTCATCATTATGTACTTATTTAAAGTCCTTTTAACAGCCTTTAGGCAATATTTAATGATATTATTGGGCCAAAAATTAAGTATTTCAATAATGTTTGGTTATTTCAAACATGTACTTAGCTTACCGATGAAGTTTTTTAGCACTAGAAAGATCGGGGAGATTATATCTAGATTTAATGATGCTAGCAAAGTAATTGATGCTATTATTAGCGCCTCTCTATCAGTAGTACTTGATACAGTAATGCTTGTAATGGTAGGCATCTTTTTATATCTACAAAATACAACTTTATTTTTAATTACATTGGCTTTTATCCCATTTTATGTTCTTACAGTTTGGTTTTTTATGAAGCCATATGAATCCATCAACAATACTGAAATGGAAAACAATGCTCAGCTGACTTCAAAAATAGTTGAGACACTTAACGGTATTGAAACAATTAAAGCATATAATGCTGAATATATGATGTCATATGAGACAGAAAAGAGATTTGTGAAATATTTGCGCTCTGCTTTTAAGCATGGAGTTATCGATAATCTTCAAAATTCTATTAAAATGTTTTTGGATTTAGCAAGTGGAGCATTCATATTGTGGATTGGTTCAACTCAAGTGATGAAAGGAACTCTTTCAATAGGTCAGCTCATTACATACAATGCATTGTTAACATATTTTTTGAATCCTTTACAGAACATAATAGGCCTTCAATCGAAACTCCAGTCAGCTTCTGTTGCTTCTAAACGACTGGGAGAAATACTAGAAGTAGAACACGAAATAAAAGATAAGGATGCTCAAATAACAACGCCAGGGTCTATTAATGGCCCAATTGAATTTATTAAAATTAACTTTCGATATGGTACTCGGCGACTAATCCTAAAAGATATTACACTACGTATAGATAAAGGGGAGAAAGTCGCTTTTATTGGAGAGAGCGGTTCCGGAAAATCTACTCTAACTAAGCTCTTAATGAAATTTTATACAGCTGAGTCTGGTGATATTTTAATTAATGGTTATCATATCAATGATATTCATGCTCATTCATTAAGAGAAAGTATAAGTTATATCCCTCAAGAATCTCACTTTATACAGGGTTCCATTTTTGAAAACCTTCTGCTCGGTAACTCAGGCAGTTTTACCTTTGAAGAGATTATAGAAGTATGCAAACAAACAAATGTACACGATTTTGTCAATGATTTACCAATGAGATACGATACTCTCGTAGAGGAAAACGGGTCTAATTTATCTGGAGGCCAGAAGCAAAGACTCGCAATTGCCAGAGCATTATTAAGAAAACCTAACATTCTCATAATGGATGAATCAACAAGCAATCTCGATACGACTACCGAACAGGGAATATCAAAAATGATATACGATCAGACTGTTGGTATAACTACGATTATAATCGCTCACCGTTTGAGTACAATTATGAATTGTGACAAAATATTTGTCATGGAAAATGGAGAAATCATAGAGTATGGGAACCACAATGATTTATTGAAGAAAAAAGGCAAGTACTATGAGTTGTGGGAGAACCAAATGCCATCCAGAGGGATGGTGACTATTTAGATGAAACGTAACTTTTTCAATTTACATGATTTGAAGGATAGCAGAGAATTCTATGAATCAAAACCCAAACCAATTGGTGTTTTCTTTACATATATACTGATAGCTTTACTTATTGCATGTATTGTTTTTAGTTTCTATGGAAAGAAAGAAGTGATTCTAAAAACGACAGCTGACATCCAATATACAAAGCCTAACAGCAACGTAACAAACGAGATAGCCGGCAAAGTAAAAACAGTTGACATTAAACAGGTTGATAAGGTGAAAAAGGGAGATACTCTATTAACTCTAGACAATACGGAAATCCAAGCGCAGAAAAAAGCTGTTAAAGCAGATATCAAAGATTTAAAAGAACAAGCTGCGTTAAACAAAACTCTAAAAAAAAGTATTGAAAATGACAAAAATTTATTCAGTGAGGACGATCATTGGGGTTATCAAGATCAATATCTCTCGTACGAAAAACAAAGTATTTTGTTAGAGTCATCAAAAGAAAATGCAAAAACTCAGCAGAAAAAACTTAAGAAGCAGAAAGAAAGCATAAAAGATAGTCTGGATAAGACAAAAAACAAAGTCAAACTAAAGCTTCAAAGAATTTCTGATCTGCAAGACTCCATTAAAAACAATAAATCCTTTGCCAAACAGGATGATAAGTACAGTTCTTACTATAATAGTTATCAAACTAACAAACAAAATGTAGAGCAGCAGCTTGATGATCTACGGAAGATGAAAGATGAGCTCGATAAAAACCGTTTTTCACAGCAGAAAGAGAACTTGAACGGACAGCTTGAAAGTTTAAAACAAGATATGTTAGTAAAACTAAGTGAAGAAAAAGACGAATTAAATCAATCTCTTGATGAGATTAACAGTTCAATTAAAAGTGACGATTCTGACAGTGATTCCGATAACTCAGAGGAAACAAATTATAAGCTTTCTATTGAACAGCTCAAAACAAACTTGCTAAATCAGACATCTCAAAAGCAAACAGATCTTCAGACCACTCTTAAATCAAAAGAGGATGATCTAAAGATGATAGATTTACAATTAGAAAAATATAAAATAAAAGCAGAAAGTGACGGCTATGTTAATGTACTAACAAATATATCTCCAGGTGACAATTTACAAGCAGGCACTGCTATTTTGACTATTATCCCTGATAAAGAGAAGCTTAAAGCTAATATTTATATTCCGAGTCATGAGATCACAAATATTAATGAAAAAGATGAAGTAAGATTCCATATTGAAAATACAAATCAAACCATCAAAGGTGTCATTACAAAAATAAGTCCAGACAGTATTAGTGATCAAAACGGACAAAAATTTTATATTGCTGAAAGCACAATAGAGAAAAATAAAGTTATGAACGATAACGGATCAACTTTACACTTAAAAAATGGAATGCAGACCGATGTATCAATTATAGTGGATTCTAAAAGGTACATTGATTATCTACTAGAAATACTACATTTACAATAATATAATAAATATAAATCCAACAGAGGCAATCTGTTTATGGGTTACTCACCGGTCTGAAATAATGTACTTAGAATAAGTGAACCACTCAAAATAAACTATTATGCAATTTCATTTTTGTGGATTTATTTCTTGTTTTATGTAATTATGCTATAATTACAACTAAATTTTCAACAGAAAGGTCAAGCAATTTATGTCGCAAAACAAACTATTATTTTTACTCTTTTCATTTTCTTCTATCATTCACTTGCTCTTCAATACGATTTTAGATCCTACTTCAAGCTGGAAATCTTGGTCGGTGAACATTGCGCTAATTCTTTTAGCCCTTCTATTTTTAAATTTCACTTTGAAAGAAAAGAAAGAAACTCACAAGACCAAGTGACATAACGACACAAAGCCCGGACTGACTATCCGGGCAAATTTATATCCTGTAAACGTTACCTCTCTTAGGTTTTCTTTTCATAACATACTGAAGTTACTCTCCGGCCTTCCATTTCAGCCACTGGCTGGTTTCTCTCGTTTATAGCAATACAACCTTATACTTCTTCACATCCAAAAACTGCAAAAACTTCCTCGCCAGCACTTCCGGCGCATGCGCCTTCCCTTCATCGAGTCGATACAATATCAGCCCGATAATCATCGCCGATACATAATAGGCATAAAGCTTTTTCTCCGCAGGAATATTAGTTTGCTGATGCAGATAAAATGATTCCAACGCTTTGAGCAACTCGGGTATCACATGAGGAACAACCCAGTCCCGATTGAGCAAATGGACAATAGGCATGCGGTCTAAAGCAGAAAGCAGGCCGGCGAGCGCCTCCTCCGCTTCTTCGAAGGAAAGCTCATTCGGACTTGAGGCAATCGTCAGGTGATCAATGATCTCCGCACATGATCGCTGTATCATGGTTTGGAGCAATTCCTCCTTATTGGCATAGTGATCATAAAAGGTTGCACGGCGGATATTGCTTTTCCGGGTAATATCCGAAATTGTGATGGCTGCGTAGTCTTTTTTCTCCGCCAGCACGTCCAGAAATGCCTTCTGGAGCGCCTCTCTCGTTCGAACCACACGCCTGTCGATTTGCTTGTCCTTCTCTCGCTCTCCTGGCACAGCTTGTCCAAACAGCCAATAAAATCTCTTTTGAGAAACAAGCTCCCATACCTTTTGGCTGATAGCTTCCGGAGTCGCGGCCGCATCCTCATTCAGCCAATACAGGATAATCGCGTACGTGTACAAGGCCCGGTAATGTCCGTAAATTTCCCGTTCGATCGGCGTCAAATTCACATGGACCGGAGTCAGCAGCACATCCTGCTGAAACACATCCCTAAAAAAACGATGGAAATGCCCTCTGTTCATCATCACAGAAAAAAAGGATCGATGCTCATGAACAAAGGACAGCGTCGGATGCACCGTTTGCCGTTTTTTGTTCAAATGAAGGGTATCCATATGACTGAAGGCGTCAAAAAGCGCTTTGCCCAGTCCTTCCTTCATGTCTTCGATCACATCCTCAATGATTGAAAACTTATCCTCATAATAAAGGTAGAGCGATCCGCGGCTCACTTTGGCCTTCTCAGCGATTTCTTTCATTGTGATGTGTTGAATATCTCTTTCTTTCAATAAAGCCAGCAGCGCCTCTTTCACTTGAGCTTCGGCAGATTCCGGCACAAAAGACACCTCCAATCATTAGACAGATCTTCGATATATGTACGGTAACGTATAGATGGTTCACCGTTGTCTTTCTTACAGAAAAGGTACCACCTTATAATAGGTCCGAGAAAAGAAGAAAGCAAATGAGGAGGATTTTACAATGGAACAGCAAGTAAAGGACGACATCCAGCGTGTCTTTCAGCTTCAGAAAAAACAGCAAAAAGCCTTGCGCGCTTCAACAGCGGAACAGCGGAGAGAAAAGCTTCAACGCTTTTTAGATTCCGTCATCGAACATGAAGAAGAAATCATCGAAGCGATCCGCAAAGACGTCCGCAAACCATATCACGAGGTCAAAAAAGCGGAAATCGAAGGAACAAAAAAAGCGATCAGAGATAATATGAATAACCTGGAACAATGGATGGCGCCTAAAGAAGTCGGTTCATCGTTAAGCCCTGACGCAAACGGAATTCTTATGTACGAGCCTAAAGGCGTCACACTCATCCTCGGCCCGTGGAACTATCCGTTTATGCTGACGATGGCGCCGCTTGCCGCTTCTCTCGCAGCCGGAAACAGCGCGATTGTGAAGCTGTCCGATTTCACGATGAACACGAGCAACATTGCCGCTAAAGTGATAAGAGACGCTTTTGATGAAAAAGAAGTCGCGATTTTTGAAGGAGAGGTTGAGGTGGCAACCGAACTACTTGATCAGCCGTTCGACCACATTTTCTTCACTGGAAGCACAAATGTCGGGAAAATCGTCATGACAGCGGCTGCCAAACACTTGGCATCTGTCACACTTGAGCTTGGCGGCAAGAGCCCGACGATTATCGACAGTGAATACGATCTGATGGACGCAGCGAAAAAGATCGCCGTCGGGAAATTCGTAAACGCCGGCCAAACCTGCATCGCACCTGATTACCTGTTCATTAAAAAAGACGTTCAGGACCGGTTCGCGGGGATTTTACAAACAGTCGTCAACGCTGGATTTATGGAGGATGATCATAACCCAGACCGCAGCAAATTTACGCAGATCGTCAATGACCGCAACTTCAACCGCGTCAAAGATCTGTTCGACGATGCCATCGAAAAAGGGGCGGAAGTGGTGTTCGGCGGCGTATTCGATGCCAGCGACCGCACGATCTCGCCAACCGTTTTGAAAAACGTCACGCCTGACATGAAAATCATGCAGGAGGAAATCTTCGCACCGATCCTGCCAATGATGAACTATGAAGACATCGACGAGGTCATCGATTACGTAAATGACCGCGATAAACCGCTTGCACTTTATGTGTTCAGCAAAAACCAAGACCTGATTGACAACGTCCTTCAGCACACGACATCAGGAAATGCCACCATCAATGATGTCGTCGTCCATTTCAGTGACGTCAACCTGCCATTCGGCGGCGTAAACACAAGCGGAATCGGCTCCTATCATGGGGTATACGGATTCAAAGAGTTTTCTCATGAGAAGGGTGTATTTATTCAAGCCTCCAAATAATCGTAACGAAGAGAATCTGCATCATCTTGCAGGTTCTTTTTTTATCTTTATATCACCTAAATAAAGAGATTAAAAGTGATAAAATACCATTTTTACTACGAGACCAAACCCTGCAGCCTCTAACGTATAATATCCCAGAAAACTTCAAAGGAGTAAAATGATACATGGAAAAACCAGCAGGATTTTGGATTCGGGCAGCCGCCTCTATTATTGATGTATTTATTATAGCTATATTCTCTTTCATTATGATTTTCATTAACACCTTCATTGTGTTGCCACTCATTGATGCGGCAGGTACACACATGTCAGAAGCCCAATATGAGTTTTTCATGTTGATCATTGGCACAATCCCTGTTTTGGCCATCATATTTATTTTCGCTATTTTACTATAGCTTGCTGACTTCTTCAAACATGCAAGCAGCATTGGGAAAAAAACTCATGGGCATCATCGTTGTCAATCAGCATGGTGAGCGTATTTCTTTTTGGCACAGCTTCGGCCGTTTCTTCGCTTACATACCATCCGGAATTTTGTATATCGGTTACATTATGGCGGCTTTCCCCTCTAAACTGGCATTACACGATTATATTTGCGGGACAAAAGTTGTCTATAAAAATAAATATCTTGATTGATCAAAAAACAGGCTGCCGAGTTAACCTCGCCAGCCTGTTTTACTATTTCCCAAAAGCCATCAGCTTCGTATAACTTCCAATATAAAGCGTTCCGTCCTCAGCGAGCTGAGGAGAAGACACGACGTTGCTGTCGGTTTGATAGCTCCATAATTCATTGCCGTTTGCGTCTGCCGCATAAACCTTCATATCATCTGACCCGAAATAAACCGTTCCCTTCGCGTCAATCAGCGGCGCCGTTCTGACAGGGCCGTCTGTGTAGAATGACCAGTTCATATCCCCGTTTTTGCTGATGGAAAACAGCTCGCCGCTTCCTGAGCCGATGTAGATATTGCCATTATGATCAATCGCAGGAGATGAGCTGGAGAACCCGTTTAACGGGAATGTCCATTTCAAACTGCCTGTTGATGTATAGGCATACAGCTGTCCATCTTGGTTGCCGGCATAAATGTTTCCGTCCTTATCAATCACCGGATATCCTTTAAACGCATTTGACGTCGTTCTGGACCATTTCACCTGTCCGGTTCCGGAGTTGATCGCATAAAACACGTAATTATATGTGCCGACATACACGGTGCCGTTTTTGGCAAGCACCGGCACAGAGCTGACGACACCATTTGTTTTCAACTTCCAGCGCTCTGTCCAGGTTGATTTTGACGTCGGTTTGATCGCGTGAACATAATTATCAAGTGTTGAGAAATACAACGTCCCGTCTGAACCGATCACCGTTTCAGAGCTTGGCCCGCCGCTTAACGGAACCGTTGTTAAAATTTCTCCCGTTTCTTTGTCAATAAAATAAATCTTTTTGTCATAGGATGCCAAATAGATAACGCCGTTGGTCCCAAGTACAGGAGATTGCGTATATGTTTTTCCAAGATTGCCAGTCACCCATTTGACTGAGCCGTCTGGATTAAAGGCTTTCATTTCCCCGTCTCTGGAATGAAGATATACTGTGCCGTCTCCGTCAATCACAGCCCCCGCTCCATTTTGCGGAGTCGTTCTGATGTCGTTTTGCCATTTCAGCGTCCCGTCTGTATTTCCGGCGAACCGGCTTTCGCGTGACCAGTTAAACATGGCAGGCGCCATCGCTTGTACATCATATCTTCCTGGCAAAAAGCCAGATGCTCCATTATTTTGAGAAAACACCGTTTCCGCCGCATAAGCAGCTGTCGGCTGAAGCACTTTGGCAGTGGGCACATCAGAAACAGCGCCGGCCGAAACAGCCGCCGCCACCGCAGCTCCCGCAATCAAAGCTTTCATACGAAATGACTTGACCATCATTGAGACCCCCATTATATGTAACTTCTAATTTGTGACCATCATAACATATTCATCCATTTTATAAATCTATTTCACAAAACCATCACAAACTAGAAAACTATGTAAGTGTATGCGCAGACGTTTTTTCAGCACCCGGCCGAAATGCAGACACAAACCAAATGACGTTGACAGCAGCCGCAGCGAGACTAATTCCGAAAACAAAGATCACCTCAGAAAGCAGATGGTCACTAAAGAAACTAAACATCAAGATAAAACCGGCCGAAGACAAATGAATCAAAAGCCCGAAGCCGCAAAGCACCGCCATGACATACCTCATTGCATCGACTCCGAGCATATAAACGAGAAATGGAATGAAATACAATACAAGGATCATACCGACAGCTGACCACATGCCAACTGAATTAAACTGATTGGCCGCCGCTCCCGTTCCGGCCAGCGGCGAAAGTGAAGCCGCCACGATCACAGCGCAAAAAAGAAACGCAGAAATGGCTGTCATGATCGCCACGCTGTTTTTTCTAGACATCAAACTCCTCCTTAGATAGAAATATTAACCTTTTCATTATAAGAGAGCTGTGTAGAAAATTCATTATTTATTAAAAAATTCCAGAATGCATACACAAATGCTATGCTTCTTTCTAGTATATTTATATAGTAAAAAACAAAGGATAAAAGACTCATTTTTCTGTAATATCAGGATTTTATCACCATACCATATTGCATGTACTTGTTTTTCAAAGTATACTATTCCAGATTAATTCAGAGGAGAGAGAAAAATACATGGAAAAACCAGCAGGATTTTGGATTCGTTTTTTAGCTTATTTTATTGATGGCATTATTGTATCTGTTCCTAGTTATATTATTCTATTTGTGATCAATTCTGTTTTTGTAGCTGGGGCTGTGGCAACAAACCCTTACATGACGGAAGAAGAGTATTTAGTGAAATACATGACGCTTGCATTTTTGCCTACTATGCTGATCATGATCGTCATCAGCGTATTATATTACGGGCTGCTCACAGCTTCTAAAATGCAAGGCACACTTGGCAAAAAAATTCTTGGCCTGAAAGTGGTCAATGAACAAGGCGAACGGGTTTCTGTCGGACAGGGAATTGGCCGTTACTTTGCCTATATCTTATCTGGAATCATCTTTTATATCGGGTTTATCATGATCGCCTTTGGAGAGAAAAAAGGCCTGCATGACATCATTTGCAAAACACGTGTCGTGTATAAATAATAGAAAAAAGTCTAGACGCCAATAGGCATCTAGACTTTTGTTTTCTTTACAATAGGCTGCCACGACAGATACGTAGCGCTTCTCCACAGCCACTCAAACGGCCCCATCCGAAAGACACGAAGCCAAAGGTGGCTGAAGACCATTTGAACGGCACAAACAGCAATTGTAATGAGCACGCCCGCAGCAGGGTACACTTTTCCATACAGGCCCAAGCCGTAATGATAAAAAATCCAAGTACACACAATAGACTGCATCAAATAATTGGTAAATGCCATCCTCCCAACAGCGGAGAATGATTGCAACACTGTTCTCACTTTTGTTTTATGATAAAGATAGACAACCGTTGTAACATAGAAAAACATGAGGAAAGGCGCGCCAATCAGCAGAAATAGTTCCTTTTCCGTTACACTGTACAGCACATGGGCGCCGATGCCGATGACAAGCCCAGCCATCCATAATCGTTTTAATCCTTTGCGATGCTTTTCCGGTTCATGCAAATACCGTGATTTTGCTGCCGCAGCTCCCAGCAAAAACATGCTGAAATATGGAATGGATGCAAAGAAAAAGTTGAGCGGATTATACGTAAGCATGCCATTCGAAGACATGTAAACAAGACGATCATGGATCCGTTGTTCTGCAATGTCCCTCAGGCTGCCGCTTCCATAAACATGAATCGCTTGTTTTGCCTGCTGTGTTACCGCTTGTACCCATTCCTGTCCGTTTGATTGATCAAAACTTGTCAACATGAACGGAATGGAAAACAGAAGATACAAAGAGACCGCCCATATCAGCAGTGTTTTCGGCTTTGCTTTTCGAAACAAGAGCAGGACAAAACCGAGCAGGGCATATTCTGTTAAAATATCCCCGTCCCATATCAAAAAGGCATGAATCGTTCCAAACAAGAGAAGCGCCATTAACCTTCTCACATATAACGGAACAAACCGTTTCCCTTTGTTTTCTGCTCTCTCCATCATGACAACCATGCCAAATCCAAATAAAAAGGAAAACAATAAAATACATTTTGTTTGAATGAAGAATTTCAGTATGTCTGCGGCGGCAAAATCAGCTTCAGACCACTTATCCATGAAAAAATTCTCTTTTCCAAGCATAGACAAATACATATCCGGATAACTAAAATGTGCCAGATTGACAAATAAGATGCCGAAAATCGCCATTCCTCTCAGCACATCAAGCACACCGATCCGCTCATTTGTTAAAGTCGGCTGTAATGAAGACATAGCCATCACGCTCCTTTTTTCTGTACCTTAAGGGTATGAAAAAATGAAGCGCGGAAACATCGATTTAGGTGTCAGGCCGGCATGAAAACCTTACAATCTTGTCATCTTTATGGTTTCATCACCTTTAAATCTAATGCTTCGATATTCTGCAAAACGCGATCAAAGCGCAAAGCCTGAGGCTCACATGGGAAGATGTGGCCTTCATACGGGTCGCCTAACGTCCGGAAAAACGGTTCAAATAAACCAGGAACCAATACGCCCACCATCTTTGTATAGTAAGAATCAAGGCGATAGGAGTGAACGGTATTTGCAGGGACATGCAGGAAATCTCCCGGATTCAGCTGAATTTCCTGGCCATCTGCCCACATCGTCATCTGACCTTCAAGGCAATAAAATGTTTCTGTATGATGTTCATGGTAGTGATCAACGATTCGGTCACCTTTAGGGCCTTCAGAGGATACGACGATAAACTGGCCATCTGTATTTTTTTGTGCAGCCACAATGCGGTGAAGCTGATCTCCAGTCAACAGGCGATCTCCTTCTCCAGATTCAAGAACGTATGGAACCGCTCCATCTGGCAGCTCTGTAAGTTCCGCTAATTTGGCCGAACATGCAGGCTTTCCTTCATCTAGAAATACAATGTCCGCTACAGCGGCTGCTTCTGCAAATCGCTCGTTTGAGACTTCTTCGCTTGCGTACGGCGGATGTTCAGCGTGATCATACGGATTCCCAATAACGGAATACAAGTGCGCTACGTTTCCTTTCATCGTGTAAGATACCAGTCTTGTTCTGTGGCTCTGCATCCGGTAGCTGTGCGGTGTTCCCGCCGGAATGTTGGCATAATCACCTGATATTAATAAATAGCGTTCACCATCAAGTGTCAGTTCCAGTTTCCCGTCCAAAACGAGAATTCCTTCATGTGTGTCCTTGTGGACGTGAAGCGGAAAGGCATCTCCTTTTCCCCCGGAAAGAAGCACGATCTCAAACAAATCACCTGTGCTCCTCCCATTCGCCATCACCGTGGCAACCTGTCTGCCGAACAGATAGCGCTCGCCTTCTCCGCTCCGGAGCAAATAAGGCATTTTTTCTTTAGGCAATGAATGTTTACATAATGTTTTCATATTATCGCTTCCTCCAATTTAGACCAGTCTATATATTATCATTTATTTGTCTAGACCGTTCTATATAATTGTAGGAGAAAGGATAACAAAATGCTACCCTTTTTTTCTCACCAGCACTGGTATTTGTTCGGCAATGAGAAGAAGAGGCGTTTTGTCTTTATTCGTTAACGAAAGCATGATGCCGCCCTCAATCATCGAATTAATCAGCGTTCCAAGCTGATTTGCTTCTTCTTCTGCAAATCCGTTTTCCATTAATTTTCTGGCAAAAACCGCTTCCCAGCTTTTAAACACCTTCATGCAAACCGTCCGCAGCGGTTCACTGATTAACGCTGTCTCACTCGCCAGCAAACCGACTGGAATACCTTTAATGCTTTCTGTGTTATCAAATTGGCTGGCTGTTTTTTTGATAAAAAGCTGAATCGCTTCAACAGGATCAGAGGATTCATCCATGCTTTTCTGTATCAGATGTTCAACGATCTTACCCGTATATGTAACCGCTTCAATTGCTAGTTCTTCTTTGCCCTTCGGAAAAAAGTGATAAAGCGATCCCTTAGGAGCACCGCTTTCTTTTACAATCTGGTTCAAACCTGTCGCGTGATATCCTTGCAGCTGGAACAGACGTGACGCCGTGTGAAGGATTTTTTCACGTGAATCTCCTCTGCTAGTCATTAAAACATTCCCTCCTAGGTATGGTAGAGCGACTTATATAATATAAAAAAGAACCCTGTGATTGTCAAAAGGGGTAAGACCCTTCCGGATGGGGTAATGTACAAAAACAGCGTCTAGGAGGGATCTCTCAATGACAATTGATCATTCAGTCACGAATACAGAGCAGCTTGAACAACAGAACCCCGGCATGAAAACGAAGATCAAACTGAAAAAACTCAAGGATCAGGTAATCGTCATTACCGGCGCTTCAAGCGGTATCGGACTTGTCACGGCACGAATGGCAGCAGAAAAAGGCGCAAAGGTCGTGGCAGCAGCGCGAAATGAAGACGCGCTGAAGGAGCTCACTGATGAACTTAAGGAAAAAGGGCACGACGCCATATGGGTAAAGGCGGATGTCGGAAAAGAAGAGGACGTCAACCGCATCGCAGAAACCGCGATCAGCACATTCGGCCGCTTTGACACATGGGTCAACAATGCGGCCGTCTCGACTTTCGGACATGCCATGGACGTCACCGTCGAAGACATGAAGCGCATGTTCGACACAAATTTCTGGGGACCTGTTTACGGAACAAGAGCGGCTGTCAAACACTACACCGGCAGAGGTGTGCCGGGCGCACTCATTAATGTAGGAAGCCTGTTCGGAGACAGGGGAACAGTCATTCAATCCACATATGCGTCTGCCAAATTTGCGCTTCACGGCTGGACGGAAAGCATCCGAATGGAGCTTGAAAAGGAACAGGCGCCCGTCTCGGTAACGCTCATCCACCCGGGCAGAATTGACACACCATATAACGAGCATGCGCACAGCTACCTCGACAAACAGCCGGCTCATTACCGCTCCATGATCTATCCACCGGAAGCAGTCGCCGAAGCGATCCTGTTTGCCGCCGAACACCCTAAGCGCGACATGTACATCGGGTCACAGGCCAAAGCCATCGCCATGCTGGGCGCGCTTTTCCCTCGTCTGACCGACAGACTGATGGAAAAAATCATGTATCACAGCCAGCATGCCGAAAGACCGTCCAAACCGCGAGAAGAAAGCGCTCTTTATGATGCGGGCTGCGGTATGCATGACAGAGGCACAAATAAAGGATGGATGAGGTCAAGAAGCTACTACACGAAAGCGACGAAGCGCCCCATTGTATCGGCGGCTGTTGTTGCCGGACTAGTGGCTTGGGCTGCCGCCAAACGATGCAGATAATCTCTGACCATAAGAAAAACCCATGCTGTTCCAGCGGAACCATGGGTTTTTTAGCTGTTAATCGATAAAAGCCTTGTTCATACGCTGCAGTAGCTCGCCAAACATCTCTTTTTCCTGTGTTGACCATTCTTTCAGCATCTGTTCATAACGTTCAAGGCGCTTTTGCTGATCAGCTTTTAATAGTTGTTTGCCGAGTTTTGTAATGGTAAACAGGCTGACTCTCCCATCAGACGGGTCTGAGAAACGATAGATGAGCTCCTTTGCCTCTAATGCAGCTGCTTGTCTTGAAAGAGTAGAAATATCAAGCTTAAACGATTCTGCCAATTCCTTAACACGAGCAGGCCCAAACTCATCCAATTGTCTCAGTAATAAGTACGAAGATCTCTCCAAATTCCCTGTTCTTTTCTCCGATTGATCCAGATAAACAGCTCTCCTGATAAAAGTCGTCAGCTCATATTCAATTAATTCAACTGGATTTTGATTTTGCAATCGCTCTCGCTCCCTATTCCAATCTCCGGCATTGACAACATCATATATACTTGTATAATACAAATGTACATTAACTGAATAAATACAAGTCGTTATATGACTAAATCAATTATTATACTTGTATAGTACAATCATATAAAAAGAAAGTAAAGCGATTCCTCAGAACCATCTTAGAAGCAAGCACCAGAAAGGAGGAAGCTGTTCTGATTGGAGAGCAGCACTTGATGTGAAAGTCATACGAATTATCTTGCAAGTGTTGATATTATATGTATTTTTTATGATCGGGGAAGCCATTCAGCATCTGTTTCATTTACCCGTGTCAGGAAGCATCGTTGGATTGGTATTGCTTCTGGTCTGCTTGGGCCTCCGTATTGTTCCCGTCTCCCTCATTGAAGACGGAGCAGGGTTTTTATTATCCTTCCTTCCATTGTTGTTCATCCCGGCAATGACAGGAGTGATAAACTATCCGTCTCTCATTTCATTCAATGGTCTGATGCTGCTGATTACAGTCGTTCTGAGCACCATCGTCACGATCATTGCGGCTGGATTCGCCAGCCAGCTATTAGAGAAAAAAGCAAAAAAACGAAAGGAGAAAGAGAAATGCAGCAAGCATGTATCGCGATCATTATAATTCTTTTAACAGTTGCCGCTTATTTAGCGATGGTCAAACTCTATAAGCGATTCCCGCTTCCATTTCTTATCCCTGTTCTGACAACGACAATTTTGATTGTAGCGGCTTTGATGATGTTTCATGTTTCCTATGAAGGCTATATGATCGGGGGGAAATGGATCAATTCTTTGCTTGGGCCGGCTGTCGTGGCACTGGCCTATCCGCTTTATAAACAATGGCATATCATTGTCAAACATTGTGTTCCCATTCTAGGCGGCGTCCTGGTCGGATTATGCATGGGAATGATCAGCGGGCTGATCTTCGCAGAAGCATTCGGGATTGATCATGATCTCTTATTATCCATTCTGCCAAAGTCGATCACAACCCCTGTCGCTATTCAGATCGCCGCCGGTCTTGGCGGCGTCCCTTCCATGACAGTCGTATTTGTCATGATTGCGGGCTTTTCAGGCGTCATCCTCGGGCCTCTTTTCCTAAAATGGCTTCGCATACGCAGTTCCCTTGGACAAGGCATTGCATTAGGCAGCGCCTCCCATGCACTGGGTACCTCCAAAGCGTTGGAATATGGGGAATTGGCCGTATCCATGAGTTCCGTCTCCATGACGCTTTGTGCGGTGCTCGGCTCATTCTTCGGCCCGCTCGTCGTCTGGCTGTTTCATATTTAACAAAGAAAGACTGCCCCGGGGGAGGGCAGTCTTTTTCGTTTAAGAAGCAAAAAAATCAATCAACGGCTGAAAGTCCTTAGATAAATCAACGTCATTCGGTTCTGCTTGAAGCAGGCGGTCAATCATGCGCTCCAGCTCCTCAACATCATTCTTATCCGTATATTCAATGAAGTTTAAGCTTTCAAGCCAATCCCGATATGAATGTTTGGCTTTGCCATAGCTGTTTCCAAAGACAAGGCAAGGTGTTTTGGTGATAATCGAAAAAATCATCGCGTGAAGGCGGTCGGTAATCACCAATTTACTGGAGCCGATGCGGTCCAGCATCTCCATAAAATGCTTTTCACGATCAGCGTAATCGATGGTGTCTACCGTATCCAGCACCGTATCGGTACGCTCTGTGTAAGTTGTTTTTTCTGCCCATTGCTTCATCTGTGAAATAAAATCTTCGTCAGTCACTTTCTCCTTATCCGCTCTTAAAATAAAGAGAACGCCGTCCCGCTCGAGCTCTCGCGGCACAATATCCAAGGAAAGCACCATGTCCGGTGTAAAGATCACATTGGAGTTGAAGGTCTCTTTCACAACATCCAGTGTTTGCGTCTCACGCGCAGCAATCGTTAAGTTTGTATTTTGATGGTACGCATCCTGTGTTTTTTTCTTTTCCTTCTGTCCTTCCTCTGTATCCTCAAAATAAACGGATTGTGGCAGAGAAATTGATTTGTAGTCTTTAAACGCCGAAAAGACCTTTCTTCTGTCTTCCTCAATATCAAGATAAAGGTTTCCTAAATTCCCTCCGCCTGTAAAGCAGACAATATCGTCTTCACGAATGATCTCCTTCACCAGTTCAATGCCCTCATCCGTCGCATAATCCATAATCTCAATGTATTCATAATACGGAAAATGATTTTTGACAAATTTCTCTTCCGCATACGCAATCGCTTGGTCGCCAATGTTTGTGTAACTAGGGGAACCAAACAAAAATACTTTTCGTTTATCATTTAACAGAGCTTCCGGCTCCACATTTGGCGCAATGCCTTTTACTAGTTTTTTGCCTTTGATTTCTTGTACAGTCATATCTGCGTCCTCCTTCTGGGATGAATTCCTCATTGTGTGTTAACTGTCTCTACCCAAAAAGAAGGATGGCTATGCATTGGCATGTGCATCGGCTATATCAGAAACATCGTTTTCGCCAATTTGATAGACGCTGCAATGTCCCGCGCCGTTCTTTCCATATATTCCGCGGCATGTTCAAACGCGTCTTCTAGCGGCACGGCTCCGGGGACGATGCTGAAAAGCGCATCGATCCCGTGTTGATAGACGGCATCACTGTCTCGTGATACTGATCCCGCAATACCGATGACGGGCACATCGTATGATTTAGCCGCCTTGGCTACGCCGATCGGCGTTTTTCCATGAACCGTTTGGCTGTCGATTCGTCCCTCGCCGGTAATCACAAGATCTGCATCCTGAACGATACTTTCAAAATCAATCGCATTAAGGACAATATCAATGCCTCTTTTCAGGTCAGCCTGAAGATAAGTCAGCAGGCTCCATCCAAGACCGCCCGCTGCACCGGCGCCCTCTGTATCTCGGAAGGTTGATCCGAGCTCTTTTTCTGCCATATCAGCGAAATGGCTTACGTTCTGGTCTAGTACATCCAGCATGTCGGCCGTCGCGCCTTTTTGCGGCCCGAAAACAGCCGTAGCACCCTTTGGTCCTGTTAACGGATTGTCCACGTCACAGGCAACTTCCAGTTTGACATTCCGCAATCTGGAATCAAGCCCGCTAACATCTATTGATGCAAGCTGAGATAACGCGCCGCCCCCTGGGCCAATCTCGCGGCCTGAGTTATCAAGAAGCCTTACGCCCAATGCCTGAATCATCCCGGCTCCCCCGTCGTTCGTGGCGCTTCCGCCGATTCCGATAATCAAACGCTCCGCTCCTGCATCAAGAGCCGCTCCGATTAATTCTCCCGTTCCCCTTGTTGTAGTGATGAGCGGATTTCGCTTATGAATAGGCACCAGATGCAGCCCTGAAGCAGCAGCCATTTCAATCACAGCTGTTCTCCCATCTCCCATCATGCCAAAGAAAGCTTTCACCGGTTCCCCCAGCGGCCCTGTGACAACTTGCTCTATGATCCTTCCGTTGGTCGCATCGACTAGAGATTGAACGGTTCCCTCGCCGCCGTCCGCCACCGGCAATTTTCTGTAATCAGCACCCGGAAAGACCGATTTGAAACCTCTTTCTATCGCTTCGGCTGCCTCCAGAGCTGATAAGCTTTCCTTAAAAGAATCAGGTGCAATGATGATTTTCATCCAAATCCCCTCTTTCAAAACATGATTCACTTATGCTAGTTATCTCCAATGTACCATATTCCATTTAGAAATAAATACCATAATGATTGGGAAAAATTTTATTAAAAATTAGAAATGAAAGTGTTTGCATAAAAGAAATATTCACGTTATCATACTTGTATACAAGTATACTCCTTGAGTGAGGAAGGTGAGTGTATGCTAGACTCCAAAGACCTGTTGTATCCCGCAAAATGGCTCTCAAAAGCGTCAACCGGGGTTCGTGTCGCATACGAGCTGAGAATGCGGATCGTTTCAGGCCTGATTGAAAGCGGTACCATTTTATCAGAAAATACAATCGCCGCCGAGTTTTCAGTAAGCCGTTCGCCGGTTCGCGAAGCGCTAAAAATACTCGCATCCGAAAAAATCATCCGCTTAGAACGAATGGGAGCGGTCGTAATTGGTTTAACTGAGAAGAAAATCGCGGAAATTTATGATGTGCGGTTACTATTAGAAACATTTGTCTTTGAACGGCTTGTCAAAATAGACATTGAGCCTTTAGTTAAGGATCTCAGCAAAATTCTTGAGATGATGAAAGTCTCAATCAAATATGAGGACGCTGACGAATTTTCATTTCAAGATGTGCTGTTCCATGAAACGATTATCCGAGCGATTGATCATTCATACATTCAGATGATCTGGAACAATCTAAAACCCGTCATGGAAAGCTTTATTCTTTTATCGATGCGGGTACGGTTAAAGGAAAAGTATGAAGACTTCACAAGGATTTTAGATAACCACGAGCTTTATATTCAAGCCATCAAAACAAAGGATAGGGCGCTGATGATTCAGTCTCTTCACCAAAACTTTGATGATGTGCAGGATAAGGTAGAAGACCTATGGCTCTCACAACAAATGCTGGCAAAAGGAGCTGAATACAACAATGACTAGTTATATGTTAGGAATCGATATCGGCACGACAAGCACAAAAGCTGTGCTGTTCAGTGAAAACGGAGATGTGGTACAGAAAGAAAGCATCGGCTACCCGCTCTATACACCGGACATCTCAACAGCTGAACAAAATCCGGAAGAGATTTTTCAGGCAGTCATCCATACAACAGCGAGAATTACAAAACAGCATCCCGAAAAACGGATCTCTTTCATTTCGTTCAGCAGCGCCATGCACAGCGTCATTGCAATCGACGAAAATGACAAGCCGCTGACGCCATGCATTACATGGGCCGACAACAGAAGTGAAGGCTGGGCGCATAAGATCAAAGAGGAATTGAACGGACATGAGGTGTACAAACGGACGGGAACACCGATTCATCCGATGGCACCGTTAAGTAAAATTGCCTGGATCACGAATGAAAGAAAAGAAATCGCTTCCAAGGCAAAAAAATATATCGGCATCAAAGAATACATTTTTAAACAGCTGTTCAATGAGTATGTCATCGATTACTCATTGGCATCAGCGACAGGCATGATGAACCTGAAGGGCTTGGATTGGGACGAAGAGGCACTGCGCATCGCAGGCATCACGCCGGATCACTTATCCAAACTCGTGCCGACAACCGAGATCTTTCAGCACTGCAGCCCGGAAATAGCGATCCAAATGGGAATCGATCCGGAAACGCCTTTTGTCATCGGCGCCAGCGACGGCGTGCTGTCCAACCTCGGCGTCAACGCCATTAAAAAGGGTGAAATCGCCGTCACCATCGGTACAAGCGGTGCCATTCGGACGATTATTGACAAGCCGCAAACCGATGAAAAAGGGAGAATTTTTTGCTATGCCTTGACGGACAAGCATTGGGTTATTGGGGGACCTGTGAACAATGGGGGCATCGTCCTTCGCTGGATCAGAGACGAGTTTGCCTCCTCCGAAATCGAAACAGCGACACGGCTGGGCATTGATCCATATGACGTGCTGACGAAAATTGCCCAACGCGTCAGACCCGGTTCTGACGGTCTGCTGTTCCACCCATATCTTGCCGGAGAACGCGCTCCGTTGTGGAATCCGGATGTACGCGGCTCATTTTTCGGCTTGACCATGTCGCATAAGAAAGAGCATATGATACGCGCGGCATTGGAAGGCGTCATTTACAACCTGTACACGGTGTTCTTGGCGTTAACTGAATGCATGGATGGCCCGGTAACCCGCATCCAAGCGACAGGGGGTTTTGCAAGGTCGGAGGTTTGGCGCCAAATGATGTCGGATATCTTCGAATCAGAGGTTGTCGTTCCGGAAAGCTACGAAAGCTCATGTCTCGGCGCCTGCATTTTAGGCCTGTATGCAACAGGAAAAATCGATTCTTTCGACGCCGTGTCCGATATGATCGGCAGCACATACAGACATACGCCGATCGAAGACTCAGCCAAGGAATACAGAACATTAATGCCGATTTTCATCAATCTATCAAGATTATTAGAAAATCAATATACACAAATTGCAGATTATCAGAGGGGCTTAATCACACACAAATAGTACATGACATGAAGGGGAGGGCATTACCATGCCGTTAATCATCGTTGCACTTGGGATCTTAGCATTACTATTTCTGATTATGGGCTTAAAATTAAACACATTTATTTCCCTGCTGGTCGTATCGTTCGGCGTGGCACTGGCACTCGGGATGCCGTTCGATAAAGTTGTCAGCTCCATCGAAGCAGGAATAGGGGGGACTCTTGGCCACATCGCGCTCATCTTCGGACTCGGTGCGATGCTGGGCAAACTGATCGCGGATTCAGGAGGCGCACAGCGCATTGCGATGACGCTCGTCAACAAATTCGGTGAGAAAAATATTCAATGGGCCGTTGTCATTGCCTCATTCATTATTGGGATTGCGTTATTTTTTGAAGTAGGACTGGTTCTATTAATTCCGATTGTCTTTGCGATTTCAAGAGAATTGAAGATTTCTATTTTATTTCTCGGAATCCCGATGGTCGCGGCACTATCCGTCACACACGGTTTCCTGCCGCCGCACCCGGGACCTACGGCGATCGCCGGTGAGTATGGCGCAAACATTGGAGAAGTGCTGCTGTACGGCTTTATTGTTGCTGTTCCGACAGTGCTCATCGCAGGGCCGTTATTTACAAAGTTCGCGAAAAAAATCGTTCCTGCATCATTTGCGAAAAACGGCAATATTGCATCACTCGGCACACAAAAAACGTTTAACCTTGAAGAAACACCCGGCTTTGGAATCAGTGTCTTTACTGCAATGCTCCCGATTATCATCATGTCGGTCGCGACCATTATCGACCTGCTTCAAGAAACAATCGGGTTTGCAGATAACGGAGTTTTAGCTTTTATCAGATTGATTGGAAACGCATCGACTGCTATGATTATTTCGTTATTGGTCGCAGTCTATACAATGGGCATCAAGCGCAACATTCCAGTCAAAACCGTGATGGATTCTTGTTCAACTGCCATTTCACAAATCGGCATGATGCTTTTGATCATCGGAGGAGGCGGCGCCTTCAAACAAGTGCTGATCAACGGCGGTGTCGGCGATTACGTAGCAGACTTATTCAAAGGAACGGCATTATCGCCAATCATTCTGGCATGGCTCATCGCAGCGATCCTGCGCATTTCTCTAGGATCGGCGACTGTTGCCGCACTAAGCACAACAGGTCTGGTCATTCCGTTATTGGGCCATTCTGATGTTAACCTGGCGTTAGTCGTACTCGCAACAGGAGCCGGAAGTGTCATCGCTTCACACGTCAATGACGCCGGCTTCTGGATGTTCAAGGAATACTTCGGATTAAGCATGAAAGAAACATTCGCCACATGGACATTGCTGGAAACCATTATTTCCGTTGCTGGACTGGGATTCATTTTATTGTTAAGTTTAGTTGTATGAAATTAAGAAGGAGCTGTAACACATGTTCAATTCGATTGGTGTCATAGGCTTAGGCGTAATGGGAAGCAACATCGCCTTAAACATGGCAAATAAAGGCGAAAACGTCGCTGTCTATAATTACACCAGAGATTTAACGGACCAGCTTATCCAAAAGCTGGATGGACAATCTCTCAGCCCGTATTACGAGCTTGAGGACTTTGTTCAATCGTTAGAAAAACCAAGAAAAATCTTTTTGATGGTCACAGCGGGAAAACCCGTAGATTCCGTCATCCAATCATTAAAGCCTTTGCTTGAAGAAGGCGACGTCATCATGGACGGAGGAAACTCCCACTATGAAGACACAGAAAGAAGATATGACGAGCTGAAGGAAAAAGGGATCGGCTACCTGGGAGTCGGCATTTCCGGCGGTGAAGTCGGTGCGTTAACAGGGCCTTCCATCATGCCGGGCGGAGATCGCGACGTCTATGAGAAAGCCGCTCCTATCCTGACGAAAATCGCAGCCCAAGTCGGAGATGACCCTTGCTGTGTCTATATCGGACCAAAAGGGGCAGGGCACTTTACAAAAATGGTGCACAACGGCATTGAATATGCCGACATGCAGCTGATTGCAGAAGCGTATACGTTTCTAAGAGAAACGCTTCGTCTGCCGCTCGATGAAATTGCATCTATTTTTGAAACATGGAATCAAGGTGAGCTTAAAAGCTATTTAATAGAGATTACAGCTGAGATTTTACGCAAAAAAGACGAAAAAACAGGACAGCCTCTGATCGATGTCATCCTTGATAAAACCGGCCAAAAAGGCACTGGAAAATGGACGAGCATGCAGGCGATTGATAACGGCATCCCGTCCACGATCATCACAGAGTCCTTGTTCGCCCGCTACTTGTCATCCTTAAAAGAAGAACGGATGGCAGCTCAAGATGTATTAGCAGGCCCGGAAGCCGAAGAAAAACACTTGGATAAAGACACCTGGATTGAATACGTCAGACAGGCTCTTTACATGGGGAAAGTATGCGCCTATGCACAAGGCTTTGCCCAATATAAGATGTCATCTGAGCTTTACGGCTGGAATCTGCCGCTCAAAGACATTGCCTTGATTTTCCGAGGCGGCTGCATCATCCGCGCTGATTTCCTAAACGTGATCAGCGAAGCATTCAGTGAGCAGCCAAATCTGGCAAACCTGCTGATCGCGCCTTATTTCACAGATAAGCTCCATGACTATCAAACAGGCCTGCGAAAAGTCGTTTGCGAGGGCATCAGCACTGGAATCTCTTTCCCATGCTTAACTACCGCGCTCTCTTATTACGACGGCTACCGCACAGGGCGTTCCAATGCGAACCTCTTGCAGGCACAGCGCGATTACTTTGGCGCTCACACGTACGAACGGACTGATATGGACGGCGTTTTCCATACGAATTGGTCTGAATAACCTGTCATCAAAAACACGGTCAGTTTTCAACTGAACCGTGTTTTTTTCTTCTATCCCAAACAACAGAAGACATAAGTTATGTTTTAAATATCATAAACAGTGATACAATAATAGCTAGAAACAATCCCCAAGATCATCATGTGACAGCAGCTTGCTGTTCCGTTCTATTCTGCTTTTGGCCATTGTCCTTTGCCCTTGACCATGGTGTCATAAAATGTTCAAATGCCAAAACGGCCTGTCATTCTGATTTACAAAAATCCCTGAAAACCTTGTCTAATTGAGAATCAGCCTCTCATTTGTTATAAAAGAAATGCCTAAATCCTACCTGTCACACCTTTATTAAGATGAAAAAAAGTAGGTTATCGCTTGACAAAAAATATATATTAATTAATAATTCATATATAATTAGAATTATTATTGAAAGCGAATATGCTTTCTAATACATTTTTAGGAGGAATATACATTATGTCATTAATCGGTAAAGAAGTACTTCCATTCGAAGCAAAAGCATTCAAAAACGGTGAATTCATCGATGTAACAAACGAAGATTTGAAAGGCCAATGGAGCGTATTCTGCTTCTACCCAGCAGATTTCTCTTTCGTATGCCCAACTGAGCTTGAAGATCTTCAAGAACAATATGCTGCTCTTAAAGAATTAGGTGTTGAAGTATACTCTGTTTCTACAGATACTCATTTCGTACACAAAGGCTGGCATGACAGCTCTGAAAAAATCGGCAAAATCACTTACGCAATGATCGGTGACCCATCTCAAACAATTTCTCGCAACTTCGATGTTCTTGACGAAGAAACTGGTCTTGCTGACCGCGGAACATTCATCATCGATCCAGACGGCGTTATCCAAACTGTTGAAATCAATGCAGGCGGTATCGGCCGTGACGCAAGCAACCTTGTAAACAAAGTAAAAGCAGCTCAATACGTTCGTCAAAACCCAGGTGAAGTTTGCCCGGCTAAATGGGAAGAAGGCGGCGAAACTCTTACACCTAGCCTTGATCTAGTAGGTAAAATCTAAGGAGTGCATTCAATTGGTACTTGATGCAAATATCAAAGCACAATTAAATCAATATATGCAGCTAATTGAGAATGACATTGTTCTCAAAGTTAGCGCAGGCGAAGATGACATTTCAAAGGACATGCTGGCTCTCGTTGATGAGCTGGCTTCCATGTCATCGAAAATTTCAGTTGAAAAAGCTGAATTAAACAGAACGCCAAGCTTCGGTGTCAATCGTGTCGGAGAAGACACTGGCGTAACTTTCGCTGGTATCCCTCTGGGCCACGAATTCACATCATTAGTGTTGGCGTTGCTCCAAGTGAGCGGCAGACCGCCTAAGGTGGACCAAAAAGTCATTGATCAGGTGAAGAAGATCAGCGGTGAATACCACTTCGAATCTTATATCAGCCTGACATGCCACAACTGTCCTGATGTTGTACAAGCTTTAAACATGATGAGCGTGCTGAACCCGAACATTACGCACACGATGATTGACGGTGCAGCATACAAAGCAGAAGTTGAAAGCAAAAACATCATGGCAGTGCCGACCGTTTACCTGAATGGCGAATCCTTCGGAAGCGGCCGTATGACGCTTGAAGAAATTCTTGCGAAAATGGGCAGCGGCACAGATGCATCTGAGTTTGCTGACAAAGAGCCGTTTGACGTTCTTGTGGTCGGAGGCGGACCTGCTGGTGCAAGTGCAGCGATCTACACTGCACGTAAAGGCATCCGCACTGGTGTTGTCGCTGAGCGCTTCGGCGGACAGGTTCTCGACACCATGAGCATCGAAAACTTCATCAGCGTCAAAGCGACGGAAGGACCGAAGTTAGCGGCAAGTCTTGAAGAGCATGTGAAGGAATATGATATTGATGTCATGAACCTTCAGCGTGCGAAACGCCTTGAGAAGAAAGATCTGTTCGAACTTGAACTCGAAAACGGCGCTGTCCTGAAAAGTAAAACAGTGATCCTTTCAACAGGTGCACGCTGGCGAAATGTCAACGTACCTGGTGAACAAGAGTTCAAAAACAAAGGTGTCGCATACTGCCCGCACTGTGATGGGCCATTGTTTGAAGGCAAAGACGTTGCGGTAATCGGCGGCGGAAACTCTGGTATCGAAGCAGCGATTGATCTAGCAGGTATTGTGAATCATGTTACTGTGCTAGAGTTCGCGCCGGAACTGAAAGCAGACGAAGTCCTGCAAAAACGTCTCTACAGCCTGCCTAACGTTACTGTCGTGAAAAACGCACAAACAAAAGAAATCACAGGTGATCAGAGCGTTAACGGCATCACATATGTAGACCGCGAAACAGGCGAAGAAAAACACGTTGAACTTCAAGGTGTATTCGTCCAAATCGGTCTCGTGCCAAACACAGAATGGTTAGAAGGAACGGTTGAACGCAACCGCATGGGCGAAATTATTGTCGACAAACACGGCGCAACAAGCGTACCAGGCTTATTTGCTGCCGGCGACTGCACAGACAGTGCGTACAACCAAATTATTATTTCTATGGGATCAGGTGCAACTGCCGCCCTCGGCGCGTTTGATTACCTAATCCGTAACTAATATAAGAAAGCCGCAATATTGCCAGATTGGCAGCATTGCGGCTTTCTTTTTTATTCCAAAAATATTGCAAGTTTTATACAACTGTAATATAGTTGTAATGTTAGTGAATGGTCACTTCACACTCAGCATATTTGCTGTTTTTAAAGCGATACGCACTGATTTTCTATTTAACGTGCCCTGATACTTTTTGACCTTTTTTTTCAGATCTTTAATGGTTTTTTCCTTTTTGGCATTTTCTAATGCCATCAGCGCTTCCCAGCGTTTCGCTGTTTCTGTGGAACTGCAGCCGCTAACTGTAGTCACAGGCGGAAGAAGCTTCGTGTTAGATAGTTTTTCGTCAAAAGGAACGGTATCAGGAATCGCTTTCTCTTTATAAATATGGTCTAATTCATTTTGATTCAAGAAGCTGATGAAATGGTCAAAGTTTTGCGCTTGCCGTTTCTCAGGCTGATGAAAATCAAGTGTTTCAATTAATTCTGACAGTTTTGTCTGATCGGTTATCTCATTTGCCATGACATGCGTTAATTGATGGTACTCAGCTAATTCACGCATTCTGGCATCTTTCGGAAGCAACAGGCTCGGTGTACCGGCAATCGTCGCTGCGATATTTCCATGCAGCCTTGCGCCAAAGCTCAAATCGGCTTTTCTCAGGAAATCCAGCCAAGTCGGCACATTTAAAAAGAATCGGACTCTATCATTCTGATAAGCCGGGTCTTCCATGCTGACCGGATAATTATCAGCAGGCTTCGCTAGCGCAGGCGCACCCGCATACGTCAGAATCATTTCTTTTCGCCATTGCGGGATAAAGTAATGATTCGGGAACTCTTTCATGCTTCTCGTAATGAAGTCCAGCACATGCTTTGGAGACAGTCTTGATGAGTTAACCGTCACCATAGATTCTGTTGTGATATTAGTTTCTCTTATCTTCAGTTCTCTGCCAAACGCATACATAGAAGGACAGCCAATCACCGTATGGTCAATGCCTTCACGGAAGCCTAATCTGGAAAGGTATTTCGCTGTAATTTCACCGCGGACACCGATCATATTTGATCTCTCCAGCACAGCACGTACAAACGCTTTTACATCCTCATCAAAAGGAAAACCTTCATTTAATTTTGGTTCAAACGGAGCCCGCAAACCAACACCAATCACAACAACCGGAATGGTTAGTTTCTTAATTAATTGGGTATATTTCCGTAAAGAAGGCACGAAATCCTCGCGGAATGCATCTGCCAGCGGAATAATATACATATCATAATTTTTATTAATTTGTTCAGCATCCGCTGGATTAATCCGATAATAATCAGGAGTAATCGTCGTTCCTTCTGTCATCAGCGTGCGAAACACACTGTAGGCATATACTAGGTTTCCTACGTTGCCGCCAATGGAGTTGCGAACAATCATTTCAGCTGCATTAAATGTATCAAATGGTGATATGCCAGCTCTTATTAAAATGTTTTTCAATGTGATGTTGCCCCTTCCTCGCCAAATTTACTTTCAGGAGATTTGCTTAGGGAACTCTATCATGATCTTAAAACTTCAGCCGGACACCCGCTTTCATCCCTTTTTACTCACAAACTCTCTCCCTTTCTTCCATTCTAATATTAAATTATACAAAAAAGGATCTTACAGGTGAAATCATAACATAGCAATCAGCGCTAGTAATCTATTCCCATTATTGGATATCGGCTCGGATCATGCCAAAAACCCGAATCAGGCACTCGGTAAACGTGCTCGATTCGGGCCAGCTTCTTATAGTTCCTCGCCGTTCGTTTGAATGACGTTTTTGTACCACTCAAAGGAATCTTTCTTATACCGCTTCA
The DNA here is from genome assembly GCF_019334685.1 of Bacillus sp. LJBS17. Taxonomy (NCBI): domain Bacteria; kingdom Bacillati; phylum Bacillota; class Bacilli; order Caryophanales; family Bacillaceae; genus Bacillus; species Bacillus sp. LJBS17. Next base: position 4,098,499 of record NZ_CP079759.1, read on the forward strand.
TGGATCCGTTTCCTTCATTGTCACGATCAACATAGATCATGCCGTAGCGTTTTTTCATTTCGCCAGTTGTGAAGGAGACAATATCAATAATGCCCCACGGCGTGTAGCCAATTAAATCAACACCATCGTACGTGACCGCTTTTTTCAATGCTTCAATATGCGATTTTAAATATTGAATGCGTTCCGGATCATGAACCTTGCCGTCCTCCTCCAGCGTATCCACTGCGCCAAAGCCATTTTCAACGATGAATAACGGGATTTGGTATCGGTCATAAAAACGATTTAACGTATATCTCAACCCGGTTGGATCAATCGCCCATCCCCAGTCACTCGAAGTGATGTACGGATTTTCGACACCATTCGGCAAGCCGCCATTTACAATATCGCCAGTGTTATCATTTTTCACATCGCTTTTCACAGTTGTTGACATGTAATAGCTGAAGCCTAAGTAATCGACGGTTCCGTTTCTTAAAATCTCATCATCGCCGTCTTCGAATGTGATATTGTAGCCTTCTCGCTCAAATTCCTTCAACGCGTAGCTTGGATAATAACCGCGAACCTGCACATCAGGGAAGAAATAGCGCTGCCTCATTTCTTCTTCAGCCAGCATCACATCTTTAGGATTGGAGGAGAAAGGATAAATCGGCACGTGTGATACCATGGCCCCGATCTGGAACTCTGGATTGATGTCTTTTCCTTTTGCCACTGCTAAGGCGCTCGCCACTAATTCGTGGTGCGCCGTTTGATACATGACTTCCTTGGCGTTTTCGTTTTCGCCAACCACAACACCTGAATTCGTCCATAGGAACAGCGGATTGTTCACATCCATTTGGTTGTTGATCTCGTTAAATGTCATCCAGTACTTCACTTTCTCTTTGTAACGGGTAAAGCAAGCCTCTGCAAAGTTGACGAAGAAGTCCACGACTTTCCGGTTTCTGAAGCCGCCATATTCTCTTGCCAGGTGCAGCGGCATTTCAAAGTGAGACAGGGTAATGACCGGCTCGATCCCATGCTTCAGCAATTCATCAAACACATCATCATAAAACTGCAAACCCGCTTCGTTCGGTTCAGCCTCATCGCCTTTCGGAAAAATGCGGCTCCAGCCGATGGACGTCCGCAGGCATTTTAATCCCATTTCTGCAAACAAAGCGATATCTTCCTTGTATCTGTGATAGAAATCAATGGCTTCATGGTTCGGATAAAACTCGTTCTCTTCAATCGTATCCGTGATTTTTCTCGGCACGCCGTGCGCACCCGCTGTCATCACATCGACGACACTCGGCCCTTTACCGCCTTGATTCCATCCGCCTTCAAATTGGTGGGCAGCTAAAGCACCGCCCCATAAAAAATCCTTCGGCATGTTTCCCATGTTTAATTCCTCCTCAGCTTTTGACTGTAAATTTTTTTTGATGCAATGCACTTTCCTCAATCTCTTCAATGAAAGCTTATCAAACTCAACAAGCACTTCGCCTTTTTTGACGGTATCGCCTTCTTTTACCTTCAAGGAAAAAGGCGTGCCGCCTAATGTCACCGTATCCAGCCAGATGTGCGCAAGCAATTCGACGCCGGACGCTGAACGCAGGCTTTGTAGGCGCCACCATGACAACCGTAATGACGCCGGGATGGTAGCATCGATTTCACGATATCCTTCGCTTTAGGGGTAGACCGCTTCAGCACCAATCGAAGTCTGGTAGCGCAGCGAGAAGCCCCAATCACATTCTCTTCCCCGCCTACGGCCTCTAAAATGTCTTTTGCTAGTCTCGTATAATCTCTCACTTTCCCCGACATTTCACCCACTCCTTCGTTTTGGTTACGCTTTCATTATAATTGTACCGGTATAATTTATCAATGCCGAAACAAAATATTTACGCACTAACTATCATTGTAAGCGGTTTATGCTATAATTTTGACAAGTGAAACTAAACGAATAAATGAGGAATGCGTATGTTAAAATACCAGCAAATCGCAGCGGAAATTGAAACATATATAGAAGAACACCAGCTTCAGCAGGGAGACAAACTGCCAGTCCTAGAAACCCTCATGGCCCAGTTTGAAGTCAGCAAAAGCACCATCACAAAGTCCCTCGAGCTATTAGAGCAAAAAGGCGCGATCTTTCAGGTCAGAGGAAGCGGCATTTTCGTCAGAAAACATAAACGAAAAGGCTATATCAGCCTTCTGTCGAATCAAGGATTTAAAAAAGACCTCGAGGATTTCAACGTCACCTCAAAAGTTATCGAACTAGACGTGAGAAAGCCAACTCCGGAAGCGGCGGAAAACCTGAACATCGGAATGGACGAGGACATCTACTATGTCAAAAGGGTCCGTTACATCAATGGCCAGACCCTTTGCTACGAAGAATCCTATTACAACAAATTGATCGTGACGTATTTAAACAACGAAATCGTCTCCCACTCCATCTTCCATTACATCCGGGAAGGACTGGGGTTGAAGATTGGTTTTTCTGATTTGTTTCTGCACGTGGACCAGCTTAATGAGGAGGAAGCGGAATACTTGGGATTAGAGGCTGGACTGCCGAAGCTGTATATAGAAAGTATTTTTCACCTGACGAATGGGCAGCCGTTTGATTACTCGAAGATTTCGTATAATTATAAGCAGTCGCAGTTTGTCGTACAGGCTAATAGTTTTTTATTATAGGGCTGCTTCACTATGGAAGGTGGTCGACATGTACAAAATCATCATTCCTGCAATACTAGCCATCTTTGCGCTCTGGATACTCTTACAGATTTCACTAGAGATGAGTATCGTTAAGAATCCGATGAACTACTTTATCGTATTCATTATCTTTTTCCTCTTTGTAAAGATGGTGAAAGAAAAACAATAATAGTTTGGGCGATGCAAACAGAAAAACATCCTTCCCTTAACAAACTCAGCCAGTCACATGCATTAATCTTGATGTTAATGATATATAGGTGCACATAAAAAGCTACTTCATTGTGAAGTAGCTTCCTTTATTAAATGCCCATTTTGATCCATCTAGTTTTAGAAAAGCGAAGGATAATCGCATTTATGATAATAATTGAAACTAAATAAAAAATAATAAATAAAACATCATTACTCCCAAGTGTCATGTTATCAGATTGCAGCACTCTTTCTATTCGGGGATACATAGTGTTACCTGCCTCAAAAGGAGCAATGAAACCAAACGTTTTATTGCTTATAGCTACTAAGATAACAGAAGTCATCCAATAAACGATACTGGCACCTATACTAATTAATATATTAGGACATAACATGCTTATAGTTCCGATAATTAGAATATACTGCAGTATAACTGCAGAAAATAAAAAAAGTAATAATGCAAAATGCGAAAAATCATGGTACATCAACGATATGATTAGCAGGCCTAGCGCTATAAATGCAAAACATTCTAAAAATAAAACAGCTATCTTTTTATAAAAGAAAGTATAGATGTTCTCTCCAATTAACTTGTAAAAGAGAATATTTTTGTTTGAATACTCTCTATTAATAAAGAAAGCTATAACAAATGAAAATAACATCAAACCAAACTGGGTCGCAACAGTATAGGAGCTAAAGAAAAACATTTCAGGTGTAACATTGCTGACTTTATCAATTCCAACAAGTAAAAAATAACCCAGCAAAAATAAAAATACAAACATTGCTCCTAAAATAATGATAACTTTATTGCTAATACTCTTTTTAAACTCTAATTTCATCTCAAGCCCCCACTGTTTTATTACTCGTTTATATACACTTCAATTAATTTATCCACTGAATGATATTGTTGAATTTCTTGGTGATTAAATATATAATAATCCCCTTCTATCGCCTTTAAATCAGACAAATCATGTGTAATGTTGATGATAATCTTCTCGGGGTTCTCCTGAATATACTTGTTTAAGAAGCCATGAATCTCTATAACCGTTTTTTTGTCTAATGAATTCGTTATTTCATCTAAAACAATAATATTTTTATCCTCTAATAAGAAACTGAGCAATTTTAATTTTTGCTTTTGTCCATCACTCAAATTTTTGATCAGAACTTTTCCATCAATATTATCCAGATTAAGTAAATGTGCGATTTTATCTATCATTTCTGCATCAAATTTTTTACTCAAAAAGTGTAATAAAAAGTCCTTAGAAACATCATTAGGTATATTCGAAGAGCTGGATATTAAAGAAACATTTTGACGAATATCTCTGCCGATTCTTTTGCTATTATTCAACAAAAAGTCTTTAGCAAGCTGTGATTTACCGACTCCATTTTTTCCGACAACGTGATTAATTTTCCCGCTCGAAAAATGCAAGTCGGTGTCCTGAAGTAACGTTTTGCCTTTCACTTTTAAAGTGTAATTCGCTATATTCATATACATACTCCTAGGAAATATTTGCATAATAATAAAATGTTCTGCCTTGTGATTTGTTACTAATGTCTAAGCTTTTGAGGTACCTCTTTCGTTTCCGATCTGGAAGCGCAAGAAATGTTTTTAGATGGCTAATTTGGAGATCTTTTACTCTAGTTTACAATATATAATATCCAATGTACAACTGAATTCACTGCAAGGCCAATCCCTATAATTTGAATCGTAAGAACTAACCAATGATTTGTCTTAAAACGGCTATATTCATCTAAGCTCAGAAAAGCTAAAAGAATTTTGTAACCATCAGAATTCAGTATTGGAATTAAGTTCCACAATAAAGTAGACGAGAAAAGCATAAATGCCATAGTTAATGCTTCACTGGAAAATGTAAATTGATTTATTAATTCTAATGTGTTTATTAAAAAATAATTGATAAACAAGCCAAATAAATGAACGATTATCTTTTCATTTCTTGATAGCATATAGGTTTCATTCAATTGGACATAAAAAGCAGGAAATACATAAAAATTCAGTTTGAATCCCACTTTATCAAAGTTTTTCCCGAAAAATTTTAAGGAATAAATATGTCCCAGTTCATGAAGCACTATATTCATTATAAAGTAAATAACTATAATTATCCACATTTTCCAGCCGTAAAATACTGAGGACAATCCATTTTGCAATTTTATTAAATGAATATAATTTAATATGAACATGAGAGCCGTAAAGGATAAGAACAGATAAAAAAACTTTGGTGATACTTTCTCTTTATACATTTTAAAACGTAATAATTGTTCATCTGACAGAGAATTTAAACTATTTTTATAGTATTCTCCGCTTTTTTTGTCTTTTATAAATACGTTGTTTTGCACAAGCACTTCATATTTTTCATCTTCATACTTTAAAATTTTCATTATAGTATTTTTCCATATAAGGATAGAAGTAGTTTATTTTTTCTGCAGAGTTGAATAAGGAACCACAAACTCCACAAATAGAGGAAAATTCATAAGGAATGTCAAATTCCTCTATCTTGTTATTCTCTTTTAAAATATTCAAAAACCATTTGAATCCTTCTTTTCTAAGAATAAATAATAGCAAATTGGAATTTAACTTTTCCACGGTTCTTTCGAAACTTTGGTTATATTCTTCCCTTAGGGTTATTTTCGTTTCAAAAATAGCAGGGGAACAACATGGATAAATTTCTCCATCATGATGATATACAATGTCATATCCGGGACAATGTAAGGAATCTTCATCTTCAAGACTGTAAAATTTATGTATGTTTTCTTGCTTAATTCTAGTTTTAGCAGCGCCAACTGATATCATTGGAAATTTTGTTATCTTTACACCTAAGATTGAATCCCCCAATTCCTCTAAAATATGGTTGGACATTTTGTCTTTGGTAACTGCCATATTAAGAGAAATATCGATATCAGGGTATTTCCTGCTATGTTCTAATATGTTTTTAATACTGGAAGACTTGACAAATGGAGCATGGTACTCATCATAACTTATAGTCAGTGCTATCACATTTAAAGAATTCATATCATGAAAGTACTCCTGGACCTTTTTCTTGCTCAAACCCCAAAATCCATTAGAGATCAACGTTATTTGTTTTTCATATGGTTTAATGATTTCCATTAGTTCTTTTAAAAATTTATAATCTAAAAAAACTTCCCCACCTGTAAAAGAAATCACTTGAATGGTTTTGTTTTTTGCAAATTCAGTTACTAACTCTCTTATGTATTCTTTTTCCATCCTGGTTGTTGAAGTTGGTGAACTAGAAAAACAACAATGGTCACAGGATGCATTACACCTTGAATCTAAATTGATTGATACAGTTTTATTATACATGAAATATCCCCCAACAAATGGTAAAGGAGAGTTAGACTCTCCTTTGTACCCCTCTAATTAATGACCACTTCCAAGAATCCAGCGATTTTCTTTTGATTTTACAAAATACCAAAGATCATTCACTTTTGCTAACTTTTGTGATTCATCTAATAGACCCTTAAATTCTAAGTTTTTCACAGTCTCATTGTTAGTGTTTTCCTTTTTCATATTATCCCTCCTTCTTTTCTAATATAAACCAATTATTCTATATGATTCAATACATGTCAATATATTGTACCTAAAAAATCTGAAAAATGTCACTATTCTTGGTATATAAAGCCTATAGTCCTCTAGCCCCTCTAAGCTATACCGAATGAAAGGCCATAGTTTGATTTAAAGCTTCGTAATGAAAAGTAAAACATCAATATTGACTACACTAGTTAAGGGATATACAGATTTTAAGTGGAAGACATGAGGCAAACAATCTTACCCCAAACCAACCTGCAAGATCCTCTATGGATACTACTGAAAAGCTGTTTTAAGCTCTTGCTTACCCCATTTGGCATCTCTTTCTCTCGTTTCAATTGTCATAAAAAGCAGTTATGCGGTACTATCATATAAAGGTCCAATGTTTAAAAATAATGTCATACTTTTAATTTCACCTTATCATGCACATGATCATATATAGGGGTTTATTCTAAAAAGGGGATGGACGATTTTGGAAAGCAAGTACCTAGATCTACTCGCACAAAAATACGATTGTGAAGAAAAAGTGGTAACAGAAATCATCAATTTGAAAGCGATATTGAACCTGCCAAAGGGCACTGAGCATTTTGTCAGTGATTTGCACGGGGAGTATCAAGCATTTCAGCACGTGCTGCGTAATGGTTCAGGACGAGTCAAAGAGAAGATACGCGACATCTTCAGCGGTGTCATTTACGATAGAGAAATTGATGAATTAGCAGCATTGGTCTACTATCCGGAAGACAAACTGAAGTTAATCAAACATGACTTTGATGCGAAAGAAGCGTTAAACGAGTGGTATAAAGAAACGATTCATCGAATGATTAAGCTCGTTTCATATTGCTCCTCCAAGTATACCCGCTCCAAATTACGCAAAGCACTGCCTGCCCAATTTGCTTATATTACGGAGGAGCTGCTATACAAAACAGAACAAGCTGGCAACAAGGAGCAATATTACTCCGAAATCATTGATCAGATCATTGAGCTTGGCCAAGCCGATAAGCTGATCACCGGCCTTGCTTACAGCGTTCAGCGATTGGTGGTCGACCATCTGCATGTGGTCGGCGATATTTACGACCGCGGACCGCAGCCGGATAGAATTATGGAAGAACTGATCAACTATCATTCTGTCGATATTCAGTGGGGAAATCACGATGTCCTTTGGATCGGCGCCTATGCCGGTTCCAAAGTGTGCTTGGCCAATATTATCCGCATCTGTGCCCGCTACGACAACCTGGATATTATTGAAGACGTGTACGGCATCAACCTGAGACCGCTGCTAAACCTGGCCGAAAAATATTATGATGATAATCCAGCGTTCCGTCCAAAAGCAGACGACAACAGGCCAGAGGATGAGATTAAGCAAATCACAAAAATCCATCAAGCGATTGCGATGATCCAATTCAAGCTCGAGAGCCCGATTATCAAGAGACGGCCGAACTTTAATATGGAAGAGCGGCTGTTATTAGAGAAAATAGATTATGACAAAAACGGAATCACGCTGAACGGAAAAACATATCAGCTGGAAAACACCTGCTTTGCGACGATTAATCCGGAGCAGCCAGATCAGCTATTAGAAGAAGAAGCAGAGGTCATAGACAAGCTGCTATTCTCTGTCCAGCATTCCGAAAAGCTGGGCCGCCATATGAATTTTATGATGAAAAAAGGCAGCCTTTATTTAAAATATAACGGCAACCTGTTGATTCACGGCTGTATTCCTGTCGATGAAAATGGCAATATGGAAACGATGATGATTGAGGATAAACCGTATGCGGGCCGTGAGCTGCTCGATGTATTTGAACGATTCTTGCGGGAAGCCTTTGCCCACCCGGAAGAAACCGATGACCTGGCGACAGATATGGCTTGGTATTTATGGACAGGCGAATACTCCTCCCTCTTCGGAAAACGTGCCATGACGACATTTGAGCGGTATTTCATCAAAGAGAAGGAAACGCATAAAGAAAAGAAAAATCCGTATTATTATTTACGCGAAGACGAGGCAACCTGCCGAAACATCCTGGCAGAATTCGGCCTCAATCCAGATCACGGCCATATCATCAACGGCCATACACCCGTAAAAGAGATCGAAGGAGAAGACCCAATCAAAGCAAACGGAAAAATGATCGTCATCGACGGCGGCTTCTCCAAGGCTTACCAATCCACAACAGGCATCGCCGGCTACACGCTGCTATACAACTCCTACGGCATGCAGCTCGTCGCCCATAAACACTTCAACTCCAAGGCAGAAGTCCTAAGCACCGGAACCGATGTGTTAACGGTGAAACGATTAGTGGACAAAGAGCTAGAGCGGAAGAAAGTGAAGGAAACGAATGTGGGTGAGGAACTGTTGCAGGAAGTTGCGATTTTGGAGAGTTTGCGGGAGTATCGGTATATGAAGTGAGGGGTTCAGGGATTATTCTCTGGGCTCTTTTTTTTGATGATTTCTCATTTTGTATAGCAAATTGCTAACAAGGTCTGGTTATTTGCCTTTCACCAGTGCGTTAAATATACCAATTGAATTCAATTTTAATTTTACAAGATCAATATATCCCAAGACCTTTTCACCTATACAGAAGCTATATCGTGAAACGGATAACGATGATATTTTCACAGCCATTATCCACTTCAGACAAAACCACTTTCAGTTATAACTTTTTTTGTCTCTACTTATGGTACGGTTCTCCGTAGTTATTTAAGAGGCAAAAAATTTACCATTGAAAATGCATTTCGATATCGCCTAATGAATTAAGCTAGGTAAAGTAATTATTACTAATACAACTTAATTACAAAAAAACGATTAGGATTAATTATTAGTCCTACTTCTTTGTGTTATAGAGGGAGCAATTTTTCTACAAAATATAAAATGGCTTAGGAAATTCCCCCAAGCCATTCTTAACCAGATACAATTATATTTTTATATCTGTGAAATATAGTATTAGAAGTTTCATAGTTCCAGTCTATAATAGAAGTCTTATATCTTTTTATTTCTATATCTTTTAAATAGTTTATAGCATATAACTTATCCTCAAAGTTATTTATCCATTTATTTAGATACCCTTGAAGTTGATTAGAAAACTTTAAATTATACTTATATTTGTACCTAAATGCTCGGGCTATATTTAGCTCTGGATAAGGATTGGGTGTTAATACAATATCTATTTCACTGGTTGTCATTGCATTACTGAAACCCTCATCAAATAGCAATCCTTTATTTAAATCATAAAATATACTATCAATATTTAAAAACACAGTTTTATTAAGATCAAGGAATCTTTTATACTCAACTATGTTTTCTTTAAAAGCCCAAGTATTTTCAATTTCCCACATATCGAACTGTAAATCATCTACTATTATCTTGTATCCACCAAATTTATTCCTCTTATAATTGAAGTTAAATTTTTGGAGGAAACTTTCTAATTCTTGATCTAAATCAGTTATAACGATGTCAAAGTCACGTGGGATATAATAAAATTGGTGTTCATAATAATCTCTAATACATCCACCAAACATTAATAAATTACTCTTCTGCTCTAGATTTCTAATTAAATTTCTGGCGGTAGGACGATTAGATAAAACATCATAAAAATCATTTCTAATTTGTGGCATAAATTCCATGATAATCATCCTCCCTCATGTCATTTTTAAGGCATTTTAACACCTTTTAGCTTTTGATGTAAATCCAATGCGTAAGAATCCGTCATACCTGAAATAAAGTCTGTAATCAATAATAACTTTGAGTATAAATCTAAATTTTTTATTTCTTTACCCTTTGCTGGGTTATTAAAATCGTCATTTATTAAGTGAACAAAAACAAAATTCTCGGATATCATCCTAAATAACTTGCCCGATTTTGGTTTCGATTCATTCTCAAAATCGTCTGTATCGTTAATTATACAATGCTTTACAAACATTGTCAGTAGGTCCGATAAAACTGAGTCACCAACTAACTCCAATGATAAAACTTCTTTATTAGGAAAAATATATTCTTGAAGTAAGTTTTTTAGAAATTTTCTTAAACGATGTGCATTATTTGTCTTCTTTAAAAACTCTTCTTCACCAAAATTACCATTCATTATTTGTTCATAATTTTCTAAAAAAACCTCTTTAATTTCTCTTATCATTTGTCCTTGCGCCCAGACCTTAAAATTTTGGACACTTGTCAGTAAATAATCTGGAAAACCCTGTTTCTTTGCCTTATTATGTTTTTCTTTTAAGCCATCAATATCACTTTTATACGCATGATAAATTCCGTGTATATTTTTTTCTATGATTTGTTCTTCAAATATCTTTTCCCAAGGAACAATTTTCTTTTTTACCCCATCTTCCACGTCTGAACCTAAATATGCAATATCGTCTGCAGCTTCTAAAAAATAGGTTAAAGGATTTCTTTTTCTTGGAATCTTAACTGTTTGGTCAATAATTTCTGTTCCAATTTCCATATCCTGCTGAAAATAACCAAATTTCCCATTCTCAACAGCATAGTCATCAGAGGAATCAAATGGATACTTTAAAAGCACAGATAATGTGCCATAGGTAAAATTAATTCCAAATTGATCATTTAAGAACTGTAGTCTAGTTAAGATTCTTAGCCCCTGTGCATTTCCATCAAAGTTAATGAAATCATTCTTTTGAGGATTTGTTAATGGAATATCCTTATTTTCCTGAAAATATGTCTTGAACCAATTTTTTATAACATCTTCTCCATAGTGACCATAAGGAGGATTACCCAAATCATGTACTAATCCTGCAGTTGCTAAAATAGCAGGGATTTTCCCATAATCCTCACTGCCCAATTCTTCTTTCACTTCAATTAACCATTTTTCAAGCCATATACCAAATGACCTTGCTATCGACGATACTTCCATCGAATGGGTAAGCCTAGTTCTTATAAAATCACTTTCTTGAAGAGGAAAAACCTGTGCCTTATCTTGTAATCTTCTTAAAGAAGAAGAATTCATAATACGATCATAATCACGTTCAAATTCATTTCTGTGATCATGAATCATATTTAAATCACTGGCTTTTCTCTCTTCCTTTTCCCTGTTTTCTTTTGCAATCTTTTCTGCATCTTTATATTTATCTTTATGTCTATTTTCATTTAGTAAGTCTCGCCACTTAATATTCGTTTCCAACTTATATCCCCCTTAAAACATTTTAATAATTATAACAAATAAATTGGATAATTTTAACTAAATTTTTCCTTAAAGAAAATCATAAAAGTACCGGTGAAGTTAACCTAGTCAGTCTTAAAAATAATAATATTACAATTAGAATGCTATAGATGCTATCCTTTTTTAACTTCATGAAATAGTTATTTAATGAAGTGACTTAGACAATCTTTTACCTAGTTCAACTCTGCGTATGGTTTATCTAGTACCCCTCTTAAACAGAAAAAGAAGGTTTATCAACCCCTTCTGCCCCTGCTTCAAATAGTAAATATCCGCCCAATATACAAAAATTTTTGCCTCTATTTATGATAAGGCTCCCCACGATTGATCCGAAAAGCCCGATAAATCTGTTCCACCAGAATAAGTCGCATCAACTGATGAGGAAACGTCATTTTTGAAAATGACAGCTTTTCATCCGCTCGCTTCATCACTGCGTCACTCAATCCGAGTGATCCGCCGATGACGAAGGTGACTTTGCTTTTTCCATATGTAGCCAGCTTATCTATTGTATCGGCTAGTTCTTCGGATGTTTTCATTTTTCCTTCGATGGCGAGGGCGATGACGTGGGCGTCGGGGCTGATTTTTGATAGGATGCGGTCGCCTTCTTTGTCTTTTATGATTTTCATGTCCTGGTCGCTTAGGTTTTCCGGCGCTTTTTCGTCCGGGAGTTCGATGATGTCGATTTTTGCGTAGGCCGAAAGTCGTTTGGTGTATTCTTCAATGCCTTGCTTGAGGTATTTTTCTTTTAGTTTTCCGATTGTCACAATATTGATATTCACAGGTCATCCCCACTTTAAAAACAAGTTATTCATATATGTTGTCCACAATTGTGGATATCTTTTCTGTATTTTGTGTAAGATCATTCGTTCCCCACTATATATACTGCGGGGTCTCCACATAATTCACAGGCTGTGGATAAACTGTTAGTATGTTCGATTTTTCTGATTTCGGGCGGCAGCTCGTGGTCGTCTATGTACATATCCAACACCGTTTCGATGTGTTCTTCACAGGAATAATACGCTTGTTTCATGTTCAAATCCTCCGATGTTTTCTTCCATTTTTACAATTGTTCTCTTCTCAATATAACCTATTTATTCACATGTTAGTAGTGCTTCGGGCTGAGTTTTATCCACAATTCGACAAACAAGCTGTTGATGACTCTATTTCGCCCGTATGTTAGTTTGGATGTAACCGATGTGTGGGGAGGTCTACATTTGCAGCTCAAATGGGTTTGGCTTTTTGTGATCATGTTGCTGCTTGCTGGGTGTCAGCCGTCTTATTGGGTGTTGGAGAAGGATCGAATCAGTGAGGGCAGTCCAGACTTAGAAATATACGCTAATTACCTTCAAATGCATGATGATGTAAAAGGATATCAAGTCTTCACCATTTTAGAAGGAAGAAAAATGGTTATTGTGTCTCTCGGAAGCAGCGAGAAAGATAAGAAGCTTGAAGTGTCAGACGTCAAATTCTCACCTAAAGAAACGATTGTAACTGTGAAACGAAAACCTGCTCCTAAGGCAAATGAGAAAAACCCTTATATTTTGATTGGACTGGACAAAATCGAAGGGGAATTCATCGTACAGGATGAAACGGGAAACCGCATTGAAGAAACGGATTATCAGCAATAAAGCCGGCGTTCTGAGAACGTCCGGCTTTTTCTTTTACTTCAATGTTCCATGCGGGTCGATGACGAATTTTTTGGCTGCGCCTTTGTCGAAGTCGCTGTAGCCTTTTGGCGCGTCGTCCAGAGAAATGACGGTGGCGTTGACTGCTTTTGCGATCTGCGCTCTGCCGCTCAGGATCGCTTTCATCAAATTGCGGTTGTATGTCATGGCGGGCGTTTGTCCGGTGACGAAGGTGTGGGCTTTGGCCCAGCCGAGTCCGAAGCGGATTTTTAATGAGCCTGTTTTGGCATCCGCATCCTTTGCGCCGGGATCTTCGGTCACGTATAAGCCTGGAATGCCAAGGCTACCCCCGACCTGGGTGACGTCCATGATCGAGTTCAGCACGGCGGCAGGCGCTTCTCCTTGATTGCCGTGTCCGGATGCTTCAAAGCCGACACAGTCCACTGCGGCATCAACGGTTGGTTCACCTAGTATTTGTTCAATTTGCTCGCCGAGGCGGTCGTGTTTTTGTACGTTGACCGTTTCACAGCCGAAGCTTCTCGCCTGTGCCAGTCTGTCTTCGTTCAGATCGCCGACAATCACGGTGGAGGCGCCTAGGAGCTGAGCGGAGTGTGCAGCTGCCAAGCCAACAGGCCCCGCTCCCGCGATATAAACGGTTGAACCTGTTTGTACGCCTGCTGTGTAAGCTCCATGGAAGCCGGTCGGGAATATGTCCGACAGCATGGTCAAATCGAGAATCTTTTCTAACGCCTGTTCTTTCTCAGGGAATACCAAAAGCTGAAAATCAGCGTATGGCACCATGACATATTCAGACTGGCCGCCGACCCAGCCGCCCATATCGACGTAGCCGTAAGCCGATCCCGGACGGTCCGGATTGACATTCAGGCACACATGCGTTTTCTGCGTTTTGCACATCACACAGCGTCCGCAGGCAATATTGAAAGGAACGGATACGATATCGCCCTTTTTGATAAATTCGACATCACGCCCCGTTTCAATGACTTCTCCGGTGATTTCATGTCCGAGCACCAAGCCTTCAGGCGCCGTTGTGCGGCCTCTGACCATATGCTGGTCGCTTCCGCAAATGTTGGTTGTAATGACTTTGAGAATAACCCCATGCTCACATTTTCGATTCACATTCGCCTTCGGGACGCCGGGCCCGTCCCTCAAGATTAACTCCGGATAACTGATATCCTCCACCGCTACAGTCCCTTTGCCTTTGTACACAACCGCTTTGTTTCCTGTCAACGCCATTCCTCCCATTCATGTGTTTGGACTCTCCGTCCTTGAACATGACTTCGGTTCGGCATGACTCTTTCCCTTTTTCACGACTGTTTTTTCTGTATTCTTACAACAACAAATATGCCAAGAAAGCATCCAATAATGGTTCCGCCGATGTCTAAGAAGTCGACTTTACATCCATTTAACAAGAACACAGTAATGGCCGAAACCAGGCAGATCATAACTGCCAGAAGAATAACCCGATTTGTCTGCATGTAATTCCTCCTTTGGATTCGTTTCTAAACCATACCCAAAATCCTCTGCAAACTTCGGTTCAACAAAAAAAGAGACTTCACACCAGTCTCTTCATAAACAGAGATCACTCAAAAAATTTCCTGAGAAATAATGTGGCAACACTCGTTACTAACGCAATTGCCGTATACATAACAACCCAAAATATGAATGAGCTATTCCCCGAAGCTAACGTAACTAACAATATCAAGCTCGTGATAAGAACGATGAGCGGTGCCACCCAAAATCTTTTAAATAAAAAATGACCCGCTATACCAAATACACCTGCGACGATCGGAAAACCAAAAACGATAAATAAAACGGCGATGGCTCCCATACTACCCTCCTTGCCTTAAAACCTCTTCATCACCTCAACATCATACAGCTTCAAATGACTCTTCGGCGTCACGACATCCTTTACCTTCCCAATCTCTTTTTCTTTCATTTTCTTTCCGGTTTTCAGGCTGTACTGTTCAATGTAGGCAGGCTTGTGATACGTGTATGTGAAGAAATAGAGGCTGCTGCCTTTTTGGGTGATTTCTTTGAAATCGGCTTTCATTTTGTCCGGGGAAAAGGTGAAGACGATGCTTGTTTTTCCTGTCTTGGCATCGATTTTGTGTACCTTTCCGAAGCCGTCAATGAAATACAGGTTCCCGTCATAAGGGAAAAAGCTGTTTTTAAAGCTGAAGGGCATGGAGCTGTATATCGTTTGTTCGTCGTTTTTGTATTCGGCGATATCGTGCAGCTCTACTTTGCCGCTTTTTTTGTTGATCTTGACCATTTGATAGAGATTGTGGGCTTTTTGGCCGCGAACCATAACATACACAGCTTGGTCGTCCACGGCAAGCTGGGATTCGACTGAGGCTCCTTCCCGGTACTGCCATTCCGTTATGCTGAGATAGGTAAGCTTCTTCTGATCTGCTTGAATCTGAAGGAGCTGATAGCCTTTTTCGTCAGCTGTCGGGACGAGTGCGTAAATGGCGCCATCATGGAAACCGGAGGCTCGGATGTAGTAGGGGATGACGTCTTTTTTCCACTCTCCGTCCATTTGGCGGTACAGCTCTGAGCGGTATCCTTCTTTCTTTTTGTCGTAGCCGGAGTTGTATAAGGTGTAAAAGCCGTCCGTGTTTTGCAGAAAGCCTGCGCTGTCCCCTGTGTGCTGATAGGTTCTTTTATGAGATCTCAGGCCGTCTTTAATCGTATAGATCGTGTTTTTGTCCTCCAGCATCACGCTGTCACCGTGAACCTTGGCTGAGCCCAGCTCAAGGCCCTTCATCTTAAAGGAAGACAGCGTCCCGTCCTGGCTGATAAACAGGGCGTAGCTTTTCCCGCCGCCAAATGCATCTTGATCTGCAGAGGATGAAAAATACAGCAGGACTTCTTTGTCATCCAGGAAATCGGGGTTTCTGAGATCCTGCTGACTTACGGTTTTATGGCTTTTGAGAGGAGAAATGAAGACAAATAGTGCGATTCCTGCGAGAATCAGCATGGCGATGGTAATCATCCACTTTTTCATATCCTTCTCCTAGTAAATGGTCATGATGGTTGTCGTATACGAAGAACTTGTGATGTCGCGCGGATACACGCCTAAGCCTCCGTTGCTGTCTATATCAATGCCTGCTTTCAGCAAAAAGGCAGACCATAGGAGCTTTGAACAGTTTTTGGCGCCGTCATGGCCGGTATTTCTGTTATTGACGAAGTTAAATGAGTATGGGTCGCCGACTTTTGATACCGCCCAGTCGGCAGCAGCTGTTTTTTGAGATGAGGATACGCTGACGGTTTGCACAATGGAGTTGTCTTCCACGTCTCTGGCATTATACGCGATCTGCCTAACGCCGTCGCTCGGGACAGATTCAACAATTTTGTCAGCAGCGGAGTACATGCCGACGTGGCCGTGATTGTAGTAGGCTGTGTAGGAGTTCGTGTAATAGATATTGCCTTTCGCGCTTGTCGGGAGTTTTTTCGTGCCGGACGACCCGCCCATGATAGACATGCCGCTTTCCTTGGCGAGCCGGTCTCCTTCTGCTTTATCAGCCGTGATTTCCTTATAGAACTGTTTTAGGATAACGTCCTGCTTTACGTGCTGCTGTTTGGCAATCTGGCTGGCAGATTTCATGATTTCTTCCGGTGTCGTGCCTGGCTGCAGTGCGGCGATTTCTTCAGCATAATTTGTGGTCTTTACGGCTTTGGCGGGAGAAACAAATAGGCCGCCGCATATTGTAAGCGCTACCAAAAACATCGACACTCGTTTCTTCAACTTCATTACATCTCCTCTTTTCTTGTGAGTGTAGGAAAGGTAATTTCCTCACCCACATTATATTAGGAAAATAAGGAAAGTAACTAGGTTATTTACAGAATTTTTAGATATCATTTACAGAAAAAGGCCTTTATCGGCCCTTTTCGTTAAAGCTTCTTGCTCATCACTACGTCTGTTTCTTGAAATCCGGTTTGCTCATATAGCTTTCGCGCCGTCTGATTATGGGCAAAGACATGAAGGGACAGCTTGCGGATTCCCATACTGCGTGCTGCTTGATCTAATGCCGCCAATGCTTGCTTTGCGTAGCCCTTTCCCCGATACGGATCATATAACCCAAAATCATAAATAAACGCTTCCTGCTGCGGATGTTCCGGTTCAGCATGTATCCAGAGCCAGCCAACGATATCCTTTTCATTCAGCTTGAGGCTCCACAAATGGTGATGGGGTGTTTCCAGCCCTCTCGGAAGCAGATCAGTAAACGCCTGCTTAGACAAAAGCTGTGCATCTTCAGGCAGCCATGTTCCCGCTTTTACCTTTTCTTCCGCGTAATGCTTTGTTGTGTACGTGAGATAAGACCGAAATTCTTCTGTCTGCATTGGGCTCAGCATAATTGTCATATCATCTCTCCTTCATATATTGACTAGAGGATTTTACATAAAATAGAAAGAGGTGTTACTATCAGAATAAGCAACTGAGATTGATAAGTCACTAGAGAAAGGAGTTTCACATGAATAAAATCGCACCCGCAGAAATCGCTAGCATGCTCAACGATTGGTACCTTGCCATCAAGAAACATGAAGTTGAAGAATCCTCCCGTTTATTTGAAGAAGTGAAGCCTTTATTGGATGACATGGAAGAGGATCAGGAGGTGCTTGCCTACTTCTCCTTATTGGAACTGCGCCACAAGGTTTTGCTTCACGAGGCGAGAGGACAGGGCTTTCAGCATGAGGAGCCTTCTCATATGAATGCTACGTCTGACATGCTGAAATATTACTTTTTTCTGTTTGAAGGCATGTATGAGGCCTATAAAAATAATTATGACATTGCCATTGGGCTGTATAAAGATGCAGAGCAGTATCTCGACAACATTCCCGATCCGATTGAAAAAGCCGAATTTCACCTGAAGGTCGGAAAGCTCTATTATAAGCTTGGACAAAATATTGTATCCCTCAATCATACACGGCAAGCAGTCAAAACATTCAGAGAAGAGACAGATTATAAAAAGAAGCTGGCTTCAGCGCTGATTACCATGTCAGGCAATTTTACAGAGATGAGCCAGTTTGAAGAAGCTGAGGCTTATTTGGACGAAGCAATTCGGATCACGAGTGAATTAGAGGATCATTTTTTTGAAGCCCAGCTTTTGCATAACTTCGGCCTTCTTCATGCGCAAAGCGGCAAATCAGAAGAAGCGGTTTCGAAATTAGAGGAGGCTCTACGGAACGATGAGTATGCCCGCTCCGCCTATTATTATCATTCTGCCTACTTGCTGATACGAGAGCTGTTTAAGATCAAAAAGAAAGAACAGGCCTTATCTTATTACCAAGACGTGAAGGAAAAATTGACTGCTGAGCCGAATAGAATATGTGAGGCAAAAATAGACATTTTATATGCCATTTATGCAGAAGGGGGTCATGCGGAAACGTTTCACTTATGCAAACAACATATGGATGACTTGTTGTCCGAGAAAGAGTATGACAGTGTAAGAGAACTTTCCATTTTGGCTGGCGAACGGTATAGGGAACTTGAGCTTTACAAAGAAGCTGCCCACTTTTTTTATGAAGCATTACAGATTGAAGAACTGATTAAACGAACGGAGGTTATATAAATGAAAAGATTTCTGATTGGCGCAGGCGTCGCAGCGGTGATTTTATCAGGTTGGTTTATTGCAGACCATCAAACCCATTCACAGGAAATGAAAGTCGCTGAGAAAATGATTGGATAAATAAAAACCCCCGCGGGTGCGGGGGTTTTCTTATTACAGCAGCTTCTTCCCTAGCAGGGATTCTACGAGCTCTACTGCTGTTTTACCTGTTTTGTTTTTGTGATCAAGGATCGGGTTAACCTCAACGAATTCGGCTGAGGTAATGATGCCTGCGTCATACAGCATTTCCATAGCCAGATGGCTCTCCCGGTAGCTGATGCCGCCGACGACAGGGGTTCCGACACCCGGTGCGTCGTTCGGATCAAGTCCGTCCAGATCAAGGCTCAGATGGACGCCATCACATGCTGATAAATAATCAAGGGTTTCTTCAATGACCTTTGTCATGCCAAGACGGTCGATTTCGTGCATTGTGTACACCTTCATGCCGCTTTCCTTAATGTACTTGCGCTCCCCTTCATCAAGTGACCGGGCGCCAATGATAACGACGTTTTCCGGTTTGATTTTAGGCGCGTAGCCTTCAAGGTTAACCAGTGACTCGTGGCCAATGCCGAGGCTGACCGCGAGCGGCATGCCGTGAATATTGCCCGATGGTGAAGTTTCAAGTGTATTCAAATCGCCGTGCGCGTCATACCAGATGACGCCGAGATTATCGTAATGCTTCGCTGTGCCTGCAAGCGTGCCGATCGCAATACTGTGGTCACCGCCCAGGACAAGCGGGAATTTTTTCTCTTCAATGACTTTGTTGACCTTTTGCGCGAGTTTTTCATTTCCCGCCAAAACGGAATTCAGGTTTTTCAGTTCCTCGTCATTTTTGATTTTTTCGCGATTGATCGGAATGTCACCGAGATCTTCAACCGTATACCCCATGTCTGACAGCCTCTCGATCAGATGAGCGTACCGGATGGCACTCGGGCCCATATCCACTCCGCGTCGTGCTTGTCCTAAATCCATTGGCATTCCAATAACCGAAATCGTTTTATCCATCTGTGATTCCACCTCAACATTTAAGATAATGTCCTATGCGGGTTATAACAAAGATGACTTGCGGACAACGTTTTAAAGCTCTAGCTGACGATTCGCCTGCTGGCGTTTTTTAATGACGACATGATAAATGATGTAGCAAATGATCATAAACGGTACGCCGCAATACAGCGCGATACGCTGCTCCGGATCAAATGCAAGACTGATGAGCACGACCGTATTTAACGTTAGGCCGATCAGCGGAAGCACCGGGTACAGCGGTGTTTTAAATTTCAAATCTTCTATCTTCCCGCCCTCACGGATATATTTGCGTCTGAACATGATTTGGGAAAGCGAAATTGTAATCCAGCCGACCTGCGCGCTCATGCCCGCCAAAGATAACAGTACCATATATACAGTTTCAGCCTGCGCAAACTTTGTCAGAAGGGATAGGCAGGCCACAGCCATCGTTACGATTAACGAGTACATCGGCACACCGCGCTGATTTGTTTTGCCGAGCGCTTTGAAGGCTTGTCCTTCATTCGCCATCGCATACAGAATACGTGTCGATGCGTATAAACCTGAATTCGCAACAGATAACAGCGCGATTAAAATAACAAAGTTCATGATATCAGCTGCATATGGGATTCCGATTTGCTCAAATACGGCAACAAATGGACTTTCCACGACACCCGCCTGTTTCCACGGAATCATGCCGGCAATGACAATGATGGAAAGCACAAAGAAGACAAGCGTTCTCCATACTGTCTGTTTGATTGACCGTGGAATCGTTTTTTCAGGGTCTTCACTTTCTCCGGCTGCAACCCCGATCAGCTCAGTCCCCTGAAACGCAAAGTTCACGGTAATCATCGTAATCAGCATTGCCTTTATGCCGTTCGGAAATAACCCGTCTTCATAAAAATGTGTCAAAAACGGCGCATGCTCTCCACCCTTCAGATCAATCAGGCCAAACATGGCAGCTCCGCCGAGAATAATAAATAAAAGGATAATCAAAATTTTAATACCTGAGAACCAGAATTCAGATTCCGCAAAGGCTTTTGTGGTGATCGCATTTAAAATAAACATCAGTGCCGCAAAGACCAGACACCAGATCCACACGTCTATATGCGGAAACCAGCGTTGCATCAGCTGCCCCGCTGATAAAAATTCAATGGCGCATGTAACCGCCCAGCCGAGCCAGTACAGCCAGCCGAACGCAAACCCGAAGGCCGGGCTGATAAATTTCGTGGCATAGGTCTGGAAGGACCCCGACACAGGAAAGGCGACTGCCAGCTCTCCTAAGCAGAGCATGGTCAAAAACATGATAAAGCCGCCCACTAAATAGGACAGAACCGCGCCGAGCGGTCCCGCTTGGTTAATGGTAAACCCGGTTCCAAGGAAGAAACCGGTTCCGATCACTCCGCCCAATGAAATCATGAACAAATGGCGTGATTTCATTGTCCGCTGGAGCTGATTTCCGTTATCTTGGTTTGTATTCACATTCTGCACCCCTTCAGCAACTTGTATTGGATCTAAGCTGGAACATCTGCATGGTGCTATCCCAGTTTGCTGTCCAAAGAGTCTCTATCTATTTAATATAAAATTCACTTCTTCTCATAAAGATACATTATACTAAAATACTGTAGCTGAGCAAATAGGGAGTGCTGATTTTTCTGTTGTAAATTTATACAAACGAAGTGAATATCCCGCCATGGTGCGGATTTATGCGTTTTGCAGCACGTGCTTAATTTTCTCTATCGCCCAATCCAAATCCTCTTTCGAAATGATTAATGGCGGTGCAAAACGAATGACTGTATCATGCGTTTCCTTGCATAAAAGTCCCTCTTCCTTCAAACGCTCACAATACGGACGTGCCGCTTCCGTCAATTCCACACCGATAAACAGCCCTCTGCCGCGGACTTCTTTAATAACCGGGTTGTCAATGCTCTCAAGCTCGCTTTTAAAGTATTCGCCAAGCTCAAGAGAACGATCCGCCAGCTTTTCATCCTCCAGCACTTTTAATGAAGCGATAGACACTGCACATGCAAGCGGGTTTCCGCCAAATGTTGAGCCGTGTGAGCCAGGGTTAAACACGCCTAGGATCTCGCGGTCCGCCGCAATGCATGAGATCGGGAACACACCGCCGCCAAGCGCTTTGCCCAAAATATACATATCAGGGACAATGCCGTCCCAGTCACAGGCAAACGTCTTGCCTGTACGTCCGAGACCCGTTTGAATTTCATCCGCAATAAACAAGACATTCTCTTCCTTACAAATCGCCGCCGCTTCCTGTAAAAATCCTTCAGGCGGAATCACAATGCCCGCTTCGCCTTGAATCGGTTCAAACAAGAATGCCGCTGTATTCGGCGTAATGGCCTGTCGAAGCGCTTCCACATCGCCGTAAGGAATGAGTTTGATTCCCGGAAGCATCGGGCCGAATCCTCGTTTATATTCCTCTTCAGAAGAGAGAGATACCGCCAGCATCGTGCGGCCGTGGAAGTTCCCGACACATGCGATAATTTCCGCTTGATTGTCAGCTACGCCCTTCACTTCATACGCCCAGCGTCTCGCCGCTTTCACCGCGGATTCAACCGCTTCGGCTCCTGTATTCATCGGCAGAATCATCTCTTTGCCTGTCAGTTTAGCTGTTTTTTCGTAAAACGGCCCAAGCTGATCGTTATGAAACGCGCGTGACGTGAGGGTGATTTTATCAGCCTGATCCTTTAATGCCTGAATGATTTTCGGGTGTCTGTGCCCCTGGTTTACCGCAGAGTAAGCACTCAGCATATCCATATATTCATTGCCTTCCGGGTCCTTTACCCAAGCACCCAGCGCTTCAGAAATAACAATCGGGAGCGGATGATAATTGTTGGCTCCATAATGAGACGTCTGATCAATAATTTCTTTGGATTTAGATAAAGCTGACATATTTGAATTCCCCCTTGTTTTCTGTTTCAACATGTTATCCTGCTTTCCCTTTATATAAATGCAAGTTCTGTGCCAAATCAAGAATTCGTGTGTTTTCTACAATTTTCGAGGACAAGGTGCAAAAACATTCTGATATTTCGAGCAAAAATTCCAGCAAGTGCAAAATTCTTTTGCATATCCTCTCCATTTTTTTATAAAATAGAAGCAATATTAAGAAAATAATTGGGGGAGGTTCATACAGTGGTCAAAGACAGCGAATTCCTCACATTGGTTTTTCAGAGCATTTTAGATGAAATCGATGTTGGCCTGCACGTGGTAGACGAGCATGGAAACACAATCGTTTATAACAATAAAATGATGCAGATTGAAGATATGGAGAAGCATGACGTCCTGAATAAAAACCTGATGGATGTGTTTATGTTTTCAAAGCAGCAGGACAGCACACTGGTACAGGCTCTTCAGGAAGGCAAGACGATTAAAAACGTCAAACAGAGCTATTTCAATAATAAAGGCCAGGAAATTACGACGATCAATCATACATATCCCATTGTCCAAGACGGCAAAATCAGGGGCGCCGTTGAAATTGCCAAGGATGTGACAAAGCTGGAACGGCTGATCAGGGAGAATATGAACAAAAAAGGCAGCACAACCTATACGTTTGACAGTATTCTCGGCACCAGTCCGGCCATTCAAGACGTCATCGAAAACGCCAAGCGGGCAACCCGTACGTCATCATCTGTCCTTCTCGCAGGCGAAACCGGCACAGGAAAAGAACTGTTCGCGCAAAGTATCCATAATGGAAGCGATCGTTCTGGCGGCCCGTTTATTTCGCAAAACTGTGCGGCACTGCCAGACAGCCTTGTGGAAAGCATTTTGTTTGGGACGAAAAAAGGCGCGTTTACCGGCGCTGTCGACCAGCCCGGCCTGTTTGAACAAGCCCACGGCGGGACGCTGCTGTTAGATGAAATCAACTCGCTGAATCTCAGCCTTCAGGCAAAGCTGCTACGCGCCCTTCAAGAACGGAAAATCAGGCGCATCGGGTCAACAAAGGATACACCGATTGACGTACGTATTATTGCCACGATGAATGAAGATCCAATTGACGCGATTGCCGGCGAACGAATGCGGAAGGACTTGTATTACAGGCTGAGTGTCGTGACGCTGATCATCCCACCGCTTCGGGAACGAAAAGAAGACATTTTGCTTCTCGCATCGGAATTCATCCAGAAAAACAACCATCTGTTCCAAATGAATGTTGAACACATTAGCGAAGACGTGAAGCAATTTTTCCTTTCTTATGACTGGCCGGGAAATATTCGCGAGCTTGAGCATATGATTGAAGGCGCCATGAATTTCATGACGGACGAGAAAACGATTACGGCTTCCCATCTGCCCTATCAATATCGCATGAAAATCAAGCCGGCTGACATCCCAGAGCCTGAAACACCAAGACACCAGCCGGCCGCGGACTTAAAAGAAAAAATGGAAAGCTTCGAAAAATATGTGATAGAGAACGTGTTAAGAAAACACAGCCATAACATCTCGAAAGCTGCTCAGGAGCTTGGCATCAGCAGACAAAGCCTCCAATATCGGCTGAAGAAATTTTCTCACTCGTCTAACGAATAATCCGGGGCAGGAAGCCTGATCAGAAAAACAGTGCCTCTGCCGATTTCACTTTTCACTTCAATCGTCCCATTGTGGCTAACGATAATCGATTTGGCAAGGCCTAATCCCGAACCTCCATATTTTCGGGAGAATGCTGAAAATGAAGGTATTTGCTAACTGCCATTTGCTGTTTCACGTGTAACATCCATCTTGTATTTTTCTTCATATTCGATATATCCTTTTTCAACTGAACGGGCGTGACCCCTGTTCAGTTTTTTTTGCATATCAAAACAGCCTGGCAACGATGCCAGACTGCTTTTATTAACTGCCTAATTGGTCTGCGGAGGACAGCTTGATATCAACAGATTTTTCTTTTCCGCCGCGATAAAACTTCACCTTCACCCGGTCACCGACTTTTTTCTGATAAAGCCGTTTTCGCAGGTCAACAATATCATTTACTTTGTATCCGTCAAATTCCGTGATGACATCCAGTTCCTTCAGCCCCGCTTTTCCGGCAGGTGAAAAGGCGTCTACACCCATCACAACCGCTCCATTGGTGACGTTCTTAGGAAGCTTTAATGTTTCATCCCAATGATAGCTTGCGATGTCACTTAGCGATTTCATCTCAATGCCAAGGAACGGGCGTTTGACCTTTCCGTATCTCTCTAAATCCTCTATCACAGGGATCACGAGCTTAGAGGGAATCGACAGGCCAATCCCTTCAACCGCCGACTCGGCAATTTTCATTGAATTGATGCCAATGACCTTCCCATCCATATTTAACAAAGCACCGCCGCTGTTCCCAGGGTTAATGGCCGCATCTGTTTGCAGGACTTCTGCGTTCCAGTCAGGCTGTCCATCACCGTTTGAATCCACTGGAATCGCCCTCTCCGTACCTGAGATGACGCCTTGTGTGACAGAGCCTGCAAACTCAAGGCCTAACGGGTTCCCGATCGCAATAACCGGCTCCCCAGACTTCACTTTATCTGAATTTCCGAAATCGGCGACTGCTTTAATCTTATCGCTTTTCACCCGTAAAACGGCAAGGTCCATCAGCTGGTCGCTGCCGACAAGATCAGCTGATACACGTGAGCCGTCTTTCAAGCTGATTTCAATTTGGGAAGCGCCTTCGATGACATGATGGTTGGTCACGACATAAGCGGAATGGTCATTTTTCTTATAGATGACGCCAGAGCCGCTCCCAGCCTCGCCGCTCTCTCCCCAAATATCTGATTTTTGGATGTTCACAACACCGACAACGGCGGGCGACACATTGCTGACAATCTTGGTGACGGCATTGTTGACACTGACATTTACCGTCCTGATTGATTCCCGGCCATTGTTGTTTTGCTGCTGATCTAAGGCGCCTGTATCCAGCCCTTCATTTGAAAGGTACGGCATGATAAACGCCATTAATACGGCACCGACAATCACGCCAATCAGACTCGAAAGAAAATATCCTTTTTTGCTTCTCTTTGGCTGTTCAGGAGTAGTATGTTCTTCCTCACGTTCGTAATCCACCATATTCCATCCTTTCCAAGAACGTTAATATGGTTATATTGTGGGTTAGAAGCTCCTAGAATAGTCATGATTTACATAGAAAAATTATACAGCGCAAAGCGGAGTGGCCTTCTTCGGATCGGTGTCGTATAAGTCAAATGTCTCACCCGTCACAAATCCTTTAGAAGCCAATGTCTGCTGTACAGACATTCTTGCCAGCTCCTTCATGTTGTTGTCCTGGCTCAAATGCGCCAGGTAAATACGAGACGTCTCATCGCCAATGACATCCGTCATCGCCAAGGCAGCATCTTCATTTGACACGTGCCCGACGTCACTTAAAATCCGCCGCTTAATGCTCCATGGGTATCTCCCCATTTGCAGCATACCGACATCGTGATTGCTTTCAAACACAAACACATTCGCTGAACGGATAATGCCTTTCATCCGGTCGCTGACATATCCCGTATCTGTCATTAATGCGAGCTTTCGGCCGTTATAATGGAATACATAAAACATCGGTTCCGCCGCATCGTGGGAGACGCCAAACGATTCAACATCAAGTCCGCCAAACGACTTCACTGTCTCCATCGGAAATACAAACTTTTGATCGGTGTCAATTTTGCCGATTTGATTCTCCATCGCTTTCCAAGTCTTCTCATTCGCATAGATCGGAAGCTTGTACTTTCTGGCGACGACACCAAGGCCCTTAATATGGTCACTATGCTCATGCGTCACAAAAATGCCGTCTACATCATCCAGCTTACGCCCGATCTGCGCCATCAGCCCATCCATGGCTTTTCCGCTCAAACCGGCGTCCACTAAAAATGCGTGATCCTCTGTTTCGAGGTAAAACGCATTTCCCGTACTCCCGCTCGCAAGTACGCTAAATTGCAAGCTCATGTTTGTCTCACTCCATTATTTTCATTGATCTGTATCTAAAATCGTACTCTCCAAAGCATTCACAGTAAAATACTCTTGTACTGTCTTTTTCTCACCGTTCACTTTTTTCTCGTACTCGACCGTAATTCTCCATACCGGCGCCAGCACCTGCGTACTTGTCAGCGGATATTGTGCTACATAGCCGAATTTACAGCTCTTCACAGTGCTGTATTCTTTTAATTGATTTTGATAGTACAATAGCTCAACCGCATCCATTTCAGTAATTAAGCTTTCTTTCTGGATTTGCTTGAAGGTCTCAAGCGTAGTCTGGTCGTATGACACAACCTCGTTTTTACCGTTTAAGTGCAGCACCACTTGCCCGATCATATTAGAGGGATTGTCGGTCTTTTGGTAAATATAATGACCTTCGTACGTTTGGAAGAAAATAATTTCTTTCTTCGATTTATCAACCTTCCAAAGCTTATATTTTTCGCCATCTTGAATTTTCGAAGAAACAAGTGCCTGAGCATCGTCCTCGATATCCTTCTTTGATAGTGCGATTGGATTTGCAAACTTCATTTTCAGGCTCGTTACTTTATGATCATCACTAGGCATGTCCATCAAAGGCTTTTGATCCTTCAGCGCCTCAATTTCCTCCTTGGAGAAAGACTTTTGATTTGCCGTGATCCGATAACCTTCTGTCGCTTCCTTATTCAAACCTTCATACGTGATATGATCGGCCTTCATGTCATGCTCGACATCATTTTTAATGACTTCATATTCTTTGCCGGTAGCCTGCCATTTTTGAAAAAACTGATAGCCTAAGAAAATATCTAAAATGAGGAAGGCAACGATGAAGATTGATTTTGTCTTATTCCACTCCACTGTTAGCCCCCTCCTTCCTCAATAAATCCTTTGTAATCGGCACAATTTTTCCATTTACTTTCATCGCCCAAACCGGTTCCAGTTCAACGAGAGGATCGTCGTTGGTTGATGTTGATACCAATTGATAAGCAAGGAAGATCTGATCAATTTTGTCCGTATCATAAGCGGTTTGTTTCGAAAGCAGCATCCTCACTTCGCTGCCGCTCATGAGCTCTGTTTCACTTGTTTTAATCGGATTCGTTCCGAGACTGTAATTCGGCCGCTTATAGCTGAGAATATCATCATTCGCCCATTGCACCGAAATCGCCGATGTCGCCCCGAAAGGTTTGGCGGTGCTGTTAATGACCGGGATCTGATCCATAAAGATATAGAAGCTCAACTGCTGGCTGTCATTGATATTGAAAAATTGATAGTGATCCGTCCAGCTTCCGGTATCCTCAAGGTATTTTTGGCTCTTTTTGATTAATTCACCTGTTTGATAGGATGTGCTCTGCACCAAATTGCGCTGCTGGAATTGCACCTGTCTCTGGCTTAGATTCACATCTAACCGGCTGATCCCATCTGTCAGCACATTTCTGTTGTTGTAATTCGAATCTTCTCTTACAATGCTCGGATCACTAAACAAAGCCTGCTTAAAGGTATTTGTTTTAATCGATTCTGTGACAAATTCTTTTTTGTCCATCGTAAGCGGTTTGTTCGGCAGCAAGAACTCTTTCTTTGAGCCAATGGAGAACAAACTGAACGCCGGCATATTTGATTGCCTGTTTTTCAAGTCGTTCATAATGTTCCGGTAGTTTGCTGATTCAACCGTCACTTCAAGAATGAGCTGCTTGCTGTATGACACCAAATAGATTTTCTTGTTCGCTTTTGTTTCATTGAACGGGATCAGAATATGGTCAAACGAACTGTATTCAAACGACTGATTAGACCATTTAAACAACGTTTGGAAAATATCAATCGGAATCGTATCGCTGAATTGCAAGTCAAGCTTGGCTTCAGAACCGCCTATTCCATAAAACCAGCTTTTGAATCCAGCCTTGTCATACTGATCCGAAATATCTTTAATTCCTTTCACATCCCAATGCGGCAAGTCAGACCAAATTTCTTCATAGAGGGCATTGTCATCCACTTTGTAATGAGCGCCGTCATCATGGATAAACATGTCCCTTGGCCTTACCGTTTCAGACAGCTTTTGGGTGGTTTTTTCGATTTTATGTTTCACACGAACAGTAGACTCTGTTGAGGATGAGCCTTCAGAAAAGTTTGGCTGGAACGTCCATATCCCCCATGTAAAAACAAGACTGATGACGACGAGTACCGTAAGTAATATCGTTTTTATATTTTCACGCTTCATCCCAATCATCCTCTTGTTCCTCTTTATATGGAAGAGTAAATGTAATCGTCGTGCCTTTTCCTTCTATGCTGTCCGCCCAAATATCTCCACCGTGCGCCTGTACCATTTCCTTGGCAATCGCCAATCCCAGACCGGTGCCGCCAAGCTTTCTCGTTCTCGCTTTATCCACCCTATAGAAGCGGTCAAAGACTTTTTCGACATCTTTTTTCGGAATGCCGATCCCTTCATCCTTCACGCTGATATAGAGAAGTTCTTCCTCTTCATTGACATCAATCGAGAACGTGACATGTCCGCCTTCCGGTGAATATTTTAAAGCGTTAGAAATAATATTATCGAGCACCTGCGTTATTTTATCCTGGTCAATCTCGACGTACAGATCTCTGTCCGGCAGATTGCGGATAAACTCCACATGCTGCTCTTTTGTCATTTCAAAACGGTCAATAATAAGCGACATAAACCGGACAATCTGAATCCATTCCCGGTTAAATTGATAATCTTTACTGTCAAATTTCGACAGCTGAAGCAGATCATTGACAAGCCGGATCATACGCTCTGTTTCATTTTGCGTCACCATTAAGAAGCGCGGAGCAATGTCTTTATTTTCCCACGCGCCTTCAGCTAACGCTTCTAAATAGCTGCGCATTGTCGTAAGCGGCGTCCGCAGCTCATGTGATACATTCGCAACGAATTCTCTGCGTTCCTGATCCATTTTCTCTTGTTCGGTTACATCGTAAATGACAGCGATTAAACCATCAATTTTGCCGTGTTCCCTTTGAATCACAGAGAAATTCACGCGAAGCACCGTTAATTCATCATCGCGCTCTATTTCAAGCAGCATAGAATCCTGCTGCTCCACTAAATCTTCAAAAGTATAATTCTCTTGAAGCCCCAGCAAACTCGTAATCGGCATTTCTAAGGCTGTTTCACGTGAAACGTTCAACAGCTCCAGCGCCGGGCTGTTTAAGAGAATAATCGCTCCGTTTCGGTTTGTGGCGATTACGCCGTCTGTCATATAGGCAATGACAGAGGCTAGCTTTCTGCGTTCTCCTTCAGTCATCGCCTGGGCATCTTCAAGCTCTCTTGTTAAGTGGTTAAACGTTGTGGCCAGCTGCCCAATTTCATCATGCCCGTACTTTTTAACCTTCCTCGAGAAATTCCCTTTCGCAAGCTCCATCGCCTGCTTTCGCATATCTGAAAGCGGGTGGGTAATGGTTCTTGCCAGAAAAATACCGAGAAGAGCCGTCAAAACAAGTGCCAAACCTGTGCCGGACGCCAGTATCGTGTTGATCGTCTTCATTTGATTAAAGACATCTTCCATACTCGCGACAACATAGATCGCGCCGACAACCTCTTGATTTTCAGTCATGACGGGCTTCGCGGAAATAAGAACTCTGATTTTGCTTTTCGGGTCATAATATTTTCTTAAATACGACTGTTTGGTAGAGAAAATTCTTTTGAAAATCAGATCGGTCGTTTGTTTCCCAGCCACTTCCTCACCGTACGGCTTTGAAGAACCGACCACTTCATAGCTTTTATCTACAAAGCTAATTTCCCGAACCTCATCACTTTTCGTGAAGTCATTCAAAATACGGCTGACGTCATCCTTTATGACGGTGCTGTCGTTATCGCTCTTATATTCTTGTTCGATATAATAAGAAAGGTTGTCGATTCGCTGATTCAGCGATTGTTCATAAGAGCTGATCAGCGACTTCTCTACCTGATTGACAAAATACACACCAATGATTTGCATGGCAATGATAATCAAAAGCACATAAATCAAGGTAATCTTAAATTGGATCGACCGAAAAAAACCAACCTTATTCATATGGGCATTAGTCCTGTTCTGGGTTTCTCAAGTAATAACCTACACCGCGGCGTGTGACGATCCAATTTGGATGGCTCGGGTTGTCCTCGATTTTTTCACGAAGCCGACGGACTGTTACGTCAACCGTTCTGACATCGCCGAAGTAATCATAGCCCCAAACGGTTTGAAGCAAATGTTCACGGGTCATCACTTGTCCGATATGTTTTGCTAAATAATGAAGCAATTCGAACTCACGATGAGTCAATTCGATTGTTTCGTCTCGTTTTGATACAACGTACGCGTCAGGGAAGATGACGAGAGAGCCGATATGAATCTCGTTAGAGGAAGGCTCTTCCTCCGCAGGCGCTGTCGTCAGCTGGCGACGCAGGTTCGCTTTTACACGCGCCAAGAGCTCGCGTGTGCTGAATGGTTTTGTGACATAGTCATCAGCACCGATTTCAAGCCCGATAACCTTGTCAATTTCTGAATCCTTAGCCGTCAGCATAATGATTGGCATATCGTATTTCTTTCTGACTTCACGGCATACTTCAACGCCGTCTTTATTCGGAAGCATAATATCTAAAAGAATTAAATCAGGCTGAAGCTCTTCTACCATTTCAACGGCTTCGTTTCCGTCGTGGGCACAGTGCACTTCATAGCCTTCTTTTCTTAAGTTAAATTCCAATATATCTGCAATCGGTTTTTCATCATCTACTACAAGGATCTTTTTATCCATCATTTTGATTTTCCTCCTGCCGAATGACTTCATTTCATCTATATAACATTCGTTTCATCACTTATGGCCCATGTAAAGAATGGGTCCTTGTCTATTATAACGGTTTAAGGTCAAAAGATAAAAAAAATAAAGGTTTAGAAAAAAAACACATGTTTCACCTTTATCGCCAGTTGTTTATCTATTGTCATGCTGGTCAACTTTTTTTAAAAAAGATAACTTTATTGAAACCTCCCCTCACCGGAGTGCGTCTTTATCAATGACGTCTTCTTCTTTGAACCGGCCGCAGGGCCGGTTCTCCCTTTTTCTTCTATTATAACACTCCTCATGTTTGCCTTTTTCCTAAAAGAAAAAACGCACCTACGATTGCAGATGCGTTTGGTAAGTGGCTCGGGACGGAATCGAACCGCCGACACACGGATTTTCAGTCCGTTGCTCTACCAACTGAGCTACCGAGCCAAATAATTTATTTTTCTCTACTAAGTAAAGTAAAATGGCGGTCCGGACGGGACTCGAACCCGCGACCTCCTGCGTGACAGGCAGGCATTCTAACCAACTGAACTACCGGACCTTACAGTAATTGCCCGGAGAGCTGTCGTGTCAGCTCTCACAGACAAATAAGGAATTTAGCAATAACGCTAAAGTAAATCAATGACCCGTACGGGATTCGAACCCGTGTTACCGCCGTGAAAGGGCGGTGTCTTAACCGCTTGACCAACGGGCCTTCACGAAATGGTGAGCCATGAAGGACTCGAACCTTCGACCCTCTGATTAAAAGTCAGATGCTCTACCAACTGAGCTAATGGCTCTTAAAGATGTCGGAATTTCTATAGAGCAAACGACTTAAATCTAGTTCTCATCTTGTACTCTATTGAAGCAGTTTCCGTAACAACGAGATTTATAATATCACGAACAAATAGAAGTGGCAATAACTTTTTTGGTTTTTTTTCATATTTTTTTCTCAGACCAACTTATATGCGGCTTTCAAACAAAAAACAAGCCCCTTAAATAGGGGCTTGCAGACATATTCTATTTAGTTCGCACGGTACACACTGCGAAGGACATTTGTTTGTGAGCGGTCTGGACCGACAGAGAAAATAGAAAGCGGAATGCCTGTCAGCTGAGACACACGCTCAAGATAATGGCGCGCATTTTCCGGAAGCTCGCTCAAGCTCTTCGCACCTGTAATATCCTCAGTCCAGCCCGGCATTTCTTCATATACCGGCTCACATTCAGCAAGTGCCTTAAGACTTGCTGGGAATTCTTCAATGATTTCGCCTTTGTAGCGGTACGCCACACAGATTTTCAACGTTTCAATTCCTGTTAGGACGTCAATTGAGTTCAGAGAAAGATCTGTAATTCCGCTCACACGGCGGGCGTGGCGGACAACAACGCTGTCAAACCAGCCGACACGGCGCGGGCGGCCTGTTGTTGTTCCATATTCACGTCCGACTTCACGGATTTGATCGCCGATTTCATCTTTCAGCTCAGTCGGGAAAGGACCGTCGCCGACACGAGTCGTATATGCTTTTGATACACCGACAACGTGCTTGATTTTGGTCGGGCCGACACCAGAACCGATCGTGACACCGCCGGCAACCGGGTTAGATGACGTAACAAACGGGTATGTTCCTTGGTCGATATCGAGCATAACCCCTTGTGCGCCTTCAAATAATACACGGCGCCCTTCATCAAGAGCATCGTTCAAGACAACAGATGTATCGCAAACATATTTTTTAATCTGCTGGCCGTACTCATAATATTCGTCTAAGATATCCTCAAGTTTAAACCCTTCTGTCTCGTACATTTTCTCGAGAAGACGGTTTTTTTCTTCAAGATTGCGCTCAAGCTTTTCCGCAAACGCGTCACGGTCTAACAGATCCGCGATGCGAATTCCGATTCGGGCTGCTTTATCCATGTAAGCAGGGCCGATTCCTTTTTTCGTTGTGCCGATCTTGTTAGCCCCTTTACGCTCTTCTTCCACTTCATCCAATTTCAAATGATACGGCAGAATGACGTGAGCTCTGTTGCTGATTCTCAGGTTATCTGTACTCACGTTGCGCTCATGAAGATACGCAAGCTCTGTGACTAATGCTTTCGGATCTACAACCATTCCGTTTCCGATTACACACGTTTTATCCTTATAGAAAATTCCAGACGGGATTAAGTGAAGCTTATATGTGATTCCGTCAAACTTGATTGTATGCCCTGCGTTATTTCCGCCTTGATAACGGGCGATCACTTCTGCATTTTCTGATAGGAAATCTGTAATTTTACCTTTTCCTTCATCGCCCCATTGCGTACCTACTACAACTACTGAAGACATGTCCGTGCACCTCCGTTAACCTTTCAAAACGATTCTATTCAAACAAATCAAGTTTATCAGTGAAGAAACAGAAAGTCAATTGTAAATCCGAACATTAAATTATTGTAAATCTATATTCGTTCGCTTCCATTCGTTTTATAAGCGTTTTCTCACGGTTTTGTCATAAAAAGCTTGCGAAACTTTCATCCTTTAGCATAAGAAAGAATCACTTGCCTGATATCCCTTTTGAATTCATAAAAACGACCCGCCAGCCGTCCGGGTCCTCTATCGTCACGCCCCCATTGCTCCAGTACGGGTTCTCTGATTCGACCTCTTGATAGCCCATGTGCTTTAGCTTTGAAGTGATCGCTGCCAGTTCAACTGCATTCGGCACATAAAAAACAAGAAGGCTGTCGGGATGGGGAACGGGGGCAGTGCTTCCCCCTTCATACTGGGTGAATTCCAAATGATAATCGGCATGAGGAAGGCCGAACATGACACCGTCATACCCGTTATGCTGTGAAAATTCTCCTATTCGTTTCAAACACAGTCCCTCTTCGTAAAAACGAATAATCTCATCAAGCTGGCCCGTAGGACGCGCAATTCGGATTTGTGCTGCGTGAAAAGACGAAAAACGCTTTCCCATATTGTTACCATCTCCTTTTTGCACCATTTTATTAAAACGCTTTCAAATTTTCATCCGCTGAGCGAACGTCATTTCTTCCATCTTTCGAATGAAAAAAACCCCAAGAGCAGCTCTTGGGGCTTATGCGCCGGGCGGAACGCCTGCGTCATCAAAACGCCGTTCCAGGTTGACGAATTTGTTGTATTCTTTTACGAACGCAAGAGACACGGTTCCTACCGGGCCGTTACGCTGTTTGGCGATAATAATTTCGATAATATTTTTATTCTCGGTTTCTTTGTCATAGTAGTCATCACGATAAAGGAACGCGACAATATCCGCGTCCTGCTCGATACTTCCTGATTCCCGGATATCAGACATCATCGGACGTTTATCCTGACGCTGCTCAACACCCCTGGAAAGCTGAGAAAGCGCGATAACAGGGACTTGCAGCTCCCTCGCAATCGACTTCAGTTCACGGGAAATTTCAGATACTTCCTGCTGACGGTTGTCCTTTGAACGACCGCTTCCCTGAATCAATTGCAGGTAATCGATCAAAATCATGCCCAGCCCGCTTTCCTGCTTCAAGCGGCGGCACTTGGCACGGATTTCACTCACTCGAATACCCGGTGTATCATCGATGTAAATCCCGCTGTTCGATAGGCTTCCCATTGCCATCGTCAGCTTGCCCCAATCCTCTTCGGTCAGGTTACCTGTACGGAGATTCTGGGCATTGATATTTCCCTCGGCACAGAGCATACGCATAACGAGCTGCTCGGCACCCATCTCAAGACTGAAAATCGCTACGCTCTCATCGGTCTTCGTCGCCACGTTTTGTGCGATGTTCAGGGCAAAGGCTGTTTTCCCTACTGAAGGACGGGCAGCCACAATGATCAAGTCGTTGCGCTGGAAACCCGCAGTCATCCGGTCAAGCTCCGTAAACCCTGTTGGAATTCCCGTGATATCACCTTTTCGATTGTGAAGCTGTTCGATATTATCATAGGTCTGGACAAGGACGTCCTTAATATTTTGGAAGGCACTCGTGTTTTTGCGCTGTGCCACTTCCATAATCGTTTTTTCCGCTTCACTGAGTAAATCCTCGACCTCATCCTCACGGGTATACCCGTCTTGAGCAATCGTTGTCGCAGTTCTGATTAATCGGCGAAGAATCGATTTTTCCTCAACGATTTTCGCGTAATATTCTATGTTAGCCGCTGTCGGCACCGAGTTTGCGATATCTGTCAAATATGAAATGCCGCCTACTTCTTCCAGCAGGTCTGTGTTCGCAAGCTCTGATGTGACTGTCACCAGATCAACCGGTTCACCTCGGTCACCGAGCACCAGCATCGCATTATAGATTTTTTGGTGGGACATTCTATAGAAATCATCTGGAATCAATACTTCTGAAGCCAGTGTTAAAGCAGACGGCTGTAAAAAAATAGCGCCTAACACGGCTTGTTCGGCTTCTATATTTTGCGGAGGAAGCCGGTCATTCAGAAGGTCTGTCATGCTAAGCACCGTCCTCTCATTAAAAAATCTCCAACCTCCATTCTACCATTTCTACAGAAAAAAAATAGAAAAATTGTCTGTTTCCTGTTTTTTTCAGTTAGCAGATTGGATCGTTTCGGACAGTAACAAGGCGGGAAAAATGCAATAAAACATGAGGGAGGAATGAAAGATGATAAAGAAATATGCGATTACGCCTAATGTTGATGCGGACGGCTGGTTTATTGAGGTGGAGAATGTAGCGCCGACAGCTTTGTATACGTCTAAAGACGCCGCTATTGAAAAGGCCAAACAGGTGGCTAAGGAAAACAGTCCGTCTAAGCTTGTAATTTATGACCAGTTTAAAAATGTGGAAGAAGAACACTCATTTTAATGAATGAAAGCCTTCGCTGCAGCGAGGGTTTTTTAGCGGTTATCGGTTTATTTCATCCATTGGATGCCTATGTGCATCATCAAATCTGCCGCTTTTTGATACAGATCCCACTCCCCGATCGAAGCAAATTTCCCCATCAGCTCCTGAAGCTTTAACCTCATTGCTATATATTCTTCGAAAGTGACAGCTTTTTCAGTGTCTATTTGGTGTTCCTTCAGCATTTGTTTTAATAAGGATAACGGTGCGTGCATAAGAACCCTCCTTACCTCTTTTATAACGGTCATTTTCCGATTGCTCTATTCCTTTGTGACATCTTCTTACATTTCACATCTGATTCTTGTACAATGGACAGAAGAGAGGAGGGATCTTTTGTGAGACCTTTGCAAATTTCTGCCGAAACTGCACAAAAGCTTGCAGAGTCCTTGAATCTGCCGCTTGAACAGATCATGCATATGCCTCAGCATATTCTGCTTGCCAAAATGGCTGAACTGCAAAAAGAGGACAAATCATAGCCTTCATTCACATACTTGCTTACCTGTTTCGGGATAATATCATGTATATGTTAGAAAAGAGGAGTAACTGCTTTGCCACATCCACATAATAAAAAAATCCAATCATTTTGGCTGATCACCGGCATTATCTTTATCGCCTTTAACTTACGGCCCGCGATCACTTCAGTCGGTCCGGTCATTAGCTCTATCCGGGCAGAGCTGCACATGTCCAATGGGGCAGCCGGTTTTTTGACCGCACTGCCGCTGCTTTCGTTTGCAGTTCTTTCTCCACTTGCACCTAAGCTTGGACAGCGCCTCGGTAATGAGCGAACTTTATGGCTAGGTCTCGTGATACTGCTGATCGGTGTTCTGACTCGTTCTACCGGCTATACTGCCGCTTTGTTTTTCGGAACGGCACTTATCGGCGTCGGGATTGCGATTGGTAACGTACTTTTGCCAAGCTTAATCAAACATAAATACCCTGAAAAGCCAGGGATCATGATCAGCCTGTATACGACATCAATGAATATATTCGCAGCTTTAGCATCGGGTGTCAGCGTTCCTTTAGCGACCCAGATGAATGGCGGATGGAAACAAGCCTTTCTCTTATGGGGCGGGCTGGCTTTGCTTGCATTGCTGATCTGGATACCTCAGCTGCGCCATCGAGATACGGCAAACCAGACAATGAAGCTGCAATCCAGTTCCATTTGGGCTTCCAAAATGGCATGGTATGTCACCATCTTTATGGGCCTGCAATCGTTTTTATTTTACAGCAGCATCGCTTGGTTTCCTGAAATTCTCCGTTCACACGGGATTGATACGGCAACAGCCGGATGGATGGTATCACTCATGCAATTTGCGAGTCTGCCTTCCACTTTTCTGACGCCAGTTTTAGCTGACCGTGTGAAACAGCAGCGCGGTATCGTTGCGGCGCTGGCCTCAGTTTATCTGATCGGCCTCTGCGGATTATTAGCGGGCGGAAGCCATACATTGCTTGCCATCTGGATGATCATTATCGGTATCGGGCAAGGCTCCAGCATTAGTCTGGCCCTTACTTTGATTGGTCTCCGCAGTGAAAATGCCCAACAGGCCGCTGCGCTGTCAGGCATGTCTCAGTCATTCGGCTACCTGCTGGCAGCAGTCGGGCCAATCTTTGTCGGCTATCTCTTTGACCAGACGCATTCTTGGACGATGCCGATTGTGCTTCTCATTGCTGCCCTGATCGTAATGGGAGCAGCTGGACAGGGAGCCGGACGAGATCGATACATTTTTCAGTCAGAAAAACAAAGAAAT
Source organism: Bacillus sp. LJBS17 (assembly GCF_019334685.1). Taxonomy (NCBI): domain Bacteria; kingdom Bacillati; phylum Bacillota; class Bacilli; order Caryophanales; family Bacillaceae; genus Bacillus; species Bacillus sp. LJBS17. The sequence goes on from NZ_CP079759.1 coordinate 4,136,596, forward strand.
TCAGCATAAAAGCGGGGAAAATATCTCCGCTTTTTTCTTTGAATATTTATGGTTTATTCATAAGTTTTTCATATTTGTTTTTTACAATTAGACACCATAAAGAGGTGAAAAACGATGAAAACCAAACGATTCGACGCAGCCCTTATTTTTATTTTGCTGGGAGCAGCTTTTTTGAATACGTATCACATTTGGCAGGAGGACACAGCGAACCAGTACTATTTGGCGGCTGTAAAAAGCATGACGCAAAGCTTCCATAATTTCTTTTATGCGTCATTTGACCCTTCTGGATTTGTGACAGTAGATAAGCCTCCTGTCGTGTTATGGATTCAAACGATTTTCGCACTGATTTTCGGTGTTCACACGTGGAGTGTCATCATTCCCCAGGCTCTTGCCGGAGTTGGGTCTGTATTCCTTCTCTACAGAATGATTAAGCCGACTTTTGGAATTGGAGCGGCCCGCATTGCCGCACTTGTCATGGCACTGACCCCTATCGCAGTAGCTGTCAGCCGGACAAACAATATCGACAGCATGCTTGTTTTTACCTTATTGCTCGGTTCAGCTTGTCTGCTTAGGGCAGTAAAACAAGGCAAGCTGGTTTGGCTGCTGATGGCATTTGCCCTAATTGGGCTCGCCTTTAATATGAAGATGATGCAAGCGTTTATGGTATTGCCTGCATTTGTGTTATTCTACCTAGTTGCATCTCGGGTTTCTCTAAAGAAAAAAATCGGGTCCCTGCTTCTGTCTCTTGTCCTTCTGACAGGCCTTTCACTCTCATGGGCGATTGCAGTGGATTCAGCCTCTTCCTCAAGCCGGCCTTATGTAGGAAGCAGCCAGACTAACTCAGTGCTAGAACTGGCCTTTGGCTACAACGGCACAGAGCGTCTGCTTGGGCAAACTACGGGCCTTGCAAAGGGTGATATGAATGCTGCTGGCGGAGGGAACATGCAGAATCAAGACAACATGCAAGCGCCAAATGGCAACGGTTCATCTTTTTCTCAGAACGGAAATCAATCATTCGGAAACCATTCACAGGCGCCTCAGCCGCCTAACGGACAAACCGGCGCTCTCAATGGAGGCGGAGGCACACCTCCCACAGGTGGCAACGGGCCTGGAAATGGAGGGCCTGGCGGCGGAAAAAGCATGAATATGTTCGGCACCGGTGATCCTGGCCCGCTTCGTCTTTTCCAATCAGCACTTTCCGGCCAAATCAGCTGGATGCTTCCATTCTCATTGATCGGATTACTGGGCGCAATCGTCAGCTGGTACCGTGATCGCCGCGGACATGCTGCTAAAATGAAAGAAACGCTATTCTGGGCGGCTTGGCTTGTTCCCGTGGCTGGTTTCTTCAGCATCGCAGGATTCTTCCACCAGTATTATTTGATTATGCTGGCACCGCCGATTGCCGCCCTTTCTGGTATCGGATGGTATACGATGCACCGCTTATACAAAAATAATAAAGACTGGTCCAGCTATCTTCTGCCGGCAGCCGTCTTGATCACAGCCGTGTTTCAGATGTATATTCTGAGCGCTTATACAAGCCAAATCGGCAGTGTATGGATGTATGTCCTGGGGCTCTTAGGACTGGGCATCACCCTTGCACTTCTGATGCTTAAACGCAGCCATCCGTTCAGTAAGCTGCTGACCATCATCAGCTTGTGCGTTCTGCTTCTCACACCAGTTTACTGGTCAGCAACGCCGCTTCTATACGGTGGCAACAGCGTCCTTCCTGAATCCGGCCCGCAGCTCAAAGGCTCAGCAAACGGCGGGAACATGTTCTCTTCAGAGGTCGACAGCGGGCTCCTGTCCTATCTGAGAAAACACAATACCGGCGAAGAATATTTATTTGCTACTTTGACAACCGTAACAGCTGCGCCATACATCATTTACGAAAATGAATCTGTTATGGCAATGGGCGGGTTTAACGGCACGGATCCCATTCTGACTGTGTCGGAACTGAAAAAACTGATCAAAGAAGGCAAAGTGAAATACTTCCTTCTGTCAGAAAACAACTCAGGCAACAGCGAACTTGTTTCCTGGATTAAGAAAAACGGAAAAGAAATAACATCTGACGGGTACAGCGGTTCCTCCAGCAGCACAAACAGCGTGCAGGGAATGCGAAGAGGACCTGGCGGAGAAAGCCAGCAAACTCTTTATCTCGTGGAATAAAAAAAGAGGCTTGGATGAATCCAAGCCTCTTTTCTATTAAGCTTCTTCTTTTACATGTACCTTTAACACAGCCTGCACTTCAGGATGCAGCTTCACAGGCACGTTTGTATATCCTAATGCACGAATGCCGTCCGGCAGTTCAAGCTTCCGCTTATCTACTTTAATGTTATGGTCTTTTTGGAGCTGTTCAGTGATTTGCTTGCTTGTCACTGAACCAAATAAACGGCCGCCCTCACCTGATTTTGCGCTAAGCTCAACAGTCAGTTTTTCTAATGTCTCTTTCAAGCTCTTAGCCTGCTCAAGCTCAGCAATGGCTTCTTTTTTCTCTTTCTGCTTTTGTCCGTTTAACGCGCTGATGTTTGACGCGTTCGCTTCAACCGCGAGGCCTTTTTTAATTAGAAAGTTATGCGCATAACCGTCTGCTACGTTTTTGACTTCGCCTTTTTTTCCTTTTCCTTTTACATCTTGTAAGAAAATAACCTTCATCTCTGTACGCCTCCCTCAAAATACTCATCTATGGCGTGCTTCAGCCGTTCCAGCGCTTCAGAAACTGAAATGCCGGACAACTGAGTCGCCGCATTTGTTAAATGCCCTCCGCCTTCCAGGGCCTCCATGATGATCTGAACATTTACCTCGCCAAGCGACCGCGCACTGATACAAACCGTTTGTTCATCCCGTCTCGCTACCGCAAATGAAGCCTCAACCTCACTCATCGATAGCAGCGAATCGGCAGCCTGCGCAATCAGCACTTGATCGAAGTATTCCTCTTCATTTTCAGGAAGAGAAGCAATCGCAATGTTATCTTTATAGAGGACCGTATGCTGGATCAGCTTCGCCCGTTTAATATAGGAATCAACGGTTTCTTTCAGGAACTTCTGCACCAGCACCGTGTCGGCGCCTTTTGCCCTTAAATAAGAAGCCGCATCAAAAGTCCGCGAGCCCGTGCGGAGAGAAAAGCTCTTTGTATCCACTATTATACCAGCTAATAGGGCTGTTGCTTCAATCATATTGATTTTTAAGCGCTTCGGCTGATATTCAAGCAGCTCTGTCACCAATTCCGCTGTGGAAGAAGCGTATGGTTCCATATAAACGAGCAGCGGATCTCTGATAAACTCCTCACCTCTGCGGTGATGGTCGATGACCACGATATGTTCAATTTTATTGACCAGCCGTTCCTCCATGACGAGTGACGGCTTATGTGTATCAACGATCACAAGCAGTGTGTCATCATTGGAAATTTCCATTGCTTCTTCAGGCGTAATAAATCTTGACCACAGTTCTTCATATTTTTTGATTTCCCCAATCAAACGCTGCACACTTGATCCGATTTGATTTGGGTCAATCACGATAAAACCATCTTTGTTATTTGCCTGAGCCACCTTTAAAATCCCGATCGCTGCGCCGATAGAATCCATGTCAGGGAATTTATGCCCCATGATAATCACATTGCTGCTTTCGGTGACGATTTCCTTTAAGGCGTGAGAAATCACGCGGGCCCGCACCCTTGTTCGTTTCTCCATTGGGTTTGTTTTACCGCCGTAAAACTTCACCTTGCCGTTTGGCAGCTTAATGGCTACCTGGTCTCCGCCGCGTCCCAGTGCTAAGTCCAAGCTGGATTGCGCCAAATCGCCAAGTTCTTTCAGGGAAGAGACTGAAGCCCCGACACCAACGCTTAACGTCAGCGCTACACCGTCAAATGAGGTTTTTTCCCGCACTTCATCAAGAATCGAAAACTTCGAATTTTCGAGTTCAGTTAAGATGTGTTCATTAAGTACAGCGATAAAGCGTTCTGAAGACGTCCTTTTCAAGAAGATCCCGTACTCCTGCGCCCAAGCGTTCAGCAAAGATGTCACCTGGCTGTTCATCGTGCTTCTCGTCTGGTCATCCAATCCTTGTGTCACATCATCATAGTTATCAAGGAAAATATATGCCAAGACGGTTCTTTCGTTTTCATATAGCTTTTCAATCTGAATTTGTTCTGTTACATCAAAGAAATATAAGAGACGCTCATCCCGTTTGATGACAACCCTAAACTTGCGGTCATTCAATGTAACCGTTTCCGACTCCACCTCTTGTTTGATAAGCGGCACTACCGATTCACAAGTATCGTAAAGTGATCTCCCCACTAAAGTGCTTTCATTAAAGCAAGAGGACAGAAACGGATTTGCCCATTCTATATAATATTGGTCATTAAAAAGCATGATTCCAATCGGCATTTCCATCAATGCCTCTTCACCGACTTTTTTCAACCTGTAGGACAACGTAGAAATATAAGCATCAATCTCTTGTCGAATAAGAGAATCAGCACGCTTAATAAAAAACAAAATAACTGCCAGCAGCAGCACTTCGACGGTTCCTAATATCCAGTTAAAATAAAAGCTGATGAGGATTGTAATAATTGACAGAGCAATCAATGCATAGATGGGATACCGAAACAGCGGTTTTTCATAAAAGCTTGGCATTTCTATCACTCCCCACCATGTGAGTAAAACTCATGTTCACTTCACCTTATTCCTTATATGAAAGCCCATATCTAAAACGCCTAAAATGCGAATGGCTGCCATGAAGACCGGATGCACAAACCCAAGTATGACAGCAATCACAGCCGCAGCCTTTGGATATTGTTTCTTATGGCAATAGAAAAAGATAAATGATAAACCTTGGATGAAAATCAGAAACCCGAGTATAAACTCCCCATTTAAAGCGATAGAGTACAGCATTTGGCCTTTTTCTAAAGGCAAAAATGAAAGCATGACAATAATCAAATACAGTACTACAACACTTTGCGGAAACTTCAACTCTCTAAAAGGCTTTAGATTAGGAATATCGGGGGAGAATCGCCTTAAGAGCGGCTTAGCGATAAGGTAACTGAGGAAAGAAAAAATAACTCCTACCATCACAATAGCTGTTGGAAAAAGATATTGAACGATACCCAATTGTTCTTCCATCAGTTTTAATTGCTTCTCAAACTGCCCAGCATTGCCCGACTGCTTCGCTACAGTTTCTACAATATCAAGAGATTGCCGGTATTGTGTCATTGCCTCATCAATGATATTGATACCCAAAAACTGAATGCTTATCACAAAATAGAAGACAATACTAAGCATATAAATAAGAGCGCCCGAAATAATGGCGTGCCCGGGCTCTTTCCTTTTGAAAAAATGTCCCATGGCAATGCCGGCGCAAGCTGACATAAAAGCTACAATAAGCCCGTTAAAGGACCCGACAATAAAAACAACCGGAAGACTGACAGCGCCCATCCATATCCCTAGCTTCAATCCATGTCTGATCGTATACAAGATCATTGGCAGCGGCAGTGCAAATAACAGAATTGTTCCAATCACAGGAACATAAACGACCAGAAGCGTAATGATCGCAAACAGACTGATTAAAATAGCACCTTCCATTAAAGCTCTCGTTTGTTTCACTTAGTCACCTCGTATCATCCTGAACATACGAATAGAAAAGAGCAGCATAAACGACTGCTCTTTTTTTCATCGCTGCAACATGCTTTGCACCGAATGTTTTTATATCATCTCTAAATTTTACTTTTATATTTTAACATAAGTCCAAATCGCAAGTAAAATGACGCTAATGTTTCATGTGAAACATGAAAAAGGAAAAGACATTCTTTGAAAAGAATGCCCATCACAATTAATGTTTATCATCCATAAAGCCAGAAGATTCCTTGTTTTTCTTTTTCGTTTTTCTGACATACATAAAAATTAAGATCACCAGTAAAAGGGTTGTCGCTTGCAGAACGCCGCTGCTAAACAAGAAAAAGTTCTTTATCATGTCCCACATTGTGTTTCACCTCTTTGTGCATGTTCTCAACCCGTATCCTATATAAGGTGAATTTCCCTTTTTAAAAACTTCAAAACATCATGAACAACATTGAGCGTTGGGCATATGCTGATATGGAATCTGATCGATAAAGGAGAATTTTCACATGGATGAACGCAGAACATTGGCTTGGCATGAAACATTAGAAATGCACGAGCTGGTTGCTTTTCAATCAAACGGACTCATTAAACTGAAGAAAATGATAAGAGAAGTAAAAGACCCTCAGCTCAGACAGCTTTATACCGTGTCTATTCAGGGCGTTGAGCAAAATTTAAGAGAGCTTCTTCCGTTCTTTCCACAGGCTCCGCACAGAGAGGATGAAGAAGAAGAACGCGCAGATAACCCATTTTACAGCGGTGACCTGCTCGGTTTTGCCAAAACATCTGTCCGCAGCTATGCCATCGCAATTACAGAAACAGCAACACCTCAATTAAGAAACGTACTGGTCAAACAGCTGAATGCTGCCATCCAGCTGCACGCCCAAGTTTATCGATACATGTATCAGCATGGATATTATCCGTCTTACAACCTTTCTGAACTGTTGAAAAACGATGTCAGAAACGCCAACAGAGCCATTTCAATGAAATAAAACAAGCAGCAAAGGAGTTCCCTTTGCTGCTATTTCTGCTGATCCTTCACTAAGCCGTTCGAACGATAAGATTCCAGCACGTCTCTGTTGGATTCTCCCCATTCTTTCATTTGCAAAACAATCGGTTCAAGCGTGCGCCCAAATTCCGTCAGAGAGTACTCTACCTTGGGCGGCACCTGGTGATAAACCTCACGGTGCACGATGCCGTCCGCTTCCAGCTCCCTCAGCTGGAGAGTAAGCATCCTTTGAGTAATACTCGGGCAGATTCGCCGAAACTCATTAAATCGTTTCTTGCCATCTATCATGTGATAAAAAAGAATTCCTTTCCACTTTCCGCCAATGACATCTAGAGTGAATTCAACTGGACAGCCTTCTTTGTTCGGATATATATTCTTTTTTTCACTCATTCTTGACCCTCCAATAGTACCTTTTTTGATACTACATTACATTTTGCAACTAAGCTACCCAGTATTTTACACACCTTTTCTCCTTAGCTCAAAGAAAATGCTTCTTATTCACATCAATTTTTAAGGGTTTGCATGATTACACCTGCAGCAAGACGTGTTAAACTATATAAAGATTACACTACTTAAAAAAGGATAGGAGCTATCATGGAAAAGATACTTATTTTCGGACACCAAAACCCAGATACAGATACGATTTGTTCTGCGATTGCTTATGCTGATTTGAAAAACAAACTCGGCTTCAATGCTGAGCCTGTCCGCCTCGGACAAGTCAACGGCGAAACACAATACGCGCTTGACTATTTCAAACAAGAAAGCCCGCGTCTTGTTGAAACAGCTGCAAACGAAGTAAACGGCGTTATCCTGGTTGACCATAACGAACGCCAGCAAAGCATCAAAGACATTGAAGAGGTTCAGGTTTTAGAGGTTATCGACCATCACCGCATCGCTAACTTTGAAACAGCTGAGCCGCTTTACTATCGTGCTGAGCCTGTAGGCTGTACGGCTACCATCTTAAACAAAATGTACAAAGAGAATAACGTGAAAATCGAGAAAGAAATTGCCGGCCTTATGCTGTCTGCGATCATTTCTGATTCCCTGTTATTTAAATCTCCAACTTGCACGGACCAAGACGTAGCAGCAGCAAAAGAGCTTGCGGAGATCGCTGGAGTAAATGCTGAAGAATACGGCTTGAACATGTTGAAAGCAGGCGCTGATCTAAGCAAAAAAACAGTGGAAGAGCTCATTTCTCTTGATGCGAAAGAATTTACACTCGGCAGCAAGAAAGTCGAAATCGCACAAGTAAACACAGTGGACATTGAAGATGTAAAAAAACGCCAAGCTGAATTAGAAGCTGTGATCTCAAAAGTTGTGGCTGAGAAGAATCTTGATCTGTTCCTTCTCGTTATCACAGATATCTTAGAAAATGATTCACTTGCTCTTGCAATCGGTAACGAAGCAGCGAAAGTGGAAAAAGCGTTCAACGTTACATTAGAAAACAACACAGCCCTCTTAAAAGGCGTTGTTTCCCGTAAAAAACAAGTCGTTCCTGTCTTAACAGACGCAATGGCTGAATAAGCAAAAAGCATCCCGCGTCGGGATGCTTTTTCTTATTCACCCAGCTTCTCAATTTGTCCCATCACATCAGTAATTTGCTTTGCGTTTTGGACCAGGTCTGACTGCTCCAATTCTTTAAGCGATACCTTGCCTTCCTCGGCTTGTTTCAACACATCTTCAGCGCTTTTCTGCAAGGTTTTGTTATGTTCCTGAATGGTTTGATGAATCTCCGCTGCGGCATCAGGCGGCGTTAATTCATTAAAATCAGCGGCAGCCTTCTGAATCGACTCAAGCTGCGCTTCAAGTTTTTCTTTCGCCTCGGTGTCATTTACAGCTTTCTCAGCCAATTCAGGCGCTTCCTCTGCAAATGTCTTCACCTTCTCCACATAACCAGCTGCTTCACTCGTATAGTTCAATCCGTCGTTCACCTGATCAAGCATGCCGCATCCGCCTGCACTCAAAAGTCCCACTCCGGCAAGTACTGTCAAAATAATCTTCATCTTCAGCCCCCTCATCGTTTCTTTTTCATTTTTTCTTTTAAGATCGGAATCAATTTCTCTTTCGCTAACGGCAGCCCTTTCCTCACCAATTCACGCTTCAGCCACTTTTTCAGCTTAGACATTCTGATGCTCCTCTCCCTTTTTGATAAAAATGAAAAAACTCCACCAATTTGGTGAAGTTCCTGAAACAAAAAGACCTTCACCAAATCAGATTTGGCAAAGGTCTCGCTAACAATGAGATTGCCAGCAAAGCCGAGGACACCTTGTCCCGTAATGACGACTTTACTGTGAAAGCTACTCCCCTTTGGAGTGTTCATTTTTATTACTTTCATTCTAAAGCACCGATCTGTTCCAGTCAAATTCCTGCCGTTTATATAAAAGCGCGCTGTGGTATTTAAAATTTGAATGGTTTTTCTATCAGGAGATCATGCTATGACAGAGGAGGTTTTCATCATGAGTCAAGAGCGCGTGAAACGGCCTGGGCATACCAGATGGTACATATCTTCGTTACTTAGCGGCATTATTATTCTTAATTATTTTGACCGAGTGGCCATCTCGGTAGCGGCCCCTGCGATACAAGATTCGTTTCACCTTACTGCAACTGAACTCGGCATCGTGTTTTCCATTTACACCTATTCCTATACACTGATGCAGCTGCCTGTCGGAAGTTTGCTGGACCGTTTTGGGGTCGCATGGGTCACGAGGGTTGGAATGACAATATGGAGCTTTTTAACGATCCTTTTTGCTTTTTTGCAAGGAAAATTGCTGTTGTATCTGTTCCGGTTTCTCATTGGGCTGACGAGCGCCTCTGCGTTCCCTGCTGCCTCTAAAGCAACCGCTCTCTGGTTTCCTCCAAGTGAGCGGGGATTGGCAAACTCACTGTTCGATTCGGCCGCCAAGTTTTCAAATGTAATCGGCGCGCCATTGGTCGCCTTTCTTGTCACAACATTTGACTGGCGTGTCGCTTTTTTGACGATTGGATGCATCAATGTGCTGTTTACGATCTTTTTCTGGCAGTATTATGAACAGCCTGAACGGCACAAACGCATTTCTAAAAGTGAACTAAACTATATTCAAAAACACAATGCCATTACAACAGAGCAAATCCCTTACAAAACGGGCCCGCTTTTAAAAAAGCTTTTCACCAATCGGAAAGTATGGGGCTTAATGATCGGATTTACAGGGTACGGGTATACATTCAACCTGCTGCTCACCTGGCTTCCGACTTTCTTTAAACATACATACGGTATGGATCTCATGTCGTCCGGTTTATTTACAGCAGTGCCGTGGCTGATCTCAACCATTTCCGGAATTGCCGTCGGCGGCTGGCTCGTCGATTATTTTATTAAGAAAGGCTATCCTAACACCAAGGTGTACCGAACCGTAATCATAGTCGGAATGAGCTTTGGCTTTTTCTTTTTAGGATCCATTCTGACGAACAATATTACCGTAGCCATTATTTGCATTTCCATCGGACTCGCCGGAATTTCCGCAACCGCTCCGGTCGGCTGGTCCATCTCCGCAGAACTCGCGCCGATCGGTTCCGTATCCATGCTGAGCTCCATGGTGAATCTCGCAAACAACCTGTTCGGAGGCATTATTGCTGCGTCACTGACAGGGTATTTGTTTGATGTGACAGGCTCCTTTACGCTCAGCTTTCTGGTAGCTGGTTTTGTGCTTTTGCTGGGATTGGTTTTTTATGTGTTTGTATTAGGGGATGTAAAACGAATTAAACTGGAATGAAGAGTGCTTACTGAAAAGCACTCTTTTCTTTGAATCCGCCAGGTGTTATTTTCTTTCTCCCACATTCACTAGGCTGTCTTCGGACGAAAACCACCACCATTTTATCCTTGACTCCAACCAAAGGTAAGGCCTCATAGTGAAAGAAGAAAGGAGGAGTCGGATGGTGAAATTAACAGTAAAAGAACTATCCAATATTGCGAATGTCACAATCAAAACGCTTTATCATTACCACAAAATCGGCTTGCTAGCCCCAAAGGAAATAAGCGAAGCAGGATATCGGTACTATGGTGCTGAAGAACTAAAAAGACTGCAGGAAATCCTTTTTTACAAAGAATTAGATATTCCTTTGTCAGAAATCAAAACATTACTAAAAGAGGATGCTGAAAGAACAAGTACATTAGAAAAACAAAAAAAGCTGTTTGAAAAGAAAATTGAAAAGTATCAGCGTCTCATTCAAACAGTCAACACATCTTTAGAATACACGAGAAAAGGCGAAAACATGGATCATAAGGTAATGTTTAAAGGATTTGAAAGCGCTGAAGAATGGAAACAATCTTTAGCAGAACAAAATGGGTATTTAAAAGAGCGTTACGATTTTGAATTGGATACACATACAATCAATGTCGATGAAATGAACAAAATGGCAATAGAGGCTAAACATTTTCTTGATAGGATGGCTGATTTTTAAGAAATGGTGTAACGTATCATGACCCTTCCGTGCAAGAGCATGTCATGAATCATCTTAAGTTCCTAAATCAGAACGGGCATCCGACAAGTAAAGAAGATTACGTAAAACAAACACGTTTTTTTATGCAAGATGATTTCCATAGAGGAATGTTAGAAGAGCAGCAAGCCGGTTTATCTTATTATTGGGTTGTCGTTGCAGAACACCTGTAGTGTTTTGTCACCCTTTATAGGGTGACAGCCATCAGGATTACGAGACAGCACCGCCAACAATCGAAACATTCTGCCGGTCAACGGCAAAACGCCGTCCGTTCCATTTTAATACGGTTTGAACATATCCCAATGAGTCGGCGTTATACCTTCCCGCTATCCGCTGGTACGCCAAAAATTCGTATACGCCGTCTCTGTCAAAATCAACCGGATACAAGCCCGATAAAGGATTCACCCATCCTTCTATCGGCATTTTTAACACACCTTGGCTGTTATAAATCTCATTCAAATATTCCCTGCCTTTGTAAGTAAGGTCGAGGATATACATTTCGTTTTGCTGATGACTGATGACGCTCGCTTTATATTGATTTTGATACCTCACACTGTACTTTAATTCATCATTCAATACATCTGAATTGAAAATTCGCCGAAACTGCCTGTTTAGATAGGCAAACACATATGCATAAATAGCTCCGCCGCTTCCCCCTGTGTCCATTACTACTGCCACATCCTCAATCTTGTCGCCTGTCATATCCCCCAGAAAAAGTGACGGATTGTATCCCATATTGTTTTGAAGCTGAATCCGCTGCTCCTGATGGGTTCTGCCATCACGGATCACCAATGTGATATTTCTCCATAACGGGCTGCCGGGCATTTGATTTCCAGTTAGAAAGACCTCGTCAATAACGCCGTCTCCCGTTACATCGCCGCGGGTAGATACAATGATTGCACGTGAGGAGACAGGCTGCCGAAATACGTATGGATGTTGAACAAGTCCTCTGCCTTCATAAAACCAATAAGGAGCCATTCTGATGTCATACACATTCAATTGTGTCACCCTCCCTAATCAGCTGAATGAATCATTATATGCAGGAATGGCACATCAAAGACATATCTTACACACCAATTAAATCCGTACCATATGAGTTATCGATTACACAAAGCCACTCGCCTTGCGCATTCTTCTTAAATACATAGGTCGCCCTTCTTTCCATCGCATACTCGGAGTCCTTTTTATCCGAATCAAGCAGTGTCTGAGAAAGGACGAGTACCGTGTCACCTGCTTCCAGCATGATCATTTCCCCTTGTGTCGGGACAATATGATGATTGAAATAGTTCGCAATCGTGATAAACGCTTTTTTGATTTCTTCTTTGCCTCGCGCGATCATGCCCGGCTTCACAACTAACACGGCATCTTCCGAATAATAATTCATCAGTGTATCAAAATCTTCATTTTGGATTGCCAAATCACACGCAGAGATGATGTCTTTCAATTGCTGTTCCAAATGAATTCCCCCAATCATCATGATTGGATATATTATACATTGCTAGACCACTGAAACCGTGAAAACAAAATGAAAAGTATCCTTTTTTCCTATATAATCAAATAGATATATTTAACAAAGTACCCAAGTGAAGGGGTGAACATTATTGTCTGCGGAAGTAACGTTACATGACAATATACATCATGATTTAAGTGCGGATTGCCAGCACTGTTTTGGCCTGTGCTGTGTCGCCTTGCCTTATGCGAAGTCGGCAGATTTTGCTTTTGATAAAGACGGGGGCACGCCTTGCCGCAACTTACAATCAAACTATCAATGTTCTATACATAAAGATCTCAGAGAAAAAGGATTTCGAGGCTGCTCTGCATATGAATGCTTTGGCGCCGGCCAAAAAGTATCCCAAATCACTTATGAGGGAAAGGATTGGCGAAGCAGCCCCGAAACGGCCAACCAGATGTTTGACGTTTTTCCTATCATGCAGCAGCTGCACGAAATGCTCTGGTATTTACATGAAGCTCTTTCTATAGATATAGCCAAGCCGATTCATCCCGAACTGAGAACCAGTTTCGAAAAAATAGAAAAGCTCACCAGACTCAGCAAAGAACGCCTGCTGACACTGCAGGTGGACGAGCATCGTGCTGAGGTCAATGAATGGCTGTTAAAAACGAGTGAGCTGGTGCGTGCCCAAGTCCGCCATCCAAAACTCCCGAAAAAAGTCAGCCGGGGAAGTGTCCTGATCGGCGCGAAACTGAAAGGGCTTGATCTGCGAGGGGCAAATCTAAGAGGGGCGCTGCTCATAGCCGCCGATCTGAGAAATGCCGATTTGAGAATGACAGACTTTATCGGTGCAGATATGAGAGACGCTGATCTCAGCGGCGCCGACCTGACCGGGAGCATCTTTCTGACACAGGCACAGGTGAACGCCGCCAACGGCGATTCGAACACAAAGCTGCCGCTGTCTTTACGAATCCCTGCCCATTGGGAATAAAAAAGGACCCGTTAACGGTCCTTTTTTACTGATCAATTCAATCCTTTTTCGTTCCTTTTATCCGGCATTTTCACACTTCTTGCCAAGTATCCCGACAGCCATAACGCAACCAGCAGCATGAAGGTGATCATACCGACAACGCCCAGCCAGTGAAAAGCAGACCAGAATAGCCCTCCGATTGTTCCGAAAACACTTGAACCGGCGTAATAAAAGAACAAATACAGCGATGAAGCCTGTGCTTTGTTGAGAAGGGCTCTCCTGCCCACCCAGCTGCTGGCAACTGAATGCCCTCCGAAAAAACCGAATGTAAAGAGGGCAATCCCCAGAATTTTCACTGCCAGCATATTGTTTATCGTAAATAACGCACCTGCAATGACGATGAAAATATTCATCACCAATATTTTTGGATAGCCATATTGATCAACCATTCTTCCAATGAAAGACGAGCTGAAAATGCCTACAATCATCACAATAAATATCCAGCTGGAAAATGCTTTATTAAGCGAATACGGCGGGCCCAACAGCACATACACAATGTAATTAAACAAGGCAACATTGCTTCCAAGCAGCAAAAAACCAATGAGAAACAAGCTGAATAGTTTACGGTCCCTCAAGTGGCCGATCAGAGACATTCCCAATTTCCCGAGCTTCAATTTTCTTGGCGTAAAATGCCTGGATGGCGGCAAATTTATAAAAAATATAGCACTAGCAATCAAACTAATGACACCAATTGATCCCATCGCCATATGCCAATTCAAGTACTCGCTCAGGAGCCCGGAAACGATCCTTCCGAAAACGGCGCCGATTGCATTTCCGCTGATATACAGCCCCATCGCCGACCCAAGACTTCCGGGTTCAATTTCTTCCCCGAGATAAGCCATCGCAATCGACGGAAGGCCTGCGAGCGCAACGCCTTGAATGGTTCTCAATACGAGCAGCGTATGAAAGTTCGGACTAAAGGCCGATGCCAGACAGAGAACCGATGCGGCCAGCATGGAAATACCCATAATCGGCTTGCGCCCCCACACCTCGGATAATGAACCAAAGACAAGCATGCTCACAGCTAACAGCATTGTGGTAACAGATAAAGAAAGACTCGCCGCAGTAGGCGTTACATCAAATTCCCGCGTGAATTCCTCCATGAGCGGCTGTACGCAATATAGAATCGCAAATGTATTGAAACCCGCAGCGAAGAAAGCAAACGTAATTTTTCGAAAAACCGGTGTGCCTTTTTGAATGTATGTCATCGGGACTTTATCGGTCCCTCATCATGTTGTGGAGCACTGCCATTCATAAACAACCATCCTTTATTTCTTCCGAATTCAAACATCCTCGAGTCTGTTTATATTACTATCTTAGCACCGTTGATATATGTTGTATAATGCATATAAAATATCATTTTCATGCTTATATGTAATAAAGGAGGGATGATAATTGGAATGGGAACAACTTGAATATTTTCAAACACTGGCCCGAATGCAGCACGTCACGAAAGCCGCAAAAAGCCTCTCCATCACACAGCCTGCGCTTTCACGCTCTATCGCCAGGCTGGAAAATCATTTGGGTGTGCCGCTATTTGACAGGCAAGGACGATCCATTAGCTTAAATCAATACGGACACATTTTTTTGCGGCGGGTTCAGGCGATGATGAAGGAGTACACCGAAGGAAAAGAAGAAATCCAAGCCTTATTAAAGCCAGACCAAGGCGTAGTCTCTCTCGGTTTTTTACATACATTAGGCACCACGCTCGTGCCCGATCTCATCGGCTCCTTTCAGCAGGAATACCCCAACATTGCCTTCCAGCTGAAGCAAAACCACTCTTATTGGCTGCTTGAACGATTAAAATCCGGGGATCTGGACCTCTGTCTCCTCGCTTCGATTAAGCCTGAAGATCCGATCCAATGGATCAAGCTGTGGAGTGAAGAACTCTTTGTATTTGTGCCAAATGATCACCCATTAGCCAGTCGCGAAAGCATTACCCTGAATGAGATTTCCGGGGAGCGTTTTATTTTATTGAAAAAAGGCTACGCGCTTCGGATGACGGTCGATGAGCTGTTTGAGAAGGCCAATATACAGCCGAACATTATGTTTGAAGGAGAAGAAGCAGCTACTGCCGCAGGTTTTGTGGCAGCCGGTCTGGGCATATCTATTCTCCCAGACCTGAAAGGCTTAGACCAAAGCAAAATCACCAAAATCCGCGTCAGCTGGCCGGAATGTCAGCGTGTCATAGGAATTGCCTGGATAAAAGGCAGGTTTTTATCACCGGTTGCTGAGACCTTTAAACAATATGTGATCAGCCATTTTTCTGAGTAGGGAGGATTCAAGCATGAATATCAAAAAAATCACGTCAGAACAGGATTTACATACAGCGTTTGAAATCAGAAAGGCAGTATTTGTAGAGGAACAAGGCTGTCCCATTTCGGATGAATTCGATGAGTTCGATACACTCCACGGTGACTGCCAGCACATCCTGGCTTATCATCAGAATGTACCTGTGGGCACTGCACGTGTCCGTATCGTTGGCCACACGGGGAAACTGGAACGAATCTGCATTCTGAAGCCTTACCGCAAATTCGGTTTGGGAAAAGTGATCGTCGATGCATTAGAACGTATTGTGAAAGAACAAAGCATTTCTGCCTTCAAACTGCACGGCCAGACACAGGCGGCAGGCTTTTATGAAAAGCTCGGCTATCAGACTGCATCAGAAGAATTTATGCTGGACGGCATTCCGCATGTGCTGATGACAAAACAAGACGATTCTGCTTTATAGATTGTTCACAAATTTGTCACTTATGAGCATGAACGGTTCATTGGTATACTAATCACCGATTATGGAGAGAAGGAATGATTGTATGCCAGCAAATAAAAAAGAGGGTCTTATATTTGGCGTGATGATGTGTTTTGGAATGGTCTGCGTCATGTCGATTTACAATGCCATCATCAACGGAGCCATTCATGATTTTTCACTGGTGACCGTTTTTGAAATGGTCATCGGTTTTATGGTCGCCCTCCTGTTCGATTTACTGTTAGTGGGCCCCCTCGCCAAGAAGATTGCATTCCGCATGCCGTTCGACAAGACTAAAAGAATTTATGTCATCCTTGCCATGTCAACTTGTATGGTGATTGGCATGGTACTTTGTATGTCTGTGTTCGGTTTAGTGACAGCGGTTCTAGCAAATGGGCTGAACAGGGACAGCCTCTTCAGTGCTTATCTTATGATTGTGTTGAAAAATTTCATCCTGGCCTATCCATTGCAATTACTGATTATGGGCCCATTAGTCAGAGGGATTTTCATGAAATTTGTAAAACCAAAGCTCACAGCCGCAATTTAAATAGAATAGGAGTGAGCCTGACACTCACTCCTTTTGCTCATGAATCGAATGTATAACAAGCTCCGCAAAAGCCTCTGCAGCAGGCAGCTGCCATTTTTTCTTTTTGGGTGTGAGTAAATCGGATCGAGGGCTTCAACATGCTGGAGATTTTTCAGCTTATGTTTTTCACTTCCATTAATCCCTATACCTTACCACATAGTTTTTATACAATTCTTCGTTATAAAGGATTTCTTCGCCATGTGAAGAGCAAATGAGCGTTGGTTTGATTTGATCTATGATTGAGCCGCTATCGATGTTCTCATTTATATCAACACTGAATCTTCTTATAGGTGGGTGTAAATCCTCCTTACTTGTGATAAAAAGGTCGCCCGTTAATAGCGTACGATCGATTTTATGATAATACACGACATGCCCCGGCGAATGGCCAGGTGTTAAATGGTATTTCAGAGGCAGGTGAGCAAGCGTTTGCTCCGTCATCGACTGGACAATATGGGCTACCCCTGTGTTCTCCACTTCATTTTTGTTCGGATATGGCTCTTCCCCATTGATGTACTTTAGTTCTTTCTGGTGGGCATAAATCGGAATATCAAATCTCTCTAACCATTTTGATGCACCTCCGATATGATCACTGTGGCCATGGGTAAGCAAAATGGCTTTTGGATCGCCGATCGCTAACGCTGCCCTAATTTGAGCATCAGCAAAACGTTCTATTCCCGTATCAACAATATAAACATCATCACCATCTTTGATAAACCAAGTATGAACCGGAATACGAAGAGGCACATCAAGCTCAAATTCACATTGATAGACATGTTCTGATAGTTGTCTCAAGTTCACGCAAACCACTCCCTTTGGAGATTTTTTTGATAGTTCAAAAGAAAACAGAAGTGAACGGCCGATTTTCAAGGCAGATTATCTTGAAAATTGTCCCACACTCCAGCGGACTGGAATTCTTGAGGAGGAGACGCCGATTTTCGCCAGCATCAGCTCAACTTGTTAACGTTGTCCATTAATAATCCCTTTTGTTCCCCTTCTTCACATATTCCCAATCACGTTCTATATTCTTCCTCACTCTATGAAGGAGTGCAGAAATGGTTTCCTTTTCCTCTGAAGTAAAACCGGACAAGGCCACTTCCGTGGAATGTTCTCCTTCTCTTCTTAACAATGGATATACCTTTTTCCCTTTCTCAGTCGGGAACAGTTTTTTTATTTTTTTATTTTGCTCATCCGGCAGTTTTTGAATAAATCCCTGCATTTCCAGCTTCTTAATGGCCCGCGCGGCCGTTGTCCGATCCACTTTTATCATTTCCGCCAATTTTTCTTGAATAATTCCCGGATTTTCGTATATACGTACGAGATAGAGATACTGCCCTCTTGTTAAGTCCAAATCTTTAAATTCGATGTTGCTTATGGAATCCAACGCTCTTGCTATCATGCCGATCTCACGCAAAATATCATTCATTCCTAAAACCCCTCACGTATTTTTGTTGCAATTACAACAAAAATGTTTTAACCTTACTATTATAAGACCACATGCATGCTGTACAGTCCAGACTAATATCAGAAAAGGATTGATTCATAATGAATATAAAAAGAATAACAACTGAAGCTGATTTACATGCAGCTTTGAATATTAGAAAGACGGTTTTCATTGAGGAGCAACATGTATCGGAATCCGAAGAGTTTGATGAATTTGATACGCTCCAGGAACAATGCCAGCATGTCTTGGTATATCATGAGAATCAGCCTGTCGGCACGGGCCGTGTGCGCATCGTTGGCCATACAGCAAAGCTGGAAAGAATCTGCATCCTAAAACCTTACCGTAAGTACGGATTGGGGAAAGTCATCGTAAGCGGGTTAGAAGAAATCATAAAAGAAAAAGGACTGACTGCATGTAAGCTGCATGGTCAAACACAAGCAGCAGGCTTTTATCAAAAACTGGGCTACCAGATTTCTTCACAGGAATTTATGGAAGACGGCATCCCTCACGTCCTGATGACAAAAGAAATATCGCGGATTTAACATGAAATATATTTTTTACGGATTAGGCATACTTATATTAAGTTTGGGCATTTCCTTAACCATACAATCAGGACTGGGCACATCACCCTTCGATGCCCTTTTGGTTGGTCTGTCAAAAGAAGTCGGTCTTACCGTAGGAAGCTGGGAGGTCCTTATTTCTGTGATCCTCTTAATCTGTAACGCTATATTAACGAGAAAAAAACCTATTCTGCTGGGCTTGATTACAGCATTCATTACTGGAATAGGCATTGACCTATGGTTGTTTGTTGTAAAAAACACTCTCTATCTAAACGCGTTATTAAGCAAACTGATTTGTTTCGGAATTGGTTTGGTGCTCATCGGTCTTGGAACAGCCATCTATCTTCAGACGAAATTCGCATCAACACCAATCGATCATTTAACACTCATTATCCGAGATCTCTCCAAAAGAACAATCTTGTTTTCAAGAACATTGGTATACGCTCTTTTCTTAGTATTAGCCATCGTCTTTAAAGGCCCTATCGGCATCGGAACCCTATTAACCGTCTGTTTGGGAGGAATGCTCCTTCACGTTTTTATGCCTATTGTGGAAAAACAATTCTTATCAAAGAATAGAAGGGGTTAAAAAACCTCTTCTTTGAAAAACGAAACGCAAAACAAGCTACGTTTCGTTCAATAATTTTATGATAAATTAAAATTTATAGTACCAAAAAATCGCAATTTCATTTGCTGTTGGAAGATTGGAATAAAGCATCGTATCAACTGCACCTATTATAAATTGATGTTTGGCATAAAAATGACAAGCTGAAACATTAATATCTTGTGTTTCAAGCATAAGACCACAAAAGCGATTCTCCTTTGCCCACTCAATCGCTTTATGTAATAATGCTGTTCCAACGCCTTTTTGTCTATAGTCTTTTGCAACGGCAATGTCCTCTATTAGTGCATACCCATTCCAGTTAGAACGAATCTTAATCCGGCCTATGCAGTTGTTTTCAACATAATATAAAAAAACCGCTTTTCCCTCTTCTTCAACATAACTAACAGCCATTTCATCATCTTCATATTGTTTAAAATAAGGTTTAGAAAATCGTTCCTCAGTATATGTCCAAACACCGTTTTCAAAAGCAGGTATCATTCTCCCAAAAACAACGAGAGGTTCATTTGGTTTATTGAAATCTTTCATATTCAATTTAGTCATTTTAATGATCATATCAATCCCCGCCAATCGAGATAATATTTAGTAAACTCGTTTCGATACTATTCAATAACAGCTTCCAAAAGAGAACAGCACTAGGTAAGGCATCCATTACCTTATATATTTCACTATCTTAATGAGGTATTTCAACAGAGGCTTGTGGTACAGTAAAAAGGAATAGAAACAAGAGAAAAGAAGATGAACCTATGCCCACTAACAATAAACTCAATGAGAAATATCATACTTCCTTCAACTCGCCCACAACCCTGTTGACTAGTATCCGTGGAGAGAGGAAGCTTTGACACAGCTTCTGCCATTGATGACATCTCTATTGAAGTATCCAAAGGACAACCAAGGATCGCTCTTTGACTTTTTCAAGAAGAAAGTAGAGTGAATAAAGGAGTGATTGAGTATGTTAACAAGAGAAGATATCTTTAAACACGTCAAAGAAAAATACGGTACATCGCCTGATTACCCGTGGGAGAAATACCCAAACTATGCTTCTTTGAGACATACATCAAACAAAAAATGGTACGGTCTTATCATGAATGTTCTCCCAGAAAAATTAGGCTTAGATGGTCATGGCGAAATAGATATTCTAAATCTAAAATGTCCCCCTGAAATAAGTGATAGCTTAAGAAACGGGGAAAATATCTTACCCGGATATCATATGGATAAGGAACATTGGATTTCAATTGTTTTAGAACGGACAGATCCAGAAGGCGAAATCTATAACTTAATCGAGCAGAGCTTTCATTTAACCAAGTGAAGATAAAGAGTGTTCCTGCTAATCAAGCTGCGAAGAGTAGTGGGCACTTTCATTTTAGGATACTGTTCTTCACTCTGTCCACAAACGCCAACTTAGTTCATCTGGTGCGAGAGTGGGAGAAGAATTTCAACCAACTTCTTAAGTAAAAGGATGAATAGTTATGACAAATAACTTAAAACAGAGAAGAATCATTTTAGATTTAGCAGTTACTTTAGATGGTTTTATTGAAGGGAAAAATGGAGAAGTTGATTGGTGCATTATGGACCCTGATATGGGGTTTACTGATTTTTTAAATCAAATTGATACTATTTTATATGGCAGAAAAAGCTACGATTTATGGGGACAATATATCCCAAAAAATGAAGACCCTGATACAGAAAAGGAACTTTGGAAATTGGTTCATAGTAAAAAGAAATATGTTTTTTCCAGAACACAAAATGAGATTGATAATCAAGCCATATTTATAAATGATAATATCCTTGAAGAAGTAAATAAATTGAAGAAAAATCCTGGTAAAGACATCTGGCTATATGGTGGAGCGAGTCTCATTACAACTTTTATAAATTTGGGGCTTGTTGATGAATTTAGATTATCTATTCACCCTGTTGTTTTGGGAGAAGGAAAACCGTTGTTTATTGATGTAAAACAGAGGATAAATTTAAAAATGGTGAATACAAGAACATTTTCCTCTGGCGTTGTGCAAATCGTTTTTCATTGGAATGGCTAACATTGTAAAGTAACACTCGACAGTAATCCTTCTTATTGAACTAAAGGGGAATCCATAAATAATGGGTTCCCCTTAATATACTATGGAATTATCAATATCAAATTTTCTGTAATAAAAGAGGATTGAAAAGGACGATGTCTCCTCAATTAACATCATTAAGCATTATAGTATATTTTCTTCTCCCTCTTTTAAGTAATCGGCTAAGTTTTGTATTTATAAAAAAACGAAAGAAGGTGATCCAATGCCTACTAACAATAAACCCAATAGATTAATCGCTGAGAAATCTACTTATTTTACTTCAACATGCTCATAACCCTGTGGACTGGTTCCCTTGGGGAGAAGAAGCATATGAAAAAGCGAAACGCGAAAACAAGCCGGTTCTGGTCAGCATCGGTAGTTCGACATGTCATTGGTGTCATGTTCGTATAGCTACCTTTAAAAATAGACAAGACAATCTTCAAATTTGATTATCTTGTCTTGATATTAATTGCAGTTATTTTTTATTTTTGCTGATAAACTCATATACCAATGAAGTCTGTAACTTATAAAAACTTGAAATCTCTATTTTACTAATTTGATCAACTTTAATAATAAATTTTGTTTCCCAGGTTTTAAAGTTAGTATCATTATACGTTATTTTTAATTCTAACTCAGGAAAACAGTCTTGCTCCTCAAGGCGACTTAAATAATTGATCATAATCAAGAAATAACTTGGTAATTTAATGCCTATACTTTCGCCAGGCAAGATTAGATCACTTCGCCTTATATATGGTGTCGTTCGAAAAAAACCACTGTAGGAGCCATCATCATTTACATCCAACAGATCATAAGTAATTCCCAAATGTTTGTCTAAATGATTATCAGTTAATTTAAGGTGAATTTCTCTCTTCTCATCTATTAACTCTTCTAGCTTTTCTCTAACTTTTTCATTATCAATAAGTTTATAACTATACATTATATTGATTGCTGATGTACTCCCATAGTTGAAAATAGGTAAAGTCGTATCTGCAAATTTGTCATCTAGCCTCTTGTCATCTACCCAATCATAAGTAATTCTAGGTAATTTTAAGTCAAGGGGTTTAATTCCAGGTGCAATTACTGGTTCTCGTTGTTTTTTAAATTGATGAATTTGAATCCAAATTGATGCGATTGCAACAATTACCGCTAATAAAGATATTAAAGATGCTACCCAATCAAAGTTTTCTTTTCCACAATAACCAATCAATTGTATACCTCCTATTATTATTCACTTATGCCAAGTTCGTGTAGCTACACAGTTTATCATTCGTTATTATAGTATTATATGACATTATAGGAATAATAGGGTGATATGCTGTGGAACTAAAAAACAAAATCAAGCGAGTAGCCATTTATCTAAGAAAGTCACGAAATAAAGAGGGCGAAGAAACAGAAGAAACCTTGGCAAAACATCGAAAAAGACTTCTTGATATTGCTCATAAAAACAATTGGCAGTATGAAATATTCCAAGAAGTTGGGAGTTCAATGGATGAAATGCGACCTGAATACCAAAGGATGATTAACAAACTCACAGATGGCATATTTGACGCTGTTTTGTCAGTTAACTTAGCACGAGTTACAAGGGATGATGCAGAAACACCTAAATTCATGAACCTTTTACGCCAAGATGACATACTCTTCGTCACTGATAGTGAAAGAGTTTATGATCTTGAAGTACAAGAGGACTGGCAAGCATTAAAATTTACAGGGTTCGTTAACAATTAGGAGTACGAGAATATAAAAGCCCAACTAAGAAAAGGAAAAAAGGACAGTGCAAAAATGGGGCGCTGGTCAAATGGCAAACCCAACTACGGATATATTTATAACCGTTTGGAAAGAAAATTGGAAATTGATGAAGAAAAAGCAAAAGCTGTAAAGCTTGCATTTCAAATGACTATTGACTGCATAGGTGCTGATAATATCGCAGTAAAATTAAATAAATTGGGATACAGAACAAACAATGGGAAGTTTTTTCACGGTCAAAGCATTGTCAGAATGATTCGATCCGAGATATATAAAGGATGGATTGTTGCTAATCGGTTGAAAGGAAGAAATAAAACAAACGGAAAAATAAGACCACAAGATCAGTGGATTGTTGTTAAAGATGCTGTTAAACCCTGCATTATAGACGAAGATACATGGGACAAAGCAAACAAAGCTGGTCACTTAATCAAATAGCATCCTTTTTCCAACTTCCTTTGTTTGTTGTAGAGCATAAAGTAAAACACTTGAATCTTTTATCACCAGAAATGCATTTAACCGAAAACAAATTAATAGTTCTTAATTCATAAAATAGGAAATGGGTGTATTTCAATATGATTTGGCTTGTTGGGCTTGATTGGAGCATTCAATGGGGAACCATTTTTACAGTTGCCGGCACACTCACCGCCGCTTTTTTAGGACAAGTTTTTTCTCATCGTTACTCTCAAAAAAGGGAAGAAATTAAACAAAAGAAAGAAAGTTTTCAAAATCTATACTCCCCTGTAGTTTTCAAAATATTGAATTATTTAGAGTTAGAAAGAGAAAAACAAAACATTATGTTTATCAAGGAACTGGACGAAACAGAGTTTATTGAGCGATATCAAGATGATGAATTATATAACCCAAGCATAGAATTCAAAGAAATTTTAGAAATTGTAGGTTTGAACTTAAAGTACGGAAGTCTAGAACTTATAAGGGAGTATCAAGAAACATTATCAATTGCTAAAAGAACGGAAGCATTTGAAGGTCATTGTGGGACTCATTTATATTTTTGCGGTGTATTTATTTCAGATTATATTAACCTAAGTAAAGAACTCGGCGTATACTCACAAACAATGGAAACTTCCACTGAGGGATCCTTGCTATTATCCAGATTAGAAACACTAATCACCGCAATTGGTGGTACTAGAGTGTTTGTGGAATTTTTACCTTGGTTTTTTAATGCAATATCTAGTATTGATAAAAAAGATAAATATCTTATAAGGGTTATGGAACTCTACCTACAATACTCAAAAGTTAAAACCAAGAAAGCCCGTCATAATTTAAATATAAGAACATGTAAAACACTCATTGATATCGGCAAAGATTTTGTTGATCTATATGAATGGGAATATGAGGTTTGGGTAAAATTTGTTAAAGCGATTCAGCCCATAACTAATTTAAATGCTACATCAGACACTAACAAAGATTATCAAACAGGTTATTAAAAAAGTATAAAAAGGTATACTAGACATTACACTAATTAATAAAAATGAAAGAAGCATGTGCGTGTAACTACCCAAGCTAGCTATTGATGTCATTACATATTTTAAGGCAGAGAACTAATCATAATTTGTATTTCACTTTTTTAAATGCACTCTATAAATATTCAAACTATGCTTTTTAGTAATCTCTTTTTTTCTTCTTAATATATTTCCAATCATGTTCTATACTGTAGTATCATCCGTTACAATATGGGGAGTGAAGAAATGAATTTGACATGTGAATCAAAAAACTTTGATGATTATTTACTTGAACTAAATGAAGTTGATTATTCTAATCCTATTATTTGTGCACTTGCAAATGAACTTTTCAATCCTTTGCAGACAGAAATAGAAAAAGTAAGAATAGCCTATGAATTTGTTCGAGATGAAATTTCCCATACTTGGGATACTCAATCAAAACGAGTAACTTGTAATGCTTCAGAAGTATTAACCTTTAAAGAGGGAATTTGCTATGCAAAGTCAAACCTATTAGCTGCCCTATTGCGCTCAGAAGGAATACCGACAGGCTTTTGTTATCAGCGTTTAATGTTGTTTAATACGCCAGATAAAGGATATTGTATTCACGCATTAAATGCTGTATTTTTTCATTCACTTAATAAATGGATTAGATTAGATTCTCGCGGTAATAAAATAGGAATTGACGCTCAATTTTCACTTGATAAAGAGAGATTAGCATTCCCAATTCGACAAGAATTTGATGAAATTGACTATCCTTTGATTTATGTAAGACCACATCCAAAAACAATTGCAGTTTTAAAAGAACATAAAGATGCCATCGAGATGTATAAATATCATTTACCCGAAAGAATATAATTGTTTATTATATTAAGACCTTAGGGCTTCAGATTCCTGAAGAATTCCTCTTCTATACTTAATGAAGCCTTTCACGAAATCAAAAAAGAATAAAATACATCATATTATGGAAAAATAAATTCGAAAAGATCATTTGTTTTATGAAAGAAGGTGATCCCATGCCCACTAACAATAAGCCCAATAGATTAATCGCTGAGAAGTCACCATATCTCCTCCAACACGCCCACAACCCTGTGGACTGGTACCCTTGGGGAGAAGAAGCATTTGAAAAAGCAACACGCGAAAACAAGCCGGTTCTGGTCAGCATCGGTTATTCGACTTGTCATTGGTGCCACGTGATGGCCCACGAAAGCTTTGAAGACGAAGAAATCGCGCGTCTTCTCAATGAACGGTTTGTGGCGATTAAAGTCGACCGGGAAGAGCGGCCGGATGTGGATTCTGTTTATATGAGAATCTGCCAGCTGATGACCGGGCAGGGCGGCTGGCCGCTGAATGTGTTTATCACGCCTGATCAAAAGCCGTTTTACGCGGGTACATATTTTCCAAAGACGAGCAAATTCAATCGTCCCGGTTTTGTTGATGTGCTTGAGCATCTGTCTGAGACGTTTGCGAACGACCGCGAGCATGTCGAGGATATTGCGGAGAACGCCGCTAAACATTTGCAGACCAAAACAGCCGCCAAATCAGGCGAAGGCCTTAGCGAGTCAGCGATTCACCGGACATTCCAGCAGCTTGCCAGCGGGTTTGATACGATCTACGGCGGTTTCGGGCAGGCACCGAAATTTCCGATGCCCCATATGCTGATGTATTTGCTTCGTTATCATCACAATACGGGGCAGGAGAACGCTCTATACAACGTGACGAAAACGCTGGACAGCATGGCGAATGGCGGCATTTACGATCATATCGGCTATGGGTTCGCCCGCTATTCGACCGATGACGAGTGGCTCGTTCCCCACTTTGAAAAAATGCTGTACGACAATGCGCTGCTGCTGACCGCTTATACAGAAGCCTATCAGGTCACGCAAAACAGCCGCTATAAAGAGATTTGTGAGCAGATCATTACGTTCATTCAGAGGGAAATGACTCATGAAGACGGAAGCTTTTTCTCGGCTTTGGACGCGGACACAGAAGGAGAAGAAGGAAAGTACTACGTGTGGTCAAAGGAAGAGATTCTAAAAACGCTCGGAGACGATCTCGGAACGCTGTATTGCCAAGTGTATGACATCACTGAAGAAGGAAACTTTGAAGGCAAAAATATTCCTAACCTCATTCACACAAAGCGAGAACAAATCAAAGAGGATGCCGGGTTAACCGAAAAAGAGCTCAGCCTCAAACTCGAAGACGCAAGACAGCAGCTCTTGAAGACACGCGAGGAAAGAACCTATCCGCATGTCGATGATAAAGTGCTGACCTCATGGAACGCGCTGATGATCGCGGGTCTTGCGAAAGCGGCAAAGGTATACCAGGAGCCGAAATATCTCAGCCTAGCGAAAGACGCCATCACATTTATTGAAAACAAATTAATCATCGACGGCCGTGTGATGGTCCGATATCGTGATGGCGAAGTGAAAAACAAAGGCTTTATCGACGATTACGCTTTTCTCCTATGGGCTTATCTGGATCTCTATGAAGCTTCGTTTGATCTTTCTTATTTACAAAAAGCGAAGAAACTGACAGACGATATGATCAGCTTATTTTGGGATGAGGAGCATGGCGGATTCTACTTCACCGGACACGATGCAGAAGCCTTAATCGTACGGGAAAAAGAAGTGTACGACGGCGCCGTGCCTTCCGGAAACAGTGTGGCAGCAGTTCAGCTGCTGCGTCTCGGGCAAGTCACAGGCGACTTATCACTGATCGAAAAAGCGGAAACAATGTTTTCCGTGTTCAAGCCAGACATAGACGCGTATCCAAGCGGCCATGCTTTCTTTATGCAAAGTGTGTTAAGGCATCTAATGCCTAAAAAAGAAATCGTGATTTTTGGCAGCGCAGACGATCCAGCCAGAAAACAAATTATAGCGGAGCTTCAAAAAGCCTTTAAGCCCAACGACTCCATTCTGGTGGCAGAGCAGCCCGAGCAATGCAAAGACATTGCGCCATTTGCAGCAGACTACCGCATCATAGACGGCAAAACAACCGTGTATATTTGTGAAAACTTCGCCTGCCAGCAGCCGACAACAAATATTGAAGAAGCGATCCACACATTAATAAGCAGCAGGGATTAAGACCCTTGCTGCTTACTTTTTGATTTCTTATGGTACCATAAAGCGATCCCCGCAAACACAAGGTTGACCGCTATCGTAAAGAAAGCCTCCCACATCGGGTTCCCCCGCGTAACGGTAAACAGAGAAGGAATTCCTCCATACACACTGTTTTTTTCTGTAATAAACGTACACAAAAACATATTATTCGCGGCATGGGCGCCAAGTGATATTTCGATGCTTCCAGTTTTAATCGTGTAATAGGTCCACACAAAACCAAATGTTAAATACTCAATCCCTGCCCAGACAGCGCCGTTGTTCATTTCTGGATTCGCAAAATGCAATACGCCAAACAATCCTCCGACAATCAGTGTCAAAAATAGAGGATTTTTCGTCAATCTCCCGAAAGCTTGAAGCAAAAATCCCCTGAAAAACAGTTCCTCAGCTGATGTCTGAATCGGAACCAAAATGAGGGCAGCCGCTAGCAGCCAGATAAATCGTGATGCATCAAAGGCTTGCATTGAATAATTGTCTGGATGAATCACAAAATCAATCAATTGTACGGCGATCATCAGCAAGAAATAAGCAATAAAACCAAAGGAAATTCTCCGCCAATTCATCTTTGAATTTGGTGTAATCACAGTTCGGAAAGGCCGCTTCAAAATAAAGCGCACAGCCAGCCAAACTCCCGGAATGGCGAATAAATAAATCACATGGGACAAATAAAGATCTACGAGGGGATCACTCAGCACAGCTTCATCCAAATCAAACGTGATATTGGGATTCACAATAACCGTGAACAATATAGCGAAAAGGTAAGCTATATTCCCGAATACATATAACCCTACCATCACCAAAAAAGCGAAAAAATATCTCCACAACGTATTGTTTCCTTCTATAGGACGGATAAATGAATTCATTCCTTCTATGTCTCTTCCTTTCAATGAGAATATTACTATATATTTGCATAAATTGGTCTATGAATCTACTGTTTTGGAAATCTTTTAAGCAAAATTAAAATATAAAGTGTGAATTTAGTTCTTCCATCTAGTGATTTGAACTCTGTTGCCAATGAACCAAGATACTTATAATAGTCCCAAGAGGGAATTTTCAGTCTTTTCTTACTACTCAAAAGGGGGTTTTTTATGAATACGATCTTCAAACAAAAGAATACACATCCTTTCTCAAACGCAGCGAATCGTTTAGACCGCCTTCCGATTTCACGCGTTCATTTCCAAGTGTTAACCGCTCTCGGCATTGTTTATTTCTTTGATCTCGCAGATTTATTTACCCTCAGCAATGTAGCGCCGGCGCTGATCGAGCATTGGGGCATCCCGCTTTCAACTATTGCTAACGTAACGGCTGCTTCGTTTTTAGGCATGTTTTTAGGCGCTTCACTGGGCGGACGGCTGTCCGATCGAATCGGCCGCAAAAAAGCCTTAAATCTATTTGTCTTTGTTTTCTCAATCGCATCGCTATGCAATGCTGCGGCATGGGACATTCCATCTTTAATGACATTCCGTTTCCTCACCGGATTTGGCGTTGCAGCCGCCATGGTCATTACGAATAGCTATTTGGCGGAATTTTTCCCTTCAAGTGTACGTGGAAAATATATTTCTTTTTGTGCCATGATTGGATTGATCGGGGTTCCGATCACCAACATTGTGTCTGCCTTTGTCATTCCTCTTGGTTCATGGGGATGGAGGCTAGTATTTGTATGGGGTGCCGTCGGCCTTATTTATTTTTTCTTCATCCGCCGTCTGGAAGAGTCACCTCGCTGGCACGAAAATCGCGGGGAATATGCGAAAGCCGATGCGATCCTCAACCGAATTGAGGAACAGGTTGAAAAGGAGAAAGGCCCGCTTCCGGCAGCATCCCAGCCTAAAGTAAGCGAAACTGTTAAGCAGCATGCAGGTTACGCAGGCTTATTGAAAGGCAGAAACCTCAAA
Source organism: Bacillus sp. LJBS17 (assembly GCF_019334685.1). Taxonomy (NCBI): domain Bacteria; kingdom Bacillati; phylum Bacillota; class Bacilli; order Caryophanales; family Bacillaceae; genus Bacillus; species Bacillus sp. LJBS17. The sequence continues at coordinate 4,166,378 of NZ_CP079759.1, forward strand.
ATCACCATCGTATTATCTGCTGTATGGATTTTTGAAACGTTTGGGTTTTACGGATTTGCTTCATGGGTTCCAAGCCTGCTAAAAAGCAATGGCGTCACCATGGAAAATACATTATGGTATAACGTATTGCATTCCGTCGGCGCTCCACTTGGCGCACTGCTCGGCTCCATGATTTCCGAAAGATTTCAAAGAAAATGGATTTTAGCTGCGAGTGCGTTTCTGACGGCCATCGCCGGGCTCTTATATGGTATGACTTTTATTCCCATCATGATCATTGTATTTGGTTTTATCGTGAATATCACAGAACGGGTCTTTACCTCGAACTTATACGCCTATACATCTGAACCTTATCCGACTGAATACCGCTCGTCTGGCAGCGGTTTAGCCTATGGTCTTGGCCGTTTTTCAAACATTTTTGGCTCATTGCTTGTCGGATTTATTGCCGTTCAGCTCGGCTATATCAGCGTCTTCTTATTTATTGGGGGCTGCTGGCTCGCATGCTCCTTGCTGTTAATCTTCTTCGGTCCTAATACGAATGCAAAACAGATTTAAAAAAGTCAGTGCGGATCTGCCGCACTGATCTCATTACAATTGCTTCAAAATCCTTGCGGGGTTTCCGCCTACAACAGTATTAGCGGGTACATCCTTAGTGACAACAGATCCAGAAGCAATCACTGCGTTATCACCGATTGTCACTCCCGGGTTAATCACCGCCCGGCCTCCAATCCAAACTTGATCTCCAATTGTCACAGGCTTACCGAACTCCTTCCCGGATTTCCTTTCGATCGGATCAAGAGGATGACCGGCCGTGTAGATATGTACACCTGGCGCAATCAAACAATGACGGCCGATACGCACCTCACACACATCTAAAATGACACAGTCAAAATTAACAAATGTATGATCTCCGATATGAATGTGATAGCCATAATCACAGCGGAATGTCGGCAAAATCGTGACTTGATCCCCAACCGAACCGAGCAGCTCCTTCAAAAGCTCCGTCCGCACTGCATCATCTTCCGGTGTTTCGTTATATTGTCTAATCAGCTGTCTTGCATGCTTGCGTTCTAGTAATAGTTGTTGATCTTCCGAATTGTATAATTCTCCGGCTGCCATTTTTTCTTTTTCTGTCCTCAGCATTTAAGTCACTCCATGTCAGATTGTAATCTCGATCAAATTTCCTTCATCATCCTCAATCACACTTTCATAGTAGCCGTCTCCTGTTGTCCTCGGGCCGTTTACTACTGCGAAACCATCCGCTTTCAATCGATCAGTCAGTTCGTCAACTTTCTCCCGGCTCCCAACGGAAAAGGCAATATGTGCCCAGCCTGTCATTGTTTGTGAGGGCGGATCGGTCACATTCCCTTTTTTCATAATCTCCAGCCTTGCTCCGGAATCAAACGTAATAAAATAAGACTTAAAATCTTTTTTCTCATTATGATACAAATCATTCGCTTCGCCATTAAAATACGATTCATAAAAAGACTTCATTCGCTCTAAATCATTGACCCAGACCGCTGTATGTTCAATCTGCATTTCTTCCTCCTCCTTCGCCTTCAATGAAGTTATAAGGTATGAAATGCATTTCAGTTCAAGCTTTTTTCTTAAATTTATGCTGAATTTTGATATCAGCGGGTTCATCCTGCAAAAATAGAGAAAATGCTGCGATGCCGAGCTGCTCAAGATTCAAATCAAGCGACGGAAAACCAAGAACACGGCTGATAGAAGTATTTCCCTCGCCTATGATTTCAACATCCCAATTATTCTTTTTGGCAAATAGATGAATTCCAGCTGCCACTTCATCACTATTTGCATAAATAGCAGTCGGAACCCGCCCGCTCATATAAAAATGTTCAGCTGCCAGCTCACCATCATTCATATCGTTGCATCCGGACAGCATATGGCGGTCTTCCAACCTTCCGCAGACAGCTTTATAGGCCGCAGCTTTATCAGCCGTGCTCGGGCTCCTATCAGCTTCTCTGACACACGTAAAAGCAATATTCTCATGCCCGCGGCTCTTTAAATAGCGAAAGCTCTCTGCATAAGCAGCTTTTCTGTCATTAAAAGCACAAGGGACATCAATGTCTCCGGTATCCTCACAAGCGATGACTGGCCCATATTCCTGATAAGCTAAAATGCTGTCCCAATGATTGGCGCGGGAAGTAATGATGAGACCGTCTATTTTCTTCGTTCTTAACAGCTCTAAATATTTGATTTCAATATCGGGGTTATAATTGGTGGGGAGAAGGGTCGTTGCATACTCATGCTGAAAAGCCGCCTTAGTGATTCCGTTAACGATTTTATCAAAGCAGGGATGATCGCTATAAAGCAGAATCACACCGACCGTATGGGTTTTCCCGCGAATGAGATCGATTGCGGTTCGATTTGGTGTATAATCCAAATCCTTCATGACTTGTTGAACAAGCTTTCTCTTTTCTTCAGACACATACGGATGATGATTCAATACACGCGAGACAGTCGAAACAGATACATTTGCCAGTCTTGCGATCTCTTTTATATTTGCCATCTCTTTCTCCTTTTTCATATAAAAAAAGCAGTAAGTGTAAAATCCTTACTGCTATCTCATCATATATTGATGATAAGTTCAACAGGACAATGGTCGGAACCCATGACATCCGCTGATATGCTGGCATCTTCAATCTGTTCCTTAAGGCTTTCAGAAACAACAAAATAATCAATCCGCCATCCAATATTTCTGTCCCGGGCGCCGGCACGATACGACCACCAGGAATAAGCGCCTTCAAGATCAGGATAAACATGACGAAAAGAATCAACAAAGCCAGCTTCTAAGAAACGAGTGAATGCCCCTCTTTCTTGATCTGAAAATCCAGCGTTATTCCGGTTCGCCTTTGGATTTTTCAAATCAATCTCCTGATGGGCTACATTCAAATCACCGCATAAAATCACTGGTTTTTTCTGATCCAATTCAAGAATATAAGACAATAAAGCCTCTTCCCATTGCATGCGGTAATCAATCCGCTCTAACCCCCTTCTGGAATTGGGCGTGTAAACAGTCATCACAAACACGTTTTCAAATTCCAGCGTAATCACTCTGCCTTCTTGGTCATGCTCTTCTACTCCGATACCGTAGATGACCTGCAGCGGTTCTTGCTTAGAAAAAACAGCTGTGCCGGAATATCCTTTTTTCACTGCATAATTCCAGTACACATGATAGCCTTCAGGCTGGAGATCAACCTGGCCGTCCTGTATCTTCGTTTCCTGAAGACATATAATATCTGCATCCTCTTCTTTCAAATAAGAGAGGAAATCCATTTTTCTCATCACAGCCCGCAGGCCGTTTACATTCCATGAAATCAACTTCATGTTTCATCCTCCCCCCTATAAAAAAGAGCAAGAACCCGAAGGTCCTTGCTCTTTACGTATCAGCTTACTCACCGCTTACGTATGGAAGTAAAGCCATTTGACGTGCGCGTTTGATCGCTGCAGTCAATTTACGTTGATATTTAGCGTTTGTTCCAGTTACACGACGTGGTAAAATTTTACCGCGCTCAGAAACAAACTTTTTAAGAAGATCTACATCTTTGTAGTCGATGTGCGTGATACCGTTAGAAGTGAAATAACACACTTTACGGCGTTTCGCACGACCGCCTCTGCGTCCTCCTGCCATTGTCATTTCCCTCCTTTCTTTTTCATTTTAGGCGATAATCACATTAGAATGGAAGATCATCATCCGAGATGTCAATCGGTTTGCCGTCGTTGGCAAATGGGTCATCATTAAAGCTGTTCCCCTGATTGCGTCTCTGGTTGTTTTGATTTCCCCCAAATGGATTATCATTTTGGCCTCCGCCAAAGTACTGGCCTCCGCCGCTGTTTCCTTCGTTGTATCCACCTGAACCAGAACCGCCGCCGTTTTTCGGCTCAAGAAATTGAACACTTTCAGCTTGGACCTCTGTCACGAAGACACGCTGTCCTTGCTGGTTTTCATAGTTTCTTGTTTGTAAACGGCCATCTACGCCTGCAAGGCTTCCTTTTTTCAAGAAGTTTGCAACGTTTTCGGCTTGTCTTCTCCAAGTGACACAATTAATGAAATCGGCCTCACGTTCTCCGGACTGGTTCGTAAATGTACGATTCACAGCAAGAGTAAACGTAGCAACAGCCGCACCGTTTGGCGTATAACGAAGCTCTGGGTCTTTTGTCAGTCTTCCGACTAATACAACTCGGTTAAGCATAAGAAAGACCACCTTTTACCATTATATATTTCAAAATTGCTTATTCTTCTTCTTTAACAACAATGTGGCGAATGATATCGTCACTGATCTTAGCTAGACGGTCAAATTCTTGAACTGCCGCAGCGTCAGATTGAACGTTTACGATTTGGTAGAAACCGTCGCGGAAATCGTTGATTTCGTAAGCAAGACGACGTTTACCCCAATCCTTTGTTCCAGTGATCTCCGCACCGTTAGAAGTCAGAACGTTGTTGAAACGCTCGATAACTGCTTTTTTAGACTCTTCGTCAATGTTTGGGCGGATAATGTACATAACTTCGTACTTTCTCATCTGTTTGCACCTCCTTTTGGACTAAGCGGCCCATAATGGGCAAGGAGCAATAATTCTATTACTCACAATTTTATATTATACCAAAGCTCTTGTCCCTTTACAACTGCATCCTATACATTAAATCGGAAATGAATAACATCTCCGTCTTGGACCACATATTCTTTCCCTTCAAGGCGGACTTTTCCTGCCTCTTTAGCTCCTGCCATACCGCCGCCCGCAAGAAGATCCTCATAAGCAACTGTCTCAGCACGAATGAAGCCCCGCTCAAAGTCACTATGAATAATTCCTGCACACTCAGGGGCTTTCATGCCTTTTTTGAATGTCCAAGCTCTGACTTCCTGTTCTCCGGCTGTGAAATATGTTGCGAGGCCGAGAAGAGAGTAAGACGCTTTGATCAGCTGATCAAGACCTGATTCTTGAATGCCCAGCTCTTCCAAGAACATTTGCTTTTCTTCGCCTTCAAGCTCAGCGATTTCGGATTCGATTTTTGCACACACAACGATAACTTCTGCGTTTTCGCCGGCAGCGTACTCGCGAATCTTCGCTACATTTTCATTGCCAGATGGATCAGCAACTTCATCTTCACTTACGTTGGCCACGTACAAAATAGGCTTCGAAGTCAGTAAATGGAGCTGCTTCACAAGCTTTTGCTGCTCTTCAGTGAATTCTACAGATCGAGCAGGCTTTTCACTCTCAAACGCTTCTTTCAGTTTAGATAAAATCTCAAACTCAAATACAGCGTCTTTATCTTTTTGCTTCGCAAGCTTGCTGACGCGTGTAATCCGCTTTTCAACCGTTTCCATATCAGCGAGGATCAGCTCAAGGTTGATCGTTTCAATGTCATCAATCGGATCAACCTTTCCGGAAACGTGTGTAATGTTGTCATCGGAAAAAGCACGGACAACGTGGCAAATCGCGTCAACTTGGCGAATATGAGATAGGAACTTGTTGCCGAGTCCTTCTCCTTTAGATGCGCCCTTTACAATCCCTGCAATATCAGTGAATTCAAAAGCAGTCGGCACAGTCTTCTTCGGGTTGACCAGCTCAGTCAGCTTTTGCAGACGATCATCCGGCACCTCTACAATTCCCACGTTCGGATCAATTGTACAGAACGGGTAGTTGGCTGATTCGGCACCGGCCTGTGTAATTGCGTTAAATAGTGTTGATTTTCCGACGTTCGGCAAACCAACAATTCCAGCTGTTAAAGCCATTCTTTCATCTCCTCTATATAAAACCGTCATTGTATGAGCGTATTTTGAACCTAGAGCAATTATAAGGAGGTTCACTGGAAAAGACAAGCTGACAAAAAAGCATTTTCAGCCTGCCAATCCCTTTGATTATGCTTTTTTCAAGCCTACTAAACAGTCAAAAAGCGTACTTCCCATTCCATTATCAGAATTTGTATCATTTGTCAGTGCATTGACTGACCCTCCAAAAGCCGCCCACATGCCTTCATCTATATTAATCGTCTTCGCATGAGCCTGCTTCATCACTTTCACCTTGCCCTTCAAGCGTCCGCGGTCATTAAAGATGACAACCTCGTCTCCATCCTGAAGATTCTGCTCAGCCGCTATATCTGGAGAAATATCAACCTGAACGTGCTGAAGCTTTTCAATAAACGGCACATGCTGTGAATGGTTGGAACGCTGCGGATGAATGGATAACAGCGTATAAGGGTACTTTTCAGCTAACTCCTCATTATGGAAAACAGATTCTTCGGGCACATTTAATTGAAGCGAGCCGCTAAATCCCTTTTGCTCAGCTAGCGACGAAGTAAATTCAAATTTTCCACTCGGCGTCAAAAACTGATAATCATCCCACGGCACCTGTTTTACTGGAAGAGGGAGGTGGCCTTTTTCTTTTAAACGCTCGAGTGTCACACCCTCTGCTTCCAATGAAGAAAGCCCCATCTCTAAAAATTCTTGAGTGCTGTATTCAAACAGCTCGCCAAATCCAAGGCGTTTTGCAAGCTCTGACCAGATCCAGCTGTCCGACTTCGCTTCACCCTGCGGCTCCACAAGCTTCTTCCCGTACTGAACATAATGATGATACATACTGGAATAGTAGATATCTTCTTCTTCAAAAACAGTGGCAGTCGGCAAAACATAATCACACAGCTTTGCGGTATCTGTCATAATGGAATCAATCGCAACCGTCATGGGAATCTTTTCAAAAGCTTGTCTCACCTTATTTGTATTCGGCACCTGAGTCAGCGGATTTCCGCACGTCACAATAATCATCTCAATCGCAGGATCAGCAGCGGTCAACACTTCTTCAGCCTGCGTCATCATTGAAAAAGAACGTGATGTTGTTTTTAATTCCGGCAGCGTCAGCTTTGTTTTTGCAAAGCTCTCGCCAATCTGGACATTTCCGAAATTCGCGCCGCCGCCCTTAATTCCGACATTTCCGCTTGCCGCAACGAGTGCATCAATCCAACGAATCGTTCCGCCGCCGTTTTTATATCGCTGCATGCCAAGCCCCATAAAAGTAGACACCGGACCATCAGCATACAAACCGGCCAGATACTCCAGATCCTCCATAGAAGTTTCTGTTTTCACAATAAACTCTTCCAGAGAAACAGTTTTCAAAAGCTCTTTCACATCATCAAAACCGACAGAATGCTCAGAAATAAACGTTTCATCCGTTCTTCCCGTCTCAATCAGAACCTTCAAAACGGCTGCCGCAAGCCAGCCGTCCATTCCAGGCTTTACAGAGATATAGCGGTCAGCAAGCTTAGCAGTCGGGTTGAAGATCGGATCAATCACCGTAATCGTGGCGCCCTTCTTTTTCACCTGCTGCAAGTGATGGTATAAGTGCATATTTGTTCTGGATACATTTCTTCCCCACACAACAACATGCTTGCTGTTGTAAATATCAAGCGGGCCGTGACCGTACGAACGGCCAAAATCCCAGCTTTGCGCCTCGATGCCGGAGCCCCAGCATATGCTTCCGACGATTTCAGTCACGCCTCCATATCCATTAAAAAAACGCTGATCAAGCGCTTTTAACAGACCGTTATTCGCATAATCATGGCTGTGCAAAACAGCAGTCGTCTCCGACGTTTCCTTGATTTCCCGAAGTTTATCGGCAATTTCATCAAGTGCCTGCTCCCAAGAAATCCGCACAAACTCGCCATTTTGTTTTTTCATTGGATAGCGAAGCCGATCAGGAGAATTTGTTTTTGTCTCAAGCATTCTGCCGCGGCCGCAGATTTTACCTTCCGTAATCGGATGGTTTGGATCTCCGTCCACTTTTGTTACCTTTCCATCATCAACAGTCACCAAAAAGCCGCAGCTGTCCCAACAATTCAGCGGACATGCCGACTGATGCACTTTGCTCATCGCCGTCTTCTCCTTACCTTCTATATGAAAAAGCATGAGTGTCGGCCTATTTATGAAGTAGGCTCCTCATGCTTGACTAGTACTTTTTTTAGTTTTCTTTCAAATTCTCTTCTCGGAATCATAACACTGTGAGAGCATCCCTCACACTTAATTCGAATATCCATTCCCATGCGTATAATTTTCCAGCTGTTCGCTCCGCATGGATGCGGTTTTTTCATTTCTACGATATCATTCAGGCCAAAGTCTTTATCCGCCAAGACCCTTCACCTCTTTTCCTAAACTGCTGTATCTATTGTACAAAAAAACTGATCATAAGAGCAATCAAGATACCCGAAAAGAAATCCATCCTCTTATTTCCATTTACTCAAAATAGGATATAAGAGCAGACAAACTAACAAATACAAATTGAGCATCCCATATATCGGATACAAGAACGCGATCAAATCAGAAAATCCGAAAGAAGTAAAAGGTACCATTAACACTAACAAAATCAACACAATCATCCATCTAGGCATATGAATAAACGCCATCAGCCGGCTGGACAGCCCCAGCAAACCTGCTACCGTCGTCGTGTAAATCGCCAGGCACAGCACCGCCGTCATACATAAAAAAAGGAAATAAGGCGCACCCTCCAGAACGGCAAACAGCGGTATTTCAAACTGAGAAAGGGAGCCCGCCAGCTCCACCAACGTTTCATTATAAACAAATGAGATCACGCCAAAAATAAGACCGCTTGCCACACTTGCGATTTTTGCTTCTCCGAGCCCTTTCATCTCTTTCCCAACAGAGGATAAAATCGCAACAACTGAAAGGATGTTTAAAGAGGTAAACGTAATGCTCGCAGGCCAGTTATACTGCTGGGACAAATCAATCGTCCACGTATGGTGATGTGTGCTCTGAAAGGAGATCAGCGCATATAAAAGCCCCGCTACTAACACAGGAATCAAAATACTATTTATAGATAATATTCCTTTCACATCCCACAAAAACAAGCACACTGTCACGATGCAAATCAGCGTGATTCCCCACCAGAAAGGAAGCTTGTACATTTGCAGGGTCACACCGCCTCCGGCAATCATCACCATAGTCGTCGAAAACAAATAAAAAATGATGAGGACATCATAAATTTTCGCCAGCCATGGCCCCATTAAATGCTCCAGAACCGGCAGAAAATGAGTGGATTGAACTTTAAAACTGATTTTCATCACAATATAAGACGAGAAAATGAACATAATTGTAAACAGCACAATAGCAAGTCCGCTTTCCGCCCCAAAAAACTGCCATATCTCCTGACCGCTCGCATATCCGGCCCCGATCAGGCTCCCTAATATGAGCAGCATCCACTTCATTCCGGCTCTCCACAACACTATCACCTCATAGACAAAGTTCAGCTTGTTCCCGTTATTGTTACTATATAAATAAAGGAAAGCAAAAATGCCATATTTTCATAGACATTTGAACAAAAGCTGAAATTATCATACGAAATACACATAAAAAAAGACTGCTAATGGAGGCAGTCTAAAAATATATCATTTTGCAGTGGAATGAAGGAATGAACCTCATTAACCATTCCTATCTATAAAGTGTTTTGTAAGCAGACCGTAGCTTGATCATGATCGAGGCAATGGGGGAAAATATTTATAATTCACCCACTAACCATTCATAATAACCTCTACTTTTTTAAAATCTCCGGTGTCATACACAAAGCATAAAAAACCGTACTGCTGGATATACTGTAAACAACCTTACATAACGAAACACACACCATAGCAATTCTGTTACCTACTATAACAAGGAAGTGAAACCCATGAATCGAAAAGGCGGGCTTTTTTCCTCTCAGGAACGAGTAAAGCAATATGTTTCACATACAGATGCTGCAGCGGCAAAACAAATCCAAACCATCCTTTCTTCATCCTTACGTAAAGCTGCCGGCAAACCAATTGTTGTGGTTTGTATCGGAACAGACCGTTCAACCGGTGATTCATTGGGCCCGCTCGTAGGAATGAAACTCAAACAGATGCAGCTCACCAGATTCCATGTCTACGGAACCTTATCTGACCCCGTCCATGCTGTGAACATGAAGGATAAAATCAATGACATTCATAAATTACATAAAAACCCATTTGTTATAGCAGTCGATGCATGCTTAGGCCGCGTTAAGAGTGTGGGTTCATTTCAAATCGGGGACGGGCCATTAAAGCCCGGAGCCGGTGTACAAAAAGACCTTCCTGAAGTGGGGGATCTTCATATTAACGGAATCGTGAATGTTAGCGGTTTCATGGAATATTTTGTATTGCAAAATACAAGACTCAACTTGGTCATGAATATGGCAAATGTTCTAGCAGAAGGTTTGAGTTTAACAGATCGGACAGAGTGGAGGCAAGAACGCCTTAACCCGTTGCAAAGGCTCACTGGGCGCATATAAAACAAAAACCATCTTCGTTTGAAAGATGGTTTTTTCATTTATGATTCTCGTTCAGACAAAAGCTCTAAAATCCGGTCAAGGTCTTCATTAGAGAAAAATTCAATTTCGATTTTGCCTTTTTTCTTCTGTCTTTTAATATTAACTGTTGTTCCAAAATAATTTTGGAGATAGGATTCCCGTTCTTTTAGAACCGCATCTTTCACAGGTTCTTTTTTCTTTGTTTCACGTGGAACATTCTGATTCAACTGCTGAATCAGCTGCTCAAGCTGGCGAACATTGAGCTGCTCCGCAATCACTTTTTGTACCAGCGGTTCAAGCTTATTTTTGTTTTTCAAGCCAAGGAGCGTGCGTCCATGTCCCATAGAAAGCGTACCTTCGGCAATAAGCTGCTGAATATTTTCTGGCAGTGTCAGCAGTCTTAAATGATTCGCAATATGCGGTCTGCTTTTCCCAAGACGTTTGGCGAGCTGCTCTTGTGTGAGATCTAAGTGTTTCAACAAGGAGTCATATGCCTGAGCCTCTTCAAGCGGAGATAAATCTTCACGCTGAAGGTTTTCTAATAAAGCAATTTCCCTCATTAACGCCTCTGATAATTCACGGACAATGGCCGGAACTGTATCTAAACCTGCCAGCTTTGCCGCTCGAAAACGCCGTTCACCCGCAACAATATCATAGCCTTTTAAAGATTTTCTGACGATAAGCGGCTGAAGAATGCCATGCTGCAGCACAGATTCTTTTAGTTCAGCTAATGCCTCGTCATCAAAGTGTTTTCTTGGCTGATAAGGATTAGGGCGTAAATCGGCAATTTTAATTTCTTCAACTGTCTCTTCAGACAAATCTACCTGATTAAATAACGCATTAATCCCTTTTCCAAGGCCTTTAGCCATTCGCAGCCACTTCCTTTGCTAAATCTAAATATACTTCCGCACCTCTTGACCGCGGATCGTATAAAATGATGGGTTTTCCGTGACTCGGTGCCTCACTCAGACGGACATTACGCGGAATAACTGTCTTATATACTTTATCCCTAAAATACTTTTTAACCTCTTCAATCACTTGAATGCCAAGGTTTGTCCGGGCATCAAGCATTGTCAGCAATACACCTTCAATCATTAAATCAGTATTCAAATGCTTTTGCACAAGACGTACTGTATTTAATAACTGGCTGAGACCCTCCAAGGCATAATATTCGCACTGTACAGGAATCACAACGGAATCCGAGGCTGTAAGGGCGTTAATCGTCAGCAAGCCCAATGACGGCGGACAATCAATGATAATATAATCATAATTTTGCTTTACTGCTTCAAGCGCTCTCTTCAATCTCACTTCTCTTGATATTGTAGGAACCAGCTCGATCTCAGCCCCTGCAAGCTGAATCGTCGCAGGAATCACATCCAAGTTCTCTACTGTCGTTGCTTTAATAATATCTATTACATCTGCATCATCTACTAAAATATCGTACACACACTGCTCTACATCGGCTTTTTCAATCCCTAATCCGCTTGTCGCATTTCCCTGCGGATCAATATCTACCAGCAGAACCCTTTTCCCTATGTAAGCCAAACATGCCCCAAGGTTGACAGACGTCGTTGTTTTGCCGACCCCGCCTTTTTGGTTCGTAATTGCTATGATTTTTCCCACGATGTCACCTACTTTCACATGAACATGTACTATCTTGCTTCTATTCTATCAAAAAAAGATTAAAGCGTTTCATTTTTTTCATCATTTTGTTCCGAATCAGAAGGGAAATAATTGAAAATTCAAGCACGCTTTATGCTTTCTCTTATAAATTCTGCAATTTCTATGTTTTTTTGACTTAAAAAAGGAATTTCTTAAAGAAAAAAAGAAGAAGTCACAGTACAGAACGTGGAAACAGGATGGTGAGAAAATGGTTTATCAAACGAAGAGAGACGTACCCGTTACGCTGATGATTGTGTTTCTCATATTACTGATACAAGCAGATGCCATTGTTCCTTTTGTGCTGGGAAATATGAGAGTTTCCGGCTGGATCATTTTTATTCTGCTGACTCTTTTAAATGGACTCATCATTTGGAGCTTTATTGACCTAAAATATGTATTGAAGGAACACCATCTGATCATTAAAGCCGGATTGATCAAACATCAAATTCCTTATGAAAACATCGATAAAGTCGTTCAAAAAAAGAAACTGTGGTCCGGTTTTCGTCTGATCGGCTCTCGCCATGCCATCACAATATATTATCAGGGGGGATGGGGACATGCAGTGATTTCACCGCAAAAATCTGAAGAATTTATCCACAAGCTTAAAGAAAAGAATTCTAATATAATAATATTCACTAAAAGTAAGTGATTACCTTTTATTAAAAATATAAAAAGCTCTCCTGCTTTTCAGGAGAGCTTCTATTTTGGTATGCGAATCGTTAATTGAATATATTCTTCAAATTCTTCTTCTTCCGTATTCAATTTTACACCGCTGTCTTCCACCATTGATAGTGACTGGCGAATCGTGTTCATCGCAATTCTTGTATCTCTGCTGAATGCTTTGCGTCTCGGCTTTGGCTTTCTCTGGCCTTGCTCCAGCATTTTCACCACGCGGTCTTCCGTCTGCTTTACATTTAAACTTTTCTCAATAATCTCTGTGAGCAGTGTGACTTGGAGCTCAGGCTGTTTCAGTGGAATCAGTGCTCTGGCATGGCGCTCGGTGATTTTCTTCTCCATAATTGCCTCTTGGACCGGCTGAGGCAGCTTTAATAACCGAAGCTTATTCGCGATTGTAGACTGCCCTTTTCCTAAGCGCTGTGCGAGTGCCTCCTGTGTTAAATCATGCAGCTCAAGCAGCCTAGCATAAGCATGCGCTTCCTCAATAGAAGACAGTTCTTCCCGCTGCAAGTTTTCGATTAACGCCACAGAAGCGGTTTCCGTGTCGGAAAAATCCTTAATAATTGCCGGAATCTTTTCCCACTCAAGCGATTGCACCGCTCTCCAGCGTCTTTCACCTGCAATGAGTTCGTATTGGCCTTCTTCTTCTGTATGCCTAACAACAATCGGCTGAATAATGCCGTGTGTATGAATGGTCATTGCTAACTCTTTGATTTTTTCATCTGAGAAAATGGTGCGTGGCTGAAAACGGTTGGGAACGATAGCATTTACCGGTATTTCCAGAATCTCTTCTTTGTTTGTATCATGTTCAGCAATCTCCGGCTCCTGTTCCTTCTCACCAAGCCCGAAGAAACGAGAGAATGAATGCTTCATGTACCTACACCACCTTTAAAAACTGCCATTTTTATAATTCTATTTTCTCATGGTTTTTCCTGCTGTACATCCATCAATTTTGATGAAAATATGATGGTATTGTCATATCAGGCTGTCTAAATTACCCTTCAATTGGCGATTTATTAGGAGTTCCCGGTTTTCTTGGATACTTCTTAGGTGTATTTTTTATTTTGCGTATCACCATAATATTACGATCGCTTTCTTCAATAGGCAGCTTAAAAGAATGGATATTCTCAAGTTCTCCTCCAAGCGTCGTGATTGCTTTTTTGCCTGCATTCAGTTCTTCTTCAGCTGATGCGGCTTTTAAAGCAACAAATAAACCGTTTTTCTTCACCAGAGGCAAGCAAAGCTCACTCAAAACAGATAATCTCGCAACTGCTCGCGCTGTCACAATATCATAGCTTTCACGCACGTCTTTCCGTTGCCCGAACGTTTCAGCTCTGTCATGGCAGAATGTTGTATTCTCCAATTGCAAAGCCTCAGATAACTTTTCTAAAAACGTGATCCGTTTATTCAGTGAATCCACGATTGTGACATTGAGGTGCGGAAAGCATATTTTTATCGGCAGACTTGGAAAACCCGCTCCCGCTCCGACATCACAAATCGTGTTCACCTGATTGAAGTCGACATAAAAAGCAGCTGTAATGGAATCATAAAAATGCTTTAAATACACTTCTTTTTTCTCTGTTATTGAAGTCAGATTGATTTTTTCGTTCCATTCAACCAGCATGTCGTAATACAGCTCAAATTGCTCCAGCTGACGGGGAGAAAGGGAGATCCCTTTTTCCGCCAAACCAGAAGTGAATTCTTCAATATTCATGCCGTCATCCTTTCTATTCGGCTATCTTCGCAATGCGTCCCTGCTCTAAATACACCAATAGAATTGAAATGTCCGCCGGGTTTACACCGGAAATGCGGGAAGCTTGGGCAACAGACAAAGGCCGTACATTTTTCAGTTTTTGACGCGCCTCGGTCGCAATCCCCTTAATTGCGTCATAATCAATTCGATCTGGAATTTTTTTATTTTCCATCTTCTTCAGTTTTTCCACTTGCTGAAGAGATTTTTCAATATATCCTTCATATTTCACTTGGATTTCTACTTGTTCTGCCACGTCTTGAGGAACTGGCACTTCTGGCGGCGCCAGTTTTGTGACTGTTTCATAGTTCATTTCAGGACGCTTCATCAAGTCTGTGCCGCGAACTCCATCTTTCAATTCGCTTCCGCCAAGAGAACGGATATATTCTTGATTTTCCGGAGACGGCTTGATAATTACAGAATGAAGACGTTTTTTCTCCGCCTCGATCGCCGCTTTTTTCTTCTCAAAAGCCGCATAGCGCTCATCAGAAATCAATCCAATGCGGTGTCCGATTTCTGTCAGACGCAAATCAGCATTGTCATGGCGAAGAAGCAATCTGTATTCCGCACGTGATGTCAAAAGACGATATGGCTCATTGGTACCTTTTGTCACAAGGTCATCAATCAGAACACCAATGTAGGCGTCAGAACGGCTTAAAATCACTTCTTCTTTTCCAAGCGCTTTTCGTCCTGCATTGATTCCCGCCATAATCCCTTGTCCCGCAGCTTCTTCATAACCGGAAGTTCCGTTAATTTGGCCTGCAGTGTAAAGGTTTGTGATTTTTTTTGTTTCAAGTGTCGGCCAGAGCTGTGTCGGTACGATTGCATCATACTCGATCGCATAGCCGGCTCTCATCATTTGCACGTTTTCAAGTCCAGGAATCGTTGCAAGCATTCTTTGCTGTACGTCTTCTGGAAGACTTGTAGATAAACCTTGGACATAGACTTCCTGTGTATTTCTGCCTTCCGGCTCAAGGAAGATTTGGTGACGCGGTTTATCATTAAATCGTACAACTTTATCTTCAATGGACGGGCAATATCTTGGGCCTGTACCTTTGATCATACCGGAATACATCGGTGAACGGTGCAGGTTGCTGTCAATAATCTCATGTGTCTCAGGGCTTGTATATGTCAGCCAGCAAGGGAGCTGATCTGTGATATATTCCACTGTTTCATATGAGAAAGCGCGAGGCACATCGTCACCAGGCTGAATTTCCGTTTTGCTGTAATCAATCGTGTCGCTTTTAACGCGAGGCGGCGTACCTGTTTTAAAACGAACAAGGTCAAAACCGAGTTCCTCCAAATGCTCAGAAAGCTTAATAGAAGGCTGCTGGTTATTCGGGCCGCTTGAGTAAGACAGATCGCCAAGAATGATACGTCCTCTTAAATATGTCCCTGTTGTCATGACAACTGCTTTCGCACGATAATGTGCGCCGGTTTGTGTAATAACGCCTCGGCATTCGCCGTCTTCAACGATCAGCCGCTCCACAATTCCTTGCAGCAATGTTAAGTTTGGTTCTTTTTCAAGCGTATTTTTCATTTCGTGCTGATATTGGAATTTGTCTGCTTGCGCACGTAATGCACGAACCGCAGGACCTTTTCCTGTATTCAGCATTCTCATTTGAATATGTGTTTTATCGATGTTTCTTCCCATTTCTCCGCCGAGCGCGTCAATTTCGCGGACGACAATCCCTTTTGCGGGGCCGCCGACAGACGGATTACATGGCATAAATGCAACCATATCTAGGTTGATGGTCAAGACAAGCGTTTTGGCGCCTTGGCGTGCAGATGCGAGGGCAGCCTCAACACCGGCATGCCCGGCGCCAATCACAATCACATCGTATTGGCCTGCTTCATACCCCATGATTCTAGTTCCTCCTTTTATTATTTTCCTAAACAGAATTGTGAAAAGAGCTGATCAATTAAACTTTCGTGGACAGAATCTCCAATGATTTCCCCTAAAAGCTCCCAGCATCTTGTAAGGTCAATTTGCACCATGTCGATCGGGACATCCTGTTCGATGCCGCTAAGCGCATCTTCAATGGCGCGTTTTGCTTGCTGTAAAATAGAGATGTGACGTGTGTTGCTGACATAAGTCAGATCACCGCTTTCAATGGCACCCGTGTAGAACAATGATTGAATCGCTTCTTCCAGATCATTGATGCCTTCCTCTTTTAAAAGAGATGTCGTAACAACTGGACGTCCATTGGCAAGCTCACGGACACGTTCAGTGTCAATCTTCGCCTCAAGGTCAGTCTTATTCAAAATCACGATTACATCCATGCCCTCAACGGCTTCAAAAAGCTTCACGTCTTCTTCAGAAAGCTCTTCACTATAATTAAGCACAAGTAAAATCAGGTCCGCTTCCTTTAGGACCTGGCGAGAACGTTCAACACCGATTCGCTCAACAATATCCTCTGTTTCACGAATACCTGCTGTATCAACCAGACGAAGCGGGACGCCCCTTACATTCACGTATTCCTCAATCACATCCCGTGTCGTTCCGGGAATATCGGTTACGATGGCTTTTGCCTCATGAACGAGGCTGTTCAGAAGAGATGATTTTCCTACGTTTGGCCGGCCGATAATGACGGTAGAAAGACCTTCACGCAAGATTTTTCCTTGCTCAGAAGTCCTCAGCAGCGCCTCAATTTCCTTTTTCACGGCGGTTGCCTTTTCGACTAAAATCTGATGCGTCATTTCCTCTACATCATCATACTCCGGATAATCGATATTCACCTCAACATGGGCCAGTGTTTCTAAAATCTCACTGCGCAAACGGCGCACCAAAGCAGAAAGACGCCCTTCCATTTGATTCATAGCAACGTTCATTGCCCGGTCCGTTTTCGCTCTAATTAAGTCCATAACCGCTTCCGCCTGTGAAAGATCGATACGCCCGTTTAAAAACGCACGTTTCGTAAATTCGCCAGGCTCTGCCAGTCTCGCTCCCTCTCTCAATGCGAGCTGAAGCACTTGGTTCACAGTCACAATTCCCCCGTGACAGTTTATCTCGATAACATCTTCCCGTGTAAAAGTTCTCGGCGCTTTTAACACTGATACCATTACTTCCTCAACGACACGATCCGAAGGTCTGTCTACGATATGACCATAATGAATCGTATGTGATTCGACCGAGCTGAGTGTTTTCCCCTTTGGTCCCTTATAAATTCTATCTGCGATTTGAATGGCTTCTGGTCCGCTCAACCGTACAATCGCAATCGCGCCTTCTCCCATCGGTGTGGAAATTGCCGCAATTGTATCCATGTTGTTCACCTCTCTTTACTTATACTTCATCTATATAAAAAAATTTTATTATGCCAAAACTAAAAGATAACATAGTTTGGTTCGAAGTGGAAGATTTGTTATCCACAGAAATAGAAATTCGTCCCTTATTACTTTAACTTATCCACATGTGAATAACAATTAATTTTATTTCCTGAACTTCCTTTTTATCAACAGGATACACCTAAAAAGAAAAAACTTAAACGGCAAAACCTTGATATTACTAGGAAAAGTAGATTTTTCAGATACAAAAAAACCGAAATCCAATTTTTATCGGACTTCGGTTTTATGCTATCTTTTATGGGAAATAACGAGATGACGATTTTCGCCTTCACCCATTGAATATGTTTTGATCTGATGGTTTGCATATCCAGAAAGAGTATCGTGAATAATTTTTCTTTCGCTGGACGGCATAGGCTCAAGCTGGATGGATTTTTTCGTTTTCAAAACCTGGTCAGCAAGCTTGATGGCCAGCTGGCTCAGTGTTTCTTTTCTTTTCAAACGATAGTTTTCTGCATCCACCGTCACATTTTTATATTGGCCTGGATAACGGTTAAGGGCAAGCTGTGTCAAAGTTTCAAGGGCGTTTAAGGTTTGTCCTCTTTTCCCAATCAACAATGCTGCCTTTTCACCTGTTATATGATATCTCACTGTCTTTTTACTTTCTTGAACAGTCACATCAGACTTCCCGGCAATGGCTTCGGCAATCGTTTGAAGATATAACTTCGCTTGCTGAATCGGATCAATCTTTTCAACCAGCTTTACGATCGCAGGCTTTTTACCGAAAATACCGAGAAACCCTTTGTTTCCCTCTTCAATAACAGTAATTTCTACCTTATCCTTCGT
This sequence comes from Bacillus sp. LJBS17, assembly GCF_019334685.1. Classification (NCBI taxonomy): domain Bacteria; kingdom Bacillati; phylum Bacillota; class Bacilli; order Caryophanales; family Bacillaceae; genus Bacillus; species Bacillus sp. LJBS17. The sequence goes on from NZ_CP079759.1 coordinate 4,184,919, forward strand.
TAATCCCAACTCTTGCAATCCGGACTGTACTGCTTCATCGACATTTCGCCCTGCAGCAGTCACATTCCTCACTTTTTCTTTCCTCCGGCTTTTTGCGGCTCAGGATTTTTTTTAATATCAGGTCCTTTAATGAGGAAAGTTTGCGCAATCATAAACAAGTTACCAACTACCCAATAAAGAGAAAGAGCCGCCGGGAAGTTGATCGCAAATACGATAATCATAATTGGCATAATCCAAAGCATCATCGCCATTTGCGGATTTTGCTGCGCATTGCCAGCCATCATCAGTTTTTGCTGAACAAATGTAGCGACACCGGCAACGATAGGAAGGATATAGTAAGGATCTTTTTCTCCTAAGTCAAACCATAAGAAGCTGTGCTCTGAAATCGCCTGGGTTCTCATGATCGCATGATAGAATCCAATTAAAATCGGCATCTGGATCAAAATCGGGAAACATCCCGCCAATGGATTGACACCATGCTTTTGGAATAAAGCCATTGTTTCCTGCTGAAGCTTTTGCTGCGTTTTTTGATCCTTTGAGCTGTATTTTTCTTTAAGCTTTTGCATTTCCGGCTGTAAAGCCTGCATCGCTTTCGAACTTCTCAGCTGCTTAATCATCAGCGGTAAAATTAATAAACGAATTAAAATGGTAACTAGAATTATTGAAAGCCCGTAGTTATCTCCCGTCAATTTCGCTACATACGTAATGAGCTCAGACAATGGATATACTACGTACTTGTCCCAGAAATGCGGACTATCTGCAGTGATCGGCTCTTTCACACTCGAGCATCCAGCCAAAAGCATGAATACGCCAACCATACTTAATAGCAACCCTATTCTCCTTTTCAACAACATTTCCTCCTATAATTAATCTTTACACTCTTTTATTGCAAAGCATACTTGTATGTATTTTAGCATCTTTCAGTTTTAAATGGTGTCTTTTTCTGATCAACCAGAAAGGAAGCGCTTTTAAAAGTTGTAAGAAAGCAGTGGTGATGCCTACTTTGACGAAGATTTCTTATATAATGAAGACTTTCTGAATAGATGCTGCAGACTTTTTTTCGTTTCCTCATATGTCAGCTGGCTCGCCGGTTTTCTGGCAATAATGATGTAATCCTTTTCCTTCAGTCTCTCTTTCTCTTCAAGAAAGGCCTGCCGAATCAAACGTTTGATCCGATTTCGCATCACGGCATTGCCAATTTTTTTGCTGACGGAAAGCCCGACACGCAGTTCATCATTTTCAGGCTGATCAAGCGTATATAAGACAAACTGGCGGTTTGCAACTGATGTCCCATGTTTAAACACTTTTTGAAAATCTTCATTTTTCTTTAAACGATTTCGCTTCTTCAAATGACTCACTCCGATACTGGCTGGCAGAAACTTTTAAAATTTATTATGAACATGAGATGCATCTGAACCAGGAAGCATGCCCCGGTTCATTACGCATCACATCTATCTTTTCCCATAACGTGAAAAAAGACCACTGACATTATTCAGTGGCCTAAGCTGATAATACTTTTCTGCCTTTGCGGCGACGGCGTGCTAAAACTAGACGACCGTTTTTTGAACTCATACGGCTTCTGAAGCCATGAACTTTGCTGCGTTTACGGTTATTCGGTTGGAATGTTCTTTTCATTTATGACACCTCCCTCGAGGAATAGCTGTTAAAGACAGTCTTACTTATTATATTTGCGTTACCTATTCATTGTCAACTTCACTAGTGCTTTTATTTCTTGCAACCATAATAGGATACCATACCTTTTCAACTTTCGAAACCTTATTTTTTAGATTCCTTAATTTTACGGAAAAAAGACAAATTCAAACAATTTGCCCCTAAAATCACGCATGTGGATATCTTTTTCGGCTTTTTTTAGTATCCACAGAGGTTATCGACAACATTTTCACATTACCAACCCCTGTGGACAAGGTTTTTTCAACAGGTTGTCCGCTTTGTGGATAAGATTGTGACAACCATTGCAAGCTCTCGTTTATTTTGGTATTATATTTGTGTTTTAACTCTTGATTACTAATCCTACCTTTCCTCTTTATCCACAAAGTGTGGATAAGTTGTGGATTGATTTCACACAGCTTGTGTAGAAGGTTGTCCACAAGTTGTGAAATTTGTCGAAAAGCTATTTATCTACTATATTATATGTTTTCAACATTTAATGTGTACGAATGGTAAGCGCCATTTGCTCTTTTTTTGTGTTCTATAACAGAGAAAGACGCCATTTTCTAAGAAAAGGAGGGACGTGCCGGAAG
>NZ_CP079760.1:0-83007 GCF_019334685.1 Bacillus sp. LJBS17
ATGAAAGAAGAAAAAGGTTTAGACTATGCCAAATCTCAAGTTGAAGAGTTTCACCGAGCATTCCATCACCCAATCTCAGAAAAACCAACATCTATTCCTGAAGATGTTGCTTTGGCCAGAACCATCTGGACGGCTGAAGAGTTAGTTGAATTCTTATATGCAACAGCAGGTGGAAACAAAACAAAATTTTATGGGTTGGTAACAGAGTTAATCCGGGGAATTACTGCTGCAGAATCTAAAGTGATTAAGAAAGGTCCGGTTGAGGATATTCTTGTTGACCAAATGGATGCATTAACTGATGTTAATTACTTTGTTCAAGGATCATTTGTCGTTGCTGGAGTTAAACCACAACCACTCTTTGATATTGTTCAAGACGCAAACATGGCCAAGTTATTTCCGGATGGTAAACCGAGATATGACTTAGGCAATAGTGGAAAGATACTTAAACCGGAAGGTTGGCAACAACCTGAACCAAAGATCAAAGCAGAAATTGAAAATCAAATCAAAAAATCGGAGGAACACTAATATTATGCAGAAGGTAAATTTCAAAAACTTGACTACTACTGAATTAAACGAATTTATTTCCAAAGCAGCAGAAGAACTCACTAAGAGAGCTAATAAGTCACCTAGAGTTATTACTGCTAGAAAGAAAGTTATTGAAGATGCTAAGTCAGACCTTGAAAACTTAAAAGATTCCACTATGTGCGATGGATATGAAGTTGGATCTTATGCTACTGTTCCTGAATACCACATCAATAGAAAAAAACGTGTCGTAACAGTTCTATTAAAAGGTTATAGGTCTGGAAGAATTTACGCAAAAGGTATTGCTAAATGCGATCCGAGAGATACCTTTAATGAGCATATTGGTAAAGCGATCGCTTTATACCGGGCTTTATCTAAAAAAGTTCCTACAAAGTACTTAACAGTTGAAAATCCTGTGGAACCAGAGATTGGAGATATTATTCTCACATCTTATCCGGAATTCGAAAATGAAAGAATTAGAGTTGTGAAAAGCATGAGTGAAGCGATGGCTGATGATGCAGCGATGTTAAGATCACCGGTTGTTAAGAATTTTACGTTTATCGTTGACGATTCAAAATCAGCATAATAGGTCGCTTAGGCGGCCTCATTACTTGGAGGAATACAAATGAAACTTAAATATGTTAAATCCTTATTGGCAGTAGTCGTTACTTTCGGTTTACTGTTGCCACCTACAATATCAGAAGCAGCTGGCTTTAGTGGTGGAAGTGCTAGGGTTTCTTCATCATTTTCTTCATCTAAATCCAGCTTCAGTAGTGGTAGTCGGAGTTCTGGATCATCATATAGTGGAAGTTATAAATCCGGTTATTCTAAACCAAGTTCTAGCTCGAGCTCAGGATCAAGCTCAGGATCAAGCTCAAGTTCGAGGAAATCTAGCTTTAGTTCTAGCTTTAAATCATTCTTTGGTGGATCATCTAAAAAATCTACAAAGTCGGATAAATCAAAATCCAAATCAATTTCTTTAACAAAAAAATCTTCAAATAAAACAAAATCAACACTATCTAAGAAGAGTTCTGTTAAAAAATCATCAGGGTCGTTCTCAGGCGCTACATCAAAGGTAAAAGGAAAAACCTATAGTGGAAGAACCACAAAAGCTTATGTTGGTGGCAGAACCGTTTCTGTTAATCATTACTACAATGCAGGATTTTCTCCTTCAGGTTGGTTTGGATATTATAACGGTTTTACGATGGGAATGTTCATGACAAGCATGATGCACCCCTGGGGTTACACCTATCATCCAGTCGGAGGACCAGGTTATGTTTCCTATGGAGCTTCACCTATTGCCTGGATCGTTGATGTCATCGCTTTGATCATTATTTTAATCATTGTCATTGCTATCATCCGTGCTTACAAATCATCTAAGACTTACAAAAGGAGATTTTGATTATGAGATTAATATTAAATGAGCAAGAAATTGTAGATGGAATTTGTGTTTTTATTTCAAATGACGCAGCCACTTCTCCAGAAGATGTTGAAATAAAAGAACTAACATATAACAATCACAAAGGGTTTATTGCTGAGGTTCGTTATGGACCTTTAAGAAGACAATTTCTTGGAACAACTCAGATCTCGGAAGGCATTATTCAGTTCTTAGAGGAATACCACAACTTCAATCCAGATTTGACGGTTGTAGAGTTGAAATACGATGAAAAATTAGGATTTCATGCTGAAGTCTTGGTAAACGAAGGAGAAGATCAATGCTTTCATTTATTATAACGTTTATTTGCTTCTTTTTATCCTATGGTATTGGATATTTAGACGGAAAATCAGAGGATTAAAGCTAAATTCAGATATAAAATTCAGATTTTATGCTAATTAAAGGGCTCAATAGGAGCTCTTTTTTAGTTGCTCAACTACTATAGATAACGAATCGGAGGAATTAATATGTCTTATTGGGATAGCTATACTGACGTTGAAGTACTTATCGGAAAAACTCTTACTAAAATTGAACAAAAGGGTGTGGGAGAATTAATCTTTCATACCTCGGATGGAGAATCTTATATAATGTATCATGAGCAAGACTGCTGCGAATCAGTCTATTTAGAAGAGATTATTGGTGATTTAGATGATTTAATTGGATCTCCAATAACAATGGCTGAAGAAATTTCTCAAGTTGGTGAATCTGATTGGGGATCAGCAACATGGACCTTCTATAAATTTGCTACAATCAATGGTTATGTAACTCTAAGATGGTTAGGTGAATCTAACGGATATTATTCTGAATCAGTTGATTTCAGAAAGCTGTAAGGGAACTCGAAAGAGTTCTCTTTTTTTGTTTACGTATTCGGTCGATTAGATATAAATACAAAAAATAAATCTGGGGTTAGATATTATTTTAAAAAATAAATAATTTATTATTTATTTTTTGATTTACGTTTCTAAAATCCAAGATATAAAAGATATGTAATAAAAATCACTCACAAATCGGAGGAAATTCTTATGTTAAATGAAATCGAAAAACTCTACGCTTATCTTCAATTTCGCCAAGCTGGTATGGATCAAGATGAAGCTATGCAAGCTATCGGTGATTTAGAATTTCTTATTCTTATGGATCAACTTAAATCAATTCTTGATGAAGTTCAGGAAGAAGTTACAGAGGAATCTGAAGCATCAGAAATTGAAAATCTATTGAAGGAAATTTTCTCGTAACTCATGGGAGTCTTATAAAATAAATAACTCAACTACTATAAAATCGGAGGAAAATTACATGGAAAATAAAGAATTAAGACAACTTCAAAATAATGTTCAAGTAATCGGCACCCTTAAATCAAAAGATTTAGAGGTCAAAACAAGTAAAAAAGGCAATAAGTATATGTCTGGTAACCTGGTTGTTCTTTCAAAATTTGATAACCATGTTCAGGAAATCAAAATTTCAGTGTTTATGATGGAATCATCAAAACTCTTTAAAGGCATTGAAACTGTAAAAAATGAATACAAAACTATTGAAGATGATGGGGCAGATGCAGCCGATCGAATTGAAGTTAATGGAGAACTTACATTAAATGAATACTACAATGCACAGGGAAACCTTGTTCAGTTTAACCAAGTTAAAGGAATCTTCTTTAACCGTTTAGATGAAACAAATGATCGACCAGATAAAGCAATTGCAACGATTGATACAGTTGTTCAAGGATTTGAACCAGTTATTAAGAATGACCTTCCAACTGGAGAATACAAAGTTAAAGGTTTCACTGTTGGTTGGGGAAATGAAGTTATTGAACTTAAAAATACGATTGTTGGTCCAGAACTTGCTGAAGCATTTATGGATTTATACCCTGCAGGTTCTACTGGTCAATTAAACTTCAAGATTAATAACTATGCTGTTGTGGACGAAGTTAAAGAATCAGAAAGCCAAGTTTCACATGGCTTTGGATCTACTGAAAAAGCAGAAGTTCGTCAGGTAACGAACTATGTAAACAATATTGAAGTAATCGGTGGAGAAATTCCTTACTTTGGTGATAAAGCTTATACAGAAGAAGAAATTGAAACAGCTCTTCAAATCCGCAAACTTAAGCTTCAGGAGCTTTCTCAACCAGCTGAAGATACACCACCAAGTGGTTTTGGTTCGAACGGAAATGATCTTCCTCCTGGATCTCTGCCAACTGGAATGGAACCACCACAAGATGATAACCCATTTAGTGATGCTCCAAATACAGATGATATGCCAGATTTTTAATATTTTAATCAGGCCAATGAGAAGAAATTCTCGTTGGCTTCTCTTTGAACAAATATGAGACGAGGTTGATAAAAATGAAACTATACTTAGCTAACGGTTTATTTGGAATCGCAGACCGAAATTTTAACGATACATTAGCAGCAAAAATCAGAGAAGAAATCCCTGAACTTGAGGTATATCTCCCACAAGAGAATGTTGTTGTTAATGATAAAAAAGCAAGTGCAACAAGTACACAAATCGCCGATGCTGATACAGAACACCTCCTATCAAGTGATATTTTAGTTGCCGTTTTAGATGGGGTAGAAATTGATTCTGGTGTTGCTGCAGAGATTGGAATTTTCTCAACAACTGGACGACCTATCCTTGGTTTGTATACTGATGTTCGGCAGTTAGGAAATGACAATGCTAAAAAGGTTCTAACATTAGTTGATGATATTACCGAAAACCAATTCCAATATCGTAATCTTTATGTTATTGGCTTGATCAAGAAAACAAATGGTGGAATATTCTCTACTGTAGATGATTTAGTAGCTGCTTTAAAAAAGAAAACTGATGAATTAAAAAAATCAGTTGAAAAAGAGGTGGCTCCCCAATGATAAACTTTCTATTGAATTGGCTGCCAGTACTAGGAACGGTGTTCCTGACAATTTGTTACCTACCTCAAATAAGAAAAACGTATGTAATAAAAGACGTAAATGGTATGAGCGTATTATTCTGGCTTTCTCTAAATGTCGCTTTGATCTTTATGCTCGTTAATGCCATTATGATCTTTATCAAGTTCGGTACATGGGGGACTATGATTACTGAAGCCTTAAATGAAGCTCTTGCTTTAATTATGTTGATCATGGTTCTGAAATATAGAAAAAACTCTTCATATGTTGTTCCCCAGGCATTAATTACAGCTGAATGGTTAAAGCAAAAGTTTAATGAAGAAAACGACAAGAGACAAGGATAATTCCTTGTTTCTTTTTTGTGCTTTAATTTACGTTTTTCACTATCCAGATAGAATACAAAAGGACTTGAAAGAAGACGGAGGTTAATAGATGAAAAATTCTTATAAAGTTGGTGATAAAGCAATTATAATCAGACAATTTTGTGGCCATGAATTTGAGATAGGTGAGATTGTTACCATCTTACATGATGCTGGTCATTCTGATTTTTTCCAAGCAAGTGATGGGAAAAATACCTGGTACGTTTCAATCAACGAGCTTTATCCATATGAATTGATAAAGAAAAAATACAGGAAGAATAAAAAAACACCGGCAAAATTTATTAATTAATTTACGTTTTCCAAGCACCAGATATAAATAAAAAGTAATCACATTAAACAAATCGGAGGAACTCAACTATGGCAATTAACTTATTAAATTTAGAGCCGATTAAGGCAAGTACGGATTTAGCATCCTACACTTCATTTATTTATGGTGTTCCTAAAATCGGTAAAACATCTTTTGTTCATAAGCTCTATGGAGATCGAGTTTTATTTATCGCCACAGAAAAACGGCATAAAGTGCTTGTTGGTGCCAATGTTCAGTACGTTTCAAACTGGATTGAATATCTTCAAGTTTTAGCTCAGCTGCAGAACAAAAAAATTAAAGAACGATACGATGTTGTTTGCATTGATACGGTAGAAAACCTTTACGCAATGCTTGAAACATATATCCTTTCAAAGTATGACAAAACAGAGTTCGGCCAGGTTGAATGGGGAAAAGACTGGGTTGATCTTAAAAATGATTGGAAGAAAAATCTTCAGCAAATTGAACGACTAGGCTACACTCCTGTGTTTATTGCTCACGCAACTCAAGTCACAACTAAGATTCCTGTTTCAGGTGTCCTTCAAGAACAGGTAAACGACACTATGACTCTTGTAACTGATAAAAAGACCAAAGAACAATACTATCAATTTGAAAAGTATGTTCCAGATCTAAAAGATAAAGTCATGGCTCCAATCAACAAAATGGTTGATAACATCTTGTTCATGACAGTTACAACTGATGAACACATGAATGAACATCGTGTAATACATCTTCGAGAAACACTTCAATGGCAAGCCGGTTCAACATTTGAAGGTATTGCTCCAGTAATTCCTTTGGATGCTGAAGCATATAAAAAAGCCGTTACTGATGCAATTAATCTAATTGATCCTTCTCAATTGAAAGAAGAAAAAGAATCAGTTGGATTACAAGAAGAACAGCTGGATTATGATGCTCTGATGCAAGAAGCTCGTGAGCTTGGTGTTCAGTTCCATAAAGCAAATCGTATGGATGAAGTTAATAGAATTGTAGATGAAGTATTTGGAGCCGGCAATAAGTTAACCGATGCTTCCAAAGAACAAGTTCAGCCGTTATTCGTTGCAATTCAAAAAATGAAAGAAATTCTTTAATAATTGGCGAGGGGATGATTATGTCGTCCTCTCTTGCTTTAACTCAACTACTGCAAGAAAGGAAATAGGTTATGACAGTTGTAATTAAAGACAAGAATAAAAAACGTGAACGACGAATGGAATTTGATAGAGAAAGATTGATTTCATTTATTAAACGTGGATTCGAAAATATTGAGGTTAATCCAACCACAAAAGAGAGTTACATTTCTAAAGTGGTCCGGACAATCGAGAGAAGAGAAGAAATCGAATCAAAAGATATTACGAAAATTCTCATTCAAAATGCTTTGGTTCTTACAAATGACATTAAGAATGATTCTGGATACGTGTCGCCTGATTACCTTGTAAACACTAACTGGAATAGATTTGCCCGTTATGTAAAGCTCCAAGAGTTATATAAAAGAGCTTCTAAAAATAGATCTTATGATTCAAAAGAGAAGTATGGTGATTTCTATGGTCTTATCGTGACTCTCACCGAAAAAGGCTTGTATACTCCCGATATTCTTGCTAATTACACGCGAGAAGAATTAGTTAAGGCCGGAAATTCAATTGTTCCCGAACGTGATGAATTATTTGATTTTGCAGGGCTTCATTCACTATCTGGTCGCTATTGTGTTAAAGACTTTGACAAATCAGTTTATGAATTGCCACAAGAAAGATTTATGATTGCTGCCCTTCACCTGATGATGCCAGAGGAAAAAGACCGAGTGGAGAAAGCAATTGAACTATACTGGGCGCTTTCTAACCTTTACCTTACACTTGCTACTCCAACTTTAATGAATGCTGGCCGTGTTACCGGTGGTTTATCAAGTTGTTTTGTTCTAACAACTGAAGACTCACTTCGTGGAATTTTTGATGATAACACTGATGTTTCTACGTTCTCTAAAAATGGTGCCGGTATTGGTATTTATTTTGGAAAATTACGAGCAACTGGATCAGATATTCGAGGACATAAAGGCGCTGCCAGTGGAATACTAGGATGGATTAAACAACTTGATAACACGGCCGTTTCCGTTGATCAGTTAGGACAAAGACCTGGAGCCGTTGCTGTGTATCTAGATATATGGCACAAAGATATTGAAGACTTCATAGATCTTCGTCTCAATACTGGTGATAAATCAAAACGAGCTTACAACGTTTTCACTGGTCTTTGTATTCCGGATGAATTTATGAGACAAGTTGAAAAACGTGGTGACTTCTATCTTTTTGATCCTCATGAGATCAAACAAAAGATGGGATTCAGTCTTGAAGACTTCTACGATAAGAAAAAACTTGGTGAAAAAGAAACACCAAATCCAATTGATCATGCTTGGACTTACCACTATTACTTATGCGTTGATAATAACAATTTAGATAAGAGACGTGTACCAGCAATTGAATTGAAAAAGAGATACATGAAGGCTCAATTAGAAACTGGAATTCCATATATGTTTTATCGTGACACGGTTAACCGTAATAATCCAAACTCTCATTCAGGAATGATCTATTCTTCTAACTTGTGTTCTGAAATCGCTCAAAATATGTCACCTTCGTTTGTAACTCAAGAGACGATTAATTGGGAAACAGGAGAAGTAATCATTCATAAACAAATTGGTGATCTAGTAACATGCAACCTCAGTTCCTTGGTTGTTAATAGAACAGAAAAAGATGGAGTAACAGAGAGAGTTATCAAAATTCAAATGAGAGCCCTTGATAACGTTATTTCTCTCTTAAAGGTCCCTGTTCCTCAAGCTCAATACACAAATATGAAGTATCGTGCTGTTGGGGCAGGAGAACAAGGTATTGCTGCTTTATTAGCTCAAGAAGGAATCATGTGGGATTCAGAACAGGCTATTGAATATATCTCCAAACTTGAAGAAAAAATCATGTTGAATTGCATTAAAGCTTCAGCTTTATTAGGAAAAGAAAAAGGTAGCTATCCTGTTTTTGAAGGTTCGAAATGGCAAACTGGAGAATGGTTTGAAGAACGTGATTTAAACTCTCCCGAGTGGTTGGAAGTTAAAGAATTGGCTTCTAAGTACATGAGAAATGGATACCTAAGAGCTATTGCCCCGACTGGTGGAACATCAGTTATTGCTGGATCAACTCCAGGAATCGACCCAATCTTTGATGTTATCTACTTTGAACGAAAAAAAGACTTCCACCTTCCTATTTTGGTTCCGGAATTAAATCAAAAAACATGGTTCTTCTACAAACCAACTATGAAAATGGAATACGAAAATGAAAAACAATTAGCTCACCTTTGGGCTATTAAACACAACGCTGCTCGTCAAAAGTTTGTAGACCAAGCTATTTCTCATAACTTCTATATTCCTCAGGACATTAAGGCTAAGAATTTCTATAAGCTTCATATGGAAAACTGGAAAGCCGGTGTGAAAACTTCTTACTACACTCGATCTTGGGATCAAAAACATGAAAGTTCATGCCTGGCATGTTCAGCTTAATATATTAAAGAAGTGGGGGCGAAAGCTCCCTTTTTTGATTTACGTTTTTAATACTCCAGATATAAATATTAAGAGATTTTTATGAATACGGAGGAACGCTTATATGGAACAATTGACGAAACAAGTGAGAGTTTTTAACGAGAATTTACCTAACAAAGGCGAGAGAATGTTCGATGATGTAAGTGGTATTCTCTTCTGGGATGACATTATTAATCAAGTCTACTACGAACTTATTAAAGAAATGAGAGAAGTATTCTGGATTCCGGATGAAGTATCCATGAGTAAGGATAAAGTACAGTGGGCTACTGAAATGAACGAAATGGAACAAGAGTTGTTTTTAAATGCTATCGGAATTTTGGCTGTACTCGATTCTATTGCTACATATTTTGATAATGTTGCTGCATATTATATTAGAGATTCTGCAATTAAAGCCCTTATGGCTTTTGTAGCTGCAATGGAAACAATTCATAACGAATCTTACACATATATTCTAAGTTCGGTTAGCTCTAAAGCTGTCTCTTTAGATGTATTTGAACGACCAAAAAAGAACGAATTCATGATTAGAAGAAACAAGCTAATGATGGATCTGTTTGATGAGTTCATCCAAAATCCTACTCCGGAGACTTTTGCAAAAGGATTGGTTGCAATGAGTGGCCTAGAAGGTTTATGTTTCGTAAATGGATTTACACCGTTCTATCATTTTAATAGAAACGGAAAAATGTTTGGGACCGGAACTGTTATTCAGTATATTCAACGTGATGAAATGAAGCACTCTTACTTCCAAACAATCTTGGTACGTGACATTCTAACTCAATATCCTGAACTTAATACTGAAGAGTTTTCTGAGTTTGTATATGATTTCTTCACTAAACTTGTACAACTTGAAAGAGAGTTCTGTGAGGATCTTTATAAGAACACTCCTGATATTGATATTGTAGAAGTAAAAGAGTACATCGGGTACCGGGCGAATTTAATTCTAGACAACCTCGGACTCGACCAAATATTCGCAGCAAAGAAAAATCCTATGCCTTGGATAACAGCCTTCGATCCCGATAACTTGAATAACACAAAAAGAGATTTCTTTGAGGATAAAGAAGTAAACTATGGCAAAGCGAATGAGCAAAAGAATGATTGGGATGACCTATGATATGGGGTATCTTCCAATTATTCTTGCTTCAAATACGGGTAATACTAGAACCTTTATTTCGTTTATTCAAGAGCACACTAAAAGGGATCTTCAAGTCATTGAAGACTTTAACAATCCTTTCCCTAATAACAACCGTTTGGCTATTGGCTCATATACTTGGGGTAACGGAAAAATACCTAAGAGACTCAAAGAATATCTTATTGAAAACCATTTACAGCTTTATGGAAAAGAAATTTTTATATTTGGGAGTGGTAATTCAGTTTATCCTAAATTCTGTGGGGCAGTTGAAGGAATAAAGAAAATTTGTTTGGATTGTGGCGCTGATGTCATAGCTGCTTTTAAATTTGAACAGCGATTCAATCAACAAAAATTAACTGAACAAGAATTATATAATTTAATAGGCAGCATCAAATATTGGAGTCGTTAACGGCTCCTTTTTTATTTAATTTTTTATTGAAGTAATTTACGTTTTCATTCGGCCAGATAAAATAATAAAGATTTTCAGAAGGGAGAGCTAATTATGTTTATTATTCACCTTTTACTTTTACTTATTTATTTAGCCATTCCTAGTGTATTGATTCAGTTTGGCATATCACGAATCTTCAATTACGAGATTGATTTCTGGGGTCTTTACTTTATCTTTATTGCACTATATTTCTTAAGAAGTGTGTTTAAAGAATGACTAGAGGAAATATTATCTTTGTAAGAAGAAAAGGTATCCTTTCTAAACTGATTAGGTTATTTGATCATCGAGGAAAGTTTAGTCATGTGGCCATTACTGTATCTGATACTGAAATTCTTGAAGCCGATATAAATATTGTTTCAAGAGTTAAAAAGTTTAATTCCAAAGAATATTCTTATTATGAGATTCTTGATTTAGGATTGAGTTCAGAACAACAGGAAAAAGTTGTTGAGATTAGCAAAGCGTATATAGGCAAGAAATATGACTATGCACAAATTTTTGGTTATATCATTAAAAACCTATTCCACCTCAAAGGAAAGAATTTATTCAACAATCCCAACAATTTAATTTGCTCGGAGTTAGTGTTTAATGTTCTAGATCACCTTGGAATTACTAATGATCTTGGGATCACCGGTGAGGTAAGAGGAATTGATCTAACTCCAAATGAACTATATGATCTCCTCAAATATTTATCTAAAAGCATTGAAACGAGCCAAACCTAAAAAGTTTGGCTTTTTAAATACGAACATATGTACGTTATATTCCAGATATTGTATAATTTAAATGTAAGAGATAAATAACTTTAAGGAGAGAGACACAAATGCTCAACTACGCAACTTTAAAGCCAGGAGAATTGATTAATTTTAAGGAGGGCGAGGGCAGCACTTATGATCTTCTAAAGAAAGAAATCCAAGGAACTCTTGCTTTGACAAGCATTGAGGAGTTAGACGTGTGGTACGACGATGGATTTCTTTTAAAGGAAGAGCCCTCAATGCCATCCCTTATTATAAAAAACACCCCAAATCCATCTATCACCGATTGGGATGTAGTGATCTGTGGGAATATTATGTTTGCTTCAAGTAATGAAGACGGAGATACAATCAGTCTTACCGAGGAAGCCACAAAGATATTAAGCAAGTTTAAACTGGCTTTGTTAGGAACCAACCCTGTTTGGGTTTATCACAATTATGAAGTGAAACAGTCATAATTCAACTTTAATCGACTGATTTAACCTAAGAAAATAGCAATCTCTTGCTATGATTCTACCGACCCCATCTTATGAGAATCATAGCAGTGTATGTATGCTATATGGTTATGACAAAAATCTCGACATTATTCCGATGTCGGGGTTTTTAATTATAAAATACTTATTTTATAATTAAATAAACATAACCAGAATCGAGGAAAAATGGATATGTATGGTCATGAGCTATGAAAAATTAGAGAAGGAGAACATTTATGAAGTCATTAGAAAAATGGTTTGTTTATGAGTATGAACATATAGATTATTTAGATATGATAGAGCCTATACCTATGGAGAAACCAAATGGGGAAGAATTGATAGCTGAATTAAAGAAAATATTTAAAAATGAGGGATGGGAAGGCGATGGAGAAATCGGGGCTATATGGTTACCTCCTTTCTTATTTTACAATAATTATAACGTTAGTAGCCATGGCCATTGGGTTTATCATGTAAAACAACAAAATAATGGCACGTCATTTATTGCGTCAAGGTTACTCCTTCCCTTTTTGCCGTTCTTAAAGCAGAATACTTTAAAATACACCAAACAAAAACAAAAGTTGCCTATACCTGAAAATATAAGTGATCCCAAGAATTCCGAAGGACGTAATATAATTCAGGATACAGTGGATGATTTCAAGAAGGATATCAACTCTTACAAAGTTAATATTGAAAAAGAATTAAAAGCAATTGATGAAATTTCAAACCAAAAAATAAAAGAAGAAATCGCAGAAAAAATACTTGGTTACAATCAATGTATGTTAATTCAACTTTTGCATGATTTTATGGACAATTGTTATTTCGAGCTGTTAAGAGAAGTATTAGAGAATGGTAACAAAAGCAAACTGAAGTTATCAAAGAAAAGCATCAAATTAGATTTTAATAAACATGTTTATGAGGATATGGATGGAGATGATTGGCTAACAATCAATAATATTATTAGTGATGTTTGGGATGATTACAAACGAACCGGTTTTACAGATAAATTATCTAGACTAACAAAACCTTTAGATTATGAAATGAGTAGGCTAAGTAAACAAGATAAAGAGTTAAGAAACGAAATAATAAAGCATACAATCATTAGGAATTGTATACAACATCATAATTGGCAATTAGACGAGGACTCATTAAAACATAACTTGAAGAATACTGATTTAATTGAAGTAGTAACTGATGGGAGTACAATGAAAAAAATACGCATACGAGATCGAATTAGGCTTTCCAAAACAGAGTTATATAAACTTATAGACAATCTCGATTTATTTGCTGAAACATTATCATCATATGTTGATAAAAAAGTTAAAACTAGGTATTAATAAATTAGACGGCCAATATATGGCCGTCTTTTTTGTTACATAATTTACGTTTCAAGCGACCCGGATATAATAACAAAAATATAAAGGAGCGTTTGAAATGAGCAACAGATTAGTTAAATGCTACGGAACATGTGGACAAAAACATCCCCAATCTGTTATGCAAAAATTCAAAAGCAAAAACTACTGCCCTGCATGTTATAAGCAAAAAGTTAAAGAAGTCGAAGATCGAGAGAACCTTTATAACAAGTGCAAAGAAGTCTTTGGTATCTCTTTTCCTACAGGTTTAATGCTTAGGCAAATCAAACAGTTTAAAGAGGAACGAGGGTACACTTATAAGAATATAGGCTTCGCTCTTGATTACATAGTAAGGATCAAAAAAATACAGCTGGAAACAAAGTATGGTTTAGCTCTTATCCCCCACTATTATGATGAAATGATTGACTACTATAAAGATCTCAAAAGAAGAAGAGAGAATATGGTGGTTAAAAAAATAGAAACCCAAAAGGTTCAAATAAAGCCACCCTCCCTGTCTCAAAACAGATATAGAGACAAGAAATTAATAAACATGGAGGATTTATTGAAATGACAGAAGTTAACTCAACTACTGATAATGTAATGAAAGCTTTAAACCCTACTCGTGCGGTCTATTCTGTTATCGGTTCTCTTTGTAAGAACCCTCATCTTTTAAGAGATTCCGAGATTATCATAACAGAAAAAGACTTTGCTCATGAATTTCACCAAATTGTGTTTTCTTCGATATATAATATCGCTTACTCAAATTATAAAGTCACTAAGATCGATGAAATTGACCTCGATAATTACCTAGCTTCTTTTCCTCAGCACTATAAGATCTGGGAAAAAAATGATGGTTTATCTTATATAAGAAAATCAATAGCTCATGCAAATGAAAATACCTTTAAAAGCAGCTATGATCGACTGAAAAAGATTTCTTTATTAAGACACTACGTATTAAATGGAATTGATGTGTCAGACCTTTATGATTGGAAGTCTACTGACTTAAAGGTTCGGAATGATGGAATGAAAAAAATAGACAACATGACTGTTAATGAAATAATCGACCATTACACAATTAAGTTGACTAAGATTAAAGATGAATTTAATATCGGCCAAGAGACAAAAAGCTTTATGGCCGGTGATGACTTGGATACTCTTCTAGATGAGTTAGACGAAGATCCCGAGTACGGGAACCCATTCACGAACAAGTTCTATAACACAATATTCCGTGGAAAACGGAAAACAAAGCTTATGCTGCGTTCAGCTGGTACGGGTACTGGTAAAACTCGTCAAGCATTAGCTGATATGTGTAATGCTTCGTGTGACGAAATTTTTGATATTGACCAAAACAAATATGTAAGCAATGGCCCATCAATCCCTACTCTATTCATATCAACAGAGCTTGTAAAAAGAGAAGTTCAAACAATTATGCTTGCTTTCATTTCTGGAGTCGATGAAGACGTAATCAAAGATGGCAAGTATTCTGAAGTAGTTTTAAGAAGGCTCAAAAAAGCAATCGAAATTTTAAAGAGGGCCCCTATCTTCTGTGAATATGTAAATGATTTCTCAATTTCAGATATTGAAACAATTATTGAACGACATATTATTGAAAACAATATTCAAGAGTGTGCCTTCGACTATATTCAAATGACCCCGAAACTCTCCAGAACAATGGCAAGCGCATTTGGGAATCATCTTCGGGAAGACCAGATTCTTCATCAGTTTTCATCATCATTAAAGATTCTTGCTGAGAAGTACGATATTTTTATTGCTTCTTCGACTCAGTTAAACAGAGGTTCGAAGGAGATTGAAAATAGAGACCCTTCGGCTCTTCGTGGTGGACAAGCCACGGCAGATAAAGTCGACTTTGGCATTCTTACATTTAGGGCGGGAGCTTCAGATCACCATAATCTAAAGCATATTTTGCAATCCGGTTTTACTAACAAAAAACCAAACTACTCTCATTGGGTTTATAAAAATCGTGGAGGAAAGTACAGTAACGTAATTATCTGGACTTACATGAATTTAGGAACTATGAGAGAAGAACCATTATTCGTTACAGACTACGATTTTAATTTGCTAGATGTTCACCCAATGGATATTGAATATGCTATCGAAGCAACTGAAGATTCGGCTGAAGAAGTGCCTGTTTTTTAAGAGAAGATAATTCTTCTCTTTTTTACGTTTTTATTTAGTCAGATAAAATAACTTAAACAGGGTTAAGAGGTGAATTGGTTTGGATGCCAACGAAGTAAAACAATCCTTGAGTGAAAATGACATATTCACCTTACTTCAAGAGTTAGGAGCCCAACCAAAATTAAAAGGTTCAAATATTATATGCAAAACGATCTGTCATAACGGTCATAGCCATAAGCTTACCTACTATTCTAACTCTCATTCATTTTATTGCTTTACGGAATGCGGCCACATGGACCTGTACGGATTAATAGGGAAAATAAAAGGGTTAACTTTTTTTGAGTCATTTAAATTTGTTTGTCAGAGATTTGGATTATCATACAGAAATTCAAAATATGGCTCTGATAAAGTGGATATGTCTTTTTTTGAAAAGTTTGAGCAAAAAGATATGGCAGCAGAAATTAAGCTGTTAGATAAGAAAATCCTTGATTCTTATTATGACTACTATCATAAGTCTTGGATAGAAGACAACATTTCTCCAAAGACAATGAAGAAGTTTAATATTAAGTACTCAGTTTTAGATAACCAAATAATCATACCTCACTATGATCTTAAAGGAAATCTTATTGGGGTCCGAGCCAGGAACTTAAATCAGGAATTAGTGGACTCCGGAAAAAAATATATGCCCGTGTTTTATAAAAATCGTTTTTTAAAGCACCCCACCGGCGCTTGCCTTTATGGATTAAATTTTAACCTGGAACAAATAACAGATTACGGAGCAATCATCTTGTGTGAATCTGAAAAGTCAGTCATGCAGATAGATACTATGTTTCCTGATATGTCTATTGCTGTAGCTTTAAGTGGGTCGACTCTCACTGATACTCAGTTAGAAATAATAAATGACTTAGGCATCGAACGAGTCATAATTGCACTAGATAAAGAATTCACAGAAGTCGGGAGTATCGAAGAAAAATACTACATAGAGAAAATCAATAGTGTTTTTATTAATAAGCTTGGTTCCAGGTTCGAAACAAGTGTGATGTGGGATGTTGAAGGTCTTCTCGATTTAAAAGACAGCCCTTCAGATAAAGGCCCAGAAACTTTCATGAAATTATTCCATAACCGAATCCTAGTAGCTTGATTTACGTTTTAAAAACCCCAGATATAATAACGAAGATTCAACTACTAGGAGGAAAAATTTATGAGAAGTGTTATAAAAATAGAGATCGATCGTCCTTTAAACAGTGAGGAAATTGAATATGTAAATAAATTATCAGCTGAAAAAAAGGAAGAGCAAATCAAAAGAATGAATTATGCAATCAAAGATATGTTAGAGCTAGAAGGCATCCACCCTCAATTCCTGAGAATCACTAATAAAATTGTTGGTGAATCCAATGAAGATTAAACAAATCAGTTCTTACAATGGAGACATCATCGACACCATATTGAAGAATAGAAATATTAAGGATATTGATACATTCCTTAATCCTAACAGCAGCGAGGATCTTAATCCTTTTGATCTTCATAATATTGAACTAGGAGCGAATGTACTTCTTGCTCATTTGCTTATAAACGACCACATCGGTATTTTAGTTGATGCTGACGCTGATGGATTCTCGTCTGCATCAATAATCTATCAATATATAAAAAAAATCGAACCAGATTCGCATGTTTCATATTTTCTTCATGATCGAAAAGCTCATGGATTAACCGATGAAATTTCTCAAAAGATTGCTGACTCATCAATAGATTTAATTATTATTCCTGATGCAGCGTCTAATGATGTTGATGAACTTCAAAGGCTTTATTACATGGGAATTGACATTATCGTCCTAGATCACCATGAAGTAGATAAGATGCCGACGCACGGAATTTTAATTAATAACCAATTAGACGAGAATAAAAGCACTAATAAGAATTTAGTTGGTGCAGGTATGGCCTATAAGTTTTGCCAGGCCTTAGATAGGATTTTAGATACTCATTATGCAGATGATCTACTCGACTTAGTTGCTATCGGTCAAATTGGAGATACTTCAGATATAAGTGAAAATGAGGTCAGAAATCTAGTCTTCCGTGGTCTTGAGACAATCAATAATCCTCTGGTTAAAGTTGCTGTAATGGATGTTTTCGGAAGCCTAGAAGGCATTGCACCAAAAGATCTCTCTTTCTCTATCATTCCAATGATTAATGCTGTTGTTCGTGTTGGGACGGAAGATGAAAAAGACCTGCTGTTCAGAGCCTTAAATAAGATCGGTGATGGACGAGTTTGGAATGTAGAGAAACGGAAGAAAAATAAAAAGACCGGTAAATTCGATAAGATATTAGTTGAGCAAGATCTATATGAATATGCCTTTGATATGATGAAAAAAGTTAAGGGCCGTCAGAACTCAATGATTAAAAAGTCTTTAGAAAAACTTAGGAGCAGTACATACAATGAAGGTGGAATTTCAATTGCTTTACTTGATTCTTCCGATGAAGCTGCGATTACCGGTTTAGTCGCTAATAAAGTTGCGAAAAAATATCAGAAGCCGGCTTTAGTGCTCTATTATAAAGATAAGAAATATATTGGATCGGGACGTGGAGATGAAAAAGTTTTGTCTTCTCTTAAAGACTGGTGCAATGAAACTGGCTTAGTTGAGTTTGCTCAAGGACATGCCAATGCTTTTGGTATCTCTATCCCTGAAGATAACTTTGAGGAGTTCAAAAAAAGAACACATGAAGTTGAGCAGAATGAGTTTGTTTATGAGGTTGACCTCATAGTAAAGGAAAACGTTGATCGGTCTCTAATTGAAGATGTTACTGATAATAAACACTTATTTGGTGGGAAAGTTCAAGAACCCCTACTAGCCTTTGTCGGAATTAAAATTAATAAGAACTTTATCCGTCAAAAAGGTTCCATGTTAACCTTTTATGAAAATGGTGTTGAGTTTGTTATGTACGGAGCACCCGAAGGATTATATGAGAGTCTTAAAAATAATTTCGACAGGCAAATCACGATGGATTTCGTTGGTACCCCATCTGTGAACGTTTATGGTAATAAACGAACTCTTCAATTAGTATTGGTTGACTGTGAAAGAAATGAATCTGGCCAATATGATTTTATTGAGGTACCTGACGAAATTACCGCAGAAACTATTATTTTTTAGGTACAACAGTTATGACAGTCACAACGACAGCCATAACAGTTACAGCAGTAGTTGTAATTGTTATGGCTATCTTTATTTACCGAACTGCCACCATTTTTTCTTCTTGTTGTTTTCTAAGATCAATTGTTTTAATTCCTGGGTTTCTCTAATTGACTGCAGTAATAACTTGTCTCTATCTGTAGAGCCACTTTCTAAAAGCTTTTGAGTTTGATTTTGGCTTTCTAACAGCTGGTCTATTTGTTTCTGTTGGTTTTTTATAATTTCATGCATTTGTTCCATTGTTTCTTTCATAACTGTTATATCCACCGGTGGTTCTTCAAATTCAGTGGTGGCAGCCGACTCTTTCCACACAGTTACATCAGTTATAGAAGATATAACTGTCTTAACAGCGTCTACAACTTTTATTCCTTTTTCGTTTTTAATCTGAATCAGTCGCTTAAAAATCTCCAAATCTCTCTCTGAGAAGATTACTTTTCCTGTGCGACTTCTCGTAAATCTGTATCCGTTCTCTTCTATCAAGAGATAGTACTTCTTAATAGTTGATGGAGATAACCCAAGTTCTCGGGCTACATCATCGACACCAGCGAAAACATCCATAACAGTTATAACCTCCGATTATAGTAGTCATAACAATCATATCATAGACAAAATAGCTTTTTAGAAAAAACGTAATAAAAGTTTCGACATTAATTTACGTTTTCGAATCACCAGATATAAATAAAGAGAAAACACCATATTTAAATCGGAGGAATAATTATGACTCAAACTACTAAATCATTATCTACAGGCAAGAAACAACATGTTTATATTGCTGCGCCATTTTTCAAGCCAGATCAAATCACTCGTGTTGCTTTGGTTGAGACATTACTTGAAAAACATGGATTAACTTACTTTTCACCAAGAAAACAATCAGCAATCGGTCCAATATCATCGCCTGAAGTTCGCAAAAAGTCTTTTGATATGAATGTAAGAGGAATTGAAGAATCAGAGCTTGTTATTGCCATCACTGATGATAAAGATATGGGAACCATTTTTGAAGCCGGACATGCTTATGCATCGGGTGTTCCAGTAATTTATGTGGCCTTCACACTCGGTAAAGATGGAATGTTCAACTTAATGCTAGCTGAGTCCGGAAAAGCTGCGTGTAAAACGGTTGAGGAATTGGAAGCTGCCATACTTGGTCAAGAAATCTATTATGAAGGTTTAATTGAATAATTTATTTAATAAATTCAATAATCAATATCAAAAGATAGCTGATTAAATAATTTTTTATTGGTTTTATTCAATAATCACCTATCAGTACATATGGAGGAACCAATCATGAAAGTAATTAAATTTAAACAAAATGCTTGCCGTCCTTGTCAGATGCTTGAGAACTTCCATACTTTTGAGCTAGGAGTCGAGCCAGATATAACTTATAACCTTTCAAATGGTGATGATGAATCAATAAATGCTGCTATGAAGTTTGGTATTATGGCAGCCCCAGTCTTGGTACTTGTTGATGATGATGAAAATGAGATTGAAAGAATCGTTGGATTTGACGGTAAACAAGATCTGATTCGAGATATGTTCTTAAAAGCAGGAAAAATCGAGGGATAACTTCCCTCGTAACTTTTATAACAGATATAACTTAACTCAATTACTCACAAAAAGGAGACACAACAGTTATGACTTACTACAACCGTGGAAAAGTACGGACTTTAGGAGATACACAAATCTTAGGACTTGGAGAGATTATCCGATACAATAATCGGCCGAAAATCAAACACGAAAATGTTGCTGAACATACGTTTTACGTTATTACAACGGTCCTGAAGATCTGTCAGATGTACAACATTGATGATTATATTAAACTCAAGGCTTTAGAGTTCGCTGCTGTTCATGATATTCCAGAGATTTTCTTAGGAGATGTACCATACGATACGAAAGTAGACAATCCAGACTTAACAGAAATCCTTGAACAAGCAGAAGTTGCTAGCTTAAAAAAGAATATGCCTGAGTACGCTGAGGCTTATGAACAATTCCTCAAAGAAGAAAAAGAGGGGACGATTGCTTATCTAATCGTTAAACTTGCTGATACGGTTTCTGTACTTCAATATTCCAATAGCGAAATCGAACTCGGAAATAAAACAAAACAAATGAAAAGTATTAATGATGGGGCACAAGAACGTGTTTTAAACTTAATTGAAAGGTTGGAGAAAGCAATTGAGGTCAAATCTAGAGATTGATAATTAACTCTGCCTGTTGATTTTCTGGTTGAGAAGTCGATATTTTTCGGCTTCTTTTTCTTTTAATGAAAGAATAGAAAGTTTTTTCTACCAAAAGTATACAAAATGTTTGATCCTATATATAATGTACACATATACGAAAGATGAAATCTGCTTGAATAAAATTCACAAGCATTCGAATTAGGAAACAAACCTATTTATATTGTAATTTCCTTAGGTTTCATCTAAAGTATAAGTATGTAATAGATACGGCTTTTGTAAGGGATTAGGTTCACCTCCATGTCTGGAAAAAAGGGGGTGAGAATATGTCAATAGATACCCTTACAATAATCGCTTTAGTTGCCCAAATAGTGGGTGTGGTTGTACAGATCGTAGATGTTTCTTATACAATTTACTCTAACGAAAAAAAGTAGGCATGCCAAGATTTGGTCGTCTGGGGCATGCCTACTCATGAATTAAGGCTTTTGGTAAACCCACTCCCTTGCAGGAGCTAGTCTATTACCAGATCGAAGATGCGGCAACATCTTCGGTCTTTTTTATTTTATTTTATTCGTTTACGAATCTTTTATACATTCGATAACGAATAAACACCAAAACAACAGTACAACAATGCAACAGTGCAACAGTGCAACAGTGTAAGATTATCATGTAATATAATCACGTAATATTACTACGTAATATATATATAATATATAGTGATTGTATCAACAAAGTTATAGTGTGTCCAGTACGGCTGTTCATCGTCGCATCAAAAATTTGTACATTTAAAAGCACAATTCTTTGTTTTATTATTCGTTAATTTTATGTCACAAAAAAACATCAAAAAATGGAACCGTTATTTATGGACATCCTTGTCATTAAATATCTTATCACCACTGTATGCTTTCAGCATATGAAGAATAAAACAAGAAAGTGACTCTATAATAAAAACACTATTTTATGTTAAAATTATTCTGCTATGGATACGGAAAAATTATCAAATTCAATGATCAGGTTGTTTAATGAAAACGGCAATATTCCTATGAACCAATATGAAGCTTTAACAGCCACAAACATACTTGGAAGGAGTGCAAGGTCTGGAGATTATAAGTACATTGCTTTTATATGTCCTGGCTTGAAAGGCTTCTTTAATTGGCACTCTCATGTTAGGCATGGAATAAAAGCAACGGTAGTTAAAGCTGGACAAGCTAAAATAGTCTACAAAGAAGGCTTGGAAGTTATAGATGAACTTGTTTTGAAATATTATGATTCAGAAGTTGATGTTTCAGCTATCGAACCACCTAACTCAGCCTACTATGCTGAGCAATGCATAAATTATGTTTGTAAGGCCCTTATAGAGCTACAGAGATCCGATTTGATTAAATATATATATTCATCAGAAGTAATCTCTGACGAGCCCGAAAATGATGATTATGGGGGTCTCCAATGGATATATATTTTTAGACACCCTAAAGTTAGAAATGAACTCAAAATTGGTATGACTACCCGGCCTTGGCAAGAACGTTATGCTGAAGCAAACATGAATACATATACCTCAAGAGACTTGGAAGTCGTCGCTACTTTCCCTTGTAAGGATGGTAAAGCAGTTGAAAGATTGATTCACTCTCAATTTGAAGAATACAGACTTCCACCAAAGACTGGTCAAACTAAGCAACCAGAGTGGTTT
Source organism: Bacillus sp. LJBS17 (assembly GCF_019334685.1). Classification (NCBI taxonomy): domain Bacteria; kingdom Bacillati; phylum Bacillota; class Bacilli; order Caryophanales; family Bacillaceae; genus Bacillus; species Bacillus sp. LJBS17. The sequence goes on from NZ_CP079760.1 coordinate 22,398, forward strand.
GAGTTCCCTGAAGACAAAGTTGATGAAGTAATCACTCGAATTGAAAAGTTTATGAAATCAATAGATTTGTTAGCTATATAAAAGGTTGGAGATTTGTCTCCAGCCTTTTTTGTTTTTTATAAAGCAGATATAAAAGTTATGTCGGATATAAAAGTTATGCCAATAAAGACTGCTATAGTAGTCTTTTTTATATTTCAATTTACGTTTTCGAATCACCAGATATAAATACAAAGTAAAGCAAAGAGATTAAAGAAATCGGAGGATATAACAATTATGACTAACTCAACTACTTGTGTTGTCGCGCCGACGCCTGAATTTGTTAAGCCAAAAATCATCATCCTTGAAGGTGTTGATCGTTCGGGAAAATCAACTTTACAACATGCTATAAATAAAGCCACTTGCTACAAACATATTGTAGTCGATAGGGGACCGATTGGTTTTAAAACATACTGCGACCTGTTTAGTCGGGATCCTCAATTATGGGATAACTATGATGATTTAGAAAAACACCTAGCTAAGATGGAAGACGTACTCGTAATTTACCTTGATTGTGACACAAAGGTCCTGATAGATCGATGCATTCAGACCGGCCACGAAATTCTTGATTATACTTTGCATAAGCATTTTTATAAATTTTATTTTGATAAGTCCCCAATGAAGAAGATCATTGTAGACACAACATATAAGACTCCTGAGGAAATTGCCAACGATCTTGTCAAGGAGGGAGTCCTTTAATGAAAAAGGTAGTAATTTACTGCGATGGCGCAGCAAGAAATAACGGAAAAGATAACAATGTCGGAGGTTTTGGGGCAGTTCTTCGATATGGTGACCACGTTAAAACCATTAAGGCTGGCTTTAGAAACGTGACTAATAACATGATGGAAATTCGTGCAGCTATTGAAGCCCTTAAACAATTAAAAACAACTAATATCCCTGTAGAAATCAATACTGATTCTGCATATCTGTGCAACTGTATGAACCAAGGTTGGTATAAAAAATGGATGAATAACGGATGGGTTACAGCTGGTAAAAAGCCGGTGGAGAATCGCCAGTTATGGATTGAATTAATTGAACTGGTCGAACAATTCCCGTTTATCACTTTTAACAAAGTTAAAGGCCATTCAGGAATCCCGGATAATGAACTTGCTGATAGATTAGCAAATGAGGCAATGGATGAACTTACAAGAGGTGCTGCCGTATGAATGAATCAGTCTTCATTATTGTTTATGAGCACGAGGATGAATTCGGATTTAAAGAATCAAGGATGGATACTTTCCGAAGTAAAGAGTTCGCTTTATCTTTTGTCGCGGGGTTCGCAACATCACATGATGATAAAAAACTGGAAAGTGCTTTCTCGGTTAATAAAGAAGGATTACTTACAAAGTACGAAGTTGTTTTTGAGGGGAAATTAAAATTTATTGAAAAAAACCAATAAAAAATTATTAAATCGATTTACGTTTTCATACTTTTAGATATAAATATATTGTAATTCTTATTGAAAAAAATATTGAAAAATCGGAGGAATTAAACTATGCCTAAAAACAATAACCTTGAGCCTGTTAAATTGCCTATGCCAATTCGCTTTGGTGAAAAGCCTGATTTTGAATTCAAAAATGATTTAGAGAATATTAAAGTTACTCTTGTTGATTATACTCCTTGGGAAAGCATCATTCATTACCTCCCTGGATATGTGAATGCTACCTGGGCTGATGAACCTGAAGAAACATATAGCATGGCACAGGTGGTTGATGATATTGAAAAAGCCTTTACCTTTAAAACGCTACCTTCAATACTTGAAACGATTCGTTTAACATTCCGAATTGAAGGAATTTCAGTCCAAGACGTAACCCATTTAATTCGTCATAGAACATTTTCGTTCTCGGCTCAATGTACAGGGGATCGTTGGTTATCTCATACAACTGCAGTTATTCCTGAGTCTATTGAAAATTCCCCTGAGTTTTTAGAAAGATACAAAGATCTTACTCGTCAATGTCGTGAGCTTTATGCTGAAATGATTGATTCTAGGAAGATTTCAATTATGGATGCTCGACTTATTCTGAATAAAAACCATGATAACTTTTATTATGCTTCAATGAATGTTAAAGATTTATTGGCATTCTGCAAGCAGCGTATTGATCGCCAGATTCAACCGAAGTCAGATAACATTATTGCATATCAAATGTATCTTGAGCTGTGTCGGGCATATCCTATTGCTCATTTAGACCTGATCGACTTTGAAATGCCAAGTTTCCATTACATCAAGAATGCTCGAAATGGACATGCCACAAACCTGTACTTCCCAGAAGAAAACTCAGATAAATTCGAATGGAATGAAAAAGACTTTATTTATCAAGACTACCGTGAAAATATTAATGGAACCAACCCTCCAGAAGGGCCAACTAAGTTTCAAAAAATGTTCCAAGAATATAAAAATCAACTTGAAGAATGGAAAATTGCCTCAAAACAGTATATGGATCACCTTGCAGGCCGAGGAGAAGATGAGTAATGTTACAATTTCCTCGAATCCCATCTGTAGGCGAACTTGAATATTTAAAAGAAAATGATGAAATGATCTTGTATGAATCCTTCACGATGATTAATCCTCAGACCAGGAATACCTTTCCTGACTCTGATGAACCTTATTATACTTCACTCGAAATGCAACTAAGACACTTACTTTACAAGTATGATAAAGGGTGGATCTCAAGTGAAAGACAAGTTATGTTATCAAGTGACGAATGTATCTCAGCAGTTCATTTTATATTCGACAATGAGAAACGAGTAATTGGAATTAACGTTTTTCAAAGATCTTCTAACTTGTTTAATTTAGAAGATGACGTTCAATTCTTTAATTACTTCATTGATAAGTACTTAAAAGGGCATAAGAAGATTAAGCTGACATACTTTGTGTCGCAGCCACACATCTTTAAAAACAAAAATAAAAAAATAGAAGATTAACAAATAGCCACTCATCTGAGTGGTTATTTTTTTTACATTTTTCAGTCATCCAATTTACGTTTTTGCTGGTCCAGATATAAATACTTTGTAATACAAAAGAAATGAGGTATTAACAATGGCTCGACTACTACGAAGTATCAATAGAAGTATAGAAAAGTATAAGAAAAAACCTTTCTTAACTCATTCACACACTGATGCATCAAATTTTCGACTAAGAGATGCGATTAATAAACCAGAAGAATTGATTGATTACTGCCATGAGATTGGATTGAGTGGAGTAGTTATAACAGATCACGAAACTTTATCATCCCATGTAAAAGCTCATAAGTATGTTGAAGAGAATAAAGAGCGTCTTGGAGATTTTAAACTAGGGTTCGGCAATGAAATTTACCTGGTTGATAAAGAAGATACCATGGAGAAAAAATCATTAAACCAAAAGATTAGTTTTCACCACTTTATATTAATCGCCAAGTCACAAAAAGGATATGAAGGTCTGAAAAAACTTAGCTCTAAAGCTTGGTACAACTCTTTCTTCTACCGTGGAATGGAACGTGTTCCTACGTACAAAGATGAATTATTGTCTTTAATGCAGGAGTACCAAGGGGAAATTATTGCTTGTACAGCTTGTGTTGGTGGAGAACTTCCTCAGTCTCTAATTTCATATCATGATAATCCTACTCCTGAAAATAAAAAACGAGTACATGATTTCATTGTTTGGTTAAAAGGTGTTTTTGGAGAAGATCTTTATTTTGAACTGCAGCCATCAAAAAACCGTGACCAATTAGTAGCTAATGAAATGATGCTAAAAGTGTCGGAAGCTTACAACGTTAAATGTATTGTCTCTACTGATGCCCATTATCTAAATAAAAAATATGCTCCGGCACATAAAATATACCTTACAGCATCAGAAGGGGAGAGAGAAGTTGATGAATTTTACGCCACAACTTACGTTATGGGATATGAAGAATTGCTTGAGTACTTTGACGAGGAACTATTAGATGTTCTTGTTGATAATACGAATGAGATAAGATCCAAACTTGGAACAATTACATTTGCCCAAGAAACTAAAGTTCCGAAAGCTCATATTCCGAAATATGAAATGAGCCAACTATTTGTTCCTCACTATATGGAATACGAATACATTAGAAAATATGCTGAAAGCAGATACGACATCGATCGTTATTATCTTCATTTAATTGCCGAAGGTATGGTTGCGAAGAAACAAGATCTGAATAAAGAGAACCTTTCAAGAATAAATACTGAGCTTGATGAGCTTTACCATATTACTGAAAATCTTGGTCAGCCACTTTCATCTTATTTTGTCCTTTCAAAAGATGTGGTTGATTTGATGTGGCAAGTCTCGCTAGTTGGTGTGAGCCGTGGATCGGCATGTTGCTTTTATCTGAATTACCTTTTAGACATTGTTCAGCTGAATCCAATGAAATTTAACCTACCTCATTGGAGATTCTTATCAAAAGAACGGCCAGAACTCCCCGATATTGACCTAGATTCTGAAGGATCAAAGCGCCATGAAATTATCCAAATCACAAAAGAGCACTATGGAGAAGAGAACGTCTTGAACATGGGGACTTTTACAACAGAGGGTACTCGTTCAACTGTGTTAACTTCTTGCCGTGGATTAGGAATTGATAAAGATATTGCTCATAATATTGCTAACCTAATTCCTACTCGTAAGGGTGGCATCTGGAGCTTGCACGAATGCTTTTACGGAAACCCAAAAGAAGGAACTAAACCGGCTAAAGAATTCTGCCGTGAAGTTGAAAAGTATGAAGGTTTAAAAGAAGCAATGCTCTCTATTGAAGGATTAATTTCCGGCCGTGGCCAACATGCTTCAGGAGTTATTATTTTCCCTGATGGATATATAAAACAAAATGCCATGATGAAAACAACTTCTGGGCTGCCTATCACTCAGTTTGATGCAGAAGACAGTATCTATATGGGTGGGCTCAAATTAGATTACCTGTCCATTAATGCTCTCGATAGAATTAGAACAGCTTTAGATCTTCTTTTGGAACATGGAAAAATTGAATGGCAAGGCTCATTGAGAGAAACTTACAATAAATATTTTCATCCAGATGTTCTTGAAATGGAATCACCAAGAATGTTCGATTTACTATTTGAAGGACATGTTTTGAATGCTTTTCAATTTGAGACAGCTGTTGGGCAACAGGCACTTACTAAAATTAATCCTCGATCCTTTGATGAGTTATGCGCTGGCAACTCTTTAATGAGATTGAGTACTGATGGAGAGCAGCCACTTGATAAATATGTTCGTTTCAAAAACAACATTCAAGATTGGTACGAAGAAATGAAAACAGCCGGTTTGAATGAGGAAGAAATTAAGATTCTTGAGGAACATTTACTTGATAGGTATGGCATTTGTGATACTCAAGAAGGGCTAATGTTGCTTGCTATGGATGAAAGAATTGCTGGGTTCAGCCTAACTCAAGCTAATAAATTCCGGAAAGCTGTTGCAAAGGCAAACCAAAAATTAATTGAAGATCAAAGAATTAAATTTTATGAAGGTGGAGAAAAAACTGGGGCTCGTAAAGTATTCCTGGACTATGTTTGGAATAAAGAACTTAAACCTCAGTTTGGATACTCTTTCTCATTACCTCATATTGCTGGGTACACAATGATCTTAATGATTGAAATGAATATCTGCCATAGATATGGAGCGATTTATTGGAAGACAGCTTGCTTATCAGTTAACGCGGGGATGATAGGTGAAACTGAGAAAGGCACAAAATACGGTGCAATTGCTAAAGCTGTTGGAGATATGAAAGGTGATATTTTAAACCCGGACATTAACCTTTCAAATAAAGAATTCACACCTTTAGAGGAAGAGAATAAGATCTTATTCGGTCTCAAGCCGATTGCCGGTTTAGGAACAGATGCAATAGAAAAAATCATTGAACATCGGCCTTATAAGAGCTTTGGGGACTTCTTTAAGAAGATAGTCGATCCTGGTCTAATTTCTGAAGCTAAAGTTGTTTCGTTAATAAAAGCTGGTTGCTTTGATTCTTTTTATCCAAACAGGCGACTCTTAATGATCGACTTTGTTAAGGCAATTACCCCTAAAAAAGAAAAGCTTACAATGGTCCAACTACCAACTATAATTCACTTAGCTGATAAGCAAAGATTTGGAACTGAGCTTGAAGTCTATAAGTTTAGAAATAAACTTTTTGGAAGAAATAAAGTCCCTATGACAAGAGAAATCGAACAAGAATTTATGGATTTCTTACAGGCGTACCCTTATCAAGTTGATTATGAATTTAAAGACGGAAAACTTTGTGTTGATCAGAAAACCTTCGATAAAGCTTACAAAGAGATTATCGAACCATTAAGAATGTGGGTTACTTCTCCTGAAGCTGCTGAACAATTTAACAAGATTAAAATGAAAGAGTTCTGGGCCAAACACTGCCAAGGAACAATTGAAGCTTGGGAAATGGAAACATTACTATTCTACTCTAAAAAGCATGAGTTAGATTACATGCCATTACACAACTACTTTAATATTGCTAATTTTAACGATCTGCCGTCTAACCCAGTCATAACTGGATACAAAAAAAATAGAAGAGGAAATGATGTCCCTCAATACAAGATCGATGTTATTGCTGGAACTGTAGTTGAAAAAAACAAGCAGAAGTCTCTCGTCCATGTCCTAACTCAAGATGCTGGCGTTGTAACTGTAAGATATTCTAAAGGTCAGTTTGCTCACTATGATAAAAAGGTCGTTCGAGTGCATGGTAAAGAAAAAGAAGTCCTTGATCCATCTTGGTTCGAACGAGGAAGTAAACTTGTTCTGGTTGGCTTTAGGCGTGGAGAAGAATTCGTCCTTCGGACAAAAGGAACTCAATTTAAGCACAGCACAATGAAAATCAAAGGTTATGGCTCCGAGAAGTTATACCTTCAAATGGCTAAAGTCGCAGAGTAATCTGCGGCTTTTGTTGCTTCTACAGGGCTCTACAAGGAAATTAGTTTGCTTTAATAATATAACCAACCATCTAAATGCAAAATATCGCAGTCATGATTTACATTTCTGTTATAACCGATATAATACCCTCAGTCATGACGGTCATAAGTAATTTATTTAAAAAATAATGTAATAAATGATTTACGTTTTTCAATAACCAGATATAAATATAAAGAATTAAATAACAACTTAAATAATAATATAAATAAAATATTATTTAAGTTGGAGAAAGGACTCAACTACTACTATGAATCAATTTATTCTTGATAGTCAGAAAGAGTTTCAAAAACGTATGGGTCATGACCTTGATAACATGACTCTTCAGGAAAAAGCCACATACATCAAGACTATGATGCTTTGGACGATTGATGAACTCAGTGAAGCTCTTCATGAACTTCCTTATGCTAAAGAATGGTCCAGCAAGTATGAAAAAGAAGATTATGATCTTGAAAAACAGCAGCAGCTATTTAAGGAAGAGGTCATTGATGCTTTGCATTTCTTTACGAATATTCTCATTGCTGCACAAATGACAGAGGAAGAAATTTTAAAATTGTATAAAGAAAAGAACCGGTTGAATTATCGCCGGCAAGAGGATCCAAAACTCGGTTATGTCCGGGGGTAAACTTAGTGATCAAAAAAATCTTAGAGACACTTTTAATTCATTCAATTGGTTATCTGATTTGTTTAGGATGGATCAGTCTTGGTTTTATTCTTGGCTATTTTGGAGATATGATCCTTCATCATATCTTTTCATTTTAATACTTTAAATCATTAAATAAATCGGAGGAAATTAATATGACAACTACTATGCAAACCACTACTAAATACTTTGCGGATACTAAAGTAGCTGCAGAAGCCATTGTAGACCAACAGAAGGCGGAACATGGTGAATACCTTAAATCCCACACGATCACGAAGAAGACTAAAAAAGAAGTGGAATATTATATTGTCTTAGTTACCGTCGAGTACTACAAAGATAAAGACCTCGTGGTGACTGAACAATAAGATGAAGTATGTATTGGCTATTGCTTTATTTTGTACATTAATCACAGCTTATAACCTATTTATCATTTTTCTTATTGGTTACTTCATTTACAAGTTAATGAAACGCTCATAAAGGGATCGGAGGATCCCTTACTCAACTACTAATCGGAGGAATACACTATGGTTAAGGTTATTTGGATATATAAAGTGAACGATCCACTCAATGATTTCTTGGAAAGACAAATAAACGCAGCAGATTTACAAGGCAGCGAATTTGAGAAATTGTCAATTGACGAACATCCTGAGCTAATTGAAGAATATGAAATTGAAAAGACTCATACATTGGTTTTCTTTGATAGGGAAGGCGATAGAATTGCAAACTACGACGGCCCATTTAACAGCAAAGAACTTGAAGAATCAATTAAAGTGATGAATTTTTTCGATTACGTTGCTAATTACAATGGTGAGGAATCATGATATATGTTCTACTTGGAGCAACGTGTTCTGGCAAAACAACAGCATTAGAGACATTAATCCGTCAAGGTCATCAAATGGTTATATCCTATACAACTCGTCCAAAACGCCCAAATGAGATTGATGGGGTTGATTATCATTTCGTTACTCAAGATTATTTTGAGTGGCTTGATGAATCAGGTTTATTAGTTGCAAAGAATAGCTTTAGAAGTGCGTTCGGAGACATCTGGAGCTATGCAATCAATAGCCAAGATATAAAACTCTTTGAAGACCAAATCGTGATTACAGAGCCTTCTGGTTATAGAGATCTAACTGAAAAATACGGTTCGAACAATGTTGTGGGAATCTATTTAATGACTCCTTACGATGTTCGATTAGCCAGGGGATTGAATAGAAAAGATAACTCAGACGAGCTTTTAAGAAGATTAGCTGCGGATGAAAGAGATTTTGAAGGATTCGAACTTGAAGTTGATTACACTATTGTTTCAGTGGATAAGGACCAGGTTATCGAGGACATTCTTAATATTATGAATGGTGACATTAAATGAAGAGCCTACGGTTAGTTTCACCATTACCACCATCAGTTAACAACTATCTAAATTACAAAGTCTCTTCAAATGGCCGGCGTAAATTTGTTCAGGCATATCCATCAGAAGAGACTAAGATATACAAATCCTTCTTTACTGATTATGTAAAAGACCAAATGAATGAACAAGAGTGGGAACAACCTGAAAAAGGAAAGTTAGTGTTTGTAAAAATCAAGTTTTTCTTAGATCGCAAGAGAAAAGACCCAAACAATTTCTTGAAGGTCCCATTCGATGTTTTTACGGAAGCCGGCGTTTATCTTGATGACGATGTGGCTCTACCAGTTGCAGAAAGGGTTTATATTGATAGTCAAAACCCGAGACTGGAATTTGAGATTTATGAGGCTTCCAATATTGGTGTTTTCGATGGCCCAAAAGATCTTGAAGATTTCAAAGACAAAAACTGTGCTCTATGTAAGAAGAAACCTGACCATTGTACAATATTTAAGAGAATCATTGACAATAGGGTAGTTCAAGAGTTCAATCTTTCTAATAAGGAATGTTTAGCAAGGAGGTAAATACCTCCTTTTCTTTTGCTAAATGATGGGGTATCATTTATTAAGTTAAAGATATACATAAAATGAATATTTTATGTTAAATAAGGTCATTTGAGCCTTACATGTCTATATGTTCATATATCCGTTCTTATTCGCTAAAAAATAGGAACAAATGTTCCCTCGATCACCGTATTATGATATTATATTAACGTGTCGGTCAACATAATAAAGGTCATATCAACAAAACAAACTAAACTTTCATAATCCTTCGACTATGGGGAATAATCAAAAAAATAGGTGTACGATCTAGTACTTATGTAATATAATAATTATTGTAAGTACTACCAAAAAAGACCTATTCTGAAGACTTCCAATCTGTGAAAAGGCTCAAACAAAAAGTTAAAAAAATAATATTTTTTTCGTTTACGTTTCTATTTCTCTAGATATAATCATTAAGTCTGATGGATATGGAAATTTTGGTTTTACTTGTATCCACCAACATGAAATAGCAATATAGAGAGAGGACGAGACTTAGTGAAGAAGAAAGAAATCTTATTTTCAAATGGATTATCAATTCAAATGACATTTGAAGAGGTGAGGGAAAGATTTTTGCCGATGGTCTATAAGACTATGAAACAAGCTAATTCAAAGTTCATGTTTAATCAAGTTGAAGAGGAAGATTTTCAGCAAGAGTTGGAGCTTGAATTATGGAGGGCCTACGAAGCGTATGATTCAGACACAGGATACTGTTTCACAACATATCTGTACCCGAAGTTAAGAAAAGGGGTAAGAAATGCTACATATTCCCGTTATGCTCAAAAGAATCAAAGCAATGGAGTCTTTTCAATATCTTCACCAATAGGTGATGACGATCTCAAGATAGAAGATATGCTCGCTGCCAACGACACATCTTTTGATAACATTGCCACTAACGAACTTCTTTCAATCATTTTGAAAAACGTCAAAGAAGACGAAATGGACTTACTTAAAATTATTATTGACGTAAAAAATAATCCTGTTAATGCTTATGCTAAAAAGCATGGTTTGACTCGTCAGGCTGCCAACCAGAGAGTCATAAAGCTTAAGAAAAAATTACGTTCTGTTATCGCCAAAGAATACCTTGAGATCGCTTAACATAAAAAGATCTTATTCAAAGTCTTACCTTGCTGCCAACAAGGTAGGGCTTTTTATTTTGCTTTAATTATTATAACATAACACGAAGTGGTAATAAATAGCATTTCTTCGATAATTTATAATTTTTGTAAGAACTTACCACAGAACCAAAGTGATTCTGCTTAAAGCTCACTAATTATCTTTATTTATTATTATATATAACACAAACGAATAGGACACAAACATCCGAAAATCGTTAAATTAATGTTATTTCCTCGTAAAATTTTTAAAACGAAGTTTAGAAACATTACCAACTTTTCGAATTTTTACAATATCCTACAAATGGACCAAATCCTATTCAAAGTCCATTATAAGTTAAGGGAAATAAAAATAAAAGGGTTTTCTTTAAATTAGTCAAGAATTAAAAAAAATATTTTTTCTGTTCATTTTTTCATTTTGCGATTAGATAATAATTTATTTAAGAGTTTATTTAAAAAATTATTTACGTATGAATAACTTTCCATTATAATTGAAATGAGTTCCAACTAAAGAAAACTAAGGAGATGCTTTAACTTGACACTAACTACTGTAATTGATATTGGGAATTTTAGTACGAAGTACGCTTATAAGGACAAAAAACAAATTAAGGTCGGCAGTTTCCCTTCTATTCTCCATAGCTACAAGCCTTTAGAAGATTACGAGGGAATGGAAAGAGTAGAGTACAACGGCCTTGATTATTATGTTGGAGAAACCGTTAAGAACTTCTATTTCGGCCGTGAAGAACAAATGTATTTCGGCAATACAAGAAAAGGCCATATGGAAGGTCAAATTCGATTAGTATATGCTCTCTATACAATCTTTAAAGAGACTGGAAAGAAAGAATTTAACTTAATTCTAACTTGCCCATATGAAAGTATGGTTACAGATAAAAAATATTTCGTTCAACATTTTGAAGGAGAAAGAGAAGTTATCGTTGAAGGAAAGTCATTCAAATTCACTGTACATAATATCGTGATGGCTGCAGAGGGATTAGGAGCCCTAAACTTCTCAGATTCATTAAACTGCGTCATTGTAGATGCTGGTTCTAAGACATTAAACGTCCTTTATTTAATCAATGGGTCTATAAGTAAAATGGATAGCCATACTATTAATGGTGGGACGATCGACAATTCAATAATGGATTTGGCGAAGACTTTTGCTAAGACTTGCAGCAATATCGATTATGACTACCCTATTGTTTGTACAGGTGGTAAAGCAGAAGAAATGAAAGAATGCTTAGAGAATGTTGGATATTCCACTGTAAGTTCTGCCGAACTGGGTGAGGATAAACCATCTTACTACGTTAATTCAGTTGGATTGCTTCTAAAATACGGTAGGAAGTTTGAGGAGATGTTTGCGTGAGTCGCGAAGATAACTTCATGTATCAGATCAATTGGAATAAGAAGAAGTACCCTGAAATTTGTAAAGCTCTTGAGGACGCTAAGAACCGAACCGGAGGGATTGCTTGGTATTTAAGAGAATTGATTCAGAAAGACCTTGAAGAAAAACGAGGAGGGGTTGTTCGTTCAACTCCGGTATATGAAACAGTTGATCAAGAAGTCCAAAACGATCCTCCAAAGCCTTCTAAAGCAAAAATTGAAACAATTGAGTTACCAGATGATTCAGGAGGGTTCTTATGAAAATTGAAATTAAAGAAAAAGACTTACTCGAGATTCAAGATCTCATTATGAGGTCTTATAGTTTTATAAAGGATGGTCCTGTTCCGGAACTTGAAAAAGAGTTGTATGAGACAGTTCACAAGATAGATAGGATAATTAGGAACGAAGAATAAAGACAGCCAAAAGGCTGTCTTTATTAAATTTTTACCTAAATTCTGTATTTTTTATGTACAGAACTTCCAATATATGGTATAATTAATAATGTAAGAGAGATAAATAACAAATCAACTACTAAGAAAGAGGGAATTAACCATGAAAAAACTTACTATCGAATTGCTTAAAGAAGAAACTCTAAAAGCTATTGAGATGGCTAAAGAAGATTTTGGAGTTGAAATTGATCCTTCTTCTATTGATTATGAAAGCATGTTAGAAAATATTAAGTATGATTTTTCTGAAGAAGAAATCAAGAATAAACCTGTAGCATGTGCTAGCAAAGAAGCATTCCGTAAAGTTTCAATCTTAATCTAATAAGTTTTTAATTAAGGGTTCAGCTATTAAGCTGGACCTTTTTTGGTCTTTTCATTTACGTTCTCAATTGTACGGATATAATTACAAAGTTAAATCTTACAATGGAGGACTTTATCTATGGATATAACTTTTAATACTGGTTTAATGGGTTCTGGAAAGTCTAAAAAGTTAATAGATGATTACTTAATTGATCCTAAAGAAAAAGTTGCCCTTTCAGTTAGTTTAACCGAAGATACTTTTTCAAGAGGAAAAATTGAAAGTAGAGATGGACGCAGCCTAAGATCAATTAACTTAAACAAGGATCAATTCAAACAAAATATTTCTTTATTAGAAATCATTATATTCATGACAAATACCCAAACAATTTATATTGATGAATCTCAATTTCTTCCTAAAGAAACCGTTGAAGAATTTGTTTCATTATCAGAAAGCTACCACGTACCTATTCATTTTTATGGTCTTGATCTAACCTTCACAGGAGAGTTATTTGACTCATCTAGTCACCTTTTAACCATCCTACCCTCCGAAAACATAAACCGAATCTCAAGAGGTTGCGAAGCTTCTAAGTGCTCTAAGATAGCTCAGTATAATGCTCGAATTGTTGATGGAAAAGTCTCTCGATCTGGAGAAACATTTGTAGAAGAAAAGAGTTATTATCTTGCGTTATGTTCTGATCACTATTACAATGATGAAAAAATTATTTAATTTTTTATTGAAAAAGTGGGCTTTTTCGCTCACTTTTTATTTATTTTCTTACATAAAATGTTATAATAAATATAGAGAGATTAATAAGCTTTACTCTGTGGGGGATAAAATGAAAATCAAAATAAGAAGAAATGCTGCTGACATTTATAGAAATGAAAACACTGATCTGTCAGGAGTATACATTGGAGATCCTGTTTGGGAAGATAGACTTCAGAAAATTTCAGGGAAAACTCTAGAAGTTGATACAGAAACCTTATTCAAGTATGAATTCAATACTAAACCGATTAAAGGGGTCTCTAAAGAAGGAATTAGAATTCCGGAAGAATATGTAGAAGAAGTTATTGATGATGTTAGAAAAGGAAAAGCCTACTGTGAGCTTTGCAATCAAACCTCTAATAGTGATAAAGTTTGTACCAATTGTGGTAAGACTGATTATTTAGAAGCATTTTTCGATGATGATGATTATGAATCCTAAAATTGAACATAAAAAATCCCACTCTAATCGGAGAAAAAGAGTAGGACTATGAGATAAATAACTTTAACTCAACTACTGATTCACATTTTACCTAATACATACCCAATATGTCAACCATTTCTTCCTTCTTTCGACGATAAAGGAGGATTTTTTTATACTCATTTACGAAAGTTCAACAAAGTATTATAATAATAAAAAATAGCCTAGTTGGCGCTAGACTATTTTTCGCTTGGCAGCACCTGAGCAAACCGACCAAAGTTTAACAGGGCTACATATATGCCTTTTCATTGCTTTTGGCTATTTTTAATTCAATTATATCAGGTGTTGCTTCGGACTTCAACAAAAAGGAGCAACAAAAATGAGTAAATATTTCACAGCTAATAACCTCGACTCTCTGGTATTTTACCAGGTTCCAAAAGTTCTTCTGATCGGAGACAAGTACAAAACTATGAATCCGAATGCCATGAAACTCTACATAATTTTAATCGACCGAATCAAGCTCAGTATGATGAACAATTGGAAAGACGAACTCGGAAGGTATTACGTTCGTTTAAGCATCGAAAAAGGTTCAGAGCTTCTAGGATTCTCAGATTCAACTTTCAAAAGAGCAAAGAAAGAATTAGCAAAATACGAACTGTTAGAAGAAAAAAGGGAAGGGATGAACAAGTCGAACATCCTCTATCCTCTAATGCTGGAGTATACCGAAGAAGATATTTATCGGTTAAACAATGAAGTTGATGACCTTTTAATTAAAGCAGAGGAAACAGCCAAAAACATAGATAAAAACTGGATGGGTCAAAATGAACTTTCCAGTAATGAACGGATAGGTCAAAATGAACTTTCCGGGAAAGTTCATTTTGAACCATCAAGAGAGGTCAAATTGAACCATCCGGATAGTTCAAAAAGAACCACTAATAATAATAACTCTATTAAAAATAACTTTAATAATAATGAGAATAATCTTGTTAACAAATTGTTAACAAGAGAAGAAACTATACATAATTTAATCTCTGAATATATGAAAAAAGGTTTGCCTAAAGAAGTTTGCATTATGGTTTTAGACGAAGTAGAGAAGACCCCAGATGTGAAAAATTTTGGAGCCTATTTAAGAACTTGTCTTGATAATGCTCTTCATAAAAGAAATCTAAAGTATGGAAATATTGATTTCAAAGGGAAGAAAATAAATGGGCAAGTGCCGTTTTATAATTGGTTAGATAATTAAAAATTAACCTAAAAATACTCCTAAAATCGTTTTACGAACTCATAAACGAAGGATATAATGTTTATAGAACTTAGTCCCAATATATGGGAAAAGATTTTAGGAGGAAGCTTAACTTGACTACTACTAATCAAGACAAGATTAAAAGATTGGACGATAGAGAGAAGTCCAGAGAAAAAATTGCAATTTGGTATGGATCAGCAGATAACTATTATCATGGTTTGAAAGAAATCCTTGCTAATGGAACTGATGAAGTTATAAATAATTTTGATGAAGGAATAGTTACCCTTGAATTGTTTGATGACCTTCAAACTGTTCGGGTTACAGATACCGGTCGAGGGATACCCATTGATGGGGAAACCGATGGTGTTAAAAACTATGAATTATTGTTTAGAACCCTGTTTGCCTCTACAAAATATGAAACGAGCGAACAGACTACTACTGGTACTAATGGTGTAGGGGCGACAGTTCTCAACTTTACTTCGTTGTTTTTTTATATCGAATCTTATTACGATGGATATAAACACACCTTAAAATTTGAAAATGGTGGGGAACTCGTTCAGGACTTAACAAAAGAAAAAATAAGTGAAGACCGCCACGGTACAGTTATAACTTTTAAATTGGATCCTGAAGTTTATCCCGTGGTTACTTATGACAAAGATGTCGTCCGAGAAATTGTAAGAAGGTTTGCTATTGGCTCACATAAGATTAAATTAATCTTCATTCATAACGGTGAAGAAGAGACTTTCCATTATGAAAGTGTTGAAGAGTATTTTGAGGAACTGATTGGCAGCACAACAACTTCTCCAGTGATTACAGCACCAGATTCTTTATACGAAGAAGATGGAGAACGAACTCAAATAAAGCTTACTTTTTCAACAACAACCGATCCAATCCAGGAGTCTTATTTGAACTTAACCTACCTTTCTGATGGGGGTTCCTTTAATGACGGCGTTATAACTGGGATAAAAACCTTTTGTAATAAATATGCGAGAGAAAATAAGTTATTCCCTAAAGGAATTAATTCTTTTACAACAGAAGACATTGAATCGAGCGTTAGTTTTGTCTTGGTGGCTTTATCAAATAAAGTTGAATTTAAAAACCAAACCAAACTTTCAACTGATAAGAAGCTTTATCGAAAATTAGCCCAAAGGCATACTACCCAACTTCTCGAAGTTTTCCAAATAGAAAATGAAAAAGGCTTCAAAAAATTCGTTAATCACTTACTTGAAGTTCAAAAACATAATACTCAGTCTCAAAAGGCTAAACAGCAGCTCAAAAAGAAGCTGAGTGAAAAGGTCGATGGTATTGGAAATAAAGTGGCGAACTTGGTCGACTGTAAGAAGCATGGCAAAGACTCTGAAATCTTTATTGCTGAAGGCCAGTCTGCGTTAGGCTCAATTGTTTTAGCTCGAGATGCAGTTTATCAGGCAGCTTATCCACTTCGTGGAAAAATTTTGAACTGCCTTAAAGCAGATTATACGACTATCTTTAAAAACCAAATTATCACTGATCTGATTAAGGTTCTCGGTTGTGGTATTCAAACTGACAAAAAGAACAAGGACCTTGATACGTTTAATATTAATAACCTTCGTTATGGAAAGATTATTATTGCTACTGACCAAGATTCTGATGGAGCTCAAATAGCATGTTTAATCATTACAATGATCTATAGACTAATGCCGAAGCTAATTGAAGAAGGTTATGTTTATATAGCTCAAACACCACTTTATGAAATCAAATTGGAAGATGATTCAATGATCTACTTCTATTCAGAAAGTGAAAAGGACCAAAAGATCAACACTTTAAAGGGTAAATACACAATTGCTCGTTGTAAGGGTCTTGGGGAACTTGATGCAGTTACTATGGCTGAAACAGCGATGAATGAAGAGACACGGAACCTTATAAAAGTGACAGTTGAAGACGCTGAAAATATGATTGAGTCCTTAGAAACTTGGATGGGTAGCAGCGTTGATAACAGAAGAGAATATATTTCAGAAAATCTTTATAAGTATGTTGAAGAAGCAATTTAATAGCTTTTCTAAGGTTGGCAATTAAATTGCCAATCTTTTTTATTCTCATTTACGTTTTAGAAAGACTAGATATAAAGATTACGTAATGAGAATTTTCAATAACCAGGAGGTAACTTTAACTTGACTACTACAAACAAAAACATAGAACAAATCATTGAAAACAATATGATGGAGTATTCTGCCTATATCTTACTCGATCGAGCTCTACCAGATCTTCGAGATGGACTTAAACCTGTTCATCGAAGAATACTTTATTCTATGTACTTACAAAAAGCCTTTAAATTCACGAAATCAGCAAATGTTGCTGGACAGGTTATGAAGTTACACCCTCATGGTAGTTCTTATGGAAGTATGGTTGGTATGGTCCAAAAAGATCGCCATATCATTCCCATGCTCGAAGGAAAAGGAAACTTTGGACAATACACTTCAAGAGATTTAATGCCGGCAGCTGATCGATACTCTGAAGTAAAACTCTCTGAAATTTCAATTGATATGATGCAGAACTTCGATAAGAATGTTGTTGATTTTATAGATAACTATGATGGAACAATGAAGATGCCTGAAGTACTTCCTGTTAAGTTCCCTTCAATACTTGCATACTCAAATTCAGGGATTGGTGTTGGTTTTAGTTCGTCTATTCCATCATTCAATTTAAAAGAATTAACCGAAGCTATTGTTAAGTATATTGAGACGGGAGAAAAAACGGTTCTAGTTCCAGACTTTGCAACTGGGGGATTAATTGTTAAAGAAGATAATGTATTTCGCCAAATGAACGAGGAAGGTCGGGGAACAGTTAAGATCCGAGGGAAAGCTGAAATTGTAAAAAATGAGATACACATTACTGAAATTCCATACTCGACAACTCGAGAAGCAATCATTGAAAAAATCGTTGAATTAAATAAAGCTGGCAAGCTAAAAGAAGTAACTGATGTTAAAGATCTGACAGGCTTGAAGGGAATGCTAATCACTATAACTGCCCGTCGAAATACAGATATGAATGTGCTGCTTGAAAAGCTTTATAAATTCACTCCGTTGCAATCAACATTTTCAGCGAACATGAATATGCTTGTTGATGATCTTCCCAAAGTCTTAGGAGTTTGGCAAACAATTGATAAATGGCTTGAATGGAGAACAACTTGTATTAAGCGTGGATTGTCTCACGATATTGAAACAATGACTCGTAAATTACACTTACTCCAAGGTCTTGAGAAGGTATTGTTGGATATTGATGAAGCCATTGAAATCATTAGAAGATCAAGCCAAGATCAGATTGAACCAAATCTTCAAAAGCATTTTGGAATAGACTTCGAACAAGCTAAAGAAGTGGCCAACATGAAGTTGAGAAACATTAATAGAGAGTACATCATTAAGAAAATTGAGGATATTGATAAATTCGAGAAAACAATCGAGAATTATAAGATGATCGTCAAAAGCCAGGATAAAATAAATCAAATCATTATTAAGGGTTTGAATGAAACTAAGGAGAAATACGGAAAAGAGAGACGAACAAAAATAGTTGAACTTACAGAAGTTAAACCAGTTCGTCTTGTAGAAGAGGTACCGAACTATGCAGTAACAATCTATCTCACTAAGGAAGGTTATTGCTACAAGTTTAAAGGGAATCAGGAACCTAATCTAAAACCTGGGGATGAAGTTTTAAAAGTTTTTGAAACAGAAAATAAAGCCGAGATCCTTATCTTTGGATCCGACCGAGTTTGTCATAAAGTCGAACTTAAGGATATTGACGAGACACGAGCCAATGCTCTTGGGACGTATCTGCCGAATATGATTCGGGATAAAAATATAACTATTGTTTCGTATTCTATTTTAGATAGCACTCATAAGTTTATTATTGCAGCATATTCGAATAACCGGATCGCAAAAATCAATCTAGAAGCATTCCAGGGTAACCGGACGATCCTTAAAAACTCATACTGCTTAAAGCAAGACCTGTTAGACATGATTACTTTAGAGGATGATGTTAGCCTAAATCTCCTGACAGATAAATCAAAGTTAACCGTTGATACAAAAAACTTCAACTTAACGAATGGCCGAAACGCTACTGGTGTTTATGCTTCTCCATCAAGGAAACTTAAGAAAATTGAGGTAGCTTAGGCTGCCCTTTTTTCTTGCCAAAATTCGACAAATCTCTACAAAAAAATATGTACGATTTCCATATGTTGGATTATAATTAATTATGTAAGAGATAAATAATTCAACTACTTTATTGGAGGTCATATTGTGTCGAAGGTTTATGAGTATGTTCAAGATCGTATCATCCGGGCTTTGGAGGAAGCCATTGAGAATGGAGGTCCAGCACCTTGGAGAAAACCCTGGAAAGGAGGAATGCCTAAAAACTATATCACGAAAATTCCTTATCAGGGAATAAACCTTTTACTCTTGGAAGGAGGCAGCTATTTAACCTTTAAACAGATCCAAGAACTTCAAAGGAAAAATCCTGAAGTCAAACTGAAAAAAGGCAGCAAGTCTTATAAAATATATTTTTGGAAGCCTGTTGAAAGAGGAGAGGACGAAGAAAGTGAAAAAGATCGTGAAAAAGATCGTCCGAACTTTATCTTCAGGTATTATAACGTCTTCCATGCTTCAGATGTCGATGGGATAGCAGATGACACTGCTGATTTTATAAACGATCCGATTGAATCTGCTGAAAGAGTTGTAAGCGCTTACAAAAGAGAGTGCCAAATTAATATAAAAGTAGGCTCAGATAGAGCTTATTATAACCCAACTCTTGATTCAATAACTGTGCCATCTATTAACCAGTATGAGAATGTTACTGAATATTACTCAACAGTATTTCATGAAATGATTCACAGCACTGGACATATTACTCGACTCAAGAGATTTGAGGACGCCCCAGGCCAAACTATTTTCGGAAGTGAAAGTTATTCCAAAGAAGAATTAGTCGCTGAGATCGGAGCAAATATGATTCTCTCAATGTTAGGAATTGAAGATCAAAATCAACAAAAAAATTCCGTTTCTTATTTACATAACTGGTTATGCCGGATAAAAGAAGATAGGGGATTGATAATATCGGCTTCACAACACGCCCAGAAAGCCTCAGATTTCATTTTAAACTTTATTGAAGGGGAATATATTGAAAATGATTTGAAGCTCACAGAAGCCATTTAAATGCTTTTAGAGACATAAAATGTTGATTTTATAACAAAAGGAGAAATGAGAAATGAAAAAATTAATTGCTGGAGTACTCGCTGCTGGACTTGTTTTTACAACTGTCGCTGGGGTTCATCCAGAAAAAGCTGATGCTACGAAGAAAAGAAAGGTCTACCATGTTAAAGGTAAGTTTAACGGATATGCCGATCCTACTTTCTTTGAGATTAAAGTTGGAAAGAAGTATAAAGTCTTAATGTCAAACAATGGATGGTACAGAAAACACCTGAAGGAAGGAAGAACCTACACTTACTTCTATTACAAAGATAAGTATGGCCAGTTAAAAGTCGTTAAAATAAATAAATAAAAAGCCAGGTGTTCCCACACCTGACCTTCTAATAAGGATTTGTCGATAAGGAGAATATACCATAATGGACTTTATTTTACAAATTTCCAAGAAAAAGAGTGTAACAGTTTGGAAGAAAATCGGAACCTTAACTTTTCCGTTTCTATTTCTTATTCAATCAGCTTTTGAATCCGTTTGTGATTATTTCGAGCTCTCTACAAAATCAGATGTTATGTGGATGATCATTTTTGTTATGTTCTGTGTATTCACTTGGATGTTCTGCATCGTTATAAACATGTTTAATTGAATAAATATAGAAAGGATGCTGTAAAGCATCTTTTTTTGGTGAAGGAATATGATTTTTTATCCGAACCTTCTTATAATTATCCAATTTAAGACCATGAAAATAGAATTTAACCGTGCGAACGTATGTACGAATCTTCCATAAAATGGTATAATAATTTATGTAAGAGAGATAAATCAAATTAATTTTTTATATAAAATCGGAGGTAACTTAAATGACAACTACTGAATTATCCGCGAAATCTGTTAAGGAACTACGTAATATTGCAAAGGAAATGAACATTACTGGTCGTTGGGATATGAACCGGACTCAATTGATTTATGCGATTGAAAGATCCCAATTGATTTCTGAAGCCAAAGATCTTGGAATTAAAACTGCAGCAATGCTTAACAACGATCAAATTAAGAAGGTGATTGAAGCAGAAAAAAACATAATGGTAGTAGAAGAAAAACCTTCTCATAAGAAACGTGGGGCTAAGAAGAGAAAAATTGAAGTTTACAAAGATGGCAAACTAATTCAAACCATTGATGGTCTTATGGAAACCTTTAATTGGGTAACTGAAAATAAAATCACAAACGTTGGATGGGTTAAGCGATCTCTTAAGACTGGAGAAGAAACTGCTGCAGGTTATAAGTATCGCGAAGGAGGCTACTTGTTCAAATATGCTAACTAAACAAGAAACAAATAAGAAAGAGGGTAACCAGACCTTTAAGAATTTAAAATTAATTAATCAAAGTTCAACCATTTGTTATAATAAAGATAATCAGTCTAATTTGAAGGTGATTATCATGAAACAATATACAGCAGATGAAATGTTGAAGCTTATTGAAGAGTTACCTGAAGAAGAAAAGAAAAAAGTCTTGGATAAAGTTTATGATGAATATTTTCTTGGTGGAGGAGCTAAGAGATATGAATCCGTAAATGGTGAAGCCAAATAAGCTTTGCCATTTTTTATTGACTTATACTGACAAAATTCGACAAGAACTTACAAAAAAGAGTGTACGAAACTTCCAATAAATGGTATAATTAATAATGTAAGAGATAGATGAAAGGAGAAAAACGATGGAAGAGACAGCATATGAATTCCTTGAAAAAATTAAAAATATGGAACCGGCTGAAAGATGGAAATTACTCGATTTGATGTATGATCTTTATTTTAATAAAGGTATTCAGATCCTGGATGAAGGAGATGAATATTAATGAGTAATCACTCTAAGGGTGATATTTGGATGTATCATGATCCTGACAGTGGTAAACGAAGACCTGGAATAATAGTTGGTTATTCTGGTCCAAATGAATTTGATGTTACGATTGCAAAATTATCAAGCCAACCACCACGAACCAAATTTGATTTGGTCCTAGAAAATTGGAAAGAGATCGAGCTAATCAAACCTTCAATTGTAAGAACCAATAAACTTTATACGATCAATGCCAATCGATTGATCTTCAAAGTTGGAAAAATTGAAGGGGAACAATTGAAATGGATTACTGATAGCGTGGTGAATTACATAATAGGAGAGTCACATTAAGTGGCTCTCGAATTTTCGGAATATTCAATATTAAAATCCGTAAATTATTTCATGAGATACCTTACAAATTAATGTATAATGTTTTATAGGAGTGATCTACATGACTGATGAACTTTTAAAACTTATGCAATCTCTATCTGAGAAGTTCGACAAGGGATTTGAGCAGATTGATAAGAGATTTGATTCTGTTGAAAAACGCCTTGATAATATCGAACAGCGTCTAGAAATGATGACAGAGAAAGAAAGTAACACTAACGAAGACGTAATTGTTCTTCTCAAGAAAATTGATAAACAAACCAATGATATTACAAAAGACATTGATTACCTTTCTAAACAGGTTGGAAAACACGATATGATTTTAAACAGATTTAAAAATTAATAGGACCATTTAGGTCCTTTTTGTTTATTTCAGTTATCGGGGGTGCAGAAGTGAACTTCTTTTTAGATACAAATATTTTATTTAGTGATCCATTTCTAAGAAATAACCACAATAAACAATTAATAGATATGGTAAGAATGAGTTTACATATGGATAGAGAATTCATAGAGAAAACTGGATATGACTCAGAATTTTTACATGAAAGATCCAAAATATACATATCATCCGTAGTTTACGCAGAAACCAAAAATAAATACTTTGAAAAAATCGATGAATTGTTTTCTCATTTTGAGCAGTTTAATGATGGAATTAAAGATTACATGGGGACAGAGAAAGAAGTTAAATCTCCTTATACAAAGGAACAATGCCAACAGCAATTTGACCAATATTATGATGAACTCCGACAAGAAGGGATAATAGAAATTTTAGAACCCTATGATAGTCTTATGAAAGATTTGATTGAAAGAGCTATAAACAGAAAAGCACCGTTCTTTGATGGAAAGAAAAAAAACGAGTTTAGAGATGCTGTGTTTTGGTTAACCTATTCAACTTTTGTAAAAGAAAATAGTCTGGAAAATTGTTATTTTATTACTAATAATGTAAATGACTTTTTTGACTTAACTTGTATAGACTCTAGTTCTGTACTACATCCTGAGTTATTAAAGGATTGCGATAATTTTGTATTATATAGAAGTATTAAAGATCTGGTCAATCAGGATGAAAGATTTAAAAGTCACCTTGAGATGCATAATGAAATTTTCCATCACATAAAAGAAAATATGGAAAATGAAACGACGTATTTTCAACTAAATAAATTTAAAGATCAATTGAATAATAAAGACGTTTTGAGCTTATTAAATGAATATGATCATTTGCTTATTGTTAGAGATGAAATGAAAAAGTCATTAAATAAAATCAATTCAAAAGTCGCCACTTCTCCGTTTTCATTGGATATTCATGATGTTCACGCGACTAAAGGCCATATAAGTAATTTAATAATTAAAGAAAAACTAATCGTAGAAGACTTAGTTTTAATTTCAGCAGATTTAAGCGTAACAAATATTGTATCAGCAATCTATCATGATATTCCTATTCCTGCTTCTTTATATCGGGTGGAATTTACTGTACCTATATCTTTCTTTATTGATTTAGACTCCAAAATTTCTAACTTCGAGTGTGATTCTGCTAATATTGAGAGTACTTTAATACCAACAGACCGCCGGATAGAGCTATCCCAGAAGGTTGGAAGAAATATTTATTAAAATAAAGACCCTTAATAAAGGGTCTTTATACATTTCGGATAGTCATATCACATTTGTCCTCTTCTGAAGCATCCATCGCTTTATAGAGTACCTCGAAGAAAGTCTGGCCGTCGTTTGTTGCAAAATAATTTGATAAGTTGGTTACTTTTGGACTTATGTTATCTCCCCAAGGAGGGTTTTTTGTTAAGTCTTCAATATCCCAAATAACCTTTTCAGGAGAAAGTTTTGAAAGTTCTCCTTCGATTTCTTTTAAATTTTCTCTTGCTGCTGGAACGTCTGACCACTCTAATTTATCATGATATAAGTTATTCATTAACAGAGGGTATTTTGTTCCCCAACCATCTTTTTCTAGGTGATATGAGATTGTTGAGAAGAATGAATGAACAAAATCACCATGTCCGGCCTCATAGAAAAAACAGTCAACCATAAAACCTACAGCCATATCTTACACCTCTAATCCATTTTAAATATTATTTCAGCTTTACTATCTGTTCTTTCGTCTATTTTTCGTTTAACATCTCTTAAAATATCTCTTGATACAGCTTGACCACGTACGTCTATTATAACAGTTTGTTTGGTTCCTTCAGGCAAGTCTTTTAATCTTTTGTTAAATTGATTGGAGACTATTCTAACAAGATTGCTTCTTCCTGATGATGTGGTCAATTTATAATTTTTCACTTCAATACTATGCCCAGTATCATAAAAGTCTGGTCGAGAACTATTCTTTGTCCCATGTTTTACTTCAGTTCTATCTTTGAAAGATACTTGATCTTTATATCCAGGATACTCTTTGCCAATATCGATTTCAGATTGTCGCCAGGACGGTCTTTTAGAAACACTAGAATTTGTTGCATTTAACTTTTTGCTCACTCCACGTAATCCAAATCCACCAAGAACGCCGAGAGCCTGATTAAGACTATTCTGCCGTTGTTCATCAGATATTTTATTCCCAAACATATCTCGACCGGTTATAGCTTCACTAAAGCCATTCGCCGAAGCAAGTCCGTATAGCCCTTTACTCGAGTTTTGAAGAGCATAGAATGTTTTAGGCGTTTTATATACTTCCAGGGCCTTTTCGGCTTTAGAGATAGCTTTGCCTGTTGAATAAACAGCTTTTACACCTTTCCCTAATTTACCGGCCCATCCCACAATAGGAACATAACCTGCAGCAGCCATTGCCCCAGCTGCTACTCGTTGTCCCTCAGTTAGCTTTTCACCGGTTACAGGGTCAACTCCATCGGCAGCCCTTTTATAATCATAATATCCAGAGACTTCTCCTGTAAAATTACAAACAACATCCCATGTCTTTTCGTACCATGGGCGATTTGCAAGCTCTTCCTGTTCTTTTGCAATCCTTCTTTGCTCAGCCTGTTGATCTTTAAAGGAGATATAATCAGTCGATTGTTTTTTAACATCCTCAGCCATCTTGTGGACTTCACTGTCTCTATATGCTTTAGCATCATAATAGATGGGCGAAGCACTTTTACTTTTTGAAGTTGCCCCAATCAAGGCCTGGTAATCTGCCTGAATCATTTGTTCATTGGATTCTGATAGAGCATATTCAGATGTTAAGTTTTCATCAACTTCGCTTATTTTCTCGACTGTGTTTTTTCGTTCTTTATCAGCAGAAGATAATTTATCTTTAAAGTCTTCTGTTGAAAAAACATCTAGGGGAAGGATGTCTTGTATATCATTTAAGATGTCTTTGATTGCTTTTTTCTGTTCAGACATGATGGCCTTTGATTTAGTATTAGCATTAACCAACTCATGTTCTAAGAAGGATTCCTCTATGTATGCATCAGATAAGTTAGCGTCTTCCAAGATACCAGGAATACTTGTTAAAAAAGCAATTTTCATTTCAATCAGATCAATCCATTGATCAGCAACGCCGGCTTGATCCTCATAAAATGATTTGATATTATCGGCACCTTTTCCTGAAAACTCACTATCATCTAAGTCAGCAACAGCTTTAAAGGCCTTCTTTAATTTGACCATTTTGCTTTTTAATTCTTTATATTCTTTTGCTCGATTTTCTGATTCTGAAAGAAGTGTTTTCGCTTCAAATACCTTCATGACCATATCCTTTCTTAATAGTTTAATATCAAAATATTACCATGGGAAAATTAAGAAGGGGTGGTCATGAAGAATTAATCCTTAAAATGATAATTTGGACCTGCGACTTATTTCTTAAATTCCGAAAGCTTCTTCAAGAATTTCTTGATCACGGTCAGGAAGGTAACCTTCTGTTGTTTCAACGCTCGTATGGTTTGCTAGAGTTTTAAGGACCTTTAAATCAAATTTGTCTTTGCCTAATTCTTTAAGGACATAATGATTACCGTCATGGTAGTTAGTGAGGGCTGAGTGCCTAAAGCTGTGGGGATTAAAAGCAATATACTCTCCAGTTAATTCTTCAAGAATTGATCTGAAGCTTACGGTCCAATTATAGAGGGTTTCATATGTGGCCGGTCGTTTACTTTCTCCTTTCCCAACAACCCAAAGGGAGTCAATATCATCTTCTCCACGCTGATCAAAGTAAAGTCGTGCAATCTCTTTAGACTTTGAGAAATATAAGAGTTTAAATTTCTTACCTCGTTTTCCAACAACCTCATTTGTTTTAGAGTTCTCAAGGAATCCGTGCTTTTTAACTTGGTATACTTCATTTCTCCGTCCAGCTGATTCATAGGATAGAGTCAAATAAAGAGCCTTCTGATATTTACCTTTCTCCAATAGATAATCAACGACTAGCCTTATTTGTTCATCTGTAAGGAAGAAGATTTCTCGAACTTCTTCTTTTTGAAGTCCTTTAATGCTTCTCATGGCGTTAATCTCATAATCATATTCGTCTTCATCTTCCGTTGCGAATTCAAGCATATTTCTAAGAGAACATTGAACACGGTTTATTCGTGCAGCTGATGTACCTGAATCTTGAAGCTCGAGAAAGAACCTACGAAAATCACGTTTCTTCATTTTTAAGATCGATTTATTACCTAGATTCTTTACGGCCCAGCAATAAAACATCTTAATATCAGCCGTATACTGATAAATGGTCTTTTCACTTTTTCTCCGTGATTTCATTTCCAATATGTAATCATCAAGGAGGTCCTTATTTTCTCGATTAACTTGAGCATATAATTCATCGCTATAAATCGCATTTCTTTTAGCCATTTGACCGACTCCTTATTATAAAATTGAAATTTTATGTCTATCTGATGATCCAGGGGAGGGGAGCATAGTAAAAAAAGGACTCCTACAAAAAGTAGGAGCCAGACTGATTACTTAACCCGAAGTTTTTGTCCAACATAGATCCTGTTCGGGTTTTTAAGTTTGTTTAGACTTTTGATTTTAGAAACAGTGGTTTTGTATTTAACAGCAATCTTAGAAACACTATCTCCTTTTTTCACTGTGTAATAAGTTTTGGAGGCAGCTTTCTTAGCAACAGAAGCTTTCACCGGCACTTTTAATTTCTGACCAATATAAAGCTTATTAGGGTTCTTTAATTTGTTGAGAGACACGATTTTAGAAACAGAAGTTTTATACTTCACAGCGATTTCTGAAAGGGTATCTCCTGATTTAACTTTATAAGTTGTTGTCTTAGAAGAAGATGAGGAAGAAGATTTAGAAGTGGATGTTGTTAGCTTGCTGTTAGAAGTGTTTGATTTTGCTACTGGGGTTCCAGTTTTAATCTTCTCTAAAAGAGCGAGGTTTTGAGCTTGAGTTCCTGAATAATTTGCAATTCCATAAGCTGCAGCCAGTTTGGAACGGTTAGAAAAAGAAGCATTCATTCCTTTAGATTTCATGTAATCTACTAAAGAAACAACCTTAATGGTTCCAACTCCGTTTGTAACCACTTGGGTAGATGACGTTTTCTTTGTGTACTTACCTGCGTAATCTTCTGAAACGTCAAAATTACCGTATCTAGACATACCGATAAATTTATAATCAGAAGCCCATTGCCAAGCACCTTTTCCATTTATGAATTTGGCAGTAGGTTTGTTCTTTACTGGATTTGCTGGGTAAGAAGCCAACCAAGGTTTATTTACTACGAGT
The DNA here is from genome assembly GCF_019334685.1 of Bacillus sp. LJBS17. Classification (NCBI taxonomy): domain Bacteria; kingdom Bacillati; phylum Bacillota; class Bacilli; order Caryophanales; family Bacillaceae; genus Bacillus; species Bacillus sp. LJBS17. Next base: position 50,619 of record NZ_CP079760.1, read on the forward strand.
TTGCTAGGTATCAGCTGCCCATTGTAGTAATAAGATCCGGTATACAAATCTACACGACTATAACCAAGAGCTTTCATTTGTTTGATGAAAGTATTGGTGTACTCAGTTACTTGTGAGGCTGTGCCAAGACCGGAAGCTTCAACATCAATGGTTACATAGCCATCTTTTTTCTTATCAAATCCAACCAACTGAAGCTTTTTATCAAACCAAATCGCTTCTTTCTTCGCTGCGAAATTGCTTGTATAACGAGCAAAGTGATAAGCGTTGACAATCATACCTGCTTGACGAGCATTGGCAATATTAACGGATGCAGTAGGATCAACGTAATAGCTTCCTTCAGAAACTTTAACAACTACACCTTGCACTCCTGATCCTTTGATTGTTTGATAAAATGATAGAGGTAACCCATTTTCGGCATTGTGGTGTGATACATCAATGAAGTCAACAGATGGAAGGGAAGACGCATAACTAGGAGCAACAAAAGAAAAAGCTAGCCCTAAAGAAAGAGCTAGCGCACTAACGGTTTTAATTAGTTTATTCAATTTAATCGCCTCTTTAGTTAGATTTTTGAGCTGTTTTTTCAACTAATTCTTCATATTTATCAGCAACCTGTTTTGCTTTCTCTTTGCTGTGCTTAGTTAGGTAAGTGTTTACAATTGTCGAGAATGAACCAACAAATAGAGTTCCAATAGCAATGATGATTGCTGTAAACGCATCAATCGATCCTGGACTAAACCAATCAAAGTGAAGATTTAAAATGCTTAAAAATCCAAGAATCGCTGTTAAAACACCACCAACATTAGTTGCAAGGTGTTTCCACCATTCAATATCACTTAGATACTTCATCATCTTACTTACCTCCAATTAAGTTTATTAGCGCAAAAACAGTTGAGAGGATTACTGATAAACAACTTACTATTAGTGCGCTATTTGCTCGTTTGTTTTGTTTGATTTCATCAATTTCTTTTTCGAGATTTTTAAAATGGATGTCTGCTTCAAGCCTTGTAATAAAGTTTGTTGAGTAAGCATCTAACTTCGTTTCAATTCTCTCAAGTCCCTTAGATAGAGTTTCTAGTTGTGTTTCTAACGTAGCAATTCTTTCATAATCTTTTTGCTCCATCTGTTTTCCTCCATAAAAAGAGGCACTCAATAATGAGTGCCTTACTTTTTGCTTGATTTTCCTAATTCTTCTTCGAGATTTTTTACTTTCAACTCAAGTTGTGCAACCGTTCCTTGTAATTCCTCGATTCTTTTTAGAGCCAACTTATTAATAGCAACCTGAGTTGATCTTTGTTCGGATAAAATAGAGTTTTGTTGCTTCAAATCCTCAATGATCAGCTGGTGTAATTCAATTGGGTTTACATTCATTGAATTCTCTCCCTATATTTCTAGAGTTTAGTTTTATTTCAGACAGTTATTTTTACGATTTCATCATGTGTCGTCGCGTTGTTTACTTGATCCTTTAGTGAAGCGTATTTAAGTAGGGTGGATTTTTTAAAATCAAAAGCTTCTTTGTATATCTGAAGCCATTCATCTTTTGTATGATCTATCCAACCAGCATCTTCTGTTCTCCATTTAATTGGTTCTGCAGAATCTGTGTCATCTAAAATGTCCTTTTGACCAATCATATTAACTTGATCGTCCCGATTAGTTCTATACACATGACCGTTTGATGCTGTGAACCCTTTAATAATTTCTTCTTCACAAGCTTCTGAGAGAAGATCATTTTTTAGATTTTTATGATGTTGAAGTATTACATCTTCCGTAATTTCATATGGGAGCTTTCCGAGTTTGTCGGCAATTCTTACAATCAAAGTGTTCATATCATATTGAGTAAAAGAAGAGATACCTTTATCAAGCATTTGTTGTTCAATTCTTGTTATCATGTATGCTTTTATCTCCTTTTAAGTTTTTCTTCAAGGGTTTCGACTCGATTAAAGAGTTCTCTAACCAATGGAATTAACAAAACCCATAGTCTGTCATACATTAGGCCCTCAACTTCACGGTGACCATTTTCATCCGGATTACTATAGTGAACAAATAAGGATAATCCAGCATCTTCAACATCTTCAGCGATTAATCCACCTATTCTTTCAAGGTAAGGAATATCTGAGTCAGTGAGATCTTCACTTCTCTCAATGGCCCCAGCTAATTGTTCTACAGCTGATTTATCAAACCAAGTCTTCGGATTAAGTTTCAAGATGTTGTAAGGAAGTTCTTCGGAAATCTGTTCTTCTAATAATTTATATTTTCGAGCCGATGTACTTCTCCCTAGGGTCCCAGCACCTGTGATATATAAGTTTGGAGACGAACTATAGGTTCTATTGTAAATATCCATTGACCAAACACGTGAACCTGTACCATCTGATCCGACTAGGAATTCGGCACCACCATCACTTACCAGTCTTGCTGCACCTTGACTAGCGAAATGAGTAGTCCCACCCGACTCTCCTTTGAAGGTAGTTCCGGAAAGATACACATTACCAGCTGTGGAAATAGACATTCTTCTTTGACCACCACTTGCAATCTGTAAAGCTCCGGCTGAAACATTAGATAGGTTGTTATCAGACTCAACGATTTTCCATCCGTTACCGCCAAGCCATTCAATGCCTTCGCCACCACCTGCGTCATTGATTGTAATATGGTTGACGTTATTGAGATTGTGATTGCTAGCGTTCAAGTCACCACCGAGAAAGACATTTCCATATAAAGAAATGGTTTGGCCCGATCCAACTTCAATATCAATATTAGAATCAGAAACTACGGTCATTGTCCCTGCCGCGCTAGAACCAATCGACCATGCGCCTATATTTTCTTCTCCTACACCTTCATAGAAGAGACCAGCAGACCCGAGACCATAAGCAGAAGTACTTGTCGCATAAGCAAACCCATCAACAAATATTTTCGATAGTTGTTCAATATCTGAAGTGTTTGGGTTCTTTAAATCTGGATTACTAACACCCGACTTAAATTTCATAAATCTAAATTCATCACCATCAAAATAAGTGCCATTCACCTGACCGTTTGAATCAACAAATGAAGCTGAAATATCAATTGCTTTTAGAGTACCTGTAGTAATTGAACCAGCATCTAAATTATCAACTGCAGCATTTCCAAACTGCGATAAAACCCACTTCGAACCATCGTAAATGCTAACTCTATTTCCGTTAGCGGTGTCAAACCATAAGTCGCCAGCAGTTAATGTTCCAGTTGGTTGGGTAGATTGTCGGAAAGCTTTGTTTTTCCCATTAGCTGTAGTTTGGGCTGTTGTCGCAGCTGTTTTAGCTGCATCAGCTGTAGATTTTGCCTCATTAGCTGTCTTAGTTGTATTTGTCAAAGTTGTATTGGCAGCTGGATCTAATCCTGATAATGCTAAGGATTGAACTACCCAAGATGAACCATTCCAACTTTTTAAAACGTTTGGAGAGACAGAGGAATCAATCCAGAGGGTACCGACAGTGGGGGAGGTGGGGGCTGTACCTGAAATAATTGCATCATTCATATCCATAATAGTTGTTTGACCACTTGCTACGATAGCCATAAAACATTCGCTCCTTACTACACTTCATCTTCTATATCTAGATCACACTGAAATGTTGCTCGACTATATACATCTTCAGATGTGATCGTTATGGTATTCCCAACTCCGACATGAGCTTGATTCCACTCGTCATCAGATGTACCATCAGCATTTGTTTTTGTCCAAATAAATGCCGAAGAAGGCAAACTGCTTGTAATGTTGTCCTTACCTTTGAATGCAACGGCGACGAGGGTGGTATCTATTAATCCGTTCTTGAAAGAGGTACCGTTCGTAGATAAAATATCTATTTTATAAACGATATTGTTTTTAACTTCATTGAGGTTTTCTTGAGTGGTTGTTGCAATGGTTTGAGCATTCTGAGCAACCTGAGAAGAATTTGTAAAAGCAATATCAACACTTCCCATTATCAAGACTCTTCACCTCGTTTATGCTCGTTTAATCTATACAATTGATTAGTTCGTTGAGTCTCATAAGTATCTTCATTTCCCCATGAAAAACCTTGAATAACCCATTTCTTACCGTCTGTATCGTAGTAGTAGCTGATGCACTCCGGTTCATCGTACTCACCTATTTGATTAATTGTTCCTTTATCGAAAGTATAGTTAATGCTATAGACTAACGATTTTGAACGAATATCGCAGCAGTACATAATTCTTGGATCCTCACCGTTTACATCGCCAGCGCAGAAGTAAGCATAAGGAAAATCAAGGGCAGATGATTGGAAGGTTTGAGTTTTACCGTCAAATCCAACATCGTCGCCAGACATTGTATAGATTGGCTTCCACTTGTCTCTTTCAATATCTGATCGCTTACAAACATAGAAGTCTACTTCACCGGTGCTTGCGAAAATATATTGATTTTTTTCATCATAATTAATACGGTGGTACTTTGTAGAGGAACCAATCATATAGAATTGCAAATTAGAGTCACCAAATTGAATAACCTTATTTGGGATGTATTTAAATCTAGCAATACCCCAGTAGTGAGTGCCATTTAATGTAGATCTTTTTGTATCGATAATTGCAGACCAAATGTAAATGTCACTGCCAACATGTTCAATTCCAAATTGAGATCCATGACCTCCACCGATAACCCACATCTGATCTTTGTATGTTCCGTCAATTGATGTTCTTGTTATGTTGTAAGATTGCCATCCACCATACTGTGATTTTTTCGGCCCAGAGTATTCCTGAGACCAATAAATATTTCCGTTGATAGCATCCACTTGTGCATATTGAGCTACTCGTTTATTAACATCACCACTATTGTTCGTTAGGGGAAGAGTAGCAAAATAAGCTGCGTCTTCTTCAGAAGCAAAGAGAATAGGGCTTGAGATCCCATTATTAACTTGGCATCTAATAGTACTTCCGGCAACTTCACTTCCTACAGTGATTACGTTTCCGACCCCAACCATCGAACTTTCCCATTCTAAGTCATGAGATCCATCGGGGTTGATTTTCTGCCATACGTAACTACTATCATCAATTGAAGTAGTAACTTCCTTCATTCCTGAATAGACTCTAATAATGATTCTTTTTGTGCTAGTTCCATCAGCAAAATCGGTACCATCTGGAGTGAAATACTCTACTTTATATGATTTTGCTTCTTCAGCAGCTTGTTGGGCCTGAGAAGCTTGAGCTCGCAGCGCCCAAATTTCTGCGGGAGTTACAGCTGCAATTTCAACATATTCGCCAATAACAACTTGAGTATTTTCAGGATTTGCTTTCGATTCGTCATATTGGATCACTCTTGCCGATAAGGTTAATTCTGGCTGCATAGAGTAATCGACAACACGGATATGATCTCCGAGGGAGACTTCATAATCAAGGTGGGCTACAGAAACATTGTAGGTGTATTTAGGGTGGTTGTAGTTTGCTAATTGCTTTTTACCCCAATCAAGCAAACCACTTGGGTTGAGGATTTGATCGTTTGTAATATATCCTTCTAGGTAAGGACCTCCATTGTTGTATAAGTCGTTTGCTTCATCATCAACAACATAATCCTTACCACCATTAACAGAAGAGATTGTGGTGGGATTTCCGTTCTTATCATTTCCTCCGTATACATGGAGGAGGGTATACAATTGAGTATCATCACCGGTACGAGTAATTCCTGTTAAATCATGAGAGTATTCTAATCTACGGCCGTTTGATTCTCCTAATTCAGGGACAATATCAATGAGTTTATTTACAACCTGGCCGTTATAAACTTGAACATAAGCTCGAACTTCTACTTCATATTGGCTAATTAATTGATCTAACCAATACTGAGCATTGTTTCCTGAACCGATTTCTAAAGATTTGTCTCCACCAAAAAAGTTATCTGTTCCTATTTGCCATCCTGTTCCTTGAAGGATATAAGAAAATGCATCAGTACTATTAGCATTACTGAATGTCTTCGCCGGAACGATTTTATGGTTAAAATCCCATATAGCAAGGTTGTATGCCTGAACTGTTTTGACATGAACGGGACCTACTGCTTCATCTTGCCAATTATAAATTCTATAGCAGTAATGATAACCGTCATTACCCTCTACAAGAAGGTGATAGCCAGATGTCATCATATCTGTTTGAGGAAACCCATAGGGTACGGAGAGTTGTAAAGTATCTAACCACACTTTACCTTGATCATCAGCAATCTTTGTTGATCTCAAGTCGTTGTAGAATTTGCAACCAAGGTTTCCTTCTAAATCAAGGACCCCACAAACTCTAAGATCCGGATCCAGGATTGTATACATTAGGCTATCACCTCTTTATAAAGTTGTTGGGGTATATTCCATATACCATTCTGCGTCATCTAAATTCGGTTCGAAGGCGAAAGATTTAGGAACTCCACCGTCCATATCGAAGAATTTACTACCGATATAAAAGTTTTCCATAAACAAGTCACCGTTTTTATAGACTGTTCTGTCTTCACTATTAATCTTAATTTCATCTCCTGCACGAGCAATTACTGCAGGTTTTGAGGATGATGAATTTCCGCCATCAATAATATTCCATACTTCAATATCACAAAGAGCAAGGTAGTCATTTTTATATGAAACAGCTGGATCTACTTTGTCTTCCTTAATATCGTATTTAGCTGTATAAAATGCGACCCCAGCTAGAGCATCACCAAAAGTATTTTTTGTATCTGTCCAAGTCTTTTTAATTGGCTTAGACCAAGCTGGATTACAATTCTCATCTAATTTCATAATCTCAGCTGTATATTTGTTTCCAATCTTAGTCATCTGAAGGTAACCATAGAAATCAGTAAAAGTACTTGTGCTATTATCAACATCCAATTTGATGGTTTTCCATTGTTGTTGTGTAACGGTTTTTCCTTTAACCTTCACTTTTTTCGTACCATTTTTGACTTTGATGGTTTTAGTGGTTTTCTTCTTTTTCTTAACGGATCCATTTGAAGCATAAATTTCATGATGAACCCCGTTTGAATCGTAACCAACTTGAACTTGAGCCATAGTTATTTCACCAGTAGACCCTAAATCTTTAAGCATAAGTTTTCCGATACGCTTTCCGTTAGAATCTAGTAAGTAAACTTCAATTTTTCCCATAGCTCGAGGATAGTAAGATACAATTTTCATTCTGGCTCGAACCCGGAAATCTTTATAGCTTGCAGGAAGCCATTGTTGTCTAACTGGTCCATGCCATTTACCCTCAACTTTGCTTCCGAAACTTGAAGGTTTTAATACGTTAGGAGAACTCGTCATTGTTCCACCTGGTACTCCATTTTCAATATAGAAGGTTAGATTAGAAGAAGTGATTTCAGTCCAAGTAGCAAGAGTATTACAAGGATCTTTTAGAACTCTTGGTTCTTTATCGATTGGAGAATCACCCGTATCTGGATCAACATCTTGACCAATATAAACGTAATTGTCACCTTCATCAGAAATCGCGATTTTAGTTACGTCCTTTTTAGGAATGCATGTGAAGATAGGGTATGTTACGGAGTTACCTTGTGGGGTGATTGTTTCAGGGCTTTCAGTTATATCTTGAGATATATACTGACCATAACCTCTTGGGTCAGAACAGGAGAAAGTGAGAGTTAATGTTCCATCAAAAGATGATTGGCTTAATCTTGATACCTGAGATATTTGACTGAAGTGGCCGTAATAGGTGTATTCAGCATCATCACTAAAGACCATTGGATATTCTCCATCACCAGTTATTGTAATTAGATTTGATAGACGTTGAATCTTATCAACCCTGTCAGCCTCAGAAGTAGCTTTGATCGTAACATCAATTTCAAATACTCTTTGACCATAGCTATTACCTTGAAAAATCTTACCCATCATACCAGGAACGTCTTGGACGTTCTCTGATATTTCAGGGCCAACATTTCTTTTGATGTCATTTACGATCAGGTCAAGATCGGTGCTGGAGTTAAAACCACAAAAATTAAATGTTACTTCGTTCAAGTAGTTACCACTCCTTTAGCTAAGTTTCTTAATTTTGTTTTTTGATCTGCATACTTTTTATTGGTGTTGTAAACTTCTTTACCATCTAAGTAAAGTGAGTTATCTTTGGCCAATAATTGAGTTAGCAGAGTGATTTGTTGCTGCATAAGGGTAATCTGAGCATCTTGTCGAGCAATAACCTCAGAGTAATCGTTGTTCACTGTTACTTGTGATCCGTTAGGAACACCTAAAATCTGTTGAGTTTTAGATAACAGCTGCAATGCCCTTGTCCGTTTCAAAGGATCAAGTGGAATAATTGATTCAGGTTTATTTCCCTCTGCAATATTCGCAACTTGTGCCTTTGTAACAATGCCTCCGTTTGCGTAGCCATGTCCTTGTCCTAATGCTGATAAAGTTGGACCGTATCTATGTTTTGCATAGTTTAAGGCAGCCAACAGGTTATCGAAGCCATTAAAGATATTGTCATGGCCTTTAAACTTGTAGGCATTGAATGTACTTGAGATAGTTTGCATCAAGCCTTTAGCCAAATCGCCCCGAATCGTGTTTATATCTGTATAACCATGCTGGACGGCTTTTGGATCTCCACCAGATTCAGTTTGAATTTGTCTCAAAACTTTATTAACCATTTCAGTACTTGTTGATAGACCATTCATTTCTAATGCTCTCTTAACTAAAGGTTTCCAACGCTGAACACCTTTTCCTGGTGGGTTATCAGCTGTAAGTAAACCTTTGATCCAATTTACGGCACCGTCTTTGACAGATGTAACTGCGCCTTTAACCATACCGAGAGTTGGATCTTTAAGAGCGTCCAATTTAGTGAACTTAGAGATTGCCATTTCTAATAACTTCGTTGGGTGAGTTGCATAAGACCAAATATCTTTTGCTGCATTCGTCACTTTAGAAGCTGCAGAAGAAGCAAACTCTTTCGTCTTATCCCATGCACTATCAAGCCAACCAATACCAGTTGAATACTTAGGTGCCATTTTAAGAAGAGCAGCTGTTTTATTTCCATCAAGAACCGATGTTCCTTTAGGAAGATTCAACATTGTTTCTTTCTTAGGAGATAAGAACATTTGGCCATTTGGAAGAGCTATTAACTCTTGTTTGTTTGGGCCTTTACCATCAGAAACAATAGCTGGTCCACCTGGGTGATTGTCAGTACCACGGGCATATTTTGGGACATCCCATTTAGGAATTCTTAATTTCTTAGGGGCATGAACTTTATCGAGGATCCAGTTCACACCACCAGTTACGCCATTGACCCCTTTAGCCAATCCTTCAATCAAGATCTTAGCAACGGCTTTGGCGCCCTTACCGATTGCTTTAGCACCATTCTTTAATCCATCACCCATCCGACGAGGTAAAGATTTGATGCCGTCAACCATCTTGGTCCAGATGTTTTGAGCACCTTTCTTTAATCCGTCAAAGATTTTTAAGGCGTTTTGTTTAATATTGGTGAAATACTTAACGACTGTTTTAAAGACATTTACAACTGGTTTGATGATTACGTTAGAAATTCCACTCCAAGCTTTTTTAGCGAAATTCCAGATCCAGCTGAAAACTTTTCCGATGAAGTCTTTGATGTTTCCAAATCGGGTTCTCACAGTGTTATACAAAAATTTCGCAGTAGTAACAAAGATTTTCTTGATCACTGACCAAGTTGTAGAGATTACTTTGCTTATTACTTTGAAAATTGTAGTCACAATAACTTTCATACCGTTAAATTCAAGTTTTAAGAATTTAACGATGTACTTAATTACTGTGGTAAACACGAGTTTGATTCCGCCCCAGACTTTGGAGATAACCGTTTTGATTCCACCAAAAACTGTACTCGCTGTTCTTTTCATGATATTAAAGTTGTCTTTCAAGAAATTAACGATCCACTTGATTGGAGTCTTGAAAACAGACTTTAATATATTCCATAGACCAACAAACAATGCTTTGAAGGATCCAATGAATAAGGCAGCGCCTTTAATCATTTTTCCGAACCACATTAATTGGATTGCATTCCAAATTAATTGGAAAGCTCCAAAGAACAATTGTTTGATACCTTCCCACATCTTCTTCCAGTTTCCAGTGAATAGACCACCAAAAACTTTCGCGATACCCATGATTATATTAAGTGTTCCATCAATAACACCTTTGATGTTATTCAGTACTGACTTAATAAGAGCCAAGGCTACCGTAAATACCAATTTGAATACGACTGAAATTGGGGGAAGTAAGACTTTGAAAAGAGCTACGAGGGATTTGAGGATTGGACCGACAATCTGGAAGATAGTAGTCATAACAGTTGTAACCGTTTTAACTATCCCTGAGAAGATATTGATAAAAGCTTTTGTTATCATCGGACCGTTCTGTTGCCAGAAAGCACGAATCTCAGTAGTTTTCGCTTTGATATAAGTTATAACAGACATGATTACTTGTCTAACTTGAGCAACCATACTTCTGATACTTGAAATGTCTTTGGCACTCAAGACACCTGATAAAATTGATGTGCCTTTTTTGGTGTTACCAGAGAATAAAGCGAAAATACCAGTTATAACAGTTTTAACTTTGCCGTAAGCGCTCGTAAGTGGGGCAGTCATGTTATAAAATGCCGATTTTATCTTATTTACAGAATCGACAATGACTTTAACCATTTCTGGAGGCATTAGAGAAGATAAGAGACTTTTGCCTTTAGATTGATCACCTTTAAATAAAGCAAAGATCCCGGAGACAGCTTGTTTCACTTTTGAAAAGGCTGTTCCAATAGAAGCTCCAATTCCATTTATGAAATTACGGAAAGTCTCTGATTTCTGATATGCAACTGCAAAGGCAATTCCGAGGGTTGAAATGGCTGCAATTGCGAGTCCGATTGGCCCTAAAGCAAAGTTCATGACTGAACCTAGAGTTGCCATAATTGCTTCAGATTCAGCAATTTTCCGTGTGGCGCTCGCGACAATGGCCCCGAATTCTCCGAAACCTTTAATCGCTCCACCAATACCGATCATAGTAAATCCGATTGCAGTTGCAATTAGTCCAAGGACAGCGACTAATGCTGCCCCAATAACTAAAAAGTGTTGAACAGGAGAAGGAAGTGCATTGAATACATCTACAACTTTTTGAATAACTGTAGCAACGACTTTTAATGCTGGAGTAAGATTTTGTCCAATCGTAATTCCCGCAGTTTCAACTGATCCCTTTAACTGTTCAATTGTTCCTTTTAAGTTATCGAGTTTAGTTTTTGCAACATCATCTGCTGAAATCTTTCCTATTGCAGCTGCCATATCATCCATGCCTTTAGCGCCTTCTTTATAAAGGATATTGGCAGCACGGATTGCATCGGTACCGAACATAGTATTTAGAGCTTGTTGTCTCTGTTCATTACTCAAGTCTTTTAATCTATCCTTGAGTAAAGCAGCGATTTCGGAAATGCTTTTAAGGTTACCATTTTCATCGTAGAAAGCACTTGAAGCCAAACCAGAATATGTTGCTAATTTGTCATACTCTTTAGCTACTTTTGCAGCTGAAGCTCCATGACCAGCTTGGATTTTCGCTAATTTTTGAACGGCTGCTGATACATCTTTAAATTCTGTTGAAGCCGGTTTAATTCCACGGTCGACTAACCATTGATATGCCACTTTCGTGTTAGCTGTAGCTAATCCAAGAGAATCCATCATATCTGATGCAGCTTTTGTGTGAGGGGAAAGGTTAAGGAGCATTGTTTTGAGGGAGGTACCGGCATCTGAACCCTTCAATCCATTTTGAGCGAATGCGGCTAATGCTGTTGAGGTATCTCTGAAACTTAAACCAACACCTGAAGCAACTGCAGAAACCATTGATAAACCGTATTTTAATTCACCAACGTCAGTTGCAGAAGCGTTTGCTGCACCAGCTAAAATATTGGCAGCGTCAGCTACAGATATATTATCATCCCTGAAGGCATTCAATGCTGTTGAAGCAATTTCTGCAGCATCTTTTAGTTCTAAACCACCAGCTGTAGCTAATGATAGGGCACCACTTAAACCCCCGTTGATAATATCTTTTACACTAACACCGGCCTTAACCAGTTCTTCTTCAGCTTGGGCAGCTTCTAATGCACTATACTTTGTTTTTGCACCTTGGATAACAGCAAGTTCTTCAAGAGCTTTCCCATACTTGTTTACTTCATCTGGGGCCATAACGGATTTTACAGCTGACATTTGGGATTCAAAATCCATGGCACTCTTAGTCGCAAACCCCAGTCCAAGAGTGAGGGCACCTGTCATTGGAACTACAGACTCTTTAATATTTGAACCAATATCGTGAATCTTTTCTCCAGTTTTTCTGGCTCGATCTGAAACTTCTCTCATTCTTGAAGAAACTTGTCCGAGGTTATCAGAAAGTTCTCCAACAGAAGGGGAGATACGGTCAAATCTGTTTCTTAATTGGTCTAAACGTTCTTGAGCCCGTTGTTGTTGTTCAGTATACCTTTGGAGTTCTTGCCTTGCTGCTTCAACCCTCGAATCATTCTCACCAAAAGTATTTGATAGATTATTGATTCTTTGTCTTTGGGCTTCAATTAGGTTATTGTAATGGTTAACTGTTTGGGATAAACCGTCAATTCTAGCACGTTGAGCCGAATAGACCCTACCACTAGCATTTAAAGAAGCAACATTCTCTTGAGTAGCCCGAGTAATGTTACTAATCTCTTGTCTTAAATCTGCTGTACCAGATTTGAGATCTTCGAGTCTACCTTCGGTAGTTCTTAGCTGTCTTTCCCAGGCAGCTTGTCGGGTAATTGCGGAGTTGATTTGTGAAGCTAATAGCTGAACTTGTTTTGAACCTTCACCATAAGTTTGAATGGCATTCTGGTGTTGTCTACGTAACTCATCAATTTTACGTTTGTTCGCATCCATTATTTGAGTAAGATCTTTAATCTTATTCTCTAATAGAGCGTATTCATCACCAGCATTTGAAAGAATCTCAAGGTTCGCTTTCATTGCTGTTTGAGCAACTCTAATTTCTCTCTTAATACCTTGAAGAGTATTAGAAAACTGGGTGCCATCCATTGATAATTGAATGACCATATTTCCTAGTGGGGTTCCAGTCGTCGCCATCGCTCCACCTCCATGACTTCATTAAATCGATTTGAAGAACTCTTCAATATCGTCAGTTTTTGTTTTCTTCTTTTTGTCTCCCATTAAGCGTAAGAAGCCATTTATGTCCATTTCTTCAATATCCTTATAAGACCAACCGGCCTCGATCAAATCTTTGTAAATCTGATCGAGGTTATCCAGGTAATCTTGGTATGACTTTATTCCGTCACTTTCGCTAGTTCCATCTGTGCCTTCTTTTTTTTAGCTTCTCCACCCAGTACATCTTGGAGGATTCCAGATAAAACTTCGGCGATTTTGTCAGAGGCAATACCATCATAGATAGTGTCGAAATTGACTTTTTCACTTCTAAATAGGCTTGCGACAAGAGCAACCAATTCGTCTAATTGTTCAAGCTCATTCATAACTTCTGTTTCTTGCTTGACTCCGAATTCGATTACCCGACGTAATGCTCGGGCTGAGACAAATCCTTCAGTGAATGTTTCAACTTTGTCTAGTTCAGGGTTATATAATTCAATTTTTAGCATCGTGAAAATTTCTCTCCTTTGTTTATTTGGTATGTAAATAAAAAACTAGATGCCAAAGGCATCTAGCTTATTTGTGATTAGGCAGTAGTAGTATCAGAAGTTTCAGTAGGGGTTGTTGTTGAAGTGTTAGTTGAAGTTTGACCTTCAGCTGTTGTTCCATTCCAGCCGGGGAAGAGCAATTGAGTAAATGCAGACACAGTGAAGCCTTGAGTGCTTGTACGGCCTTTAGCATAAACAATACCGTCAGAATGGCGAGCAACAAATTCACCAGTCAAAGCACCATCGGTTGTATCAGCTTCTTGTCCTTTGTCCTCACCTGTTTTAAGATCGAATCCATCAGGGTGACCGAATTTACCTTTTGCAAGGGCAATATAAATGTCATCATTGGCCAGGCCTTTTGTTTTCATAATTACGGCACAATAAGGGGCAACTGTATCAGCACCAAGAGTTGTAATTCCATTTTCATTTGTCTTAGCTCCAGAGATGTCTGCGATCATTTCTTCTGTTAAATCAGCTGTATTAAGTTCTAATTTAGGGTTAGAAACACCGACAGCAGAAACATAGAATGGAACGTTGGAAGCATAGACTGTATTAGTCGTTGGAGCCAAACCTGAAATTTTAGCTTCAACAGCACCACCGACTTGGGCGTTAATTTTATGAACTTTTACTACCTGTTCTTGATCATTAAGAATAGCAATTTGGACTTCTTCAAAACCTAATGTTGCCACTAATGATTTCCTCCCTTAAAAAAAATAAGCCTACTCATGTTTGAGAAGGCTCAAATCGTTTAATATTTCAGTTGTTCGATAACGTCTTGCTAACATAAACAAATCAATGGTTGGATCTCTGTCTAACATTCCTGTGTATTGCGACCAATTATTTTCACCCATTAAAGTGTCTAAACGAGTTTTAAATTGATCGATTTTTGCTAGATCTGCAGCCCAAACTGTAATTTGAACACTAATTTCAGAAGAAAATGCTTTATTGCTAACAAATCTACTTTGGAAATCACTTATTTGAGTGATGCAAATAATCGGAGCATTTTCGACTTTTTGAAAGTCTTCAGGAACGTTGATTGAAAATATCATATCTTTGTTCATGAGATTTCCAATTTCTTGATCATTCATCAGCAAGTCATATACTGTTTTTACTGATAAACTCACAATCCCAATCCTTTCTTGAGCTCGTCTGTCATAACTGACATGGCTTCTGAACGAGACTCTTCTTCAGTCCGTTGAATAAAACCTTGTGGAGCAATTCTTGATCCACCCATTGTTCCAAATTCAACGAACTTTGCTCTCCATTCAGTTTCTTTGCTATATCCAACTTTGATTTGGCCAAATGCATCAACACCGGAAATTACTACATCGTCTTTCAAGTGTTTGTGCTTATCTACCGGCCAAACTGGAGTATTGTCTTCTAATTTTTCTGCAACAACATGCGCAGCTGCTTTTAATGCTCGATTTCGAACTTTGGTTTCACGTCCAGCCATTTGTTTCAAAGCTAATTCAATTCCTGACGTATCAATATCTAGTCCCATTAAGACACCGCCTTTGCAACGATTAAGTCATACATAGAACTTTTTAGATCTGGCTGGATCTCAACGATTTTGTATTTTTGACCTTGAAAAGAGATCATCATATCGTCTGTAATAGGGACCCTTTGTTTTGACCGAATTAAGAAGGTGATAATATTTTGAAGTTCTGTCCCGTAAGTAGTTATGAATTCTTTCAGCTGTTGTGATTCAACACTGGCCCAACATGATGTAACTTCCTTGTAAACCATAGTTGGAGCCCCATAAGAATCTTTTCCTTGAGTTTGTTTTAAAAAGGTTATTCTTTTATTTAATTCACTAATATCGGGGCGTTTAGAAGGCATTAAGCATCAACCTCGTATGATTCATCATTCCAATTTCTATAAACGTCAAGAAGACCAGAAAATACATATGAGAGTTCACTTTTAGATGAAATTGATGCAGTCTGAATTTCTCTATGTTCATACCATTGGGAGATAAGGCTAAGTGCTGCGATAGTGAATTCAGCTGGAAGGGGATCGAATTCATCAAACTTTTTATTGAGGTAAGTTTGAATATAATTCTGTGCAGAAATAATCATCATCGAAATTAAAGCATCATCTGCGTCATGATCGACTTTGAGATAATTCTTTACAAAGGCGAGGTCTAACTCAGTGATTTTTACATTACTCAACATTGTTATCTACCTGTGATTCATCAGGTTTTTCTATAACTTTGGGTTCTTTTTTGCCTTTTTTCGTTTCTTTAACTTCCTCTGCATGGCCATTCTTTACAAGGCTCTTGGCCAAATCTTTATTCTCAATCTCAACAACTTCGTTATGGTTAAAGACTGTTTTATGAGAAGGGAGATAAGCAGATTGTAGGAATTTAACTTTTGGCATATGGATTACCTCCTTTGGTTATGTATAAAATCAGTATTTTATAAATGAAAAGAAGCTCCGAAGAGCTCCTAATCACTTATATTGTGAAGTTTTTCACATGATTAAGCAGAAGTAGTCGCAGTATCAACTTTTAACACAGAGATAGCTTGTGGGTTGTAGACTGCACCATCCATGTAACCATCGAGAACAAGTAATTGAGAACCACGGATAGCTTGTGTTGTATCACCTGTGACGTGTTGAAGAGCGAATCCTTTCTTAACCAATACTGCATAAGCATCTTGAACAGAACCAAAGATCGCAGGAGTTCCATCAGGAAGTTGATCAGTTACAATGACTTCGGCACCGAAAAGGGTATAGGTTAATTTACCGTTAACGACACCGTTTTGCATGTAGTAATGGCCCATAGAATCTTTCATCTTAGCGATTTGGTTGAAGAAACCACGTTGCATAATGAAAGAAGATGAAGCTAGGAATTCAGGATGAATAGAGTTATAGAGGTCCATTAAGTTATCAATAGTAACTGCGCTGGAGACAGGGATTTTTTGAACTTCAGCATCGTTAACGATACCAGAGAATTCTTCTCCACCTGCACCCACAAGAATTGATTTTTCAACTGCTTTACCGACCCGGCGACCGAGAAGGTTAAGAGAGTAATCAACAATGTTAACAGCCGCATCATTAATCAGCTGATTAGATAGGCTGATTGCTGCACCAACACGTTTTTGTGCAAGCTTAACTTCATCAAAAGAGATTTGAAGTTCGGATACATCTTCACCTTCACCAACAAATCCTGCAACAGAGTTAAGGGATTCCTTAGCAATTTTCAATGTTCCAGCGACAGATGGGAATTTAGTTGCTCGAGCAAATACCGGTGAAGTTTCTTCCATTTTAAGTACAATTGTTCCTTCAACATTCTCAGGGATTACGGCTCCACCTTGAGAAGTTGTTTGAAGAGCCCGAACTTCTTCACCATCTTGGCGACGGAGATACTGTTCAATACCGCGGAGTTCTTTTTCTTTATTATCCACTTTACGTTCCTCCATTGTTTTTTCATTTTTCTCGCCATCTTTCTGGCGACTTTCTAATTCGGAAATTTGGTTGTTTAAATCAGTAACATCAGCAGTCAATTCATCAAATTTTGATTTTTCGTCTGCTGATAATGAGCGAACTTCTTTTTCAGCATTTTTTAGTAGTTCATCTGCTTCATCTAACAGGGCATTTCGTTTTTCTTTAAGCGCTTTCAAATTCATATTTATAAGAAACCTCCTGATTAATTTGATAGTCCAGTTAATTTATTTCGCAATTCTGATAATTCTTCAGAGACTAATGAACGTTTTTTCTCTTTATCAGGATCTTCATCAGATTTATCTTCTTTAGGATCTTTTTCATCTGGTTTCGTTTCATCAACATTTTCAGACTTTTCTTTTGTTTCAGGTTCATCTTGTTCGGAGTCATTATCTTTAACTTCTGTTTGTTCGCCTGAATTTTCGGCAGCCTTTTCAGGATCTTGTTCGTTCACTTTTTCTCTTAATTCAGCCGTAGCTTGTTCAATGAACTCTTTTTGTTCTGAACGAATTTCATTGATTGATTCTTTAAGAGAAGTTAATAAACGTTCTTCTAATCCTTCAAAGAGCTCTTTGATTTCATCCATATTTCTTTGCTCTCCTTCTTCTAAGTTCGTTGGAATTTCAATGTCTTCAATTACATCAATTCCTCTGGCTGAGATTGTAGATTGTGAGTAGGCCGGGTCTCGTACAACGGAAACTTCAAGTAATTCAAGATCATTAATGGTCCGTTCGTAAATACCATCATCGCGAACATCCCATGAATCATCTAAGGTTCTAAATCCAAATGACATATTCCGAAGGATTTTATCGTCTATCAATTGGTAATAATCATGTCCCCATGTAGTAGGAGAGATTGTTGCTTCCATATATAAACCGGTGCTGTCTTCAAATAATCGAAGGGAACCGTTTCGTGTAGAAGCTAGAATATGTTTGCTGTTATGTTCAGCAAGGAAGTCAATATTGTCGGGGTTTCGTGACAGAGCTCGAGTAAATGCACCCGGTGCAATTTTCTCAACAAACTTCTTTCCAGAACCCAGTACTTCGCTTAACTCTCCTGTTTTATTGACGTAACCAGAAACAGTCATTGAATCATTATCGTTATTGGCTCGAAGCTCGACCTTACGGGATAAAAGCTCAAATTTCATAAGTTAGTTACACCTCCTTGAAAAAATAAAAGCCAATAAATCTATTGATCTACTGGCTCATCTTTTATCTTTGAATCATCTTTATCTTCAGAAGTTTGTTCATTTTCAATTGGAGGTTTATTTGGATCAAGATTAGATGGAGTAGGGGGGTGATTCTGATTTTGTGCGGAAGGTTGTGGATTGTTAGGATCAATCGTTTCTCCCATGTTTGGAATAGTCATTTTTCCGGTTTTAGGATTATAGAAAATTTGACCCAGACCCCACATAAAGAAATCATCTTTAATTTCAGGCATGTCAATTCTTGAACGACCTTCGTTAAGAGAGATTAATCCTCCTTTTACAGCAGAAACAGTGGCATCGATTTTTTCTTTTTCTGTTGTTCTGAGCAATTCAGAAACATCAAATCTAAAATAATAACCTTGTTCTTTCTCTGTTTCTAATAGGAGAGATTTATTTAGAGCAGATTCAATCGCAGAAATGATCGGGCCAACACAGTATTGAAGAAAATAGAGGTTATTTTGTTCATTTGAAGCATACTTATTGGCCGAGGAATTTAACATGGACTCTGGAATATTGAAGACTCTAGCAATTTCTGAGACCGTGTTTTTCTTAGAATTAGTTAAATCCATTTCACTTGGTTTCATTGAAATTGGATTGTAATCTAATCCTTCTTCCAAAATAATTGTTTTACCAGCTTTCTTTGGTCCACTATAGAGGTTTTCCCAAGAAGATCGCAGGTTATCAATTGCTTTTTGGCTTAATCTTGATGTAGCTTTTAAAACACCTATAGGAAGGGCCCCGTTTTTTAAGATTCCATTTGAGTATTCGATTTCATCAAGGGCAAGTCTAAGAAGCTTACTATTATTCTGGAGGATTCCTGATGAGGTAACTCCATCTTCACTGTCTCTTGTAAGAATAATCAATTCATCCGGAGTAAATTCATAAGTTCCAGTTTTGTTGTTATAAAAATAATTGATCGTAGCCCATTTTTTATATCCCTGACTATAAGTTGTCACTGAAATATATTTGATGGGCAAGGGATAGAAGTTAGTAACCTCATTCCGAATTTTTTCGATCTTGATGTAGCTAGCTCCATACAGTAAATAGTCCTTAACCATTCTCTTTTTCATGTTATAGCCGTTTATCAAATCATTTGGTTCATCATTTAAAAGAGAAACACGGTTATCAGGAATTTTAATTACTGCACCTTTGCGATCTTCTTTATATAAGTAGATTGGCAATGATGCTATTGATGATGTAATAAGCTCAAGAGCCGAAACAACAGTGGGGATTCTCATAGCTTCTTCTTCTGTTATTGGACCACCATCACCAAAGTAAGAAGTAATAGAATATCCACCACCGTAGGAATATTGCATGGAACGGTCTTCTTTCTGCTTATTTTTTCTCGAAAAAATCCCCATTTAGGTTGGTTATCCTCCTTTCTTAGAGAATAATTAGTTCCCTTTCTTCAAAGTTGGAGGTTAAATTTTCTTCAACTTCTTTATTCCATAGGGCCATAGCGTTTAATATTGAGATAACCATATCAACTTTTCCTGTGGATTTTTTCTTATTAACGTAAGTATTGAGGTTGGAATCCTTAACCTCACGAGCATTTGAAAAGTTGATTTCCAGCAGTCTGTTTTGTAGATACTTAAAGCTGCCTTTCAAAACACGTTCTTTTACAAGTTTAGTAGCAGGGTGCAAGACAGAAGAATGCTGCTTAATTTCGATCGTGTCATAGCCTTCTTCGTACCATCGGTTAGCTGAAGCAACGCAGTTCCACCGGTCATAACCGATGCCCTTAATGATTACCCCATATTTCTTTTCGAGATCTAAGACAAAGTTTTCAACGAACCTATGGCTGATAACTTTATCACCACAGAAATAGCAATAACCATTATCTCTCATGGTAAAGTAATCAACCTTCTCAACTTTGGACTTATTTTCCGCACTATCTTCCGGAATAAAAGCCCAGGACTGAGCAACGTATTCATCTTTATCATGATCATAAGTAACCATTGAAACAGCTGTATTATCAGTAGTTTGAGATAAGTCAACACCAACAAACACTTCTCGACCTGTCCAATCATATGTAGTAATCATATTCTTCTTTAGTTCATCTGAAGGGATATAAACCTCTGAGTCATCACCATCAACGAAAATATTCATATGCTTTGTTAAGAAGTTCTTTTTTGAACTTGGCATATCTAAAGCAGTTCTACGTTGCTTTTTTAAATATTCCAAGTTATCTTCGAGAACTTCAGCAAGTGGATTTGCTTCAATGAGGGATTTGTCAGATAGCCAATCTTTAGGATCATCAGGTTTATAAAGGAGGGCGAAAAGAGTGGGATCATCAATTAAATCATCCAGAACTTTTTGAGCGTATTCAACTTCTTCAGTCATAGGATTGTTTAATGATTCATAGGCTGTACTAATAAGAATTCCGGTACGGTTTACCATGTTCATTTGAGAAGATTGCATAGCATCAATAGGGTAACGGTTTCTTAATGCTCCAACTTCGTCTGCTACGAAAACATTTGCTTTTCTTCCATCCATCCGGTTCTCAGAGTTAGCTAATGGAATGAATTTAGATTTTGTGAGTAAACACCGTACTTCACTTCTTGTTATTTGGAACTGTTTTTGGATAGAAGGGTGAGAAGCTGTAATTGTTTGTTCAACTTCTTTTTTGACTATCGAAGAAAGCTCTTTATCCGGGGCAACGGAATAAAACTCGGAGTATTCTGGTTCAATTAAGAGCAAGAGGATAAAAATTAAAGCAACGAGGAATGATTTACCGGATTTACGACCAATTAGGAGTACTGACTTTTCATATCTTCTTTTAATTGGATTTTGTTTATACTTCCAACATAAAGCATTGACTAAGAAAAACCATTGGAATGGAGCCAAAGCATCATGAGTTGGCGTTCCAGCTTTCAATCCTGTGGCCATATTTATAAGCTTTGTTAAGCCATCAATTTTCTTAAGTTCATCTTCATCGATAAAAAATTCACAATCAGGATTGTGAACGTCAGAAATGAATTTGCAGCAAGCCTTTTTAACGTACTTGCCGGCAGTTAATTTACCTTCAACAACATCTCTAGCATACTGATAGGCGGGATGGGCTTTTAAATACGAAGAAACCATATTATCACTCACCCTCAGTATTATATTTATTGGCAAGGGTTGAAGGAATCGAACCAACATTTTCAGTTTTGGAGACTGACGTTTTACCATTAAACTAAACCCTCATGGCGTACTCGGTAGGATTCGAACCTACGACACTCGGTTTAACAGACCGATGCTCTAACCACCTGAGCTACGAGCACATAGAAAAAATCCCCACTGAAAATCGGAGTAAAAAACAGCAGGGATTATAATTAACTTTTTAATAATTTGAGTAACGGATCTTCTTCTTCGTTTTTTTGTTCAATTTTCAAACCCGCAAGTTGAGCCCTTGATGCTGGAGATAATCCAAGCTGGGTAGATAAAGCTCTAAACTGATTAAGATACTTCTGTTTTGTAGCAACTGCGGGATGTTCTTTTATTAAGTCATTCCCATACCTATCAATTGTGTTTAAAATAAGTCCTTCTTTATTAATAATTTCATCTGCTTGCCTCATTTTACTTAGACAATCAGCAGTTTGTTCGAGTAGAGGAATATCTAAATTGCAGAGGATATTACTTATCTCTAGTTCAGTGGTTAAGAATTTGTAATACTCTTGAGCTAATTCATCAAGATGTTCAGGAATTTCATTCACTAAATCATCATTTCCAAGTAGCTCTTGTTCTGCTTCGGCTCTTTCCTCCAATTGAGCTTTTGATTCTGAATGTCCTTGTTTGAGGGAAGCTGGCTTTCTAGGACGAGCCATCACATCACCTCTTAAAGTTTGAAGTCATAATTGTGATTTTCAAGATTAATGTTTGGTTTAAAATCAAGTTCACCGGAAGTACCTAATTGGAGGTTGCACGTTTTACAAAGGGTAATAAGATTGCTTTCTTCAAACATTAATTCGGGGTAATCAATTCGAGGCTTTATGTGGTGAACTTGCAATTCTGAAGAATTAACGATGCTATATTTGATTAGACATCGTTGGCAGCAACCTTTGTCTCTGTGGATGATGAGACTTCTTAATTTTTTCCAACGTGCAGTGGAAAGGGGTTTTAAGTATTCTTTATTTTTTTGATAATATTTGCGTTGGTATTGATTTCGATTTCTGTTTTGCTTGCAAGAGCAAGTTTCATTTGAACCAATAATCTTCCCGCAATTATTACATATTTTCTTCTTCATAATCATCTTCCCAATCGTTTGGAGAAAGATCGTCAAAGTTTAAATCATCAGGTTGAATACCACAATAAGAGCATTCATAAATGACTTTTTTCTTTTTCCGATATGTAATAATAGGAGAATTACATTTAGAACAGATTAATTTAGTTCGATTATCTTTCATTTATTCATATTGATCTCCTTTTTTGAAGCTCAATATCTCGAACAATACTGTTTATGTCTCTAATATAAATGTACACAAGTCGAAAATTCTAAACAGTTTTTATTGATTTTTTTAAATAATTTCTTAAATAGAGTGTACGAACCTATGTTTGCGTTTTATAATTTTAAATGTAAGTTACTCAACTACTAAATCGGAGGGGATAAGTTATGAAAACTGAAGCTTATTCTAAACTTGAAACGATTCTGGGGTTCTTAAATTACATTGAAAATGTTGAAGGAGTGGTTCATCCGGAGACTATTTATGAACAAATATTGGACCCGAAAGTTGAAATTGTTCAGGTGATTGATGGAAATCTCTTTAATTTAAGGTACTCTAAGTCTTATAAAGAATTGAAGTTTGTATTTGGAGATGTTCAAGAGCGAGAGATTGATTCTCATATAATTAACTGTTTGGATGTCATTTATAAGTCATTAAACGACATTGGGAGCCTTTTAGACCAACTTACCATAAATTCTAAAGCCAGTTAAAAGACCATATCAGACGATATGGTCCTTATTTATGCTTATTCTGACCTTTGTATTCATCTGAATTGAGGGATTTTTCAAAAAATGATTCTATTCGCATGAGCCTTTGGTGGTATAATATTAAATATATGTAAAGAAAAGGAGGTATTTGATTGTCTGTTTCGGATTTAATCCCATATCATTATGTAACCACAGACATTAATCATTGGTATGTTGTTATAAAGCAGGGTCGAGTTGAGAAAGCAAAAGAAATGAAAAGAAAAGTTGAAAAAGAATTCGATATGATGGAGAAAAATGAAAAAGTAGCAGTCTATCTTCAGCTATTAAAGCTGCGGCATGAAATAATGCTGTCGTATCTTGAACCTGACTCTGTTAAAAATATAGATGGTGTTTATTCTGATCTTAAAAAGACAAGGGAGAATATGGCCCCTGAATCTCTTACGAATACAATAGAGTTCTATTATAATTTTTTTACCGGTATGTATCACTTCAGAACAAGAGATTTAGTTATTGCCCTAACATATTACCGTGAAGCTGAAAAATATCTTGATTTATTAGATGCAAATGCAAATACAGATAAGGCCGAGTTCTATTTTAAAGTATCAGAGGTCTATTACTATATGAAAGAGACTCATTTCTCCATGAATTATGCTCAGCGAGCATACTCTATATTTAAAGAACAAAAAGATGCTCAGGGTAATCTTACATATGGAAAAGAAATGGTCCAGTGTCAGTTTGTTATCTTCGGGAACTGGCTAGATAAAATGTGTTATGAGGACGCTTTAGAAACAGCTGAAAAAGCTTTAAAAGATGCCCTAGAAATAGGGGAGCAACATTTAATTGGTTCAGCTCATTTTAACGTGGGATTATGTTATAATAACCTTGAAGAACTTGACAATGCTGAGAAACATTTTCAAATCGCCTATGAAATTCATAAGGATCGAAAGCACATTTATGAGTCAAAAGCGATTTTTAATCTGGCATATGTCAAAGCAAAGAAGAATGATTTAAAGGCTGCATTAGAATTATATCAGGAAGGTCAGAAGGTTGCTGCCCGGCACAACAACCAGGAAGTAACCGAGAAATTAAAACTGGTTAAAGGCCTTTATTTATCATTCGACTTACAAACACTTAGAGAAGTGTTCAAGTTCTTCGAAGAGAAAAACCTTTATGGTGATATGGAAGAATACGCTGTTGCTGTTGCTGATTTTTTGACCAACAAAGAAGACAGACATGATGCGGTCGATTTTTATCAAATGGCAATTGAAGCACGCAAACAAATTCAAAGGGGGAAACATTTAAATGAAAAAATGTAAAATTGCAATTTGTTTAGCGCTCTTGCTTGGCATTGTTGGAGTATCTAGCGCTTCATATGCTCTTTCTGAGCAGTCCACTTATAAGGTCGCAGATAGAGCAGCAACTTAATATGATAAAGGAAAACCCCATTTGGAAAGTCCAATGGGGTTTTTATTTTATCAATTTAATATTTATACCTGGGTTTTCATTTAAATCATGCACTGCATTAATAAATTCGTCAGTATTCATAGGTTGAAAATTAAATTTTCCTTTTCCATATTCTTCAGCTGAGTCTGAAACTGCAAGAATGGTGCTACCACCTAATTCTCCTTGTAATGAATCAAACCATTCTATTGATTCAATAATACCCTCAACATAGAACTTCATTACAAACAAGTATACCGTATTCATGATTACATTCATTCTGAGAGCTAATCCTTTAACCGGTATACTTTCTTCCATATCTTTAATTTCATCTTTAACAGTACCCCATTTTTTATAACTTAATAAATAACTTTGACTCATGGTTATATGGTTGCCGTGTTCATTGCTGATTAAATTAGAAATTGGAATCCCGAAATGTTGAGCCAGGTTCCTTAATTTATATAAAAATCTATATTCAAAATAATTATCATATATAACTGATAAAAAGTTATCAAATTCATCTTTGACTTTAGAATCAAAGGTTTTAGACAACGAAGAAGGAATATGATCAATGTACGTCCTAATCATCGATAAGTAATTCATAAATAGTCTATTCGCTTCAAATACAACATAATCTGGACTGCCTATTTCTGACGAGTCTTTATCTTTAATCGTATCTAAAAAATGTTCAAGTTCTTCTCCATTTCTTACAATTAAATTATATAAATTCTTATTATTTATATGCAGCCCAAGGTACTTTCTGTACTGAAAATATTTTTCTTGTTCTTCTTGAGTGAAGTCTCTTTTAATATCAACTTTGTGTTCCCCTTCTTTTATTGTCTTAATGGTACCAATCCTATAATACAAAAATTTTCCCCCTCAATAGGTTATTTTCTCTATATGTTTATTATATCCATCTAACTATTATTCTATAACAAAGAATGACAAAATTCTTGTTCCTTCTCCTAAATTTCAACACAATTTGGGCGTTTTGGGATGGTTGGTGTGAACGGACCTCCTCCAGTTATTCCTGTCGAGACCGATTTTTTTCCCGAAAGGGTAGGCGGCTACTTTTTCAAACCTCGATCCAACTCTCAGAGCAGGCGGCAATCATTTTCAACTCCACCCGAATTTTTCGTGTGTGAATTTTCCTCACTCTTGTTTGATTTCTCCCTACCAATTTACGTTTCACCATTCTCAGATATAAATATATTGCACAACTCAATAATCACGGAGACATTTGAAGCTGAGAGTTTACTCCTTTATCAAATAACTCCAAGGTTATCTCGCCGTTGCAAATACCATTAAGCAATTAATGGTGGTGAAGATTCTTCATCTTCGCTGGGATCGATGGATAGACTAATCAATCGTCATTGATCATCCTTATCATTGACTTGCAGTTGATTAGTAATGTTATCCGTTGTCATGTGCTTTAAGTGTTTGAGCCAATAAGAATTAACTTATAAATCAACACTGGAGAAGAACGTATAGTTGTTTAGATGTGGTCGTAAGAATTCTAAACTTAATCTTCATGGATGCTTACGAATAGCTATGGTCTTTATATATCAATTAATTATTAATGAATATATTAAATAATAAATTAAATAAACATATGAGAAATTACGTAAGTAATTTCGAATAGACAATGCTTTAGCATTGGCATATTAAATTAATTCGCTAATGTGGTTTACGTTTTAATAGAGCCAGATATAATCATACCAATTATCAGACATTTCTAAAGTGGTGTTGTTAGATAACCAATTCAGCAGCACCACTTTCACTCAACTACTACATACATTAATCGGAGGGAGATAGGATGTTTGAAGACTTTATTATTACTAATCACGTAATACAGCGATATGAACAAAGAGTAGGCGAATGCCGTAAGAATATTGAAAGTAGGATTAAGCGTGATGTAAGAAACTTAAATATAAAGCAGATAGTGAATAACGGTAATGTGAGGCATATCTTTACTAGAAATAGTAAGGAATTCATCTTTGTAAAAGAAAGAAATCACTGGATACTTACAACCGTTATTAAACGATCTCGTAATAATAACCATGAAGCTATTGAGAAAAGAAAAAGGATGGCAAAAAGAATGGCTGCATGTGTATAGAGCTAGATTCAAATATCTAGATATTATTTTTGCAATATTCTGTAATCAGTGTGTACGACTCAAAAAAGAAGTGATAATATTATTTCGTTACTCGAAATAACCAAAGGAAAATCGGAGGACTCAACTACTATGATGAAGAAATATGTTGAAATTTTTAAGGAGATTAAAAACGAATCAAGCCGAAAAGGAAAAGAAGAATTACTAAGAAAATACGAAAATGTGGAGGGTTTAAAGGAGATTTTCAAGTTTGTTTACGACCCACTTGTTAAAACGGGTTTAGCAAAAAAGAAGATCGAAAAAGAAGTTTGTTTGCCGACTTATACTCAACTTGAAACCATCTTTGATGCTATGGCTTACGTAATTCTTTACAATACCGGATCTGATCAAATAATCCAATCAATTCAGATCTTTTTAAAGCAACTTAAAACAGAAGAAGAACGGGAACTGGCCAAATCTATATTAACAAAAGATTTGCCGATTGGAATCTCTTCAACTACTTTGAATAAAGTATACGGTAAAGGGTTTATCAGTAAACACAAGGTTATGAAAGGTCAAAAATACAATCCTGAAAAACACCTTACAAAAGGAGAAGAGTTCATTGTCTCACTTAAAGTCGATGGCTTCAGATCAACAACGAAGAACTTGGAAGAAGGCAGCGAATTCATTACAACCACCGGTGCCAAATACGAAGGATTAATTGAACTCGAAGAGTTAATGAAAAAACTTCCGACAGGATTTGTTTATGAAGGAGAACTCGTAAACGTGAATAGAGATAACCTTTCCTCATCGGACTTATTCCGAGCAACTCAAAGTCGTTTGAAGAAACACGGAATTAAAAAAGACGTTAGATTTTTGTTGTTCGACATGATTCCAATTGATGATTATGAAAAAGGTGTTTTTGATGTTCCTTACAAAACTAGACGCTCTTTTTTAGAAGAAACGATCAAGAAGTCTCTGCCGGCAGATTCGTTAATTTCGGTTGTTCCTAAATTCTATGTTGGAAATGACAAAGATGTTATTGATGACTTGTTTCTTGAAGCAATTGGCCGTGGGGAAGAAGGATTAATGATTCATTTATCGGATGGAATATTTGAATTGAAAAAATCTCCTAGCATTCTAAAAGTAAAACCAGAAGAAGAAGCAGATTTACGTTGTTTAGATGTTGTGGAAGACATACGTGGTGGTAAATGTGGATCAATTATTGTTGATTACAAAGGACATCGAGTGGCCGTAGCTGGATTAAAAGAGAAATGGAAAGTTGATTTTTGGAAAGATCCATCCTTGGTGGTTGGGAAGATTGTTGAGATTAAATATTTTCAAGAAAGCAAAAATGAACATGGAGGTTTATCTTTACGGCAGCCTTCATTAAATAGAATTCGCGATGATAAAGATGAAGTGTCTTATTCTTAGATTTATGAGCCTGGCTTTAGGTCGGGCTTTTTTTATTTAAGAGAATCAAATCCTTCACCTTTAGGAGGTGAAGGACTCTCTTCATCTTTTCTCTCTTACGATTTCAGTCGTCCGACCTAAGATAATAGGTGGTTGGTCTGCAGAAAAAAACAGACTAAAAGAGAGAATGATTGAAAGGAATAAATGCAATACTCTGTCCTTTCGACAAGTCAGGAGGGGTAAACTCCTGACTACCATATGACTGGCTTTAAAGATACATTACCAGACGTTAAATTATATAGCAATTTATATGGATTTTATTTTACGTTTTTCTTTTCCGAGATATAAAAATAAAAGATTCCGAGAAAGAGATAAGGGATCAATAAATATTAGGAGAGTGCAAAACCCAATGAAAAAACTAATTGCTGTTTCAGCATTAGGAGTATCGATGCTAATTGCTTCTCCCACGTTTGCTCAAGAAGTGAAACCTGGGGACACAATGTCCAAAATTGCGAGGGAAAATAATATTTCTCTTCAAGAATTGGCCGAAGCTAACCCACAAATCAAAAATCTTTCTTTGATTTATCCGGGACAGGAAATAAACACAAAGGTTGGAGTCAAAGAACATCAATCGGTGGTTTATGAGGGATATAAGCATTTTACTTCAACAGCTTATTCAATGGGTACTGTTACAGCAACAGGAACGAAAGTTCAAGAAGGACGTACAATTGCAGTGGACCCGAATGTAATCCCCTTAGGATCAAAAGTAGAAATCAAATTTCCTAAAGGATATGAACATCTTAATGGTGTTTATACAGCTGAAGATACTGGATCTGCTATTAAAGGGAATAAAATCGATGTGTATTTAAATGCTAATGTCAAGTGTATAGAATTTGGTGTTAGAGATATTCAAGCTAAGATCTTAAAGTAAAGGGAATAATAATAAAGGCTGCCATTTTACTTTCTACCTCGCTATTAATTGTTGTTGAGGAAATCAAAATGGCAGCTTCTTTTTTAATCCTCAGCTAAGCTAGATACTTGGATCCTTCCGTTTTCAAAAATAAATATCGGCTGAACACTTTCATTCATCCCTTTTGTTTCAGAATATGATTCAGAAGGGAATGTTGCCCGATTATTTTTTATCATCCATTCACCCATCCTTTTAAAACCTTCCTTATCAAGGATTAACAAATGGTGATAGTACTTTCCGAGTTCAAATTCTTCAAACGGGCCCAATCCTTGTTCCATAAAATGATCCTCATACTTTTCTTTGAAAAACTTTATTGCTTCTTCAACATTTTTAAATTTAGGAAAGCTTTCGAATTCTTTTCTTGTTATTCTCTTAATCTCCATAATTCACCTCATAATTCCGAGTTTCTTCTATTATATATTATAAATTCATACTCATATATACATCATCAAGATCTTCCTGTGTAATACCTAAGTATTTCTTTGTAATTGCAATACTTGAATGATTCAAAGCTTCCATTATTAAAGCCAAAGAGTATCCTTTTTTATACGCCCAATATCCCCATGTCTTTCTCATGCTATGAGTTGATACCGGTTCTTTAATTCCAATGTAATCTGCAGCTGAAGATAATATATGGGCAGCTTGTTGACGGGAGATGGGTTTATTTCCTTTTCTGCTGAAAAACAAATAGGATTCCTGGTCAAGCTGATATTCTTTCATATATTCTCTAATTGCTTTTTGGAGGTTCTCAGTGATCGGAAATCTTTTATACTTTCCTGTCTTTTCTTCATGAAGATAAATGAATTCTTTCGGCTTCCTTCCATCCCAAATATCTCCAACCTTCAATTTAAGAATATCACTAATTCTGAGGGCAGAACTTATTCCAACCATGAACATTAAGTAATCTCTTTTGCTCTTTTCTCTCAAATACATTTTTAGTAATTCCAGTTGTTTTTTGTCTCTAATGGGACTAACCATATTCAAAATGATCACCTTCTAACCAATATGACATATTATAAGATAATTATATGTTATGTAAAATTCAAAAACAATGAAAAGTCGACATCTCTTATAAACATTGATATGAAGGGATTTAATACTTTACATAATGTTATTGTGTAAGATTCGCAGACTTATAAATTCTACCTTCCATTAATTTACATATGGAAAATTACGGATATAATCGTTATATAACTTCGAACATTAAATTAATTCAAAATAAATAGAACAAATTTATGGAGGAACAAATATATGAGTTTTACATCACAGAGAAACTTTAAAGGGAGATTAGATGGAACGACAGTTCATGAAATTAACAAAAAAATTGATTTTGAAAAAACAACATTAGAGGAACGGAAAAAAGTTGTGGAAGAGATCCTAAATGAGACTAATTTCTATTCCGAGTATTTTGATGGTTATTTTAAAACAGGGATTACAACCAAAGACTTTTTATCCCATCAAAACAATGTTTGCAAATCACTAGATCGTATGGCCACATATTTATTAACCAGTGATGAAATTAAGAAAGAAGAAGAACAAGAGAAAACGGAGTACATTTTTTATTCAGATGAACGGTACTTTCAAAAGAAAGTTGAGAAAGAACAATCTATAGAATCATTGACGAACTCAGATAGCAATGATTTTTCCGAGAATGTTATTCACTTCTTGAAAAAAGAAGAAAGAAACAAAATTCTGCTTAGACCTCAATCGATTACAGCTTCAGATCTCGAAAGAGATGATTGGTTGGGGGAAATTTTAAGAAGTTATAAGCCATTCTATGATTTCGTAACACAAAAACTGAAGAATAAAGAAGGGAACCGGTTCATTTTATCTCGCATTAAAGGTCAGCTGCAGCACGATATGATTTATTCTAAAGATACATTGTTAGGCGTGTTCGGTTATAACCTTAAATACTTCTCCCAGAGTACAGAATACGATATTGATGTGTTTGACTTCACAAATCCTCTTCACTTAAAAGGTGATGTAGTTGAAACGGAATCGGGAAAAACCATCTCAGCTAAAGGATTATTATTCTTAAAACCAGATTTTGATCCAAATGATGATTTTAGCTTCATCTTATTAGACTTAAAATCGACAATCGAAAAAGCTAAACTCACTGACTTCGAAAAAGAAGTCTTAAGACAAACCCAAAATGGATTAACTCAAGAAGAAATAGCTGCGAATTTTAACACATATCAAATGAAAATATCTCGAACAATCGATCGTATTGTTAAGAAGGTCGCTGCAGTTGGAGATAAATACGATTCAGAAGAAACAGAGGTCTAAGGATCTCTGTATTTTTCGTTTGAATCAGAAAATATTGAGAACAGGAGACTGAATCTATGTTTAAGTATGGACTTGAAGCAGAATGTCATAATGCTGTTATAAAAGGCAAAGATGGCAAAGGGCACATTGATTTTTATTTGGCCAAGTACGTTACATTTAAACTCATCGAAAGAGATCCATTTATTAAACCAATTGAAATCCTAAATTTTATTTGGAAGCATTACTATCCAGGAGAGATTACCCGATTTCTCAATAACGCAACAAAACACTATGGAGATAGGGGCGAAGTAGAAAGGAATTACATCAAGTATTTCTTTCAAAGAATAGGACGGCCGATTTTTCAAGAGATTGTCGTTAGAAACCTCGTCAACAGCTGCCTAATGTTTTGGTTTGAAATTCCCTCATCAAAAGAAGATCGTAATTCGAAAATTGATGGAACGGTTCTTCATTTAAAAGACTCCAACATTTCTATTCCACTTCAAATTAAAAATCACAGACATATGGATTCTAAAGATCAGAAAGAAAAGCAAGAACAAATTAAGTGTTACGGTAGACCAGCTGAATACCTAGAGGTCCATTTCTTTAATGATGATATGGTCAATGGAGAATTATATTGGATCGAAGGAGACCTAAAAGTTCTATTTACAAACAGAGGTCTTGATAAAACGTCGGTACAGTCCTTTGAAACAAAAATATTAAAAGAAATGGCCAAAAAAGCTGAAAATCAATTTACGTTTTCAAAGGCACAGATATAATAACAAAAATTACCGTGAGGTGATAATAAGTGAGCACACCAGGTTACGAAGCTTTAACCAGGAAGGTTAAGAGTTTTCGTGAGAATCTATCGACTCGAACTAAAAATGATAAGACCTGGCTCTTATATGAATCAGTAAATGAATTAAGTGAAGAAGACCTTAAAGACCTTGGTTTAACGATTGTTGATCTGGCTGAAATAGTCAGCAATGAAATAGATCAAAACCCCTTTACATTAAAGAAAGAACATTTAGTACATTGAGGAGAATGATC
>NZ_CP079761.1:0-59827 GCF_019334685.1 Bacillus sp. LJBS17
ATGTTTACCAGTGCGCTGGTGATTACGTTAATGGTTTTATTCAGGCATATTTTATTCCTTCTGTTGGTGAAAGTGGTCTTCGGCGCTTTACTGATTTTCGTTGGTATTGTTGGAGTGTATGCTCTATTTAGATTATTTGCGGGATTATTAAGTGTTGCACTTGTGGTCGCAGGAATGCTTCTTATTTTTAAGATCGTTCAATTGGCTTGTGCATAGAAAGGAGATCGCATGGAATATTTATTAGTGCTAATATTGGTACTTTTCCCTTTAGCATGGGGTTCAGTAGGAGGGGCAATTTTTGAGGGTTTATTGAATCTCTCCATTAAAATTTCTGATAAGAGAGAGCTTCCTAAGAAGTACAATACGAGTAAAAAGTTAATTAGAGATTATTTGAAGATACAAAAAAATTTAAGTCTTAAAATGGATGCTATCGTATATCGTCCAAACAAGGATGTAAGTTTTACGACACTGGTTGATAATCTTAAAGATCTGTTGGATGTTCTTAGATTAGAGGCTCCACGCTTTGATCATTCTAATAAGAATGATTTATTGGTAAGGAATTTTCCACAAGCTTATTATAAAGTATACATTCAGCTTATACGCTATGATGACTCTTTGAAAATAATATTTGATCAATTGATATCTCTAATCTATGGTGATTATGATGACCCCCATATAAAGGAGATTAAAGCTCTTAGAGATGAAGTGACGGATATTATCGTGTCAATTAGAAGAGAAGCCGAAAACACAATTAAACCTTATCGTAGAGAGAAAAACGAATTATTTAAAGTCAATGTTAAACATGCTAAAGAAAGAATTGAATTTGAAAAACAGTTCATAAAAGAGCAACGCGCGTTAAATAATGCCGGTTCAATTGAGTTAAATAAAATATAAGCTCGTTCTTATTGACGCGTATTGCTGTGGATAGTCAATCTAAGGAAGGGGTTTAAAATAGTATGAATGAGACATTGTTTAATATATTTGCAGGATTGTCTTTTATTTTCTTGTTGTTAAGCCTATTTAAAAAATTTGAACGTGTGTTTATCTCTATAGGAGCAATATTTCTAATAATGGCATTTAGTACCGGAGGGTTTGGCGAAGCACTTCATTCATGGTTACCAGTTGATCAAGATGTACAAAATCAAACACTCACGGTTATAAAAACATTCCGTATTCATTTTTATATAATATTGTTTTTTGGAATCTTGGGAATCGTTATCAGTCTGTTTGTTCGGTATAAAAGGAATAATTCTAGTGTAAGTGAAGAGGAGTGAATTTGAAATCGAATTAAAAAAAGTTATCAGGGTAATCCTGATGACTTTTTTTGTTGATTGATTTCCTATATAGCAATCAAAAGGTATAATTTTCATATGGAAGAGAGGGGGAGAGCACGCTGGTTATTGATAAGACGAGAATATTTATCAGTTCAGCATACGAAGAGTCCTTAAAGACACCGAGAAAAATCATCAAAAAACACTTAGAAGAATGTGGCCATGAGGTACCCATCTTTGAAGAAGAAGATTTTGGGACCTGGAAGCCGGATACAATGAAGCATTGCATCGAAGTAGTTGAGAAAAGCGACATTGTCATACTACTTATAAATGCAAAATCAGGTGAAGAACCGGAATTAAGATGGGGGAATGTAACACCTACATACTTGGAATTCCAAGAAGCTTGGAAAAAGAAGAAGCACATTTTGGTTTTCGTAAATCCGGATATCAAAAAGAGGTTCTTTGAATTAAAAAAGGATTTTGATTCACTATATAACCAATATGTTGAAGAGAACCATAGGCCACCTGATTCACCCTTTGACCCTTTCGAAAGCTGGATAGCCAGTCAGGATGGAATGGTTAAAAGACACTTAGAAGCTGCTGATCCTTTTGTTTGGGCATTTTTATATGACATATATATAAAAAGGTATTGGTTGTATGAATTTGATTATGCACAATCGGAAAAAGAGGCTAAACAAATTGCTCAAATGATCAGCAATTCTTTAAAGACGGTTGTTGACTTTATCCCTAGGTTAGACGAGTTAACTGAGATTGAAGAGCAGCAGTCATATTTAGTAGAATACGCCGAACACACCCTTACTATGCTCCATCAAAGAAATTTAATATTGAATAAAGAGCAACAAGATTGGTCAAACTTTTTAAAACAAGGGATTGAATTCCTTAACCACAGTTACGAAATCATACAGGCTAAAGATACAAACCCAGTAGTCGTTAATCATATCAATTCATGTTATGCTGCTTCGTTATATTCTCAGGATGGAGAAACATTAAGGTTGGTCGGAAAAGCAGGAGATATAACAGCTCCGGAAGTATTTGCATTATATGAAGAAGGAATTCATGTTGTTGATGCCTTCAATCAGGGTGAACGATTAATTACTTACAGGGAAGATAAAAAGACATTTTATATCACTGAGGCCGTTGATAGCTTCGTTCTATGCCTTCACTTTTTGCTTGAAGAGGATTGGGATGTAAAGCGAGCTGAAGCATACGCACAAGAGGTTGAATGTGCTATAATGGATAAACACCAACTCTATTTTGAATTTTTGAATTTGCTGATAGGAGGGAGCACTAATGAGTAGAGAACTTGCCAATTACAGTAGCTCTGGCTCGGTTGTTGTTAAACGTTCCCCATCTGTAAGTAAGACTGTAAGTAGCCGTAAAGTATCGGCTAACGGTAAATATGTCCCGTCTAAAACCCTTCGAAAAACACTCTCAGGCATGAATTCCAGTGTTAATTCATTAAATGAGCTGTTAAGTAAATCTAAGTCTATTCAAGGGAAGTCGGGATTGGCTAAAAGATAATACTTATTTCAATGCTTGTAACCGTCCTTATTATTAAGGACGGTTTTTTTGTTTAGATAGATTCTGGAACCCAGGAGGTCAGGACACCGCTGCGCCGATGATGCGGAAGTTTGAAGGATCGATGCCAGGCAACGGGAAACCCAGCTGCAGCTGAAGGTAAATCCGGCCGGATCCGGAATACAGGGAAGCAGGCGCGGTTGCGGCGATAATGCAGAAGCTGAAGGATCGATGCCAGGCAACGGGAAACTCAGCTGCAGCTGAAGGTAAATCTGGCCGGATCCGGAATACAGGGAAGCAGGCGCGGTTGCGGCGATAATGCGGAAGCTGAAGGATCGATGCCAGGCAACGGGAAACTCAGCTGCAGCTGAAGGTAAATCCGGCCGAATCCGGAATCCAGGAAAGCAGGCGCGTTGCGGCGATAATGCGGAAGCTGAAGGATCGATGCCAGGCAACGGGAAACCCAGCTACAGCTGAAGGTAAATCCGGCCGGATCCGGAATCCAGGAAAGCAGGCGCGTTGCGCCGGTGATGTGGAAGCTGAAGGATCAATGCCAGGCAACGGGAAACTCAGCTGCAGCTGAAGGTAAATCCGGCCGGATCCGGAATCCAGGAAAGCAGGCGCGTTGCGCCGGTGATGCGGAAGCTGAAGGATCGATGCCAGGCAACGGGAAAACTCAGCTGCAGCTGAAGGTAAATCCGGCCGGATCCGGAATCCAGGAAAGCAGGCGCGGTTGCGCCGATAATGCGGAAGCTGAAGAGATCGATGTCAGGCATTGGGAGCATCCGGAATCCAGGAAAGCAGCGCGGCGGCACTGGAAATACGGTGAGGCCCGCGACATCCCCGATCTTATACGTTAGCGACATTAAGAATTTCCATAGAGGGAGGTTGAAACGTTGATATAGATAGGTTTCTGCAATTGTAACAGTGTAACAGGTTTACTCGTTTACAAATTTACTGTGTAACAGTGTTAGTGGGCTATTTTAGATTTTTTTGCGGTGGATTTTTAAAAAAAGAGTGGGGGGAGTGGTTATGTAATGGAGAGGTTACTCTCTCCAAGAAACGAATGAAGGTAAACGAAGTTTCCCGTGTTTGGTCATAAAACGATGTTTAACATTGCACGAGATAGGTTCAACAAAAACAAAATCTTCAGTTTCAGACATTGATTTTTTCATTGAATGAAACTTATGTCGCTCAGACTTTGGCATAAATTCCATCATGCCAGCGGGCGTACCATCTTGGTAAGAAAGCAGAAATTTTATATCTTTACGCGTGTAGCCGGTTATCAAGACTTCAGTAAAGTCATAATTAACGACTTTAATCCAGTTCTTAGAGCGTTTTCCGATTTCATATGCTGAGTTTGCTTTTTTTAGGACGATACCCTCTAATCCTTTTTCTTTAACCTTATTGAAATAGGAGACACCATTTCCTCTTATCCCTTCAAGAACAAAAGCATTCGGATGGTTTATTTCAAGACCTCTAAGCACTTCTTTACGTTGCGTTAGTGGGCTTGATGCGATGGATTGGCCGTTTGAATAAATGACATCGAAAATGCAATATACAATCTTATGTGGGGACTTATTGGTCATAAACCGTTCCATGACAGCCTCAAAGTCAGGAGATCCATCCGCACCCGTTACGATTATTTCGCCATCTAGCACCGTACCGTCAGGAATATCTAAGTTCAATAATTCTTGAAACTTGCTGCTAACTTCATTGTTGTGACGTGTATAAAGCTTTATATGATTATTGAATTTTGATAGTACAATCCGTATACCATCAAATTTAAGCTCACTGATATAAGAATCATCATCAAATGGTTCTTTTGTGGATTCAAGCAGCATAGGGGATATAAACAAAAAATCACCTCCCTTATGAAATAATAAAGGAAGGACGATGGCCTATAAAGTGATTTGAACCTGGTATATAATGCTAACTGTTTGAAACGAGAATCACCAGAAGCTCAAAGAAAATTGGAAACAAGACAATTGTTCTTTTCAGAATTTTTTACATATGCTATAGTTGCTCTAAAGTTAAACATTAAAGCAAAATAAATGGTTCCTATATACTTTGGCAGTATCTGAGGCTAATTATATGATAAGGAACAAGCCCAAATAAGGGGGGAGTGACCAATAGTCACTCTCCCCTTTTAGTTACTAAATATATTTTGTTTCTTTAAGACATTTAAAACAAGAATTGATGTTTTGTTATAACATTCAAACTGATAAAAATAATGAAGATACATCAAGTAAAAGCATGGCGGAACGTCAGTTTGTTAGGATTTCATTAAAAGCATCATCGGTGTTGTAACAAAAAAAGTGGGGATAATGATGGTTACTACGGAAATTTGAAAGGAGGTGATTGTAATGGTTGAAGGGTTGATTGTTCTTGCGTTTTTTTCGCTTTGGTTGATCTTGTTAAAAAAATAGACCTCCCGCAAGCCGAAAAATCTAGAGGGAAGTCTACAAAAATTTAAGTTTCCACTGTCCAGGGTATTGGTAGTACCCTGACAGGGAAATCCCTGACGTTATTATTTCCAATATGTAAGAAATTTATGCTCGATCAAATAAGGAGGTGATTGTAATGGTAGAAGGGCTGATTGTTCTTGCGTTTTTTTCGCTTTGGTTGATTTTGTTAAAAAAATAGACCTCCCGCAAGCCGAAAAATCTAGAGGGAAGTCTACAAAAATTTAAGTTTTCCACTGTCCAAGGTGTTGGTAGCACCTTGGGCTACTTATCATGTTATCAAATAGAGGTATTAATTTCATCTAACAAAAATAACCCCGGATGGTCATGTCCGGGGCCGGTAGAAATCAATCCTCAAGCACAAAGATTGATTATATGTAATGATACACATAGTGGTGAGATATGTAAACCAGGTATGTTACTTGGAGTATATCTTCATTTTTTCATTGGTCTTTTTGCCGTTCTTAATCTTATCCAGGTACTTTTTAAGAAAAGAATCATATAGACTATCCGGAATATATCCAAGTCTTTGTAGCAAGAGATTTTCAACGATATTCATTTTCTTTGTGAGGAATTGATAATCATTCCTGGATTCCTGTGAATCAGTGTTACCGGTCGCTGACTTCTTATAAAGTTCATTATACTTTTGGCTGCGTTTTTGTCTGATAAGCTTTAATAAGCAAAGCAACTCATATGTGTGAAAAGTCATTAATTCAGGTGTAGTCTTGTAAAGGTCCTCTTCATCGGCAGTTTCACGGAAGGGAACTGTTTTGCGGCTGCCATCTTCTTCAGCGTCTTTTATGTTAATCATGCAGAAATCACATTCATAATAGTTAGCTTCGTTTTCTTTTGCTACGGGACTACCGCAGTATGGGCAAGTTTTCATTTCATTTTTCCTCCATGTCATTGATATTCTGTTTGTAATGTAGTTTGGCAAGGTTAGAGGTAATCGAATGTAAAACAACCAATACGATACAACTTGCAATAGCAGCAGGAAGTCCTTTCATAAGTGATTCGGGATTTGTTATAGGGAGTTTTTCAGTCCATAGAAGATAAAGAACCAAAATCAAATTGCTTAATAAAATTGAAGTGACATAAAAATGTATATTCGTTTTTATGTTGGAATTATTGTGCGCGCTGTTAAAACCACTCCTAATCGCATTTCCTATTATTTTACCGATGCCGGCCAGGTATAACATTACTCCTATTACTGAAAAGAAAAGTAATTCAAAACTCATGAAAAACACTCCTTTAATAGTTATTCCAAATGCCTAATCTTTCGTTTTTTGCAGTTTTTTCAGCTTGTTTGTATTCATCCTCATATTTAGTGTTGGGTGGAAAAACAGCTAAACGAGCATAGCCCTTCTCTAAGAGAATTTTGTTAAATGAGGTCCCGTCCTTTAAAAATACGTATGCCAATAGCCTATCATATTTATCACGCTTTTCTTTGTCGTATTCCAGATAAACACTTTGATTCTCTAACGTCTTTTTTGAAAAGGCTGAAGCTTCTTTTCCATAAGGCTGCACTGCTTTTGTTGGATGGACTGTTTCCGGAGTATCGACCAATATTAAACGGATTCTTTCCTCAGTACCATTAACATCGGCAATAAATGTGTCTCCATCTATAACGCGTCTAACTGTTACCTCAATTTTATCAGATAGATCAATGGTCTTTTCAGTTGTTCCAGAATGGCTGCTGCTAACGCCCTGGCATCCACTAAGTAGGATGACCAGGACGGCCAGAGCTTGCATTAACTTTCGAGTTAGCATGTTCTTTCTCCTTTGAGCGTTTTTTTAGCTGAGAGGAATATGGCTGTAATTTTAATTACATCTAAAATTCCTGATGTGCCAGCCGGCAGGAATTGAATGACAAGATTGTGCTGCGGAAATGTACTTGATTCCGTGAAGACAATTTGATTGTCAGTTTTATTGAATGCCATAGTATTATAGTCTAAATCCGCGGCAATAAAATCCGTTTCTGGTAGAGTGATAGTACGGTTCAAGTGAGGCGTTAGATGATCGGACACATCCAAATGCCATGACATAGCTTTCTTCATGATTCATTCTCCTTTTTTTAAGACTTTTTTGGTTTTGCTTGGAGAGCCAATCAGCATTCACAGTCAAAAGGACACAAGGGGTTACGAGCCGTTGAGGGGTGTTTTGCAGCCCTTTACGGATCGTTAAGACCAATTTATTTGTGACAGCTGCGGGCAGCTGTCCGTTTACAAAAAAATTGGCGGCCCTTGTGTGCTTTTATGAAACACGGATAGTAACACGGCGGGCGTGCCCGGCGTGTTGCTTGCCGATGTTGAATGTGAAATGCTAAAGCCCCCGGACAGCTTCAGCTGGCCAAGAATGGGGGCGCTTGGCTGAGCAAAAACAAAAAAGGCGTCTAAAAAAAGGATTTAATCATGCCGGCGGCAGCCGGCATTCGTTTTGCGGAAATGCGACCGGGGCTTTCCGGGAGCCTTTCTGCTTCTTTTGGGTTTAAGAGGCTGCTTTAGCAGCCTCCAAGCAGGCTCGATGCCTGCGTTTTAATCAAGGAAAACTTTAGTTTTCCGACCTTGCGTAACCGGCAAAAGCCGGTTGCGATTTTAGCCGCAACAAATTTTGCGCCTAATTTGAACTCACGAGTTTTAAGTCTTTTTCGTGAATTATTGGACCATCTTCCACGTCCCAGAAAGATAAACTTTCATCCTCACGTAAAAGAGCTTCCGTATCTTTATAGTAAAAATCAACTTCTGCGTGTGACATCTCCTCATCTTCTTTGTCATGCCAAATAACTTTCCCTATTGTACCTTTTGGGAAGGACCCCCATGGTGAATCGTGATCAACTAAAAGCTGTACTTTTGCACCTTTTCGAAATGTTTTCATGTTTTTTCCTCCTTTGATTTTTGCTGTCCATAAGTAAATGCGGGGGGACCAGCCCCGCGAGTTTTTCCTTGTGCTTGTGTTTTTGATTCCTACCTGTATTTAACTTGCCGTACTTATTTGATCTTCTTCTGTATTTCCTAAAATATAGTCAACAGCTTTTTGGGCTTGTGCAGATGCATGGAATATCAGGCGGTTATCGTCTTTTAATGCAGAAAGCCAGGATTTGATATAGCTTGCACTATTCTCAATGGTATTGTTTTCTATCCCGGCAATGCCGCACAGCATAGCTGCACCCATTTCTGCCACTAGCTCTTCTTTAGAATATTTCTCGTCACCAAATGTACCAAAGGTTCTTGCTAGGCGACTTTTGTGGCCTGTACTGTGTATCATTTCGTGGAAAAGAGTCGAGTAGTATTCTTCTGGCACTTTAAAATCTTGTATTGGCGGACAATTGATTTTATCGAGTGTTGGAAAGTATGCAGCTTCTCCAGGTTCAAAGGTATAGGTTGGACAATTGGGATAGTTACTGATAATTTCTTCAGCTTTTTCAATGGGATTGTGATTATACGTTTCTTGTTTTCGTTTACTTTTTAGCCCGGTGCACTGTTTATTGATATCCCATACGCGGTAATAGATAGGCTTTGCAAATTTCTTTTTTTCTTCTGTTTCTTCGTCTTCAAACTCTTTCCATAACCAGAACACAATGATATGTGAGTTTTTAAGTTCTTCTTTTTTGATGCGGCCCCCAGCTTCTAAGATTTGTTTTTTAGAAGCGTATTCCCCAGGAGGGACTAAAAAGTTATTGATACCGCGATAAGGCTTTTGTGTTTTCCAGTTAACTGCTGCACAGGAATTTGTCCAGGGCTGATGCCAAGGAACGACACCCTTTTCTAGTTGTGCAATAATTTTCTCAGTGATGATTTCATAAACTGATTTCCCCACAATTTGACTCTCCTTTTTTTAAGACTTTTTTGTTTTTGCGGAGGCCGAATTGCATTCACAGTCAAAAGGACACAAGGGGTTACGAGCCGTTGAGGGGTGTTTTGCAGCCCTTTACGGATCGTTAAGACCAATTTATTTGTGACAGCTGCGGGCAGCTGTCCGTTTACAAAAAAATTGGCGGCCCTTGTGTGCTTTTATGAAACACGGATAGTAACACGGCGGGCGTGCCCGGCGTGTTGCTTGCCGATGTTGAATGTGAAATGCTAAAGCCCCCGGGCAGCTTCAGCTGGCCAAGAATGGGGGCGTTTGGCTGGACAAAAACAAAAAAGGCGTCTAAAAAAAAGGATTTAATCATGCCGGCGGCTGCCGGCATTCGTTTTGCGGAAATGCGACCGAGGCTTTCCGGGAGCCTTTCTGCTTCTTTTGAACTTCCGTCCTCGTTCACTCGTAAAGAAATGGCCAGGAACAATGCAGCTGTTGCTTCAGGATCCGCCGGAGGCAATCCGGAAGCTTACAGATGCATGTTATCGGGCATTTTAGAGGGAAGCGAGATGCCGCGGAATGTTGGCCGGCGTTTTTGGCCGGCTTACAGTCCGGGAGCAGACCCGTAGGGGACCCAATGAAAATTTTTAACCATTTTTAGAAGTGGATACGCAACTTATAGTAACTGATGATGTCCATTTTGAAAGAATAATACGCAGTTAGAATTAGAAGAGGTTTTCACCATAAATTTGTGCCATTTTAAAAATCGCTTCGCAGTTAATAATGAGGGAAGAAATTATCCCTTAATTGTGCGGTATAAAAAAATTGAGAGTATTATCTAGTGAACATGTAAGGGAGGGGTTTGAAATTTAATGTCCCAAAATAATAGCTTAATGCAAGTTAGGAAGTGTAAAAGAAAACTGAGACTAATCCAAGGAAGGAGGTTAAACGGATTGGGAAAAATCAGTAAGGGAGAAAGGAGAAATATTATGAATAAAGAGGAACTGCTGTGGATGTTAAGGCTTATCTTAATTACAAATTCATTTACGGCCACAATATTGTTTGGTGTGTTTAAAGTTATTTTGATTGCTACAGGTAATTAAAAAGATCAGCTTAAAAACTGATCTTAAAAGGGTGACTGAAGATGTTCCAGCATCAGCAGTCATCATGATATAAAGTTGTTGTAATTATAGCAGAGAAGATATAAAGAAGAAGCTTACAAGGTTTTGATTGGTGGTTTGCGCAGCAAAACCATCAGACAAGGTTTTAAGGGTTTGTAGAGGTTGCTTTAGCAACCTCCAAGCAGGCTCGATGCCTGCGTTTTAATCAAGGAAAACTTTAGTTTTCCGACCTTGCGTAACGCGATTACCGCACTATGTAGCGCGGTAACTTCTTTTTGTTATTTAAACAGTTCTCGTTGAGTAATTAACCAATTTTCAATTTTTTCAACTACTTCACAAAAATCTTGATCGAACGGATAACCCTCATTAAGATTGTTATACGTTACATCATCAGATTCAAACCATAAATCAGAAATCTCTCGTGCGGAAGATTTGAATAGTGTTAAGGCGTTTAATAATTTGTTTTTTGTCATTGCAAAAGCTCCTTGCATAACCGGCTATAAAGTATTCCGGTAGTATTATTATAATTTCTTCACTTCAACGTGTAATGAACCTTCCGCAATTAACGATTTAAAGCTTTCAATAGCTTCTTCGGCTGCTTCTGCTTCTGAATTGGCATCTACTTCAATTTCGCAAACTACTAGGTACTCCATATTGTTCCCCTCCGAATTGTATATAGAGGGACAGGTAGACGCATCCTGTCCGATTTGTGCTTGTGTTTTTGATTGCTACCGATTTATTCAAATATAGACTTTGCTGTCCTATATGCATTCATTGTTAATTTTCTTTGCCAGGCTTGTGAGCGTGGTGACCATCTAAATGCGTTTTTCTTTAACTTACCTTTTAATTGATCGTCG
Source organism: Bacillus sp. LJBS17 (assembly GCF_019334685.1). Taxonomy (NCBI): domain Bacteria; kingdom Bacillati; phylum Bacillota; class Bacilli; order Caryophanales; family Bacillaceae; genus Bacillus; species Bacillus sp. LJBS17. The sequence continues at coordinate 11,052 of NZ_CP079761.1, forward strand.
GGCCGTTGGTCATCAGAAAAGATAATCTTTAATCTGTCGTTTTCTTCATCTGCGACTACGCAACACTGTTCATAAGTCAAAGTGGGATAGTGCGGCTTTTTTTCTTCAGCTTGAAAGAGTTTATAGATGCTGTGACGTTTTGTGAAAACTTTTGTCATGCCTTCTGCTTCAAATATGTTGTATAACTCTTCCTTGTTGTGTCCTTCTTTGAATAGTCTTTTTAATTTAGTGACGAGACTGTTTTTGAATAACGTAATATCATATCCATGCAATTTACCTTCTTTTATTAGGCGGATTCTTTTACAATCTTTGCTGAATACAGCATATGCCTTTACTGCTTTTTCTTCGGGCTTCTCTAAGGAGCCAAGATGTTTCTTTGTGTTTTGAATAAACCGTGTCATCTTTTCAGTTGTTTCTCGATCATAATTGTCTTTTCGAGTTAATTCCTTTTGTTTTCTTTCAAATGGATAGTTTGCCCGTCCGGTAATTAAGGGACTTGGTGTTTTGATCATGGTAAGTGATTTCTCCATTCGCTGAGTTAAAAATTTTTCAAACTCCATCATCCTATTTAGGAAATAATCTCTTTGATCTTCATTTTGAACTAGAGGTGCTAAATCGTTTTTAAATTTGTTTGCATAATACTGGATTTGGTGATCGGGATTGTATTTGTACATGTGCAACTCGTTATATCTCTTTGTGATTTCTGGTTTTACGTACGTTTTTACTGCCATTACATAGACACTCCTTTTTTGTTTTCATATTCAATCATTTTTAATGCTCGCCAAAACTTAACATCAGGAATTCGTAAATCTTGCCGTATGTCAGACAACAGTTGCAATTTGTCTAGAACTACTTTGCATTTTTCTTGGTAGAGTTGAACTTCAAATGGACAGTTAGCAAGTTCTTTTTCTTCCTCTGTTAATTTAAGGTCTAGTTCTAAATCTGTAATGTATCTGGCTAATACCAGCGCTATTTCTTGTTTAGTCACTCATTTTCGCCCCTTGATTAAAATTTGAGTGGAAGGGGAGACCAACCCCCAACCGATAACCCTTGTACGTGTGTTCTTGATTTCTACCGTTTTTATTCTGTAACTTCAAAAAAACGTTTAAGTGGAGGCAAAGCCCACCCATCCTTTTTGGTTTGGGCAATAGCTTTTTTATACATTGCTTCCTCAAAAGCATCACCTAATCGTTTTTGCTCTTTTTGGTAATCACCTTCTAAATAAACATTTAATTGATAATCACCAAAATCGATCTTGACTATGATCATTTTGTCCTCCTTTTTTAAGACTTTTTTGTTTTTGCGGAGGCCGAATTGCATTCACAGCCAAAAAGCACACAAGGGGTTACGATCCGTTAAGGGGTGTTTTGCAGCCCTTTACGGATCGTTAAGACCAATTTATTTGTGACAGCTGCCGGCAGCTGGCCGTTCACAAAAAAATTGGCGGCCCTTGTGTGCTTTTATGAAACACGGATAGTAACGCGGCGGGCGTGCCCGGCGTGTTGCTTGCCGATGTTGAATGTGAAATGCTAAAGCCCCCGGACAGCTTCAGCTGGCCAAGAATGGGGGCGTTTGGCTGGACAAAAACAAAAAAGGCGTCTAAAAAAGGATTTAATCATGCCGGCGGATGTCGGCATTCGTCTTGCAGAAATGCGACCGGAGCTTTACGGGAGCCTTTCTGCTTCTTTTGATCTTCCGTCCTCGTTCACTCGTGAAGAAATGGCCAGGAACAATGCAGCTGTTGCTTCAGGATCCGCCGCAGGCAATCCGGAAGCTTACAGATGTATGTTATCGGGCATTTTAGAGGGAAGCGAGATGCCGCGGAATGTTGACCGGCGTTTTTGGCCGGCTTACAGTCCGGGAGCAGACCCGCAGGGGGACCCCAATTAATCTTGATAACAACGGATCACAAATGGAAAAAAGGATGTGCTATGCTTTGAAATATAAAGAGGGGGTGGTGTCAAATGGATACAAATGAGGTACTACAGTTGTTAATTGCTACGAATGGAACTACAGCAACAGTTTTAGTTGGGATGTTCACATTAATTTTAACGGCACTTAAAAAGTAAGATCAGTGTATTAAAACACACTGATCAGAGAATGATTTTGTAACTGAGATGTGGCTGCATCTTCAGTTACGCTCATTATAGCAAATTGATTTTGGTTTTCCCCCTGTTTTTGCGCTAGCAAAATCAGGGGGGAGGTTTTAAAGGTTGCTTTAGCAACCTTCAAGCAGGCTCGATGCCTGCTTTTAATCAAGGAAAACTTTAGTTTTCCTACCATGCGAACCAGCATGATTTTCATGCTGGTTTGTTTGCCGTAATGTCTATTAACATTAACAGCAAAATTCAGATGTAACATTATCGGTGTAAAGCACTTCATTTTCTCCGGCTTCTTCTGGAAAATACGTTTCCCCATCAAACTCGTATCTTTTCTCTGAAAGGACGACTGTCATAATAGATGAAAAGCAGTCCGGGTCAGCGTGGATTTTATGCATTTCCTCGTTAGTTAGTTTAAATGATATTCCTGCCCGTCCCCAAATTGTTATAAAGCCAGGTTCTTGGGAGGACTTTTTAGATGATTCCATTTTTTTATCATCCCTTCAGTAAAGATTTATTTCCTTAACAGTAACTGACCAAAAGTTTTCGTCATTTTGGACAATGATAGAGTATATTTCATACTTAACAAATGGTTCGTACACTTCAGGTTCTTCATCCATATGAAATTCTAAAATGTGTTTGTTTTTCGCTTCTATGGCATGTTGTATTGCTGTGTTTGGATTTGTATACAATTGAACTTCTGAACCAATGCCGCAGTTTTCTAAATCGTACAAGGTTTGAACCATATACATTGTTATCTCACTCCTTTGGAATGGGGTGGGTTTCCTGCACCGCAGTTTAATACGTTAGATGTCGCAATTGCATCCTGTAGCCAGCCGGCAGTGTCATCCATGATGTACTCACTTTGAAATTCAGACAGTGAGTCATAGCCGTGCTGTTTCGCTTTGCTTTCTGCCCAATCGCTGGGAACTGTAAACCAGGCACAACCTAAGTGATCATTTATGCCGTTCTCATTTGGTATTAATTCACCAACGTAAGTGTAGATTGTGGTGATTTTCGCCTTTTCATAGTTTGAAAGCTCCGCATAAGGCGGGAGCGATTTGTCTTTTTTGGCTTGTTTCCACATATATAATAGATCGATTGCCGATATCTCTGAAAGCTTTATATAGTTCGCTTGTGTGTTTTCGTCTACATAACCTAAGTCGTGAAGATCAAAGCAAGAATCAAGAGCTTCACAAAGTTCTTCAAAGGTTTTGTAGCGAGTGAGAATTTCATAGATAGTTAAAGATTTCATTGCTGTTATCGTCTCCTTTGGTGATTGAGGGCAGGGGGACCAATCCCTGCCAACCAATCTGTATGCTTGTGTTTTTAATTTCTACCGTTTTTCACATTTACTCGTTCATAATCGAAATCGTTGCTGTTGGGAACTAATTTTTCGCCTAAATGCTCGCATTCTATAACCTTCCACTTTAGCGGAGAAACCAGTCTTTGTAGGTATCCCATAGCGTTTGCTTCGGTGTCAGGAACAGGCATAGGAATGACTACTGCCGGATCGCCTTGTTGTTTTTCAAGAGTTGCTTGATATATGTCAAAATGCACTTGGTTTATCATTTTGATAACACCCCTGTATTTGAGATTTCAAACTGTTTTCTATGGCAGTAAGACACGTTTGGAAAGTAAACTCATTCTCTATATCTTTATAGGTGAAAACATAGCCTATACGGAAAAAATGATACTTACCATTGCGTTTAAAAATAGATTCTACGAAACAATCAAATTCATTTATCCCTTGTTCGTCAGAATCGCAATACATAGCAGGCTCATATGATATGAACTCATTCTCTGAAAAGAATTGATTATGATCCATGAAATTCAAAATTACTGTATCTATGAAGTCGCAGAAAGTGCCGCAAATAGCTTCCAAACTTTCTTCTGAATGACTTTGTAACAAGGCTTTATCGAAAGGTATAGCTTCAGGTATGCCTGTTAATGCTTGGTACTCTTCTTTGGCTATTTCAAGAAACTCATTGAGTGACATAGAACCAACTAGATTCACGTCTGCTGTATTGACATTCATTTGACCCTCTCCTTTTGAGTTTTTAGGAAAATTTACTGCAACAAACTACACCAAGAAACGCTATGGCAATTAGTAAAACCAAGATGGAATACCTTTTGCCTTCACCTTTTGTTCTGATAGTGATAACTGATAAAAAGCCAAATAATGAAAGTGCTATTATCACTAAAATGATCTCTTGCATGTGAATTCTCCTTTTTTTAAGACTTTTTTGTTTTTGCGGAGGCCGAATTGCATTCACAGCCAAAAAGCACACAAGGGGTTACGGGCCGTTAAGGGGTGTTCTGCAGCCCTTTACGGATCGTTAAGACCAATTTATTTGTGGCAGCTGCGGGCAGCTGTCTGTTTACAAAAAAATTGGCGGCCCTTGTGTGCTTTTATGAAACACGGATAGTAACGCGGCGGGCGTGCCCGGCGTGTTGCTTGCCGATGTTGAATGTGAAATGCTAAAGCCCCCGGACAGCTTTAGCTGGCCAAGGTGGGGGCGTTTGGCTGGACAAAAACAAAAAAGGCGTCTAAAAAAAGGATTTAATCATGCCGGCGGCTGCCGGCATTCGTTTTGCAGAAATGCGACCGGGGCTTTCCGGGAGCCTTTCTGCTTCTTTTTGGGTTTAAGATGCTGCTTCAGCAGCATCCAAGCAGGCTCGATGCCTGCGTTTTAATAAAAGAAAACTTTAGTTTTCTGACCATCCGAGAACTTCAAAGGAATCATCATAATCGATGACGCCGGCTGTCCTCAAAGTAATCAGGATATTTATTCTGTTTTCTTCCTAAAAATGATTTTACTTTTGTTGCTATATAGCCAGATAGCAGATCAAGTGATTTATTGATTAACCAGTCGAATAATAAGACACTGAGAATATATTTCATCTGCAAAATGTTCCTCCTTACCCGTGATATATATAAATATCAATTTTTCACTGCAAAGACTTTTATGGAATATGAAAAAATTTTTCAATGGGAATTTTGCAGAAATATCATAATTTGGGTAAGATTGAATTGTTGAGATTCATTTAAGAGTGTGAAAAAAATGCTGAAGATATGCTAAAAATTACCGATAGAGAGTATAAAGGTTGGAAAGAGTGGTAGACATGAAGAATATAAAGCACATTAAGAAGATGAAAAACAGTATTCTATTCTCAGTTGTATGGCGGTTTTTGTTTTTAGTATTTTATCCAGTAATTTTAGGGGCTGGATTGCCATTGATTGGAGTTAACTTGCCTTCAGAAACGCTGTTTATATTAAGTTTTATTGGTTGTATGATGGTTTGTTTAAGTACAGCGACTCATATAAGTAACCTCGTTAATATAAGAGAAGTTCTAAGACTGTATGATTCAATTGAAAGGGAACTTGTTGGGAATTATGCAATTGACGCTAAAGTGTTGGACGACATGCTTGATAACACCAGGGAAAAGTATCGTCTTCAAATATCTTTTGACAGAGAATATGACATAAAGGATTTACATGCTATTCAAGAATTGAATAAAGATGACCGAGCGGGAAAGTATTTTGATCAATATCTTAATGATGCTAATAATGTAAAAGATGAAATCCTTTATGCCACTATTCCGAAACGGACAGCAGAAACTTTCCTATACTCAGTGTTTAATTCAAAGACTGTATTCGGTGTAACCGGAAGGAATTATTTCCACAAATGGGATAAGGCCCGATTAGATGACGAATTACTGTCTATGTTCCAAGAGAAAGAAGAAAAAAAGAATACGGTTGAGCAGTGATAAAGTATCTGGAGATTTCTAGGTACTTTTTTTTTTTCTCAGCCCTACAAAAATTGTTGTTATAATTTATCAGACGAAAATAAAGATTGGAGTTAGCCCCTATGGACAATATAAGTGAATCAGAATTTAAAGCAGCATTAATTTCAGAAGTAAATAAAAGAAAACACTATGCACTTGGACCATATATTGCCGGCGCCATTAAAAAGATAAACTTTGAAGAGACTGGGAATATGTCTAAAGAAGGGAAGACTGAGGAAGATATTGAATTTGTAGTAGCTCCCGATCATATAGATGAATTTAAGGTTTCGAAGGCTCAAATAGAAACCTGTTGTCTATATGTTTATTCAGATAGAAAGCCTTCTCATTGTTTAAGAAGTATAAGCTTTACTCCTGAAGGTGGAAGTAGTCAAAATATGATAAAAAAAACAACAGTACCTAATATAACAAGTCAACCAACTTCTTCAGAAATCTACGAAAAATTCATTGATCTCGTAAAAAATACAGAATATGACGAAATAGAGTCGACATATCTTAAATCTGCATGTCAAAGTGGACAACAAGAAAATTGGCCGGCAGCGATAGTTATGTTGGGAGTTGCGGCAGAAAGGTTGTTAATTTTAATCACTGAAGCTTACCATAAATACCTTTTGAAAGAGGATGCTACAAAAGCTGAGAAATTCAAAAAAAATGTTGTGGATGCATACACAGCAAGTAAACGTTTAGATGGTTTATATAATGAAGTCGATGAAAAAGTTACGAAAAAATGGTTAGAAAAAATAAAAATGCATTTGCGTTCTTTTGATTTGCTTAGGCAATTACGTAATGATGCAGGGCATCCCTCAGAAGGGATTAAAGAGATAATAAAAGATACGGGCCACATAGAGCAATTCTTTAAGGATTACTATCATCTATATAAAAAATTTCATAAGCTAATTGAAGAGTTGCCAAAATAAAATATGTCCGGAGAGATCCGGGCGTTTTTTTATTTTGGCAAAACTTTCTTGTACTAAAGGAACATATGTTCTGTTAATATATAATCAAAAAATGTTTGAGGGTGTGATCAAGTGATAAAGGATCGAGGTTTAATGAAATGGGCAACTTCTATGATGTTGCCGGAGCACAACGAAATGTTAAAGCAGCTGAATCTTGAAATGGAAAAAATGAAGCGCCCTGAAAATGATGAACAAAAAATTGAAGCAATGGCCCTTATAATTAATGAAGCAAAACAAGGAAACCAACTTTTAAGAATCTCCTATTTTGAAAATGGCCATATTTCGTCCCTTACAGGCTTTGTAAGGTCTTTTAAGTACATTGAGAGGGAAATGTTAATAAAAACGAATGATGGGCATATTAAGGCTGTTTCAGTTGATAATTTGATCGAGGTGGAGCTGGCTGAAGGAGAAAAGTTTTATGATTGACTATGATAGCCTTCCTAAACGTACTTTTTTGACCGTAGATATGCGTAGCTTTTACGCCAGTGCATCTGCAGTTATGCTGGGCCTCGATCCCATGAAATGTTATCTTGCTGTGGTCGGCGATACTGAACGATCAGGAAGTGTTGTTTTAGCTGCATCACCGGCTCTAAAGAAACGCTTTGGTATTAAAACGGGATCGCGTCTTTATGAAATACCAGATCATCCTGAGATCCACATTGTAAATCCTCAGATGCGGATGTTTATTAAACTCTCTACAAATATAACTCACTTGTTTCATCAATTTGCGGCTCCTGAAGATATATTTACCTATAGTATCGATGAATCGATTATTCGTTCTGATCACCTGAAGAGGTTATGGGGAACACCGATGGATCTAGCGAAAAGAATACAAAATGCAATCTACAGAGATTTTGGTGTTCCAGCAACCGTAGGCATCGGTCCCAATATGCTGATGTCAAAACTAGCCTTAGATTTAGATGCGAAGAAAAGCCCTTCAGGAATTGCAGAATGGTCGTATGATGACGTTCAAACGAAATTATGGCCAGTTCATCCATTATCCAAAATGTGGGGCATAGGAAGACGAATGGAGAGGAATTTAAATCGAATGGGAATCGCCACAGTAGGACAGCTTGCAAATTATCCATTGGAGCTATTAGAAAATCGATTTGGCATCATGGGGAATCAGATTTATTATCATGCCCATGGTGTGGATCTTAGCGAGCTGGGCACGCCTATTAGGCAAGAGCAAATTTCTTTCGGGAAAAGCCAGATATTGTTGAGGGATTACAATGAAGAAGCTGAAATTAAATCAGCCATATTAGAAATGTGTGAAGAAGTGGCCAGCCGGGCTAGAAAGGCTAAAAAGGCAGGCAGAACCATTCATTTAGGAGTAGGTTATAGTCAAACAGTAGGCGGAGGCGGATTTTATCGGTCTTTAACGATAGATCAACCAACTAATATTACGATGAAACTTTATAAAGCGTGCCTTGGTTTATTTAAGAAGTTCTATCAAGGTCAAACGGTAAGGAGCATATCAGTTACACTAGGGAACGTAGTTGATGATAACCAATTTCAGATGTCTCTTTTTGAAGAAAACAGTGAAAAGGAACGTCAACTTGGCCATGTTATGGATTCTATTAGGGAAAAATACGGATCAGATGCGATTTTAAGAGCTATTTCTTATACAACAGCTGGAACTGCATTAAAACGGGCAAAGCTTGTGGGTGGCCATCAAGCATAAAAGTACATGAAGATAGTGAATGTCACTATTAATATTTCAAATTCATTAAACAAAAAGAGCCTGAAGTAAGTATCAGGCTCTTTTTTAAAAAAAAACACAAAAAACAAGATTTCTACTTGAAATCTTTTAAAAATTGTGATATAATACTATGTAAGTAGGCGTATGCCTTTTTGGATCAGCTTTTCTGTTTGATGATACGGGAATATCATCTTCAGTATCTGATGTGTTGATTGTTAGTCAACAACGTTACATTGACTATAATATCTCACAAGTTTACCGTTGTCAACTAGGTTTTTGTAAAAAAAGTGTTTTGACAATAGCATACATACTGATTAAGCAGATTTGATGGTTTCAAAAAGTGCATATTGCCTGCTTAAAATAAATTTAAGGAGGTAATGCACAGTGTGTAAATTAACGTTGCATTACAGAAGACCACATAAGGTTAGAGGACATTTTAGAAATTGTAAGGGAGGCCGTGTTTGGATTCCTGAACACGAAAGGGGTGGAACTTGGGTGAATGACCATTGCTACCCAGGTTTCTTGCCTGAACTTCCAAGTTAATACTGAAGGTCCTCAGTGGCCTTTCTGATTATTTCCTCGCTGTTTTGGCAGCTTAGTAGCTGCCCCCTTTTTTAAGAGATATCTCTTTAGTTAGCAACATTTAAAACTTCTATAGGATTTCAATTGCTAGACATGATATACTCGTTAGGAAGATATTTACTGGAAACAAGGGAGGCGGGGAAATGAAAAAGAAATTCATTGGATTCTTGGTCTTAGCTTCTTTTTTGTTGATGTTTAATACGGCTTCATATGCAAGTGGAACTGACGAAAACACAGAGAAATCAACTGCTGAATTGTTGGAAAGTGTAATGGATGATTTTGGATTATTCAGTTTTCAAATTGGCCGAACAGATCCGACGATTACAATTGGGATGGATCAAACCAAAAGTGAATCAAAACTTCGTGAATACTTAGATGATAATTTGTCTGAAGAAGCAAAGAAAAAGTATGAAATTTATATATTTAAAGAGGATATTGATAAGTTGAAACAAGAACATCAAAAGAGTTTACAGGAATAAAGCAGACCGACTAAGGTCTGCTTTTTTATATCAAAATTAGTTATACCACAAAGTAGCTTGATTTATTGTAATTAATTTATCAGTGTTTCCTTCATTTTCGAATTTAATGTGATAGCTTTTCCCTTTTTTTAAGTTCCAATTCATATGAAATTGGCCTTTCCATCCACCAGGTAAAGTAACCTTTTGGGCACGACCTTTAGCCCCACCTCTACCATCATCGTAAAATGCGGATACAGAAAACTTTCTCGCTGTTCCTTTATAGGTTACGATGAGGGTACTTGGATCTTTAAAAGTTTTTCCATATGTCCCTTTTCCAAGCCAAATGTTATAGTAAAAATCAAAGTAGCCTGATGAATATGTTTTTTTCAATACCTTTATTGGATTATCTGTAGGCTGCTCTTCTGTAAGTCTAATCATGCTTTTCAGCTGTTCAGTTGTATAAGGATGAATCTCTTTGTTATTTTCGTCAAAAATTTTGATTTGAGAAGCAATCTCTTCCTTCTTAGCTTCAATTTCATCCTGTGACAGAATTTTTTCCTCAATAGGCAAAGATTCTTTTACCTCTGCTGCCTCTACTTTGCTTGTTCCCATGAAATCAAAAAGAGAAATACCCAAAACAGCTGCTATTGACCAGTACTTGAAGTTTGCTTTCATATTGAACGGCTCCTTTATTCATTTTTTAATTTGCTAAAGTTGCATTGAATTTTCTTATGTTTTCTCACTGGTGAAATTCTTACTGAGGAATCCTATGGAGTATAGATACAGCTGATAATTTGAGCCATTAAAGCTGTGGAAGATATTCATGGGGTTTTGGGTTCTTTCGTAATGACTCAATCAGCAAAAGAGAAAAATTAAACGATAATGTGAAATCTAAATTAGTGTTGACGTTGGCAGCCAGTAATTTTTATCAAGACAAATTAACCCCTCCTTTGAATGATAATACAAAGCAAAACTACCATAGAGATCAGGAATATTACAACAAAAAACATCAAAATAATTGAAAATTATCTATATTTCTACAATTGTGTACATAATTATATGCTTTATGTACATATATTCTCTGAACAGTGAAACCAGCTGCAGCTGAAGAAAAGATGTTGCCGGTACCGGAAACCAGGAAGCCAGGTGCGGCTTGTCGTGATGTGGTAGCTGAAGAAAGAGATCGATGCCAGGCATCCAGGAGCGAACCAGCTGCAGCTGAAGAAAAGATGCTGCCGGTACCGGAAACCAGGAAGCCAGGTGCGGCTTGTCGTGATGTGGCAGCTGAAGAAAGAGATCGATGCCAGGCATCCAGGAGCGAACCAGCTGCAGCTGAAGAAAAGATGCTGCCGGTACCGGAAACCAGGAAGCCAGGCGCGGCTGTGTCGGTGATGCGCGCAGCTGAAGAAGATCAATGTCTGGAATTGTGAGACAGAACTATTTGGTCATAAAAAAGAACCAGTGGCTTCCTGGTTCTCATTGATTTATGGCCATAATTGGCTCTTATATATGTTTACGTACTTTTTGTTTCCTAGACGTCTTGTTAGTGCTGTCCACTTCAAATAGCTCCTGTCTAACCATTGGATAAACGAATTTATAAAATAGGTATCCAAGTGCAGAGCCTAGGGTGTTTAATATAAGATCATCTACATCAAAGCTTCTGTATGTGAGTCCAATCGCTGATGATATAGTAAATTGTGAGGTTTCTATGATGAGTGAAGCAATAAACCCAGCGATAATAACACGCTTTGCTTGTCTCATTCTGTTGAAAAGAAGAGGAAGAAAACATCCTAATGGGAACAAGAGTATTATATTTCCGCCGAGCTGATATACGGTTACGGATAAACTTGAGCCTGTTAGTGCATCCTTCATGGTGTTAAAAGGTATGAGGTTATTAGTTTCTTGGAAGCCTTCTGCGGCTCTGTCATGAATTAATAAAGGGTCAGTTGGAATTGGAAATAGCGTCATACAAATAACGCCTGTAAGATAAACAAAAGTAGCAAGTATATAAATACTTTTCTCTATTGTATATCTCGGCTTCTTTTGCACGAAAACAGCAAATAAACGGTAAACAACAAACAAAACATAAGCGTAAACAACGTACGGAATAATAAAACTATTAAGTAACACTATATCACCCTATTCTTATAATAAGCTGTTACTTAATTGTAAATGTCCCCGTATCCTCCTGTCGATGCTCCATTATTCTTCTTTTTCATAATAAAATAAAATTTCCCTTTAGTTTTATTTCCATAACTGTTTGTAGTTGAACCGTTTTGAGAGAACTTTTTAGAGCCAAGATATTTGGCTTTGCCTTTTTTCTGTTTTCTGTATAGTTCAATGTTAAAAGTGCCACCACTACCACCTGTGTCAGCATGAGTATAAATTTTAATATTACTAGCACCGCGGCTGTACGTTTTAGAAGTAACTTGATGTTTAAACTCAAACCAAAAATCATGCTTTGATGCAGCCAATGCAGCTGGTGCCGTTACAGGGAGTAGTAATGTAAAACTTAGAGCTGAAGAGACTAGAACTTTTTTAATTTTTTTCAAGAAAAAAACCTCCTTTAATATGGTAATCCAAAACAAAATTACCATATGGATTAAGCGGTTACAACAAAAAATATCAAAATAATTGAATATTCACTAATTCTCTACATTTTATGTGCATAATTACATATTTTATGTACATATGAGATGATATAAGTGTCACCGGCTTAATCTTTTGGAGAAGTAGCATACAGTCACCATGCCTACAATTTTAATTGGTTGTACATATTTTAAAGAGTTACAGAATAACATAGTAACAGATGAAAACTGTTACGGTGTTACAGTGTTAGTGGGATAATCTCAAATAAGTTGATGTTTAGTTGGGGGGAGAAGATGATATGAAGAAAAAAACGACTAACCAGGTCGAAGAAAGAAAAGTACGTTCGGATAAAAAAACACGAGTTAATCCTTCATTGGATGCAAATACACATGAAAAGCTGAAGAAGTTGGCCATTTCTTGTGATATGACAAAGACACAGTTAGCAGCTGAAATTCTTAAAATGGCGCTCAACAATGAGAGTGTAATTGACTGGTATCAAAAAAAATACAACAAAGACGATTCATATAGAATTATCCTTGCCCGTATTAATGGTGAATTGCATTATTCTTAACCAACTTTCCCCCAGGTGCGGCCAATTTTTTCCAGAGTTTAAAACAACTAGAACAAAGTTTTTGATTCTTATTATATTTTTCTTTTGACATCCGGACCGTTTTACCACAATGTTTACATTTCATTTTTATGACCTCCCTTTAATAGTATCAGCATTGCCAATAAAACAGATTTTATACAGATTAAGTGGATTCTAATGTTGCTCAGGGCGTCTGTGTTGCAACTAAAAAAAGTTTGTCATGCAATCCTCCCTTAAATGGCATAAAAAAAGAGCCTAGATTAATCCAGGCTCTTAAAAATCATAGTCGTATTCTTCTTCAATAGTTCCAGTGATTTTTTCAGTGATTAACTGACCTTCTTCAATCGTTTCTGAAGCTGACTTTGGATCAGCTGTTTTGTGTTCTACGTAGATCGATCCCTGATCAATTTTCTTCCTCAAATCACGAAATTCTTTCTTCATTTCTTCTCTCATGGCAATTAATTCATCATGAACATGACGATCTTTTTCTCTATTCTGCTGTTCCTCTTTCTGTTGTTGCATGTCCCTTTCTATGAGCTGAAAGGCATACTCTCTAAAGGTACCCTTACTCTTACCTTTACTGAATGTACTAATCTGCTCTAAAACAAAATCGTACATTTCATCAGACATTTGTGTTGTTCGGACATTAAAGAGTGGAATTCTTTTGTTTTTCCCCATTTCTAATCACCTAAATTGATTGTGCCTCTTTTTCATTTGCCTGTTTCTTTACTTGTTCAGCGCGGCTTAAAACTTCAAGGCCATATAAGTTGAGCAGTCTTGCATCCTCAGCAACTATATGATTTGATTCAGAAATATCACGGCCATATCTCTCTTCAGTAACCACACTAATTGATTCTTCAAGCACCTCGCCAACACCGCCAAAATAAAGGTATTTGTAAACCTTATCTTTTGGTGCAGGGAACGTATTTTCAGCTTGGGCTATTTTGATTTCTGTGTATTCTTTAAGAGATTTTTTGATGATATCAGTTAAATCAAATTTCTGACCGGTATTCCCGTCTCTTCGTTCCATCTTAGTTTTTCCAATATTTGAGTATATAAACTTTTCAAGCTCCCTAACGCTATCAAAGTGCTCTAGGAGTTTTTCTTTTCTCAATTTTTCTAAGTGCGCTAAAAACGGTGCTTCGGTATTAGAAACAAAAGAATCACGACTTTTTGGCGGTTTTAATCCAGCTGGTAGTAATACTAGATCATCTGTTCCGCCACCTAAATCACAAAAAACTACGTCATAATTTTTAAATTGTTCGGCATAGTCTTTATCTTCTAGGTCAAAGTTTTTCTTTATTGCCCATCTTGCTACTTCAGATTCGATCCTGCACGCTGCATCTTCCACTTTTATAGTAAGCTCTTTTTCTAATCCTAATGTCAGCACCTTTACTTGGTGAGTGCCCAAAAATTTAGATGCCATCCTTTTCTGCATTTCACTGAACTTATCCAATTTTTTAAGAAGCCAAATTGGTAGCATTGTTTGAAAGTATTCAATAGTAACTTCATTATCTTCACGTTTGCCTTTTAGCGCTTGGTAATAAGCAGTTGCAGCTAAAAATGTTACGTATGGAATATGTGACTCTACTTTATTATGTAACTTCTTGATGTGTTGGTTGCCTAACACTTCTGGTTCAGCAAGTTCACCAACTAGAAAATATCTCTCTGTTTCATCAATAACTGTAGAAACTAATAACCGGTCCTTTAAATCTGCCGGATCTTCAACGATACTCGTAAATTTTCCTTCAGCAGCTTCTTTAGATATCTCTACTACATTTGTAGGCAATTCAAAAAAATAACCATCAATTAAATTCATGTACATACTGTTTCCAAAGTCCACGTTCATACGAGAAATATTCATATTTTTATTCTCTCCTTTGATTTCACTTTCCTCAATACTAGCATCTTATATCACTAAAGTCAATAAAATGAAATCACATTTAAAAGCAGTGAATACAGGCTATTTGAGGATTATATAATAAAACTGAAATCAGTGAAATCAGTAGAGAAAAGTGATTTCAGGCCCGGGGCTTTACGTCAAAAAAAAAATCGTGTAAGATAAAGTCAAGTTAAGTCAATGTGAAAGTTTTGGCATTGAATTCTGGTTCTAGTTATTCTAAATAAACAACAAAAAACCCTGTTGTTTGCAGACAACAAGGTTAATAGATTTGATGATACATATTTTGTTTGCGAGCTATTTGCAAAATTGAATACAAATAAAGAATGACAAATAAAAAGTGTCCGATGTTGCAGCATCGAACACTTGGTTTGTAAGCCCTCACTTACAATGTTTAAGTTATGTCTTCATTTTACCGAAAACAAGTGTATACGTCAACACTTTTCGGCTATTTTTGGACGACAGAAAACCACTGTTTGGAGGGTATCAAACCGTGGATTTCTGTCGTTTTTTGTTTGTCACCCAGCTGCCGTTAAGGGGTGTAAAATAAACTGACGTCAGGAGTTGCCCCGTCCACCGCAAACCCGGGGATATACCACAATAAGCGTTCCTTGCTGCGCTTGTGGTGAATGGCGAGGACGGCCATTAACGGTCCGGAGAATGTGGATAAACCACTAGGTTGCTTGGCGCACTACGGTGCGGGCAACTATGGCCAAGCTTCTATGCAGCGGCACACAATTGAGTGTGACCGTGTGAGAGAACACGAGACAAACCCCATAGAAGTTGCATACAGGACAAGCATTGTATGTAAAAAGGTCATGGCAGGCGAAAGCCTGGCGATAGCAAGGCAGAACTGGAAACCTCAG
Source organism: Bacillus sp. LJBS17 (assembly GCF_019334685.1). Taxonomy (NCBI): domain Bacteria; kingdom Bacillati; phylum Bacillota; class Bacilli; order Caryophanales; family Bacillaceae; genus Bacillus; species Bacillus sp. LJBS17. Next base: position 26,600 of record NZ_CP079761.1, read on the forward strand.
ACGTCTCTATGACGCTAGTTTCAAATCCTGATCGATTGCCTATGTCTGTCCGTTTTTATTTTTTTGCGCGACAGACATAGGCAATCGAAATTCGCCCTGTTTCCTAGAACAGTCAGCTATTCTGCTAGTTTCAAGTTCGCAAAGTCAAGAGAAAAACACTAAATAAATGCGAATTTCCTTAAAACCCAGAGGTTTTAAGTTCCTTTTTTAAGGGTTGTTCGTTTGATAGAACATTAGTATTTTAATATATTTTTCCTGTGGGATTTCACTAACGTATACTGTTATTCCCTTTGGCCTATCTTAAAAACTTGTATAGATTGTGTTTGAGCCGTTTAGTATGATATCAGTACATGCTTGGGTTCAGAGCATCAAAATGAGATTTGAACATTAAGCACTATGTACTAAATGTTCTGTGTTTTAAAATGTTTGATGATGCCGATAAGTATTAGGACTAGTTTTGTTTTTGAATAGCTGGAGGGAAGTGTATGTTGTCCAAAGTAAAAAAAGTACCGTCTCCCTATGTAGGCAATCTGTTGAATAAATGGCATGACTATATTATGCAGGAGAAGGTTCATGAGTCTATAGAGAAAAGAACTGAAATAAAGCAATTGTTAAGTCAGGCTGAAGATAATAAGGACCTGGTTGATTATTTTATTCTACTGGATCATCGTCATAGCCTTTGTTTTGATCAAGAGGCATCTATGGGTGATGTCGTTAATATGTTAAGTAAGGGAAGTCATGATCTTTTAATAAATTTTTATTTTGAATTGTTTGCAGGGGATTATGAGTTTTTTAAAAAAAATTATGTTAAAGCAATTTCTTTTTATGAAAAAGCTGAACAAAAGTTATCGAGTATTCCCAATATTGAGGAAACGAAGTTTGCGGAGTTTCACTATAAGATTGGAGTTGCTTATTATGAGATTGACCAGCATTTGGTGTCAGTCAACAAAGTAACTAAAGCCAGGGATATTTATAAAAAAAGTGATATGTGGAACCTCGAAGCTATTCAGTGCAGTTTGGTTGTCGGTATTAATTTGTATGATATGGGGCGTTTAGATGATGCGGATGCATATTTTCGTGATGCCTTGACTGAGGCCTTGGATCATGGCTATGATAAGCCTATAACTAAGATTTACCACAATCTTGGATTAGTCCATTGGCAAAAAGGTTCTCTTGAATTAGCTCTGCATTATTTTAGGGAAGCTTATTCGCATGAATGGTTGAGGGATTCGCCTAAAGGACAGCAAACTGTATACATGCTTTCAAGAGTTTTGTATACAATGGGGCAAAATGAAGAAGCTTATCACTGGTATGAATTAGGGATAGAAATGGCGCGTAAATTTGATGATCATGAGTATAAAGCAAAACACGACATTCTTTATCATCTTTATGAGCATACTTCCGTCTGTTCTATACTATTTGTTAATGAAAAGAAAATTAAAAGTTCAAGCGTATCATATAAAAAATAAAAATATTACTTTAGACGAATTAAATTAATTTTTTGCTGATTCTCTTTATTAACTTTTGTGAAATTGTATGTCAGATTATCTAACATATTGATTGTAATATCCAACAGAGTACGATAATCTACTAAACATCAGACATCTGATGTTTGTGAGCGTTAATTAAATTCATGGAGAGGTGCATATGATAATGGAATCTATTAAACATGAAACTAGTTCTTACGAGGATACAAAGAGGGGTACTTTTGGGGGAATTCGCGTAGCTGCAGTACAAGCTGAATCCGTATTTTTAGATTTAGAGCGAACTACCAATAAAGCATGTAAATTAATTGAAGAAGCAGCTGAGAAGGGTGCGGATTTAATTGCCTTTCCAGAGTGCTTTGTTCCGTCTTTCCCCAATTGGTACGAACTTCATGGGGAAAACAACTTAACTCGAAATTTAGATAAAGAACTATTTAAGCATTCTGTAGAGATGAATGGACAGCATATTCAAAAGATCGCGGAAGCTTGTTCTAAAGGAAATATTAATGCAGTTCTAGGTATAAATGAACGGATAGCCGGCACGACAGGGACAATGTATAATACTCAGGTTTACATTCAGAGGGACGGCACGATTGCTGGGAAGCACCAAAAATATGTGCCTACGACTGGAGAACGCTTTATTCACGCTCCAGGTAATACTGGTTATTACAATGCTTACAAGACAAATTTTGGGACTGTTTCAGGTTTAATCTGCGGAGAGAATTCTAATCCTCTAGGACAATACGCCGCAGCCACGTCCCATCCGGTTGTTCATGTTGCTTCTTGGCCTGCCTTCTTTGGTCCAATAATGCCAATGCATCACGCAATTGAGAGCGCATCTGCTGGGCTAGCCTATTCTCTCAAATGTTTTGTTGTAAGTGCGGTTGCTCGTATATCCGATGACCTAATTGAAGCTATTGGCATTGACGATACATCAAGAGATTACCTTAAAGAGCAGCAAAGTCTTAAGAAAGGTGCCGTTATTTTTGATCCGATTGGTCGCATAATTGCCCATGGTGACGGTAATGAGTCTGACCTCTTATTTGCAGACATCAATCTTGAAGATTGTATTATCCCTAAACTCATTCAAGATTTTGCAGGTCACTATAATCGTCCGGAAGTATTTGCGCCATTATTTTCTAAGCATGTTGAAACATTAGTATAGTTGGAGGAAAAGCAGTAATTAAGGAATTACCTTCACATGGTCAACTATGGGGACTCGTATACTTATCACAACCTGTGTAGCAAAATACAAACTATACAGGTTGTCTCCATCAATAAGGATTTATGCTAATGTAAGCAATGGGATTTTGAATTTGAATTAGCATATAGTGAATGATAGACTTTTTATATTAAGTCAAACATCAGATGTTTAACTTATGTAAAAAGAGAGGGGAAATAGTTCTATGCCAGAGAATTTTTCTAAGATACAAAAACGAAAGCTTGTTGATGAGGTCCTAACACAACTACAAACGATGATTCAATCTGGAAAATATGTTATTGGGGATAAACTACCTTCCGAATCAGAACTTATGAATTTACTTAATGTTGGTCGGTCTACAGTGAGAGAAGCTATAAAGATATTAGCGCATACTAATGTAGTAGAAGTGAGGCAGGGTGATGGTACATACATCGTAGCACTCCCAAAAGAAACATTAGATAAAAGATTATTGAGAGCTAATAAAATTGAAATTAATGAGGTAAGAGCTATGCTTGAAGTTCAAATAGCTATGTTGGCTGCTGAGCGGAGAACAACTGAAGATTTGAAAAAAATAAGAAATGCTCTCAATAAAAGAAAAATATTCTTTGATGCAGGTAAGTATTCTAACTATGTAAAATCAGATATCGAATTCCATATTGCTATAAGTGAAGCCAGTCATAATTCTCTACTGATAGACATGTATCGGAACTTTTTATATGTATTAGAACAGATAATGAGCACACTGATTCTTGATACTAAAGATAATAAGGAAACGGCATATCAAGAAAATGCTTATTTCCATGAGAAGCTCTTTGAGGCAATAAAAGAAAAAAATGTTGAAGAAGCAAAACGATGGGCAGAGAAAAATATAAAAATTAATTGGATTTGATATTTTTTAATTTACTCTAAGTGAGGAAACTAGTTTATGATAGAAGAAAAAGATCGTACATTTGGGATTATTTATGGAATTATTGCTTACACTATATGGGGTTTATCTCCTCTTTATTGGAACTTGTTAGATAGCGTACTTCCATTTAAAATACTCGTACACCGTATTTTTTGGGGTCTTATTTTCTTATTAATTGTCCTTTTAATTACGAAGAAAATTCGTTTGTTTTTAACAAACATTAAACTCCTTTTATTAAATCCCAAACTCTTAGCACTTGTTATTATCTCTTCCTTACTCGTTAGTGCTAATTGGTTACTTAATATCTGGTCTGTTAACAATGGATATGTTATAGAGAATAGTTTAGGGTATTACATTAACCCACTTGTTAGTATTTTGCTAGGAACTATTTTTCTAAAAGAAAAATTAAATTTTTGGCAAGTACTATCAATCCTTCTTGCTACTATTGGCGTCATTATTTCAACTATTGACTATGGAAAATTTCCTTATATAGCATTATCAATTGCTTTATCATTTGGTTTATATGGATTACTAAAGAAGTCCTCAACTTTCGACGTTTTATTAGCTCAAACATTTGAAATGGTCCTTATCGTTCCGTTTGCGATAATTTATTTACTCAAGCTACAACTCAATGGAGCGACTAGTTTTGGTTCACAATCAGCTATTACAACGATATTATTAATTGGCACTGGAATAATAACAATTATTCCGCAATTGCTCCATGTTAATGCAGTAAAAAGGATTACACTAACGCTATCAGGTTTTATTCAATATATTATTCCAACTCTTACATTAATATTAGGGATATTTGTTTTTCGAGAGGCATTCTCGTTTTTACAATTTATTTCTTTTTCCTTCATATGGATAGGCGTGTTATTATTCTCGTTTTCAAATTTCCCATTTATGCAACGTTTATCACCACTGAGCAAAAAAGATTTAAATTTGATGTGATAGTCTAACAAACATCAGACGTATGATGTTTGTTAAATAGCTGCCTTTTATCATGTTTACAAAGGTCTACACCAATGTTTTTAAGGATAGCTAAAAGCTAAGTGTCAACTTTCGATTAAGTTGTCACTTAGCTTTTAAACGTCCAATTAATTGTTTTATTTTGCATATAAACATCATAGAAAAAACAGATGAGAAATAGGGTGTTTTTTTGCAAGTCTAAAAATTTTAAATTCTGATAGGTAAGCTAAGTAATATTGTGAATGTTTTCAAACAGGCAGATTAGCTCAATCAGAATGTTATAATAATCATATTGTGTACTTATTAGAGGTGATTAGTTTGAAGATTAAAAAGGCGCGTGAAGAAGATATAAAAGCCGTAGCAAGAGTTTATGTTGATAGTTGGAGGACTACTTATCGTGGTCTAGTACCTGACGATTATCTGGACGAATTGTTGTACGAAGATGCAGAAAAAAGATGGATTGATTTTTTAAACAATGAAAAGGAGTCCTTTATTTATATTGCAATGAATGCTGCAGGAAACATTATAGGTTTCGCATCATGTAAAAGCATTGATGACGAAAATTTTGATGGAGAATTATACTCGCTTTATCTGTTAAAGGAATCTAGAGGATTAGGTGTAGGTAGACAACTGGTTTCAGCTATTGCCAAGCATTTTAAAGAAAAAGGTATTGCATCTATGATGGTGTGGGTAATGGAACAAAATAAATCCGGACTTGGTTTTTATGAACGTATGGGTGGCAAGGAATATCTTCATAGGAAGAGTGAATTTGGAGGAACGGTAGTAGATGATGTTGCTTATGGCTGGAGAGATGTCTCAATACTATGCATTGAAGAAAATTAAAACCTATATCTTGTTGAGCTAAAGGGGGTACTACTTCAATAACTTCAAATTTAAAAAATAAATAATGCAAGTATTACTGTTATTTTGATGACATAATAAAGAGCACCCAAGAGGGTACTCTGCATACTACAAATTATTTTTTTCTTTTAACTCTAAATAAACTGCTGCCATATCTAGCTTTGCTTTTCCACTTTCTTTTGCAGAACGATAAGTAGTATTTGCTACCTCAGCAAGTGGTAATATGGTTTCCAGGCGATCTGCCTCAGCTTTTACTAATCCTAGATCTTTAGACATTAGTTCGAGCATAAATGCAGAAGGGAATTCCTCTTTACGGTACATCTCTTTTTTCCCTTGGAATAGAGGTGTATTCATTCCGGAAAGGGAAATCATTTCTAATACTTTCTCTTTATCTAATCCTGATTTCTCTGCTAATAATACTGTTTCTCCAATACCTTGTCCAATAATGCCAAGTAATAAATTAATGGCTAATTTTGCTGAGCTACCTTTGCTATTTGAACCAAAATGAATCGTTTCTTTACCTAATAAATTAAAATAAGGCTGGCAAACTTCTTTAGCTTTCTTTTCTCCACCCACAAGCATAACTAATTGGCCTGCTATTGCAGCTCCTACTGAACCAGAAACTGGTGCATCTAAGTATATGCCGCCTCTTTCGGATACCAGCTTCGCAAATGACAATGAATCTTCTGGTGAAATGGTACTCATGTCTACTATGACTTTTCCTGGTTGAATAGCATTTAATACTCCGTTGTCTTGAGTTAATACGGCTTGTACAGCATTAGAGTCCGATAACATCATAAAAATAATATCTGATTGTTCTACTACTTCTTTTGGTGAATTTAGTTTAGTTGCTCCAGATTCTACTAAAGAGGTTGTTTTTTCTAGAGAACGATTATATACATTCACTTTGTAGCCTGCCTGTAAAAGATTCTTTGCCATAGGTGCCCCCATATAACCTAATCCAATCCATCCTAATGTATGCATTTTTTCTATTCCTCCTGTCAAATTAGCTTTAAAAATAAAGATGATAGACCGCCATCTCCTAGTGAATGGCGGTCTATCTAAGTCTCATTTCTGTTAGAAATAAAATTGTATTGAAGTTCTTAGGAACGTTTTTGCTGTGCTGCGGCTTGAACTAGTCCCTCGATCCAGTCTTGGTGACCATTAATCATTGGGTTTGGCTTTGTTACTGCCAACTCTTTAGCTGCCTTCCCATTTTGCGTTTCTTGAGTGAGAATACGTACACGGCCTCCAGGTAGGTCTTCTATTAACCAAGCGTGATGAACGTGCAAAGCATCATCTTCTGTTGAGCCTTCTTCCCAACCGTGCCATGCCAATCTTGCAGGTGAGTTATTGGTAGGTGGCTCGTACTCTAATACCTCCGCCTCTATAGGGAAGCCGAAGGTAGTGAATCGGAAGTGAGCACCTTGGCTTAATTCAGGTCCCGTAACGTTGTGGAAACGAATGTCTGCAACATTGCTGTAGTATGATTCCCATTTTGAAGTATTATTGAGATACTCCCAAACCTCGGCAGCAGATTGGTTAGCTACGATGATTTCATTGGAAGCAAAGTTGTCAGTCATTCCTGGTAGGTAGCCTTCAGGCCAAATGATTTCATTCATTGTATACATCCTTTCATTTTATCTAAATTTAATTTGTTTTTTAATACGAAATTTATTCTAAACTAAGTTGCGTGTACATGCAACTATTTTTTAATGTATGTACACGCAATTGTTTTTTATGATAAAATTTGTTTGTAAAAAATCTTCCTAGGGAGAGCCAATTATACGTCTTTATATTGTAGGCATTACAGTCGAAGGTTGCTGATAGACATGTGTTCTAATATACCCATATAATATACAATAAAAAAAATTACAATAATAAATGGTTATAATATGTTTGAAAGGAGGGGACTGTATGGCTAAACCAATCAATCAATCCTTGAATGAATGTTTGTTTTTCACTGTAAAAAAACTAGATCGTATACTAGACAAAGTAGCAGAAGAAGCGTTCAAAACAACTGGTTTGTCTCCAACATACGGCTTTATTATTTTGGCTGTTAATGAAAATTCTGGAATAGCTCAAAAAGAGCTTGCAGAATTACTGCATACAGCACCTTCTACAATTGCTCGCTTTGTTCAAAAATTAGAACAAAAAAATCTTGTTTATAATGAACAATCTGGCAGAAGCACTTTAACTTATCTCACAGATGAAGGAGGGGCTTTGGCAAAGCGAGTGAAGGAGTCTTGGGATCATTTGCATAACATTTTTTCCGATGTCTTAGGGGAAAAAGAACACGATGAGCTAGCCATCCATATTAGTCAAATTGGAGATCAATTAAAAACAAATAAATAAATTCATTGGTCGCATGAGCTGCTTTATAAATAATTATTGTAAACTCAGTAAAAGAGAGTAACTCTTTTAGGAAAAACTCGGTGGTACTAACCTATAATAGCAAACCTACAATATAAAAATAGAAGCTCTAATTCCTTTTTTGAACTGTGCCCCACATTACGGACAGTTTAAAAAAGTGCCTATGCTGCTAATAAGTAACCCCGGTATTGTGCCGGGGTCATTTTCATTAATCCCCATTGATAACGGTAGTTGTTATAATCCTCTATTACTCTATCGATTTCTATTTTCACTTCAGATATACTTTCACACGTTTTAAATTCAGCTAAGTCCTTGAAGTGGCCAAAGAATCCTTCCATTGGGGCATTGTCCCAACAATTCCCCTTGCGGGACATTGATTGTGTTAGTCCTAATTTCTTTACTTTCATCTGGAATTCAGGATGAGTATAGTGAAACCCTTGATCTGAATGCAAGATTGCTTCCGGATGGAAGTGGCCATTTACTGCTTTTTCTAACTTTATCAGTGTCTTATGTGCAATATCCATTTTCAAGGAAGTTGATAAATAATAAGCTAGGATTTCTTTCGTTGGTCCATCTTTAACACAAAAGCCTTCTGTCCATTACCATAATAAATATAGGTAATATCCGTAAGTAACACTTTCCCTAGCTCTTCCTGGCTAAATTCACGATTAAGGATATTGGGGCAGGTACATGTTCCTGAGTCGCTAATCTTCTCTTGTGAAGGTAGCTGGGTTTTTAAAGTTCGATGTGCAAAATAACACTTAAAATAAGCGCAAATTATCGAACAAAGTGACAAACTATGATTTTATCAGTCTCCTACACTTGTATCAATAGAGTACACTCTATTGATATATAATTAGACTAATAAATTGAAAAATTACAGAAATGGGATGATGCTAAATGAAAATTGCGAGAGGTAGGGAATTGCTTACATCAGAACAGAGACAGGCTCTTATGCAAATTCCTGAAGATGAGTGGGTACTAGCAACCTACTATACTTTATCAAAACAGGATTTAGAAATTATAAATAAGCGAAGGAGAGAAGAAAACCGTTTAGGATTCGCCATTCAATTAGCCGTTCTTCGGTATCCCGGTTGGCCATACACTCATATCAAAAGTATCCCGGATTCAGTCATACATTATATATCGAAACAAATCGGTGCCACTCCTTTTTCGCTTAGTCTTTATCCCCAAAGAGAAAATACACTTTGGGATCATTTAAAAGAAATTCGTAATGAATACGACTTTGTAACTTTTACTCTAAAGGAATATCGAATGACATTTAAGCATCTTCATCAATTAGCTTTTGAAAATGGTGATGCTATTCATCTACTTCATGAATGTATTGATTTTCTAAGAAAAGGCAAAATCATACTGCCTGCTATCACTACACTTGAAAGAATGGTGTGGGAGGCAAGGGCAATGGCTGAAAAGAAGCTATTTAATACGGTTAGTGAATCTCTAACAAATAAACAAAAAGAAAAACTTGAAGAGATCATTACTTCACAGCATCCATCCGAATCCAATAAAACGATATTGGGCTGGTTAAAGGAGCCACCGGGTCATCCTTCACCCGAAACTTTTCTAAAAGTAATAGAACGACTCGAATACATACGAGGAATGGAATTAGAAACGGTAAAAATTAGTCATTTGCATCGCAATCGCCTGTTACAGCTATCTCGTTTAGGTTCAAGATATGAGCCTTATGCATTCCGTGACTTTCAGGAAGATAAGCGCTATTCGATATTAACCGTCTATTTAATAAATCTTACTCAGGAGTTAACTGATAAAGCTTTTGAAATTCATGACAGACAAATACTCAGTTTGTTATCAAAAGGCCGTAAGGCTCAAGAGGAAATTCAGAAACAAAACGGTAAAAAGCTAAATGAGAAAGTTATACACTTTACGAACATCGGACAAGCTTTGATCAAGGCAAAACAGGAAAAATTAGACGTTTTTGAGGCTTTAGAATCCGTTATCGAATGGAATTCTTTTGTCTCTTCGGTCGAAGAAGCTCAGGAGCTTGCACGTCCTGCTGACTATGATTATTTAGACTTATTGCAAAAAAGGTTTTATTCACTAAGAAAATATACGCCAACGCTATTAAGGGTATTGGAATTTCATTCTACAAAGGCAAATGAGCCACTTTTACAAGCTGTTGAGATTATCCGAGGAATGAACGAATCCGGAAAACGAAAAGTACCTAATGACTCACCTGTGGATTTTATTTCAAAACGATGGAAAAAGCATTTATACGAGGATGATGGTACAACAATAAATCGTCATTACTATGAAATGGCTGTTTTAACAGAACTTCGGGAGCATGTTCGGGCAGGAGATGTTTCCATTGTTGGCAGCAGACAATATAGAGATTTTGAGGAATATTTGTTTTCTGAAGATACATGGAATCAAGCGAAGGAGAATACGAGATTATCAGTTAGTTTATCATTCGAAGATTATATAACGGAGAGAACAAGCAGCCTTAATGAAAGGTTAAAGTGGTTAGCTGCCAATTCCAACAAGTTGGATGGAGTTTCTCTTGAAAAAGGAAAGCTGTCTCTTGCACGCTTAGAAAAAGATGTTCCAGAAGAGGCAAAAAAATTTAGTGCAAGCCTGTATCAGATGCTACCAAGAATAAAATTAACTGATTTACTGATGGATATTGCTTATATAACAGGATTTCATGAGCAATTTACTCATGCTTCCAATAATCGAAAACCGGATAAAGAAGAAACGATTATTATTATGGCTGCTCTTTTAGGAATGGGACTAAATATTGGATTGAGTAAGATGGCAGAAGCAACACCCCGACTTACATATAAGCAATTAGCCAATGTATCTCAATGGCGCATGTATGAAGACGCAATGAATAAAGCCCAAGCCGTATTAGTAAATTTTCATCACAAATTACAATTGTCTTCCTATTGGGGAGACGGTACAACTTCTTCGTCAGACGGAATGAGAATGCAGCTAGGTGTTTCATCACTACATGCAGATGCAAACCCACATTACGGAACTGGAAAAGGAGCCACCATCTATCGATTTACGAGTGATCAATTCTCTTCTTACTACACAAAAATTATTCATACTAATTCAAGGGATGCAATTCATGTTTTGGATGGTTTATTACACCATGAGACAGATCTAAACATTGAGGAACATTATACAGACACAGCTGGTTACACAGACCAAATTTTCGGATTAACTCATTTATTAGGATTTAAATTTGCTCCAAGGATAAGAGATCTATCGGACTCAAAATTATTTACAATAGATAAAGCAAGTGAGTATCCAAAACTAGAAGCTATTTTACGTGGACAAATAAATACAAAGGTCATTGAAGAAAATTATGAAGATGTTTTGCGGTTAGCCCATTCAATAAGAGAAGGAACAGTCTCAGCATCCCTTATTATGGGGAAATTAGGTTCTTATTCAAGACAAAACAGCTTAGCTACAGCCTTACGTGAATTGGGGCGAATAGAAAAAACGATCTTTATTCTTAATTACATTTCAGATGAATCTCTAAGAAGAAAAATACAAAGAGGATTGAATAAAGGAGAAGCCATGAATGGACTGGCAAGAGCTATTTTCTTTGGAAAACAAGGAGAGCTTAGGGAACGAACCATACAGCATCAATTGCAAAGAGCCAGTGCTTTAAACATAATTATCAATGCCATCAGTATTTGGAATACCTTACATCTAACAAAAGCAGTTGAATATCAAAAACGGTCAGATAGTTTTAATGAAGAATTATTGCACCATATGTCACCTCTAGGTTGGGAACATATTAATTTACTTGGAGAATACCATTTTAATTCAGAAAAAATGGTCTCGTTAGATTCTTTAAGACCATTGAAACTTTCTTAACGTTGTTAAAAATGGGGGAATCGGCTTGAAAATGGGCTTAGCGTTGTAAATCCGCATTTTCCTGACGGTACCCCAGAAAGAAAAACTAGAATTAGATAAAAAGTTGGCTAAAGAAAAGAAAAAGGAAGACAAACATAAGAAAGCTTTGGCCAAACGTAGAAAACGAATGGCAGCGCCTGGGCTTGGGTCCTCCAAGCTCATTTTGTTTGCCATTCTTCTTATTATCGGCGTACAGGTTTATTTCAACGTTGAATCAGGAAATAGCCCGCTAACAGTTCCCGGCTGGGTAATTGACATTGGAAATAAGGTCAGCAACCTAATAGCCTCTTACAAAAAGCTTTAACATTGTTAAGCAGAAAGGAGGAAGCTTTGGCCAATAACGTTGATCGATATGATGTTGATATGGAAAAGAAGGCGTCACCTTATCTAAATGCTCTTGGATCGGCTCTCAGCGAAGGCAAAAAAAGAGCTTTAAATGAACTTAATCAAGCCAATACCTTCCTGAACAAAATCTTTAACAGAAAAAAAATTAATCAATTGTCCGAAAAGGTAAAGCTTTATAACTACTGTGAGAACCAAGTAAGAAGTAGCGATTTCAGAAGCAAGTTTTCTAAAATTGAGATTCTAGCTGGAAGAGAATCTCAAATAAATATTAATGTATTTGGGGAACGAATTGAAACAGCTTTAGGAAGCTACTTCAAAGAACAAGGAGAAAACTTGACTCCTGGAAATAGTCTTGAAGCGTATGATGAGTTGTATAGGACAATGGTTAACTCACAAACCTTTTCATCTTTACGAGGTAATAATTTCACAGGCAGATCAGAACAAGATACAAGTTTGATGGGATTTATTTCTTCTCAAAACGAGTATCAGAATTATGTGGCCGATTATCGTGAGTCTAAACCAATTCATCAAATCTTTCCAGACCAGTTCAAGGAAGGCATGTTGGAGAATGAAAGTAAACTTTACATCAACGAGTATACAAAACATTTAGCGTTAGTTCATGACGAGAACAGATCTATGTTGAAGAATGAATCCCCAGATTACGCTGTCATCAAAGAGTTGGAAGGAGAAATTCGTTCTAATTTTAGTAAAGATCCGGAATATCCGGTTATTTTATTAAGGACAATGGCAGCAGATAACCTTAATAAACAGATAGCAACTGCTGTTAATATGACTAACTCCTTTATTAATGATTTTTCTAAAGAGATGAAAATTAAACAAGTACCTTGGCCTACAACTGTGCCTGAACCTCTAACTTATGAGCAGTATAATCAAAATAAATCTAAATATCTTGAACAGCTATCAAAAGATGATGTGCTGATGAAAAAAAATGAAAAAGATCTGTCAACTGAAAGGGAACTAGAGAATAAAGGGACTGAAAAAGGAAAAGTTGAAGTTCAAATTAAAAAGCCCTCAAATTTGAAAGGTTCAAGAAAAGTTAAAGGTCTAGAAAGATAATAGAAGTGAGGAAGCCGTGTTTACGGCTTCTTTTTTTGAGGTGATCTTTTGCACAAGGAGTTTAAACAGTGGAAAAAAGTATTTGCAGATAAGTATTTTTTGATTGCCTTTACACTGTTTTGTTATGTAGCAGTGACGTGTATTACTAATTTTTTCATCCATCTTTTAAAACAGATTCCCGTAATACTCTCTTCTTTTAAAAACTTTGACCAGTCACAGCTTTCAAGTCCTTTTAGTTCGATGACCTGGAAGTGGTTTTTTGAATTTGATTGGAGTATGGGCATTGTTTATGGAGTAGTGTACGTTCTTGCTTCAATTTTCATATTGAGACAAGTGTATAGGTTTAGAATCGCTTTTCGTGATATCAATAAGCAAACGAAAGGTACAGCACGATGGACTGAGATTAAGGAGATTCAAGAAACCTATAAGGCTGTTAAAGATGATGATAATGAGTATGAAGGCAGTGCAGGAATGCCGATTGTTCATTTTAATGACCATCTTTACGTTGACACAAACTCAACTCATACCCTTGTGGTTGCTTCAACACAATCTGGTAAGACTGAAACTTATTCCTATCCATATTTAGATGTCATTATGAGAGCAAAAGAAAAAGACTCTGTAGTAATTACAGATATAAAAGGTGACATGCTTAAAAATACCCGCGCTGAATTCGAAAAGTACGGTTATGAAGTTATGTGTTTCAACTTATTGAATCCGTATTGGGGAATGGCCTATAATCCATTGGAATTAGTTAAACAAGCATATTTGAAGAAAGACTATTCTAAAGCCCAAATGCTTTGTAATACACTATCTTACTCACTGTTCCATAATGATAAGTCACATGCAGATCCTATGTGGGAAAATGCATCTATTGCATTGGTAAACGCCTTGATTCTCGCGGTTTGTGATTTGTGCATTAAGAATGGACAGCCAGAAAATATCACGATGTATACATTGACAGTTATGTTAAACGAACTTGGAAGTAATCCAGATGAAGACGGGTATACACGACTTGATCATTTCTTTGGTAATTTGCCGCCTTCTCACCCTGCTAAGTTACAGTATGGGACAATTCAATTTTCACAAGGCATAACACGCAGCGGTATTTACACAGGTACAATGGCCAAACTTAAAAACTATACTTACGATACAATCGCCCGAATGACAGCTCGTAATGACTTGAATATTGAGGATTTAGCTTACGGAGAAAAACCAGTCGCGTTATTCATTGTCTACCCCGATTGGGATGATTCTAACTACACTATTATTTCTACTTTCTTATCACAAGTAAACGCTGTGCTTTCCGAGAAAGCTACATTATCCAAAGAAAGTACACTTCCAAGGAAAGTAAGGTTTCTCTTTGAAGAAGTCGCTAATATCCCGCCAATTGAAGGGTTAAATAGATCCCTGGCAGTTGGTCTAAGCCGAGGTATGCTCTATACGCTTGTTATTCAAAACGTTTCTCAGCTACGTGATGTCTACGGAGACGACATGGCCGTGGCAATAATGGGGAACTTGGGTAACCAGATTTACATTATGAGTGACGAGTGGGAGGACGCCGAAAAGTTTAGTGAAAAATTGGGTGTTACCACGGTAATTTCTGCAGATCGTCAGGGTGATTTAATGGACGTTCATAAATCGTATAGCGAAAGAGAAGAAGAAAGGCCTTTAATGCTTCCTGACGAGCTAAGAAGGTTGAAAAAAGGTGAGTGGGTTGTTTTAAGGACTAAAAAACGTGAGGACTTAAAAAGAAATAGGGTAGTTCCTTATCCGATTTTTGCTTCTTTAGATAACGGAACAAATATGCTGCATAGATACGAGTATTTGATGCATCGTTTTGATAATAAGATTGCTCTTGGTGATTTAGGGTTTAGAGGAGAGCATGAAACACTGGATCTGGAAAGCTTATTGATTGAATTTGAATTTAATGAACCTGTGAAGGAGGAAAGAAAAAGTAAACCAGCTAAAGGGAAAAAACAAAAAGCTAAAAAGGCTCCTGGTGAACCTGTTTCTAGTGAATTCCCATTGCCTGAAGAACCGATTGGGTTTACTGAATCTTCAGAGGGAATGGATTCACTATTCGCCTCAATTCCAGTTGAGAATATGAACGAACATGGATTTTATGAAGATCCGCCAATGAATGAATCATTACATGAAGATGATTTAGAAGCAAGTGAGGAGGATATTATTATGAATTCACTTGAAGAGGTGTACGAAACGAGTACACCTATTTCTGATGCAATTAAACCTGATCATTACGTGTATATAAAGTTACTTGCTCATAAGCAATTATCTGAAAGCGAATATGCGTATTTCGATAGTCTGAAAACAGTTGAGGAATTAAGGGCCTTTTTTAGAGCGCCAGAGAAAAAAGAAATTTATGAACAAATTAAAACACATATAGAGTAAGTGAGGGTTGTTTATGGATGATTCAGAGATTCTGAAAATACTGCTTAGGTTTCAAGATTACCTATCCCTGACTTCAATTTGGACCGCACCATTCCGAGTCATCGGATGGTGGGTTATTATGGGCCTGGCCGCAATTGTAGATGCCCTATCTGGGGGGATTGAAGAGATTTATGATTTGCTTAATTTCTTCGATAGTGACCAAATTAGTGGCTTTATAGATAAGTGGATGCCTGTCATTTTTGCATTAATGGCATTGGCGCTTGGCTTTCTTGGATGGAAAATCATAGTTCAGAAGAAAACTGATTACGACAAAATAATCACAAATTCATTATTTGCTTTAACTCTTTTCCTTGTACTGCCATGGGGGATGCAGCAGGCGTCGGATCTCTTGCTTGCTGGGAAAGGAATGCTTGATGAAGACGGAAAGCTTAGTGTTTCCACTAAAATATATCAAAACAATATAGTCGATGTTTATAAAATCGACAAGGATGCTGAGTGGAGTAAGAAAGAATTCAAAAAGCTAAAGAAGAAAAATAATATCGAGAATGACGAGGATGTGAAACTTTTAGATATAACGGAGCCAGTTGATACAGGTGGAATTTTTCACTCTAGTCCGTTAACTAAAGATGGCGAAAAAATATTAGATAAAAAAGTAAGCGATGCATCCGGAGAGAAGAAATTAGAGGATCTTGAGTCATTTTGGATACAAGATGATGAAGCCTATTATCGATATTCTTGGCACCCTTGGTACATGATGTTTGAACTTGGTACCATAGCATTTGTTTTATTTATGACCATGTTTAAGACAGCGCAGTTAATCATGGAACTAGGAATCTTAAAGATTTTCAGTGTAGGAACTGCTTTAACGGATCTTGAAAACGGTCAACGTAATAAAAAGTTCTTGGAGAAGATAAAGAATACTTTCATTGTCTTATTTTCAATCGAGCTTTTGTTACAATGTTACATCCTTTTTACAGATTACATTGGCCAAGCTGACATATCTGCACCAATAAAAATAGTTGTATTGATTGCAGCAGCTATTTTAACGGTGGATGGTCCTAACTTTATAGAAGAAATGTTTGGTATAGATTCTGGATTGAAGAGCATTTCGCGGAGTTTAGTTGGGCTATTTGCAGGTGCTAAAACAGCAAAAATGGCTACGGACTTTACGGCATCAACAGCTAAAAAGGCGGGGAAAATGGCAGGCAAAATTGCCAAGAAATCATCTGATGCTGCTTTAGTTGGTATGGGTGCTGGAAAGGGTATACTTGATGGTTTTAAAGAGAACATGGAAGCTGCTAAAAGTGGTGGAGGAAGTAACGGGGGGAAAATTGGAAAAGACGGTGACACGCCTTTGTCACATGGATTAGCCGGTAAACCGACTAATGTTATGTCAGACGATGCTTTAAAAGAAGCAATGATGTCTGGTGACGATCAGAAAGAGAAGGATAAATCGTTACAATCTGATTCTCCGTTGTCGTCTTTGAATAAAGAAAATAGCTCCGATTCATCAACAGAGGATATCGGAAATCGCGATGATAGATCAGGCACAGAAAATGGATCTCCAATGGAAGATCATAATACACCACTATCATCCATGTCTTCGGGAGAAGAAGCTGGAAGCAAGAATGAGAAAGGAACAGACAATATTCCATCAAAAGATGGAGAAACACCATTGCAAGCATTAAAAGATCAGTCGAGTTCTGATGCAGCTAGTGATGGTCCTGGAACTCAGCAAGGTAAAAACATTGAAATGGCCGCTGACAAAGACGGAAATACACCGTTGTCTAATATGGCATCATCTGAAGGAATACAATCTGGTCAACCAGGTGGTGCTGCCGCTGACAAAGATGGAAATACGCCGTTGTCTAACATGACAGGGGAAAGTCCAATTCCAGGACAAGTCGGCGGAAACGCGCCAGGAAGCTCTGATACACCATTATCGTCCCAAGGGCCAACAGGAAGCCCAATTCCAGGACAAGTCGGCGGAAACGCGCCAGGAAGCTCTGATACACCATTATCGTCCCAAGGGCCAACAGGAAGCCCAATTCCAGGACAAGTCGGCGGAAACGCGCCAGGAAGCTCTGATACACCATTATCGTCCCAAGGGCCAACAGGAAGCCCAATTCCAGGACAAGTCGGCGGAAACGCGCCAGGAAGCTCTGATACACCATTATCGTCCCAAGGGCCAGCAGGAAGCCCAGTTCCAGGACAAGTCGGCGGAAACGCGCCAGGAAGCTCTGATACGCCATTATCGTCCCCAGGACCAACAGAAAGCCCAGTTCCAGGACAAGTCGGCGGAAACATGCCAGTAAGCTCTAATACGCCATTATCATCTCAGATACCAGCTGTAGGACCAATTTCTAGTCAGATCGGTGGAAACACAGTTACACCTGGTAGACAATTGTCTCAGGGGCCGATTAATAGTGGTTCCACAGCAAACAATAGCGCTTCCGATAATGGCTGGGATTCCTTGTTTGCGACTATGCCACAGCATACAGGTTCACATTCTTCCGGAAGTCTTATGCCGAGCAGTCCTATTTCACAGGTGCCGGCTTCACTGACACCTGTTGCATCAAACAGTAATCCTTCTAGCAGCAATACATCGATAGTAAATTCGGTTTCAAATGGTGCTAATTCTACTTATTCAGCGCATACACCGGCAAATAACATTTTGCCAACTCACCGCGCTGCCGTAGGAAATGTTTTACCAACCTATAGGGCACCTGTACAAAATATGGGAGGTGGCCGTTTTGATTACTCACCTAAAGGAGTGAGTACAATAAGCAATAAACCGATTGGAATGCCTCAGCATATTCAAACAACTGCAGAAGCATTTAAAAATCAGATGACAAAAAGGCCAACTACTAATATGACTGCAAAGGATGTCTTGGTTAATAAGTATGCTGACTTGGCGCAACGGATATATGATTCAAAGTCAGTTAGAAATTCAAGGACAGCTTACGATATCGCAAAAAATACTGTAAACGCTGGATTCAAAGGGGGGACTGATAGATGAGGCAAACCATATCAGTACCAGAAAATATTCAAGCAAAAATACAATGGAATAAACTAACGGTTGTGGATGGTTTTATAATTATTGGGAGTTTGGCAGTCGGGTATTTCATGAAAGGCTTGGTATACCCGTATCTTCAGATTCCTTTTGTACTATTTATTGTGCTTGCAACTACATTTTATCTTTGGCCCTGTCCCGATTCACCAAATAAAAAGATTTATGAAATGACGCTCATGGTTTTCAGAAAGGATAGTCGGACATATAAAGCACAAGAGCCTGTTAATTATTCTATGATAAAGCAGGGGGATTAAAATGGGTTTTGATGCACTGTCAGTTAAAAAGGAAAAACAGTCGGGTAGCACCCGGAAATTAAAAAAAATCCAAAAAAGTATAGATCGAATCAATCGAGTATATCCGGTATGCGGGTATAGCGATGAAGGCTATGTGAAAACAAAGGTTGGTCTAAGGGAAGGCTTCTTTGAAGTATTTGACGTTAAACACTTTGATACCAATATCCTAGATGAAAAAGAGTTTAATTCTTTGACAGAATCCTATTGGAAGATGCAGCAGGTTTATTCAGATACCCTGAAAGAAGTGCATATGAATTTGCCTGAAGATAATCAGGTACAGCAAGAGTTTCTGAAATACAAAATTGAAAGAACAAATGATTACGCGCGATTGAAGGTTTTAAAAGCTGAATTTGAAAAGCTGAAATTTATAGAAAAGACATACAAAAGTCGTCGAACGTATCTATTTGTTTTTGGAGGAACAGCAGAAGAGCTTTCTAAAAGGATTGAGGAATTAACGCCCTTTATCAATTACTTAGAGCCGCAGCCAGTTTCTATAGAGAAAAAAATCAGAATCCTACATGGAATGAACAATTTTATTTAGGCGGTGAATTATTTTGGAACAAATTGAGAAAGACTTGAATTTCGTTTATGCCACCCAACCAATGGGTGGCATTTCTTTTAAAGATGAATTTTTTAATCGTACAGGCGATGGATATGTTGCTTGTCTCCATGTCTACCGTTACCCTGAAAATTTCAGTCCATACTGGTTAAACAAATTAACAAGTATTCATAATACCATTGTTACAATAGATACTTATACACAAAAAGATATAGATTATGCAAGTAAAGTTAAGACATCAACTAATGAAATGAGGTCAAGAATACGTAATGCAGCTAACGATACGGAAGCAGACTTAGCACGTGAAGAACTGCAAACATTAAGAGAACTTGGAATAGCCATTGCTAAAGGTGGAGAGGTCATAAAACAGATTCATGTCCGGATCTTTATGCACGGGGCCACTCAGGCAGAATTAGAAAAGCGCATTTCGGAAGTTCAAAAGAAAATTGATAGTGATGGTTTTAAAAGTAAAGTGTTTCTTGATGAAAATAAGGAAGAATGGCAATCTCTATTTCTTGACTATGAAACTCAGTTAACCTTGCCAAACAAGAGAATAGGAAATGATATGCCGGCTGAAGCAATTGGTTTAGGTTTTTCTTATGACCAAACCAGTTTATCTGATCCAACAGGCGTTTATTATGGTTATACATCAACTAGAGGAACAGTTTATTGGGACTTGTTTCATAAGACATCCAAAAGGCTCTATTATAATATGTTCGTATCAGGCGACATGGGATCAGGTAAATCAACACTTCTAAAAAAGATTTTAAGAGATAATGCTTCAAAAGGTAACTTTATCCGGGGGTTTGATAAATCGGGAGAATTTCAGTCTGTAACAGCTGATATGGGTGGCATTACTATTGATTTGGATGGAAGTAATGGACGAATAAATTTAATGCAGATATTCCCCTCTGTCACCAAAAAAGTAGGGGATGAGGTTGTAATAGATGAAAGTGCTTCTTTTAGGCAGCATGTTTCGAAATTAAACTCGTGTTACCGAATTTTAACGCCTAAAGCTGATGATAATGTTTTAGTTCAATTTGATGAATTAGTATATGGGTTTTACGAGAAATTCGAATTTTGGGGCGAAAATGCACGCTCAAATATTACTCAGTTGGCTCCTAAAGAATACCCCTTATTGTCTGATTTTCAGGCTTACTGTGAAGAGAGATATCATAAAGAAAAAGATCCTAATTTTAAGGCCAGAATTGGTGACATAGGAATGACAATAAAAAACCTTGTTACTCAGTTTGGAGAGATATTTGACGGTATAACTACTATTCCAGATATGGTGAACGAACAGATCGTATTTTACGACATTGGGAACCTTTCACAGCTGAACGATCAAGTAAAGGATGTTCAGATATTTAATGCGCTCAGTCAAATTTGGGGCGCTATGATGAATATTGGAAGAAAACAAAAAGAAGCTTACGATAAAGGAAAAATACACTGGTACGATATTACGAGGTTTCTTATTATGCTTGATGAGTGTCACAATTTGTTGGAATTGAAAAAAGCACATACCGCAAACTTTTTCGTTACTGCTATGTCTGAAGCCCGGAAGTTCTTTGGAGGAATATTATTGGCTACACAGCGTATTGAACGTATGTTTCCTAATACTAATACTTCTGATCCTGATATGGCCCTTGCAGCAAATAAGCTTCGCGAAATATTTGGATTAACTCAATATAAAGCACTGTTTAAACAGGATCAGACATCGATGCGATTAATTAAAGATTTATTTGAAGACCAAATGACAGACAATGAGTATGCTCTGCTGCCTAAATTTGAAACTGGTGATTGTATTCTTTCGATAGCTGGGGATCGTAATTTAGTTATGCATGTAGAGGCTACCCAAGAGGAACTTGAACTGTTTGAAGGTGGGGCTTAATATTGAAAAGGATTCCAGCGAAAAATGTAAATGTAGATAAAAAAACTGTTAGGCAAAAGAAGTTGTTTATTGTCATATGTATTGTTTTTATTGGTGCTATGCTGCTTTATTTTATGGGGGGAAGTAATAAAGAAAAGGTAACAAAGAATGAACAAAAAGAAAGCTTAATTGAAGGGGATAGTTCAGAGCAATCAACCTCCAAAAGCTCTATCGTGAAGGAAGAAAAAGCAGATGATAAAGATAAACAAGAAATGCAACAAACACTGAAATCCTTTATAGAATCATATTACTCGTACGATTATAAAAATAAAGACAAGCATTTAAAGGAGTCAAAAAAATATTTGACTCCGGAGTTTTATAAGGAATTAAGTCTTGCTGAAGAAAACAATACAAAAGTGCAGCCTTTCGCTTATCGAAAAGTACAGGATATTTCCTATTCACGCTTCTCTTTAGTAAACGGAAAGCCTCATTGGATTGCCAGTGTAAATGCAGAATTATTGGATGAAAAGAGGAAGGTCACTGGCACTATTGAAGTTGAATTTGAATTGGATTTAGACAAAAGAGAAAATAATTGGACCGTAACATATTTTGCTGTAACAGGTAAAGGGTTGAAAGAGAATGAATAACGGGGCATCTGCCGCCAAAGAAGCAGTGAAATACTTAATTAAGAAACAATTACAGAAGCGCGCGCTTCTGTTTTTTTTATGCTCTTGGGCCGGTTTAATTACGATTGTAGTATGTGTAGTTATTGTCTGTGCGATAGGGATAATTTCTGGCCTATCAGGTTCAGATTCGGGCGGAGGCGGCGGAGAATCTGCGATAAACATTGCGCCAGAAGTTGAACAGTATAGGGCAGTTGTAGAAAAAGAATGTAAAGCGAATGACATACCAGATTTAGTTGATTTAATACTAGCATTGATCATGCAAGAGTCTGGTGGGAAGTCATTAGATGTAATGCAAGCAAGTGAATCAAAAGGGCTGCCTCCCAACTCAATTACCGATCCTCATGAATCAATCAAAGTAGGTGTTGCAAACTTTGCTTCAGTATATAAAGCAGCGAAAGCAGCTAAAAAAAATGTCAAAGAAACGGCGCTACAAGGCTATAACTTTGGAAGTGGATATATTAATTGGGCGATAAAGAAAAGTGGAGGTTGGACAAAAGAAAACGCAGCTGATTTTGCCCGGATTCACAGTAACGGCCGGCAGCGCCCAAATGGTACTTGGATGTATGGTGATCAGCTTTATGTAGAGCACGTTATGAGGTACCTAAAGCCGAATAACGGTGAAAATGGTGGAGAAGTTGAGATAATAAAGGGTGGAAACAAAGTTATTGAGAAAGCAATAAAAGAAGGCTCAGCTTATATAGGAAGATCCACTTATGTAATGGGTGGGGGGAGAAATCAAAGTGACATTTTGAAGGGGATCTTCGACTGTAGCAGCTTTGTACATTATGCATTTAACAAGGCAGGTTTATCCCTTGGAAATTTAGCTTCTACAACAACTGACACGCTTGTTGTACGCGGAAAAAAAGTCAAATATTCAAATATTAAAAGAGGCGATTTAGTATTCTTTGATACTTACAAAGTAAACGGTCATGTTGGAATTTATCTCGGGAATGGAGAGTTTTTAAATTGCCAAAATAGTTATGGTGTTAGCGTGGCAAAGATGAGTAATAGCTATTGGAAAAGTCATTTTAATGGGGTCGTTGTACGTATTACAGAGTAAAGGAGGGGAACCGAAAAAGTGAAAATAAAATTTAAAACTGTCGGTGCAAAATATAAAGTTTCTACTGGCGTAATTGCTATGATCCTGCTGTTTTTCTTGTCCAGCAGGATCATTTTTGATTCGCCATTTGAAGAAGAAAATACAAAACTAAACACTCCCGTTAGTATAAATAACATGACTGTGGAAATGACAGATCGAACTTATTTTTCAGACAATCACATGCTAGAAATTGATTTTATGATCACAGATTCTCTACAAGATATTCCTCCAAAATTAGATGCTGTTGTTAAGGAAAAATCTAATAAGAGAAAGAAATATCATCCCGAAATTATCAAGGTTCGTGATGATTTTTATGTGTTGTTTATAAGAGATATTCCGGAAGATTGGAAAGCAGTTTCGGTTCAGTTGACTGATGAAAATGATGAAGATTCAAGCTCAATTGGGTCGAGCAAAAAGATCTATTCATCATCTGCAGATACGAAAACAAAGGATGTTTTTGTGAAAAGAAATAAGGATTATTATGAGGCGAAATATATCGACTTAAAGATCAAAAATAATAAAAAATTGATAATAGAAGAAGAGAAAAAACAGAAAGAATATGCGGTTGAAATTACCCAATTGAACTCGCGAATCTCGTCTTTAAAAGAAGATAAGGAGTACCAGATCGGTAAAGAAAAAGAGGAAACAGAATCACAAATTACAGCCAATGAAAGCAAAATTTCTTCAAAAGAAGAGGCTATAAAAACGAGCAAAGAGACGCTGGATGAACTTGAGAAACGAAATGAATTATTGAAGAAAAGAAAGAGCAATCTCGTCCTCGAAGATTAATTTTTAGTGTGATATACAGTTATTTTACGTGTGCATAAATTGAAGATTTAAGTGCATTTAGCTCTAAATCACCTAAAAAATGGTTGGTCATAAACATTTTTTTTATGTGCATTCAGCAATAAATCTGGTACCACGAAAAAACAAACCGCACTGCGGTTTCACCATGCAAATGGTGCCAGTTTCCCCTTATGCTCTTTCCTTTTCCACCCCCTCCTTCCTTCGGAATCGGGGGCCGGCTTTTTGCTGCCGCAAAAAGCCTTGGAAAAAGAAACACTTTTTTGGACAGATCGTTGCAAAGTATGTGCAGAAATCGATGAAAAGGAGCGTTAACAAATGCCGGATCTCAACATCAAAGGTCTTTCAAAAGATACAATGAATAGGCTTGCGGATAAGGCGAGGAAGGCAGGACTTTCTCAGCAAGAATACCTCCGCCAATTGCTTGATAAACATGTTGTCGCTGATGAAGTTGAGGGCGTGCGAAGCGAATTAGGAGAAGTCATTAAATCTGTAGCATTCGCCCTCGAACAAAACACCAAAGTGCTTAACGAATTCATCAGAGTAAATGAAGGATAGTGACCGATTTTTGACGCTATCCTTGTTTCTTTTTAAAGCAAACAAATGAGCTGGACGCAGTGTTTAAAGTGCGATGATTTTTTCTTTTTTAAAGACCGTCTTTAAAAAAGGATAAATGAGGTGCATAGATGATTTTATGCTGTCATGTGGTTAAAAGATATTGGAAAGTGAGGGGTATATCATATGGCAAAAGTAAAGAAGCATCTTACCTTTAGTGATCCGACAGAATCACCGTATGGTATTGCTTATATTGAAAAAGAAATGAAAGCGAAGAATTGCTCAAAAATGAACGAAACAATTGAACGGATCTTTGCTGAACATGCTGAAATGAAAGCAAGATTAAATGACGAAGATGCACTTGTTGAGAAGATATTTCAGCGTTTTAAGAAAACGCTCGACGTTATTCGGGTGCGCGCTGGGCACACCGATAAAAATGCTCAAATTAACTTAGAGCTTTGGAATGCATTTCTCATGGCCAACCCATTACCTTTGACAGTTTTAACCGACCAGCATACCTCTGAATCATTATCGATGGCAAAAGAAAAAGTTAGTAATGACATTGCTACATTTAAGCAAAGGAAAGATGAACAGAAGGCTAAGCAGGAAATGCAGAAAGGTGAAAAATAATGGGGTCTCCTGGCGTTGTATTAGTCTCTAAATATGTGTCGGGCAAATCAACAAAATTTTCGAAGTATGTCAATTATATCAACCGTGATGAAGCCGTCCGAACGGAGAAATTTCAGACTTACAATGTAAATAAATTAGACGGATACAATCAATATATGGGGAACCCGGAAAAGAGCAGCGGTATATTCACTCAACACAAAGATAGCTTATCGCCAAAAGAAAAAAATCAGCTGAAGGAGATTTTCAGACAAGCTCAAAAAAATGATTCAGTCATGTGGCAAGATGTCATAAGTTTCGATAACAAGTGGTTAGAAGAACGCGGGATTTATAACTCTAAAACTGGCTGGGTCAATGAAGGGGCAATTCAAAACTCTATTCGAAAAGGGATGGAGGTTTTATTAAGAGAAGAGCAGCTTGAACAAAGTGGTGTTTGGTCCGCAGCCATTCATTACAATACCGATAATATCCATGTCCATATTGCGTTAGTTGAACCCAACCCGACAAAAGAGTACGGCGTCTTTACGAACAAAAAAACAGGTGAGGTATATCAGGCCCGGCGTGGGAATCGGAAATTAAAAACCCTGGATAAAATGAAAAGTAAGGTTGCAAACACCCTCATGGATCGGGACAAAGAACTTAGTAAAATATCGCAGTTGATCCATGACCGTATTGCTCCTAAAGGGCTTAAATTTCAGCCTAGATTGGATACATACATGACTAAGATGTATAACCATATCTACGAGAATCTGCCGGAAGACATGAGGCTGTGGAAATATAATAACAATGCTTTGAATAATATTCGGCCGGAGATAGACAGTGTGATTACGATGTACATTCAAAAGTATCATCCTGAAGACTATAAAGAGCTGGATCAGTCGTTAAAAGAAGAAATGGAATTCAGGAAATCAGTATACGGAGATGGACCAAAACAGGTAGAGAGATATAAAGAGTATCGGAAAAATAAACATAAAGAACTCTATACTAAATTAGGGAACTCCATGCTGAAGGAAATGGCCGAAATACGCAGGAGTGAGTCGCAATCAAAACAAATTAATCGCTCAGGCACCTATGCTCCTGGTTCAGTATCACATAGACAATGGGATACAAAGGGTAGGCGCCTAAAAAGATCAGATATCAATAAAATCAAGCACGCTTTAGATAAAGACTATCAGAGCATGAAAAATATGCGTAAGTATCAACAAATGCAGTATGAAATGGAACAGAGCCGGTAGGCAATTCTGAAATTAAAGGAGAGGCAGCCAATGATTTTTAAACTAGATCACTATCTCAATGAAGAGAGAGATCCAGATTATTTGCTTTTTATCGAAAAGGACATTGAACCTTCAAGATTTGAGGACGAACTTTTAGAGCTTATAACGATAATTGGGTGTATTCATTTTAGATTTGAGCAGCTTGTTAGGGATGATATTTGTGTGGCAGGAAAAGATATAGTGTTCCTTCTTGAGAAGTATTATGGTTTTAAAAACGTAACGTCCGAATACATGTGGTTAGAAAAAGAAACAAGGCTCCCGCGTGAGGAATGGTATGTTTTTAACGAATTCAGAGTTGGCACTAACCAAGTGCCCGTGTTTCAGATAGATGTATATAATGCGCGGGAAGCTTGCTGCGGACCAGAATATAAGAACCTCATGATAAACATGCTGCCACTTGATAAGGAATTCGATAATGATATTGAAAAGCTGGGGGCTTTTTATGTTGGTGAACAGCATTAAAAATTAAAGAAAATACATGTGAGATCAGGATAAATCCTGGTCTTTTTTTTATGACTAAAAAAGGGGGAGTTTAAATGCCTAGAGTAAGTGAAGATGTCATAAAACAAGCAGCTGCAGTTGATATTGTTGGCTTTTGTGAGGCAAATGGTTATGAGCTTGTTAAGATGAGTGATAGATGGTATCAGGGCGCTGAACACGACAGCTTAATGATTGATAGAAAGAAAAACAGCTTTCAGTGGTTTTCCCAAGGAAAGAACGGCAATTCAATTGATTTTGTTCGAACATTTTACGGAAAAAGCTTCCGTGAAGCAGTATCAATGCTCACTGAAAAAGACTATAAGCATACAAAAGAAGTTAAAGAGCAGCCGCAGAAAGAATTCGTTTATGACATCGTTCATGATAACTCTACAGAACAAGTTGAACGTTACTTGACTGAAGAAAGAGGCATCGATAAAGGGATAGTTAATGCTCTAATAGCGAAAGGGTTACTGAGACAGGATAAAAAGAAAAACTGTGTGTTTGTTTGGGGGAATACAGGCAAGCGTGTAGGTGCCGATCTTCAGGGCACCATTACAATGAATAAAGACGGAAAGAGAACGACATTTAAACAAATTAAACCCAATTCTCAGCGGAATTATGGCTTTAATGTCTCATTAGGCGTCCCTAAAAAACTTTATTTTTTTGAGGCGCCTATTGATCTGTTAAGTTATTGGACAATGTATAAAGACCAATTATCTAATTGCCGTCTCATTTCAATGAATGGAGTGAAGAAAAACACGGTTTTCAACCTGATAAAGCATACAATGAAATCCCGTGGTGTGGCTCCGACAGAAGGAGTATACTTCGGAGTTGATAATGACCATGCTGGCCACAAATTTATGGATGAAATACGACAATATGAGTTTTCTGTTAAAGGGGAGGAAGTCAAATTTCATAACTTAATCCCGGCAGACAATCACATTCCCAAAGAATATTTAGAACTGTATCAAACATACGGCAGCCAATATGGGGTCGATTGGAAGTACCTAGCTGCTATTCATAAAGCTGAAACGAACCTTGGAAATACAAATGAGATTACGAACGGTTATGGTTTTGGCAAGTATTTTGGTGCTAAACAGCTGCCTAGTGAAAAACCTTATGAGATCCAGGTGCCAATAGCAATAGAAGAAGCTGCCAGGGCGTTAAAAGCTAACACTATAGATGGAAAAACTGATCTAGGATCAGTTTTAAAACAGGATGTAAAAGAGGTTGATCTGACTAATCAGGTGAAAATGCAACAGAAAGTACAACTTTATTACGACAACTATAATGATCTAGGATATCTGCCGGTGGAAGAGGTTTCTAAGGATTGGAATGATGTGCTGAAGATCCGTAGAGCTGCTTCAAAACATCGCGAAAAAACACATTCTCAAAAGCAACATAGGAGCAAAAAAAATATGCTTGTTAGGGGGTGATAAAACACCGATTTACCTGAATTAATCAAGGGAAAAAAGGCTAAAAGGTATCTTCAGTATCGCTAAAATGGTATAATATATTATAGAGAAAGGGAGGTCAATTGTATGGAAAAAATAAAAACAATTGAGCAAGCTCGTGAGAAAATGAAAGAACTGCTGGCTGACCCCCAATATAATCGTCCGGAGAACTACCCGGAACGAAACGCTGACGGGACTATCCTGTTAGATGAAAATAATGAACTTCACCAGGAATTAAGATAATTGGCTGAAACAGATCCAAAAAAATTAGAGCTAGGCAATATACATTTAGCGATAACTGAATTTAGAGATGGGACAGGTCGTAAAGCGCGGCCTGTCCTTGTTTTAGGTTCAAAGAAATCCATTGAAGGTGCTTTCGAGCCTGAAGTCCTGATCGGGTACATCACATCTAATAATAACAATAAGAATTTCTCCAAGTTTAAGTATCCGATTGCTGACTGGAAAGCAGCTGGTTTGGATAAGGAATCATGGGTTGTTTTGCAGGAACGGGAACTCAAATGGATGAATCACGAGAAGGATTTTCTTAAACACATCGGATTGCTGACGGAACGTGATACAATAGGCGTCCTGAATAAATTTATGGAAGTCCGAGAATTAGAACAGTCATTAAAGCAAGAGGCTGAAAAATCTAAGCCGCAGCCTCGAAAGGGTAAGATGCAAGTGACTATTCAAGAGAATCCTACATTGAAGCGCAGTAGTCCAAGCGCACAACGAAGAAACAGCAGAGAACGGTAATTTTTTTGAAGACAAGCTCCCTCACTTCAGGGAGCTTTTTTATTTTTCTTATTGTATTAAATGCTGCGGGTTGCGGAAATCCAGGAAGCCAGGTGCGTTGCGCTGATGCGGAAGCTGATGAAGTACCAGTGATCCAGGAGCGAGAGGATAAATAACTTATAGAGCTGAATATTCTCGGACACATTCTTTCAGCTAAAGAAGGGAGATAAAAAGTTGGTAAATAAAGAAGTAAGTATAAGTGATGAACAATTAAAGCGTATAGGGCTAGACTTATTAAATTTTGGTCTCGTATATATCCGTTCAATATCAGGTGCTGGACATTTTCCTAAAAGGGAACAAGCAATAGTAAATGATGTGTGTTATAGGATGTCGGATGCTTTGCATAATCTCCCTGAGCACTTAATTTATTTTAATCGCTTGTTAATACTTGACGAATTAGAGAAACTGGCACTAACCGTTTCTCGTATTCCTAAAACAAATATCGTTCAAAATCCGACTCTACAGTTAATAGTTGAAAAAATAAAGCTGTTGTCTGGAGATTCTTGTTGCAGCACTCAATAACAAGTGCCCTTATTTTGTTACTTTTTTTATCATTTTGTTGTTTGCATTGCAAACTGAATATACTGAGTATATACTGGTTATATAATTTATACGTTAGTCATCTATATGATGACCAATGTAAAAACCAGATATTTTTGCATAAAAAAATACCGGAGTGCGCTAACACTCCGGTCTGTACAAATGCTTGCTCCTCATTGGAGCGCTGGCTATAGGTGTATTTTAGATATGGACCTACCCTAGAAGTTTCTCAGGCCTCAAAGGGTGGTCTATTTCTTTGAAAGATCTTTTATATCCTTTAAATAATCCATCAAAAATCTCAACAAAGTAAGGATAAACATACCGAACGCAAACATTAAAGTAAGTGCTTGAAACGTTGACACTGGCGTCACCCCCTTTCAGGGAATTTAGCCATCAGAGCACCATTGAGTTAGACGACAAATGTACAGGAATAATTATACACTAGACGACCATATTATGGTTGTCTTTTTTGTTTTCAAAATTATCTCTCAATCACTAACACTATATAATTATACTAGGGATTGAGAAAGACACAATATATAGATTTGTTTTTATGAAAAATTCATATTTTGATCGAATGAATCAGGCAAATAGGAAGGCTTGTCTAATCTGAAAAAAGAAACTGACTGAGAATCAAGTTCAGTCCTTGTTCATTAGTTTAATCGACTGTAAATGTTTTCATGAGCGACGATATTATTAGATAAAGGAGAGAGGTAAATGCTTACAGAAAGGCAAGCGTTGGAAGAACGTCTAAAAAAAATAGACAAAGATGAAACAGCGATGATCAAGGAGTACCAGAAACAACGAAATAAGATATTTGAGCGCCTAAGAGAAATCGATAGAGTAGAGTATAAAAACCTTCCGGATCTTAAACAATTAGCTTCGCTAGAAATTCATCAAAAGTCAAAACCCGAAAGAGACATAAGAAAACATGTTGCCGTTAATATTTTGAAAGTCAATTCAGACGGTTTGTCTGCTGATGAACTTAGGAGCCAGATCGAGAAAGAGACAAATATGCAAATACTTAACATGACAAATTTTATGAAATCAATTATGGAGAAAAATCCTTCAGTAAAAAAACCACGAAGAGGTTATTATAGATTCGAAGAAATGTAACACAATGTTATTGTGTTACATTTTCAAAAGAGTGCTAATCCCTTATGTACCAAGGGGTTAGCACTCTTTTTTTTTTGAAAAAGTTAAAATAAAGTATAAAAATGTAACACAACATATGTTATAATATTATTGTGTTACATTTTCAAAAAGAGGAAAAGGGGTGAAAAAATGGATGTTCAGTATTGGGAAGTGAATGTTAGTCGTAAAGAAGCTGCTACCAGGATTGCGGAGAAACTTAACAAGGTTAAGTTTTTGTTTGACGCTGGGATTTCTGATACTCCAAGAGGAAAGTGTCTCTACATAAAATTTGATGATTGGCACCTAGAATATACCGAAAAAACAAGAAATGGAATGATGCTTTTTCTCAATCAGTTAAATAGCATGATAAGAGATAAATCATTGGTTGCTGGGTTTATAAATGATTTGAACATTATAGATTTGGAGGGGAAGATCAAATGTTGAATAGAGTAGTTCTAGTAGGAAGATTAACAAAGGACCCTGATCTTCGGTATACCCCACATGGAACACCGGTCGTCACTTTTACTTTGGCTGTGAATCGTACATTTACAAACCAATCCGGTCAACGTGATGCAGATTTTATAAATTGTGTGGCATGGAGAAGGACAGCTGAGAATGTTGCTAATTTTTTAAAGAAAGGCAGTATGGCAGGAGTTGATGGCCGTCTTCAGACTCGCACTTATGATAATAACCAGGGGCAACGTGTTTGGGTAACTGAGGTGTTAGCTGATTCCGTTCAGTTTTTAGAATCCAAGAACAAGAATCAGAATGAGACCAACCCTGGATACGATCAAGGATTTAAAGGCCAAAGTAACAGCCGGGAAGGTTTTGCTGATGTTGGTGTGGGGAGAGATCCATTCACAGGTGGAAAGCCTATTGATGTTAGTGATGATGACCTTCCTTTTTAATGACACGCAAGGAGAATTTAGACCATGAGAGAATATTTATCGTTTACCGGTATTTGCATTGCTTTTCTAATGTTTTTGTATGTGGGTTTCTATTGGATGGTACATGAGACTGACGAGACCCTTACAAAGATGGATAAAGATATCAATAGTCTTATAGAAAAGGCAGCTGAAGAAGCAAGAATTGAGAAAGAAAAAGTGTTAAAGAAGGGGAAGAAGCTGGATGCTTTAGTGATTGACAAATATTCTACTACAGATTCGAGTATGGATTTTACCGTAACACCGGTTGTTATAGGTGGTGGAATTTATATGATGTCTGGAGCTACACCAGGAGTAACAACTGAGAATTATTACATTAAAATTTATGCAGACGAAAAAAATTATGACATAACTGTTCCCAAAGAAGTTTATGATCAAAAACAAGTCGGGCTAAGAATACCAATTAAACTTTATAAGGATAAAATTGAACTACTATAACCCTCCGGGATCAGTCGCCAAACAGAAATCCCGAAGAGCTAAGGAAAATGGGGCTGCTTCAGCCCTTAATTAAGTATAAATTATTAAGCAATCGTTGAAAATAGGAGGCGGTATTATGGAAAGAAAAAAGAAAAACTTTTTAGGATTTATCGTAAGTATCGTTGTTGGTGCTATTTGGGCCGCCTTATGCATAATTCAAACGATTTTCCCAAATGAATTTAAGGCATTCTTCATTGATCATGCTATTGTCTTTAATATTATGGGTGGATTCCTTGTATTTATTGTTATCGTGATATTTGGTTTCATATTCTTTATACATGAAAGATATTAACAGGTGAGGGATATTGAAAAAACTGTTCAACTAACAGCGCCACTATTACAATAGAAGTAATCAAAGGTACTGTGAATTTAGCTTTCGCATGCTTAATATAAAACGAAGAGGTAATTTGTATGAATTTAGTTGAACCGATCCGAAACAGAAAAGATATAGACAACATGAAGAAGCTGCTTTATTCGATGAATGAACGTGATGCCGTATATTTCATTATCGGAATAAACACTGCTTTTCGGATTAGTGACTTAATTCATTTGAAATTCAAAGATGTTATTGACGAAAAAATGAAGCCCCTAGATTACTTTGAATTGAGAGAAACCAAAACAGGGAAACACAACAAAATTGCCATGACTAAAGGTGTTCGAAAAGCAATCGTTCAATATGTTCAGCATCGGTATGAAGGGAACCTTGACCATTACCTTTTCACCGGGCAGAAATCTAAAGATAAGCCGATTACCAGGGTGACTGCCTGGCGGAATATTAAGGCTGCAGCTGACACAATAGGCTTAAAAAACATTGGGACACATTCATTGCGGAAAACCTTTGGTTATCATCAATACAAGAATGGAACGGATATTACACTGCTAATGGACATGTTTAATCATAGTAGTGCGGGCATTACATTAAGATATATCGGAATTACACAGGATCAAAAGGACCAGGCTGTGAAGTCATTAGACTTATGATTTGACGACTAACTAACAGGGGGAATTCATGATGTCAAAAAAATAAAATAC